>JAEZST010000022.1 GCA_023443865.1 Spirochaetota bacterium | reverse complement strand
CCGGGGCCGCGTCCGGGTCCGCCCTGGTAGCCGCCGGGTCCGCGCCCGGGTCCGCCCTGGTAGCCGCCGGGTCCGCGCCCGGGTCCGCCCTGGTAGCCGCCGGGGCCGCGTCCGGGTCCGCCCTGATAGCCGCCGGGTCCGGATGAACCGCCCTGGTAGCCGCCGGGGCCTGAGGGTCCGCCCTGGTAGCCGCCGGGGCCGCGCGAACCGGCGCCTTCGCGTGCCTGGGTACCCGAGAAATTATCCCGGTTACCGTAACCGCCGCGAGGGGGTCCGTTATAATTGCCGCCCGTCCTGGGACCGGGCCGCCCGCGGTCGGCGAGATTGCCGACCTTAACGTTGGGCCGCGGGGGGCTTAATTCTATCGATTGAGGCTTGCGGCGTTCCCGCGAAATCTCTTCGGTTTTCTCGCCCGATGCCTTTGGGGCCGGTTCTGCCGCCGGGGGGACTGCTGGTTTATCCGCGTCGCTTCCATGCACCGGTATAACGTGAACGGTCCGCTTGACCGGGGTTTCCTGAGGCTCGGGAATATGGGAAGCCGGGGTTTTCTTTTTAACCACGACAACCTTTTTCTTCTCGCCTTGCGAAGCTCCGGCAGTGGACTGGTCAGCCATTGAGGGATCGGATTTTTTCTGTTTATTCAGAATTACCTTCGGTTTCTGCGTATTCTCAAGATCTTCGGCCATACAGTATCCTATTCTTCGTCCTCATATTCAAAGCTGAGACCAATACCACAATTGGGACACGTTGTCATATCGATCGTAATTGAAGCCCCGCATTCGGGACATTCATATTCTTCCGAATCATTTTCTTCCACCGCTCCCTGTTCCGCCGCGAGAACCGCTTCCGTATCGGGCGCGTCCTCCACGACTTCGAGGTTTTCCTTGATAATCCCCTCAAGGGCGGTCGATAGTTCGCCGTTCATGCCGTCAAGTGCTTCGATAGCGGCGTTATCCATCGAAAGCAGGCTTTCTATTTTATCGATTCCGTTGTTACGGAGCACGGATACAAGCTCTTCGGATACGCCGGGCAACTCGGCGACGTCGGAGATTTCCTCTACGGGCGGCTCGTCGTTAAAGAGGTTCTCGACGGCCTTGCGCGACTCGGCCGTAAGGTCCATCTCCGCGAACTGTTCTTCGGTTTTTACGTCGATGCTCCAGTCCGCAAGGCGGTTGGCGAGGCGCACGTTCAGGCCCTGCTTGCCGATTGCGAGCGAAAACTGCTGGTCCGATACGACGGCGAGGGCGGTCCGTTTCACCTCATCGAGTATAACGACGTCGTTAACCTCGGCAGGGGACAGCGCGTTTCGGATAAAGACGCGGGGATCGGGATCGAATTTGAGGATATCGATCTTTTCGCCCTCCAACTCCCGTATTACGGCCTGAATGCGTACGCCCTTAAGGCCCACGCAGGCGCCAACGGGGTCAACGTCGTCGCGGTGCGAAGAAACGGCTACCTTGGTCCGGTATCCGGGTTCCCTGACTATCTTATGGATTTCCACGGTCCGGTCGTAAATCTCGGGAACCTCAAGTTCCAGGATACGCCTCACGAAATCGGGATCAGTCCGAGAAAGGACTATTTGGAGGCCGGTTTGCGTTTTCCGGACTTCCGAGATCATCGCCTTAATGCGGTCGTTTTGTCGATACGTCTCGCGGGGCGATTGGAATTTCTTGGGGAAGATTCCCTCAACCTTGCCTAGATCGACGTAGATATTGCCGTTTCGCTCGCGCTGGTAATAGCCGATAATGATCTCGCCTACCTTATCCTTGTATTCGGAATACAGGCTATCTTTCTGTATGTCCCGAATGGATTGATGCGCGGTCTGTTTCGCTGACTGGACGGAAATGCGGTCAAACTCCCGGGGGTCTACCTCGATCAGGAGCTCGTCGCCTACTTCGCATTCAGGATCAAGCTCGAGCGCCTCTTCCAACTCGATTTCCACAACCGGGTTATATACGCCGTCCACGATAGTCTTTCTGGAATATATGGAAACGTCGGTATGCTCGGCGTTAAAGGAAACGACCGCGTTGTCGTTCATCCCGTATTTTCGCTTATATGCGGCCTTGAGGGTATCCTCAATCATCCTGAACACGAGATCCTCGTCAATGCCTTTTTCCTGAACTAGTTGGCGTATCGCTTCTGCCATTTCTGCGGACATTCAAGACTCCTTGAAACTACGCCGACTCAACGTCGGCTTGTTGGTAAATCCCTTGAAACTACGCCGACTCAACGTCGGCTTGTTGGTAAATCCCTTGAAACTACGCCGACTCAACGTCGGCTTGTCGGTAAATCCCTTGAAACTACGCCGACTCAACGTCGGCTTGTCGGTAAATCCCTTGAAACTACGCCGACTCAACGTCGGCTTGTCGGTAAATCCCTTGAAACCACGCCGACTCAACGTCGGCTTGTCGGTAAATCCCTTGAAACTACGCCGACTCAACGTCGGCTTGTCGGTAAATCCCTTGAAACCACGCCGACTCGAATTATCGGGGGCCGGCCAATTTCGCCTTTGATATTTTTCCATAGGGGATCCGCATATCTTTGTCGTCGGCGCGCAAGGTCACCGCTTCCCGGTCCGAAGATACGACGGTCCCGGCCATCCAGTCCGAAATATCGGAGTTCCAAACCTTCACTTGTTTACCGGTAAAAATGGAAAACTCGGAGGCGTTTTTCAGTATGCGATCCAATCCGGGCGAAGTTACTTCGACGTACATATCCTGGGAGGACAGTATGGCTTCTAGCCGCGGTAAAAGGGCGCGGTGTACCCGGGAGCATTCTGCTATGCCCACGCCTTCGGGCCCGGTTATGACAACCTTGATGTGCCAGGTTGTATGACGCTTGAAAACTACAAGCTCCACGAGACTACAGCCAAGCCCCTGAATTAAGGGTTCGCAGTCTTGAAAATACGGAATGTTTTCCGGAGCAATGAATTCCACTGCCGAATGACTCCCCCGACCTTTTGGTCATGAACGATTGGGTCCGTATATGAAAAAGGAGCCGCTCGAACGACTCCTTAAAATACAGAATCTAGTAATGTTCAATAAAGAAACTAGCATATGCCGCTTAAAATGTCAAGCAATCCGGAATATCAATCATAGAACAGCGCCAAACCGTAAACTTTTCCAGCGCCGGCCGATTTGAGGGCCTCAGCGCAGGCTTCCAGCGTGGACCCCGTCGCCGTTAGGTCATCGATCACGTAAACATTGGGAGGATAAGACTCAAAACGCTCGCAGCGAATCGCTCCCTTCAAATTCATGAGGCGTTCCTCATGTCCCAGTTTTTTTTGCTGTATAGCCGATTTTCTGGTTAGGGGCCGCATTACGTTAACCCGATGTCGTTTCCGGAGAATTGCCGCGATTTCCTCCATTTGATCCCAACCCCGTTCTCGGATCTTCCCCGGCCGCGGCGGAACCGGTATCACTGCCCGCTCGCCGGCATCAAGCCGGGCCAGGGCGAGGGCGAAGCACCGCGCAAAATAGGGAGATAGGCCGCGCAAGCCGGCTATTTTCCAGGCCGTCAGCAAAAGTTGATTCGCGCTGTCGTAGGGATACAGGACATGGATTCCGTCCAATGGCGAGGAGGCGCCCTTCTCGGTCCTGCAGCCCACGCATCGGTTTATGGCGGAAAGGAGCGGCCTGCCGCATACCGAACAGCGGAGAAGACGGGGATTTGCGGCTTCCCGATAATACCGTTCTTCAAGACAGCGGTCGCAAACGGGAATCCCCGCTTCAGCCGCCCCGCCGCATACCGCGCACGTTTGCGGCGCCAAAAGGGCGGTCAAGCCCCTCGCGGCGATTTCGGCGACACTGGTTATCATGGCTTTATCTTCGCAAAGACGCGTCGTTTTGCCCGAATTCAGGCACCTGAAAGCCTTTTTTTCCAACGGTCGATAAGCTGTAACGCCTCCAGGGGCGTGCAGCGGTTGGCGTCGGTAGAGAGGATTTCATCCAGGATCAGTTCTTCTTCCGGGAAGAGGCCGGACTGCGCCGCCATTGCCGGGGGAGCGGAAGAATGAGCGATAGGCTCCCCGGAAGCATGGCTCGTCGGCGGATGCTCAGGCGTATGCTCGACATGGCTTTGTAAAAGGGCCAGGGCTCGACTTAATACCGGCTCGGGTATTCCCGCAAGCCGGGCTACGTGAATTCCGTACGAATTGCCGGATGCGCCTGGCTTCACTTTTTTCAGGAAAACCACGTTACCCTCGGTCTCAAGCACGTCGAGACACCAGTCGGCAAGCCTCGGGTGCTCGATACGGGATAATTCATGATAGTGCGTGGCAAAGAGGGTTCGGGCGCCAATATGCTCGAGGAGGTATTCGGTCACTGCCTGGGCGATGGATAAACCGTCTTCCGTGGAGGTACCGCGTCCTACCTCGTCCATGATTACGAGGCTTTGCCTCGTGGCGGAACGAAGTATCAGCGCCGTTTCGGTCATTTCCACGAGAAAAGTCGATTCGCCTCGGGCCAGATTATCCGTTGCCCCCACCCGGCAAAAGATTCTATCCACGGGATCGAGGCGAAGCGCTGAAGCCGGCACGAACGAACCGATCTGGGCCATTATGGCGATAAGGGCCGTTTGGCGCAGGAAAGTGCTTTTTCCGGCCATATTCGGCCCGGTAATCAAGGCGAAAGAGGGAATGTCGCCCGACGTGGCTCCGGAAAGGCAAATGCCGTTCGGCACGAAATCCCCGCTGGGAAGGTGCGCTTCCACCACGGGATGCCTTCCGTCCACGATGTCGATTATCCCGTCGTCGGTAAATTCCGGTTTCACCCACGCCGAAACCGTCGCGGCGCGCGCGAAGGATTGATATACGTCGATGCGGGCAATGGCACGGGCGGCGCGGGACAACGACGGCAAATGTTCGGCGACCTTCGCGCGTATTTCGAGAAAGAGTTCCTGTTCTAATTCGGTAATACCCGACGATACCCCGTTCAGTTCGGTTTCAAGCTCAACCAAACGGTCGGTGGTATAGCGGTCTCCCGCCGCCAAGGATCGGCGGCGAATGAAATGGGGGGGAACTGAATCGAGATTGCCCTTGGAAACCTCGAGATAATAGCCGAGCATGCGATTGTAGCGAATTTTCAGGTTCTGTATGCCCGTTATTCGGCGTTCCTCGCCTAAATAAGACTCCAAGACCGCACGGGAATTGTCACGGAGGCCTCGAAGCTCGTCGAGGCGCTTCGACCATCCGGATTTGATCATGCCGCCCTCGTTGAGCGCGACCGGCGCGTCCTCGAGCAACGAACCGTTGAGCAGCTCCACTACGTCGCGGAGTCCTTGCTTTGCGGAAGGATCCAATTCGGTATCTGCCCCTTCGCGTTGCGTCAGGTCCGCCAATTCCAGGTATGACGAAAGGCTACGGCAGAGCGCGACCAAATCCTTGGCGTGGGCGCGGGACATCCCGATGCGCGCGGCGAGCCGTTCTATGTCCAGGATGCCCGACAGGACTTCGCGGATTTTCGTTAGGGTCCGTTGGTCGCGATAGAGCCGCTCTACCCTATCGACCCGCGCGGCGATCGCCGCGCGATCGGTCAAGGGTGAGAGAATCCATGAGCGAAGGAGCCTTTTGCCCATGGAAGTTCGCGTATAGTCCAGGCTTTCGAGCAGGGTATACTGTTCCGAGCCGTCCCTCAAATTCTTGGTGAGCTCAAGGTTCTTCCTGGTCGCGTCGTCGATGGAGACCAATTCTCCCTCGATGCCGATTTTTATGGTGTCGATATGCGCGATGGAAGCGCCGGACGTGGACTCAAGATACTCAAGGAGCAAGCCCATGCCCGGAATGACCGGGTCTTTTTCCTCGAGCCCGAACGCGGCGAGGCTCGCGGTTCCGAAATGAGAGCAAAGCCGGCGGTAGGCGCTCTCCCGGTTGTAACTCCAATCGGGATACCGATTTACCACCATTCCGGGAATCGCGGAGCATGCCTCCGCGATTTCGGGCCATTCTTCCAAGACCGATTGTTGCGCCAATAATTCCCGGGGTTGCAGCCTCCCGGTTTCCCTTCGAACGAATTCAAGGGCATCCTGTTCCGGCGCCGAGGCGGCCGAAAGCTCTCCGGTAGAAACGTCGATCCATGAAAGGGTAAAACGCCGAACGCCGCCCGACTCGGCTACGGCAAGGGAGGCGAGATAGTTATTAGATCCGCTTTCGAGGTAATCGTCGTCGACTACCGTGCCCGGCGTGATTACCTCCACGACCTTTCGCTCTGCCAGTCCCTTCCCGGGGGCGTTGAGCGCGACCTGTTCGCAGATCGCGATTTTTTTGCCCGCCCGCAAGAGCCGCGCGATATATACCCGCGAGGCGTGATAGGGAATTCCGCACATGGGATTCCCTCCCCGCTTCGTGAGGGTAAGATTCAATAAACGGCTCACCTCGACGGCATCTTCGTTGAACATCTCGTAAAAGTCCCCAAGCCGGAAGAACAATACCGCGTCGCGGTACTGTTCCCGAATCCCGAGGTACTGGGCCATCATGGGGGTGACGTCGGACATGGACACGAACTATGGCTATTGCAGGTTGGTCATGGCCCGCAGGACCTTTTCGGTGAGATCTACCGTCGGACTATACCAAATAATGGAATTGTCCTCTTGAAGGCTCAATACCATGCTATACCCGTCCGATTCGGCGATTTTTCGAATTTGCTCGTACAGGCCTGAGTAAAAATCGTCGTCGGTAATGAGTTTCTTCTTCAACGTGTCCAATTCCGCGTTTTTTACCCGGGAATACTCCACGAGAAAGCTCGTCTTCGTATTGATTTCCGACTCAAGCCGGGCGGCCTTCGTCTGATCGCCCAGGGTATCGGCGTCGACCTTGTCCTGGCGGAGTTTCTTGATCTCTTCGGACATTCTCTTTATCTCGCCCTGGTATTGGGTTTTCTTGGCCTCGTAATCGCGTACGTTGCGGGAATCCCGGTAAAAGGCGGCGTAGATGCGGGCCGTATCCACTACCGCGAATTTCGTGATTTGCTGGGCGCCGAGGCCCCCGACGAAGAGGGCGAGGGATACGGCTATAAGCAATGCCTTTTTCATTTCAATACTCCTTGGGACTTACAGATTCGCGATATTGAAGGAAAGGACGAATTTCCAGTCGGGTCCGGTGCCGTTGCCCCATTCGAATTTCCCGTCCTGAATCCTGAAGGTATTGGCGAACATCAGGCGCAAGGGGAATTGCGGGATCGAGAACCGCAAACTCGGCCCGTAACTGAAATAATAATCGTCCAGCGTGAGCGAGCCTATATCCTCAAGGCGGTCCTTTATCGCCACCGCGTCGAGATACAGATCGGCCGCGATGACGCCGGGCGCGAGGGGAACCCGCAATTCAAGCCAGTGATTGACCTCAAGATCGCCCCGTACCGTGGAATACAGGCCGCTCCAGCCGCGACCGGTAAACATGCCGTCGACGTAGAGCTTGTTGGTATCGCCGATCTCGTTTCCGTCCACGCTCCTGAGGAAAGAAACCCCCGTATAGCCGGCCAATACCAGTTTCAGGTTCCATACGTTAGTGACGGGATAATCGAGCAAGGTGAAGTACGCCTCGCCCTTCAGGTCAGAGCGCATGTAGTAATCGGTTTCTATGCCGGGAAGGATGCCATAAAACGTGACTTGCTCGCTGGCGAACCACCCCTTGGAGGGATCGTAATTAAGGTCGCGATCGTCAAGGGACAGCCGAGTCCAGACGGAATTGCTCCAGCCCCACCCGCCGTGCTGATCGCGAATGCTTTTATCCGCCGGTCGATAGAGCTTATCGTCGTAGAAATTCTGAACCACGGAGAAGTTGAGCCCTCCGCGAAGGGTGACCATGGCGAAGTTCGGATTCCACCGATAGCCGGTAGAGGTGCCCGCGCCGTACTTCCACCGGTCATACTTCATGCGGAAGGAATCGTCTATTGAGGTCGCCGCCTTATATTCGGCCACCGAGGTAAACGGGTCGGGCACCATACCGATGTCCTCGTAGTCGCTATCCGAGAATATGGGGAAAAGGCTGTCCTGATAGGCGAAGAGCTGCTGATGGGAGAGCGACAGGTTGAAGCTCACGGTCAGGGGCGTGCCGAGGAACCAGTTCTGGGCGAAGCCGAGGGAGAGCTCCTGCGTGTCCGGCGAGGCCGTCACGTTGGAAGAAAGCGTTTGTCCGTTTCCGAACAGGTTTTTATCCTCCCATTGCACGAATACCGAAAGGGGGAACGAATCCGCGTCGGTAACGCCGGAGAACGTCACGCCGAACTGTACCGAGGCGGTGGATTGCTCTTCCAGGTTGATTATCACGTCGACAAGGTTTTCCTCGGAACCCTGCGCGAGGTCCGGGGCCACGACGGAGAAATAGCGGAGGTTGTAAAGGTTCCTGACGCTGTTTATAAGCTTTCCCTTCGAGAATATATCGCCGGGCTCGAGACTGAACTCCCGAAGTATGACCTTGTCCTTGGTCTTCGTGTTACCCTTGATGATTATGTTTTCCACGTGGCTGCGTTCGCTTTCCACCACGGTGATCACGTAGGACACGCGGTGTTTTTCCGCGTCGCGTATTTCCCGACGGGTTATGTAATTGGAGGTATAGCCGTTCTCGAAATACACGTCGGCTATGGCCTGATACCCGGCGTCATAGCGGCCCTGGTTCATGACGTCGCCCTCGTTGAGGCGAATGTTGGACAGGAGCGTCGCGGTATCGAAAATGGTATTGCCCTCGAGCTCGGTACCTCCGTAAATATATTGGTCGCCTTCGCTGATCACGAACGTGAGGGATACCAAATTCTTTTCGGGGTTCGTCTCGGCGTCAACCGTCCGGCGAACTTCCGTGACCGCCGCGTCGATATAGCCGCGCTCGGTATAATAGTTTTTTAGGGTCACCTTGTCGGCTTCGAGCATAATCTCGCGGAACGTTCCGGAAGAAAGCAGCTTGGCTTCCTTAAGGGAAAGTATGCCCTTCAGCGTGCGAGTCGCCACAACCTGGTTGCCCTCGAAGGCAATGGAGGATATGACCGTTTGCTTTCCCTCGACGACGGAAAAGAGCAAGGTCAGGCTGCCGTCCTTCTCCGAACGGACCGATGACGATACACGGGCGTTCGCGTACCCTTTTTCGAGATAGTAATCGCGAATCGCCCGCTCGTCGGACCGGCTCTTGAGCTCATTGTAGATATCGCCTTCCTTAAGGGTAACCTTCGTTAAAAGATCGCCTTTACGGAGCTTATCCTGACCCTCGAACTCCACTTTCCCGATGACGGGCTTTTCCGTCACGGTGAATTGCAAAAGAACCGTATTGCGGTCCTTGTCTCCCGGAAGGGCAAGCGGCGTTATGTCGTCGAAGTATTCCAGGGCATACAGCTTCTGCAAGATTTCCCAATATATATCATCATTGAAATTCTTGCCGTTGTAGGAAGAAAAAATACCTGAAAGCTCGGCTTCAGATACGTTTTTCAAACCGCTGAAGGTAACCGCCCGAATGGGCTTGTTCTGGTACCAGTCAGACGAGGTTTGCGCGCCGAGACCAAAAACGGCGGTAAGAATCAAAATGAGAGCGATTAATCGAGTGCGCATTACGGAAAGCTCCTTGACTACGCCTTTCCCGGGAAAGGCTCAGTAAATAATACCATAAAGACATTACTATATCATAATTCCCGTCAGTATGAAAACTTCCAGGACAGGGTAACCGAATTATCGGGAACGAAAAGGGTCCGCAGGTTTTCCGGCGTAAAGCCCGGGGTGATTCCCCATCGCAGCAGGAAAAAGGGCGTGGTTACCTCTAAGCCGAATTCGGGCTGTACCAACATGTTTTCGAACAGGCTTTGCTCGGTTCCCGTGTTTTGATCCGATTTCGGGTCATAATAACTGAAATGCAGCAAAGCGTCGGCATACATGGCCGATCCAAGATATTTTCCCATATAAACAGTGGTATTGTCGAAATAGTTACCGATGGTCATGGGCGTATCGGCGTTGGTTCTCATGGCGGGGCCAAAAATCGCGTTCTGCAATATTAGCGTGCGTATGGAGAACAGATCCAATCCCAGAATATCGCGAATGCCGTTTTCCGCCTGGCGGAACAGGCTTAACTGGGTAAAAATGTCCGACGAGGAGATAACCGCGTCTCGAATCAGGCTTTCGCGGCTCGCGTCGGCGGTAACCGCCTGCCCGAGAAGGGCTAAAAGCTCCAATTCCGGCTTTGCGGGATCGGAAGACAAGACCGGGGAAAACCGGGAGAGCGGCTGGTTCTCGGCGGAAAGCACGATACGGACCGGCTCCCCCTCGGAATCCCGCTCGCGGATTTCGGCGCGGGCGGTTATTACCGGATCGAAAATAGACTCGTTTTCGTTGAATTCAATGCGGCCCTGACGCAAATAAAAGCTTCTCTTTACGTAGAAAATCTCCCCGCCCTTTATATTCGTGGTTCCCTTCAGGGAAAACTGCCTGTTAGCGGTATCGACGGTTAAGCGCAGCGGGGCGTCAGCTTGGAGCAAGCCGCTAATAATCGGAAATTCCTCAAGAGGCCAAATAAACTCAACCTTCTTACCGATTTCAATGGCTAAATCCAAAAAGAAATTGTCGATAAACCGATTGGTTTCTGTAGTCGCGCCCTTTCCCGAGTCCGCGGTACCGACGGCAAACGAGCCCTTTTCGTAGTATGCGTCGCCTTCTACCGCGAGTTGTCCGCCGTTGAGGTCGATGGAAAGGTCCCACCCCGCATTGCCCGCCACCGAAAACATGCCGGTTTTCGCGTTCACTTTCACGGTATTCTCTCGCGGAACCGAGGTTTTCACCGAAAAAGAGGTGGGCAGCCACCGTTCAAAGAAAAACGATGCGGATACGTCAATGAAGCCCTTGCCCGAGACGAGGCGTACCGGTTCCAGGGTCACTTCCTTTTTATCGGCGACAAGGGTTACGTCAAAGGGGGTCAGGTCTTGGGGCAAATAGAGAGGCGCCTTCACGATCACCCCGGTACCGGTAAGGATACCGCCGAAGTCGGGATCGTTAAGAAGGCCGGAAACCTCAAGGTTTCCCGTAAGCCGCCCCCCGGTGACCGAAACGGTTTCCTGGCCCGTGAGCCTCCAAACGGAAGCGGCATCGATGTTCACGTCGTCGATTCTGATGAGCATGTCTTCCGGATCGAGCCTGCCGGAGGCGTAAAACGCGATAGGGGTAGATTCGGGTGACGTGAGGGAGAATTCGCCGGTATCCGCGACAAAGCCCGAGACGGGGCCGGCGCTAATCTCGGAAATGCCGGGCTGACGGGAGAGGACGAGCGTTAAGGCGGCATCCTTTCGTATATCCTTCCACGCGAAATTACTGATGTTCGCCTGAACCTCAAAGGTGTCGAACATGCGCTTCGCGCGTTCGACAAGGCCGGTTCCCGCCGCGGAATCGGTCGTGAAGGCCAGGTCCGCGCGGGCATTGAGCGAGGAGTTGCCGAGGACGGTCTGATAGTCAGCCTTGAACGCAGACGACAGGTCGGTCAGGTTCACGGTGCCCGAGAGCGCGCTCAGGGTATTCCCGTTCCAGGAAAGAGACGCGTCCGATACGGCGCACACGCGATCGTCGAGGCTGACGCGCGCCCGAGCGTTTAGGTCGAAGCCGGAAAGCCGGTAGGAAACGGAATCGAGCGAGAGATTCGCGAACGGGTTTTTTGGGGTACCCGAAAGCGTGAAGGAGCCGGTCGCCGAATTTTCAGAAGCCTGTCCCCGTAAGAAACGCGATAACGGAAGGTTTTTGAAGGAGCCGGAAATGTCCATGAAAAGATCGTCGCCGGGAATGAGGGAAGAATTGATTTGAAGCGATTCATTGCCCGAATCGGCGGTAAACACGGCCTCGGCTTCGTACCGGGTCGAATCGGTCCCGACGGGGAGACGATTTACTCCCAGGTAACCGCTCAGCTTGGACGCGCGATCGGAAAACACGCACGAATCGAGGAATAGGCCGTTCGAATCCATCGATCCGGTGAAATCCGCCACCGTGTCGAGGGGCGCCAGTCCGTTCAATTCTTCGAGATGGGAACGGTCCAAGCTTATTCGCCAGTCAGACGCGGAGGATACCTGTATCCCCGCCTCGAGGGATAGGGAGAACAACGCGTTCCCGAGCGGGAGGGGAAGCCCCGCGAAACTGAGCCCGCCGGTTATGCCGCCGGATTTGTCAAAGAGCAGCGATAACGCGAAGCCGTAATCGCCGTAAAACGAGAGATTCCGGCCCGAGAGCATACCGTTAAAGCGGTACGGTAAGGAATTGACCTGAAAATCCGAGCTGAAAAGAATCTCGCCTTTCCCGAATTCAGCGCCGATGTTCCCCGCCACGGCGTAACCGGAAGAAGCCACGGATATATCCGTCAACGAAACGCTGGATTCGGTACCCTTAATCGACAGCAGCATGAATAACCCGTCTTTCTCGGTAGACGCGAGAACCATGCGCGTAAAATTGAAGGACAAATTCTTAAAATCGGTAGAAAAGTACGCCTCGGTGGTGGCCTTGAAAGGCTCCAGATTGTCCGTAACGGCGGGACTGGCCTGGGCTGGGGAGACGATTCCAAAAACGCATCGTACCGTGTTAGAGACGCTGATAGTATCGAAGGCGCCATAGAGCTGGAGATACCAGCGGTTTTTGGTCGTTAAGGTTCCGTCCACGGAAAACTGCCCGTCCGAATCGAAGCCGCTAAGCGAGATATCCAATGAATCCGCGTTGCGAACGGCTTTCAGCTCGGTGCCCGTGAACCGGGCCTCGCCAAGGGCAAGGTCGGGAATGATGCAACGGGTGCCGCGGGTTTCCGGCTGAAAATAAAAATCGCCGCTGATCGGGGTTCCCCGCCAAACCCGAACGGAATTCAGGGTAAACATACCGTCTACCGAAAGATCGGAAACGTTTACCAATACGTTCCCCGAAAAACGTCCGCGCGCCCCGTCAAACGAAACGGAATTGACCGTTATTACGTCGTTTTTCCCGCCGCAGTCGAGCGTAAGGTTTCCGCCGCCCCAGACCCCGGAGGGTATCCCAGCGTCAAGATCCACATTCCAATCGAATATGCCGTCCCTGTAGACGAATGAACCCGTTCCGGTAGTTTGTAAGTCCCGTAAATTTCCCAGAAGACGGTTGGAGGTTTCCAAACGGAACCAACGTAGCGGCAGCAGGCCATCGCAGGCAAAATTGCCGGAAAAGGAGGACGCTTTCGGGTCGAAGGTTACGCTGAAGTCCACGGGCTGGAGGTCTTGGGTAGAATCGAGCCTGACGACGCCGTCCCGTACGGTGGCGAGAAAACGCAGCGAGTCAACGGAGAAGCTATCCCCTTCGAGGTTTCTGAGCGTGACCATGGAAGTTCCGGAACTGAGCGAAGGGTCAAACCGAGCGTCCAATCGTACCGCGGCGCGCGCCGCGCCGGGAATAACGCCCCGTTTCCCGCGAAAATCCGAATACTGGGCCTTGGAATCCAAAACCAAACGCAGTCCGTCGCTCTCGAACGCGGCGGTGCCCCGATCGATCACCGCCGACAAAGACCATTCCGCGTTTCGGTACGATACGGTCAAACCGGAAAGCTCGACTGAAAGGCGTTGCGGCAAACCGGCCGGGGACGAGCCCGAAGACGTGAAAAGCCCCTTCATTCGGTTCCAAGACGACGAATCCGCGGCGGGATCGATCATAAGGTTGCCGCCGCGCAGGCTGATCTTCCTGAGGGCGGAGATCCCCTTTCCAGCGATCAATTCCGAAAGGCCATACGCGATCTCCACGTCAGGGAAGGTCGCGTTGAAGGCGCCTCCTGAATCGGCCACGGACAGGTCCCTGATGCGCACGGAACGAAAAAGGGACGGTGACATTGAGCCGTACCTGACGACCAAGCCGGTTTGCTTATAAACGGATTCCAGGAGCCGGTCTCGAGACGCCAAAAGGAGGCGATCCAGGCTTCTTCCCGCGGGCTTGACGATCATGAAGGCACCGGCAATGACCAGTAAAAGGAGGAGGATTTCGATTGCCACGAAGAAGCGGGTACGTTTCATGCCAGTGTAGTATCATAGCAGAAAATCGGTTACTATCATATCCATGATTTTAGGCAATTTTTGCGTGTTTGAGGGTATCGACGGCACCGGTACCACCACTCAAATTCGGGAACTGAGAAGGCGTTGCGATGAACGCGGCGTTCCCGCCTGGTTTACCTGCGAACCTACCGACGGAGACATCGGGCGGCTTATCCGAAAGGCCCTATCGGGGGATATCCGCCTTACGCCCGACACCATGACCCGTCTTTTCGCCGCGGATCGCGGGGAGCATTTGTGGGGCGTTAACGGTATTGGGGAGCATCTGGATTCGGGCGAGATCGCGGTTACGGATCGTTACTTTTTTTCCAGCATAGCGTACCAGGGCGCCGCAGGCGATCAGGAACTGCCCTTCCAGGCAAACGCGGGATTTCCCCTTCCCGAATTGCTGTTCTTCTTCGATTTGGACAGCGAAGCCGCCATGAACCGCGTTGAACGCAGGGGCGGCAAGCTGGAGATATACGAAAAACGGGAATTCCAGAAACGGGTGAGGGATAAATACCACGAGATACTCCCCCGATTCGCCGAAAAAGAGCCGCGCATGCGCCTCGTCACCGTCGACGCAGCCTTGCCCGTTAACGAAATATCGGAAATTATCTGGAATGAATTCCAAAACCTGTCGATATTTTTAAGGTGAAACCCAACGGACTTTCCCTTCGGTCGGCTCAAGCGGCATTGCTCGTTTCATTTTTCCTCGTTCTCATGCCCTTACCGGCGCAGGCTTGGTCCATAACGTACAAGGAAGAGTTTTACCGGCTGTACCACACCCATTATATCCAGTATCCCGACGACACGATGGAGAATATCTATTGGCTCGAGCGGGCCGTTGAGGCGGATTTTTGCAATCCCCTGTACGCGTTGGGCAAAATCGCCAACGAGAAGGATTGGGAAAAATACCGGTACCTCCTCATGATGCACCTCAATCTAAAGCTCGTCGAGCAGCACCTCCGGCTTGGCGCCAAGTGGGACAAAAAGGTTGCCTATTTCTATAACGCGCCCTGGAAGGAGCAGAATCTGGACAGCCTGAAAACCGCCGAAACCTGTTACAACGCCGCCCTCTACTACTGGAACGAGGCTAAAATATGGGCGGAAAAGGCGAATGTCCGGGAATTCAAGTTTCTTTTCCTGACCGATCTTCAGGAATGGGAAGACGAACGGGAAAGGATCGGTACCGGGGACCTGAATTATGAGCGAACCATAGGCCGCGAATTGGCGCGGCTTGAAAAGGTTCGCGCCGACTTCCTTGCCATGGACGAGAATACCTACTAAAATACCCGCCATGGACCTTTTTACCTTTACCCTACAAACCGGCGAGGTATCCGTCGCCTTTTCTCCCGAACCGTCGGTAACGGCGTTCGGGCCCGAGGGCGGGATATACGTAGTCGACAAGCATACGGAGCCCTTGCTCCGCCGTTGCGCGGGCTTTGACCCTAAGGCTCCCCTGGTGTCGCTTGAGCCGGGCGAGGACCATAAAAACCTTGATTCGATACAGAGAATCCTGACCGCGGCGCTCGACGCCTCCCTGGGCAGGGACAGTCTTTTTATCGGTTTCGGGGGCGGGGTAATCACCGATATGACCGCGTTTGCCGCCTCCCTTTACATGCGCGGGGCCCGGCTGGAGTTGGTGCCCACTACCCTTCTTTCAATGGTTGACGCCGCCATCGGCGGTAAGACGGGAATCGATTTCGGAAACGCGAAAAATTGCGTGGGCACGTTCTACCCCGCTTCCCTGATCCGCGTATCCGTTTCCTATCTCGCGAGCCTCAGCGAAGCGGAATTCCGCTCAGGACTCGCTGAGGTGATGAAAACCGCGCTCCTATACGCGCCAAAACTTTTCCAAATCATGCAGGAACGCCGCGAGCACATACTTAGCCGCGATCCGGACCTTATGCTCGAGGTGGTTAAACGCTGCGTGCAGGCCAAGGCCCGCGTGGTGGAACGGGACTTGAAAGAAAGCGGGGAGCGAATGTTCCTTAATTTGGGGCATACCTTCGGTCACGCACTGGAAAGCGTCGCCGGTTTCGGGAGGGTAAGCCATGGCGATGCCGTGGCCTGGGGTATCGGCAGGGCCCTGAACCTGGGCTTGCGGCTGGGAATTACCGATCCTGAATACCTTACCGACGTGCTTCCGGTACTGGAATCTTATGGCTGGTGCACCGCGCCCGTCCACCCCGCTCTTTCCGGCGGCGATAGGTCCCGAGAGCTGTTGGCCGCGATGAAAAACGATAAAAAGAAGAAGGGCGGGGCGGTACGGTTCATTATCCAGCGTGAAATGAATTCAACCCTTGCCCAAACCGTGTCCGACGAAGACGTACTGGCGGTTCTTTCTTGAGCGCATATCTCGATTGGGCCGCGACGACCCCCCCGGACCCCGACGTAATCGCCGAATATTCCAGAATTGCCCAGAACGATTGGTACAACCCCTCTAGCGCCCACGAGGGCGGCCGACGGGTTCGGTCCGTGCTGGAGGATTCCCGCAAACGCGCGGCGATCGCGCTCGCTTCGGACCCCGAGACCATCGTGTTCACCTCCGGGGGAACCGAAAGCGACCATATTCCCCTACTCGCCCTATTGCAGCGCTCCTCGAGGGGCTCGATCGCGATAAGCGCCATCGAGCACGCCGCGGTTTCCGAACAGGCCAAGGCCATGGAGCAGGCCGGTTGGAAAACCCTTATCATTCCCTCGACTCGGGAAGGGGTTATCACGCCCGAGGCGGTTTTGTCCACGATTCGCGAAGACACCGCCTTCGTCGCGGTTATGGGAGTTAATAACGAGACCGGGGCCATACAGCCCATCCGCGAAATAGCCGAAGCCCTGGAAACGGGACGGCCGGCGAAACGCATGCCCCATTTCCACGTTGACGCGGTTCAGGCCGTCGGGAAAGTCCCCTTCGACTTTAACGTACCCGGGGTGCACTCCTACGCGCTGAGCGCCCATAAAATCGGCGGTCCCCGCGGCATCGGGCTTTTAAAGCTTACAAGGCGCGTAGAACCTTTCGTACGGGGCGGCGGGCAGGAGAGGGGTCTGCGGCCCGGTACCGAAAACGTCGCGGGAGCAGCGGCCTTGGCCATGGCGCTCGAAGGTGCGACGCGAAGAATCGCGGAAGGGACCGCGGGCGACAAGATCGCGAACCGACTATTTTCCGGTATAGCGAATATACCCGGAATCCGGCCGATTCCCGACGACCGAGCCGAATCCGATCCCCGCTTCTCTCCCTTCATCGCCCAGTTCACTAACCGGCGATTACCCGGGGAGGTTTTGGTTCGGGCCCTGTCCGACAGGGATATTTATATATCCACCGGATCGGCCTGCTCGTCCAAGAAAAAAAAGAGGCCCGTGCTTGAGGCGATGCGGGTAGATCCCGCTTCGCAGCAAAACGCATTTAGAATTTCTTCGGGACAGGGAACGACCCAGTCCGATATTGACGCGGTTCTTGCCGCGCTTTCCGAATTGATGGGAGTGTAAGGAAAAGTGGAAATCGATAGAAGCGCCGTTTACCTGGTAAAAGTCGGGGAATTAACCCTAAAGAGCGGTAACATAAAGGATTTTGAGCAGCGATTAACGCAAAACGCCCAATTATATCTCGAGGGAAAGAACGCCCGCGTCAAGCTGAGGGCGGGACGGATGTACGTTGAGGCGCCCGAGGAATCGGCTCCCGGGGTGGAATACGCCCTCAATCACTTAGTGGGCATCGCCGGTTGGGCTCGGGCGGTCATCGTCGAACGCGATATCGAGGCGATTAAAAAAGCCGTCTACGACCAGGGACTCATGGCGCGAAAGGCCGGCGCGAAAACGTTCAAAGTCGAGGCCAGGCGATCGGACAAGGCGTTCCCCCTCAATTCCTACGAAATAGCGCGGGAGGCGGGCGAAGCCCTGTACGAGGAAGGCATTTTGGCCGTTGACGTGCATAAGCCCGACGTAACCGTCTCGGTGGAAATTAGGGAACGCTGTTTCGTATATGGCGAACAGCACCCCGGACATCGCGGCTTGCCCTGCGGTACCGGCGGAAAGGGGCTGCTCCTTCTTTCTGGGGGAATCGACTCACCGGTGGCCGGCTTTCGGATGCTGAGCCGGGGCATGAAAATAGATTGCCTATATTTCCATTCCCATCCGTATACCTCGCCGGAAGCCCAGGGAAAGGTCGAGGAGCTGGCGAAAACCCTTGCAAGGTTCGGGGTCGGAACGCACCTGAATGTCGTTCCCTTCACGAAGGTTCAGGAACGCATCAGGGACAAGGCTCCCGTGGATTACGCGACGATACTCCTTCGCATGTGCATGATGAAAGTCGCCAATATGGCCTGCGAGATGACGGGGGCTAAGGCGATTATCACCGGAGAAAGCTTAGGACAGGTCGCGAGCCAAACGATCGAGAATTTAACCGTAACGAACGGCTGCGCCGCGTTCCCCGTACTGAGGCCCCTGATCGGCATGGACAAAGACGAGATTATCGCCGTCGCGAAGCGAATCGGAACCTATGAAACGTCGATTCTGCCCTACGAGGATTGCTGCGTCCTGTTTTCCCCGAAACACCCGGTACTGCGCGCGAGGCAGGACGAAACCCGGGAAATCTATGACGCCCTGGAAATTGACGGACTGCTTGAAGAGGCCTTCCAAGGCCGGGAACACAAGCGGTTCGGCTGGAAGGAAGCCTAACCGCTTATGTTCGCGACCGGCGGCGCCCTTCATTGCTCGCCGGACGCGGTATCGGTCTCCGGAGGGGTTTCGGCTTCTCCGGCGGGAGCCGGTTGCGCTATGCCGAGTTCGGTTTCGCACTTTGATTCTATGGCGTCAAGCCGAGACAGGGCCCCGGCCTCGGGGAAACGCTCCCGAGCGTCTTTCGCCGCGGACAGGGACTCTTCCCATTTCCCGGCGATGCAAAGCGCCTCGGCGTAATTAACGGCCGCGGTAGCGTTTTCTGGATCTTCTTCCGTTATTGCCTTATAGAGCGCAAGCCCCCGCTCGGTATCGCCTTTTTTTACCAAGGCATAGGCGAAGGCTTCCTTGACCAACCGGTTTGCCCCGTCCTGCCTGAGTAGGCCCTCCAGCAGGGTAACGGCCGTATCCCAATCGCCCGACATCGCGCTCGATCTGGCCAAGCCCCACTGGGCGGCGTTCCGGTAAGCTTTTACCCGGGCCGCCTTCTTGTAGTAAAAGGCTGCCTTATCGAAATTCGAAAGCCCGGCGTAACCGTCCGCGATGGCGAGGTTTTCGGCCGCGATATCGGCGGCCGAAGAGTATCCGGGCATGAGGGCGCAGGAAGATACCGACGCGACGCACGAAAGAAGGGCAAACGCGAGCAATAGCCCTCCCCCGGACGCCGCGACGCGGGCGAACCGGGTTTTCATCAATGGCTTCCGAGCACGATTTCTTCGATTTTGCGGAGCTGCGAGCGGTAGAGGCCGGATATGTCCGAACCGTAATCCGCGAGCAGCTGGATAATATTCCGGGGATACTCGTCGGAGTCTTTGCCGTTAATGCGGTCTCCCGCGTCTCCCAGGCCGGGCATGATATACGCCGAGGCGTTAAGCACCGGGTCCATCCAGAGGGTGTACACCGTGCAATTGTCCAAGGCCCGCACGACCCGGAGCGCGCCCTTCAACGCGGAGATCACGTTGAAAAAGCTTATGGATTTGGGCTTAACGCCGTTATCCTGAAGATACTTCACCACGGTCACCAGGCTTCCGCCGGTAGCGTTCATGGGATCGGCGAATATCAGGTCCTTGCCGTTAAGGTCCTCGATATTGAAGAACGATCTATCCAAATCGAGGATATATTCCATGTTGCTCTCTTTTTTTGAATCGTCGCGCTTAATCTTAAAGAGGGCGAAGGGAGTCACGTACCCGTGCGACGAGTATTCCTCGATTTCCTTCGACATGATCATGGAAGGAAGGAGCGCTCCCCTGAGGAGGACGCACATAACCGAATTTTCGATTTTGTAGTCGATATCGGGAATCTTATGGACGGCGTAATTCTGTACGGGAAAGGTAACGGGGGTCTTCACGACGAGGTAGTTTTTATTGTCCGAGTGATTGCGGTTATAGGCGAGCCGGAAAAGCATCTCGAAGGCGCGTTGGGTATAGTAGAGGAACTCGCTGCGGCCCGTGCGGATATCGCGCAGCTTCGCGATTACCCGCGAGGCTTCGGCGTGGCTTTGTTCCTCGGTCTCGAAGGAATATACCTTGATGCCGGGGGCTTCCTTGCAGATTTCCTGCATCACGTGCCCCATTTCGTTATATATATCGATGACCTTTTTTTCTTCGTTCGCGAGGGCCGAGCTGAATCCTCCCGCGGCGAGAATCTTGAACGAGTCCATGGCCCGCGCGTACAGGGCATCCATCCGTGCAAGATAACTCTGATCCTTTTCCGTCAAATAACCGTCCAGCGAATCGGCTCCCAAAACGACCTTATTCATACAACCTCCTAGTCTTAACACGAGACAATAGCATAAAAAAACCGTCCCGAAAAGGGACGGTTTCTATGTAATTTCCGATTATTTGAACCAGAGCCGGAATCCCGCGGAGATCGGGAAGAACAGGCGATCGATTCCCAAAGAGGGAATGAACTGCAATCCCATCGAGGGGGCGATTTGCACGAAGGGCTCAAGGAATCCGTCCAGGACGAACATATTGAGGCCCAAGGGGAAACGGATACCGCCGGTGAGGGCGAATTCGTCGGCGAATATGGTATTTACGAAGAAACCCACGCCGAAGAACCAGTTGAGCGGGGTGCGGCCAATGCTGACGAGACGCTTATTGATGCCCCAATAGTCCGCGGTAAGGCCGACAGTGGTGGTGTCTTCCCCGGCATTCCAGTTCACGGCGAAAACGAGGGGAATGGAATCTACCTTGAAGGTAATAGCCGCGCCCGGAGCGAATACCTCTCCGGCGTTGCCGTTAACCTGCAAACCGATTCCAAAGGCGAACACGCTAGAGGTTCCCAGAACCGCGAGTGCCGCTACAAGACCCAATACCTTGGTTTTCATACACTACTCCTGTTACGTTTATTTCCTAGGGTTCATCGAACCAATATCTCATGCCAATCGAAACCGGGATGGCCCAATCCGGAAAATTAAGGATGGGCGCGATCGCGAGCCCTACCGACGGTACTATCTGAAGGAAGGGCTCAAGCGTTCCGTCGCGAAAATACGCGTCGATAAAGAGGGGAAACCTTCCGCCGAAGGAGATACTGGTCTTATCGGACATTCCGATATACCCGTACGCGCCCCATCCCAAGCCCCACATCAGGGGTAAATCGTCCGTGATTTTCTCGTGTATCATCCACTGGTCGGCCGTAACCCCCAGGGAAACGTCGTTTCCGTGAATCGAAAAATCCACGCCGAAAACGAACGGAATGCCGTTAAGCTTGAACGTAAGCGCGGGGCCGTACCCGCCGCCGCTCGCGTCGGGCGCGGCGATAAAATGCAAGCCCACCGCGTGGGAAAAAGCCGGAACCGTTCCGGCAATCATCATAGCGAGGGCCAAGCCCGCTTTGGTGATCCTATTCATGAAGCACTCCTCAAAGCACGGTAAATATACCCCATCAATATAGCCAAATCAATACCGGGAGGAAAGGGTTTTTTTTAGTCCCGCCGCCTTCTTCGCTATGACGGGATCGGGGCAATGGGCGCTCAGGGCCGAAAGAAGTTCGATCGCCTGGGTATCATTGCCTACCGAGGCCAGCGCACGGGGGAGCAGCAAAAACGGGCCCCATACCCCGTTTTCCGTCGCCCATCGGGTAAGCTCGGCGGACTTTCCCAGCGCCTGGAAGAGTGACTCGGCGCTGGTTCCGTCCCACGGGATTCTTCTGGCAGCGAGCACGCGGTCCGCCATGCTCACCGCCATGCAAGAGGCCAATATCGCGCCATTCAGCGCCCGGCCGCGGCTGGCGTCGTCTTCAAGATACAATTCCGTGATTCTCGAAGCGGCCTTGAAGGCCTTCCCGTTCTCGTGCCGGTATAGTTTGATGAATTTAGCCGTATCGCGGCCGGTAACCAGGGTGTTTTTCATCGCCAAAAGCGTTGGGCTCGGCAGGTCGGGAGTGCCGTATACCTCGTCATCGCTTAAGATTTGAAGATAATCCTTTTCCGCCGTGTCCCGATCGCCCATGCCAAGGGACGATTCGGCCATACGGTAGAGGATATCGTAGCTTTGATCGGGAATATCCAAAAACTCGCGATTGTCCCAGGCCTGCAAATACAGGCGAAGCGCGATAGCGGTCTCGCCCTCGGCGTCGTGGATAAGGCCTTCAAGGTAATCCGCCTCGGGAAACACGTCGCTGCGGCGCAGCCATGCAAGGGTCTTTGACGCTGAACCGGCCAGGGCTGACGCGCCGCGGGTTTTCGCGAGTATATCCAGGGTATCAAGGGCTTCTTTATCGTCCCGGGAAACCAAAACCGGCCGTATCAGGGATAGGTCATCCCCTACCCGGCGCACCTCGGCGGGCATGAACGCCGCCTCGAGCACCGCGACGCGGCGGGCGGTAATTTCATGTTTCGTTTGCCGGGCCTTTTGGACGGTCGATAAGGCGTCGCCGTATTCCCCGGCCGCATAGAATTCCCGCGCACGGTCAAGCTGTATCCATACCGGATCGACGGCTTGAGCCATGGCAATCGACGCCGCGAGCGACAAGAGGTTCACGAAAACGAGCCGACGCATTCGAAAGGCATTCACCGCTTTCACAGTTTCCCCAACTCTTCGCGGAAGGCGTTATCGATAGTCTCGGTATCGAGCGCTCCCGAGACGGTGCGAACCGTCTTCCCGTGGCGGAAAATAATGACGGAATCGCCCGCTCCGGTTATCCCGATATCGGCGTGCTTCCCCTCCCCCGGACCGTTTACCACGCAGCCCATGACCGCGACGGTCAATTCGCGGTTCAGGGACAGAAGCTCGCTCTGCCAGCGTTTCACGAAGGAATGAACGTCAAAACCGTTTCTTCCGCACCGGGGACAGGAAACGATTCGCACGCCCCCCGCCCTCTTCCCGCATTCGGCGAGAATTTCACGTCCGGCGATCACTTCGTTTTCCATGGAATCGGAGAGGCTGACGCGGATCGTGGAACCGATCCCGTCCGCGAATAGGGCGCTGAAAGCGAGTGCGCTTTTCACGACTCCCGCTACCAGGGGACCGGCCTCGGTTACGCCGAGATGCAAGGGCACGTCGAACTCTTGCGCGAATTTTCGGTTGGCGATTATCGTCTCTTCAACGGTTGAAGCCTTCATCGAAACGACAACCCGATTAAAGCCGAGCCGGTCAAACGTTTCCATTTCACGGGTCGCCGCCTCCACCAGGGCGGAGGCGCGCTCCTCGGCCCGTTCCCGGGAAGAGGATGCCGCGCTGGCTTCCAGGGCCTGCTGAAGGTCCCGGGGAAGGGAGCCCGAGTTAACGCCGATCCGAATGGCCGCGTTTCGGTCCAACGCCTTCTCGGTCACCTGTCGGACGCGCTCCTCGCTGCCGATATTCCCCGGATTAATCCTGATTTTCGCCACGTTGCCGTCAAGGCACCGCAGGGCCAGTTTATGGTCAAAATGAATATCCGCGACCAAAGGCATGGAGGTCATTGCCGAAAGCCGGACCAGCGCGTCCGCCGACCCCATGTCGGGCACGGCGAAACGCATGATATCGCAGCCGAGCCCTTCCAATTCCGCGAGAGTCCGGGCTATGGCTTGAAGATCCGCCCCGACGAGCGGCTCCTTCCACATGGTCTGAATCGATACGGGAGCGGAACCGCCGATTTGCAGCTTCCTAACGGATCCCACGCCGCCGATCTCTATGCCTCGAGGGCTTTTATAATCGCTCATATATACATACTATCGGCGCGAGCATCCCTTGTACAGAGTGAAAAAACCGACGTAATGGGCACAGAATTTCGGGATAGCGATTTGCGGTAAAACGAAAACCAAGGCTATAATGGCCGAATGTCACTCACAAGAACAAGCAGGAAACTCGGAGACCGTTACGACGGTAGGAGACTCCGGTCACTCAACGCATTTTACCAAATAACGCCGTACATCATGCGCGAGCGTTCGGACGCGCACGATTATTTCGAAGATCGACTCGATATTTCCAAAGCGGAACCCTGGCTTCGCGGTTTACGGGAAAGGGGCCATGCGGAAATCGGTTACTTACAGCTTTTTATGGCTGCCATGGTGAGAACGATCTCGCAATGGCCGAGAATCAACCGATTTATCGCCGGTAGGAGAATTTACGCCAGAAACGACATCGTAATAACCATAGCGATAAAAAAACAGCTACACGCGGACGGCACGGAAACGACCGTCAAGGTTACTTTCGATCCCCGGGACACGGTTTTCGATATAACCGAAAAGATTAACGCCGCCATAGGAAACAACAAGCTCGACGAAAACAAGAACGAAACCGACAATACCGCGTTTTGGTTCATGCTTTTTCCGAGGTTTCTCGTCAGGTTCCTGATCTGGCTCCTTCGCGTAACGGATTTTTACGGATTTTTACCCAAGGCGATACATAGGGCAAGCCCGTTTCACAGTTCCGCATTTATCACGAATATGGGATCCCTGGGCATACAGCCGATCTACCATCATATTTACGATTTCGGCACCGTTTCCTTCTTCGTCGCCTTCGGCGGCAAGGAAAAGGAATACCGGCTGAACGCAGAAGGAAAGGCGGTGGAATTCCGCTACATTCCGATCAAGGTCGTGAACGACGAGCGAATCTGCGACGGCCACTATTACGCAAAGGCGTTTAAGTATCTGCGTTCAATTTTTAAGAATCCCGCGATACTTGAGCTCCCCCCGGAAGAGGTGGTAGAGGACGTAGATTGACGAAACGGCCGGTACTACCCCGAAATCGATAAACCCGGTAAATAGTAACGGTTTCATAAAAAAAAAGCCGCCCAGAAATCGGGCGGCTTTTTTTGGGCATTCTACCCGGCGCGGTTTTGGCTTACACCGTGATGAAGCCGAAGACCATCGTGAAAAGGGCGACGGTTTCGCACAGACCGACGATGGTAATGTACTGGCTAAACCCCTTACCGGTCTCGCCGAGGGCGTCGGATCCGCCGGCGCTGGCCTTTCCCTGGGCGATGGCGGAGAACGCGATGGCGAGGCCGCCCGCGATGCCGAGGCCCAACAGGAGGAAGGGATCCTTCTGGGAGGTAAGCATGCGGCTCATGAGCAGATAGCCGTAAATGGTCTGGGTGAGGGGCGCGCCCGCGAAGGCGACGAGAAGGAAGGGGGCGGGCTTGTTATTCATGTAGCAGCGTTTCCAGGCCCCGATAGTGGCCTGTCCGGCTATTCCGAGTCCGATAGCCGATCCGAGGGCCGAAATTCCGAGAGCACAGGCGGCGCCAAACATTCCGAAATTGAAGTCCATATTATTACTCCTGTTTGTTTACCGTTTCAGCGAACGGCTCGTATTTGAAGCCTGACCAAGTCAGGCTCAGGTGGTTGGAAAACTCCAGCGTGTTCAAGCGCACGCCGTGCACGATTACCGAGAGAACGTTCATTATGTAGTTCAGCCCATGCCCGAAGGCGAGGAGGACGATCGCGGCGAGGAAGGCAAAGCCCCCGAACATCGGTCCCGCCATGGAGTTGACGGTGGCGCTGATCGCGGCGCCGGCCATGCCGACCGCCCAGAGCCTGATATAGCTCATGATGTCGCCGAACACGTTCACCACGCCCAGGAACATCGTAATGATGTTCTTGAGGCTCTCCAGGAAACCGTTTCCTACGCTGCCGGCATAGTTGATAAACCCGAAATTAAGGGCGAAACCTACTCCGATCAAGAGCAGTACGACGGTGGTAAGGGGATACTTTTCCGCGTCTACCACCATATTGAGCACGACGAAATACATGCCGACCGTCATGCCCAAGGCCCCCAATTCGCCCAGGGCCTTAAGCGATTTCGCGCGGGCGTTCCGAATCACCCCGATCACGTGGGCCAGCGAAAGCTGAACGAGGCCGAGGGTAAAGCAGAACACCTTGATGTTCGCCCCCGCGCGGTCCGGATCCACGCTGGAGAAAGCGGGCAAGGCGACGTTCCTAAAGAACGCGGGGAGGCTATTCGCGTCTATGCCGAACCAGGTGCAGGTTATGGTTCCCCACGCAACGGTCATGACGCCGAGGTAGAGGAACATAAAAAGCCCGGTGGGCACCTTTTTCCCGCCCTTGCCCGTTATGGCGATACCGACAGCCGAAAGGGCTACCAGGATCGCGCCGTATCCCGCGTCGCCGAAAATCATGGCGAAGAAGATGCCGAAGAATATCACGAACCAGAGCGATATATCGAGCTCGCGATATCCCGGCACGATGCCGAGGAATTCGAGAAGCGGCGATATAATATTCACGAAAGGATTGTTCTTCAGCTTGGTCGGCACCGGGTCGTCCTCGGCGGGATCGTCGGCAAGCAGCCCCCAACCGCGTCGTTCGGCTTCTGCGGTCAGGTCGGACAGGGCCGATTCGGGAAGATAGCCGGACAGCCACGCGAGATTCGCGTTTTTAACCAGCGCGGTATCTTCCTCAAACGAAACCTTTTCCATACCTGCGCTCACCGTGGCCAGTTCGAGGTCCTTCAGGACTTCCGCCTTCAACTGCCTCAGCGAGGGTAGATAGGGCGCGTCGTTTGCCAGGCGCTCGGCGAATAGGGGCAAGGCCTTCCGTTCGCGCTCGATTTCATGGCGGATTTCCCTTGTCGATCGGGCCGGCAGGGCCAGTTCCCTGGCCGACTCCGGGATTCCCTCGTGAAGGAGGTCATCCTCGGCCCACAACACGCAGCGAACGGTCTTTTTTGAGCGGGAAAGCTCAATGCGCTTGATCTCCGCCGGCAAGGCGTCGAAGTCGGCTTCGGGCATTTCGAAGGGAAAAAGATAAAGGCCCTTTTGCGCGAGCCAGTCAAATCCGGCGGGATCCACCTCGCCCCAGGGCGAAAGCCGTTCGAGCTCTCGGGAATCCTGGAGGATCAGGTCTTCGGCGACCTTTTTCTCGTCCCGTACCGTCATGATCCGGTCGACTACCTGAAGCGCCTCGTCCCGGGTTAGGGGCTTCGGCTGAAGCTTCTTCGTGTCCGCCTTTAATTCCTCGAGCACGCCGATCGCCTGATCGATCCGGGATACGAGATTCTGAATTTCAACCGTGACCTGGGTCGTGTTTTGCGTGTTTTCGACATGCAATACGCCCAGGGACCTCAGGGCCAGAAGGGCCTCTTCCCGATCCTTATCCATCACGAGAAGGGTCGCTTTTTTCATCGGTACTATCATGCGCCTGCCCCCCCGTTTCCTGACTCAAGATTCTTCTTCGATATCTTGCCGCGAACGACCGCCGCAACCTGCTGATCGCCGAGATACACGGTGATCTTCTTTATATTCGCCCGGGTTTCGGGGATTTTCACCTTTTCGAACAGGTTCACGCGCTGCGTCGTGGTCCGCAATTCCTGCTGGAGCAGTCGCACCTGCTCGTCGAGAATTTTCGCCTCGAGGTCCAGGGAAAGGACTTTCTCCAGCCGGTCCGCGGCGGTATCGACCCAAAGCGGTACGCTATAGAGATCGTAATCGCCCCGCTCGAAATCCGCGCCGATGAATACGGGAATGGAAACGCCCGCGATATTCCCGGTGGAAGTCTTTACTTCCCGGACTTCCAGGGTTTCCGGAGCGAACGCGCCAGCCTCGCCGAAGACGGCGATCCAGGCCTGGAATTCCCCGTTCAGACGGTCCCTGCGGGCGCGGACGTCCCGTGCCCGGTTCTCTATGGTGCGTATCTCGGTTTGCAGCTGCTGTTTTTTGAGTTGCAGGGTCGGAAGGTAGCGCCGATACATTTTCAGGCTTTCCTTCTGGGCCTTCAGCTCGTTTTTAGTCAGCTTAATAGCCATGGTCGCCTATCCTTATTTGCCCCAGTACTGTTGTACCAATTCCGACTTAATTCCCGTCTCTTCGGGCTTAAAGCATTCCGAAAGGATCTTCCAGCCCGCGTTCAGGGCCTGCTCCAGGGGAATATTGACCGAAAGATCCATCATTTGGCTCTCGAACATCGCCCCGAATTTCAGGAGTTTCGAGTCCCATTCGGACATCATGAAGCCCATGGATTTTTTCTCAAGGGTATCCTTATAGGCGGAATAGAGCTTGATCATGTTGTCCATGAGCGCGCGATGGTCGTTCCGGGTCTTCCCGTTGACGTTCTGTTTCAGTCGGGAAAGGCTTCCGAAGGGCTCGATGCGCCCGTTCTTCAGGTAAAACTGGCCCTCGGTAATGTATCCGGTATTGTCGGGAACCGGGTGGGTCACGTCGTCGCCGGGCATGGTCGTTACCGCGAGGATGGTCACGGATCCCGCGTCGTCGAAGTCGACGGCTTTTTCGTACCGCGCGGCAAGCTGGCTGTAAAGGTCGCCCGGGTAACCGCGGTTCGAGGGAACCTGTTCCTGGATAATGGCGATTTCCTTCATGGCGTCGGCGAAGTTCGTCATATCGGTGAGGAGGACGAGAACGTCCTTGCCCTGGATCGCGAACTGCTCGGCCACCGCGAGGCACATATCGGGAATCATGAGGCACTCTACCGTCGGATCGGCGGCGGTATGAACGAACATGGCGGTCCGGCTCATGGCGCCCGCTTCCTCAAGGGTATCGCGGAAGAAAAGATAGTCGTCGTACTTAAGGCCCATGCCTCCCAGGACGATAACGTCTACCTCGGCCTGCATGGCGATCCGCGCCAACAGTTCGTTGTAGGGCTCGCCGGAGCTCGAGAAAATCGGGAGTTTCTGGGAAACGACGAGGGTATTGAACACGTCGATCATGGGAATACCGGTACGGATCATGCGCTTGGCGATAATGCGCTTGGAGGGATTGACCGACGGGCCGCCGATGGGCACCAGGTTATCCTTGAGGCTGGGTCCGGAATCGCGGGGATCGCCGGAACCGTTGAAAATGCGGCCAAGCAGGTTTTCGGAAAAGCTAACCCGCATCTCGTTGCCGAGGAAGCGGATCTTATCGCCGGTTGAAACGCCGCGGCCGCCCGCGAAAACCTGGAGCGAAACCAGGTCGCCGGAGAGTTTGTTGACTTCCGCCAGGGACGTGCCGTACGAGGTCTCGATTTCCGCGAGCTCCCCGTACTTTACCCCGTCGGCCTTCACGGTAATGACGGAACCGTTGATCGATTCTATTTTGCTGTATACCTTTTTCATTTCTTATACCGCCTTTCCGTCCGCGGTAACGCGGTCCATGAGTTTTTCGGCGTCACCGTCCAGGCTTTCCGCCTTGTCGTCGATAGAGGCGCGGATTTCGGCTTCCATCTTCGAAAATTCCGGGGACTTCCATCCAGCGGAGTTGCAGTCGATGAACTTCATGCGGGTCTGGTTGAACCAGCCGCGGGCCTCGTCCTTATTCTCGAAGGAAAACTGGGTGCCGAGTATCTCGAGAATGATGCGGAACATGTGCTTTTGTCGATCCGTACCCACGGAGGCGTCGACCTCGTCGAAGGAATTCTGCTGGAGGTATACCGCGTCGAGGAAATCGCCCTTTAGGTAAATAATGAAGTCCTCAAGGCTCGTTCCTTCCTCGCCGACGACCTTCATCATCTGCTCTACCTCGGTGCCGCGGCGGAGGAATTTCCTCGCGTACGAGACCGGGGCCGGGTCGATGACCGAGGGATACTTTGACCAGGAATCCAGGGGATGTATGGCCGGGTATTTACGCGCGTCGGAGCGTTCGCGGGAAAGGCCGTGGAACGCGCCCACGACCTTCAGCGTCGCCTGGGTTACCGGCTCTTCGAAGTTTCCGCCGGCGGGGGAAACGGTACCGCCGATGGTGACGGAACCGGTGGAGCCGTCGCGCAGCCGCACGATGCCGGCTCGTTCGTAAAACGCGGCGATGTACGACTCAAGGTACGCGGGGAAGGCTTCCTCGCCCGGGATTTCTTCAAGGCGACCGGACATTTCGCGAAGGGCCTGGGCCCAGCGGCTGGTAGAATCGGCGAGGAGGAGCACGTCGAGCCCCATCTGCCGGTAATATTCCGCCAACGTCACGCCGGTGTATACCGAGGCTTCGCGGGCCGCGACGGGCATGGAAGACGTATTGCAGATGATGATCGTGCGTTCCATCAGCGAACGGCCGGTCCGGGGATCGGTGAGCTCGGGGAATTCCTTGAGGGTTTCCACGACCTCGCCGGCGCGTTCGCCGCAGGCCGCGATGATCACGATATCCACTTCCGCGTTGCGGCTCGTGGAGTGCTGCAATACGGTTTTTCCCGCGCCGAAGGGGCCGGGGATGCAATAGGTACCGCCCTTGGCCACCGGGAAGAACGTGTCTATGGAGCGTACCTTGGTGGTAAGGGTTTCGGTCGGCTTCATGCGCTCGGCGTAACAGTCGATCGCGCGCTTAACCGGCCAATTGAAGCTCATGGTGAGGGGAATCACGTTGCCCCGCGCGTCCTCGATCTCGGCGACGGTGTCTTTGAGCGCGTACGTTCCCGCCGGCTTTACGGATTTTACCGTGTAGGTTTCGAGCAGGTAAAAGGGCACCATGATACGGTGCGTGAAGCTGCCCTCGGGAACGGTTCCCAGGGTATCTGCCCGGACAACCTTGTCCCCGACCTTTGCCTTCGGCGTGAATTCCCATTTTGTCGAATCGGGAAGGGGATCGAGATACAGGCCCCGCTCGAGAAAGTATCCGGCCTTTTCGGCCAGTTCCGGGAGGGGGTTTTGCAAACCGTCGTACACCTGGCCGAGGAGTCCCGGCCCGAGTTCCACGGAAAGCAGGTCGCCCGTAAATTCGAGGGGATCCCCTACCTCGATGCCTTTGGTGATCTCGAAAACCTGCAACTGGGCGATATCGCCGCGGATGCGGATCACTTCGCTTTTCAGTTTCCGGTCGCCGACCTGAACGTAGCCCACTTCGTTAAGGGCAACGATACCGTCAAACTTGACAGAGATCATGTTGCCGTTGACGGCGACTACCGTGCCTTTTGTATCCGTCATGCTATTCTCCAAGAATCTGATTGTAAATGGTGGTATATGATGCGCTGCCGGCCTCGGCGCTGAACCGGGCCTCTCGTTCGTGCAGGAGCAACATAAGCGCGTAGGCAAAAACCGACTCGGAATCGAAGGAATGCGTCCCGAGAAGTTCAGAAACGTACGAGGCCCTGGCCTTGTCCAGGAAGCGCTCTGCCTCAAGGGGGTCGTCGAACGACGCGGCGGTTCTCGCCGCGTTTGCCGCCTCGGCTGCCTCGTTGATGATCGCTTCCTCGACGCCGGACACGTTGATATCGCGTTTCAGCTTCGAGGCGCGAACGCGCTCCAGGGCGAGGCGCAAGCCCCGTTCCCGCAAAAACCAGCGGTCAAGAAATTCCGAGCCGGTCTTTTCGGGAACCCGCGGAGGCTCAAGCGATATTTTATCCAGAATCGAAAGGTCTTTTCGGTTCAGGAACCGCTCCGCGTTTTCCCTGAATTCCCCGTACGTGATGGATACGGGAGCCCCGGGCAGGATGCCCGGAAGCGTAGCCATCAGGTAATAATACTGGGCCACGGGTTAAAGCTCCTTCGCGGCTTCGCGCATGATGGCGCCGACTCGGGGGTTAAGGTAGGCTGAGAAAAGGTCCGCGACGGATTCCGCGGAGAAATCGTAGTAGGAGGCGCCGTCGCGGGTCCCGATTCGGAAACCGCCGGCGACGCCGGAGTCGGTCTTGATCTCCAGGCCCTTGGCCAGGTGGGATTTGAGCGCCGCGCCGAAATCGGCTTCCAGTTTCTTGGCGTCTTGGGGAGCGAGAATAACGGCCAGGTCGTCGGTACCGGACTGCGCGATCCAACCCTTTACCGCGGCGGGAACGAGCTCCTTGAGGACGGCCGCGTCGTAAGCGGCGGCTGTTTCGGCGCGGACGAGGGCGTCAAGTTCCGCGGCGATGCCCTCGCGGAACGATATAAGCAAATTTCGACCGGCTTGCTTAATCGCCGAAACCGCGGCTTGCTCGAGCCGTGCGGACTCGGCTTCGGCCTTCTTTACGGCGTTTTCCGCCTCTTTCTTGGCCGCAGACTGAATGGCGGCCGCTTTCTCTTCCGCTTTAGCGATAATCTCGGCAGCTTTGGCTTCCGCGGCCTCAACGCCGTCTTTTTTGATCTTGTTGACCAGTTCCTGCAATTGAACGTCCATATACACCTCTTTGATTCGTAAAAAAATACCGTATTTATTCGATGTTCAAGACTCGAAGTCAAAATGCCAGATCGTCTGTTCCGAATACTTTTCGCCGGGGATCAGTATCGAGTTCGGGAATTCAGGCCTGTTCGGCGCGTCGGGGAAATGCTGGGTTTCAAGGCAAAAACCGGCTTGCTTGTTGTAGGGCACGCCGTTTTTCCCGGTTATGCCGTTAAGGAAATTGCCCGAATAAAACTGTACCCCGGGCTGGGTGGACCATACGGTCAGTTTCCTACCGGTCCCGCTATCCCGCGCGACGGCCACTTCCGAAGGGCCCTCTCCGGACCGGTTAATCTCCCAGTTATGGTCAAAACCGCCGGGTACCTTATTCAAGTCGCGCCCGATGGGTTTCGAGGAGCGGAAATCGAAGGGGGTTCCGGACACGTTCTCGATGGGCCCCAGGGGTATCGCCTTGGAATCGACCGGAACGTAGCGGTCCGCGAAAAGCTGGAGCTCTTGCTCAAGAACGTTTGGCGCGGAAGGTCCGGCAAGGTTGAAATACGTATGGTTGGTAAGGCTGATGGGCGTGGGAGCGTCGGTTTTCGCGTTATAGCGGATTATTAAATCGTTCTCGGCGTTCAGGCTGTAGGTTACGCGCAGGTCCACGTTCCCGGGGAATCCCTGCTCGCCCGAAGGGCTCCGCCGCCGGAATATGATACCCGCTTCCCGGGTATTCTTGAAGGGTTCCGCCTCCCATACCATTTTATGGTAGCCGTTCGAGCCGGAATGAAGGCAGTTGCCGTTGTCGTTTCGTTCGAGCTGATACGTTTTTCCGCCCACCGAAAAACGGCCGTCGGCGATACGGTTGGCGTACCGGCCGACCAGGCAGCCAAAGTACGGCCCGTTCGTAATATAGCCCTCAAGGGTCGAAAACCCGAGGGTAACGTCGTCTTTTTTTCCGATTTGGTTCGGAAGCAGTATACTGGTGATTATGCAACCGTAATTCGTCGCGGAAAACGACATGTGCCCATTTGAGACGGTGAAAAGGGAAACTTTCTCACCGGTAGAGAGGACGCCGAACCGACGCTTTTTGATTTTCACGATAAACTCCTGATGCTCGCTTATCACACAGTGTACCGAACAAGATTGCACTTTGCAAGTAAATGTTGCCAAAGTTTTTTTTCGAATGTATAATTTTTTCACTATATGGCGCAACGTGACTTTTATGACCGATTAGGAGACCTTCTCAAGGACCGCTTGAATTCGGACGAGGATCCATTCGAGGCGTGGAAACCCAACGACGCGAAAACCCGAAGCGCCGGGGGGCGCCGTACCCGTACCGCCCCGCAAAAACCGAAAACCGAGGAAGAGAGAATCCCCGTTCCCCCGGAACTCAACGAAGCGTTCCTTACGCTCGGGCTCCTTCCCGGGGTGTCGGCGAAAGCCTGCAAGGCCGCCTGGAAGCGCCTCATTAAGGTAAACCACCCGGACCGATTCGCGGACCGGGCGGAAGAAGCGGGGGCGGCCACCGCCAAGTCGATTCGGATTACCGAAGCCTATCGCCGGATCGCCCGCTGGTACGAAACGGGAAAACTGGAATAGGCGGTCAATCACCCGTTTCGTCGCCGTCGTCGTCCCCGACCACGTTTTTATCCATGCCGTATTCATCGAGCTTTCGGTGCAGGGTTTTCCTGCCGATGCCGAGCACTTCCGCGGTTTTGCTCTTATTGCCGTTTTGCGCGCTGAGGGTCTGCAGGATAACTTCCTTCTCCGCCTCGGCCATGGTAACCCCCACGGGAATCCTGATTGAGGATGCATCGGTCCCCGCGCGGATTGAGGGGGGCAGATCGTCCAGGGTAATCACGGTGCCCGACGTCATGACCACGGCGCTTTCCAGGCAGTTCCGCAGTTGGCGCACGTTACCCGGCCAATCGTACGCATACAGGACCGAACGGGCCTTTGAGTCTATGCCCTCTATGGTCTTTCCGTTTTCCTCCGCGAATTCCTTGATGAAGGCCGCGATCATGAGGGGTAAATCGTCTTTCCGTTCCCGCAAGGGGGGAACGTGGATGCGAACCACGTTCAGGCGGTAGTAGAGGTCCTCGCGGAATCGGCCTTCCGCGATCTCCTTCTCGAGATCCCGATTGGTGGCGGTTACGACACGAACGTCCACCTCCAGGGTCTCCTCTCCCCCTACCCGCTCGAATTTTTTCTCCTGCAGTACCCGAAGTATTTTTATTTGAACCTGTTGGTTTATTTCGCCGATTTCGTCCAAAAAAATGGTTCCCGAATTCGCCAACTCGAAACGCCCCCGCTTTCTCGCCACCGCGCCGGTAAAGGACCCCTTTTCGTGGCCGAACAGCTCGCTTTCCAGAATGGTTTCCGCCAGGGCCGCGCAATGAACCTTGATGAAGGGGTTCGGTTTACGGGGCGACAGATTGTGGAGGGCGTTCGCGATCAATTCCTTACCGACGCCGCTCTCGCCGGTAATGAGGACCGATGCCTTCGTCGGGGCCACGCGCTTAAGCACCTCGAATACCTTGAGCATGGCCGGGCTCTTACCGATGATATGCTCGAACGATTTTCGGCTCTCGATTTCACGTTCCAACTCGCGGTGCTGAAGGATGAGCTCGCGGTTTTGGAGCGCCCGCTTTACCAGTAGGGAAAGACGGTCCAAATTAAGCGGCTTGGTCAGGAAATCGTAGGCCCCGGCCCGCATGGCCTCCACCGCGTTTTCGACGGTACCGTGACCGGTAAGGACGATTACCGGGATGCCCGGCGATTCGGTCGTGACCCGGCGAAGCACTTCCTCGCCGCTTACCCCGGGCATTCTCAAGTCGGTTATGACGAGATCGACGTCGGAATGAAGGGCGATATCCAATCCCTCGGCCCCGTCGGCCGCGAGCAAAACGTCGTAGCCGTCCATTTCCAGGGCGGCCTGCAATCCCGCGCGGATATTCTTTTCGTCGTCGATTACCAGAATCGTGAATTTCATGAACCGGTACCCTCCTCGTATTCAATCATTCGCTGAGCGCGCCTCATGACCGGCAGCTTAATCGAAAAGCAGGTGCCGGCGCCGATTTCCGACTGTACCCGAATGTCCCCGCCGTGCTCCTTGACGACCTTGTAGGCCATGGTAAGCCCCAGGCCCGTTCCGTCGATCTTGGTGGTGAAATAGGGTTCGAAAATTTTGGGGAGCACGTCTTCGGGAATCCCCGTGCCGTTATCGCTGACGGAGATGGTGATAAAGTCGTCTGCCTTTCTCGTTTTAAGCGTAATTTCGCCCCCCGAAGGAAGGGCGGCCATGGAGTTCTTTATCAAATTGATGAACATTTGGCGAAGGAGCCGCTCATCGCCCCATATCTTGGGCAAATCCGCGTCGAGGGTGCGGTCTATCGCGATATTCGCCCGCTCGCACTCTTCCCTGAAAAAGTCCACGAGGGAATCGACCAGGGCATTCGCGTCCAGGGGGGCCGGATCCACGCGAATCGGCCGCACCGCGAACAGGAAATCCACGACGATGCGGTTGAGCCGGTCGATTTCCTCGTCGATGATCCCAAGATACTTGAGCGCCGGATCGTCGTCGGCAATGCCCCGGGCGACGCTCGCCTTGCGGAGCAACTGCACGTAAATGCTGATGGAACCCAGGGGGTTCTTTATTTCGTGGGCGACCGTCGCGGCGAGATTCGTGAGGCTCGCGAGGCTTTCGAGCCGTCGGTGCCGCATCTCCTCGCCCTTCTTTTCGGTTATGTCCTCAATCGTGATAATCGTTCCCCGCACCCGTTTGGCGCGTACCAAGGGCATAACGCTGATGCTCAGATAGCGCGATCCCGACGGTTCCTCAAGCGAGAACTCACGGGCGGTAACGGTTTCCTCGTTTTCGATGGTTTCCTGCACGAATTCGGCGATGTCCCGGTCCCTGATACAGGCCCATACCGGCCGGTCCTGAACGTCGTGGTATTCGAAGGGAAGGATTCTCGTCGCGGCCTTATTGTTCTGCACCAGAATGTGATAGGGATCGCAGACCAATACGCCGGTTCCCAGGGAATCCAACACCGCGTCGAGCAGCTCGTATTCTTCCGTAACCAGCGATAGGAGACTGTGAATTTGGTCCCCGTTCATCTTGGAGGTTTTCTGCAATGCCCGCCTGATAAACTCCCGCACCGAACCGCCCCCGTATCAGCAGGCCTCGCGCATCTCGAGGGAAAGCATCTCGAGGGCGGAGACGGGGTTGATGTTGTATATATCCACGGAATCGAGGGCCTTGCGGATGGACACCGTCCAACGGGCGAAGATCGCCGTTTCCCGCGCGTCGGCGCCACCCGAGGCCAGGGCCTTGCGCATAAAGCCCGCGACCGACGAGAGAAAGAGATGCCACACTATACCGGGCTTGCATTTATTCAGCATGGACACGATTTGGGGAATTCCCAGCTCCGCGCCCGCATCGGATTCGGAAAGGACCGTGGACACCGCGCCACGGAGGCCCGGCAGCGGGCGCCGGCCCGAATCGATGGACTGCTTGAGCACCAGGTCGACGAATAGCGCCGCAGCAGCCGTAATCGCGTCCGGCGGAACCGGTAAAAAACGGTAAAAGAAATTCGTGAGATTGTCGATTCCCGCGGGATCGGCGCGAAAGACCCGGGACACGACCTCGGCCACCGAGTTCGAATCCCGCTCAATAAAGGCGTAGGTACGCACCCGGGAAAGGATCGTGGGCATTATCGCCCCACGGCGCGAAGTGGTGAGGATGAACACCGCGTTGGCCGGGGGTTCTTCCAATACCTTCAGGAAGGCGTTCCTCGCTGATTCCTGCATCCGGTCGGCGCCCTCTACGACGAGGACCTTGGTTCGTCCGGAAGGCGAAAGCCGTGACCATGCCGCGGCGTTTCTTACCTGCGCCACGGGCATACTGTCCCACAGGCAATCGCTTTCGAGTTTCTCGGCGATTCCCACCACTCCTTTCACGCTTTTTTCCAGCTCCGCGCCGTCTTCGGGCAGGGGCCGCGAGGGAGAAAGCTCCTCGAGGCGCTCCTCAAGGTCCGCGAGGAGCGGTACGGCCTTGGCGAATTTAGCGTCGTCTCGGTCGGTCAGCGACGGGTGAAAGCGAAGCGAAAGCTTTCGGACAGAGCGGAGGAAAAGATACCGCGTGGCGGGCGTGCGGTTTGCGATAAAGGCGGCTGAGGCGGCGCGTATTTCAAGGATGCTGTCTTTTGGCCCGGCGATCAGGAGGTCCGGGTGCGCCAGTTCCTTATGGCGGAGGCATGAAGCGCAGGTACAGGTCCACGAGCCGCCTTTCTCGCACGAAAGGACCCGGGCGAGCTCGATGGCGCACGTCAGCTTTCCCGAGGCGGAGGGTCCGGAGAATAAAATGGACGGGGGAAGCCGTTTCGAGGCGATATCCTCGGCGAGCAGGCCGGCCGCCGGCTGCCCGATCAGGTTTTCAAACATCTTGTCTCCTCACTCCAGGCCCGTGACGGGCAGTATCGCCGGAAAGGCTCGAACGGTATGGGCGAGAACGGGATCGAAAAGCCGCGCGAATACGCTATGGTTTAAAAACGGCTGCGGATCGAACCAGGGCTGTAGGCGCAGGATTACGAGTATGCCCATGACCAGCAAGAGCCCTTCGGCGATTCCCAGAAAAAAACCGAGCGCGCGGTCCAGATTAGACATGGACTCGCCCTCGAAGGCGGAACCGACCACTTGCTGCATAATCTTAATCAGAAGGTACACCGCCACGAAGATGAGCAAAAAGGCCGCGGCCCCGGTAAAGATTTGCTCTCCGGTAAAGGGCTTCAGCGCGTCGGCCAGTCGTTTATAAAAGAGGAATCCGGCGATAATCCCGGCGATAACGGCGGCCTTGGAAAAAAATTCGGCTATGAAGCCCGTCAGCACGACGCGTACGGCCATGAAGACTATCAGAACCAACAGAACGATATCAAAGGGAGCGATGGTCATTCGCCTCCCCCTGGGAGCCCATTCCCGCCGCTGTGAGTAGGGCAGACGCGATGGCCTTCGCGGGATTTGCGCCCGCGAGGGCAGCGGCGTTTGAGGCCATTTCGCCGAGCGTTCCGCCCGGCGCCAGGAGACGGTCGAGCACGCCGATTAGGCTTTCCCGAGACGCCTCGCTTCCGGTCAGCATTACCGCGGCGCCGCGCTCGACGAAGTAACGGGCGTTGTCGACTTGGTCGCCGCGGGTGCCCGAGCCGCTCAAGGGTATCAATACCATGGGTGTTCCCGTTACCGCGCATTCCCACAGCGTATTCGCGCCGGAACGGGAGAGAACGAGGTCAGCCGCCGCGAGGACGTCGGGCATTTCGCTTCCGATAAAGGGATAGGGTTTATACCGTTCCCGAAGCCCGTCCCGTTTGGGATACGTCACCTGATCTACGTTTTTCGCGCCGGTTTGGTGTACCACGATACAGCGTTCGCACAGGAGGTCGATCGATTCGGCTACCAACGCGTTTATCTGCCGCGCGCCGAGGCTTCCGCCCTGCACGAACAGGATCGGAAGCGAATCGGGGCCGACGCCGAGGAAGCCCCTGCCCCGCTCGGCGGAAGCCGAGTAAAACCCGGGGCGTACGGGATTGCCCGTGACCAGAATCTTTCCTTCATGCCGCGAACGGAGGTACCGTCCGGTTTCCTCGAAAGACACGAAGACCGAAGCGGCGAAACGGGCGTTTATCCGCGTGGCCAAGCCCGGGGTAACGTCGCACTCGTGGGTAATGACGGGAATGCCGAGTAGCCGCGCGGCTACGCAGGGCGGCACGCTCACGAAGCCGCCCTTGGAAAAAAGAACGGCCGGCTTGAGCTTCAGTAACGCCGCTACCGCGAAAAAAAAACCGCCGACGATCCTGAAAAGGTCTATGAGGTTTTCGAGGCTGAAATACCGCCGGAGCTTTCCCGAGGGAATTCCGTAAAACGGCACGCCATGGGCTTCCACTAAGCTTCGGTCCATTCCTCGGGACGAACCGATCCAGGCAACCGCGATATCTGGGGCTTTTCGCAATTCATCCACTATGGCGAGTCCCGGGAAAATATGGCCCCCGGTGCCGCCCCCGGCAAAAACAATGGTTGTCATGCCGCCCAGTGTATCATGATGAACCCGGGTTGAAAAGCTCCATCAATTCCCCGTTTCCGAAGAGCTTGGCGTACCCCGAGGCCGACATTCCCAGTTTATCCGATACGTTCGGGTCGGCGCCCCGCTTGACCAGCGCGCGGCACATGGGCACGTCACCGCGCCCCGCGGAAAGTATGAGCGCGGTCTGACCGTCCCTGCTGCGGATATTCGGGTCGGCGCCGTGGGATAAAAGGATTTCAACGATCGCCAAGTCGCCTTTCTGGGCGGCGTCCATCAGCGGCGAGTAGCCCCGGTCTCCGGATAGCCGATTAACGTCGGCCCCGGCCTCAAGGAGTATGCCGACTATTTCCGGGAATTGGGAGCGAACCGCTATGGTAAGGAGGGGGTTTCCCCGGGCGTCTTTCATGTCCGGATCGTAGCCCGCGTCGATAAAAAGCCTGGCGGATTCCGAATCCCCCGCCGCGACTATAATGGAAAAGTTCTCCGGAAACACCGATATGCCCCGATTGAGGAGGGTTTCGCGGGCGTGCGTATGCCGCTCCTCCTCGCGGTAGCGAATTTCTTCCGCGGCGAGATAGTCTTCCAACTCTTCAGGACGCAACACAATGCCGAGATGGGCGCAGTTTACGGGAAGGTCCATATGGGCGTCGAACTCGACGATGATAACCCGCAAGCCGCGGCCCAAGGCGTATCCCGCCAAAAATGTATGCGCGGCCATTTCGTTCCCGACGCCGTCATACAGAAAAACCACGTGCGAAATGCCGTCAAAGGCATGCAGGGGATTTCGGTATCGGGCCTGATCGAATACGTCGCGAATTCGTAAGACCCGCATTACGCAGCCCTGCGCGCCGAGCATCGCCTCAATGGCGCTAACGTAATGCTCGTTTCCCAAATCATGAAAAACCAAAACGTTCACGGAAACCTCGTTTGTAATTCTGCTACACTCTAGTTTCGACGCGAAACGGAATATTGTAAACCCATGGAAATAAAAAAAGGGGAAACGACGTTACGTCATTTCCCCTTCGTTTTTGGTGCCGTCGGACAGAATTGAACTGTCGACACATGGATTTTCAGTCCATTGCTCTACCAACTGAGCTACAACGGCCCGACGAAAAGATTTATATCCTGTATGAAAAAAAAAGTCAACCACCGACAGGGAAAAAAACAAGGGGACACTTCGGCATTGCTTTATGGTTTAAGGGATAGTATAGTTACTGACGGAGGTACTTCCATGAAGAAAATTTTACTGGCCGCGGCCGTAGCGCTCGCGGTAGGCTCAATGGCGTCCGCCCAGGTGGCCGACGCATTCTCCTCTTCGCTCAACGATTTTCTCGGAGAAATCAATACCGCCCTTCCAGATAACGCAGTCATCGGGGGGACCTGGTCCGATGCCTATATCGGGCAGATCGTGGGCATTCCGCCCCATTTCGGCATCGGTATCGCGACCGGCGTTACCAGCTTCCCGAGTAAGGGATTCAAGGACGCCATGGAATTGACCGGAACGAAGCTTCCGACGGATACGCTCATCCTGCCGAACGTGGCGGTTGAGGGACGAATCGGCGGTTTTATCCTGCCCTTCGACATTGGCCTTCGCGTGGGAATGTTGCCCAGCAACACGGAAATCTTCGGCGTAAAGGCGGATTATCTCCATTACGGCGTGGATGTCCGCTATGCCCTTCTCAAGGGCGGGCTCGTTCTTCCCGCGATCAGCGTGGGGCTCGGATATTACCACACCGACGGATCCTTCAACTTCCCCCTCACGGCGGGCGCTACCTTCGGTTCCTCGGTTCCGGGGGTGCTTGCGGACGAAAAGGTCAATCTTGGCTTGGATTTCGCGACCGACGCGTTCGAGCTTAAGGCCCAGGTCTCCAAGAGCTTTATCGTAATTACCCCCTACGCGGGCGTGGGAGCGTTCATGGCGACCTCCAAGTCGTCGTACCTGCTCGATTCAAGCGTTGCCGACGTAACCGATTCCAAAAAAGACACGGTGTACGGCGCGCGGGTCTTCGGCGGGTTCTCGTTCAACGTTCTCGTATTGAAATTCGATACCACCGCTTCCTACGACGTGCTCACGGGCAATTGGGGAGGAAATCTCGGGGCGCGCATACAGCTCTGATCCAGGTTTCGCAAAAAAAAAAACGGCAAGGGCCCTTCCGGTTCTTGCCGTTTTTTTTATCTTCTTTAGGCCATCGGTCCGCCGTTACAGCAACGACGGGACCACAAGCGTGAAAGGGAATTCCCCTTCGGCCAGCGGCGAGCGGACCGCGTAGAAACCGCGCTTTCTCCGCTCGGTAAATTCGCACAGGGGTACGTTGATCTCCTTGACGCACAACACCTCGGAACAGGTTATTACCCTCTCTCCAGAACCCGTCGTGACCCGCAACTGGGTAGTATCGTACCCACCTTGCGATAAGCCGCTTACCTGATATGCCGGAATGCCGCAAACGCGGCCCTCAAGCTCGAATATCAAAAAGGGTATGGAGAAATCGGCGTTCGCAAGGTGCTTGGCCGCCGGTATCCGGGGAACGGCGGCATGTTCGCATTCGGCGAGCAAGGCGCGATATTCCAGGAGCAAGCCTAAAAGAATCCTGCGCGACTCGTTCACGTTTTGAATGATTCCCGAATGGGGTATCGTTCGGCGCATACCGCTTTCGCGCACCGCACCGTTCGCCAAATGCTCCTCTGCCCGCTTTACCGATATTTCCTCTATTATTGCGCGGGGGGCAGCCCTGTTGACGATTCGGGAGAACAGCGGGGGCGGGGCGGGAGATGAACAGATAACCGAAAGGTAATCGAGGGACTCGTCCGCCTCGATCAGGCCGTCTATAACCGTCGTTTTTGACTCTATAAAGGCCAAAATGACCCGCATGCGCGAAAGGCTGGACTGAACGGACACGAAAGCCGCCCGGTCCGCGTACAGCCGTACGTGGTACAAACGCTCGCCGCGGTCAACGCTGGCGCGCAATACGGGAAAGTTATCGAATTTATACCTTTTCAGCGTCGATACCATCTCTTAGAGTATCGACGCGGCGCTTAAAGACTTGAACTATTCATATCGATTATGAGCTCAACCTCGCCCTGGGAAAGGGCCAGCGTGGAAGCGATCATATCGGCGGAAATTCCCTTTTTTGCCATGTCCAGCACCCGCTCGTGCGTCGGGATAAGCGGCTCTATGGGGCGCTCGCTCCGGACGATCATGGGCTTCGTGTACACCATTATGGGCTCGTTTTCTTTCTTGGCCGGGCTCGCGTTCCGTTGCGCGACCGGGGGGGGGACCAGGGTCGTTTCAACCTGTGCCGCCCTTTCCCGCTTCTCGTCCTCTCGCTTGCCCAGGAGGATCCTGGAATCGGTTTCGGCGATTACCTCCCTCAGGAGCCTGATGCGGCCTTCCAGCAAGGCCACGTCGCGGTCGGCCTCGCGCCCGAGATCGGTCACGAGTCGGTCCACCTCTTCGCGAAGGTCAGCGAGTATTTTTTTCTCGGAAAAGCGGGAACGCAAAACGATCCAGTGGACGGCCATGGCCGCGAGGTTCGCGATAAGCAGGAATATGACGAATCCGGTCACGATTTCATTACCCCGAAATATCTACGTGGGTCCCCAAAGCGGGATCCTTTATCACTTCGGGCGGCGGGGCTTCGGGAAGCGTTTCCTGTTCCGTCTCCGCCTCTCCCTCCCGACGCTCTTTCTTGCCACCCTCACGGTCCCGCTCTTCCGGTTCGGTCCTGCCGTGCACGCGGCCCGTTTTATCCTCGCTGGTTTCGGTGCCCTGCACGGTTTTCATGCGGTCGGCGGCCTCTTTTTTATTGCTCGCGTTTTCCGCGTCCCGGGCGGCTTGGGCGGCGGCCTGCTGCTGCACCTGGGTCTTGCCTACCTTGTCGAGCTGGGTATACAGGGTTTGCAGGTCAATCGGCTGTATAGCCACTGGGAACCCGCTTCATGTCATCGTCCGGTCCTTGGTATTTTCCGTACCGGATCAGGCCGTTTTCCAGATAAAACGTAGTGGCCTTGCAATCCGACCGCACGTCTTCCGTTATGTCCCGAATGGCGACTTTCACGCCCGCAAAGACCTTTACCGAGGCGGATACCTTGCCCCGGTTCTTTAGGGTGTTCAGGTAATCCTGAATCTGCTTCATCTCTATGCCGGTCTCTTCCAACTGAGTCTGGAGGATAAACTGCCGTTCGCCGAGCTTTTTGAGCGCCGCTTCCTTGTCTTCGGGCAGTTCCTTGCGCTGCTTTTTCATCGCGACCAGGGTATTGAAGTTCAGCTGGACGTCTTCCAGTTCCTTTTCCGCCGAGGCGTACATGGCGCTGAGGGAGTCCAACCGCTCCTTGCTCTTCGGGTCGAAGCCCACGCTCAAAAGGGTCTCGCTGGCGCCGCCGAAGCTGCCCAGGGTTTTCGCGTGGATTTCCTCCGCCGCGCTGAGCGAGCCGCCGATGATCGCGGCGCGCTTTCCCTGGCAGAGTATCTTTCGGTTCGCGGTAACGTTGGAGTTGATGATACCGTCAGAAACGATCACGAATTCTCCCGCTTCCACGCGGCAGTTTTCGATAAACTTCGCCCAAATTGATTTTCCCGCGCGGATCGAGCCCTCGTTCTTCCCGGCGATGCCCTGACCCACCACGATATCGCCTTCCGCGTCGAGCTCGGACTTGCCTACGGAGCCCTTTACCTCGATATTGCCCGAGGCCTTCACGGAGAAACCGTCCTCCACGTTGCCCGAAATGAAGACAGTGCCGAGGAACATGATGTTTCCCGTCTTGAGGGACACGTCGCCCTCGATATTGAGAATCGGTTCCACGTTGATCTTGTTGTTCAGCATGAGCACCTGGCCGTTGGTTTCGGCCACGATGGTTAACCCGTCTTCGGCGAGCTTCACGTTCTTTCCCAGGGGAAGGGGAACGTCCTTTCCGTTTTTCGCTTCGAGATACTTGCCGGTTACCGTCTTGCCGCCCTTTCCCCGCTGCGCCAGGACCTTCTGCGCGAGAGGCTGGCCCTCCACCACGTTTTGGACGAGATTGAGCTCCTTGAAGTCAACCTTGCCCTGCGCGCTTTCCTTTAGGTGTATTTTCGTGCGGTCCGTCTCGAAGTTAAAGACGATATACGCGTCGGCGCCGTCTTGCGGCTTCACGCCCTCGGCGACGAGATAGTTTTCCTTATAGACGGGATTATCCTGAAAATCGCGGACCCGCTGCTCGTTGATGCCGGCCAATACCCGATTGTTCTTCAGGAAGGTAATGATCATGTCCGCGGAGAGGTCGGCCCCGCCCGGACCGGGAGGCGTGGCGTAGAGCCAGGCCTTCATGTCTTGGTCCGTGATATCCACTACCATCATCGCGTCGCCCGCCGGATTGTGCCGATACGGGCCAACCTTTACGTACTCGCCGGAAGCCTGTTTGACCAGCTGTTTTATCAGGTCCTCGGGAACGGTCTGTATACCCCGTTCGCGGAGCTTCTCGTTCGCGTCCTTGACCGTGGCGGGAGAACCGGCGCCCACGGGAGGGATTATTTTCAGGTATACGCCGTCGGAGGCGCAGAAGACGTGAGCGGAACCGTTTCTGTCGGGCGCCGCGCGCAAGTGCTCCAGGTCTTCGAGACGTTCTTCGGCGACTGCCTGCGTCTCTTCCTTTTTGGATTTCCGCTTATGCATTTCGTAGGCGCGAATGAACCAATTCTTTTTTTTAAGGGCGAAAAAGCCGTTGGCGCCCCGTTGCAGGACCTCGTAATCGAGATCGCGGACCTGAATGCCCAGCTGAACCGACGCGTCTTCCAGGGCCTGTTCGAGGGTATCGCCGGTCACCTCGACGAACACCCGCGACTTGTCTTCCTCAAGCCGCTGAGCCATCATTTCCCGTATCGTATCAAGCGTAACCATGGCTTGCGGCTCCTTGCGTCTAGAGAATTCCTTTCCTGATGTTGGTAAGCTTTGCCCGAAGGCGAAGGTTTGCCTTGGTGTGAAGCTGCGAAACGCGCGACTCGGTCACGTTCAATACCTGTCCAATTTCCTTCAGGGTCAAGTCCTCGTAATAATAGAGGACCAATACCATCTTTTCCTTTTCGGGAAGCTCGTTGATCGATTCGACGATTACCCGCTTGATCTCCTCGCGCTCGACGATTACGTCGGGATTGAGGGACGAGGGAGACTCAATGCTGTCGCCGATGGAGATCCGTTCGGAATCGTCTCCCGAATACCAGACGTCGTTGAGGCTCATAATGCTGGTTCCGGAGATTTTGTACAGGGTTTGCTGAAATTCGCCCTCGCTGATTCCCATCGCGCCGGCGATCTCGGTATCGGAAGCCGTTCTCCCGAGCTTCGCCTCTAGGCGCACGATGGCGTCCTCGATTTCGCGGGTTTTCTGCCGAACCGACCGGGGAACCCAGTCGATCGACCGGAGCTCATCGAAAATCGAGCCTCGAATGCGGGTTACGGCGTAGGTTTTAAATTTTACGTTCTTGTTCGGGTCAAATTTATCGATCGCGTCGATAAGGCCGAATACGCCGAAACCGACGAGATCGTCGAATTCAACGCTGCTCGGCATACCCACGGCAACCTTCCCGGCCACGTACTTGACCAAGGGCGCATACTGTTTGATAAAAAATTCACGGATCGCGGGATCGCGGGTCTTTTGGTACTCCTCCCACAATTCCTCTTCCGTTTTTTGCTCCAATAGCGAATTCCCCATGTAAACACCCTTTTCGAAATAGTGACCCGATTACGGTTCGCGCGTTAAAATAGTGCGAATCGCTTTCGCCATTGTTTCTGAATCGTTTCCGCCTCCGGGACCAGCCGAGGAAGGCAAGGGCCCCGAAAGAACCGAAGCCGCGTTGAATCCGTCGTTTAGTCCCTCGTCGGCGTCTTCGGGCTTCTTTGCCGGTACGAAGTCTTCCAGGTCGGGAAGCACGTCCAGGCCGCCGGAAGTCCCGCCAGAATGCGCCGCGGCGCGTTGGGCCGCGTGATTCGGCGCCACGCTCGCGGCCGGTTCCGGCGTTTCGCGCGAACCGCCCTCAAACGGCGCGGCATCTCCCCGCGCAATGCCCTCGGAAGCGGTCCCGCGGTTACGGACCAAAAAATCGGGAACCTCTTCCGCCTCGGCCATTTCCTCATCCGCGTTCGGCGCGAAGGGATCGTTCCGCTCGTTTTGATCGCCGAGGGTGATATCTACCATGCCCCCGGTTTCGGCCGGTTCCGCCACCGCGGGGTTTTCCAGCTCCGGTAAAAACTTCGATACCACGGCTCCCAAAACGAGGGTTAAGCCGGAAAACAGTATACCCATTAATACCGCGCGAAACAACACGATCCCTAAGGGATTCCCGCCGAGCAAGCCAACGATGAAGGAAAGCGTGAAACCTGTCGCCGCCCCGAAAAGCGCCAATTTGGGCTTGAACATGATTCCACCTCCCTCATAATAGACTATGCGAAAAAGTGTTACTGGTCAAGGTTTTTTTGCCCCCAGCGCGCGATGCGTGGAGGCTTTGGAGAGTTTTAACCGGGTTTCGCGAAGGGCGCGGCGATACGCGAAAGCGACTAATCCCAGGTACGGCCGAAAAGGCGTTTCACGAAACCGCCGAAACCTTCGGAATCGGGCAATTCGGTCTTTTCGATCCGGGATACGATATGCTTGAGGCATACCGAGGCCTTGCCCTTCGGATCGGCGATCATGAAGGGCTTTTGTCGCAGGACCGATTGCGGGACAAGCTGGTCGTCGTAGATAAAGCCGAGGTATTCCACCTTGAGATTGAGAAACTGCGCGGCAATCTGCGTCATTCGGTCCGCGACACGCTTGCCTTCCGTCGCGGACGACACGCGGTTAACGATCATTTTCAGATTGATGTTGAGGTTATCCACCTCGGTCGCGATAATCTTAATGATGCCGTAGGCGTCGGTAATCGAGGTGGGTTCGGGGGTCGTGACGATTATTACCTCGTCGGCCGCCGCGACGAAGCCGAGCACGTTACGGGAAACGCCCGCGCTCGTGTCTATGATAATGATGTCGGCGTCGGACAGGGTATACAGCTCGTTAATGAACGAATTGCGCTCGTCCTCGGTCATATTCGCGATTTTCGAGAACCCGGACGCCCCGGCCACGAGCTTAATGCCGTACCCCGTGTCCAGGATTATCTCGCTCATTTTCTTCTGCTTGCGAATCACGTGGTAGAGATTGTACTGTGGGATGAGATTCATCATGACGTTCACGTTGGCCAAGCCGAGGTCCGCGTCGATCACGATTACCTTTTTGCCCATCTGCCCGTACGCGATTGCCATATTCGTGGCGACGTTGGTCTTACCCACCCCGCCCTTCCCGCTCGTCACGGTAATGATTCTGGTTTTCCCGTTTTGACGCGCGGCGGGATCTCCCCCGTAGGACATTTCGGATTTCGTTTTTTCTTTCATGAGGGCGCGAAGCGCTTCTGCCTGATCTTCCATTTTTATCTCCATTCAAACCGGTTATCGCTGACCGGAAAGAGTGACTCAATGCGCGCGCGATTCACGCGAAATCCCTCGAGGTTAATCAGGAAACGGACCACCGAGGCCCGTTCGAAGTCCTGCGGCACCCGCTGACCGGTGGTGATATAGGCCAGGGGCTTTTTCTTCTCCCCGAGAACGCTCACGATATTGCCGACCCTATTCGTTTCGTCGAACTTGGTAATGATCACCGAATCGTAGCCGAAGGTCTCGTACTGCTGCATAATCTCCCGCATATCGCTCGGTTTCGTGGTCGCGCTCATTGCCAAGTGAACGTCGGAAAGCGGCCCCGCGGATTCGAGGAAATGCCTCATTTCCGCGATTTTGGAATAATCCTTCGGGCTCTTCCCGATCGTATCGATCAAGATGATGTCCACGTCTTGATGCAGGGCGATGAGGGACTCGAGATCCTTCGCGGTTTCGGCGCAGGAGACGGGAATATTCATGATATTGCCGTAAATCTCGATCTGCTGTTTCGCCCCTATACGGTAATTATCGATGGTAATGACGTGAACATTTAGCGGTCTCGAACCTTTTGACGCGGCTAACGAATAGGCCGCGGCGAGTTTCGCCACCGTGGTGGTCTTTCCGACCCCGGTAGGGCCGACCAAGGCGATTACCCGGGGCTTTACCGTATGGGCCGATTCATGGATTTCGATGGACTCGCCGATCCATTCGATGACCTTGTCCTGCACCCGGTCGTAATCCTCAAGCTCCTCGAGCGAGAAATCGCTTCTGACCCGGGCCACGATGGACCGAACGTACGAGGCGGAAAAATCGTTTTGCTCGAGCAGACGCTCGATCTTCGCCACCGTTTCGTGCTCGCCCTGGGAAGCTTCGGCCTTCTCGTCGCCCTGATCGATTTTTTTCTCGAGTTTTCTCACCGCCTCGAGGATTGAATCCAGGCGGTCATCGCCGGTCTTGGGGGAAGCGGGTTTCGGCGCCGACTCGAGGTGCGGCCCGATCTTGGAGGCGAGTTCCGGAGAGGTTCTCGCCGCCTGGGTAAGGATTTTCCTCCGCTCTTCCTCGAACGACGCGGGGCGGGAAACGCCCGACGGGGGAAAGGCGCCGGGAGCGGATGCGGCGGGGGCGCCGTAGGGGACCGAACGCAAGGGGTCCCGAATCAGCATGAAATTGAGCTCGATCGCGTCGCGCTCGAAAAAGCCCAAAAACCCGCCGGTTTTTACCCTCTTCTGTCGAAGGACCTGCACGTTGGGGCCGTATTTCGCGTTAATCTTCGCGAGGCACTCGTCGTAACTCGCGGCCTGTTCGGTCAAAATCTCCATGTCTCGTCTATTCCTGCTTTATTTCGCCTATCGCTTCGACCCGTATATCATTCGCGATTTCCGGCACCGATAATACCACCAGGTCCGGAATTTCGCGTTCCGTGGAACTCTTTACCAAAATGCGCGCCTCTTCGGGACAGAGCACGATGGGAATATACCCCGCCTGCTGCACGGAGGCCACCGAATGGGTGAGGGAACGAATCCAGGCGCGATGCTCGGCCGGCTCAAGGGCGGCTATGGGCCCGTTCACCGTATCGACGCGCGAATCCGCGATCTTTTGCGTGAGCTCCGGCGAGACCGTAAGCACGTGGAGGGTGCGGGAATCGTCCACGTACTGCAGGCAGATTTGCCGGGCGAGGGCCTGTCGCACCTTCTCCACGAGAACGGTCGCGTCTTTGGTGACCGGCCGCCAGTCCGCGAGGGTTTCCAGGATCACCACCATATTGCGGATGGAGACCTGTTCCCTGAGCAAGCCCTGCAGGACTTTCTGTATCTCGCCGACGGAACACAGCTTCGTAACCTCGTCTACCACCGCCGGATAGTCCTTGCGTATCGTATCGACGATGGACTGGACTTCCTGACGTCCGAGAATCTCGGAGGCGTGGCGCTTGATGATCTCGGTCAGGTGGGTCGCGATGATCGAGGGGGGATCCACCACGGTATATCCGGCCCGTTCCGCCCGCTCCCTGTTTTCCTCGGAAATCCAAATGGCCGGAAGGCCGAAGGTGGGATCGGTGGTCTTTTCGCCGGGCAGGTCCTCGGTAACGCCGCCGGGGTTTATGCCCAGGTACCAGCCCATGCGGATGCGGCCCCGCGCCACTTCCACGCCTTTTATCTTAAAGCAGTATTCGCTCGGCTCGAGCCGCATATTGTCTATAATGCGAATGCGGGGCACGACGAGTCCGAGGTCAAGCGCCGACTCCCGCCGGATTCGGGTTACCCGTTCCAGGAGTTCCGCGCCCTTGTCCTTGTCTACGAGGGGAATGAGGCCGTAGCCCAATTCGAGGGACAGGGGATCGAGCGGGACGACGGGGCTGATTTCCCCGCTTTGCTCGCCGGTCTTGGCCTTTTCCTTGCCCTCGGCCTTTTCCATTTTTTCCCGGAAATTGGCCGCGTGGACCGTCCGGAGCCTCCAGCCGACCCAGCCGAGGGCAGCCGCGAGGGGAAGGAGAACGTACCAGGGAAAGCCGGGCAGCACCGCGATAACCGCCAAGGTTCCCGCGCCCACGAAGTATATCCAGGCGTTTTGGGAAAATTGCTGCTGAATGTCGGTTCCCAGGGTGCCGTCGGAGACCGACCGCGTGACGATAAGGCCCGTGGCTACCGATACGAAAAGGGCGGGCAGCTGTGAAAGAAGGCCGTCGCCTATGGTGAGTCCCGCGTAGGTCTGGATTGCCTGGGAAAAGGGCTCGCCGCGAAACACCATGCCGAAGATCAGGCCCGCGACGATATTCATCACGGTAATGAAGATGCCTATTTTCACGTTGCCGGAAACGAATTTGCTCGCGCCGTCCATGGCGCCGTAGAAGTTGGATTCCTTTTGGACTTCCATTTTTCGGTGCCGCGCCTCTTCCTCGGTAATGGCGCCCGAGTTGTATTCCGCCTCGATGGCGGTCTGTTTCATGGGCATTGCGTCGAGGGTAAAGCGGGCGGCAACCTCGGCGACCCGGGTCGCTCCCTTGGTAATGACGAAGGCCTGGACCGCGATAAGGATAATAAAGATCACGAATCCGATGACGAGCCCCTCGGTTCCCGAGGAGCCGATTACGAAGGTACTGAAGGCCTTGATCATCTTTCCGTCGAATTTCATGCCCAGGGTGAGTATAAGGCGCGTGGATGACACGTTAAGCCCGAGGCCGAATACCGTGCTGACCATCAGCAGGGTGGGAAACACAGAGAAATCGATGGCCCGCTTCGTGTAGAGAACGGTCAGGAGAATGAGCAGGTTTAAGACCAGGTTAAGGGCCATGAGCAGGTCGAGAAGGACCGTGGGCAAGGGGATGATGAGCATGAGGACGACCACGATGGCGCCGACGGCCACGAAGAGATCGCTTCTTTCTATGGATAGTCCTTTATCAGCCATTCACCTAACCGTCACAGTTCCCCGAGGATGTTTTTCTTTCTGGAATCGAGCGCGTAGACCCTCGCGAGTATAACCGCGAGCGCCTGATAATACTCATCCGGTATCATATCACCGATTTCCACTTCCGCATAGAGCGCCCGCGCCAAGGGCTTGTTCTCCACGATGGGAACGCCGTGTTCCCGCGCGATCTCCTTAATCCGCAAGGCGACCTGGTCGGCTCCCTTCGCGGTGAGCATGGGGGCCCTCATGGTGGACCGGTCCCACTGCATGGCGATGGCATAGTGCGTCGGGTTGGTGATGATCACGTCGGCCTTGGGCACGTTTACCGCCATGTTCTGGCTTAAAAGCTCGCGCATGCGCTGCCTCAGGCGGCTTTTGACCAGCGGGTCTCCTTCCATCTGTTTGTATTCTTCCTTCACTTCCTGCTTGGACATTTTCAGCGATTCCATGAATTGCCTTCGCTGAAAAATATAGTCGGGCACCGAGATGGCGAGAAAGAGAATCGCGGCGGTAATCAGGAGCCTCGCGGACATGGAGGCGATAAAGGCGACGCCGTTCCAAAGGCCGGCGTTGAGCATGGTCACGAGTTTCGGGAGCTCGTTCCGCACGTTAACGTACGCCACGATTCCGATGACCGCCACCTTGAAAAGGGATTTCGCGAGATTGAAAAGCCCCTCGGCGGAAAAAAGCCGGCCGAAGAATTTCCCGAAATTCGGCGCGACCTTGCTCAGTTTCGGTTCCATGGGCTTGAGACTGAAAAGGAATCCGCCGTTCTGGATCACGTTCGAAATAACGCCCGCCGCCATCGCGGCGATCGTCACCGGCAGGACGAGCTTAACGAAATAATGGAAGAAGGCGAGTATGAGTTCCGGGTCGGTGAAATCGGATGTCGTGGCCCGGGAAAGATAAAACCGCATCAGCTCGGTAAAGGTATTCATCATGAGCGGGGCAAGCGCGACCAGGGTTATCGCCGGAATGAGCAGCACGATGGCCCCGTTCAGCTCCTGGCTTTTCGCGACCCGGCCCTCTTCCCGCGCCTTTCGCAGCTTGTAATCGGTCGGATCCTCGGTTCGGCCCTCGTCTTCCGCCGCGAACCATTGCAGGTCGAGGGAACGCGCGATTTCCAGGGCGATTCGGTTCGCCGCACGCGGATTGCCTGCCGCACGCGGATTGCCTGCCGCACGCGGATTGCCCGCCGCCCGGGGGAGCGCCGTTAGCTCCAGGGTCCGCGATTCTGCTTCGAGGGCGGGGAACGCGCTCATAGGGCCTTTCCCGTTCTCGCGAGCAGGTCCTCGAAGGCCTGAAAGCCGTCGCCCATTACCTGGGTAAAAAGGTTGATCATGAGGGGCATGGCGACCACGAGGAGGAAAAAGGTAACCAGGATGGTGATGGGGAAACCCTCGGAGAGCAGGTTCATCTGCGGCGCCGCCTTGGATAGGAGTCCCATTGAAACGTGAATCAAAAAAAGCGTGCCGATGATCGGAAGGGCTATGACCATGGCGTTCAAAAAGAGGCCGGAAAGGCCCGTAAGGAAAAATGAGAGAAATTCGCCCTTGGCGTTCGCGAGGGAAAAACAGTTCACGCTCTCGAAACTGCGGAGTATGCCGCCCAGGAAAAGGGTTTGAAAGCCGTTAATCTGCACGAATACGAGCATGGCGATCAGGTTGAGATATTGCCCGAGCAAGGGATTCTCGATCTGGGCAAGGGCGTCGTAGACTTCGGAGGCGCCGAACCCCATTTGGTAGGAAAAAAACTGGCCGGCGGAACTGAAGGACGCGAATATCATGCTTATGAAAAAACCCGTGATCACGCCGATCATTCCCTCGCCGATCACCAAGAGAACGTACTGAAGGGAAAAGGGATCGACGTTCCAGCCGCCGGGATAGGTTTCCGGCATGACCAAGAACGCGATGGAGCCTGCCAGGGCGATTTTCGCCGTTCTCGGCACGGACTGGATGGATAATAGCGGCGTGGTGAGGATAATCGCGAAAATCCTGGCGGCGGCAAGAAAGAAAATGGGCGCGCGCGCGACGATATCGTCAAAGGGGCTCATGGAACCTTAACGCACCATTTGCGGGATAAGCTCGAAAATCCCGAGGGTATACTGGCGGAGCGACGTGAACATCCACCCTCCCAGCAGGGCAAGCACGCCCAATATCGCCATGATCTTCGGGACGAAGGTGAGCGTTTGTTCCTGGATCGACGTGGCGGCCTGTATAATGGCGACCACGAGCCCAACCACCAGCGCGGTCACGAGAATAGGCGCGGCCAAGAGCAAAATCTGAAAAACGCCGCCCCGCATCAGGGACACGACGGTTCCTATGGACATGTCCTACCCCCTCCCATCAAAGGAACGAATTGAATAACTGCTGGGTCAGCAATCCCCAGCCGTCGACCAAAATGAACAGAATGAGCTTAAACGGCATGGATATCTGGACCGGCGGCAGCATGATCATGCCCATGGACATGAGGATGCTGGCGACGACCATATCCACGATGATGAACGGTATATAGAGCAAGATGCCTATCTTGAAGGCGACGGTCAGTTCGTGAAGGATATAGGCGGGAATCAGTACCCGGGTGGGAACGTCTGCGAGGGTCCGGGGTTTATCTAATTTCGCCATGGACATAAACAGCGCGATGGAAGAGGTGTCGTTGGCCATCTGGCGGTACATGAACAGGCGTACCGGCTTTTCGGCCTCGGTCCAGGCGTTTTCGACGTTCATGGTGCCCTCGGATAGGGGCTTAAACGATTTTTCGTAGATCTCGGTAAACGTTGGCCACATGATAAAAAGGCTCAGGAAAAGGGCTATGCCGTTGAGTACCTGGGTAGGCGGTACCTGTTGGAGCGATAGGGCTCGTTTTACGAAGTCCAGTACGATTGAGATTCGCAGGAAGCTCGTGGTGAGGAGAAGAATGCTCGGCGCGAGTGAAAGCACGGTAAGGAGCAGGAGCATTTGCACCGAAAAGGCAACTTCCTGATTCGTCTGGGGCTCGCGGATATTGAAATTTATGAAGGGAATGCGCGTCGCCTGGCGGTTCGCGTTTATCGAGGTCGTACCGGTGGCGGAGCCCTGGGGAAAGCCCTGGGCTGCCTGGGCCGCGGCGAAAGCCGGCGCGAGAAGCTGTATAAGGAGAAAGACCGCGGCCGTTTTCGCGAGTCGGGGCCGCTTCATCGGTTTTCCCCTTCGGCGGAGTTCGAATCGGCGGAGCCGCCGTTGGCCAGTCGTTCCCGTTGCCTGCGGATCAATTCCGCGCCGAAATTCGCCGCGGAGGCCTCGCTGCGGCCTTTTTTCGGCTTTGACAAGCCGGGGAGGAACGAGGAAAGCACGGCCTGAAAACCGGCCACCCCGGCGGAGGAGGTTTTATCCGCGGCAAGATTCATCGCGTCTATGAGTTCCCGGTCGTCCAGCTCCGCGATCAAATTCACGGAACGGTCGGTAATGCCGACGAGGAAGGCCCGGGAACCCACCGAAAGGATTTGCGCGGACCGGTTTTGCCCCAGGGATAGATTCGCCACGGACTTCAGGTAGGGGTCGTCCGCGACGTTCACGCCCGTGGATTTTCTCAGGAAAACCATAATGCCCCACACGCCCGCGCACAGAAGCGCCAAAACGAGGACCACGCGTATGAGCGAAAAGAGCGTGGAAGGCGCGGAGCCGTCTTTATTATCGGCGGCCGCGGGCGCGTCTCCGATGGGAAGGGCGGTTTCGTCGGTCACCGCCTGAACGGCGATTTCGGGATCGGTCGGCGGGACCGAAACTCCGGGCTGGGCGTTTTGCCCCAAGGCCTGAAAGCCCATTAACGAGAACGCGAGCGCCAATGCGCCCGCCCTGAAGTATTTTTTAGAGAATATCGTCATGTTCCCCCACCCCGTTATTCGTCTTTTCTTATGCGTACCTACATATCGCTTACCCGCTCCACGGGCGAAAGGATCTCCGTGACGCGGACGCCGAAATTCTCGTCTATAACCACGACTTCGCCCTTGGCGATCGGCTTGTGATTTACCAGAATATCCACGGGCTCTCCGGCGAGCTTATCCAACTCGATGATCGTGCCCTCCCCCATGCCGAGGATTTCCTTGATGACCTTTCTGGTACGGCCGAGCTCTACGGTCATTTCCATGTATACGTCCATGATAAGGCCGATATTGCCCTGTTCCATGGACATGTTGCCAAGCTGCAGGCTCGGGAATTGCACTGATTGGACATTGGGATTCATGCCCATAACCTGTCCCATGCCGCCGCCCATTTGGCCCATGTTCATACCGCCCATCTGCCCCATGCCGCCCATGTTCATACCGCCCATCTGACCCATCTGACCCATCTGGCCCATGCCGCCCATCTGGCCCATGGCGCCTGAATTCATGCCGCCGCCCATGGAACCCATGTTCATGCCGTTCATATTCATGCCGCCGCCCATCATCGCCATGGGGTCCATGGCGGAACCCGCGGATTCCTGCTTTGCCCCGAAGGCCCCGGCGATTTCGGTCGCCGCCTGGAGCTGCATGATCTCCCAGAGGGAGAAGGCGGTGCCGTCAAGGCTTACCGGATAGGTAATGACGGCGAAATCCTGTTGGGGGAAGCGGATCATGGCCTTCGGCACGTGCACCGATTCCGCGGGATTGTTCGCGACGCCCTTGAAGCCGGCCTTTTCGAGTGCCGTAAGCTCAATGCCCACGTGTTGGGATACGGTTTCGCTGATGACCGAGAGGGACATGTCGTCGAGTTCGGCGTTGGCTTCGTTGTTCACGAGGCTCACGATTTTCTGCGCGAATTCGGGTGCCAGCACGAAAAGGTGATCTGCGGGAAGGGCCGCGCTGAAGTCGATCACGGTACCGACCACCATTTCCGGAATTTTCCGCAAAAAGCCGTCGCGCTTCATGATCTCGACCGAGGGGCTGCCGATTTCGACCGAAGAACCGGTCATGGAGTCCAGATTCGATTTGAGGCCGGGGATATTTCCCGAAATAAACGTTTTTACGGCGCCCTGTTGGGCGTCGCTCATTGCCGATGAAGGGGCCGATTGCGCGGCGCCCATTCCACCCATGTCGACGCCTGCCAAGAGGGCGTCAATCTCGTCCTGGGAAATGGAACCGTCACTCATATGCCTCGTCTCCTTCTACTGACAACTCTTCAAACTCTTCCGCTTCAATATCGGCGATTTTCTTAAGCACCTGAACGGCTACCTTCTTTCCGATAACGCCGGCCTGGCATAGGAACTTCTTTTTGTTGCCCACGCTCAGCGTGAAGGGGTCCCCTACCCGCACGTTGGAAAGGCGTACCACGTCGCCCAGCCGAAGGTTGAGCACGTCGCGCACCGGAAGGTTTATGGTGCCGATTTCCGCGACCACGTCCATGTCCACCGACGAAAGCTTTTCCTTGAGAACCCCCATGTATTGGGTGGTAGAGCTTCTCCGTACCGATGAAAACCAAAACTGGCTCGACAGCTTGGAAATGATGGGCTCGATGGTGATGTACGGGATGCAAAAATTCATCATGCCCTCTTCCTCGCCGACCTTGGTTTCCAGGGTGACGAGAACGACCATTTCCGAGGGGGGAACGATCTGGGCGAATTGGGGATTCGTTTCTATCTGGCCCAGGCGGGGCCTGAGGTCGATCACCTGGGTCCAGGCCTCTCGCATGTTTGCGAGGATACGCACGATGATGCCTTCCATTACGGACTGCTCGATGTCCGTAAGGTCGCGCTGAACCTTGGTTCCCTGGCCCGTGCCGCCGAAGAGTCGGTCGATGATGGAGAAAGTGACCGAGGGGTCGATCTCGAGAATCGCGTTTCCCTTCAGGGGATCCATATTGATGACCGCGAGCGTCGTTGGGGTCGGGATGGACCGGATAAATTCCTCGTAGGTAAGCTGGTCGACCGAGGCTACGTGCACGTGAACCATGCTCCGCAACTGGGCCGACAGGGAGGTGGTCGTCAGTCGGGCGAAGGTTTCGTGCATGATCGAAACCGTGCGGATTTGTTCCTTCGAGAATTTGTCCGGCCGCTTGAAATCGTAAATCTTGATCTTGCGCGTGTCGTTAACGGGCCGAAAATCCTCGGTTTCCGTATCTCCGGCGCTGATCGCGGTGAGAAGCTGGTCTATTTCGTCCTGCGAAAGAACTTCTGTCATGGTTACTGCTCTACGATCTCGTATCGGGTAAACCGGACGTCCTTGATCTTGGACTTTGAGAGTATGTTATCGTTAATGTAATTGCGGATCTCGATTTTAATCTTGTCCTCGTTTCGCAGTTCCGCGGCGGTCTTTCCGTGGAAGAATGAGCGGAGAAAATCCTTGAGCTCGACGATGCGCGCGGAAAGTTCCGTCGGGGTGGCCTTGTCGTCGAAGGTGTATCCCAGGGCGATATCGACTACCACCGAGGCGGGGTTCTGATCGATCGTCCGCGTCTGGATGGCGCCGATGGCCTGGTAATAAGACAGGACTTCGCGCACGCCTTGGTACTCTTCGGAAACGGGAATGGCCGTTTGGGTTTTTCCCGTACCGCCCATGACGTTCACCGTAACCACGACTATCGTCACGATGAAGATGAGGGCGCCGAGTACGATCGCTACCCACTTAAGCAGCTGGGGTATCAACCCCGGCCCGCCGCCTCGCTTCCCGCCTTCGGCAGAACCCGCGTCGCCGCCTTCGAGATTGATGTCGTCCTGATCATCCATAGGGCAAATCCTTTTCCAACGATAGTATCATTAAAAATGTCCTTCGTCCAGAATAATTATGTCCACGCGCCGGTTGTAGGCCCGGCCTTCCTCCGTGTCGTTGGAGTACATGGGCCGGGTATCGGCGTAACCGGCTACCGAGAAACGCTGCTCGTCCGCGCCGAAATCGGTCAGGTAATGGAGCACGTTGTTCGCCCGGGCCGTGGAGAGTTCCCAGTTACTTGGCCATTGGGCAGGGTCCGTGGAGCCGTTGTCCGTATGCCCCTCGATCCTGAACCTGCGGCCGGACAGTTCTTTGTCCGCCAAAAATTGCGCGATCCTGAGCAGGGAGTCCCGCGTTTCGTCCAGGTTGAGCTCCGCGCTCGCTTCCTTAAAAAAGGCGTCGGCGGCGAGGGTAATGACCAAGCCGCGCTCGTCGCTTGAGATGGTTATCTTGTTGGTCTTTATTTCAGGCGCGAAAACGCTAATAGCCTTTTTAACGGCCAAGCCGAGATTTTTCCCCTTTTCCATGGACGGCATCGAATTGATGGTATTTCCCAGGTCGGCAAGTCGCCCCGCCGCCAGGGACTGTCCGCCGCCGGTCGGCTCGCCCTGGATAGAGGCCGTCATGGTGGCGAGCTGCGTTATATCCACTTCCGACGGGTCGTAAAGCATGACGAAGAAGCACATCATGAGGGTAACCATGTCGGCGTACGTATTGAGCCAGCCGGAACCGGCTGCCTGGGCCTCCCGCTTCTTTTTTGCCATGGTCAGTCCTTGAGCACGTCGGACTCGATGGCCTTCCGATCGCGGGGCGACAGATAGGTAAGGAGCTTTTGCGCCAGAATGCGGGGGTTATCGCCGGCCTGAATCGAAAGCACTCCCTCGATTACCATTTCCCGGGCCTTTACTTCCATGTTGTTATGGTAGCCGAGCTTTCCCGAGATCGGAACGAGCATCCAGTTTTGCATGATCGAGCCGTACAGGGTGGTGACGAGGGCCACGGCCATGTTCGGTCCCAGGGAGCTTTTGTCTTCGAGGTTGTTCAACATACCGATAAGGCCGATAACCGTACCCAACATGCCGAAGCCGGGCGCGAGGGTCGCCCACGCGTTCACGACGGAAATCCAGGTCATGTGGCGGCCTTCCATCTGGCTCAGCTCGTTTTCCATAAGGGTCCGGATTACCTCTCCGTCGGTGCCGTCTACCACGAGACGGAGACCGCTCCGCATGAAGTCGTCGTCCAGGTCCTGAATTTCTTCTTCAAGGGCGAGGATTCCCTCGCGGCGGGCTTTCTCGGAAAAGGATACCAACCGCTGAACGATTGCCTTCTCGCCGAAATCCCAGATCCGGAAGGCCCGGCCCATAACGCTGATAATGCCGATCGCCTGCGTGAGGGGATAGGTAAGGTAGAGACAGGCGTACGAACCGCCGATGGTGATGAGTACCGAGGGTATATCGATCAGGCCGCCGAGGGAACCGCTCATGAACGCGCCGAATATAATGACGCCGAGGCCCCCGAACACGCCGATTAACGATGCTATATCCATTGCCTGTCACTCCTCGTTTTTGAATGCGCCGATTTGCTTGCGGTATTCGATAATCCGCGCGATCAATTGCTCAGGGGTTTCGCGCACGATAACGTGTTTACCCGAAAGCATATTCAGGGTCACGTCGGGATTGGCTTCTATGGATTCGATCTGATGGGGATTTATCCAGTATTGCCGACCGTTCAATTGCGTAATCGCTATCATGCCTTTATTCCCCCCGATTACCGATCAAGCCGCCCGCCGTTAGGCGGGCCGCCCCCCGAACGGGGGGGCATGTCTTAAGATACTATCCTATTAACGCTTCAGATTCAACACGGTATCCAGCATCGTGTCGGAAGTCTGGATGGTCTTGGAGCTTGCCTGGAACCCGCGCTGCGTGACGATCATGTCGGTAAACTGCTCGGTAAGGTCCACGTTGCTCATTTCCAGGGCGCCCGCGATCAGCTTGCCCTTCCCCGCCACGCCGGACACGCTCACGTCGGGAAGCCCCGAGTTGTTTGACCGTACGTAGGTGTTCTCTCCGGCCTTTTCGAGTCCGCCGGGATTCGTGAAGCTCGCCATGGCGATCTGGCCTATGGTGCGGTTCGTTCCGTTGGAGTACACGCCGGTGATGACGCCGGACTGGTCGATCTTGAAGTTCTCGAGGTATCCCATGGCGTACCCGTCCTGCTCGAAGGCCTTGGTGGAGCTTTTCTCGGCGAACTGGGTGATGGTGTTATCGGTACTGCCGATCTGCCCGAGGTTCAGGTTAAAGGTATGGCGGGTAGGCGCGCCGTTCTCGTCGGGATTGGCCGCGAGCACGTTGTAGGACGCCTGGAGCATGACGGTGCCCGTGGCGGGCGACACGTTTCCGGCGGAGTCCACGATACCCGACAGGTGGCCCAGGTTGTCGAAGGTCACGCGGAATGTGTTGGTGGTGCCGTCGGTGGTGCCCACGCCGACGCGGGTAGCCGTGGCGTCGGCCTGCGTTGGGTCCACGGTCACGGTTGCGTCCCACTGGTTATTGGTTCCCGGCACGCGGGTAAAGGACACGTTCAGGGTATGCTGCTGTCCGAAGCTGTCGTAGACCTGGAAATCGGTGCCCCAGGTAGACTTGAGGATATCGGCTTGAGAAGCCCCTTCGGCTATTTCCGGGGTGCGCTTGTCGAGGTTACAGCGGTAGTTTACCGTCGCGGTTTCCTTGGCGGAAATCTTGGAGCCCACGGGAATGCGGAGGTCCTCGGTTTGCGCGGACGTATTGAGAATCTGCTGGCCGTCCACGTCGCGGGCCATCCAGCCCTGCACGCGCATGCCGTTGCCGGGATTCACGAGAAGGCCGTCAGAATCGAGCCCAAAGTTTCCCGCGCGGGTAAAGTAGGTCTTTTCGCCCTGTTTTTCGATGAAAAAGCCGTTTCCCTGAATCGCGATGTCGGTCTGCACGCCCGTGGTCTGCAGCGAGCCCTGGGTGAAGATGGTATCGATGCTCGCGATGTTCATTCCGAGCCCGACTTCCTTCGGGTTAACGCCGCCGAGCTCGTCGGTGGGTTTCGCCGCGCCCGACATCTGCTGGGAAAGGAGATCCTGGAAGTTCACCCGGCCGCGCTTGAAGCCCGTGGTGTTCACGTTGGAAATATTGTTGCCGATCACGTCCATGCGCGTCTGGTGGTTCTGCATTCCGGACACGCCGGAATAAAGCGATCTCATCATAATGTGGTTCCCCCGTTTTGTGCGTATACGGTCTTTACCGACGACCAGTCGTACCATGAGCCGTTCACCATTACCTGGGGATTGTCTCCCCGGGTCGCGGCGTCTATCGGGCCGGAAACGGTCGAGCTTCCGAACTCGATGTCCACGGTCTTGCCGACCGAGTTGGCGGCGTCGGTATTACCCAGTAGGTTGGCGAGCCTGGTGAAGCCGGAGCTTAGGTTCGTCATTTGCTCAAGGCTCGAAAACTGGGCCATTTGGGCGATAAACTGGGTATCCTCCATCGGCGCGGTCGGGTCCTGGTGGGACAGCTGCGCGATGAGGAGCTGTAAAAAATCATCCTTGCCGAGTTCCTGCTTAGAGGTCCTTCCATTGACCGCGAGCGTTTTGTTGAAGGTGTCCACCTGAAGTTGGGTCAGGGTTTTTTCCTGAGTCGACATCGTGGTGTTCAGCATTGTTCCGATATCCATTCCTTCCTCGCTTACGCGTATACGTTTACGGCCCGCGACCCGTAGGGGTTTTGGCCGCCTGTTTCACTATCGGCGGAAAAGCGCGGCGACATTACATCGGGAATAGAGGAAGCGTAAAAGGGAGAACTAAGCGCCCCCCGTCCGTCCCCGCCGCCGCTTTCCGCGCCCGATCCCGACCAGGATAGGTCGAAGCCCTCGGAATCGAAGCCCGAGTCCGCGAAGGCCGCCCGAATGCCGTCCAGGCTTTCCTTAAAGGCTTCGTATGCCTCTTTCGAGGAAACCACGATGCGGCCCGATATTTTCCGGTCGTTCAATTCCAGGTTGATCCTGACGTGGCCGAGGGATTCGGGGTGCAAGTTAAGCCTGATGGAACCGGAATCATGGTCCCTCAGCACGATCTGCCCCGCCCGCACGAAATCCTGCGCGTTCGAGCGAAGCTGTTGGGTCAGGGCTTCCTGAAAGCTCATGGTCTTCGATTCCGATCCGTCGGATAGGCGGTACATGCCGCCGCCCTGGCGTCCCGGACCGTCGTCCCTGAAGGAAATGGTCATCTCGGCCGTGCCGGAGCCCGTATCCTTCACCGCGGATTCCATGACGGTATCGGCGTTTTTCGCGGCTTCGGCTACGGGGGACGAACGCTCGTCTACCACGCCGATTACCGCGCCTCTTTCCCGCCTTTGGCCCTTGGCTTCCCGTATTTTTCCCGCCTCTTCATCGGCCGTCGCCCGGTCAGAAGCGCCGCCGATCGGGTTCTTTGCAGATATCCCGATCGCCCCGCCCATCGCGTACCCCGCGGTGGACGGGTTGGCGGATTTGGGATCGACGGCGCGCTTTCGCGGGTCGCGTTCCGTTGCGCTCTCCTTTTCCGTCGATTCCGCGCCCTTCGCCGCGCGCGATTCAAGGGTATCGGCAAACGTTTGTCGCTGATCGAGAACGCCGGCGGATCTCGCTTGGTCCGAAGACGAGGCTTTTCCCGCGCCGGCACCAAGCTCGTTTGAGCCGGGAGCGCCCTTCGCGATTCTGTGCTCTTGCGCCGCGCCCGTCTCGGCCGCCGCCGCGGATTTCGCGCGCCTTCCGCCCTTTAGCTTTCCCGAAACCGCCGGCTCCGCGGTTTCATCCGTTTCGGTTCGCCCGTTCCCGACGTTCGGGATTCGCGCTCCCCCTGCTCCCCTTCCGGTTGTGCCGGCGGCCCCGTCCGATTCGACGGAAGCCGCGCTGTCCTTGGCGCCGGCGAGCATCTTTTCGATGATCGCGAGGAATGAAGATCCTTTTCGTGCAGTGTCGGCGCGCGCGTTCCCTTCAGCCTTGTTCGTTTCCGTCCCGCTTTTTTCCGCTTTCCCCTTGGGGGAATCGGGTAGCCGGACCGGGTCGCGAAGCTGGACATCCATGGATTGCGTCACGTCATGCACCTCCGAGAAAAAATTCGCGGCGACTCCGCCGCATTTCAATTGTCGGGAGGGAAGACGGGAGGTATAAATCTTTTTTTTAGGGAAGGAAGGCGGGCTTATTGGCCATTTTGCGCTGTATTTCGGCGGCGCGGGCCGCGGGCATGAGTGAGAACCAGTACGCGACGGAAGAGGCGTTTCCGGCCGCGGCGGCCTTTGCCTCCACCGCGCGGAGAATATCGATAATGTCCTGGTCGTCCATGGCAAGGAGATTCTCCACCGCGTTTTTCGGCGGCATGCCGTTGATATAGTCGGCGATCTGTTCGATGTTTTTGGCGCGATCGCCCACCTGCCGCTGGGTTTCCGCGAAGGTTTTCTCTTTTTCTTCCACGGAGGCGAGCCGGTCGTCCAGCTCTTGGGCTTTTTGCGTTATTTCGCCTTCTTTCTTCGTTAAGTCCTGTTCGCGCAGGTCCAATTCCTGGGAACGCAGATCGATGGCTTCCAGGCGTTTCGCGATTCGGTCGGCGTCCAGATCGCCGTTTTCCGTGGGGAGCGTGGAAATGCCCGAGGGTGGGGTCATGCCGAGCAGTTTGTACACGGGCGCGAATGCCTGACGGGATTCGACGATGCCGAGATAATCGAACCAGAGCAAACCGCCGGTGCCGAGCAATACGATCAAGATGAGCAGGACAATGACCCTGCCGATGGTACCCCGTGATGCCACTTAATCCCCCTGTTTGAACCATTATAACCACATGTGAGGCGCGAACACAAGCGCGCTTTATTTCTTCGCGCTCAAAGGGAAAAAGACGAGAGGAACGTAACGCCCGCGTCGTACCCTTCCCGGCGTATGGCGCGGGTATAGTAGGCGTCGACGGAGAGGACCACGTTACTGAGGGCCCCGAACAAAAGCGCTCCCTGAACGGAAAGGCGGGCATATCCCGAATCGACGTAGCGAAGAATGCCCTTTTCATCCCCGAACCAACCGCCCCGATAGCCTCCCGCCGCGACGATCCTATTCGCGTAAACCGGCAGGAAGGGAACGCCCCGCTGAATTTCCAGGGTAAGCGGGATCGCCTCTGCCTCGACGGAAACGGCGACCGACGACCCGGGGAACTCCAGGTCGGTCCCATCGTACTCGGGAAAGCGCGCGACGAAACGGGTTACGCCCGATTCAAAGACCCGCGCGCTTTCCGCGTCGGTCCGGGTTTTGGAACTGCCGAATATAAGGCCGTCCGAGACCAGGGCGTTGGCCTGAAGGGAGAGGGGAATCGCCGGGGTCAGCCATTGAAGGCGGCCCTGAACGACGCGGGTCGATACGCCGTCCGGCAGTTGGATTCCCGACCAACCGTAGAGCGCCGCCAGGGGACCGGAGGCGGTAACGGCAAAGAGGGGAAAGCGTGGCATGGAAGCGCCCCGAATCGCGCGCCACTCCAATTGACCGTCGGCCCCGCAGGAAGCCGAGGCGAAGGGTTCCCCGTACAGCGCTCCGTCCAGGTCGGAGCTCCGCCCGTACCAGTGGTTTACCAGGCGTACCGTGGCGGTCAGGCGATTCCACGAGGGGGTAAACCGCGTCACCGCGGAGAAACCGGCGGTAACCGATAGGTCCCGATACGCGTCGTAGCCGTTCGCGTAGGGTTTCAACGCGTCGGAAAGAGTGGCGATAACGGTCCCCGGCTCGGTAATCCATTCCCCGCCGAGCGAGAAATCGACGAAAAAGGGATCGGCGGAGAACGCCCCCTGCAGCTGATACGCGGAACGTTCCGTCGGCGAGCCCGTAACGTAGAGAAAGCCAGGAAGAACGTTGCCCGTCGCCCGGGAAACCCGGCCGGGAGCTCCCTTGGGTATCGGAAGGAATACGCCGTCGAAAAGCCAGGGCACGGGGGAGTACGGATAGATGGCGAAACCGGTTTGATTTTGGCCCGCCCGGTCGGACGGGACCTCCCCTTCCGGGCCCGCATCGGCGCCGGCGAGAATCGGTTCAACGCCGTCATCCGGTTCGGTCAGGGGTGCTTGGGCGAAAAAGCCCGCGTTCAATTCCTGAAGCCGCGTTCGCCCGGAGAGATTGGCGACGTATACGACCGATTTAAGGCCGTCGTCCCAGACCGGATAATAGACCCCGCCGGAAAAATCGACGTACTGAAGCTCGACGAACGCTTCGCGGGGATCCCACAGGGCGGCCCGATAAAAGGTATTCTCGTCGGTCCACCCGAACGTTACCACGCTCGATCCGTTGCGGTCGCCCCGGGCCAGATAGCGCACGAACCGGAGCCTCCCGTTCAAATTCACGGAATCGAAGGAGCCAGTGTCCGGATCGATTATAGTGATTGACCGGTCTATGCCGCTTACGCAGAGGCAGGCGATCATCCCGGTCCCCGTATCCACGGGAGAGAGCATGAGGGTACGCCCCTCGCCGGGACCGGCGGTCAATAGTTCCCGCTCCCGGCCGGGATCGGCCCGGTCGAACCAAAAAAGGCTCTCTCTCTGGCCCCTCACCCGAAGGGCGACGATTCGCCCCGGAGTATCCAGAAAGGCCGCCTCGCGAATGCCGTGAAAGGACTCTCCCGAATACGCGTTCCGGTCTATGTCGAATACCTCTGCCCGATCCGTTACCTCGGCCCCGGACCGGACGGCCCGCGAAAGCAAAAGCTCGGAACCGGTCGGGGAGAGGGCGAGACGGCTGACGGTACCGTCGGCGTCCAATAGCCTGCGGACCGTTCCGTCGCGATCGCGCAGCATGACAGCCTCGGCGTCCAGGTCCAGCCACACCGTCCTTCCCGAGCGGGAGTCTAAAAGGGACTGCACGCCCTCGGCCGTTCCCGCCAGAGCCCGCTCGTTTTGGCGTATTCCCGGGGGAACGGGAATGGACCGCTCGAACCGCGCCCACGCCTGGTCCAGGGTAAAGCCGTACGTCTGGCGAAAGCGCGTTTGGGCATTGCTCTCAAGGAGATTGAACGCGGCTCCCCGGTTCCAAAAAAGGGAGTATTTTTCCATGCCGAACGTGCGCTGGAGCCACCGCGCGAAAAAGCCCCCGTAGAGGTAATGCGCCCGCCCGCCGGGATACACGTCCCGGGCGCCCGCCGCCTCTTTCCAGGAGAGGAATCGCCCTTCCAGTTTATCCTGGGCGAGAAGCTGGAGCGCCGCGGGATCGGCGAGCCGTCCCTCGCCGCCGAGGCTTTCGAAGGATACGGTAACGCCTTCCATGAACGAGAGGGGCATGGTAAGGGCCGAATTGACCGAGATAAAATCGCCGAACACGGAAGACATAAACTGCCAAAAGGGAGTGCGGATGGTCAGGGAGAGCGCGTGGGTCAATTCATGATAGAACACCGCGAGCAGGGAATCGGTATTGTTCGCGAGGTCCCCTTCGGAGGGCAACGTATCGTAGAGCACGATGTGGTCGTAGGGGTACGGGGAAAAATGGGCGTTCAATACGGAAATGCCCGGTTCGATGTACACGGGCATCCTTTTTTTGACGTCGGTATCGAGGAGGGCGCATATTTCCTCGGCATACACGTCCGCGCGGGAGGCGACCAGGGCGGCGCTTTCCGCCGATTGGGGAGCGTAGATAATGTCGAACCAGCGAGTGCGGAGGATCTCCCGAGATTCGGCGGACAGGGCGGTACACGACAAGAGAATAAAGAGGATCGCTGCTGCATACGGGCGGTTCGACATGGTCATGAGTGTATACGCGCAAGAAGGACCTTTCAATACCGGGCGGGGGCTTGGGCCTTGCGCCACTGTGCGGGGGACTGTCCGGTAAGGCCCCGGAAAACCCTCCCGAATTGGGCCGCGCTCCCAAAACCGCACCGTTCCGCGATTTCCCAGGCGCCGAGGCTGGTTTCCGACAAAAGCCGGCACGCTTGCCGAACGCGGAGGGCGGCGAGGTACTCCGTGAGGGTAAAGCGGGTTTCGCGGTGAAAGAGACGGCTGAGGTACGCCGGCGAGAGGGAGGCCCGCTCCGCCAGGGCTCTGAGGCTCACCGATTCGGCGTAATGGGCATCGAGCCACCCCACGAGGGCCGCGATCTCGGCGCGCAGGGGAATTCCCGGTCGGGTACCGTCCGCGCGGGCCGTTCGGTCAGCCGCGAAGCGCGAGAGCGAGACCAGTAAGAGGGAGGCGGAAGCCCAGGCGGCATTTTCATAGCCCGCCTTTTTCAGTTCAAGCTCCCGCGCGATATCGGAAAAAAGGCGGATTACGCGGTAGCGCTCCCCTTCCGGCACGGTGATTACCGGATTGGAATCGGTAGCGCAGGATTCCAAAAGGGGAAGGATATGGGCGAAGGGGCTGGCCTCAAGCGCGGGAAAGGAGAGATTATAGAGAGAACAGTCCCGCTCATGGCGGTTGAGCCCACGGTGCAAAACCTGGGGCCGCACGATAAGCGCGTCGCCTGACCGCACGAGCCAGGAAGCGCTTCCGTAAAAAAACGTACGCTCCCCCGAGGCAAGATAGAGAATCTCCCAAAATCCGTGATGATGGCGCACCGGATTGGTATGCGCTCTCGGTTTATATATGACCGATATTCCCGTAGTACGGTCTTCATGGCGATATCCGTTATCCATAAGACAAATTATGCACGTTTTTCCGTTTTTTTGACAAAATACGCGCGGATTTTTCCGCGCCGGGCCCTTATTCTTGCCTCATGACAAGACAAGCCCTTTCGAGGGAAGAACATAGGCGGGCCTTCATCTTGGAAGCGCCGCCACTGCGAGTGATAGTCTCGATTGGCCTTCCCCTGGTTCTCTATAACGGCATTAGCCAGGTTTTTTCTTTTTTCGATACCCTCATCGCTTCGAATATCGGGGCGGCGACCGTATCGACGGTCGCCTTTGTCTCGCAAATAGGACAAATGCTTTCCGCGATCGGCTCCGGAGTGGGAGTCGGCGGCGGAATCATGATCGCCCGCCAGTTCGGGGCGGGAGACCGCGCGGGGGTTGAACGCCTCGTCAGTACCGTGGTCTTCCTTGCCCTCGGCCTCGCCGCCGTCCTCCTCCTCGCATCGCTCCCCTTTCCCGCCGCGGCGCTCCGCCTTTTCGGCATGCCATCTGACCTCCTTACCCGTGAAACGATTCACTATTTCATCCTGGAAATTGCGGGTATCGCGGCGGTTTTCGTCAATACGGTCTACATCGCGATCCTGCGGTCGAAAGGCTCGACCCGGAGCATATTTTTCCTGAACGTGATGATCCTGAGCCTGAAACTCAGCCTGACGCTCCTTTTCGTGTACGTGTTCCGCAAGGGGCTCGTATGGCTCTCGCTGGCCTCGCTTATCGCCCAGGGAAGCCTGACCGCCATCGCCGTCATCACCTTCCTGAAACCGGGACACCCGTTTCGAGTCAGCGTCCGATCCGCCGATTTTTCCCGGCGGACCCTGCTGCCCCTCCTCTCCCTGTCTTTACCGGTATTCCTCGAGAAATTCGTGTTCAATTACGGCAAGGTCGTGGTAAATTCCATGGCCGCTTCATACGGAAGCCTCGCCATCGGCGCCCTGGGCGTTTCGAACCGTCTGGGCGGGCTTTCCACCATGCCTCCCATCGGCTTTGAGGACGCCGAAGCCGCCATCGTCGCCCAGAATTTGGGTAACGGAAACGAAAAAAGGGCCCTCTCGATGTTCAAACGCGTACTGGTCCTTAACTTCGGAATAGGCGTACTCATGTTCGCGGTCATGAGCGTATTCCAAAAGCCCATTATCTCGCTCTTCGCCCGAGGCGATCCTGAGTTCGCCACGGAAATAGCGGGCATCTACGATTATGAGCGCTACGCCACGGTCCTGCTCGCGGTATCCGCCGCCATAATGGGCCTTTTGTACGGTTTCGGCCTCACGAGGGTAACCATGATCCTCAATATACTTCGCCTTTTCGCCTTCCGCATTCCGCCCCTGTATTACATCCTGCATTATACGAATTTGGGTTCCGAGGGCCTCGGCTGGGCCATGATGATCAGCAATCTGATGGTAGGGCTCGCCGCCTGCGCGGTGGCCATCGTCTTCGTCGGCCGACTCAGGGCGGCACCGATGAAGCCGAAGGGGAAAAAAAGCGGAAGATAAACGCGGAGCCGTTGCGCGCGGCCCGTCGAGGGTACGATACTTTAACCGGAATGAATTCAATAAAGTCCAAGAGCCGCATAAGTATCCGCCACGCCTGGCTTACCGCCCTTACCGCGTTGATCATCGGTATTGTTTTCCTCAGGTTCTCGCTGGATATAGCCACGGAAAAGGCCCAATCCGCGGCCGTAGCGCGCGAAGACATAGAAGCGTATCGAGAGCGGGTTAAGACCAGGATACGGGACGAGGTAACGGCGGCGCGGGTGACGGCCCAATTTCTCTGGGATAAAGACCGGAACCGGCTGAGCGACGCCGAAGCGAGAGCAAACGTCGTCAGTCTCCTGGAGTCTATCGAAAGCGCGGACGTGGGCTATATTTTCGGCGCGGATCAATCGGGAGTTTCGACCATAGGCCCGTCCAAGGGCGCCAATTTTTACGACATACGGGATAAAAACGGCCTCTACGTGGTACGGGAACTCCTGAAGGCGTCGAATGCCGGGGGCGGATACGTCGAGTACGTCATGCCGCCCATAGACGGCTACCTTCAGGAACCGAAGATCAGTTACGTCCTTCCCTTTGAGCCTTTCGGGTGGTATATCGGGGCCGGCGTTACCCTGACCGAAATAACGGTCATAGAAAACCGCATATCCGATCGATACCGGCAGCGGTTCATGTTCCTCGTGTCGCGAAACGGCCTTTTCGCCCTCCTCCTGGTCGTGGCCCTCGCCCTCATCAATCGGCTTCTCTATCGACGAATCAGGGGCGAAATCGGCGCCATCGAGACGTATCTCGCGTCTTCTTCCCTTACCGAGCGGGATATATCGGTTCAGGAGTTCAGGATTACGGAACTCGCCGCCATCGCACAATTATCGGAAAAACTGGTGCATGACCTTTTCGCTTCCATGCGCGAGCTCAAGGCGGCGAACAAGCGATTCGAAACCATGATCGCGGTTTTACCCGACCTGGCCTTCATTCTGGACCGTGAGGGCCGCTTCCTGGATTGCGCTACCGCCGACGAAAAGAAGCTTTTGATGCCCCGTTCCGCATTTATCGGCAAGAGCCTCGCGGAGGTGCTTCCGCCCGACGTTTCGCGGGGAGCGCTCCTGAAACTGAGACAGACGTTCGATTCGGGGGAACAAAACGCCTTCGAGTATTGCCTCGCGTTCAACGGCGTGAAAATCTGGTACGAGGCCCGCTTTTTCCCCATAGACGGCAACCAAACCATGATTCTCGTCCGCGATACCACGGAGCTCATGGAAACCCGTGTAAAAAACGAGTATTTAAGCTACCACGACCAGCTCACCGGGCTCTTTAACCGGCGTTTTTTCGAAGAAGAGCTCCGCCGCCTCGATTCCCCGCGCAACATGCCGCTTTCCGTGGTCATGATAGACGTGAACGGCCTGAAAATGATAAACGACGCCTTCGGCCACGAGCGGGGAGACGAACTGCTCATTACGGTCTCCAACATACTCTCATCGGCCTGCCGGGAGGGCGAGATTATCTCCCGAATCGGCGGCGACGAATTCGTGGTACTGCTGCCCAATACGGATCGCGAGGCCGGAGAGGGCATGCTTCGCCGCCTGTACCGGCGGCTCGATTCGCAACCGGAAGGCGAATGGGTCGTGTCCATCTCGGCGGGCCTGGCGGTAAAGACCGAATTTTCCCAAAGCATCGAAAACGTCTGTTCCGAGGCGGAACAGAACATGTACCGCCGCAAGCTTGCCGAAAGCCAAAGCATGCGGACCCAAACCGTGCAAATCATCATGCGCGCCCTCGGCGACAAGAATGTGCGGGAGAAGGCCCATGCGGACCGGGTGGGCGATTTGTGCCGACGCGCGGGCGAGGCCATGAACCTCGGCCGCGACGCGGTCAAGGAACTGGAAACGGCCGGCCGGCTCCACGATATCGGAAAAATCGTGATAGGCGCGGAACCCCTCGATAAACGGGCGCCCCTTACGGAGAAAGAATACCAGGAGGCGAAAAAGCACCCGGAAATCGGTTACCAGATACTGCGGGCCGTGGACTGTTACGCCGCCATCGCGGAAGACATTCTTTCCCACCATGAACGCTGGGACGGGAAGGGATATCCCCGGGGCCTAATGGGAACGGAGATAAAGCTGAACGCGCGGATAGTCTCGGTCGCGGAAGCCTACGATACCATGACCGCGGCCAGATCGTACCGGCGCGCCATGAGCCATGAAGAGGCCTTGCGGGAAATTCGCGGGAACGAGGGGAGCCAATTCGACCCGACGGTGGCGGAAGCCTTCGTTGCCATGGATTTCGGCGCGGCCGAACGGTAAGCGCGCGCGGAAAGGGTATGCAAAGCCCCTCGTTCCGGTATATTCTCACGTCCCATGACCCACGATTACCGAGCAGAACTGAACGACGAACAATACGAGGCGGTAACCTCGATCGAGGGACCCGTCCTGATCATAGCCGGCGCCGGTTCCGGGAAAACCCGGGTTATCACCTTTCGCATGGCCTACATGCTCGATTCGGGCATTCCCCAATCCCAGATACTGGCGCTGACCTTCACGAACAAGGCCGCGCGGGAGATGGAAGCGCGCGTTAAGGAGCTCACCGGCAAAAAGCTCCAAATGCTCACGGTGAGCACCTTTCACGCCTTCGGGGTGCGCATCCTCCGCGAGGATATCGACAAGCTCGGCTGGCGCGAGAATTTCAGCATTTACGACGACGTGGACCGGAACCAGCTGATCAAGGATACCGGCAGGGAACTCGGCTTTACCGCCGACGCCCTGGACGTATACAAGATCGGGAACCTCTTTTCCAACATAAAAATCGGGCGCTGGAACTGGGAAAGCTCGAACGACATGTACCGCAAGCTCTACGAGGAATACCAGGCGGGCCTAAAGCTCTACAACGCCGTTGACTTCGACGACCTCATCATCCTTCCCCTCCGGCTCTTTCGCGAGCACCCCGAGGTGTTGCAAAAGTATCGGGACCGGTACAAATACGTCATGGTGGACGAGTTCCAGGACACGAGCATACAGCAATACGAGTTTATGCACGCCATCGCGGACCGGAACGTGTGCGTGGTGGGCGACGACGACCAGTCCATCTACTCGTGGCGCGGGGCGAACTACGAAAACATCGTGATGTTCGAACGCGACTTCCCGGGACTCAAAGAGATCAAACTGGAACAGAATTACCGCTCCACGGAAACCATCCTCGCGGCGGCCAACGGGGTAATCGCGAACAACACGAACCGAAAGGTTAAGGCGCTTTGGTCGGGCAACGGCTCCGGAAAGCCCATCGAGATTTACATGCCCGACAACGAGACGGACGAGGCCGATTTCGTTTCCGAGATGATCCAGACCATCAGGATGAACGAGAGGCGGAGTTACGCCGATTTCGGGGTGCTTATCCGGGCGAATACCCTTTCGCGGGCCATCGAAGAGGCCTTCCTCGAGGCGAACATACCCTACGTGATGTCCGGGGGCACGAGCTTTTTCCAGCGGAAGGAAATAAAGGACGTGATCAGTTACCTCAGGGTAATCGCGAACCCCGACGACGACATCAATTTGCTGCGCATAATCAATACCCCCCGGCGCGGGATCGGGCGCAAAACCATCGAGGAAATCAACGCGGTGGCCACGGGCCAGAAATGCTCCCTCTGGACGGCGATCAACGCCCTCGTAGCCGCCTCGAACTCGCCCCTCGGGGAAAAAATGACCATCGAGCTCCAGCTTTTTACCCATTTCATCAACGAACACCGCTCCACCATGCTTTCGGGCAAGGACTTAGGGCAAAAAGTCAAGAAGATGGTGGACGAGATCGACTACTGGAGCTACCTCGTTCAGGAATACCAGAAGAACGAGAAGGCGGCGCGGTACAAGTTCCTGAACATCGACAGCCTGATCAATTCCATGACGACCTGGGAGAAAAACCCGGACAACTTCAAGAAATCCCTGTTCGACTACCTGAACCGCATTACCCTCATAAGCCGCGACGACCAGGAAGACGAGGAAGACAAGGGCAAGGTGAACCTCATGACCATCCACGCCTCAAAGGGCCTCGAATTCCCGGTGGTTTTCATCATCGGCGCGGAGGACGGGATTATTCCCCACGCCCGAAGCATGGAGGAAGGGGACGGAAACGTCGAAGAGGAACGCCGGCTTTTTTACGTGGCCATAACCCGCGCCCGGGATAAGCTCTTTATCTCGAGCTGCCAAAAACGGCGCAAGATGGGCGGTCCCGTGGAATGCACGCCCTCGCCCTTCATTCAGGAAATACCCGAAAACCTCGTGGAGTACCACGAGCCCTCGGCGCCGGTCGAAACCGACGAGGCCCTGGATATCCTTGCGGCGATGAAAAAGAAATTCTCGATGTAAGCGGGCTTTTGGCTGGCGGGCTTTTGGCTGGCGGGTTTTTGGCTGGCGGGCGCGACGCGCGAGCGATCAGTTCTTGAGCAGTTCGAGCGAGCCGTCCCTGAGCACCGAGAGGTAATATTCGGCGCCGGCCTCGAAATTCCTGACCGTCAGCCGCTCGTGATGCAGGGAGCCGAGAAAACGCGGTATCCAGCGTTCCGTGCGGACGATGCCGAAAATGGATCGCAGGGCCCGAATCTGGGGCCCGGTGAGGGCGGAAGCGTCCCACAGGGAGGGAAAGCCGTTTTGGTTATAGTACCGGGTAAGGTCCATTCCCCGACCGGATCGGGGCGCGTCGGTATAGACCCGGAAGGGGAATACGAGCCAGCCGTTGCCGGTACCGACGACGATGGCGTCCAAGGTCAGCTCCCAGCCGGTCCATGACCGTTCCATGGTCCCGATCACGTCGCCAGTCGGATTAAAAAAGCGTAAACGCATGCTCAGGGTGTCGGAACCGCGTCCGTAAATCGTCAATCCGAGGGGCAATTCGCCCGCGGGAACCGAAATCGACGACAGGGGGGTATTCTGCCCGTACGCCGCCGAAACGAACGAGACGAAACGGAAGGAAGCGTACAGGCACAGGCCCAAGGCGAAAAGGCATGCGGCGAAAAGGGATAGACGGGAGGGGCCCGTGAATCGGGCGCGCGCCTTCGTCATCGCAGGGCCTCCGCGACGGGCCGCCAGGATTCCACCAGCCGGTCCAGGGGGTATCGCCCCCGATTGGCGGGGCTGGGAGACGGAAGCGTTTGCTGGGGAATTCCGGAACGCGGGAGCAAAAACCGGTCATAGAGCGCGCCCGCGGTCTTGCCGACCGCGAAAACGCGCCCGATGGGGGCGGCGGACAGCAGGGGCGCGATATCGTTGGGTACCGGATCGCGGATAGTCGCGTCCGAAGCGCCGACGATACGGCAGGAGGCGAGTACGTCCCAAAGGGCGATGCCGCGGCTCAGGGCGAATTCGCGCCGGCCCTCGGCCGTTTCTGGAACGGCAACCCCGAACAGGGCCGCGAGGACGGGCCAAAACCTGTTTTGCGGGTTTCCGTAATAAAAGCCGGCCGTGCGGGATCGCGGGGAAGGCATGGTACCGAGAAGGAGAACGCGGCTTTCCGCGTTCCATACCGGGGCGATGGTATGGACGACCGCCGAGGGAGCGGCCCTTCCCGCCGCTTGAACGCTCACGGCCACAGCTCCATTTGCGAATCGTTTCGCTTGTCCGACGGGGACCCCGAAGCCGGGGCCCGATCAGGCGGGAGGCGCGGGGAAATCTCGCCCCGGGTCATCGCGAGGAAGGTATCCTCCCCGATGATCGGGATTCCCAGGCTCTTGGCCTTTTGGTTCTTGGACGAGGCCGACTCTATATCGTTATTCACCAGGTACGAAAGGCCCTTGACCACCGAGGACTTCGCCGATCCCCCGAGGGATTTGACCAGATCCTCGGCCTGTCCCCGCTTCAGGGAAACGAGTTCGCCGGTAAAGCAAAAACTGATCCCCGTTAAAAGGCCGCCGGACACGGGCTTTTGGACGGTCACCGCGCCGGAGGCGACCAGGGCCTCCATTTCCGCTCGAAGCCGGTCGAGCCCGGAGCGCAGCGTGGCGGCCATAATCGAGCCGAATTGGTACACCGAGGCGATATCTTCCTCGCTGGCGTCGAAAAGCCTTTCCAGGGTATCGTAACCGGCGTCCACGAGCTTTTCCACCATGGTCTCGCCGATACCCTCAATGTCGAAACCCGCGACGAAACGGGCGAGGCTGACCGAGTTTCGGCTTTTGAGGGAACGGAGCACCTTCGCGGCGCTGGTTTCGCCCATACGCTCGAGTGACGCGAGTTCGTCCGCGGTCAAGGTATATAAATCGGGTATCGAGCGAACGCGGCCGGAAGCGAAGAGCCGCTCGATGAGGTTAACCCCGAAATCGCGCACGTCCATGGTATCGATCCATTTTTCCAGGCGATGGTGGATGATTTTCGGGCATTCGGGATTCGGGCAATACAGTCTCGTGCCCTCGTCCTGAAGATCCGTACCGCAGGCGGAGCAGGTCGAGGGCGCTTCGATGGCCCGGGCGTCGGCGGGGTTTTCCACGAGCGCCTCGATTTTCGGGATTATCTCGCCCCGTTTGGTTACCACCACCCGGCTGCCGATCATGAGGTTCATGGACGAAATCATGTTCGGGTTGGCGAGATTGGCCCGCTGCACCGTGGTGCCCGCCAACTGGACCGGGTCCACCGTGGCTATGGGCGTATAGGTTACCCCGGATTCGCTCCACTCGACGGAGCGGAGCGTGGTAACCGCCTCTTCCAGGCTAAACTTAAATGCTATTTGCTTCTCGGGACGCGACCGGGCTAGGTCCTCGGGGTCTATGGCCCTTCCCTTCACCACCAGGCCGTCGATGTCATAGGGCAATTGTGGACGCTCGTCCATCACCCGCGCGCGATAGTTCACCACCTCGTCCACGCCGCGGCATATGCGCATCGGGACCGTGTCGAAACCGGAACGCTCGAGCCACGCGAGCTTGTCCTCCTCATCGGTCCAGGGGCTCTCCCCCGCGAAGGGATTTCCGGGAGTGCCCGGCGCGGCGTCGTAACAGATTACCCGCAAAAACTCGCAGCCCTGGCCGTCCTTGCGTTTCATGAGCCCGTTCGCCGCGTTCCGGCAATTCGCCTTGTCGGGAAACCGGGTTTTCAGGGTTTCGCGGGTCATGATTACCTCGCCCCGCACTCCGCCGGAGAAGGGAGCCGCGCCGTCCGGTCCGGAAACGCCCGAAAGCGCGCCTACCATGCCCGACATTTTCGCGGCGTTGGCCGTAATATCGTCTCCGACGCGCCCGTCGCCGCGGGTGACGGCCCGAAGGAAGCGGCCGCCCTCGTATTGCAGTTCAAGGCTCGCGCCGTCCAGTTTGTACTGCACCAGGAATTCGGTGAAATCCCGTTTCGACGCCCATTCGGCGAACGCTTCGGGATCGGCGGCCTTCTCTTGGCTCCCCATGGGAATGAGGTGGTATTCTTTCGGGAAACCGTCGGTGGATTCGGAATTGATGGAGACGAACACCCGGTTTTCGGGCTCCAAGGCCTTTAGTTCGTCCCAGAGTCCGTCGAATTCCGCGTCCGATATTTCCGGCTCGCCGGTATAATAGAGTTGTTGATGCCGCAGGATCAGCTTTTCGAGTTCCCGCGCCCGGGGAGACCGGGCCTTACGAGACACCGCCATCGATGGCGCCCTCGCTGGTCGCGGCAAACATGAGCTCGCAAATTCGGTGATTGGCCTCAAGGCCCTTTTCCTCGAACCGGGTTTCCGGACGCCACGTCTGCCGGGGGGCGAAGCCCTCGTACAGGTTTTTCAGCCCTTTGGTGGCGGAGAGCTCCGCGTAGGCTTCCTCGGCATAAGGCTCCCAGTCGGTAACCATATACAGGTATCCGTTCTGAGCGAGCTTACTGGCGATCAGGTCGGTCCGGGGCCGCTGGACGAGCCGCCGCTTGTGGTGCCTTTTTTTGGGCCAGGGATCGGGAAAGAAAATATGGAAGGCCGCGACGGAGTCGTCCGGAATCATGTGGGAGAGTACCTCGATCGCGTCGTACTCGATCACGCGGAGGTTGGTGAGGCCCCGCCGCTCTATTTCCCCGAGGAGCCGCCCGACGCCGGCGTGGTGCACTTCCACGCCGATATAGTTTTTGTCGGGGTTTTCCGCGGCTATGATGGCGGTTGCCTTGCCCATGCCGAAGCCGATCTCGATGGTCACGGGATTGGTGTTTTCGAACACGCCCGCGAAGTTGATAATGTTCTCTTGGTACGGAATGCACCAGCGGGCGGAATGAATTTCATAATCCCGCTTTTGGGCTTCGGTCATGCGACCGGAACGGAGAACGTACGTGTGGACGCCGCGCAGCGGCACGGAAGTGTCGGAATCAGTGGTATCCATGTAACGGTTATTTTACTCCATTTCAACGGGACTCAACAATACCCCCGCGGTACCCGAGCCGTTTTCTACGTAACAGCGGACCCGCGTCGCGTTCCGGGCCATGGCTTTCAGCTGGGCGACCGTCCCGGTCGTGACGGTCGACCGGTTATCGGGGACGCGCCACGAATAGAGGGCCTTGCCGTCGTCGTCCTCAAGCAGGAAAAACACCCGGGTAAAGTCCCCGTTTTGCGAATTTCGCTCCAAGGTCCATTGATCGGCGGAAACGCGTAGGCGCGCGGGAGAACGTTCGGGAAAGGCCACGGCGGGCAACGTAACGGGACGGGTCGCCTCGTTTCCCGCGAGGTCCGTTACGGTAACGGTATAGCTTCCGGCGGGTATGGCTTCGCCCAGGGGCGGGGCGAGCAGCGAGGAACCGACCCAGCGGTCCTTACCGCGCAGCCGTACCGCGGCGTTGGAGGCGTCTATGGTCCATTTCAGGGAAGTATCGTCGCTCACCACCCGGATCGAGGAGAAATCCCGGGCGCCGTCCCCGTCGTCCCAAAAAACGAATACCGAAAGCCGCGGCTCGAAGGAGTCGGGGTCGGTTTCCGCCATCAAGGCCTGCAGGGTAACCGCGTTTATGGTCGGGGAGGATTGGGAACAGGAGGGACAGAGAAAGAAGGCAACCGACGCGGCAAGCGCGCCGGCAAGGAGCGCCAAAGGCGAGGGCTTATCGCTGCGGGTCCGATTTCGCTTGCGGGGCATTAGAACATGAAGGTGAGGTTGATCACCGTCAAATCGCTGTCCCTGAACTGGTTTGCCATGGATTCAAAACGCACGTTGACCTTCTCGCAGGCCTCGCTCAGGTACGAAATGTAGTACATGCCCAAACTCGTATCCTCGCCGCCCTCGGGGATTTCCCGATAGAAATCGATCAGGGACTTTTTCTTCAGGTCCGCCGTTTTCTTGTCGTTGATTGCCTCGCGCACCGTCTCGGACTGCTCTTCCTTGTTATACAGGGTAATCTGAAGCTTTCCCTGGGTACCGATGGACGTGCTGCCCCCGCCGAGTTTCCACGAAAGGAATACGAGTTCATGCTTTCGCTCCAGTTCGGCGATTACCTTCTTTCGGATATTCGGGTCGAACATAACCGTGGAGGGATCCACCGACCCGCGGTACATTTCGCGCACTTCCTTCCGCAAATTCGTGTTTTCGGCGTTGATCACCAATTCCATGAGCATGAGGGAGATATACTCGGCGAGCTTCGCCTTGTCCATGTACTCGGTCAGGCTCGAGCGTATGGTTCTGAGAATCGAGTCGAACCCGTCGGCGTCGCGAAACTTGGTTATGATAAACCAGGTAAACGGCCGCAGATTGTTCATGAATTTTTCGCTTAAGAGGAGCTGTATGTTTTTTTCCTCGGGCAGGAGGGAGGTATTCTTGTTGATGAAGGTGTATAGGGGCGAAAGAATTTCCTGTTTCGCCTCGAAAATGATTTTTTCGTTTTTCTTCAATACGGAACGCAGAAAATTATCGTTAATATGCGTTTTTTCATCGATTATGTTCGCGGGATTCAGGCGATTCCACTTTTTTATCACGTCTGACGAGAGGATTTGGTGAAAAATGTAGTCGTCGTACTGCCGATACAGGACGGAATACACGATAAGTTTCGACAGGTCCATGGTTTCCTGCCGGGAAGTCACGAACTCGGGCTTCGAGATTTCGATTTTCGAGATGTAATCTATCAAAAGCAGGCGCTGAATCGTCGCGGGCGTGAACTCATCAAGGGAGATGCCGTATTCCTCAACGTTATCCGCCAGTTTAAATTTTAGTAATTTTTTATTTTGACGTATGAAAAAGGTCGAACCTTCCTGGGTCAAAATGATTTTCAAAGGCAAATTTAAAATACTTTTTTTTTCCCCAGCGGCCATGCCGAACCCCCAAGCTGATCTGGAACTAGGTCAGTATATACCAGATCAAAAACTTTGTACACGCAAAAAAGGTTATCCCTTGACTGGCCGTTCGCCAGCTTTTATGCTGAACCGGTATGAACGCGGGCAAGTTGAGTCTACTTATATCGATGTTTCTCATTATCGCCCGCGGGGGCCTCGCCGCGGAAGAAGGCCTCGTTGATGCAGGCCTCGTTGAGGCGGGCCTCGGCGAACGGGCTGCCGTTCCGGTGTTCGTGGCCGTCGATGCCCTTCCCGGTACCGAAAAGACCCTTGCGACCCTCAAAACGCGCCGGCCCGACTCGATCATACTCCGTCCGGAAGCGGGAAAGCGCGCCGAAATACCGGCGAACGCCACGGCCGTAATCGCGATTCGGCAGGCGAACGGCGCGACGGCGCGGATCGTGAACGGGCGGCGCGGCGCGACGAGCCCCCGGCGGCTCCTCCTTGCCGTGGCCGATGCCCTGGAACGCGCGGGAGAGCCCTTTTCGCTTACCGTCCCCCACATGCCCATCTACCGCCTCGGCTGGGTTCCCGACGACCCGGATATGGCCCGCGCGGCCCCGGCCGACGTTCCGGCGATCCTCGTGGAGGTTCCGGCCAGCGGTTCCGCCTTTCTGCCCGTCGCGGCGGAAACACTGTCCGGCGCCGGGTACGCGGACGAAGACGCGCATTACCTGGCGTTTCAATTCCGGGGAAAACTCTTCGCTCCCGGCGAGGAGACCCTGGTGACCCTCATGATCGGCGTTTTCGGCTTGGTTTTTTTCAATCTCTTTTTTCTCAGTTTCGCCTACGGAAAGAAAAGCGAACAGCATTTACGGGATTTCTTCCGGGTATGGTGGCTTCCCTTCTTCTATTTTACCGTAACCCTCCTGTCCCTGGCCGCCGGACAGGCTATCGTTTCGTGGCTTACGAAACTTACCTTCGGCGATCCGGAAGGATGGACGGTGATACCGGCGCGGGCCTTCGCGGGCAAGCTGATATTCGCCTTTTTCTTCACCTCGGCGCTGGTAACCTTCAATCAGCTCATTCCCTTTCCCAAGGGCGGCTTCATTTACGGCTATATCGCGAGTATCGTCTGCCTGGTGAATATTTTCGTCTTCTCTTATCTCGATTTTTCCCTCTCCGTCCTTTTCGCCCTGATTTTCGGCCTTGCATACGCCCTTTCCCACGTACGAAACGCGACGTTGCAACTGGGCGGCCTGGCGCTCCTCGTCGTTCCCTTTTTGCCCTATTTTCGGGAGCTTGCCCGAGGGGACGCAGCCACCTTGGCCCCGCTTTATGCAGCCGGTTTTGCCTGGAACGCGCGCCTCGCCCTTTTCATCGTGCCTTTCCAGCTTTTCATGACCCGGCTCACCCATTCCATCGGGGTGCTAAAGGCGAGGCGGGGCGTCCATATTCCCCTCTTACCCCTGGTAGCCCTCGTTCCCGCGATCCTCTTTACGGGTTTCCTGGTATTGGCCCCTGCATGGACGCAAGAACGGCCCCTACCCGTATTGGTATCCCAAACCCTCGAACGGGACCGACTCAGCACGGACACCCGTTCCGACGTGGGAAGGGCGCAGTTTTCGGTTGTCGCCGACCCGGGTTTGGCGACGGACCCGTTCCTTCCCCAGAGGGCGGCAGACGTACTGGAGGCGACGGTGGGCGTGCGGAACGCGCTCGGGCGGATAATCGTGACGGTTACCGCGAAGGCCGCACTCGCCCCCCAGAATCTCACCTTGGACGTTTTATCGGACGAAACGGGGGCGGTACTCGCCTCCTCGCGGGACTTTGAGCGCTCCCCCTCGGGAGACCGCGCGACGTTTACCCTTTCTGACATCGGTTCGGAGGGCGTAACGATAGCCTTCACCGCCGTATCGGGCCGTCCGCTGGATCTTCGGCTCCAAAGCCGCACGGGACGGAATCCCTGGGGCGTCACCATCAATGACCCGGCCATCGCCGCTTCCTATGAATTGACCGTTCGCCGCGATTTCCGGATATCCGAGGGTGGAACGGTAACCGAGGGGGAGCCGAAATGAGTTCGCTCCCGTGTTATTTTCACGTGGATCTCGACGCCTTCTTCGCCTCGGTGGAACAGTTGGACAATCCCGATTACCGGGGAAAGCCGGTAATCGTCGGCGGCGACCCCGGGAAACGCGGCGTGGTTTCCACCTGCTCCTATGAGGCGCGGGCCTTCGGCGTCCATTCCGCCATGCCCATGGCGAAGGCGGTACAGCTTTGTCCCCAGGCGATTTTCGTGAGCGGGCGGATGTACCGGTATCACGAGAAATCCCGGGAGGTAATGGGTATCTTTTCTGAGTTTTCCCCGGAGGTCAGGCAGCTTTCGGTGGACGAGGCCTTTTTGGACCTGAGCGGCACCGAACGCCTGTTCGGCCCCCCCGCCGAAACGGCTGCCCGGCTCAAGGAAACGGTGAGGGAGCGAACGGGCCTCACGGTTTCGGTCGGCGCGGCGACGAACCGGTACATCGCGAAAATAGCGTCCGGGCTATCAAAACCGGACGGGCTGGTCGTCGTCGAACCGGGAGACGAGGCGGCCTTCATGGCCTCCCTCAGGCTCAAAGACGTATGGGGCGTGGGGGAAAAAACGAGGGCCCGGCTCGAGGCCGCGGGTTTGCCGACCGTTGCCCTCCTGAAAGCCTGTCCCGAGCGCACGCTCGCGACGATCGTGGGGAACGCCGGGGCCGCCTGGATCCATACGGTGCTTTCGGGGGGCGATCCCGGCATCTTCGCCGAGGAAGCGGCGACCCGCTCGGTAAGCAGCGAGCGGACCTTCGCGGACGATATCGCCGATCCCTTTTCCCTGGAGACCGCCCTCATGGAACTGTGCGCCGAGGTAATGTACCGCCTGATGGATCACGGCTACTCCAGTAAGACGATACACGTAAAAATTCGCTATTCCGATTTTCGCACCGTGTCCGTGCAGGAAACCGGCGACCGCTCCGTCGCTGATTCAGGCGACCTGTTCGCCCGCGCCCGCGCGCTCTTCGCCCGAAAATGGGAACGGGGCGAACCGGTCCGGCTCCTGGGCGTCGCCGCCTACAACGTGAGCGAGGATAGGGAGCCCGAACAGATGAGCCTTTTTGACGAAGGCGACCGCACCCGTCAGCGCGCCGTGGAAGAAGCGCTGCACCGCCTTGCCCGAAAGCGGGGAAAGCGACTGGTCACCAAGGCCCGGCTCATAGACCGGCGGGAAGACGAATGAAGGCGCGGCGAGGGATATCGATTCTCCTGACCTGCGCGTTATTGGCCGTTCGCGTCGCCGCGCAGGGGCCCGATACGGGCCAAAACGCAGAGAACCTCCCGCCGGGTCTCAACGCGGAGGCGGCCCTTCTTGCCCGCTTGAGCGGACTCTTCGTGGCCGAGGATCCCACGTCCGTCTATCAAATGTCCGTGTACGACGAAAGCGTCGAATTCCTATTGGACGGCAGTTGGACCGCGGGTTTCGAGGGCACGCTCGACTTTACCGCCGCCGACGGGGTCACCTCCCTTTCCGTTACCCCGCCCATCTTTACCCAGGCGGTAAACCTTTCCGCCTGGATATTCATCGCCGGGCATTGGTACTTTCAGGCGGATTTCGCCGAGGAATTTACGAAAAACACCATCGCCTTCGGCTATGTGGGCGGGGAAAACGACGCGGTAAAGCATGTCAGGATCGGTAACTCAGGCATCCTCTTTCCCGACGTATATCCCTTTATCGCCCTGGGCGGGGCCGATCGGCAAGCCCGGTCACCGGTGATCGCCCCCGGCGCCATGGGGAGTTTCGGGGGAAAGGCCTGGCGGGCCGACGCCATGGTGCGCTATGACGTTGCCGCCGCCCGGGAACTCCTGCTTTCGGGAATGAACGAAGCCAACGACACGACCGTAAGCGTCGCCCAACCGGTGGGGAAAACCTGGTTTACCCTGCCCTCGGCCCCGGTTACCGGTTCCGTCGCCGTTTGGGTGGAGGATCCCGCCGGCACGGTCGCCGAGGCCGGTTCGGCGCGGAAGTGGCGTCGGCTCAAGGACGCGGAGTATCAGGTCGACGGTCTTTCGGGCACGTTGACTCTCGCGCAGCCGGCGCGGGGCGCCATGGCGGTTTCCTATTCGGGGGCCGACGGAAGCGTTTCGCCTTTCGTCGCCGCTGTTCGCGCCTGGTTCGCGGATAGGTTTACCGAGAAAGGGCTTTCGGTTACGGACTCCCTTTTCACCGACATTTTCATGACCGACGCGGACGTACTATCGGGAACGTACGCGAACTCTTTCCTGGTCACGATCAACGGGACGCAGGCCCTGCTTTTGTCAGAACCCGGGCGCTTCAGCCCCTTCGAAAACCTATCCCTTTACGACATGGGTGGCGATGAGGTTCAGCTCGTCCACCGCGAAAGCGGCACGCCCGTGACCGGCTACGAAACCGCGGGCTTCGGGGAGGACCATACCGAGCTCGGCAACCCCGCCCTCGCGACTGCGGGAGGTCCCCGGGATCCAGCGGGCCGGTATCCCCTGGCCGATCGCTTTCTTTCCGTATATCTTCCGCCTTTTACATTGGGAACGAACGAAACGGATATCGTGTTGCGATCGCGCGCGTACGTTCCGGTTTCAGAAATTTCCCTGGGCGACAAGGCGATTCCCGGCACCATCGTCATGACCCGCAACGGGGTAACCGATACGGCGTTCTCCTTCGATCCCGACTCGGGCATCCTGACCCCCGACAGGCCGCCCGCCTTGACCGACTCGATCCGCATTACCTGGCTCGACCAGGACCCTTCGGCCCGAAACGCCGCGTTCACCGCCGCCTTGGGCGGCGCCCTTTATCCGGTACCCGGGCTATCGCTGAAGGCAGGTTCCGCCGTGCGCTGGAACCTCTCGAATTCGGGCTATACCGATTCGTCCGAGGGCAGCCCCGGTTCCTGGATCGCCTCCGCGGGAGCGGAATGGACGAAAGGCGAGCTCAAAGCCGCTACCGCCGCGGCGTTTACCCTCACGGTCAACGATACCACCGGGCTTTATCGCGTGGAGGGCATGAATCAAGGCTCCGTTACCTTCAATCCCGCGAAGGAATGGTACCGAACGGCACCGGAATACGGGGATACGTCCATTTCAACGCTCACGGTAGAGGGTATATCGGGTTCGGTTCTGCGCGTTCAGGGGACCTTCACCGCGGACGATAACGCCGTAGCGGCGGATATTCTCGTGGGCGAATACGGTTCGGCCGACCTCCGAAACGCCGCTACCATAACGGTTACGGTACGGAACGCGGGGAATAACGCTGCGTTCGAACTTTTCCTCCAGGGAGGCGCCCCGGATACGGGATATACCCTTTCGGGCCAAACCCTCGCGGAATGGCAACTGGTAACGCCCGCCCCCGGCGCGCCCTGGCAAAAGCAAACCGTGGCCTTAACCGAAGCGGATCGGCTGCTCCTCGGCGGCTGGCAAAATCTGCGCCTGATCGCCCGGCCCCTTTTACCGGCCTCCTACCCCATCGGCGTGGCCTTTGAGTCCGGGCCCATAACCGTTGCCGACGGCGGTTATGCCCTGGTCGCGGAACCCCCGGAAGGCCGCTTTTCGGCAGTGCCCGTATCGTCGGGGAGCCTTGCCCAAGGCCTTGAGGCCCACTCGCCCGACCTGATCAACCGTTTGAATCCCGGCGGGGGGAATACCCTCTTGGCGATTACTATCGAGCCGGCAAGCCCAAACCCGACAAGCGAGGATCAAAACGTTTCCGTTTCCCGTTTCCTCGCGACCGTGCCCCTGAAGTCGTATAAAACGCTCTCCTTCGAGCTCAATCCCGGCCTTCTTCCTACGGTGACCGGCGCCCGCCTTACCCTATCGCTTTTATCGCCCGCCTCTTCCGGTACCGAAGATACGGCTTGGGAACTTTCCATACCCGCGGCCGCGCTTGCGAGCGGGGCGTGGACTACCGTCACGGTAGATCTCGCTTCCGGCGCCGTAACCGCAGACGGCGCGTCTCTCCCGGGCGCGACCCTCACGCGAAACCCGCTCGCCCCGGCGCCGACTAAAGTCCGCTTCGCCGCTACGATCCCCGCCCCCGCTACCGTTCCCCCGCTCGGATGGACGTGCGGCCTCGACGAGATACGGCTTTCCGACACCGAAGCGGTACGTTCGCTGGCGAACGAGACCGCCGTCTCTTGGTCACGCACGGGCCCGATCGCGGAGGCGGGAGGGGTAATACTCCTGGCAAATCCGGATTTTTCCGTCACGAGCCGCGCCGCGAACAACCTTGAAAACGGAAAAACCGCCCTCTCCGGCACCGCCGAAGCGGGCCTCACGTTTACGGGAATCCGCGGCGACGTTTCCGTGGCGGTTTCCTCTGAGGCCGACGGCATTCTCGAAAACGCCGCCCACCGCGTCGCGGTCCCCCTGGGGCCCATAAACGTGACAGAAAGCATGGCCGCGGACTTCTCCGGAAACGCCCTCACGCGGGCGGAATCGATCGGCCTCTCCGGCATATTCCCCGTTGCGGCGAAAAGCGCGCTCTCCCTGGGAAACGCGACATTGACCCGGGACCATACCCTGGACATAACGCCTACCCTGCCCCTGGGAAAGGCGGGCGCCGTCACCCTTACCCTTAACGGAAAGGCTTCGCAATCCGGCGCGTCGCCGTGGAACCGGCTTACCGATAGGGAATGGTCCGAAGTCTGGGCCGACTCCCTCGCGCTTATGGCCTCGCCGGGGGAAAGCGACGCGAAGAAACGGACGGTAGCCGCGGGAACCCGTTCGTCGTGGAAACCCGAACGGGGATGGATTCTCGGGGCATCGGCCGGCCTTACCCTGGACGAAACCTACTCCACGGGCGCTACCGGCGCCGCGCGCCGCGTTTCAGGGGCGGGGTTTGACCTTTCACTGCCCGTTTCCCTGTTTGGCACCGCCCTCACGCCGTCCTGGAAGCGCTCCGCCTTCCGGCGCCGGGAAACCCCTGCCGGCGGTTCCTGGCTCGCCGACGCGCGTTCCTTGGGCGATTCCGCGGGACGCCTATCCTGGCTTTGGACTGCCCCGCCCGTCGCGGATCTGATCCTTCAGGCTCCCGACGGAACGGCCGACGCGGAAAGCGCCTTCACGCATAAAACAGCCTATTCAGTGGATTGGGACCGCCCCGCCGTCGGCCTGCTTTCGGACCTTTGGGTTCCGGTCAGCGCCGGCGCATCGCTGGCCCGGGAATCGTCGGTTGAAACGCTCGCGGCGTCGTATTCCGACAAGAGGATGGCATCGGCGAGGCTATCGTTCTCGGCGCTCAACCTATTCGGCGCGTACGGGATTAAGGGCGCGTTCAAGTGGTACGAGCAGGACGAGTTCTCCCAGTCGTACGTCTGGACCTCGGAATGGGGATCGGGCTATTATTTGTGGACCTTCGACGCGTGGGACGGCATAAGCCTGTATTGGGGTTCGGCTGGGACCTTTTCGATCGATAACGGCATTTCCTATACCTCGGCGAAAATCGACGGCTCCGGAGAAAGCCTGGGGGGGACGGTTCGCTCCGTTTTGGGCCGGGAAGCCAAGCGCTCTCCGATCGAACCGCTTATCCGAAAATGGACGGGGCGTGCGGTAGAATCCCGTAGGGAAGACAGCCTTTCCTGGAATTGGCATGCCCTGAACGCTCCCGCGCAAAACGCGGAATACGACCATCGGCTCATTACGAAGGTGGGCGCCAACGGCGAGATCAAGCTTTCGGGCGGCCTTACCTACCGCGCCGAACCAAACGGGACGACCGTAGTGAGTATCAGGCTGTCCGCGGGGGGAACCCTGCGGTACTAATCATTCCAGTGGGGCGTAATACCCCGTCTCGTCCCTACCGGAGCGGTTCATGAGCCAGGTTTCCACCTCGATGGGCAAATAGGCGCGGCCGAAGTTGGTGGGCATGGCGGAGGTGTACGAAAAAAGATAGGTACCGTTCGGGCGTTCCACGGCTTCCTTCACGAGCGAGCCGATGCCCTGCGGGCGGTACAGGTAGTATTCCTTGCCGCCGGTCACCCGGGTCAAATAGGAGAACTCCGGGGCGATTGCGCCCTGCGAGATGTTTACCGCGAAAAAGGTCACGCCATTGTTGCGAAGGTACGAGCCGAGGTCGGTCAATCCGTATTTCGAGAAGCCATTCACCGGTTCCGCGCCGGTCGTCAGGAAAACCACCGCCCGCTTGTGGGCGGCGTTGATCAGGTCGTTCACCGAGAGCCGAAGCGCCAGGTCGAAGGCCCACGAGGACGACGCGGGCGCCTGTGGCCTGAAGGCGTTCCAGCTTCCCGTATTCGGGGGCCCTGAGCCTTCCTGGACCGGAATTCGGCCCGCGGATACGACGCGGAGGGTACCCTTGCCCTGCATGGCCTTCGCGATGGAGTCTATGGCGTTCCTCGTATCCCCCATCGTCAGGTCCGATCCGGGAGACCGGTCAAGGATGACCGTAACGTCGCAGAAGTTTTCCGCGTAGGCCGAACCGGTCAGGGCGAGTTCGGATACCGCGCGCCCCTCCTCCGTGATCGAGAAATTCTCCCTGTCCAGTCCAACCACCGGGTTTCCGTTCCGGTCTTCCACCGCGACTTCCAGCTGAACGGCGGGGAAGGCGTCGGCGTTCACCCGCTGTACCCGGACGAACATGCCGCCGACGAGCTCGCGGATCCGGGAAACGATCTGTATCGAGTCGCCCCGATAATCGGCCAATATCAGGTTGCCGTTCGCGTCGGGCACGGCCCCGGTTATTCTGACCGGCGCGTTTCCCAGTTTAGCCACTTCGCGCATAGCGCCGGTTTCCGCGTCTACCGCGACGACCCTGTTTTCCTGGCTCACCAAAAGATACCCGTTCCACGTCCGGATGGATTCCGCCAAGGGAAGGGAGCCGGGCGGCAAAAAGGTATCGGAAAAATTGCCCGAGGTATCGAAGCGGTACAGGGCGCCGGTTACCGAGTCGCACACGTACACCATATCGTTGACGATGGCGATGCCGGCGGGAGCGGTAAAGCCCGCGAAGGACGAGCCCTTCTTCCCGAAGGTAAAGAGGGGGGCGCCCTGGGGATCAAACACCACCACCCGGGCGTTTCCGTAATCCGTAACGAAAATATTCCCCTCGGGGCTCACGGCGATAAATTGCGGCCCCACGAATTCCCCGTTTCCCCGCCCCTTCTTGCCGAAGGAGGAAAGCCAGGCGCCGTTGGGGGAAAGCACCGAAACCCGGTCCGCCGCCACTTCCGAGACGAGCATTCTCCCGTCATCCAGGGCGATAAGGTCAAAGGGACGGTCGAAACCCTGAAGCGGCCCGCGGCTTTTGGCGACGATGCGCCCGTTTACGTCGAAACGCAAAAGCTCGTTAGAGCCGTAGGCCGAGGCCCAGAAGGACCCGTCGGCGAGGGCGACCACCGAAACTGGCTGCCTGAAGAGCACCGTCTCCCCGTTGACGGACGTAATCGCCCCCGCCTCAACGAAACGGGAATCCTCGCCGAATTCCGGAAGCAGGGAGCTTCGTTCGCGCACCGTTTCGATGAGTTGGTCCAGCCGGGTTTTTTCCCAGCCGGAGTCGGCGGCGAATTGCCATTGCTGCACCGCGGAGGATTCAACGCCGCTCCTGAAGTAGGCGCGGCCGAGCCAATCGAGAATCAAGGGCTCTCCGGGCGCGTAAGAGAGGGCCTTTTCGAACATGAGTATGGAATCGTTGAACGCGCCGCGATAAAAGGTTTGCACCCCGCGGCGAAATTCCTCTTCGGCGAGAATCTTGTCGGACGCATTCACTCCCGGATCGGCGCTCTGGGCCTCCATTATGGCGGCGGGGCAGCCGAACAGCGCGACCGCCAGAAACGAGGCCAGGATCGAGCCTCGCGAGGGTCTACTCATCGATAATCCCTCCGTTTCTGCATGATTTCGTTGAGGTGGGTTCCAATTACGCGGTTATCCGGGGCCTTTTCCCGGGCCCGCCGCGTATAGGTTCGGGCCTCCACGTCGAGACCGAGCTTGTAGTACACCCAGCCAAGGGAATCGAGATAGGCGGCGCTATCGGGCTGTATGTCCACCGCCTTTTTGCACATGGTCAGTGCTCGGGTAAGGTCGCGGCCCGTATCGGCCAGGACGAAGCCGAGCCCGTTCAAGGCGGTAGCGTTTTCCGCGTCAAGGGACAGGGCCCGCTCGTACCAATCGACGGCGCTTTCCGCGTCGTTTTGCTCGAAGGCGATATAGCCGAGGGAACAAAAGACCTGGGTAGATTCATACCCGGCGTCGATCAGCTTTCTCAGCTCGAAATCCGCGAGCCGCGTCCGTCCGGTGAGGGTATACACGATCGAAAGGACCATTCGGCATTGGTATACGCGGGCCAGATCGGTATCCGCCGTGACCACCTGCTCGAGGTAGACGAGTGCATCGTCGTAACGTTCCAACCGGGCATAGCACAAGCCGATATAGTACGCCAACTCGTGATTTATCTCGGGATTTCCCGCCGGGACCTCCAAAAGCGAAACCAGCGCGTCTTCGTAGGCGCCGCTCCGGTAATGGCGAATTCCCTCTTTCATCGTATCGGCCATGCATGCCCTCCCGAGTCGATTATACGCGGAAAACCGGGGTTCCGAGAAGACCGTCCCGCGCGGAACGGGGCTGTGACTGAACCCGGCTTACCGAGACATAGCCTTCCTCCACCGCATGCCAATCGGAATCCTCGCCCCCCGCGGTATGCACCCGCCCGCCCCGGAATTCCCCGACGAAGGAATCGCCGCCGTCGCTCCTGAGCGCGATCCCGTTACTGTATACCCGCCGCGATATATCGGTGATCCGGGCGCCCTTGTAGGCCGCTCTGGATTTCGCGTTCACGTTCACGAACGAGTCCCGCTCGGTCAGGGAGATCAGCGCCTCAAGATTGTCGCGGACGAAACGCGCCAGTGCCAGATACTCCCAGCGGCTTTCACCGTCGGGGACCAAGCTCGTCGCGATGCCCGGAAGGCCCATGAACGAGGCTTCCCTGGCCGCCGCGGCGGTACCCGAATACACGATGTCCGTACCGAGGTTCGCGCCGCGATTGATGCCCGAGATAACGGCGTCGGGCGGCTCGTCCATGAAGCCGAGGGCCCCGGCGATAACGCAGTCCGCGGGCAGGCCGCTGCAGGACCACGCCCGCTCGCCTTCCGCTCGGTACGCGAGTTCCCCCGCGAGGGAAATGCCGTGGGACACGCCGGAGCGGTTGGAAGCGGGCGCGACGATCCACACTTCGTGTTCGGCGGATAAAACTGACGCGAGGGTCATCAGGCCTTCCGCCCCGTAACCGTCGTCATTGGTAAGCAGTAATTTCATGGCTGTAATCGTTACATGATTTGGGCCCCGTCCGAAGGAGTGACCTTGTACCGGACGGGCTTAAAACCGAATATACGCTCGTATTCTTCCAGCTTCCTGCCGTAATTTTCCTCGTCGGCGGTACGGATCACCGCGTAGGTACAGCCGCCGAAGCCGCGTCCCGTCATGCGCGAGCATACGAGATCGGGCGAATCGGGAATGATGAACTCCAGCGCCCGCTTGACGAGCCAGTCAAGTTCCGGGCAGGAAATTTCGAAGCGGTCGCGCAATCCCTCGTGGGAACGGTTGATGATCCGGGAAAAGCTGAAAAGATCCTTTGAGGACAGGGCGTGAACGGCTTCCCGAACGCTCTCGGATTCCCGTATGATGAAGATGACCCGCCGCCTGACCGATTCGGGTATATCAGTAATCTCTTCCAGGATGGATTCCGTTAATTGATTGAAATCCGAGGGCGAATCCGGATCAGCCCGGACGATCTCGTACGCCCGGATGCACTCGTGGATCCGCAGGGCCAATTCCTCCCGGGCGAGCAGTCTCGGCACGCGGGAATCGGTGAGGATTACCGAGTAGCCCCCGTCGGGGAAGGCCACCAAATCGGCGGTGACCTTATTATGGTCGATCCGTACGAGGTGCCCCGCCTTCGCGTACAGCGCGGTCAGGATATCCGCCCGATGGGCGTGGGTTTTCAGGAAATGGGTATTGGCGCGCTCGATCAGGGCTACCAGGACCGCGTCGGTAAGATTGGGCGCGTACTGCTTCCTGAGGGCGAGGGCGGCTGCGACTTTCATGGCGTTGGGGGTTCCCAGTCCGGCGTCGGGAGGGATCTCCGAGAGCACCGTGAAGTTGAGACCGGGTATATGAATGCCGTATTCCATAAAAGAAGAGATCACGGCCTTGATGGAATTGGCCCAGCGATCTTCCTTGCGGTATTTCAGGTTTGAGGCGGAGATTTTCTTGCGTTCGTTGAGCGCCACGGAGTAGACCCGGTAATTCGGGTCGGGGCGTTCTGAAACCGTCAGCCATAGCGCCTGGTCAATGGCCATGGCGAGGGAATTGCCCTTCGCGAACCACGTGTGCTCTCCAAGCAGTTGAAAACGGCCGGGAACTTTGACTGTGATTTCGGGTTCCGCGTCGTATTCTCCGGCATGTATGGGCACAATTTTATGCATATGAATATAATAGGGTCAATATTGAAACTATTCAACAAAAATTAGTAAAATAGGACCTGAAATGGCACCCATATCTTTCCTGATCGGCATTTTGCTCACAGGCATAACACTCTCCCTCGGGATCCCCAACGAGCTGTTGCACGACGGAAGCGCCCTGCTCGGTCTCGTCTGCCTGGTACCCCTGTACCGGAGCCTCCTCGGCTCGAAAAGCTGGGCCGCGGCGGGATTCGCGGGCGGCCTTGCCATGGGAATCGTCCACCTGCTTTCGAGTTTTTGGCTCGCGTATTTCAAGGAATTCGCCATTTTTACCCTCGGCGGATCGGCCTTGGTGAACGTGACGTTCGGTATCGTCGTCGGCTGGGTGTTGCGCTGGACGTTGCTCCGCCCGAAATGGGCGCGCCCCTTCCTCTTCGCCGCCGCCTGGACCCTGTGGGAATGGTTTAAATCCACGGGCTTTCTCGCCTATCCCTGGGGAACCCTCGTCATGACGTCGAGAAGCCTTACCCCGCTTATCCAGATCGCCGACCTGACCGGCGCATGGGGAATCTCCTTCCTCTTGGCGCTGATAAACGCGGTTATCGCCGAAACCACGCTTTTGCATCCATCCCGCATTTCCGCGTTCTTCCGCGAAGGCAACGTTCCGAGCCGTCTCGGTCGCTTGACCGGCGCCCGGACCCTCGCCTTCACCGCCTTCGCGCTTTCGCTGGTGCTTTGCTACGGGTGGTATCGGCTCGCCTCCCTCGGAAAGCCCGAAACGACGCTGGCGGTTTCCATGATTCAGCATAACGTTGATCCCTGGAACCTCAACCAGGAAACGCCCGTTATCGAATCGGAAAGGCTGACGCGTGAAGCCATCGCCGCCCGCGGGACGAAACCGGATCTGGTGGTATGGAGCGAGTCAACCCTGCCGTGGACTTGGGAAGAATACCGGGGCTACTACAGGCGGTATCCCGGCGAGGATCCCGTGATCCCCTTCCTCGCCGAAATCGACACGCCCCTGGTTTCCGGCGCGCCGGTATTGGTAGACCCGGAACGGAAGGGCTATTCCAACTCGGTGATATACCTTTCCCCCACGGGCTCGCTGATCGACTGGTACGCGAAGATACAGCTCGTTCCCTTCGCCGAGTACATGCCTTTTACGGAATACGAATGGGTTCGGGAATTTTTCGATACCCTGGTCGGTTTCTCCTCGGGCTGGGTTCCGGGAAGGGAATTTAAGTCCTTTACGGTACGAAACGCCGAAGGAAAGGAGATCCGGTTCGCGACCCCGATATGCTTCGAGGACGCCTTCGCCCCCGTGGTAGCTGACCTACACGCTACCGGAAGCGACGTGCTCGTGAATTTGACCAATGATTCCTGGTCCGAAACCGCCAGCGCCGAAACCCAGCATTTTACCGTAGCCTCTTTCCGCGCCATCGAGCTGAGAACCACCATGATCCGCTCCACCAACGCGGGATACACCTGCGTAATCGATCCGACCGGACGGGTAATCGCGGACCTGCCCCTGTTCGAAGCCGGCTTTCTCAACGCGGACGTTCCTATCTATCCCCGCACCGTCACGTTTTACGCCCGATATCGGGACTGGTTTCCCGCGGCGCTTACCGGGTTTATCCTCCTGGCCCTCTTTTATTCCGCCGGCCGAAAGGCGGCGAGAACGGCACGGCCGGGGCGTGGGGAGACGGCGGATCAGATTGTCCGTTTTCATTGGGACGAGGGCCTTGAAGAACTGCCGGGGGCGGATGAAACCGTTCCGGACAGGGGTGAAGAGGTCTCGGAATTCGCGTACGACTCCCGTATAAACGACCCAACGGGTACCCGATAAAACCCGAGAAACCCTACGGGTTGATTTAAAATCCTTTTTTCGTTAACCTAACAAAATATATGGTTAACGATAACCGCGACTCAATCCGGGCGAGAATGAAAATCCTCGAGCTTCTCCGTTCGGCTACGCAGCCTCTTTCGGGCGAAATACTGGCCGGTGAATTGGGAATGTCCCGGGTAGCCGTTTGGAAACATATCAAGGCACTGGAAGAGCACGGGTATCGGTTCACCGCCGAAAAGCGCGGCTATACCCTTACGGCCCATCCCCAAGACAGCCTTTTACCCTGGGATCTCAATACCGTCTCCGCCCCGGTTTCCCACTTTCCGGAAACCGATTCAACCATGAACCGCGCCCTGGAGGCGGCAATCGCCGGGGCCGCGGACGGTTCCCTATTCATTGCGGAACGGCAAAAAGCCGGGCGCGGAACCGGCTCGAAGGAGTGGGAATCGGTCGAGGGCGGGCTCTTTTTCACCCTCCTTATCCGCCCTTCCCTCCGGAGCGCCCATTATTTCCGTTCCGTTACGGCGGCGCAATGCGCCTTGGTCGAAACCTTGCGCGACCACGGAATTCAAGCCGCCGCCGCCTGGCCCAACGATATCTTGGCCCGCAACGAAGAGACCGGCGAAATGGCCAAGGCGGGGGGGATACTCTGCGAGCATCTTTGTTCAGGCAATTCCGTGAGGTTCTTAAACCTCGGCATCGGCATGAATACGGGCAACCGGCCCGAGTCGGGCGGGACGGCCCGGCTTGCCATAGGCCGACGCGATCTATTGGAGGGCTTTTTGCGCCGCTTGACGAAGGCATCCCTTGAAAACCCCGACCTCGAGGCGCGATGGAACGCCCTATCCGCCCATCATAACCGCGAGTGCCGCCTCGTTTCCGGCGGTACGGTACTGAAAGGCCTTTTTAAGGGCCTGGACCCCTACGGCAACGCGCGTATACTCCTCGACTCCGCTTGCGAAGAACGGCGCTTCCAGCCCGGAAGCGTATCAATCTTGAATAAAGGAACCTCTTCATGAACTCGAACACCGTCAAGTCGGTATTTACCGCCCTTTTCGCGGCCCTTATCTGCGCGGGAGCCTTAATCACCATCCCCGTCGGCCCCGTGCCAATCGTGCTCCAAAACGCCTTCGCGATCATGGCCGGGCTCCTGCTCGGGCCCCTGCAAGGCGCGGGCGCGGTCGGCATCTTCCTTATCCTGGGCGCCCTGGGGCTCCCCGTTTTTTCGGGAGGACGAGGCGGCATCGCGGTACTTACCGGGCCAACCGCCGGATACCTTGCCGGATACTTTATCGGGGCCCTGGTCGCTGGCTTCGCCATGAATCGGTTGGCGGGCGATAAGGATATCCCCATCGCAAAGGCCCTGCCCATGATAATCAGCGCGACGATAATGGGCTTTCTCGCGGTGTATATACCGGGCGTCATCGTCTTGAGAAAGGCCCTGCATCTCGGGTTGGCCGAGGCCCTCGCCAAGGGCTTTACGCCCTTTATTCTCGGCGACCTGATCAAAACGGCGGTAGTGGTGCCCGTGGTGCTCAAGGTTCGCCCGATCGTGCTCCGTTACCTTAATCCCGATGCTTGAGGTTTCGTCGCTCACCCGCCGTTTTCCCGGTTCCGCGCGTCCGGCGCTCGATTCCGTTTCCTTTTCCGTAAAACGGGGCGAATGCGTGGTGGTCAGCGGGGCTAACGGCTCGGGGAAAAGCGTGCTCATGAGCCTGATCGCTTCCCTGGACCGGCCTACCTCGGGCTCGGTATCGCTCGGCGACACGCAGTCGAGCGAACCGCGGGTCGGCTTGGTCTTTCAAGACGCGGACTCGCAAATTCTCGGCGACACTCCGCTGGAAGACGTCGCCTACGGCCCGGTCAATCTCGGGAAAAGCAGACAGGAAGCCCGGAGTATAGCGGCCGTTACCCTTAAACGGGTTGGGCTTGAGGGACGGGAAACCGTTCCTGCACGGAGCCTATCGGGCGGCGAAAAAAGAAGGCTCGCCGTGGCGGGGATTCTCGCCATGGACGCCGAAATCGTCATTTTCGACGAACCGTTCGCGAATCTTGACTGGCCGGGCGTGGTTCAGGTCAACGACATTATCCGACAGTTGCGGCTAATGGGAAAAACGCTCGTCATACTCACCCACGAGATGGAAAAGGTTCTGGCCCTCGCGGACAGGCTTCTGGTTCTTTTCCAGGGAAAGCTCGTCTACGACGGAAGCCCGGACCGGGCCTTGCGCGGGGAACCCCTGGAAACCTGGGGAATCCGGAACCCCTTGGGCCGCTACGAGCGACTCGAAGATCTTTTGTGGACCGATACGGGAGGGATCGCGCAGTGAACGGCCCTTCTTCGCCTCTCTTCGGCTATCGAAGCGGCACCACCTCCGTGCACCGGGCGCCCGTAACCCTTAAATTCGCGATCTTGCTGTGCGTCACCATCGCGGTTTTCGCCCTTCCTTGGGCTTTTCTCGTACCCGTCAGCGCGTTGCTTTGCGTTTTCGCAATCGTGGGGAAGGTGGATATCCGGGGCCTTCGGGGAGCCGTGAGGCTCCTTGCGGTCTGGGTCGCGTTCATCGGCGCGTTTCGGCTCGCGGGCAAACCGCTTGACCCGGGAATTCTATCGGTAGAACTCGGGGAAACCGGGCTTTACGCCTGGCGGCTCGCCGCCGTGCTCCTCGCCGGTTCCGTATTTTACGAAACCACGAGCGGCCTGGAAATACGCGATTCCTTTGCCCGTGCCGAAGATATGGTCAACCGCGCCGTTAGGGGCCTTTCTGGACTCATACCGTATCGGCGTACCGAAAAGGCGCCGAATGGGGTCCGATTCGCCCTTGTATTGTCACTCACCATCATTTTCATACCCCGCATTTTCGCGGCCTGGGAAAGCCTGGAACGAGCCTGGGACGCCCGGGGCGGAAGTCAAAAGGGCTTTCGCGGGGCCTACCGAAAGGTTTCCGTACTCCTTCCCCTTCTCCTTCTCCGCCTTTTTTCCCTCGCCGCGGATACCGATCGGGCTATCCGAAATCGCTCGCGATAATCCGTTTATTCGCTGAAATTTCAATGAAATTCTCATTGCCAAACACTATCAATGGTGCTATAGTGGTGTTTACGGGCCAGGTACACCATATCTGGCCCTTATCACGATTTGAGGTCAAAAAAAGGTGCGATGCCCCCACTGCGGTAGTTTTGACGATAAGGTCATAGAATCCAGAACCCTCGCGAATGGCGACAGCATCAGGCGGAGAAGGGAATGCATAGCCTGCGGCTATCGCTTTACCAGCTACGAGCGCATCGAGGAAAAACCCTTTATGGTCGTCAAACGGGACGGCCGCAGGCAGCCGTTCGACCGTAAAAAGCTCGAGCACGGCATTGAACGGGCCCTGGAAAAGCGGCCGGTGTCGGGCATGACCATAGAGAACGTGATCAACGAGATAGAGGATCAAGCGGTTATGGCAGGCAAGGGCGCCCACGAAATCCCGAGTTCCAGTCTCGGGGAGTTGGTGCTCGCGAAACTGCATGCCGTGGATAAGGTAGCGTATATACGCTTCGCGTCGGTGTACCGGCATTTTGAGAATTTGGAAGAGTTTATTTCGGAAGTGAAAAAGGTGGAGGGAGAAAATGGCCAATAACGATCAGGCGGTAAGCCAGGGTGTATTTCCGGAATGGAAACACTTTCTCGGTTCGTCCCGGGACCCCGAGGCCGCGGGTTTTATCCGCAACGTGGTAAAGCGCTCCGGGGAGATCATGGCCTATGACCGATCCAAGATCGAGGCCGCGGTGGGCAAGGCGATTGCCGCCGTGGAGGGCAATCCCGATCCGGACCGGGCCCACGAGCTGACCGACCGGGTCGAGGAGCATCTGCGCGCCCTCATGGCAGGCCGTCACGCCCATTCCATTCCCGCCATCGAGGAAATCCAGGACATGGTAGAATCGGTGCTCATCGAGGCCAACGAGGTACGCGTGGCGAAGGCCTATATCCTGTACCGCGCCCGCCACGAGGCCATCCGCGATACCGAACGGCTCATGCTCGATATCGACGAGACCATGAACGGCTATCTTTCCCAGGCGGATTGGCGGGTCAAGGAAAACGCGAACGTCAACTTTTCCCTGGGCGGGCTCATCCTGCACAATTCCGGGACCATTACGGCCAACTACTGGCTCAAGAATATCTACCCGGAAGAGGTGGCCGAGGCGCACCGGACGGCGGCCTTCCACATTCACGACCTCTCCATGTTCTCCGGCTATTGCGCGGGATGGTCGATCCGTCAGCTCATCGCCGAGGGCCTCGGCGGCGTTCCGGACAAAATCACGTCTAAACCCGCCCGGCACCTCTCCACGCTGATTCAGCAAATCGTCAATTTCCTGGGCATCATGCAAAACGAATGGGCCGGCGCGCAGGCGTTCAGCTCCTTCGACACCTACCTGGCGCCCTTCGTAAAGAAAGACAACCTCACGGACAAAGAGGTGAAACAGTGCCTGCAGAGCTTTATCTACGGCGTGAATACCCCCAGTCGCTGGGGAAGCCAGGCGCCCTTCACGAATATTACCCTCGACTGGAATTGCCCGGCGGACCTTGCCGATAAGCCGGCGGTCGTCGGCGGCGGCGAAATGCCCTTTACCTACGGCGACTGCCAGGGCGAAATGGATACGATCAACCGCATCTTTATCGAGCTGATGCTCGAGGGCGACGCGGCGGGCCGCGGTTTCCAGTACCCGATTCCGACGTACAACATCACCAGCGATTTCCAGTGGTCCAGCCCCAACGCCCAGCTGCTTTTTGAAATGACCGCCCGATACGGCACGCCCTACTTCCAGAATTTCCTCAACTCGGACCTTAATCCGTCCGACGTGCGTTCCATGTGCTGCCGCCTCCAGTTGGACAAGCGGGAGCTCCGCAAGCGCGGCGGCGGGCTGTTCGGTTCCGACGAATTTACCGGCTCCATCGGCGTGGTGACCATTAACCTGCCCCAGATCGCGTATTTGGCGAAAAGCGAGTCGCAATTTTTCGCGCGCCTCGATTATCTCATGGAGCAGGCGAAGATCAGTCTCGTTTATAAAAGAAAGGTCGTGGAACGCCTCCTCGAAGGCGGGCTGTTCCCCTATACCCGGCGGTACCTGAGCCACCTTAACAACCATTTTTCCACGATCGGAATCTGCGGCATGAACGAAGCGTGCCTCAATTTCCTCGGGACCGACATCGTGAGCGACCGCGGCAAGGCCTTCGCCGAGAAGGTACTGCTCCACATGCGGCAAAAGCTCGCGGACTTCCAGGAAGAAACCGGCGATCTTTTCAACCTCGAGGCGACTCCCGCGGAAAGCACCTCGTACCGCCTTGCCCGGCACGACAAAAAGCACTATCCCGACATCGTTACCTCGGGCGAGGCCGACCCGTTCTACACGAACTCGAGCCAGCTGCCCGTCGGCTTTACCTCCGACGTTTTCGAGGCCCTGGACCATCAGGAAGCCCTGCAGACCAAGTACACCGGCGGTACCGTGTTCCATATTTACCTCGGCGAGGCGGTGAAGGATTGGGAATCCTGCCGCGACCTGGTAAAGGCGGTAGCCTCGAATTACCGGCTCCCCTATTTCTCGGTGTCGCCCACGTTCTCCATTTGCCCGGTTCACGGCTACCTGAACGGCGAGCACTTCGAATGCCCGACGTGCAAATCGGAACGGGAGGAAGTGCTGCTCGGAAGGCTGACGGCGCTGGAAGCGGAGCGTCAGGCCGCGAGCGGACAGACAAAATAATAGACGAACGACGGTTTGGCGTAAGCCCGGCCGGAAAAAAAATAAAAGTCCCGGGAGGGGAACTATGAGAACTATCGCTGAAATTGACGCCGATATCGCGAAGGTCAAGGCGGAAATGAATGACGTGCACGGCAGCGGAACCGAAGTGTACGCGCGGATCGTAGGCTACTACCGTTCCGTTCGGAACTGGAACCGCGGGAAGCGCGAGGAATACAACCATCGAAGGCTCTTTGTCGCCGACGAGGCCGGGGTAACCGCGCATCTACCCTCGGAAGGCGCCCCGTCCGTCGCTCAGGCCGTTTCCGCCGCCGTTCAGCCCGTTTCCGCGGGTCCCGTCGCGCGCTACGAGCTGTATGTCCGCTCCACCTGCCCCAATTGCCCGCCCGTTAAGGAATGCTGCGCGAACCTCCCCTACTCGGGAGAACAGATTGACGTGGATTCCGCCGAAGGCCTTGCACGCGCTGAAGTATGGGGCGTTTTTTCGGCGCCCACCGTCATTTTCTTCGATAATGAGGGCAACGAGGCGGGCCGGGCCCACTCGGTAAAGCAGATCAGGGCCCTTCCCGCCCTGGCACCCGTTCCGGAACCGGCCCTCTTCTAAGCGCGCGTAAAATGAACGTCGGTCTATTGAAGACCACCCTGGTAAATTACCCCGGCCGCGTCAGCGCGGCCGTTTTTCTACCCGGGTGCAACCTTCGCTGTCCCTTTTGCCACAACGGGGCGCTGGCCGCCGCCAGCGTCGTATCGGGGCCCAAGAACGCGAGCGACGCCGATCAGGAATACGTCCCCCTGGAGGAAGCGTTCGCGCACCTCGAAAAGAGGGCGAAGCTCCTCGGCGCCCTCGCCGTTTCAGGCGGAGAGCCCCTGCTTTCCCCCGCCCTCCGGGATTTAATACGAAAGGCGCGGGAACTTGGCCTGGCGGTTAAGGTCGATACCAACGGCACGCTGCCGGACCGGCTCGCCGCCCTTCTTTCTGACCCGGAAACGAGACCTGACATGGTCGCCATAGACGTAAAAACCGCGCCCGAGCGGTACGGGGAGCTCGCGGTTGAGCCCAGCGTGGGCCCCCGCGACGCGGAAAGCCTCTTGCAAAGCCTTGCCTTATTGGAGCGGGAGGCAAACCGTCCCGACGAAAGAGAATACCCGCGGCTTCGGGTGGAATACCGAACGGTACTGGTTCCCGGCTTGGTGGGAGAGGCGGAAATCGCCCGTATCGCTTCCCTGCTCCCGCCCCATGCCGATTGGGAACTCGCCGCCTTCGCGGCCGGGCACTGCCTTGATCCTTCGTGGGACGGGAAACAACCCTATGGCCCCGCGGAAACGGCGCGGCTGAGCGACCTCGCCCGCGCTTTGGTTCCGGGCGCCCGGCTGCGCTAAGCCCCTTCGGAAAAAAAACCGCCCGACCTGTCAGGATCGGACGTTTTTTTTTAAAGAGCGTATGGGGGAACGAGGTCCCCCATGGGTATTAGTTCGTTCCGGCGATCATGCGGGAAGCCCGGGTGGTTACCTCGGTGAGGTCGGTCAGGTCGGCGCCTATTATCAGCCGTGAGCCGTCTTTCGCGACCCCGCCGATGGCGTCGATCCAGTTCTCGGAAAGCTTGAGGTTTGCCGCCTCATAGCCCCCTTCCATGACGACCGATTCGGCGATCACGCGAATTCCCTCGGCGGTGGCCTTGGCGACCGCCACGATCTCGCTCGCCTCGCCCTCGGCCTCGTTGATCATCCGCTGCTTTTCGCCCTCGCTCCGGTTTACCGCCTCGGTGAGCGCCGCGAGGGAAAGGTTGATCTTGGTTTCCATTTCGCCGACCGAACGCGCGATCTCCGCGCGTTTTTCGCGTTCGGCCTTCATCTGCGCTTCCATGGCGTCCATGATTGACGAAGAAACCTTGATGTTCTGGACCTCGTAGCGGGTAACCTTTACGCCCCAGGGGTCAGAGGCCTCGTCTACCGCCTTGACGACCTGCGCGTTAATTTGCTCGCGGGCCTCGAAGGTATTGTCCAACTCCAGCTGCCCGATAACGGAGCGCATGGTGGTTTGGGCGAGAAGCACCGTGGCGTAAGAATAATTTTTTATGCCGTAGCTGGCCTTTTTCGGGTCCATGACCATGAGATACAGCACGCCGTCCACCCGGACGTTCACGTTGTCCCGGGTAAAGCAATCCTGGGCGGGAACGTCGATAGCCTGTTCCTTCAGGGTTTGCTTGTACCGTACCTTGTCAAGGAAGGGAAACAGCACGTGAAAACCAGCTTCCAGGGTGCGGTTGTATTTTCCGAGCCGCTCCACGATGAGCGCGGTCTTGTTCGGCACTACCCGAATGCTGCGGAACAGGGTAATGACGAAGACTAAGGCGAAAAACGCCAGCAATACGAGCAGCGGGGTAAAGGGGTTCATTTCGTTCCTCCCGCGGGGGCGTTGCCCGCCTTTTTAATGATGTCCGCGACCGTGGCAAGGCCCGCCAATTCCTGGGGATATACCGATACGTCGCATTTTTCGAGGGTTTTCCTGAATCGCTGGATATACGATTCGGCCAGCCGTATGCCCATGGCCGTCTTTCCGCCGGGCTGCGAAAGCGCGTGACCCACCAGGCGAAGGCCCTCGGCGCTCGCCTTGCTGGTAATCTCGATGGACTGGGCGCGGCCCTCGGCGACGTTTATGCGCCGCTGTTTCTCGCCCATGGAGCGGTTTATCGCGTCCTGTTTTTCGCCCAAGGATACGTTGATCCTCGCCTGCTTTTGCCCCTCGGAGGAAAGGATGCTCGCGCGCTTGATCCGCTCGGCTCGCATCTGGCTTTCCATGGCTTCCATGATCGTTTCGGTGGGAGTGATATCGCGGATCTCGTAGCGGGTCACCTTGATCCCCCAGGGATCGGAGGCCTCGTCCAGCGCCTTGACGATATTGTCGTTAATGCCCTCGCGGCCGCAGAACGTCTTATCCAGTTCGAGCTTTCCGATTTCGCTGCGCATGGTGGTTTTCGCCAGCTGGGTCACGGCGAATTTATAGCTTTCGATTCCGTAGCTCGCCTTTACCGGATCGACCACGCGAAGGTAGAGAATCCCGTCTACCTGAACCTGTACGTTATCGCTGGTTATGCATAGCTGAGGGTCTACGTCCAGGGCCTCTTCCTTTAGGGTTTGCCGGTAGGCGACGTGGTCGATGAAGGGGAGCAAAAGGTGGAAGCCCGCTTCCAGGGTCTTGGTGTATTTACCGAGCCGCTCGACTATATAGCTTTCCCGCTCGGGAATAACTACCGCGATTTTGAAAAGCACCACGATGACCACGATGGCCACCAGGTAAATAAGGACTACATTCATGAAAACTCCTCCTCAGGGTTGTTTTTTGTATTCGCCGCGAGAGATTATTCCGTATCCGTCGTCGATCCTAACGGGGCGATTACGTAGGTCATGCCGTCCCGTTCTATTACCAGGGCGCGGGAACCGGCGGGTATCGTTCCCGATCGCGTACGTGCGGGCCACGTCGTGCCCCGGAAACGGATACGCCCGTCCGTATGGGAGGATGCCGATTCGATAACCTCGGCGGTCTCGCCCGCGCCCGTTTCTTCGGGGTCGGGATGGCGAGAGTCGAATACGGTCCCGGCGAAAATTTTCGCGAAGCGGCGACGAAGCACGATGAGGGAGACAACGGAGAAGATAACGAAAAGCAGGACTTGGAGCCAGACGAGATCGGTCACCAGCGGAATGAGGCTGCAGAGCGCCGTGGCGAGGGCTCCCAACCCGAAAAAGAAAATGACGAATCCGGGCAATAGCATCTCCAGACCGATGCAAACGACGCCCACTATGGCCCACACTAACCAAGGTTGATACATGAGACGACCCTCCTGTCACAGACAGTATAACACCGCGGGGAGGGATATTAGGCACCCGTATCGAGATATTTCAGCGCTTTTTCTATTTTTCTGTCCAATAGGCCCGTGATCAGCGCCGGATAATTCCATTCCCTGATTTTTAAACTCGTGATCTCGCGGACGGCGGAAATTGCCTCATCAATCGACTCGAAGGTATTCCCTTCACGGTCGGAAATTTCGCGAACCAAGTCGCCGAGCGAATCTATCTCGATCCGGTACAGCGCCGTGTTCTCGCGCGTTACGTATTCCGTATAGGTACCTTCCGCCTGCTTCATGCGGGCTGCCTCGATAAGCACGGCGGCATCGTCCGCGGCGTCCTGCAATTCCAGCTTGAGTATACCGAAAAAAGTCCGTACCTTGCCCATGACGATCCCCCTTACCGCGAATTCTCGACGGCGTAAGGGGATTTGTCAAACGGCGGCGCCCGTCAGCGATTTTGCGGTATGGATAAGGGTTGCCGCGCCAGGGAAAGATCCACGTGACAGTAACCGAGCGGGTTTTTTACCAGGTAGTCCTGATGGTACGTTTCGGCCGCGTAAAACGGCCCTCCCTCCCGTACCTCGGTCACGATGGGCCGGTCGTATTCCCCCTTGAGCCCGTCGATGACCTCGAGGGCGGTCGTTCGCTGGCTTCCGTTCACGGTGAAAACCGCCGAACGGTATTGGGTACCGATATCGCCTCCCTGCCGGTTGAGGGAGGTAGGCTCATGCATGCGGAAGAAATGTAAGAGGAGCTCGCGATAGGAGATTATCGCGGGGTCAAAATCGATCCGAATCGTTTCCGCGTGCCCGGTAGCGCCGGTACATACCTGTTCGTAGGTAGGAAAGGGAACCGTTCCTCCCGAATAGCCGACGGTCGTTGAGATCACGCCGGCAAGTTGGCGGAAATAGCCCTCGGTACCCCAAAAACAACCCGCCGCGAAGAGCGCGGTCTCCCGTTGGGTCTCGCCCGCCCGGGGCGGATCGACCGCGGTAAGCCAAGGGCCATACCCCAGTTTTTCCATCTCGGCGAGCGGGATGAAGTTAAGGGACGCTGAATTGATGCAATAGCGAAGACCGGTGGGCCCGGGCCCGTCGTCGAATACGTGACCGAGATGCGAATTAGCCAAGGCGCTGCGCACCTCGGTCCTAACCATGCCGAGACTGTCGTCGATTTTTTCGGAAATCGCCTCGCCCGTTACCGGGCGCGTGAAACTCGGCCAACCCGATCCGGAATCGAACTTATCGGCCGAACTAAAGAGGGGAATGCCGGACACCACGTCCACGTAGAGCCCTTTCTCGTGGTTATTCCAGTAGGCGTTGTTGAAGGCCGGCTCGGTGCCGCATTGCTGCGTCACGGCATATTGCAGTTCGGACAACCGATCTTTGAGAGCCTGGTCCGCGTTCCGCGCGGTATTCGCTTTATCGCTTTGTTTGGCCATATCAGAATCTCCTTTAGGCGAGGCGCACGAGAGGATCGCCATCGTCGAAGTCAATAGAATACACCCGTATAGTACCGCTTTTCCCATTGGATTATACCTCCGGTTTAACTTAACGATAACGATTATTGTTAACTATTTCAACAGAAATGGTTATTTTCGGTTTATACTTTTCTTAGCCTAAAAAAAACAAGGGGATCGCCATGTCAGTAAAAACCGAGTTCGCCAGAAACGCGACGATACGTAAAAGGCACCTGCCGCCGCTTTCCATATTCAGCCTGTTCCTTCTGCCTTTTTTACTCCCCGCGTGCTCCAAACCGATACCGATGAGCGGCGCGACCGCCTGGAGCGGCGGGCAAACCTTCGATGCCCTGGCGGTTGAAGGGGTTACGGCGCGGACGGGTAAACTGGTAGTCGCCATTCCGGGATCAGGCACGGTGTCCGGCGTGCGCGAGGCGGCGGTCGTAAGTCAAACGCAAGGGGTTATTACCGCAGTCGGCTTTACCGCGGGCGAACGGGTGAAGGAAGGCCACGTGTTGCTCCGGCTGGACGACCGTCTGGCCCGGTTCAATCTCAAGCGGGCTTCGGACCAGCTCGATTCGGCGACCCTGGACTTGAAGGCGACCCAAATACAGTTTGACTCGGGCGGTACTTCGGCCTCGTCACTGGCGCGCGCCCAAAGCAACGAAAGCGCGGCTCGTGCCCAGTACGAACAGGCGAAAAAAAGCCTCGACGATACGGTTATTACCGCGCCGATCGCCGGCATTATCGTATCGCGGGATTCTTCGATTATGGAGGGCAATGTTATCGGCTTATTCGCCGCTGTCGCCAAGATCGTCGACGATTCCGCGTTCCGGGTTACCGTGGGCGTGGGCGAAGGCGAAATCGGCAGGGTCAGGCCCGGCCTTTCGGCCGCGGTGCTTATCCCCTCCGCCTTCGGCGACAAAACGGTAACCGCCTCGGTAACCGCCGTCGGGGGGGGCGCGGACCCCCAAACCGGTAGTTTCCCGGTCGTAGTGGGCTTCGACAACGCTTGGGGAAGCCTGGTAAAATCGGGAATGTCGGCCCGGGTCGAGATTAGTCCCGACCAAAAGGAAGAGTCCGTAATCGTTCCCCTCGCGTCGCTGGTCAGGCGGGGGGAACGGTACGCGCTTTTCGTTGAAAGCGGCGGGCGCGCGACAATACGCGAAGTGGACGTCGGCGCGAAAAACGGCGTGAAGGCCGAAATCGCGCGCGGGGTTCAACCGGGCGAAACGATTATCGTGAGCGCCCTTTCCCGGCTCGTGGACGGGACCCCGGTAGCAGTTACCGTGCGGGGCGATTCCCCCGACCGGGAATAGGGAGGCATCATGAGTTTGCCGAAATTTTCCGTCGACAACCACGTACTGCTCAACATACTCCTGGTGACGCTCCTGTCCCTCGGCGCCGTCAGCCTCGGCAGATTGCCCAGGGAACAATTCGCGGAAGTCCCGTTTTATTGGGTTAATATAGTCGTCCCCTATCCGGGCGCCTCGGCCACCGATATCGAGCGATCGGTAACCATCCCCATCGAGCGGGAAATGCAGGGCATTGATAGCCTGAAACGAATCCAAAGCGTTTCCAGCGACGGCGTTTCCACGGTAAGGGTCGAATTCGACGACGGCATCGCCAAGGATAAATTCGAGCGGCTGTATCAGGAAGTCAATACGCGCTATTCGCGGGTTACCCTTCCCGACGGGGCCCTCGACCCTACCATTGCCGATTTTTCCTCAAACGACTTTCTTCCGGTAATCGAGGTCGTTCTTTCCGGATCGGTTTCCCGCGCCACCCTTGAGAATACGGCCAAGGCCTTTCAAGACGCCATACTCGAGCTGAACGGCGTATCGGGCGCCGAGCTGAGGGGATCCATGGACCGAAAAATCGTGGTCGAGGCGGACCGGTCCAAGATGGACAGCCTTAACCTGCCGATCGCCGAAATAGTCCGCACGATTCAGGGGAAGAACGTTTCGGTGCCCGGCGGCGTACTCGCCACGGAAACCCGGGACTTTACCCTCAGGACCGTGGGCGAGTTGTTAGACGCGGCCGAATTCGGCCGGGTGATAATCAGGCGCGGCGCGAACGGAGGCATCGTTCACGTCGGGGACGTCGCCAAGGTAACGTCGGGCTACGACGATGCTTCTGCGACGGTACGCATGGACGGGCAAGAGGCGATACGCATTCAGGTTACCAAGGTGCCCGGGGGCGACGCGGCTTCCATCGTCAAAAGGATAGGGAAAATCATCGAGAGTCCCCCGGTTGCGCTCCCTGAGGGCCTGACCATCGACCTGGTTAACGATTCGACCGTTCAAATCCGCGATTCGATCTCCGTGTTGGTACTCAACGCCCTTGAAGGGCTATTGCTCCTTACGGTCATTCTCTTCTTTTTCATCGGGCTCAGGAACGCCCTCATGACGGCGTTGGGAATTCCCGTGACCTTCGCCATCACCTTCCTCATCCTCGAGGGCCTCGGCGAAACCCTCAATTCGAATACGCTGTTCGGTTTGGTACTGGTGCTCGGCATGATCGTCGATCACGCGATCGTGCTTACGGAAAACGCCCTCCGGCTCCGTCAGGAAGGCATGCCCCTGCGCGAGGCAGCCATACGGGGCACGGAAGAGGTGATGGGCCCGATCATCGCGTCTTCCCTGACCACGATCGCGGCCTTCCTTCCCCTCATGCTCATCCCGGGGACCATAGGCAAATTCCTCAAGGTAATTCCGCTGGTAGTCGCCATTTCGTTGGCGGTCTCCACGGTGGAATCCATAATTTTCATACCGTCCCACCTCGCCCACTGGCCGGGCGGACGGGGGCTTCCCCGGGAGGGGGATTTCTTCGATCGCGTGAGGGGGCCCTTCCGCGCTTTCCTGGAACGGCTATACCGGTTCCGCCTTATCACCGTGTCGGGCTTTTTCGCCTTCGCGATTCTCCTCTTCTCGACCCTGGCCTTCGTCAAGGTCGACCTATTCGCCACGGAAGACTATTCCCTCTACGACATCGAGGTGGAAATGCCCGCCGGCGCGAATCGGAATGAAACCGAGCGCGTCCTTCGGGAATTCGAATCCCGCCTGATTCCCCTCATCGGCAACGGCGAGGTCGTTCACGTTATAGCGACCGTCGCGGACGGGGCGGCGAACCGGGGAACGATCGTCGTGGACGTAACCGAACGAAGCGAGGGGCGCAAGCGATCCATTCAAACCATTATGGACGAGGCCCGCAACCAAACCAGGGATATCCCCGGCGCGGAGACCGTTACCTTCTCCAAGGCCCAATCCGGGCCGCCGATAAGCTCGCCGGTGGGATTCCGCGTCCGGGGCAACGATTTCGGGGCGCTCCAGGAAGCTATTACCGGCATACGGGAACGGCTCGCCGCCTATCCGCAAGTCTATGACGTGCGGGATACCCTCGAAAAATCCGCGCCGGAACTGAAGATCCGGATCAACGAGGAACGCGCGGCCTCCTACGGGCTTTCCGTCGCTACCATCGGCTCCTTTATACGCGGCATTTACGACGGATACGGCGCGGGCAGCATTTTCGTCAATAACGAGGAAACGGACATTACCGTGCGTTACGCCCTGCCCGCGGACATATCGCCCCTCGAGTACCTGATGACCTTGAAGATCCCGACGCCGTCGGGCGCTTCCGTGCCCTTCTCCGCGGTATGCTCCGTGGCGAACGAAGGGGGAATCGGCGCCGTCAAGCGCGTGGACGGCAAGCGGGAAGTTTCCCTCTCGGCCGAAATCGGCAACAAGCGCGCGGTTCCCGCCATCAATGACGATATCGAGGCCTGGTACCGGGATGAATTCGCGCCGTCCCACCCGGGCACCGTTCTGGTTACGGGCGGTGAATTCTCCGAATTCGCCGATCTATTGATCCAGATTCTCCGGGTATTTTTGTTGGGTCTCTTCCTGATATACGCCATTCTCGGGGCCCAGTTCAAATCCTACACGCAACCCTTCTTGATCCTGCTCTCCATTCCCATGGCCTTTGCGGGGGTTATGCTCTATCTCGCCGTATCGGGAACCCCCTTCTCTACCACGGTACTCTACGCAGGGGTAGCGCTGGCGGGAATAGCGGTAAACGATACGATAGTGCTCATTGACTTTATCAATGGGGACCGCCTGAGGGGAAAGACCGTTAAGGAAGCGGTGATAGACGCGGCCGTCACGAGGCTCAGGCCCATAACCCTTACCTCGGTGACGACCATCGCGGGACTATTGCCAACGGCGGTGGGCTTAGGCGGCTACTCGGCTGTGTGGAGCCCCATGGCGAGCACCATTATCTTCGGCCTGGTGTTCTCTACCGTAACCTCGGTAACGGTGGTTCCCACGTTCTACGGGCTTCTGTTCGATAAACGTCAAAAAAAGACGGCCTAAGGGGAAAACCGTACGACCCTAGCGGGACCGTGACGGGGCGCGCGTCATATCGAAGCGACGTGACGCGCCCGCGTTTTTGTTATGGAAGTCGCGGCCAACGCCCCGGAAGAAAAGGCGAATTGCAGGTTAAAACCGCCGGTATCCCCGTCCACGTCGAGCACCTCGCCGGCGAAATAGAGACCGGGAACCAGAAGGGATTCCATGGTCCTCATACTCACTTCCCGCGTATCCACCCCGCCAGCTGTCGCCATGGCCTCTCCAAAACCGCCGAGCCGCGCCACGGTAAAGCGGAAATCCGCGAGGGCTTCGGCGACCGCACGCCGCGTTTCCCGGGAAAGGGTCGCGCCGGTCCGATGTTCCAGGCCCGTACCGCAGCGCGATAGGGCCACGAGAGCCAAGGCTTCCGGGATGCCAAGCGAGGCGATGAGGTTTTTCAGGTTTTTTTTCGGGGAGGCCGCGCACGCTTCTACCAACCGCGCCGAGAGCGTCTCCACGGCGCATGTCCCCGCGACGGCAAGCGAAATTTCGTCGCCGGGCTTGATATCCCGGCTTGAATCGAGGATAGCCGGCCCCGAAAGGCCCTCGTGGGTAAAAAGCACCGAACCTTCCCGCTCGCCGACCTTTTTTCCGTCGCGGCGCCAGGTTACCCTCGTTGTTTCCAGGGCAATGCCCGCGCAGGAAACGCAATCGTAGGAAACCGGATACACCGCCGCAAGCGCGGGTCGGGGCGCGACGATGGCGTGGCCCAAAGCGGCGGCAAAGCGATACCCGTCGCCGGCGGAACCCGTAGCCGGGTACGAGGCGCCGCCGCAGGAAATGACGACGCGGGCCGACCGAAGCGCCTCGCGCTCGCATAGGATTTCAAAGCCCCCGTCGGCCTCTCGCGAACGGGTAATCTCACGTACGGGATTGCCGCGAATCAAGATCGCCCCCGCTTTATCGCACGATTCCACAAGCGCCCGCAGTACGTCCGAGGCCCGCTCGGTGGCGGGAAACAGCTTCCCGTCGTGAAGCTCGGCAAGGGGTAGGCCGCGCTCCTCAAAAAAGGCGCGTAGGCTCGCGCTCGAGAAATTCATAAGGGCGCTCTTCACGAAGCGGCCCTTGTCGCCGTAAGCCGAAAGATACGCGTCCAACGCCCGGGCGCTGCTCACGTTGCACCGGCCCGCGCCGGACGCGAGAAGCTTTCTTCCCGGTTTTTCGTTCTTCTCGATGAGAACGGCCTTTAGCCCGGCAGAGGCGCACCGGTACGCGCACATAAGGCCAGCAGGCCCAGCCCCGATAATCGCGACGTCCACAAGGTCCATGCGCCCACCATACCAAATAACGTCAAGGGAGTACACCGCGATACGCGATCTTTTCTCGCCCGTTTTCCGGGTACGTCTTATAGGGAGTCAGGCCCAGTTTTTCCATAACCCTTCTGGACGCGAGATTCCCGGTTTCGCAATATGAATAGAATTCCTTTATGCCGAACCGTTTATCGCAATATTCCAGGGCGAGGGACGCCGCTTCGGGCGCGTACCCGTTGCCGCGATACTCGCCGAGTATATGATACCCGATTTCGGGAAGGATTTCCCCGTCTATGTTCTGCAGCGTGACCCCGCATTCGCCGATCCAGCGGTTGGATCCCTTCAAGACTACCGCCCATAAACCGTACCCGTATTTCCGGTATCTACGGCGGTTTCTCGCTATCCATTCCCGGGTTTCCCCCAACGTGTACGGCCGCGGATAATAGGCCATGGAAACGGGTTCGGTAAGGATGAGCGCGAGGCTATTGACGTCGCCCGGCCTGAGCGGGCGCAGATAAAGCCGATCCGATTCGGCGATTTTGCAGCGGCTCACGGACCGTAAAAGGGGCGCGGCGGTGACCGTAATAAAGAGGAGAAAGCCGAATTGACAGGCGAAGAAGAAATTAAGAAGGGAAGAAACGCCCCCGAGGGTCAGGGAAACGTAGGCGTTTATCGCCACGTCGGCGTAAATAATGGCCACCATGAGGGCAACGCCGGCCGGCACCCATGCAACGAGCATAATCGCCGCGAAGGGGTCAATAAACGTGAGGGCGAACCAAAACCAATTGATCCATCCCGGAATTCCGGCGACGCGATACATGCCGCCGGTGATGAGGTCATACGAGTGGGTCGACGTAGCGATCGCGAAAGAGGCCAGGTAGAGAAGCAGGATGGCTTTCCACCTTCCCTGATAATACCGCCATTCAGTGAGCATATGCATCCGCGTTTCCTCCTAAGATTTTCTACAGTAACCCCTATGTTCCGGGGTAATGAGGCTGCGCAAAGCCCCGAAGCATCGACTTTTTTCTCGTCCCTGTGGCAATTGCCCCGGTAACATGGTACAATTATTGGGTCAGACCCTGTCAAGCGTAGGTTTTCATGATCAAGAGAAGTTATACAATCGCCGGCGCGATCGTTCCGGTGGCCATATTATCCCTGATTTTCGTCACCCTGCTGGGCTCGTGCGTAAATCCGAGCGATCAGCCGCCCATGGCGAAAGAAGGCCGGTTGTCCCTCGAGAATTGGTCCTTTTCCGACCGAGAACCGGTTCCCTTGAACGGCGAATGGAGCTTCTATCCGGGAGCGTTCATCGAACCGGGCGCCATCGCGGGGCCGCGAAACGCGATCTACGCCCAATTGCCCGAATCCGGGCTCTGGCACACCGTGCGAATCGGCGGAAAACCCCTTTCGATCTATGGATACGCGTCGTACCGCCTCACCCTCTCCCTTTCGGGACAAGAGAGCGATCTTGCGCTACGCGTTCCGGAATTTTTTTCGGCCTCGCGCATATTCCTGAACGGCCAGCAAATTTTCTCCGCAGGAACGCCCGGCGTCGAGGAAACGCGTACCGAGCCCCGGTATCGGACCGGCTACGTGCGGATCAATCCCGTTGCCGGAGACAATGAGCTGGTAGTGCATATCGCCAATTACCGGGAACGGAGGGGCGGCGTGAATCGCAGCCTGTACGTCGGTCGCGAAGGAGCGGTAAAGAATATGTACAACAAAAGCCTCGCGATGGACCTGATCGTCTTCGGGTCCCTAATAACGATCGGAATTTACCATCTTTGCCTGTTTTGGCTCCGCAAGAAGGACCGCTCCCCCCTTTGGTTCGGCATATTCTGCATCATAATCGCCCTCCGCAGCCTGATCTACGGCGAGCGCTTCGCCTTTGACCTGTTTCCCGGCGTTCCCTGGTCGGTATTCAACCGGATAGACCATCTCACGTTTTATCTCGGGATACCGATATTCAGCGCCTATTTGGCCTTGATTTTCGAGCGAAACATTTCAAAGATCGCCATCACGGTCTATCAGGCCCTCGGGATCGTGTTCGCCCTTTTTCTTTTCTTCCCCCCCTCGGTATACAACGTGACGGTCTTATACTACGAGATCATTACCGGCGTCTACGCGCTTTATATCCTGTTTATCATCGGCCAAGCCCTGGTCAGGCGCTATGAGGGCGCCATGACCACCATGATCGGGATCGCGATCTTCCTCTGTTTCGGGATCAATGAAATCCTTTTCAATATGGGAATAATCCATACCTTCAATTCCCTTTCGGTGGGCCTGGTGCTTTTCCTCTTCACACAGTCGGTCCTCCTCGCCATGCGCTTCTCGAAGGCCTTCGACGAGTCGGAGCATCTGGGTCGGTCCCTGCTCAATATGAACGAATCGCTGCGGCGCTTTATCCCGCAGGAATTCTTCCTGCTGCTGAAACGCCGCGAGGTAGACGAAATTCGGCTGGGAGACCAGGTCGAGCACAGCATGAGCATCATGTTCTCCGACATTCGGCGCTTTACCCTTCTGGCTGAGCAAATGGGCGCGGCGAAAACCTTCGAGTTCCTGAACGATTACTTCGGGCGAATCGGCGAGGTAATCAGGCGGAACGGCGGCTTTATCGACAAATATCTGGGAGACGGGTTCATTGCCCTGTTTCCCAGCTCCCCCGACTCCGCGCTCCGCACCGCTATCGGCATCCAGCAAGTCGTGAACGAATTCAACCGGACCCGGCTTTCGGAATCGATGTCCTCGATCGAGGTGGGCATAGGGCTTAACTTCGGGCCCCTGATCCTCGGTACGGTCGGCGAGGAACACCGCATGGATACGACGGTTATCGCCGACTCGGTGAACCTGTGCAGCCGCCTCGAAGGGCTTTGCAAGATGTACGGGACGGGAATCATCGTGCCCTTCGAGTTCCTCGATCTTCTGGAAGATCCGACGCTCTACCATTGGCGATACCTGGGCCTCATACGGGTACAGGGCCGCAAGCAACCGGTTGAAACCGTCCATATTTACGACGGCTTACCGGAAAAGGATTTCGCGATGTTCGAGGCCACGAAGTCCCGTTTTGAGGAAGGGTTGCACCATTATCGAAACGGGGACTATGAGCAGGCGATGTCGATGTTTCGCGCGCTCGCCTCGGAAGCGCCCGACGATCCGGCGGTCTTTACCTTCATAAGCCAAATTCACCGACTCATGACCTCGGGCTTGATAGACGATTGGGACGGGATAGAGAACGCGCCCGCGAAGTAACGGGGCTTAGGGTAATTGCCGCCGCCCCTACCGGATACGCCGTCGTTTCGAATTTCAAGGCCCTCGCGAAGGATACGGGATCGTTACGCTACGCCGTCTACACCCGGCCGAAACTCATCAAGGCCTGCCTGAGGCGAAGCTCGAGCAGATCCAGCGAAAAGAACCTTTTGGCGAGCTCGAAATTCTTTTCGGCAAGGAGTTCCGCCACTACCGGCGCGTCCAGGAGGGCGTTTACCTGGTCGACGGTGTCCGGGGTGATGTACGTGTCCATAAGCGCTACCTCGAAACCTACCGGCTCGATATCCTGTTGGTAAATCGAATAGCGGTTGACCAGGATCGGTTTCTTGAACCAAATTGCCTCGAGAAACGCGTTGCCGAAACCTTCGTAACTCGACGGATACGTGACGAAATCGGCGTTGAGGTAACAGTCCCACAGGCTGTACCGCCGTTGCCCGCTTTCGGTCACTCCCCGATCGGCCCCGATAATGTCCGGCCGGACGATGATCTCGACGCCCAGGAGCCTCGCGTAGTCCATGGTCCGGTCGTAATAGTCGGAGCCTTCGTCCCGTTCCTGGTGGCTGATGAGGAGCTTTACCCTGCGATCCCTGAGCCTGCTCGCGAGCTCCACCGCGTGCTCGATACCCTTGCGGGCTATGACCCGCGTGGGCTGGAGGAAAAGCACCTCGTCGGGCGCGACGCCGAGATCGGCCCTGAGGCCCCTGCCGTAATCGTCCAGTTCCGGCGGCGGGGTATGGAAATCGAACACGTTCGGTATAACGATGGAGGAAAGGCCGCACCGATACGAAAGCTGCCTCCTGCCCTCGGTATTGATCACCACGTGGTTCACCGAATGGAGCCGCGGCGGGAAGGCCATGGCGAGGAAGTCGTCCACCGCGCTCATGCTGAAGCGTTGGCGCTCCCAGGCGAAATCGTGATGGTGCGCGATAACCGGGAGTCCCGTCTCGGCGATGAATTCCGTGATAGCAACCCCGAGGGCGATATGCATGGGAATCGTCAGGGCGTTTTCCACGATAAGCAGGTCGATCGAATAGGCGGAAACGAAAGCGTATAAGGCCTTTTTCAGGTCCGTTCTGAGGTCATGTATTTCCCCCGAAAGCCGGTCCGACCTGACCGTGGTGCCGAAACACTGCCGCTGGATCTCGGCGACCCGCGGGTGCCCGAAAAAGGCCTCTTCCACTACCATCGAGCGTTCGGGGTCCCAATCGGAAAGCCCCGAGAAGAAGTAGCACGACAGGCCCATGCGTTCAAGCACCTTCTTCCATTTCTCGGTTTCGAGGGATACCCCGTCTGTTCCCTTAAATCTCGTCGATACGAAGCCGATTCGCTCAATATGGTCGGTACGGGTTAAATACATACTGTTTCTCCTCCGGGGAACGCGATCCATTTGGTTTCCCAGGGGGCCAGACGCACGGCCCCCGTGCCTAATTCGCCGGGCAAGTCGAGAAAAGCCGGACTTCCCGAAAAGTTCTCCGCGCAAAGCACGGCGTGGCCGTCGCCGTCGGGCCCGCGAAGGATCGCGAAAACGGGCCCTTCCGACTCGAGCACCCGCTGCGGCGCCGACGAAGCGAAGGCACGGTGCCCGGAACGAAATTCCAATAGCCGGCGAAACCCCTCATTCACCAGGAACCGCACAGAGCCCGGCGACCGGAGTTCCCGTTCCAGCCTTTCAAGCGGGGGTTTTTCGCGGTTGATCGCCCTGTTATACCCGAGCGCGGCAAGGCCTTCTTTCCAGTTTTCGGAGCCGACCCAGCTGTGAAAGTAGACGGCGGGTAATCCCGCAAGGGAAAGGGCGACCGCCTGCGTGGCGAGGAACGCCCTCGCCCGGGTCGCCGCTTCCGCGTCCGGGGGGGCGACCGCGTCGAGATACGAGCAATTTATCTCGTAGGGCACGGGTCCTGACGCGGCGGTTTTGTACGACACGAGAGCTCCCCGGCGCTTTACTTCTTCGAGGGTTTCGGCGAACTCGGCTTCCGGAACGAGGCCCTTGGCGGGCCCGACTCCTATGCCGTCGTGGCTCGCGGTAAAATTGAGGAACGCGGGGCCGTTACCGGCGTCGGGAAGGCTCCGTGCCCAGCGGCGAAGCGGTCCCGCGTCGCCCGAAACGGAGGCGTGAAGGACTAGCGGGGGCAGGGCGAAGTTATACACCATAAGGGCCTCGTCGCCGGAACCCCAATACGACACGTTTTCCCGGTGGGGCACGTTCGTTTCCGTGAGGATTACCAGGTCGAGGTCCAGGGCGTCGACGATCGCCCGGAAGAGTTTCACGATTCCGTGGGTCTTCGGGTGGTGGAGGCAGGGAGTCCCGTCTTCCTTCCAGAGAAAGGCGATCGCGTCAAGCCGGACGACCCGCGCCCCCCGCTCGGCGTAATCGAGGAAAATCGAAACGAACTCGTAAAGAACCTCGGGCTCGTTAAAGTCGAAGTCGGCCTGATCGGGGCTGAAGGTGGTCCATACGGAAACCTCGGAGCCGTCGGGCCTTGCGAAGGCCGTTAGAAGGGGGTGCGTTCGGGGACGGAACACGGAGGACGCGTCGTAATCGGCCGGTCTCGTCAGGTACCAAGACCGTTTTCCGCCTTTCCCGGAAAGGAAATCGGCGAACCAGTCGCTCCGTACGCTGCCGTGATTGAGCACGAGGTCGAAGGCGAGGCGAAAATTCGCCCCTATGCGTCGTACGTCGTCCCAGGTCCCTAATTTCGGATCGATTGCCCGATAGTCGATTACGGAGAACCCGTCGTCGGAAGAATAGGGGAAAAAGGGAAGGAAATGAACGTGGGAGAAAAGGCCTTTTGCCCGTCTCGAAAGGAAATCTCCCAACGTCGCGAGGGCCGATGGGAATCGGCCGTCCTTGCCGACCATATCCCCGTAGGTAATGAGCAACGCGTCGCGCTCGGAAAACCCGGCCGGCGCGGCGGAACCGGTACTGAGGCCCGACCCGGATTCAGCCTTCCCGTTTCCGCGGAGCGCGCCCGCGGCGCGCAACGGGCCTTCACGCGCGGAAATAAGCGCGGTAAGCCCTTCGGCCACCTTGGCGCCACGATCCTCTCCGTATATGAATGTCGACAACGAACGGATCTTATTCGCCGATTCGCTCTGTATGCCCATGGGCCTCCTCCTGATTCGTCGATGCGGTACCGAACCGGAACCGCGTAATTTTTTTAAGCTCCTACGGCCCCCACAAGGGCCGGTATCCGGTCAAGGGCCGTAATGACGGCGTCGGGCTCAAAGGCGCACCGCGAATCGCCAATCCGCGTTTTCAGGGAACGCGTATCCCCCGCGAAAAGGCAGGTGCGCAACCCCGCGGCCCGTGCGCCAGCCATGTCCTTGAGCATGTCGTTGCCCACGAAAACCGCGGATTCGGGGCTAATGCCCCGCCCTTTCAGGGCAGTTACCAGGGTTCCGAAGAAATGGGGACTGGGCTTTGCCCGTCCCTCGCGCCAGGAAAAGACCGTAAGGGCGGGATCGAACCCGAACCCCTCAATGCTGTCTCCCAGAAGGAGCGGGAAGAGCGGCGGCGTATAGGCTTGCGCGTTCGACAGAATACCCAGCGCGAAACCCCTGGACCGCAGTTCCCGAAGCACCGCCGAGGCTCCGGGCATCTCCCACGCCCTATTCACCGAGGCTTCCCACGCCGCGGCGAAAACGAGGGCGTCAGCCTCCCCGATGCCGAGAATGGTGGACCACAGGCGTTCAGCGACTATTTCCGGATATGGCTCCCGCGACGACATCTTCCGGTGCTCGTTCCGAACCGCTTCGGCGAAGGCTACCGCGAGCTCCGCGGGCGATCCGGTAATTTCAAGGGAATCGAAGAGACTCTTTAACTCGTCGGTAGGAGCCAGGTCGCCTTCCCCTCCCCCGCCCGAGATATCCCCCGTTTCGCTAATGATAAGGGTTCCGTAAACATCGAAAATGACCGCCCGTATCCCGGTCAGACGTGGCAATTTCTCCCCGAACCCCGTAGGAATCGGGCTCATCGGTTTTGCGGCTCCCCGCATCGCCTCGGATACGGTCATCGGTACCCCCCGGAGGCGATCGGGCGCCAGGGTTCTCCCTGGAGAAAGAAATCGAGAAGGGCTTCGCGGTCAATTGCTTGGCGTACCGGACGGTCGCGAACGCGGCCGTATGTTTCCAATAATAGGTCCCGGTATCGTTCAAGGGAGTAACGGTCCCGAATAACCCGGTCGTTATTCGCGACCAAGGCGGGATCTTCCGCGAGAAAAAGGGATTCTAGGAACGGGTTTTGAGCGACGAGGGCATCCCGGAACTTCGTATCGGCAATCAGGGAATCGATTACCTCGCCCTGGCTTTCCTCGTCGAGGGAACCGAAATCGAGGCTATCGGGGGCGTAGTTACGCCCGAAAAGCCCTTGCGCCGTTTGGTCATCGATAGGGCGACCGAAGGAACGGTACCGTTCTTCCGCCATATCCCGCCATTGTCGCTCGAAGCGATCGGCGGAATAGAGCGACCGGGGAACCTCGATCGAGGAGTACAACCCGGAGAATCGCACCCCTTCTGCCTCGAAATCGGGGCACACGGCCTCGAGCCGCCTGCCTACCACCGGTATGCCAGCGGTCCAGGGCTCAAGGAACGCGAAGCCGAAGCCTTCCTTGAGGCTCGTCGTAACGACGCACCGCGCTTCCGAGAGAACGGATTCAAGGGACGATTCAAGTCCCGCGTCGAAACGTACCGGAAGGGACCGGCTTCGGGAGAAAGCCTTCCAGGCCTCGTAGCCCGGAAAGTCCCGGGGGCTCGTCGGCGGCAGGGTAATCTTGAGGGTTTCGCCCGGCGGCAGGAAGAGCGAGAGCAGCAGGGCTTCCCCGATATTCTTCCGGCGTATCGCCCGGACGGGGTATACGGCTCCCGAAGGCTTGTCCGGCCGCGTTACGTTCTTTAGCGGCGAAACCGAGTTGAAAAGGAGGTGGAGCCCTTCGTTCGCGAGCCCGGCAGAACGCAGGGCCGCGTAATCCCTCCCGTTCAGCACCCCGTAGTGGCAGTCTTCCGGGTAGGCTTCCCCGGAAAAAAAGGAATCGGGCCGGCCGTCCTCCGCGAGATCGTGAACGTGGAGGAACAGGTTTGCGCCCGAATCCCGCAGGCGCCGCAGGACGGCGAGAAAGCGGGAGTTCTTCTTCAGGGTCGGGTTATGGACGTGAATCGCGTCGCAATCGCCCCCGAAGCGTTCCCGAATCACTGCAAGGATCTCGCCCGCCACGGCGGCTGGATCCCCGACGGAGCCGGCCGAGTCGTAGCCGATCCCCGGAACGATGGACACCGGCACGCCGAACGGGGCCGGAGGTTCCTCCCCGGAAACCACCAGGAGTTCGGCGCGCCCGTCGAGGGCCTCAATTTGCCGGCGGATGACGGTCGCGACTCCCCCCGGGCGAAGATGGTAATGGAGTATGGCGATTTTCACCTATCGCCGCCCCTTCCGAATTTCGCGCGATACTCGGGAATCTCGATAATGGGAGGCCGCTCCCGGTGATGCAGGCTCGTAGCCTGGGCGCGATACATCCCCTCCTCGAAGAGGTATTGGTTCATTTCCCCGAACATGGCCGTATCCAGCCTCAGTTTACCCTCGGCTTCCATGCGCCTGAAAAAGGTTTGCATGATGCCGAAGGCCATGCGGCCCAGGGACTGGGTATTCTGGTTGCGATGGAAGCGCTTTTCCAGGTCAACCTGGGCCATCACGCCCATTCCCCACCGGTCGTAAATATCGAGAAGCATGCTGGTCTCAACGCCGTATCCGATCGGGAACGGGATCTGCTCGAGAATTTCGCGATACCCCGCGTACTCCCCCGACAGGGGCTGGATGAATTGGCTGAGTTCCGGGTAAAAGAGCGAAAAGAGCGGGCGTACCACGAGTTCCGTCACCCTGCCGCCCCCCGTAGACTTCACCTTCACGGGATCGACCGCCAGGGGCCGATCGTAAAACGCCTTTACGTACTTCACGTCGTCCCGGGTCAAAAGGGGACCGATCAGGCCGTACGCGAAACGGTGGTGGATATTCTTGATGTCCGCGTCGATGTACACGATGATATCGCCCTTGAGGGCGTGGAGGGCTTTCCAGAGGTTCTCGCCCTTCCCCTTGTACGGTTCGTGGCCGGGTAGGATATCGTCGGCGAGAAACACCACGGCGCCGAAATCCGCGGCTATCTTCCTCGTTTCGTCCGTGGAGCCGGAATCTATCACGGCGATTTCGTCGAGAAGCGGATAGCGAAGCATGAGCTCGCTCTTCATGATTACGATTTCCTTGGCGATCGTGGACTCCTCGTTGAGGGTCGGGAAACACAGGGAAATACGCAAGCCCTTTTTTTCCTTCAGGGCGACGAGTTCGGAAAGGTTTGAAAATTGGCCGTAGTGGAAGGTGTTATTCTTGAGCCAGTCATTGCTTGGCATCGCATACCCCCTCGTCGATCCGTTCGATCAGGGCGATCAGCTGGGTCACCCCGGTAAAGAGCGACGCGATTTCCATGGTCGCCGATTCAAGGTGGTAATTCCACCCCGAAGCGAGCCCGATGGTCACCGTCGGTATTCCCGCGGAAAGGAAGACCGCCAATTCCGACTCGGAACTATAGATCCGCGGCGCGACGTCCAGTTCAGAGAGGATAGAAAGCGCGGATTTCACGAGGGGATGCCCGTATCCGAGATTGGCGGCGTTCACCGAGCTGATCTGCGCGAATTCCACCGAAACGCGCTGTTCGTACGCGACGCTGGTCGCGATATCCCGGATCGCGTCGCGGACGGCGGTCACTTCCGCGTCGGACGTACTGTGAATCTCCAGGCCCAGTCGGGAAGTGAGCGCCCGGTTGCCGAATTTCACGCCGCCGGACACGCTGCCGATCACGATCCTGGTTTCGGGCCGCTGGGGTATCCGGATCTCGAGAATCCGGTTGATGATCTCGTTCATCACGAGGATGGCGTTGGCGCCCTGTTTGCTGCCCCGTTCGGCGTTGGCCGAGGCGTCGCAGCGTATCTCCATCCTGGTCATGGCGTCTGCGTAGTAGTTGAGCCGCCCGATCTCGCCCCCTTCCAGGCAAATCGCGGCGCGTACCGGCTTTTTCCATTCCTTCACGAACGTCCGGGCGCTCCTCAGGTTCGATTTCCCCAGGGATTCCTTAAGGGCGAGTATGACCAGGTCGGACTTGAGGCTCATTCCCGCGGCGCGTAAAAGCGGCGGAATCGAAAGCAGAACTCCGACGCTCAGGGAATTGTCTAGGAGGCCGGGACCGGAAATCGTGGCGGAACTCACCGTGCAATAGCTGTCTTCGGGCACCTCGAATACCGTATCGAGATGGGCCGCGAGCACGATGGGCGGGCACGATACATCCCGTCCCTTGATGATCCCGATCGGGTTGCCGTCCGAGTCGGCGGAACATTCGTCAACGCCCATTTCCTGGAGCCGTTCGGAAAAGGCTTTCGCGCGCATGGGCTGATCCAGGGGTTCAGAGTCGTTTTCCCGCGGCGGAACGATCGTGGAAGGGACCTGACAGGACAGGATGATGTTCGTGATGAGAAGATCCTGTTGATTGAGGATCTCACGGGAAATCCGCGCGAATTTCCCGTTATTGTCCGGATTCGTCGCCATAGTATTTCCTTGTCGTTATAATATAAGTAATTATACCGGCTGAGGCGATTTTACACAAGGAAAAGCCCGAAATGCGGGACAAGAAACCGGATACGGCCTAATAATCAGGCCTTGAGATCGACGGAGGGGCTTCTTTCGGCGGCGATTTCTTCCTGGGCCTTGCTCGCCATTTGATAGGCCCTGGCGGCGGTTCGCGCGTCCGCGGCGGAAGGGTCGTTCGGGGCGTTTGCCGCGGCGATGATCGCGTTAGCCTTGCGCAACGTCGCTTCCGGGTCGCCGGGCACCTCGGCCATATCGACCTTCACGCTACCCCCGACCTTGATCGCCTCGCCGTTCGGGCCCCGTACGGTATCGTACATGACGGGCGAGGCGGCGGCGCCGCCGAGCATCGCGATATGCGCGTTTTCGTGTGCTTCCACCTCGCGGCTACGGGCCAGGGCTTCGTCGGAAACCCTAACCTCGTCGGGCTTGAAGGCGCCGGAAGGCGCGCGCGCGCCGTCATTCCCGTCCTTTTCCGGACGCACGGAAACGACGAGAACCGTTTCCTTTCCCGGCATCGGGCCGGTAGCAGAGGTTGAGGCGCTATGCTTTCCGAATCCGTAATCGTATACGACGCGCATGATCGGCTTTAAATATACCGCCAATTCGCCCCGCGCGCCAGCGTATTTATTCTGGGGACGGGGGGGTGGCGGAAGGCCCCGAAGGGCGTGGAGCCAGGGGGGGCCGCGTCTGAAAGGGCGGCGGATAAGCGGGAAAGGAAACGGTCGACGAGGTTCATCGCCTCCACCCCGTTCAGGCAGGAATTTCGCGGGGGTTGTCATTCCCGCTCTTCGCGGGCGCGGGGAGCGGGATGCGTTCTCGCGCGGTTCCGCAGGAGGCGCCGACCGAAGGTCGGCAAGTTGAAGCCGGAGGCTTCAACCAGGACCGAAGTGAAGAATCCGACCCCGCGTCCGCCCCGCGCGAACGTCACGGAACGGATTCCCCCCGCGAAAGGACGAAACGCCGGCGATGAACCGTTATCCGGCGCCCCCCCCTTTTTGCCTTAGAGGCCTTTCTGGAGGAAGGTAAAGGCCTGCCCGGTCTTTCCCGCGCGGCCGGTGCGGCCGATGCGGTGTACGTAATCTTCGTACGTGACGGGCTGGGAATAGTTGATCACGTGGGAAATGTCCGAAACGTCGATACCGCGGGCCGCGACGTCGGTGGCCACGAGGATGTCGATCTCGTCTTCCTTCAGGCGCTTGATCGCCCGGGTACGCTGCCCCTGGCTCTTGTCGCCGTGGATTTGGTCCACCCGGAAACCCCGTTTCTTAAGTTCCTTGCCGAGCTTCTCGACCGCGCGCTTGGTGTCGTCGAAGATGATCGTCTTATCGCAGCCCTTTATGAGAAGGTCATGGAGTTTCTCGATGCGGTCGTCGTTATCGCGGTACCACACCACGTCCTGGTCCACCCCGTCGGCGGTCACGTTCTCGCGGAGGGAAACGGTCACCGGGTCGCGGGCGAAGTCGAGGATGAGGCGCTCCACTTCCTTGTCGATGGTGGCGCTGAAGAATACCGATTGGCGCTTTTTCGGCACGTGGGAGAAAATCGAGCGGATGTCGCGGATGAAACCCATGTCGAGCATGCGGTCCACCTCGTCGAGCACGGTGTAGGTCATGCCGGAAAGGTCGAGGGTTCCCTGGTTGATGTGGTCTTTCAGGCGGCCGGGCGTGCCGATGACGACCCTCGGGTTCTTCGCGAGGTCGCGGGTTTGCACGTTGATCGAGTTTCCGCCGATGATGAGCACCGTGCGGATGCCGCAGTTCTTCGAGAAGGAGATGATCTCCTCCTGGATTTGCTGGGCGAGCTCGCGGGTAGGCGCGAGGATCAGGGCTTTCGCTTCCATGTCGTGGATGAGCTTGTGGATCATCGGGAGCGCGAAGGCCGCGGTCTTGCCGGTTCCCGTGTTCGCGATGCCCACGACGTCCTTCCCGTCCATGACCAAGCCGATGGCCTTGTCCTGGATGGGAGAGGGCTTAACGTAGCCCTTGGCTTCCACGTTTTTCAGGATGCGCTCGTTGAGGCCGAAATCGCCGAAGCCGTTGGTCGGCGTATACTCGGCCTTTTCCACGAACACGGCCTTCTTGACGAACCGCGCGGGATCGATGATTTCCTTTACGCAGCCGCCCTTCTTGCCCTTTTCGCGGACGATCCGCTGCTTTCCGCCGTTTCCGTCCGACGGCAGGGAAAAGGCCTGGCGACCGCGGCCCTGGGCGTCCGGCCGGGATCGAGAACGATTCCTGTCCTGACCGGGCGCCGCGACGCGTTCGGCCGCGGCCGGATGGAGGCTCGGCCCGCCGCTGGCGCGGCCCCGCACGGAAGGGGCTTCCTGATTTCGATCCCTCGAGAAGTTTTGGGCCGCCGCGCGGTTTTCGTCGCGGGACCAATCGTTTCGATTCCTATCCGAACGGGAACGGGACTCCGCGGTCCGTGCCCGTCCCCCGTTCCGGCCGGAAGCGCCGCCGGCGGATCGCGCCGGGCGATTCGCGGTTCGGTTCTCCGCCGGGGCGCGCCTTTCCGCGGGAAAATCCCCCGACGACGCTACCTGCGACACGATGTCCCTGGTTCTGGATAAGGATTCCGTATTTACGCCGGAATACGACGAATTTCTGGGAAGGGCTCCCGAGGCGCGGTCGCCGGGAGTCGCGCGAACCCGCGCTGAATTGGTGGTTCTCATAGAGTGTACCTTGTACTGAGTAATAGAGTTTTGCGAAAAGCCAGACGGGACTCATGGGCGCGACCGGAAAGATTTGAGCCGGCGGCTACGGTGGGAGTGCCGATAACGAAAGCGGGCGAATTACCGAAAATCGGCCGCCCCGAACGTCTCCCTCTCCTAAGCCGTAAGAAACCCGATGGACGAGGGACAACTGTTTGCTGCGATAAATATAACAAAAAACGGCAAGCGTGTATACTACGTGCGAAAAAATGGCCAAAACCGCGTTATTTTCTCAATAATTCGGTTATGTTCATGCTGTTCACGCTATTCATTCTTTTTTCTATTCCGATTGCCATCGTAGACGTTCGGTGCGGGAGAATCCCCGACGGCCTCTCCCTCCCCGCCGGTGCGTCCCTCGCGCTCTGCAGGGCACTGTCGGGCGGCGGCTCCCTTGCGGAAGGCGCGGCCGGCGCGGCGCTCTGTTTCGGCTTCTTTTGGGTTATCCGATCGATGACCGGCGGCCTGGGTTTGGGAGACGTGAAATACGGTTTGGCCATCGGGATGGCGACGGGTCCGGCGTACGTTTTTTTCGCCCTGTGTTTCGCGTCCGCCCTCGCCCTGTCGTTCGCCCTGCCCCTCGCGTTCCTGGGTAAGCTTTCCCGCGCGGAGAAAATCCCCTTCGGGCCCTTTCTCGCAGTAGGCACCGTGTGCGCCCTGGGCCTGAAGGCGGCGAATATCGGTTTCGGGTAATCGAGTTACGCCAAAAGGTGCTCAAGGAGAATTTTTACGCCGATGGCGATCAATACCAACCCGCCGACTATATCCAGTTCCACGTTTATTTTCTCGCCGATCTTTTTACCCAGGAAATAGCCCGATAGCGATACGAAAAAGGTAATCGCCCCTATCGCCAGGGAGGGAAGCAGGATGGCGACGCGAATCATCGCGAACGTGAGCCCTACCGCCATGGCGTCGAGACTGGTCGCGAGGGACAGCATGAGCAGCGTCGGAAGGTGGCGGCAGTCATGCGTCGCGGGATTGCAGTAATCGGTATCGCTGGATTCCCTCTTGAAGGGCAAGCCCTCCCAAACCATGCGGCCTCCCACGAAGGCCAACAGGGCGAAGGCGATCCAATGGTCGTATCCGGAAATAGATTCGGCGAAGACCGTTCCCGCAGCCCAACCGAGAATCGGCATCAGCATCTGGAACGCGCCGAAAAAAACCGACATGCGTAGCCCGTGGGAGAACCGGAGCTCGCGGATTATGGTTCCGCTGGTGAGGGAAACCGCGAAGGCGTCCAGCGAGAGGCCGAACGCGATGCAAACGAGATAGAAGGGGTTCAAGCCGGCTTACCGTTTTCCCGTGACTTTAATGATATGATAGCCGAATTGGGTTTGGACCGCGTCGGATACGGAGCCGACGCCGAGCCGCTTGCAGGCGCTCTCGAAGGCGGGCACCATCTTGCCCTCGCCGAACCAGCCCAAATCCCCGCCGGATGATTTGGACGGACACGTCGAAAACTCCCGGGCGAGGGCCGCGAAATTCGCTCCGCCCTTGATTTTCTGCAGTATTTGCTGGGCGAGGGCCCGATCTTTCACGAGGATATGGGATGCTCTTATTTCCATGCTGATACTCCTTTAAAGATTAAGAAAACCACCGTCATTAAACCCTTTTTTTCGCCCTCTCGCAACCGTCCCGCGCCGAATCATGGTACAATTTCCCAACGAGGAAACCGGTGAAACCAATCGATTCAGACAGTCGGGACGAAAGCTTTACCGCCCGGGCGGCGCGCGTAATCGCGGCGATTCCGGAAGGGTCGGCCCTAACCTACGGGGAAGTCGCCGAACTTGCCGGGAACCCCCGCGCGGCTCGTCAGGTCGTGCGCGTACTAAACGCGCAAAGCAAGAAATTGGGATTGCCCTGGCACCGCGTTTTGGGGAAGGGTTTGATAATCCGATTGCCCGAGGATTCGGGCGGCGCCGAGCAGCGGGCGCTTCTCGAAGCCGAGGGGTGGACCGTGGACGGCTGCCGCTTACGAGACCGCCCCTCTCAAGGCTGAGCGCGGCGCGAAAGGCGTGATCACCGCCTGGATTCGGGAAAGCCGCAAAACCGTTTCCAACGTTTTTATTTAGGAGTGATTATGGAACTACTATCCGTTCGCGTCGAAAACCCAGACGAGCTCAATTTCATATTGGGTCAGGCGCATTTTATCAAGACGGCCGACGACCTGCACGAGGCCCTCAGCGCGTCCTCGCCGAACCTCCGGTTCGGTTTGGCGTTTTGCGAGGCCTCGGGCCCCGCCCTCGTGCGCTCTTCCGGAAACGACGCCAAGCTCACCGGACTCGCCGAGCGGAATGCCCTCGCGATCGCCGCGGGCCACACTTTCATCGCGTTCCTGGAAAACGGATTCCCGGTTAACGTACTGAACGCCATAAAAGGCTTGAGCGAGGTATGCGGCATTTACTGCGCCACGGCGAATCCCGTTGAGGTCATTCTCGCACAAACCGAACAGGGCCGGGCCATCCTCGGCGCGGTAGACGGAATGAGCCCGCGGGGCATCGAGTCGGACGCTGACCGCTCCGCGCGAAGGGATTTCCTGAAAAGGATCGGCTACAAGCTCTAAGGCCGCAACCGGGTCCGATCGAACAGGGGACTGCGTACCGCGAGAAATAGCGACTCCAGGGGTTTCGCCTCGCGCCAGAACCTGCCTTGGGCCCCGTCCCGTCCGTTCTCCCCGTCCGAGCCGTTCACCATGAGGGCCGAGAGGATCTCCACGAGCACGTTGTCGTTTTTCTTTCGGTCCCCGTCTCCGCCGGCGCCGCCCGCGCCTCCCCGGCCCCGGGATACGTTTACCGCGAACGCCATATCCACCGAGCTGCCGTCGGGAACGATCATATGCACGAGCCCGCCGTTTCCTCCGTTCCCCCCGTCGCCGCCGTTCCCGCCCTTGAGAAAGGTTTCGGTGGAGTCTTCGGGAATTTGCCGGGAAGCGCCCCGTCCGCCCGTTCCCCCGGAGCCCCCGGAGGCGTCGAGCTCGATGGCCGCGCCCCGGCTGCCCACTATCCATATCCGGTCGGTCCGGATCTCATGCAGCAAAACGGCGGTACCCATGGCCTCGAACCGCGTACCCGAAAGGTCGTAGCGCGCGATCTCAAATTCCAGCGAGGCTCCCGGCTCGCCGTCTTCCCCGTCCTTTCCGTCGGGGTTTCCCGTTGGCGCCGAATCTCCGTCCGATCCGTTTTCTCCGTCAGCGCCCCGAAACGGGGGGAGAAGGAGCGGTATGCCAAGGGCGACCGATTTGGTTTTCTCGCTCGGATTAACCAGCGGCAAATGGACCGTCAACGAGGCGCCCGAGGCGTCGAACGCGGCGAACGGATCCGGCGGCGCGAGAAGCGAATTGCCGGAAACGGCCCATAGGGAGCCTTCCGCGGAAAGGTAGACCCCTTCGTAATTGATGAGTCGTTTCCAGGCTGTCTTTCCCTTTTTGTCCTGCTGAAGGTATCGAATCGAGACGTAATACGAACGGCCCGCGCGAAGTTCCAGGGGATTGACGGCATCCGCCGAAGAGTTATTTCCGTCGTGCAGGGACCAGTCGATATCCCTTACGCCGGGTATTTCGGTTATGGGCTTCATGGACGCGCAGGAGGACAGGAACGCGCCGAAGGCGGCAAGCAATAACGCCGCGGCAGGAAGCGATCTCGTTCGGTTCGTGGTTTTCATGCCTTTAGTATAACCCACCCTAACCGCATTCGCGAAACGAAACAGGGCCTTTAAAAGCGGAAAGAGCAGCCTGCCGATACCGAGATGCGAAGGGCGGGGCCGGTTTGGACTCGGCCCTCAACGGGCAGGGAAACCCGCACGCCCCCGTCGCCGGGCAAGAGAATCTCGATAGTCAGGCGTTCGTCCGTCTCGATACGGCCGTTTTGGGAAAGGATCGCCGACTCTCCGGAGAAGAGCAATCGCTCCGTGGGACTGGCCGATGCCCACGCCGTCAATACCGTCGAATCCTCCGCCGTCGAGCGGGTGAATTCCGCTGACATGCCCGCGGCGGCCGGAATTCCGGGATACCATGAAATACCGCCGGAAGGCTTGAACACGGTCACCGTCGTCCCGTCGCGATTCCTGCGCGCCGACGCGTACAGTCCCGGTCGCAATACCGTATCGCCCGCCGATACGCTCGCCGTCATGCTCCCGAAGGCCTGATAGTATCCCGCGTCGGAAGGGTCTATCTCCACTCCCGGTTCCAGGCTCAAGGAAACCGACTCGCCGTTTAAGGACAGGGGGAGCGAAAGGCCGGAAAGCGACTGAGCGGCGGATTCCGCGTCGCCGGTAGCGGCCCGGGCGCTGAGCATGACCGCGAGGGAATTCAAGCCGAATAGCCGACCGATCCTCAAACGCGCGTATCCCGAGGCCGAGTTAGCGTCCTCCTCGGCGGAAACGAAACCGTCCCCGCCCGCGTCGACTGCGGCGAAGCCCGTTGCCCCGAACCTGCCCCGCGCGTCGAAATCGAACGAGGCGATGGCGAAAGGAAAGGACTGCCCCTCGTTGAGGAGGTTTCCCGCGGAAACTCGGAAACCGGTTTCCCCGTAACCGACGGCTAACGCCGTAATCGAAAGAAGAAGCGTGCCTACCAGACGCCTATGCATTGCTTTCACCGATGCCCCTCCTCAATAGCCGCCTCGACGGAAAATAGGGTACCGCCCGCGCGCAATAAAGCGATCGCGCGCCGCGCCGTTTCGTCGGCGCCGTTTCCCAACGAGCGGGATCGTACGAAAACGGAGGAAAGCCGGGAAAACCGGCCTTCCCGTTCCGGCGAGGCGTACAGTGAAACGGCCAAGTCGGTCAGCGTCCCGGAGTCAAGCCTAAAACGGGCGTTCACCGCTCCCACGGCGAGAAGGGCGTCGGTCATTCTGGAAAGGCCGCCTGGCGTGACCGCCGCGCAAATAGATTCCATCGCCCCGTCGTCGATTCCCGAGCGGGACGCGATGGCGCCATCCCGTATGAAACGCGTTTTTTCCTCAGGCCGCGCCGTTCCGCGAGGCAGGCCGTCGAAGAGCCTTGCCAATGAAAGGAACCGCGCCGTATCGGCTTCGAGGGCGGACAAGAGCCGTTCGGGGGAAATTTTTTTCGCCTGTCCCTCCTTTATCCGCTCCAGCAGCAATTGGGGCATAACCCCCGCCGCGGCGAGTTCGTCGCGAAGGAGCGACACGTCCGTTTCGATACCGCGGTACCCTTCGGAACGGTCGGACGAAAACCAGTCCGTGACGACGTCGGCGCGGAGAGACGGGGCGACGCAGAGCGCTAAGGTCAACGCGAGGGAAACCCGAACCGGACCCATTTACTTACCTCGTATTTCCGTAACGGTATCCGGGAGAAACCGAGCCTTCGCCGCGGCGCCTTTCCCGAGAGGGAGTCATACCGCCCCGGTTCCTCCCTTCGTTCCGTACCGCCTCGAGCCTCCGCGCGCCTTGGCTCCCTGCGGCGGCTTCTACCCGAAACCGCTGACGAAGCCGCGCGTCCGCCTCCTGCAAAGTCGCGCCCAATCTGAGGTCCCACTCCCATTCAAGCATCAGCTCGGCGGCCCTTTGCCCGACGGCCGCCGGATCGATTTCGCGCCGGCGCGATTCTTCGAGGAAGGATCCCCGTTTTTCAAGCCAAGCGGAGGGATTTTCCGCCCTCGAGGCCGGGCCAAGCGCCGCGTTAAACGCCGCCGTAACCGATGCGTCCCAGTCCGCTGCCGAATCGGCCGGGGCAAGCGCGCACGCGAGAATGAGCGCGCTTGCTGTCAGTAACCGTCGCTTCATGAATGCCTCCTATAAACGAATGAGGGAATCGCGTCCCCCGAAGCCGTCTTCAACGAATTCTTCCGCCGCGGGGTCGGGCATGGCTTCCCGCCCGTCCACCGAAAAACTGTACGTATAGACCGTATCCTTCCTGAGCCGCAGCTTTACGTACCATAGCCCGTTCGCGTCGCGCGCCATCGCGGTTTTATCGTCGCCCGGGTATTCCGGGAAAAGGCCTATTAGTTCGACGGAGGAGGCCGCGGGAGCGTTCAAGGTAAACCGCACCTCTACGTAACCGTTTCCGCCCCCGCCCCCCGCCGCTTCGATAGGCTGGGCCGATTTCCAAAGGCCGCCGGCAAAAAAACCGGAAGCGAAAACCAGGGCGATCGCCGCCGCCGTCGCGAAAGCCCTCTGCCATCCGTTTCTCGACCCGCCGGATTCCCTTTCGGCCAACGCCTCTCGCCTGACGGCGCGCATAACGGAATCCGCGAAGGCTGAAGTACTTCCCGAATCTTCGAACGCCGCCGCCGTCGGTCCGTCGAACAAGGCAGGGAGTCCGCCGTATCGGGCGGCGCACCCGTCACAGCTGGCAAGGTGTTCCCGCGCGGCGTTCTTGAGTTCTTCGGGCATTCCCCCATCGGGGGAATCGGACCATTGACGGGCGAGGGCGCGGAGGCCTTCACAGCTAAGCTTCATCTTGTACCTTCCATAAAGCGAACGAGCTCCTTCCTCGCGCGAAAGAGGCGCTGTTTGACGGCGGATTCGCCGATCGACAGGGCGATGGCCGTCTCGCGCACGGAAAGTCCCGCGAAATAATGGAGTTCAACGACCTCGCGCAAGCGACCGGAGAGCTTCGCCACGGCGCGCCGGGCCATCTCCGCCTCAAGGTTCGATTGTCCCTCGTTCCCGTTATCGGCTTCGGCGGAATAAAGTCGCAAGCGGCCCTCTTTAATCTTATCCCGGCGGAACCGAAGCTTTCGCGCGGAGATGGAGGAACGGGCCACCGCGAAAAACCACGCCGCGAAGGGCTTCGAGCGGTCGAAGGTCCGCAGGGACCGAAATACCTTAATGAATATATCCTGCATTGCGTCCTCGGTTTCCGAGGCGGGGAGCCGGTTCAGGCAATAAGACCGCAATCGTTTTTCGTACGCGATGACCAGGGCCCTGAACGAGTCAATATCTCCCGCGAGCACTCGGCCTATTACTTCGCTCTCTTCCAACGTTTCCCCCGCGCGTTACCGCATATATATACCACCGTAACGCAACTCCGGTCACGTCGCGAAAGAAATGTAACCGGCGCGCGCGTCGGGGGGTACCTGTTAATGAACCGTTAACGCGGTCATCTTTTGTTTCGGGAGGTATACCCATGAGAAGGACGTTGATAGCGGCAGTCGCGCTGTTCGTAGCGATACTGCCCGGATTTTCCAGGGGATCGGGGGAGCCCATGACCTGGATCGAGGGAGAGGCGGTCATGACGAGGAACGTGGCCGGGGAAACCGAACTACGGGTGAGGCTGGAAAACGGGAACGAGATTCTCGTGCGCGCCGATCCACGGGAGATTGATTCCTTACGGATCGCGGAAAGGGAGCGGCTTCGCGTGCAGGGCGTTTTAATCGGATCCACCCAACCCGCCCGTACCGAGGAGCGCATATTCGCCCGGGTAATGGCGCTTCGCGACGAATCGATCACGCTCAACGAACCGATCGCGCTCCAAAGCCGCGACCGGGACCAATTGAAACTCTACGAAAGCGACTCCCTAAAAACCCAAGACCGCGACCAAGATCGCGACCAAGATCGCGACCAAACCCGCGCGGCAGACCATGACGGCGAGGCGACGCAGGATCAAACGCAGACGCAACTCAGGCAACAGGACCAAACCCAAACCATGGACCCTCAATCGGATGGCTCCGGTAAGGCGGGAACCGGGACCGATACGGGGAAACGGTAATCCGTCGCCCAGAAATGCCGGTACGCAAAAAAAAGGCCTTCCCGAAAGGGAAGGCCTTGCGCTTTAGCGGCAATAGGGCTTGAATATATGAGCTTATTCTAAAACCTTATTTTATAAGACTTTACGGCACATATCTAAAAATGAGCCTACAAATAACCTACATACTAGGGAAAGCCGAAAACCTTCCGGATCCGGGTGAAAAGATAGAAGATTAAAGCGCAAAATACCCCTGCTGAGATCATTGCGAGCGAATTTCGTTGCGCCCTCACTTTTTCATTATCAGTCTGGAGCCTCCGAATCTGCAAGTCCTTCTCGGTATTGATTCGGGACTGGGCGGCTTCGTATTCGGCGAAGGATTTCTTCAAACTCGAGGTTGTCGCTCGTTCCGCTCTCAAGAGCGCGTTCAAGTTCACGGAGTCCTTCTGCAAGGTCTCGGCTTCGATCCTCCACTTCTTGGCCTGCGATTCCCACGTCTGCCTGTTGGTCTCCGAGGTCGTCCAGATTTCCTCGAGTCGCTTCAGCTCTTCCCCCGTCGCCAGGTAGAACGTCTGGGCAGGAATGGCAACCAACAAAAAGAATAAAGCAAAGAAGACCGATAATACCTTTCGCATTCATGATACCCCCTACAATACGTAGACGTAAATGATCGAATAGAAGATCCCAAGAACGCGGATCTCCGGATAATGCGGATCCCAAAGGAGCTTTCCATTCCTGGTAACGTTTCGGAAGTGGGTTCCTTCGGGGCCGCCCTGCTTAATTTTCTGGATGAGGAAATCCGGTCGACGCATACTCGCCGGCGTGCTCGGGTACCAAGTTAGCTTCCCCTTGGCAAAGGTTCCAACCTCGTATACACGGCCGGGGTTTCCCGCTAGTTCGAGGACTCGATTCGCAAGCGGCGCCGATTCCCTCAGGAGGTGTTCCCCGCGGGTGATAAACCCTTCATCTTCGGCCCAACTCCAGATCCCGTTGATCTGGGTAGGAGTCAAGGGAATGCCCGTGATTTCTTCGCCGATATACATAGCCGCACGAGCAAAGCATCCAACGCGGCGAATGACTTCGATGCAGGCTGGATTATTTTGTTTGATCGCGAGGGATTCAAGGTCGCTCATGGATTTCCTCCTCAATCGAAGAGAGATACCGCCGGTTCTTGTCGATGGGCTCATCAACGCTATTCGTCTTGAACTCGGCAAGGAGGAAGTGGTCTCGCTCGCTTTGGTAAAGGGTGATTTTCTCGTTCATTCGGCTGATGAGCACTTCTTTCATCTTCGATGCCCAGTTGAATACAAGAATCGAAATGGATTCTTCTATATCGTTCCAAGCCGGATACGCTTCACCGCAAGTAATCCGGCCGATCTTCGCGGTGAATAGTTCATATTCCTTCTCGATGCCCCGGAGAACGTCCGCGAGGTATCCCGATATTTCGCTCTTTCTGAGTTTCTCGCGGAGGTGGTTCTCATCAATGCACTGAAAAAGCTCGTCCTTGATGAGGGTTTTGACCTGGGCGGCGGGAAAGTCGCATTTCATGTACTCCTGGAAAGGTACGTAGATTTCCTCGTTCATTGAACGTACCACTCTCCGCATGTCGGCCTTCATACGATCGTCGATCTCAAGGGATTTTCGGTAGAGCTGCTTCCGAAGTTCATCATCGTGTTTCTCAGCCTGTTTTTGCTTCTCGAGTTCTTTCCGGAATTTTGCGATCTTTTTATCCGTGGAGTTTCCGAAGGCAAGCTCGGTATCTCCTTTTTTCGCCCTGACCCCTTTGAACCAAATGATCAAGAAAAGAAAAACAAGAAGAAGTGATCCGAGAATCAAGATAACGATCCAGCCCGTCTCCGAAATATTGGAAAGATTGTCCATAATAAAAAAACCCCTTGCATGGTGTGTTGTTTAATTACACCATGCAAGGGGTTTGCCGGTAATGGACTGGAGGGCTATTCCCTGATGGTGACTGTCTCGATCACGGGATCCTTCCCAGGCTCTTCAGGCCACACGATATCGTCGGGGAAACCGGGTTGATCCGGAATATCGCGAAGACGCTGCCGGTATTCGCGCCAACGCGCGCGCTCATTTTCGGTGACTGGAGCATCGGGGGCTTGCGTCCAATCACTTTCAATGAGCCGCAATAAGCGTTCACGACGTGCTTCTGCTACTGTCAATTTGCCTTCCTTTATCCAATGAACGCAGGGCGAAACCCGATGTTGGAACTCGCGCGCACGCGGCGATCATTCAGATGCAACGCGGCCAACCCCGCGTACGAACTGGTGTACCAGTCGCCGCCACGGAACGGGATTCGTTCCCCGTAGTTTCGGACGGAAATATATCCCTTAGCCGAGAATGGTGCGGTTCCGGTCGATGCGATTATCGCCGCAATGTGCGCCTGCATCATGCGCTGGCGCGTGGCTAACGCAATGGAATTATACGCGGTAGCCAACCCGACGCTTCGCCAGCCCGTTTCCAACAAGATCGTCGCATAATCATTATCCGGAGCGCTTGGTCCTAGACCGTTTCCGCAATCGTCGCTGGGGGTGGCCCGGGCGGATGATAGCACGGGCGCCCCGTTTGCGGTCGCCACGTCGTCCGTCCCTGTGGTGCCGGTCGTATCATAATACACGCCCTGGGCAGGCCACGACCCTTCGGCCAGGGCAAATTGATTATCATTCGGCATGTAAACCTGGCCATCGACGAGTTTGAGTCCGTCCTGCCATTCCCACGTATTGCCCACCAGGTCGGCAATACCCCCGAACGTACCATCGTGCCGCCACGATGCTGGACCTGACCCGACCTTTGTGCGCGCTGTGCCGGTGGTTACTCCGGGCACGCCGCCGTCATATCGAGACCCCGTCTCAAAAGTCGCATCATGAGCCCGGCCATAATAGGTATTTCCCCGGGGTTGATATCCATTTTTTAAACACCAAAGAGTAATCGCGGCCCACTCCCAGTTGGTCATCAGGTGCCATCCGGTCCCTTTATCGACGCACGCAGCCCGGGCGGAATCAAAATTGATACTCGTCCATGGGTCGCGCCCTGGAATTGCGCAGGCTTTCCCGCCGATGTTAACCGCGCTCACGATACCTATGAAAAGATACGGGACATCGGCGCCTCCGTTTTTGAATGCGGGGTGGATTCCGCTCCCCAGGTCCGCATGGATATCCTCCACGTTAAACCGCGGTATCACGTACATATAGCTCGGGTTCCCCGCGTTGTCGTACAGCACGGTTTGGCGGCCGCCGGTCGCGGCCTCAACGCTCGCGCGGAGGGTGTCGGGGATGTTGATCGTCGGCATGCCCCAGGGAGTGCCCGGGGCGGCGGTCGTTTCCTTGAGGACGGGACTTCCACCGAGGCCGGCCACGGCCTTCGCGGCGACGGCGGCGTTGGTGAAATCGGCGGCAGGAACATAGGCGGTATAGCTTCCAGGGAGTTTGATATTCGCGACGGGATTACCGGATACGGGATTCGTTGCCATTTACTGCCCCCTGATGCAAACGCGGTGGGATCCGGCGACGCGCACGACCCGGATTGCCGTGACTGCGGCGATTATGGGATTCATACTCGAGGCAACCTGGTCGGCACCGAGGGCATCGAACCAGTCGGCGGAATCTGCCTGAACGTCCTCGATAGGGCTTGCCGTCGCCTCAACGCGGTAAGATCCGGCGGTGAGAACTTGGGCTTGAATAGTGATCGTGCCGATGCGCGGAGGAATCTGCCAGACCACCTGAGTTGTGGTTCCATCGATCGTTTTTTTGTCATTGATTCCGAGATTTCCACCGGATACTGATCCAGGAATTGTGATAGTCGCCATTATTCACCACCTCCATCCACTGCGGCGGGCACCTCAGGCACGATTCCTTCCTGGCGCCTGGCTTCCGACTCGGCAAAAACGAGTTTGGTATACAAGCCGTACACCTCACCAAGGGGTTTTTTCATGAGATAGGATTTGATATCGGATACGAGTTGATCGGGAATTTGCATAAACACTCCTTGATTGGAGTGTACCGGCGAGGATCGCGTTTCGTAATGGAAAAGAAAAGGCCCCGGAATGGGGCCTGTATTCAGTATCCGGGGGCTCGGATCAACATGTAATTTTTATCGTTTTCGACTTTTTCTTCAAACACATATAACGATGAGTCAACCCCAAGAATTGATAATTTAAGGCGTTGATAGTAGATGATATCCACTTGGGCATTAACCGCAGTAGAAAGTATGGTTGAATCAACCGAGGTGGTAGGCTCAGTACTATTCTGCAAGACAACGTCACTCCCGAACTCGTTAGTGATATAAAGGGTCTTCGTGGTCGGGGTAACGTCGATCACGGTATAAGTATAATCAGATCGATTTATTTTTTGACGGGGTTCCTCATTCACTAGACTAATAAAATAAGTGCCGGATAGTTCGAGATCTCTGGATGCTCCTGGGGCTAGAGTAAAGGTTTGTTTTGGGTCTGTCATCTCGGAATATTGGATGTCAGCATCCAATGAGGAATTGTTTTTTACGGTTACATTATCAACCTTCATGGCGCATGAGGCCAGAATCATTACGGAAGCCACTAATGGAATAATATTTTTCATCACCATCACCTCTTACCTAAGTTTATACCTTTTCCGCATGCTTGCCAACTATACAACTTTTAGGAACCCATTTCCGTCTCGATACAACTGCGTGGCTTCCAGTCCATACGCCGAAGTGGGAAGATTTTCGATGCTCATGGTATAAGTCCCGGCAACGAATGAAACAGAACCCGCACAACCAACTGCATTATCTACGGAGTTTTCGGGTATTGTCACGTTTGCATATGGATAGTACTGGTATTGCCCGTCTGGAGCAAGAACCGGAACATTTCCGTGATCGGTACGGATTTCTTCAAGGTAAAAAGTCTTTTTCCATAAGATCGGCGTAACGATTGATCCGGAAATCTCTAGGATAGTTTCTTGATTTGAGTTCAAGAACATAATTTTATTGGTTATTGTTGTAAAGGCTTGGCGCGTGTATGTCACGTGAGACTTATAGAATTCTGAACTACTGATTTTGTAATAACCAGTTTTCTCACTTACTAATCCAGCAGCAGTATAAACCGAAATACTTTCTAGCCTGATAAACGATACGGTGGAATTATTGATTAACCCGGAACATTTTGTCGTTGTGTTTTCGGCGATTCCGTTCCCCCGAAGAAAGTTGTACAGGGTATAGAAGAGATCAGTGGAGACTATAGTTTTCGTTAGTGTTGAGGGTGCTGTCCGGGAGACATATAACGGCCCCGCCCGGAACGAACTCCCGTTAAACTCTGCGTCTCCGGTTCCGGGACGGGCCGATATTAAGGTCTTCCCGCCCTGCCTAACCAGGAACCCGTTGACCTCGTCGATGAAAACTTCGAAATCCGCCGAGCTTTCCGGATCACTATCGAGGTGAAATTTCTTCACGATGAGATTATTAAGAAATGCTTCATTGCTGCTAAGGCTCACCACGAACGCCTCGGCCGCGGTAAGGTCGTCAACGTCAATATTCTCCGCCCTCACCTTCCCGCCCATGAGGATCTCGTCCGCATTGAGCGCGATCTGGGATCCGAGGAGGCCGGCCGCGCGGAGGCCGTTCTTCAACGTCTTCTGGGCAACGATGGTTGAATCGGGTTTTACGTACCAGAATCCCCCGCTCGTGAGAGCATAGACCTCATTGACGGGATCCGCCCCGAGGGTCGTAATCATCTGATTCCTCGTCGCTGCATCAATCGTCGCCGGAAGCGTCACGGAAAGCGAAAGGTAAGCCTCGGCGCCGCCGCCCCGGACCATGGCTGCGATCTGCTCGCTCTTCAGGGAAAGGATTGATGCCGAGTTTTTCTCTACGTCTTGGACCAATGCGTCGATCCGGTCGGCCTCGATCAAAATGAGCGCCTGTAGCTCGTCCTCGAGGTTCTGAACGCCCAGCTGGATCTCGTTCGCCGTGATGAGCATCCCACTCTGGGCAATGAGAAGGGCGTCATCGATGCGCTCGATCGTCTCGGATCTGAGCTGCCCCACCTGGAACTGGACGGACTCCGCGCTCTGAACCATCTGGCTGATGTTCGCGATTAAGTCGTCGTCCATCTCGATCGCGTTCTGGACGAGGGCTCCGATTTGGTTTTGGGTAACCTTCCAGGTTGCGGCGTCGAAATCCTCTCCGGATCCTCCTATAAAGAGCTCGAAACGATCGGCGAGGAGCTTCATCTCGGCCAGGGCGAAACTATCTACCTCCCCAGTCCCCGGGTCATAGCGTCCGGTCGTCGCGAGAAGGTCGATCGCCTCGGCATTCTGCGTAATCTGGGTGAGGTTAACGACTTGGCCCTCCTGGAGAGGGAAAAGCTCGGCTACGATCTGGGTTATCCCTTCAAGGTCGATCTCCAGACTCGTGATCCTGTTCCGATCGGTGTCGGCCTGGGCCGAAACGAGCCGGATCTCGTTCGCGCGGACCTCTACCATCTCCTCTTGGTCACCGATGAGGCCGAGGAGGTAGTCAACCATATCCTCGGAAATCACCACGCGCGGAGTAAGGAGGTCAAACGTATTCTGCCGATCAAACCCATTCGGAAAAAGCGCTGTGGAGATCTGGGCTATTTCGGCCTGCAGGGCGCCTTCGAGCTTCGACCGCGCGAACGCCCCGTCAATAACGTCGCCATTCCGCACGTCGTCGATCCGCTGGTTTACGTTATCGATATCCTCAGCGACGGCGTTGAGCACCTCGAGGAGGAGCCCGTCCGTAATCGCGGCGTTCAACGCATCCCGGCCGGAGTAGTAATCCGTGAATTTCCCCAAGAATTCGTCACGATCGGCGACTATCGTAAACGTGCTCATGTTATCGAATACCTTGAGCTCGTTGTATAGGTAATCGTTGAGCGCGGTGTAGGCGGCGTCATAGGCGATCATAACCGCGTCTGCTTCGGGTACGCCCGCCTCGAGGGCGCGGCCGCGGACAATCGGGTACTCGGTGGTGATGAGCGCGAGGTCCCGCTTGAGCTGCTTTTTCTCATCCGTGGAGATCATCCCGTCATCGAGCATCTTCGAAATGAACGCCTTAACCTCTCCGGAGATCGACTGGGCCGCCCCAATGGTCGAAGCGATCGCGGTTTTTATATCCTCGATCGCTACCCCGGAAAGGCCCTGGAGCACGTTCAGGGCTCCGATCCGTACGTTTTTGTCTGATAAATCGAGATCTACAAGCTGCATTTACCTTCTCCCGAAAAGAGCCCCGGGCTCGATCTCGAGCGTCCCGTTACCGTCTCCAATCCCTACCGCGCGCCCGGCTTCCTTGATTCCCGAGACCGGTGCGCCGAAGGCGTAGCCGAATCCTTCAAACGTACGCGCCGCGCTCCTCTCCCAATCCCCCTCGGCGACCGCCATCCCTGCCTGGAAGATCTTCGAGATTGCCGGGTAGAAGTCATCGGAACCCTGGTAACCAGTGGATCCGGTGATTACCTGGCGCGCCAGGGTATTTACCGCGTCTCCGACTAACGGGACCGCATCCGTGAACTGGGTCATCCCATAGTACACGAGAGTCCTCATCTTTGACTCTGCATCGTCGTCATCCCCGCCGCCGAACCCTTGCGTCATGAGATTCACCGCGACGCCCGCGGCGACGTACCCGCCTATCATCCCGACAACGGTACTCCACTCCTTGTCGCGGACAGCCTGGGGAAGGTCGTAGCGGATATTCTGCCAGATCACATTGAGGGAGGTCTGGAATTGGGTGAGGATCTTCAAAGCCTCAGTACCCTTCCCTCGTTCCTTGAAAAGAGGTGCAAGGTCGGTCAATCGGTTGGAAGGCTGGCAAAGCCTGGTAACGTCATCCGCGGCTTTTACCGCGCGAAGCTCGATATCGCCTGGCTCGAGTACCTTTTTCTCGGCCAGGGCCTTCATCTCGGCTTCGGTCTTCATCGCCTCGGGGAGCCCGCTCTCATTTTCAGCGCGAAGGCGCGCGAGCTCTTTCTCATAGGCGGTTTTATTCTCGCTCTCCAGGGTGGCGAGCGTCTTCCGATAAACCGCGAGCCACCCGGGGGCGACGCAGGACCAGTCGGCGAACTCAAGCCCCTTCATGCCAAGGTCGTTGAAGCGGTCCCAGGCGGCGGCCGCTTTGTTTCCGGTCTTGGCCTGCTGCTCCCGGATGAGGTCGATAATGGGATCCATCACGCGGTTTTCCATGAAAACGGACTTTTCCCGGATGCTGCTTGAAATATCCTGGAAATTCTTCACGAGATCAAAGGCGGCCGCCGCGTATTCGGCCGGACTTACGTGCGCAAAATACGGCGCCGGGCTCGTGACGAACTGCTTCAGGATCCCGCTCATCTTCCAGGCGAGGTACGCCGAGGCGGTCCGCCCGCGGATCGCCTTTATCGTTCGGTCCACCCTGCTCTGCTCGCCGATCGCTTCGGGATTCGCCGTCTCGTTGACGTACTGGTCGATGTACTTGAGCATGCCGTCGCCGTACCGGTTCCGGATCCAGCCCCGGAGGTTCCCCGCGTCAACGCTCTTATAGACCCGGTTGAGCTCACGAACGTAGGGCGCATAGGCGATAAAGTGCTCAGTCCGTTTCACTGAATCGACCCAGGTCGAGTAGAGGCCGAGCTGGACCGGGCGCATGTACGCGGCCGCGATGTCGATTCGCTTCTGGGTCATGCCCTTATCAGTACCGGTCTGCTTCCGGGTGGAGCTCATGCCCAGGAGGTCTTCGGCAACGCGGTTCTCGTTCGTGTCACCCCCGGATTCAAGGCGAACGAGGGGGACGTAATGGGCTACCCGCCAGACGGGCTGGTTGAACTCGGCGATCGAAGCCGCGTTCATCCGCTCGTACTGTTCGCTGTAATCCGCCGATATAGCATCGGCGAAGCGCCTGACCTTCTCAGGGAGCGCCTGGGCGGCCGCAAGGACTGCCTGGTAACGGGGTTCCGCGATCTTGTTCAAGGCTTCTTCCCCTGACTTTCCACTGCCCCAGGTTTCCTTTTCGGTATCCGAGAGAAGGTTTCCGTACATGATCGCCCGTTTACTCTGTTCGATCACGGTTCCGTCTTTCGCTTCCACCTTGTCCTCATCAGCCTTGAGGACGAAAAGGAGCTCGTCAACGGTAAACGTCTCGTCGCGGCCGTCCATAAGGCCCTTGATCGTCACGGTCTCATAAAGGTCGTTGATCGTAACCCCGGTCTCCTCCATCGCCTTCGCGATCACCGCATTTCTTTCCCTTATCATCCGGTGCTCAGCGTTGTAACAGAGGTCTTCCTGGTGGTAGAGGAGGTCGGTATTAACGCCGTCCTTCCCCCCGTCCAGGATCCGGGCTACGCGGCGAACATTCGCGTCAATGTAGCCCTTGTTCATGAGACGGGATCGGAAGCTACGGCGCTCCAGTGAATCGGCAACGGTGCCCTTTACATGGCCGAACCCGAGTTTCTTCTCGAAGTCCTTCCGTTTCCTCATTTGTTCTTCAGGCGAATCGTCAGCGCTGATTCCCGCGTCAAGGATAACTTTCTTGATCTGACTCCTGAGGCGATCGGCGTCGGCGCGCGCGGCCTCTTTCTTCGCCTCGAGCTGCCGGCGGCCATCCGAATAAAGCTCGTCCACCGTGGCGGCGAGCTCTTCCATCTCTTCGATGGTCCACTCAGCGAAGGGCCTCCCTTCGATCCGGGCGAGGATTCGCGCGGGCAGCGCTTCGGCGACGATCTTCTGGATTTCTCCTGACTTCTCGTCGAATTGAAGGGATTCCTCGCGCTCAGCCGTTAGGGCGTCGAGGTTCAATTCCTCGATCCAGTCTTCCTTCGGGAAGAAATCAAGAGCCAACTCGCGCTCGCTATTCGTCCAGGTATCGAAATCCTTCTCGAGGAGACGGCTGATCTTGCCGAACTTCTTCTTACGCCCGAGCTTCTCGGAGAGCTTTACCCGGAACGCCTCGTCAGTCTTCCAACGGGAGTACACCTCGCGGAGGTATGGGCCTTCGGTGCCGATCCATTTATTGAGCCCTTTGAGGAGTGCGGGCGTGAACTTCCGCTGGATCGCGATGATTTTCCGGGCATTCTCGTAATCGACATTCTGAAACCGGACGCGCCGCATGGTCTTCTTGACGAGCTGCGTCCTGATCTTCCGGGCCTCCCGGTTCGCGCTGATCTGACTCCGGAGGCGCGCGCTTTCTGCCCGGGCCTCGAAGAGAGATTCCCGGCGGGCGAGCGCGGTCTTTACTGCCCCGGATATCTCCATGGCCTTTGAAAGGTCGGAAAATTTGCGGAAAATGGTATCGTACCCGGCCTTGATCTGCTGGCTTTCGAGCTGGTATTTTCTCGTAATCGCCTGGCCCCGCTCGATCATTCGGCTCGTCTGGTCGCTCCTGGACTCGTGGCGGGCTCGAGCGATGTCGAGCTCGTCCTTCAGCTCGAGGAGTCGCCTCGTTTGCCAGTCCGAAATACGGCGGTAATCGGATCCCACTTCAGCCCGGAAGTCGTCTTCTTCCTTCTCAAGCTTCCGAATCTCCTTCTGCTTCTCATCGAGCTGGCTATTGAGGTATTTGATGTGGCGCTCGGCTTCCTCGATCGTGAGGTCGCCTGAGCGAAGCTTGCCCGCGATCTCGGCGTTGTCGATCTTTTCCGCGATCTTCCGGCGCTGCTCGGGGGTCATTTCGGTATAGTCGATCTCCGGATCCGCGATCGAGGCGAGGCGGCCAGATTCGGTATCCGCCAGGGCGACGGACCAGTCCTCGTCCTCCATGAGGTCGCCATAGAGGGCGCGGTAGTCGCGCGGAGCGTTCGACATGAGGGTGAGCAAGGTCCGACGGGCCTTGTCGGTGAGCTCGCGGCCGACGCCGAGCCGGGTTGCGTTACTGATCCATGACCCGTGCCTGAGCTCTACCGTAATACGGCGCTTCATCCGCTCCACGTCTTCCATGGAGGACTGTTCCTCGGCGTCTGCCGGGGCGAACTCGTTCTTTTGGGTGAGGATCCAGTTGATACGCTTTAGGAACTCCTCGAGCTTCCCAGGCTTCCGCATCTCCACGAGCCACATAGCGTCCATGGTTTGAGGGCTTCCCGGGGTTCGGTTATCCGCTTCTACCTGGGCAGCCACTTCGGCCTCGGATAGGGATTCCTCGGTTACAATTCCGCGTGCCTTCTCCCATACGGTCTGGTACCACTGGGCGTCGGCATACTCAGGGACGGCGGCATCGGCCGGCCGGGACCAGGATCCCTCCTCGTAGAACTCCATGAAGTCCTGCCAGGTATCGAAGCTTGCGGCGTCGCGGACTAGCTCTTCTTCGGTTTGGAAGAGGATATCGGTGATGCTTACGTCCTCGTCACTGAAAACGACGTAGTTATAGCTACCTGAGCCTGAAGTACGACTATTTCCATCAAGAAAGCGAATGCCTGGAATACCGTGGGCTTTAAGAATTAGTGAAGCTTCTTTTTGCGAAACTCCTTCTTGGCTTTGAATCGCACGATATAAACCTTCCCCGGTAGTTGCGTTTCTTTCTAACGGAGATACCATTTCTCTTAAATATCCCGGAGCGGTAGCGGAATACTCGAGGATTTTGTCTTGAACGGTTTTGCTCTGTGCGGAGAAAGGCTTGTCCCAGTCCAAGAAATCATTTTGATCGGGTATTTCGACCTGATAAACATGACCGGTAGGAACTTCTGTTATATCTTCTTTGTTCAATCCTTCAAGTTCATTCGAGGCTTCGATATTCCAGGGTGCTTTTGACATTCTCAAATCGGTGATGATCTCTGATTTGATGGTTGTGAAATCATGACCTTTCTTGACGTTCGTTAAAAGTAGCCGTATTGAGTTCGCGAGGGCGCCTGTTTGATCTTTGAGAAGAGTTCCTTTTAAGGCTATTCCGAGACCTTTGGTGAGTTCTTGAGCATACCACTCTGCCACGTCTCGGGATTCTGCAAAATAGAGACCCCATCCATAAGACTGCCCTCCCTCACCGGTTCCAATTTTTTCAGTAGTAAACTTATCTACCTCGTGAGGCGTACCATGATAGACAGACTGGAATAAAATATCACCGCCCTCCTGGATGATCTTCCGGAGGGCGCGTACGTTTTCAGGGGTGAATTCGTTTTTCTGGGTGTTCTTTTGTTCGGAGAGTCGCTTTACTTCTTCGGCTCGGCGCTCGAAGAAAGCCAAGGCCTCTCGATCGAGAAGGTCCCTTCCGGTGTCGTCACGGACTCGAATACCTGGCGGGACTTCGCCGCGGCCCGCGCGTTCGCCCGTATGTTCTCGATAACGCTTTTCATCTTCAAGGCTTCTGTCTGCGGCATCCATGTCCCCCTTGTTATCGATTCCGGCCGAAATGAAAATCCCTTCTTTCTCGATTACGTGGCCGGTTACGGGATCCGTTGCTTTAAGTATAGCGGATTTTAATGTTTTATCAACCTTCTCTTGGAACTTGAGAAAGTCATTGACGGTCTTCGCCTGGACAAGGAATTCGTCCCCTGATTTGTGGTAGGACTTGACTCCAAATTCCTGTTCGTTTTCGGCGAGGGTGTGGCCGATCTCGCGGAGGAGCTGATCGCCTGAACTGTGCCCCATGTTGTCGTTAACCCACTTGAGGCTATCCGCGTCGAGGGAGACCTGGACCGGCCAGAGGCCATCATCCGCAACGTCGCGGCGGTACGCGCGATAGTTCGGGATTCCGCCGGCGGAGTCACTCTGGTGGAGCATCGTGATCAGCTCTTCCCGGCTCATCTCCTGGAGGAGTTTTTTCACCGCCTCGGACTGGAAGAAAAGCTCATCCGGAATTGTCTTATAGAGTTCCCCGGCTTCAGCGAGTACGTCCTGGGTTTTTTCCTGAAACGTCTTGCTAGGATCTTCGGGTTTGCTTTCTTCTTCAGCGTTTACGGTGGAAGGGTTCGCCTCGGCGGGGGCCGAGGCGATATTAGTCTGCGCATCCATCTTCTGGGCGCGCGCGGTATTTGAGCTATCCGCTTCCTTGGTGAGCTCGGAGATGGGACCTTCCCCGGCGAGGAGTTGATCATACACCCGGCGGATATCAGGGCTCACTTCCACGCGGTTTGCGAGCGCGTTGTAAATCCTCCGGAGGAACTCGGCGGCCTTTCGATAGAGGGCGGCGAGGCCCTCCGAGGGCGCTTTCCCCTCGCGGAGGTATTCCTCGAACCCGACAGCGAAACGCTCCTCGGCGTCCCGGGTCCATTTCCCGTCCTTGACGCCGAACGCGGATTCGGCTTCCGCGAGGAGGTTTCCCTCAAGTTCGCGACGGAAAACGTGCCCCACCTCATGAACGTAAGTCGAAAAGTCCGAGTTTTCGGTCACGTAAACCATGGCTTTTACAGCCCCGGAAACGTCTTTCGTGAATGAAACGCCGCCTTTCACTTTCCCGGGATCTACTCCGGCGGACTGAGCCGCATCCGGGATCACGTTACCCGCGGGGGAGAATACGCCTTCCTGGAAGGTGGATCCCAGATACTGCTCGAGATCCATGCCCCGAACGGAAGCCCGCGTCTCGAGGAGGGCCACGGCGGCCGCGCGTTCGGTGGGATTCATCTTCGGGAAGTGCTGCGCGACGGCCTGGTCAAGCTGAACCCGGCCCCGGATGTTTCCGGGATCTGATTCCTTGGCGAAATACTGAAGGCCTCGCTCCGCGCCGGCTGGGTTCTCCTGGATTATCGATTCCTTGAGCGCCTGGGCGCGTTTCCCCATTGGCTCCCACTCGATTTCCTTTCCCGCGACTCGTTCGGCGAAGTCCTGGAAAAACTCCTTCTGGATGCCCTGATACTGGGAACCGACCCGGAATTCGTCTACCACAACACGATCATCGTACTCGCGGAACCTGATGTACCCGTACCGGTTTGACTTCGTTTCGCGCGTGGGATCCCCGACCTTGAGGACCCGGGTAGTGCTGCCGTCGTCGTTTTGGATAACCGAGCCTCCCTCCTGGACGTGGAGGCGGCCGGTATCGAGGCGGACCGCGCTTCCGGTGGTGGGCGGCGCGGCATCCTCTCCTTCAGCCTGTACGCCTTCAACGGTCTCGTTCCCCGCGTCCGTTGTCTCGGCGATCTCCTGCGCGGCCGCGTTGATCCGCTCTTCCCGCTTCCCGGCGGCCGCATTCCAGATCGCGTCCTGAGCTTCCGCGCGGTCTTTATCGGTCATCCCCTCGAATACCACGGATCCGGCTGATTCCTTGACAAAGGCCTCTTTCGAGTCGATGGTTTCAGCCTGGTCCCGGAGAACAGTTGCGTCCTTGAACTCGGCACGAGCATTGAGCGCGGTCCCCGAAAGCCCGAGCACAAGGGAGCCCATGAACCCGCCCTTGAAGGATTCCAGGGTATTTCGGGCGATTTCTGAGGCGGTATCGGTGTCCACGCCCTGCCCCTGCAACTCTGCGGCGATCGCCGAGGCCCCGGCGCCGATCAGTTCCTGAATCGCCTCCTCGGCGCCTTCTTCGGTCGCTTCCGTTCCGTAGGCCATGAGGATCTTACCGATTTTCCCGAAAGTGCCTTTCGCGGATAACCGCTTCAATACGTTGCTCGTGATGGTGTTCGCCCCGGTCGCTTTCGAGAGGTTCCCAGCGACGTTACCCAGGGCGACTTCCACCGCGGCCTGAAGCCCGCCTGAGGCAGTGGAAATCCAACGCGCGTACTTTGGTTCGACGCCCTGGTCCCGGAGGCGAAGGTACTCGAGCCCCTGCTGTTGGTGCATGGATTCGGCGAAAGCTGCGCCCGTTCCGGCGATAGGCGTGAAAACGCTCCCGAGGATACCCGCGCCGATGACGGACCCGGTGAACGGGGCGCTCTGGGCGCCGTATTTGAGCGCCTCGATAACCCAGGGGCGCGGTTGCGCGTCGCCCAGGGTCGCGTTATCGGAGTTGAGCTCGGTGATCCGCTTTTTCACCTGGTCGATATTCCAGGAATCCCCATTCGCTTCGTATGCGGAAAGATCGGCGCCGAGGCCTGCGAGCTCCACGGTATTCCGCCCGACGAGGAAGGAATCCGTTACGGCCTTGAAATTACTTTTCGGGTTACTCTTCATGGGCCCGAGCCAATACTCGTTGATCGCCTCGAGGTTTGCCCTCGTCTCGGCGAGAGGGGTGCCAAAATTACGGGAATACTGGAGTGCGACGGCCCAGTTGTAGGCCTCATCCTCCGGGATCGCGGCATTGGCGATCGCCTGGTTTAGGATCTCGTATTCGTCATCGGAAACCGAGACGCGGTAGCGGTCCACGTTCTCGATCCGCTGGGCAGTCTCGGCCTGGCTCTGCTGTTGAAGTCCCGTCCAGAACTCTCCGGTCAGCTTCGAGTTATCCTCCGCGGGGTTCGGCCGGTTGAATAATTCATTGATGTCGCTCACTTATAGCCCCCTCGTCGCGATCGCGCTCTGGTTTCTGTTCCGGTTTTCGTACTGCTGCCTCTTGTACGTCTCCCACTTCTCGAACTTGTCAGCGTCCGGGATCTTGTCCCACTGTTCCTGGGTATACCCGGGAATGGCCCGCTTGTAGTCGGTCTCGGCTTCAATCTTCTTCTGGTCGATGTCGGCCCAGTAGTCGGCCTTCTTCTGGTCCTTCGAGCCTGCGAACGCGGTCCAATTCTTGGACCCTGCCTCGCGCTCGTAGCCGAGCATCTTCCCGGACTTCTCGTCGGTCTTGAAGGTGAACTGCTTGCCGGATTGAGTATCGCTAAAGATCGCGGATCCTGTCGCGTCATGGCCGTCCAGAGTGGGTTCGCTCGTAATCGAGAGCCGTCCGATGTCCTCGGGTGCGATACCGAGTCGCCGGGCGACTTCGTTCCGCTGATAATTCCGGAGAGAATTGATCCCTTCCTTGGTATTCCCGATCCAGTTCTCGCGGCCGTAGGTATCGACGAACACGGGATCCGCGCCCTTGTCGATCATGCCCTGCATCTTGGCGGCCTGCTTCTCGATCGGGTTGAAGAAACTATCCTTGAGCCCGGTCTGGAATACGTCGTACTGTTTCGCGACGGCGAGGTTGATCCGGTCGTTTACCTTCTTCGCCATTTCATTCGCGTTGAGGTCGCCGAATTTCGATTCGTTGATGATGTCGAGGCAGTAACCCGCGAGATCCGCCTGAATGGCGGTAAGCTCGGTTTCCTGCTCGTTGGAAAGCTTCTTCCCCGCGGCGACGCCCCGGGCGGTACGGTAGATCGATTCCGTCGTTCCCTTGATGTTCTTCACGTAGTTTTGAACCGGCTCCGGTGCGGACTTCTGAATCGCCGCAAAGAAATCGTTGAGCGCGGTCGGATAGACTTCGAGGACGCTCTTCCCGCGGTATTTATCTACCTCGGAGGTGTCGATCTTCTTCCCGGAGGCGATATCGCGGTCGATCTGGGCGAACTGTTCGCTCATGCTCTTCTTGAGGATGTCGAGTACGACGTTTTTCCCTTCCTCGCCGGTCCAGAGGCCCTGCTGCCAGCCCGCGACGGCCTGATCGACGCTAAGCTCCAGACGTGCCTTGGAGGTCGCTCCCTTGGGATCCTCCGCCGCCTTGTCAAGAAAACCTTGATACTTCAGGGCATATTCATCCCGCCGTGCAGAGTCGAGACCATCTCGCCCAACATTCTTCAGGAATGCGAGACCTTTATGGGCCGACTGAACCCCGCCTCCGGAAAGCATTTCTAGGTAAATCTGGGAAGCTGTATTCTCGTTTCCGCTCCAGATTTCCTCCTGCCTCATCTTCCGGAACGCCTCGGCGGTCTTCCATTCCTGCATGATGTTGCTTTCCGCCTGGCCCCGGATCGCGTCCATGGGGACTTCGGCGCCGTTGGCAAGGGTTAGCCGGTCCTGGTTGGTTTGTATGAACGAAATGGCGGCTTCGATACCCTGCTCATCCAGCACTTTCCGAGCGCCGCCCTGGAGGGCTCCGAGGGCGATCGTCGCCCCATTTTCCATGAGCTTTGAGTTGTATGAGGAATAGTCCATGATTCCCGCGTCATAGAGCCCCTTCCAGTTGCCCTGAGTTCGAGCGAGCTTTTCCTCAGGTGTATACGCGAGGGAGTTCATAATCTCGTTGTTGTTGTTCTGGACCGTCGTATAGGTATAATCCGCCGATCGCTTGAGCGATTCGGTTTTAATTTTCATGAGCTGGTTCGCATCCATGGACGCGAACATTTGCGACGCGATGTCCTTCGCGTATGGGCTCGATAGGCCTTCGGAAGCCGAATTGAAGATCTTCACCTTTTGATTCGCCCAATCCGTTTCGAAGTTGTCGAAGTCGTTCCGCTGGGAAAGGTTGAGAAGGTACTTATCGAATTCCTTCGTCATCGAAAGCTCGGCTGTCTGAAGCTCGGCTTTTGCTTTCTCTCGGTTCACCGCGTCCTGAAGCGACATGGTGGTTGAGGCGAATCCGGCCGCCGCGTTGAAAGCGTCAAGAAGTGATGTTTGTCCCATGGCGTCCTCCGTTAGAATCCGTAGGCTGAACTGAAAAGGTTATTCCCAACGCTGAAATTGAATTGTTGGCCGGCGTACCCGTATTGCGGGGACTGGAATCCAGAAGGAGTGATTTGGTTGTTTGCTCCCCAGGCGTTGTAGTAGTTCGCAGCCTGGAATCCGAGCTGCATGCCTGTCGAGGCGCCCCCGAAAATCGATGAGAAAGCGTCAAGGAAGGTGAACTGAGAGCGATCGATCTGGCGCTGGTAGGCGTCCTGAGCATAGCTTCCGGCGAGGTTTTGGAGGTCGATGCTTGATTCGAGATCCGCACGGCGATTCGTGATCTGCTGCTGGAAAAGCTCGTAGGCGCGTCCTCCTTCGGCGTAGTCGGTCCTGAGCTGCAGGGCATCAGCGAAGGTTTCATTCGCGTTGATTCGCGCGACGCCCACGTTGAAGAGATTCTCCTGGAGGCCCGCGTAGGCCTGGGCGAGCGCGATATCCTGACCCTCCTGGGCTTGGGCATGGGAAAGATCGAGGTTTTGCTGAAAAGCAGCTTGATTCTGGTCGAGGACACGCTCGGCACTCGAACCCGAGCGCGTTCCTGAGGCGCCCATGGCGGCGACGGCCGCGCCTGAGTTTTGCGCGAAAGAAACCTTGGCGGCCTGTTCCTGGGCGTTGAGCTGTTCGGCGTTCATGCCGAGCTGCTCCATGGTCTGGTTGTACGCCTGCCCGATGAGGGATTCCTGCTGGGTCGTCTTCTTGTCGGTGAGCCGCCCCTGGAGCTCCATGTCCGCAGCGTTCTCGAGGGCGTTTTGGGTCTCGATATCGAACTGGCTCTGGGCTAGCTCTATTTCGCGCTCTGCCTGCTCCCGCTGGGCCTTTATCTTGGCCTCGCGGAGGGCTTTCTCGGCTTCGGCCTGGGCACGGGCCTCAGCGGAGGCATATTGGGAATTTTCCCAGCCGCTCCACAGCCCCACGGCGCCGCCGACGCCCGCGATGATCAAACCTATAGTAAACGGGTCCATGGCTTTTCCTCCTTAGTTCACGCCGGCGTACACGGAAAGGACCGCGCACGGGAAAGGGCGACTCGTACGGATTGAGAAGAAAACGTCCCGGTCATAGGATCCGGGGTATGGTAGGGAATGAATCCCCGTAAAGGGTTCGGTCTGTACCGGACGTTCGACCGTATCCTCGGGGGTCACGATGTCCGGCATCCAGGATTCGTGGAATCGTAGGCGGAGATCCACTATCCGCTTCAAAGAATTCTTCGCGTCGGAGACTACGGGCATGGACTTCATTCGGCTTTCATATTCGTACCCGATGAATACCTCATGCCCGTCGCCGAATCCGGTCGGAATATCGGCGGGATCCGCCGTATCTCCCGTCGTTCCGTCCACGAGGATCGCCTCGGCGCCGGATACGGCCGGATACAGGGACGGGCTCGTCACGGGATCCCAGGCGGAGAACCCGTCGAGGAAGACGGTATCGGCGCCGATCAATGCCTCTAGGTAGTACTCTCCGCCGGAAGAGACGGCGAAATAGATCGTATCATCCCCAGAGGAGGAAGGCGTCGTCGCCGTGGAGATGATGAGGCCGGAGGCGATCTCGATCCTGTTCCAGCCCATGATGCCAAGGTCTTTCTCGTAGAGGAGCGCGTAAAGTGTCCCGTCTTCCCGGGTGACGAGAATGCGACTGTAGGGCGCGGTCACATAATCAAAATCTACGGCAGGGGAATCCTTCAGGATCTCCTCGCACCAAAGGGCGAGGTTCGAGGCACGGTACGCTTCCTGCTCGTACTGGTAGTAGTATTCCTTGATCGCGCGGCCTCCGGAGGCGAAAAATAGCGTCGAAGGCCCGACCATCGTCGCCTGAATCGGCGCGGATCCGGTTCGGGAGTTGAGCACGGCCTGGATATACGTCGCGGTTACGGATCCAGGGACGATCCACTCCGAAGATTCGGTCCCGATAATGAGGTCGCGCTGGGGGGCCATCCACTTGATCGCGTCGTTCTTGTCTGAAGCGATCTCGAAGAAAAAGGCATGAGCGGCGCCCGTCACGTCGTTTGAGGTCTCGATATCCTCGTAGTCCGTTGCTTCCGGGGTTCCCGGGCTTTTCCAAAGCTGAATCGTACAGGTAAGATCGACCCCCTCGGCGGTTACGGTATCCGAGAGCGTGAGGGTATCGACGCCGGCCGCGAGCACTTTCGTCCCGATGGCGATACCTTCGCCCGAAATATAGTAGTCCTGGATATTCTCGATCGCGGAAAAGTCCTGGGTGACGCCGGTAAGGATGTTCGATTCCAGGGTGAGCGTCGCTGAAAAGACGTGAATATCGGGGCTTTTAAGCTTCGTGGTCGTGGTCGTAATGGTATCGAAGTAAATGAAACAGGTGTAATCAAAGGGCTGGCTTGCCCAAACCTTCTGGGGCTCGAGGAGGGTGCTGCCGAGAAAGAGCCGCCCCTGGAAAAAAGCGATCGTCCCCGGATAATTTCCCGGGCCGTCGAAAGGAAGCTCGCCTTCGTTCCCGGTGAAAACGACGCGGGAAAGAGTAAAGCTCGTTCCTCCGGCCCAGGAGAGCCGATAGACCGGATAGGACCGGTGAACGAGGTAAATCTCGTCATACATTTGGGAGTATTGAACCTCGCGCGCCTCGGCGAGGGACGCATAGAGCGGGATGTCCAGGGTCGAAAGAAATTCAAGCGGGGCACCGCCTGAGGTGAGCAAGGCTCCGTCCTGCCAGATCCGGATGTATCCCGCGCCGATCTCGAGCAGGAATGAGGTTTCGGTATTCACGATGAATGGGATGATCCGGGCAGCTTTCTTTAGGCTACCGAGGCGACGGGTCCCGTGGCGGCGAACGATCCCGCCGGTGGGAATGATATCGAAATTGGTAAGTTCGCTCGCTCCTTGCGCATACACGGGAAGGTCAATGCGCCCGTAGAGTTTCTTGGATAGCTGGCCGGCGGAAAGGGAGGTAATCAGCATCAGCGACCCCGGACCCCGCCCATCCAAAGCGGGGATCCGTTCTTCTTGGCAGCAGATGCCGAGCGGGACGCCTGGCTTGCGAGCTGGCCGATGAGGAGCGCCTCGTTTCTCAAGACCTGATAAAGATCATCCTTCCCGGTGAGTGAGAGCGAAAGTTTCCCGGCGAGATTCGCCTCGACGTACTCCCAGAACTTCACCTCGAGCGGGAGCGTTTCGTATTCGGGGAAGTCCTCGGTATCGTGATAATTGGCCGGATCCGCGATGCGTCCGTTGGTGATGTAAAGGAGGATTGCACCAGGTATATCGGTATAGAGAATGTCTCCCTCGATGATGAAGTATGGGTTTTGCAGCCAAAGCTCGAGGGGCCGGGCGCAGTCCACGGGGAGCGGGTACATACACGCGTACTCGGTAAGGTTCTCGGACAGGATATCCTCCACGAGGGCTACACGCCGCTTCGCACTCGTCCAAGGCACCTCGGCAAGAGCTTCAAGGATCGTGGGAAGGTAGAAGTCACGGAGAAGGAGCGCGGAGCGGCTCGTGGTGTCATTCGTGGGCAAGCGGGCCTGCCCGATTCGTTGTAGTGCGCGATTCGCTAGATCCCAGTCGATATTCATCTACCATCTCCTTCTCATTGAAAAGGTGCCAGGATCGCTCCCGGCACCTTCCCCTTACTTCACTTTCTCGAAGTGCCCCGGAGCTTCTTTGTCCGTAACGAGCACTTCCCCGACGCGGTACAGGCGTCCGCCGTAATGGCACTTCACCTTACACCGATACGTGACCGGCACCCCGGGGGTTCCGCCCGCCTGGGTCTGATCTTTCTTTCCCGCTCCGGCTCCCGCGGGGGGAGTTCCGCCGTTCGCGTTCGGATCCGGGGTATTCCCGGGGGTTCCGCCCGCCTGGGTCTGATCTTTATCCGGCATCGTCTACCTCCTTACCGTACCGTGTTGAGGCCAGCGGTGATCGCGCCGGCAGTAAACGCGTTCGCGACGGTGTAAGCAAGGCGAAGGTGTTTCGCGTGATCCTTCGGAACCGTAAGCGAGGTGAGGGGCTTCCCCCCGGAAGTCGCTCCGAGTGCGGCCGCGGCGAATGCCGGAGACGAGACGCGGGTGGTCCAGGTCGTTCCGTCCGGGGAGTCCTGGATACCGAAGGTCAAAGTTCCGGCGTTGCTCGTCGCGAAGGCGGTTTTCACCCGGATATCGAAGGCGGCCCCCTCGGCTTCTCCCGGACCGCCGCACACGATGGAATCGGAATAGGCGGTCGCGGCAATCGCCTGATCGGTGGAAACCTCTAGCCTTTTATCCAAACAGAAATTCATGTGAGTTTTCTCCTTGTCCTGAAATAAGTCCGGCCAGGTTAATCCGGCCGGACCCGACCGATTACGCGATCGCGTCCTCGGTATTGAGGATGGCGTCCACCTGGCGCACGCGAGCCCTGCGGACGTGGGTGACGAGGTTGCCCCACGGGTCTTCCTTCGGGAAAACCGCGTTCGACTTCGACCAGGCAGCCTTATCGATCTTGGTGACCATGTCGGAGTTCGCGTAGATCGCGACGCTCTGGCAACCAACGGGGAGCTTGTTCATCCGTGCGAGGACGATCTCGATGAGGGTGTCGGCGGAAATGGTGGACTCGATGTTCGCGATACGCTGCAGCGCTTTCTCGTTCCTTACGGCAAGGCCAAAGTGCGCCGAGAAGAAGTTGACGTACGCGGGCATGGTTTTCATCACGCCTCCGGAGATGATGGGCCAGTCCTGCAAGCCGCGATCCTCGCGCTTCACGCCCACGTCGTTCCGCCCTTTCGGATGGAAGAGGTGAACGAACTGAGGACCGAGACCCACGATGTAAATACTCGTGAGGTCGCTTCCGGATCCTCCGGCGGAAACGCAGTTCTCGGCGTTGAGAACCCTACGCCTTACGGCAAGGCCGTTCATCTGGGTTTCGTCCTGGCCGTTGTCGCCGTAGATCAGGTCCTCGGCCTGGGTTTCGCCCATGCCGTTGAGGAACGCGATGATCTCGGTGTTGATCAAGCCCGTCTTGTTGGACGAATGGTCCACGATGTTCTTGTCGATGACCGAGTAGTCCTCGAGCATCTCCATGAGGTCGCGGATGTTCTTGGTCGTCGAGGCGTGGCTGACGATACCTTCGTTGTACTTGCGCCGAGTGCCGCTCGGCTGGGTGGTGCGAACGGTGGTGAGGTGGCTCGTTCCGTCGTTCGCCTCGTATACGGGCATGTCAGCCAGCATCTGGTTGGTCTGGAGCATGCCCTCGATGATGTGGTACGCGTCCGCGTTACCGGACCGCTTCGTGGCTTCGAGCGCGGTCATCTGGTCAGTCATGGAAAGAGGCATAGATCACTCTCCTTAAATCTTGATTTCGAACCCTCCGCCTTCCGCGAGGGGTTTCATGGCATTCCCGGCGCCTCCCGTGCGGGAAGTCGCGCCGGCCTCCGAAAGTTTCTCGCCGATCCGGATGAACGTCCTCACGACGGCCGGATGGAAGGAAAGCCCGGAGGTTACGAGCACGTCGAGAAGCTCTTTCCCGCCGAAGTTCTCAAGTCCGCGGCGAAGCGTTTCGATGGCCTGGGGGTACTTATCGCCGTACTCTTTCTTCAGCGCGGTCTCGGTATCGACCTGCTGTTTCTGCATCATCGCCTGGCGGGCCTTCACGGCATCGGCGCCGGAGTTCTCGAAATGCTGATACAGGGCCTTCGCCTGGTCGTCGGAAAGACCCACCTCGTGGGCAATCTTCGCGAACGATTTCGCGCCGTCATGTTCCTGTTTGAAGCCGTACTTGTCCGCCGACTCCGGGCGGCCGAGTTGCTTAAAAAACGCGGCTTTCTGTTCGACCGTCGCGTCCTTCCCGGGAATCTGGATCGAGGACCCGAGCTTTCCCGAGAGCTCGAGATAGGATTTCGTGATGTCTCCGAAGCTCGTGAATTTCGAAAGCGTCTTCACCGCGTCGGGGTTTTCGCGAATTTCCTTCGGCAACTGATCGGCCCATTTACCCAAGGCCGGAGTGCCCTGCGCTCCTACTCCCTGTCCTGCCCCTGCTCCTTCCCCTACGGATCCGGTACCGTTGGGTTCTGCGGTGCTGGTGGTGCCTGAAGCGCTCGCGCCAGTCATTACGTCAGAAAGCGATGCACCGGTGGCTGAGGACTGGCTCCCCGCTCCCGCTGCGCCCTGCGATCCCTGGTTCTCAGTTCCCTGGCCAGCGTTATCGTCCATGTTTTACCTCCCGGTCACCGTCAAGGTTTTCATCAATGCGTTCGTTGCGTCGAGCGTGTTGACGATACCCAAGCGTTCCCGTAAAAAGAATTTTGCGTACTCGGAGAGCGCTACTTCCGCCTCCGTGTTTGCCTCATCGAAAAAGCGAAGGTCGGTCATCAACATGTTAAAGACGATCCGGCCCTCTTCGGTCGTGAAAACGCGCTGGCAGATAGCCTTAAGCGCGTTGGCCTGTTCATCAGGCGGGGAGTTCTCGAAACCTGGAATTACGCATTTCGCGGTCTGTTTCATCGCTGCATCCCTCCGGCGAGTTGTTTGCCGACCTCAGCAAGGACTGTGCCCTGTTTGATCGGCTGATTTAACTTGTCCATGTTCTGCATCACCGCGCCTTGCTGCTGCATCGCGATCGCCTTTTGCTCTTGTTTTTCCGCGATCTGAGCGCGAGCATCACGGATTCCCTTTACCTCGTCATCTTCACGAAGCGCGGACTGTGGGAAGCCGTTCGCGTCCAAGATACCGACCGCGAGCCGATCGCCATCGATGTAGTCTTTGGTCTCCGGAAAGAGCTGCAGGACGGGAGCGACCAGGGCCATGCTCTGAGTTATCCCGCCAGCCTGATGATATTTCTTCTGTGCCTGAGCAAGGGGGCCAACAAAGTCGATCTTGATCTGTGCCCCGGTCCCCGCGAGCACTTGAGGCGGCTTCGGGATCTTCCCCTGACGATAGAGAATGTTGAATGTTCGGCGTACCAGGGATGCTAGAAAATTGTTCATGTTCACGATGATCGACGAAAGGGTGGCGGCCTTTTCGCCCTGCAGCTCGATCACTTCGGTCGCGGTCTTTTGACCCTCGCGGGCCTGGAGCATGAGGAAGAAATCGACGTGAAACCAGTCGCGGATCCGGCTTTCGATGTCCTGGGTGACGTTGATCGTGATCGGGAAGTTGGCGCCGGTATTGATCGGCGTGAGGATTTCGTCGGGCCTGTCGAAATAATTGAACCCGCCCGGGACCACGTTCTCTGAGCCGCGCATCTTGTTCGGCACGTTCATCGGGGGCTCGGCGGAAAGCTGCGCAAGGCGGATCCGGGCCTCTTCGGCCTTGTTGAGGAGGAGGATGTCCGGGAGCGCCTGCATTGACGGACTGTCGCCATAGGCAGATCCGGGGATCCGCTCCCAGGCGAAACACGCGAAGGGGTTTTCCCAGTAGCCCGATTCCTCGATGAGGTGGTCGTTGTCGAGGTCGATGTACAGACTCGCCCAGGGGGCGCGCTTGATATCCATCGCCTCGGGATCCGCGTCCTTCCGCGGGTACACCGCATGAAGGATATTGACCGTGTTGTTCCGGCTCCCCTTCTCCTTGTTCTTCTGCTTCACCTCATGGTGACAGGCGTCCTCCCCAAAGAAGGAAACCATATTCCTGATGGTCATGGAAAATGAGCGGTAAACGGTATCGACCTCGTCGTACTCGTTTACGTCGAGATAGACCTCGGGCGTCGGCCGGGTGGAATACCGGATCCGGCCTTCGTTGAGGTCCTCATCGATGAGCATAGCCGTATGACCGAAGGTCGCGGCGTCCTTGAGGAAGATCGGAGCTTCGGAATAGAGGTTCGACCGGTTCACGGCCGCGTAGAAAGCCTTTTCGGCCTGCTCGAGCCAGTCCTTGACGCCAGCGTATTTCAGCCAGTCCATCTGCTCAAGAGAGAGCTTCAGCCAGGTAATGTTCGGGGAAATGGTGTATCCGAGGAGCCCGGATACCAAGGTAGTGAGATTGTGAGCGGGACGCGAGGTGTACCGGTCCGGGCGAGGCGGTTTCTTGGTGGTCCCCGTCCAATCATAGAGCGAGGCGCGAACGTAGTTCTCCGTGTCTTTCCAGTCGGATTCGTACTTCGCGCGCTCGGTCTTCAGGTATTCGAACTCGGTTTTGATCTCTTCAAGGAGCTCTTTCTCGTCCATGACGAAACGCTAGCACGTAGGAATTCGTTTCGTAATGGACAAGAGGAAAGACATAACATTTAGTTTACCTGCAATGGCGGGCAACACGGGCCGTCGCGCAGTCCGCTTGCCGTGCAAGACATACACTTTTCAGGAAGCATCTCGACATTGTCAGGTTGAACTTGTTGTTCTACGCCACGGCGGCATTCGCCATCATGCTCTTTTATTGGCGCAAACCGCATTGCATCCCTTAGCATTCTTTGATTTATTCTGTTTAATTTTGCTCTGTGTGCTCTTGTCACAATAACCTCCGCCGGGGCTTGGCGTGTGTCCGTATAAGCGCCCCGTGCTTATACAGCTCCGTATAATCTTCTATCTTTCCGATCTGATTCAAAGTCCGGCAACAAGGGCTGCGCCTGCCAGGAACGCAAGAACGAGATCAAAAATAACGGTCATGCTCCCCGACTAGTAAATACCGGATGGCGTTCTTGATCCGCATCCACAAGGGCAGGCCCCGGATACCCCGCACGAGTTCTTTCCGATACGCGTCCGTACTGTGCTTCCAAGGCGATAGAGGGGAGATTTTCCCGATCCAGATATCCTCCCCGGAGTCGCGATACCCGAGCCAGCGAGGGAATGCCGCGGCAAGGAGGTCCCCAAGCACCCGAATATTGGTCACGCAATCAATCGGCGAATCCTTCCCCCATGACCATCTCGGGGAGGCGAAGGTATAGGCGCAAGACGCGTACCCTGTCCTCGTGAGCTCTCGGACAAACTGACCCGCCAGGGGGCCGCCCAGGGAATACCCGAACGCCTTGACCGGGAGCGTTTCCCCGGGCGCTTTGTCGCCGATCGCCTCAAGCATGACCTGTCGGTAGGCAGAAAGGTGGGCGAGATAAAATCCAGCATGCCGGTATTGCCCCTCGCGATCCTTCACCGGCCACGGGCTCGCATCCAGTATCCAGTCGATCCATGATTTCGTATGCTGGAAGTACACGCGGATCTCGGTTGCGGTTCGCTCGATGCGATACTGAACGTCGAGCCCGGTTGTCGTCCAGGGACCGTGGACCGCCTTTTCGAATTCTTCGGGGAGGTTGGTCATTGCGCTTTCTGATCTGCGGCGGTATCGATTACTGGAACCCTGAAGCCTGCCTGAAATAATGCAACTTCGAGGCCGAGTACCTGTTTTTCCGTAAGTTCCAGGCCAAGGTATTCAGAGACAAGATGCAGCCATTCGTGCCCCAGCATTGACTGCAATCCTGCATCGCTCATTCCGCCCCATATCAAGATTCTATCCGTGGAAGAATCTGAACGTCCAAGAGCTCCACTCGTTGGGTCTCGGTCTCCATATTCGACCCTGACCTCTCTTCCAAGAACATTCGTTATCAACATTCTCTCGGTCCCTCCGGTTTATCTGCCCGGAAACAAACCAATTCAAGACCATCTTCGTAAGCATCGCATTTGCCAGTGCATGTTTTACACTGACCACGATGTGCATAGGCTGGCTGACAAGATGGATTCATGTTTTCACATACGAATAAATCGGCGATGCTGCACCCGCACCCGTCGCAACAAAGTCCGTCGTAACCGTTTTCAAGCAAATACTTTGCCACAATCTCACTTACCGTCATGATTTCCCCCTCATCTTAGCGGGTTCCAGCTCTTCTTCTGACTCGAGAAGTTCCAGTCCCCGTTTTGCTTTCGAAGCGCCGATATCGGCGTCTTCGCGTATTGGCTCATGGCCGCGTACCGGCTCTCGTCGTATACGTGGTCCTCCAGGCTCGAATCGATATCCTCAGGGTGACGCTGGTCCGGCAAGAGCGTCGGGATCGTCCGGATGAAAGCGAAACAGTTCTCAAACACGAGGAGCATCGGGCGGCCGTCCTCGCCCTTGTTCATCATGAGCTGATGCATTTGGGAAAGGCCGTTCACGCGGTCGTTGGTCGCCTTCTCCATCTTCCAGCCCGCGACCTCGAACTTCTCCGCGATGCTCGGCGCGTCGTCATCCTTGGCCCATACGGCCGGATCCGCTACCATGATGTCCACGCCCTCGCCGACCGAGAGTGCCCAGGCTTCCGCGGCGACTTCCGTCGCGGCCTTCCTGAGGCCCACATTCTGCTCGTTCGGGTCGCATCCGTAGAGCTCACGGTACCGGATCATCCGGCCGTCCGCGTTTACCGCCCACCAACCGATCGAGAAAGGCTTTGCGAAGCCCCAGTCCATCGAGGTGAACTTGAACCACTGACCCGGAGGGAGCGCGAAAGGCTTGATCACATGGGTCTCGCGGGAGAATTCAGCGAACACCTGGCCCGCGAATACGTCCCAGTTCCCGAACCTCATTGCCTGGTAAAGGTGCGTCGGGAGAAGCTTCATCCTCGCCTCGTAGGCTGGGTCGTTCCGCGTGAGCTCCTCGTTATCCTCAAGGGTGGACGGAATAAAGCAGCGGGTGATCTCCGTATCCTTGTCAAGCTTGATTTTGTAGATCTTCATCGGGATAAACCCGTCGATAAACCGCGCTTTGATCCACGCATGACCCACGCCGCCCGGGTTCGCGGTGCCGCGGATATAGCAGGGTGCGCCGGCGGCCGAACGGATACGAGAGATCATGAATCGCCATGCCTGGTCTGTCGGATAGTTTCCAAGCTCGTCGAAGCCCACCCAGGTATAGTCATGACCCTGGAATTCCCCGAGGTCAGCATCCCGCGAGATGGAACGCATCCTGAGGATGGAGCCTGTTGGAAAGGTGAAGGTTTTGTGTACCTCGTTATACCTGGCGCCGAGGGGTAGGTAGAGGTCGCGGGCGCGGGCGACAAGCGCTTCAAGCTCGGGGTATGAGCGGCGAAAAAGGACGCCCTTCCAGTGCTTTCTCCACTCATTAACGCCATGTAGATAGTCCGCGAGGAGAAAGTCCGACTTACCCCCGCCGGCCGCGCCACCGTAGAGCATCTCGAAAGCCGGGCAGGAAAGCGCCTGAGCTTGTTTCTTTTGTGGTTTCCAGATAATCCGGCTATTTGCCGGAATCTTCGGCATTTGATTCTCGATCCTCATGCGCCTTGCTCCATTCGTCAGAATCGGTTTTTGTCTGTCCCAGGAAAACCGGGATGGTGATTATGCTCGCATTCTCCGGCCGGATGATGTTCAGGTATCGGGCGAGGTCCTGCATGAAGCCGCGGCGACTCGCGAGCTTCACGATGGTATCCGTGCCCCACTGGGTTGAGCGTCGCTCGATCCCCTCGATGCACCGCGAGAGCGGGCCGAGCTCTTTCAGGTCGCTCACAATGAGCTCGCCCCGTGCGTTGATGATTTCCGCCGGGTCGTAAAACGCCAGCGTCTCCCAGGTGCGGAGGATCCGATAACCCGCCTCCTCGTCGCTCTCGTCTCTGAAAAGCCGGTTCAAAAGGCGTATGGCCTGGCGGACCTTAGCATTTCTTAGCATCCGGGAGGCGTTGACCGCGGCTACGGCCTCGGAAGGAACGTCATCGACCACGGATTCCTTGTTTTTCCTGGTATACGCCTTCTGATAGGCCCGCGTGCCGTTCAAAAAGCACTCGTCGTCGGTGCAGTAGTAGAGCACAAAGAGCCGGGCGCGGCCTTTTACCTCGTCGTCCCAGACTTTTTCCGCCTCAAGCTGCTGATCTACTACTGCCGCGTCGCTCATTTATGCCTTTTCTCCTGCTTTTGCTGCCTTTAATTTGGCGAATCGTGCGGGATCATTCGGATCAATCCCGTATTTTCCGTAGATTAACGCAGTAACCTCCTCGGGGACTTCGTTAGCGGTCTCCTTTTTTATCTTTTCCGCCTCCTCGGCGAGGATTTCCCACTCTTTCTTGAACGAACCGGGCTCATTTCCTCGCGGATAAAGCGTTTTTTGCAATTTCGCGAGCGTTTTTGCGTAGTTTCCAGGTTTCAGGAGCATACTTGGGATGCACGGCATGCCCTCGAAGTACCCGCCCTTGTTGATGAGGTTCGAAAAAGCCCCGGCCATGGTGCAGGCGATGATCTCCGGGGGTGTTTTTTCGGTTCCCAGAGCATGAGCGCGGAAGGAAAGCTTCATCATGGCCTCCTCTTCCAGCTTTTGATCAGCGTATCCGCCGGGGTTTTGACGTTTGAAATAGACCCAAAAGGCGTGAAAGGGCTTTTCAAGCTCAAGGGCCGGGATACCCTCTTGGGTACTTCCCCTTCTCAAAACCTCTGCCTCTTGCCTATCTGTGCCGTCGCTCTGGTGTGTGCCCACCTCCTGATCTGTGGAACTGCGGGAAACTTTCCCAGCTGTGCCAGCCTGTCCCTCTTCTGTGGGTATGCTCTGATCTGGGCCTTCTTCTCCCTGGGTTCTTGTTTCTCTTTCGTCTTTCTCAAGTCTCATCTGTGCCGTTTCCGCGGCCCCCGGGGAAGGCCCGGCGCCGCCGGAGGGCGGGCGCAGCCCGACCGAGGCGGCGGGGGCCGGGCCCGGGGGCGCGGTAATCTGTGTGTGTGTTCTCTTCTCCTCTGGTCTATTCTCCTCTCCTCTCGTCTCTTCTCCTCTGCTCTCTTCTTGTCTCCTCTCCTCTGGTTGCTGAGACACTGAGACATTTTTCGTCTCAGTGTCATTTTGTTTTTTTTTGTGAGAGCGCTTGCGCTTTTTGCCGGACGCCTCCGCTTCGGCCGGCGCGGCGCCGGCCTCGGCCGGATCGAAAAGGCTAACTTCCGGGGCGCGCGGGCGCGCCTGGGCTTCGCTCTTTCCTTCTTGTTCTTGGCTTGCCGATTCGGCCATGGCCATCGCGGCCAGCTCGGCCGGGCTGGGCTCATCCGGGGCAGGCCGGGGGCCGGAGGCGCCCGCGGCCGCGGCGGTCCGCTGCAGGCGATCGCTCCAGGTTTCGCCCGCGGGCCGGGGAGCCTGGCCAAAGGGCGGCTCCCACCCTTCAATCTGGAAGGCGTCTTCATGGATCCGGGAAACGAGCTTCCGGGCCTCAAGGCGGCCGAGCATGTCCAGGAGTTCCTCGTGGGTTGAGAAAAGACAGATATCGGTGAAAAGGTCGCGATCGGATATATCGACGATGCCGGAGTCATCAGCGTAACAGTAGAGCGCCGTCATCACCGTGAAAACCGCGTGCTTCTTTTGGGGCTCAAGTCGTTTTATGATGTACTGGATCTCAGGTTTGACCATAAGATCGCGCGGAAGCTTCCGCCAGGGTAACGGCGCGGGCATATCTTCTCCTCTTGATTTCCGGAATGGGATTTATTAGGATAGAGATAGGCGCCGGATTGAACCCCATAAACTTTCCGACGCTCACCTTTTCGAGCCCGGCGTTTCACTCGCGCCGGGTTTTTCTTTTTTGGCTGTTCTTCACGAAACAGGGCGTTTTACAGGTAGGCCTTGAGGTACACCTCGCGCAGCTTTCCGGGCGATCGGAGGTCTCGAAGCGGCGGAACGGCGGGACTTGGTTAGAACGGTACTGGGTCATCATGATTCCTTACCACGCCTTGGTATCCATTGTCGTAATCATCCGCGCGGCCACCGGATCCCGGATCCGCCGGCGCGTCTTTCCTGCTTCCCGGGAGGAGTCTAATATCATCGATAATGATTTCGATTTTGCTTCTCATCTGGCCATCCTGTTCCCATCGGTTCTGATGGAGCTCGCCACGGATAGCGATGTGCTTACCCTTCACGAGATACTTGTTTAAGGATTCGCCCAAAGGCCCCCAGAGGACACAATCAAAAAAAGAAGCATATAATTCCCAGCCATCTCCGTGTTTCCGCCTCTTATTGATCGCGATCGCAAATTTACATACCGCTATTCCGCCAGAGGTAAACTTGAGCTCCGCGTCTCTGGTTAGGTGCCCAGTACCGGTACCCTGAAAACTAAGATCCTCGCTCATGCTCATGTTTCATCATCCAATTTGAGAAGTGCATATTCCCCGCGCCGCGGGGACCATACCGGATACTTGAGGCTCAGCGTCGTGATGATTTGCGTCACGTTCCGCCTGGTCGCTCCCGTCGCGGCCTCAATATCCGCCGAGGTGATCGGCCCTGCTTCGAGCATCGCGTGCAGGGCCTCGTAATCAATTACCGAGCGAGGGCGTCTCGGCTTCTTCTGAAAACGTCTCAGCGCTGGCAGCCCCCCTTTCTTCGGTGGCCTCCTCCTCGGCGTTAGCTTCGGCCGGGGTATTATCCTCCCCGCCGTCGTCATAGTTATCGCCCTCGAAATCTTCGCCTTCTTCTTGGTAGTCGTCCTCGAAGTCGTCGTCATCGTCTTCATCGGGAACTGCTTCTCCATTCAGGATCGCGGTCATGCGACGCTGAATCTCGTCGCGGCGGGCTTTCTGAAACCTTTCGGAAACCGCCTCGGGATCCTCTCCTAAGTCGGCGAAATACTTTACGGTATCCTCGTTCATGGGTGCATCGAGATCGATATAACAGGTGGTAATTGACTTCATGAGGAGCACGTCGAAGGCGAACGTCTTCATCCACTCAAGCCCGGCGCCGTCGAGCCATTGATGGCCGTTTGCGATTTCTTCATCGCTCGCCGTTGAGCCCTTGGCTTGGGCAAGGTAAACGAGGGCACTTCTTGAAAGTACGCTCACCATGTCGTGGAAAATTGGTGGTGAAACTTGCCCGCCGAAGTGTTCGAGGGCGATTTGCTTCAACACTGATTCCGTCACAGTACGATCGATATGCCACCTCGACTTCATAACCTCGCGATATGCCTTCTTTTCGTCGTCGCTTTCAAGCTGAACACATTCGATCACTGGATCGTCGTCATCGTCATCCTGTCCATCGCGAATTATTTCCTGGTATTCCTTGTACGTCGTATAGCGGACCATCTTTACGACGAGAGTGCCATCTTCGGTGACGTAGAATCCGGTTTTGAGCGTTCCGCGCTCCTGGGCTTTGTCTACCCATTCGCCGTAGTGCTCGAAATCGATCAAGTCGCATGTTTTAAGCATGCGATCTGAGACGATGGGGAAAGTTACGCCCTCGATGACGAGGTGTGCTTCCGGATTCGGTGAAAGTAAGCCTATCCTCTCGTCTTCCAGAATCTCGGGCGCCTCCGCGATGTCGGAGAAATTAACCTGGTTTTCCGCATAATGCTTTTTGATCTCCAGTCGGATCCATTCGGCATACTGCTCGACGTAGCAATCTCGGTTGAGGCAACGATCCTTTTCGCCGGCCAACTCAGGGAAAAGGCTTGCGTCCCCGTACCGGGTTCGGGTCAAGCAGGATGCGCAAAGGGCGAAAGGTTTCGCAGGAAGCCGGGTTCCTGCGAACTTTCGCAAAGCTTCGGTCATTGCCCACGACGTAATTCTGCCGTCCCAGATCGCATTTTTTTCTTTTTCAAGATATTCGTTGAAAGCCTTTTGCGACTCTTCGGGTAGCTCCCCAATCATCGAAGCCTGGGTGAGCGTGAATTGATCAACGCGGTACCGCTCGCGCATCGGTTTGATGAGGCGCAAAAGCCCCATGCGCTGATACACCGCGCTCTTGGATCTTCCGGCGAGCTTCGCGACTTCCGCGAGCTCGGTCCCTCCGTCGGTGAGTTTCTTATAGAGAACGGCTTCGTCCAGGGGGTGCATGTCGAGGCGGTTCACGTTCTCCGCAAGCTGCACTTCCTCCTCGATGGCTTCGTCTCGAGCGAGGACGGTTGCCGGTATCTCGGTCCAGCCTAAGGATTTCGCAGCGTCGAGGCGGCGGCGGCCGGCGACGATTTCGTATCGCTCCTCTCCTGGTTGAAGCCCTTGACTCGAATTGTAGAGCTCAACCACGGTAATCGGATTGATCAACCCGTTCCGATCTATCGACGCGGCCAAGGAGTCGATTTCTCCCATGCCGCCCTCTTGGCGATCAAGATTCACTAAAATCTCGTCGATCACTATCGTAAGTCTTTCCATAGGTCACTCTCCTATTTTCAGCCAATATTTTTCCCGCACGAATACTTCCTGCGGTGTGAGTTTGCTCGCTTCCTCCAGGGTTCCCTGGAATAACTTTTTCACTACATGGAGCTCAGGCCCGACAGTAGCGCCGATCGTCTTGAGCTTTTGGATCTCGCTGGGGAGGTACTGCACTCCGTCGGAGGTCTCCACCGAGATCTCGCCAAGGCCGGATGCGAAAACCGTAATCGGGATCCCGAGGCTTTCGCTTTGCATCTGGTAACGGCCAGGGCGGTGGGAATAGCTCATTTTCCGAAACGGTCGTTGATACCGTGGGTAATGTGCCCGAAGCCGAGAAGCGGCGCTGGCTTCGCGTTGATAAGGCGGCGCTCTGTGGTTATCCGATTCGGCTTCCATTCGAGGGCTTCCGCTTTTCGCTTGGCCTCTTCCTGATCTTCAGGGTCGAGCCTGGTAAAGAAAATCCCTTTTATGTAAAAGGAATCGCGATACAGGAATCGCTGATAAATGACGGGATATGGAATACCAACGGCCTCGGCTGCGGCCTTCATGGACCGATATTCTTTGCCGTCTGCCCAATATGGCTTTCTCATTGAGGGACCCCGCCTGTCATGGCGCGCCTGATCACGTCGAGATCTATGGATGTCTCGCCCCTGATGATCGCGGCATTCGTTCGCATGTCAGAGCGAATGAGGGCCATGATCGATCCCGCGAGGGTGCGGCCGTCCCTGGTGAGATAGGCCTCAATCTGCAGCCGTTCGGCTTCATCCGAACAGGTAAGCTTCGTGGAAATCATGGGAGCCTTGGCGCCATACCGCTTCTTGTTCATAAAAACCGTTCTCCTTCAAAGTCCAATGGATTCAAGAAAAAGCCCGAGGCGGATGATCCAGGGGCGGTTTAGATCGAGGCCGGCGCTCCGGATTGCCTGGGAAAGGGTCCAGCTCATCAGAAAAATTCCGCCCGGCCGGGGAGTAGACGGGAAATCACGTATCGCGCGGTTCCCCAAACATCTTTTCCATCCTCATACCCGCGTCGTTCAATCAACAGATCGTAGGGATTGCCCTGGCCCGACGCCTTCAAGAATTCGGCGAGACATTCCTCTTCATGGTCAGTTAGCTCGATCTCGATTTTCTTCATGCCCTCCCCCTTGCTACTCTTTTCGCGGTCATCTTGCTCATCAGGGCCGACGCGGCTGCTTCGAGTTCGTAATCCGTGGGTACGCGTCCGCGGTTTAGATATTCGTCGAGCTCGTCCTGGAAATAGTGGACGCTTTTAGCGCCCAGCTTGTGGTGTGGGACTTTCTTCAGGTGGTTGAGCTTCCAAAGGTAGGCCCGGGTATAGCCGAGATAGTCGGCGGCTTCCTGGGCGGTCATCTTTCGGCGCTTCGGTGCGGTACTTTCCATCCATGGGCTCCTTAAAAGAAGAGTTCCGAGAAGCCCCGGAGGATTTTCAGGGCGTGAGCCTGAATCCCAGAATGGCGCGGAATGGGGGCGGTAACTTCCTCAGGAATGGCGAATCGCGCACGGTAGCTCGCGAGAGGCAGGGGGGATTCGGGGGCACCGAGGCGAGCGAGGACCAAGCGGGCAACGATCGCCGTTCGGGGCGTTCCTTCGACGAAATGACGGGCGAGCTCGTCATCAGAGGCGTTCATGACCATGGTTCCGGCTTTGGATCCGAGTTCTTCGGCGGCGTAATCGGCGAGGCCATCCCGCCAGCGGAAAAAACGGTTCACCTCTTCAGCCTCCATGTCTTCGATTTGGTACGTGTTCAAGGCTGTCTCCTTAAAAATTGAAAGAGAACCTCGACCGGAGGAGGCTCAGGCGGAGACAGCCGCCCGATTTCCGATCAAAGTTCGCCTTCGCTTCGCCCTGCTGTCTCAAGGCTTATTACTACGATTGCAGTAACTACAATAGTTATAAGCCGCGTTCGTAGCTCTGTCAATATTTTTTTACGCTTTTTGTAGTAATTTTGCCGAAAAATAAAGCATGGAAACATTTCAAGAACGTGTAAAATTAGAAATGAAGGTGAAAGGCTGGATTGTTAAGGAGCTGGCGGCTCATTCTGATATGAGTAAGCGCACGCTTGATTCGTATATTGGCACTCGCCAATCGATGCCGCCGGCCGACAACGCGGTCAAGATAGCCAAGGCCCTCGGGGTCACGGTCGAGTACCTGGTTACCGGGGAAACCGCGGGCGCCGCGACGCTCGAGCCGGATCTCCGCCGGATCGTGGAGAAGCTTGAAGTCCTGGACGCGGGGGACCGGAAGGCCGTTGAGGGTTTAATCGATAGCCTCGCGGTGAGATACCTCCCAAGCTCTTCAAAGAAGGCAGAATCAGCCGGATAGTACGGGGTTGGTAATGATTAAAAAATGCTTATTTCTGATTTTACTTTTCAATTCATTTTTCACGTACGCCCAAACCGAGTACAAATTTGCTGGACTAGACTGGTTTCAATCGAAGGAGAAGGCGGTCCAAAAGTTAAGCTCTTATGATTCAATGGCTTATTACCAAGAAATTCCAGTTGATACGCATACTACTTTGGTTTTCTTTTCAGGCATTCTTTACGGGAAAGACGGAAATTTGATAACGCTGTATATCACCGATGATCGATTGATGGCTGTTAAGCTTACTATACCGACGCATGGAGAGCCATTTATTGAATTTGCTTCAATCCATGAGGCGCTGAGCGAGAAATACGGACCTCCGGAAGCCACGGTCCAATCGCTCCAAAAATTAAATGTGTATCCCGGTACCCCAGAAGCTATGCTTGAAGAATTAAAAGGAAACAACATTCCTTGGGGAGCCTGGTGGAATACGGGTTTTTCATACGGCAATTCCTCATTGTACCTACAACTGAACAATGATCTTGATTCGATTGAGGTATCCTATTCAACAGACGAATTCTCATTATCGATGAAACAAAAGAGGGCTCAAAACGGAATAATCGAGGACCTTTTCTAAAAAAATAATGAAGAATTAGGAGTTTTTATGCCAACGGTATCACAGCTAGAAGTCGACAAATTAGTATTAGATCTTGATAACTTCAGAACAATTCAACAGACTTCTGAAAAGAAAGCAATAGAAACGATGATTGCATTAAGCTCCACAAATTTCTGGGCACTTTTAGAGAGCTTGATTAGTGATGAGTATTATCCAACTGAAAACATCCTCGTCCTTAGAACGTCCTCAAATTACCTAGTAAAGGAGGGGAACCGTAGAATTGCTGCTTTGAAAATTGCACGGAAACAGATTACAAGTATCCCCCTTAATTCTGTATTACAAGACAAGGTCAACGCACTTACGCCTGAGTGGATGGAAAACACAAAGTTAGTGCCATGTGTTGTTTATGAAATTGCGGAAATCGATTCACTGATGAAGCAAATTTCATTGATTCATGGTAAAAATGAAAAAGCCGGCAGAGATGCATGGACATCCATCGCACGTGCAAGGTTTGATAGAAACATAAAACACGTAAAATCCCCTGTACTGGATTTACTTGAGAATTATTTAAGATCAGACAATGGATTATCAGAAACCCAGCTTGAACGCTGGAGTGGTGATTATCCTTTGACCGTTTTACAAGAAGCTCTTAGTAAACTTGTCCCCCATCTGAAATTTACTTCGATTGAAGAATTGTGTATAAATTATCCAGATAAAAACAAGCTTATTTTAAATAAAGTTATGTTTGCGATAGGGATCCACGAATTGGATTTCCCAAAGATTCGAAAGAGCCAAGATTTTTTCGGCTATAAATATGGAATCAGAAGGCCTCGTACGCCGTCGAACGCTCCGAAGGCAAATCCTATGGCCCAAGGGACGAATAATCCACCGGCGGGAGCGAGTTCCCCGAAAACTTCTGGCCCCGAAAAAACGACCGAAAATGGAGCCGGGCAAGATACTAATCCTGCCTCAATATCTAATCTAAAGCCGCAAGCTGTTTATGCGAAGTTGAAGCAATTCACACCTCATGGAAGCAATCGCGAAAAACTGACGGCGTTAGTGGATGAGCTTAAGTTGTTGAAGATAGAGAAGCATCCTCATTCATTCTGTTTTTTATTACGAAGTTTAATTGAGATTTCAGCTAAAATTTATGCAGATGAACATAGAGCAGATGGCTGCCCAAGCTATGAAGACCCAAAGCGCCCGGGCACCGATAAAATACTTAAGAAGTTTCTTGGCGAAATTTATAATTACATAACGACAAAAGATGATGCAGGAAAAAGGAAAGAAAAAACTTTAATAGGATTAAAAACAGAAATGAATAATGATAACTCACTTTTCGTAGACTCACTTAACCAATTGATACATAATACGGACTATTCTATGCCGACGCAATCAATTTGCGTATTATTCAACAACCTATTTCCATTTATCCAGGAGCTAAATACATAGACATGTCATCGATCAGAACACCCCTTCGATATCCTGGGGGGAAACAGAAAATCGCCCCCTTTCTTGAAGAGTTAATCAAATGTAATAACCTCCAGGGATGCACTTATATCGAACCTTATGCAGGAGGGGCCGGGGTAGCTCTTGAATTGCTCATTTCTGGTATCGTTAAAAAAATTCAATTAAATGACTACTCCCTGCCTGTTTATTCATTCTGGAAAACAGTTATAACAGAACCGGATTGGCTCTGTAGAGAAATTAGCTATATAGATCTTTCGATTGATGAATGGAAAAAGCAAAGAGAAGTACTGCGCCATCCTGATGACCACCTCCTTCGAGATCTGGGTCTTGCGACTTTTTATTTAAATCGATGTAACAGATCGGGTATATTGAGCGGAGGGGTAATCGGAGGCCTTAATCAAACTGGGGAATGGAAAATAGATGCTCGCTTTCCTCGAGAAGAATTAATTAGCAGAATCGAAATAATAGCCAATTACAAAGATAAGATTTCAATTACGAAAAAAGATGCCAAAGATTTACTCGAAACAATGAGGGATTCAAAATCCCTTTCTCCAAAATTGATTTATTGTGATCCTCCATATGTCAGAAAAGCGGAATCACTATACCTCAATCACTATACGGCCAAGGACCATGAATCTATCTCCAACGTAATCCAATCGATGGAAAACCATTTCTGGCTTGTTTCATATGACAATGCTGAAATAATTGCGGCTTTGTACAACGAGCGAAGAAAATTTACTTACGATTTGAGATACAATGCAAGAACATCTTACGTCGGTAAAGAAATCATGATCTTTTCGGATAATTTAGCAATACCCTTCACTTCCAAAATCAAAAGTATTAATCAAGCACTTATTGAGTCCTCGCGACTTTTCGCATAAATACTTATTTCTCAAATCCATAATCAGGCAGCGCATCCACCGCTGCCTTTCTTTTTTTATTCGTCACTGCAGCATACTTCATCGTCGTTTCGATTTTCGTATGCCCAAGGAGCTCCTTCACGGTATAAATGTCCGCGCCGGCCTCCAGGAGTTGGGTTGCGTCCGTGTGCCTGGCAATGTGCCAGCCAATCGCCTTGGTGAGTCCTGCCGCCTCGCCCCACTTCTTCAGGTACGGGTTGGTATTCGTTATATTATTGATCGCCGCGATCCGCGGAAAAACAAAATCTTCAGCCGAATGGCTTTCATCATCATCGATGAGATTCCAGGCTTCCTCTTTTATTGGAATCATGACGATACGGCCGGTTTTCTCCTGAACCTTCGAAACTTGATGATTCACCTGGTCGATATGGTCCCACCGAAGAGTTCGAATATCTGAAATCCGTAAGCCCGTTGCCACGGCGAAGAGCCAGGCGGTCTTGATCGCGGGACCGATGCCCGTTGACTGTCCGCCGATCGGCGTCGCCATGAGCTTCTCGATCTCCCATGTTTCAAGAAACGGCTTTCGTTTCTCCTCGATTTTTATGTGGGGAACGCCGGCGCCCGGATCCTCGAGGAGGAGCTTATCCCGTAACGCTAGTTTGAACTGGTGCCTGAGGGCATTGCAGTAATGCTCGCACGTTTGGGGAGATAATCCGGAGCCCGCGACGAGATCATTCTGAAACCTCTCCAGCCAGGCTGGGGTGAGATCCTCGAACCGGGTATTTGGTGAAAACTTCTTTACCCATTCGAGCAGCTTATGAATCGAATATTTTTTCGACTTCCCCCGGGCGGATTCGGTAAGAAAATCGACAAGAAGCATTTTCCCTGCTTCGGGGTCGTGGAGGCCGTTCGCCCTGGTTACCAGGGTAATTTCCTTCTTCGCCCTGAGGATCTCCGCCAGGCGGTACACCTCTTTAGCGAGCTGTTTATCCTGGGGGACGGTCAAACCGGTTGACTCCCACCATCGTTTACCCCGAAGATATATGTCGAGATAGATCTTTCCCTTCGAAGTTCTGACCTTAACGCCCATTGCATCCTCCGCTGTCTCGGAATCAGCCAACACATAGCCTACAAAGAGCCTACAATATCAAGTCATTTTCTGTCAATCTAAGTATATTTAGGTCAATTTACCTTTTTGGGAGACCTGGGAGAGAAAGCTCCGGAAGGCCCATAAAATGGGGGTTTTCGGGGTTTTGAACAAAAAAAGGCCCTTCCGATTGGAAGGGCCATGCGCTTTAGCGGCAATAGGGCTTGAACCTATGACCTAACGGATATGAGCCGTTTGCTCTACCGACTGAGCTATACCGCCGCAACGAAAAGGAGAATAGCAAGGCGAAAGAAAAAAGTCAAGGAGGGGCCCGGTAAATTTAACCCCCTGCGCGCGCGGCCCGTCAGATCAGTTTATTTTCGCGGGCCGCACGATAGAGCCGATTGTTCCAGGTAGGGTTTTGCAAAAAGGCTTCCCGCAGCGATACATTGCCTATGGCGCCGCACCGAAGCTGCAGGAACTTAAAACCCCGGCTCAGGCACGAAAGCCGTTCGCTCCCTTCTTTTTCGCCCTGGCCGTTTCCGAGAAGGTAACAGAGGTAATAATAGACCCCCGCGGAGGGATCGGCCGATTCGCCCGCTTCCCGGGCAAGCTCGATCAATCCGGAAGCTTCCGATCCCAGAGCCCCGTCCCTGTCGATGCCCGCCCGATAATAGCGCTTGAACGCGTTGAACATTCGGCGCGGGGTACGTTCGCTTTCTTTCGAAGGGCCCAGACGGTCTTCCGCGAGAAGAAATCCGCTCGACCAATCGAAGGGGCCCCGTTTATTCGCGGGCGGGACGAGGGAGTCGATCGAGTCGGGTACGGTATGGCACGTTACCGGCTTTCCCGCGAGTATCGCCGCCTCCAAGAGAAACGGCCACGCGTCTATAACCGCGCTTACGCAGGAAGAGAGCATTTCCATCGCTTGCAGGTAGCGGTGTTGGTGCGCGATCGATCGGGCGTACCACACCTTGCATAAGGGTATCGCCTCGGAAAGGCCGTCGGACCCCGCGGAAGCGGCCGCCTTCTGGAAAAAGGCCGAGGCCTCGGCGTACTCGCCCAATTCAAAGGAAATGCGCCCGTTCATGAACACCGACAGGAGTTCCATGTCCTTCGCCAAATTGACCGCTATGAGCTTATCGAGGGCGGCGAGAATCGAACGGGCCGACGAGAGATCGCCGTTCACGAAATACAGCATGGCTATATCGAAACGGGTAGAAAGTATGAACGCGGAATCGTGCAGCCGCTCGGCGTTTTCCAACGCGTACTCGAGATAGGTCACCGCCTCGTCGCCCTTTCCCTTCTGGAACGTGATGTCCGAGATCAATCGCAGGGCGTGATACTCCCCGGCGAGGATTTTCGTCTTCTGGAATCGATGCAGCACGTCTCGCGCCAGTAAAAGCGCCTCGCCGGAAGCCCCTTCGGCGTAGAGGGCGCGTGCGCGTTCAAGCGTCCTGACCGCGTCGGTCAATTGCGCGCTTGAGAACAGGCTCGATAGCCGCTCGATTTCGGACCGCGGATCGCCCCCGTGATAGAGACAGGCGACCAAAAAGCGGTCAGGAATCGTAAAGCCCAGTTCCGACAGCGCGTCCAATAGCGAAAAGGCCGGCTGCAAGGCCCCGTCTTCGTATTCCTTCCAGATAAAGTCCGCGATCAAAAGGTCCAATTCCGCGCATCGGAGCGCGAGCATATCCCTGATTTTTCCGAATACGGCGAAATTGAGGGAGCGGAAATCGTCCGCCCTGGCCAGTAGGGAAAAGGACCAAAGCCATCTTCCCAACGCAAAAAGGAAATCCTCGTTCCTGTCCAATGAGGAGAAGAAACGGATAAGCTCGTCGCCGCATAGATACCGCGACGAACGGAACGAGAGATACGCGAGGTCAAGCAGGTCTTTCGGTATCGAGACCAAATCGCACTCGGAAAAGGCAAAGGAGGGGTCCTGAATGACCCTATTCCCCTCCCGTACGCGGTCGCGAACGTATTTTTCCGTATTGCGGCTATCGGCGCTGCCCAAAACCCGTATCGGGTAGGATTGGCCGGGAGGCGTATTGAGGGCGGAGTCTATCCAGGCGCCGCACGCGACGCGAAGGTATTCGGGTTTGTCGTATTCGTACCGCAAGGAACGGTACATGGCGACCGCCGAGGCGTCCTGACCGACCCCGGGGGAAAGCCCGAGCCGTTCCAGCGCGTCGACGAGGGACAATACGGGATCGATTCCGCCTTCGGTATATAAATCGATTGAGGCCTGATCCTGATCGGTTTCCGGCGGTTGCCGCCCCTCAAGCCGCGAGCCCTGATAGGAATGAAACGGGGTAGCCTCCTCGGGCGCGTGGGCCACGTAGGCGTCAAGCTGGGCTAGGGCGGAAGCGGTCAGCAAAATGCCTTCGTCGGGAAGGGGGATGTGTTGGTACGATTCCGCGAATTCGGCGGCGAAATCCGTCGACTTGCCCGGGGAGGCCGAGTCCACGAGGGCTACGTATTCCCGTATCCGGTCTTTGTGGCGTGCAAGGGCTACCGCGATGTCGGCGATCACCCGCGCGGCGGCGAAAACGTACCCCACGCTGTCTTGCGAAAACCGGTACACGTTTCCCCCCGAAACCGGCTGTTCTACCCCGCCGTTTCTGGATACCGAATCGGAAACGGCGCCAAAGAACGACGCTACGGATTCAGGATCGATAATGTTTAACTGGCGATGATAACGCAATTGAACATATATGACGAGCATGATTTCTCCAGGACTAAAGATCACATTGACAACCGGCGGTCAGCTTGTTAGTATAAACATAAAACGCATAAAAATCGAGTTTATTTTAATATTTATGCAGGCGGACAGCCTCGGATTTTTTACCTTTCGCAGGAGCGTGTTATGAACCCGGCAACGTTGAAAGGACGATCACTCGTCAACTGGAAGGACTGGACTCCCGATGAGATCCGGTATCTGCTCGAGCTTTCCCATACCGTGAAAAAATCCTCCCGTAATCGCGACGTCCATCAGCGTTTCGTCGGTAAAACCCTGGCGATGATTTTCGAAAAAAGGTCCACCCGCACCCGGTGCGCCTTTGAGACGGCCTTCGGAGAGGAAGGCGGACACCCGGTGTTTTTATCGACCCAGGACATTCAACTCGGCGCCAAGGAATCGATCGAGGATACCGCCCGCGTATTGGGCAGAATGTTTTCCGCCATTGAATTCCGCGGCTATAAGCAGGATACCGTGGAAATTCTCGCCCAAAAATCGGGCGTACCCGTCTATAACGGGCTTACGGACGAATATCACCCGACCCAGGCGTTGGCCGATCTGATGACCCTCGAGGAGAATTTCGGCAAGATCGAGGGGCGCTCACTCTGTTTCGTCGGCGACGGCAGAAACAACGTGGTTCGCTCGTTGCTCATCATTTGCTCGAAACTGGGCGTGAACCTTACCGTAATTTCGCCGAAGGAACTATATCCCGCAAAGGATTTGATGGATGAGGTCGCGCCCTGGGCTGCGGCTTCCGGGGCGAAAATCGCGGTATCGTCCGATACGGGAGCGGTTCGCGGGACCGACTGTGTCTATACCGACGTGTGGGTTTCCATGGGCGAGGAAAGCTATAGCGAGGAGCGGCGCAGGCTCCTGTTCCCGTACCAGGTGAACGCCGCGCTCATGCAGAAGACCGAAAACCCGGCCGCCATTTTCCTTCACTGCCTACCCGCGGTAAAGGGCCAAGAAGTGAGCATCGACGTCATAGAAGGCGAGGCGAGCAAGGTTTGGGACCAGGCGGAAAACCGGAAACATACGATAAAAGCAATAATGCTTGCAACAATCTGAGCCACGGTTATATAATTATTGCAGATTCAGGAGGTTCCCACATGAAGAAAGCGGTTTTGCTGCTGGCTACGTTCTTGCTGGTCTTCTCGTTTGCCGCGGCTTTTCCGGCTGCGGCTGAAGAATCGGATATGTACTATGTAAACGTGCAGATTCTCAAAATTTTCCCCCTTCATGAGGGATATTACGTGATCTACCGTCGAGCGGGCCTGAAAACGGGCGAAGCGTACATTCCGCAGGCCTGGCTTGACCGCCGCGACCAACGCGCGGTCCTGAATCTCACTGACCAAAACGTAGCCCCCTACTTGTCAGTCATGTTCAAGGACGGCGAATTCAATCACGTTCGGATCGTCGCTTCCAAGAACCTAAAGCACCCGACATGGGGAAGCATGGTCGAGCGCAACGATCAGCCCGATAAGTTCAAGATTGAAAAGCTCGAGCTGCAGTTCTAAATAGCAAAGGAAACATTCTTTACGCCCATGATGACTGTCCCATCGATACAAAAGGCCATCCAAGGGGAAAGCCTCGACGGATGGCTTTTTTGTAATTTTGCCCATCGTGACCGCCTTACCGACGATATTCTCGGCCTGGACCGCGAAACCGTTTCGTCGCGCCGTTGGTTTTATCTCGTTCCCTCCGAAGGCAATCCGGTGAAGGTCGTTCACGCCATCGAGAAGGGCATTCTCGATAGCCTCCCCGGAACCAAAACGGTCTATTCCTCTCGCGAGGAACTCGAAAAAGCGCTTTCGTTTTTTGGGGGTAAGCGAATCGCGGTACTCTCGGATCCCTATATCCAGGTTTTGTCGACCATGGACGCCTCTTCCTGGCGATTGGCCGTCGCTTCCGGGGCGGAATGCCTATCGGCGGCGCCGGTCATACAGCGCGTTAAGGGCCTATTGACCCCGGAGGGCATCGCGAGTCACGAAAAAGCGGCCGCCCACCTGTACCGTATCGTCGATGAATGCTGGAATACGGTCAGGGAGTCGTTCCAGGCCGGAAAGACGCTCCATGAAGGGGATATCCAGAAGGTTATGCTCGAGAAGCTGCGCGAGGCCGGCTTGATTACCGATCATCCGCCCATAGTCGCGGCGGGGGCGGCCGCCGGCGACCCGCACTACGAAGTCCGCGGCCAGGGTAACCCCATCCATCGGGGAGACGTACTCCAGTTCGATATTTGGGCAAAGAGTCCCGGCGGAATCTACGCCGATATTTCTTGGGTAGGCTACTGCGATTCGGAGGTTCCCGGCCCGGTGAAGAGCCGATTCGCGAACCTCCTCGCCGCCCGGGACCTGGTCAAGCCGGAGATCGAACGGGCCTTTGCCGAGGGCCGCGCCGTTTCGGGCTTCGAGCTCGACTCCCTGGTAAGAAAACGGCTCCTGGAAAGTTTCCCGCCCGAGGCGCTTCGCCACCGGACCGGGCACGGGATAGACACTGATTGCCACGGCTCCGGGGTCAACCTCGATTCAGTCGAATTTCCGGACCATCGGGTTCTGCTCGAGGGAAGCTGTTTCTCCGTGGAACCGGGCGTGTACTTCGACGACTGCGGGTTCCGGACAGAAATCGATATTTACGTGAAAGGCGGGCAACCTATCATTTCCGGCCCCGGGGCCCAGCGGGAACTGCTGACCCTATAGCCGCCGCAGGCCTTTCAGGCAGAGGAGCTACCATGATCGCCGTACCAGAACGCCTAGTGCGTTTCATTCAAGACCACGACTCTTTCGTCATAGCCGGGCACAAAGAACCCGACGGGGACTGCATAGGCAGTTGCCTGGCCATGGCCTCGTTCCTGCGCCGTATGGGCAAGCAGGTCCAATTGGTATCCGCCGGTCCCTTTAAGCGAATCGAGATCAGGGAATACGAGCCCCTCTTCGCCGCCGCTGCGGTACCGGAAGCGCTTTCCGGCTCGGCATGCGCATTGATCCTTGACTGCTCCAACGCCGGGCGAACCGGCGACGCGGCGCCATCGTTCGAGGGGCTCCCCCACGCGATCATCGACCATCACGCCACCAATGACGCTTCCGGTCCGGTCGATTTCGTGGAAAGCGCCTCTCCCGCCACGACCCTGCTCGTGCAATCGATCATCGAGGCGATCGCGGGCTCGGTCACCCCGGAAGAGGCGGAATTGCTCTTTTTTGGTCTTTGCACCGATACCGGTTTCTTCAGGCACCTCGACGAAAAAAGCGCCGAAAGCTTCGCCTGCGCCTCTCGCCTCGTCGCCGCCGGGGCGAACCCCAAAAAAACCTTTGCCCGCATGAACGGCGGCAAATCCTATGAATCCCGCATATTGGTAGCCAGAATTCTCACCCGAATGAAGCGGTGGTACGACGGCAAACTCGTCATCTCCTGGGAAAACCTTGAGGATACCCAAGAATTCGGCCTTGAGGGACGCGATTCCGATATTCTGTACCAGTTGATCCAAAGTATCGCCGGCGTCGAGGCAATCGTGATCGTGCGGCAGGAAACCGAAACCAATTGTACCGTGGGCTTCCGTTCCCTGGACCGGGTGGACGTAAGCATAGTCGCTTCCGCTTTCGGCGGCGGCGGCCATCGTCAGGCGTCCGGCCTAAGCGTCGCGGGAACCATCGATGAACTGATTCCCCGGTTCGTCGAGTCTTTTGCACCCCAGTTTCCCGGGGTTGAACCGTAACGGTCCCGCCTGAATTCAACCGGCCGAGACGCCTTTCGCGGTTGAATTCAGGCGAATTCAACCGTAAAACCCGCTCATATACCTTAAATGTATCCTTGGCACGATTGTTGCTTTATTCCTCCGAAAAGGCGGTGCGCCAAGGAGGAATGCATGACATTAGAACAAATTTCCGCTCAAGTGACCCAATGGAGCCGAAATCGAGACGAGGAAACCCTTGCGGAAACGGTACGGGGCTTGGCGGAATACCTGTATCTCAATTTAGACCGGTATCGCCTTGAATGGCGGGACGAAGACAAGAAATGCGACTTTTTCAGTTGGCTATACCCGAAATTTCCAACCCTCATTCAGAAATTCGATCCCGCTAAGGCCTCCTTTTCGACCTACCTCTATTGGAACGTTCGAATGTCATGGAAAAGCTTCATACGGTCAACGTTCAGCGCCCAGGCCTTGCATCGAGTCATCGAGGCAGAGGAAAAGACGCGCATTCTCTGCATGGACCCGGATAGCCGCACGGGCGACTATTGGGTAGCCTGCACTCGGGACGAAGAATCGCCCTACCCTCCCCGGTCCCTTGAACCGGAGCCGTATCTGTCCCCAAAGCAACGGGATATCCGCGCGCGGCAAATTCTTTTGCTCGCGTGCAAGTCAAGTCCGTTCCTGAACGATTCCGACATCGCGAAGGTTTCTCGGGCCACCGGGTTCCCGGAAGAAACGCTCCGAACGAAGATCGACGAGCTTCGCGCCGCATGCAGGGGCAAGGATAAAAACATTCGGCAAAGCAGGGAGCGGGTCAACGCGCTTTATTTTCGCGTTCAACGCTGCAAATACGAAATGAAGTACCTCGAGAGCGATTCCAGCAGGTACGCCGATCTGCGCAGGGAGTGCGAAAGCTGCGAACGGCGCCTAATAGCCGCCCGTCGGCTCGCCTCTCGTCACCTTAAGGCGCCGAGCAATAGGCTCCTCGCGAAAACCCTGGGCATTCCCCGGGGAACCGTGGACTCTACCCTTGCGTCCGCCAAGCCTACCGGCTATGATAATCGCCTATGAAAATATTTTTCGCCTCGGGTAACGAGCATAAAAGGGAAGAAATGGCCCGGATCTTTCCGGACCACGAAATACGAATTCCCAAGGATGAGGGGATCGGGTTTGACCCGGAGGAGACCGAGAACACCTTCTTCGGGAATGCCTTAATCAAGGCCGAATCTCTCTGGAAAATCGTCAGAGCACCGGTACTTGCCGACGACTCGGGCATATGCGTCGACGCCTTGGGGGGCGCTCCCGGGGTAATATCCGCGCGTTTTGGCTCCGAAAACGGCCAGATTCTCGATTCATCGGGAAGAAACGACCTTCTTATCGCTAAAATGGCCGGTATTTCCGACCGGAAATGTCGTTTTGTGTGCAATATGGTCTTATTCCTTGGGCCAGACCGTTTTTGGTCGGTCCAGGAAACCCTGGAAGGCGAACTCGTGGAGGAAGGTCGCGGAGAAGGAGGGTTCGGCTACGACCCGCTCGTCTATCTGGGGGAATACGGAAAAACAGTCGCCGAATTATCGCCAAAAGAAAAGGATCACGTATCCCATCGGGGCAAGGCAGGAAGGAAAATCTCGGCGCTGCTTTCCCTATTCCCGCCTGAATAAGTACGTATGAGGTCCGCATTGCCCCCGATATGTGAGTCCGGCGCGTTCCGCCGCGATAACCAAACCCTCGCGGGTATAAAAAACCACGTGGGTCGGATCCCGACGGTACCACCAATCGGGAAAGTCCCGCGCTACGGTTGCAAGATCCCCGCTTACCAGTCGCGTGGCCACCGCAACCCATCCATTCGGTCGGATGCATCCCGCCAAAGAGGCGAAATTATCCCTCGGTTCATGGAAATGCTCGGCTACTTCCAGGCAGGTCACCAAATCGGCTCCGGAATCAAAGCGCTCTCCGTTCGCGTTAAAAAAGGGATCCCATCCCAAGGCCGTGAGGCCACGCTGTCGTAAAAGATCTACCAAGGCCGGTTCTGGCCCGCTTCCGTAATCAAATACCGTCGCGATACCGTCCTCGGCAACGGCTTTATACCCGAAAATTCCGTCCAGAAAGGCTTCAAGATAGCCTCTATAGCCCGGATCGGACAGAGAGTTCTCGTGTTTCAGATATCGTAAGCGCTCCTGGTCCGGGGAAAGAAAGAAACGTGGGTCAAGAATGACGCTACCGCATCGATCGCATCGTCCATACATTTCCACGGGGGACGGAAGGGGACGTACCGGGGTTCCGGAGCAAACGCGACACGGTTCGCTTTTTTTTTCGCTTTTTTTCGCTATTTCGCTCAAGAAACCCTACCGTTATGCCGAAACTCTTATCGGAGATACTGTCGGCTTTCCGCAAGTACCTAAGGGTACGGGCGTGAATTGCCTCTTATCTTCACTATCGGAGGTTCTTGAAAGGGGCTTTATGCCTTTTTTTTAAGGATATTCCGACCGGGAAACATGGATGCTTCCCGGAAAACGACATTCCATGGAGGAATGACTATGGTTATCAACCACAACCTCTCTGCCATGTTCGCTCAGCGAACCCTCGGTGTCACCGGCGACAACATCCAGAACGACGTGTCCAAACTCTCGTCCGGGATGAAGATCAACAGGGCCGGCGACGACGCTTCCGGTCTTGCGGTATCCGAGAAGATGAGGAGCCAGATTCGCGGTTTGAATCAGGCTTCCCAGAACGCTTCCAACGGTATCAGCTTTATCCAGGCGACCGAAGGATATCTCCAGGAAACCAGCGACATCCTGCAGCGCATCCGCGAACTCGCGGTACAGTCCTCGAACGGAATTTATTCCGCCGAAGACCGCATGCAGATCCAGGTCGAGGTTTCTCAGCTGGTTGCGGAAGTTGACAGAATCGCCAGTGCCGCGCAGTTCAACGGAATGAACATGATGACCGGACGCTTTGCCCGCGAAACGGGCGAAAACGCCATTACCGGTTCCATGTGGTTCCACATCGGCGCAAACATGGACCAGCGCGTCCGCGTTTACATCGGTACCATGACCGCTTCGGCACTCGGGGTTCGTAACGTGGGAGACGGCAGCATCATGACGCTCGAAGACGCCGACAGCGCTAACCGCGGTATCGGAATCATCGACAGCGCCCTGAAGACCGTCAACAAGCAGCGGGCCGACCTCGGCGCGTACCAGAATCGCCTGACCCACGCGGTCGGCGGCCTGAACATCGCCTCCGAGAACCTGACCGCCGCGGAATCCCGCATTCGCGATACCGACATGGCCAAGGCCATGGTCGAGTACACGAAGAACCAGGTTCTTTCGCAGTCCGGTACTGCGATGCTTGCCCAGGCCAATTCAAACAGCCAGCAAGTATTGTCTCTTCTGAGATAACGTAGTATAATCGGTAGAAGGATAAGTCGGGCTTCGCAAGAAGCCCGGCCCTTCCCCGCCGATTCGCCGCGAAAGCGGAAATCGAAGCCGAAAGCCGCCTACGGGGCGGCATTAGGCGTATTTCGGCCTATTGCGCCGAAAAATGATCTTTGAAAAACACCCTCCTCAGGGTATGTGCATGACACAGTATGGATCATTTGTCTTTTTTCTTCGGATCGAGGCAAATGATACGTACTGTGTACGAGCGGCAGGATGGAGAGGCGCTCTCCCTGATTTTGCCGCGTAGAAAGTGCAGTACGGTGTCTGGCAAGGATTGCCGGATCACCAAAGACTCAAGGAGGGTCATAAATGGTTATTAACCACAACATGAGCGCTATGTATTCCCAGAGGTCGACCGGCATTGTCGAAAGCGACCTGCAGCGGAATATAGAGAAGCTCTCGAGCGGTCAGCGAATCAATCGCGCTGGAGACGATGCTTCCGGACTCGCCGTATCCGAAAAGATGCGCAGCCAGATCCGCGGCCTCAACCAGGCCGGGCAGAATATCCAGAATGGTGTTTCGTTCATCCAGACTACCGAAGGGTACCTGAATGAAACCACCGACATCATTCAGAGACTTCGCGAACTTGCCATCCAGTCTTCGAACGGAATCTATTCCTCCGAGGACCGCATGCAGATTCAGGTCGAAGTTTCTCAGCTCGTTGATGAAGTAAACCGCATCGCTAGCCACGCGCAGTTCAACGGAATGAATATCCTTACCGGACGGTTCGCCAGCGCATCCCCCACCGGAGCCATGCAGCTCCAGGTCGGAGCGAACGTTGACCAGAACGAGAAAATTTTTATCGGTACCATGACCGCACAGTCACTTGGTCTCGCCGGAATCCAGGGAACGGATAATTCAATGATTTCACTATCATCTGTTGAAGGCGCCAATATGGCCATCGCGGCCCTCGATTCTGCCCTCAAGACCGTGTCTAAGCAGCGCGCCGACCTCGGTGCCTACCAAAACCGGTTCGAAATGGCGTATAAGGGCATCAGTATCGCAGCCGAAAACCTCCAAGCCGCCGAGTCGCGAGTGCGCGACGCCGATATGGCCAAGGAAATGGTCGACTTTACGAAGAACCAGATCCTTTCGCAGGCAGGCAACGCGATGCTCTCGCAGGCCAACTCGCAGCCCCAGTCAGTCCTCAGGCTGATGTCGTAAGCGAATGTGGAGCCCGTACGATTCATTAAGAGAGATATCTGGACGTCATCCCTCTCTTGGAAAACGACGGGAATCGTTCCGGAAGAAGAAGAAGCGCCCTTCTTCTTCCACCTCAACCGACCCGTTTTTTTAAGAAAATTCGGGATGTTAAATATACCTGCATCATGGAAGATGCAAAGGGTAATCATTCTTTCAAGATATTGCGCCGAATTCGCCGAAAGGCAGCGAGGAAATCGGCGCGGTTACAAGGAGGTTGCCGATGAGCATGGAAATATCCGGCCTCGCGCAGCAGCTAACGGCAATGGATCGCCGTCTTGAAGGTTCAGTCAATTCATCATTAAGAAGTACCGCAGCAGCTTTACAGACCGCAAACCCAGATCGCGCAGAACAAGAACAACGGGCGAAACTCACCGAAGCCCAGGTCAGCAAGATAGCCGACCAATTGCAGAACATATCCGGTATGTTCGACCGCAAACTCCAATTCCAAGTGAATCGCGAGCTGAATGACGTTATCGTCAAGGTTATCGATTCCCGAACCGATAAGGTTATAAGGGAAATACCCTCCGCCGAAATTCAAAAGCTTCAACTGCGAATCAAGGAAGCATTGGGACTTCTTTTCGACGAATCTATTTGATTCACCCGAAGATTCGCTCTTGTCGAGCATCCGGCGATGAGGAAACGGGGAGGTCGGTTTGTCCGACATTAGCATACCGGGTGTAACCGCGAGCAAATATAAAACCGACGAACTCATTCAAGGCCTCATGAAGGTCGAACGGCTCCCCCGCGATCGGGCGGCCGCGGACGTTGAGGCGTATAAAAAGGAGCAGTCCGCGTGGCGAGACGTGAACCAGCAGGCCTCCTCCCTCCGCGATATCGCGCGATCCCTTTATTCCTATAACAACCCATTCTCGGAAAAAACCGGAACGTCCACGGATGAACGGGCCTTGACCGCCACCGCGACCCGCGAGGCCCGGGACCAATCGTTCCGCGTATCCGTGAATCAACTCGCCGAAGCCGACGCGTTCCTCTCGAATCAGGTAGACAAAAACGCCAAGGTACCCGCCGGAAACTATACCTTCAGCGTGGGCGACAGTTCCGTAAATTTCGCCTGGAAAGGCGGCAACTACCGCGATTTTATTGCGGCCCTCAACCGCAGGGGAACGGGCGTCGTACAGGCCTCCATCATCCAGATTACCCCGGATACCCAGTCTCTCCTGGTGGAATCGCTGAAAACAGGCGAGAAAAACCGCCTGACGTTCTCGGGCGACGCGTTGCAGTTTGCGCTCGACACGGGTCTCGTGAAAAAGAAAGACGCGAACGTCGTCGGCGTTGAAAAAAAAGAGCTAACGGCGGGACCGAAAACCAACGATACGGTCGATTTTTCAGGCCCCGTACGGGCAGCCCGGGGATTAACCCTGGAGTATGAGGTTTCGGTCGCCTTACGGAGCGAGGAACCGCCTCCCGAGGTCCCCTCGGGACCCGATTTGGGAAACCCCGGCAGCCTTACCTGGCAAGGAATCACGATCCGAAACGCCGGCCCCGAAACGGCACTTCCCGCCGACGCGCCCGCCCTCCCCCAGGAACCGGTCAACGATCCCGACGTTCTGGCGCTCAGAAGCGTTCGGGGAGTCGCCATACCGCTTCCCGCGATACCCGAGGGCGCCGACCGGCTTACGGTAACCGTTCCCCTGGCCGAGTACGGAGACGTGGACGCGTTGATCGTCCATAACCGCAATACCGATAAAACGGTTACCCTCTCCAATATCCGCGTTTTCGATCCCAAGGCCGCGGGAGATTACGTGCCCGTTAATCCTGTCTCGGTAGCGCAGGACTCAGTCATGAAATACGAGGGCATTTCCATCAAGCGGGAAACCAACGAGATTAGCGATCTGGTTCCCGGGGTGACCATAAACCTTCACGAGGCCACAGGGAAAACGGAAACGGTGAAGATTAAGCCGGACACCGAAACCGCCAAGGAATCGATCATCGAATTCGTCGGAAAATATAACCGCGCGATGGCCGAAATCAATATCCTTACGCAAAACAAGCCAGAAGTTATCACGGAAATCCAGTATTTTACCCCCGACGAAAAAAAGTCGGAAACGGAAAAACTCGGTCTCATGCTGGGCGATACCACGCTCAACGGCGTCAAGGCTTCCATGCAGCGCATAACGAGCAACGCGTATAAAACCGCCGGTGACGCCGGGTATACCATGCTCTCGGAATTGGGCATTTCGACCCGCGCGACCGCGGGAGCCGGCGTTGACACGGCGCGACTGCGTGGCTACCTCGAGATCGACGAGAAAAAGCTCGACGATGCCCTTGAAAACCATATGGATTACGTGAAGGCCCTTTTCGGCTACGACTCCGACGGGGACCTGATCGTGGATTCTGGGGTAGGCAGGCAACTGGACTCAATCCTCACGCCCTATACCCAGACCGGCGGTATATTCGCCATGAGGACCTCCGGGTTGGGAACGAAAATAGATACCACGGAGAAAAAAATCGCGCAGCTGGACGCCCAACTCGCGGATAAAGAGGCGGATCTGAAGGCGAAATACGGCCAGATGGAAGGCACTTTAAGCTCCCTGCAAAGCCAGTCCAACGCCATTAGCAATTTCTCCAAACAGAATAGCGGCAATTAATACTGAATTCGATAAAACGACGCGATCAAGGAGCGACAAAATTGGAAATTCTGATAAACGGACTTACTATTAATTATACGAGGGAAAACGAATCCAATCTCGGGGAAATCCTCGGGGCGCTGGAATCGGAATGCGAACGCTCCGGCATGACAATTACGGGAATCCGCGTCGACGATAGGGCTCTCGAAGCGTCGGAACTGGACGCGCTTTTCGCCCAGGACCCCGACGACGTGTCAAAAATCGAGCTGGAGACCATCAGCGGCCAGGACATACGGGGCATGCTTCGCGAGTTGGGAGGAGATTTCTCCCTCTGCGTCGTCCCCCTTACCGACGTACCAATCCAGCTGCAAACCGGCAAGGAATTGGCGGTCATGGAAACCATCAATCGGTTTTCGGTCTCCCTGGAACGGCTGTACCGACTGCTGCCGCTCTTGCCCCTCGGCGGCTTTGACGACGAGGCGCTTAACGTCGGCGATACGCGGCTCAGCGAGTTGCCCGGATTTTTATCGCCTATACTCGAGGAACTGTTGGATGCCCTCAAGAAAAAGGACACGATACTGGTCGGCGACCTTTCCGAATATGAGTTGGCGCCGAAAATCGAAGAACTGAGCGCCGTATTGTCGGCGCTTTAAGCGGAGGAGTTTACATGGCGCAGCCCGCCCTGTCGCAAGTGTTCGCTTACAAGACCAACGTAGACCCGTCGCTATTGATCATTCTCGGCTTGGTTATCGCTGGGATCGTAATCCTCAGGGCCTATAACAACTGGAGGGAATCCAGGAATAAACCGTCGCGGCCGCTGAAAGACAAGGCGAGACGGGCGCGGGAGCCCGTGTATTCAAGTCCCTCGGCGGAACCGGTTCCTATCCGCAAGCTCGTTATGCCGACGGACCGGCATGAGCTGAGGCGGGTGAGCGAAGAATTCGCCTTTACTCCCGCCCAGAGCGAGTATTTCGCCGAGCTTTGCACGGAGAACAATATCTCCAGCCCCTTGCACTTGGTGCGCAACTCAAGGCAGCTCGACGAGCTATTCCGCCGAACCTTCCACCAGCTAGAAACGCCGGGACATTCCTCCCGAGAGTCAGAAAATTCGAAGACGCTCCTTTTTACCATCCGCGAGGCCATTGAGAACAAAAAAAGAAACTCGAAACTGGTCACGTCTACCCGATCGATTAACGACGGAATCGAGATGACCATCATCACCAAAAGCAACGAGCACTATTCCGCCATTCTACACGAGAACAACCAGGCGGGGCTGGTATTCCCGGTACCCCGCGACGTTTTCGGGAACGAATTGAGAATGCCGCTCCTGTCCAAACTTACGGTCCTTTTTTATCAGGGAACCGGACAGTCTTACAGCTTCGCGACCCGCGTCAGCCGTTATATCTCGGCTCATACCGCAACGTTGATGATGTTGCGGCATACCGAAAAAGTAAGGGCCTTGCCGAATCGCCGCCATGACCGCAAGCAAATGCGTACGCCCGCCAACTTTTCGCGGGTAACCGTCGCCAATATCGTGAACGGGAAGCATACGGAACACCGGTTTTATCCTTCCGGAAAATCCTTTATGGCCACGATGCTGGATATCTCGGCGGGCGGATGTAGCCTCATCACTGCAACCCCGGTACCTGAAGGGGAATATATCGAGATCAGTTGCATTATCGCGGGCAATTCCGAGGATACGATGATCGGAAAGATCGTGAAATTGAACCCCGGAGAGGCGAAAAACACGGTAATCATGCACGTACGCTTCGCCAAAATGCCCCGTATTACTTTAAACCGCATTTTCACGTATATTTACAACTATGGAGAACGGTAAGCAGTGAATGTCAGAAACTTGGTAGAAATTACGCGGAAGGAAAATTTTATCTATTACCGACGCGAATTTCACGCACGAGCCGTCTATGAGTTACCGGAAGGCGAAAAAACCGGAAAAATCGAATTTACCATCGAAACGGAACCCACCGGAAAGAAGGATATCAGCGTACGGATTCTCGATCCGGTTGATTACCCACTATTGCCGGTACTCTCAGCCCTTAAAGAAGCCATTCGACTTGCCGATTACGAGGGTTCCTTACCATGATTGTTCACCGTATACAACATTGTCATATTGACCGACTAGCCTGATTCTATTACCCTGAAGCCATGATTTTTCACTCAGAATCTCCCGAACAGACTATAGCGTTCGGTTTATCCCTGGGCAAACGCCTGAAAAAAGGGGATGTATTGGCCCTTCAGGGCACCCTTGCCGCCGGGAAAACGACCATCACCAAAGGAATCGCCCAAGGGCTCGGCATTGACGACAATATAACGAGCCCTACCTTTACCCTTATTTCCGAATATCCCGGTGCCCTCCCCCTCTATCATATGGACGTATACCGCCTTGATTCTCCCGATGATTTTTTAAACCTTGGGGTTGAGGAACTCATATACGGAGACGGAGTCTGCATTATAGAATGGAGCGAAAAGGTAATGGAAATCCTCCCGAAATCGGCTATCGTGATAAAACTCGAGGCCGAGGAGGGAGAACGCCGGACCATTACGGTCGAAAACTGGCCCTATGAGGAACTGATGCCATGAATACGCTCGCCATTGACGCCATAACCCCGGCGCTTTCCGTGTCCGCCTCCGGTCCGAAAGGAACCTGTACCCTTTCGGTAATCAACGGGGGGCAACACGCCCCGGCCCTGCTGGAATTAATCGACGCCGCCGTTGCCCGCGCGGGGTTCACCCCTCGGCAAACCCAATGGATCGCGGTACCGGAAGGACCAGGGTCGTTTACCGGACTTCGCTTGGCATGGTCTGCCGCCAAGGCCATTTCGCTCGCTGCCGATTGCCCGATTCGCGCGGTACCCACGCTTATTACGTACGCTGCGGGTTTTTCGTCATGGCCGGGGCCCGTGGTTTCCGTCCTGGACGCGAAAAAATCCCGATTTTACGCGCAGATTTTCAGGCGCGGCGACGTGGTTACCGAGCCGATGGACCTTTCCGCGGCAGAATTCGCCCGGTATGTTGCCGAAGGCGAGCGTATCCTAGTTACCGGTCCCGACGCAGCCCTTTTCGCCGAGGAATTGTCGGGAGCGAACCCCTTGCTCGATTGTTACTCCCTCCCCTCGGGCGTACACGGGATGTCGGCCGAATTACTTTTGATTGCGCAGTCGGGATATGCGGACTATAATGAAACGGTACCGGATCATGCCGGGCCAATATACGTGAGGAGAAGTGACGCAGAAATTGAATTCTCCGAAAGAAACGGACAGCAATAAAGCGAATCTCGCCGAGGAGTCCGGCTATCAAGAAGAACCAGCCGAACTGGAGGCGGAGGTCTCGGGGTTGTCAGACCCGGAGACCATGTTTGATTTGTCGCCCAATTCCGAGGAAGCCGCCGAATTCGAAACCATGCTCAAATTCGGCCAAAACCCCCGGCTTTCCCAAATAATTCTCGACAATAACCTTACCATTCGGTACACGAGCCCCGCCGCAACCGCCTTATTCACCGGTTATTACCGAATTCAATCGAAACCCTTCTTCAACGTTTTTCGGCAACCCTTGGGAACGGCCGAGCTCCGCATTCTCATTATGTCGCTTAAATCCCCAGAGCGGGGCTTTTCCTGGAGCGGCACCCTCGTTCATAAAAATCCGAATATGCGGACCCTGCTCACGAGAACGGTCATAAATCCCTTTTTCGCGGGCAGCCACGCGATTCTCGGCTACCTCGTCCATTTTGAGGACGTAACGGATAAATACAATTCCCGGTTACGGACCACCTTTAGCAGCATACTGGAAGCGGCGAAGCTAAAGGACAACGATACGGGCAAGCACAACGAGCGCGTCAGCCACTACTCCAAAAAAATAACCGAATACCTCTACAAAAAACAGCTCTATCCCCAGATAGATCCCGATTTTATCGATAACATCGAATTCCTTTCTATGATGCACGACGTCGGGAAAATCGGTACGCCCGATTATATCTTGCAAAAACCCGGAAAACTTACGGAACTGGAATGGGAAATCATGCGGGAGCATACCATCAACGGTACCTTCATTCTTTCGTCCTATCCCAATCCCATGGCGAAAGAAATCGCCCTGAGCCATCACGAATGGTGGAACGGCGGAGGATATCCCTTCAAGCTTGAAGGGGACATGATCCCCCTGTCGGCGCGAATCGTCACCGTGGCCGACGTATACGACGCGTTGAGGATGAAACGGACCTATAAACGGGAATTTACCCATGAGGAGGCCATCGAGCGTATTTTCGCCGCCAGCGGCACCCAATTCGACCCGAGCATCGTCAGGGTACTCACCGATACCCATGAAAGCTTCGACGAAATATGGAATCGGTTTACCGATTCCAACGCCACGGAGCCGTTTAACACGGATATAACGATAGATTACGAATGACCGCCCGCGGGCGCTATTTATCGCCGAGAATTATGTTCTGGAGGCTGTCAAGGTTGGGTAAGGAAGTCGCGGCGGCGCGGTTTTCGTTTTGAATAGCCTCGTACACTTCTTGACGAAACACCTTGACCGATTTCGGCGCCTCTACCCCGATTTTTACCTGATCCCCGCGTATTTCGATGATCGTCAGCGAGATATCCTCGCCGATCATGATTTTCTCGTTGACTTTTCTGGATAATATCAGCATCAAACGCCTCGCTTTACGGCGGTTTCCGCCACGAGGTCGTGCTTTGTCTTCCAGCGGGGATCGGTGAGGATTGCCTGCATCGCCCGATTGTTCTCGCGATTAATGATCAGGGGGCCCTGTAGGTTCGCCGTTATCGGGGAGCCGTCGGTAGGTACCGTGATAAGGGCGAAAACGAGGACGTCAGAAGGCGACGCGATGGAGAGGGGGCCCAGCAAACCGTCGTCTATGTCTATCTCGTAATCCTCACGGAACAGGAAGGGGTCTATGGCCAAAAAGGCGAGATCCTTTTTTTCCGTGGATTGCACCCAAATGAAAGGCTTTTGCGGCGCGTCTATAAGCGCGAATTTCTTGAATTGCTCGAAGCCGTAAAACCCGTTCGGGATATCTATGATCTGCCTTTCCACGATGGATACGCGCCCCATCGCCTTAGTCTCAATTTCCATGTCTTCCTTGCCTTATTTTACGTAGTCCAAAAGGGTATTGGAATACAGTTTACCCGCGGTGCTAAGCGTAGCCTGCTGAGTGTATTCCAACATCTTAAGATCGGTTATTGCCTGAGTAAAGTCAAGGTCTCCCTCCCGGGCTTCCGCGGCGGTCACGTTTACCACCTGGTTTTCCGTGCGGCTCATGGTAGCCTGAACGCGCTCATACCGCGCGCCGATACCCGCAAGGCGGTCCGCGAGGTTAGACACCGCGGAATCCACGGCGCCCAGCACGCGGCTGCCGACCGCTTCCTGGTCGCCCTCCAGGAGCGAATCGCGCAGCGCTATGACCGCGTCGAACATCGATCCGCCGGAAACCCTGACCGAGGGAGCGACGTTGTACGGGGGCTTTTGCCCTTCCCGAATGAGGCCCAGGCTCGAGAGCACGGTGCCTCCTTCCCCGTCGCGCAGCCAGAGCTGGCGCGCGTCGGTCGTTTCGAGATTGAGGCCGTTTGTTACCGGGTCCAAAGCCGCCTTGACGGCCGCGCCCGAGTCGTTAATTTTCGAAATGATCGCGTACACGTTGTCGCCGGCGGCGAGCGGAACGTCTATTCCGTCGACTTGGATGGAGGTGTCGGCGGGAACGGCGTACTCGGTCGCGTTAACCTCGGAAAAGAGGCTTTGCCGCTCGGCCCAGAAGGTTCTGTTCCCCGATTGGTCGGTACGAATCGTCGCGCCCTCGTCTATTTCCACCGATTTTGGGTCGACGCTCCCGTTATACCGCACTTGCATGATCATGGGATTGCCGGCGCCGTCCACGTCGCCGAGTACGCTCTCGAAGGGTTCGGTAAAGCTTTTGGTCCCGGAGAAGAGCCTGGTACCGTCGGGACCGGAGGCGTTCCCGTTGGACACCAACTCCTTTAGCAGTTCGTCTACCTCGGTTGCCATGTTTCGCAAGTCGTCCTTTGTGAAGGTTCCGTTCGCTCCCGTAACCGCCAATTCGCGAACGCGCTGGAGGACCTGCATGGACTGGTTCATGTACCCCTCGGTAATCTTGAACTGGTCGCTGACCGTTTTAGCGTTCCGGTCAAACCGCTCTAGCCGCGCGAGAAAGGACTGGTAGCGCACGCTATGGCCCGCCGCGAGGGGATCGTCCCGCAGGTTTTGTATTTTCCGCTGGCTGGCGATCTGGTTGTTCAGGTTGTTAACCTTCGATTCCTGCCGCCGTAAGGCGCCCTGAATATCGTCATGCTGTATGTTCGTGCTGATTCTTCTCATTACTTACCCCTTCTGCGGACTAAACGCCCAGGCGGTTTATTATCGTATCGAGCATTTCGTCTACCGTGGAAATGAATTTCGCCGCGGCGTTATAGCCATGCTGGAACTTGATGATATCGGACAATTCCTCGTCGATATTGACGCCGGATATCGCGTCGCGGGCGTTGCGCAAGTCGGCCATGATGGCGCCCTGGGTCGCCAGGGCCCGCTCGGCCTGTTCGCCCTTGAGCCCGATGTTAGTAACCGCGTCGGCGAAATAATCGTCGAATGTTCGGGTATTGCCTACCATGACCGGGGTATTCCGGATCGCCGCGATCGCGGAGGCGGCGCGATTGTCGCCAACCTGAAGCGTACCGTCGGCATCGGCGAAACCCGCTGCTATGGTAAGCGGGTCGCCCTTTACCGCCAGTGAGATCTCCATCCAGCCGGACGGATGGGCTATGGGAGATACGGCGTACTTTTTCCCCTCGGCGAGGGAATCCACCGCGTTTACCCGGTCCCAGGAATAGGAACCCGCGTCGCCGGATCCGCCGAGGATTCCCGCGTAACCGGCGAGGAACTGGCCGGAATCCGCCATGTAACGAATGACGAAATCGGGATTCTCCTTGTCAGCGGCGGTGGTGCCCTTCATGACGAGGCGACCGTCGCGGTCCAGGCTCGCCACGACCTCGGCGCCGGAATTATTGATGCGCTCCACCACGTCGGCGACCATGTCGTTGGCGTGGTACGGCACGGTCAGGGTTCCCGTGGCCGACGAAAGCGTCAGGGTGCCTTCAAGCCCGATTTGCTCCCGGGCGCTTAAGGCGTGCGAGCCGCTTACCCGGTAAATATAGGATGAATCGTCAGTGCCGTCGCCGTTCCGGTCATAGTTTCCCGCGACGTTGTTAATGAAGGGCTGCTCGGTAAAAAAGTCCACGCCGGTTTTCCCATTCGCGCCCGTGCCTTCCCGATGCACGTCGTTCACCAGGTCGACGAAACTCATGGTCATGGTATCGAGGCTCCTGATCTCGTCGCGAACGTCGCCGTCGCGCAATTCGAGCAGGGCGCCGAGCTTTCCCCCCTCGAAATGGGCCTCGCGGCCGGAATCTGCCCAGGTTACCTTGGCGTATCCGTCGTTATCGGTCCCGGCCACGAGCGCGAACAGGCGGTTCGTGCGGCCCTGTACGAGTTCGTAGCCGGCGGTATGAATGACGTATTCGTCGGGATCGCGCTGATCCACGGTAATGTTTATGAGTTTGGCCAATTTCTCGGAAAGGAGATCGCGGTTGTCCATCAGATCGTTCGGGTTGTCGCCCATGGCCTTCACCTTGACGATCTCCTCGTTCAGGGCGGCGATTTGGGTGGTTAAATCGTTCACCTGGCGGGTAACGCCCTCGATATCTCCCTCAATCATATCGCGCACGCCCTTGAGGGCGTTGTATTGCTGGTGTATGGAGTCCACGAGGGTTTCGCCCCTGGTCAGGACGGCCTCCCTCGCGCTTTTTGATTCGGGATAGACGGAAAGTTCCTGCCAGGAATCCCAAAACTGGTCCAGACGGGTCCTGACCGAGGTATCGGCGGGCTCGTTGTAGATTTGTTCGAGTTGCAGGACGTAATCGTTCCTTGACTGCCAATACCCCTCGCCGTTTGACTGGGCGACGATGCGCTGATCGAGAAGCTCGTCCCGCAACCGGTGGATTGATTGAACGGATACGCCCTGCCCTATCTGACCCGGCGTTTCTGCCCGGGCTAAATCGGGACGGTAGAGCGGATCGGTAGCCTTTAAGTCCACGCGTTGCCGTGAGTATCCTTCCGTCGAGGAATTCGAGAGGTTATGGCCCGCGGTCTGTATGGCCTGGTTATGGGCGAATAGGCTTCGCTTGCCCATTTCGATGCCGGAAAAGGTTGACATGGCCACTCCTTAAAACGATTTGTTGAGCACGAGGCTCTCGACGGGTCCCGAGTTTAGGGCCCCGCTTCTCGTGTAAATCCTGTTTCTTCTCGAGGGCATGACCGCCTCGATCAGCCCCTTCAACAGGCTTTGGGCATGGGCGAGATAGGTTTCGAATATCTCGTTTTCGGTTTTCGACAATATAACGAGCCGCTTAAGCTCGCGAAATTTCCCGTTGAGGGCCGAGCGCGCGCGCGGTTCAAGGCGGGCGGTCGCGCGGTAAAAATCAGGCGCCTCCGACGGGTCGGGGGCCAGGGCGCTCAGGACGGACCGGCGCTCTTCCTCAATCGAAACGATGGCCGCTTCCACGGAATCGCGTACCGCCATCTCCTTCTGAAGGGCAACCCAGTCGCGGCGCAAGACGCATTCGTGCATTCGCCGCTGGCAGGCATGGAGCTCAGTCAGGCTCTCGATACCCGCGTCAAGTATTTTTTCCAGTCGTTCAGTCATCGTGCCGATACCTCTTCAGCTCATTATCGGTTTTTCGCGGGGGAACTAAAGGAAGAAAGGAGATTTCGCGGCCGTTATTGACTTTTTTTTCCGGTTCTGTCAGTATGGCTCCTGTCAGTTTTGGTGGGTGTAGTTCAGCGGTAGAGCGCCAGATTGTGGATCTGGTTGTCGTGGGTTCAAACCCCATCACCCACCCTGGTTAAACCCGGTGAACGGATCGTTCACCGGGTTTAGCGTGAGTATCCGACGGTATGCGTTCGTAGCTCAGCTGGATAGAGCGCCGGACTTCGAATCCGTAGGTCGGGGGTTCGAACCCCTCCGGACGCAGTGAAAAAAAATCCGGAAACGGATTGACAAAAAAAACGGAATCGTATATAACAGATTTCGTTGCCGGTGCAAAGGATGCTACGAAATAGCATAGTCTGCCACGGTATGACAGAAAAACGAAATGACGACGAAGGTCGTCGTTTCAAAGTACGGGCCATTAGCTCAGCTGGTAGAGCAACAGACTCTTAATCTGTGGGTCGAAGGTTCGATCCCTTCATGGCTCAAAACGAATCGAAGGTACGGTGCTTGACACGGTAAGCGAGATTCGTTAGACTGCAAAAACTTGCGCACTCGCAAGCGGTCACTGAATGAGTGAGCGAGAGTGGTGGAATTGGCAGACACGCCAGACTTAGGATCTGGTGCCTCGGCGTGAGGGTTCAAGTCCCTCCTCTCGCAAGGATGCCAAGCGCAGGTAAGTAGCGATTTTGCGGGAATAGCTCAGTGGTAGAGCGCCACCTTGCCAAGGTGGATGTCGCGGGTCCGACTCCCGTTTCCCGCTCTCCAAAAAGGCGATTCGGTAAAATCCGAATCGCCTTTTTTTTAATTTAACCCCGATGGAACCGCGCCGCGGACTTATCCCGGACGGTCTCCTGAACCGGCATCAATTCCAACCTTTTCACGAAAGAGGATACGCACATGAACCTGAACAAGACGTTCACCAAACTCGACAAATCGCGGGTCAAGCTCGACGTGACCATCGGCAAGGCGGAACTCGCCGAATCGTACCAGAAGCAGCTTCAGAAGTACGCCAAATCCATACAGATTCCCGGCTTCCGCAAGGGCAAGGTTCCCGTTAAAATTCTCGAGCAGAAATACGGCGAGGCCCTTAAGGGCGACGTGGCCGGAGATATCATGGAAAAGGCCCTCGGGGAGATTTTCGAGGGCGCGACCGAATTCGAGCGGCCCCTGCCCTATTCCCAACCGGTCATGGACGAGGCGCCCGCCTTCGACATGGAAAAGGACATGTGCTTTTCCGTAACCTACGACGTGTTCCCCGAGGCCAAGATTACCACGGTTGACGGATTCAAGATCGACGTACCCGTCGTGACCGTCGGCGACAAGGAAATGAAAGAGGAACTGGAGGCTATACGCGAGCGAAACGCCATCGTCGTGGACCGCAACGACTCCGATAAGGCAGCCAAGGACAATATCGCCACCGTTAACTACGCCGAGCTGGACGAGACGGGCGCCGTCATTCCCGGTACCGAGCGCCAGGATTTCACGTTCACGGTCGGCACCGGATACAACGTCTTTAAGTTCGACGACGAGGTGACCGGCATGAAGAAGGGCGACGTGAAGGAATTCACCAAAACCTTCCCCGCCGACTTCGAGGACAAGGACATCGCGGGTACGACCAAGAAGCTCCGCGTAACCCTCACCGCGCTCAAGGCGCGCAACCTTCCCGAGCTTGACGACGAGCTCGCCCAGGACGTGAGCGAAAAGTACAAGACGCTCGACGACCTGAAGGCCGATATCAAGAAAAACATGGAAACCGCCATCGAGAACAAGCTCAAGGAAATCAAGAGCAACGCCCTCCTCGAGAAGATCATCGAGAAGAACGATTTCGAACTTCCCGAGTCCATGGTGGCCGCGGAGCTGGAATCCCGCTGGCAGATGATGGCCCAGCGGTTCCGCACCGACGTGGAGCAGCTGGAAAAGCTCATGGCCGCGTCCGGTCAGGCAAAGCCCGACATGCTCGCCGCTTGGCGCCCCGAGGCCGAAAAGATGCTTAAGAGCCGCGTAATCGTGGAGCTTCTCCTCAAGGAACGCGAAATAACCGTAACGCCCGAAGACGTTGAGGCCGAATATGTGCGTATGGCGGAGGGAGCGAACGTTTCGGTGGAAGAAGTGAAAAAACACTATGCGGACCCCCGCCGAAAAGAGTATCTTATTGACGACATCAAGGAGCAGCGCCTGTACGGCCAGCTCCTCGAGAAGTGCACCCTCGCGAAGGGCAAAAAGACCGCCTTCGCGGAACTCTTTAAAGACGGACAGTAAACATGAATGAGCAAATGAACAATCTGGTACCTTACGTAATCGAGCAAACCGGCAGCGGCGAGCGTTCCTACGATATATTTTCGCGCCTGCTAAAGGACCGGATCGTGTTCATTGACGGCGAGATTACCGACGCCAACGCGGATCTCGTCGTCGCGCAGCTCCTTTTTCTCGATTCGCAAAACCCGGAGAAGGACATAAACCTGTACATCAATAGTCCCGGCGGTTCCGTTACCGCGGGCCTCGCGATTTACGATACCATGCAGCAGATCCGGTCCGACGTTCAGACCTATTGCCTCGGACAGGCCGCGAGCATGGCAGCCATACTGCTTGCCGGCGGTTCCGCCGGCAAGAGACACGCCCTTCCCTCATCCCGCGTCCTGATCCATCAACCGTGGGGCGGCGTGCAGGGACAGGCGGTTGATATCGGCATCCAGGCCCGCGAGATTCTTCGTTTGAAGAGACTGACCATCGAGTATTTCTCGTACCACACGGGAAAGGCCAAGGAAAAGATCGCCGAAGACATGGAGCGCGATTTTTTCATGTCCGCGGAAGAGGCGAAAGAATACGGAATCGTCGACGACGTGATGATCCGGAGGAAACATGGCAAGACTGAAAAATGAGAAGGAACAGATCTGTTCTTTCTGCGGTAAAAGCGGAGACGCCTCCCGCAAGATAATAGCGGGTCCCGGCGTATTCATTTGCGACCATTGCGTGGACGTCTGCAAGGGAATCCTCGACGAGGAAAACCAGCAGCTTTCCACCGAATTTACCGGCGATATACCCACCCCGAAGGAAATCAAGGAACACCTTGACCAATATATCATTGGCCAGGAACAGGCCAAGAAAACCCTTTCGGTGGCCATATACAACCATTACAAGCGCATCGCGAATCCCAATAAAACCCCCGACGACGTGGTGATAGAGAAATCAAACGTTCTCCTCATCGGCCCGACCGGCTCGGGAAAGACCCTTCTCGCGCGCACCATCGCCCAGAAGATGAAGGTTCCCTTCGCCATCGCCGACGCAACCACCCTCACCGAGGCGGGCTACGTGGGCGAGGACGTCGAGAATATCCTTCTCAAGCTTATCCAGAACGCCGGGGGCAATATCGCCGCGGCGGAACGGGGCATCGTGTATATCGACGAGATAGACAAGATCGCGCGCAAGGGCGAAAACGTGTCCATTACCCGCGACGTTTCCGGCGAGGGCGTACAGCAGGCCCTCCTGAAAATCATCGAGGGCACCCAGGCTTCCGTGCCTCCCCAGGGCGGCCGCAAGCATCCCAACCAGGAAATGCTCCGGATCGATACGACGAATATCCTGTTCATTTGCGGCGGGGCCTTCGTCGGGCTCGACAAGATGGTGGAAACCCGCGTGGCGCAGCATCCCATGGGCTTCGGCGCGGACATTAAGGCCAAGAAGGACCGCAGCCTCGCGGAACTCTACGAGGAACTGTCTCCCGACGACCTGATCCAGTTCGGCATGATCCCCGAGTTTATCGGGCGACTGCCCATTACCGTTTCCCTGAACGAGTTGTTCCGGGAGGACCTGAAGCGCATTCTCACCGAACCGCGAAATTCCATCGTCCGGCAATTCAAGGCTTCGCTCGCCATCGACAAGGTCGAGCTTGAATTCGAGGACGACGCCATCGACGCGATCGCCGATCTCGCCATCGTGCAGAATACGGGCGCCCGCGGGCTTCGCGCGATCGTCGAGAAAATGATGATGGAACTGATGTTCGAGTTGCCCTCGATCGAGGGTAGCAAGAAGGTTACGATATCGAAGGACAACGTTATCAGGCTCAAGAAGCCCGAGGTTACCAAAATCGAGCAGAAAACGGCCTAAACGGGCACGCAAGGCCCTCGGGGCAGTCTAATAAAAAAAGCCGGACACCATAACGGGGTTCGGCTTTTTTTTTCCATTACGCGTTCTTTGAATGCCTTTAGCGGCCGGCGACTTCCGCCATGTAATCGAACGTATCCTGAGCGCATCGCTTCCAGCTGAACCGTTCGACCCAAGCCATTCCGCGCGCTATCAAATCCGCGCGGTAAGCGTCGTTTTCGCCCGAGGGGAGGCGGACGATTCGCGCGATGGATTCCGCGATGGATTCCGGGTCCGTCTGATCGAAGAAAAGGGCGCCTTCCCCCGCCATTTCGTTGAGCGCCCCGGAAGAAGCGCAGGCGACGGGAATGCCGCAGGCCATGGCCTCCAAAACGGGAAGCCCCACCCCCTCGGAGGCAGCAGGAAACACGCAGGCGTCGGCGGCGGAATACAATTCGGGAAGGCTTTGGTGGGGAAAATAGCCGGTGAGGAGAATGTCGGAGGACACCGAGGACTTGATAACCTCGCGGTGGACAATCTCCGCGTTGCTGCCGTCGGCCCCCGCGATAACGAGGCGATGGGGCGCGCCGGTACGCTTCTTGAAAATCTCGAAGGCCCGAACCAGTTCCACGTGGCACTTCGAGGGATAGGTAACCCGGGAAGCATAGATGATATAAGGCCTGCGAATCGAGAAGGGATGAATGAGTACCGCCTCGTTGTTCGCCTGGGGCCTCGGGTAAAAAAGGCCCGTATCGATTCCGTTATAAATAACGCGAATCCGCGATTCCTGAATGCCGAGACGCACGAGATCGTCGCGAATGAAGCCGCTGGCGGCAATTATCGCCGGAGCCTTCTTCAGCTGCATCTTGAATAACCCGGTCAGGATGCCCTGATCGGAATCGCGGTACATGTCGGAGATGATGTCTTGGATTACAACGACGGGGGTCGCCTCGAACTTCAGGGGCAATAGCCGTATGCCCGCGGGAAAGAGCACCGCGTCGTACTTACGCTTGCGCACGAAGGAGGGATAGCCCGTAACGTGCCAGCCGCGCTCGGCCAGGATGCTGTCGGAAACCGCCAACCCCGAGTATTCTACGGAATCTAGGCCGGAATTGTAGGTAAAGCGGTCCAGTTCGGGCCCGAAAAGCTCGACGCTGTGGCCCGAGTCAGGGATATTTCGAACGAGCGAATGAATGTACGATCCGATTCCCGAACGCCCATGGTCGCAACCGAAGGTATTGATGCCGACTTTCAAACGAGATCCTCCGTATCTTGGGCTGTTGTCGACCGAATTATAGCACTTTTCCTTTTGTTATGCTATCCTGATCGAATGAACAGCTTTTCAGATCTTTCCGTTTCCCCGGCATTGGTCAATCATCTCGCCCAACGCGCCGTGACGGCGCCGACCAAGGTCCAGTCCGAGGTTATACCGATAATCGCTTCCGGTTCAGACGTTTTTTTCCGCTCGGAAACGGGTACGGGAAAAACCTTTTGCTACCTGCTCCCCGCCATTACCGCCTATTTGAACGAGCCAGTCCGCAATTCGCCGTGGATGTTGGTTATCGCGCCGACCCATGAGCTTGCCTCGCAAATAAAGGGAGAAGCCGCCGAGCTTACCAAGGCGGCGGGAATAGAGGGCGGCGCCGGATTATGCATCGGCGGCGCGCCCTTGAAGCGCCAGTTAGAATTGCTTAAAAGTAAGCCCGCGGTCCTCGTGGGCGGCCCCGCGCGCCTTCTTGAGCTTATCAGGATGAAAAAACTGCACGCTTCCCGCGTCCGTCTCGTCGTAATGGACGAAACGGACCGAATGCTCGCCCCCGAGATGCGCGACCTATTGGCGGAGCTTTTAACCACCCTTCCCAAAGAAGCCCAATACGTGGCCTGTTCGGCGACCCTGGGGAAATACCATTCCAACCTTTTGGAGGCCATGCTGCCCTTGAGGGAAGACGGCTCGAAACGGACGGTGGTTTCGGTCAATTTGCCGCCCGAAGACGTATTAAAGCGAAAGATAACCCACTGGGCCTTTTATTGCGAGGGCAGGGACAAGATCGAGAATCTCAGGAAATTCCTGGTGGCCGAAAGGCCGGGCAAGGCGCTGGTCTTCACGTCAGTCGTTGGCCAGGTGGAGCATATCGCGTCCCGCCTTCAGCGCATGCGCGTGGAATGCGCGGGCCTGCACGCGAAACTGGACAAGGTGGGCAGGAAAAAGGCCATCGACGACTTCAAGGCGGGAAGGATAAAGGTGCTCGTGACGAGCGACCTCGCCTCGCGGGGCCTGGATATCCCGGATATTACCCACGTGATTCAGCTGGACGTGAACGAAAACGAGGATTTTTTCATTCACCGGGCCGGAAGGACCGCGCGGGCGGGAAAGTCTGGAATTAACGCGGTGTTCGGCGACGAGGTCGAGCTTCGAAAGCTCGCCCGGGTCGAGAAACGGCTGGGTATCGTCATATATCCGAAGGTTCTCTGGGGCGGCGTGGTCCGAACCCCGGAACCGGAAGAAGACGAAGAATAAAAAAAAAGCCCGATCCGGCGCGCGGATTCGGGCTTTTTTTTAGCCGATCGGGTACGCGGGCAGCGTTACGCCGCCCGCGGCAAAGACACAATTCAATAATGGTATTCGAAACCGGCGCGAATGTAGTTATTCACGACCGGATTTCCGAGACCGTCGATCCAGGCTTGGAGTTGCCTTTCGGTTTCGGTATCGACCTCGGCTTCGGTCGGACTTCCGGGAATAGCGGCGAGGATACTATCATTGTAGGAGTACACCTGTTCGTCGATATTCGGATAGGTCAGGTATTCGAACCGGTACCCCAGGCGGAAGACGATATAGCCGCCGGTTTTAAGCACGGGCAAGCGGCAAAGGGCCTCAATGCCGGTTTGCCAGACGTACTGTACGTGATTCTGGGTTAAAAACGGCGTGCTGTCGTTATACGCGTGGCCCACCTCCGAGCCCGAGGAGTTGAGGACACTTCCGCTGGTATCGTACATTCCCGGCGCGCGACTCACGTATTCCCTAGCCCACTTTTGATCGATTCCCTCATTAACGTTTCCGTGGCGGATCATGACGCCCACGATATCGAAATCGACGTCCTCGAGCGGCCGAAGCTTTATCTTCACGTTCACCCGGTCGGAATTCGGGTCAAGGGCGACCCCGAAGTTTTCCCCGTAATGCGTGTAGTTTTGATAGTTCGGGGCCGAAAGGTCCAGGGGGTCACCGTTTTTGTGGGAATAGGCGTACGGGGTGACCATCGTATAATCGATGCCCGCGAGGGTAAAGATTCCCGACTCAGGGGGAGCCCATTTCGCCCCTAACTGCCCGGCGAGCCGCCATTTCGTGTCAAAATTAAGGTGCGCGATATCGTTAAAGCTCAGGTCGTCCGCGTAGAGCGTGCCGTCAATGCGCAGGCCAGGAAAGGGTTTAACCGTGAAGATGCCGCCAAGCCAGCTACTGTCCGCGAAGCCGGTCAGACCCTGGCTTATAATGTACGGAGAGAGGGGCAGGATATACATGGGCTCCAACCGGCCGCCGAACGCGATGGATTCCAGGACGGAGATATTGAACCAGGAAACGGGGCGCCACTCGAAGTTATGGATCGAAACGTATTTTTCGGGAAAGGGCTTGTCGGCATACCCGTCCGTGGCCGTGAGGGCGTTGAGCGAGAGATTGAACCCCCACTTTTCCCGGTTAGCCGCGAAATTGTATTGACCGCTATGCAAGGCTTGTTCTCCCGCGAAAATGCCGTTCCTGAAGGGGCCGAAGGAGGCGCGCATGATTCCCGCGTTTAGGTAGTATTCGTCGGTACCGATAGCCACCGACGAGTTTACCGAGGGCAGAATCCAAAAGGGGCCGACTTTGGCGTTGTCCGCGATTACGTCGCGGGAAGAGCCCTCTCCCAGGGGTCGCAGCTCTTGGCTGCGCAGCTTATTCGTGGCCCACCCGTCGGCGGAGAGGCTGGCGGTTACCAATTCCTCGATCGCGAAGTTCAGGTCCGCCGAAAGGGAAAGCGCCATTTCCTTGCGCTGCTTATAGGTATCGGTCGCGAGCTCCGCCTTGTACCCCCAGGTGAAAACGCGGCCAAAGAAGCGGTCGTAATGTGATTGGGCGATCCTTCTCTGGGTCGAGTCGCCCCGCTCGAGTACGGTTTCGAGGATGGTCTTAACGAGGGTTAAGGGATAGGGACGGGCCTGCGGGAGATTATTCACGAATCCCGCCGCCTCCCAGACCTCCAGATCGTCGTAGAAATAATCCAGCGGATCGCAAGCGACCTGGGCGTGGGCGAAAACCGAAGCGAGCAGTACGAGAACTACCGATATAAGCGTACGCGTATTCATGGATTGTACCGTATCCTTAATTGTTCGAGTTGCTTATCGAAAACGCACGTTCAGGGCAAGGGAACCGCGAAGGTTGCCGAGATCGGCGCCGCCGAGGATCTTATAATAACTGAGATCGGCTTCCGCCTCAAGACGTTCTGACAGGGTCGCGGCTCCCGAGAGGCGTAGCGCGTGCTGAACCGCGGTTTTCCCCGAGGGCGTGCGGATCGTGGCCTGGGACAGGGTATCCGGATACCATTCCGTCCCGTTGCTTTCCCTCAGATTGTCCAGAAAGGACGTTCCGTTCGAACCCTGCGCGACGATACGGTAGGAAAGGCCGAGCCGTCGGGTAAAGGGAATATCGTAGCGCACGTCGAGAACGCCGGAAACCGTATCGGGGCCGTAGGGGTTGCCCGTCCAGCCGTAGATCCACTCGCTGGTATGGCCGTTCGGCGCGACCAATTCCCGTCGTGCCCACACGTAGCTGATTGCCCCGTTTTCCAGAACGTACAGCCAGGGATTCGCGTAGGAGCCTTCGGCGCTCAATACCCAAAAGCCCGTGCCGGCGGGGAGGATCCATTCAGCCCCGAGAAGCCCGCCCAGGGAATTGGGTATATACGAGGCCGTACTGCTGTATTCCGATAACTCGTAGGTCGTTTGGAACTGGTTCATGGCGTACTGGCCGTATACCTTCACGCCGGGAATGGGGACCCATTCGACGCTCGCCCCGAATTGGGTGCCTACCGGGCTCGTATTTACGGTTCCGTAGGCGGCTCGATCGCGCCAGCCGGCGTAATTATGGTATATCATGGCCGGATTGAGATAGCGAAGATCTATTGGCGCGTTTACGGAAGCGGCCTCGGAAAGGTCGATGGAAAGGTTCCGGAAGGGGCGGAGGGACAGGCCGTGGAAGTACGTATACCGGTTCGGCGCCAATTCGACCGGAAGGAGATAGAGCCTGAAAAAGGGCGAATGGAAAGAAAGGGACGCCCAATCGGGGCGATCGAAGGAATCCGATAGCACCATGCTGCCCGAAATAGCGCGTCCCATGGAGAGGGGGCCGCGACCCACGGCGAGGGTAAAGGACCGGTTACCGACGGACACCCAGGCGTCGGTGGGCACGTTCATGTCCGCCTCGCTCGCGGTGAGGGGCGCGTTGGTCCAGGCCCCGGATTGCGTGGATGCCCAGTAGCCCTTACCGGCGGTAAACTCCGAACGGCAGGAAACCCAGTCCCCGAATGCGAGGGCGATCGGGACGTTGATCGCCGGTTCGGTATCGTTGGAAATGCGCAACAAATCGGCAGCGAGAAGATTCGAAGTAGAAAGGGGCGAGGCGAGAGAGAGTCTCGCGCTCGGCTCCACGGAAAAGGAAGCCAGCGAAGGGCCGGAGCCGACGGCGATCAGGGGTTTTTCCGGCGATAGGGCGGAGCGTATGGAGGCTTCCAGGGCGGCAACGCCGGGAAAGGAAGCCGAATCGCGAAGGGAATCGAGGGCCTCAAGGATTTCCCGCGTCGAGGCGGGCGTATGGGACAAGAGGGTCGTTTCGCCGGAAAGTACGGATAGGTAATCGACGGAGTCGTACACTCCAGAGCCCGTCTTGACGAGGCGGGAACCTTGATAATCCGCGTCCTGCGCCGACGCGAACGCCCCCGCGAGGAAAATCGCGGCAATGAAAAGAATTTTAACGGGGAGCTTCACGCGAGCCTCCTCCTTTTCGTTGGGTTCACCGTTCATGAATGAACGAGGTCATGTCCTCAAGCCCGTTCCGGATTCCCAGGGAGTCAATTTTATCCCGGAGCCTCCCGCGAAGCGCGTCGTCCTCGGTGAGCGTAAAGGCCTTTTCAAGGATATCACGGGGCTTTTTTATGTACCAGCCAACGCCGTTATAAACGGCATAGAGAACGTTTCCGAGCTCCTGACCGCGAATGTAGGTAGAAAAAATGATCGGTTTACCGGTCGCCAGAACCTCGAGAACCGTGGAGGCGCCGCCTTTCGTGATTACCGCGTCGGCGATATTGAGAAGGTCGGCCATGAAATCGACGAACCCAAAAACCATGACGTTTTTCGCCCCGGAGCGTTCCACGATATGCCGGGTTTGCCGCCGTAAAAGCCGGTTTCTGCCGCATACCACCGCCAGAATCTCGTCCCTGCGCAGCTTTACGAAATGCCGAACTATCCGCTCGGCGCCCCGGAGTCCCTCGCCTCCCCCGGCCACGAGAATCACCTTTTTCCCGTCGGGAATGCCGAGTTTACGCCGCGCGGCGAGGATTTGACCGCCGTCGTAGCGCGTATCGTAGAGCGTGTTTAAAATGAAGGGGAACACGTGAAGCCGCTCGGGCGGAAACCCGTGACGTTCAATGGCCTCTTTCCTCAGTTTTTCCGAAAAGACCACCAGATCGAGGTTTTTTTCGTAAAACCACAGCGGATGGGCGGTAAAGGGATCGGTGACCAGGGTGATGAGCCGGATAGCGGGGTTGACCCGGTCGATGGCGCGGCGGGCCATGATAATAAGGACCTCGTGGAGGCACACGACCTTGGTAATGCCCTCTTCCCGCAGGAACCGAACCAGCCGAGGCAAGCCCTTCAGGGACACGAAATAATTGCCCGTCCGAATGTTGTGGGAAAGGGACGTGAGCTGATAAAACAATACGTACCCGGGCTCAAAGTAGTTGGAAGTGATTTTATACCCTTCCTCAAACACGAAACGGGAAAGGACCATGCTTCGGTCAAATCCGTTGAAAAGGACGGTTTCGCTGTCTTCGGCGTAGCGCTCTGCGATCCGGCTCGCTAGGGCCCTGGCGGGAGCTACGTGCCCCCCGCCGGTGTTGAGGTAAAGGAAGGCGATTTTTTGCTTCATCGCTCGAGGGTTTCCCGATATATCGCTTCAAGCTTGTCGGCCATGCGGTCGATGGTCCAGCGATGGCCGTGCTCCATGGCCTCCGCCGACTTCAGCTCGAGCAGGTCGCGGTTTTCCAACAGATCAATCACCCGGTCGGTAAATTCCCGGCGATCGTTCCGGACCATGAAGCCCCCGTTATCCCCGCCCATTACCGTAAGCGTCCCCATCGCGCCGATCGCCACCACGGGGGTACCCGAAAGCATCGCCTCCACCGTGACCAGTCCCTGCGTTTCCGTTAGCGACGGAAAGGTAAATACCTCGGCCGCGGCGTACAAAAGGGCGAGGTCCTTTCTATCGAGATAGCCGGTAAAGACGCAACGCTCCGCAATGCCAAGGCTTTCCGCCTCTTCCATGAATCCGGACAGGTCTGGGCCGTTGCCAGCGATTACCAAGGCCGTATCGGGCGCCCGGTCCATGATATCGGCCGCGCACGCGAGCAAAAAAGAGATATTCTTCTCCTTGCCCACCCGGCCCGCGAAGAGAAGGATCCGTTTACCCCGCAGCGCGGGATACTTGGACTCGAAGGATTGCCGGAATTCGGCCGTTTCTTCGGGAGTATGGGTGAATAACGTCGGATCGATTCCGGTTGGAAGCAAATAGGCCGGCTTTTTGACCTTATACCGTCTCAATACCTCGATGATCTGCTCGGTCGGCGCGATTACCGCGTCGGCACGGCGGGCCATATGCTTTACGACGCGCCGGGCGATAAACCGCAGGAGGAACTCCGGCGCGTACGGTATGTAGTTGGCGATATAGTCTTCCCATAGGGTATGAAACGTGTAGACCGTCGGGAGATTGTGCAGTTTCGCGTAGTAGAACCCGAATTCGCCGATGATGAACTCCGTTTGCACGTGGATCACGTCGGGCTCAAAGGCATTCAGCTGTTTCGACACCCAAAACCATTTATGGAATTTGGCGAGCCGGTCCTCTTTGGAAATGGGAAGCGGATACGACGGTACCCGGATTACCACGGGGTCGTCCTTGTTATCCCTGCGGTCCATTACCGGGTTCGACATTCTTTCTATCGCCTGGCTTTCGGGATAGAACGAGCAGATAATCACGACCTGATGCCCTGCCTTGATCAAGGCCCGGGAAAAGGTTTCCACGGAAACGGTAACCCCGTTGACCCGAGGCCAGTACGCATCGGTAAACATGACGATTTTCATCTTGAGAAGCCCCATTGCGTCGCTGTCATTTCGGCCAGTATACCACGTTATTGAAGGATGATGGAATACCTGTTATATTCTACAGCCATGACCGCATCGGAGAAGAGCATACTCCATGAATTACTCGCCCTCGCGGAGGGTTCGATCGACGGATTCCGCGTTGCCGCCCCGCGGCCCTCCTTCGTCGACGACATCGCGGGATTCACCGATCTCGCGGACCTCGGAGAGGCCGTACGCGCCTGCGTTTCCTGCGCCCTGGCGGAAGGGCGGCTCAACGCCGTTCCGGGCGAGGGCCCCGCGGACGGACGGAGGGTTCCGGTCATGGTGATCGGCGAGGGCCCCGGCGCGGATGAAGACGCGACTGGCCGTCCCTTCGTGGGCCGGGCCGGGCAGCTCTTGGACAAAATGCTTTCCGCGATCGGGCTTTCCCGCGCGGAAAATTGCTACATCGCGAATATCGTCAAGTGCCGGCCGCCGGAAAACCGCGAACCCGCGCCCGAGGAGGCCGCGGCGTGCCGTCGCTTTCTTGAGTCCCAGATCGCGCTGGTACGCCCCCGGGCCATTCTCGCCCTGGGAAGGACCGCGGCGCAAAACCTTCTCGGAACGTCCGAAGGCATTAACCGGCTCAGGGGCTCTTGGCGCGATTACCGGGGGATTCCGGTGCTGCCCACCTACCATCCCAGCGCGCTCCTGCGCGACGAAGCGCTGAAACGACCGGCCTGGGAAGACTTAAAGGAATTCCGCGCCCGCCTCGACGAACTGCTCGACGGACGGTGACCATGGGCGGCCGCTGGCTCGACGTAGTCCTCAACGTACCCGTATTCCGTACCTTTACCTATAAGAATCCCCTTCCCGACCAAGACCTCGCGGGGAAGCGGGTGGAGGTACGCTTCGGTTCCCGGACGCTGATCGGCTTCGTTACCGGCGTTCGCGACTGCCTGCCCGCGCTCTTTCCCGTACCCGAAGGGGAAATTAAGGACGTGCTCCGCGTCGTGGACAAGGAACCCCTCTACGGGAGCGAACAGGTCAACCTGGCCCGCTGGATGTCGCTCTTTTACCTTTGTTCCGAGGGAGAGGCCCTATCGACCATGCTGCCTTCGGGAAAAAGGGAAAGCGCGCCCCTGGGCAGCGATATCGACGACGTATCGGTGGCTCCCGCCGCCATGGAGCTATCCCCTGAGCAGCGGGTGGCGATCTCTGGCATTTTATCCGGCGACGGGACGGCGTATTTATACGGCGTTACCGGATCCGGCAAGACCGAGGTCTTCTTGCAGGCCGCCGAGGCGACCCTCGCGGCGGGAAAGGGCGTTATCTATCTCGTGCCCGAAATCGCCCTCACCCATCAGGTTATCGATGCGGTAACGGCCCGATTCGGAAACCGCGCCGCGGTGCTCCATTCCGGCCTCACCGGGAGCCGGAAGCTCGCCGAATGGATGCGGCTCCGGCGCGGGGAAGCGCGGGTGGTGGTCGGCGCGCGAAGCGCGATTTTCGCGCCCATCGCCGACCTGGGCCTCGTCATAATCGACGAAGAGCACGACGGTTCCTATAAATCGGGCAACTCGCCCCGCTATCACGCGCGGCAGGTCGCCATGAGGCGCTGCGCGGAAACCGGGGCCCGTCTGGTTATGGGAAGCGCCACCCCCTCGCTGGAAGCGTGGCATCAGATCAAGCAGGGCGCGATCGCCATGTATCCCCTGACCAAGCGGCTTTCCGGCGGGGCCCCGCCGGAGATCAGGGTCGTGAGCGTGGGTTCGGGAACGGGCGCCCTGTCGGACGAACTGGTTAAGGAAATCCGCGAGGCCCACGGGGCCGGCAGGCAATCGATCATCTTCCTGAACCGCCGCGGCTTCAGCCACTATTTTCGCTGCGCCACCTGCGGCCATGAACTCCTGTGCAGGAATTGCTCCGTTCCCGTTACCTGGCACCGGGCGCAGGGCTACATGAAATGCCATTACTGCGGCTGGCAGGTCCAGCCGCCTACCCAATGCCCTTCCTGCGGGTCCCTCGACGTGGGTTACGCGGGATTCGGCACGGAGTTCATCGAGGAAGAGGTGCGCAGAACCTTCCCGGGAACGCGCGTTCGCCGGATCGATACCGATACCCTCAAGAAAAGCGACGATTTAAAGGCTGCCCTGGAGGAATTCAGGGACGGAAAGACCGACATTCTCCTGGGAACCCAAATGGTCGCCAAGGGCTTGAACTTTCCGGGAGTTCGGCTGGTGGGCATCGCGCTCGCGGACACGGGGCTGCACATGCCCGACTTTCGCGCCGCCGAGAGAACCTTCGCCCTGATCGTGCAGGTAGCCGGCCGGGCGGGACGCTTCTTTCCCGATGGCAGGGTCATCGTCCAAACCTGGAGCCCGAATAACCCGGCCATCGCTTTCGCCAGCCGCGGCGATATCGAGGGTTTCTATGAATGGGAGCTCGCGCAGCGCAAGGAACTCGGGTTTCCTCCCTTCGCGAGATTGATTCGCCTGGTCTTTCGCAGCAAGGACGCCAAGGTGGCGGAGTCGGGCGCCGAGGGGGCCGCATCCATTTTGGCCGCGCTCATCCCGAAGGAAGCCGAAATCCTGGGTCCCTCGGAATGCCCGATTTCCCTCTTGGCCGGGAACGCGCGGCATCAAATAATCCTTCGGGGAGAGTCGATCCCGCCCCTTACGCGGGCGGTCAGAAGCTTTCTCTCGGATTATCGGCCCCCCGCCCGCCTTCATATCGAGGTGGACGTGGACCCGGTGCACCTTTTATGATCAATACCTGACGTCCCACAGGAAAAGCCCCTGCCCCGGGGCGGTCGGCCCCGCGTTCTTTCTTTCCCTCGAGGCGAGTATTTTCCCGAATTCGGCCGGATCGGCTCCCCGGGACTCGAGGTCTATGAGGGTTCCGGTTATGGAGCGTACCATCTTCCATAAAAAGGCGTTGGCGGATATCTCGAATACCAAGCGCTCCCCTTCGGGGAAAAAATGGGCGCCATAAAGGTATCGAGAGCGTGACTGGCTTTGGTCGCCCGCGGCGGTAAAGGTCGTGCAGTCGATCTCGCCGGCGAGGTACGAGGCCATGCGGTTCAGCCGCGCGACGTCGGGCCACCGGTTAAGGTGCCAAATATAGGGCATTTCGTGCGCCAGGGGATGCGCGCCGCAATAGAGGAAATAGCGATAGGTCCGGGCCCTCGCGTCGAAGCGGGCGTGAAACGAGGCGGGCGCTTCCCGGGAATCGAGAATGCGCACGTCTTTGGGGAGCAGGGAATTGAGGGCGTTCACGAACCGTTCCGCGGGGATCCGCTCGATATCGCTGAGAAAATTCGCCGCCTGACCCGCGGCGTGCACTCCCGAATCGGTCCTTCCCGACCCGATAAGGCCGACCTCGTGGCCGTGCATCCTGGCGAGGGCCTTCTCTATCTCTTCCTGCACGGTCCGGCCGTTCCCGGCGCCCTTGCCGCTTTGGCGCTGCCAGCCAAGGAAACGGGTACCGTCGTAGGAGATGCGCAGCTTGATATTTCTCGGCTCGGGCATTTTACTCGTCGTCTTCCTCGCCGTTCAATTCCTCGACCAGGTTATCGTACAAGGCGCGCGCGTGTTCCAAAAGCGGGCCGGGCTTGTTCTTGCTGGACTTCCCGAGGCCGAACATCTTCGACAGGGACCGACGCTGCTGGGTAAGCAGTTCGTAGCGTTTGTGGGGGTCGCCCCGGGCGCCGTATTTGTATTCCAAAAGCGCGGCCAGATACAGTACGCCGTCGTACCCGTAATTCTTGTCTACGTCGGGCCCGAAGGATTTAAGGTTGGCGATCATTTCCTTTCCGTTCGACTCAAGCTCTATGGCCCGTCGGTAAAAAAACAGCGCCTTCCGGTAAAACAGGTTCGAGGCGTATGCGTAATTCTCCTCGGGATACTTCTTCCCCAACTCGCCGAAAAGCCACGCCGCCCTGAGGGCGCACACGCCCTGCTTGATTGTCGGCGAGTATTTCGCGTCCACGAGCTCGTAGCACATGATCGCCATGTAATACGATGCGGCGCCGTCGCTCAGGGTACGGGCCGAGGAGAAATCGATTTTGGCGAAAAGCCGGCGAACCGAGTTGTACCGGTCCTGCATGTGCTCGTATATCCGTTCAAGGCTCTCCTTGTCCAATACGCAAAAGTCCTGCTGGAAGGCCGCGTAATGGCATTTGGGGCAGACGGTCATGGAATATACCTGGGGAAAGATCTCGCCGAATTTCGTGGAGGGCTCGTACAGCCGGCGCAGCTCGTCGGTGAGCGAGCCCGCTATGAGGCGGCCCCCGCCCGATTTGAGCTCTTCGCGCTTGAACTTGGTAGAGCAGATCGGGCACTCGATTTGATCCTTCGAATAGAAGGTGAGGGCGGGCTGATTATCGGCCTTATTGATGATCGGGCTCAACGGGGTCTCCTTCTATGACCACCATGGCGAGGGCGTTATCCCGCTCATGGGTCAGGCTCAGGTGGATTGTCCTGCCGCCCACGCGCTCGAAGGCCTCGAGCGCGTTTCCGAACAGGTACATGCAGGGCTTGCCGTTATGATTGTTAACGACCATGATATTCTTGAGCGTAATGCCGGAAAGCCCCGTCCCCACCGCCTTGCCGAAGGCCTCCTTCGCGGCGAAGCGCGCGGCGAGGGACAAAATGGCCGAATTGCCCCGGCTCATGGCAGCGGACAGCTCGTCGGGATGGAAGAAACGCGCCAGGAGGGCCGGCGTTTTTTTCCAATGCTCCAGCCGGTTCACGTGAACCACGTCGAGACCGATACCCACGATCATGGCACAGCCTCCCTGAAGGTAATCTGTATTTCCGTCGGGGAGCTTTCCACCACGTCGAAGGAGTCGGAAGCGGAAACCTGCACCGGCAGGCTGTACACGCCGCCTTGATTCACGTTGACGCAGTTGACGGACAGGATATCGAAGGGCAATACGTAGGCGGAAAGCTCGCTATTGGTCCCCCGAAGGCGCAACGTTCCGGAGGGCAATTCCCCCACGGGCTCGAAACGGGAATCCAGTCCGCTCATTAATATGGGAATATCGGAGAAGGACCGCACGTACGTCGTGGGCTCTATCGCCACGTTATATTCGACCCGTTCCCCGCCCGCGAGCTCCACCAGGGGATTCGCGTTCAGTAAAAGCGTCGTGCCGGAGAAATTCGCGCTGCGCCCCGAAAGGTCCACCGCGTCGGTGGTCACGGTGGCGATTTTAGAAACCGCGGAACGGGGGCCCGAAATATCTGCCGTGGACGGATTGACGGTATAGCCGGTCAGCTCGAAGCCGGTTTCCGGGAATCCGCGAAAGTCGGGATTGACCGGCACTTTTTTGCTGATTCGGTGTTCCAGCCTCACCTTGATTTCCGGCGGGTCTACGGTAACTTCCAGGGGATCGATGCCGAGGGCGGTACCGGACAGGTGGGCGCGAATGGGTACCCTGACCTCGCCCTCCGCGTCGAAACGGGCAAGGTCGACAGAGGCGGTAATATCGCTTTCGAGAATCGGGTAGATACTGTCCGTCTCGCCGCGCAACCTGATTTTCACCATTTTCGGGTAGGTTGAGGCGGGGGCGAAATTCGCGTTCGATTCCACCGCGAGCGGCACGGAAAAGTATCGCTGGTCGAGGGTACTCATGCGGTAAAACAGAAAAAGCAGCAGCGCCAGGACCAGGCAGACGATCTTCGCCGGCCAGTCCACGAGCGCCCGCTCAACCAAACTCGGCGCTTTCATGGCCGGACTCCTCTCCCCCCGATTCCTGGCCGAGATCGAGCAGCGATTCCAGCTGCTTCGTCACCTCCGCCGACGTGAGGTCGTAATACAGTTTCGAATCGTACGCGAGGCTCATCGCCCCGGTCTCTTCTGACACGATCATTATTACCGCGTCGGTTTCTTCCGAAAGGCCGAGCGCGGCGCGATGGCGGGTGCCGAAGGTCTTCCGGATATCCTGCTGCTCGGAAAGGGGCAGGAAACAGCCAGCCGAAACGATGCGCCCGCCCTGAATGACCACGGCCCCGTCGTGAAGCGGCGTATCGTGGCCGAAAACCGTCACGATAAGGCTCGAAGAAAGCTCCGCGTTCAGCCTGGTACCGGTGTCCGATATGTCGCGAAGGTTGTTTCTCCGGGTAAAAACCGCGAGCATGCCCCGCTTTCGGTGCGAAAGGATCTCGGCCGCGGTAAGGACCGAATCGAGATGGGAATGCTTGGACCGCTTCCCCATCCGGAGCCAGTCGCTTTGGCCTATCCGGAGAAATATCTTGCGGAGCTCCGGCTGGAACACGATCGCCACGCCGATTAAGAGCCCGGGAGCCAATACGTTCAGTAGCCACAGGAGGGTGTTGAGCCTGAGGACGAAGGCGACCGCGTAGATGAGCAGGAGCGATATGGCGCCCTTTATGAGCTGAATCGCCTGCGTTTTTACGAGAATACCGTAAACGACGTACAGGAGCACCGCGAGGGTCCCCACGTCGAGTATGGGTTGTATTACCGAGTAGAGGGCCTGGGCCCGGCTAAGCATGTCCATAGCGTTCGATCTCCCTCAAAACGGCAAGGCTGTCCCTCGTTTCCGCGACGTCGTGCACCCGAAGCCAGGTCGCCCCGCGCTGCACGGCCAGAATATTGGCGGCTAAGGTCCCGGCGAGCCGGTCCGGAACGTCGCGGGAAGTGATGGTCCCGATGCAGGATTTTCTCGAGAGGGCCATCATGACCGGATAGCCCGCCGCGGCGATCCTCCGGGTGCCGGCGATGAGCGAAAGATTGTCCTCATGCCGTTTCCCGAAGCCGATGCCCGGATCGAGGATAATCCGGTCCCGCCGAATCCCGGCGGCCTCGGCCCAGGAAGCCCGCTCGGCGAGCCACGCGGCGACCTCTTCCAGGGCGTTATCGTACGCGGGGCTATCTTGCATGGTTTTCGGGCTGCCTTTCATGTGCATGATGACGACAGGAATATTCTCGGCGGCCGCGACGCGCGCCATGCCGGGGTCGTCGGAAAGGCCGGATATATCGTTCAGCATGTCCGCGCCGGCCGCCAACGCCGCGACGAGCACGGAAGATTTTCGGGTGTCCACCGATAGCGGCACGGCGCTTTCGCGGCGAATGCCCTCGATCAGGGGAATGACCCGGGACAGTTCCTCATCCTCGCTTACGTACGCCGAACCGGGACGGCTCGACTCGCCGCCGATATCGATCACGTCGGCGCCGTCTTGCGCGAGGCGAAGCGCCCGTTCCACGCCGGCGGCCACGGAACGGCCGGATTCGCCCCCGGTTCGGCTACCGGCCCAAAAGGAATCGGGGGTCGCGTTGAGAATGCCCATGACGAACGCGGGATATTCCGTAACGATTTCCCGATCGCGAAACGGAAAGCGAAGGCTCATGCCAGGTTTTCCACGGAAAACGCCTCTCTAATGCGACGAACCTCGTCGGCCAGGTGCGCGGGAGAAAGGCCCGCCGAGGCGAGTATCTGGGCGCGGGTGCCCTGGGGATAATACAGCTCATCGAACGCGAGGGCGGAACAGAGCAGGCCGGGCAAGCGCTGCCGCAATACGGAAGCGAGATATTCGGCGAGACCGCCGGTCCGTATCCCGTCCTCCACGAAAACCACCGCGCGATACGGCGCCGCGGCCTCGACGAGCCAGGCTTCGTCCACGGGCTTGGCGAATCTCAGGTTAAGCACGTCGACGGGGTTACCGGACCGGGCAAGCAAATTCGCCGCCTCGTGGGCGTCGGCGTACATGCCGCCGGTACAGGCAATGAGTACGTCCGAGCCTTCCCTGCCCGCGAACACGCCCCTTCCCGTCTCGATGGGCTCGGAAAACGCGGGAAGTTCCGTGGGGCAGGACCCCTTGGGATAGCGGATAATTACGGCGTTTTCCTGTCCCAGCGCCCATTCAAGCATGAGTCTCATTTCCTCCGCCGAGGCGGGGGTTACGATCGACAGGCCGGGAACGGGCCGAAACAGGGCCAGATCGTACAGGCCCTGATGGGTTTCGCCGTCGTCGGGAACCGCGCCCGCGCGGTCAAGGGCAAATACCACCGGAAGTTTCTGGAGCGAAACGTCGTGTATAACCTGGTCCACCGCGCGTTGCATAAAGGTGCTGTAAATGGCCACCACGGGCTTCCTTCCCCCGGCGGCAAGGCCGCCCGCGAAGGTGACCGCATGCTGCTCGGTTATGCCGGTATCGAAAAAACGCTCGGGAAAGCGGTGCTGGAAGGGCACGAGGCCGGTTCCCTTGGACATCGCGGCGGTAATCGCCACGATATCGCTCCGTTTTGCCGCTTGCGCCACGAGCGCGTTGGAAAATGCCTCGGTAAAGCTGAGTGTATCGAATTTTTCCACCTTGCCGTCGCTGATGCAGAAGGGTCCGATACCGTGGAAGGTGGAAGGGTCGTTTTCGGCGAGGCTGTAGCCCTTACCCTTTCGGGTCAAAACGTGGACCACTACCGGGCGGTCCAGCCTGCGAACGTCCCGGAGGACCTTCTCGAGTTCCTCGACGTTGTGCCCGTTCAACGGGCCCACGTACTCGAAGCCCAGGTCCACGAAGAGGTTATCCTTGAAAATGAGCCCCTTCAGGCCGCGCTTGAGGCGGTTAATGGATTTAGAAAGCAACGGGCCGAGGAAGGGAATGTACTCTACCGCGCGGTCGAACCGATAGCGGAACCGCTGGTAGCTGACGCCCATGGTAAGGCGGCTCAGGTACTGAGAGAGGGCGCCCGTATTGGGACTGATGGACATCTTATTGTCGTTGAGGATCACCACCAGGTCTTTTTTATCCTCTCCCGCGTGGGAAAGGGCCTCCAGGGCCATGCCCCCGGTAAGCGCCCCGTCTCCGATGATGGCCACGACCTTTCCCGGTTCCCCCGCCAACCGTCGCGCAGCCAAAAGGCCGTACGCGGCGGAAATGGAGGTTGAGGAATGCCCCGTATCGAAAACGTCGTACGGGCTTTCTTCCTTTTTCGGGAAGCCGGAAAGCCCGTCCCGTTTGCGGATGGTATGAAAACGGTCGTAACGGCCCGTCAGTAATTTATGGGTATAACATTGGTGCCCCACGTCCCACACGAAGGAATCGCGGGGACAATCGAAGGCGCGGTGCAGGGCAATGGTCAACTCGACGACCCCAAGGTTGCTGGAAAGGTGGCCGCCGTTGGTACCGACGACTTCGATTATGGTTCTCCGGATTTCTTCCGAAAGGAGCCGAAGGTCCGCATACGACATTTTTTTTATGTCAGCCGGGGAATTCACGGCGGATAGCAGGGGGCGGTTCATGAAAAACGATTATACCATATGCGAAATCAAAAAAAAAGACCGCCTGCGTTTGAACGCTTGCGGTCTTGCTGGCGATAAGCGTAACCGGGACTCAGTGCGGACAGGCGCCAACCCGTCATTCGCGACCCGAAAAGCAACCTTCCGGACCCATCGTATACATGCGAAAGGGAGCCCGGAATGTGGTTATCTCTTCTTGTGCCGGTTCTTTCTGAGTTTCTTTTTGCGCTTATGCGTCGCGATTTTCTGGCGTTTTCTTTTCTTTCCGCAGGGCACGTCGGCACTCCTTATAAAATCAAGTCTGTTAATTATGAATAAAACGCGCGAAACAGTCAAGTACCGAGGAACGAGTGTATCGCCGCGGCTATTCCGCCGGCATCGTCGGCCGCAAACCGCCCTACGTCGGGAAGCGGGCGGAAAAACGTTTCCTGCCGCTTGGCATAGAGCCGCGAATCGCGCTTTATGGCCGTACGGGCTCCCTCACGGTCCGATCCGGGCGGCGAGGAGAGGAAAAACTCCCGGTATCCTATCGCCTGCATGCCGGGATCGTCGGGCCCGAGCCCAGAGCGCAGTAGGCCGGAAAACTCTTCTACGAGCCCCTGTTCAAACATGGCGTCCACGCGGGAATCGATACGGCTAAAAAGCTCTTCCCGCGGGCGCTCCAGGGCGATAACCAGAAACCGATAGGCCGCGCGCGGGCTGGAGGGAAGCCGGTACGCGCTTAGGGGACGCCCGGTAGCCTTCCAGACTTCCAGCGCGCGAACGATGCGATAGGAATCCGCCGGATGTATACGCGTTGCGCTTTCGGGATCTACCGAGCGCAATTCCGCCAAGAGGGCGGCGGCCCCTTCCCGCGCGAGGCGTTCCTGCAGGAAAGCGCGGATTCCGGCGTCGGCTTCGGGCGTTTCGGGAAGGCCGTATATGAAGTTCTTCAGGTAAAAAGCCGTGCCGCCCAATACGACGGGCACCTTGCCCCGCCGGTGAACGTCGGCGCAGGCGAGGTCGGCCAGGCGTACGAACCTTCCCGCGCCGAACTGCTCTCGGGGATCGGCGATATCGAGGAGATGGTGGGGAAGATAGCGGAGAAAACGGGAATCGGGCTTCGCGGTGCCGATATCCAAGCCGCGATATACCTGCATGGAATCGGCGCTAATTATTTCGGCCTTGCCCCGGAGCGCGCCGATAGGCTTAGGCGCGGGGGGAAGGCCGGGATCGGCGGAAAAAAGCGTTTCGGCGAGCGCGGTCTTGCCCGAAGCGGTCGCCCCGAACACGACTATGACCGGAATTTGTCGGTTTCCGGAATCGGCTGGGTTCAGAGCTTCTCGATCTGGTAGTCGACCGTCTTGGTGAATACCTGACGGGCGGCAAGCGATACGACCTTACCGTCGTTTTCCTCGATCTCGGGATCACGGACCATGGAAAGCTGGAACGCGCGGCGGATGGAGGCGCAGGTTATCTCGTATACGTTGCCCTTAAATTCGACAAGTTGTTCAAGTGGAAATATCATTTTTTTATTATACAGAATTCATTATTCAGGCGCAAGTACGAATCCCTTGCCCCGAGCCCCGGTATTCGGTACATTTATATCAATATGAAGGGGGAATCCTTATGGATAATTCAAACGGGAACATGGCCTTCCGCGCTCCGAAATGGGCGAGGCCGGGAATCATTATCCCGATCGCTGTAGTGCTTGCGGCGCTCGCTCTCGCGGGAACGGGCTTTTTCATCGTCAATCCGACCGAAGACGCGGTAGTGACCCGGTTCGGAAAGTATCTTTCCACCGTCGGGCCCGGCGCCCATTTCAAGATCCCCTTCGGGATTGACCGGGCGTACAACGTACCGACCAAATCCATTCAAACCGAGCAGTTCGGTTTTCGGACGGTCAGGGGCGGGGTACAAAACACGTACGCGAACAGCAATTTCTCGAAAGAATCTACCATGCTGACCGGCGACCTGAACATCGTTGACGTGGAGTGGATTATCCAGTACCGCATTAACGATCCGCGCGCCTGGCTTTTCAACGTGCACGAGGACGTCCGTAACGATACGATCCGCGACGTTTCCCAGTCGGTTATCAACCTGTTGGTGGGAGACCGCGCCATTCTGGACGTCATGGGAGCCGAACGCACGGCCATCGAGGCCGAAGCGCTCCGGCTTACGAACGAAAAGCTGAACGAGTTCGGCCTGGGCGTCACCGTTACCACGGTACAGCTCCAAAACATCGTCCCCCCCGAAGGCGTTCAATCGGCCTTTGAGGACGTAAACAAGGCGATTCAGGACATGAACCGCCTGATCAACGAGGGAAAGGAAGCGTATAACGCGGAGATACCCAAGGCGGCCGGCGAGGCCGAAAAGACGGTACTGGAAGCGCAGGGCTACGCCACCGAACGCGTGAATCGCGCCATCGGCGACGTAGCGCGCTTCAAGGCCGTGTACGAGGAATACCGAAAGGCGCCGGAGGTTACCCGACGGAGATTGTACCTGGAAACCATCGAGTCGCTGTTCAGCGGCGAGAAGGGAACCACCCTGGTGGACAAGAAACTCGACAATTTCCTCCCGCTTACCAACATCACCAAGGGAGGCAACCAATGAAAAAGTCGACCACGCGCGGCTTAATCGCCCTGGCCATCGTGCTCGCGGGCGCCGTCGTCCTTAACCCCCTCTACGTATTAAACGAGGGAGACCAAGCCATCGTTATCCGCTTCGGCGAGATCGTCAATTCGGCGCGCGACGCCGGCCTCCACGTTAAGATGCCCTTCATCGATTCGGTGGTCACCTACCCCAAAAAGGTAATGTCCCTGGACGGCGACTCGCAGCGCATCCCCACCAAGGAAAACCAGTTTATTATCGTGGACACGACGAGCCGCTGGAGAATAACCGACCCGATTAAGTTTTACGAATCCCTCACCACCATCGAGGCCGCCTATTCGAGGGTAAGCGACATTATCGATTCCGCCGTGAGAACGGTCATCACCGGCTCGAGCCTGAACGAGGTGGTACGCAATTCAAACCTGATCAACGAATTGCAGCACCGGGAGAATTTCGCCCTCGGGGCCGACGCCGACGAGGTTGAACTGAGCCAGCTTTCCGGCGAAAAAATAACCTACGAGGCCATAACCAGGGGACGCCAGGAACTGAGCAACGAAATGACGGCTAACGCCCGGGAAAAGGTGCTCGATTTCGGGATCGAACTGCTCGATATCGTGCCCCGTCAGATCAAATACTCCGACGAGCTAACCGAAAGCGTGTACAACCGCATGATCAAGGAACGGAACCAGATCGCGCAAACCTTCCGGTCTACCGGCGAGGGAAAGAAGGCGGAATGGATGGGTAAGCTCGAGAACGAGAAAAAGGGGCTCCTTTCCGACGCGTATAACCGCGCCGAAACGCTCAAGGGCGAGGCAGACGCCAAGGCGTCCAAGATTTACGCCGACGCGTACAGCAGGGACACCGAGTTCTATGCCTTCTGGAAGAGCATAGAAACCTACAAGACCACCCTGCCCAACTTCGATAAGATCCTTTCCACGGATATGGACTTCTTCAAGTATCTCTATTCGGTAAACGGGCGGTAAAGGGTACATGACCATTCTCGGACACGAAACCAACGACGGTCGCGCGGTTCTAACGCTCGATACGTGCATGGCCCCGCGCTCTTTCGCCCAGTCCGGCCTGCCCCGGCTTCTCGCCGAGGCGGGTTTCAGGATTTCGCCCTCGCTCGACGTGACGGAAACGCTGAGCGAGGGTACGTTCTCGTCCGGCGATAAGGACATTGAAGGAGAACGGGACCGGATGAAGGTATTCTTTCCCGATTTTTCCGGCAAAAGCCTCCTTGAAATCGCCGAGGGGGCGTATGACGCGCCGGGAGAGCGAGACCAGGCCTGGCTTGCGCTCAGTCGCGCCTTTTCAACCCTCTTCCGCCTCGCCAGGGCCGGGGGACACGGGCGGCTCCCGCTGGAAGCCGCCGCGCGTTCCGGGCCTGAATCGGTGCTTTGCGGAGAAGACGGCTCGCTTTTCGTCTTGCCGCCCACATTGTACCGCCGTTGCGCGGCGAACGCGGGGGACGATTCGGAAATCGGGAATCGCCTAACGTGGATTCATCCCGATCCCGAGGCCGCGACGCCGGAGCGGGCCCTTTCCTTTATGGCCGCCAATCTCGCCTACCGGCTTATCGCCGGAAAGAACGCCTTTGGCGCCCGCGAAATGTCCGCCGAGGAAAAGAAGGAAGAACGGCCGCGGTTCGAGGCGCTCACGAACGAAATGCGGAAGGGACGATTCGAGCGGCTTTATTTCGTGGCCCCTACCCTTTCCGAGGGTCTCGTAAACGCCCTGGACGCGGCGCTGGACCTTAAGAGGGAAGCGGAAACCGACGACGCCCTCCTTCCCTTCTTCGAAAACGGGGCGCCCCTTTCTTCCCAGGTCGATCCGGCGCGGACCGAGGCGTCCGGAACGGTAGCGTTCGCGAGAAGGAAGGAACTGCACGATACGAAACTGCGCAACGCGAGAAAGCGGGAAGCCTTCCTGCGAAGATACCGCGGCCTCCTTTATGGCGCGGGGATCGCGGTCCTTATTATCGGGGCCATAACGGGCGTAACGATAAACGATATGTCGCGTCGGCCCACGACCAAGGGAATGGAACCGGATGAGGTCGTGGACACGTTTTACCGGAGCGTCGCGACATTGGACCAGGAATGGCCCGCAACCTGTTTGGCCAAGGGCGTTAAGCCCGACTACCTGGCGATCCTGACCAATATTTACGTAACCACGAAGGTGCGCGAATCCTATGAGCGCAACGGCGGCGTTCTCTCGCCCGCCCTCCTGTTCGCGCACGGAAAAACCGATAACCGCCCGGTGTACGGCGTGAGCGGCTTGAATATCGAAAGGGATACCCCCGGGAAAAACGAATATACCGTATCGTTATACCTATGGATGCCCACATCGGACGATCCGGTTATCATGGGTGAGGATCCGGGCGACCAACTTAGCATACTTCGCTATAAAGACCGGCTAACCCTTGCTTTGGTGAAGGACCGTTGGCGGATCATTGCGTTGGAGCCGCTGGAACGCGCTTCGATAGTACCCTCCGCGAGCGAAATACTTCCGAAAATCGCGGACGGAAGCGCGGCTGCCGAGCCTTGGGCGCCGAGACCGGACGAAATCGACGCGGCGCGAGAAGAGGAATTGAAAGGCATTACCTTATGATGTACGGGCGGCGGCGAGATTCGCCGGATCGGCCTTGAACCGGGCCCGGATTTCCTTGGAAGGACATCCGGGCCTTTTTTTTAGCGGGGAACGCCGGCCCGTGACAGGGGCCAAAACCTGAAATTCGCCGTGCCGAGGATACGGTCCACGGAAACGTACTGCGGTTCGAGGTTCGAGCGGTACAGGAAGGACCACGTATCCGCGGGGTCGACTTCGACAAGCCGATAGACGAGGGAATGGCGCATGTCAAGGGAATTGAAGCGGTTATCGCCCATCATGAAATAGTTGTTTTCGGGAATGTACTCGTTTTGTCCCGACGGGAACTCGCCCATATTTCGCTGATCGCTCTCGGTCATGTAAAAGTAGTACTTCTGGGCGTCGGCCAGGAGGGACGCAAGCTCCTGGTCGCCCTGAAACCGCTCCGCGGTGGCATTCGAGGCGAACAACTCGGCGTCGCGCACGATAAGCCTGCCAAAATCGAGCTTCATCAGGAGGTTCGTGTTCCGCATCCGCTCCTGGAATAGATTGTCCCTATCGGTATCGCCAATCCAGTCGGTCATAAAATCGGAGAACCATCGGGCGCCTCCGTTCGTGGTCAGGAGGGTCCGGGCCAAGGAGGCGTGAGACTGAAACAGGTTGAGTATCTCCCGGTTGCCGCGGGTCAGGAGATCGGGGGCGACGGTAACCGTATCGCGGACGGTCTTGAGGGCGACAAACCGGTCGGCAAGGGCCTTGCATTCCTTCGCCGTCGCCTCAAGGTCCAGGTTCGCGCGGACCGACTCGACGGATTCAAGCTCCCTGAAGGCCTCGGCGGAGAGAACCACCCGTTGAACCTGCGCCAATTCAGACCGCGGCAGGGCGGCCAGGTTCCACGTCGCCCACTGCGCGTCCTCCGTTACGGGAACGAAACGCTCGTCCCCCGCGCGCTTCGCGTAGAGGATACCGTCGACCAGCATGAGCTTTTCACCCGGAACGCCGGTTACCCGTTTTACCAAAGGGTCGGCCTTAACCGCGCCGAATTCGTCCACGTTGATGTTCACGCCCGTGAAGGTAAGCATGTACACGAGCTGAGACGCGAAGGAACGCACGCGCGCCGCCTTGGTATCGTTATAGTGGGGATTGTTGAACACGACTATATCGCCCCGGCTATAGGAGCGCATCCGGGGTATGCCGACCTCGGAAAGCGGAAACTTGGGCCCGCTTGGGGTTTTTACCACCACCACGCGGTCGCCGATCATGAACTCGGGGACCATGGATTCGGACGGAATCGCGTACAGCTGAAAAAAGAAGAGATTGATGAGGAGAACGAGGCAAGCGGCCTGCACGAGGGCATCGAGCCATTCAATGCCTTGGGCCGCGAGGCTTTTTTTGGGGACCGCGGGCCCGCCCATGCGCGGCAGCCACGCGGCGACCCGCTTGTCGGCGAGCTTGAACAGGACGTATAAGGACGAGACGGTCGCCGCCAGCCAGAGAACGGCCGATACGAGGTCAAGAAGGAAGCTCCCGTCGCCCTCCCCCGCCCGCCGCAATATAAACGAGGTGAACAATACGAACGGAAGGTATTCGAGGAGTTTGCGAAATACGCCCAAAGACCTGCGGTCCTGCCTTCGAACCAGGAGGAATCCCCGATACGCGGCGACGGCGACGTACGCGAGGGCAAGCGGAAAGCCCAAGAACTCTACGTCTGCCGTCGCGGTAAAACACATCGCGGCGTACAGGGCGGCGCTTATCCCGCAGAATAGAAGACTGACAACCATGAATTCCCCTCCGTTATGTACGATAGTCGAAATAGTATAGCAAAAAAGGGGGAGATAGGACTATACTCGCCCCTATGGATTTCGAAACCCTTACCCTTGATCCGTGCCTCGCGCCTTCATACGCCTCGGGAATACTTTCCGTTCCCGAGGGTACGCTTCGCGAGCTTTCCCGAATCGCCTTTGAGCGAATCGCATTTACCTTTCCGAAGGCGCACCTGGACCATCTTCGGCAGATTGCCGTAAACCCGGTAAACAGCGCAAACGACCGCATGGTTTCAGGCTGCCTGCTCGAGAACGCGATAATCGCCTCAGAGGGTATATACCCCGTCTGCCAGGACACCGGCACTGCCCAGGTATTCGCCTGGAAGGACGAGGGAGTCGTGACCGGCGCCGACGATCGCGCCGCGCTCGCGGCGGGCGCGGAAGACGCCTATACCGGCAGGAACCTTCGGTATTCCACAACCGTTCCCCGAGACCTTTTCACCGAGGAAGACCCGCGTAACAATATGCCCGCGCAAGTGCTCATAGAGTCTGCCGCGGCTTCCGGGCCGCGGGAACGCGAAACCGAACCCTCCTACCGTTTCCTCTTCTGCGCCAAGGGCGGCGGATCGGCCAATAAGACGAAGCTGACGCAGGCCACCAAGGCCCTGCTCAATGAGGCCTCGTTCACCGCGTACCTCGAGCGCGAGATCGCCGCGCTTGGAACCTCGGCCTGTCCGCCCTACACCATCGCGGTGGTGGTCGGGGGCATTAGCCCGGAACAAAACCTTCTCGCCCTCAAGCTCGCAACCGCCGGCCTGTGGTCAGGGGAAGGGGACGAACGGGATAGGGCCGTTATGGGCGTACGCCCCTTGCGCGTTCCCGAATGGGAGGCAAAGGTTTTGGAAATCGCCGGAGCGACGGGAATCGGGGCGCAATTCGGGGGAAAGGCACTCGCCTGCGAGTCGGTTGTCCTCCGCCTTCCCCGGCACGGCGCCAGTTGCCCCGTTTCCATCGGAGTGTCCTGTTCGGCGCACCGGAATCTTTTCGCGAGAATCGACCGGGCCGGGGTCCACGTGCAGCGGACCGTCGGCGATCCGACCGCCCTTCCCGGCCTATCCGACGCCGCCAAGCTCGCGGAGGAAGTTCCGCCGGGAGCGATCATGGCCGATCTTGACCGGGGCTTGAACGCCTTTCGAACGGCCCTGAAGGGAATAAAGCCGGGAACGCCGGTCATACTCTCGGGAACCCTGTTGGTTGCCCGCGATGCCGCCCATGCCCGATGGAAATCGTTGTTGGATAAGGGCGAAGCCTTACCGGAATACGCCCGCGAATACGCCATTTTATACGCGGGACCCGCAAAAACCCCGGAGGGCGCGGTTTCGGGAAGTTTCGGCCCCACGACCGCGGGAAGGATGGACGATTACGCGGAATTGCTGATGAGCCGCGGGGTCGCCCTGGTCACCCTCGCGAAGGGCAACCGGAGCGCGGCCTGGGCGGCTTCTTGCGCCGCTCACGGCGGGTTTTATCTCGGTACCATGGGAGGTACGGCCGCGCTCATCGCCAAACGTCACATCGTGCGCTCGGAGATCATCGATTACCCCGAATTGGGCATGGAGGCCGTACGGCTGGTGACGGTACGGAACCTGCCGGTTTTCGTTCTGATTAACGATCGGGGCGAAGATTTTTACCGGGATTTGCCGTGAGCCTCTATTCCATAAACGAGGCCCTGGAACGGTTCGAGGGCGACGCGGCGCTCTGGTCCGAATTCGCGGAAACGTGGCTCGAAACGGTACAGGCGGACCATGACGGCTACACGGAAGCGCTGGAAGCGGGGAATTCCCGGGCCGCTCTCTATCATATAAATAAATTGAAGGGAGCCTCGGCCACCATAGGGGCAACGGGACTCGCGTCGATCAGTCAGTCCCTCGAGGCGGAAATTCGGGAGCTCAGGATCGATGAGGCCCAGGCCCTCTCCGCGGAATTCACGGAAGTTTTCGCGCTTTCCATCCGCGAGACCCGCCTGCTTATCGCCGGATTCCGTACGCCCGGTTAAAGTTTTCCCCGATAATCCCCTCCGTTTCTTCCGGTTCCCCGCGCCACAGGGCCGCTATCCGTGCGTGTACGGCGGCGATATCGCCCAATGCCGTATACCGCTCGCCCCGAAGCGTCATCCAGGGAGCGTCGGTTTCCGCAAGGATACGTTCCCGAGGGAGGCTTTCCACGGTGGCAATCAGGGAACGGTCGCCGCGCATAAGGCCCTTTCCCGCCGAAAACCAGGCATTCACGCCCCGCTTTAAAAAGGCCTTCGCCTCGGCTGGCGAGCCGGGCCAACCGTGAAAGATAACGGAATGCAGTGCCGAAAGCGTTCGGGAATCCGCGAAAACAAGGTCAAGGGCCTTTCTGCAATGCACCACGAGCGGTAAGCCCCATTCCCGGGCGATCCGGAGTTGCGCTGACCACGCGAGGCGCTGCCGTTCCAGGTCGGACCGGTAGGCCTCGGTAAAAAGATCGTAACCCGCCTCGCCCACTGCGCCGATCCGGCCCTGCCGCGCCAGGGATTCGAGAAAGGGTACGGCATCCTGATCGGGATTCTGGGGATGCACGCCGAAGGATTGCACCACCCGGAGCGAATCGCGGGACCGCTCGGCAAAGCCCTCGTTCCACGCGAATTCGAGCGGTTCATGCGCGTTCGCGCATAGCGAGGCGCCCAATCCGAGCGCCGGTTCCGTTCCGGAGGCCGTGAATACGTCAAAGGGATGCGCGTGGGCGTCGGTAAGCATATCCGGATTATAACGCTAAAGATTCCCCGCAGGTACCCGAAAATTATCCTATCTGGAGGTTTTATGAAAAACTACTTTATCAGGAGCAATCCCGGTTCCGCGGACTATTTGTCAGTTCTCAATGAAACCGATGAAGGATTTATGGTGCGCATTTATCGTGACCTTGACGGCTATATCAAGATCGTCGACGAATACATGACCCGCATGCTTTTCGAAAGCTGCCTGAGAACCGGCTACCTCGCCGAAATGGAAGCCGAGACCGCGGTCGCCACCGCGTAATCCCGGTTTCCCCGACCGTTAGTCCCGGACACGATGGGCGTCGGAAAGCATCCGGCGCCTTTTTTTATTCTGCTTCCCCTTCCAGCTCCGAGCGCACGCGATTCCACGCGCTTTCCCGCTCTCCCCGATCTACCCAGAGAACGCGAACGCCCTTGCGTTCCATCCCCCTGAACCAGGTTTCCTGACGTTTCGCGAACTGGCAAATGGCCGTGTATAGGCGGTCGCGGTATTCCGCGACCGAATCTATTTTGCCCTGCAATAACTCCGCGGTATACCGGTATTCCAGGCCGAGCCGTTCCAGCCGTTCCCATTCGATGCCGCCGGCGTGAAGCCCGGCGACCTCTTCCACGAGGCCCTGACCGAGCCTGGCGTCGAGCCGCTCGGCGATACGCCGGCGCAATTCCGCCCGCTCGAAGCGGACGCCCAATATAAGGGGTTCCAGCGCGGGCGGCCCGCCTTCGCCGTTCGGTATCGGGTTTTCCCGGCCGTATTCGGCGATTTCGATGGCGCGAACGAGGCGCGGACGTTCTTCCAGATCGGTCCGGTTGTGCGGCGCCGACCGAAGGCGTAAAAGCCGCTCGGTCAAGTCTTCCATGGAAAGGCCCGCAAGCTCGGCGCGTAACGCCGGATTGGGCGGAACGCGGACGAAGCCGTACCCCCTCAGCACGGAATCGAGATAGAGCCCCGTGCCGCCGCAGGTTATGGGCATTGCCCCGCGACGGCGGACATCGTTCCACGCGGCGTAAAAATCGCGCTGAAAGTCAAACACGCTGTATTCCGCGGGTAAGGCGGTAATGTCGATCAGGTGGTGCGGAATCGAGCCGTACTCGGCAAGGTCCTTTCCCGACCCGATATCCAGGCCGCGGTATACCTGCCGGGAATCGGCGGAGATAATTTCGGCGGCCATGTCCCGGGCGGCCAGGCGCCGGGCGAGATCCACCGCCAAGCCGGTTTTCCCGGCCGCGGTAGGCCCGAGGACGAAGATCCCGTTCACCATACCCTGATTATCGCGCACTTCAGGTAATCGGACTCGGGATAGCCCGAAAGCGCCGGATGATCCGGGCCGGGCCCGCGTTTTTCGAGAATCTGCAGGGTTCGGCGCGAATCCTTGGCGGCATGCTGGAGCATCGAATAAAAGCGGTCGGCCCCGAAAAAGTGGGAGCACGAAGCCGTCACGAGGTAACCGCCGTTTTCCAGGAGGCGCATGGCCCGAAGGTTTATTTCCTTGTAGCCGCCGTAGGCTTTCTCGATCATCTTCGCGCTTTTCGTGAAGGCGGGTGGATCGAGGACGATGAGGTCGAACTTCCGCCCCTCGCGCTCGTATTCCTTGAGGAGGTCGAACACGTCGGCTTGCCGGGCGGTTACCGCGGAGGCGGCGCCGTTCCGTTTCGCGTTGGCCCGTACGGTCTCGATGGCCTCGTCCGAGATATCCACCGATTCGACCTCGGTCGCCCCGCCCTTCCAGGCGTTCAGGCCGAAGGCACCGGTGTGGGTAAAGGTATCGAGGACGCGGCAGCGACCGTCCTTTTTCGCGATTCCCGCCGCCAATTGCGCGACGCGCGCCCGGTTATCCTTTTGGTCGAGGAAATAGCCGGTTTTCTGCCCGTTTTCGAGGTCAACCTCAAGCTCTATACCGTTTTCCCGGATGGTGACGCGGGGATTGAAGGACGCTCCGATCCAGCCCTTTCGTTCTTCCAGCCCTTCCAGGCCGCGCACGTGCACGTCGCTTCGCTCGAATATGCCGTCGGCGCCGGTCACCTCCAAGAGGGCGGATACGATGTGATCGCGAAAGGTTTCCATCGCGAGGGTAAGGAATTGAACGGAAAGAAAGACCGTACCGTCAACGGACGCGAAGCGGTCCACCACCAAGCCGGGAAGATAGTCCGACTCGGCGAAAACGAGCCGGTATGAATCCCCGACCGCGTAGAAGGGAAGCCGGGCTTCCTGAGCCGCCCGTACGCGGCGCGCGAAAAACTCCCGGTCGATTTCCTCGGCCCGGTCCCGGGTAAAAAGCCGGACGGTGATCTTTGACTCGCGGTTAACCACGCCCTTGCCCAAGAAATGGCCGGCCTTGGTCATCACCTCCACCGCGGCGCCGGAAGCGCACGGGCCCTGATACCGCTCGATCTCGTTGTCGAATACCCACGGGTGCCCGAGAAGGATGCGGTCTTCCTCGCGGGCCTTTAGAAACACTCTGTCCATGGAGTGGGAGTATATCGCTTTCGTTGCCATTCAGCTAGCAGTATGGTATCGTTAAGGCATGAACAAACCAGCTCGCATCGCCCTTTTCGCGTTTCTCGCGGGGGGAATCGCCTTCGCGCAACCCTCGACCGGCGAGGTACGGATACGACAAGCCCTCGCCGATTCCGCGACGGCCGCAGCCGGAAAGGGGAGCTTCCTCTCGCCGCCGGACCTGGGTACCTGGAACGACGTGCTTACCTCGTCGCTATTCCTCCTTTTCCGGAAAACCGAGCTGTACCGGGGTTCTATTACGATTTCGGTGGAAAACAGCCCCGACGCGGGAGCGGCGTACCTGACCGGGGGAACCTTCAAGGTATCCTCCGGGCTCCTCGACGGCGTTGACGAGGAACTGTTCGCGCGTACCGCCTCGGGAGCCGGACGGACGAGGGACATAGACGATAGCCGGGAACGTCTGGTCCTCCCCTACCTCGCCTACGAGGCGGCCCGATTCGCCCTTGACCAACCGTATCATGCCGCGGCTCGCCGCTTCTCGGAAAATCCGGCGACGGCCCAAACCCTTCCCTGGGCGGCCCTCACGGCCCCTTCCGAGGCCGAGGCCTTCGCCGCGGATACCCTTGCCCTATCGCTTCTGTCCGCCGCGGGATACGACGCTACCGTTTATACCGAATGGCTTTCTTCCCTTGACGCGCGGGTGCGCTCCGGCAATCCGGGCAATTTACTCGCCTACCTTTCGCCCCTTCCCGCCCCCGCGGCGCGCCTCGAAAACCTTCGGGCCAACGCCGGCAACGCCGCCGCGGACAGTACCGCGATCCGCGCGGTTTTACGGGACCTCCGCACCGGAACGGGCGCGGAAGAACTGCAGGAAGCCCTCGCCGGACTCACCGACCGCTACCCCGATTCGCCCTGGTTCATCCGCCTCAGGGCCTTCGCCTCCCATCTTCGCTGGCTTACGGAGGTAGAGCCCGCTCGGCTATCCGTCGCCACCGTTTTGCCCTTTGCCCGCGAGGGTTCCGCAGAATTCGAACGGCTGGCGCCCCTCATCGCGGACACGGTAACGCCGATCACCGCCGCGCCGGTCAGCGCGAGTCCCGCCTGGACCGAAGCCGCGGCGGCATACGAGGAATTGACCCGAAAATATTCCGACCCCGTGGCCGAATCGGCTTACTCCGCGCTCCTCGCCTACTCCGGCGACAAGAACCTCATTGCCCGATCGCGGCGAATCGCGGATACGGCGGCGGCCGCCGAAACCGGAAGCAGGGCTGGCCGCTTTTCTTTCGCCGCGCGGGCGAACCGGGCCGCCGTTACCCTGCTTACCGATAAGGATGCCCTGAAGGCGTCGTTCCTATTCGAGGGGCTCATTTCCGACTTTTCGTCCAGTCGCCCCGTCTTCGATTCCCCCTGGACCGTACCCACGGGAACGCCGGGAGACACGCGCATACTGCTCCTGAACGCGATCCTCGCCGCGAAACGAAACGGCGATCCCGCCACGGCGCTTCGATCCCGGCTCCTCGAGCTCGCTGTCCCGAAAAACCTCGGCAGAATCACGGCGCGGGGCCTGACCAACGGCGACGATTCGGACGCCGTCTTGGACAAGTGGGGTACCCCCGCCGAGATCGTGTACAACCTTGAATCCGAGACCTGGTACTACCCGGGGCTCAACGCGACGGTGACGCTGGCTCCCGCCGCGGGGAACCGGGCGAGCGCGCTGAGAATGGTCGGAATCGGGCCCCGGTCCCCGGTCTCTCCCGGGGGGGATATTCGGACCAACGATACGAGATCGCAGTTCGAGAACGCCTTCGGCAAAGCCGCCTGGGTATCGGGGGATCGGGAAGTGTATCTCGTGAACGGGAACCGGGTTTCGGTGCTCTATCTGGGCGGGGACGGACAGGAAGGATTGACGGCGCGCATCCGCGAGATCACCGTGGAATTCGCGGACGCGGCGCCCTGATCCTACAGGTCGTTAAACACGTCTTTCATCGTGAACACGCCGCGCTTTTTGGCGCCCTGCGCGTCCGGCGAAGTGAGCCATTCAAGGGCCCGTACGGCGCCGAGGGCGAATCCCTCGCGATTTCTGGCGGTATGGGTCAACTCGATGGTATCGGCGGCGGAATCGAACCAAACGGTGTGGGTTCCGGGCACCGCCCCGACGCGCACGCTGGATAGATGCAGCTCGTCGGCCTCGGGCTTGCGAACGAAGCAGTCCGTCACGAGCCTCGTCTTTCGGGGCATGTTGTCCATGACGCGCTTCGCCAGGTCCAAGGCGGTACCGGAGGGGCTATCGGCCTTTTGGTTGTGGTGCGACTCGAAAAGCGCGACGTCGTATTCGTCGAAGGCGGCCATGAGCCGCGCGGCCTCTGATACGATCCGATAAAAGAGGTTAACGCCGATCGAAAAGTTTGAGGAATAAAGAAGGGACGTTTCCGATTCCTCCACCGAGGCGCGCACCTCGTCAAGGCGGTCATGCCAGCCCGTGGTGCCCACGACAAGGGGAATCCCGGTAGGAATAATGGTTCGAATATTGCCGAATACCGAAGAGGGGTGCGAAAACTCGATCGCGCCCTCGACGCCGGAATCGAGAAGGCACGATTTCATCTTTTCCGGATCGCCGGTCACGCAGGAGGCGTCCTTCGCGAAGGGATCGATCGTGCACGCGATCTCGTGCCCGTGCAGCTTCGCGGCCTGGGCGATCATGTGCCCCATCTTTCCGAAACCGATCATGCCAATTCTCATTGTCCCTCCCCGATCGCGATGCCCGCGTCGCCAAAATAACGTTCGTGAAGCACCTGAACGACCCGCTGCGCCTCCGAGGAATCGCAGATCATGCTGATATTGACCTTCGAGGCGCCCTGACTGATCATCTGCACGTTGATGTTCTCCTTTTCCAAGGCAGCGAAGGTCGCGGCGAGAATGGAACTGGAGCGACGCACGTCGCAAATTATGGTGACGATGGCCTTGTCCTTGCGGATATCGATGCTCGCGTATTTTTCGAGATCGTGGCGAAGCCCGGCGAAATGGGCCTTCTCGCTGTCAACGGTCAGGGAGACGGAAACCTCGGAAGTGGCCACCACGTCCACCGAAATCGAGTGGGCGGCGAACGACTCGAACACCTTGGCGAGAAACCCGTGCTGGCCCAGCATTCTGGTGGAAACGATATCGATAAGGGTTACGTTCTTCTTTGAGGTAATCGCGCGGACCGAGGGCGGCTTGACCTCATGACGGGTCACGATAATGGACCCGGGCGCGTCGATGTTGTAGGAGTTCTTCACCCGAACAGGGGTTCCGGTCTGGAGGCAGGGCTGCATGGAACGGGGATGCAGCACCTGCGCGCCGAAATACGCGAGCTCTGCAACCTCGTCGTAGGTCGCCACGGGCACGGTGCGGGCTTCTTTCACGACCCGCGGATCGGTGGTCAGGATGCCGTCGACGTCCTTCCAGGTCTGCACTTCGTCGGCCCGCAGCGCGGCGCCCAGCATGGTCGCGGTAAGGTCGCTGCCTCCCCGGCCGAGGGTGGTAATGAAGCCGCGCTCGTCTTTGGCGATAAACCCGGTAACGACCGGTATCGGCAATCCGTCGCCCTTTTTTCCGTCCCGGTATGGGCCCAATTCCTTGCGGATATTCTCCCAGGTGGCGGGCAATAGGTCGGCGGACGTGTAATTCGAGTCAGAGACGAAGCCGACGTCCCAGGCGTCGCGAAATACGGAGCGAATGTTGAGGGCATTGAGGTAGCCCGCCATCAGGCGGACCGACAGTCGCTCGCCGAAGGAAACCAGATAATCTTTAGAGCGGGGGGTCACCTCGCGCAGCATGGAAATGCCCGTAAGCAGTGTTCTGAGCTCGCCGAGAAGCTTCACGATATCGCCTGAAGGGACGCCGAGTTCCGCCGCGGTGTCCAAATGCAGCTTTTCCACCGCATCGATCGTAATATGACCCTCGAGGGCGGCGTCCGCGGCTTCAAGCAGGTGATCGGTGGTATCGCCCATGGCGGAAAGCACGACGACGGGGCGTTTCTCCTCGAAACTTTTGATAATATTCGCGACATGCTTAATACGCTCCGCGTTCGCCACGGAGGATCCGCCAAATTTCATTACGATCATGATGCGCTCCCTCAGTTATAATTATTCAATACGGTCGAGAAGTTCTGCATAAATATACCAAATTGGGGAAAGCAGAGCAAGCCACCTTGTAAGCCCGCCGCGTGAAATGGTACAGTGCCCCATGAGTTTCAAGGAATTTTCACTGGTTTTATTCAAGCTTCGCCCCGCCGTCGTAACCGGACGGGACGGCGATAAATATGAAATTACCCTGGCGGGCGACAAAAAAAAGGTTCGCGATAAAGATATCGTCTTGCTCCACGAGGGTCCCGTAAAAACCCTATCCGCGGCGCTTACGGAACGCCTCCCCGACGCCGATATGGGCGAAGCGGCGGATTTTTTCGCCGGGGAAAACCCGCTCTTCGCGGAACTGACGGAACTCCTTTGGGGCACGATTGCCCCTGAATGCGCCTGGGCCGCCTGGCAGGCCATCTCCGCCTCGCCCTTATTCGAGGCGACGGCGCCCGATGCCCCTATTCGGGTACGAACGGCGGAAGAGGCGGAAGCGATTATCCGCAAGGCGGAGGCGAGGGAATCGGAGGCCGCAGAGCGGGAAGCCTTCGCGGGTCGGGTCAAGGCGACGTTTGCGGGAAAAAGCGGAATAGAACTGCCCGGCGACGCGAAATTCCTTCAGGACGCGGAAGCGCTCGCCCTGGGGAATACCGACAAATCGAGGGCGCTTCGCGACGCGGGCATCGCGGAAACGCCCGAAATGGCCCACAAGCTCATGCTGCTCTCCGGTTATTGGCAACTGGAGCGAAACCCCTGGCCGAGCCGCCGAAACCATAGCCTGGTATCTTCGACCGTCGAGGTTCCGCGTCCCGCGGACGAAGCCGACGCCGTGGACCTGACGCGCCTTGAATCCTTCGCCATCGATAACGCCTGGAGTAACGATCCCGACGACGCCGTGTGCGTTGAGGGTAACGCGCTTTGGGTACACATAGCCGATCCCGCCGCCACGGTTACCCCCGATTCCCCCGCCGATCTCGACGCACGCGGACGGGGCGCGACGTTGTACGTTCCCGAGGGTGCCGCGCGAATGCTGGACGATCGGGCGCTGGAATGGTACGCCCTCGGCCTTACCCCGGTTTCGCGAGCCCTCTCGTTCCGCTTAACCTTTACCGACACGGGCGCCGTTGATACCGTAGAGGTGAAAAAAACGAAAATACGCGTGACGAGACTCACTTACGCGGAAGCCACGGCTCGGAAGGATGAGAGCGGCCTCGCGCCCCTTTTCGAGATCGCCCGGCGCAATATCGCCCGGCGCGAGGCCGCGGGCGCCGTGTCCATCGAATTGCCGGAGGTACACCTTTCGGTAGCGAAAGGCGCAGGAGGGACCGCGGAAGTAACCATAGAGCCCGTTAAGGACGAGATCGCCGCGGACATGGTCCGGGAAATGATGCTCCTGGCGGGCGAAGGCGCGGCCCGGTTCGCCTTTAAAAACGCGATTCCCTTTCAATACGTGAGCCAGGAAAAGCCGGATATCCCCAAGGAACTGCCGGAAGGCCTTGCCGGGGAATATCGCAAGCGCCGCTCGATGAAATCCCGTAAGGTCGGAACCATCCCCTCGGATCACGCGGGATTGGGAATCGGCATGTACAGCCAAGTCACGAGCCCGCTCCGTCGCTACGGCGATTTGATCGCGCACCAGCAACTCAGGGCCTTTATAGAGGGCCGCAAGCCCATGGACGAAGACGAGCTCCTCCTTAAGGTAGCCGCGGCGGACGGCGCGGCTAGGGAATGCACCCTGGCGGAACGGAGCTCCAACCTGCATTGGGTACTCGTCTTCCTGTCGCGGAATCCCCAGTGGCGCGGGAAAGCCGTGGTAGTCGAGAAGAACGGCCCCATCTCGACCCTCCTGGTGCCTGAACTGGGCCAGGAATCAAAGATAGCGCTCAAGGACGATCTGCCGCTGAACGCGGAAATCACGGTGCGGGCCGGCAACATCGACTTACCCACCCAGCGCCTCGCGTTCATCCCGGAGGGCGAATGACCGGCGGCGCGCCCTTCAATCCCAAGGAAGTCATTTTCGCCCCCACCGCCGCGTGTAACCTTCACTGCGCCCATTGCCGCGTTGACCGTTCCAGGGGAACGGGCGCGAAACGGCTTACGGTCGAACGGGCGATCACCTTTTTGCGGGATTGCGCCGACAACGGCATAGAACGCGTGGGTTTTTCGGGCGGCGAACCCTTCCTGGCCTTTGACTTTCTCGTTGCCCTCTGCGCCGAAACCGTCAATCTTGACTTGTTTTTCGACCGGCTCATGACCAACGGCGACTGGTATAAAGACGAATCGGAATTGCGCGAAACCCTAGAAGCCGTGTACGATGCCGGCTTCGACGGGACTATCGGATTGAGCCTGGACGATTGGCACGGCCAGGACGGCGAGCGCGCGGCGCTTTTCCTTCAGGCCGCGATCGAAATCTCGGGCCGTCCGGACGGCGTTGAAATCGACTCTGCCCTTACCGCCGATGGCCGTTATCCGACGGAACTTCTTAAAAGCGTCGCGGCCTCCTTGAGCGCGCGATCCGGCTCCCGGGCCGACTTGATACTCGATGGCGGCCTGCCCGTCGCGATCGCGGGCGCCGAAGGTCTCCGAATATCGGTTACGGGAATACCCTATTCGCGCCCGTCGGACGACCCGGAGGCATGGAAAGAGGCCGCCTGGTTTAAGGACGATTGGTGCCTCGGCCCGGGCAACGTCCTTTACGCTCACGCGGACGGGTCCGTGGCGGCGTGCTGCGGTTTCGCGAACGAACGCCCCGAACTGGCGCTCGGAACCGTCGACGATCCCGTGGAAGCGCTTATAGCGGCCGGATTGAGCGGGAATCACACCCGGCTTTGCTATCAAACCGGGCTCGCGACCTATCGCGCGGAACTTGAGGCGCGGGGCTTCCGTTTCCCGGGTAAAACCGGCGACATCTGCTTTTTTTGCGATTGGCTCTGCGCTCATGGCCCATACAAGCAGTCCTAGGCGGGGTCCCGCCGATTCGCGAAGGCCTACTCCATAAAAAAAAAGACCGCCGAACGGCGGTCTTTTTTTCGTTAATCGCTTCGGATTACTCGGACTTCACTTCTTCGCAGATGTTCCGTTCGGTTTCCTTGTCGAAGAACTTCGCCTTCTCCATGAGGGGCTCGAAATTGACGGTTTCGCCAATCTGGAACACGATGTCGGGAGAGGTACGGGCGATGACCTGCTGGGCCTTGGTCGCGAGATAGAGGTGGGTTTCGGCGCCGAGAGGCTCCTTAACGCTAACCTTCATCTGCATATTGTTCTTGCTGGCGGGACTCTTCACGTAGGTAAGGTCCTCGGGGCGAACGCCGAAGAACACTTCCTTACCGATGTAATCCTTGAGGAGCTTCTGTTGTTCCGCGGTCGGAACGAGCTCGAAGGAACCTTCGTCGCACACGACCTGTCCGCCCTTCTCGAGCACCTTCACGGTGAGGAAGTTCATGGGCGGCGATCCGATGAAGCCGGCGACGAACTTGTTGATCGGGTGATTATAGAGATAGAGCGGAGAACCGATCTGCTGGATCTTTCCGTCTTTCATGACGACGATCTTGTCGCCCATGGTCATGGCTTCGACCTGGTCGTGGGTAACGTAGATCATGGTCGCCTTGAGGCGGTTGTGGAGATCGGAGATCTCGGCGCGCATCTGAACGCGGAGCTTGGCGTCGAGGTTGGAAAGGGGCTCGTCGAAGAGGAAGACCTTGGGATTGCGCACGATGGCGCGGCCGACGGCCACGCGCTGGCGCTGACCGCCGGAGAGGGCCTTGGGCTTGCGGTCAAGGAGCTTCTCGATATCGAGGATACGGGCGGCCTCGTTTACGCGGCGCTCGATTTCCTTCTTGTCGGTTTTGCGGATCTTGAGACCGAACGCCATGTTGTCGTATACGGTCATGTGGGGATACAGCGCGTAGTTCTGGAAAACCATCGCGATGTTGCGGTCTTTCGGGGGAACGTCGTTCATGCGATCGCCGTCGATAAAGAGATCGCCTTCCGAAATTTCCTCGAGACCGGCGACCATGCGGAGAGTCGTGGACTTACCGCAACCGGAAGGTCCGACGAATACGACGAATTCCTGGTCGTCGACCACGATGTTCGCATTGTCCACGGCGCGGACGTTTCCGTCGTACACCTTGCCAATGCCCTTGAGTTCTACCTTTGCCATTTCTGGCCTCCTTAGGGGTTATCTTATAGTAAAGATTTTACGGGTAAAGGGCGGAATTGTCAAACAAAATGTGCGGCAATCCGCTGAACCCAGGGATCGATCAGGACGAAACCCGCGACGATGAGCAAGGCAGGCAGGTAATTCGCCGTCTTTAATTTTCGCAAGCCCAAAAGGTTCACCGCGATCATCAATACCAGCGCCCCCCCCGTTCCGGTCAGCTCGGCGACCATCTGCTCGGTCATAAAGGGCTTTAGAAAGCCCGATCCCAGCGTCAGGAGGCCCTGATAAACCAAAATGGAGAGCGCCGAGAACGCGGTGCCTATGCCCATGGCCGAGGCGAATACGATGGCCATAAAGCCGTCGAGCACCGATTTGGTGAAAAGCATGGTGTAATCCTTCTCCACTCCGGCCTTAAACGAGCCCACGATGGCCATGGCCCCCACGCAGAAGAGCACGGAAGAATTCAGGAAGGCGTAGGCGAAGCGGGAATTGGTCGGCTGACCGTCGGTTACCCGGCTTTTTTTCGCCCCGCCGAAGCGCCGCTCCAGAAAGCGGCCCAGGGAAAGGATCAGGCCGTCGATATCCCACCAGGTGCCGAAGATTCCCCCGAGGATGAGGGCGAGGGCGAGGTAAATGACGTTCCGGGTCTGGAACGCCATTTGCATGCCGATAACGAGGGTGACGATACCAGCCGCCGAGGCGATGATATCCGACATTTCGTCGGTGATTTTCCGGGCGAACGCGAGTCCGAGAAAGGAACCCGCGACGATCGCCAACGCGTTGATGATGGTCGCTATCATGATTGCTTATGATAGGGAAGCCCGAGGCGACTGTCAATCGAAACGGTACAGCCGTTTCCTCAGAAAGGGAAAGGCAATGACGGCCAGCGCGGGAAAGAGCGAGAAAAGGGAAAACAGGGGGCGGTACCCGAACCCCTGTATCACGAATCCGCCGAGCACGTTTCCCAGGGCGGAAGAAATGCCCACCGCCACGGACGTATAAATGGTCATGGCGACGACCATGTACCGCTTGGGGGCCCGTTCGGCAACGAAGAGGATCGCCGCGGGGTGAAAGAGGCCGAAGCAGACCGAATGGAGGAGCTGTCCGGCTACGGCCCCGCCGAAAGTCGGAATCAGCGCGTAGGTGAGGTTGCGGACGGTAATGGCCACCACAGAGAACAGGAGAATTTTCGCGGTACCGAACTTCTTCACGAACCAGCCGGAAAGGAACATGAAGGGGACTTCCGCGGCGGCGGAAAGGGCCCAAAGTCCCGCATAGGATTCGAGATGGAGGTATTCCCGTACATAGAGCGAAAGGAAACGCTGGGAGGGTACCATTCCGAGAAAGCCGAGGAAAATAAGGGCTATGCCGATCCAGTACGAAACGCCGAAGGAGCGCATCGCCTTGCGGTAGCGGGCAATGGTTCCCTTGGTCGGAGTGTCCGCCTCCCCCGATTCAACGGCAGGGATTGTCGCCTCTTCGGCGTGGGCGGGCCATACCTTGAGAAGGCCGGGAACCAGGACGACCGAAAGGGCGAAGGCTATCGACGAGGCGCCTATCCAAAAGGCGATGGAAGCGGGCTCGTCGGAACGGACCAAGGGGGTAAACTGGAGGACAAGGGCCATGCACACGAACCCGATGCTTCCCAGAACCCGAATGCGCCCGTAATCGTTCCGGTTATCGCCGAGCATTCTGGAAACTAGGGCGTCGGATACGGGTACCGCTCCCTTGAATCCGATGGCGAATACGGCCAGGGAAAGCGCGGTCACCGCGAAATTCCTGAAGATCACCAGGGGCGGCAGTACCAAGGCCATAAGGAGGGCGAAGGCGACCATCGCCTGGCCGTAGCGCCCCGATTTATCGACCCGTGAAGAAACGAACACGGGAAAGATAAAGCCCGAGACCTCGAAGATTCCCTGAAGCACGCCGATCATCGCCGGGGAGTAGCCTAATCCGGACAGCAGAATGGAGAGATAGGTATTGAATACGCTGTATACCGCGAAAAGCAAAAAGAGGGGAAGGCCCATTATCATGTCGGATCAAATCTCCACGCCGAGGAATTTCTTGACGGCCATGCCCACGCCGAAAGACAGCAGGGTAACGCCCATGCTTACGGCGAACATCTCCAGGAAGTGGCGGCGGAACGGAAGGTCCTTCGCGGTGCATAAATAGTAGTTAAAGCCCAGGATAATGAGGATCACGAGGATGAGGGTCGTTCCCAGGGCTAAAAGGAAGTTCGCGGTCAGGAAGAACGGGAGCACGAGCAAAAACACCGTTATGATATAGGCGATGCCGGTGTACAGGGAGGATTTTCCCGCGGATATGTCCGAATCAGGCTCGGAACGCTGGGAAAGGTATTCTGAGGCCGCCATGGAAAAGGCGGCCGAAACGCCGGTGATCAGGCCGGTCATGGCCACGAGGCGCGTATTTTGGAAGGCGAAGGTGAACCCAGCGAGGGCGCCCGTAAGCTCTACCAGGGCGTCATTGAGGCCCAACACCACGGAACCCGCGTATTTAAGCCGTTCCTCGTCGATCATGGCGACGAGAGCGTCCTCATGGGAGTTCTCCTCGTCGATAATGGCCTGTACGTCGGGGAAATCGGCAAGAATGCCCGCGTAGCCGTTTTGGCCGTCGGCTTCGCCCTTTTCGAGTTTTTTCACGGCGAAGGTCAGGCCGAGAAAACGGGCGAGGAAAACGAAGAGGGAAACCTTGAGGCCCTGGGGTTTCAGGCGCGTGCCGGTAACCGCTTCCCACCGCAGCGCGTGCTTGCGCTCGTCTTCCGCGATGCGCCGCATGATATCGGCGTTGGAAGCGTCGGGAAGCAGGTTTGCCACACGCTCGTAGATTTCGGCGTTGGTAGCCTCGTCTTGCTGGAAGCGAAGTATCTTTTTTTTCAAATCGGTTGAAATGGCAGGGATATTCATGTTTTTACTCCGTTGGGTTTAAGAAACCCGTATCGGGGTAAAGCGTAACGAATGCGGTTGATCCTTGCAATCCCCCGCCGTTTTTTGGGGCGGGGAAAAGCGATTCGCGAATGCCGAACCCTCAGAACGAGGGCATGGAATCCTCGGCGCCGGCGGCCATCGCCATGCCGGCCTCGGGGGCAACCGAAGCCCCGTCCGACTCGTTGATCGGCTCATAGCCGATACTCTCGCCGGAATCGTCCTCGGCAAGCGCGTCCTTCTGTCGAAATTGCGGCTTAAACTCGACGTGCTCGGCCACGATCTTGACCTTATTGAATTTCTTTCCGTCCTGGCTTTCCCAGCGGTCCTGCTTTAGACGGCCGACGACCCGGACTCCCCTGCCCTTCAGGCAATGCTTGCCGCACTGTTCGGCGAGCTTGGCCCAGCTTTCCACCTCGAAAAACGAGGTTTCCTGCTCGTATTCGTCGTCTTGCCGGTAGGAGCGGTTCGACGCGACGGAGAAGGAGCAAACCAGGGTTCCCCGGGGCGTTTCCTTGATGACGGGGTCCCTGACGACATTGCCTTCCAGCAAGATTGAATTGAGAGCGTTCATGTGTGCCTCCACGACGTGATATGCGGAAAGGCATCCGATCCAATTACCGAACCCCTTCCCGAATACCTTGTCGGGAAAAACGCGTGCGGTGCCCGAAAAGCGCCGCGCGCTTTGTTTTATGGCTTCCCGGCCCGTGCCGCGGCGATACGGCCCTTGAGTTCCGCGAGCTGGGCCTTTACCCGTTCGGGATTCGGACCGCCGGGAAGGTCGCGCGAGCGCATGCACGCCTCGGGAACGAGAAGGGCGTATACGTCTTCGCCGATCAGGTCGGAGTGCTTCTTCAAGCGCTCGAAAGGCAGGTTGACCATATCCTTGATTCCGCTCTCGATGCATTCGCGGACTACCGCGGCGGCCACCCCGTGGGCGGTCCTGAAGGGCATTCCCTTACGGACGAGGTAGTCGGCGAGATCGGTCGCGTTGGCGTGCCCCCCCGTGCACGCGGCGGCCATGCGGTCCGCGTTCCAGGAGGCGGTCGAGATCATGCGGGTAAAGATGCGGAGGCTCGATGCCGCGGTGTCCCAGGCGGCGAAGAGGCTCGTCTTGTCGTCCTGCATATCCCGGTCGTAGGAGAGGGGCAGGCCCTTCATCATGGTCAAAAGGGCGACGAGGTTACCGAAAACGAGCCCTGAGCGGCCGCGTATGAGCTCGGCGTAATCCGGGTTTTTTTTCTGGGGCATGATGCTCGAGCCCGTGGACCATTTTTCCGACATCTCCACGAATTTGAATTCCTCGGTGGACCAGATGACGATTTCCTCGCAAAAGCGGGAGAGGTGCATCATGAGAATCGAGAGGTCAGAGGCGAGCTCGATGCAGTAATCCCGGTCCGAAACCGCGTCGAGGGAGTTCGGCGTAAGGGCGGAAAAGCCAAGCTCCCTCGCCACCCGTTCCCGGTCCAGCGGAAGGCCCGAACCCGCCAGCGCCCCGGAGCCGAGGGGCATGAAGTCCATGCGCTTGAGGGCGTCGCCCAGGCGGTCGTGGTCCCGGACGAGCTGCCAGCACCAAGCCGCGAGATGGTGAGCCAGGGTGACGGGCTGGGCGCGCTGGAGGTGGGTATACCCGGGCATAAGGGTTTCCGTGTGCCGCTCCGCGACGGTCGCGAGCGTTTCCACGAGGTCGACGATGGACTCCCTCATGAGGGGCACCATGCGCCTGAGATGCAGCCGCTCGTCCAGGGCGATTTGGTCGTTACGGCTGCGGCCGGTATGCACCTTTCGCCCCGCGTCGCCGAGTCGGTCCGTGAGCACCCCTTCCACGAAGGAATGGATGTCCTCGGCGGCGGAATCTATTTTTAGCGTACCCGTTTCCAGTTCCGAGGCGATCTTCTTCAGTTCCGCCACGATGGCCGCGGATTCGGTTCCCGGAATGATGCCGGCGGCGCCGAGCATGCCCGCGTGGGCTACGCTGCCCCGTATGTCGTCCTGGGCCAGCCTCTCGTCTATATGGATCGAGGTTTCGAAGGCGACCGCCTCCGCGTCGGGACCCTCGGCGAACCGTCCGTGCCAGAGGGGGGATTTTTTCTCACTCATCTTGCCTTCCTTCATGCCCGGCGACACTTCGCCGCGGGCGGGTTCAGTACGCTTCCCGCGGAGCCCGGTATACCCGGAGAATTTCGCAGATATAGGCGCGGTGATAGTCCTTGAGGGGATAATTCTTTTCGATGGCCGGATCCAGAAAGTTTTCGGGATTCAGGTCCTGCCAATAGAGCTTTTTACACACGAGATTGATTTTCGCTTCCTCGAAGCCCACGGCCCCCGGTTCCAGAAGCGCGGGCGTAATGCCCGCCGCGTCGGCCTTGTCCGTGTCCGCGCCGCTGGTGCTCCCGCAGACCTGCAGGGCCTTTCGGCGCTCGTCGTCGAAGAACGAGAAGGTAATAAGCGGTTCCCGCTCTACGAAGCCGAAGGTGTGCCGGGTCGGCCTGATCACGCAGGTCACCGCGCGCTTATTCCAGATAACGCCGAAGCTCCCCCACGACGCGGTCATGGTGTTCCATTCGCGGCGGCCCGTTCCGTTTCCCGCCGTGACGAGCATCCAGTCATGGCCGATGGAGGAAAAGGGTTTCAGGATCATGTCCAGGGGCGCCGTATCCGCGTCTTGAACGAGGAATTCGCTCATGCGGCCGCCCCCTCGGTTTTCTCGGCGCGCGAGAAGAACCAGGAAATGGCGGTACCCGCCGCCAGCGCGAGGATCGAGCCGGCCAGGGCCAGCGCGCCCGCGGGCACGCCCGGAAACACCGGGAGAAGCGATCCGATCACCAGTCCGTATATCGCCGCGTAGGTGAGGCCGTGAAAGCGGCCCAGCAGGAAGCGAACCAGTTGGGCGCCCAGGAGCAAGCCCGCGATAACGCCAACCGCTACCGGCACGAGAAGGGGGATATTCAGGTCAGAGACCGCCTGAACGATGGTTTGGTAGGCGCCCAGGATCAGGAGCACGAAGGAGCCGGAAATTCCGGGGATTATCATGGTAACGGCGGCGATGAAGCCCATGGCGGCAAGCCAGGCGAATAAGGCCGGGCTCGACTGGGTAACCGCCGCGGCCCCGCGATCATGTCCCGTGTCGAGAAGGTTCATGGCAACCATCACCGCGATTCCCGCTGCGATGGCCGCCCACGAACCCGGCGTAAAGCCCTTGCCCTTCGCCCTTACGTGGATGAACGGAACGCTCCCCAAAATGATTCCCAGGAAGAAGAAATTGGTCTGGTACGGCCACCTGCCGAAAAGCCAGGTGACGATGTGGGAAAAGAGGATTATCCCGGTCACGAGACCCGCGCCCAGAAGGAGGAGGAAGGGAAGGTCCTTGAGGATCTTCTTCACGTTGAGCGTTATCGCGGCGATGAGCCGGTCGTATACGCCGAACACCACCGCCATCGTTCCCCCGGACACGCCGGGGATAACGTTCGCGATACCGAGGACGATTCCGACCAAAAAGGTGCGCACGTTGTTCATGCCGGGTATCCCCTTATTCCGTCGCGCGCTTCTTGAGCGCCTGACCGTCCACCGCCTGGCCCTTCCCCGCCGCCTGTTCCATGAGGGCGCGAACCTTCAGCGGAAGGCCGAAGAGATTGATGAAGCCCTCGGCGTCGTGGTGGTCGTAGAGGTCGCCGGTGGTGAAACTCGCGATGTTCGCGTTGTAGAGGCTATACGGCGAGGACGAGCCCGCGCCCCGGATGCTGCCCTTGTAGAGCTTGAGCTTCACCCAGCCGGTCACGGTTTCCTCGGTCTTGTCCATGAAGGCGCGGATCGAGTCGGCGAGGGTCGTATACCAGCGGCCGTTGTAGATCAGCTCGCTCATCTTGAGGGAAACCTGCTGCTTGAAGAGGTAGGTATCCCGGTCCAGGCACAGGTGCTCGAGCTGCTCGTGGGCGTAGTAGAGAATCGCGCCGCCGGGGGTTTCGTACACGCCGCGGCTCTTCATGCCGACCACGCGGTTTTCAACGATATCCACGAGGCCGACGCCGTTGCGTCCGCCGATCTTGTTGAGTTCCTTCAGGAGGGCCAAGGGACCCATGGCCTTACCGTTCAGCTTGACGGGCAAGCCCTTCTCGAATTCGAGTTCCACGTATTCTCCCGCCTCGGGAGCCTCTTCGGGTACGGTGGTGAGCTTGAGCATGTGCTTCCAGTTCGGCTCGTTCTCGGTCTCCTCCAGCTCCAGGCCCTCGTGGGAAAGGTGCCACACGTTCTCGTCGCGGCTATAGGACTGGTCCTTCTTCATGGGGACGGGGATATTGCGCTTTTCGAGGTATTCGATTTCCTCATCGCGGCTCTGGATGTCCCAGATGCGCCAGGGGGCGATGATCTCGAGGTCGGGCGCGAAGGCCTTGATGGTAAGCTCGAAGCGGATCTGGTCGTTGCCCTTGCCGGTGGCGCCGTGGCAAATCGCCGTGGCCCCTTCCTGCCGGGCGTATTCCACCAGGATCTTCGCGATGAGGGGCCGCGCGGTGGAAGTGCCCAGAAGATAGCGGTCCTCGTATATGGCGTTTGCCTTGAGGGCGGGATAGATAAAGTCGGTCACGTATTCCTCGCGCGCGTCCACCACGTAACAGGAAGCGGCGCCGGTATCGAGGGCCCGCTTTTTGATCACGGGCCAATCGTCTTCCTGGCCAACGTCTATGCAGACCGCGATTACTTCGTAGTCGTAGTTTTCCTTGAGCCACGGAATGATCACCGTGGTGTCGAGTCCGCCCGAATAGGCGAGTATTACCTTTTTCTTGCTCATGTCGATTCTCCTCTATGATTGCCGGGTTTCGATGACGGCCGGCTCGCGTTTTATTTGCTCAGGACAGTGTACAGAATATCGAGGCCTCTATCAATTTCTTCCATCGTTATCGTGAGCGGCGGAAGGAGGCGGAGAATTTCGGCGCCGGCGGTTGAAACGCAGAGGCCGGCCTCGAGGCAGGCGAGCTGGACGGGAGCGGCGGCGAGCGAAATGTCGATGCCGATCATGAGCCCCTTTCCCCGAATCTCCTTGATGGAGGGCAGCTTCCAGGCGGCGATCTTGGCCCGTATATAGTCACCCTTCTCGGCGACCTTCGCGAGGAATTCCGCCTTTCCCACGACGTCCAACACCGCGAGGCCAGCGGCGCAGGCCAAGGGATTTCCCCCGAAGGTGGACTGATGGTCTCCCGCGACGAGGATATCCGCCGCCTTGCCCTTCGCGAGGCAGGCGCCCATGGGCACCCCCCCGGCGATTCCCTTGGCGAGCGTCACGACGTCGGGGGCGATACCGAGCGCGTCGCTCGCGAGATAGGAGCCGGTTCGCCCGACTCCGGTCTGCACCTCGTCGGCTATGACCAGGGCCCCTGCCTTCCGCGCGGCGGCGGCGGCGGCCTTTGCCCACTCGGCGTCGACCAGGTTCACACCGCCCTCCCCCTGCACGCATTCCATCATGAAGGCGCACACGGTATCGTCGAAGGCGCCTTCGAGGGCCCCGTAATCGTTGGCCGGAATGTGCCTGAAGCCTGCCGGATAGGGCGCGAACGCGGGGTTATGGAATTTGTCCTGCCCCGTGGCCGCGAGGGTGGTCACCGTCCGGCCGTGGAATGACTTCAAGAGGGTCACGATAACCTTCCTCGTTCCCTCTTTTTTCCCGGCGGCAGCGTCGGAAGCGAAGCCGAATTTGCGCGCGATCTTTATCGCCGCCTCGTTCGCCTCGGCGCCGGAGTTACCGAAGAATACCCGGTCCATGCCGGTCTTATCGAGAAGGGCTTTGGAAAATGCGAGGCCCTTGTCGGAATTATAGTAGTTCGAAACGTGAATCTGCCGCGCGGCCTGCTCGGCGATGGCCTTTACCAGCGCCGGGTGCCCGTGGCCGAGGCAGTTCACCCCGATCCCGCTCACGAAATCCACGTATTCCTTTCCGTTCACGTCCGCGAGCACGCTTCCCGTGCCGGACGCGAACACGACGGGCAGGCTACCCAGATTGTTAACGATATTTCCCGGCATCTTACACCTCCTTTTCGGTGAGCATGGTGCCCACGCCACGGTCGGAGAACATCTCGATCAGGAGCGCGTGGGGAACCCGGCCGTCGATGATATGGGTCCGCGGCACGCCGCCGTCGAGGGCGGTCAGGCAGCACTCGATCTTCGGTATCATGCCGGAGGAAATGACGCCCGAACCGATAAGGCCCGCGATCTCGTCCCGCTTGATCCGCTTGATCAGGCTCGTCGGGTCGCTTACGTCGCGAAGCACTCCGGGAACGTTGGTAAGCTGGACGAATTTCACGGCTTTGAGGGCTACCGCGATCTGGGCGGCCGCCGTGTCCGCGTTGATGTTATAGCGGTTCATGTCGCCCTGCTCGCCCACGGCCACGGTGGAAACCACGGGGATATAGCCCTGATCGAGCATGGAAACGAGAATGCCGGGATTCACCTTGGTCACCTCGCCCACGAGGCCGAGGTCCACCCCGTCCTTGTCGATCTTCTTCGCCCGCAGGAGGCCCGAATCCACGCCGCTCACGCCGATGGCCGGCCCTCCCGCCTGAAGAATCATACCGACGATATCCTTATTGAGCTTGCCGGTAAGGACCATCTGGACGATCTCCATGGTCTCGGCGTCGGTATAGCGCAGGCCGTTAACGAACTTCGATTCCTTGCCGACCCGCTCGAGCATGCCGTTGATCTCGGGCCCGCCGCCGTGAACGAGCACCGTCCGCACGCCGATGGTGTTGAGAAGCACGATATCCTGCATGACCGCGGCCTTGAGGTCCTCGTTGAGCATGGCGTTGCCGCCGTATTTGACCACCACGGTATGCCCCGCGAATTCCTTGAAGTACGGAAGGGCCTGAACGAGCACCTCGGCCCAGGTCTTATTGTCGATTAAGTCTTTCATGTCCGGTAGTCTCCGTTGATTTTCACGTAATCGTAGGTTAGGTCGCAGCCCCATGCCGTGCCGGAGCCCTTGCCGTCGGACAGTTTGGCCAATATGGCCACCTCGCCCTCGCTGAGAACCTTTTTCGCCTTATCCTCGTCGAACACCAGCGGCACGCCCTGGTGAAACACCTCGATCTCGCCCGCGGCGCTCCGGAAGGAAACGCTTGTCCCGGCCTGGCCGAAGGTTTCGCCGGAGTAGCCCATGGCGCAGAGAATCCGCCCCCAGTTCGCGTCCTTTCCGAAAAAGGCCGCCTTCACGAGGCTTGAGGAGATGACCGACTTCGCGAGGTTCCGCGCGGTCAGGTCGTCTTTCGCGCCGGTGACCTGGCATTCGATCAGGTGCTCGGCTCCCTCGCCGTCCGCGGCGATTTTGCGCGCCATCGCGACGTTCAGCGCGTTGAGCGCCGCGAGGAAGGCGTCGTAATCCTTCCCCTTCGCGGTAATTTCCGGGTTTCCCGCCAGCCCGTTCGCCAGCGCGAGGAGGGTATCGTTGGTGCTGGTATCGCCGTCGACCGACACGCAATTATAGGTAACCTCGATGCTCTCCCTGAGGGCCGCGTCGAGCATGGCGGGGGAAATGGCGCAGTCCGTGGTGATAAAGCCGAGCATGGTGCCCATATTGATGTGGATCATCCCGGAACCCTTGGCCATGGTACCCAGCGTTACGGTCTTTCCGCCGATATCGACCTGGATCGCCGCCTCTTTATGCTTCGTGTCGGTGGTCATGATGGCCTCGCGGGCCGCCACGTTGCCCGTACCCGAGCCGGAGAGTCCCTTAATCAGGGCCGGCATGCCCGATTCAATGGCCGCGATATTTATCTGCTGACCGATTACCCCGGTGGAACAGACGAGTACGTCGTCCTGGGGCACGGATTTTCCGGCGGCGGCCAGGGCGGAGCAGGCGTACGCGGCGGTCTTTTTCGCGTTCTCGTAGCCCTCGTCGCCGGTGCAGGCGTTGGCGTTTCCCGCGTTGGCGATAACGGCCTGGGCCTTACCGTCGGCGAGGTTTTTCATGGTCAGCTTAACCGGTTCCGCCTTCACGAGGTTTTTCGTGAATACCCCGGCGGCCGCGCAGGGCGTATCGGAAAAGATTGCCGCGATATCGTTCTTGGTCCGGCCCTTTTTAATGCCGCACAGAACGCCGTTCGCCGTAAAGCCTTTCGGGGCGCACACGCCCCCATCGATAAAAGTCATGTTTTTCCTTCCTTACATAAAGGGGATCCGCGTCATGGAAAGCGGCCCGGTTTCTCAGAAAGCGGCCCGGTTTCTCAGAAAGCGGCCGGGATCAGGTCGATGCCGGCGGTTTCCTCGAAGCCGAACGCGACGTTCATGTTTTGAACGGCTTGTCCGGCAGCGCCTTTCACCATGTTGTCCAGGGCGGAAACGATTTCAAGAACCGTGCCGTCGGCGACTACGTGAACCGAAATATCGCAAAAATTCGAGCCGCGAACGTTTCTGGTATTCGCGACCGAACCGAGGGGCAACACACGAACGAAGGGTTCTCCCGCGTAGCGCCTTTCGTAAAGCCCGTGCATTTCCTCGGCCGTGGCGCCCTTGAGGAGCTTCGCGTAGGAGGTCGCGATAATTCCCCGGCTCATTGGCAAGAGATGGGGGGTGAACACCACGTTTACCGCGCCGCCCGCCGCCTTTCCTAGGTTCCGCGCGATCTCGGGCTGGTGCCGGTGCTTGCCGACCCCGTAGGGCATAAACGATTCGCCGGACTCGGAAAAATTGTTCGTGGCGCTCGGGTTCCTGCCGGTGCCCGTTATGCCGCTTTTCGCGTCGACGATGAGCATAAGCGGGTCGACCGCGCCGGCTTCCAGCGCGGGCATTAAGCCTAAGGTCGCGGCGGTCACGTAGCAGCCGGGATTCCCGATCACCGAAGCCTTCGCGATCGCTTCTCGGTTCATTTCCGGCAGCCCGTAGACCGAAGCGGCATGGGTTTCCGGATGTGACCAGTCCTTACCGTACCAGGCCTTGAAGGTTGCCTCGTCGTCGTCAAAGCGGAAATCCGCCGATAGATCGATGAGTTTCTTGCCCTTCGCGAGGCATTTCGCCGCCCATTCTTCCGCGATGCCGTGGGGCAGGGCAGTAAAAACCACGTCTGATTTTTCGACCGCCGTCTCGGCGTCGCCGAGGATTCCGTCGGTTTTCCCCCGGAGTTGCCCCCGAAGGTTCGGATATATATCCGCGATGTTCTGCCCCTCGAAGCTCACCGAGCTGAGGGCAAGGGCGGATACGTGAGGATGCGCGAGCAGGAACCTGACGAGTTCGACCCCGACATAGCCCGTCGCGCCGATAATACCGGCCTTTATCATACTGATCTCCAGTGTCTTTAAAATACTATAGCTTAAAATGGTACGATTGGATTACCCCGCAGGGGGTAGAACCGCTCCCTGACCGAAGGCCGGGCAACGGGGCGATGGGAAAGGATTGGTTACGCCCTACGGCGACGGAGGGAAGGGAGAAGGGACAGGGGGGATTGAATGATGCTGACGTTTTTATTCCATACGAGCATGGTCATCGCGCTTCTCCTTGAAAGAATTTACTCCATACTAGTTCTTTCAATACGACAGGTCAAGAGAAAGACGGGTTAAACTGCATAAAAAACCGCAAAAGTTGCATAAACTTCCGGAACTTAAATCTCCAGGGGCCGTTTATTGTCCCGCAAGCGGCGTGTTAGGTATTCCCGGTTCAAACCGAGCCGTTCCACCAGCCCCCTCGTTTGCTCGGCGGACAGGAGATTTTGCTCCGCGAAAAGATACACCACGATTCGCTCGGCGATACAGGGAACCTTGAGCGCGTTCATATGCGCATGGGAGGGATTCGCCGTATCGAAATGCTTCGCCTTCAGGGACCGGTACAGTTCGGACTTTTCCAAATCGGTCGAAATGGCGCGCAGTTCCGTTTCCAGGGGGGCGAGTTCCCCTACGCTGGCGCGCTGCCCCAAAGGTTTCAGGGTGAAGTAGGTATACTCCTTCCCCGGAAGATAGTGGTGCGCGTCGCATCGGGTACAGTAATTTGGCTCCAGGGGATCGTTTTTGTCCCGGTCGCCGCCCACGATGATAAGCGGATCAAAATACAGCGCCGGGCATTCGGTCCCGTCCACCACGTAGTACCGGTAGGTATTGTGCGCGTTCTCCAGGCATTCCTGGTGCTCGCAGTAGGCCGCCAGGGGGTAGATATCCGTGGACGTTTCCATGAGAAGGCGCGCCGTGGCGTTAAATACCTCTCCCCGGAAATTGAGCAAAAGGGTGGGCAGGATGAATACGAGCCCGCGCTGCTCGGACTCGCGCTTGACGAGGTAGGCAAGCCGTTCGTCGTAAAAGGCCGCCTCGTCCACGATCCAGGTACCGATATGGGGGTTGGAACGGATTGCCTCTTCGAGGTCAAAGGAATTGGAGATGGTGGCGATATGCCTGCCGCAGCGCTCGTACCCGCCCCGATACGCGAGCGCGTCGTCCGGATAGTCGGCGAAGCGGCTTTTGTCCAGGGAGTAGCGGGCGAAAAAGGTATTTCGGCGGTCCGCCGTCCCGACCCCGCTTTCTGGCTCGAACAATTCCTTTTGGGTCCCGCCGCCGCTGGTCAGCCACGCGATGGAAAGGCCCTTCCGCCGGGCCACCGCCGCGTCTCGCCACACCCGGGCGGAAAACTCGGTTTTCCCCGACCCCATGGGGCCGATGACGAGAATGGTTCTGGACGGTTCGATGAAATCAAAGTGGGTATTCGCCTCGTGCACGCGCACCGAGGGAAACCCCAGACTTTTATAAAGGGTGCCGGTATGATGCTCCATACCGGCCCAGTATAGCATGGGTCGCCGCTTTTAGGTTTAAAAAGAGGCGTTCAAAGGAACGCCGCCTTAGGCCGATTTCGCGACCTTAAAGCTTAAGCCCGCGGCCCCCTCCGCGTGATCGCAGACTATCCGCGAGCCGTCGGGAATCTTGCCGGAAAGGACCGCCTTGGCGAGGGGATTCTCGAGTTCGCTTTGGATCGCCCGCTTGAGCGGCCGTGCGCCGTACACGGGATCGTACCCGATATCGGCGATGTATTTCTTCGCCCCGGGCGTAAGCTCCAGGGTGAGCCTCCTGCCGGCGAGCCGCTTGGCGACCGACGCGAGCTGAATCTCCTCGATGGCGAGAATTTGCTCCATGCCGAGCCGCCCGAAGGTGAGCACCTCGTCGATGCGGTTCAGGAGCTCCGGGCGGAAATTGGCCTTCAGCACTTCGCGAATCCGCGATTCGATTTCCTCGGCGGAATCGGCGTTCAATATCAGGTCCGATCCGAGATTGCTCGTCATGATGATAATGGCGTTCCGGAAGTCGATCGCCCTGCCCTGCCCGTCGGTCAGCCTGCCGTCGTCCAGAATCTGGAGAAAGACGTTGAATACGTCGGGATGGGCCTTCTCGATCTCGTCGAAGAGCACCACGCTATAGGGGCGTCGGCGTACGGCCTCGGTCAGCTGGCCGCCTTCCTCGTAGCCCACGTAACCCGGTGGGGCGCCGATGAGCCGGCTCACGGAATGCTTTTCCATATACTCGCTCATATCGATCCGGGTGAGGGCCTTTTCGTCGTTGAAGAGAAAATCGGCGAGGGTCCGGGCCAGTTCCGTCTTGCCCACGCCCGTGGGGCCAACGCACAAGAAAGACCCCAGGGGGCGGTTCACGTCGGAAAGGCCCGCCTTGTTGCGCCTGATCGCGTCGGACACGGCGGTTACCGCCCGTTCCTGGCCCACGACGCGCTTGGTCAGAACCGCTTCGAGCTCCAAATACTTTTGCATCTCGCTCGCGAGCATTTTCGCCACGGGAATGCCCGTCCAGTTGGAAACGACCAGGGCGATGTCCTCCTCGGACACTTCCTCGCGCAAAAGCTGGCGGGAAGAAACGCCGCCCTCGCCCGTAGCGCCCTCGGCCATCTGGGCAATGCGCTTTTCCAATTCGGGAATCTTTCCGTATTTGAGCTCGGCCGCCTTGGTAAGGTCGCCGTCGCGGGTATACCGGTTTTCGTCCAGGCGGAGCTGCTCGAGCTGTTCCTTGAGCTTCCGCGACTCGTCGATCCTTCCCTTCTCGTTGCCCCACTGGAGTTTCATCGCGTCGCGCTTGGCGGTAAGCTCGGCCAGTTCCTTCTCGAGCTTGCCGAGCCGCTCCACCGATGCGACGTCCTTCTCCTTGGAAAGGGACACCTTTTCGATATTGAGCTGGAGGATTTTACGCTCCACCTGGTCCAGTTCCGTCGGCTGGCTCTCGATTTCCATTTTGAGCCGGCTCGCCGCCTCGTCCACCAGGTCTATGGCCTTGTCCGGCAAAAAGCGGCTCGTGATGTAGCGGTCCGAGAGGGTGGCCGCGGCCACGAGGGCGTCGTCGCGGATACGCACGCCGTGGTGCACCTCGTACTTTTCCTGAAGGCCGCGGAGTATCGCGATGGTATCTTCCACGGTCGGCTCCGCGCAATAGACCTGCTGGAAGCGCCGTTCGAGGGCGGCGTCCTTTTCGATGTATTTCCGGTATTCGTTCAGCGTGGTAGCGCCGATGGCGCGCAATTCTCCCCGGGCAAGGGCGGGTTTCAGCAGGTTCGAGGCGTCCATGGAGCCCTCGCTCGCCCCGGCGCCCACCAGGGTATGCAGCTCGTCGATGAAGAGGATGATCTTCCCGTCGGATTTTTGGACTTCGGCGATAACGGCCTTAAGCCGCTCCTCGAATTCCCCGCGGAACTTCGCGCCCGCCACCAGTGCGCCCAGGTCCAATGACAGGAGCTTTTTGCCCCGCAGGCTGTCGGGAACGTCGCCCGAAACGATGCGCCGGGCAAGGCCCTCGACGATGGCGGTTTTTCCCACGCCGGGCTCGCCGATCAGTACGGGATTGTTTTTCGTCCTGCGGGACAAAACCTGCATAACGCGGCGGATTTCCTCGTCGCGCCCGATGACCGGGTCAATCTTTTCCTGGCGCGCCAGGGCGGTCAGGTCGCGGCAGTATTTCTCAAGGCTTTGGAAAGTCGCTTCAGGGTCTTCGGTGGTCACGCGCTGGTTGCCCCGCACTTCCTTCAGGGCGGAGAGAATGGCGTCGCGGTTTATCCCGCGCTTTCTCAGATCGTTGCCGGCGTCGTCATCGGCGCCCGAGAGGGCGAGCAGAACGTGTTCCGTGGAGGTATACTCGTCGTGAAGGTCGCTTGCTTCCTTTTCCGCCCGGGCGAGAACCTTGCCGGCGGTGGGCGAAAAGTAAAGCTGCGCCGATTCCCCGTGGACTTTCGGCTTCCGGTTAAGCCGTTCCCGCGCGGAATCCGCGAGGGCTTCGGCCGCTACGCCGACCCGTTCGACCAAGGGGGGAACGATGCCGCCTTCCTGCTCAAGCAGGGCGATGAGAAGGTGATCGGTTTCTACCTGTGGGTGGTCTTCCCGCTGCGCGATGGAGGTCGCTTCCTGAATCGCCTCGCGGGTTTTAATGGTGCACGTTTCGAGGTTCATGACATAAATATAGCCATAAACACGGGTTGCCGTCCACGCGAGATTTTATCCCCGCCCGGTCCCGGTAAACGGGAAACGCCGCTTAAAACTTCGGAAGGTGCGTGTCTTCCTTGTCCTTGGGAAAATTGCGGTCGATATACTCAAGACATTGTATGGCCACGAGCTGAGCGTGTTCGTACCAAATCCGGTACAGCTCGTTATCGATTACGTTCGGATACGGGGCGCCTTGAACGTCGGACACGAGTTGCTTCAGAATCGTATACCCTTCCTGGTCCATTTTTTTCATGCTGCATTCCTCCCGCGCGGGTGTAACCCAATTATATAGTGAATCTCGACGCAATGCCAGCGAAATCCTCATATCCTTGGAGTTGCCGCTTTCCGGCCAGGGCGGTTTGCGCCGAATCCGGCCATGCCGCCAGAAGGGATTCGGCGCGCTTTCGGATATCTTCCGGGGTGACGGAGAGAATGCGGGCGATTTTTGCCCTTCTCACCTCGTCGGTAATGCCGTATAGCACCCTGACGAAGGCGGTAAAGCCCTTATCGGACGGGGAGCGGGGTTGCACCTCGCGGCTATAGCAGCCGGTTACGGTCTTATCCAGCGCGAGCGCGTCCGGCGGATTCGCGGCCGCGTCTGCCAAGGCTTCCTTAAAGACCGCCAGGGATTTCAGGGGATCGGGATCGCGATAGGAGGCGAGCACGAAAATGTCTTCCAACGAGTCGGGATAGGAAAACGCGCCGTACGCGCCGCCTTTCATGCGGATCTTTTCCCACAGATGATCGCTGGCGAACCAGTGCCCGAACACGATATCCACCGGGTGTTCCTCCGTACCGTACGGGGGAGAGGGCAAAACCGCCGCGGCGAAGCCGACTTGTATCGGCGCGGTAATCAACTCGATGAAGGGAGCCTCCCTCAGGCCCTTGAAGGCCAGTGAGCGGAAGGGCTCAATCCCCGAAACGGAGGGAGAGGCGGCGACGGGACCCTTCCAGGCGGAACCCCGCCGGCCGATCGCGGCGAGCATCGAATCCAGGAGGTCCCGGGTACCGGTCAGGTTTATCGCGAGGCCGGGTTCGAGGAGCCGTTTTTTTATGCTTTCAAGCCGGGCCGAAAGCTCCCCCGCCCGTCCCTTTTTCCCGATCTCGGAGGCGAGCGACCTCATGAAAGCGATTTGCGTTAGGCCGTTCCACAGCTCGTCCACCGCCTTGATTCGCCCCGTGCCGGCGGCGGCCCGGGAAACCGCGTATTGGTTGCCCGCGGGCGCGATGGACGAATCGAGGTCGTTCCGATATTCCCTCACGAGATCGATCAAACGCTTGGAGTCGGAAAAGTCGGCGGATTCCAGGAACCTGAACGCCAGGTCGATAGCCTCGCCGGAAAGTTCGCCCAATGCCTTTACCCGCAAAATGAGCAAGTCACGGCCCACGGTCAGCGGGTCCACGCCTACGGGAGGCGTATAGCCCGGTACGGTGGAACTGGCGAACAGGGTTGAACCGAAACCGCCGGTTATGCGCGCGGTGAGCGCCGAGGTTTCGGCCCAGGAAAGGCCGTCGAGCCCCATTCCCGTCAGCGCGGAGGAAAAAAGCGGGAGATACGGGTAGTCTTCCGGCATGAGCGCGTCTACCGGTATGGCGAAATCCAGGTACGCGATGCCGTTCGTCGCCTGTTCGTGGGCGAAAACGGGAATATTTCCCGCCTTCTCCATGACCGTTTCGATGGAATCGGCGACGAGGGGTAAATCTTTCCGGGAGAGGTGGGGTATGAGCGCGAGCCGGTCAGGATCGTCAACCTCGGCCTGCTTCGCGAAAAAAGCCTTCTGGGCATTCGCGAACGCTTCCCGTCCCTCCGCGGTAAGGCCGTTTTCGAAGGTTTTCACCCGCAGCGAGAGTGAGTCTTCCAGCCGTTTCTCGTAATCCGGATCGGGATAGACCGTGACCCGCGAGCGGTTTCCGTTGTCCAAAAACCAGCTTTTTATGAGTCGAATCAGGTATTCCGGATCCTCGGAGATCCGGCGCTTCACCGTCTCAAAGGCGGGAATATAGCGAAGGGTGGCCTCGGGACCGAACCCGTGAATCCAGCCCCGCAGGGAACGGCGCATCAGGGTTAACGCGAAGGGGCCCCCCGACCGGCGGATCTCGCGGTTTCCGAAATCGATGGACCGGACCGCCGTCTCTATCTCCTCGGCGGGGATACCGCCCTCGACGAGGGCTTCGAGCGTTTGGCGCACCAAGCGCTCAACGGCGTCGGCCCGGTCGCGGTTCACGCCGCGCAAGCCCACGCTGAAGCACATGTGCCGAATTTCCGTCTCGAGGCCGCTGGAAGGAGCCACGTCCTCGCCGAGTCCCGATTCCAGCAGGGCCCGGCTGAGGGGGGCGCCGTCGTGCCCGAGCAGGATCTCGGCCACCAAATTCGCCTCCATCAACGCGACGGTATCGGTGGAATCGGGAAGGAGCCAATTGAGCTGGACCGTGGCCTTATCCTTGTCCTGTCCCTCTCCCGCGGGCGCGGGCACTTCGAGGATGCGGGGTCGGTCGAACGGCGTTACCGTCGAGAGAAACCCTTCCCGTTCCCTCGATTCAAACGAAGAGAGAAAGCGGCGGTCCAGAAGCTCGAGCTGGCGCTCGGTCGGGATATTCCCGCATAAAAAGACGCGGCAGTTCGACGGATGGTACCATTTCGCGTGAAAGGCCTTAAACTGTTCGTAGGTCAGCGCGGGAATGTCCGCCGGGTCGCCCCCCGAATCGTGTTCGTATACGGTGCCCCCCAAAAGCGATTTGAGGGACCAGTCGCCGGCGACGTTGTCGAAGCTCGAGTAGTTCCCCCGCATCTCGTTGAAAACCACGCCCTGTATCGATACCTTTCCCTCGGCGTCCCGCTCGAACCGGTGTCCCTCCTGCCGGAACGTCCATTCCTCCAAGAGGGGGAAGAACACGGCATCGCCGTAGACCGACATGAGGTTGAAATAATCCGCCTCGACCATCGAACTGGCCGGGTATACGGTTTTGTCGGGGAAGGTCATGGCGTTCAAAAAGGTTTTGACGCTTTGTTTAGCGAGCACGAGGAAGGGATCCTTCAGGGGATAATTGCGCGATCCGCAGAGCACCGAATGCTCGATGATGTGGGCGACCCCCGTCGAGTCCGCCGGCGGCGTGGCGAAGGCGTAGGCAAAAAGGTTTTCCTCGTCGTCGTTCACGATGTGGAAGAGCTCAAGGCCCGTGACCCGGTGCCTGGCGAATACGCCCACCCCGCGCAGTTCCTCGAAGTCTTCCAAGGAAACGATATCGAAACCGTGTATGTAATCGCCTTTCCGTACGTTCATTCAACCCACTCCTCTTTTTCGTCGTGATCCGCCACCCGCAAGTCTCCCCGCTCCCAGGCGGAACGAAGGGCGGCGAAAAAAGCGTTATAGGCCCGGTCCGCTTCCCTTTTGGAAACGGGTTCCGCCAGGCGCTCTTCCTCAAGGACCTGAGCGCCGCGGGCCTTCGATATATTCGCGAATATCTTGGTCCTGAATCCCTCGCTCCGGCCGGTTATGGCCAAGGCGATTTCGCGGTCTTCGAGGGCCCTCAATTTTTCCTGCACGTAGCGGTCGTCGGAACGTTCTATGTCCCGTTCGGTGAACAGCCGTTCCCGGAGGTCGCGACCGAGCTCCGGATCGTTGGAGCCGAGGCCATCGAGAATCGAAGACCCGGATTTCATGTCCATGTTTCTGAGGATTTCGGCGAGCGCGGCCCTACCGTCGATGGAGCTCTCGTCGCTTACGGAAACCGAGAGCACTTTTTCGCGCATGGTTTCGTCGACCCTGCGGATCAGTTCCGGCCTGACGGAGGTAAGCTTCGCGAGGCGAATCACGATTTCCTTTTTTTCTTCGGGAGACATGAGCTTGATGATCCCGGCGGCCTGGGCGGGTTCAAGCCGGGACAAAACGAGGGCCTTAACCGCGGGCAATTCCCCCGCGAGCAGGCGATCGACCCGTTCCGCCGACATGCCCGAAAGGTAATCGAAGGGCTTTCCGTCCATGTCGGGCACGGACTTTCGGAGCATTTCCTCCGCCCGGTCCTCGCCGAACGCCTGGGAAAGTATCTCCCGGGCGGTATCCACGCCGCCCGAAGGCACGCGGGCCTTCCTAAAGAGGGACTCGAATTCGGCAAACACCACCGAGGCCTCGTCGGGGTCAACCCTGCGGATCGAGGCGATCTCCGCCGCGATTTTTTCCGCCTGCCCTTCCGAAAGCCTGGATAATATCCGCCCGGCTTCTTCCTTTCCGATTAAAAGCAGGAATTTCGCGACCTTCCGATAGGGCGTATCCGCCGGCTCATTGGCCGCCCCTTCACGGGGACGGGACCCGTCTTTTTGTGGGACCTTGATCAGGGCGGGTTCTTCGTTTGCGTCGAGGGTTTTGCGGTACGCGCTCAAGCGCTGGTCGTTCACCTTCATCGCTGCATCATACCAGCGCCGCCGCGCGCGGTCAACCGAAGTCCGTTCCCCGCAGGACCTGGGCCTGGCGCAGCTCGGTTTGCTGCAAAAGGAACCGGGACAGGTCGAAGGGGGCGGAGTACCGCGCAGGCGCGGGCAATCCCCCTTCCCCGCAGGCGGAAAGGCATTGATTGCCGATAAGGGCTGCCAGCGCAGATGGCTCTCGCTCGCCCGTCAAAACGGATATTCCCGCGATGAGCGCCGCCGCGGACCGTTGCGCGGCAAGGGAAGCGAGTTCCGGCACCGAGTCGCGCCTCAATTCGCCCGAAACGGGTTCGGGCCACGCTTCGCGCCCGAGATTGAGCCAGTCGGCGCGTTCGCGCAAGCCCACGGGTCGCAAGAGGGCCACGGCGTCGGGTCCGTAGCCGATAAGCCGGGCCAAATCGTCCGATATAAACGAGCGCCCACGGTCGGGAGCCGTCAGCGCGAACACCCGTCCCGAGTCGGCAAAGGCGTTCAAGACCCGCTCGGCTACCCGGTCCCCGGCCTTGTCCCGGTAGGTTCGCGACAGGGCCTCCGCCACGGGACGGGCAAGCGCCTCGGGAAGGCCCTCGGGAATCCGCACCGGAGCGCATTGCCATGCTACCCCTTCGCCGTCCGTTCCGCGATAGCCCTCAAGGGCATCGTCGAGAATCCGCTCAAAAAAGGCATGGAGCCGGGCCCTGTCGATATCGGGCCCCGATTCGCCGGGAATCGGGCATGATTTGCTGATAACGTAAGGATGCACCGTACGGTCCACCGACGCATGGGTAAGGAAGCCGAGGAACCAGGATTGGGCGCGAACGTCGCTTCGGGAAAGAAGGACGGCCAGATGCCCGGAAAACGTGCCGTATTCCCGGCGGTGCAACAGTCGGGCGTACGCCAGCGAGAGGGGCTTGGTTCGCCGGTTATGGGAAAAAATGTCCGGGCCCTGACAGCCGAGGGCGAAGGAAGCCGAATCGATTTCGAAAGGAAGCGCCGGCAGGGTCGAAAGGGCGTCCCGGGCGCAGGCCACGTGAAAAAATTCGGCCGGCACGGTTTACCCCGGAAGGTCGTTCAAGGGAATAACGAGCCCGTGCAGGCGGCCGTCGGTTCGGTCCAGGATACCGATAACGGCCCAGGCGCCTTCCGGTCGGGGCATGATAAAATTGACCTTCTCGGGGATTCCGCCCGCCGACGTGGCCGCGATTCCCTCGGCGAGCCTTTCCCGTATCGTATCCGATAGGCTGCCCCGCTCGGTTTCCAGTCCCGCGGAGGGAGACCAATACCATTCCACGGCGGCGCCCCGCTCCGTGAAATAGGTCAATAGGCCGCAGGTGTCGGCGAGCTTGCGGAACTGCGCTTCCGCCTGCCGTACCCGCCGCTCGAGTTTGTATTTATACAGAACCGTATCGAGCGTCGTGGACAGGCTATCCGGATTGATGGGCTTTAGGAGGTACGTAGCGTATTCGAGATTCTTGGTCCGCGTCAGAGAGGCGATATCCGGCGTTCCCACGCAAAAGACGACGGGGATATCGAGTTGCCCGTTAATTTCCCGGGCGACGTCTACCGCGTCGGGCGTGCCGGCGAGGCCCATGTCTATCAGAACGATATCCGGCCGGAAGCGGAGCGCGGAGACGACGGCGGTTTGTGGGGTGTTGACGATTTGCACCACGTCGTACCCAAGGCGCGTGATCATGCCCTGAAGATCCAGGGCGACAATCGTGTCATCCTCGGCGATCAGTACCTTTGCGCGTAAATCAACGTTCGTATCCGACATGTGCAGCTCCGCCAACGACGTATTCTTATGATAATAATCATAGTGGTTTTACGGATGTCGGGCAAGACGTATTGACACAACCGATGACCCATGATAGTTTAGTTCTCGCGTCTTACGGCGGCGTTTTTTGGGTCGGGCAATAGCGCAGGTGGTTAGCGTACAAGTCTGGGGGACTTGGGGTCCCCGGTTCAAGTCCGGGTTGCCCGACCGAAAAAATTATGTCGCGAGACGAAAGCGGTTCCATGGGACCGCTTTTTTTTATGCCCGTACGTAACCGCGGTCACCGAAAAAAAGTCGGCGTTCCCGTATCATCTCATAATATACAAGCCATAGGAGCGTTATGCGATGGATCAGAACATTACGGGAATCTTGTTTATATCGGCCCTGGCGGCCTACGTCGTTTGGGGTCAAATCAGGAAACGGGGTACGGCTCGAAAAGTGCGCGCCGCCGTGGACGGGGGAGCCTTGGTGGTAGACGTACGAACGGCCGGGGAATACGCTTCGGGGCACTACCCCGAGGCGGTCAACGTTCCCCTCGATACCCTTCAGAAAAGAAGCGGAAAGCTCGGGTCGAAGGACAGGGCGGTCGTGGTCTACTGCGCTTCCGGCTCGCGGAGCGCCCAGGCCGCCGCCTTGCTTCGGAGGCTTGGCTTCGGCAACGTGCTTAACGCGGGCGCCCTTTCGTCAATGCCCCCGAAATAGGCGGCCGGCGACGGCCCTATTCGCTTATGAAGCGGTTCATGGGGCTGTCGCTTTCCAGTATCTCCCGGTTAATCCGCTCGTTATCCACCTCAACCTGGCGAAATTCGATGTTGTAATGGCGACCTGAATCGGTAATGACCACGTATTCCGCCCAGGGGTGTTTCGTCGGCGGCATCTCGTACCCGACGAAGGGCTGTCCGACGCTGCCGCAGGTCACGATCCGCATTCCCCGCACGTTTCGAAGCATTTGCACGTGGGTGTGGCCCCCTATGAAAATGCGGTTCGGCCGCTCGTCGAGGTACCCCTGAAAGCAATCCAGGCCGGAAGCCGGCGTCACGTTTTCCATGTTCGAAACGGGGGAGCCGTGATAGCAAAAGATTTCCGCGTTTCGAGAGAGCGGGATACTCAATTCCGGCTTAAAGGTATTGATGAACTTGAAATGCCGCGGCTCATGGAGGCGCCGAGACCACTCCACCGTATCGATAACCAGTTTGTCCTTGGTATACTTATAGATTCTTTCCGGCGAGATCATAAACTCGTCATGGTTTCCCATAACGCATTCGCATTGGATGGATTCCAAAAGATCGAGGGTCTCAGCCGGACGGATACCGAGAGTCGAGGCGTCGCCGAGAAAGACAATGCGGTCAGCCTTTATTTTTTTAATATCCTTAAGAACCGCTTCGAAGGCCAAAATGTTTGCGTGTATATCCGAAATGAAAGCGATTTTCATATACTCCAATATACCCCAATTCTCAGGCGTTTTCTAAGAAATTCGAATTATTCTCCGGTATCGCCCGTTCAGGGAAAGAAAACGCGCGAATCAACGTATATCCAAATAAAACCGCTTGATATAGCGGATTCTGGCATCCGCGTCCTTCCAACGCCCGCTGTCGGGATAAGCGGCGACCAGGGTCTGGTAGGCTTCCAGCGCCTTTTTAACGTTTTTGGCGGCGCCGTTCGCCTCGTACGCCTGACCGCGTAAATACCAACCCTCGTCGAGATCGGTGACCGCGCGCGAAAAAAAGGAGTCAAGGGCCGAGAGGGCCGCTTTCCCGTCGCCCAAGGCCAAGGCGGCCCGCGCGGCTTCAAGATACGTCGATCCGTCGTCGGCGACGGCACCGGCGTTGTTCAAGGCGGTCGCTTGGCTGCCGGCGGCCATTAGGCCCGGCTCATCGCTCACGACCGGGGAAACCGGGGCTTTTTTCGAAGGAGTAGCCGCTTCGGCAACGGGCGCGGTTGTTTCCGGCGCGGCGATATCGACTGCAGACCGATAGTCGGGAGCCCGCACCGCTCCCAGGGGAGACTTTTGCGTTTCGATGACGGTAACCGCCAGGGCATCGTCCGAAAAGCTGTCGCTGAGCACGTCGTACCGGGAAAATTCGAGGGCGTACGAACCTGGCTTTAGGGCCTTAAATTGGAAGAGGGTATCGGATTTATCGAGTTTTCGACTGTCGTAGGCCAAACCGTTCAGGGTGGAGGCATCGCCCAAATACACCCAGCCGGATCCCGGATACCATACGGTGAGGGTCTGGCCCACCGATACGCTCACGGACCGAGAGGCCTGGGGCGCGGTTCCTTTCGCCTGGGGCGAGATCGCTGGCGCGGTAGGCTCTGAGGTCCAGATACCCGTATCGACGGGTTTCGTCTCCGCTGCCGCCGGGGGTACGTCTTTGGGAGCAGGCTCGGGGGAAACCGCTTTAGGCGCGGTCTCTGATTTTGCCGCGGTTTCGGCTTTAGCCGCGCTCTCGGATTTAGCCGCCGGTTTTACCGCCGGCTCCGCCGCCGGCTTGGAAGCGGGGGCGACGGTATTTTGGCTTGAAAGTTCGGGTATGAGAAGATCGGGTTCGGGATAAAAGGTAATCACCCGCTCGCCGGGCGGAAGGACCGGGGCCCCGTCGAGTTCCACGGGGGCGGTTTCCGGCGCTTCGGCATTCCCGTTCGCCGCTGCAGGCGGCTCAGCCTGGTCCGCCAAAACGGCAGAAGCCGCTATTTCTTCGCCGCCATCGGCCCGCGCGGCCTCAATCGAGGCCGCGGTTTCGGCTGGTTCGTCGATTGCCTCGATTCCGCCGGTGTCAGAAGGCGCGGCGGGAGTCGCCGGCGGCGTTGAAAGGCACGAAACGAGCGAAAACGCGAACGCTGCGGTAACGAGCATCACCACGGTCTTTTTCATGGAACCGCCTCCAGAATTGAATCTATCTGCGCCTTCGCGGCTTCCCGAAGAACCTCAAGCGATTCGGGCGACGGCTCCAGGTACCACGACCGGGCCTCGGCTACGGACCAAACCGGTTTCCGTTCCCGGAAACGCTGGATTCCCGGAATCGGCAGGGGGTCGGAAGGATATCGAAATTCCTCGGGGCGGATCCTCATGGATTCAAGCGAGGCGGCCTCGCGCTTACGGTCCGCGGCCCGCTTCGATTCCGCGCCGATGGCGAGGGCCAGAACGAGCACTAAAACCGCGAGCACGCCGGCCGTTACGCCGATCACGGCGCGATGGTTATCCTCAACGAATTCTATCGCCCGATCCCGAATGCTCATGCTTCCGCCGAAGGTCTCGCGCGTTTCGGGGGATGGGGCGGAATGACCACGTCGCTCTCCGGTTCCACGTCCTCGTCCTCGAAATTCTCAAGGTCAGGCAGGGTCTCGAGTTTTCCGTCCTTATCGTTTTCAAGCTTAATCGCGATTACCTTCGTAACGCCCGATTCCTCCATCGTAACGCCGAGCATGGTTCCCGCGCCCATTACGGTTTTCTTGTTGTGCGTGATGACGATGTATTGGCTCACGTTCGCGAACTCGCGCAGCGCGGTCACGAACCGCGTTACGTTTTGCTCGTCCAAGGCGGCGTCGATCTCGTCCAAAAGGCAGAACGGAGAGGGCTTAACCATATAGGTGGCGAACAGGAGCGCCACCGCGGTCATGGACTTCTCGCCGCCCGAGAGGAGGCTGATGTTCTCGAGCTTCTTTCCCGGCGGCTGGGCGAAAATGTCGATTCCCGACTCCAGGACGTTTGCCGGGTCCACCAGGCGAATCTCCCCTCGCCCGCCGCCGAAAAGGCGCCGGAACATGTTGTGGAAATTCTTCTTGATCATGTTGTAGGTCGCGAGGAAAAGCTCGGTCGACTCGGCGCGAATCTCTTCGGTAATTCGCTTGAGGTCGTCGCGCGCCTTTTGCAGGTCGGCGATCTGCGAGGTAAGGAAATCGTACCGCTCCTTGGTCTCCGCGAATTCCTCCACTGCCATGAGGTTTACGCTGCCCAAATCCTTCAGTTGGGCGCGCGAGGCCGCGAGCCGCTCCCGAAGGTCGCCGGCGGGCGTATTGATCGTGAACATCCGCTCCTCGAATTCCATCAGGTCCCTGGAGTGTGTCTCCCGGAAATTCTCCTTGATGTTGCGGATTTCCGTCTCGCTCATGGCGAGGTCCATGTGGAGCTTTTCGAGTTGCGACTGAACCTTGCCCATATCGGCGGTCCGCGCCTTCAATCGGTCCTGCTTCGAGGTTACGTCGCTGTTTCGGGAGCTTATGTCGGTCTCGAGCCGCTCGAGCTCGCCGGTCAGCGTGCGGCCCCTATGCTCGATTGTGGCGAGCTCGCTCTCGATCTCGTTTACCTGGTCCTTGATTTCTTCCAGTTTCTTTTGCTCGCCCCACAGCTCGTTTTCAAGATCGCGAAGGGCGGCTTCCTGGGAGGCAAGCTCGCGGCGAATCAGGCGGGCTTGTTCTTCCGCCGCCTCGCCCTGGGTTTTCATTTGAACGCGGTTTAGGCGCAGTCCCTCAAGGGTTTTGCGGTATTCGTCCATCTTGCGGACCAATTCCGCGTTTTCCGACTTGAGTTCCCCGATTTTTTCGCGAAGCTTTTCGATGGAGTCGCGGTTTTCGGCGATTTTAGCGTCGATAGCGCGCTTTTTCGTGATAATACCCTCGGGAGAGAGGAATTCATCTATAAAGCCCGGGGTGGTCGCTCGATAAGCGGCGATCTTGACCTCAAGCTCGCCGAGAAGGCGATCCAGTTCCGCGAAGGACGCGACGGCGCTATCCGCGAATTTTTTCACGTCCTGCGCCGAGGGCGCGTGCAATTGCGCAAAGTCCGAAAAGATGTTTTTGCGGCCCGAGACGAGCACGCGCAGCTGGGATACGATCGAATCGACCTCTCCCGCGGCGTCGCCGTGGGCCCGGGACGAGTACCCCGCGTCGCGTAGCTTGCGGTCAAGTTCCGTCACGATATCCTCGGTAATGGACTTCAGCTCGGTTTCCATACCGAAACGGGCGGCGTCCAATTCCGCGATGGTTGCCTCATGGCGGGCCGCCTCTCTATCGTTATCGGAAATGCGGTTTCCCGCCACCGCGATATTGTCCTCGAACGAGGAGATGTTCTTTTCTATTTCGCCGAGCCGGCGCGTAAGGTCGCGCACCATCTCGTCCTGTTCGTCCGCGTCTTCCCGAAGGCTTTCCACGCGGCTTTCTACCGCGCGTTTGCGGCCGTCGAGCTGGGCAAGCTTCGATTTTACCTCGTTTTGCCGCTCAACCAAGAGCCGCGCCTGCTTGTCCTTCTCGTTTTTTTCCACCGCCAGGCCGTAAATCTGCTTTTGAAAATCCACGAGCTTTTCTTCCATGGCGTTCACCACGTCCATGTTTTCCTCAAGCGAGGCGTTAATCTCGTCGATTTCCTCCTTGATGGAGTCGCGCTTGGCCCGAATCTCCTCGATATCGGAGGTTCTGCGGTCGCGATCCTGGGTAAAGCCCTTCAGGCGAAGCAGCTGAATATCCAATTCGTTCTCGAAAATCTGGTCGCGTAAGGCCCGGTACTTAACGGTTTTATCGGCCTGCACCTTCAGGGTATCGTAAGAGCGCTTAACCTCGCCGAGGATACCCTCGATCTGGCGCATGTTTTCCTCGGTCTTTTCGAGCTTGCGCTCCGCCTCGGCCCGGCGTACCTTGAACCGGGTAATCCCCGCCGCTTCCTCGAAAATATAGCGCCGCTCTTCCGGCTTGCTCGAGAGTATCTGGTCGATTTTGCCCTGTTCCATAACGGAGTACGCGGCCTTTCCGACGCCCGTATCCCAGAACAGTTCGCGTATGTCCTTCAGCTTAACCGGAGCGCTATTTATGTAATATTCGCTTTCCCCGGAACGGTACAGCCTCCGCTTAATAGCGATTTCGCTCATTTCGAGGTTGAGAAGATTGTTATCGTTCGCGATGGTGAGGGTCACTTCAGCCACGTTCAGCGCCTTGCGGGATTCGGTTCCGTTGAAGATCACGTCTTCCATCTTGTCGGCCCGCATGGCCTTGGAGGCTTGCTCGCCGAGAACCCACTTTACCGCGTCTACCACGTTGCTCTTCCCGCAGCCATTGGGGCCGAGCAGGGCGGTAATGCCGTCGGAGAAGTCTATGCGCGTGCGATCGGCGAAGGATTTGAATCCGAAAATTTCGAGACTTTTGAGAAACACTTGGCGTTGGCCCCTTAGAATAAAATCCGTATAATCAGCATATACTTTACCCCAGGGCCACGGTCACGGTCAATGGAATAAAGGTTTCAAGTCAAATGCCCTCCGTTCCGTCAATAAGCGTATGGAAAAGAACCTTCTGCTGTTCGGTTTTTCCCGATCGGCCCATGGCGGTCTCATCGAGGGCCTCCGCGGGGCGGGGTTCGGGATTACCGCCACGACCAGCCTTACCCGGTTGCATATACTGCTTTCCTCGCGGCGGTTCGAGGCCATTCTCGTTTCCGAGAGGGAAACCTTCTCCCACAAAATCTCGGTAACCCGCCACCTATGGCAGGTTCGGATTCCCGTCACCGCCCTGGTCATACGCCGTCGCGGGACCGTGTACGCCCCTTCGTGGTCGTATACCGTCCATAGGGGCCCGGACCGGGAAACGGGCCGGGCCCTGGCCTTACCGGAATGCTTTGCCGTTCTCTGCGAAACCATCCGCGATGCGGGAACGTCAGCGGGCACAGGGTATCGTCACGCACGGCTCGCGGCCGAAAAGGAAGGAGCCTACGGGGGATCAGCGCTTCCCGGGCCCTTGAGCCTTTCGGGCCTGCATCGGATGATGGCGGAAGTGCTTACGGCGATAATCGGATCGGGCCAGGCGGGTATAGAGGCGAAGGCGCTTCAATGCAGACTTTGGCCCCATAGGGGGCGGGACCGGCGGAAAGACCTGCAGATTTACGTGTCCAAAATAAGAAAACGGCTCGACTCCGCGGAGCCGAACCGTTTCGCTATACTTTACGATAAAGGGCGGTATCGCTTCTGCGATCGGAAAGGCAACCGGCCCTCCCGCGGGCGCTTACTTGCCGAGGACTGAGGCGATCCGTTCCAGTACCTTTTTCCGGTCAAGCGGCTTGACGATATAATTCTTCGCGCCGAGCAATAGGGCTTTCTTGACCAGCTCTTCCTTGCCCAGGGCGCTTATCATCACGATCTTGGCGTTTTTATCGAATGCCATGATCTGCTCGAGGGCCGTGATGCCGTCCATCTTGGGCATGGTAATGTCCATGGTGACGAGATCGACGTTGGGGCAAAGCTCTTTATACTTCTCCACGCCGTCAAGTCCGTCTCCCGCGGTCGCGACTACCTCATATCCCTCGCTGGTAAGTATTTGCCCTATCTGCTTGGCGACGAACATGGAGTCGTCCACGACCAATACCCTATACGGGACGCCGTCTGCGTTCAGTCCCTCAGGAGCGCGTTCATTGATTGACGGAAAATCCTGTTTAGATATCATATCCTACCCCTTATCACATGCGATCCCGAATCGCGACGTTCACTTCCACGCGACCCTGGCTGGTTTCCATGGGCACGATGAGGGCTTCCACCTCATGATCCGATATTTCCATGTTCTGTCCGGTGAAAATCGCCGGCGGCGTCAGATCGAACCGGAAGCCAAGGTCATGGAGCTTCGTAACCGCTTGCGCGGTTATTAAGTTCGCCAATTCGGTGATCGTTGCCTTGGCAAGATCATCGAACGACTTCAGTTCCTCGTCGTTCATCTTCGAGGCGATCTTCATGGCCGTATCCATTTCCATATCAAAAATGACCCGGCCCTCAACGTCGCCCGCCAAACCGACAAGCGCCGCGACACCCATTACCGGCATAGAGGTTGATTTTAGGTAAAGTTCACCCCTGCGGATCTGCCCGCCCAGTACCTCGGTAAGGATGTTGTAAGCCGCCTCGACGAACGGGTTAATATACTCTACACGCATCAGTTTCTCCTTGAAACCTCGCCGTCCTTCGGACGGCTCGTTGTTTAATCCTTTAGGTTTGACTCGTTCCGGCTTATTCCTTGCTGAACGCGACCACTTTACCCTCGACCGTCCGGAGCCAGCCGCTGTGCTGCGGCATCGCCTCGTTGGCGCCGAGAACCACGATACCGTTATCCTTTAACTTTTCGTTAATGTCGGTCATCATGCTGGCTTGCTGCTTCACGTTCATGAACGAAAGGACGTCGCGGGCGATCACTAGGTCCATGTTGGGTATCGCGTTTTGGTTGGTGCAATCGTGATACTCGAAAAGAATCATGTCCTTGATGGTTTGGTTGAAGGTCCACCCGCCGCCGACGCCCTGAACGAGCCAAGGCTTATAGCGCGGCGAAACCTGAGCCGGATCGACCGTCAGCATGGGCGCGTTGGAAATGGCCAACAAGTCGGAATCGTTCGCGTAGATCCTGATCCGCGCGTTCGGGTACTTTTCCTTGAGTATAACCGCGAGGCTATAGGTTTCGTGACCCTTTCCGCAGCCGATATTCCAGACGTTTATCTGCTTTGCCTGGTTTTGCGGCAGGACCTTCATGAATTCCGAGGCGTACTGGTCGCTCCAGAACGAACCCGATTCGGGAGAGGCGAAGGTCTCGAGATACGCGCGCGCGTCCTCCTCGGACTGGAATTGCAGGTCCGCGGGCGAGCGCATATCGCGCCATTGCTCGAATCGCGCCTTGACCCAGCGGTCGTTCACTTGGGATACGTAGAATTTTCCCAAGGCGGCCAGGGTATCGTTGATAAAGGATAGATCGAGTTCCTCTCGGGAAGTCTCCGCCCGCGATACGGGCTCGGTGGAAAGCTTTTCCTGTACTTCCTGAACCTTTTCGGCTTCCGCCGCCTTGGCGCGGGTGCCGAAGATCCGGCTGACCTCGAGCAATATATACAGGCGGCCCTGGTTTTCGACCACGCCGTGAATGTATTTGATATTAATGTCGCCGAAGATGGGATGCGGCGGCTGGATCGTGCTCTTGGAAATTCCCACTACCTTGTCGATCTCGTCCACGACGATACCGAACGTCTGATCCTCCACGTTGATAATGATCAGGTTTTCCAGGGCGTCGTTCGCGCGGGCCTTTACGGGAATATTGAAGAATATCCGCAAATCGATGATCGGGATGATTTCGCCGCGAAGGTTATACACCCCAAGCACGAAGGGAGACGTATTCGGCACGTACGTGAAACGCCCGGCCTTCGCGATTTCCTTCACCTGCATGATATCGATGCCGTAATCCTTTCCCGCCAGGGAAAAGGTGACCATCTTATAGTCGATTACCGCGATCCGCTCGGAACGTCCGTCCTTTTCGCGGTCTTCGGTATCGGTAATGTCCTTCGTCTGTAATTCTGCTGCCATACCTTCCCCTTACCACACCGAAGCTTCGCGGCGGTCGCGGGCTTCCATTTCCTGCTTGAGCCCGAGATCAAGCAGCTGACTCACGTCGATTATGAGCGATACCGATCCGTCGCCCAGGATCGACGCGCCGGCGATTCCCGGTGAATTGGTAAACTGGTCGCGAAGGGGCTTGATGACCACGTCTTCCTCGCCGATGAGGCTGTCCACCATGAGCCCGACCTTCTTTTCCGCCGTTCCCACGATGACGATATAGCTGTATTCCACTGCCTCGGAGGACTTGATGCCGAATAAACGGTTCAACCGCAATAGGCTAATAACCTCGTTGCGGACGTTGAATACCTCGTAATTGTCGATTCTCTGGATCTCTTCGGCCTTCACGCGGTGACTCTCGATTACCGAGGTTATCGGAATGGAGTAGACCTCGGTGCCGACGCGCACGAGTAGGCCCTGGATAATCGCCAGGGTAAGGGGGAGCCGAATGACGAAACGCGATCCCAGGCCCGGCTGGGAGGAAATGGTAACGGTTCCGTTGAGTTTTTCGATATGGGTTCGTACCACGTCGAGCCCAACCCCCCGGCCGGAAAGGTTCGTGATTTTTTCCGCCGTCGAGAACCCCGGCTCGAAGATGAGCTGGAAGGCCTCGACGTCCGTGAGGTTCTTTCCGGGATGGATGATGCCCCGGGAGATGGCTTTTTGCTTAACCGCCTCCACGTCTATTCCGTGACCGTCGTCCGCTATTTCGATGACGATCATGTTGCCTTCGTTGCTCGCCTTGAGCAGAAGGGTTCCCTCCTCGCCCTTGCCGGCGGCGACGCGAGCGGCGGGAGACTCGATGCCGTGATCGAGCCCGTTGCGGACGCAGTGCATGATCGGGTCAAGGAGGTCCTCGACCACGGATTTGTCCAGTTCGGTATCCTCGCCCTCGATAACCAACTGAACCTTCTTGTTAAGGTCATGGGAAAGGTCGCGGACGAGCCGGGGGAAACGGCTGAAAATCTGGCTGATGGGCACCATCCGGATCTTCATGACCCCTTCCTGGAGCTCTCCGGTAATGCGGCCGAGGTTTTGCGCGGCGGAACGGAATTTCGTGACCGCGCCCTTCATGTTCCCCTCAAAGGCCCCGAAGACGTCGAAGAGGCCCGCGTATTCGGCGTTCAGTTCCTTCTTGACATCCTTAACGCTATAGCCCGATTCGATCTGCTCGAAATATTCGGGAAGATGGTCCAGGAGTTTTTTGAGCTTTTCCTTATAGGCGGCCTCGGACTGCTGAAACTCGCTGAGGAGGTCGGTGAACTGCATGGTGCTCTGGTTGAACGAGGCCTTCGTGATGACGGTCTCGCTGACCAGGTTCAGGAGGTAGTCGATACGCCGGGAATCCACGCGCAACACCGAGCCGGAACCGTGCGCGGAAGCCGGGGCGGCCTTTCGCGAGGCATCGCTTTTCGCTTGTAGAATAGCGTCCTGTACGGATTCGCCTGAGTCCGATTCGGATTCGGCCGCGGGGGGGGCCGCTTGCACGCGCGGGGCTTCCCGGGGCGCGGGTTTTGCCTGCGGGGCAGATTCGGCCTTCGGAGCCGCTTCCCTTTTGGGCGGCGCGGGCGGAGCCGACGGCGCGGGGGCCTTGAGATTGATCGCGTTGATCGAGACGCCCAAGGTTACGTCGGATATCTGGGCCGATTTCAGGATCACCGCCTCGTCCGACGTTGAGGAGATGAAGTATACGACCCGTTCGTGGAACACGTCTTCGTACAGGGCGTCAAAATCGGGAATGGTCTTCAGGACCTGCCCGTTTTGCTTTAGGGCGGCGAATACCTGAATTCCGCCCACGGTATTCATGGGATTGGCTTCGTCAAAATCCACCTGCACGACGAACAGGCGTTCCCCGGACGGAATGGCTTCCTTCAATTCGAGAATTTCGTATTCGGATAGAAGGGAAAGCACGTCCGAGTCGGTGGTAGGTATGGATACCCGCGCGGGCTTAGCGGCCTGGGGTACCGGGGCGGGAGCCGCGGCTTCCTTGGGAGCCTTCTTCGGCGCCTTCGCCTTCGCCGGTTCCTTCGCGGGAATAAAGGCGGTTAACTGGTTTTTCAGGCCGGTCACGTCCTCGTCGTAGACCGATCCTTCGGCGCGGGCGGAAAGCATGGCCTTAATCGTATCGAGGGAGCGAAGCAGCACGTCGATGACCGACTCGTTGATTTGAACGCTTCCCTCGCGGATCACGTCCAAAAGGTCTTCCATGACGTGGGTAAAACCCGCTAGCTCGTGCATCTCCACGGTCGCCGCGCCGCCTTTGAGCGTGTGCGCGGCCCGAAATATCTCGTCGATCGCGTCGTGATTTGAAGGATCGCTTTCGATAACCAGGATATTGCTTTCGAGGGTAAATACCTGCTGTTCGGCCTCGCTGAAAAAGTCCTTCAGGAGCTCCGCGTTGTTGATATCCAGATAATCACTCATATATTGTCAAGTTTATACGGTTTTCATCATTAGTCAAGCTATTATAAGTCGGGCGTCTTTTTTTTGGGGCGTTATAGCCCGATACTATTTTTATAGTATATACTGGTTTAAGGAGAAAAGATGCGTCCACAAAGCCTGTTCAGATTCGCCCTCATCGCGCTTCTCGGCCTACCCCTGGGGGCTCAAACCGTTACGCGCACGAATCTTTTTGTGGAATCGACCGGTACCCTGGATTCTTCGGGCGGCATGCCCGATATCGCTACCGCCGGCTACGTCGCCGGCCGCTTTGCGCCTTTTCCCTCCGTCAATTTGAATATGGGTCTCCTTTTCGGCACGGTCGACACCCTGCGTTTTTTTCACGCCGACGACGCGGTACGGACGTATGGTATAGTCGCCTTCGACGGGGCCTCGATCGTGTTCCCCCGCCTTTTGGGCGGTCCCCTGACCTGGATCGCGTTTACCGGAAATTATGACGCGCCGCAATCGAACCGGCTCATGAAAGAAGCCTTTAAGCGGGGCATTGAATATCCGCGATTCGGCTCGCGGCTTTTGGGCCTTGCCCTCGCCGGGGAAGCGGGAATCAGCGGAACCGGCCTGGGGGTTTGGGGCGTTCCCGACAACGGGCCCCTGGCCGTGGCCCTATATTCCCACTGGAACGCCAAGCCCTGGAAGGAAGCCGTTCAACGAAACGACGCGCAGCTCGCCTTCGTGTCGGAACCCGTCAGGCTGAACGCCTTCCTCGGCACCCTCGTCGCGCTCGATTCCGCCGATTTCAAGATGCGCGGCGACCTTTCGGCGAGCCTTGGGGACCCGGAAGCAAATGAATTTTACGTACAGATGGGGATGCTCGACGCGACTCCCCTGACGAACGTCACCGAGAAAGTCTATATGCTTTTCGAGCCGAGGCTGCACCGGGACAGGGCGCTCTTCGCCATATCCTTTTTTTCGGTGCCCATTTCCGATTTCGCGCCGGACGGGAGCGCGACCTACCAGGGAACCTATATCGGGGCCAACGCGCTCGTCGCCTTCGGCTCCACGGAGAAGGACCGCGCGCGGATCGGCGTCGCGGCCTCCGGCGCCATGGATCCGAAGAACCCCGGCGTGACCACTCCCCTCAGTTTTTCCCTGAACCCCTTTTGCGAATTCGCCCTTTCCGATTACGTGCTTGAATCGTCATTGTCGATCAATCCATTCCGACTCGATGACCCGGCAACCGCCGGGGAATTTCGGGTTTCCCTCAAGGCGGTTTATTGATGAAACGTTTTATCGCCCTCGCGGCGCTCGCGCTCATTCCCCTTCGGTTCGCCCAGCCCGTCGATATTTCGGCGGAAATCAAGGCCAGTTCCTTCGCCATGTCGAAGGACGGGGATTTAAAGCCCTCGGCAATCGGCTACGGCGGGTTCATGGAAGTGAGCGACCGTCTATCGGCCAATCTTTTCGGGAAGCTTTCTTACGATGCGGACCCGGTCTACGGCAACGTGCTTTCGGCCCGCGCCATGTACCGGACTTCGTATATGGAAATCGCCGCGGGCCCCTCGTTCGGCGTGCTAAACTCGAACGGATCGTCGGACGGCGTGCCCATTCTTTTCCAGCCAGGCTTGGGGATAGGGTTCAGCGTAACGTCGCCGGGTTTCGTGGTGGCGCGGGCGGATACCGAATTCGCCCTTCCGGCGGCGGTTCAAACCGGTGGCCAGGCGTATCTTCAAAAAAGCGAGCTGTCCGCCGGATTCTTCCTGCCGAACGTTCTTTGCACGCTTAAGGTTTCGCAGCGCACCAGCGCCATTCAGGACGGAGCCGACGCGAAAATCAGAAGCACAACCGATTACGGGTTTTATACCACCGCCTACAAAAAAGGATCGCCCTTCCGGATCGGTTTGGACTTTATCTACCGGGTAATCGATTATTACGTCGTCGCGGACTCCCCGGACAACCGCAAGATCGCGAATCTCGTTCTCGGCGGCGGACTGACCTTTTCTCCCAAGGCCGAATACAGCCTCTTCCTCGCGGGCGACGGCTCCCTCTATTCCTTCTCCCTGGGTGATCCCGTGGACGGATTGGACGAGTTCATGTTCAACCTGCGCGCGGGAATCAATCTGAGCCTGCCCTCGCCGGACGCTCCCTAAGGGGCTTACGGAAAAAAACGGCGTTCCCGCGGGGGAAACGCCGTTTTTTTTCGCTAAAAATTTTTTGCCTTATTCCCCGAGCTGAAGCTTCGCCAGACGGGCGCACGCCTCTTCCACCTGCTCCCGGTGCCCGAAGGAGCTGAAGCGAATGAAGCTCTCGCCGGCCGGCCCGAATCCGGCGCCCGGAGTGCAGACGACGTGGCACTCCCTGAGTATGCGGTCGAATATATCCCAGCTCTTGCGGCCGGGGAAGCGGGCCCATACGTACGGGGCGTTATCGCCGCCGAAGATCTCGACCCCCGCGCGCGCGAAGTTCGGCCCCGTAAGCGTATCGGCGATCAGTTTTGCGTTCCCGAGATAGTAATCGGTAAGCGCCCTGGTCTCGGCGAGGCCCGTCTCGTCGAGCGAGGCAAGGCCGCCGCGTTGGGCGATATTCGAGGCGCCGTTGAAAATAGTGGTCATGAGCCTGGTCCAGTCCTTCATGACCGGGGTGCCGTCGGCGAACAGAAGTTCCTTGGGCACGATAGACCAGCCCAGGCGAACCCCCGTGAAGCCGATCGGCTTCGAGAACGAGTTTATCTCGATGGCGCAGGTGCGGGCACCCTCGATCTCGAAAATGGACTTGGGAAGCGAGGGGTCGCGGATAAAGGCGGAATAGGCCGAATCGAACACGATGATCGAGCCTTTCTCGTTCGCCGTCTTTACCAGGGCTTCCAGCTGGGCCTTGGTCGCGACCGCGCCGGTGGGGTTGTTGGGGGAGCAAAAATACACGAGGGCGTTGGCGGGCACAAGGGAAAGGTCGGGGAAAAAGCCGTTCTCGGCCGTGCAGGGCATGTAGGCGATGCCCTCATAGCCGCTGCCGTCCTTTTTCGCCGCGCCCGCGGCGCCGATCATCACCGAGCCGTCCACGTACACGGGGTAGGCGGGGTCTTGTACCGCGACGGCGACCCGCTCGCCGAATAGATACTGAAGGCGGCCGATATCGCACTTAGCGCCGTCGGAAATGAAAACCTCTTCCGGCTCGACGATGCCGCCGTACAATACCGAGGAGATCTTCGCGCGCAGCTCCGTTAGTCCCGTTTCGTCTCCGTAACCGGAATAGCCTTCCTTGGTACCAAGCCGCGAAACCTCGCCGGCTAGTCCCGCTTGGACGTGGGGAGTCAGGGGCTCGGTCGTGTTTCCGATTCCGAGGCTGATGATTTTCGCCTCCGGATTTTCCTTGGCGAAGGCGGCGCGGCGCTTCGAGATCTCGGGAAAGAGGTAACCGGAAGCAAGGTTGGCGATATGGGGATTGCGTTGGATCATGCGGGTCTCCGTTTTATGTGTTTGCGAAACTATAGCAACTATTCGATCAGGTGTTCAATCGGGATTTCCGAAAAGAGCCAGTCCTGGGGAAGCCGCCTGAAAAGCCCTGCCATGGCGTATTGCCCGCCCTCGACGGTGAAATGGTTCCCGTCGGGGCTCATGGCCTGGATCGATTTGCCCGAGGGAAGCGACACCGTTTCCGTATAGGAGCCCGAGGCGCCGGGAAGCGAGTCCGCTATGGGGTGGCGGATAACGATATCCGGCCCGTAACGGGCGGCAACGCGAGACTGGACCGCGTCGATATAGCGGAGGCTCTGTTCGTATTGCGGGTCCTTAACCCGGGGCATGCCGACCCAGTATACCTTCGGGACGTACAGGAGGGCCTCGTCGATAAGCGCGGAGCATTTCTCCGCGTACGCTTCCTCCCATTCCGGGGTATGCTTTTTCATGATTTCGCCGCGGTTGTTCCAGAAGTTCTGATAGTCGTTCATGCCCAGCATCATGACCACGGCGTCGTAGCGGGAAGACGAGAGGGTATCGGCGAGTTTCGCGGGCCAATTGTAATAATCGCCCCGAATGAATCCGGAGGAGTGTACCGCGAGAAAATCCACCGACACGGGCGAGTCCTTTCCCGCAAGCCGCGAAAGCCCGCTGCCGAGGCTGAATACCTGGGAATCGCCGAACATATACAGGCGCAAGGGGTTTGCGCTTGAGTGGATGGCGTTGACCGGAACCGCGCTCGGAAGGGCCGTTCCAGGCGCGGGAGCGAGCGCGGCACCGGCGGGCGCGGGCGCGGCATAGGCAGGATCGGTCGCGGCATAGGCGGTCGAGGCCGCGGCTGGCGCGTCGGTCAGGGCCGGCGAAAGGCCGGAAGGTTCTGGGATTTCGGCGACGGGGCTTTGCGGGGTCGGCGCAAGGGCTGGCGGGGAGGCTTCTTCGCCCGAGGCCCTCCGGTTAAAGTAGCGGGTATCCCATTCGGTTTGTTCCGCGAGGCCGGTAAAGGAAAGAAAGGCCTCGCGGGCGGCGGGCATGTACCCGTCAAGGCCGGTCTCGGCTGCGACGAACGAAAGGGAATCGGCCATCGCGAGGGCGATGGAGCGGATATGCAGGTTTTCGATATGGGAAGCGGGAATCCAGAGGCTTTTACCGGCGAAAATGGCGGTAATGGCGACGGCCAAAAGGACCGTAAGTACAATCTGGTTCGGGCTGTATGCGTCTTCCTTGTTCGTTTTCACTTACGTCCCCCGCGTCTTTTTTAAAACTGGAAATATATGAACGGCGCGACGCCCGACATGGAAACGAGGCCCAACGCGAGCAAGGCGGCCGCGACGGCGACGGCCTTAACGGGAAGCGGCAGCGCGATATACCAGCGGAAACCCGTTTTTCGGGCCCGCGTCGGGACGGCTTGCATCGCCAAGCCGAGGACCAATAGCACCGCCACGAGCGGGCTCATTTTGTCCGGGGGAACCGATACGTTCAAAAGCCCGCGGAACCATTCGCCCGCGGCGGAAAGGGACGGGGCGCGAAAAACGATCCAGCTGAGGGCGGTAAACGTAAAGGTAGCGAGGACCTGTAGGACCGCTTTCCAGGGAACGGGGCTGCGCTTGGTTCCGTATTCGAAGCCCCGCTCCAGCGCGAGGGCGGCGCCCTGCATAACGCCCCAAACCAGGAAAGTGAGCGCAGCGCCATGCCAGAGCCCGCCGAGCGCCATGGTAAAAAAGAGGGCCACGACGGTGCGCGCCTTGCCGAAACGGGAACCGCCCATCGCGAAATAGAGATACTCCCGAAGCCAGGACGAAAAGGTAATGTGCCACCGTTTCCAGAACTCGGTGACCGAGAAGGATACGTACGGGCGGTTAAAGTTGGCCGGGGTCTCGAAGCCGAGCAACAGCGCGACGCCGATCGCCATTTCGCTGTACCCTGAAAAATCCGCATACATCACCACGGAATAACCGAGCGCCCCTATCAGGTTCTCGAGGGTCCCGTGGGAAAGCGGGTCTGAGAGGACCGGGTCCACGAAAAGCGTGGAAAGGAAATTGGCGAACACCAACTTCTTGAACAGCCCCGAAAGAATAAGGAGCGTTGCCCGGTCGAAGGCGATGGGCTTAGAGCCGGGCTCAATGCCGGCGGCAACCGCCCCCCCCACGCCCGGAAGGAAGTCCGCCGCGTGCACGATGGGGCCCGAGGCGATCTGGGGAAAAAAGGAAACGTAGAGGACGACGTCCAGGGGATCGCTCGCCGGGGCGATTTTGCACAGGTACACGTCGAAAACGTAACTGAGCGCCTTGAAGGTATAAAAGGAGATTCCCACGGGCATGACGACGGCCAGCACGGGCAGGCTCCAGCTTAGATCGAGGGCGCCGAATACGCCCGTGGCCGATTGGGCAAAAAAGTTCCAATACTTGAAAAAGCCGAGAAAGAGCAGGTTCGCCGCCACGGCGAGAACCAGGAACAGTTTCCGGCGAAGGTGCTCCCTGCTTCTCCCGATCAGGAAGGCGAAACCGTAATTCGCCGCCGTGGAAGCGAGAAGCAGGAAGGAAAAGCGCCAGTCCCAGAGGGAATAAAAGAAATAGCTCGCCGCGATCAGAAAGAGCTTCCGGTCGCGGGCGCGGCGAAAAACGTACCAAAACCCGATGAACACGAGGAGAAAAAAACCCGCGAATTCAAAGGTTGGAAAAAGCATCCGCCTTTATCCCTCCGCGTCCAGGAGCAATTCGTCGATGGGCTTCCCGGCGGGAACCATGGGCAAGACCTTCTCGTCGATATCCATGTAACAGTCTATCAGCGCCGGCTTCCTCACGGAGACGGCCTCGTTGAAGGCCTCGCGGAATTCGCTTTCGTTGGTCGCGCGGAAACCCCGAATCCCGAAGGCGTCGGCCAGTTTCACGAAGTCGGGCGGACGGTCCAATGTGGTCGACGAATACCGCTTGCCGTAAAACAGGGTTTGCCACTGCCTGACCATGCCCAAAGTCCCGTTGTTCGCCACGACGATCACGATGGGCATATCATAGTAGGAAATGGTGGCAAGCTCGTTAAGGTTCATGCGGAAGGAACCGTCGCCGGCGATGTGCACGACCTGCCGGTCGGGATTTCCCGTTTGGGCCCCCATGGCGGCGCCCGTTCCGTAACCCATCGTGCCGAGCCCGCCCGAGGTCAAAAAGGTGCGGGGCTTGACGAAGGGATAGAACTGGGCCGTCCACATTTGGTGCTGGCCCACTTCCGTGGTGATGATCGCGTCGTCGCCGAGCCGCTCGTGAATATGCTCCAGCACGAACTTCGGGTGCAGCGCGGTTATCTTGGAATACATGGCGGGCACGTGTGTTTTGAGCTCGTCCACCCGATCGTTCCATTCGTCGCGCGCGCGAACGCCGACCCGCTTCGAGAGCTCGGCCAGGATCAGCTTGAGGTCGCCGTTCAGGCTCGCCGCGGAGGGAATGTTCTTGTTGATCTCGGCGGGATCGATGTCGATATGGACGACCCGGGCGCGACGGGCGAATTTCGCCGGATCGGAAATAACCCGGTCGGAAAAGCGGGCGCCGATGGCCACCAGCAGGTCGCATTCGTTCGCCGCGGCGTTGGAGACCTTGGTGCCGTGCATTCCGATCATGCCCGTATTGAGGGGATGGTTGAAGGGAAAGGCGGACTTGCCCATAAGGCTTAATGACACGGGGGCGTTAAGCCTTTCCGCCAAGGCCCTCAGTTCCGCCGAGGCCTCCGAAATGATCACGCCGCCGCCCGCGTAGAAAAAGGGCCGCTTTGCCGCGGAAAGCGTCTCTGCGACCGCCGCGAGCTCTTCCCCGGTGGGCACGGGATTTTTCGCCCTGTTGCGTTCGACCCGCGCGGATACCTCGTGACGGCTTTCGCCCTCCCACTCGGTCACCGCCGCCGTAACGTCTTTCGGTATGTCGATAAGCACGGGTCCGGGCCTGCCGGTAACGGCGATGTCGAAGGCCTCGCGTATGACCTCGGCCAGCTTTGCCACGTCGCGCACGATGTAGTTGTGCTTGGTGATGGACATGGTAATGCCCGTAATGTCCACTTCCTGGAAACTGTCCTTCCCGAGCAGGTTCGTGGGCACGTTGCAGGTAATGGCGACCATGGGGACCGAGTCCATATAGGCCGTGGCGATGCCGGTAACCAGATTGGTGCAGCCCGGGCCGCTCGTGGCGAGCACGACGCCCACCTTGCCGGTGGATCGCGCGTAGCCGTCGGCCGCGTGGGCGGCGCCCTGTTCGTGGGCGGTCAGGATATGGCGGATCCTGTCGGAATTCTTGTAGAGCTCGTCGTAAATATTGAGTATGGTTCCGCCGGGGTAGCCGAAAACGGTGTCTACCCCCCGTTCCGCCAAGCATTCAATGACGATTTTCGCGCCTGTGCATTTCATCGATACGTATCTCCCCGTTACACCGAAAGTACCGCGCCGGTATCCGCGCTCGTCACGAGTTTCGCGTACCGGGCGAGGTACCCCGTATTGACCTTCGGCGGCGGCGCCTTCCATTCGGCGCGGCGCGCGGCCATCTCTGACTCGGATACCTCAAGGGTAACCGAATAGGCGTTAATGTCTATGGATATGCGGTCTCCCTCGCGCACCAAGGCGATGGGGCCGCCCACCGCCGCCTCGGGGGAGCAGTGGCCGATGGAAGCGCCGCGGGTGGCGCCCGAAAAACGCCCGTCGGTAATGAGCGCGACTTCCTTGCCCAAACCCTGCCCCGCCAGCGACGCGGTTACGGCCAGCATTTCGCGCATGCCCGGACCGCCGCGGGGACCCTCGTAGCGGATTACCACCACGTCGCCCGAGACGATCTTGCCCTTTTGAATCGCGGCGAAGGCGTCTTCCTCGCATTCGAATACCCTCGCCGGCCCGGAGTGTTTCATCATCTCGGGCGCCACGGCGGAGCGCTTAACCACGCAGCCGTTCGGCGCGAGATTGCCGAAGAGGACGGCGATGCCGCCGGTGGCCGAATGGGGATTGTCGATGGTCCTGAGAACGGCGGGGTTCCGGTTAACCGCGCCCTTGATATTCTCGGCCACGGTCTTCCCGGTCACGGTCGGGAGGCTTGCGTCGATAAGGCCTTTTTTCGCCAGTTCCGCGAGCATCGCCTGAATGCCGCCCGCGGCGTAGAGGTCCTCGATAAAATCGCGGCCCGCGGGCGCGAGGCGGAGAAGGTTCGGGGTGTTTTCCGATATGGAATTGATCTCGGCGAGATCTATCTTAACGCCGGCCTCGTGGGCGATGGCGGGAAGGTGCAAAATGGTGTTTGAACTGCACCCCAAGGCCATGTCGGCGGTGAGGGCGTTTTTAAAGGCCTTTTCCGTCATGATCGCGCGGGCGGTGATGCCCTTGGACACTAAGTCCATGACCGCCATGCCCGCCTTTTTCGCGAGGGCGATCCGTTCCCCGTAAACCGCGGGAATGGTGCCGTTGCCGGGCAAGCCCATGCCGAGCACCTCGGTCATGCAGTTCATGGAATTGGCGGTAAACATGCCGGAGCAGGAGCCGCAACCGGGGCAGGCGGCGGCTTCCATGGCGTCGAGCTCGGTTTCGGAAAGCTTGCCCGAGGCGACGGAACCGACGGCCTCGAACATATCGGTAAGGGAAAGGCGCCGATCGCCGTATTTGCCCGCGAGCATGGGCCCGCCGGAAACCACCACGGTGGGCAGGTCGAGCCGGCCCGCGGCCATGAGCATGCCGGGCACGATCTTATCGCAGTTGGGAACCATGACCAGCCCGTCGAAGGCGTGGGCCGTGGCGACGCATTCCACCGAGTCGGCGATGAGTTCCCGCGTAACCAGCGAGTATTTCATGCCCTCGTGGCCCATGGCGATTCCGTCGCACACGCCGATGGCCGGAAATTCCATGGGCGTGCCGCCCGCCATGCGGATTCCCGCCTTCACCGCTTCCACGATGGGTTGCAGGTGAATGTGCCCGGGGATAATTTCGGTTTTGGAATTGACGACGCCGATGATGGGACGGGCGAGCTCTTCGTCGGTATATCCCATCGCGCGGAACAGGGAACGGTGCGGCGCGCGCTCTACTCCCTTCTTGGTCTTGTCGCTTTTCATTTGCGTTACCTCCGGTCGGGCCCTCGGGCCAGTATAGCATGGGCGCGCCGTCCCCCAGCGGAACGGCGCGGGGCGTTCATCGATTAGATCGCCGCGACGACGAGGTCGCCCATTTTACGGGTTCCCACGAGTTTGTCGCCGAGGGCGGCGCGGTCGGCGGCCCCGCCGGCGATATCGCCGGTGCGCCATCCCGCGTCCAAAACGGATTCCACGGCTTTCTCTATGGCGTCCGCTTCCTTGGTCAAGCCGAAGGAGAAGCGGAGCATCATGGCGCAGGTAAGGATGGTCGCCAGGGGATTCGCGAGATCCTTCCCGGCGATATCGGGCGCGGAACCGTGAATCGGCTCGTACAGCCCGGGACCGGAATCGCCGAGCGAGGCCGAAGCGAGCATGCCGATGGAACCGGTGATCTGGCTCGCCTCGTCGGAGAGGATATCGCCGAACATGTTGCTCGTCACGATCACGTCGAACTGGTTCGGGTTCCGCACGAGCTGCATGGCGGCGTTGTCCACGTACATATAGGAAAGCTCGACCTGGGGCCACTTTCCCTTCATGGACTCGGCGACCTCCCGCCACAGGCGGCTGGTTTCGAGGATGTTCGCCTTGTCCACCACGCAAAGCTTCTTCTGCCGCTTCATGGCCGACTCGAAGCCGATCTTCACGACGCGCTCGATCTCGCCTTTACTATAGGCTTCGGTGTCCCAGGCGGCGTCGCCCGCGGCGTTGCGGCCCCGGTCGCCGAAGTAGATTCCGCCGGTGAGCTCGCGCACGATCAGGATATCGAGCCCGTCCTTGACGATTTCGGCCTTGAGGGGACAGGCGGCGGCGAGTTGGGGAAACATGAGGGCCGGGCGGAGGTTCGCGTACACCTTCATGCCCGCGCGAAGGCCGAGGAGGGCCTTTTCCGGGCGCTTGGCCCCGGGAAGGGTATCCCATTTCGGGCCGCCGACGGCGCCGAGGAGCACCGCGTCGCTTTTCACGCAGGCGTCCAGGGTTTCCTTCGGAAGGGGGTCGCCGGTGGCGTCGATCGCGCAGCCGCCTGCCTTGACTTCGGTGTACGCGAAGGTATGGCCGAATTTTTTGCCTATCGCGTCCAACACGCGGCAACCTTCGCGAACGATGTCCGGACCGATTCCGTCTCCGGGTATAGTGGTTATGTTACAATTCATCGGGCTTTCTCCTACAGTATAGTTAAAGTATTTTAGTATTTATGCAAGCTTTTGTAAACCCTACGCGCTGGCAAAACCGGGCGCGTACGAAACCCCGAAAGGTCCCGCCGAACCCGGCCCCGGCCGTTACAGATAGGCCTTGAAACGCTTTTCCACGTCCATGATCAGCTTGTACTCGAAGGAATCAACAAGCGCCTGCCACGAAGCCTCGATCAAGTCGCTGGAAACGCCCACCGTCGTCCAAACTTCCTCGCCGTCCGTAGATTCGATCAAGACCCGAACCTTTGCCGCAGTGGCGCTTTTCGAGTCCAATACGCGCACCTTAAAGTCCGTCAGGCGGATTTCACGCACTCCCGGATAAAAGCGCTCGAGGGCGGTACGGAGCGCGCAGTCCAGGGCATGGACCGGGCCGTCGCCCTCCCCCGCCGTGATCGCGTCCACCCCGTCCACCCCGATCTTTATCTGCGCGAAGGCCGTGCAGGCCTGGTCGGCGTCGGGCTGTTCGCCGATGATCTTATAGTAGTGCAGGTCGAAGAAGGGCTTGTACTTTCCCATGTTCTTGCGCACCAAAAGCTCGAAGCTGCCCTCGGCCCCCTCGAACTGATAGCCTTCGTGCTCCAGCGCCTTCAGGCGGTCCACGATCTGCTGCGCGACCGGGCTGTCCTTGCCGATGGCGGGGTCGAACTTGCGGATTTTCTCGATGATCATCGATCGGCCGGCGACCTCGCTCATGAGGAAGGTACGCTCGTTGCCCACGGAATCGGGATGCACGTGCTCGTACGCCTTCGGGTTCTTCGTCATGGCGTCGATATGCATGCCCGCCTTGTGGGCGAAGGCCGTATGCCCCACGAAGGGCATGCCGTCGTCCATGGTGACGTTCGCGATCTCCGCCACCCGACGGGCCATGGGAGTAAGGGTCGCCACCTTGCCCGCGGGAAGGCAGGGCAAGCCCATCTTGAGTTCAAGGTTGGCGATGATCGTGGAAAGGTTCGCGTTTCCGGTGCGTTCGCCGAACCCGATCAGGGTTCCCTGCACCTGAACCGCCCCGCCCTTCACGGCCATGAGGGAATTGGCCACCGCCATTCCCCCGTCATTGTGGCAGTGAATGCCCACGGGAACGCCGAATTCCCTCACCACGGTCTCGGTCATTTCCCGGATCGCGTCGGGGAGGCAGCCGCCGTTGGTGTCGCAGAGGGTCAGGCACTGGGCGCCGCCTTCCACCGCCGCGCGGAGGGTGGACAGGGCATACGCGGGATTGGAAAGATAGCCGTCGAAATAGTGTTCCGCGTCGTAAATCACCGTGCGGCCCTGCTCCCGCAGGTATTTCATGGTGTCGCGGATCATCTCCAGGTTTTCGTCCAAGGTGGCGCGAAGAATTTCCGTAACGTGAAAATCCCAGGTCTTGCCGAAGATGCACGCGTCTTCCGTGTCCGCCGCGAGGAGGCTCGCGAGGTTCGTGTCCTCGGCCGCCCGGATTCCCTTGCGCCGGGTAGACCCGAAGGCGACCAGCCGGGCGTTTTCCAGGCGGATTTTCTTGACTTCCCGGAAAAACTCCAGGTCCTTCGGGTTGGAGCCGGGATTTCCCGCCTCGATATACGAGACGCCGAGCTCGTCAAGGGCGCGAACCACGTGGAGCTTGTCCTGGACGGAAAAGCTGATGCCCTCGCCCTGGGCGCCGTCGCGAAGGGTCGAATCGAATATGTGCAGCGAGGCGAGACGGTCGGCGGTATCGTTTTTCTTCATGCTTCCTCCCGGGTGCGTTCCTGTTCTAGTTCGTAATTCATGGAATTGAGGGCCGCGAGATAGGCCTTAATCACCGATTCGACGATATCGGTGGACACGCCGGAACCGTTCCAGGTTCTGCCTTCCCTGGTGATGCGCACGTGGCTCGCGCCCTGGGCGTCGGTTCCCGTATCGGTCGCGTCGACGATGGCGAGGTTGAAATCCTCGAGGCGGATATCGTCGCCCCCGACTATCTTGTCGATCGCGTTGAGCGAGGCGTCTACCGGGCCGTCGCCGATGGCAACCCGCTCGACCTTCGTGCCGTCCTTGAGTACCAGGCGCACCACGGAAGTCGCGGTGATTGACGAGCCGGAGTTGATAACGTAGCGGTCCAGGCGCCAGGCTTCCGGAATGTTACGGTAGCCTCCCACCAGGGCCTCGATATCCCGGTCGGATACGGTCTTTTTCTTGTCGGCGAGGACCTTGAAGGCCTCGAAGAGCTCATTCAATCGTTCTTCGCCCACGGGATAGCCCAGGTACTGGAGCCGCTCCTCGAAGGCGTGGCGCCCCGAATGCTTGCCCAAGACCATCTTGTTGTGGGGCAAGCCGATGGACTCGGGCGTCATGATTTCGTAGGTGGCGCGGTTGGCGAGCACGCCGTGCTGGTGTATCCCCGCTTCGTGCGCAAAGGCGTTTTCGCCGACGATCGCCTTATTGGGCTGGCAGCGCACGCCCGTGGCCTGGCTCACTTTCTTGGAGGCTTGGTAAATCTGGGTCGTATCGATCCGGGTCGCCATGCCGAAATGGTCGCCCCGGGTATGGAGGCTCATGACAATCTCTTCCAGGGCCGCGTTTCCCGCCCGTTCGCCGAGCCCGTTCAGGGTGCATTCTATCTGGTCCGCCCCCGCCTGGGCCGCCGCGAGGGAATTGGCCACCGCGAGTCCCAAATCGTTATGGCAATGCACGGAAATGACCGCCTTGTCGATATTCGGCACGTTGGAGCGGATATTCCGGATGAGGGCGCCGAACTCGTCGGGGGTCGCGTAGCCTACGGTATCGGGAATATTTACCGTGGAGGCCCCGGCGTTGATGACCCCTTCTATCACGCGGTACATGAAGGCCGGATCGGATCGGGACGCGTCTTCCAGGGAGAATTCAACGTCGCCGCAGAGGTTCCGCGCGTATTTCACCATTTTTATCGCCTGCTCATATACCTGGTCCGGCGTTTTCTTGAGCTTGAATTCCATATGGATGGGGCTCGTGGCGATAAAGGTGTGAATGCGGGGGTTTTCCGCTTCGCGAATCGCCTCCCAGGCGGCGTCGATATCCTTCTCCAGCGCCCGGGCCAAGGATGCCACCGATACGCCCCGAATGGTTCTCGCGATGGCCTGTACGGACTGAAAGTCGCCGGGACTGACGATGGCAAAACCGGCCTCGATAATATCGACACCGAGCCGGGATAGGCTATGGGCGACCTCAAGCTTGTCCTGCAGGTTCATACTGCAGCCGGGGGCTTGTTCGCCGTCGCGCAACGTGGTGTCAAAAATCTTGATCTGTCTTGCCATATAAGGCTCCTTTATCAGTGATACTGCACTATAGTCGGGCCGCCCGCCATAACTCAAGAGAATCGCCGCCAATACTCCGCTATTTATGTATTTTATACCGCACAATAATTTACAATTCTACTATTTGTCTATTATAATAAACAAATAGTGCAATTACCTCGATCTCAACTGTATCAATCGATCCTCATGGCAGCGACCCAATACCGTATCGTCGTGTTGGACGGGCTCCACCGTTCAGGGAAGTCCTGGACCCTCAACGCGGCGGTAAAAGAACTTCGCGCCTCAAGCCCGCCCGTCCACGTTATCCACCTGAAAAGCGGTCACGGTATCGTCTCAAGCCGCGAACTGATCGCCGCCGCCCGCGGCTTGGGCATTGGCCCCTCCGCGTTGTGCCTGGATAACGCCGATAGGATCCAGGGTTACCTGGACGCCTTCGGGGAAATCCTTACGCGGGGCGATACGAGGATTATCGCCACCGGGGAGAGGACCGTCGCCTTGGCCGAAGCCCTTGAAAACCGGTTCGGTCGGGAATCGGTAGCCCGGGTGGCAATCCCTCCCCTCTCCTACCCGGAATGGCTCGCCGACAGAAACCTGCGCGATTCGGCCACGGCCCTTCAAGCGTACGCGCGGACGGGAGGACTCCCCGATTCGGGCCTTTTCCCCGCCGACGACGCGCGAAACCGCGAACTGCTCGATATGCGGGTGAACTCCTTCCTCCTCACCCAAATCGTGGAACGCCTTTCCCTGCGTAACCCCGCCGCTATTCGCCCCATGCTTTCCCTATTGGCCGCCCACATGGGGGAGATCCTTTCGGCCCGGGAAATTCGCGACGCCCTGGAGGGAAATTCCAGCGGCCTCTCGCCCCAATCGGCCATCGATTACCTCGAGGCGTGCAGGCTGTCAGGGCTGATCATACCCGTGCCGGTGATCGATCTTTCCGCGGGCCGGGAGCTACGGTCCGCTCAGGTGTGGTATTTCGGGGATAACGGCCTGCGCGCGGCGTTTACCGGGCGGGATAACGCCGGGGAGTCCGATCGGGCATTGCGCAATTTACTCTTCCTGAGCCTCAAGGGCGCGGGATGGAACGTTCGTCAGGGCCGGCTGGACGCGGGGAGGGAAAGAAAGGAAGAAATCTCCTTCGTGTGCGAGGCCCGGACGGGGCGTATCTACGTTCAGTCCGTGGGGAACGCGGCCACCGCGGGGGAGAGAATCCGCAAATACCGCGCCCTGCTTTCGATCCGCGACGGATGGCCCAAATACCTGATTGACCCGACGGGCCCGGCGGAAGGGGAAGCGGTCACGCCCGACGGGGTGCGCCACCTTCTCGCCCGGGATTTTCTGCGGGAACCCCTTATTCCCGAGCGGACCGTTCCGTAGACTCGGACGAAAGGATAGAATTTCCCCGGCCCATGGCGGTCAGCCCGGTACGGACCAGTTCCAGAATGCCGAAGGGCTCCAGGAGCTCGATCAGGCTCGCGATCTTGTCCTCGCCGCCCGTGGCCTCCACTACCAGGGAATCGACGCCGACGTCCACGATCCGCGCGCGGAAAATATTCGCCGTTTCGATAACGCCGACCCGGTTGGCGGCCTTGGCGTTCACCTTGATCAGCGCCAATTCGCGCACCACGGTTGAGGAAGGCTCGCAATGGTGGATCGAGACCACCTCGACGAGTTTGGCGAGCTGCTTTTCGATCTGTTCAAGAATGTATTCGTCGCCCCTGACCACGATGGTCATGCGGGACAATTCGGGATTCTCCGTCACGCCGACGGTCAGGCTGTCTATATTGTAGCCGCGCCGGCTGAATAGGCCGGAAACCCGGCTCAAAACGCCCGAATGGTTTTCCACGAGTACAGAAATGACATAACGTTTCATGACAGCTCCTTTGTATTGAAAAGGCCGAGGATTCGGACCCCCTGAACTATTCCGTTATCGTGACTTATTTTTTCCATTTCCGCAAGCGCGGTTTTCAGCCGCTCGCCGGAAACGACGCTGTTCCCCACCCCGTCGGGCAGATTGACGTTCGCGTAAAAGCGGTATCGCCAGGGCTCTCCCTGGATCGGCCGCGATTCGAGCTTCGTCAGGTTGAGCCCGTGCTTCATGAAGATGCCGAGGGCTGCATGGAGGGAGCCCGGCTCGTTGGCCGTGGTGAAAATGACGCTCGCGTGGTTGGGGGCCTCGCAGACCACCTCTCCCGAGCGCGCGATAATGACGAAGCGGGTATAGTTACGCGGATTGGTTTCGATGCCCGACTTCAGGGTCTCGAGCTTATAGATATCCGCGGCGCTGGCGCTCGCGATGGCCGCGCGGGTGATATCGCCTTCCGCGGCGACCATCTCCGCCGCGCCCGAGGTGGACGCGGTCTCAATATGCTTCCACAGCGGGTACTTCGCCAGGAACTCGTCGCACTGGGCGAGGGCCTGGGGATGGGAGTACACGGAACCGACCGTTTCGACCGTCGCCCCGCGGGGCGCGAGCAGGGAATGCTCGATCCTGATGGTAACCTCGCCGACGATCTCGATGTCCTCGCAGCGCGTCAGGTTGTCGTAATTCTCGTATACCGATCCCGCAAGGCTATTCTCGATGGGGAGCATGCCGAAGTCGGCCCCCCCGCCGAGCACCGCGTTGATTACCTCGCGGAAATTTGCCGCGGAAAGGGCGGTCGCCCCGTTGTCCCAAAACCGCCGGATGGCGATTTCCGCGTAGGCCCCGCGGCCGCCGGAATAGGCGCATACCGCCGGCGCGGCGGTACCCGAAAGGGCGAGCGAGGGCGCGGCCCGTTTCGCCCCCAACTTCGCCCCGGAACGGTCGTGACCGGTTTTGGCCGCGGTCCGGCGGGAAACGGTACGCCCGACTACCGGGGCAAGCACCTCGATATCGCGCATCATCTTTTCGAACTGTTCCGGATAGAGCGACTGCGCGCCGTCCGACATGGCGCATTCGGGGCAGGGATGCACTTCCACGATAAGGCCGTCGGCGCCGGCGGCGACGGCCGCCAGGGCCATTGGAGGCACCTTGTCGCGTACGCCCACCGCGTGGCTGGGGTCCACGATTATGGGAAGGTGGGTCAGGGACCGGAGGACCGGGATCGCCGAGAGGTCCAGGGTATTTCGGGTCGCCTTCTCGTAGGTGCGTATGCCCCGCTCGCAGAGAATCACGTCTTCGGTGCCGCTGGCGAGCAGGTATTCCGCCGCCATGAGCCATTCCTCGATCGTGGCCGACAGGCCCCGCTTGAGGATGACGGGCTTACCGAGGGCGCCCACCTTCTTTAAGAGCTCGAAATTCTGCATGTTGCGGGCGCCGATCTGAAGCACGTCCACGTAGTCCCGCATGACCGGAATATGGTCTGATGAAACGATTTCCGTGACGATGGGCAATCCGTAGGCCTCGCCCGCTTCCTTGAGGATACGCACGCCCTCCTCGGCCATGCCCTGGAAGGCGTAGGGGCTCGTCCGGGGCTTGTAGGCGCCGCCCCGGAGCATAACCGCCCCCGAATCCGCGACCTTCGCCGCGGATTCCATTATCTGGTCAAGGCTTTCGACGGCGCAGGGACCGGCGATTACCGATACCCGGTTTCCGCCGATTTTCACGCCCCGCACGTCCACGATCGTGTTTTCCCGCTTAAATTCCCGGGAAGCCATCTTGTACGGCTTGGAGATGGGTATGACGCGCTGAACGCCGGGCAGGATTTCCACTTCACGGGGGTCGATTCCCACCTTGCCCACGGCGCCGAAGATGGTCTCTTCCTCGCCGGCGATTTCGTTCACCCGAAGGGAGTTTTTTTCGAGGAAACGGCGAATGCGCTGCTTATCGTCGTCCCGAATGTTGGATTCAAGTACGATTACCATGTGGTTGTCCTTAAAATATCGGCGAATACGCCGGAGGCGGTAACGTCCGCGCCGGCGCCGTAGCCCCGGATTACCAGGGGAATCGGTGAATAATATTTAGTGGTGAACACGAACGCGTTCTCGCCGCCCTTGATGGCGGACAGGGGATCGTCCGCGGAAACCTCCACGGTGCCGACCCGGGCCGAGCCGGTGGCCCCGTCGATTTCGGCGGCGAACCGGAGCACCTTGCCCGCGGCCCGAAGCGCCTCGGTTTTCCGGGCGAAATGGGAATCAACCGCCGGAAGCCGGGCTAGGAACTCGTCCACCGTGCCGGAAGAATCAAAGTCCGCGGGAAAGAGCGGCGAAACCGTGACCTGATCGAGTTCCAGGGTACAGCCGGCCTCGCGGGCGATAATGAGGGCCTTGCGGGCCACGTCGGTACCCGAGAGGTCGTCGCGGGGGTCCGGTTCGGTAAAGCCCTTTTCCCGCGCTTCCGAGACGGCCTGCGAGAAGGTCGCCCCCTCGTCGAGCCGGCCGAATATGTAGGAGAGGGAGCCGGACATGATGCCCGAGAAGGAATGGAGCGAGTCGCCGCTTTTGAGCATGTTGCGGAAGGTATCGATTACCGGCAGCCCGGCGCCCACGTTGGTTTCGTAGAGGAAGCGCTTCCGGCTCGCGGCGGCGGCTTCGCGCAGCTGGCGGTAATAGCCGATGGAAAGGGAATTCGCCCGCTTGTTCGGCGTAATGACGTGCATGCCCGCGGCGAAAATGTCGGTATAGCGCTCCGGTAGATACCCGTTTGCCGTACAGTCCACGAAGACGGGGTTCAGGGGCTTTTCGGCCTTCACGAATTCGATGATCGTGTCCACCGAGGAGATATCCTTCGAGGAGGCAAGGCGGTCCCGCCAGGTATCGAGATTGATTCCCGCCTTCGAGATAAGCATTTTCCGGGAATTGCCGATGCCCCATACCTGAATGTCGATTTGGGACTTTCTCAATTCCTCCCGCTGGAGCCTTATCTGTTCGAGGAGCTTGCCGCCCACCGTGCCCACGCCCACGAGGAATAGCTCGATGGTCTGCATGGTGTTGAAGAAGAACCGATGGGCGATCCTGACCGCCTTGTCGCCGTCCTCGTCGGCGACCACCGTGCTTATGGAACGCTCCGAGGAGCCTTGCGCTATCGCGTTAATATTGATACCTCCGAAGGCGAGCGCGGTAAAGAAGGTACCGGCCACTCCTTTGCGGTGTTTCATGCCGTCGCCGACGATCGAGACGATCGCCATGCGCTTGATCACCGAAATGTCGTTGATGAGGTTTTCGCGGATCTCGAGGGCGAATTCCTCCTGAAGGGCCTTTTGCACGGCCTTCGCCTCGCTGCCCTTCACGCAAAAACTGATGGTGTATTCGGAACTGGACTGGGTAATGAGCAGCACCGAAATGCCCGCCCTGCTCACCGCGGAAAAGACCCGCGCGGCGGTTCCCTTTTTGCCCTTGAGCCCGGCGCCGGAAACGTTCACCATGGCCGTGTCCTTGAGGCAGGAAACGCCCCGGACCGGGCCGGCGCTCGGGGAGACCACCACCGTATCCGCGGCGGCGATGCGGGTTCCCCGCGCGTTGCGGTTAAAGCTGTTCAGGCTCCAGGTTTCGATCCTTCTCGCCGCGATGGGCGTAATGGTCTTGGGGTGGAGGACCTTCGAGCCGAAGAACGAAAGCTCCATCGCCTCCTCGTAGCTAATGTCGTCGACCAAAACGGCGTCGTGCACGATGCGGGGATCGGCGGTATAGATTCCGTCCACGTCGGACCAGATTTCCAGTTTTTGCGCGTGTAAGCCCATGGCCATGAGGGCGGCCGAAAAGTCCGAGCCGTTGCGCCCGAGAAGGGAGGGCTTCCCCGATACGTCCGAGGAAATGAAGCCGGGCGCCAGCAATACCCTCGCGCCCGATTCGCGCCAATACGCGAAGTTTTCCTCTATTTTGTCGTACGCGGGATCGGCCTCGGTAAGCCGCCCGCCCTCGGTGACGATCAGCTTGCGGCTATCGAGTACTTCGACGTTTTGGCCGCGGGCGCGCAAAATTTCCGCGACCAGGGGCACGCAAAACTGCTCGCCCAATCCCATGAGGCGGCATTCTACGGTTTCGGGACACTCGCCGAAGGCGGCCACGGCTGAAAGAAGCCGTCCGTACTCGGCGAAAAGCGGTTCCAATTCCCTGCCGACGGTTTCCGCGGAGAAGCCAGCTACGGCGGCCGTCAGATCGCGAATGATATCGACATGGATATTCCGTACCAGGGAGACCCAGGCCTCTACGGAATCGGGAACGGGAGTATCGGAGGTATGGGGCATGGCAGAGGTGGCTGTGGCGGTAAACTTTCCGGTTCCGGTAGCGTAAAACCGCATCGCGAAAGTAATACTGTCCTGAAGGCGGTTGGAAATACCCCCTACCGCCGACACGATAACGCCGATCCGGTCCTTTTCGGACCGATCGCACATAATGTCGACCGAATTGCACATGCGGGCGGCGCTTCCCATGGAAGTTCCGCCAAACTTCATCACCAACATACAAACCTCTTGAAAAGCGAATATCCCCGTCATCGGGAACGGTTTTATACTAGCGAAAACCCGATACCGCGACTAGCCGTTATTGCATATTTATGCACTTTCCATGCAAGAAAATTACATCTGCACTAAAACCCTGCCCGTATGCTACACTTACACCATGAAAATGAGCGCTCTATTCGCCGGCCTGAAGCGAACCTCGCCGGAAGAATTCAACCCAGCCAACGCCGTGAAAGGCGGCATATTCCTTCCCTCGGACCGCAAGATAGGATCGTGCATGACCCACCGCCCCGATATCGTTTGGATCGACGCGGCCTCCAACGGGGAAACCATTCGCCGCGTAATGGCGGCTAATCCGGGGTTTACCCAGTTTCCGGTATGTTCCGGCTCCGTCGATAAGGTTCTCGGAACCGTCTCGGTCCGTCATTTCCTGGAGACCCTTCTCGAGCCCTCGTGGCCCGGCCTGCGGGAAATAGTCAAAAAACCGGTGTTCCTCAGCGAAACCGTCACGATCCTGAAGGCGCTCCAGGCCCTGGACGAGGCGCAAAGCAGAATGGCCTTTATTATCGACGAGTACGGCGGTATCGAGGGCATAGTCACCAGAAACGGCTTGGTGGGCGAATTGCTGGAAGAAACCAGGGTTACGGTCGAGACGGCGGAAGACCGAGGGGGGCGCTATATAGACGGCCAAACCAGAATGGAAGAAATTCTCGAAAGCTATGACCTTGAGGGCATCGAGGAGGACAGCGGGGAATACTACACCCTCGCGGGATACCTTCTCACGGCCAACGGCTCGATTCCCAAGGCCGGAGACGCGATTATGGCCGGGGGATACCGGTGGGAAGTGGTCGAAATGGACGGAAACAGAATCAATAAGGTCCGCGTCAACGGGCAGGGCGGCGACCGAGGTTCCGGGATTTGATAAACCGGGCCGCGAGCCTGGCCAAGGACGACGCGAGCGCGATGCCCACCGCGATCGCGGCGGCGGCGCTGAGGGTCTGAAAGCCCGTCCTTGCCGCGGCGTCCATATTGCCGAGGGTGGAATAGAGCATGGTCTCGTACATGCCCCCTCCCGGAACGAAGGGTATGACCCCGGAAACGATATAGACCGTGGCGGGTTTTCGGAAAACGATGGCGAGAATTTCGGAGATAAGGCCCACGCAGAGCGCCCCGGCCAGATACGCGGCGATGGGGGCGCCCAGGCTCCGCTGCAGCACGAGGAAGGTGACCCAGCCGAAGCCGCCTGCCAGTGAGGTCCAGAGGATATCGTATTTGCTAATATGGAAGAAATACGCGAAGGAACCCGCGGCAAGGGCGGAAAGAAGAAAGGAAAGGCCCAGCGATTCGTGGAAGCCCAAGGTCGACGCGTACGCCCCGCCTACGGGGAACACGAGGAGTCCGAAGGCGGCGCCCAGGGAAAGGGCCGCGGCGATAACGAAGGCTTCCATTAGGCGGGCGGAACCGGCCACCAGGTCGCCGGCGATAATGTCGCGAATCGCGTTAACGATCGCGAGGCCGGGAACGAGGGACATAAGCACCGAAATGCTCACGTTGCCCCCCGATCCGACGAGCCCCGCCATGACGGCCAGACCGGAAAGCAGCGAAATGACCGCGCCGCCGAGGGCGTTATAGATGAAACCCGAAAGGGCCAGGGGCGCAAGGGCGAAAAGGGAGAGCCGCATCAGTATGCCTATCGCGGCGGCCGTCAGCGCCTCGCCGGGCGTTCCCCGGAACATGAGCGAAAAGCAAAAGCTCGCGACGGCGGTGGCGAACGAAACGGCGAATACGGGACGTTCCGGGATGGAACGAATGCGTTTAAGCAGTGCGGCGATGAGGGAAAGATCGTTACGGGGCCGCCGCCCCTCGATGCGCCGGGAAAGCGCGTTCACCCGGGCGATGGTCCCCAGGTTGATGGTACGGGAAACGATGCGCCGCAGTTTTGTCCGGCTTCGGCCCTCGGCGTCCACGCAGGTGAGTATCGCGACCGTCGGGGTAACGAAGGCCGAGGCCTCCGCGGCGCCCAAGGATTCGGCCACCGTTATCATGGTTTCCTCGGTGCGGTAGGTTTCCCCGCCGCTTTGCAGGATAAGCGTGCCCGATTCAAGGGCAATATCGAGTATTCCGTCCATGTCGGCGATCTTTCGCTCCGTCATGACAGCCTTTGTACGCCGGAAACGGCCGGGGGGTCAAGGGACCGCCCCGCGCGAACCCTTTCGCTCGGGCCGACAAATCTTGTCGACCACCGCACTTTTCCGGTATTATGGCGACACCTGCAACATTGAAGAGGGGAACATGGCTAAAGTACCGATGAAAAACGCGATCGCCGAGCTGGACGGCGACGAAATGACCCGCGTTCTGTGGGGCGTGATCAAGGAGAAGCTCCTGCTTCCCTTCGTCGACCTAAAAACCGAATACTTTGACCTGGGGCTCAAGGCCCGGGACGACTCCGACGACCGCGTAACCTACGAGGCCGCCCGCGCGATCAAGCGGCTCGGCGTGGGCGTCAAGTGCGCGACCATCACGTCCAACGCCGCCCGCGTGGAAGAATACAAACTCAAGCAACTCACTCCCAGCCCCAACGGGATTATCCGGGCGGAACTGGACGGTACGGTTTTCCGCGCGCCCATCGTGGCGAAAAACGTGAAGGGCACGGTCTCGTGCTGGCAAAAGCCGCTCGTGCTCGGGCGCCATGCCTACGGCGACGTATACAAAAACTGCGAGATGGCGGTGGACGGCCCCGGCAAGGCGGAATTGGTCTTTACCAAGGCCGACGGCACCGTGGTCCGCAAGACAATCATGGAAATGAAGGGGCCCGGCGTGCTTCAGGGCATTCACAACCTGGACGAGTCCATCGAAAGCTTCGCCCGCGCCTGCTTTTACTACGGCCTTTCGGAGAAAATCGACGTATGGTTCGCCACGAAGGACACCATCTCCAAAACCTACGACGGACGGTTCAAGGAAATATTCCAGCGGATATACGACGCCGAGTACAGGGCCCGCTTCGAGGCCGCCGGCATCGAGTACTTCTATACCCTGATCGACGACGCGGTCGCCCGGGTCATGCAGAGCAAGGGCGGTTTCCTGTGGGCGTGCAAGAACTATGACGGCGACGTGATGAGCGACATGGTGGCCTCCGCCTCCGGAAGCCTCGCCATGATGACCAGCGTGCTCGTGTCCCCCGACGGGGTCTTCGAGTACGAGGCGGCCCACGGAACGGTGCAACGGCATTATTATAAATACCTGAAGGGCGAAAAAACCTCCACGAACCCCGTCGCCCTCATCTTCGCCTGGACGGGAGCCCTGGCGAAACGGGCGGAACTGGACAAAACCCCGGAACTGGCGGACTTCGCGAAACGGCTGGAAAAGGCCACCCTCGACTGTATCGAGGACGGGATCATGACCGGCGACCTGGCGAAAATAGCGAGCCCAACCGCCCGCCTGGTCGTGGACTCCTGGCAGTTCATAGACAAGATAGCCGAGCGGCTGTAATAAGACCGAAGAAAGGCACATGAAAAGGCTCAGGTGCCTTTTTTATGCCACGGAGAAGGCCGTAACCCCCTTACAAGCGGCGGAAAACGCATGAAAACCCGGTTCGACAAGATATACCTGGAAATTACCAACGCCTGCAATCTCTCATGCTCCTTTTGCGGCTTAACCCGCAGGACGGAGGCTTTCATGACGGAGGAGCGGTTCGCCCTCGCCTTGGACCGCCTCGAGGGATACGCGCCGGTCCTCTATTTTCACCTGATGGGCGAGCCCTTACTCCACCCGCTCCTCCCCGTTTTCCTTGACCGCGCGGGGGAACGGGGATTCTCGGTACGACTCACCACAAACGCGACGCTCCTTCCCGCGCGCCTTTCGGATCTGTCGGGGAAAAAGGGCCTTGAAAGGGTAAACCTTTCGGTACAGAGCATGGAGCGGGTTCCCGAGGGCGAGCGGCTTACGCTGATGCGGGAACTTTCCGATTCGGTGAGGGCCCTCGTGGCGTCGCAAAGGGCGGTGCGTCCTTCGTTCCTGGCCAGTTTCCGCTTGTGGACCCGGGACGACGCGGACTTCACGCTTCCCCTTCTCGACTTTCTGGCGCGGGAATTTCGGGCCGAGGGTAGCCCCCCGGAACTTGTGCGGGGCAGGAACGGCTATCCGTTGGCGCCGGGAATCGCGATTCACGCGGCCGATACCTTCGACTGGCCCCGCTCTCCCCCGCTATACGCGGAGGCGGGAGCCGGCTTTTGCCGCGGGCTTCGGGACCAGATCGGGGTGCTTGCCGACGGGACGGTGGTGCCCTGCTGCCTTGACCGGAACGGCGATATCGCCTTGGGCAACCTCTTCGATTCCCCGCTCGACGCGATTCTTTCCGCGCCGCGCGCGAAGGCGCTCTATGACGGCTTTACCGCGCGAAGGACGGTCGAGCCCCTCTGCGCCGGATGTACCTATCGCGAGCGCTTTACCGCGCGCGGCAAACGGTAGCGAGTCCGGCGTCGTCGCGTTTCGCGCGCTTCGCGGGGGCTCCGCGAATGGCCCGTCCGCCCCGATTCCCCCGTTCTGCCTCTTCTCGGGTTTATCGGCGTTTTCGCCTTTTGGAGGAGAACCGTTCCATGAGGCCGACCCCCGCCGCGGCGGCGAAGGCGGTTGCCGAGGTAAGGCACCAGAGAACCGCCGTTCCCGCGACGGCGATGAGTTTTCCGCCCGCGGCCGGCCCCACCCAGCGACCAGATCCGGAAACGAAGTTGATAAGGGCGCCGAAGCGGCCACGGTGGCTCTTCGGCGTTTCGTTGGCGATATAGGCCCAGGTGTTTACCGCGTCGACTATTTCGCCGAGGGTCCACAGGAAGGTGCAGGCCCAAAAAAGGGGTATATCCCGGGCGAAGGCGTAGCCGACGTAGCCGAGGCCGTAGAGAACGCCGGCGAAGGCCACGTTGGCCAGCGTGGGAAATTTCCGGGTCAGGCTGACCATGGGGGCGTTCAGGAAGATGACCGAGAGGGCGTTGATTGACATGAGGGCGCCGTAGACAGCCGCGCCGCGGTCGCCGAATATCGCCACGGCGGTGAGGGGCAGGCTGAATATGGTTTGCTCGTAGGCGAGTTGATAGAGGAACATAAGGGCCGCGAAGCCGAAGAGCCCCTTTTTTTCCCGGAACGCGTCCAGGACGGAACCCTCGACTGCCCGGTCGGATTCGTCGGATGTGGCGCTCCGCTCCAGTTCCGCGCCGTCGGGTTTCGTTTCGCCGACGAGGCAAACCGTTAGCGCCATGGCGAGGAAACCCATGAGCGCGTTCCCGAAAAAGAGCCAGTCGGTGGCGTGGACGAAGAGGAAGCCAGCCAAGAGCGGCCCCACCGAGTAGCCCAGGTTATGTCCGAGATAGGTAAGGGCGAAGGCGCTTTGCCGATTCTCGCTCACCGTCACGTCGTTCATCATGGCCGAACGGGCCGGATCGGTTATGCCGTCGAAGAAGAGGTTGGCGAGAATGAGTACCGGTATCAGGGGCGAGTCGCCGAGAAAGCCGCAGGCCGCGAAGGCGGCGCTCGCCAGGGTTTGGGAGCCGACCATGACGGGCCTTCGGCCGACGGCGTCGGCCAATTTCCCGCCGATCAGGGACCCGGGAAAATAGGCGAGCGAGGCGAAGAAGAGATAGAGTCCCGCCTTGGCGGGATCGTACCCCAACCGTTGGGTCAGGAAGAGGGCGAGAAAGGGATAGACGAATATGCCGGTCCCGTTCACCACGGTCGCGATAAAGATGACGTACACGGGCCGGGGAAGGCCGCGATACACCGTAAAGGGGTTCAGTTTTCGTAGGTTCATGATTCCACGTGCCCGTCGATTCGGGCTGGCCATTGGTAAATCCGGTCACCGCGCCGAGAGGCGCCCCGTCGGGCATTCCCGCGGCGTTTATTGGGAAAACGGTGAGGATCTTCGAAAAACGTCGAGACGATTGTTTTTCTTAACAGGCCATATTACGTCAACTCCAGATCGGGTCCGTCGGGGGTCGGGAAGACCCGGGCGGCGCAATGTTCCATGCAGGCGTTTTCCGCGAAATATTCGAGGTCCATGGCGTCGGAGGAGAACAGGTCTTCCGGATGGTAGGAAAGCTCGAGAGACGACTCTTCCCCTTCCGCGAAGGCCCGGGTCCACGCGCCGTTGAGCGCTATGATATCGCGAACGGCCTTGCCGAGATAGCTTTTTCCCTTTTCGGCGAGTTTTTTTTCCGCGAAGGCGATTTGCAGCGGTTCGATCTCGGCATGGGGAGCGCGGGAAGCGGCGAGAGCGCGCGCCGCGCCGGGGCGGCCGGCGCGGTCCCGGGATTCGAGCCATTCGGCGAAATCGGCGAGGAACTGGGAGGGCTTGAGCTTGAGGGGGCGCAGGAGGGCCAGGAACCAGGTGACCGCCCTTCCTTGGGTGTAAAAGACGTCCGCGGCGGCGGCGAGGGTTTCGGCGCGGTCAAGGTCGCCCGAGGGAAACTTGGGCGTGGAGCGCACGGCATACGGGGGCCTCGCCTCGCAGTCGAGGGCCAATTCGGCGCGCCGTTCGAAGAGCGCGGTTCCCGGAAGGACCGCCAGGCGGAAAATTTCGAGATTGTTCGGGTACAGGGAAAGCGCGTAGTCAAGGCTGGCGCGGAAGGTCGAAAGGCTATCGCCGGGAAGGCCGTACATGAGGTCGAGCCCGAATACGATGCCCGCGTCGTTTAAAAGCCCGATTTTTTTCGAGAAGCCCTTGAGATCGGACGGCCGGTTGACGAGCTTGAGCGCCTCGGGATTCGAGCTTTGGAGGCCGATTTGCAGGGAACAGGGTATGCGCGAAAAGGCCGAAACCAACTCGCGGTCCAGAAGCTCCGCGCGCACCTCGAAGCTGAAATGAATGTCCTTCGCGCGCTTTTCTATGGTTGAAAGCAGGGATAGGGCCCGTTCGCGGTTCGCGTTATAGGTCGGGTCGAGCACGAAGACCCGCTCCACCCCCAATTGGGCAAAGCGGTCAAGCTCGGCCTCGAGCCGCTTGAGCGGGAGGGGGCGCACCTTTTTCTCGCCCAGGGATTCATAGCAATAGGCGCAGGAATAGGGACAGCCCCGGGCGAGCTCCCATAGGGCGCCCCGATGCCCGGAAACCGCGCGGCAGGAGTCGAGGGTTCCCGACAGCCAGGGAGACGCGAGGTTCGCGCAGTCCGGGACCGGGAGGCGGCGCATGGCGGCGACGGACGCGGGGAGCGGGGAGCCGTCCAGCAGGGCCAGCGCCAAGTCGGCGAACCCCCGCTCGCCCTCCCCGACCAGGACGTGGTCAAAGGCTTCGCCGAAGGTTTCTGGGGCCGCGGTGGGCTCGGGACCGCCGGCCACGAGGGTCGCCTTGGAACCGAGCCGGCGGAGCTCGCGGGCGCATTCCTCGAAGGCGGGCCGGTTCCATACGTATACGGAAAAGGCGACGACGCGGGGCGCGGGCGCGAGGGTAAGGATTTTCCGGGCGAGCAGGGCGCCGGCCCGTACCGCGTCCAAGCCGGAAAGGTCGGGATCTTCCAGCGAGTAGTCCGCGAGCGTGAACGAAAGGCGGCCGGCCAGGCGGGAATCGGCGCCCAGGGCGGCGGCGACCGACGCCGCGCCCAGGGGCACGGACTGCCAGGACGACTGGACCTGCAGCGATACGAATAGGATCAGGGGTTTTTCGGTCGCGCTCATGGAAAGCGATAGTACACCGAAAGGGGGAGCTTGTGAAACCCCGGCTTAGGGCGTAATATAGACGGAATGCACATACCGGTTTGGGCCGCGCGCCCGACGCTCCCCGCGAGGGAGCCAAAGCTGAACGCCCCTTTCTTACGTCTCGCGAGAACGCTCCTGACGCCGGCCGCGCGCATCGCGGGCTTTCGGTCGCCCGTTTTCGTCCATCCGGAACGGCTCGCGAGCGCCTATCGCGACTTCGCCGAGGGCAAGACGCGGCTTATCGTCGGCTTTCGCCACCCCTACGGCGACGATCCCCAGCTGACGGGCTACCTCTTTCACAAGGCCCTGCCCCAGGCGGCGCGGCGGCTCGGAACGCCCCTACGCGGCCTGAAAAAGGGGCTTTCGCACGTGCTTTTCGTATACGGCATGGAAGTGCCGCTGTGGTCCCACCCCCTGGTCGGCAAGCTCTTAATCGCCATCGGCGCGGTGCCCGTGGACCATTCCCACCCCGATCCGGCCGGCATGAACCGCATACGGCGCGCCATTCTTGAGGGCGACTATCCGGTCGCCCTCGCTCCCGAGGGGCACGTAACCTACCGGAGCGAGGCCTCGCCCGAAATTGAAAGCGGAACCGCCCGGTTCGGTTTTTGGTGCGTCGAGGACCTGGCCAAGCGGGGGCGCGACGAGAAGACCGTTTTCATTCCCCTTTCCTATCATTATAAATACCGCGTCGGCTCGCTTCGCGCGCTCGATAGGCTTATCAGGCGAATAGGGCGCGACTGCGGTTCGGGAGAAACCGGCGCGGCGGGCGGTACGGGACGGCCAACGGCCGACGAAGGGGCGTTCGCGTCTCGCACGAGAGCGCTCGACCGGGCGGCTTCCGCCATTCGCTCGATTCTCGCCGCCTCGTACGGCCTTCCCCCGGATTCGCCCCAGGGCGACCTCTTGCTCGCGGCGATCGCCTCGTGCGAGCGGATTCTCGGGATCGAGCCGCCCAAGGAGGAAGCCGGGCCCATGGAACGGTTTTACGCGATGAGGGGGGTCGCTTGGGACCGAATTTTCCGCGGCGACCTTTCCCGCATGGGCGGCCTGGAGCGAAACCTCGCCGACCGAAGCGCCGGGGAAGCCTGGTTTGCCATGCGACACATGGAGGTGGCCGAGCTGCTCTACCACGTGGACCTTTCGCCCTCAGGCGCTCCCGAGGGCCTTTCGGGCCTTTTCGAACGCGCGATCAATCTCGCCGACCTTCTCGGCCGCGCCGGCGGCGGCACCCTCGCCGATCGGCCGAGCCCGGCCCGTAAGCTACCGGTAGTGGTCGTGGGCGAGCCGGTACGCTTCGATGACCTTGCGGAAGACTACCGCGCGGGCAAGAAAGAGGCGATTAAAAAGGCTACCCTCATCATTAAAAGGCGATTTGAGGATTGTATCCATGACTATAAGTCCGTGTAAGGAGAACGAAGCATGAGCACCGGGACAAAAGGCAAGGCGCTTTCGATAGGCACCAAGGCGGGATTCGGCGTTTGCGATTTGGGAGGCAACCTCTTTTTTACCGCCATGGGCTTTTGGGCGCTTAACTATCTCACCGATACGGTAGCCCTCCCCGCCGCCGCCGCGGGATTCGCGATAATGGTCGGCAAGATATGGGACGCCGTGACCGACCCCATGATGGGGTATATTTCCGACCGGACCAAGACGCGTTTCGGCCGCAGGCGGCCCTATATTCTCGGAGCCGCCGTACCCCTCGGCCTTTCCATGTGGTTTTTCTTCACCAATCCCCGCATTACGGACGTTACGGCGCTCACCCTTTGGGCGACGCTCGCCTTATGCCTCTTGAATACCATGTACACCATCGTGAATATACCCTACTCGTCGCTTACCCCGGAACTCACCCAAGACTACCATGAGCGAACGAGCCTGAACGGGTGGCGATTCAGTTTCGCGCTGGTGGGCACGGTCCTCGGCGCCGCGGTGGTCTTGCCCATCGTCTCGTCGTTTGCTGACCGGTCCGCCGGGTTTTCCGTCGCGGGCCTTTTCATGGGCGCCGTCATGACCGTCACCGCCCTTACGACCTTTTTCTCCGTCAGGGAGCCGGCGCACGAAAAGCGCGAAATACCCAAGGAGAACATCATCGCGACCTATACCGCGGTATTCAAGAACCGCGCGTACGTGACACTCATCCTTTCGTACGCCCTCAACATCCTGGCCATCAATTTCGTGCAGGGCTCCCTCGTCTACTATTTTAAGTACGTATTCCGGCAGGAGGCCATGACCACCGTGGCCATGGTCGCCCTCCTCTTCGTCGCCATCCTCACCATTCCGGTTTCCATCCCGGTCTCCAAAAAGATCGGCAAGCGCGGCGCGTACCAAATCGGTTTCGGCGTTTTGGCGGCGAGCTGCCTGGCGATCTTCGTCGCCGGACACGCGATGGGGATGGTCTTCGTCTTTATCATGATGGGCATCGCCGGCGTCGGCCTCGGTTTTTCCTTCGTGGCGCCCTGGGCCATGGTACCCGATACCATCGAATGGGACGCGCACCACACGGGCAATCGCAAGGAAGGGGCCTATTACGGCATGTGGACCTTTATCTCAAAGCTGGGCCAGGCGCTTTCCATCGGCCTTTCCGGCTTGATCCTGAGCAAGAGCGGGTACGTCGCCGACGCGATCCAGTCCGCCTCGTCGCTGTTCGCCATTCGAATCCTGGTGGGCTTGCTCCCGGCGATAATCTTCGCCGCCGGCGTGTTCATGATGGCCTCATATCCCATTACCGAAAAGGTGTATCGGGAGATACTCGAGGGAAGGGACTGACCGATGGCCCGGCCCGGCCGGGCCAGGTCACCGGCCGTGCCGGCAACGCGTTAAGGGTATCCTTTTCGCTACTTCAGCGACGCGAGATAGGCCGCGTTCGCGGCGACGAACGAATTGCCGTTCTGGTACGCGTCCCAGTTTATCGACCAACTCATGATTCCCCGCATGTTCGGGTACGACCCCTCAAGCGTCGAGAAAGCCCGCTGGAGCGCCGAGTCCGATACCTGACCTGAGCCGGCGGCGCCGGCGGACGCGGGTACCGCGATCACGACCTGGTCCGGCCGCAGGGCCGGGAAAACGAGATCGGCGCGTCCGTTCACCGTGAAGCCGTCAAGGAGCATGCGGCACATGGCGACGATCGCGTCGGCCGTCCCCATGGACCAAGTCTGCCCGTCGTTCCCCTGGATTACGCCGGAATTATAGAGCTGGGCCTGGACGTAGGTAGTCTTGTCCCGGAGCGCGTGAATCATCGGGATATAGCATCCCGCGCGGGCGTCGACGTACGGATTGAGTCCCGCGTAGAATTGGTGGCCGAGCTGAAGGTAAAAGGTTTCGGGCGCCCAAGAGAGGATAAAGTCGCTTCCGTTCGCGTCGCAAATTCGCCTGATCGCGGCGATCATGTTGACGACCTTGGGCGAGACGGGGTTCCGGAAATCTGGATCCGCGCCGCTCATGAGCGGGACTGAGCTCTGCTCCAGGTCGATATCGATTCCGTCAAAGCCGTATTCGTCGATAAAGCCCTGGACGTTCGATACGAAGGCCGCGACCGCGGCGGCGGAATCGAGGGAGAAGTAACCCTCGTACCCGCCGATGGACAGAACGATCTTCTTGCCGCGGCCCTGGAGCGTTTTGATGTCTGCCTTGAAATCTGCGAGCGAGTACGCGTCGCTCAGTCCCGATACCGCGAACTTCATGGCGCCGTTCCCCGATCCGGGAGTCACCGGTTCGGCGAAGGAGATATTGATCACGTCCCAGCGGGAGTCCACGTCGCGGAGCCTCACGAAGGGCACCCCGCCCGAGGCGCCGCCGCCCCAAGTATGCCAGTAGCCGCTCATGACGCGTTTCGGCAGGGAGACGTTGCCGGTTCCCGTTTCGGTTTTGGTGGTCGCGTACGCGGCGGCGGACCACGGACCCGAGCCCGCGGGATTGACCGCGCGTACCCGGTACGCGTGGGCGCTTCCGGCGCCGAGGGAGGCATGGGTCCAGGACGTTCCGTTCACGGAAACCTGCGTGCCGTCGGCGTCGACGGTATAGGAAGCCGCGCCCGTCACCGCCGACCAGCTCACCGCGACGGAGGAGGCCCCCGTCGCGACTGCGGTAAGGTTCTCGGGTACGCCGGGCACCTGGGTACCGGTGTCGCCCGAGTCGCCCGAGTCGCCCGTGTCGCCCGTGCCGCCCGACGCGATGCCGCCTTCAAGCCAGAGCGCGGGCACGTTCGTCGGTTCCCAGCCCTCGATGGCGGTATGGTTTTGCCTGCAAGTCCAGTTTTTCCCCGAATAGGTTACCGCGTCGCCGGCCTTGTAGTAGGCGCCCGCCTTCCACGCGGCACCCGTCGTATCGGCCGGGGAGGTTTTCGCGCTCACGGTAACCGCGGCGCTTACGTTGCCGGCCGCGTCGCGGGCTTTCACGGAAAAGGTATAGGTCGCGTTCGCCGCGAGGCCCGAAACGACCGCGGAGGGAAGCGCGACGGAAAGGCTCCCCGAGCCCGCGCTCCCCGTCCAGGACACGTCGTAGCCGGTAACGCCCGCATCGTCGGAACTCGCGTTCCAGCTCAGGGTCACGGAGCTGTCTGTGACCGCGGTCGCGGAGAGCGCGGAAGGAAGCGAGGGGGCCTGCGTATCGCCGGGATTATCGCCGGGATTATCGCCGGGATTTTCGCCTCCGTTCATTTCGGCGAGTTTCGCGCCGATCGCGTTCGCGAAGGCCCAGCCGTTCGACGCGTCCCAGTTGATCGACCAGGTCATCACGCCGCGGATATCCGGATACGTTCGCGGCGGGACGTAGCCGCCGTTTTTCGTCCCGTAGGCGAGCGTGTCGAGGGCCTTGATTATAACGGAAGGGTCCACGTAGCCCGAGGACGCGCCCCGGCTCGAGGCGGGAAGGCCGAGACCGACCTGGTCTGGCCGGAGGCCGTTTTCGAGCTGAATTGCCGCGAGGGCGGTGAGGAAATCGACGCCGCCCTGGGAATATACCTTTCCGTCCAGGCCGAGCATGCTGCCCGAATTGTAGTACTGCATGTTGCAGACGGTCAGGATGTCCGCGATGTTGAGGGCGAGCTTGAAGTACTCGGCGGCCGTCGATTGCATGCCGATCGTTTCGGGAGCCATGGTGATGATGGAACCCGCCGGCAGTTTCCGTAAGGCCTGGGCCATGTAGGTCGCGTTCACGCCGTTTTCAAGGTCGATATCCACGCCCTCGAATCCGTACTCGTTCATGAGGGCGATAACGCTATTGGCGAAATTGTCGGCGCTCGAGGGGTCCGCGACGCGGATTGAGCCGTTCTGGCCGCCGACGGAAACGATGACATGCTGGCCGCGGGCCTTTGCCGCGGCGATATCCGCGATGAAGGTCGATTTCGAAAAGCCGAGGGCCGGGTCGAGCGTGAAGGAAACCGCGCCGGGAGTGGCCGTGGCGTCGGCGAAGGAAACGCAGATGAGGTTGTACTGTACGGGCACGTCGGCGATTCGGAGCAGTGCCGCGCCGTTATTGAAGTTGTGCCAGTAGCCGGTGAGGATATGCTTCGGCAGGCTCGCGTTCACCGGTTCGGCGACCGTCGCCGTGACCGCGGCGCTCCAGGCGCTCGCGCCGACCGAATTTTTCGCCCGGACCCGGTAGGTATGCGTCGAACGGGGAGCGAGTCCCGAATGCGCGTATTGGGTCGCCGAGAGCGGCACGACGGAGCCGTCGGTCTCAAGGTCGTACGAGGTTGCGCCCGTGACCGCGGACCAGCTTACCGAAAGGGAGGTCGAGCTCGCGTTCCTGGCCGAGAGGTTTTCGGGCACGGCGGGGGCGACGGGATCGGCGGTGCCGCCCTGAAGCCAGAGGGCCGGTACGGCAGGGGGCTCCCAACCGACCAGGGCGGCGTGCGCGAGGCGGCAGGTCCAGAGGCTTCCTCCGTAGCTGACCGTACTGCCGATCGCGTAATAGGCGCCCGGCGTCCACGCGGAGGCGATCGCTCGCGCGCTCGCCGATTCGCCCGCGGCGGGCGCATCCAGGGGATTCACGCAGGATACGGCGCCGACGAGGGCCGCAAATCCCGCCAAGGCGAGAAGAATCCCGGCGGCTCGCGCTCGGAATCCCTTTCCGTTTTGTTTTATCATCGTTTCCATTCCTTATGATCAGTATAAAAAGGCGAACCTTTCGGGTTCGCCTTCGCTCATCGCCCTATAACGCCTGCCCTATAACGCCTGCCAGAGGGTGGGAGCCGCCTGGGGATTCCAGGTTTCCGAATAGGCCACGTGGGTGACGAGGCACTTATACGGGGATCCGAGGTAGGTCACGGTTTGCCCCGCCGTATAGCTCCCGTTCAGAACCCACCCGGTTCCCGCGTTCCCGCCGTCGGACGCGGTCGTTAGGGATACGCTCGCCGCGGCGCTCTCGTTCCCGGCAGCGTCTTTCGCCTTGACGGTCACGGCGTAGGCCGTTGAGGCCGCGAGTCCCGAAAGGGCGCAGCTCGTCCCCGTCACGAAAACGGTTCCCGAACCCGACGGGCCGGTCCAGCTCACGTCGTAGACGGTTACGCCCACGTCGTCGGAGGAAGCGTTCCAGGAAACGGTTGCCCCGGAGGCGGTTACGTTCGAAACGGCGGCGTTTGCCGGGGCCGTGGGGGCCTGGGTATCGCCGGTATTTCCGCCAGTTCCCTTGGTCACCGTGTAGGAAAGCGCGTTAGAAGTCGCGGAGCCGAAGCGGTTGGTGAGGCGCGCGACGTACCGGTAGGTGCCGTTCGCCTTATTCACCATGGCGACGGTCACGCTCTGGGCGGCAGGGCTCTTGTCGATAAGGGTTTGCGCGTGCACCACGACGCCGTTTTCGAGGAGTTCGAGGCGGGTGCCGTTATTGCCCCACCACATATCCATCTTGAGGCTGAAAGAGGCTTCCCCGTTCCAGGTCGATTGTTGGAGCGAGGGCGTGCCGGGAACGCCGGTCGCGGGACCGTTTTCCTCGACCGGCTTCGTGGCCATTGAAACGGCCGCGCTTGCCGCGCTCCGGTTACCCGCGGCGTCGAAAGCCCGGACCGATACCGAATAGGCGGTCGCCGCCGCAAGGCCCGAAAGCGTCGCGGAGGTATCGTTCGCCGAGGCCTTGACGGAACCGTCGACGAGCACCTCGTAACCGGCGACGCCGATATTGTCCGTACTCGCGTTCCAAGAAACGGAAAGGCCGTCATGGGTCGCCGAAACGAGGGCAAGCCCCGCGGGCGCCGCGGGCGCCTGGGTATCGGTCACCGGGGCGGAGGTTTTCGCCGAAACCGAGGCCGCCGCGCTCCGGTTGCCCGCGGCGTCGTAAGCGGTCACGGAGAAGGTATAGGTCGCGGACGCGGCAAGGCCGGTAACGGCCGTCGCGGTACCGGTGACCGTTTTGCTGCCGCCGGTCTGTCCGGAAGCCGACCAGGCGACCGTATAGCCCGCAACGCCGACGTTATCGGTACTGGCGCTCCAGGCGAGGTTTACCGAAGATTGGGTGACGGAGGGCACGGCGAGATTTCCCGGCACGGAAGGCGCGTTCGTATCGGCGGGAACGTTGGTCAGCATCTTGTCGGCGATGACGTTCACGAGATCGTAGCCGTTTTTCCAATCGTCTCCGTCGAGCTCCCAGTACATGGCGCCGCCCAGGCCCTTCGCGAGGGCATAGTCCATCTTTGCGCCGATCGAGACGGCATCGTCGAAGGTATAGAGCTCTTTCGCGGCGCGGTTATACAGCCAGGGCACCTTTGAATAGGGGTCGCGGAACTTTTCCCAGCCCGATTGGGTCGCGAGCTGCTTTACCGTAAAGTACGGGCTTTGGCCTCCCACGCCCCACTTGCCCGCGAGCGAGCCCGAACCGGTTCCGAACATCCCGTCGGGGGTACCGTTCCCGTCCGCGTCCCAGCCGCCGGAAACGTCGTTCCAGCCGCGGCTGTAGAAGGGTACCCCGAGCACGATCTTGGAAGGGCTCACGCCCTGACGGAGGAATTCGTTGACGGCCCAATCCACGTTGTACCGCTCGTTCACCAATTGATCATGGGTATCGTAGGGATTGGCGTAGAGCGGGGCCTGGTGGCCGATCACCGTCTCGAAACCGCCATGCATATCGTAGGTCATGAGATTGACGGCGTCCAAATACTGGGTGTACACGCCGGGCTGGGTAACGGCGATCTTGTCGTAACCCACGCCGACCGCGGCGGTAAGCTCGTAATGCCTGCCGTCCGCGGCTCCTTGCTCGTCGAGCTTATCGCGGATAGCCTTCAGGAAGAGGTTGAAATTGACGGTGTCCTCGCTCCCGCCGGGAGAGCCCTTGTCGTAAGGATCGTTCGTGTCCGCGGGGCGGTCCACGCCGGGGTATTCCCAGTCGATGTCGACCCCGTCAAGCCCGTACTGCTTCATGAAGGCCACCAGATTGGCGGCTGCGGTCGCGCGGCTCGAGGCGGTGGCCGCGGCCGCGTGGAAGCCGTGACTCTTGGTCCAGCCGCCCACGGAAATAAGCACTTTCACGTTCGGGTATTGGAGCTTCATTTTTTGGAGCATGCCGAGGTTGCCCTTATAGGGGGTGTCCCAGGCCTCGCCGGGGTACACTATTTCGAGGGTTGCCCAGGGGTCGTAAATTTCCACCGCCAGGGTGGACGGGTTGAGGCCGACGAAGGCATAATTGATGTGGGTCAGCTTGTCGAACGGTATTGAAGTCACGTAGTACTGATCGTGGGCCGCGTATATACCCCATTCGCAAAAATAGCCGACCACGCGTTTTCCCGAAGTCGCCGACACGGCTCGACTTTCCGAACCGCTCAGTTCCGAACGCACCGTATCCGCGGCGTCTAATCCGGCGGTACAGGATACGAAACCCGCTGCGGTAAGGGCAACCGCGATCATTACGCCAAACGCGGTCGCTGAACGCACACCGATGCCCTTCACGCTATCTAACCATTTCACCATTTTCTCCCCTTTCCAACCTTCGTTGGATCTCTTGGTTTGTACAGTGGTTGTACCTACTGGAGAATATTATCAGTCCTGATTTATGGAACGGTCAACAAAAATACGAAAGCTACCCGGTAAAATACTGGAGTTATTGGATATAAACCGATATTATCACACCTTTATGAAATTTTGACACTTTTTTTTTGCGGGAAAAAAGGAATGCCAAATCTTCACCGCTCGCGTTCTAGCGCGGCATTGAGGCTCAACTCGTCTTGATACAATCCGATCTTCAGGGACCACTCGACGCTCCGGTACCCCGGGTGAGTTACCCGAAACCGTTGGACCGCTCCCGTCCTCAACGTCTGGGGACTTACCCGCTCCATGGGAACCCATGAACCGCCCGAGAGTACGAAGAACTTCGAGCTTCCCGAAAGGTCCGTTCCTGAGACGGCGTCAAAGGCGGCGGTTGTCACCGAAAGGGGGCGAGTCGCGGAAAGGCCGAACCGGGGACTGATCTCGAGAGCCCTTGAATCGAGGCGAAAGGACTCCCACCAAATACGCGGACCGGCCACGAGTTTCAGACGGTAAACGCCCGGGCGCAGCCAAACGGCCTTACCCCTTAGGACGCTCGATACGCCTTTGCCGTCATCGAAGCGAGCCGTTTCCGCGGGTTTTAAAAGCCTCCGCGTTCCCCCCACTTCCGGTATTTCCTTCCCGTCGTCACGAAAGAAAAAGGCGCGAAACTGGAGGTCCGCCGAGCCGTATACGGAATCGGCGACCTCCGCCGGCAAGTTTACCGTAACGTTAACCGGGGCGAACCAGGGCCGGAGCAGGAACCGATGCACGTAACCGCCGTTCCAGGCGAACAGGGACGCCGCGCCGAGGGTCAGGGCCGCGACCAAGCCGACCAGCACGGCGAGGAAGGGGCGCCGGGCCGGAAGGAATTCCGGCTCCTCTACCTTGGAGGTAAGCATATTCTGCACCATGGCGAAGCGGATATCGCGGACGGGATAGCGTTTTAAGTAGGCGGTAACGGTACGGATTACCGGCGCGAGGTCGGCGTACCGCTTTTTGGGGTTCGCCTGCATCATCTTCTTTATCAATCGCGCAACGATGGGCGGAACCTCGGGAACGAGGGAGCGTACCTTCGGGTACTTTCCCCGGCGGATCGCCTCGCGGTTTTCGGGCGTGTTTCCCCCGGGGAAGGGCTTCTGCCCGGTAACCATCTCGTAGAGCATGACCCCCGCGGCGTAAATATCCGCCCGTGCGTCCACGGAGCGCGAGTCCGCGAACTGCTCGGGGGGCATATAGGCGGGGGTGCCCAAAACCGAGCCGGCCATGGTCAACTCGCCTCCCCGATCCTTCGCCGCGTCGCTCGTCGAATTCGCGCGGCGTTCTCCCTCCTCGCCGGAAACCTGGGCGTCCGAGGCGATACCGAAGTCGGCCAGCTTTATGGTCCCCTTCCGCGAAATGAGGATATTGCCCGGTTTAACGTCCCGGTGGATGATTCCGTGATCGTGGGCGAATTTGAGCGCCACGCAGGTTTCAAGCAAGACCAAGAGGGCCATGGGACCGGAAAACCGCTTTTTGCGCCGGAGGAGCAGATCCAGGGACATGCCGTCCACGTATTCGAGCACCAGGTACCGGGAACCGGAATCGAGAAAATAGTCATAGAGATGCACGATATGGGGATGGTGCAGGTCCAGGAGGATTCTCGCCTCGCGGGTGAACCGTTCCGCCACCGCCGCGTTTCCCCGAATGGTCAATTTCTTGATTATCACCGGGCGTTTTAGCTCGGGATGCGACGCCTTATACACCGCGCCCATGCCGCCCTTGGCGACCAGGGATTCCACCGGGTATTTGCCGATCTTTTCCGGTACCGTACCGCTCATTTCACGCTCCTCACGTCCCGCTCGGGATTAAAGGCGGCATCGGCGGCGACGCACGCCACCGAACGGTTCACCGGGTCGTGCAGCTGCACGAACCGGCCCCCGGCGCGGAGCGCGTAACCCGAGCTTACGATGCGATGCCCGCCAAAATAAAAGGCGCCTTCCACGCCGGGCAAAAAAGATTCAAGCATTCCGTTCACGCTGCCTTCCGCGCTCTCCCCGTCGCGCGTCCAGGTGAGGCCCGTCACGACGTCGTGATCGCCGCGGGCGCCGATTATTTCCTCGGGCGAATAGGCCCTGCGGGGTTCGGCATGGGAGGCGATAAAGCGGCCGCCCCGTGCCATAAGGGGCAAAAGCCCCTCGAAGCGGGCCCAGGCGCCTAAGGCCTCCTCGCCGTATTCGGCAAGGAAAAAATCAAGCACCATTTACCCCTCGTCGGCGTATTTGCGGAACGGGTGGTTGCCCTCCCCCTCCTCGTTGCGCACGTTTTCGTGGTTTCCCTTCAGGAAGGCGACGGATTGGGGAAAGGCGAGGATGAGGCGCATGACAATTTCCATGACGGTTAATCCGTCACGCATTTCGGAGCGCATGGCATTACCCCGGGGAAAGCCCGCGCGGTAGTCCACCCACGCCGAAAGCCAGCGCTCTATCCCGTTCTTTTCGGAATGGAAACCGTCGCCCAGGAATAGGAGGGAAAGGGTGCCTTCTTCGAGGGCTTCCAGGGTGGCGCGTTCGCCGCACCACGCGCCCCCGAGAAGGTCGACGAGGAAGCCCGTTCTGGCATGAAGGTCCGGGATCACCAGGCACGGCCTGTCCGCGGGCAGCTCGAATAGGCCGCCCGCTTGCCCGCTCCGGGATCGGGGCCGGCTTTGGGCGGGAAGGGATTCAATCACGTCGGCGGTTTCACGGGCCAATGCGGTTAGTTCCGCCCCGTCGGGCAGGGATTCCCGAACGGCCAGGGCGGCTATGGCCTCCTTGAGGGAACCGGCGGCTCCCATCAGCCTATGGTCAGGTTCGTCTTCCCGATGGAAATCGTGTCCTGGTGGCCCAGCTTCACGTATTTGTCCTTGGGGATAGTCTCGCCGTTGAGGAAGGTGCCGTTGGTACTGCCGAGATCCTTGATATAGTAATCGTCCTTGATTTTTTGAATCACCGCGTGATGCCGGCTCGCGAGCTTGTTGTCGATCACCACGTCGTTATCCGAGGACCGCCCGATGGTTATGGTGCTAACCATGGGAATTTGCCCGGTGTCGAACATGAGGTAAGAGACCTGTTCCTTCTTGACGATAGCGTCGAGCCGTTGGCCGATTTTACTCGTGGTGATTATGGTTTCGTCCTGCATACGCCGATTATACCCCCGATTTCCCGTGCCCACAATCGCAAAAAATCACAGGTTTCCCGCGTACACGTGGGAAAGGCTGCGGCGTGAAACCTCGGCAAGATGGAAAAGGCTATCGCGATCGATGGGCGGCGGCTCGCTCATCAGATAATCGGGATGGTGTCGATTGAGGTGGAGGGGGATGCCGGGATTGACGGAGGCGATCCAGCGGGACAGCGCGTCAATTTCCTCCGCGGAGGAATTTTCGCCGGGAATGACCAAGGTGGTAATCTCGACGTGGCAGGCGTCGGCGGCCGCGCGGACGGTCTCGAGGACCGGCTTGAGGGATCCGCCGCAGAGTTCGCGGTAGAAGGAATCGGAGAAGGCCTTGAGGTCGACGTTCATGGCGTCGATGTAGGGAAGAAGCCTTTGCAGGGGAGACGCATTCACGTAGCCGTTTGTCACGAGCACCGTCAGCAAGCCCTTTTCCTTGGCGAGGCGGGCCGTGTCCCATACGTATTCATACCCGATCAGGGGTTCGTTGTAGGTAAAGGCGATGCCGATATTGCCCTCGTCCCGGAGGGCCAGGGCCTCGTTCACCAGGTCCTCGGGAAGGACGCGGCGGTCGCCGGCCGGCTCGTCGCCGGAATGGTTAAAGGGATCGAGACCCCGCTGGGAAATGCCGTGATTCTGGCAGAACAGGCAGGAAAGATTACAGCCGTAGCCGCCCGCGGAAAGGATATACGAGCCGGGATGGAATCGGTTCAGGGGCTTTTTTTCGATCGGGTCCAGGGCCAAGGCGGGCACGATGCCCCATGCCTCGGCGAACAGGGTCCCGCCGCGATTCAGGCGAACGTGGCACTTGCCGCGGCTACCCGGGGCGATCACGCACTCGTGCGGGCACAGGCGGCACCGCACCCGGCGCCGTTCGTTTTCTTCCGTGGAACCCACGGTTTCCCAAAACATGGCTTCCCTCATATCACCGATACCTCGTTACCGTGAACCGCTGCATGGCAAAGGGTTCGTCGGGGCCGATTCCACCCTTTCTGCAGGCGATCGCGAGCTGCTGCGTTACCGTATCCACGCCCTCCAGGTCGGGCAGCAAAAGGACCCGGCGGAAACCGGCGCTCACGATCACCCCGTACCTGGCGGGATCGAGCTCACCAGGGTCGATTATGTGCTCGGGCGGTCCGAGAATATCCACGCTGATCTCGAGGCCTTCCAGCTCCTCCGGGGAAACCGGATCGAAGCGGGGGTCCTCCGAGCAGGCGCTAACCGCGTTTCGGATGATCTCCGCGGTTACGCTCGCCATGGTCGGCAGAATCGTGCCGATGCAGCCGCGGAGGCTTCCGTGACGGTGCAGGGACACGAAGCAAGCCGCCCGATTCCCCTCGGGGACCGGAATATCCAGCGAATCGACTTCCTCTACGGAGGGAATCCTTCCGGCGTTAACGAAGGTTTCCACCGCCTGCCGCGCTATACGCACGGGACTCGTATGGGTAGGCTCGTTCATGTTTGCGCCTCCGGGCTCGTAAACTCCGCCGCGCAGTATCCGATGCCGAAGGGCGCCTCGTAGGAGAGAAGCGCGGTACGGGCGTCGGGCATGGCGCCCTCGAGCATCACGATGGAGCGATACCCGCATTCGCCGGCGGCTTCCCGCACGCGCGGGTCTATTTTACGTATAGCGCCGGGAGCGGACGCGCGCAAGGCGTCGCATACCGCTGCGTCGAACTGCGCGCCCTCGACTCTCATGCCGTAGGGACTCGCCCGGTTAACCCGGTGCGACATATCGCCGCTTGCGACGACGCAGACGCGGCGGGCGAGGCGGCGGGCGGTTTCCGCGATGCAGGCGCCCGCCGCGAGGATATCCCGCTCGCTCAAGGCCGATTGGGAAAGCGCGACCAGGGAGAATTTCGCGTAAGCGCCGGACAGGAACCAAAGCGGTACCAGCGCGCCGTGGTCAAGGCCTCCCGTTTCCTGGGCGCCCTCGGAGCCCGCGTTTATGCCGGCCTTGGCAAGGGAATCCAAAAGCCCTTCGGCGAATTCCGAATCTTCCGAAAAGGATAACCGCGCGTCGGCCGCGCCGAAGGCGGCGAAGGATCCCGAAAGAGGGTTATCGCGATACACGAAAAGGTAATCCCGATAGAGGGGCGCATGGGGAGAAATTATCACCACCGTTTCGGGCGCGAAATCCCGAAACCGTTCCGCGGCCTTCCGAAGACCGGCGAGGGTAATTCCCGCGTCCGATTCGCGGCCGCCCCCGACCGCGGGTACCAATACCGGGGGATGGGGGAGAAGCAAACCGTACATCGCGCGTTCGTTGGCAACCATAGTTAAAGTATAGGCGTCTTTCGAATCCATTTGGTGACTTTTCCGGAAAAAAGCCTTACAATTTGGACATGCCAATCTCTGCGGACGTACTAACACAGTTCAATCAGCTTGAAAAGTCGGGCGCCCTGGATGCCCTCGGCGATTTAAGGAAGGAAAACCGGGAGCTTGAACGGATAATCAACGACGCAGCCCTTCTTTTGGCCTATACCGACGTAAACTCCATGCTCGATTTTTTCATCGCGAAAATACTCGACCACTTCATTCCCCAGTTTTTGGGCTTTATCGTCAAGCCGCCCCGCGGAACCACCAACCGCCAGTACTGTTACCGCAATCTCAAGGAAAGCGCGGACCGAATTCCCCAGCTGTATTGGGAAATTTTCAGGCTCCGTTTCAACGCCAACCCCGCCGGGGCCGATTTCGCCGACCTGGAAAGCGAGCTTGGGCCCGAGGTATTCGGGGAGGATTTCCGGAGGCTTCAGCCCGAGGTCATTTTTCCCATGTTCGGTATCGGCGGACTGTACGGCATCGTCATTCTGGGCAAAAAAATCGTCGGAAGCGGCTATACGGAACTGGAAAAGAAATACGTGGACCGCATGATCCGCTTCCTTTCGGTAAGCGTCCAAAACGGCCTTCACTACGAAAGTTCCATCACCGAACCGAAGACGGGCCTTTTTACCCACGACTATTTCAATCGGCGCCTGGAAGAGGCCATCGCCCACGCCCGTCGGCGCAATACGACCTCGGGATTAATCATGATGGACGTTGACCATTTCAAGCGGTTCAACGATACCTGGGGCCACGTTACCGGCGACGAGGTGCTGATCCATATCGCGAACGAGCTGAAAGCCCTGGTGCGCGGGGAGGACTGCCCGGCGCGCTTTGGCGGCGAGGAATTCACGGTTCTCCTGGCGGACTGCGACGCGGAAGGGTTGCTGCTCGTGGCCGAACGGATCCGAACGGCGGTTTCCCGGCTAGAAGTACCCGCCCCGGACGGGTCCGGTCCCTTATCGGTCACCATCAGCCTGGGAGCCCGCCTGATCAGGCCGGTTTCGGGAATTACCGCGATAAAGCTCGTGGAAGACGCCGACAAGGCCCTATACCGCTCAAAGGAAGGGGGGAGAAACCGCTCTACCCTCTATTGCGAGGGGCTTTTGGAGCGGGCGTCCCTGGCGCGGCATAAAACCTGATTGCGGCGCGGGCCGTTTGGCGAGGGGAATTGTATTTACCGCATGGCCTCATTTCATTCCGGCCATGCCCGCCATACGTCCCTTAGGGCCGTTTGGCTAGGGGTATCGTATTTACTGATGGGCTCATTTCATTGCGCCCATCTGCGCCATACGTCCCTTAGGGCCGTTTGGCTAGGGGTATCGTATTTACTGATGGGCTCATTTCATTCCGGCCATGCCCGCCATCATCTTTGCGGCGAGGCCTTTGTTTTTGGCGAACTTTTTCATGGTATTCCGCATCTTCTCGAAATTCTTAATGAGCTTGTTCACTTCCTGGACCGAGGTGCCAGAGCCACGGGCGATCCGCTTTCGCCGCGAGGGGCCGATGATCAGGTGGTTGGCGCGCTCTTTTTTCGTCATGGAAAGGATAATCGCCTTCTGGTACTTGATTCCGCTGGTGTCGATATCGGCCTCGCTGATCTGGCCCGCCATGCCCGGCAGCATTTCCAGCATTGACTGAATCGAGCCCATCTTCCCCATCTGCTCGAGCTGTTCAAGCATGTCCTGCAACGTGAAGGTCTCGCTCGCCATCTTCTTTTGAAGCTTGGCGGCCTCCTCGAGGTCGACGGTCTCCTGGGCCTTTTCCACGAGAGAGACGATATCGCCCATGCCGAGGATACGGCCCGCGATGCGCTCGGGATAGAAGGGTTCGAGGTCCTCGATCTTTTCGCCCACGCCCATGAAGAGGATTGGCTTGCCGGTCACGCTCTTGAGCGAAAGGGCCGCGCCGCCACGGGCGTCGGAATCGAACTTGGTGAGGATCACGCCGGAAAGGCTCACCGCCTCGTCGAAGGCCTTGGCGATGTCCACGGCGTTCTGGCCGGTCATGGAGTCGGCGACGAGGATCGTCTCGACGGGATCGACTGCCTTTTTGACGTCGGCGATTTCCTTCATCATCCCTTCGTCGATCTGGAGCCGGCCCGCGGTATCCACGATGAGGGTATCGTATCCGCCCTTTCGCGCGGCGGCGAGGGCGTTCTTCGCGACCTTTACCGGGTCTCCCTTGCCGGGAACGAACTCTTCCTTATAGACCGGCACGCCGACCTTTTCGCCGAGCGTCGAAAGCTGCTCAACGGCCGCGGGGCGCACGAGGTCGCACGCCGCGAGCATGGGTTTGCGGCCCTGCTTTACGAGACGGGCGGCGAGTTTGGCCGCCGAGGTGGTCTTACCGGAGCCCTGAAGGCCGAGAAAGAGGATGACGGACTGGGTATCGGGGCCCTTGAGATGCAGGTCCTGCTTGGAGTCGCCCAGGAGGGCAACCATGCGGTCGTGGACGATCTTGACGAACTGCTGGCCCGGGTCTACGGCGCGAAGGACCTTTTCGCCCTTCGCCTCCTCGATCGTGCCGTTCACGAAGCGGCGCACGACCCTGAGGTTGACGTCCGCCTCGAGGAGCGCCATCTTTATTTCCTCTACGGCGTCCTCTATGTTCTTTTCCGTGATCTGGCTCTTGCCGCCGATCTTGCGGACTATGTCGCTGAAGGTATTGGTTACTTTTTCGAGCATGGGCCTTAAATCTCGATTCCCTGAAGGATTTCCTCGATGAACTCGACGGGGCGGAGCTCCTTGTTGAGGATGCGGTACAGTCCGTTGCAGATCGGGAGCTTGATGTTTTTCTTCTGGCTCAGCTCATGCACGTACTTGCAGGCCACCGCCCCTTCGGGAAGGTAGCCTACCTCGGAAATGCGGGCGATCAGGTCGTCGATATTCGCGAATTTCGAGAGAATGTCGTTGTCGATTATATCGTGCCCGAAGCGCTGGTTGCGGCCGAATTTGCTGCGGCAGGTTACGTCCAGGTCGCCCACGCCCGCGAGCGAGGTAAAGGTTTCCGGATGGGTCGCGCCCAACGCCCGGCCTATGGTCTGAATCTCGTTGAGGCCCGCGGCGAAAAGGAGGCTCTCCGTGTTGTCGCCGAAAATCTCGCTCTTTTTCGCGATCGCGTCCAGGCAGCCGAAGGCGATGGCGATCACGTTCTTGGCCGCCGCGGCGATCTGCACGCCGATCACGTCCAGGCTGGAGAACACCAGGAGGCCCTTGGACTTCAGAACCTCGCGGAAGCGGATGGAGTTCATGGGGTTCTCGCTCGCGGCGATAAGGCCGGTTACCTTGCCCATGGCCACCTCTTCGGCGTGGCTCGGGCCGGCGATGTACACCAGGTTCTTTTTAAAGCTGTCGGGCAGTACCGATTCGAGGGTTTCCAGGATCAGCTTCGGGCCTTCCGGGGAAGGGATGAAACCCTTGGTCAGCACGCCGATAACCGTGGAGCCGTCCCGGATGGAGGGAACGTCCAGGAGGCCTTGCATGGTTCGGGCGAGATACAGGGACGGGCTCGCCAGAATGAGGAAACTCTTCCCGGAGGCGACGGCCTTAATGTCCGTGGATGCGGAAAGGCCCTCGGGGGTCTTGAATTCGGGAAGGAACCGCTTGTTTTCGCGCTCCTTGTTGATCCCGTCCACCACGTCCTGCTCCATGGCCCAAATCTCGACCGAATGGCCGCCTTTCGCGAGGGAAATCGCCATGGCGGTGCCCCAGGCTCCCGCTCCTATAACCCCTATGGATTGACCCATAATAATTCCTCCTTAGTACCAGCCGCCGTTGCCGTCTTCCCAGGAAACCAGTTCCTTCGGACGGAAAAACAGTTTAAGTTCCCGTTCCGCGCTTTCGGGCGAATCGGACGCGTGTATGATATTGTGATTGGTGTGCATGCAGTAGTCGCCGCGAATGGTGCCGGGAAGCGATTCGCACACGGCGGTCGGGCCGCAAATGCGCCTGACCAGCTGGATCGCCTCGTCCCCCTCGATGCACATGGCCACCACGGGCCCGGAAATAATGTACTCGATCAGCGGGTCGTAAAAGGATTTTCCCTTATGCTCCGCGTAATGGGTGGCCGCTAAAAGGGGCGGAATGGTCATTACCTTAAGCCCGATGATATTCAGGCCCTTCCGCTCCAGGCGGGAAAGCACGTCGCCGACGATTCTCCGCTGAAGCACGCCCGGCTTCAGCATGGCAAAGGTTCTTTGAATTGCCATTTAGTCCTCCGATAAATTTCGCTCATGATAGCGCATTTTCCGCGCTTTGAGAACCGTACGCGCGGTAACGGTCGCCACGATGAGGGTTCCCCCCGCCACGGCGGTCAGCGCGGGCGTTTCCCCGATAAAAAGGAAGACCCACACCGGGTTCATGACCGGCTCGATCATGGTAATCAAGGCGGCGCTTATGGCGGTAACCCCGCGAATGCCCCGCGCGTATAAAACGGAGGGCAGCCCGATCTGGAAAACGCCGAGGAGCGCGAGGCCCCCGGCGGAAACCGGGCCCGGGAGCCCCGCGCGAACCATAAAGGGGAGCGAGAAAACGAAGGTTATCGCGTGGGCGAGCATAAAGGCCTCGGCGGTACGGCCTTCCCGCTCCCTGCGCATAAACATGGCGAAAAGGGCGAAACACACGCCGGAGGCCAGGGCGAGGATATTTCCGACGTTCGCGCTGAGGTTCAGGTCGCCCGAGAAAAAGAGGATCATCCCCCCGAACACCCCGACCACGGCGAGCCAGTCGACCCAGTCGGTCTTCTCGCCGCGCAGCAACAGCGGGGAAAGGAGGATAATGTAGATGGGCTCCGTGTATTGCAGCAATATGGCGTTCGCCGCCGTGGTCATCTTATTGGCCGTCACGAAGAGAATCATCGTGAGCGCGTAGAAAACCGCGGCGAAAACCTGGTTGGCGGAAAAGGAAAACCGGGGCTTCCTCACGAAGGCGAGCATGGTGAGGAAGGCGACGAAACTGCGGGCCCCCGCGATGGCGAAGGGCTCCCAATCCACGAGCTTGATGAGAAAACCGGCGGAGCTCCACAAAAGCGCGCACAGCGCCAGGGAGAGAATCGCGGATGATCTAGTGTCGCGGAGCATGATTAGGAGGGGCGGCTCCCGGCGGCCCGTTTCTCGGTTATGGCGGCGACGGCGTACTCCATCGCCTCTTCAAGCATGGATTCGGGCGGGTCCGCGATAAAGCCCCTGTCCATCAGGAGCTTCGTGGCCCGCCTGGCCTGGTCTATATCCGCCGCGGCGAGGTCGTGCACGGTGGCCCAGTCAAGCTCGAGCCGGGCGACGCCTTCCTCGATCGCCTTCATGGCGACGTCCGCGGCCTCTACCGCGAACACGCCGGAATCTTCCATATTGACCACGATATGGTCCACGTCGATACCCTTTTTCTCGGAATAGTCGGCGATCGAGTGCGAACAGGCTATGGCCATGCCGTCGGTGATTTTTTTCGCCCGCACGAGCAGGGCGCCTTTGAGAATGCCGGGGAAGCACACGGAATTGTTCACCTGGTTCGGGAAGTCGCCCCGGCCGGTGCCCACGATAAAGGCTCCCGCGGCCTTCGCGTCGTGGGGCCAAATCTCCGGTACCGGATTGGCGCAGGTAAATACGATGGACTTTGCCGCCATGGAGGCGATCCATTCCTTTTTTACCGTATCGGGGCCGGGGGTGGAAAGGGCGATCAGGACGTCGGCTCCCTTCATGGCCTCTTCCACGGTCTCGATCCGGCCGGGATTGGTCGAAAGGCAGAGTTCCCACTTCCGGTAATAGCGCGTATCCTTTTCCACGTCAGCGCGGCCCGCGTGCAGGGCGCCCCGGGAATCGCAGACGATCATTTTGGCCGGGTCGCCGCCGTCGGCGAGAATGAGCCGGGCGATGGTGGTATTGGAGGCTCCCGCGCCGAGGAGCACGATCTTCGCGTCGGAGAGCCTTTTGCCCGCCAGCTTTAACGCGTTCAGGAGCCCGGCCAAGGTGATGCAGGCGGTTCCCTGGGCGTCGTCGTGCCACACGGGAATATCGCAGGTTTCCCGAAGGGTATCCAGCACCTCGAAGCAGTCGGGCTGGCTGATATCCTCAAGGTTCACCGCCCCCACCGAGGGCTCCAGCATCCGCACGAACTCGATAATTTTCTTGGGGTCGTTTTTGCCCGCGGGTACGCCCCTCGAGGCGGCCTCGTCTTCCCGCACCCGGGAATCCACGCAGAGGGCGATTGAATCCACCCCCCCGAGATACTTCATGAGCATCGCCTTGCCTTCCATGACCCCGAGACCCCCGGGAGGCGTACAGTCGCCGTCGCCCAACACCCGCGTGGAGTTGCTCACCACCGCGACCAGGTTTCCCCGATTGGAAAGGGTGAAGGATAGGTCGTTATCGTCGCGAATCCCCGTGGAAACGGCGGACACACCCGGCGTATACCACACGTTGAACCAATTGAAGCCCGAAAGGCCGCACTTGGGCAGGGTCTGCATCTTGCCGCCGTAAAAGGAGTGGGCGAGCAGGGACAGTTTTTTCAGGAAGAGGGTTTTCGCCGCGGCCTTTTCGTCCTCCGAAAAGTCCCGAGGAAAGGCGTCTGCGAGGTTATTGAGGGTGGTATCGAGTTTCATGGTGCGCAAACGTTACCATGAAACCCCGCGTCACTTCAACTGCGACAGCTTTCTGTCCATCTCCAGGCCGGAACTCTTCATGGTTTCGGCGTGGGCCTTGAACTGACCCAATACGTCCTTGAGGCCGTCAAGCATGAGGGACATGGCGGTAATGCCGTCGAATACGCGGCTTGATATCATGTCCAGCTCTCCCATGGAACGGGCTATCTCGCCCGCGCCCTCGGCCATGGAACCGGAATCGCGGGTAATTTCGCCGGTTTCGTCCCGGAGGCTCTCCATGGAAACCCGCACGGACTCGGCAAGGCCGCTTGAGTCCACCAGGCCGGTGGAAAACCGGGTAATCGTGGCGCTCACCGTGCCGATATCGCCGGTAATCTCCTCGAAGGCCGTATCGAGCCGGGTGGAAAAGCTTACCATTTCCGTGATATTGAGCACGATCTCCTCGATTGACTCGGCGATCTCGCGCGAGCTTTCGGAACTGGCGTCGGCGAGCTTGGTTATCTCCTCGGCCACCACGGCGAACCCCTTCCCGCTCGAGCCCGCGTGCGCCGCCTCGATCGCGGCGTTCAGGGCGAGCATATTCGTCTGCTCGGCGATATTCTCGATAACCTCGGCCATGCCGTTGATCCGGGCCACGCTGTCGTTGATGAGGGATATCTTTTCCGACGTGGACGAAAAAAGCATTTGGCCCGTTTCCGAGGACCGCAGCAGGTTTTTGACCCGCCGTTCGTCGGCCACGGCGGTCTCCGCCATATCGATAATCGAATCGATGACCGTGCTCGCCGCGGCGGTGGACTTTTCAACCAGCACGTTCTGGTTCGCGATTCGCTCGTCCAGCCGATTGAGGCCCCCGGTCACCCGCTCGAGCGAGGCCTTCACGCCCCGAACCTGCTCCTCGAGCACCGTCACCTCGCCCCGAATGCTTTCGATAAAGCCGTCCACCACCTCGAAGGTAGACGCGGTGGTTTCCACCGAGGCCGAAAGCTCCGCGCTGGATTCCACCGTCCGGCCCACGTCTTCCTTTACCGAGGCGACCAGCTCCGATATGCGCCCCACGAAACGGCCCGCGCTGTCCGAAAGGCCGTCGCCGCGCCCCGTGCGGATACGCTCGAGTCCCGCGCTGATATTCCCCTCCGAACCCGTCTCGAAGGCCGAGCGGATATGCCGCGCCGAGCGGGAAACCGATCGCGCGAACAGCCACATGGCGAAAAGGCCCAAAAGCCAGGTAATCACGATGATCGAGCCGGAAACGAGGTAGGTAGCGAACCGCCACCGCTGAATGGAAGCCGCGACCGCGGGCGTCGCCCGCTCGATCTCCGCCACTAGGGCCTGGGCGCGTTCCGCCAGCTCGGCGGCGGCTTGCGCGTGGGAATCGGCCAGTCGCCGGGCGGCGGCGAGCGAGGCGGAGTCTATAACGGAAAGGGCCGCGCCGGGGCCGAGTTCCGCGTAAAGGGAGCGGGGACTTAAGGGAAGGGGCGAATCCAGGGATTCCTGGGCGAGGGCATAGAGCGTACGGTACGAAGCGAGCCAGGCCGTGGCGTCGGCTATGAAGGCCTCGCGGTCCGAAAGCGACTCGGCCAGGGCCTGGTCCACCGAATCGACCCGCGCCGACGCCGCCTCGAGGTATTCGAGCTCCCCGGAAAACCGCTCCACGCCGTCCGCGAAGGGATGCGTCCCGCTTCGGTACAGCCCGGACCTGAGCCGGGAAAGCGCGAGGGAAAGGGACTCGTACGCGTTATAATCGGCTTGCAGGGCCGCGGTGGGCGCGACGGCCACCAAAAAAACCCCGGCCGTGCAGGCCGCGAGAAAGGCGATCGCGAGGGCGAACAATGCCGCCTTGACCGGTGTATTCATCAATGGGCGTCTCCCGATTCGCCACCCTTTACACGGGCGGCCATAGCACATAAATTATACGTATGAAACTGCTCCAGACGGGCGATCTGCACCTCGGCAAAACCCTCCACGAAACGTCGCTGATCGAAGACCAAAGGCATATGCTGGACGGCTTGCGGCGTCTCCTCGCGAACGGGGATTACGCCGCCCTCGTCATCGCGGGCGACGTGTACGATCGAACGGTGCCGAGCGCCGAGGCGGTCGCGCTGTTCAGCGACTTTCTGGTAAGGCTCAAAAGCGAAGCGCCAAGCCTGGATATCTTTATCATACCCGGAAACCACGACTCCGCGCAACGACTGTCGTTCGCCTCTCCCCTTCTCGGCGCGCAGGGCATTTATATTATCTGCAATCCCGAACAATCCTTTACCCCCATCGTCGCGGGACGGGGAAAAGACCGCGCCGCCTTCTTTCTCCTGCCCTTCCTCGCGCCCGGAAGCCTCAAACTGACCGGGGGAAGGGAGACTGACGCAGGGAGCGCCGCGTCGGGAGCGGGCGAAAGGGCCGCCGCTGGGGCGGACAAGGCGTCACGAAAGGGCGAGCTCGGGCTGGAATTCAACTTTTCCGCCCCGGAACCGGAATCGCCGGCGCCCCCGGCCAACGCCATTCTCGCGAGCCAGGCGGAGCTTGCCGCCGAGGCTGCCCGTCGGTTCCGTACCGCCCTTGCCGACGAGTCGGTCCGCGGCCTGCCAACGGTTCTCGTCGCCCACTGTTATGCCCTGGGCGGCGATCCTTCCGATTCCGAGCGGGTCTTTTTGGGAACCGCCGAACGGGTCGATCCCGCCCTCTTTTCCGGCTTTTCCTACGTCGCCCTCGGGCACCTGCACAAGAAGCAACGGGTTTCCGAGCGCATCCACTACGCCGGCGCGCCGCTCGTCTACGCCTTCGACGAGGCCGGGACGGAAAAGGCCTTCCTGAGCGTCGAAATAGACGCCGAAAAGCCGGGCTTTCCCGTCTCCGTGACAGCCCTTCCCGTCGCGGCCCCGCGCCCCGTTTCCCGAAAATCGGGGGCCTTTGACTCCTTTTACTCCGCGCCCTCCCGGGAACCCTGGGCCGACCATTATCTAGAAATTTCCCTCACCGACGGCGAAATCGTCGCGAATCCCATGAACCTCCTCAAGGGCCGGTACCCCTGGCTCCTGAGCGTCCGGCAGACCGCCCTCGAAGAGAACGCCCTCCCCGCGCCGGAAGGAGAAGCCCTCGCGGGCGACCAAACGGCCCTGACGGGGGCGCGAAGAAACGCCGTTGACGATTTCCGCGCCTTTCAGGAAAGCCTGTACGGAACGGCCGATCCCGACCGCGAAGCCCTCTTCGCCGAGCTTTTAAAGGAGTGCCGCAGTGAAGCCTGAGCGATTGAAACTCCTGAACGTCGGACCCTTCACGGGACTCCACGAGATTGACTTCACGGGGCTCGGCGATATCTTCCTCGTATACGGCAAGACCGGCGCGGGCAAAACCACGATCTTCGACTCCCTTTCCTACGTCTTTTACGGCGAGGTACCCGGCGCCCGAAAGGGCCTGACCCTTCAAATGAGAAGCCAGTTCGCCGACGACGGGGAGCAAAGCGCGGTGGAACTCACGTTCACCCTGGGCCGGGGCCGCTGGCGGGTACGCCGTACCCTTCCCTACGACCGCGCCGGAAAGCGGACGGAAAAGGTGCAGCGGGTGCCGGAAGAAGCGACGTTGGAAGAATGGGACGGCGCGGCCTTCGTCGACCGCTCCTCGGCCAATAAAAGCGACACCGATAAGGCCATCCGCGACCTCATCGGCCTGTCGGCCGAGGAGTTTTCCCGCATCGTCTTGCTTCCCCAGGGCGAGTTCGCGCAATTCCTCCGCCAAAAAACGACCGAACGCAAACAAGTACTCGCGAAGCTCTTTCCCATAGACGATCACCTGGCGGTCATGGAAACCGTCAAAAACCGCGCCCGGGAAACCCGGGTCAGGCTGGAAGAGGCGGAACGCGCGGTGAGCGCCCTGCGCGCGACCTATGACCCGGATACGGCTGCGCGGGAACGGGATACCGTTGCCGAACGCATCGCGTCGCTCAGAAAGGAACAGGAAACCGGCCGGCACGAGCTGAAACGGCTTACCGCGGAGGCCGAACGGTCGCGGCAGCACGCGGCGCGGCTTTCCGAACTCGCGGCGAAAAAGGAAGCGCTTGCGGCGCTGGAGTCGGAACGCGAAACCATGGAGGCCCTGGGCAGGGAACTCGCCGCCGCGAGAAAGGCCGAGCCCGTGGCGGTGCGCCGGCGCAATCTGGAAGAGCAGCGTCGGCGAATCGGCTCCCTCCGCGAGGAAATCGCGCGGGCCCGGTCCGACAAGGCCGAAACGGAACGGGCCTTGGCCGAACTCGCCCGGGAGGCGCCGGCCATCGCCGAGGCGGAAGCGGAAAAAAAAGGCCTTCTGGAGCGAAAGCAACTCTTGCAGGTCGCCTCGGATATCGCCCGCGAACTAGAAAGCGAGCAGTCGGCCCTCCGGGAACTGATAGCGGGACGGAACGGCCTCGCGACCCGGCTGGACGACGTCCGAAAGGAAACGAAGCGGACCGCCGACGCCCTTTCGGGCCTGGAGCCGGTTATCGCGGGGCTCGAAGAACGCGCCGCGCAAAAGGACCGCGCCCAAGAAGCCTTGGAAAGGGCAAAACGGCTCAAACAGCTCGCGGAAGAGTTCGAAAAGGAGCGGCTCGCCCTGGCGGCCCACGAAAGCGCCGCCGCCGGCGCGAAGAAGGCGCTCGAAGAGACCGATCGGGACCTGGCCATCGCCCAGGCCGCCCTAAACGACCTTAAGACGGAGGAAGCGCGCTCCGTCTCGCGCGATTCAGCCGCCGCCCTGGCCGCGACGCTGCGGCCCGGGGCACCCTGCCCGGTCTGCGGCTCGATCGAACACCCGGCGCCGGCAGTCCCGGCCGCCCTCGACCCGTTTCCCCTGGCGGAACGGCTCGCGTCCGCGCAGCGCAATCTAGAGCTTCTGGAAGCGGAGCGCCGCCGCCGAACCGACGACTGGACCGCCAAGGCCGCCAGGAAAACCGCGGCGGAAGAAACCGCGGCCCGGAGCGTCCAGCGGTACTGCGCGGAATCCGGAGGGGGCGCTCCTTCCCAACCGGGAGCGGCCTGCATCGAGGCGGACCAGATACCCACCGCGGAAGCGGCGGCCGAAACCCTGAAAACCGCAGCCGCCGCCATGCAAAAGGCCGTTGAAGAGCTTACCGAGGTCAATCGCGCCGTGAACGATCAGCGCGCCCTTGCCCTAAAGCAAAAAAACCTCGCCGCCGAGGCGGAAGAACTGCGAAACAGGCTATCCGCCCTGGAACGACGGGTAACCGAGGGAGAAACGACCGTTCGGCACCGTACCGAACGCTACCGCGAGGCCTTCCCCGCCTCGGCAGGAGTCCGTTCGGAAGCGGTTCCCGCGCCGGGCGACGCGGAAGAAGCCCTGGAAAAATGCGCCGATTCCATTTTCAGGCTCGAAGCCGCCATCGAACGTCACCAAAAGGAAACGAAGGGACAGGAAAACCGGCTCGCGGCCCTGGCCGCCCGGGAAGAAACCCTGCTCGCCTCCCTCGCCGACGGGGAACGCGCGGCCGCCGTCCTGGAAACCGAGCTAGGCGCGGAATGCGCGGCCGCCGGCTTTACCGACCCCGAAAGCGCGCTGGAGGCCCTGCGGGACCAGGCGTATATCGCCTCGGCGGAAGGGCGACTCGACGGATGGAACCGGGCGCTGGCGGAAACGGGGAGCCTTCTCGAGCGATTGGAAGAGGAGTCGTCGCGGTGGGCCGGGCCCGCCCCCGAGGCGGCCGAGGCCGCCGTGACGGAACTCGAGCTCGCCATCGCGGGCCGCGACGCGGAACTGGAAACCGAGACCGCCGCTCTCGCGACCCAGGAGAGCCTCGCGGAGCGGTGGGCGGCCCTGGAAGGGGACCGGGTAAAAAGCTCCGCGGAGGCCCTCCGTTACGATCGGCTCTATCGCGACCTTTGGGGGAACAATCCCCAGAAAGTGCCCTTCGACGCCTGGATTCTCGGCATGTACCTGGAGGAAATCGCGCGCTTCGCCAACGCGAGGCTCGAGCGCATGAGCGACGGCCGCTACCGCATCCGCGTCAACGACAGCTACCGCACCGGAAACAGCATGGCAGGCCTCGAGCTGGAAATACTGGACGCCTGGACCGGGCGTTCGCGGCCGGCGGGAACCCTGTCCGGGGGAGAGACCTTCATGGCCTCCATCAGCCTCGCCCTGGGGCTTGCCGACTCCATCCAGTCCCGTTCCGGCGGCATTCAGCTCGACGCCGTGTTTATCGACGAGGGCTTCGGCTCCCTGGACGAGGCAAGCCTCGAACGGGCCATATCGATTCTCGACGAAATTCGCGGGTCCCGGGTAGTGGGCCTCATCTCCCACGTGGGAGAGCTGCGAAACCGCATACCGAACCGGATCGAGGTCATTAAGACCGCCTCCGGGTCAACCATTCAGAAGGAAACTCCATCATGACAGCGAGCGCGCTATTCACCGACTTTTACGAACTGACCATGGCCCAAGGCTATTGGAAGCGGGGCACCAACGAGGTATCGGTGTTCGATATGTTCTTCAGGCGCAACCCCTTTTCCGGGGGATATTCGGTATTCGCCGGCCTCGCCCCGCTGCTCGAGGCGGTTACCGAATTCCGGTTTTCCCCGGAGGATATCGAGTGGCTCCGGGGCCTGGGGCAGTTTGAGAAGGGCTTTCTCGACTATCTTGCGGATTTCAGGTTTACGGGCGACCTGTGGGCCATGGACGAAGGCACCATCGCCTTCCCCAACGAACCCCTTATCAGGGTTCACGCCCCCGTTATCGAGGCGATCATCATAGAGGGCATGCTCCTTAATATCGTCAATTTCCAAAGCCTCATCGCCACCAAATCCGCCCGGGTTTGGCTGGCCTCAAACCGGGGAAAGGTCCTCGAATTCGGCCTGCGCCGGGCGCAGGGCTGGGACGGGGCCATGAGCGCGAGCCGCGCGGCCTATATCGGCGGCGCCTCGGGCACCAGCAACGCCCTGGCGGGGAAAGTCTACGGCATACCGGTTATGGGCACCATGGCCCACTCGTGGATCATGTCGTTCCCCGACGAGGAAGCGGCCTTCGACGCCTACGCCGAACTGTATCCCGACAAATCGGTCTTCCTCATCGACACCTACGATACCCTCGGGTCGGGCATTCACGCGGCCGTCGCGGCCGGAAAGCGCCTGGCGCTCAAGGGCAAGAGCTTCGGCGTACGGCTTGATTCCGGCGATATCCAGTACCTGAGCGGCAAGGTGCGGGAGGAATTGGACCGGGCGGGCTTTACCGAGGCGACCATAACGGTGTCTAACGAGCTCACCGAGGAGATAATCGAATCCCTCATGCTCAATAAGGCTCCCATCGATTGGTGGGGCGTGGGAACCCACCTGGTTACCGGCGGCGACGAGGCCTCCTTTACCGGGGTATATAAACTCGCCGCGCGGCCCGACGGGAAAGGAGGGCTCGAACCGACCATGAAACTCTCGGACAACCCGGACAAGACCACCAATCCCGGAGTAAAGCAGGTGTGGCGGCTCTATCACGAAGACGGAACCTTTAAGGCCGACGTGCTCGCCCTGGAGGGAGAGACCGTCAAGCCGGGCCAGGAGCGGCGGTTCTATCACCCATCCATAGACCATATGAACTTTTCCTTTTCCCCCGCCAAGGCGGAGCCCCTCTTGAAGAAACGGCTTTCCGGGGGCGCGGTTTGCCCGAACTGCCACGGAAAGGACGGCCCCGTTCATTTGGCCGAAACCCGCACGAGGGTCCGCGAGGGGCTCGAACGGCTGGACCGAAGCTATCGCAGAATCCTCAATCCCCATATATACAAGGTAGCCCTCACGTCGGAACTCAGGAAAATCAAGCGGGATTTCCTGAAAATCTACGAAAAATAACGCATACTTGAGGAGTAGGATTATCCCATGGTCATGAATACAAAAAGCGGGGAGCGCACGGCGATGGTAGAGCCCGGTCAAACCGATATTCAACACCTCATGCAGTCCATAGAGGAATTCTATCTTCCAAAGCATTTGGTCCAGGCGATATACGCCATCGGCCGCATCCCCGACCATTCCAGCGAGGGCCTCGTCGGCGTTGGGTTTATCGATATCGCCGACTACACCCGCCTATCCCGCTATCTCAGTCCCAAGGAAAACCAAATCCTTTTAAACGGGCTTTATACCGCCTTCGCCATCGTCCTGGAGCGTCACGGGGGCTTTCTCAATAAGATAGAGGGCGACGCGATGATGTTCCATTTCGACGACATCATCGATAAGCGCATGTGGGACATTCCATCCGAGAACCGCTCCACCTTTATCGCCCGGGAGCTCTTTTATACCTGCATCGACATGCAGCGCGTGTGCATCCACTTTAACGAGGCCGACGACCGCTTCCTGGACGAAACGGCCTCCGAGGAGGCCAAGCTCGCCCTATCGAGCGCCTTCGACATCATTCAAACCCTCCGCAAGAAAAACGATATCGCCTCGGCCCTTTCCGCCTTTTTCCAGATCCGCATCCGCATCGGCGCGAATATCGGCGAGGTAATGATAGGCAATTTCGGTCCGGACGGGGCGAAACACTGGGACGTAATCGGGCTGCCGGTCATTAACGCCAAACGAATGGAAGCCACCGCGCCCATCGGCGGCCTGAGAATATCCGCGGAGTTCTTCGAGATTCTCAAGGCCAACGGAATCGCCGACGAGTATTACACCCGTTTTCGGGAAGACGCGCGGCGCGCGGGCAGCGCCTATTCCCGCATCAAATGGGACGACCTGTTTAAATACCGGGAGGTGACCCTCCTGGAGAAAAGGAACGCGGTGTATAAAACGTACAGCGTTCAGGTGTTTCCGGAGTTGCCCGAATCCATCGCCAACCAGGCGGAGGCGCTGATCAAGCAGGGACCGAACGGCGTGGGACAGATACTGGAGTTCTTCCGTTACTACCGGGGCAACCGCTACGTGATCGATTGCATGGAGACCCGGCTCGCCCGGATGGGCATTCAGTTCCGGAAACAGGAGCTCGTGACCTATATTTCGCCCCGGCTGGCCAAAAAGGTCGCGGGAGGCGCCAAGGTATCGCTGTATCGTATCCTGAATTATATGGACCAGTATCTCGATTACGTGAAAGCGGAGCCCGATCCCGAGGAACGGCCGAAATTCCTGAGTTACGACCAATACGTTACCCGCATGAGGACGGTGTCCGAGAATTTCTACGACGAGCAAAAACGGGCGATCGTGCAGAAGACCTGGTTCAGCATCGTGGTGGTACAGATGGTCTACGCGAGTCTCGAGGCCTCGATCCTCGAATACCAGCAATCGGAAAGCGCCGAGGAAAACCTGGACGAGCTTGAGGCCGTGGAGTCCGAGCCGGGAAGCGACGCCCTTATGGCGGCGGAAAGCCGCGACGTTCAGGGCAAATAATCGGTTTTCACGTTCCTGAGCGCCTCGAAGAGCTTTCTTTTTTCGTCATACCGTCCCCCCGTCAGCGCCTCAAGGCGGCTTCTCGCCTCTTTCCTTCCCGAATTGTCCTGGTACGTGCAGGTGCAGGTAGAGGAGATATAGCCCCGCTCCGTGGCGTGGCGCACGATGGTCGGTATGTCGGCGAGGCACAGGGGCCGGATAATCGTGATGGGGTATTTTTCGTAGGAGAGCCGGGGCGGCATGGTCGATAGCTCTCCCTTCGTCAGGGCGTTCATCAAGAGGGTTTCGAGGATATCGTCAAGGTGGTGGCCCAGGGCGATTTTATTATACCCCTCGCGCATCGCGAACTCGTTCAGTTCGGTGCGTCGCTGGGTAGAACACCACCAGCAATTCATCTTCCGGCCCGGCTTAAGCCGCCCGAGTACCGAGAGAATAACGGTATGAAGGGGAATTCCCCACGAATCGAAGCGCGCGGCGAGGCTTGGCGCGAGCGGAGAGCCGATTTCGGTGGAAACGTGGAGGGCGGCGGCCTCGAACCGGGGACCGGACGGGCGCTTGAGGCGTGAACCGAAATACTCTACCAGCGCCGTGGAATCCTTACCGCCCGAGGCGCCGATGAGGATGCGGTCTCCTTCCTCAATCATAGCGTACTCGCTGACCCCGTGGTCGACGATCCTGAACAGCTTCGGATTTGCCATGCCGTATCCTAGCAAAAAACTATGAGATAGGGAATCCGGTGCCGGTTACATCCGTCGCGACCGGGACCGTTTCGTTTCGTTACATCGCCGCGCGGGAGGGAGAGCGCATATTGTGTGACCAGAGGTCCCGAACCGCCCGCTCGAGCTCCGCCGCGTCGACGATGCCGCGTTCAATGAAAAAGGAACCGATGGGCTGATTCATGAGGCGTTGCCGGCCCAACACCACCGATCGCTCGAAGTCGGACAGGAAACCGAGCCTGACCGCGGCGCCGCAAAAGGGCTCGCCCAGACTCCTTCGCCGGATAACCGCGTTCACGGAATCGTGGGTAAGGTAGCCCAACGCCACCGCGATGCTTCCCACCTTCGGGCGCTCCGCGTACTGCCAGGCCAGGGCGGAAATCAGGCTCTCGAAACTGACCCGGCCGGTATAATAAAGCCATTCGGCCAACCGTAACCGGAACGGGGGAAGATTCCCCCGGTAGAAGGTACGGCCGGGCGGTTGATTCGGCGTGCCGCGCCAGGAGCGGTAGGCCGCTGCCCCGCCCCGATTGCCGGAGCGAGAGCCCCTTGTCTCCTGGCGTTTGTCGCCGGGGCCGAAGCCCCCGCCGGCGGCGTTTCCCGCGGCGGAAGCCGGTCGATTCGGCGTGGCGTCGCCTCGATTCGACGCGCCCCGAAGCAGCGGTTGCAACCGTCCTGAATCCAGAAAATCCAACACCGCCTCGTACGAGTTTTGCAGGTTCCGAAAGCGCTCGGTCAGCACTGCCGGGTCTACGCCCAAGCCCGCCGCCCGATCGGGGTGCATTTCCTTGGCCCGGCGGTAGTAGGCCCGTTTGAGGGATACCGGATCGAGCAGTCCCGCGTCGGCGCGGCGGAGATCCACCGTTGCGCCGATAACGAAACTGAGATGCCGTTCTATGGTTATGCGTTCCTGGGTATGTGTCATTCGTTGCTCCGACAATGGATGTATCGGCCCATTCCCCCCCTCGCTTGACGGAAGTCGCGCTTTTCCTTACATTCCATCCGCAGGACGTTTCAAAGGAAGCGCGGTGAAAATCCGCCGCTAGCCCGTAACTGTAATCGAAGGGGGATCTTCCGCCCGAGGCCACTGGGTAACGCCGGGAAGGCCAGGAAGAGCCCGCGCCGTTCGCGAGACGGCGACTTCGCGAGCCAGGAGACTTTGGCGCCCGATTCGTTTTTTTTCGGACTTCGAGGATTGAGTCTGGAAAACCGCTCCCCTTTTCCCTTATCGGCTGAAGGCACGTCCGGTTTTTTTCTCAGGCTCCTTTCATCGGATGTAAGCTCGCCATGAGCCGCCGAAACCATAAGGAGTGCATCATGTTTACGCGTTTTTCCCCAAAGGAATCGCCGGAGCGCCGTTCGTCGGCGCGCGTCGGATGGAGACGGCCCGCCGCGGCTATCGCGCTCGCGGCCCTGGCCGCCTTCGCCTCGTTCGCCCTCGCGGGCTGCGCCCAGGAAGCGGAGTCGGCGAACCTGGTAGGAACCTTTAAGTCCACTTCGGGGGACTACTTTACCCTGGCGTACGCCGGGGACGGAACCTATACCTTTACCTACCGGGGTAACGACTATTCGAGCGGTACGCCGGTAATGACCACGCTCTACGCGGGAACGGTCGCCGGCTCGCCCGATTTATACGCCGCAGAGGGCGTTCTCGTGTTCAAGGTTACCGAAGCCGTCCCCGATACGGCGTACGGCCCCAACCCAACGCCCGGAAAATATTACGCCGTCCGTTGGCAAAACCTTTCGATTACCGGCGTATGCGAGGCGGGACCCTATAAACCTTGGTTTACCGACGAAAACGAAAATTATATGTATGACGCCGGCGAGCCCATGGATCAGGCGACCTACGACGCCCTGCACGGCATGGATACCGCGGAAGAAGCGGCGGCTACCTTTACCGTGGCCAACGGGTTCTTCCCCGCCGACCTAAAGAATTTCCAATACGCGAGACAGTAAGGAGCCCCCGTGCGTTCAGTAATTCGTCGTCGCGCGGTCCGTAATACGCCGTTTCGTCTTCTCGCCCTTGCCCTGACCCCCGCGCTCTGGGCCTTTCCCGCAGCCTTCGCCGCCGCCGAGACCGAGTCGCCCGCGCCCGCGCCCGATTCGGCGTACGAGGAAGAAACCGTGAGCGACGGATGGCTCGAGCTTCCCGATTCCGAGGGGGTTACGGTACGGGGGAAAGCCCCCGGGGGAGGCCTCCGGGCGAATGCCGCCGAAACCCTTACCCGGGAAACCATTGAGGAAAGCGGGAGCGTCGATCTGGGAGAGCTCCTACAGCGCGAGACGGGGACGCTTATCATGGGAACCGGCGGTTACGGCACGGTCTCGACCCTGTCCCTGGGCGGCTTTACCGGTTCCCGGGTCGCGGTGTTCGTGGACGGCGTTCCCGTAAACTCGCCCCAGGACGGCTCTTTCGATCCCGGCGACCTGGATCTTTCCTCGGCGGAACGGGTCGCGGTCAGAAGGCTCGGCGAAATCGGGACCGGCTTGGCCTCCGGGCTTCCGGGCGGCGCGGTCTCGATCACGACCGCGGGGCCGGTTGACGCCGGATTCAGGCTTTCAGGCGGCCTATCGAACCGTTCCTATCTTTCGAACCGATTTCCTCCCGCGCTTTTTACCTCGCCCGCGGACACGCAAAGCCTTCGACTGAACGCCGAGGCGGGTTTTTCCGCCGTATCGGTGAAGGCCGGGGGCTTCGCGACCCGGGCGTTGAACCGCTACGGCTGGACCGACGCTTCCGGAACGGAGCGGGTCAGGGAGGGAAACGATGTCCTCGACGGGGGCGCGAACGGGGCGCTTTACGCCCGGCTTTCCCCCTTCACCTCTCTCTCGGCGAGCCTGTCGGCCCGGGCAGCCGACAAGGATATTCCCGGGTCCACCGTCTACGATACCCCGGGAACCCAGCGCGACGCTCGGATTCTCGAAGCACTGAACCTCGAAACCACGCGGTTGGGCCGCGACGACCTCGCGCTTTCCCTCTCAGCCGGCCATACCCGCTCCTATCTCGATTGGGCCGACGCGACGGGAAAATCGAAACACGTGAGCGACTCGGCAACCCTTCGCGCCGCCCTATCTTGGTACCCCGATCCTCGGCTCACCGCCGCTTTTTCGGCCGGGGGCGAATACGCGGGAATCGACTCGGACCAAAACGGAATTCGTTCCGCGTATGGGGGCGAAGCCTCCGCCTCCCTCACCTGGCGCCCGGTACCGAACGCGATCGTCGAACCGGGCCTCGCCCTCGCGTCCGACGGAACGGGCTTAGAGCCGGTTCCCCGCCTCGGCCTGGCCCTCGAAACGGATAAAGGCCTCCGCGTCACGAACAATTGGTTTCGCCTATTCCGCTTTCCCTCGTTCAACGACCGGTATTGGTCGGGAGACCCGCGGGCCAGCGGAAACCCGAACCTGAAAAGCGAGGAAGGGTACGGTGTCGATTTTGGGGCCTCTCGGTCCGAGGATACCTGGAGCGCCGAAGGGAAAACGCGGATTACCTGGTACCGCGACGCGATTATCTGGTCCGGCGACAGCGGTATCTGGCGGCCGGAAAACCTGGGCGAAGCCTGGTATTTTTCCTCCTCGTTCGCCCTTACCTGGAAGACGGACGAGACGGGTAAGCTTAACCTCCGGTATGACTGGCTTTTCACGCGGCTCCTCACGGGCGACCTCGCGTTTTCCGACGGAAAATACATGCCCTATCAGCCGGTCCACGCACTGAGGGCGGGCTTCGCGAAACGGCTGGGCGGGGCTTCCGTGCGGATCGACGCCCTGTACTCGGGAGAGCGGTTCGTGGGAATGCTCAACCTCGCGACCCTCCCCCCCTATTTTCTTCTCGACCTTTCGGCACGCGTCCCCGTCGCCCCGAATGTCGAACTCACCGCGGGGCTTCGGAACGCGTTCGGCGTTTCCTACGAGCTAACCGAGGGCTATCCCATGCCCGGCGCGAGCCTCACCGCCGGCGTCGAATTTCGCTTAGGGGGAGGCTGACCCTTGTATTATCCCGGTTTCGAGGTATAATCGTGGTATGAAGGCACTCGAGAAAGAGCACGCGTGGCGGGAGAAGGTTCGAAACATCATGACCTTCAAATACCTTTCCGATGAGGAACTGGACAAAATGGTAGAGACCGGTTCGGTCCTGCAATACGAGCGAAACGAACCGATCGTTCGGGAAGGCGAGCTGGACCATCATTTTTTCGGCGTGCTGTCCGGTACCGTCAGCGTGAGCGTGAGCGAGGCGGGCGGCAAGGACGTTTTCATATGCGCATTGGGCGAGGGAGAGGTTTTCGGCGAGGCCGGTTTCTTTTTGAAGATTCACCGCACCGCCTCGGTTATCGCCCGCGACCGGGCCGTGGTCTTCCGCCTGGAGCGGACCGAACTCGCGTCCTTTATCCGCACCTTTCCCTCCGCGGGAAACAAGATTCTGCTTATAACCATTTACGGGCTTCTGAAAAAGCTGAGGGCGGCGAACCAGGAACTGGCCTACGAACGCAAGGCCGACCTGGAGCAGGCGGATATCGACGATCTTGTTGGCGACTTATTGAATGAAATGGAAGGCGCCGTCCGTTGATTCGCCTTTAGGCGATACCCGGGACGTGAGCCATATAATACCGCGCGCATCGATAGGAGGACTTCCGACATGAGCCTATAACCCAAAGAAGGTCAAACATACGAAACGTCGCTTTTCGCAGTCGATCTTCTTCGGGTCGCGTCGGAAATTCCCGCCCGTCACCCCTTTCTCACCCGCTACCGAACGACCCTTACCTGACGGGCACCAAAAGAGATTCTCATGAAAACGGTATTTACCCCTTACGACCACGGCTCGAGCGCGTTTCTCGAGGTAGAGCGATTCCTGGCCCAGAGCGTCGCGGCTTTCGAGACCCCGCGAAACTGGTTTATCGACCGGTGGAATTTTACGTACGCCGTGAGCCGCGTCATGCACGGGGCAACGGTAGCGGACTGGGCCAAGGCCATCGGCTTGTGGCGAAACGAAGAAGGGCGAATCGTGGCGATGGCCCACGAGGAAGAACAGCGGGGCGACGTTTTTTTCGAATTCGACCGCCCCGACCGCGTTGAGGAAGGGCTATTAAGCGAAATGTTCGCCTTCGCCGAGCGGGCTTGCGTAAAGATGAGGAACGGCGAAACCGGTTTTGGCCTGCGAATTCCCCAGGGCGATTCCCTGACCGCCGCTTTGGCCGCGGAACGCGGGTACCGGAAAGGCGACTGGTCGGAATCCCTTGCCGTTCGGCCCATTCCCTATGCTTCCCGGAACGGCGAAAGCGGGGAAGTTCCCGGCGATCTTCGCCTGATCGAGGGCGCGGCCATCGCGCCGGACCGGAAGGCCTTGGCCCATGCCCGCGCCTTCGGATACGCAGACAAGCAGGATTCCCTTCCCGCGAGCGTGGCCGCGTTTGAAAACCTCACGGAAGCCCCTTCCTATCGGAGAGACCTGGATCTCGCCCTCGAAAACGGGGACGGCGAAATAGTGAGTTTCGTGGGTTTATGGCTTGATCCGGTTTCCCGCCTCGGCGTGCTCGAGCCGGTCGGAACCGTTCCCGCGTACCGCAAGCGGGGCCTGGCGCGGCTTTTAATAGCCGAAGGCGAGAGGCGGCTGGAGCGGCTCGGGGCAAAACGGCTCTTCGTGGGTTCCGACCAGGAATTCTATAAGGCCGTGGGATTCCGCGTCATTGCCCGGCAAGACGTGTGGGAATACCGGGCGCCGCTCAAGCCGTAGGAAGAACCGAGCTTGCCCGAACGATCAGTTCGGGCGGCATGAGCGCGGACTCGGCGGGTACGGGAGCCGCGTCGGGCCGCGCTCCCTTTTTTCCCAAGCCCCGGATCACCGTGCGGGCGGCCTCTATGCCAAGGCTAAACATATCGAGCTTCACCACGCTTAACGGGGGGTCGAGGTAGGGGGCAAGGGGAAAATCGTCAAAGCCGACGAAGGCGATTTCGGCGGGTATCGGAACGTTGAGCTTTCGGGCGGCCCGTATCGCGCCCTGCGCGGAAAAATTGTTCGCGCAAATAATCCCGTCGGCCCGCTTTCCCCGAGGGGCGCTTAACAGGCGGATCAGGGTTTCGAAGGCCACGCCGGGTTCCTGGGTTCCGTACGCGATCCGCTCCTCGGGAGGCGTGAAGCCCCGCTTCCGGTAACAGGTTTCGATGCCCTCCAGCCGCCGCGCGCTGATTCCGTCGTCCGCGCCGCCCGCGAAAAAGACCGGCCGTTCGCAGCCGATATCGAGAAGGTGAGCCGCGGCGAGTTCCCCTGCCAGGGCGTTGTCCACGTCCACGGTGTATTCCGCTCCCACCCGTCGGTCCGTGCCGATCTCCACGAAGGGAATGCCGCTCTGCGCGATCCATTCGACGATGGGGTCGGTCAGCCAGGAGGTGTGGAGGATAAAGGCGTCTATTCGCTTGCACCGGGTCATGGAATCCATCCGTTCGCGGATCTCCTCGGGCGAGGAAATGTGAAAAAGCGAGAGGATGTAGCCGGCGTCCATAAGGGCGTTTTCGACGCCCGCGAGAACTTCGTACACGTGGGGCGTCAGCGAAACCGAGTCCCGGCGCATATCGGCGAGAACGCCGATGGTTCCGCTGCTTTGCGTCACGAAGGAGCGGGCGATATTGTTGGGTTGAAAATCCAAACGTTCCATGACGGCCCGCACCCGATCCTTGGTAGGTTGGGAAATCCTGGTGGAACCGTGAATAACCTTCGACACGGTAGAAATGGATACGCCGGCCTCCCGGGCAACGTCATGAATCGTGATCGTCATAATGAGAACATCATACCAAAAGATTGTACCTTTGAATAGAAACTCGTCGGTCGAACGCCCTACTCACCGAATCTGATTCCCGCAATCTTGACTTTTTTTTATACGTCGGGCTACCATATCGCATACGTTTAACGTTTTACCTAACGACGAATTAAAAGGATGTACCGCATGAACTCAAGCGAATTACTGACCACCGTTCCGACTTCACCGGTACGAAAGCGGGTAAAACGCCTTCGGGACTGGCAGGGCTTTCACGTGGACGGAAAGACCGCGGTGTGCGAGGCAGGCAACGGAGGCCTCGCCGTCAGTTTCCCCCTTCCGCTCGTCGCGAGAATTCGCCTCTGGCTGGGAACCTATGACGCGGCAAAGGAAACCGGTATCGTCACGGCCGATCCCTCAGGAGCGTCGGATATCGCGGCGCGAAACGACGGCGAAACCCTCAAGATCGCGGGCGGCGGCCTGACCGTCCTGGTAAACCGGGCCGATTTCACGGTACGGGTCTTCCGCGGCGACCGCGAGATCGCGGCGGACGCCGAACCGGCCTCGTGGAACCGGCGGGGCTTCCTGCTCCGTCACCGGCTGTACGACGGCGAATCGGTATACGGCTTGGGGGAGAAGACCGGATTTCTCGATAAACGGGGAAGGCGCTACGAAATGTGGAACTCCGACGTTTTTTCCGCCCATACGACAACCACCGATCCCCTGTACGTTTCCGTCCCCTTCTTTATCCGCCTGAGCGGAGGGCCGGCTTCGGGAGCCGCCGCATGCGGGTTTTACCTGGACAACTCCTACCGCTCGGCCTTCGACCTGGGGGAGTCCGATCCCGACGCGGCGGAAATTCAGGCTCCGGACGGAAACCTGGACTACTACCTTATCGCCTCGGAAAACCTTCCCGGGGTTCTCGCGCGGTACGCGGAGCTGACGGGCAAGGCGCCCCTGCCCCCGCGCTGGGCTTTGGGTCACCACCAATCCCGGTACAGCTATAAATCCGCCGAAGAGACGCTCCAGGTAGCCCAGGGCTTCACGGACCGGAACCTCGCCTGCGCGTCGATCCATCTGGATATCCATTATATGGACGGAAACCGTACCTTTACTTGGGACGAAGACGCCTTTCCCGACCCGGCCGATCTCTCGGAACGCCTCGCCGAACGGGGAATCCGGCTCACGGCGATTATCGACCCGGCGATCAAGGTCGATCCCGAATACGGCACGTACCGCGAGATGGTCAAAAACGGCTACTGCTGCCGCTACGCCGACGGCCGCCCCTACGTGGGACGCGTGTGGCCCGGTGACAGCGTCTTTCCCGATTTCGCGCGGCAGGACGTGCGCGATTGGTGGGGCCGAAAGGTCCTTGCCTTCCTGGACGAACACGGTATCGAGGGCGTTTGGCACGATATGAACGAACCCGCGGTTTTCAACGACGAGTCGACCATGGACTCGAGCGTGTGCCACGGCGGGGAGCCAATGGATTCCCACGGCCGCATTCACAACCTCTACGCGTATTACGAATGCATGGCAACCTACGAGGCGATTCGCGGGGCGCGGAAACGGCGGCCTTTTATCCTCTCGCGCGCGGGCTTCGCGGGAATCCAGAAATACGCCGCGCTATGGACGGGCGACAATCGAAGCATGTGGGAACATTTGGAACTGTCCCTGCCCATGATCCTGAATATGGGCCTTTCCGGGCTTCCCTTCGTCGGCGCCGACGTCGGGGGCTTTTCGTATAACGCCGCGGGAGAACTCATGGTCCGCTGGTATCAGCTCGGCATGTTCTACCCCTTCGCCCGCAACCATTGCGCGGAGGGGGCCCGCAGGCAGGAACCCTGGTCCTTCGGCCCGGAAACCGAACGCCTGCTCGCGGAATCAATGCGGCTCCGCGAACGGCTCATGCCCGATCTCTACGCCGCTTTCTATCTCGCCTCCAAAAACGCGAGGCCGGTCATGAGGCCCCTGGTTTGGGATTACCCGGACGATAGCGAGGTACGCCGCCTCTACGACCAGTTCCTCTTCGCCCACGGCCTTATGGGCGCTCCCGTACTGCGTCCCGGCGTTCATATACGGCAGGCGTATCTCCCCGCGGGAGTCTGGTTCGACTTCCATACCGGAGAACGGCTCCAGGGCGGGCGTTGGATCCTCGCCGAGGCGCCCTTGACCCGCATGCCGCTCTTCGCGCGCGCCGGGTCCCTGCTCGTCACCGCGCCGGGCGGCGCCGAAACGGGGTACGCCGCCGCCGGCTTCGACCCGCCCCACGTTACCCTCTGGCACGACGATTCGGTGGAATCGGGCGAGTGGCTCGCCTACGCCGACGACGGGATATCCTTCGGCTACGAGGACGGCGACTACGCGCTCGTGCGCATACTCTGGTCGCGCGGGGGAACTAATCTCAACTTGGAATTGATACGGGAGGGCAACCCTTCCTTCCCGTTCGGAAAAGGCCTTTCCTTTTCGGTGAAAAACCCGCAGGGTATCGAAACGGTCTCCGTTTCGGACGCGCCGGTTCCGGTCACGCGGGCCGACGGCGAGCTCCGCTTTACCGCGGAGACCGTATCCTAAGCAGCGCGCGGGCAAGCCGACCGCGTTAGCCCGCGGCGATCCTGATCCTCGCGCAGGCCATCGCGTCGCTTAATGCCTCATGGTGCCGCAGCGAAATGCCCAGGTGGGCGGAAACCGTATCGAGCCGGTGGTTTCCCAGCGAGGGCCAGGCACGGCGTGAAAGGACTACCGTGCACTCAAAGCGCGGCGTGGGGAAATCTATGCCGTAGTAGTCGAGACAGGCGCGCAACACCCCGCGGTCGAACGGCGCGTTATGGGCCACCAGCGTGTCGTCGCCGATGAAATCGCGCAGGGCGGGCCACGCGGCGTCGAAGGTCGGCGCCTGGCCTACCTGCGCATTGGTTATGCCGTGAATGGCCGTAAAGGACCGAAGAATCTCCATGCCGGGCGGCGGTTTCAGCAGGGTATACCAGGAATCGGCTATCTCCCCGTCCCGAACCCTGACCACCGCCACGGCGCAGGCGCTGGCCCGCGGATAATTGGCGGTCTCAAAGTCGATCGCGGTAAAATTACGCCCCCCGGTCATCAAACCACCCTGAATCCCGCATAAACATCCTAATACTCCGCATAATCAATCAAAGGTTTCCCCATTATACCGGTTTTTGAAAAAAAAGAGCGCTAAAACGGGCGTTTTATATTGTTTATTTATTCATTTATTATGTATATTTATGCAACACACTGTGACGGAGGCTGAATATGATACAGCTTGAAAACGTCAATAAGCATTTCGGTAAACTCCACGTGCTCAAAGACGTGAATCTCAACGTTCGCGAAGGCGAGAAACTCGTGGTGATCGGTCCGAGCGGTTCGGGTAAAAGCACCCTGATCCGCTGCATGAATTATTTGGAAAAACCAAGCTCCGGCAAAATCCAGGTCAACGGGATCGCCCTGGACGGCCACCATTCCCAGGTGAGGAAGGTCCGCGAGTCCGCCGCCATGGTCTTCCAGCAATTCAATCTGTACCCCCACAAGACGGTGCTCGAAAACTGCACCCTCGCCCCCATAAAGATCCAAAAGCGGCCGAAGGCGGAAGCGAACGAGACTGCGGCGAAGTACCTGGACCGGGTAGGCCTCAAGGACAAGCTCGATTCCTACCCCTCCCAACTCTCGGGCGGCCAGCAACAGCGCGTAGCCATCGCGCGGGCGTTGAGCATGAACCCGAAAATAATGCTTTTCGACGAGCCCACCAGCGCCCTCGACCCGGAGATGATCCAGGAAGTGCTCGACGTGATGATCGGGCTTTCCAAGGAAAACATAACCATGGTGGTGGTTACCCACGAAATGGGCTTCGCCCGCGAGGTTGCCGACCGGGTAGTCTTCATGGACGACGGGGAAATCCTCGAAACGGGAAGCCCAGACCATTTTTTCACGAATCCGGAACATCCCCGGGCCAAGGCCTTCCTGGGCAAAATACTCCGTAAGTGAGGTTTGCCGGCTCGCTATTGACAACGTGAACATCGTCATTTTTTAGGAAAACAAGTTTTTTTAAGGAGAAAGCGCATGAAAAAATCCCGCATCATCCTCACCGGACTGCTCCTCGCAGGAGCGGTCTCCCTTTCCTTCGCGGGCGGTTCCAAAGACGGAGCCACCGAGATCGACGCGATCAAGAAGGCCGGCGTGCTTAAGGTCGGCGTAAAGGTCGACGTTCCCAAGTTCGGCCTGAAAGATCCCGCCACGGGCGAGATTTCCGGCCTCGAGATCGATATCGCCCGGGCCATGGCCAAGGAAATCCTCGGCGATCCCTCCAAGGTCGAATTCCAGGCCGTTACCGCGAAAACCCGCGGGCCCCTCCTCGACTCGGGCGAGCTCGACATGGTCCTCGCCACCTTCACCATCACCGAGGAACGGAAGCTCAGCTATAACTTCACCGATCCCTATTTCACCGACGGCGTCGCCCTCCTGGTGAAGAAAGACTCGGGAATCAAGCTCCTCAAGGACCTCGCCGGCAAGACCGTCGGCGTGGCGCAGAGCGCGACCACCAAGAAATCCCTCGAGGCCGCCGCGGCCGAAGGCGGGTTCAGCCTCAAGTTCTCCGAGTACGCCAGCTATCCCGAGATCAAGACCGCCCTCGAATCGGGCCGCGTCGACGCCTTCTCGGTAGACGCCGCCATCCTCGCGGGTTACGTGGACGCCAACTCCGTCATCTTGAGCGAGCGTTTCGCCCCCCAGCAGTACGGCGCGGCCACCAAGCTCGCCAACAAGACCCTCGCGGGCGTCGCCAACGGCGTCGTCTCCAAGATGAAGGCGGACGGTTCCCTGGACGCCCTCCTCGCGAAATGGGGCTTGCAGTGATATGACCGGTCCGTTCGCGCTCTTCAAATGGCAAGCCCTGCTTGTCGATTGGAAAGTGTTCGGACAGGGGCTGCTGACGACCGTAATCGTGTCGTTGGTGGCCCTGCTTATCGCCCTGGTTCTCGGGGCGGTGTTCGGCACCTTCGCGACGTCGCGCAGCGCCTTCCTCAGGACGGTCAACCGCGTATACGTCGAATTCATACAAAACACACCGCTCGTGATCCAGGTCTTTTTCTGGTATAACGGACTGCCCTATATCGGTATCGTCCTTCCGACCCTGATTATCGGCTTCGCGGCCCTCTCGATCTACACCGGGGCCTACGTCGCCGAAGTCGTACGTTCGGGCATCGGCGCCATTCCCCGCGGGCAGCTCGAGGCCGCCTACTCCCAGGGTTTCACCTACGCCGGGGCCATGCGGGAAATAATCCTGCCCCAGGCCATCAAGGTAATGCTTCCGCCCCTCACGAACGTGGCGGTAAACCTGATCAAGAACAGCTCGGTCCTCGCCATCATCGCGGGCGGCGACCTTATGTACCATACGGATTCCTGGTCCAGCGGCAACCTGTATTACGGGCCCGCCTACGTGTTCACCGGGCTCCTTTATTTCGCCCTTTGCTATCCCCTCACCAGGCTTTCGCGGAAGCTTGAGGAGATTTTCCACGCCGGAGACGCGGCGGCGGAAAGCGGTACGTCGGCTCAGGCCAAACCGGCCCGAACGGCGATCGGGGGGGCCAAGGCATGATCGAGGCATTCGCGACCGTATTCACTCCGGTCAATCTGGTATTTCTCCTGAAGGGCCTTCAAACGACGCTCTATATCGCGTTCATGGCCATCTTCTTCAGCATCTTTATCGGTATCGTCCTCGCGTTGGGAAAGGGAGGGCAAAACAGGATAGTCGCCCGGCTCTGCTCTGCGTACATAGAGTTTTTCCGAAACGTGCCGAACCTCCTGGTAATCCTCGCCATGCGGTTTCTCGTTCCCATGAAGGCGATCGACACGGGAATCCTTTCCATGACCCTGTTTACCTCCGCAGTCATCGCCGAAATCGTGCGGGGCGGGCTTAACTCGATCAAGAAAGGCCAATACGAGGCGGCTTACTCTCAGGGGTTCTCCGTGGGCGGCGCCCTCAAGTCGATCATCCTGCCCCAGGCCCTGCGCAATATGCTGCCCTCGCTCCTCTCGCAGTTCATCACCGTAATCAAGGATACTTCCTTCCTCTGGGCGGTCGGCATCGAGGAACTTACCGGCAAGGGCATGATCATCATGGGAAGGTTCGCCAACGGCACCCAGGTATTCCTGCTTTTTACCGTGCTTTTGCTGATGTACTTTACCGTAAACTTCAGCCTGTCCCTCGTCGTGCGGACCCAGAAAGCCCGCTACTGAGCCCGCGCGCCAACGACGCCGTTCCTACAGCCTTCGGGCAAACCGGAGCGGCTTTTTTTCCCCCTCCCAACGCCCGCTCGCGTCGTGTTGAAACCCGTCGGTTCAACCGGTATGATCCTTACGAGGAGAAAGCCTGTGAGACAAAAAAAATTCGCGACGGCCACCGTACGTTCACTCGACATCGTCGCCCTTCCGAAAGGATTCAAGGCCGAAGGCGCGGTAACCCGGCATGCCGTCAGGGCAATCGCGTACGTCGGGGGCACGTTGCTCATGGTTCGCTCCGAAAAGACCGGCGATTGGAAATTTCCCGGCGGCGGCGTCGAGGCGGGAGAAACCCCCGAAGCCGCCCTGGAACGGGAAATGATCGAGGAAACGGGCCATGCCCTCACCGCCCTTTCGGGCCCGTACCTCACCGTGCGGGAACGCAGGCCCGCCGGTAAAAACCCGAAAGACCTCCTCGACATGCGGTCCGATTACTATCTCGCCGAGGTGGCGCCCGAACGGGGAGAACTCAACCTCGACGACTACGAGAAAGACCTGGGCTTCGAGCCCCGGTTCGTTACGCCGGGCCTAGCCCTCGCCGAAAACCGCGCCATCGAGCGCGCCGGAAGCGCCATACCCATTCCCTGGCTCAAGCGCGAGATCCGGGTACTGCGCCTGTTACCCTCGAAGGGGACGCCCGGGCTCCTCTCTTTTCCGGGCTCCCTTTCCCTCTATTCGGAACGGCTCGCCCTCGTTCCCCTGTCTCCCGCCCATCGCGAATCGGTTTTCCGTGCCTTCACCGCCGACATCGCCCGTTATATGTATCCGAAGCCCGCAGAATCGATAGACGAAACCGACGCGTTCATCGAATCGTCCATCCGGGAGGGGAACGAGGGAAAAACCCTCCAATTCGCCATAACCGAGCGGGGCACCGGCGCCTTTATAGGCTGCGTGGGCATTCACGGCCTTTCTGAAACCGCGCCGGAGATCGGCGTCTGGGTCGCGTCTGATCGGCAGGGGAAGGGGTATGGCCTGGAAGCGGTACGGAAGGCCGTCCTGTGGGCGGGATCGCGTATGGACGTCGACGGTTTCCGCTATCCCGTGGACCGAAGGAATACCGCGAGCCGCAAAATCGCCGAGGCCTCGGGCGGTTTTCCCCTTCGCGAATTCCGTTCCACCGGCCTCGGCGGGAACGAGTTGGACCAGATCGAGTATTTCATACCCGCGCAGTCAAGGCCGGGAAGGACCTTCATGCCCCCGGCTCCCGCTCTCGCGCCCTACGGCCGCTGGCTCGAAACCCCGGAAACGGGACGGCTTTTCCTCTACGATACCGCTTCGCCGAGCCTGAAAGCCGAAAAGGCGCTTCAAGGAATTCACCCGGCCGATACCGAAGCGCGCGCCGGGTCGGCCGCGAAAAAGGCCCGGGGTACGTTCATCCTGGTCCATGGCCTCGGAGACGAGGCCGATTCCTGGCGCGCCCTTTTCCCCCTGCTTGCCGAGCGGGGCTACCGTGTTATCGCCCCGGACCTGCCGGGCTTCGGGCGCTCGATCGCTCCCGGAACGGCAACGATGAAGGTCCACGCCCGGGCCGTCCGCGCGGTCATGGCCCATGCCCGGAATTCTGCCCCGGTCCATCTCGTGGGGAGTTCCCTCGGCGCGGCGGTCTGCGAGCTTGCGGCCTTTTCCCTGCGCGAAAGCGGCCGTTCAGGCGTGCGCGATCCCTCCTTGCCGGCGAGCCTCGCGTTCCTGGACGGGGGCCTTCCCACCGCGGAGCCCTTCAGCGCCAAAATACTCGCGGTATTCGTTCCCGGTCTCGCCGAGCGGGGCTATCGCGCCTACCGGAACCGCGGAGAGGCGGCATACCGCTCCCTTATGCCCTATTACTCGAAACTCGGGAATTTGGGCGAGACCGACCAAGCCTTCCTCAGGGAGCGCGTCATGGCGCGGGTGGAAAGCGAAACCCAACTGAGGGCGTACTACTCCTCCTTCCGGGACTACCTCCGGCTCGCCCTCGTCTCCCGAGGCCGCTTCACGCGGGGGCTCGAGAAGCTCGCCAACGAGGGCGTCCGCTTTTTGGTGCTCTGGGGGAGCGAGGACCGCATACTATCCCTGAAAGGGAGCGCGCCCCTGCGCTCCGTTCTCGGCGAAAGGGTAACCCGTTACGCTGTCTTGCCCGGGACCGGACACCTCCCGCATCAGGAAAAGCCCGCCGCCGTCGCCGACGCCCTCCTTCAACTCGCCGAAACCCCCTAACCGCCTTAAAAACCTTGCGGCATTCGGCGGCGGAATGTACACTAGGGGCATGAGGAATACGCCTAAACGGCCCTTTTTCGCCGAACGGGAACGCGGGGCCATGCCGCCCGACGACGCGCGACTCGCCGTTCTCTCCTACCTTTCCTACGCCGAATGCTGGAACCCCAACCGGGAAAAGGTCGAGCGGGGAGTACGGGCGGCCGTGGAGCGGTGCGCCGCGGATTCAGGCGTCGGGGAAATCGTTTGGGGCCCGGTTGCCTACCGGAAAAAGGGCCTCCTCCTGACCGACAGCCTCATGTTCGCCGCGAAAATTCCCGGAAGGGTCGGGGCCGAAACCGAACGATACGCCCTCGTCTTCCGGGGAACCAATCCCGGTTCCATTACCAGCTGGATATTCCAGGACCTCGCCGTCAGCGGCATGGTTCCCTGGACGAGACGCTCCCCAAAAACGAAGCACCGTGACGCGTGGATCTCAATGGCCGCCGATACTGCCCTCGATATCCACGAAAGCCTCGCGGACGGGGGCAAAACCGCGTTTCACTGGCTCATGGGCCTTCTCGCCGCCGATTCCCGCAAGCGCGTCGCCCTGAGCCTCACCGGCCACAGCCTCGGCGGCCTCATGTCAACGGCGTACGGCCTCTACCTTCGGGACGAATTGGCCGCCGCCGGATTGGAGAAACGGGTGGAAATCAACGTTTGCGCCTTCGCGGGCCCTACCGCGGGCAACGCCGCCTTCTCCGACGCACTGGAAAAGGAATTCGGGAACGGCCTCGCCCTCTACGACAATCCCCTGGATATCGCGCCCCTGGCCTGGGAGGAACGCAATCTCGAATCGGTTATCCCGGTGCTTTACGAGCCGACCATTCGGCCCAGCAAGCTCTATAAAGAAGCCCTCTCCTCTTTCGCCGCCGCGGTTCGCGGACTCGGCTACGACAAGCCTGCGCGACGCGTTAGGCCCGTGCCCTCAAGCATCGTCGAAGTCCCCTTTAACGATTACCTGCTCGAGGCGGCGGTGCAGCACGTCGCGTCCTACGCCGAGGAAGCCCTCCGCGACGCCCCGGAATCGGCGCGAGATACCGTGCGCGCCATCGTTAAGAAATTGCTCGGAGTCGCGCAATTCGCGAAATTCGGCAAGGGTCCCCTATTCTGGATCGATTCGCGCAAGAAGGGAATGAGGGCACTGACCAAGCTCTTCTGAACGCGGGGCTCGGCGAATCCCTCCGTCGGACAGCCGGCGATCCCGGGCGTTCCCCCGATTATTTCGATTGACAGAACGGCGCCGTCCCCGGGAAAATGGGAAAATGACGTACAACCTTCTGGCCCGCGCCCCTTCGCGCCTTAAAGGCTCAGCCCTCGCCGCCTTCCTGGCACTCTCATTGCCCGCCGCCCTGGGCGCCGCCTCGCCTACCCTCGACGCGGCCATCGCCTCCGTCTCGCTCAGCGTCGCCGCGAGCCTCGGCGACGGAAACCGCGTGGCCGTGGTGCCGGGAAAAACCGATTCCCGCCTGCTCGCCGACTACCTTACCGACGCCGCCACCCAGGCCCTCCTCGCCTCCGGCCGCCTCGTCATGCTCGAGCGAAAGGATATCGACGCGGTCCGCGACGAGCTTCGCTTCCAACTCTCGGGCGACGTAAGCGACGACTCGGCCCAGTCCATCGGCAAGATGCTCGGCGCCGAGGTAATCGTGACCGTCTACGTGGACGCCTCGAACAACCTGCGCATGAAGGCCGTGCGCGTGGAAACCGCCCGCATCCTCGCGGCGGCGGTAGCCCCGATCGCCGACCCCGCGGAACTGCTCGCCATAACCCTCGTCGACGGCAAGGCGGTTACGGTACGAAGCGTCGCCGAGCTGCTGTCCGCCATCGGCCCGGACCGCATCATCCGCGTCGCCCCGGGCGACTACGACCTCTCCGAGGGCTACCGCGTAAAAAACCGCTACGTTTCCTGGGTCGACGAGTACGACGGGCCCTGCCCGGTCATCAGGAACGTGACCAACCTCACCCTCGAGGGCGACGGACTGGCGACGCTCATGATCCGGCCGGCCTACGGCTGGGTTCTTTCCTTCGATACCTGTTCGGGAATTTCGGTCGGGGGGCTCACGCTGGGACACACGGTTCCCGGCTATTGCCTGGGCGGGGTCATCAGGTTCAAAAATTGCGAGGGGGTTTCTGTCCGCTCCTGCGACCTTTACGGCTCGGGTACCTACGGCGTGGGACTGGAGCGAACCAGCGACTTCGTCATGGAAGGCTCGCGCGTTCACGACTGCACCTACGGACTCGTCACGATAGCGCGCTCCGAGGGCGTCGCCTTCCGCGACGTCGCCTTCGAGGACACCGGGGAGTTCGACCTCGTGGAAATCGCCTCGAGCGACGCCGTCCTATTCGAAAGGTGCGCCTTTCGCGGCAACTGGGGCTCCTCGCTCTTTTCGGCCGATTCAGAAAGCAGGGACCTGACGCTTCGGGATTGCGCGTTCGAGGACAACGCCGCCGAAGAGTTCGCCTCGCGCCGGGGCGCCCTCACTCTTGAGGGGGGGAGCTTCTCCGGCAACGCCTTCCCCGCCCCCCGGTAAAAAACGTTATTGCTCGAACATGCGCCCCAAGCCGCCCAATAGCGAGCCCTCGCCGGTTTGCGTTCCCGCCGCCCGCGGCGCGTGTGCGAGCACCCGGTCCGCGAGGCGCGAGAAGGGCAGGCTCTGCAGGTACACGGTCCCGTGCCCCCGGAGCGTCGCGAGGAAAAGCCCCTCGCCGCCGAATACCATGGACTTTAAATTGCCCGCCCGCTCGATATCGTAGTCGATCCCGTCGGTAAAGCCCACGAGACAGCCCGTGTCAACCCGCAGCGTCTCGCCGCGGAGCTCCCGCGTCACCACCGTGCCGCCGGCATGGATAAAGGCCTTCCCGTCGCCCTGCAGGGTTTCCAGAACGAACCCCTCGCCGCCGAAAAAGCCGGTGCCGAGCCGCTTGGTAAACGTAATGTCGAGCTTGGTCCCGTAGGCCGCGCACAGAAAGGCGTCCTTCTGGCAGGTAAAACGCCCGCCCAGGGCGCGCAGGTCGATGGGAACGATCTTTCCCGGGTACGGGGCCGCGAAGGCCACCCGGCGCTTTCCCTGACCCCGGTTCGTGAAATGCGTGATAAAGAGGGACTCGCCGGTGATCGCCCGCTTGCCCGCGTTTATGAGCTTCCCGAAGAAGTCCTGGCCCGCGTCGGTTCCGTCGCCCATTTTCGCCTCGAAGGCGATGCCGTCTTCCATATAGTTCATTGCCCCGGCCTCGGCGATAACGGTTTCCTGCGGGTCCAGCTCCACCTCGATAATCTGCATATCGTCGCCCAAAATCTCGTAATCGATCTCGTGAGAATACATACCGAAAAACCTCCCAAAATAACTCGTCTATATCGATCAATGACAGTATACGGCATAAAGGCCGAGGCAGGGCAAGGGAAGCGGGGCGAAATGGCCCCGTTCGGAGCCCCCTCAAAGAACGGGGCATCCGGGCGGGCGGGGCATCCTTCTTCCCTCCGTATCCGCTTCCGCGGTTTCCCCGATCGGTTTTCCCTTCACCGCCGGCCTTTTTTGGGGTATTATGAATGCGATGCCCCTAACGAACGACGTGTATCCCGAAAGCGAGATACTGGTAGAATACTCTCCCGTGGTAGATCTCATCCTCGCGGCCAGCCTCGCGACCGATCGGCCCTCGGCCCTCACGGGCTTCGATACGGCCTGGCAAAAAGAGCAGCGCGCCGCGCTTCCCCTAAAGGCCCTCGCATTCATCGAGAATACCAAGGATTATTCTTCTCCAACCCTCTCCCTGGTGGATTATGTCACCAAAACCGGCGAACTGCGCGATCTCGACGCCTTCTTCGACCTCGTCAAAAAAGACTCGATTCCGGAATTCCTTTTTACCGTGCTGAACGGCGACCTGGAACGCGCCGCGATCGACGCCTGCCTTGCCGAACCGGAAGCGGCGCCCCGGTACTGGTCCCGACTGTCGTATTTTTCCAAAATGCCCGCCCCTGACATGATAGCGCTATTCCGCGAGCCCGCCGCGTTCCGCGAGGAACTGCTCGCCTACGTGAAATCCAACCGCACCCCGGTATTCGAACGAAAGGTAGAATCGCTGGCGAGGCGGTACGAGCTGGTCGTCAAGGACATCGCCCGGCGAACCCAGGCGAAACATCCCCTTGAAGTGGCGGCGGAACTCAAAAAGAGGCCTTTCCAGCGGGGTCCCTACGACAAATACATCTTTGCCCCCTCGTATTTCGAGGGTCTCATGAATATCACCAGTTCCTACGGCCCCACCTTTCTCTTCGTGCTCAACCTGGAACCGTCCGGCGCCGGCGGCAATGCCCAGGGAGAGCATATCGCGCAAAAGCTTCGGGTACTCGCGGACAAGAGCAGGCTCGAAATTCTCCGGTTGATCGCCGTGGAACCGAGTTACGGCAAGGAGATCGCCGCCACCCTCGGCTTGACCACCGCGACCGTTTCCCGGCACTTGGACCAACTGAAGGGAGCGGGCCTCGTCACGGAAGACGTCGCGGACGCCCAGAACATCAAACGGGTTCGGGTTAACCAAGTGGCTTATGAAGAACTGATAAACCTCACCGAGCAGTATATCTTCGGCTGCGACCAGGAAAGCGGCAGGCCCTGTTAAGCGCTCGGCCTGAATAAGGGATCCCCCGCGAAAAAACCGTACTTTCACGCATTCGATCTTGACAGATCATCACCTTTACATTATGGTTATTGCGCAGTTAGCTAATTACCATTCTCTATAGGAGGTTGAGATTATGCTTTTTACGGACATCTTCACGAAACTTTCGGTTCTGTTTGTGACTGCCCACTCATCGGAACGCCTGCACGATGAAAACGCCGGATCGAGGCGAGCGAAACGTACGTTCTCCGAGGAGGAAAAAATATTGGCAGAGAAGATCGCGCGAGACATCAGGCTTAGTTCCTGGACTATCCGGCCCTTCTGACCCTTTCATGCCTTCCGCCGCGGAATGAAAGCAACCGCGGCCCGCCAATTCTTGTCTATAGGGGCATGAACGCCACATCTTGCGCTACCTATGAATCTGTATTTACCACCCGCTACTACGAGACGGACGCCTTTGGCAACGCGACTCCCGCGGCCATGCTTACCATGCTCGAAGACACCGCGGCCGACCACTGCGAGGCGATCGGCTACGGGCTTTTTGAGCTTTCCCGGGATAATATCGGCTGGCTTCTCCTGGCCGGAACCATGGAAATCGACCGGTACCCCCGGTACGGCGAGCGTATTTTCGTGCGGACCTGGCTTTCCGGCTATACGGCCATGCGGGGCTTTCGGGAAAACCTGATCCTCGACGGGGACCGAAACCCCATCGGCAGGGCGAATAGCCTTTGGGTCTTATACGATATCGAGCGAAGGCGGCCGGTGAAAATTCCCCAGGATATCCGCGACCGATGGGGCTCCGCAGCGGCCAAAAGCTGCGAGCGAAACCTCGAATCGCCCATACCCGAACCTCCCCGGGATAGCGCCGAGCGCCGCTTCCTGGTAAACGGATTCGACACCGACGCCAACCGGCACGCGAACAATATTCGGTATCTTCAATGGGCGCTCGACGCCCTCGATCCCGAGCTTATCAAGGGCAAGGTTATGCGGTCCATCGGCGGGCGCTTTACCGACGAAGCCCGCCTCGGCGACGCCATCGTATCCCGGGCGGGGGCGGCGAACGAGCGAGACGCATTCGCGCATTGCGTTATGGCACGCGGCGACGCGGGCGAGCGACAGTGCGCAAGCGCCATAACCCGTTGGGCCGCCGTCTAACATAACGCCCCAGCCCCAGATTATTCGAGATCGCGGGAAAAGAAGAGCACGTCCGATTCCGAGCGCCGGTAAAATCCGCAGGCTTTCCAAAAGGCCTGCCCCGTCTCGTTTCCGGGCAAAACGAAAATGTGCGCCTTGGCGATCCCGAGCCGCGCGAGGCGTAAGCAGGCTTCTTCCACCAAGGCCTTGCCGTACCCCTTTCGGCGCGATTCGGAGCGGACGAACAGGTGATGGAAATATCCCCGGCGGCCGTCCCAGCCGCAGAGCATGGTAGCGGCGATCTTTCCGCCTTCGGCGATTTTCATGCTCAAGCCTCGGTTACGCTTGAGGAAGGCGCGGATATTCCCGGGGGAATCGGCCGAACTCAGGCGTATGTGGGGATCGGTTTTCCAGAGGGCGATCATTTCGTTGTAGTCCCGGTACGTTATGGCCTTGATCATGGGATTCTCCTTGGGCGATGCGGCGTTGGCGCCGGTTTCACTATAAAATCAGGCGGTTTCCCGTGTCAAACGGGAAATTCCTTCGTTGTCTCGTAAGGTTACCGACCGGTAGGTAGATACCACCCCCAACGGACGCTCTTGATTTCTTCCCCGCATCCATGCTTTGATACTATATGGAAGAACGCAAAACCGTCCCCCAAATGACCAATACCAACGCCGTCGTGGCGGCGCCCCCGGCCAAGGCCCATACCCTCAGGGCCATATTGCTCGCCTCCCTCGCGGACGGAACGAGCGTAATTCGCGACCCCCTCCTCGGCGAAGACCAGCTGCACCTGATCGATTGCCTTACGCGCCTCGGCGTGAAAATCGAAAAAAAAGGCTCCGACCTCACGATCCGCGGGACCAACGGGCGGTTCACGCCCGTCAACCGAGAACTCGACGTCGGCGAATCGGGAGTTGCCATGAATACCCTTACGGCGGTCGCTTCCCTCGTTCCCGGGGATATCGTCCTGACGGGGGCTCCCGGCTTGCTCGCCCGCCCCGTCGGCGATCTCGTGGACGCGCTCCGGCAACTCGGCTGCGAAATCCAGTGGATGGGCAGGGAAGCCCATCCCCCCCTTCTCGTGCGCTCGTCATCCATCCCCGGCGGCACCGGGCGGGTATCGGGAATAAAAACCTCACAGTACTTTTCCTCCCTCGCCCTTTCGGCCCCGTTGGCGCGAAACGACGTGACACTGATCTGCGTCGACGAGCTTTCGGAGAAACCCTATTTCGACATAACCCTGCAAATGATGGAGCGCTTCGGCGCACAGGCGATAAACCGCGGGTACCGGGAAGTGTCCATTCCCTCGGGGCAGTCCTACCGCGCCTGCGATTATCGGGTGGAAGGCGACTGGAGCAGCGCCTCGTTTTACCTTTTGGCGGCGGCGGTCTGTAAATCCACGGTACGCGTTACCGGCTTGAGCGCCGATACGAAACAGGGGGACCGTCTTTTCGCGTCCCTCATGGAAACGATGGGCGCGCGGGTCGCTTGGGACGGCCCCGACCTTGTCGTAACCGGCGGAACGCTCTCCCCCATACGCGTGGCCATGGCGGACACCCCCGACCTGGTCCCGCCGCTCGCCATAGCCGCGGCCTTCGCCGCGGGCACGAGCGTATTCGCCAAGGTCGGACACCTCCGGTACAAGGAATGCAACCGCCTCGAGGCGATTAAGACGGAGCTCGGCAAAATGGGCATTCGCTGCGAATACGACGACGATCTGGTCATTCACGGCGACCCCTCGGCCCTTCGCCCCGCCGTGATAGACTCCTGGAACGACCACCGGATCGCCATGAGTTTCGCGGTGGCGGGCCTTGCCCTCGGCGGTGTGGAGATCCTCAATCCCGGATGCGTTTCCAAATCCTTCCCCGATTTTTGGGAGCGGATCGGGCCGTTCTGGGGCTAATCCCGTCGTAATTCGATTGGTTTTTCCCGGTTCGGGTGCTAGGCTTTACCTATGACAGCAAAAAAAAAGATACTCCACGCGCTTACCTTTTTTTTACCCGCTCTGATAGTGGCCGGCATGCAGGACATCTGGTTTACCCTGTTTATTCGAGAAGCGTCCCGTTCGGCCGACGCGAACGGGATTACCCTGTTGCCCTACCTCCTACTCCTATTCCTTCTTGCCGCCCTTTCGGTTTTTACGGCCCGCCATTATAGGGTCAAGCTCGACCCGGAAACCCAACACGAAAGATACCGAGCGTGGCTCGTTAAATTGGGAAAGATGCCCCTGTTATCCCTCTTGGGCATCTTGTTCCTCATGGTCATGAATCAATGGATCCATGCGGTCCGCTATACGGGAACCCTGGGCATTGACCGCGCCCTGGTGCAAAGCTTCACCGGCTTCGTCTTCGCGTTCAGTATGCTGGCGGCGAGTTTCTCCTACGTTATTCTCGACCGACAGGTTATGTTCTTCCTGTATGGGGAAAGGCTAACCCGCTACCCGCCCGATTTGCGCGAACGGCGCCAAAGGACGAAGAACGTCGTTATCCCCTTGTTTATGGCGATTATGACCTTTATCTTCGCCTCTTTTTATTTTTCCATGACCGCCCAAATCGGCAGGGAAGAAACCCGGATCCCCGTATCCATCGTCTATTTTACTTTCGTTACCGGCCTGGTACTGACCTGGGCCTCTTCCTCCTCCATGCTTTTACGGCTGGTTGACGAACGGCTCGACGCGATGGTCTCGGCAGAAAAGGACCTTACCCAGCGGCTCTTCATCGCCTCGGTGGACGAATTGGCTTCCATCGGGTACAAGGTGAACGTGTTCAGCGACATGATCGCCGCCCATCTGGGAGAAACGAAATCGATGTTCGGCAATCTGGACGGCTACCAATCGCGCCTCTTCGAAAGCATCAAAACCGCCACCGAACGCATTCACGCCATAGAGGCCGACGTCGCGAGAACCAGGGTTAACTTTGAGAGCGAAAAGAGGATGGTCGACGAGACGCTCCGCTCGGGCGACGCCCTCGGCGGTAACATCGACGCCGCGGTGGAACAGATCGCCCGGCTATCGGCCAATATCGCCGAAAGCTCGGCCGCCGCCGAAGAAATGATCGCGTCCATCGGCGAAGTTTCCAAACGCGCCGAGCGGGTTTGCCTGCAAACCTCGGAAATGTCGGAACGGTTCGCCGAGGGCTACCGGTCCACGGCACAAACCGCGGAATCCATCGGCCAGGCGGCGAGCCTTTCCGAGGAGCTTATGGAGATCAACGAGATCATTTCCGGCATCGCCTCGCAAACCAACCTGCTCGCCATGAACGCGGCCATCGAGGCGGCCCATGCCGGCGACGCGGGCCGGGGCTTCAGCGTCGTGGCCGACGAAATTCGGAAGCTTGCCGAGAATACCGCGGAGCAAACGAAAACCAGCGCCCGGAGCCTCGCCTCCATCGTGACCGCCATCCGCGATGCCGAGCGTGTCGCCAAGGAATCGGGCGAAACCTTCCTGGCGGTGAAAAAGAACGTGGCTGAAATGGAAGCGGAGACCGGATCCATTTCCCTGACCATGAGCGAGCAGGACCGGGCCAACGCCGACGTCCTCGAGAAGCTCATGAATACCCGCGACCGTACCGCCGATCTCGGCGAGATAACCAAACGCCTCGCGCGGGACGGTTCCGCCATGACCGGCGCGATCCGTGACCTTGAATCGGGCTCAACGGAGTCGCTCGCGAACGTGGTCGAGGTAGAGAAAATGAACCGTGAGCTCGGTTCCATTCTCGACGAAATGAGCGAGCTGACCAAGGAAACGAAAACGATCGGCGAGCGGACCATGGAACTGGTCAACGCCTTCAAGGCGGACTAATCCGGTCAAGTCCCGCTCGAAGAAACTCAAAGCAGCGCCGCCACCGAAGCCTCGATCTGCTCGGGGGTCACGCTGGGCCCAAAGCGGGAGACTACCCGCCCCTCCCGGTCGACGAGGAACTTGGTGAAATTCCACTTAATGCCGGAGCCGAACAGGCTGCCCTTTTTTTTCTTGAGCCAGCGGAAAAGGGGCGCGGCGCCCTTTCCGTTTACGTTGACCTTCGCGAATTGCTCGAAGGTTACCCCGAAACGCCCTGAGCAGAAATTGTGGATCTCCTCGTCCGTGCCGGGGGCCTGGTTCGCGAACTGATTGCAGGGGAAATCGAGAATCTCGAAACCCTGGTCCCGATACGCGTCATACAGTTTCTGAAGCCCGGGATACTGGGGGGTAAAACCGCACCCCGTGGCGGTGTTCACGATCAGCAGTACCTTTCCCTGGTACTTTTTCAGGGAAACCTCGTTTTTCGCGCGATCCTGAACGGTAATATCATATAAACTCATGGCATGCTCCTTTAATATTGCTTGCTATTATATTGTATACAATCTTTTAATCGTAATGTCAATCATATTGTTGACTTTCGCTACATAATTGGGCAATATTCAATTGTATGCTATTATTTGGAGTATATACGCATGAACCGTTATGAAACTTTAAAGCTGGAAAACCAGTTATGCTTTCCCCTCTACGCCACCGCCAAGGAAGTGGTACGCCGGTACGGTCCCTTCCTGGCCGAACTCGACATCACGTACACGCAATATATAGCCCTCATGGTTCTGTGGGAACAGAACGGGATCAGCGTAAAGGCCCTCGGCGAAAGGCTCTTCCTCGATTCCGGAACCCTCACCCCCCTTTTAAAAAAAATGGAGGGAAGGGGCCTCCTTACCCGCACGAGGGACCGGACGGACGAACGGAGCGTCAGGGTCACCCTTACCGAGGCGGGCTTCGCCCTGCGGGAGCGCGCCCTCACCGTGCCCGAACGCCTCTTTACCTGCCTTCCCATCGAGTTGGATGACGCGAAGGCCCTGCAAGGCATTCTGAAGCGCATGCTCTCGGCCTTCGCCGAGGCCCCCGACGAACCGGTCGCCTGCCCGAAAACGGTAGCCGATCCCGAATAACCCGCGGAAGCCCCGTAACCTTCCCTTCCCCGCTCGGCCAACGGACGCGGCGAATCCGAAAAAAGGACACGCTAACAAAAAAAGACTCCCTTTCGGTCCCGGCCTAAACGGATTGATACTGTACGCCGATACCACCGTACGCAATCCAGGAGGAGTTAAAAGATGAAGAAAAAGAACGGCGTCCTCGCGGCCGCCGCCCTACTCGCCGCCGCGACCCTCGCCCTCGCGGGCTGTTCGGCCGCCGCGTTGGACGGAAACCCCGCCGCCGCGGGAAGCGGCCCGGGAGAGCGCGCCCTCACCGGAGCCAACGGCAGCATCGACGTAACCGGCATGACGGGCACCAACATGACCGTCACCTACAACGCGGGAAGCCAGCTCGCCTATGCCCGCCTCTACGTTTCCGAAGGAAACGGGGTCGGCCTCGTCCTCGCGGCGAAGGACATGAACTACTCAGGCGGCGTGTATAGCTACACCTTAAGCCACCCCACCTTCACCTCCGGCGCCAAGATCTATGTTACCGTCCTCAAGAACTCAGGCGGCGTCGAAGCGTGCGTGCCCCAGGGCGTCCTTTCCAGCACCACCACCTGGGCAAGCGTGACCTACGGCAGCAATACCTCGGGCTCAACCGGGCAGACCGGCACTGCGGCCAATCTCGTCTCAGGCGGCACCTACCAGATCGTCGCCAAATGCTCCGGAAAATCGCTCGACGTGAGCGAATGGTCTACCGCCCCCAGCGCGGTCATCCACCAGTGGACCCTCGGCAACGACCAGGCCAACCAGAAATGGATCGTCACCTCCACAGGCGACGGCTACTGGTACATCAAGTCCGTCCACTCTGGCCTCGCCCTCGACATTAAAGATTGGTCCACCGCCGACGGCGGCCAGCTCCTCCAGTACTACTGGGGCAACCAGGCCAACCAGAAATGGAAGATAGAGCTCATGAGCGACGGCTACTGCAAGCTCACCAACCAGCACTCGGGCAAGGTGCTCGACGTCTCCAACTCCTCCACCGCCGACGGCGCCAAGGTCCAGCAGTGGACCAGTAACGACTCGGCCGCCCAGCGCTGGAAGTTCACGCAAGTATCCTCCGGCACGACGGGCGGTTCCACGGGCGGCTCCACCGGAACCGGCGACGCGGCCACCCCGGCCATCGCGGGCTACACAATCGCCTGGGCGGACGAGTTCAACGGCACCGCATTGAACGCCTCCGACTGGACCGCCGAAATCGGCGCGGGCGGCTGGGGCAACGCGGAACTCCAGTACTACACCAACCGCTCCCAAAACCTCTCCGTGGCCGACGGTACGCTCAAGATCACCGCCGTCAAGGAAAGCTACAACGGGGCTTCCTGGACCAGCGCCCGCATCAAGACCCAGGGCAAAAGGGACTTCACCTACGGCAAAATGCAGGCCCGCATAAAAATGCCCAACGGCACCGGCCTCTGGCCCGCCTTCTGGATGCTCGGCTCCAACATATCCACCGTCAGCTGGCCCGCCTGCGGCGAGATCGACATCATGGAACACGTCAACTCCGACTCGAACACCGTCGGCACCGTCCACTGGGACTATAACGGCCACGCGAGCTGGGGCCAGAACACCGCGAACAATTACTGGAACAACTTCAACGTCGACGTAACCCAGTGGCACGTCTACGAAATCGAATGGGACGCCTCCGCCATCAAGTGGTACGTGGACGGCAAGCAGTACATGCAGGCCGACATCGCCGGCTCCGTGAACGGCACCGAGGAATTCCACCGCCCCTTCTTCTTCCTCCTCAACTTCGCGGTGGGCGGCCAGTGGCCCGGCTACCCCGACGGCACCACCCCCTCCTCGTCGAGCATGTACGTGGACTACGTGCGGGCCTACAAGAAATAAAGGCCGAGGCAGAAGGCCCGAGGGTACGCGAAAGGGCCACCCTCGGAGCCGCCTCGAACGACGAACGACCTATAATAGCGCGGGCGGGGAAAGCATCCCCGCCCGTTTTTTTTTCATCCGTTGGCGCGTTATCCTTTTTCGGAATTCGTTTGGGTATATACTTCCGTATACCGGCACCGTAAAAACAAAAGTCCCTTCCAATGCGCTCCGTCGGGCTATCGTGCCGCGCGAGAGGATATTCGGCCCGTGAATCCTCCCGTGATATCGTTATTACGAAACCGGTTTCTCCAGTCGCTCTTGAGGAGGCTCTGTATCAAAAAAATCGCGGCGAAATTCATAACGGTCAATGGCGTCACGCTGGCTTACCGTGAATACGGAGAAGGGGAAACGCTTCTCTTACTTCACGGGAACTCGGAAAGCGGAAAAATTTTCAGTAAGTACCAAACGGAATATTTTTCTCGATACCATACCTTCGCGTTGGATAGTCGGGGACACGGTAAAAGCGGAAGCGAGGGCGGCGTTTTATCGATTGAGCAGATCAGCGACGACGTAATCGCGTTTTGCGAAGCGAAAACCATCGCGAAGGCGCGCGTGATCGGGTATAGCGACGGGGGAAACGTCGCGCTTTTCCTCGCGAAAAAAGAGCCGGATAGGTTCGTAAAAATAGCGGCCATATCGCCCAATTACCTCGTGAGCGGAATCGTCGACTCGTGGCTCGGCGTATTTAAAAGCGCGCACGCCTTTTTTGGTCTTTTCGGATTGGGGAAGCAACGGCTCCGATTCGGCTTAATGCTCAGCGATATCGGCCTATCGAAAGAGGACCTCAAATCAATACGAACGGGCGTCGAAATAGTGTACGCGAGCCGCGATATGATCAAAGAGGCGCACCTCATCGATATCGGGGAATCGATTCCCGGCGCCCGACTAGCCAAGATAACGCCGAGCAGCCACCTCTCGATACTGAAAAGCAAAAAGGCGATCGAGGAAATGGCGTCTTTCATAAAGTAGTTTACGTATGGCGCGCCGACCGGATACCGAAGGCCTATTCCGCTATCGAGGCAGAAGAGGTCGCGTCGCCCGGCTCGACGGTCGCGTGGGGCGCGGCGTATTTCGCCTTTATCGGCACCCATACCGCGGTCCAATAGATAAGGCCAATCGAGAGGAGCGCGAGCGCGACGATCGGCACGAAGGCCGGTCCGGGACGCCTACGCACGAGACGCGCGCGGACGGTACAGGTAATGCCCGCCAGGAGGGCGCAGGCGAAGGTCGAAGCGGGCGTAAAGGTGCAAAATGAACGGTACCCGATCAGGTTCGGCCAGGAAGCTCCCCTCCAGGGAATCAGCGTGACGATCGCGCCCAGCGCGAAGAGTTTCGAAACCCAAAGCAGGGCCGTATACAACCGCCCGTACGGAGACCGAGCCATTAGCGAACCCCCGCGAGAAACCCGTGAAAGCGGTGTAAGCCGCCGCCAAGCGCCATGAGGGGGCAGGCCACTACGGCCTCGAGCCCGAGCTCCTCGCATTTATCCAGGACCGCGCGGTCGGCGCACATCGAATTGGCGAAGGCAACGCGCTTTACTCCCGCCTTGGCGAGTTCGTCGGCGACGGCCAGGTTGCGATCCTTTTTCGTCAGGACTACCGCGAAGTCTACCGATCCGGAAGCGCCCTCCGCCGAGGCGGCCTCAATCGAGGGAAAGACGGGCTCGCCGGCGATGTTCCCCGACGGGTTAACGGGAAGAACCCGGGTACCCGCCCGCTCGAACGCCTCGCGAACGGTCTTGCAAAACGCGATATTCCGCGATGAGTAACCCACGAAAAGCACCGATTCCGCGGAAAAATACGAACGATCAATCCTCTTTTTCATGCTGTCTCCTGAAAGGTCGTTGCCTTGTAATCCCTTAATACTAGCATAACACGGAAAGCCGGGCAAAACGCCCCTCCAAGAAACGGGAAATGCCTTTACAGGCGCGGTTCGGTTCGGCCATACTGATCGCATGAGTCTGTGGAGAAGGTTTACGCCCTGGGTACCGCAGGTATCCTTTGAACAGCCCGATCGATTCGAGGGCTGGTACTTTAAGCTCTGCGACGCCAGCGGTCAGAGTGTTGCCTGCATACCGGGAAATCAAGGAAAACGTAACGATGACGAAAGACGAGGCCTTTCAATTATTTGAGCAACTGGGCATACCGGCGAATGAAATGACCCACGTCAAGGGCAGCTTCGACAAGGACATTTTCATCGTCGACGGCTCGTATATCCTCAGGCCGACGGAACAAGGCATTGACGAACAGGTAGCCTGCTTCCATCGCATACGGCATCTTCCGCGCGTTCCCAAAATCGTCAAGACGGGGACCTTCGCGCCCGGGAAAACCTATAATTACCTCTTGTTGACCCAAGTTCCGGGGGTAGAGTACTACTCGGTTATCGAAGGTTTGAACGACCGCGAAAACGATGCCCTCGGCCGGGAAATCGCCCAATTTCTCGCGGAGTTGCACCGCAATTCCGGGCCATCGTACGATATCGGCCATTACATCCCCATCGTCAAGGGCCATACCGGAACCTGGCGGGAAGGCCATGAGAAATACTGGGCGTTCCTTCGGGAAAACCTCGCGAAAACGACTCTGACCCGAAGGGCGCGAACCGTCGTGAACGAAGCGCTCGCCCGCCTGGATGCCCTTAAGGAATGTCTTGACTACCAGACGGGGCCGGTTCTCCTTCATAACGACTTTCATCCCAAAAATATCATCGTCAAGGATACGGCTTTTTCCGGGGTGATCGATTGGGAATGCTCCCAATACGGGGAAGCGGATTTCGACCTTTGCCACCTATTCCACTGGTGCCTGTTTCCGCCTGACGAGGGGCGCGCCTTCCGCGCCGTATTGCAGGCGGTTCTGGACTCCTCGGCGCCCTGCGCGACGGTTCCCGGCCTGTGCGAACGGCAGGCCGTTTACCAGATCGAGCAGGACTTACTCCAGTTACTGTGGAGCGGGGGCGCCGCCGAGAACGCGAGAATCCCGAGGCTCGAGGCCTGGATAAACGGCGCCGTTCAAAATCTGGTCAGGGCGCTGCGCGTCCCGTAAGGGGCGAAATTCCATGGCGTATAGCGCCGGAGTGTGATATCTTGTGTCTTGGCCATCGCTCGCCCCCTTGTCGCCCTTCACGGCGGCGGCATCCGGGAGCCTTCAAGGGCCTTTTCTTTCGCGCGGCCTCGAGCTTGATACCGCGCGATCGTCTCCTCCTCACGTTTCATGAAAAAGGATAAGAATATGGGTCAATACGTTACGGCGAGAACCGAGAATATACAGCCAGAAAGCGCGGTGCGCGCCCTGTTCCATTCGCGGGTGATAGGCGCGTGCGACGCGGCGTTCCTCGGGAGCGAACGAAAGCACGCGATGGGCGCGTGCGGCTTGGCCTTTAAGGCGCCGGTCCTGAAGGAGCTTCTCAGGAAGGAATCGTTCAGGGCCTTCTGGAAAGGGCTCAAAGATTCCGGAGAATCCTGCCTCCTCCGCCTCGAAGCCGACCGTCGCCTATCGGCGTTTAAAACCGAGGGAAAGGCCGTCGTCGAGTTTCCCCTCGCCGCCTCCCTAACCGGGGAAATTCTCGCCGTTTTAACCGCGGCCGAAAAATGGGGAGGAACGCTCAACGGTGACGGAGAGCACGTCATTGACCTCAAGTCACCGTCTCCCGGCCCGCACTTCTTCGTGAATCTCCTGATGGGAAACCGAATGGGGTTTGACTATCCCCTGCAAACCACGCCGAAAAGCGTCGTGGACCGCTACGGACGCGGAAGCTTCCGCTCTCATGCCGCCACGCAGGTGCTCGCCACCCGTTGGGACCTCCGGCAGGAGGAGAACGGATTCCCCTGCAACCGTCAGTTTTACCTGACCGAGGGGTCGAAGCGCGTCTTTTACTCCGCCGACGCCGAAAGCGCGACGGTCACCGAAGCCGCCTGCGTGCACGGCCAGAACCATACCCGAATCTCATATTCCACCGCTTGCGGCCTGGCCGTGGAACGCACGATATTCCTTCCCATGCAGGAAGCCGGGCTCCCCCTGGCCGTTGAGATCCAGCGAATCGCCGTCACGAACCGGGGAACGTCGGCGCGAACGCTCCGTATGGCGTATACGGGCATGTTCGGGCCGTCAAAGCCTCCCGCCCTCCAGGAAGACGTGCTGTACAGCAACATCATCATGGAAGCGGGAATCATCCTCAATGAGGACGGAACCGTTCGCGCGGTGAGCCCGCGGTATTTCCCCCTCCATGACCAGGATGACCTTCGCTTTCACGCGATGGTCGTCCGTTCGAGGGAGGGGAACGCCTTTCCGAACGAGTATTGCCTGAATTACAACGACTTCGTCGGGCGGGGAACGCTTGAATCGCCGGACGGCCTTTTCGTATTCCCGAACGAGCTGTACCGCAAGGGCCCGGGCTTCTTCGCGGTGGCCGCGGAATTCGCGGTCAATCCGGGAGAGACGGTCTTCGTCGACCATTTTACCGGGCTCGTTTCAAAACGCGCAAATCCCGCGTTCGATTCCGGTTCGCTCTCCCGCGAGATAGACGCCCTGCTCGGCCGCTTCGAGTCGCCGGAATCGGTACCGCTCGCCCTCGGCAAGTCGTCCGATTTCCTGAAGGACTACGCGGCCTTCTTTCAGCTGCGAACGAGCGATCCCGGTTTCTCGACCTATTGCAACCGCAACCTCCCCTTCCAGGTTCTTTACCAAACCTTCGTCTCCCGATCGTTTGACCAGACGCAAAAGGGATACCGGGAAATCGGCTTCCGCGAGATTCAGGACCTCTTCGCCTCGATGTACTATTTCAACGCCCGGGGCAACGGCGATTTCGTGAAGCGGCTCCTGACGGAATGGGTTTCGCAGGTTCACGAATTCGGTTTCGCGAACCATAACTTTTTCTGGGAAGGAAAGGAAGCGGGCCATTGGTCCGACGACGCGCTGTGGCTGCATCAGGCCGTGGGCCGATACGTGCACCTGACCGGCGACGCGGCGTTCCTCGATACGGCCGTCCCGGTCGCCGGCACCGACGGAAAGCGAAGGACCGTTTTCGGGACCCTTCTCGCGTGCCTCCGCTACTCGACGGAGATTTCGGTGGGCCCGCACGGCATCCCGCTCCTCGACCGCGCCGACTGGAACGATTGCCTCCGCCTTGACCGGAATTACCGCCCCGGCTCCGAGAAGGAGCGGATATATCGCGAGACCGGCCGCATGGAATCCAACAATACGGAAAGCGTGATGAACGCGTTCCTCGCCATAATCGCCGCGAGGGAAACGCGATCGCTCGCGGGCCTGAAAGGCGATACGGCCGCCGCGGATAGGATGGATACGCTCGTCGCGCGGCTCGGCGAGGCGGTTCGCGCGCATGCGTGGAAGGGCAACGCCTACGCCCGGCTGCTCTTTAACGACTACCCGGGGTTTTCTTACGCGGGAGCCGACGGGGACGGCCTCGATACGGACGGAAGCGGCGGAACGCTCTTCCTTAACAGCTTTTCCTGGTCGGTCCTCGCCGGGGTCGCCGACGAAACCCAGATCCGCTCGATGCTTGAGGCCGTCAGGCGCAAGCTGAAAACGCCGCACGGGCTAAAGCTCGTATCGCCGAACGACTTGAGCCGGGTCGTGCGCGACGCCGCGAGCGCGGAATACTTCCCCGGGGACCGCGAAAACGGGGCCGTATTCAAACACGCGAGCATGATGGCCGTGTCGGCGCTTTTTGAGGCGGCCAAGCGGGTGGAAAACGGCGAACTCGCCGCGGAACTCGCCGAGGAAGCGTGGTCCATGATAGACCTCGTCTATCCCGGCCGCGCCATGGAGGACCCCTTCGCGCTCGCGGGGAACCCGCGCTTTTGCACCCAATACAACAACAGCGAAACCGGGGAGAATATCGGCCCGCTTTTAAGCGGCACCTCTACCTGGTTCATTCTTTCCCTCATGAAGGCGTACGGAATCGAGCTTTCCGACCGTGGCCTCGTCGTGGACCCCGTCCTGCGAGGCGAGGACACGCACGCGGAATTACGTTTGCGGATGGGAGACGCCGATTTACGCGTCCGATACGAAAAACCCTCGGGCTTCCGCCGCGTCAAGGACGCGCCGTTCGAGCTTTCCTTCGATAGCGAGCCGCGGGACGGCAACGCCATTCCCCTGCCGCTTTCCACGGGCTCGCACGAGGTGAAGATAACGTTCCGATGACCGTAGATCGGCGAGGGATTTTTCGGCGCGACGTTGCCACAAACGGGGCGTTTCATGCGATAATGAGATTGGGGATTCGGAGAAACGCCATGAAGAAGTTTTTTTTCCTATCGCTCGCCCTCATTCTTTCGCTCCCGGCTTTCGCCCGGGAAGTGACCGTCGGCGTATTCGTCCACGCCCCCCACGTTTACAAAAACGAGACCGACGACGGCGCGTACGGTCCGGCTATCGACTACGTCTCGCAGGTGATGGCGGAAATGGGCTACGAGCCCGTTTACCGCTTATTGCCCCTGTCGAGGGTGCTTCTTTACCTCAAAGACGGGCAGATTGACCTCAGCCTCGAAATCGCCAAAACCCCCGAAAGGGAAGAATACGCCTATTTTTCGGACGAACCGGTCTACGTAATGGTTCCTTCTTTAACGGTTCTTGCGACGAACAAAATCGACCGCATCGACGGGGTGGACGATTTATCGGGAATGAAAATCGGGTTTCTCGGCGGGGCAGCCATTCCCTCGTTCTTCGATTCGGCGAAGTCGGTGGTATTTGAGTCGGTGAGCGGGGACTCGTGGATACGGCAAAACCTAGCCCGCCTGCTCGCGGGAAGAATCGACGCGGCCATGGATATGAACGCCTACTCGTACCGGGAAGAGGCGAAACGGCAGGGCGTTGAGTCGAAGATCAAGACACTCAGGATTCCCGGCGAGGAAACGCGCTTTTACGTGGCTTTTTCAAAGGCCTCGGCGAAGGCGGTAACGCTCTTGGAGCGTTACAATGCCGTGGTGAAGGCCGATGGATACGACGAGCAGAAAATGATAGACGATTTTATCGCGCGATAAGGGACCGTTTACGGAAACGCCGCCTTAGCCAAGGACTGAATAGCCAATGAGAGCAGTTACCGTCGTTATAGCCTCTTGCCTACTGTTATCGGCCTGTTCGGAGCCATCGCGAAAAACGGAACGGGCGCTCACGCGCCCTGATTTTAACCGGGTAACGGGCCTGCTCGATAGCGAACGCCAAATAAACGCCGTAATAGTCAGCCAGCGCGATTCTATCGTCTATGAATACTATCTGTCGGATACGGATAAAAACCGTATCTACAATTACAATTCCGTGGCAAAGAGCGTAACGTCAATCATCGCGGGAATAGCAATCGATAAGGGCTACATACCGGATGAGGAAGTATTCGTTTCCGATTACTTCCCGGCCATCGAAAGCGCGCGGGATCCGAAGCGAAACATCCGGCTTAGGCATTTGCTCTCCATGACCTCGGGGCTTTCCTGGCCTGAGTCAACGGATTGGAACCATTTCTTCAGGCCGATGGTCGAAAGCGATAATTGGATAAATTTCATCCTATCGCGCGATATGATCGAAGAGCCGGGCTCCGTCTTTAATTACAATTCGGGAAACCATCATCTCGTCTCGAAAATTATCCAGGATACCACCCGTCAAAACATGCTGGATTTCGGCAAAGCGCAGTTGTTTAGCAAGCTCGGCATTGCGTCCGTTTCGTGGTACGACGACCCCCAAGGAATATGCTTTGGCGGCGCATGGATACGAATGAGCGCGAAAGACGCGTTAAAAATCGGCCAGCTTATCCTTGACGAGGGAACCTATCGGAATGAATCGTTGGTGTCTCCCGAATGGGTTACCGAAATGTCGACGCCCCATAGCGAGGGATACCGATGGGATGAATATGTCGGGGGCGAATACGGATACGGGTGGTGGATCAATACGTATCGCGGCCAAAAGACGATTTACGCGTGGGGAGCCAATGAGCAGTATATCTTCGTAACGCCGAGCCTAAGCCTCGTGGCGGTGTTCAATAGCGCGTTCCAGAATCAAAAAGCGACTCGGCCGCCGTATATTTATTCCGAGATCATTCTCAAGGAATTGCTTGAAAGGGATTGAGCGATATGCCGCCGCGGCCGAAAACGGCGGGCATTCGGAATTCGCAAGTCTTTCTTGCCGTACGATAAAAAACCGATTACACTAAAACCCGTTTCGTTACGTGAATTGCTTTTCGAATGGGGGCAAGGGGCATGCATAAGTTCATCGTGAGTCAGGCAACGACCAACCGGCTTATCGCGTATTCGTCAATCTGCATGATCGTCGTGCAGACCATCCTGTCGTTTTTCGTCGATTCCTCCGTCATGGGCACGATCAGGGTCTTCGGCTTTGCGGTAGCCATGTTCGGCCTTCCCCTTATCGTTTATTTTATCAAGCCCTCCAGCGCCGTTTTTAAATACCTCTTCGTCTTCTTCGCCGTCACCTATATGTTCCTCTTGCTCTACATCCAAAAGGGCAATATTGACAATCTCTTCCTGCTCTACGTTATCCTGGCCAGCGCTTCGCTTTACTTCGACGTGGAGTTCACCCTGTACACCACGGTCGTTCTCTGCGCCGAAATGATCCTCGGCCTCATATTCTCGAGGGAAACGCTTTTCCCCCTGCTGGTTCCCGCCTCGGTATTCTCGCTGATCGTCAATTTTTTGGTGATCGGGATTCTTCTCGCCTTCCAGGGAGAATGGGGCAAGCGGATGATGGTCTCGTACGAGTCGGTCTACGATAGATCCATCACCGACGGATTGACCCAGGCGCGCAACCGCGCCTTTTTCGACGAGTACCTCCGCGATACCATCGAGCAGGCACGCAAGTACGGCGAAACCTTTAGCGTGGCGATTTTGGACATAGACAATTTCAAGGCCTTTAACGATACCTACGGCCATCCCGTCGGCGACCTCGTGCTCCAAACCGCGACTCGCACGATTCAGGAAATAATCCGCAAGACCGACCTTCTCTGCCGTTTCGGGGGCGAGGAATTCACGCTGATTTTCAAGGCAACCGCCCTACCGGACGCGAGACAGATCGCCGAAAAAATCAGGTCGACGGTCGAAAAAAAGGCCCTGGAAACCGAGGGGAAAAAGCTCTTCATAACCATCAGTCTCGGCGTGACGGAATTCCAAATCAGGGACGACGATACGACATTGATAAAACGCGTTGACCAGGCCTTGCTACGCGCCAAAGAACTCGGGAAAAACCGGGTGGAAAGCGATTAGGGTATCTCGGTCAATTGGTCGAAATCACCCATCCCCGCGAGCGAAGCGAGGCAAGGCGCGCCAAGCCCGCCGACGACGGCGCGGCGTTCGGCCTTCCCGCGTTCGCGGTGCTCGCGAGACACACCGGCATTTTCAGCGGATCGGCGCGTTCCTCCTCGCTCAACCACGAGTAATCCGCGACGGTAGGGAAGGAATCGAGGGTGGCGAGCAGGGAATCGACCAGGTCTTGGGAAAGCCCGCAATCCGTCAGGTTTAGGTAGGCCAAGCGTGCGCTGTCCGCGATAGCGAGGCCTGCGAGCTGATCGTTCGCCAGATTGAGCCGGGTGAGCCCCGTACAGCCGCTGATGTCAAGGCGGTCGATGGCGCCGCAGAACGACAGATCCAGTTCGGTCAGCTGTCCTTGCCCCGCGGCCCGTATGTCTCGTATACCGCAGCCTGCCGCCCACAGGCTTTCGGTAACGCCGTTGTCTATCAAGACCGATTCGCCGATGAGGGGCGTCCCCGAAACCCAACACTGGGTGAGCGCAGTAAAGTCCGAGAGCACGAATGGTTCCGCCCCGCCGTCGTCGAATGCGATATCGCGCATGCGGCCGTTGTTCATTTTGCAAAAGTGCCAAAGGGACCCCTTGGCCGCCGAGGAGAGCCGAACCCGAACGTGATCGTCGTTGGTGCCCCGGATATCCTGAAGGAGGGGGGAATCCCTCAGGTCAAGCTCTTCGGACTCTATTCGCGAGCCGCCCACCGCGCGCCAGGAAGCGTTGGCCCCGGTCGATTCGAGACAGCAGCGCCTGAGGGCGGCGCAGCCCTGAAAATTGGTCTTTTTGATTTCCGAGTAAAACGCCTCAAGCGTACGAAGGTTTGCCAAACCCGATAGATCCAATTCCCGAAGCGGCTGCCATTCGCAGCAAAAGGCCAGAAGGTTCGGATAGGCCTGAAGGTTTTCTACCGCAACCACCGTCCCGACGTAGGCGCGCACGGTTCGCGCGTCGAGCGTGTCCCCGGCGTCGCCGAACGGGGCCTCGAGCGGCGGAAGATACGCGATAAAGGGCACGTCGGTCTTTCCGGCTTGGTCGTTTCCCCCGTCGCCTGCCCGGAACCCCGTATTGATCACGGTCAACGCGTTCCAGGGTTCCACGCGAAGCCGCGCCGAAACCGGAGAGGCGGAAACGGCGTACCGGTGAACGGGGGCTTGCCAGGAGGACGCCGAAACGGTCGCGCGCAATTCGGAACCGTCGCCGTATTCGATGGTTACCGTCGCGGGAATCGCAGCGAGTTCCGGGTCGTCGGGGTTCGGCGCGAATTGGAGGGCCGGCCTGAAAACGCTCTCGCTCACGGCGGTCCCGGCCGTCGCGGTCATGCCCAATGTCCCCGTCACGTCAATAGTGAAGGAAACCCATCCGCCCACGGCGCCGTTATCCGGCGGAACGGCAACGGTTTCGGTTTCGTTGGCGCATGAAACGCAAAAAAAAGCGGCGCATAGGGCCGATCCAAGGAATAACGGCCTTCGATTCATCGGTGCTTTCTCCCCGCTATGAAGTATATCGCGGGGCGGCTCCGTTTTCGTACCGGGAAAGCATTTCGAGCAGTTTTCGGCGCGTTTCGGCGCGAACTCCCGCGGGTTCCAGGCACTCGCAGGCGGTCCCGAAGCTTAAGAGGATACCGTAATAATAATCGCTCTCTATAAAGGGAAAGCTCACGAGGTAATGTTCTTCGCCGTCGGGCGAAAAGCATTCAAACCCGCAAAAATCCAGTACCCGATCCATGATCGACGCGTGAATGCGGATCCGGATACTGATGAGCCGCCGATTAGCGATCTCCTGAAAATCCAACACGGGTTTTTGATAGGCCCGCGGCTCGAAACGGGCTTCCAGCGCGCGCGGGTTCGACATACGGGAAACCCGAAAGAGACGATAGTCGTTTCGCTCGCGGCAAAACCCCTGCCAATACCAGTGACTGCCCTTCAACACGAGCTGGTACGGCTCCGCCGTGCGCGCGGTCTTGCGTCCGTACCGGTCAAAATAGTCGAAAGAAAGCAGCCTGTTTTCCTGTAAGGCCAATTTCACCGTATCCAAGTACTCATACGCGTTTCGGTTGCCTACCCAGGGGCTTAAATCGATATGAATCTGGTTCGCCCGCAACTCAATGTCTTTCGCCCGTTCGGCGGGAATGAAGCTTTTGATTTTCGCGATGGCATTGGTCAGCTCTTCGCCCCGAATCATATCCGACACGCCGGAAAGACCGGTTAGGATCGCCGCCAGGTCGGCAGCGGTAAAAACCTTATTGTCGAGCTTGTATTCCGGCATAATCTCAAAGCCGCCGCCCGCTCCCGGCGTTGACCGTATCGGTATGCCCGCCAGGTTTATGGTTTCCAAATCGCGATAAATAGTGCGTAGCGAGACCTCGAAGGTCTCCGACAACTCCTTCGCGCCGATTCGCTTTTTATCCAGCAAAATCATGATAATACTCACCAGCCGGTCAATTTTCATGGGAAACCCGCTTTCTCGCCGTTTATTTTAGAAATCGTATAATGTTGCCACACCCCTGTCAACATTAAGGCCGTATAGTGGGGATACCTTACGAAGCCTTGAGTAAATGGAGGAAACGGCATGAGCGAACGGGAACTGAATCGGGACGGCCTATCCGGCGGAACCGGCACGCGAAAGCAAGCCTTGGTGATCATCGATATCCAAAACGACATTACCAAAAACTACCGGGAGATAATCGGGAATATCAACCGCGCGATCGATTGGGCCGCGCGATCCCTTATTCCGGTCGTGTACGTAAAACACGAGAACGCCTCGGCCGGAACGCGGACCTTTAAGCCCGGTACTAGCGGATTCGAATTGGTTCCGGAACTGAAGGTCGTATCGGAACTCGTGTTTACGAAAACCAAGGGAAACGCCTTGACTTCCCCGGCGTTTATGGATTTCATACAAAAGGCAGGGATAAACGAGTTCTGCATAACCGGGGCCGATGCCGTTGCCTGCGTAAAATCCACCTGCTATAACTTACGCAAAGCGTCGTATACGGTGACCGTATTGTCTGATTGCGTTACCAGTTACGACAAAACGAAGATCAACGATATGCTGCGCTATTATGAAAGCAAGGGCTGCGCGGTGAAGACCGTAACCGAATGGGTAAAATAAGCCCGTTCCCGACGGGATTGCCGACTCCGGGCAACCCGATCGACAAACGCACAAGATGAATCGACGCATCAAAAGGAAAAAGCGATGGACAACACGACAATTGGGTACGGCCGTACCGCCGACGTACGCCTGCATGATACCGCTTCGGTATTGAAATTATTCAAGCCATTCATGAGTCGGGCCGCGGTAGAGCGGGAATTCGCGGTCGCCAACCATGCGCGCGCGATGGGGCTCAATACCCCAAAACCGACGGAACTGGTGAACGTGGACGATCGGACGGGCATTGTCTACGAAAGGATTCCTGGAAAATCCCTCTTGCGGGAACTATCGGAAAACCCCTTTCGCCTCAACGCCATCGCCCGTCAAATGGCCCAATTTCATCATCGACTCAATTCCGTAACCTACGACGCGCCGGAGAATTCGCAAAAGACGCATATTGCCGGAGCGATCAAGGCGGCGCCGGTTTTAAGCGAGTCGGACAAGGAACGGATTATCGCGTATCTCCTAACCCTACCGGACTCCGATCGCCTGTGCCACGGCGATTTCCATCCCGACAATATTCTGGTAACCGATACGCTGTGGGTAATCGACTGGATGACCGGCTCGTCGGGACATCCCGTCGGGGACGTAGCGAGAAGCAAGGTAATCCTCGAAACGGGCGAAATACCCGATTCCGTTCCCGTATACGTGAGAATTTTCTTGGCCCTCGGGCAAAAAAAACTTGCGCGGGCCTATATCAGGGAGTATCGTACCGTAAGCGGCGTTACGGGCGGCGAGATAAACGCCTGGCTCTTGCCGCTCTATGCGGCGCGCCTCAATGAAAACCTTTCTCCCAAGGAAACGGCCGTCATCGTGAAGCGGATACGGAAAGAAATGAGGAAAAGGCTTTAGCCCCGCGGAGGAGAGAATGAGGCCGGAAGGCGAAATGCTCGAACTGATACTGCGATTTGCCCAAGAGGACGATGCCATTCGCGCCGTTACCATGAATGGGTCTCGGGCAAACGAGGAATGCGTCAGCGACGAGTATTCCGATTATGACATTCAGTACCTCGTTCGGGACATTCGGCCGTACGTACGGGATAAGGCCTGGATAGGGCATTTCGGGGACGTACTCATCCTCCAGGAACCTGATGATTGGTTTTCCCACCCCTATGACATGGACGGCCAAGAAAATTACGCCTTTCTCATTCAATTTCAGGACGGGAACCGGATCGATATCACGTTCGTTAACGTGAGCAATCTCGAGCGCCTTAACGCCGAAGAGGAACCCCGAAGGCTGCTTTTAAGCAAGGATACCTCCCTGCGCGTACGGGAAACGCTTCACGCGGGGGCCTTTCTCGTGAAGCGGCCTACCAAAGAGGAATTCGACGACACCGTAAACGAGTTTCTCTGGCTTTCGCTCTACGTCCTGAAGGGAATCCACCGGCAAGAGCTTTCCTACGCGAAAGCCTTTTTAGACAAGTACGAAATCGATTTGCTGTATACGATGGTATCCTGGAAAATCGGATGCGCGCGCCGCTTTACCGTATCGGCGGGGAAGGCCTACAAAAACCTGAAGCGTTATCTGCCCGACGGGGAAGCGGAACGCCTCGGCCGCGTATACTCCGACGGAAGCTTCCCGCGCATATACGATAGCCTGCTGATCGCTATCGATTTATTCGAGGAATACGCCGTTCAGGTGGCCGACGCGCTTGGCTTCCCGCTCGATCGGAAGCAAATTGAGTCAATTAAAAAGTACGTGCGGGATAGGCGTCCCGCGAACGCGTAAAGGAGTCTCCCATGGTCCGCAGGTTTTTTTTCCCCTTCCTGTCCGCCCTCTTTCTTCTCGCGTCCTGTTCAGGGGGGAACGGTCGGGTAACCGTTGAGGAGGCGATCGTTGAGGGCGGGCTCGCCGAAATCGGCGACGATATCGATTGCGGGCGGTACCAAGCCCGTATCGATGACCTGTACGCGGCGAAATACGAGACGACCTGGGGGGCCTTTTCTGAGGTCATGAATTACGGCATTCGAAAAAAATACGTTCGGGTGTCCGAGGGGAAGCTCGTGCCGCTCGCCGGTTTATTCCCGCAGTTCAATAATGCCATTATGGATCTGGGCGCGCGTTCGGAAGATATCTCGCTGGAAAACGGAAGGATCACCTGCGTTCCGTCTTCGGCGAATAAACCCGTAACCGATATAGGCTGGTACGGGGCGGCGCTTTTTTGCAATATCCTCAGCGAGATGAACGGGCTGGAACCCTGCTACGATCTTCAGGACTGGGGCTACGCGGAGGGCGCCACCGGCTATCGGTTGCCCACGTTCGAGGAATGGGAATATTTAGCCAGGGGCGGCCCCCGCGCGGAATCGCACGCGTACGCCGGTTCGGACGATCCCCTTGCGGTAGGGTGGTTCGCGATCAATTCGGGTAACCGCGTTCACCCCGTCGGGGAATTGCTTCCCAATTCGTTGGGCATTTACGACCTAAGCGGCAACGCGAACGAATTTTGCACGGAAACCTATAAGCCCATCATTACCGCCGCCAGGACCGCGGGCTCCGCGCTCAAGACGAGCAACCGGATATGGCGGGGAGGCTCGTTTCTCTCCGATACGGAAACCGTGCGCTTTTTCCGGCAGAATATCAACAATCCCGACTACTATTTGCCCTTTTCCGACGTCGGCTTCCGTCTGGTGCGAAGGAGATCGAAATGACCGCGATACGGGGATACGACAACGTAGAAATAGCGGTTCGGGAAGAAAACGATTTCGACGGGCTGGTCGGGATCGTGTATCCGGGTCAGGGCTATACACTATCCGCCCCCTCGCTTTTCTACCTGCATCCCATTTTCGCGGAGAGAAGGATTCACTATTTCGGGGTGGACCTGCGATACGGCGATAATATGGAGTTCATGAAATCCGACCCGGAAACCAGGACGAAATGGATCGATATCGACTCGGAATTAATCGGCGAATACGTAAAGAAAAAGACGAAAAAGTTCAAGAAACGTATTTTTATCGCGAAGTCCCTGGGAACCGCCCTCCTCTACAATCAGATAAAAGGCGGGTACGTATCGAACGGCGATATCCTGATTTTCCAGACGCCGATAGTCGCCTTCGACGAACTGCAGGGGCTCCTGATCGCCAAGGATATTCCTTCCTTAATCGTCTACGGCACCGAGGATCCGGTCATGCTCCGGCGCTCGTTTCCGAGAATAAAGACGGAACGAAACGTCGCCGTCCTCGAGATAGAAAACGCCGGCCACAGTTTTGAGGTCGGCAACGAGATAGAATCGTCCATAGACAACCTCAAAAGGGTCATGACCGGCATTAACGACTTTCTGGGCATCGCTCTCGCGCTGTAGGGAAAGAGGATGCGCATACTCGTTTCTTTGATACCATAAACGTGATATAATGCGTGTAATACCAATCACAAAAGGAAGGTAATATGAAAATCGCGATTAAGGCCTTGCTCGTTTCTGGCTTCATTCTTGCCCTATTAGGCTGTCCGTCACCAACGGATTCGACCCCGCCGGGCCCGCCGCCTCCAACGTATTCGATCACGTTCGACGGCAATGAGCAAACGTCCGGAGACGAGCCCGTGGATACGACCGCCTACCTCGGCAACGCCGGAGTCACGATCCCCGGCAACCCCGGACATCTCGCCAAAACCGGATATAAATTTAACGGTTGGTCGCTTTCGGCTTCGGGAACCGGTACCGCATACCTGCCGGGTTCAACCTTTGTCATTACCGACAATACGACGCTATACGCACGATGGATCGCGGACGCCACACCGACGTACACGATAAGCTATTACACGAATCAAGCCACGTCTGGGACGGCCCCGGTAGACGCATGCCAATACATTTCGGGCCAAAAGGCCGTGATAATGGGAAATTCCGGCAATTTGTCGAAAACCCCGAGCGTATTTGACGATTGGAATACGGTAGCGGCGGGTACGGGAGCGGCATACCGCTCCGGCGAGGAAATTACGGTCACCGGAGATATGGCCCTCTATGCCCAATGGGGACGGACTTTTAACGTCATGAACCTGACGGACAATAGTTGGTATACCGTGGATGCGGGTTTATGGGCGACGGGCAACAACGTAAAGGTATACGTGGAGCCGGGCGCCTCGGTCACCGGCGATCTGGCCAGGGAAATTGCCGCGGAATTCGACGCGAATATTTACGGGAAAATCACCGATAATTTCGGTAGCCCGCTTGACGTCAACGAGGACGGCAAAGTGACGCTCCTACTCTTGAACATTCGGGACGGATACGTTTCGGGGGGGAGTTACATCGGCGGCTTCTTCCAGAACGCCCACATGTATTCGGTAGCCGATCAGGAGCACTCAAACGAATCGGATATGCTCTTTTTGGATACGTATCCCCAAGAGGCAGGCTCGGACGATTTTTACGATACCGTCGCGCATGAATTTCAGCACCTGATCAATTTCTCGAATACGGTCGCGAAAACGGATACCGCCCAGGATCTTTGGATAAACGAGGGGCTTTCCGCCGGCGCCGAGTACGTTTATACCGGTACCTTAAGCGATTCACGCATTAATTATTACAATAGCGATCCCTATGGATCCCTTATAAACGGAAATAACTTCTATGTCTGGAACGGATATTGGGAGTATTACTATCCTAATACCGTATTGGATAATTACGCGACCGTGTACCTCTTCTTCCAGTGGCTACGAATCCAAGCCTCAAACGGAACGGGCATATATAAAGAGATTCTTTCATCGGATTACCGGGATTATCGCGCGGTAACAGAGGCGGCTACCAGGCGAATCGACTCTTCCCTATCGAACTGGGAAACGCTCTTAAGTACCTGGCTTGTCGCGAACGTGTATTACCGACCTTCTGGCTTACTCGGGTATAAGGGTATCATCAAGGATTTGTCGCGTCGTGTTTTCGTACCACAGGGCGATTTAGCGATCAATCTTTTCCCCGGGGAGGCGATTGGCTCGATGCTTAACGAACAGGAATCGGATTCTTCCTATACGCCCCCGGCCGGAAGCGGCGAAAATATGCGTTATCGCGGGTTGAGCATTTCTACCTTCCAGGTCGACGATACGGCTCCCTATAGCGGTCAGGTATGCATGATATTCAACGCCAATCCGGACAATACCGCCACTTATGAATCGGGATTCGCTGCAAGCGCGGGAATGCCCGCCGGATCGAGTTTCGTCTCGTCCGTAACGCCCGGACCGCTTCCGACGAACATGAAGGTTGACGTTCAGTTCAATCCGGACGGAACCGCTCGCAATCCCGTTACGGGCGCGAATAAAGCGCTAAAGCCCCTATCGAAACAAGAATGGTCGAGAGGATTGAAATGACGGGATGGCGAAAGATTCCCCTTTTGGGTCTCGGCCTTCTGCTAGTTTGTTCGTTCACGTTCGCCGGCGGAAAAAAGGACTCAAAAAAAAGGGAAGAGATTCCCCCAACGCCCGCGGTACAAACCCCCGCCGCCGTCGCGGAAACGTCCTCGAAGGACGGTTTAGGCAACGTAGTCGATGGGCAAACCGTCGAGGTATGGGGCAAGATACGGCTGGTAGGCAGCGAACCGTTTCCAGAATTAGTGATAACCGACGATTCGGGAAACGACTGGTATATCGACGAAGAATCCCGGGAGGCCGTTCAGGCCTATGAGCAACGGCGCGTTCGCCTCAGCGCGATCGTGCGTCTAAAATCTCTCACATTGGCCAACGGAACCGCGCTGCCGGAGCGAAGGATCTTAAAGGCCGTAACCGTACTCGATTAACGAAAGGGGCTGTCTGCGTAAGCGGATAGCCCCTTCCTTCTATAATAATATGCGCGGGATCCCCAAAAAATAAGGAATGAGACGATGACTCGAAACGAGCTAGTGGACATGATCCTGAACGGGACGGGAGTAATTCGCGATTTCATCAACCATGACGATACGCGCGGGGAAGGTCCGGGAACGTATGAGGACTGGAGCGATACCGACGTCGTTGGCCACGTCGTCGGCTGGATGAACTATTCGATAGACAAGCTTTCAAGCCTCAAGTTCGGCACGAAGCAAAGCCAAGAATACCAGGGCGTTACGACCCTGGATGAAATCAACGCCCGAATATTCGATTCGTTCCGGGGCGCCTCGAGACCGGGCATTGAATCGCGATACCTCGATTCCCTCGGAGGCTATATCAGGATTATCGCAGCCTATTCGGAAGAGGACGTAAACTCCGATTCATTCGATACGGGCTTTTCTATGGCCATGTGGCGCTATATGCTCATGGACACGGTTATCCATCCGGTACAGCACGCGTTGTACCAATACCTGAAACGGGAAAACTACGAACGGGTTGGGGGCGCGCTGATGCGGGTAAACGACCTATTCGCGGCGTATTCGAATAATTATGCCGGTTATCGATTATCGGAATTCAACGTGGATTCTGACCGATTCCGCGCGCGATTCATGGCATTAAAAGAGATGTTCCCCGACAGCCACTGCGTTGCGGCCTTTGTCCGGGCAAACCTGTCCGAATCCGTCTAGGGCACGCGACTCGCCGTAAAACACATGAGAGGAATCCATCGCATGCGAACCACATACCGATTGACAGTACCGCTGGCTCTGGCCCTGGCGCTGAGCGCCTGCTCCTCAAGCCCGAATAATGCGGCCGGGCGCGACGCCGCGCCGCGCCGCGCCCGGGAAACGACCTATGCGGGGACGGTGCAATTGTACGGCGAAACCCATGCCGTAAAGGAGATACTCGATAAGGAAATCGAGATATGGATCGGGTATTACGAAAGGGGAAACCGGTCTTTATTCATCGAGTTGCCGTATTACACCGCCGAATACCTGAATACGTGGATGAAGGCCCCCAATGACGCGATTCTTGACGCCATATTCGCCGATTGGGAAGGCACGAGCGCCCATAATCCCGATACGTACGCGTTTTACAAAACGATAAAGAGGGAATGCCCGGAGACGGTATTTCACGGCACCGACGTGGGGCATCAATACGCGAGCACCGGAGCGCGTTTCCTGCTCGATTTGGAGGCGCAGGGCCTGGCGGATTCCGAGCGGTACCGACTGGCGAAGGAAACGGTCGCGCAGGGCGCGGAATACTACCGGGAAAGGGACCCGCTCTACCGCGAAAACGCGATGGTAGCGAATTTTCTCCGGGAAGCCGAGGGAATTCAGGATTCATGTATCGTGGGTTTCTACGGTTCGGCGCACGTCGGGCTTTACAATCTCGACTATACCGGTCAAATCCCGTGCATGGCGAATCAATTGCGAACCGTCTTCAATGCCGCCATTTCCTCGACGGATTTACGCTACCTGACGAAGCCGACGACGCCCCTTCGCGTGGATACGATCAAGGCGGGAGACGGGGAATACCCCGCGAATTATTTCGGCAAACAGCCCCTGTATGGCTTTCGCGATTTTTCCTACCGGGAATTCTGGCGGCTGGAGGGCGCGTACGAAGCCCTGAAAGACAATAAAAAAATCCCGGACTATTTGCCGTTCGACAACTACCCCATGCAATTGGGCCCGCGCGAGGTGTACGTTATCGACTACACGGGAATGGACGGGAGCACGCAGCGGCACTATTACCGAAACGACGGCGATACCCGCAACGGTGAGCCGATTACCATGCGGATAAGGATTGATTGACGTGAAGATATTGGGAATTTCGGGAAGCCCCCACGCGGACGGAAACACCGCTCGCGCGGTACGGTACGCCCTTGCCAGGGCGGAAAGCGACGAGACGCGGTATATAGGCCTGAGCGGCAAAAAAATCAATCCATGCGCCGGCTGTTTTGCCTGCGCGGAAAGCCATACGTGCGTCTTCGACGACGATATGGCCGAGGTGTACGAGGCGATGCGGTGGTGCGACGCCCTGGTCCTCGCCTCGCCCGTGTACATGGGCATGGTTTCCGGGCAGACGAAGGTCATGATGGATCGCTGCGTTCTCTTTCGGCCGAGTTACGAACAGCGGCCGCAGTTGTCGGGCAAGATCGGATGCGGGATCGCGTGCGGCGGGTTCAGGAACGGGGGCCAGGAAACGACACTGCAAAACATCCATACCTTTTTGCTGCAGCAAAATTTCAAGGTGATAAACGACGGCTTTCCCTATAGCCACGCGGGGGGAACAGTCGTCGGCGCGACACTGGAGGACCGGCTCGGTCTTCAGACCATTGACCGCCTTATGGACAATCTCCGGGAAATGGCGCGGGGATAGTTAAAGAAGCGTAAGGAGAACGAATGACTACTCAATTCCCGGCGGGTTTTTCCGTACCGGAAGCGAAACGGATACGGCTCATCGTCAATACCGACGCGAAAAACGAGGCGGACGACCAATACGCCATCGTTCATGCCCTTCTGACCCCAAAGTTCGGCATCGAGGGCTTCGTGGCTTCCCATTTCGGCAGCGACAAATCGCCGACGTCCATGCAGGACAGTTACGGCGAGATCAAAAAGCTTCTCGCGATGATGGACAGGGACGTTCCGGTCCTGAAAGGGGCAACGGCCGCGGTAAACCGCATCGGCGACGATTCGGAGGGGAGCGACTTCATTATCGCTCAGGCGTTCAGGGACGATCCCAAACGGCTATTCTGCGTATTCATGGGACCCTTGACCGATATGGCCCTCGCCATCCGCAAGCGGCCGGATATCGTAGGCCAAAGGGTAACCGTCGTGTGGATAGGCGGAGGCGCCTATCCCGACGGCGGCTGGGAATACAATCTCCTAAACGATATCGAGGCCGCCAACGAGGTGTTCGCCTCGGGCATTGACCTGTGGCAGGTTCCCCGGAACGTGTACTCGCTGGTCCTGGTAAGCGTGGCCGAGCTGGAAGCGAGGGTCGCCGATAAGGGTCGAATCGGCAGGTACCTGGTTGACCAGCTCCTCGCGGTAAACGAACAGTACGGGAATAATCCTTCCTGGCCGAGCGGGGAAAGCTGGTGCCTGGGCGACTCGGCGGCGGTTGGCTTACTGATGGATAGCCACGACTTCCATTATGATACGGTCCCGGCCCCGATTATCGACGGCGACATGAAATACGCGGGGCGAAACGAACACGCGATACGGGCGTACAGGTACGTGGATTCCCGCTTCATCCTTGAGGATTTTTACGCGAAACTCGCCTTGTTTCAAAGAAGCGGCGGCAAATAAAAAAAAATCGCCCGCGTTCGATCGACCGAACGCGGGAGCTATCGCGCTTTTCGTTCGGAATCCCTGCGCCGCTCCGGTCGAGTTCGGCAAGAACGGCATGCCGGTAAGCAATAAGGGCAACAATCACGGCTTTGGGACGCGCGTTTTTCTGGCTTCGCCCGACGGGTTCGCTTACCGCCTACGGCCTAACGGGCGGCAAAATTGCACATTACCCGTACTTCCATTACACTGGGGAAAGTGAGGAAGCGCAATGCCTTGGTACACGGATGACTTCGAGTATAAGACTATAAAGAAACTCTTTATATCAGTGGCGCTCATCTTCACCGCAACGTCAACGCAGGCTTTTTTACAGAGCCTTTCCCTATTCGGCCATTTTACCGGCAACGTCATCCTCGGCTGTCGCCTGGGCGGAATCCTCATCAATCTCGCCGCGGTCGCCATATACTTCCTCACGAAGAAAGAACGGGCGTGGCTCCTCCCCGCCGGGGTAATGCTCATTATCGCCAACTTTATCCTTTCTCGCGTCGCGACCGTACTCAAGGCGGGATCGCCCGAGATGGGCGCCCTGACGACCCTGTTCTACCCTCCGTTTCTCCTTATTCTCGGCCTTTTCGTGCGGAAACTCTGGCCGGTGCTCATCCTGGAACTGGTCATCGTCGGACAGTATCTGGTAAGTTTTGTCTTTTTCCCCGAACTCGCGTACTCCACAGAGCTTGCCGCGGGAACCTTTCCGTTTACCACCGTTCTCGCGGTCGCGAGCGGACTCATCCCCAGCATCCTCATCGCGCATCTGACCCTCTCGGTCAACTCGCAGCTCCGTAAAAACCTTGAGAAAAAGCAGAATTTCCTCGAAAACCTCGCGTACAACGACCAGGAAACGGGATTCCCGAACATGCTTGAACTTGAGCGCGCCGGGGCCGCTCACATAGCGAGCCTGGTTCGGGACAAGGAACTGTACGTTCTCGCCGCCATCCGCCTTTCGCGGCTCGAAGAGCTCCGCGAACGGATGGGGCACGCGAATACCGTCAACTGGATCGTCCGGTTCGTCAACGATTTGACCGCCGAACTACGGCTCCGCAATTCCCCGAAAAACGGTTTTCGATCCCGCATCCCCCTGCAGGCGTACCGGATCGATCACGATGACATAGTATTTCCCTTCTTTGTACCGACGGTAAACGCGCCGCCGACGGACATAGCGGCGACGCTCGAAAACGCGGTGGAATCGGTGCTGGTCGGAATGCACAGCGAATCGCTCGTCGATTTTTACGGCTCGCTCGTGGCCTGTCCCGTCGACGCCGAAACGATCCGGGGAATGATAGCGAATACCTATACCATACTCCGCCACGCCACGCCGGAATGCCGCTCGAGATTCACGCCGTTCAACACCGACGAATACGAGAAATACCTCAGGAAAGAGCGGTTGCAGGAACAGATGGAGTCGGCGACGTTCGAGCGGGAAATCCGCGCGGTATTCCAGCCGAAAATCGATATCGAAACGGGATCGTGCGTCGGCTTCGAGGCGCTCGCGCGCTGGAAGAACCCGATACTCGGGTCCGTTCCCCCGATAGAGTTCATTCCGCTCGCGGAACAGACCAAGATGATCCGATGCGTAACGAAACGAATCATCGAAGATACCAGGAGTTTCGCCGGAAGGATACGCGAGGCAAACCGGACTGCCCGCGTTTCGTTCAACCTTTCCCCCTCCCTTTTCACGAAACCGACGCTCGCGGAACTCGCCGCCCTCGTCGAGTCAGAGATGCTCGGTTCCGTACTCGAAATCGAGATCACCGAGGGTATCCTGCTCAAGCTCACGTCGGAAACCGAAACGGAAATCGCGCGCCTGAAGGAACTCGGCGTGCATTTCTCGATCGACGATTTCGGCACGGGCTTCTCGAACATATCGTGCCTACAGAACTTCGAAGCCGAAGTCATCAAGATCGACAAGTGCTTTATCGACAACATCCCGGGAGACGAAAAAAACGCGAGTCTCGTGCGGACGATAGTCCTTTTGGGCCAATCGCTCGGCATGATCACGATTGCCGAGGGCGTCGAAACCGTCGACCAGCGCGACTTGCTCGCGAGCCTCAAGTGCGACCAAATTCAGGGGTACCTGTATTCTAAACCCCTCGAAGCGGAGGAAGCCTTCGCTTTTTTGGCAAGCCACTGAGGGCATTTTCGCGTACCGCTGGCCGCATTGCCGAACGCTCCCTGCCTCGCCTTCTTCCCCCGGACGAAAAAAAAAGCTCCTATCCCGAAGGACAGAAGCTTTATTTGTATGTGCGGCGAAGAAGACTTGAACTTCCATGGGTCGCCCCACTAGCACCTCAAGCTAGCGTGTCTACCAATTCCACCATCGCCGCGAACCGTCAGCGTTTCGTTGCCGTAGCGCTGACGAAGGTTAATTTACCAAAAGGCCGAAAAAGTGTCAATACGGTTTTTTGAAGAATTTAAGCCGTGCCTTTTACGCCTTGGCCATCCAGAGGCCGTGAAGGTTGCAGTACTCATAGGCCGCCAAGACCTTGTCGTCGGCGGTGATCGCGAAGGTCGCCTCGGGCTTTTCGCCGGGAGAGAGGCACTTGCGCTGGGCCCCTTTCGCGGTTTCGAGATAGATCCACTGAATCGAATGCTCGGCGGTCATGGGGTGCTCTACCGACCCGACTTTCACGGTTACGGTCGAACCGGAGACGGTAATAACGGGAACGTGCTTTTCCTTCGCCGCGTCCACGGTGTTGGCCTTCAGCTCGGCCATTTCCTCGCCGCAGCAGACCACGGGTACGCCGGAATTGCGCACCATGCCGACGATGTTTCCGCAATGTTTGCAAATGAAAAATTTCGGTTCGTTACACATTGATACATCTCCTAGAAATGGTAATATCGGCCGGCACGTTCAGGCGAACCGGCTACTTAACAGTATACGACTACTCGGTCTTGACACAATCCTCTTTTTGAATTATTTTAACAAAGCGTTCCGACGCGACGGGCAATTAGCTCAGCTGGTTAGAGTATTACCTTGACATGGTAGGGGTCACTGGTTCGATCCCAGTATTGCCCAAACCGGATAACCTTCAGGTTGTCCGGTTTTTTTTTGGCTTAACCCCTTTTTTTGTTTCCAACAGCTAACACATACCCGTATATTTACGGTGTACGCAAGGGGTTTTTCCAAAAAATTCCTGGTAAGGGAGGCCTTATGAAAAAAAGGGTGAAGATCGCGTTTTTCGACGCAAAGCCCTATGACCGCGCCTGGTTCGGCGCCGCCTTGAGGGATTCCGACTTCGCGGAGACGGAGTTTGAGATAAATTATTTCGAGAGCAAGCTTTCGGCGTCTACGGTAAAACTTGCCCAGGGGCATGACGCGGTATGCGCCTTCGTTAACGACCGCGTAGACCGCGACGTCGCGGCGGCACTGGAAGGTTTCGGGATTCGCCTGGTGGCGCTTCGGTGCGCCGGCTACAACAACGTGGACCTGGAAGCCGTATGGGAGCGAATTCACGTGGTTAGGGTTCCCGCGTATTCTCCCCATGCGGTCGCGGAACACGCGGCGGCGCTTCTGCAGACGCTGAACCGGAAGGTGCACGTGGCGTACAACCGTATCAGGGACGGGAATTTCGCCCTGTCGGGGCTCGTAGGCAGGGATTTGTACGGCAAAACCGCGGGGATAATCGGCACCGGTAAAATAGGCAAGATACTCGGCCGCATTCTTGCGGGATACGGGATGAAGCTGCTCCTATCCGATCCCTACCCCGACGAGGCCTTCGTTGAATCGATAAACGCCATGCCGGGTGGTCAGGCGACTTACGTGGACCGGGATACCCTGTACCGACAGTCGGACGTAATCAGCCTCCACTGCCCGCTCACCCCCGAAAACCGCTATATGATCAACGAGCGGAGCATCGCGCTCATGAAACGCGAGGCGATAATCGTCAATACGGGACGCGGCGGCCTCATCGATACCCGGGCCCTGGTGGAAGCCCTTAAAACCGACCGGATACGGGGCGCGGGACTCGACGTGTACGAGGAAGAGGAACTCTATTTCTTCGAGGATTGGTCCATGGCGCCCATCCGCGACGATCTTTTGGCCCGTCTCATGCAGCTGCCGAACGTGATTCTTACGGCCCACCAGGCATTCCTGACCGAGGAGGCCCTCGGCGAGATCGCCCGCGTGACGCTCGCGAACATAAGCGCGTGGGCGGCGGGAAAGCCCCTGGACAACGAGATTTGCTATCACTGCGAGGGAACGGGAAAGGGCGCGGAATGCGTGCGGGAAAGCGGCGCCGCGTGCTGGGTCGATACCGCGCCGCCCGCCGTAACGAGCCCGGCGGTCCCCTCGGACACCGAGATCGCGGGGCGGCAGGTCTGCAGGAAGCCTTTCAGCTACGAGAGCGAACGGTTTACCGACGAAGACGACACGTGCGCCGACGGAGAAACGCCCTCGGATTGAGAAAGCCCCTAGCGCCGGTAAAAAAGGGCTTCCCGGGAATCCTCGTTCCGGAGCCCTTTCAGGCGCCTGAGTTCGCCGAGAACGCGTTCGTCCGCGCGGGATTCGGACGGGACATAGCCAGTCTTCCGCAACGCGTGGTTAATGATCAACTCGTCTTTATGGGCCAAGGCCTGTAGCCTGCAGGCGAGGTTTATCCCGTAGCCCACGTAATCGCGATACTTGAGCTGCGAGGCCTCGGCCGAAATTTCGTATTTGAATACCTTCTCGGATACGAGGGCGCCGGCCAGGCCGAGGCCGCCGTAAGGCTTGAACAGTTCCTCTTCGGTGAAGTCCGAGTACGTGTCGAATACGTTGAGGGCCTCGGAAACGGTTTTTTGGCTGGTCTTGTCCCAGATTACGATGGCGCCGTCGCCCATAAGCTTATAGTAGGAACAGTCGAAGGCGAACTGGTTCACGCAGGAAAGAAAGTTCGAAGTGAACTCCTTAATGAGATCGAAGACGGTCTCTTCCGGATTCGTGCAGAGAAAGTCCGAAAAGTTCCGCATGTCCACGCACAGAATCAAGGCGTCGTCCTTTACCTCGGCTAAATAGACGTTGTCGAAAATGTCCACGGGCATTTTTCCGAGCCCGGCGAGTACGGAAGCGTCGAGATCGATGGTGGAGTCAAGGGCCTTGACGAATTCGCGCGTACCGCCTAAGGCATTGGATACCGCCGCGGCGATGGCTTCGTCCGTCGGAAAGCCGTTGAGGCGCACCCGCTCGGTAAATTGGGGAATGTCGTGGTCGGCGTCGGTAATGACCAGGGTTCCGTCGCGTTCCAGGCCCAGGGCAATTTGCGTTAAGCCGCCCGTGTCCGCGTCTTTGAGCTGAATTATCCTGTTCTTAAGGGAGACCAACATATTTTTACTGTACCACAGAAAAACCCGGTGGTATACTGAATAAAACCGCTCCTACCGTAAGGATACATTAAGAAAAGGGGATGCCATGTCCGGATTTAATACTTCCCGTTTTATACCGCCGGATCGCCTGCTCGGCCTATCGTTCCGCGTCACGCAACAGCTTCCGTATATCATAATAACCGCCTTGGCGAGTTTTATCGCGTTCGTGCTGCTGCCGGCGGTTTCATACCTGTCCGCGGGGCTCACCCCATTCTTTTTCGTTCTCCTGGGCCTGGCGATAATTCTCGCCGTCTCGCTCTTCCTGCTTCGCGCGGGAAAACTGGAACGGGCCGTGGCGCTTATGACGTTGACCCTGACCGCGGCGGCCCTTTCCGTTCTTTTTTGCATGAAATACGAAGGTTTGCCCCATGAGGCCTACCGTCCCTTCGCATTCGCGGGCGCCGTCGCGGTATGCAACATGATGGTCTCGCTTTCGAAAAAGCAAATCTACTTTTTCTTCACGTCGGTAGTCATCGGATGGGTCCTATTTTTCGCCACCCTTTACCGGCCCACGCTTGTCGCGTACCCCACGGTAACCATCGCGGTGGCGGGCGCCGGCTTTATCGGCCTGATCCTGGAAAACACGATCCTGATGGTTCTGCACCGCCTTTACGGGGAACTATTGGACGTGGCCGAGAGCGAAAGCAAGATAGCCCGGAAATCCTTCTCGGAGTTCCACTCCCTCGTCCAGGACGCGAAGGAAGGCATCGCGATCGGCGATCGCCTCCTCGCCGCCGTGCGGGAAGTCCGCGGCCATTCAGACCTGATCGTCGCGGCGCAGCGTGAAATACACGAAAGCGCCGACGGCCTGGCCGGCGAAACGCGGCGCTTCGAAGGCGCCAGCGAGACGATCCTGGGAAAGGCCCGTGAAATGGAGAGAGAACTCGGCACGCAACACGCGGTGATTAACGAGACCTCTGCGACCATCACCGAAATATCGTCCAATATCGAAAGCATCAGCGCCATCGCGACCCGCCGCCGCGACAATCTGAACGATATCGCCACGGGCGCTTCGCGGCAGAGGGAATTGCTGACCCGCCTGCGGGAAGGCATGGATTCGGTGGAACATTCGTCAACGGGAATCGGGGGCTTCGTGCAAACCGTGCAGGACATAGCGAGCCGTACCGCCTTGCTTTCCATGAACGCCTCCATCGAGGCGGCACGGGCGGGATCGGCGGGCAAGGGTTTCGCGGTGGTGGCGCAGGAAATCCGAAAGCTCTCGGAAGAGACCCAGCGCAACGCGGGTACCATCGAAACCCTCTTGCATGACAACGGACGTACCGTGGCCGAAACCGGCAAGCTAATGGAAGAGTTTACCCGGTTCGTGGAACGGAATACCGCGGAGACGGCCGCCCTGGTAGGCGCCATCGACGAGATTCTCCGGGGAATCGGCGAGATGGACACCGGGGCGAAGGATATGGTCGTACAGGTTCGGGAATTGGTCACCAGTACCGAGTCCAGCGCGGAAAAGGTCCGGGAAGTGACGGAGGGCGTCGGGGAACAGAGGGCCTCTTTCACGCACATCTCCAAGATAACCGAACAGCTCCGTTCCCTGGTTTCCGGGCTCGAATCGGCCGTGGAAGGCATTTCGCGGTCTACCGACAGCGTGTCCGAAGCGGGAACGCTGAACATAGAGCAAGCCAAAAAACTCAGCCTACACGCCTAAGGCCATAGAGGGGACAGCACGCCATGCCCATTACGCTCGATGCCGAACGCGGGGTGTACCGCCTGGACACGCCCGACGCCTCGCTTTTTTACGTCGTTCGCGACGGATACCTTTTCCAGGCTTGGTGGGGGGCCCGCGCCGGAAACCGGGAGCTTGCCTCGTACGCGAACCTGCTCGATTTGGTCTCGCGGTCGCCGCCCATGCCGGGATGCGATTGGAGCCCCGATTCCTCGCCCCTGGCGCTACCCAGCGCCGGTTCGGGAGACGTAAAGGCCGCCGCGGTACGGATCGTTTTCGCCGACGGAACGGTTTCGGCGCGGCTTCGGTTCCTGTCGGCGGAAATCTCAGAGGGCTTTCCGGCCTTGCCCGACAGTTTGGGGAATCCCCTTCCCTCCCTTCGCGCCCGCGACGGAGAGAAGGCGATCACCCTCACCTTCACCCTCGCGGATACCTTTCGAAAGCTGAAGGCGGAACTCCGCCTCACCCTCATTGAGGGCCATAACGCCGTCGCCTCTTCCGTAGTATTGACCAACGAGGGCGATGAGCCGGTCCGGGTACGAAACCTCGCTTCGGCGGCAATGTACCTACCGGCGGTTGGGATGGACCAAATCACCCTTTCGGGTTCCTGGGGAAGGGAACGCCAACCGGACCGGCAGCCGATACGCAGGGGCCTTCGGGTGATCGGCAGCGACCGCGGCTTTTCCGGCCATGCGTTCAATCCCTTTACCGCCTTAGTCACCGCTGACTCAGGCGAGCGGTCGGGCAAGGCATGGGGCTTCTCCCTCGTCTGGAGCGGCGATTTCGCGATCTCCGTCGATACCGACCAATTCGACGTGTCACGAATCGTCGTTTCGTCCTGCGGTACCGATTTTTCCTGGCGTCTGGAGCCGGGCGCCAGTTTGGCCAGTCCCCAGGCGGTGCTGGCGCACGCTCCGCGCGGCTTGGGCGACCTGTCGCGTACCTATCACCGGCTCTACCGCGATAACCTCTGCGTATCCGCCTTCGCCGATTCGCCGCGGCCCGTGCTCATCAATAATTGGGAAGGCACCTATTTCGACTTCGACCACCAAAGGCTGGTATCCCTTATGGACGCCTGCGCGGGAACGGGGATCGAACTCTTCGTCCTGGACGACGGCTGGTTCGGCCGCCGGGATAACGACAAGACCTCGCTCGGCGACTGGACGTGCGACCGGAAGAAACTTCCGGGAGGCTTGGAGGCCCTTGCCGCGGACGCGCACAAACGGGGACTTCGCTTCGGTCTTTGGTTCGAGCCGGAAATGATCTCGCCGGACAGCGACCTGTATCGCGCCCATCCCGATTGGGCCGTTACCGTACCCGCTCTCGAGCCGCAGGAATGCCGAAACCAACTGGTGATCGACATGACACGGGAAGACGTACGCCGGTATCTCATCGATTCAATCTCCCGTATCCTCCAGAGCGCGAACGTTTCCTACGTCAAATGGGATTTCAACCGCCCGCTTACCGACATATATTCCGCTTCGCTCGGAGCGGAGCGACAGGGAGAGTTTACCCGACGCTTCCTGGAAGGAACCTACGCGGTCATGCGGGAACTTACCGCCCGTTTCCCGCGGGTCTTATTCGAGGGATGCGCGAGCGGGGGCGGCCGCTACGACCCGGGAATGCTCTACTTCATGCCGCAATTCTGGACCAGCGACGACACCGACGCGCGGGAACGATTGCGCATACAGTGGGGAACCTCGCTGGTATACCCCTTTTCCGGCATGTCGGCCCACGTTTCCGCCTCGCCGAACCATCAAACGGGACGGGTCATGCCCTTCGATTTCCGTTACGCGGCGGCCCTCACCGGTTCCTTCGGGTACGAATTGGACCTGACCGCCTTGGATAAAAGGGAATTGCGCGCTATCGCGGGCCAGGTTGCCGCCTGGAAACGAAGGGAACGAATCGTTCGCACGGGCGATGTATGGCGGCTGAGAAGCCCCTTTGAGGGCAACGAGACGGCATGGCTGTTCGCCTTGCCCGATAAAAGCGAGGCCCTTTTCTGCTTCTACCGCGAGATGAACGCGCCCAATCCGGCCGCGGGGAGATTAAGCCTGGACGGGCTCGATCCGGACTCGCTTTACCGCGTGGAGGAAACGGAAACGAGCGAGGGGCTCGGCCTTTTGGCGGGATTCCCCGTCGCGGGCGCGCTCCTCTACGGGGCCGACCTGATGGGACCGGGTATCGCGCTGCCGGTCTCGCGCTCTGACTGGACCTTCGCCATTATCCGGCTTAAGCGGGTTTGAGGGAATCTTACTCGAACCGCTTGACCAGGTACGCGTAGCGCTGCCTGAGTATGGCGCTTTTGGAAATGGTATCGGGGCCGTACTTGATCGGCGACGAAAGCAGCGTGACGAGCCGGACGGCGCGGTCGGTGGAAATCCGGCCCACGTCGGTTTTCCAGTAATGCCAGGAAGCCCCGTTCATGCCGTACACGCCCTTCCCCCACTCCGCGTAATTGAGGTAGAGCTCGAGAATCCGGTCCTTGCCCATTACGTATTCCATTTCCAGGGCGAGGATCATTTCGAGGTATTTTCTCAGGTAGCTCTTCTCCGGGTTGAGAAAGAGGGTTCGGGCGGTTTGCATGGTAATGGTACTGCCGCCGTACATGGGTTCGCCCAGATTCTTATTGAGCCGCCAGGCGTTTTTCAGCGCGGGCAACAAGATGCCGCGATGGGTCATGAACGAGCCGTCCTCCACCTTTACCGCCATATTCCTGAAGCGGGACGGTATCTTTTCCAGGGGGACGAAGCGGATCGGCTCGTTTTTCCAATTCCAGATCACGCTTCGGTACAGCATGATCCCCGTCACCGGCGGGTCAAACCATTTGCAGTACAGGACGAGGGGCATGGTCGCCACGACGAAAAGCAGGTGCAGCCAAAGGACGAACGAGCCCAGGGCCAGGGCGCCGCGCCGCGCGAGGAACGCGGCGTTCTTTCTGAGCTCGGGCGTGATCGCGCCCATTCGGGGTAAACGGACGCCCTTCCCGGGAGTCCGTTTCTTTGCGGGTCGCGTTTCCATTGGGCTTATCGTTTCCATTAGGCCTATCGTTTCCAGAAGGATTTCGTGAAAAGGACGAAGACGGTGAACACCTCGAGCCGGCCGACCAACATCATGGCGTATAGCCACAGCTTTATCCAGTCGGGGAAAAAGGCGTAATTGTACAGGGGTCCCACCAGGGAAAAGCCAGGCCCGATATTGCCCAGCGTCGCGAGAGTGGCCGTAAGGCTCGTCATGATATCGAACCCGCCCCAGGCCACCACCAGGGTGGAAATAATGACCGTGCACAGGTAGAGCCACACCATCGCCGCGATGTTGTAGACGATTTTTTTATTCATGTACTGCCTGTTCATAAAGATGCCGAAAACGCCGCGGGGATTGACCATATACCTCATTTCCGCGAAGCCCATCTTCACGAGGGTCAGGATGCGGCCCACCTTGATGCCGCCGCCGGTTGAACCGGAACAGCCCCCGATAAACATCACGGCAAAAAGGACCGCCTGGGAAAAAAACGGCCACTGCAGGTAGTCCGCCGTGCCGAAGCCGGTGGTGGTGAGGATCGAGGCAACCTGGAAGGAGGCGAAGCGAAGCGAGGCGAAAAAGCCCTCGTAAGCACCCGAGGAACGGAGGTTGAGGGTAACCAGGACCGAGGCTACGCCGAATATGGCGATGTAGGCCTTCCACTCGGAATCGCGGAATACGGAGCGAAAATCGCCGTGCAGCAGTTTCCAATGCAGGGCGAAGTTGGAGCCCGCGAGCACCATGAATACCGTCATGACCGCGTCGATGTAGGCAGAACCGAAGGTGCCGACCGATGCGTTTTTCGTTGAGAATCCCCCGGTCGCCATGGTGGCGAACGAATGGGTCACCGCGTCGATGATGTCCATCCCCCCGAGCATGAGGAGCGCGACCAGCGCGACCGTAAGCCCCAGGTAGACGAGCCACAGGATGGAGGCGGTTTGGGAGAGCCGGGGGGTAAACTTGTCCACTTGGGGCCCCGGGGCCTCGGCCTCCATGAGCGCCCGGCCGGAAATGCCCAGGAGGGGGAATATGGCTACGGTGAGCACCACGATTCCCATGCCGCCCAGCCAGTGGGTGGTGGCCCGCCAGAGCAAAAGGGAGCGGGGAAGGGATTCGATATCCGTCAGGATCGTCGCCCCGGTGGTAGTAAAGCCCGACATGGACTCAAAAAGGGAGTCGATGAACGAGGGAATCCAACCGGAGAGGAAAAAGGGCAAGGCGCCGATTACGGAAGCCGAGACCCAGGAAAGGACCACGAAGAGATAGCCAAACCGGGAGCTCAGGACGACCCGTTCGGTAACGACCAGGAAGGACAGGCTAAAAAGAAGGGCGCCCAGGGCCGAAGGCAGCGCGAAGGCGCGGACCGCGGCCAAACCCTCGCCCAAGGCGAGGCCGGCGAGCATGCACATCAGGATAAAGACCGAGATCACCGAAAGGAGGACGGACACGGCCCGGAAAAGAGACTTCGCCTCGCCGTGTTTAGAGATCATCCGCTCCCCCGAATATGGCTTCCAAGGCGGTTATCTGCTGCTTGCGGGCAACCAGCCCGATCTCGTCGCCGCCGGAGAGCACGGTGTCGCCCGAGGGCACGATAAAGGTATCGTTCTTAATGATGAAGGCGATCAATACGTCAGCCGGGAGCACCACGTCTCGCAGAGCCTGCCCCGCCACGGGAGAAGCCGCGTCCATGCGGAGCTCGATGATCTCCACGTCGTCCTCGTAAAACCCGAAAATGGTGCGCATGTGCGCTTTTCTGACGATTTCCAAGACTGCCGCGCCCACCGCGTCGTTGGCGCAGACCACCGCGTCCAGGTCGAGTTTATGCTGCAGGGGGAAAAGCCGGTCGTTTTCGGCAAGGGCTATAACCTTTTTCGCGCCGAGCATTTTCGCCAGCTGCGCCGAGATGAAATTCTTGGATTGGGAACCCGTGGCCGCCACGTAGAGATCGACCCGGTCAACCCCCGCGGCCTCCAAAACGCCGGTTTCGGAACTGTCCGCGCAAATAACGGAAATATTCTGGAATTCCCGGGAGACGCGCTTACAGGATTCGGAGGAAGCCTCGATGAGGGTTATGTCCGGCTTCCGGCTGAAAAGGCGCACCGCCTTGCCCCGACGGCCGCCCTCGACGGGCGTATCGGCCGAAAGGTATTCCATAATGCGCTCGGAAACCCTCGTGGCGCCGAGAACCAAAACCCTTCGGACCGCGTCGTCCAAGCCGTGCACCTTGCCGAGAAGGACGTCGAGGGAGTCGGGCGGTCCGAGAACGTAGAGCCGGTCCGTGCTCACGATCCGGCAATCGCCCTTGGGCACGATTATGCCGCCGTCGCGCACGACCGCCGCGACCAGAAAGTGCCGGAGCGAGCTTTGCCTAAGCTCGCCGAGGGTATGCCCGATAAAGCCGGGTAGCGAGGTGGCGGGGACCGTCCTGAGCTGGAGCGCCCCGTTGTGCAGGGGATAGACGGCGCCGGCGAACCCCTGGGCGACGATACGGACCAGCTGGCGGGCAGCTTCCAGGGCGGGGTTCACCAAATAGTCTATGCCGAAGGTATCGCGTTGCGCCTTCGAAAGGCCTGAATAGAAGGGAGTTTCGACCCGGGCGATGGTCCGGGTCCGCTTGGATTCGGCCGAAACGAGGCCGCAGGCCACGATATTGACCGAGTCCGAGCCGGTCATGGAAATGAACCAATCCGCGGTATCGATCCGGGCGGCGGTCAGGGTTTCCGGCCGCGTACCGTCCTCGTTGATGATGAGGCAGTCCAATTCGTTGTCCGCGAGCCTGGCCGTTTCGGGGTTTTGCTCGATAAGGACGACGTCGTGTTTTTCCTTGATGAGTTCGCGGGCGATCGCCGTTCCGACCAGGCCCGCGCCGACTATCACGATTCGCATGCGGCCCATTATACCGGACCGCGCGCCCTTAGGCTAGCACGATTCCATGCCCGCCTTGACCGCTTCCACGTTCAGGGGAATGAGCTTTCGCTTGGCTCCCGGAAAAAAGTGGGTGAGCACCTCGTCCAGGCGGTTTAAGAGCACCGCGCCGGTCTTTTTCGCCAGGGCGCCGAGCATAACCATGTTGGCTACGCGCACGTTGCCCATTCGGTCGGCGATCTCCGTGGCGGCCACGGGTACGACGCGGAACCGCTCCAGTACCGCCTTCGGCAATTCCGAAAGGGGAACCAGGGAGCTGTTTACGAGCATAAGGGCCCCGTCCTTCAGGGTGGATACGCAGACGTCCAGGCTATCCCGGTTCATCACGACCGCCGAATCGGCGCGCGAGATGACGGGACTGGCGATCGGGGTCTCGGAAACCACGCAGTTGGCGCGGGCGATTCCGCCGCGTTTTTCGGCGCCGTAGAAGGGGAAAAAGCTTACCTGCTTGCCCTCTTCCATGCCGCAATACGCCCAGATTTGGCCGAGAGAGATGATACCCTGTCCGCCGAAACCGGCAAAAATGGTTTTTTCCATACTCAGGCGTCCTTTCCCGCGTTTTTCGCGGGCAGTTCATTCTTTATTTCGCCGAGGGGAAACTCGGCGGTCATGGCGGTTCCGACCCATTTGGCCGCTTCCACCGGGGTCATGGACCAATTCGTGGGACAGGGGGAAAGGATTTCAACCATCGTGAAACCGATGCCCTCCATCTGCGCCTCGAAGGCCTTCTTAATGTATTGCTTGGTTTTCTGCACGTTCGCCGGGGTATTCACCGCGCCGCGGGCCAAATAGCGCGTACCCCTGAGCGTGGCAAGCATTTCGATAACCCGAATCGGGTAGCCCATGCCCGCCTCGTCCGGATCGCGCCCCTTCGGCGCCGTCGCGGCCTTTTGTCCCACCAGGGTGGTAGGCGCCATTTGGCCCCCGGTCATGCCGTAAATCGCGTTATTGACGAAGATAACGGTAAATTTCTCGCCGCGATTCGCCGCGTGAATGATCTCGGCAGTTCCGATCGCCGCCAGATCGCCGTCGCCCTGATAGCAAATGACCAGATGGTCCGGAAGCATGCGCTTGATGCCCGTCGCCGCCGCGGGGGTTCGCCCGTGGGCCGGCTGAACCGAATCGAAATCGAAATAGAGGTCGGCCCAAATGGAGCAGCCGACGGGATTGGTCACGATAGAGCGGGTTTTCCACCCCATCTCGTCGATGATCTCGCAGATAATCCGGTGTATCGTGCCGTGCCCGCAGCCGGCGCAGTATTTCGTCTGCACCGACACGAGGCTTTCGGGATGTCCCGCTACCAATTTCATGCCTTACCTCCCAAAATCCGCGCGCAGCGCCCGTACACCTCTTCTTCGGTGGGCACGACGCCCCCCGCATGGGGCAGAAGATCCACAGGAAGGCGGTCGCGCAGGCTTAACCGCACGTCCTCGACCATTTGACCCATGCTCATTTCGACCGTTAACACCCGTTTCGCGCCGGCGCACGCCGTGACCAGCGCTTCGGAGGGAAAGGGCCACAGGCTGATCGGGCGGAAAAGGCCGACCTTCAAGCCGGCTTCCCGGGCCGCGTCCAAGGCGCCCCGGCAAACCCGCGACGCGGTACCGTAGGCCACGAGGACCAGGTCGGCGTCTTCGCACCGCAGCGATTCAAACCGGGTTTCTTCCCGCTCTATCGCCGCGTAGCGCTCAAACCGCGAAAAAACGAGGCGCTCCAACTCGGCAGGATCGAGATTAATGGAAGTAATATGACGGGGAGCGCGGTTTTGTTCCCGCTGGCGCCCGGCGGCCCAGGAGCTCTTGTCGGGCAGGGTCGAGAGGTCGCGGAACGGGGGAAGCTCGATGCCTTCCATCATTTGGCCGATCACCCCGTCGCCGAGGATCATTACGGGCATGCGCCACTTATCGGCCAGGTCGAAGGCGAGCGCCGTGAGGTCCGCCGCTTCCTGAACCCCGGCGGGGGCAAGCACGACGGTTCGGTAATCGCCGTGGCCGCCGCCCCGCGTGGATTGAAAATAATCGCTTTGCGCGGGGGCAATCGAGCCGAGCCCCGGCCCGCCCCGTACGATATTCACGAACACGAGCGGAAGGTCCGCCCCGGCGGCGTACGAGATGCCTTCCTGCTTCAGGCTAATTCCCGGGCTGGAGGAGCTGGTCATGGCGCGAACGCCCACCGAGGCGGCTCCGTACACCATATTAATCGCGGAAACCTCGCTCTCGGCCTGTATAAACACCCGCCCATACTCCGGTAAATGTTCTGCCATATAGGCGATAAGCTCGTTCTGGGGCGTGATCGGATAGCCGAAATACGCCGTGCATCCGGCCCTGATAGCCGCCTCCGCTATGGCCTCGTTTCCCTTCATAAGCACTTTATCGGAACGCGCGTTCATCGCTCCCCTCCGGTCGTATCCGTATCTTCCAACTCATATACCGTTAATGCCGTATCGGGACAGATACGGTAACAGGAAGCGCACGCGGTGCATTTCTCTGGTTCGGCGAACCGCGTGGGGTATACGCCGCTGCCGTTCATGGCCGTATCGGGTTCCAATACCTTGAAAGGACAGCTGGCCACGCATAAATAGCATCCCTTACAGCGTTCACGGTCTACCACTACTTTGCCTTGTCTCATGATCACTCCTAGAGATAGATTATGACACTTTTCACTTTTATGTCAATTTGACATATTGACAAAATACGCATATGTGCTATTTTTAGCATGCAACCAATTTAGACACCGGTGGTCAAATTAGGTTGCACGCATAAAACAGTTTTTTCTGAGGAGAAATGAATGGCGATTGAAATTCTCGCGACCGGGCGGTATTTACCCGAGCGCCGCGTCACCAACGACGAACTCGCAAAAACCGTGGAGACCAACGATGAATGGATCCGCTCGCACACCGGCATCGGATCCCGCCATTTCGCCTCCCCCGATCAGGCGACGAGCGATCTTGCCTACGAAGCCGCCATGGACGCCCTCGAAAGCCTCGCTCCCGGCAAGGCCGCCGAAGCGGCGCTCACCCTGGACCTCATCGTCGTAGCGACGGGAACGTCCGACTACTACGGCTTTCCCTCGGTCGCCTGTTTGATTCAGGACCGCCTGGGCGCGGTTAACGCCGGGGCCTTTGACGTGGCGGCGGCCTGCACCGGCTTCGTATACGCCTTGGACGCGGCTGCTGGCATGCTCAGTTTCGGCCACCGAAAGCGTGCCCTCGTCGTGGGAGCGGACGTACTCACCAAAATTACCAATTGGGAAGACCGCGGGACCTGCGTGCTATTCGGCGACGCGGCGGGCGCGGCGATACTCGAGAGGACCGACGCGCCGGCGGAAGGCCCGGGGAAACGGGGCATTATCCAATCGATCCTGAAAGCCCAGGGTTCCGGCGCCCAAGAGCTCAAATGCGAGCGCGGCGGCACCCGGAATCCCTATAAAGACGGCGAAACCATCGAGAAGGCGACCCATATCTACATGAACGGTAGGGCGGTCTATACCTTCGCGGTCAAGGCCTTTACCGATATCATGCAGGAGCTCCTGGACCGCGAGGGAATCGCTATGGACCGGGTAAAAAAAATTATCCCCCACCAGGCGAACGAGCGGATAGTGCAGGCCGCCGCGAAGCGTTTCGGCCTGAGCGAGGACAAGTTCTTCATGAATATCGATAAATACGCGAATACCTCGGCGGCGACCATTCCGGTCGCCTTGGACGAATACGCAAAAACCGGAGAGCTGAAAAAAGGCGACATTATCATGACCGTCGGCTTCGGAGGGGGCCTCACCTACGGGGGAAATTTGATCGTTTGGTAATCGCCAAGCCCGCCCGACGGCGGGTTTTTTTTTCTATGGTCTTTCGCCTTGAACCTTTCAAACGATTGTGACACTATTGAGGAATAAAAAAAACACGGTCGTTTTTTTATTTTTCCGGAGGAACATATGAAAGGTACGCTGCGCCGGGTATTGTTGGTAGCCCTCTTTTTGGGCGTTTCAGTGTTTTCACTGTACGCGAGCGAGGGTTCTGTCACGGAAGTAATGGCTGAACTGGTTTTTCAGATAGGTATCATCCTTTTTGCCGTTCGGCTGGGCGGAGGCCTGGTCAAGAAGATCGGGATACCCTCCGTTTTGGGGGAATTGCTCGCCGGCGTCGCGATCGGTCCCTATGCCCTTGGCGGAATTCCCGTCCCCGGTTTTTTTCCCCACGGCATATTCCCCCTGCATGAAGGGGCCCTGGCCGTCAGTCCCGAACTGTATTCATTCGCCACGGTCGCCTCGATCATACTGCTTTTCGCGTCCGGGCTCGAGACGGACATCGGTCTCTTCCTCCGCTATTCGGTCGCAGGCGGCATCGTGGGCCTCGGAGGCGTAGCCTTCTCCTTCATCCTGGGCGACATGGTCGGCATGTTCCTCCTCCACACGAATTTCATGGATCCCACGGCCCTCTTCCTGGGCATTCTTTCCACCGCGACTTCCGTCGGCATTACCGCGCGAATCCTCTCGGATCAAAAGAAAATGGATTCCCCGGAAGGCGTTACCATTCTCGCCGCGGCGGTATTCGACGACGTTCTGGGCATTATCATGCTCGCGGTCGTGCTCGGCATCGTGGCGGTCATTAACGGAAGCGGCGGGGCGAACAGCCTTGACCTGGGGGCGATCGGCGCCATTGCGGGCCGGGCCTTCGGGATCTGGCTCGGGTTTACCGCCCTCGGCTTATTCTTCTCCAAGAAAATCGCGGGCTTTCTCAAGATCTTCAAGCACTCCTATGATTTCTCGGTTTGCGCCCTGGGCATCGCGCTGATTCTCGCGGGAATCTTCGAGAAAGAAGGCCTGGCCATGATCATCGGCGCCTATATCACCGGATTGGCCCTTTCGAAAACGGATATCGCCGCGGTGATTCAGGAACGCATTCACGGTCTGTACGAATTTTTCGTTCCCCTTTTCTTCGCCGTTATGGGTATGCTCGTCAACGTCGGCGAGCTCTTTTCCCCCAGCGTGCTTACCTTCGGCCTCATTTATACGGGTGTAGGCATTATGGCGAAAGTTTTCGGCTGCGCCCTTCCGTCCCTTGCGTTGGGATTCAACGCGAAGGGAGCCCTGAGGATCGGCACCGGAATGGTTCCCCGCGGAGAGGTTGCCCTCATCATCGCGGGCATCGGTATTACCGCCGGAATATTGAGCGAGCAGCTGTTCGGCGTCGTGATCATGATGACCCTCCTCACGACGCTCGTCGCCCCTCCCCTGCTCAACTTCATGCTCAAATGGCCCGGACGGGGAACCAGGAAGGAAGCGAAGAGCGCCGATATGGTAACCCTCGACTGGGACTTCCATTCCGACGAAATCGCTGACCTCGTTATCGATACCCTGCTCAAAGACCTTCGTGCGGAAGGGTTCTACGTACAGATGATGAATATCGACGACGGCTTGTCCCAAGCCAGAAAGAACGATATCGCCCTGTCCATTACCGAATCGGAGCATAAGGTCACGATCGAAACCGCGCCGGAAGACGAGGCCTTCGTGAAGACTTCCATGTACGAAGTGATATTGAAGCTTCACGACGCCATCGAGCGGCTCAGGGAGTCGAGCAATCCCGAATCCCTGAAAAAAGAACTCTCTGAGGGGGCTGCCCGCTCGGACAAGAGCCTTCTGAAACTCATCAAGAAAGAAACCGTCTCAACGAACCTCAAGGGCGCCACCAAAGCGGAGATCATCACGGAGCTGGTTAACCTGCTCGAGAAGGGCGGCGCGATACGGGATAAGGAAACGGTAATCAACGACGTTCTCGCGCGCGAAAAAACGATGAGTACGGGAATGCAGCACGGAATCGCCATTCCCCACGGAAAAACGGAGGGAATCGAGGCCATGTCCGTGGCGATCGGCGTGAAAAAGGACGGTATCGATTTCGGCTCCCTGGACGGAAAGCCCTCAACGCTGTTCATTATGGTCGTATCGCCCAAAAAAGATTCCGGGCCCCATATCCAGTTCCTGGCATCCATTGCCTATATACTGAAGGATAAAGACCTGGTGGAACGCATTCACCATGCCAAGAAACCGGAAGACGTGGTCAAGTTGATCCAGGACGCGAGCGCCGGCGCGTAATGGCGCCTGGTTAATACAATCTTTTTAAGGAAAGGGCTGTCCGGCATGAACGCGTCGGGCGGCCTTTTTTTTAGGGGACGAGGACGTTGAATACCGATTCCAGGGAATCGAGGAATTCGTTGGTTTCGGCTTCTACGGTCAGGAATTCGCCCGCTTTCAGGTGACCGTCCAAGATTACGGCGGTGTGATATACCGTGCCGATTCCCAAATTGCCCGATACGCCCTTGATCGTATGAACCAATCGGTGGGCTTCCTCGTACCGGCCTTCCCGTATCATATGGGCCAATTCAACCCGCGTATCGCGGTAGGAATCCCTGAATTTTACCAGCAGCTTCCGAAGCAGGGCGGTGTTGCCGCCGAGGCGTTCCATTACGCCCTGATAATCGTCGATAAAGCCGAAAGTATCGTCCATGAAGCTCTAGTGTATCAGGTATCGAGCTCTTTTTCCATATTTTTAATAAAATGCCGGTCATGAGCGGTCGATGATGAAAGGGGAGATTATGCAATGAAACTTTCAGCTTCGCCACTGCCCCTTGCGGGAATCTTAGCCGCCGCGGCCTTTGCGGTTTTATCCTGCGCCGGAACCCCGGCCGCGGATTCACGGAATTCGAACGGTACCCCGGAAAGCCTCGTAGAACTGATATCGGCCGGTAAAACCGCCGAGGTCAAGCAACGCTTTACCGGTAACGAATCGGTCAACCAAAAAAACGCCCAGGGCCAAAGCCTGCTGCATATCGCCGCGCTGCGAAACGACGCAGACATGGTAGAATTCCTCCTTGCGCTGAAGGCGAACCCCTCGGCGATCGATCCCATGGGAGACACTCCCATGGCGGCGGCCGTCGCGGCGGGTTGCCTGGACGCGGCCCAAGCCCTGGCAAAGGCGGGGGCTCCCCTTTTCGCGGCGAATCAGGCGGGTAAATCGGCCTGGGATTTCGCGGCCGACTCGGGCGAAGGCGCGATCGCCGCGGTAATAAGCCCCGCCACGATAACCCAGCAGGACGGCGCGGGCAGGACCATACTCCATAAATCGGTAGAGGCCCTGGCCGAATCGTCGGTAGAGGCCATATTGAAAACGGGCGTCCCCGTCTCGACCCGGGATGCCGCGGGCCAAACCCCGCTTTCCCTGGCCTACGGGAAACCCGAAAGCGACGCCGCGGCCAGGATCGCGGCGGCCCTTCTCCTCGCCGGCGCCGAACCGGAACGGGGCGAATTTTCCTATTTCGAGACCGCGGTCATTAAGCGAAACGTGGCGATCCGCTTTTCCGAGGGAAAGACCCCGCTTCACGCCGCCGCCGAGAAAGGCCATTTGGGTTACGTAAAATACCTTCTTTCCCGGGCGGCCCCGGTTAACGCGAAGGACATTTCCAGCGCCACGGCGCTCCACGAGGCGGTACGCTACGGGCACGTGGAATGCGCGAATACGCTTCTGGCGGCGGGGTCAGATCCCAACCTGCAGGATTCCTCGGGCAACGCGCCCTTGCACCTCGCCATGCCGGAAGCGTCGCGCTCCGCGATGTTCCCGGCCCTCTTGGCCGCCGGCGCGAACCCCAATCTCAAGGACAGTTACGGCGAAACGCCCCTTCATATCGCGGCCCGTCTCGGCATGGACGAAAGCATCCTCAGGGCCCTGGTCACAGCCGGCGCCGACGTCAATGAAAGGAATAAAAAGGGGGTTACGCCCCTGTCCCTGGCGATCGAGCGCGGACAGGCCCGACAGGCCCAAGCGTTCGTCGCTCTCGGCGCCGATATACACGCCGAGGATATGGACGGTATCGGCGCGGTCAGGAAGGCCATCGCCGCGGGAATGGAAATGGTCCGCTCGGTCATCTCCCCGGCGAATATCCAATCCCGCGACTCGAAGGGCCGCACGCCGCTCCACGTCGCCGTGGAAGCCCAGGCCCAGCCGAAAATAGTCGAGTACCTCATAGATTGCAACGCCGACGTAAACGCGCGCGACCGAAACGGCGACACCCCCTTGCACGTGGCCGTGCGGGCTAACGACCAGGTTTCGGGAGAAATGCTTTTAGCCCGCCGAGCCGACGTTTTTTCCCCGAACGTATCGGGCGAATCAGCCCTGAAGGCCGCGCTCACGAGGATGGGCGGCCGTCAGGACTGGGTCCTCAACTCGAACGTCATCAAATCGGCCGACGGATCGGGAAATACGCCCCTGCACCTCGCCGCGGAATGGCAGCTGACCGCCCTCATTCCCTATATGACCGAAAAGGGCGCCGACTTGAACGCGAGAAACGCCAACGGGGAAACGCCCCTTTTCAGCGCCGTTAAGGCCGATTCCGCCGCGGCGGCAATCGCGCTGATGGACGGGACCGGCGACAAGAAGGCAGACATAAACGCCCGGGACTACCTGGGAAACACCGTGATTCACGCCTGCGTCCGCTGGGCTTCCCCGAACGCCGGCCGGGCCATCGCGGAGCGGGACATTAAATACAACGGCCGCCGCGCCCTGAACGCCCGAAATCTGGCGGGAAAAACGGCCCTGCACGAGGCGGCCCTCGCGGGAAACCTCGCCTTTGCCCGCTTCCTCCTGGATTCGGGCGCCGACGTGAACGCCGTGGACGAAACGGGGAAAACCCCGCTGACGGACGCCATCGAGGCTTCCCGGACCGACGCGGTACGCCTCCTGCTCGCCGCGGGCGCCTCGCCGGTCATGCAGGACATGTACGGCCGGAACGCCTTCCATTCCGCCGTGGAATTCGCCGGGGCCGACGTGATCGCCCTCATACGCGGCGCGGGGGGCAACCCCATGGCCCGCGATTCCTTCGGGAATACCCCGCTCTCCCTGTCCTTCCGCAAATCCGCCGAAGCGGTCATGGCGACCCTTGGGGGAAACAGAAACCTCGTGGACTCCGACGGCAATACGCCGCTCCATGTGGCGGTCAATTCCCGCAGCGGGATGTCCGGCGCGGACGCTGAGGAAACGGTGCGGGCGCTAATCGAGGCGGGCTATCCCGTAAACAACCGGAACAGTTCGGGAACCACCGCCCTATTGCTGGCGCTGCGGGCCGGGGAAACCGGCATGGCCACCGCCCTCCTCGCCTCGGGGGCCGATCCTTTCGCGGGCGATAATTCGGGCGAGAGCGCCGCGAGCTACGCCCTGCAGAAAAAACCCGCCTTCCTGCCGGTTTTGACCGAATACGCGGGGGACAGAACCGATACCATCGGGGACGGTCTGCTGCATTACGCGGCAAGATTGGGGAACGCCGATACGGTAAGGAGATTGTTAACCCTGCCGAGGATAGACAGGAACGCGAAAAACGTCGCGGGAGAAACCGCGCGCGAGGTGGCCATCCGGTGGCAACACCCGGAAATCGCCGATATGCTCAAATAGGGAAGCAAGAAGATTATCGCCCCCGAAGGCCTCGCTTTCGGGGGCTTTTTCATTTTTGGGTATCTATCATCCGCTTAAACGGGGAATTTTCCTTTTTAAGCTCCTTGGAGCCCCGGGTTATCTTGCAAAGGGACAACCGCATCTTTCGCGCGATTTCCCGTTGGGTGGTTCCCGCGTCAATCTCGCGAACCAGGGCCCAACGGGCGGAAACCTCCCGCTTTTCGGTGGCAGTGAGCAATCCGGTAAGGAAATCGGCAATCAATTCGGTATCGTTCGTCTTCGCGAGGGCCGAGCACAGCTCGTCAAAGGCTTCTTTCAGGATGAGCTCAGATTCGGGATCGGCTTCGCGCGTTTCTTCCATGAGAAACAGTATACTTGAATCGGCGAAAAAAAACCACTATAGTGGCAATCCATGAGTGAATCTACCGCCCAATTCGAAGAGCGCTACCGACAAATATACGACGAGGAAATCCGGGGACTCGAACGCCGTTGCGCCCATGATCCTTCCTGCGGCCTGAGCGAGTTGGAGGGCATTCTCAAGGCCCTGTACGTTCGCGAGGGCAACGACATCGAGGGACGGGGCCAGCTGGCCGACGCTTCCATGTCCGCCACGATCGCCGCGTATGAGCATTTCATCGCCGAAATGAAAAAACGCGGCAAAGGCTGATCCCCGCGATGGAAAGCGGCGAAACGGTCAGGATGCTCGAGGAGAAATACGCCGAGGTTTTCGATGAGGAACTCCGGGGACTCGAGCGGCGTTGGACCCATGACAAAGCCTGCACGCTGGACGATATCCGCGGCATTCTCAATTCCCTCTACGTCTATTCGGGCAATGACTGGACCGGCCGTGGCCAGCTTCAAAACGCCGTCCTTTCGGCGACCGTAGCCGCGCACGAGTGTTTTATCGCCAAAATGGAAACCGCAGGCCGCTAAGCCAGAACGGGCCGGATCATGCGCGGGCTACATACCGAAAAGGGCGACCGCGTTTTCCCACACGAGAAGCGATAGGGCCGCCTCGCTCAAACCCAGCGCTTCCGCCGCCCGTTCGTATACGTGCCGGACGAGATAGGGCGTATTGACTTTCCCGCGATGGGGCGCCGGCGTCAGATACGGTGCGTCGGTTTCCAAGAGGAGCCGGTCCCGGGGCACGAATTTCAGTAACTCCGCCGCCCGCTCCCGATCGGCCGTTTTTTTCGGCCACGTGATGTTTCCCGGAAACGAGATATGGTAGCCCAGGTCGAGAAACGCGCGCGCCTCGCCAATCCCGTAGGACCAACAGTGAATGACCCCTCGGGACAGACCGGAATTCCTGATAATGGATTCGGTGGGCGCGAAGGCGTCCCGGGAGTGCACGATGACCGCCAAGCCCTCTGCCTTCGCAAGTTCCAGCTGGAGCGCGAACAATTCTTCCTCGCCGGCGATGTCCAGGGTACCCGGACCGTCATCCGAGGGGGAGGAATCCCCATTGGCCAGGATCGAAAGCCTGCCGGGGGCGGATTCCCCGTTCCAGTAACGGTCGAGGCCGCACTCGCCCAAGGCGGCCAGGGGAACAAAGCCCGCGTCCCGCCCCGCCTCGGCGCGCTCCCTCGCCAAGGCCTTCATGCGCCCCACGTCCGCCTTCAGGGACTTTACCGCGTCGAACCGGTCGGCGATCGCGTCCGCGTCGGGCCAAATTCCGCAGGAAAAGTGCACGAAGGGGGGAATCCCCGCGGCGTCCGGACGGAAGGAAGGCCGTTCCGCCTCCCCCTTTCGCGCCGAGGCTTCCCGTATTCGGGTCAATCTATCCGAGAAATCGCCGCTTTTCGTTCCTATATCGAAGGCGAGGCGGTAACCCCCTTCCGCCAAAACGCCGAAGAGCTCGGTTAAGTCCACGCCGCGTTCTACGAGATGGGACAGATGGCAATGGGTATCGCTGAACATGATTGACCTCCGGTTTTTTATCCGGTACTATATCACGCATTGCCGGGATGGTGGAATTGGTAGACACCAGAGACTTAAAATCTCTTGACTGGTAACGGTCGTGCCGGTTCGATCCCGGTTCCCGGCAACAATAAAAAAGCCGCGATTCATCGGCGCACGATGGTTCGCGGCTTTTTTCGCAATCGCGCGGGCGAAGGGCGAACCTTACAGGAACAGGGGCCGCAGGTGCCGTTCCAGGAGATTGAAGGTCACGTTCCTGCCAACCGATTCCCGGTTCTCCTCGAGGGCGTTCAGGTACGAGTCGCCCAATTCGACCGCCGCCTTATAGGCTACGTGGAGCAACTGGCGAAAATCGGGATTGAATGAGGGATTCTCCGGGTCGTGGCGAAGGGCGGCGGCGTATTGGGCTCCCGTCCATCGTTCCACCGCCTCGATTGGGGGCAAGCGTCCGGCGTCGATATCGATGACAGAGGCGTAGGGGGCGGTCAGCTCGTCCAAACGTCCCCGTGCCCTCCGGTATACTTCCTTGGCCACGGCCAGCCCCGCCGCGTTCCCTTCAGCGAGGCCGATCAGCTCCTCAAGCCAGGTCGTTCCCGCCGTCTTAAGGTGAATGCCCGCGTCGTGCTTCCGCATCGCGTCGCGAATCCGGGGATACAGGGAAAACTTGTCGCTTCCCGAATGCACGCTCAATTTAAGGCTCTCCGTCATGCCGAACTCGCGTATCGCCCACGCGATTACCGCCATATCGTCGCTCAATTCCCGGCCGAAGCGCTCTGCGTCCCCCACGTAGTCTACGCCCTTATTGAAGCGGCCGGAAAAACGTGGCGCTATGGTTTGGAGGGGAATTCCCTCGCGGGCGACGGAGGAAAGGATAAAGGCGAGCTCGCCGGGGGATTGCGGCACGTCGGTCTCGTCCATGGATATCTCCACGATGAAGGCGTCGGGGGGCTTCAGGGCCGCCACGCGGCGGTATATGCGGCCCGCTTCCTGCACCGCGCGAAGGTACCGCGCGGCCACGGCCCGAAGCGAAGCCTCGCTGACCGAGACCGGTTCGGACAGGGCTGGTATGGCCAGTTCGCCGAGATAGGGTCGATGCGCCGCGACGAAGGCTTCGATCTCCCCGGGGCTAGCCTCCGCGCCGATGAATTCGGCCACGTCTATGGTGAAAAAGTCGCATGAGCCGACGAAAAGATCGACGCTTTTCAAATTGATATGGTCGGCGTCCACGTGAAAGGGGCCGGTCCACCCCGCGGCCGCCACCGCCCGTTCCGCAGCCTCCCGTACCGACTCGGGCTTGGTATGGGTAATCGAGTGCTCGCGAAAGGATTTATTCCAGACGACGGCGAGTTCCGCGCCGGACCTTTTGGCTTCCGCGAAGGCCGCCAATTGCGCGTGGGCCTCGCGGCCGAAACGGTCGCCCACGCCCACGGAGAATTTCGACAACAGCATGAGCCGTCCTCCCTTAGCCTTTACCGATACGGTACTTCATAGCGGAAGGGCTGTCAAATTCGGCTATTAAAACCTTTTCCCGGTCCGGGCCTTGACACGGGAGACGCGTCGCGTTACCATGCTGATGTTACTATTAATAGTAACACATTCGGATAACGATCCGCCGTACGCCGATTGCCTGACCGAAAGAAGGAGAATAATCATGAAGAAGACCGTTATTGCCGCCATTGTCCTCGCGGCCCTCGCGTTCGCGGGATGCGCCAAGAAGGAAGCCGCGGCTCCCGCCGCCGCGGCGAAAGCCTACGCCGTCGGCATATCCAAAATAGTCGCCCACCCCGCGCTGGACGCCGTGGAAAAGGGAATTCAGGACGAACTCGCCGCCGAGGGAATAGAGGCGGCCTTTGACTTGCAGAACGCCAACGGAGACGTGAATACGGCCACCCAAATCGCGACGAAATTCGCGACCGACAAGGTGAACGCCGTAGTAGCCATCGCCACCCCGACCGCCGTCGCGGCCGCGAATACCATCAAAGACGTGCCGGTCATCTTCTCGGTAGTGACCGATCCCGTAAGCGCGGGCCTCGTTTCCTCCATGGATCGCGGGCAGGGCAACGTGACCGGGGTTTCCGACAAGACCGATATTTACAGCCACCTGAGCCTCTTCCAAAAGGTCGCGAAGGTCAAAACCCTCGGATACATTTACACCAGCTCCGAGGCCAATTCCGCCGCGTCGTTGGAGGAAGTGAAGGCGGCCTGCTCTTCCCTCGGCATCGCCCTGGTGGAACAGTCCATCACCAATTCCAACGAGGTCAAGCAGGCTACCGAGGCCATTATCAAGCGCGTGGACGGCATTTACCTCACCACCGATAACACGGTGTTCTCCGCCTTGCCCGCCCTGGTGGAAGTGGCGCTCGCCAACAAGAAACCCGTATTCTCCTCGGATACCACGAGCGCTGCGGACGGCGGTTGCGTGATCGCCAGCGGCTTCGACTACTACAAGGCAGGCCGCGCCACCGGAAAGATCCTCGCCCAGGTCCTGAGGGGAACGGCGCCCGCGGACATTCCCGTGAAACTGCTGAAGGAGCCCTCCGAGCTCGATATGCTCCTTGACCTGGACGCGGCGAAGGTTTGCGGAATCGCCCTCCCCGCCGACCTCGTGGCCAGCGCCAATAAAATAATCGAAAACGGCAAATTGACCGAGAAATGACATGCGGGCTATAATCCCCGCATGATACAAGGAATTCTCATCGAGGGCCTGGTGTACGGCATCATGGCCCTCGCCGTTTTCATCACGTTTCGGGTGCTCGATTTCGCGGACCTGACGGTGGACGGCTCTTTCCCCCTGGGCGCCGCGGTGCTCGCGGTATTGCTCGCTTCGGGGGTCAACGCCTTCGTCGGAATCGCCCTAGCCTTCGCCGCCGGCGCCGCCGCAGGGGCGCTTACGGCGGTCATCCACTCCAAGCTGAAAATCCCCGGCCTCTTGGCGGGTATTCTCACCATGACCATTCTTTATTCCATAAACCTCCGCATTATGGGAAACAGGGCGAATATCTCGCTCCTCAGGGTCGATACCCTTTTCAAGAGCATTAAGGAAATCGCGGCTCCCTACATGCCGAGCGAGTATGGGATTCTCATCTTTATGGCCCTCGCCGTGGCTGCGATCCTGATCGCGATCAACCTCTTTTTCCATACCGATTTCGGGATCACCCTCGGTGCCTTGGGCTCCAATCCGCAAATGATCACATCCCAGGGAATGAATCCCGAGATCATCAAACTCCTGGGCGTCGCCCTCTCGAACGGATTGGTGGCGGTTTCGGGCGCCCTGGCCTGCATGTACCAGGGCTTTGCGGACGTAAACTCCGGAACGGGCACCGTGGTGGCGGGACTCGCCTCGATCATGATCGGGGAATTCCTCCTAAAATCAAACCGGATCGGGTTATTGACCTTCCGCGTTATACTGGGCTCCATTCTCTATCGGGCCCTCATGTTTGCCGGCAGGCAGTGGGGCTACGTCATCAATCTCACCGCGAACGACCTTAAACTCATCACGGGCGTCCTCATTATCGCCTGCCTGGTCATCTCAAAGTACGGCAAGGGCTTTACGCCCAAAAAGAAGGGGGCCGCGGCATGATGGTTCTCGACAACATCGGCATGACCTTTAACCGCGGTACCCCGGACGAAAACCGCGCGCTGGACGGCGTGTCCCTGCGGGTGAACCAGGGCGATTTCGTGACCGTCATCGGTTCCAACGGCGCGGGCAAAACCACCCTCTATAACGCCATCGCCGGGACCATTACCCCCACTGAGGGAAAGATAATTATCCGGGATACTGACGTTACCAAAACGCCGGAATACCGGCGAGCCCGCTACATCGGGCGAATTTTCCAGAACCCCCTTTTGGGTACCGCCGGAAAGATGAGCCTGGAAGACAATATGGTGATCTGCCACCGAAAGGGCTATAAGGGCCTGAAGATCAGCCTGAACAACAAGCTCCGGGAGTATTTCAGGTCCCGGCTTCGGGAACTGGATATGGGCCTGGAAAACCGATTGAAAGACAACGTGGAACAGTTTTCGGGGGGGCAACGGCAGGCCCTCACCTTGCTAATGGCGGTTCTTTCGGAGCCGGACATACTCCTTCTAGACGAACATACCGCCGCCTTGGACCCGAGAAACGCGGAGATCGTCATGAACCTCTCGCGCGCCTTCGCCGAACGATACAAGCTTACGGTAATGATGATCACCCATAACATGCAACACGCCATCGAGTACGGCAACCGCCTGCTCATGATGGACTCGGGCCGAATACTCCTTGATATAGACGCCCGGGAAAAATCGAAGCTCACGATCGACGGAATCGTGCAGCGCTTCCGCGATATAAAGAAAAAGGACCTACAAAGCGACCAAATGCTCCTGCATGTCTGAAACGCCCAGAGGCTGCGCTTACGCGCGCGCTATCGGGATAAAAAAAACGCGACCCGGTCGGGCCGCGTTTTTTATCCCCGAGGGGAATAAATCATTTCTTCGTTTCCTTGAGGGTTCCCTTGATGGTGAGAACGCCCTTGTCGTAGGCGAAGGCGAGCTTTCCGGTGTACCAGCGGCTCGCGTCGTTGGCCTTGGCGTCGGGAGCGAAGGTAACCTTGGTAAGGTCGAGGTCGGCCATGTTGAGCTTGTTTCCGCCCTTCTTCACGAATTCGCCCTTGAGCTCGAATACCTTATCGGCGTTCTGTCCGCCGACGGATGCCTTGCTCACGCCGGTAAGCGGGTCGAGGTTTCCGTCCTTGTCGGTCACGAACTTGTACACGGTACCGCGGTGCACGTAGGTTACGGTAACCTGCTTGCCGTTTACGGTCACGATGGGGCTATCGGCCTTGATCGCGTCGATGGTAGCCACGCCGTAAAGGAAAATGCTCCTGAGTCCGCCGGGCATGGTGGCTTTCTTGGTCGTGGGAGTATCGTAGCGAACGGCGTTCAGCTCTTCGGTGGACTTGGCCAGTGAAGCGCCGGTCGCGGCGTCGAGCTTATCCTTGACGGTTTTCGATCCGAGAGTCCAGTTGAAGTAGTTGCCGGTATCGGCGGCGAGAAGGTTCGCCCGATAATCGACGGTGAAATCCTGGGCAACCAGGGCGGGTGCCGCGACGAGAGCCGCGACGAGGGCCAGGGACGCTACTTTAACGAGCTTATTCATGCATTCCTCCTAGAAATTGCGTACGGTGGTCGTTCAGAAAGTAACCCGACACAAGCCGGTTTTTCCGTACCACGCTTGAATAACTTATTAACAAAGTATATGGGAGAAATAGGAAAAAGACAATGCTTTCACGTCTTTTTTATAGATATCAAAACCGGGAACCGCCCTTACTTGACGTCGCGCGGCCACTCAGGATCGTCGGATTCGGCGAGAAACGCGTCCAAGAGATCGGGATCGAAGCTCACGCCGCGTTCCTGGCGAAGAATTTCCACCGCCGTTTCCTTCGGATACGCGGGCTTGTACACCCGCGGGCTCGTCAGGGCGTCGTACACGTCGGCGAGGGAGACGATTCTCGCCTCAAGGGGAATATTATCGCCGCTTAAGCCTTCCAGGTATCCGCCGCCTTTCCATTTCTCATGGTGGTACAAGACTATGTTTTTCGCGATGGGATCGATTGAATTGTCGTCGATGATTCGATATCCGATTCGAACGTGCTCTTTGACCGTATCGAATTCCCGGCGATCGAGCTTTCCGGGCTTGAGCAGGATATCCTTGGCTATGCCCACCTTTCCGATATCGTGTAAGGGCGCGTACAGCCGGATCAGCTTGATGAAGGTCTCGTCCAGTCCGGCCAAACGGGCGATATACCCCGACAGGGTAGAAATTCTCCGAATATGGTTTCCCGTATCCTCATCGAAGAAGAAATTCGTGCTTTCCAGGGCCGAAACCATGGCCAAAGTCATGCTCTCGAGCTTCGCGTTCAGGGCATCGATCTGTCGGTGTTGGCGGAACGCGGTAAAGGCCTCGCGGAGGCTAAGCAAAAGGTCCTTGCTGTCCCAAGGCTTGGCGAGATACCGGTAGAGGGCATCGCGGTTAACCAGTTCGGTAACGGCGTTCAAGTCGGAATAACCGGTCAAGAGTATTTTTTTCGTGTCGGGAAAATCGCCATGCAATTCCCCCAATAACTCGCTTCCGCTTTTAACGGGCATCCGCTGGTCCGAGATAATCACCGGTATCGTGTCCCCGGTATCGTTAATTTCCTGGGCCAAGGCCAGGGCGTCATCGGCGCTTTCGGCGACGTCGATGATTATGTTTTTGAAAAAAGGGTCCGCCTTGATCTCGTGTTTCAGGCTCTGGAGCACGATGTTCTCGTCGTCAACGCAAATTAAGTGCTCAAAAGACATCAAAGGCCCTCCCTGGACGTATCCGTTGCCTCTTTCTCGGGTACGGGGAAAACGACCGAAAACTCGGTGTTCCCGGGGCGCGATTCGAAGGTTATCGTGCCCTTGTGGCTCTCTACTATTTTACGGCAGATATCAAGGCCAAGCCCCATGCCCGATTCCTGTTTCTTGGTGGAAAAGAAGGGATCGAAGATTCGGTCACGAATTTCCTCGGGAATGCCCGGACCGGAATCGATAACGGAAACGATAGCCTGCGAATCGGCGATGCGGGTACGCAGCGTGAGAGTACCCTGAAAGTTCATGGATTGCAGCGCGTTTCGCACCAGATTCATCCACACCTGGGAAAGCTGCTCGGCGGAGCCGCGAATCGTCACGTCGCCGTATTCCCGCAACACCGTCACTCCGTGCTTTATCTGGTTGTGCATCAGTACCAGAATCCTGTCCAGTTCCCGGTCAACCTCGATGGTATCGGTAAAGTCAACGCTCTCGGAAACGAGATAGGAGCGTAAGGCGTCTACCACGGTCGCGGCTTTCTGAACGGAAAGGAGAATGACAGTGGACATGCGCAGCGCCCCTATCCAACCGGCCGCCTCGTGGATCACCGAGTCGGTCCCGGGAATCGCTATGCGGGGCAATAGCTCGTCAAACCGGTCGATGAGGCCGGTTTCCTCCAGGTGGCCGGCGGTTTCCACCGGATCGGAGAAGCCGGCGAGCTGCAGCGCGTCGGCAACGCGCCGAAAGCGTTTGCGGTCCGGGGGGCGGTAATCCAGATCCTCCGCGAAGGATCTCCCGCTATCGATAAGCTCCTCAAAAAGGGAGCGCTGGGCCTGGTTCCAACGCGCGTAAGCCTTGAGCTGTTGGGGATGCCGGACCTCAAGGAAATCGGCGATGCTCTTCCCCGAGGATTTGATGGACCCGATAGGCGTGTTGAGCTCATGGGCAATACCGGCCGCCAGCTGGCCCAGGGCCGAGAGCTTGCCCGCCTGGATCAGCTTGTCCTGGGCGAGGCTCAGGCGTTCCACGGATTCCTTGAGCTCCGCGGTGCGCTCGCTCACGCGCTTTTCCAGGGTGTTATTTGCCTCGGTCAACTCGATATTCTTGGAATAAATCTTCGAGGCCATATTGTTTACGAGATTGACGATGCTGTCCACGTCCTCGAAGCCAGTGGGCTCCACCCTGGTCTCGTAGGCGCCGGAGGCGATGGCGTCTATGCCCTGACCGATTTTTCCGAGCGGGCCGAATATAAGCGGCTTCAGTACCCGGGAATTTACGAACAGGGAGGAAAAAAGGGTCACGAGCATCATGATTACCATGAGGGCGAAGAAGAGGTCGCGCGTCCGGATTACTTCCTGATCGCTGAAATACAATTCGACCGTTCCGATCTGGGAACCGCCGTAGGCGATGGCCCTGAATTGGGGAGGCACGAGCCCGCCGTCCCTGCGCGGCGCGACGTTCATCCACACGTCGTCGATTTCCGAAACTATTTTTATGCCCGAAACGCGTCCCGATTGAAGCAGGGCCTCGCCTATCCGTTGGGCTTGCACGGAATCGAATTTATACAGGGGCTCCTGCAAAAGCTTGACCGTTTCGTCAGCGGTAACGATCGAGGTCTTCTTTAGGTTTGAGGTCGTGTAGGCCGAAATGGAGGCGAGCAATACCAACTGCAGTACGACGATTATGAGGACCGTCACGGAAAGGGTTATGAGTTCGGCTTCCCCGAGGAGCGAGCGCCGTTTTTTTTTGTCGAAAAGCGGGAATGAACCGTATCCTTTCCTGTTCGTCACGGGGGTCTCCTGAAAAGAGTATAAGGGCGGCCGGAGCGGCTGTCAAACCGTTCCGAAAGGCCTAACGCCTTCCGAAAGTCGCGGCTTTCGGGTATACTCACCCTCCAGACCCATTGCCCTGATTAAGGATTGAAAGATGACCCTAGAGGAACGCGCCAAAGCGGGACCCGTGCTCTTTGACGGAGCCATGGGAACCATGATTCACCGGAAAAACCCTTCCGACGCGGATTATGCGGGCCTTGCCGGCTGCTCCGAAATTTTAAACGCCACGAGACCGGACCTCATTCGCGCGATTCACGACGAATATCTCGCCGCCGGAAGCGACGTGATCGGTACCAACAGTTTCGGCGCCAACGAGATCGTGCTCGCCGAGTACGGCATCGCCGACCGGGCGCGGGAACTCGCCCGCCTTGCCGCGCAAATCGCGCGAGAGGCGGCGGATTCGGCGGCCTCGAGCGAAAAACCCCGTTTCGTCGCGGGTTCGGTGGGCCCCGGAACGAAGCTCGTGAGCCTCGGCCACACCGATTGGGAAACCATGTACCGTTCCTACCGCGAACACGCGGCGGGTTTGCTCGAAGGCGGGGTAGACGCTTTTTTGATAGAGACCTGTCAGGACCTGCTCCAAATCAAATGCGCGATCGTCGCGATCCGCGACGTTTGCGGCGAGGCGGGCAAAGACCTTCCGATAATGGTCACCATGACGGTGGAAACCACGGGAACCCTGCTGGTAGGAAGCGAGGTAGGCGCGGTAATCGCGGCACTAAAGCCCTTCGGCCTTTTCGCGCTGGGAATCAACTGCGCCACCGGGCCGTCCGATATGGCGCCCTACGTGCGCGAAATAGCGGAACTGTGGGGCGGCCTTATGCTGGTACAGCCCAACGCGGGCCTTCCGCGCAACGTTAACGGCGAATTCATATACGATCTGGCGGTAGAGGACTACGTGCGCAGCATGCGCTCGTTCATTGAGAACGACGGTGTTACCATGGTAGGCGGCTGTTGCGGAACGACTCCCGAGTTTATCGGCGCCTTGGCGAAGGCCCTGCCTGACCTGCGCGCCAGGCAGGCGCCGGAAAGGGCCTTCCCCGGGGAAAGGGCCACCGACCCGGCCATGGAAGCGGTTTCGAGCCTCTTCACCGCGCAAACCCTCACGCAGGTACCGCCCCCCTTCTTTATCGGGGAGCGCACCAATACCAACGGCAGCAAGCTTTTCCGGGAAACGCTCCTAAAGGACGATTGGGACGGCCTGGTGGACATCGCCCGGCAACAGGCGGAAACGGGCGTGCACGCGCTCGATCTCTGCGTGGCCTACACCGGGCGGAACGAAAAGGCGGACATGGGCGCGGCGCTCTCGAGAATCGCGACGGCGATAACGTTGCCCATCGTGATCGACACGACCGACGAATCGGTGCTCGAGGCGGCCCTGAAGCGCTACGGCGGCCGGGCCATCGTCAATTCGGTCAATCTTGAGGACGGCGAGGACCGGGCCCGCAGGATATGTTCCCTAGCGGCGCGGTTCGGCGCCGCGCTCATAGCGCTGGTTATCGACGAAACCGGCATGGCCCGGGAGGTTGAGCATAAGCTGGCGGTCGCGCATCGCCTGCACTCCATCGCACTGGAATGCGGCCTTCGCTCCGGCGACCTTATTTTCGACATGCTTACCTTTACCCTGGGCTCGGGCGACGAAACCCTGCGCGATTCGGCGTTGGCAACCATGGAGGGCATCAGGAGAATCAAGGCGGAATTGCCGGGTGTTCGCACCGTGCTGGGCCTTTCCAACGTGAGTTTCGGACTCTCGCCCGCGTCGCGAAAGGCGCTCAATTCCGTGTTTCTCGACCAATGCGTCCGCGCGGGCCTCGATTCGGCCATCGTCAACCTCGCCCAGATAGTTCCCCTTTCCTCGCTCCCCGAGGAAGATACCGCCGTCGCGCTTCGCCTTATCCGAAACGATACCGCATTCGGCGATCCCCTGTTCGCCTTCCTCAACCATTTCGCGGCCAAGGCCGGGGAAGGAGGCCAAAACGACGCGGCGGGGGCCGACGCCGACGCCCCGCGATCGCCGGCGGAGCGGTTGCAACAGCGGGTGATTCGCGGCTCAAAGGCGGACCTGGAAGACCTTTTGGAAGAGGAATTGGCGAACCGGCCGGCGTTGGCGATCATCAATGAGGTACTCATCCCGGCGATGAAAACCGTGGGCGAGCTGTTCGGTTCGGGGAAAATGCAGCTGCCCTTCGTGCTGCAAAGCGCCGAGGTCATGAAGGCCGCGGTTGCCCTCCTTGAGCCCCGCCTTGAGCGCTCGGCGGACCGCGCCCAAACCTCCATAGTGCTCGCGACGGTTCGCGGCGACGTGCACGATATCGGCAAGAATCTCGTCGAGATAATCCTTTCAAACAACGGCTACAAGGTATACAACCTGGGCATTAAGGTCGAAATAGCGGAGATGATACGGAAAGCGGAAGAAGTCCGCGCCGACGCCATCGGCATGAGCGGCCTCTTGGTCAAGTCCACCGCGGTGATGAAGGAAAATATCGAGGAATTGGCGCGCAGGGGCATGAAGATCCCCGTATTGCTTGGGGGAGCGGCACTCACGCCCTCGTTCGTCCACGAAGACTGCGCCGCCGCCCATATAGCCGGTGTCGCCTATTGCGCCGACGCCTTCGCCGGCCTTCACGCGATGAACATGGTCCGCGACGGCTCCTTCGACGAATGGCTCGCCGCGGAACGGGAAAAACTCGCCGCCTGGAAGCGCCGCGCGACCCCCACCGCCGCGGCGACCGAGTCGGCCGTAACCGTCGGCGATTCGCCCGCCCCGATCGCGCCGTACATCCCGCCGAAAGATCTGACCGTGCCCGTACCGCCCTTTCTCGGCGTTCGGCACACCGTCGATATCGACCTTGACGAGGTATTCGGCTACCTTACCGAGGAAGTGCTCTTCCGGGGAAGGTGGGGGTACCGGCGCGGCAAGCTATCCAAAGATGAGTACGCCCGCTTGATCGAGAACGAGGTTCGGCCGGAGCTGGAATCGCTGAAAAAGAAAGCCCGGGACGGCGGCCTCTTGCGGCCAGCCGTAAGCTGGGGGTACTTCCGGTGCAACTCCCGGGGCGACTCGCTCGTTATCTGGGACCCGGCGGGAAACCCGGGCACCGAGCTTGCCCGGCTTTCCTTTCCGCGGCAAAAGGACGGGGAAAGGCGATGCATATCCGACTGGTTCCGCGCGGAAGCCGACGGTCCGGACCTGATCGCCCTTCAAATCTGCACCGTTGGACCGCGGGCCAGCGCCGAGTCGGCAAAGCTCTACGCGGAAAACCGCTACCGGGACTATCTATTGTTTCACGGCCTGTCGGTCGAAACCGCCGAGGCGCTGGCGGAGTATTGGCACCGTAAAATCCGGCTTGAACTGGGAATCGCCGGGGAAGACGGGGCGGGCATTCTCGATTTCGTGGAACAGCGGTACCGGGGAGGCCGATACAGCTTCGGCTACCCGGCCTGTCCCGACCTTGCCCAAAACCGGATTCTCTGCGATATACTCGACAGCGGCGCCATCGGCGTTACCGTGGGAGAAGGAGACCAAATGTTTCCCGAGCAAACGACGAGCGCCTTCATCGCGCATCATCCCCAGGCAAAGTATTTCGGCGCGTAAGGCGCGCAAGAGGAGTCAACGGTGGAAAAGGGACAGCGGTTTATCTGCTCGAATTGCGGTTATATATACGATCCCGAGCGCGGCGATCCGGCCCGCGGAATACCGCCGGGAACGCCCTTCGAGGATATTCCCGACGACTGGAAATGCCCCTTATGCTATCGGGGCATAGAATTTTTCGATCCTTACGACTGATCGGAGACGATTCGTTTCGTGGGATAGGCGAACGCGATTCCGGATTCGGCGGCGAATGCCGTCAGGATCGCCTCGTGAATCGCGTTTTCGCTGTCCCGCCGTTTGCGTGGCAGGCAAAGGTAGCGGGCCGTTAGGGTAACGCCGGATTCCTCGATCCGCGTATAGACGATGGGCTTCAGGTTTGAGTACACGATGTAATAGCGTTTATTCGCCTCCCGAATCCGTTCCTGTGCCGCCTCGTCCTGCCGCTCGGAAAAGGTTTCGGCGATGGTCCGCATGAGGGCCTTGCCGCGCTTCCAATCGCTTTCGAAGGTTACGGTTACCGATACCTCGTTCCAGATGAACTCAAACCCGCGGGTATAGTTCGCCAGGGCCTGCGTAAATACCGCCCCGTTCGGAACGTGGATCACGCGCCCCGTGCTCTGGTCGGAGCGAACCCAGTTCCCGATTTCCAAAACGGTGAACCGAAACATGCGGATATCCACCACGTCGCCGGAGGTTTCGCCGATCTGAATGCGGTCGCCCGTGACGAAGGGACGCCGCGCCACGATAAAAAGCCAACCCGCGACGTCGGAGATGACCTCCTTCAGGGCGAGCGATTCCGGCCGACAATAGGCCGAGATAGGTCAGTATTTGCCTGAAATCATGGATCCAAATGAGGGATAGGGCCACGACGCCCGCGGCGGCGACCACGTTCGCCGAAATTTTCCCGGCCCGGTACCGCGTATGCGCCTCGTCGTATTTTTTCCAATCGAACCGATGGAAGGCGAAACGGGTCACCGTGAGGGCGGCGATAACGGCCAGGGAATAGAGTATCTTAACCCCGGCGGGGTCGTCCCTCCAGGCGCCGGAAAGGAAACGCTCGATAAACGCGGTCATGAATCGGATTACCCCCACCCAAGCAGTATAACCCGTTTTCGTATCGGTGAAACGGCCTATGGCGCGGTTTTGTCCGCGGCCATAAGCTAGGTAACCGGAGGATGACCATGAAACTCGTTAACGCCGCGCGCCCCGCGGCCGCCCTTTTATCCGTCGCGACGGCCGTAACCGTCGTTTTCGCGTCCCTTACCGGGTGCTCGGCCCTGGGCACCGTACGGCAAAAAGCGGACCGTGCCGGGCTGACCTTTGGAACCGCCATTCAGGCCGGGGATATCCTGGACCCGGACACGAAAAAATTCATCGCAAAGAACTTTAACCTGATCGTTCCGGAGAATACCATGAAGTGGGCGAATCTGAGGCCCACGAAGAAATTCTGGAATTGGTCCGATATGGACCATATGGTGGAGTTCGCCGAACAAAACCGCATCGCCATGAAGGGGCATACCTTCGTCTGGCATCAGCAAAACCCGCCCTACGTGAGCGGCCTGCAAACCCGGGAAGAGGCGCTTCCCCTTTTAATCGAGCAGATAACCGAGGTAATGAAGCGGTATCGCGGAAGGATACGGGAATATGACGTGGCGAACGAGGTGCTCAACGAGGACGGAACCCTGAGAAATACCGTGTGGCTGAGGACCATCGGCCCCGAATACATCGATATAGCCTTCAAGGCGGCCCGGGAAGCCGACCCCGACGCGAAACTCCTGCTCAACGATTACTCCAACGAGTACGCGGGTACCGCCAAGGGCGACGCCTTTTACGAACTGGTTCGCGGCATGGCGGAGCGCGGCGTCCCGATTGACGGGGTCGGGCTTCAGCTTCACATGATCGCCGAGAACCCGCTTCGCCGCGACGCCCTGGATGAAAATATCGCCCGTTTCAACGCCCTGGGCCTGTACGTCTCCTTCACCGAGGTGGACGTTCGGGTTTTAATGCCCGTCACCCCGGAAAAGGAAGCGGAACAAACCGCGTTTTACGAGGGCTTGCTCGAGGCCGCCACCGCTCAGGAAGGCGCGGGCAGCTTTATCCTGTGGGGCTGGCGCGACGCGAAAAGCTGGATTCCCGCGGCCTTCGCCGGCTATGGCTCCGCCCATCCCTTCGACGTGCAGGGAAAGCGAAAGCCCCTGTATGACGCGATGGTCAAGGTGATTTCGAACGCCAAACGGTAATCGATGGCCGCGGCGGGTCTCGGCGGGCCGAAAGGTCGCCCGGACCCGCTTCCCGCGCGGGTGTATGATCCGCTATAGTCTTCCTATGTCATGGTCTCTTTTCGCGGGACTCTTCGTTTTTTCGTCAGTCTCCGCCTTTACCCCTGGCCCGAACAACCTGTTGGCCTTAGCTTCCGGCGCTAACCGGGGATTCCGGAAAACCCTACCCCACGTGGCGGGCGTCGCCCTGGGTTTCGCGGTCATGATCGCCCTCATCGGCGCCGGGCTCGGAGGCCTTTTTAAGCTCTATCCCGCGCTGTATCTGGCGCTGCGGTATCTCGCCTTCGCGTACCTCGCGTACCTGGCCTATCATATCGCGCGGTCCGACGGCATAGGCGATACGGGAAACGCGAAGGAAGTTTCGGTCCTCGGCTCCGCGGCCTTTCAATGGGTAAACCCGAAGGCCTGGATAGCCGCCGTTACCGTGGTCTCAAGCTTTACCGATCCCGCCCGCTTTCCGCAATCGCTGGCCCTCGCCGCCCTGACCAACGTCACCCTCGCCGCCAGCGCGGTTTCCGTCTGGGCGCTTTTCGGGACGGTGGTAAAAACCTGGCTCGCGAAGCCCCGCCGTTTGCGGGTCTTCAACGTGTCCATGGCGCTCTTGCTCGTCGCCTCCGTGGTACCGTCCCTTTTCCATGGGTAACGGCGCGGGGTAACCGCCCTTTCCCGTTACCGGATAAATTCCCGCAAAAGCGATTCGAGGCCGTTCACCTTGATTTCCTCCAGGGACCGAAGCCGCTCGCCGAGCTTTCCCTCCGGCCATCCCTGCTGCTTGAACCACAGGACGTACGACTCCGGAAGGTCGATCAGGTAGCGCCCCGCGTATTTTCCGAAGGGCATCTTCGTATTGGCGAGCTCCACGAGTTCCCGGGCCGCCGCGTCGCCGCCCGCGTCGGGGTTGGACGGGTCCCAGTGCGTGTCCCCGAAAATGCCCGTATCTTCCGTATCGTCCTGCATGGGCACACCATGCCCCGGCCGGGCCGCGCCTGTCAATAGTCGGCAACTGCCGGCTTGACGGGACGGGGGGGCTTTTTTATAGTGGAAAAACCCTGTGTCCCGGGAGGGCCTTCATGAACTATCTCTACGTGTTTTTCGGCTGCGGTCTTGGGGGCATCGCGCGGCACGCGCTTACCAAACTGGCGAACGAACGCATCCTCACCGCCGTTCCCGCGGGCACCCTCGCGGTCAACCTGATCGGTTGCCTTCTCATCGGCTTCGCGGTCTCCCTGGTCAACGATACACTGGTCCCTACCTCGCTCAGGCTCCTGGCGATCACGGGCTTCCTCGGCGGTTTCACCACGTTCTCAACCTACGCCCTTGAAACGGCGGTCCTCTTCCAGAATCACGCGTGGAAAGCCGGCATGGTTTCCCTTTTCGCCCACAACGGCCTCGGTCTCGCCGCCGTGAGCGCGGGCATGTTCCTGTACGCCCTCGCCAAGGGAACGCCCCCGGCGCCCCGGTAAGCCGCATACCGCGATCCGGTCAAATATGGTACATAAGGGACTCGTCGGGGTCCACGGTCCCGACCAGGGAGGCGATGGTAGTACCTTCCAAAAGCCGCGCGATGCGCGCGTTGAGCCGGTCATATATGACCGTTCGGACGCACCGCTGCAGCGGGCTTTCCCTTTGACCGGAAACGGGGGGATCCACGATCAGGATGTCCCCTTCCAGCGCCCGAAGCACCTCCGCGACGGTAATCCCGTCCGCGGGACGAACGAGGCTGAAGCCCCCGGAGGGGCCCTTTTGGGAATTGATAAAGCCGGCGCGGCGGAGCAGTACCGCGACCTGCTCAAGATACCGCGCGGAAATGCGTTGGCGTTCCCCTATCGCGGCCAGGGGTACCGTTTCCCCGATCCCCCGTTCCGCCAGGTCAATGAGGAGCCGGACCCCGTATCGCCCGCGGGTAGAAATTTTCATAGGGTATACTCCGGGTTTTCCTGGGCGCGAAAAGCCGCCGCGAGATCCGCGAAGGTAACGGACGAAACGTATTCTTCGATTTCCGTATAGAGGCGGTTCCAGGTATGCCGAGAGCGGCAGCGGCTTTCGTCGGGGCACGATTCCCCGCCAAGGCAGGCGACCGGCGCAAGGTTTCCCTCAACGGCGCGGAGGGCCTCGCCCGCGGTGAGCTTTTCGGGCGAACGGGCCAGGCGATTGCCGCCGGAGGCCCCCCGTACCCCCTCCAGAATGCCCGCGCCCCGCAGGGGAATAAATAACTGCTCCAAATACCCCGCGGAAATACCCGTACCCGCCGCGACGGCCCTGGTGTTCATCAGCTTTCCTTCCCCTTGAAGGGTTAGGTATAAAAGCGCTTCCAGGGCATAACGGCCCCGGGTAGATATCCGCATGGCTTCTCCTAGTTTACAACTGATATTACTAACGTAATACGCAGACAAGGCGAGGTCAAGGTCGGCGTTATCAGTCCCCGAGATTGCCTCACCGAGGGGCGTATTCCGCGCCGATCAAAAAAACCTTTCTTGACCCGCGGATAATCAGGCCCTAAGATACTCTACATGGAAAACACCGCCTATCGCGATGTACTGATGGGATCGTCCTTCGGATATACCTGGAACCGTATTATTTACGATGAGAGGGGCGAGGCGACGGACTACCGTTATCTCGAAGTAAACCCGGCCTATGAACGGCTCCTGGGCCTGAGGGAAGGTACCGTCGCGGGAAAAACCGTTTTGGAGGTCTTTCCCGACCTGAAAGACGATTCCTTCGACTGGATAGGCACCTTCGCCCGCGTGGCCGCGACGGGAGGCCAATACGAATTCGAAGCGTATTCAAACCAGGCCGAAAAATGGCTTCGCCTCTCGGTTACTTCCTCCGAACGGGGCTATTTTACGGCGCTCTCCTTCGATATTTCCGAATCCCGCGAAACGGAAAACAAACTGAGAAACAGCGAGCGGAAAAACCGGTATTATATAGAACATGCCCCCGACGGCATATTCATAACCGACGAAAAGCTCCGGTATATCGACGTAAACGAGGCCGGTTGCGAAATGCTGGGCTATTCCCGCGATGAAATGCTTACGCTTACCGTATCCGACGTGGCGAACATACCGGAGAACGAAGACTACGGTAAAGGCCTATCCACGCTGTTTTCCACCGGAAAAATGAGGGTCAACGGCGCCCTGAAAAAAAAGAACGGAACCGTCGCGCGCGTTATGCTCGACTCGATACTCATAGAAAACGGCATGACGCTTACCTTTTGCATGGACATTACCGAGCAGCAACGGCTCATGAACGAGAAGGATCAATACTTCTCCGTCTTTCAAACCACGCCCCAGCCCATCCTCATCACCGACCCCGAGGGAACCGTCACTTCGGTCAACGATGCCTTCGTCGCCATGTACGGTTACGAAAGAAACGAAATTCTCGGAAAAAACCCTCGAATCCTGAACCCGGGCAGGGAGGTGTACGAGAACCTGGGGGTAAGCGTATTCGAGTACGAGAAACGCTTCTCGGAACTATGGTCATCGGTTTGCGATCCCGAAATAAAAAGCTGGCGGGGGGAATTGATAAACCGAAAGAAGAACGGAAACCTTATATGGGTTAATATACTGGTAAGCGGGGTGTACAGCGCCGAAGGCAAGCTCACGAGCGTGGTCGGCCTTCCGACAGACATGACGGTCTCCCGGGAACTCGCGGAGCGTAGCCGCGTGCAGCTGTACCAAACCATCGCCGACCTCGCCGAGCTCAGGGACGACGATACGGGCAACCATATCAGGCGGGTCGGGCTCTTCGCGAAACTCATGGCGCGCGATTACGGCATGAACCAAAAATACTGCGACGATATCGAGGTGTTCGCTCCCCTGCACGATATCGGCAAGGTGGGCATCCTCGACTCGATACTTCGCGCCCCCCGAAAGCTCAGCCCGGAGGAATTCGAGGTCATGAAAACCCATACTATCCTCGGCCACAACATTATCAAGGGCAAGGAAGAGTTTGGCATGGCCGCCGCCATCATCATGGGCCATCACGAAAAATGGGACGGGAGCGGTTACCCCCGGGGACTCGCCGGGGAGGACATCCCCCTCTCCGCGAGGATCGCCGCCGTCGCCGACGTGTACGACGCGCTCAGGAGCAAACGGTCCTATAAGCGTCCCTGGCCCCACGAGGAAGCCGTAGCCTATATACAGGCCGGTTCCGGTTCCCACTTCGATCCCGACTTAGTGAGAATCTTCGCGAAACTCCAATCGCGGTTCAAGGCGATCTACGAGGAATTGATCGATTAAGGAGCGGGGGCTTGCCGACTTTCCCTTTAGGATCGAAACTATTACCGGGGGTTTACCCGTACGATGACCAAACAACGATTGCCCATTTCGATTATCGCGCTTTGCTTCCTGTGCCTTTCCGCGTATATCGCCGTTAACGATTATTCTTACCGAAAGGAAAGCGAATACCGAGCGATACAGGCAACGACCTATCGGGCCTACTCCCTCTGGCACCGGTACATCGGCACGCTCAAGGGACTCACCCTCACGACCAATGCCTTTCGCGATACCCTTGATACCGCGGTGGTTCTCCAAGACCATACCGCCGCGCTCATGGGGGAGCTTAGGGCCGCCGCGAGCGGAATGGATCCCGAAATTAAAACCCAAATCCAGGCCTTCGTGGGCAGTATCGAAAACAGCGTCCAGCTTGGACAGGAGATTATCGATAACGGATACCTCTTCCTGGCCCAACCCGATCTGCCGAACGTATATAGCGAGGGCAGGCTGGGGCTTTCGACCCTCTCGGGCAAAGACGTGACGGCCTTGATGGGAAAGCTCTCGGCATACCAGTACTACCAGCTGATCCGGAGGCTGAAGGGGCTCAACACCCTCTTCGACCAGATACATTCGGACCGCCTAGACCAGATCCTTACGTCCATAGACCTCCAGTCGGATCGAATGAGCCTCTCCATTTTCCGGGTACGGCTCCTCGTGCTCGCGGTCACCATCGCGGCCATCTCGGTACTCGTCATCCTGCTGTACCGGCTCAACCGGTTCCTCAGGAAAGTCGCGGTGAAGGCCAACGCGGAACTCGTCACCACCCAAAGCCATCTCAGCGAGGCGCAGGGCTTTCTCCACAACGCCCAGTTCCAGCAATCCCTCTTTGAAATGGTCGCGGGAATTTCTCACGAGCTCAATACCCCCCTCGGCAATTGCGTAGGCGCGGCCAGTTACCTGGAATCGAAAATCGCCGCCCTTCGCGACGATGTCGACCGGGAATCGCTCTCGAGGGAGCGGTTCGGGCGCGAGATAGCCGAGAGCCTTGAGGGATTTGACCTTATCAGGGAAAACCTTGAGCGGATGAAGCTTCAGATCGATACCTTCAAGCGGTTGTCCAGCGTAAACGGCGAATCGGGCGGCGCGATAATCCCCCTGGAAGAATTCGTGGACCGGGAACTGCCGGCCCTGGCCCGATCCCATGCGGGAAACCTCGAATTCATAGCCCGATGGGACCGCGCGGGGAACGCCCCCGTCCGATACGCGGACCTCGAGCTGATATTCGCCCAATTGCTCGATAACGCCCGGGAGCATTCCCGCGCCCGCGCCGTTTCCGCCGCCTTTACCGTTCGCGGGGAATTGCTCGAGATAACGTTTGCGGACGACGGGGTGGGCCTTCCCGACGAGCTTCTCCCTAGGGTAGCGGAACCCTTTTTTACCACGGCGAGGGGAACGGGCCATATGGGGCTCGGGCTGTCCATCGTCTCGTCCCTCGTCGGGAACAAGCTCCAGGGCACTATCGTTTTTTCGGGCGGCAATCCCGGCTTTCGGGTTTCCATGGGCATACCGCTGAAATACCTCGATCTATCCCCGTCCGCGCGCGCTTAGCGGGAGCGGTACTTTTCCCAGGCTTCCTGCAGGATCGCGGCGCCCCTCTCCGCGGAGATCTCGCCGATCATCACCCGGGCCGAGGTCTCGTTGAGCAGGTTCCCGATATCCTTCGGGAAAAGCTGGTCGGGGTAAAGCCGGTACTGGTCGATTTTGCCAAGATACTCCTTAACCTCGTTTAGGCCCCCGATTTGGACCTTAACGCCGGGCGCGGTCGGAATGGCCGGGAATATGTCAAAGTACCCCTGCACGTTCTCCGCCCTATTGAAAAACTCGAGAAATTCGATGGCCTCGTCGGGGGCGTTCTTCCCGATAACGAAGCCGTTGCCTCCGCCCATGGCGTCGAAAAGGCCGCCCTGCCCGCCCTTAACCGCGGGGAAGGGAGCGAAACCCATCACGGGCACGAGGGCATCCTTTTGTTCCGAAACCTCGGTCTGGATGGCGAGCGCCCACTGCCCCATAAGCTGAACCGCGCATTGCCCGTCGCCCATTTGGCCCGATTGCATGTTAAAGTCGTCGCCAAGGCTCGTGGGGGGAAAAAAGCCTCGATCGAAAAGCGCTTGCATCATCTTGCCGGCCCGTATGACCGCGGGATCGGTAAAGGCCCGTTTCCCCTCGAGAATATCCTGGTACATGCCCGCGCCGCCGATGCGCATCGTGAGGTACACCCAATAATACATGACCGGCCACCGGTCCGCGATACCAAGGGCTATCGGGGTTACGCCCGTTTTCTTCAGGGTTTCGCACATGTCCAGGAAGGAATCCCAATCGGCCGGGAACGCGTCATAGCCGGCCTTGGCCAGCATATCCCGATTGTACCAAAAACCCACGGCCCCAAGGTCGTGCGGAAAGCCGTAATACTTGCCCTCATATCCGAAAAGGTCCAGGGCGAAGGGATTTACGCGCGTTTCCCACCGGTCGCTTTTCACCCAGGAGGTAATATCCCGCAGATACCCCGCCTTTACCTGCTCGACCAGCCCGCCCCCGCCCCAACTGTGAAAGATATCCGGGGGATCGTTCGCCGCGAGCTCGAGATCGAGCTTTTGCTTGAACTCGATATTGTCTACCACGACTATCTTGAATTCCACGTTCGGGTGAATTGCCGTAAAGTCCTCCACGATTTTTTCGAAGGCCTTTTGCGAGGGCTGATCCATATTCAGGTGCCACCACCGAATGGTGACCGGCCGAGAAACGGCGTTCTTATTCCGTTCGCAACCGACGAGCGCGCACAGTCCCATAACGGCGCACAGGAACATCGTAGGGGTTAGGATTTTGGTCTTCACGGCATTCTCCCTCTCATGTGTGAGCACCTTAAGCATAACCGCAACCGCCCGTTCGCGCCACTCATTCCGGGGCATTACGCTTGACAAACCGACGGGGCTCAGCAAGACTCTACTGCATGGGAATACTAGTCGCTCCGCTCGTCGCCCTCCTGTCATTGGCCGTCGTGTTTATAAGAATGTACGCGGCGGAGCGCGGCAAGGCCGTCAAGCTCGAAAAAATGCTCGTGGATTCGGAGCGGATGGCATCCCTCGGCAAATTGGTGCCCCCCATCACCCATGACCTGAATACCAGTATCGGCGTGTGCGTTACCGCCGCGACCTACCTCGCCGACGAGGCCAAGGCGCTTGGGGATAGCCTCTCGGACGGTTCCCTGAAAAAGTCGGAACTCCAGCGCCACGCGGAAGTGGCGAGGGAGACCGCCGAAATACTCGCCCTCAACCTGGGAAAGGCGGCGGAGCTCGTCGCGGGATTCAAGCGCATTTCGATTGACCAAAGCACCGCGACACTCGAGGAATTCGACCTTCGGGAATACATCGACCAAATCGTCATCAGCCTTGGACCGAAGCTCAGAAAAACCCCGCATCGCGTGGAGATCCGCTGCGATCGGGGAATACTCATGCATAGTTATCCCGGGGCCCTATCCCAGATCGTCACCAACCTTATCGACAACTCGCTCCTTCACGCCTTTGACGAGGGCGTCAAGGGAACGCTGAAGATTCTCACCGAGGCAAAGGACGGCTGGCTTACGTTGACTTACGGTGACGACGGGCGCGGAATGAGCGACTACGCCCGGGAACGCGCCTTCACGCCCTTTTTCACGACGAGACCCCAGGCCGGAGGCACGGGACTGGGACTGACCATCGCGCGGGACCTCGCGAAGAACGTGCTTGGGGGCAGTTTCGAGCTGGAAAGCGGGCCGGGAAAGGGAACAAAATTCTTCCTGAAGGTCCCGCTGGACGCGAAAGCCTCCCGGCAAGCCGGCGACAATGACGGGAGGGCTCGGCCGTGACGAACGAAAACAAGGGCGATCGGGAAGACGCCATCGTCTTTTCCAAAGAGACCCCTCGATCCAAGGAAACGCCTGTCGAGCGCTGGAAGGTACTTATCGTCGACGACGATCAATCGGTTCATGCCGTGACCAAAATGGTTCTCGGAAATTTCTCCCATGCGGGCAAGGGGCTCGATCTCATCAGCGCCTACGACGAGGCCGAGGCCTATGAGGCGATACGGAACAACGGCGATATCGCGCTCGTCCTGCTCGACGTGGTCATGACCCGGGAAGACTCGGGCCTGAGAATAGTCAAGTTTATCCGGGAAGAGATGAAAAACAGGATGACCCGAATCGTCCTGAGAACGGGCCAACCGGGGCAGGCTCCCGAAAAGAGAGTCATCATCGACTACGATATAAACGATTACAAGCTGAAAACCGAGCTCACCGCCGATAAGCTTTTCGTCACGATGGTCTCTTCCCTGCGTTCCTACGACCATTTGGCGACCCTCGAATGCAACCGCGAGGGACTCGAGCGGATCGTGGAATCGTCGGCGACGCTCTTTAGGCCAAAATCGTTCCATGAGTTCATCGCGGGCGTTCTGACCCAGATAACGGCCCTTATGCACCTTGGCAAGAACGCGCTGTACTGCAGAACCTCGGGGGTGTCGGCGCGAAAGAAGGAAAACGGGTTTGTAATCGAGGCGGGGATAGGGGAATACTCCGGGGAAACGGCGAAGAGCATTGAATCCGTGCTGCCTCCCGAAGCGCTTTCGGTCATAGACCTGGCGCTGCGGGAGAAACGCGGCGTCTACCGGGAAAACCGTTTCGTGGCCTATTTCATGAGCGCCAACGGCGCGGAAAACATCATATACATAGAAAGCTGCGAAGAATTCAACGAATGGGACAAGAACCTTATCGGGATCTTTTGCACGAACATATCGGTAGCCCTGGACAATATCTACCTCAATGAGGAGATGGAGAATACCCAAAAGGAAATCATTTATACCCTGGGCGAAATAGCCGAGGCGCGGTCCATGGAAATGGGGCACCACGTAAAGCGGGTGGCCGAGTATTCCCGGCTCCTCGCCCTCAAAACGGGGCTCTCCGCAGCGGAGGCGGAACTCGTGTACATGGCCTCCCCGATGCACGACGTGGGCAAGCTCGCGATACCCGACGCCATTCTCAATAAGCCGGGAGAGCTTACCGCGCCGGAGTACGAAACCATTAAGACCCACGCGAAAGCGGGTTACGACATGCTCAAGAACGCCAGCGGCCAGATCATGTCCGTCGCCGCGCTCATCGCGCTCGAGCACCAGGAACGGTACGACGGATCGGGGTATCCGTTCGGAAAAAAGGGCGCCGAGATAAGCGTGTTCGGCAGGATCGTCGCCATCGCGGACGTTTTCGACGCCTTAGGCTGCGACCGGGTGTACAAAAAGGCCTGGCCGCTTGAAAAGGTCATAGGGCACTTTCGATCGGAACGGGGCAGGCAATTCGATCCCGAACTCACCGACATATTCATCGCCTCGATCGACGAGATCGTCGAGATCATGAACCGCCATCCCGATTAGCGCGGGAACGCGCCCCAAAAAGGTAATAGGGGATCGAGTAAATGATGGACGTATACCAATCCTTGCTCAACGACGAAAGCATTCGCGGGGAACGCATCGCCTGGAATTTCAGGTGGGCGCTCTATTTGATCGTTTCGATCCTGGCCTCCGTCGTGTACTTCTACCAGGGTCACCTCGCGGGCCTATTCGGCCTGGGGATCGCGATGGTCCCCATTGTGTACAACCTCATCCTTTGGCCGATGATCCGGCAGCGCCGCACCTATCCCTGGGTCCGTTATATTTCGGTGACCATCGACGTTACCGGAATACTCGTTTATAACCTGGTTGATACGCTCTTTACATCGCCCTTCACGCCGGCAACGACGGCGACTCTCTTGCTGTACGCGCCGGTGATCTTTTTGGCCTCGCTCAGGCTCGACCGTCGCCTCATCGTATACGCGACCGCGCTTTCGGTCATATCCATGAACCTGCTTTTCGCGTACGCCTTTCCCCGTTTCGATCCCGCGGTGGCGGCGAGGATAGTCAGCGCGGATATTCCCGGACAATGCTACCGAACGGTTTATATCATCCTTGCCGGCGCGCTTACGCTTTTCCTCCCGGGTACCATTTCCCGGCTCCTAAAAAAACAACGGGATCTCTTCCGTGATTTCCAGGAAAGCGAACGGCAGTCCATGAGCGATAACCTGACGGGCATCGCGAATAGGCGCGCGCTGGAACCCTGGTTCGGGCGAAACCTCGCGGCAGCCGACCGCGCTGGTACGTCGCTCGCGGTGCTTTATATCGATTTGGATCGCTTTAAGCCCATTAACGATATGTGGGGCCATGACGCGGGAGACGCGGTCCTGAAAACGGTGGCGGAGCGGCTCAAAGACGCCATACGGGAGAAAGACCTGGTTGCCCGCGTCGGCGGCGACGAGTTTCTCGTGGCGCTCCCCATAGACGAAACCGGCGCGGAGCATCACGTAAACGCCGAAAGCCTTTCAAGGCGAATCGCCGAAAGCGTTTCGAAACCGATAAATATCGGCGAACGATCCGTAACGGTAGGCTTAACGACGGGGATGGCAATATACCCACAAGACGGCGGGACCATGAAACGGCTCATTGAGCTGGCCGACGGCAGAATGCTTGAACGGAAACGCGCCCTCCGCTAGGAGAATCTACCGGGGATATCGCTTTCCTCGCCTCTCGAGGCGACCAGGGGCCGCGCGCCTCCTTCGGGTCATCCTTCCCGGTCGGCGCTCTTCCTCCCGTTGGTCGGCGGGACATTCGGTTCAAATCCCCCCTGCCCCAAATAAAAAAAAGACCGACCGGCTTTGCCGATCGGTCTTTTAAGTCGGGCAGGGGGGAATTGCCTTTTGCTTGCGGCCTCCTGCCGCTACGCTACAGGCCGCCTCATGTCCCTTACGCGCCCCTCCGTGGGCGCTCTTCCTCCCGTTGGTCGGCGGGACATTCGGTTCAATCCCTCGAAGCTTCGCTGTGAATTCCCCCCTGCCCCAAATAAAAAAAAGACCGACCGGCTTTGCCGATCGGTCTTTTAAGTCGGGCAGGGGGGAATTGAACCCCCGGCTTCTTGGTCCCGAACCAAGCGCGCTACCCCTGCGCTACTGCCCGTAATGCCGGCTTTCGCCGGCTATATGTAAACAGGATCCCGTTTTATTACGCCGCTTAGTCGGATCCTGCTGCGGCACAGAAGCAAAAAAGCCCGCCTGAAAACAGGCGGGCTTTTGAGCGGGAGCGACGGGGCTTGAACCCGCGATCTCCGGCTTGACAGGCCGGCGCGATAACCAGCTTCGCTACGCCCCCGTGACGAGGATGAATATATCTGAACGCCTTAAAAGTGTCAATACGGTTTTACCCAAATCTTGCGAAATCGCGGGTAGCCTTGCGTTGACAGAGGTATACCGCCATGATATCCTGTTTCCTACTATAAGATTAGACACCGGATAAGGAAGTTCTATGTCAACGTTAAAAAGAAATATGCTGTACGGTGGAGCGGTGTTTATCCTCCTCCTGTCCGTCGTAACCTTCGTCGCTATCCCCACTGCGGGCGGTTCAGGCGCCAAACAAAACACGATTACCTTCGGAAAATGGAACGGCGCCCCGATCGAGTACGTGCAGGACAGTTACTTCATCCGTCAGGTTCAGGTCATTTCCGACCAGATGAATAGTCAGGGACAGGAAATCAATCAGTATACCTATTACTCGGTAATGCAGTCCGCCTTCAACTCCGCCGTCGTTCGCCTGGCTATGTTGGGCGAGCTAAAGGACGCGGGCTATAAAATTCCCCAGTCAAGCGTCGATAAGGCCCTCGTACCCTATTATCAGGACGCGAACGGTCGCTATTCGAGCAAAATATACAGCGAAACCGCCGAAAGCACCCGTGCTTCCCGTCGCACAACCATGACCGAAGACCTTACCGCGCAACGTTTCATCGACGACGTGTTCGGGGATTCAAACGGCAATTACGGGCTTAAGACGGCTACCGGTGAAACCGAGCTTATCAAGAAAATGGCCGGTCCCGAAAGAACCTTCAATTACGCGGCCTTTTCCACCTCGACCTATCCCGAAACGGAGACCGTCGCCTGGGGCAAGGAACATGCCGACCTCTTCACCAAGCATGACCTTTCCGTGATTACCGTAGAAACGGAGGCCGCCGCCAAGAAAGTGGCCGCCTCTCTCGCGAAGGACGAGATATCGTTCGACGACGCGGTAACCACGTATTCCACCCGCGTGGGCACCGACGCCGCCGGCAAGCTTACGAAAGCGTTCCGCGTTGACCTGAACAAGGCATTCGCCGACGCGAAGGATTTGGACACCGTTCTTACCCTTGCCCCCGGATCGGTAAGCGGAATCGTGAAAGCCGATAAAAACTGGGCGATCGTGAAATGCAATTCCGAGGCGAAGGCGGCCGATTTTTCCGATCCCGCCGTTATCTCCGCGGCCGCTTCCTATATCAACGAAAACGAGCGAGGGCGCGTGGAAGACTACTTCGTGTCCAAGGCCAAGGATTTCGCGGCCAAGGCCAACGCGGAAGGGCTCGACGCGGCATGCAAGGCTTTTGGCGTGGAGAAGAAAACGACTACGCCGTTCGGCATCAACTACGGCGACGTGAATATCCTTACCCCCGTACCGACCGAAGCCTATCCCGAGCTATCGGGCGCCCCGACCAACGAAACCTTCTTCAAGACCGCCTTTTCGCTCGCCGCGAACAAGGTTTCCGATCCCGTATTGCTCGGGTCCAATGTCGTGGTTCTCCAGCTTGCCGAAGAACAGGCGATCGATTCCCAGTTCAGCGGCATGATTCCCCAGTTCTACGATTACTTCTCCCGCTCCTGGGCGCAGGCCTCGCTGACCTCCGGTTTCCTCAAGAGCGACAAGCTCGAGAATAGCTTTCTCGCGACCTACCTCAAATACTTCCTTAACTGACCGTGACTGACGGAAGGATGGCGGGAACCGGAGACACCGATTCCCGTCAGCCGGTTCCCGTCGATACGGGACAGGGGCTGACGGTGCAATATCTCGACCGTTGGCTCTATTCGCGGCGCGAACCGATGAAAAACCCGGTTCGCGCGGCGTCAACCCTCGTTATCAAGAGCGAAACCCTCGTATTTTGCCCGTCTCCCCTCCTCGGCTACGGCTTGCAGGAATTGCTGCAAAGGCTTCCCGAACGTTGCGCCGTCTTGGCGGTAGAGGCCGATGAACGTCTTATGGCCTTTTCGCTACGCCATATTCCGGATGACGTTCGAAAGGACCCGCGCTTTCGGTACGTGAGAACGACGGCGGCGTTTCGCGTCCTTGAACTCTTCGATACCCTGCCGAACGCCCCGTATCGCCGGGTTGCGCGATTGGACCTTTCGGGAGGCGCGGCGCTCTTCAGTGAATTCTACGGCGATACCCTTTCGGCCCTGGACGAATACGTATCCAGATGGTGGAAAAACCGATTCACCCTCATGCGCCTGGGCAGGAATTACGCGCGGAACATTCTCACCAATCTCGGCCTGGCGAAAGCCGCCATACCCTTCTCAATTCCCGCAAACAAGGCAATTTACCTTGCCGGGGCAGGTCCCTCCCTCGAGGCGGCACTACCGGCCCTACTGCAGCATCGGGAGAGGCTCTTCGTGGCCGCGGTGGACACAGCCGCGCGCTTATTGGCCGATTCGGGCATCAGGCCGGATGCGCTCATCCTCGTTGAATCGCAGTATTGGATAGACCCCGCGTTCCATGGCTTGTCCCGCGGCGGCATTCCGGTATGGGCCGACCTGACCGCCCGAACCGCGAGCGTTCTCCGCACCGGCGGGCCAATTTCGTTTTTCGTTTCCGAATACACGACAAACGCGCTTTTGCGAAGACTGCACGCGAGCGGCTCGGGTCCCGTCGCCGTCCCGCCCCTCGGTTCCGTCGGCCTCACGGCCTTATACCTTCTCTCACAGATCGGAACGGGCGAAGCCCCGATCTTTTTTTCCGGACTCGATTTTTCGTGGGAACGGGGCTTTACGCACAACCGCTCCGCGCCCGCCGCCCTCGAAGCCCTGGATAGGGCGAACAGAATGAGGCCGCTTCCCCTTCAGGGCCTGCCCGGAACGGGAAACGCGGTAACGGTCTCCGGCAGGACCGGTCCCGTCGTCACGACGCCGCTTTTGGAGGATTACGCGGCCCAGGCGCGCGCCCTCGCGGCCCGAATCGCCGCTACGCGCCGAGGCCCCTGCGTCGATTTGGGACAAACGGGCCTTGATACGGGGTTTATCCCGGGCGATCCGGGCGTCCTGGGCCGTCACCTTGAAGCCTTCGCGAAGGTGGTAGGGAAAAGCGAGATAGACGGCGATCGCGAAACCCTCGGCCAAGACGGATTAAACGGCGCCGATCTATCCTGCTTCCTTCTCGGGGAAAGCCAAAAAATAGAAAGGCTAGAAACCATGATTAGCGACTTTTTACGGGGAGAGAATACGGATAGAGAGTCGCTGCGCGAGGCGATGCGGGAGATGGACTACCTATGGCTCCATTTCCCGGACGCGGCACGGGGTTACGCCGAGGAAAACGACTTTATGGAAAGGACGCTCGCGGGAACCGGCTATTTCAAAAAGTCGATCGCCCGCGCGCTTAGTTTTCTTTCGTCTTAAGGACCGCGAGGAACGCGGACTGGGGCAACTCTACGTCGCCCACCATCTTCATCCGTTTCTTGCCCTCTTTTTGCTTTTCCAGAAGCTTTCTCTTCCGGGTAATGTCGCCGCCGTAGCACTTGGCGAGAACGTCCTTGCGAAGCGCGTTCACCGTCTCCCGCGCGATAATCTGGCTTCCGATGGCGCCCTGTATCGCGATCTTGAACTGCTGCCTCGTTATTTCCTCCCGCAGCTGCTCGCAAACGTGGCGCGCCTTGTCGTAGGCGTTGCCCTTGTACACGAGCTGGGCGAGGGCGTCCACGGCCTTTCCGTTAATGAGGATATCCACCTTCACCAAATCGGTGGGCCGAAAGCCGATGAGGTCGTAATCGAACGACGCGTAGCCGCGGCTTACGCTCTTGAGGCGGTCGTAAAACTCGAAAAGAACTTCGGCCAGGGGCATCTCGTACACGACCTCTACCCGTTTCTGGTCCAGGTATTGCATATTCGTTTGAACGCCCCGCTTTTCCACGCAGAGGCTGATTATGTTTCCCAGATATTCGGTGGGCGTGATTATGGCCGCGCGGATATACGGCTCTTCGGAGCTCTCGATCTTGCCCTCGTCGGGATACTCGGCGGGGTTATCGCAGACGACCGTCTCGCCGGTCCTCATCGTAATGCGGTATTCCACGGAAGGCGCGGTAAAGATGACCGACTGGTCGAATTCGCGCTCAAGGCGTTCCTGAACGACCTCAAGATGGAGGAGGCCCAGAAAGCCGCAGCGGAAACCGTGCCCCAGCGCGATGGAGGAATCCTTCTCCCAAGTCAGGCTCGCGTCGTTGAGCTTGAGCTTTTCCATGGAGTCCCGCAGCTCCTCGTAATCGTTGGTATCCACCGGATAGATCGACGAAAAAACGACCGGCTTCACTTCCTTGAAACCCGGAAGCGGTTTGGCGCAGGGGCGCTCCGCGTTGGTTATGGTATCGCCCACGCGCACGTCCTGAATGGTCTTGATTCCCGCGATAATGTAGCCCACGTCGCCGGCCGCGAGCTCCGCTGAGGGGATAAGCTTCAGGATAAAAATGCCCGTTTCCTCGACCTTATACTCGGTATCCGTATTCATGAAGCGAATGGTATCGCCCGGTTTTACCCGTCCGGAAAAAACGCGAATATGGATGATGACCCCGCGGTACGCGTCGTAGTGGCAGTCGAAGATCAGGGCTTCCAGGGGCGCGTCGACCTTGCCGACGGGAGGGGGAATGCGCGCCACGATCGCCTCGAAGAGCTCGTCGATGCCCGTGCCGAGTTTGGCGGAAACGCAAACGGCGATGTCGGAATCGAGGCCCAAGTCATGATCGATCTGCCGTTTCGCGGCGGGTATGTCCGCGGCTGGCAGGTCTATCTTGTTGATGACGGGGAGGATCTCGAGATTATGCTCGAGGGCGAGATACATATTTGAGAGGGTTTGGGACTCTACGCCCTGGGACGCGTCGACGATCAGGAGGGCGCCCTCGCAGGAAGCGATGGCGCGGGAAACCTCGTAGGTAAAGTCGACGTGACCGGGTGTGTCGACGAAATTGAGGAGGTATTTCGTGCCGTCGTTGGCGGTATACGGAATCGTTACGGCCTGGCTCTTTATGGTAATGCCGCGTTCCCGCTCAATGTCCATGTTGTCGGTCATCTGCGCGTGATAGAACCGTTCGTCGATAACCTTTGCCTTCTCGATCAGTCGGTCGGCCAGGGTAGATTTACCGTGGTCGATATGCGCCACGATGCAAAAGTTGCGAATGAGATGGGACTCGGTCATATCGGCACTATATTAGAAATAAGAGGGACTGTCCAGAGACGCCATCAGGCCGATATAGGCGTCGAGATAACCGTTCTTGCGGCGTTTCGTGTACAGCTGCACCGATACGGTTCCGGCTTCCTCGTCGACCTTCAAATCCCTCAGCTCTACCACGTCGAGCGGGGAGAAACCCGACTCGTCGGCGATACCCCCGGGGGTGACCGTATCTACGGTAAACCGCTTTGACGAGCCGATCCGCGCGAGATCCAACCCGAAGACGGGAAGCATCGCGCGGTAATCCAAGTCCCGGTCGATGATGGCACTCGCCGGCGATTCGGGACGCTCGGCAAGGAGCACGAACCAGTCCTTGGCCTTCGCGTCGGGCTCGGGAATGCCGGTGAGCCGCACGATCGTGCCCGGGCTGACTCGGAGCAATTCGGCCTGTAATTCCTCGATGGTGGCGATCGCGGCGCCGTTTACCGCAGTGATAACCGTTCCCCGAGGAATTCCGGCGCGTTCGCAGGGCCCTTCGGGAAGGCCATAGACCAGGGCCACGCCCGCGTTATCCGGGGAACCCGGCAGGGTAACGGTACGGCCCGAGGCTGCAAGCCAGGGGTGCCTCACCTTGCCTCCCGCATAGAGCGAGGGTAGGATGCCCTTTAGGTACTCTACCGGTATGGCGAAATTCAAGCCCTCGTACTGCTCGATCCCGGCGAATACGACGGCCTGTACCAGGCCGCTCTCGTCCACGATCGGCCCGCCTGAATTGCCGTGATTGATGGGCGCGTCAATCTGCAATACGTCGCAGAGGGAAATGAAGCGGCGGTTTTGCGCCGAGACGATTCCCGAGGTAAGGGTCTTCTCGAGCCCGGCGGGGGAACCCATGGCGTAAATCCTCGCGCCTACCGAAAGGTCACCGGAACTGCCCAGGCGGAATACCGATTCGGGCGTAATCTCGGTCTTGACCAGGGCGAGATCCATTACGGGATCCCAGCCGATGACCTTTGCCGGAACGCGGGAATCCCGACCGTCCTGAAGCTTGATGAACAGCCGAGAGTACCCCTCGTATTTGGGATCTACCTCGCTCGCGATTACGTGATAGTTGGTAACGAAATAGCCCCGGGGATCGATAAAAAAACCGGAACCGATTACCCGGTCGGCGTATCCCACCCCGTTCTCGACGCGAATTCCCCGGTCCACCCAAACGGTAACCGTACCGTTCATAAGGCGCGCCACCGTGCCCGGTGACGGGGGTTCGTTGGTATCGGATTCCTCGCGTATTTTATCCAGTTCCGCGAGGGTGTCATTTCCGGCCTTTAACCAGTCTTCCTTACGCAGGCGCTCGACCTCGGTAAGGGTCCACCCCTTCGGCGCCGCCGACAAGGCATCGAGGGAACGGAAGAGCCGTATGGCCTCTTCCCACTGCCCGGAATTGACCGCCGCCTCGAAGGACTTGGCGGTCTTCGCCTCGGCGTCGGCGTATAAACCGTTAACCGGGTCGGAATCGGCGACGTTCTCTTTCAGGATTTTCGCCCGCGCCAGGGCTTCAACGGGATCGCTTCCCTCCAAAGCCTTCCTGGTCAGGTCGATCTGGTAGTTTACGCTATTCGCGTCGCCGTAGTTGACCGCGACCGAAACGGCCTTACCCGTAAACGACGCGCAGGAACCCAAGAAAACGGACGCTATGGAAAAGACCGCGGCGACCTTGACGGTACGGCGGACGCTTTCGCAAAACCTATTCATCGAATCGTTCGGCAAAGAAAAGACCTCCCGCGGAAACGGCGACGAGATTTACGCCGTCCTCGCGTACTGTGAATACAACAACCGGGACTTGCTCGCGGTTAACCCGTTCGATCACTTTTCGGGCGAGATCGCGCGATGATGGCGGAACGGACCCGATCCACCACAAGGGTTGGGCAGGGTCGCGAACCACGGAAAGGGACCGGCCTTGATAACTGACGCTTCGGGGCGCGCCTTTCTCGATAAGAAGGGTAACGGGAAGCCCGGTTACGGGGTGGAGCCATTCGACGCGCTCGATCCCCCCGGAATCGACGGCGCGCACGATCTCGTCAACGCCGTTTTCGTCCGTATCCCAGGACATTCTGCTCGAACCGTCCGTGCCGTACTCCTCGCGGTAATCGATTCTGCTGTCGCCGTCCCGGTCAATCGCGATGGATCGGGCGGAACCGGTTGCGTCGTTCACCCGGGTGGTTTCCAGGTAGCCGTCGCCGTCCCGGTCGATTCGCACGAGGGCGGGAACCCCGCCGGACCAGGAAGTCCAGGAATAAAGCCTGCCGTCAAGGCGGGTTTCAGACGATACGGGCGAGCCGTCGCGCCATAATACCCGCTCGGTTCCGCCTTGCGCCTCGGTTGAGGGCCGTACCAGGCGGAAGGCGTTCGCCTGAAGAAGTCGTTCGGTGAGAGGCGGTTCCGTTCCGGTGGGTTCGAGGGTATAAAAAACGCTGCCGCCCACATCGAAATCGTGGGGGAGCCATTCCACCGGTTTCCAATTGAGCGAAAGGGGGCGCAATTCCCAGTCTTCCGCACCCCGGGTTATCTCCCGAACCGAGGGATAGGCGTCGAAAACGACCGTTTCCCCCGTTCCGGTCCGTATGGTCACGGGCTTACCGTAATCGCAGCCCACGGAATAATCGATAATACCGTCCTGGTTCGGATCGATTTCGGCCAATACGGGACGACCGAGCCGGTACGCGATAGACGTATCGAAAATGCCGTCGCCGTTCCTGTCCATGACGACCGTTCCCCCGAAAGAATCGAGAAAAGCCTTGATTCGGGCTCGGGAAGCCTCGGTTCCGCACAGGGAGATCACCCCCGAGAGAATGTCAAAGTCGACGGGAGACGAGGCGTCGAGCGTTTCGTTAAGGGCGATGCGTTCGTCGAGCAATCCGTATTCCAGGGCCCTCAGGGTTGATAACGGGGAAAGCCCCGCCCTGACCGCTCGGTCTGAACTGCCCATTCCGCGATATTCGCGAATATTGCGCACCCGAACGGCGGGGTCATGCAGGAAGGGAACGGCGAGAAGGAGCAGTTCCCGGTCATCCTCCTCCCAAATATACAGGCGGGAAACGATTATTTCCGCGGCGGTTAAGGCGGCTTTATCGGGGGGCAGCGCGTTTTCGCGGGTTAAAAAAAGCCTCGGGAATCGCGGGTCGTAGGGCCATCGGTCCAAGGCGATCAGGACCAGGCTGCGGGCCTCGGCAAGGCGCTTAAGGCCATACAGGCACCGCAGGCGGGTCAGGTCGCCGTCGGGTGTCGGGGGTTTCCCCGCAGAATCCAACAGACGCAGGGCTTCGTCATACCGGAGCGTGTCCGCGTACAAAGAGGCCGTGAGGCGTAGGGCATCGGAACGGGTATATGACCGCCAGAAAAGGGATTCGGAAAGGGATCGTTCAGCCAGGGAGATAGACTCTGCGCGGCGATTGCCGGAAGCAACCGACGAGAGGGCTTCTACGTAGGGGAAATCGGCCCAGGTAGGGGCGTAGGATTCGCCGAGCCGGGCTTCAAAAGAGGCCGAGCCCCAGTCTCCCGCAGAGAGAAGGGCTATGGCCTTTTCGAGGGCACGAGTCGCGGCCGCCGGATTTTCCAGGGCCGAGACCGCGGCGGCGCTGAACCATACGGCAGCGAAGGCGGAGAGACGGGCTCTTCTATGACGGCAAAACAGCCGAAGCCTCACGTCTTTGCTTCCTCCGTCGCCTGCTCCGGATTCCTCGGCGAGGGCAACCCGAAAAGCGCGCGCACTTCGGCGTCGTCCAGGGTTTCCTGTCTCAGCAGGGCCTCGGTAAGGAGATCCAGTTCCTTGCGATGTTCCGCTATAATGCGTTCCGCGTTCTTTCGGCCGTCGTCGAGAAGCCGACGAATCGACAAATCGATCGAACGGGCAGTATCGTCGCTATAGTCCTTGTGCCGGGCTATTTCCTTACCGATAAAAATCGGCTCGTCTTCCTGTCCGTACGTAACCGGACCGAGTTCTTCGGACATGCCGTATTCGCACACCATGCGGCGGGCGATCTCCGTGGCCTGCTGCAGGTCGGCCTTGGTGCCCGTGGTGGTTTCGCCGTACACCATGCTTTCAGCGACGAAGCCGCCGTAAGAAATGCAAATTCGGTCGGATAGCCAGCCCCTGGTCCGGGAATAGGAATCGTTCTCCGGAAGGCTGATCGCGAGACCGAGGGCCTGTCCGCGCGGCACGATCGTGACCTTGTGAAGGGGGTCGGCGTCTTTCAGGAAATAGTGGAGCAAGGCGTGGCCGGATTCGTGAACGGCGGTCATTCTTCGGTCCTTCTCGGGCATAACGAGCGATCTTCTCGCCACGCCCATAAGGACCTTGTCGCGCGCTTCCTCAAAGTCCGCGGTATCTACCTTCAGTTTGTCCTTCCGGGCCGCGTAGAGGGCCGCCTCGTTCACGACGTTGGCTAAATCGGCCCCGCTCATGCCGGGCGTCGCGCGCGCGAAACGCTTGAGGTCAACGCCCTCGTCCAGGGGTATCTTGGCGGCGTGTATGCGGAGTATCGCCTCACGTTCCTTGATGTCGGGCATGCCGACCACCACCTGGCGGTCAAACCGCCCGGGGCGGAGAAGCGCGGGGTCGAGCACGTCGGGGCGGTTCGTGGCCGCGAGGATGATAACGCCGTCCTTCGTCTCAAATCCGTCCATCTCCACGAGCATCTGGTTCAGGGTTTGCTCGCGCTCGTCATGCCCGCCGCCGTAGCCCGCCCCGCGGGTACGGCCGACGGCGTCCAGCTCGTCTATGAAAATGATGCAGGGAGCGTTCTTGCGGCCCTGCTCGAATAAGTCGCGTACCCGGCTCGCGCCGACGCCGACGAACATCTCGACGAAATCGCTGCCGGAAATATTGAAATAGGCGACGTTGGCCTCGCCGGCAACCGCCCGGGCAAGCATGGTCTTGCCGGTGCCGGGCATGCCCACCAGGAGCACACCCTTGGGGATACGGGCGCCCATCTTCACGAACTTTTGCGGGTTCCTGAGGAACTCGACCACTTCCTGCAACTCGTGTTTCGCCTCTTCCTGGCCGGCCACGTCGGCGAAGGAGATTTTTTTCGTTCCCTCGTACCGGTGGGCCTGGCTCTTGCCGAACTGAAACGCCCGGTTGCCCTGGCCCTGGGTCTGCCGCATCATGACGAATAAAAAGGCGATGATGATAATCGAGGGAGCGAACTGTAAAACGTAATACCAGATCGAGACGCTCGACTCGCCGCCGGTAACGCGCACGTTATGCGTCGCCAGTAAGTCCATCAGGGCGGGGTCATCGTAGGGAATAAACGTATAGAAAAGGCCGTCCTCGTTTTGAACGTCCGTCAATACGCCCCGTATTTTCTGGTTATCCACGATTTTTACCGAATCGATCTGGTTCGCCCGTACGCGGGTAAGGAATTCCGTATACGAAATCTCCGCCCCGCTTTTCGCCCCGGTGCCGGAAAACAGAACGAATAGGAAGGTCGCGAGAATGATCAGAAAGAAAATGAGCCCGAAACGCCCGGAAGTATTCGCGTTACCCGGACCGGAGGAAGGGCCGGTAGGCTTGTTTTTACCATCGAAATTTGCCATGGAGTCCCCAATTCAGTTAAAAGATTCGGTCGGGATACCCAAAAGGCCGTCCAAAAATGGCCCGAAGTTCCCCATTCAATTCCACGAGCGGTATGCCGTCCCGAAGGCGCTCCGGAACGGCCCATTCGTTAAACGTTTTTTTCAGCGGACCCGAAGCGGCGCTCTCCCCCCCCATTCGATCGCCCGGTACGCGGGAACGCAATACCAGGGGCAACGGCCATGGCCCAAAGTCGCCGTCGATAAACGCGGCGCCGGGGGTGCCGCCGATCTCGACGGAGCCGAAAGGAAGGTCAAAAATGCCGATAGAGTCTATATATACAAGATACCCGCTTTTAGCGTAATGCACAATATCGGGGCCGAAAAAAACGGATTCCCCTACCCGCTCGAACCGAAGGCCGGCGCCGCATATCGGCCCCTCGCCAGTCTCGGAAACGATGCGGGACAGGTACGCGTAAGGGATCCTTCTCCCCACGGCGAGCGTATTCAGCCCGTCGCTCAGGCAACGGTGGGCCTGCGCGGGGTGGAGCGCGTCGAAGGCTGCCCGGGAACCGGTAAGCGCGCCGGATTGGGCGTTCCATTCAAAATGAAGTGTATCGCGGCAAAAGTCGCCGTCCTGACTCACCCGCTGGCTAGTCGTACGGACGCCGCGCTTCCAACCGGGAAATTGCGCGTCCAGGAGGGGAATCAGCGAGGCGCGGAGCCTGTTTCTCAGGTACCGCCCATCGGTATTCGTCGGATCCTCTCTCCAGGTGAGGCCCCGCCCCCGCACATAAGCCGTCAAGGCAGCTTTATCGAGCGAAAGAAGCGGGCGGGCCAGATTCCCCGTGACGGACCGGATACCGGCCAGGGATGAACAGCCAGAGCCCTGCAAAAAGCGCATAAGAACGGTTTCGAGAAAATCGTTTTCGGTATGCCCGGTCAATATCCAGTCAACGCCGGTTTCGTCGGCCCGTTTTTGGAGCGCCCCGTAACGCAAGGAACGGGCCGCGTCCTCAATGCCCCCGGCCCGCCGCTCGGCCTCGGCAGGCACCGCGCCGGGCGCCAGATCCACCCGGGTCAAGGGAACCGGCGGCGTAAACGCGTCGCACAGTTCGGCGACGAAATCCGCGTCGCCCTCGCTCGTTCCGTCGGTGCGAATTCCGTGCTGAACCGTCATGGCCTCCAGGGAGAATCCGAGGGAAGCCCGGAGGGCTTCGAGTAGCGCCACCAGGGCGACCGAGTCGGCGCCGCCGGAAACGGCCGCCAAAAGGCGCTTTCCGGCAATCCCGCCGGGAAGGGACCTCAAAAAGTCTGCTACTACTCGTTCCGGATCGATTGGCATGGGCATATTCCCTGATTAAAAAAAAAAGCGGCCCCTTTCGGAGCCGCTTCTTCTCGGTTGCCTTATTTGGCGGGGGCAGCCGGCTCTTCTGCGGCCGCGGCGGGAATATCCGCCTTGGTATACTTGAGCGTGGCGACGGTCGCGTCGCCGGAAGTGTGAATCTTCACCTTGTCGCCCAGCTTGAGATCGCGGACGTGGATGGAGTGCTTCAGTTCCAGTTTGGAAACGTCCACAAGGCAGCGCTCGGGAAGGTCGCGGGGAAGGCATTCCACCACGATATCGGTGATGCCGGCCTCGAGAATACCGCCCAAGCGGATACCTTCGGGAGAACCGGTGAGCCGTACGGGGATCTTCGTATGAAGGGCCTTAGCGGGATCAACGGCGTAAAAATCAACGTGGCCGACGCGGTCGGAAATGATATTGTACTGGATATCCTTGACGAAGGCGACGTGATCTTCCTTTCCGTCAAGCTTGAGATCGATCAGGGTACTCTCGGTGATCAGGTGATAGATCTTGGAGAATTCGACTTCGTCGATCTCGATCATGGTGGCCTTACCCTGTCCGTCGTACATGACCGCGGGAAGGCGACCCTCTTTGCGCATGCGGCGCGCGGCGCCCTTACCGGTGGAGGTGCGAGTTATACCGTTAATTACTTTCTGTTCCTTCATTGAGGAGCTCCTTGATGCCTTTCCCCGCCCGCACGGCGAAGGGCCAGCGGTCTGAAAAAGGCGTTAATAAACGAACGGTTCCGCACGTTCGGCGGAAACCGTTTCATTGAGCTGGGACGGCTGGATTCGAACCAACGAATGACGGTACCAAAAACCGTTGTCTTACCGCTTGACGACGTCCCAATAATGTATATCGAAGCAGCGGGGCGCCGAGGGATTACCTCGCTTTCCTGACGGACTTACAGGTCTGCCGGGTCAGCCGCGACTGTCTCTTCTATGTTTCCCGCCTCGAATTCGGCGAGTACCCGATCTTGCAGCCGGGTCCTGAAATCCGGGCAAATCGGATGCGCAACGTCTTTGTATTCACCGGTCCGTATCTTCCTGCTGGGCATGGCGATGAACATACCGGTTTTACCTTCGATGATCTTGACGTTATGGATCACGAAGCAGTTATCGAAAGTCACGGTCACGTACGCCTTAAGCTTGCCTTCCGTTGTAACCTTTCTGATGCGGATATCCGTAATCTCCATACTTTTGTCTCCTTAACAGTAGAAGGACCGGGGAAAATAAACCCGTTCTTTATTGTACTACTGCATCGGTCAGGACGCAAGTAAAAGAAAATTAACGCATACCTCCCATTTTTCCGCGAGCTTTGCCCTCGCGCGCCGCGCTTTGTCGGAATCGTCGAAAATTCCGAATACCGCGGAACCCGAACCGCTCATTTCCGCAAAATCGGCGCCCGCGCCCTTTATATCGGCAAGGGCGGCGGCAATCTTGCCCAGCGAACCGCTCACGGGAACCGTGAAACTGTTCGCGAACCGCCATTGCCGCGGCGGCGATCTATATTCAGCCTCCAGCTCGCCGAGCGTAAGTCCCAACGCGGGATCAGCCGCTCCGGCCGCCTTCCAGGCATCGACCAAACCATAAGCCCGCGGAGTCGAACTATGCGCTCCGGGCCAAATCAAAACGCCGTATAGGTCGGTCCGGGGACCGATAGGGCGTACCGTTTCTCCCCGTCCCGAAACGAGCGCCGCGCCCCCGTGAACGAAAAAAGGGACGTCGCTGCCGATTTTCGCGGCCATTTCCGCGATTCGCGGAAGGGACAACCCGGCGGAAAAAAGACCGTTCAACGCCTTAAGCGCCGCCGCCCCGTCAGAAGAGCCGCCCCCGAGTCCCGCGCCGGCGGGAATGCGCTTCTCAAGCAGTATCCGCACGCCCGAATATATCCCGGTTTCCTCGCGAAAAAGGGCGACCGCCTGGGATACGGTATTCCGTTCGGGCAATTCAAGCGCCGGGCAACGCACCGTGCACTCGCCCGACACGGCCGTTTCGGTTACCGTTAGGGCGTCTTCCAGCGATACCGCCTGGAACAGGCTTTCAATCGAATGAAACCCGTCGTCCCGAATTCCGGTGACCGCGAGATGGAAATTGAGTTTACAGGGAGCGTCGATCTTAACGGAGTTCTCCATGGCAACCGAAGGTGATTATGCAGAAAACGCGCGGTTTTGTCAAAGGAGGCGGATAGAGATTTCGGCGTTTTTTTTATCGGGGGATAGTTGACAGAACCAAAGGCTCTCAATTATGTTTCAAAGGACACGAGAATCGTGCCTTAAGGCCAATCGATAAGGAACGGATGGAACGGCGCATGCTTACCAACATTGAACTGGAGAAAACCTCTTCCCGCAAATCATACGTATTCGAAGACGCGTATGACGATTATGAGGACGACGACTTCGAAGATGAATCGGAAGACGGGTTCGAAGAGTACGAAAGCGATGACTTCGACGACGATACCGACGATGAATTTGACGATTTCGACGATGAAGGAGACTTCAGCGAAGAGGACGACGAGTACGATTACGAGGACGACGACCTCGAATACGACGATTTCGACGAATAATGAACTCGTCCTTTCTTAAAAAAAAACGCCTGTTTCCGGGAGAAACAGGCGTTTTTTCTTTTTTTCGCGGCGCGATTCGCCGACCGGCTTGGTTACTTTTCTGTTTCCTTCATGAGATCGGGGGCGCCGAACCACAGTTTTTCCAAATCGTAAAATGAGCGCGCGGGCGCGGTCATCAGGTGCACCACGATATCGCCCAAATCAATCAGCGTCCAATCCTCGCCGTCCGGGCTTTTTCGCCTGGTCGGCCTCACCGACAAATCAAGCTCCTTCAGGGCTTCCTGCACGTGCCGGAGAAGGCCCCGGGAATGCGTAGAACTGGAAACGGTGGCGATTACGAAAAAATCCGCCCAGGAATTCCGCTCCCGAACGTCAAGCACCATCACGTCGCCGCCCTTGTGTTCGGCGATGAGCGCCCCGAGACGCTTCGCCGCCGTTTCTGTCTTTTGGTATCTGTCCATCAGTATCCTCGCTATCGTACGTATCGGCCGTCAAAATCCTTGCCGAGTATTATGGTAAAATCCATCACCGCTTCCGTCGCGTAATCGTCGGCGGCCGCGGGTTGCACGTCGGTTTGCTGTATATTCTCGCATTGAATAACCTTCGCGACCGCCTGGGCCACGGAAGGATTCCCGATCCGGTCCACTATCACGGTTTTATCGTATTCGCCGGAATCCGCGTTTCCGACCCGCACCACGTCATACCCGAAGTTTTGGTAGAGCGACGAGGTATTGGTGGCCAATCCCTGGGTTTTCGTTCCGTTCAGGATCTCCAGGGCGTAGACGCGCTCCTGCACCGTCGTGTCCTTGGAGGTCAAGCCCGCTATGGTCTGGCGCACGATATCCTTTAAAAGCTGGCCGTCGTAGAAGGGGAACAGAAGGGACTGACCGTCAACCTCGCGGTACGAGCCCGAAACCCCTTGCGGGACGAGCCTTTCCAGGTCGATGCTGGCGAGCTGCCTCAGCAGTTCCGGCAGGGACGAATCGGGTATATTGCTCTTCACCGCCGAGCGAACCACCGAAAACCGCTGCCCGCCGAAAATGCCGGGAGAGGCCTCTTCCAGGGCGCTGAAAAAGGCGAGAACCGCCCGCTGTCTCCGTTCGGAGCTCCCGTCGTCGCCCGAGGAAGCCTCTGCGTAGGTAATATACGTGCGCAGCTTATCCCCGTCCAGGGTCACCGCGCCCGAGGGCAAGAGCACGCGGCTTCCGTCCTCCGCCGTGAAATCCACGGGAGTCGGGATAAAAACGTTAAAGCCCCCCAAAAGGTCGGCGAGTCGGGTGAAGCCTTCCAGTTTCACGGTTAGCTGGAAGGGCACTTCTATCCCGGTAAGCTTTTCCACTTCCTGGCGGTACGCCTCTATCCCCTTCTCCGCGTATACCGCGTCTATTCGGTCCACGCGGCCCAAAGAACTGAGGATCAAGCCCGTTTCTCCCGGAATATCGAACATCGCGGCCCGTTTGCTCGCGGGATAAATCGCTATAATATGGGTCGAAAGGGGTTTTTCCCCGTCGTCCAGCACTACGAGTACCTTTAAAAGATTGTCGCCCGACAGGGCTTCCTTTACCGGGTCCGTTCTCATGGTAACGAAGAAGACCGCGGAAGTCACGATCAACACAAGCAGGATGATCACGAGAAAAATGATGTTTTTATCGAGCCTGACGGCGCGCGCGGACATTATGACCCTCCCTGGGTGTTCGAAAGCTGACGCCCCTTGAGGCTCGCGAGCATCTCTCGCGTTACCGGGGAAACGGCCTTGCCCCGGGAATCCAGATAACCTATGTTATGCTCCAAAACCATGGTGGTCATTCCGTCAAGGTCGGATTCGTTCAATCGCGCGAGCCAGGCCGGATCCAGCCCGTTTCGGCCGGGTTCAACCTTATCCGCCACGAAAATAATCTTCCCCAGGGAGTCCATTTCCGGAGCGCCGAAGGTATGGTGGCGTACCGCGTCGAGAATGGAGCGGTCTTCGATCGCGAATTCGGATTCCAGGAGAACCGCGGCGGCGCGGCCGTGCAGGAGCGAGGGCTTTTTCTCCTCGACCTCCACGATTGGCTGTCCGTCCCGGAGCGCCATGGATAAAAGCCACCGTTCCTTGGCGGACTTGCACATGTCATGGGCGATTCCCGCCAGGTAACCCGCCACCGGATCGGCCCCGAAGCGGACGCACATAGCCCGTGCAAGCTCCGCTACCCGGACGGAATGCTCGTACCGGGGAGGCGCCAATACCCCAAGGGCATACAAATTGACCCGTTCGGTCACTTCCTCAAGCTTCGCTACAGTCATACAGCCCATGACCCTCAATATAGCGGTATACCGAGTCCGGGACAAGGTAACGCCAACTCTTTCCCGTCCGGATTCTCTCCCGTACGGCGCTGGAGGAAATGGGCAAGGGGGGATTCTCCAACCGTTTGAAGGGGAAGGGAAACGGGAGATCCCCGCCTTCCCCGACAACGGGTTCAGGGCCGTCGGGAGGTCGGCGCGCCATGACGATTTCGGCGATGCGGGCTATGTCTTCCGCGCGGCGCCATCGGGAAAAGCCCGCGGCGAGGTCATCGCCGATCACGAGCGCGGGAAGCCCGTCTATATCGGCGTATTTCCCGATTATGTATTCAAGGGTATCGATGGTCCAGGAAACGCCTTCCCGTTCCAGCTCGCACGCGTCCACCGAGAGCCAGGGAACGCCTTCCGAGGCAAGCTTGAGCATATTCAGGCGGTCACGGGAAGAAGCGCCCTGCGAGAGCTCCTTATGGGGCGGGCAATGGGCGGGAATGAGCAGGACCCGGTCATAGCCGAGGGAACAGCGTACGTCGTCGGCCAGCGCCAGATGCCCAATGTGAACGGGATTGAAAGATCCGCCGATGACGGCGAGCCTCACTTCCTCTTTCCCCTTTTTTTGCGGTTTAGACTTACCGTCGCGCCGAAGTGGTCCGCGGGAAGCTCGGCCGCCCCATAATCAGGCTCTTCAAGCTCGGCCCGCATAAAATCGGGAACCTCGCCGATTTGGTTTCGGATTCCGCCTATCGCGGCACCGTTGACCGAATCGCCCGAATCGGCGCGGTCCTGCGCACCCATATCGTTAACCATGGCGATGAAGGCGTCGCGCACCTGGTCCAAATGCCAGCGGCTATGGACGGAAATGCCGTAAACCGTGATTTCCGGGTGCCGTTTCGCGAAGCTCTCTTTTAGTTCCGCCAGCCGTTCCTCGGCCCCGGGCAAATCCAGCTTGTTCGCTATGACGACCCGTTCCTTGACCGCGAGCTCCCCGGAGAAATTCGACAATTCCGTTTGAAGCTTGTCGTACGATTCGAGAAAACCGTCGTCGGACAGGTCGATCATGAACGCCAGGCCCGCCGAGCGGGAAATATGCTTCAGGAAGCGGATACCGAGGCCGAGGCCTTCGGACGCGCCCTCGATAATGCCGGGGATATCGGCGAGAATTATATCTTGCTCGTCGTCCACCCTCAGGACGCCGAGATTCGGAATCTTCGTAGTGAACGGATAGGGGGCGATTTTGGGCCGAGCATTGGTAAAGTGGTCCAGGAGAGAGGACTTGCCGGCGTTCGGGAAGCCCACGAAACCGATGTCCGCGATAATGTTGAGCTCCACGCGGAGCTGCCGCGTCTCGCCTGGCTGTCCCGGAAGGGCCGTTCGCGGCGCCTGATTGGTCGGCCCCTTGAAGTGAACGTTGCCCCAGCCGCCGTTTCCCCCTTTCAGGAAAACCAAACGGCCCTCCGATTCCAGGCCGAAATCGTGGATAACCTCCCCGGTCTCCGCGTCGCGTATCAGGCAGCCCGGAGGGAGGGGAATCACGCAATCCTCGCCGTCCTTGCCGAACCGTTTGCTGCCTTCCCCGTCGCCGCCGGTCTGCGCCTTAAAGGTTTGGCGATACCGGAGGTTCGCCAAGGTGCGAAGGTTACGCCGCACCTCGAATACCACGTCGCCGCCCCTGCCGCCGTCGCCGCCGGAAGGTCCGCCGTTGGGAATGTATTTCTCGCGGCGGAAGGCAATGCATCCGTTTCCGCCCTTGCCGGACGAGACCGTAATGAGGGCTTCGTCAGCGAATTTAACCATAACAATTCTCCGTCCGGGCAGGCGATGGGCCCCGACCCGGAATCGATAAAAAAAAGCCGGCAGTGAATCCGCCGGCTTTTTCAGTGCGTCTTGACTGTCATTCCGGCCGATCAAGAAACCCGTTACGACGGGAAACCTGCCGAACCGCTATCCGGTCGAACCGGACCCGTATCAAGCCTCGACGGACTCGATCGAGGCGAGACGGCGCCCTTTTCGCTCGTGGTACTTCACGACACCGTCGGCAGTGGCGAACAGGGTGTCGTCCTTGCCGCACCCGACGTTGTTGCCGGGATGGATTTTGGTACCCCGCTGGCGAACCAGGATGGAACCGGCACTAACGGTCTGACCGCCGTACACCTTCACTCCGAGATATTTCGGATTCGAATCGCGGCCGTTTTTCGCGCCGCTACCACCTTTTTTGCGTCCCATATCAATCCTCCAACAGTTTGTTCGATCTGTTAACTCGTTTTTTCCGCCGTCAGCGAAACCGATTCGGGAAAGTCCCGTACCAGCGACCCGATTCCCTCAAGGAGAAAGGAGCCCGCGTAGCGGAGAAGCGGAATATCCGCCTCTTCGTGAGCCGCGACCCGAAACGAAAGCGTTCCGCGGCCGGCGGTTTCAGCGTCTAACGCCAGGGAGGGCTTTCGCGCATTCCCATGGGCAGACGCCAGCGCCGACAGGGTGGTCCGCAGCAGAACGGTCACCGCGGCGCAGACCAAGTCCTCGCCGCGCTTTCCCGCCCCGGCGTGTCCCGAAGCCTCGGCGGCGAGAAGCTCGCCTCCCGGCCCGAGGATCACCCTCACGGCGGTCAAGACTTATGCCCCGACGATATTCTCGACGGTCACCATGGTATACTGCTGGCGATGGCCGATGGTCCGATGATAGTCTTTCTTCGGCTTGTACTTGTAGACGATAACCTTGGAATCGCGGAGACTGTCGCCCACCACGACCTGAACCTTGGCGCCCTTCACGTAGGGAGCGCCCACGGAGGTCTTTTCGCCGTCGGAAACGAGCAGGACCGTGTCGATATCGATCTTGCTGCCCTTTTCGGCGTCAATCAGGTCTACCTGAATCTGGGCGCCTTTCTCGGCCTTATACTGTTTACCCTTATACTCGACAAGTGCGTACATCTTGAATCTCCAAATACGAAATTTATACGTACTCCGGTGTATTAACGGGTGTACACCGAAGGCACAATACGACAGTACTGATATTTATACCGTTTTTGACGGTTTCGCGTCAAGAGGCGAGTCCCGACCCTTACATGGTCTCGAGGAAGGGCACGAGCACCAGGTTCATCGCGTTTTTCAGCACGATCAGGGTGGCCCTCGCCAATTCGAGGCGGGTTCGCGCAAGATCGGGGGTTTCCGCCGAAAGGATGGGGCATTCATGATAAAAGCGGCTGAAGCCCTTGGAAACCTCGTAGAGATAGGTTGCGATGGCGCTGGGGTCATGGTTTTCGCCGGCGCGAACCACTTGTTTCGGGAATTCTCCCAGGGTCTTCAGCAGTTCCCATTCCGCCTCGTGGGTCAATAGATCGGGAGAAACGGTACCGGAGCCCGCGTTGCCCTCCCCGCTTTCCGCCCTTCGGAGGATAGAGGAAATGCGGGCGCCCATATATTGGAGATACGGTCCCGTGTTTCCCGTAAAGGAAAGCGATTCCTTCGGGTTGAAAATCATGTCCTTCGCGGGGCTTACCTGCAAGAGGAAGTAGTGAAGCGCGCCCAGGGCGATGCGTTCGGCTACCGACTGCGGATCGCCCACCGCCTCTTCCCTGCCCTTGGCGGCGATTTCCTCCAACGCCCCGTCCCGAAGCGCGTTGATTAAGTCGTCGCCGTCGACCACCGTGCCCTCGCGGCTTTTCATTTTGCCTTCGGGAAGGTTCACCATACCGTAGGAAAGGTGATAGAGGGACTTTGCCCAATCGTACCCCAGCTGCTGCAGGATATAGAACAGGACCTTGAAATGGTATTGCTGTTCGTTGCCCACCACGTATATCAATTGATCGAAGGGCCAATCGCCGTTTCGCATGATGGCCGTTCCGATATCCTGGGTCATGTAGAGGGCCGTGCCGTCCTTTCTGAGCAGCACCTTTTTATCAAGGTTGATGGGCGAAAGATCGATCCAGACCGAGCCGTCTTCCTCGCGGTAGAAAATGCCCTTGGCAAGGCCCTCGAGAATCTTGTCCTTGCCGAGGAGGTAGGTATCGCTTTCGTAGTAGAACTTATCGAAGGAAATGCCCGTGCGCCTGTACGTTTGCGCGATCCCTTTCTCGGCCCAACCGTTCATGGTCTTCCACAGTTCCAGGGTTTCGGGATCGCCCGCTTCCCAGCCCCGCAGGAGCCCTTGGGCCTCGGCTTCAGCCTGCTCGGGGTTCTCTTTGGCGTACTGGCTGTATTTCACGTAGCAATTGCCCACGAGCAGGTCGCTCTTGATGCCCTCCGACTCCGGCGTCTTTCCCGCGAAGAATTTCTTGTACGCCAGCATGGATTTGCAGATATGGATGCCCCGGTTATTGATGATATTGACCTTGAAAACCTCGGCTCCGCAGAATTTTAGGATTCGGGACACGCTTTCGCCCAGCGCATCGTTCCTGAGATGGCCGAGATGCAGGGGCTTATTGGTGTTGGGACTCGAAAACTCGATCATGATCCGGCGACCGGTCATGGTTCCGGGCTTACCGTAATGCTCAGCGTCGGCGAGAATGGCCGAAAGAATGTCCCCGGCGAGGTTGCCCTTGGCGAGGAAGGCGTTCACGTACGGCCCTACGGCCTTCACCGAGCCCAAGGCGGCGGCATCGGGATTCTCTCCCACGAGCCGGGCTACTTCGGCGGCTATTTGGGGCGGCCCCATCCGAAAGGCCTTCGCGAAGGCGAACATCGGGAAACCCACGTCGCCCATGGCGGGATCGGGCGGCGTTTCTATGGTGACCGATGCGCTTTGGATCGACGGAATATCGATCGATTTAGCCTGCCGAAGGGTTTCCAGCGCTGCGGCCACCAGGACGCGCCAATGCTCGCGGATATCTGCCATTGTATACTCTCCTGAGGTTCCGTCCCGTCGGACGAGGACCCGTCTATTAAGGTTTAGGTTCGGGAATGCGGAAAAGATTGTACCGGAATGGGGCGGCCTATGCAATCGGCGCGCATCGGGATCATCGCCAGCGGATCCAGGCGAGCATGCGGGTAAACGAGGGGGCGCCCTGCCGCCGGTTAGACCCGTATAGCGGGTTGCAAGCCGTGCATTCTCCCGTATCCCGGATATGTTCCGCCAGAACGCCCAGCGAGAGCGCGAGATTCCGGTTTGCCTCCGCAAGGGAAAGCCGCCATGGCCACCGGTCGTTCGCGGCCGCGCGCTCGGCGTCCAGGGTAACGGAGGATTCCCCAAACCCCCGGCGAAAGTAATCGGCCCGCTCGGCGTCCACGGTATAACAGCACGAACGGATATGCGGTCCCAGGATCACCCTGAGGTTCTCCGGTTTGGCGCCCCATTCGTCGGAGGCTAATTCGAGGGCGGTCCGCAGGATACCCGTGCCGCGCCAGCCGGAATGCAACACGCCGAACCAACGACTGACCGGGTCAAGCAGCCAGATCGGCATGCAATCGGCGACGGTAACGGTCGGGACCAGCGAATCGTTCGCCGTAATCAAACCGTCGCCCTCGGGCATATCGGCGAACGCCAGCGCCGACTCGGCCACGCGAACGATCCGGGAATGGATTTGCGTCAGGGCCACGGCCGAAGCCGGGTCGATCCCCGCGGTACGGAACAGCCGCTTCCTGTTTTCAGGGCCCGACTGCACGCCCATACAGCCGCTCGCGGCGAGGGAGAGGCCGCATTCGAGGCGCGGCGCGAGATCGGTGTCGGGAAAGGCGTAGGTATGGGCGCCCGTCACGGGTTGTCCTTTTCCACTATCTCGGCCTCAGAGATAAGGATACTCGCCGTGCGTATATATTCCTGGACTATGGCCAATTCCTTGCGGTATTTCTCGTTATGCTTGCCCTGAATGGAGGCCATATTCACCAAGGTCTCGTAGGGAGCGCCCCGCACCACGCCAAGGACGCCCCCGAGTATCATGTCAACGCTGCGGAAGGCCGCCTGAATGCGGGCGATCATGGTGCCAAGCTCGGATTCCACGCCCAGCATGAGGTTTTCCAGGCGGGCCTTGCCCTTTACGGTCGCCATCTTTTCCTTCTGGATAAAGGCGAACCCTTCGCCGAAATCGCCCTTCGCCGAAAGACGGTTCTCGAACATTTCGTTCGCCTGGGCCTGGTGCTCGAGGGCGCTAAACGCGTCGGTATATTCGGCCAGGTTCTCCCGCCGGTAAAAATCCCCCTCGATCAGGAGTATTTTGAGCGGTTTCATGATTTGGGCCGGATAGAATACCGAGAAAAAGCCCTTTAAAAAACGGAACGTCAGTTCCCGGTTCAGCCTGAGGGGCATCCACATGGAATCCCAGGGATGATAGACGAGTTCGGGCAGGTCCTGAACGCCGACGTAGGCGCGCATGCGGGATTCAAGCATGGCGCGGCGGTGCAGCCGGTTCCATTCCACCCACTTTTCCTCAAACTGCCGCTTCCACGCGCTCTTAAAAAGCTGAAACCAATCCTCGCCGGCCTCTACCGGATCGGGATGCCAGCTCACGTCGCGAATGGAGTAACGGACGAAATCGGCCACGGGGACGGCAGACTTGAACTGGCGTATGGTGACCAATTGAAACGTCGCTTCTTTAACGAAGGACCGGCACTCCTCGTCTATGTCGAATTTGGAATTGCCGATCTCGTCTTGTACGCTGAAGAGGTACATGCCCTCCAGCAAGAGGAGCGGGATCCGCTTCGCCCCCGCAAGAACGTTGGTCAGGTCGCGAAATTCCTCGGAAAGCGATTCGATCAGGCAGGATCGGGCCAGATTGTCCACCACGCCGAAACGCGCGAGCATCCGGTCCAGCGGAAGGGCGCAAAACGCGCGCATCCATTCGATCGCCTGGGCCGACTGGTACATGCGGGCCCGGTCATCGTCGGGAATGGATTGAAAGACCACGTCCATATCCCGGAGCCGATTGGACCGCAAGTCCTTTTTTTGCTCCGTATTCCAGCTTACGTCGAAGGGATTCGCGAGCTTACCCAGCCTTTCGGTGGTCTCTTTCATTAAAAGCGTGGCGAGAATGACGTATAGGCCGCCCTTATCCGAATCGTAGGCGCTGAGAAGGCGAAGGAAAAAGGACTGTACGTTTTTCAGGGAATTAAGGGCGATAAAGGTTTCGTTGATGTAACTATGCTGGCGAATGTCTATGTACGACCCGAACTGGCGGGACAGATCGTGTCCCAGGGCGTTTACCAAATGGTTCGACCAGACCTTGGTCGGGGAACTGGACATAAAAAAGGAAATGACGATAAACCAGAGCCGAATCAGGAAGGGTTGCTCGAGAAAATGCCGCTCCTCGGGCATGTTATACGAGGACACAGCCAGGTTGGCCTTAGAGGAAGAGGGTATCTCTTCCTGTTGAATTTCCGAAAGATCCGCGAGTTGCCGGAGCATTTCCTTTCGCTCGTCGGATTCAAGGGTAATAACCAGGCGTTCGAAGGTTCCAATAGCGTTTTGTTGCTGCATCGTAGTTAATTATGCCAGAAAAAAGAAAAAATACCAACAATAAAAAAAACCGCCTCGCGGGCGCGAGGCGGTTCGTTACGGTCCCTACGGGAATCGAACCCGTCTTTTAAGATTGAGAATCTCATGTCCTAACCGATAGACTAAGGGACCGGTTCAAAAAACCGATTCTTGAATCGGTTTTTTGAACTTGGAGAATCGCTGACGCGATTCTCCGTGGTTACCCGGAACATGACATTCGTCAAAACTCCAGGTTTTTGCGCGCGGGAATCGCATTGGCCATTGGGCCGACACGATTACCCATGCCGGTTTTCAGGTAATTCCCCAGGGAGGATTCGAACCCCCACAAACAGAACCAGAATCTGTAGTGCTACCATTACACAACCGGGGAGCGATTGCGAGAGTGAAATTATCACAGCCGCTTTTTTTTGTCAACGGGGAACGGTTTTATTCCCCGTGATATTCAATCAGTGTCCGAACGGGAATCTCGCTCAGCACGGCCTGATAATTCAGGAACGGCAAGCCGACGACGCCGAAAAAACCGGAGACGGTCGCGCCTCCCTGTTCAAGCACGTTTCGGGCCGCGTTCAACGTTCCGCCGGTGGCGATAAGGTCGTCCATTACCAGGATACGCTCGCCCGCCTTCACGTCGGCGCGATGAACCTCGAGTTCGGCCGTGCCGTATTCGAGGTTATACTTACAACCGTAGGTCTGGCCGGGAAGCTTGCCCTTCTTGCGGATAAGGATGAGGGGAATGCCCATGCGCTCGGCGAAGGGAGCGGCGAATACGAAGCCCCGTGACTCTATCGCCGCGATCGCGTCTATATGGGAGCGCTCGTATAGCTCGACCATCCGGTCTATGCACTCCCGAAACGCCGGCGGATTTACGAGAATACCGGTGATATCGTAGAAAAGGATGCCCGGTTTCGGGAAATCCGGTATTTTGCGAATCGCCTGATCCAAGGAAATATTTGCGTTCATAGCCCGAATATTAGTATGGATACGGCAGGCGAGTCAACGAGATAGAACGGGGTAAGCCCGGCGTTAGGCTCCGCGGGGACGGCCGAATTTGCGAAAACCCTCGACGCGGGCGCTTGCCCCCGTATCGACGGGACTGGTAACCCCGTCGGCGAGATAACGGTATCCCAGGCCGGCGATCATCGCCCCGTTATCCGTGCACAGCCGCAAGGGGGGAAATATACATTCCAGGTCCTTTTCCTCGGCGAGCAGGGCGCGCAGCCTCGAGTTCGCCGCGACGCCCCCGCCGGCCACTATCCTGGTCAGTCCCGTGTCCCGGGAGGCCTTGAGCAGACGGGAAAGGAGGATCCGTACCGCGGTTTCCTGGAAGGCGGCGGAAATATTTTCCGGGGTCCGTTCGAATTCAGGGTTCCAAAACTGGTCAATCTGGTTAATGGCGGCGGTTTTCAGGCCCGAATAGGACACGTCGTATTCATGGCCGCCCTTATAGAGGTTCGGCAGGGGAAACCGGGCTGCACGGGGGTCCCCGGATTTGGCGAGCTTATCGATCGCCACGCCGCCGGGATAACCGAAACCGTAAAACTTGGCGACCTTGTCGAAGGCCTCTCCTACCGCGTCGTCCACGGTCGTGCCGAGAACCTCGATATCCGCGTAGCCGGAAACCTTGCAAATGATGGAATGGCCGCCGGAGACCAAAAGCCCCAGGTAGGGATAGTCGATATCCCGATCCAAATGCGCGGCGTATAGATGGCCGAGCATGTGATTAACGGCGATAAAGGGTTTATCGAGCGACCAGGCAAGGGTTTTCCCGAACGTCAGTCCAACCAATAGAGAGCCCATGAGGCCTGGCCGATTGGTGGCCGCGATACCGTCTATATCTTCCAGGGAGAGCTTTGCCTCGTCCAGGGCCTGCTTAACCACCGGAAGGATCCATTCAGTGTGCTTCCGGCTCGCGATTTCCGGCACGACGCCGTTATAGGTCGCGTGAAACGGAATCTGCGTAGCGACTACGTTGCTGATAATCGCGCGGCCGTCTTCGACGATCGCCGCGGCGGTTTCGTCGCAGGAACTTTCGATTCCCAGGATTCTCATCGATTTTCCTCGTCATGGACCGCGATATTCGCGATAGTGGAAAGCGAAAAGCCCTGGCTGACGAGCTCGGGATACATATCCGCCAAAATTTCGGCCAGGTCGTTCGACCAAATATGGCCGATCATGATAGCCGCCCCCTTTCGTTCGGCGATCTTGAGGCCGCTGCCCACCGCGTCTATGATGCTATCCCGTTCCTGTATATTGTCTAAAAACACCGCTCGCTCCCATATGCTCATGTTTCGTTCCTTGGCGACCGCGGGGGCCGCGGTATTTGCGATCGTTCGGGAGTCAAGGAAATAAATGCCCCGCTCCCGCGCCACGTCCAACACCGCGCCCATGGCGACGGGATCGGAGGTGATCAGCGATCCTTCATGATTGTTAAGACCCTTTACCGGTCCTACCTCATCGAGATTTTTACGCACTATCGCGCGAATTTCATCCCCGTTCATGCCCTGTCGTATGGCGCCAGGACCGGGATCATATGAGAGATTTACCGCCTGCATCGGTTGATGCAGGATTACTTCCTTGCCCGCGGCGCGCGCTCTTTCGGCCGCACTTCGAGAATACTCCAATCCCGGCAAAACGGCAATAGTAATGGGAAACGGCAAGCGAAGGAAAGGTTCCAGCTGCCTGAGGTTATGGCCGGCGTCGTCGAATACGAAGACGAGCGTTCCCTTCCGTTTGGGCGGCACGGGCTTTTCGGGAACCGGTTCTGACCGCCCGGAGGCGACGGAAACCGCCGCGCCGGCTGAGGGCTTCTCGGGCGTTACGGCAATCGCGTTTTGGGACGGAGAAACGGCCGGAGAGCCTTGCTCGGGGGCGGGTTTTTCCGCGGGAGAAAGCCTTTGCGCCGGGACGCGGGCGACCGGAGCCGGAGCCGGAGCCGGAGCCGGAGCCGGAGCCGGGGTTTCGACTTCGGAAACCGGTGTTTTTTCGATTAGCCGCGCGGCCGAATTCGGCTTGAGGAGGCCGGCCTTTGCCGCAAACAATACGAGCGAGACGAAAAAAACGACGGCCAAAAGCGCGAGACGGTATTTTAACTCCCGTGCCTGCCGTCGTTTTTTCGCGGTTGTACCGCGAGTCTTTTTCCCAGTCATCGCCCGCAAGAATAAAGACCTGCGGCCGCTATGTCAACTCCGTCAAACTTAGCTGTACATAATCTCGCGAAGCTCTTCGGAACGGACCTGAAGCTTTCTGAGAGCACGGAGTTCCACCTGCCGTACGGTTTCGGCGGAAACGCCGTACATGGCCCCAATATGCTTCAGGGTATACGTCTTTCCGGTATCTTCCAGATTATACCGTTTTAGCATGATATCTCGCTCTGATTCCTTCAATTCCGAAAGGGCGTCCAGCATGCATTCCCGGGAATACTGCTTCATGAAGATATCCTCGGGATTCCAGGTAGTATCGGCGATAAGATCCTTGAGCGAAGCCGATTCCTCCTCGTCGAGCTGGAGGTCCAAGCTGGTTACGGTACCGGAGCTGAACATTATATCGGAAATGTCCTGAACCGGAAGATTCATCTCTTTCGCGATCTCCTCCCTGCTGGGATTTCGTGAAAGCCGTTGAAAGAGTTCGCCGGAAACCCGTCGTACCCGGGCGGCCAGTTCCTCCTTCCGGAAGGGAAGACGGATCATGCGGCGTTTATTGGCGATAGCCCGGGTAATCGATTGCTGGATCCACCAACAGGCATAGGTAGAAAATCGAACATTGTATGAAAATTCATACTTCTGGGCTGCTGTGATAAGGCCCAGGTTTCCTTCCTGGATAATATCGAGGAGCGGAAAGTCTGAAGCGGCGTATTTACGAGCCACGGTGACCACAAGTCGAAGATTTGATTCGATTAGCTTCTTTTGGGCTGCGAGATCACCCTTTTGAATGCGCTGAGAAAGCTCAATTTCTTCTTCGAACGTGAGCAACGGATACTTACGAATTTCTTTGAGATAGTCACTTATTGAATCTTGGTTGTACATAGTGCCCCCGCCAATACCAAGCAAGAACCATGCCAACCACAATTAGTAAGATTGAGACTTTACAATTCTATATAAAGTAACACACTCTTAAAAAAGACTTAAGAATCTTTACTGATAAGTGTATACTTTTTTATATATCTAATCTCTCCACGTGTATACTTTATCGCATTATCGACGAATAAACAGGGAAAACAACAAAAAAAGGCTTTCAGACAATACCTGAAAGCCCTTTTTGTAAAAAATAAAATATGAATAATAGATTAAGAAGGCGTGCCTTACGTCAAGAGCGCGCACTAATTCCCGTACCCAACATAAGGGCGGCCATTACGGAGGCGTCGCCGATCAAATTATCGAGAACGCAGTATTCGTTCGGCTGATGGGCGGTTTCGTCCATCTTGCTCCATACGACGGCGTCGAACCCCGCGTTCCGCAGATAGGCTCCAACCGTACCGCCGCCGATGCCGATGGGCCGGTAGTCCACGCCGTAAACGGTTTTTATCGAAGCGCCCAAGGCCTTGACCACCGGGGCGTCCATCGGGGTGGGCCGGGATTCCACTGCCTGTTCCTCGGTCCAGCGGATGGATACGCCGTGCTTGGACTCGACCTCCCGCGCGATCCGCTCGACTTCCTTTCGCACCGTCGCGAGGGGATAGGTCGGAAGGATGCGGCAGTCCATGCACAGAACGTCCTCGCCGGGTATGGTATTGATGTTTGGCACGTTGGCCTCTTTTTTCGTCGGCTGGAAGGTGGACCGGTTGGGCTCGAAAAGATCGTTCCGCTCGCCGAAGAATTGTTCCAGGCCGTTAAGGCGCAAGGCCAGGTCGCAGGCCGCGAGGTGCGCGTTGGCCCCCTGATCGGGCCGGGAACCGTGGGTTTGCTTGCCCTTGGTCTGGAAGCGGAGCCAGAGTAGGTTTTTCTCGGCAATTTCGATCGTCGACCCCTGATCGTCCCCGCCGTCGGGTATCACGATGATATCGTCCTTTCGGAAGAGATTATGGGCCTTTAAAAGATACTGGATGCCGTAGGCGGAACCCACTTCCTCGTCGGCGACGTACAGCAGCTTCACGGTAAACGCGGGCGTGATACCGTTCGCCAAAAACGCGAGCCCCGCGAAAACGGACCCGACGAGGCCTTGCTGGTTGTCTTCCACGCCGCGGCCGTACACCCGGCCGTCCTTTTCCACCACCTTCCAGGGATCGGTTTCCCACTTGGCGAGCTCGCCCGGGGGCACTACGTCCATATGAGTCATGATCCAGACCGAGCGGGAATCGTCCGCGCCCGGAAGGGTAACGACGAGATTGGGGCGAATGCCCGAGGGAACGCGGGAATCGGGCGCGTCAAACCGCTCGAAATTCGTAAAGCCCTTGGCGCGAAGCCATTCGGTCAGGGCCTCGCATTTTTTTAGCTCCCCTTCCCCGCCGGACTCGGGCGCCATGGCGGGTATCGAGGTAAGGAGGGTCTCAAGCTTAACCATTTCCGGTTTCTGCGCCTTGAGCCAATCGCGGACGGTATCGAGTTCTTTCATTTCTTTTCTCCGGGGGCCTTGTATTTCTGATAGACTTTCCAGGTGGAAGCCACGAGGGTTTCCACGTCGGAATATTTCGGCGCCCAGCCGATGGTCTCGCGGGCGAGGGCGCTGGTGGCGTACAGGGCGGAAGCGTCGCCGCTTCGGCGCCCGACGTAGGCGGCGGGAATTTCCTTTCCGGTGATCTTTCGGGCAACTTCCACCATTTCGGTGACGGTTACGCCTTTTTCGCTTCCGAGATTTACCGTGAGGCTCCGGTCGTTCTTCGCGATATAGGCGAGGGCGTTCACGTGGGCCTGCGCGAGATCGGCGACGTGGACGTAGTCCCGAACGCAGGTTCCGTCGCGGGTATCGTAGTCCTGACCGAAAATCTGAAGTTCCTTTCTCCAGCCCGAAGCCACTTCCATGACGATGGGCAGGAGGTTCTGGGGGTTACGCTCAAGGCCGTCGATGCGGCCGTCCACGTCGTAGCCAGCGGCGTTGAAATACCTGAGCGCGGCGTACCGAACGCCCTTAAGCCGGTCGTACCAGGCGAGAAAGCGCTCTATTTCGAGCTTGGTGAAACCGTAATAGCTTTCGGGTTCGGTGGGGTGCTTTTCGTCGATGGGCACGTATTGGGGCGAGCCGAAGACCGCGGCGGAGGAGGAAAAGGCCACGTTTTTACAGCCGTGGGAGCACGCCGCGTTGAGCATGTTCAAGGTCCCGGATATGTTGTTTACCGAGTATTTTTCCGGTTCCGCCATGGATTCGCCGACGGCCTTGTACGCGGCGAGATGCACGCACCCGTCAAAGCCCCGCTCGAAGGCGGCGTTTACGTCGCCGGCGTGGCGTATATCGCCCGCGATGAATTTCGCCTCGGGAAAAAGGTTCCCCAGCTGCCCGGATCCGAGATTGTCGAATACGGTCACGTCGTGTCCCGCGGCCAGCATGGCCTTGACCACATGGCTGCCGATATAGCCGGCGCCGCCAAGAACGAGTACTTTCATGGATGTTCCTCCAGTTGCAACGAGATGGTTTCCCACTGTTCAGAAAGACCGCGGATCAGTCCCTCAAGATCGTGGATTTGGGCTTGCACGCCCCGGCTCTTTCCCGCGTCCGAATAGACGGCGGGATCTGAAAGGGCTTCGTGCAGGTCCTTCAGGCCCGATTCGGCGCGGTCGATTTCTTCCAAAAGACGCGCTTCCTCGCGCTCCAATTTTCTGCGTTCCGCCTTTAGCCGCTTTTCTTCCTCGTAGGTCAGGGCGCGCCCCTCCGGCCCGTTATCCGCCGGTAAAACGCCTTTCGCCGTTTTACCGGCGCCTTCGCCCTCCGCGGGGGCCGCGGCGGCTTCGCGTTCGATACGCTCCATATAATACCGATAATCGCCGGGAAAGTTACGGAAACGGGAAGCGACGCCGCCGCCGGGCGCGGTGAGTTCGACGACCCGGGTGGCGAGCCCTTCGATGAAGCCCCGGTCGTGGGAGACGAAAATGACCGTGCCCCCGAAGGACGAGAGGGCCTCGAGCAGAACGTCCTTCGAATGCAGGTCGAGGTGGTTGGTAGGCTCGTCGAGGATGAGGAGGTTAATGGGCTTCAAAAGGAGCCGCAACAGGGCGAGCCGGCTTTTTTCCCCTCCGGAGAGCACGTTGATGGGCTTGAAAATATCGTCGCCCCGGAAGAGGAAGGCGGCGAGCATGTCCCGAAGTTTCGGAATGAGCTCGTTGGGCGCCTCCGATTCCAAGAGGTCCAAAATACGCTCCGAACCGGTCAGGAGCTCGGCGTTGTCTTGGGAAAAGTAGCCGGGAAGCACTCCCGCGCCCAGGGTTATGGAGCCGGCCGAGACGGCGTCTTCGCCGGCAAGCATGCGAAGGAGGGTCGACTTTCCCGCCCCGTTCCGCCCGACCACCACGAGGCGTTCCCCCTTTTCCAGCACGAGGTCCAGGTTTTCGATAACGGCGCGCTGGCCGTACTTTTTGGTAAGGCCGGCGGTCGTGATGACCAGGCGCCCGGTATGGGGCGCGGGCGGGAAGCGAAAGTGGATCTTTTTGAGGCTTTCTGGTATCTCGATGCGTTCCAGTTTCTCCAGGCGCTTAATGCGGTCCTGGACCATCGCCGCCTTGGATGCGTTATAACGGAAACGGCGGATAAAATCCTCCGTTTTGGCGATTTCGTCCTGCTGTTCCTCAAAGCGCTTGATCAGCGACTCGAGCTCCACCGCGCGCACCCGTTCGTAATTGGTGTAGGTTCCCGCGTACCGGGTAATGGAACCGCCGAAGAGCTCGTACACCTCGTTTATCGTGACGTCCAGGAAATACCGGTCGTGGCTGACGATGAGAAAGCCCCCCGTGAAATCCCTGAGCCAGTTTTCAAGCCAGGAACGCGCCTCGATATCGAGATAGTTCGTGGGTTCGTCCAAAAGGAGAATATCGGGCTTTTCGAGGAGAATCTTCGCCAGGGCGACGCGCATCTGCCATCCCCCGGAAAATTCCCCGACGGGACGGTTAAAGTCGGCCTTTTCGAAGCCGAGACCGAGAAGGGTTTGCTCAGCGAGCGCCGCGCGACGGTGCCATCCCGACTCTTCGAGCGCGGTCTGCGTTTCGTGGTGCTCTTCCACCAGGCGGACCGTTTTTGGGTCGTCGCCCGAGGTCTTCGCCAGTTCGTCGCCGAGGGCCTCGAGACGATCGGACAATTCCCGCCCGCGAAAGAAGGCGGTGTCGATTTCGTCCATGAGGGTTCGCCCGGAGTGGACGATGCCCGATTGGGGAAGGTACGAGACCCTGGTTCCCTTTTGAATGGCCCGCTCGCCCCCGTCGGGCTGCACGGTTCCCGCGAGCACCTTCATCAGGGTGGATTTTCCCGAGCCGTTCGCGCCGGCGAGGGCGGCCTTCGTGCCGGAAGCGAGATTCAATGAGACGGAATCGAGGATGTCCCGGTTTCCGAAGGCCAGTGAGACGCGTGAAAACTGTACGAAGGCCATGCTAGAAACCGCCTTGTCCCGTCTGTTCGGGGGAGAAGTATATGACCGTCGGCGTAAGGCTCCTCGATTCGACCACGGAATCGCGTACCAGGGACTCGGGAACGAACTCCAGCTTCAGGCCCGTCGCCTCCAGCACGTAAAGGAAGGTAAGGGGCGAGGGAGCCTGATCGAAGGAGAGGCTTAACGCCCCGGTGTAATCCTTCGGTAGGGTATCGCCGAGGAAGCGGTCAAAGGCCACGGAGCCGCCGCCGCCGGAATTGGGCGGGATGACCGAGGGAACGAGAAGCTGATAGCCGCTCCAAAGGAACCGGTCTCCGCCGATGAACTGGAGAACCCCGTAATTGCCCGAGGAGAAACGCTCGGACAGGTCCGTAACGGCGGCGGCCAAGGCCGCCCTGCGTTCGTTTTCGTCGCTGACGATCTGGTCGGGAGTGCTATCTAGGGCCGCGAAATATTCCGCCCGCGGCATGCCCGCCTGATCGGTATATTGGACCATGATGAGATCGCCGCGGCGCGCCTGTACCGTGAGGCTGGTGCCTTCGAACCGGTAGACGCCGTCCTCGGTCCGGGTTATGCCGGTATACGGGAAGGTGATAACGCCGTCTATCCCCTCAACCCGGGCGACCTGGGACGTTCGGCCCGGGAAAAAACCCTGCCGGGAATCGATTTTCGGGGGGATAACGCGGTTGGCGCGAAGCATTGCGCGCCAGGACTCGGGATACCAGGAACGGGTAAGGAGATTTTCCAAAACCGGGTCGGGACCGGAATCCACCGCCGCGGCGAGGCCCGAATCGGTTTCCCGCTCGTCGAAAAAGGCGAGATTGTACGAAAAGCACCAACCCGCGGTACCGTCGTCGGTCATCACCTCGTACCAGTCGCCGGCAAGGGGCGCGTTTGCCGCGATAACCGGCGAGCCCTTTCCCATCCGAACGATCTTGATTTTTTCCCCTTCCTTGAGGCGGTATACCTGCCTTGACGTGTTTTCAGGATCGGCGCGAACAGGCAGGCCGTCCAGCTTGACCGTCGCGTAGGTATACCTGAATTCCGCGAGCGCCGCGGCCGCCTTATTCGCCTTGGAACGGGATTTATACAGAGTAAGCTGCCAGAGGGGTAGCTCCGCGCGGCGGGTTTCGGAGGAATCGAGCCCGACGACGTACACCTTTCCTATATTTGACTGAATGAAAACGGGCACCACGTCGCCCGCGTAGAGCGAGTATTCGGGCACGGACCAATTGATAACGCCGTAGCCGATCTTTCCGGTACAGGAGGAAAGCAGGGAAAGCGCTCCGAGAAACGCGAAGAGGAGGAGGCCGCGGGATCGTGACAAGCGTGAGAACGTAGCCATAAAAAGCAGAATACCCTATCGACGCCTATATTTCAATCAGGGCCGGATTTGCGTACAGGGAGAGGGCCCAAAAACAGAGAAAAAACCGGAATGAGTCCTGCCGGAGAATTTCGGCGTCCAGGGCAACCCCTAAAAGAAGGGCGGAGAGCACGCCGGTTTTGCCCCGGTGGAACCGCATTACCCAGGCGTCGAATTCCCCGTCGAGCCGCGGATCGCCGAGAAAGGAGCGAAGAATCCCCGCCAATTCGCGATCGGAACGCTTTGTTCGGGCGAAGCATTCGTCCATATAATCCTCGAGCAATTGAGAGGCCTTGTCCCTGGCCCGGGTCCATTCCTCGTAGGCGTAAAAAAACTTTTTTGGCATGCCCATAAAGGAGGACAGGGTGAGGATGGTCTCGTCCGAAACGTGCGGGGGCAGTTCCTCGCTCCTGAGAATGTCCAAGAGGATGGGAATCGAGGCGGGGGTACCGAACTCGGCGATCGCTTGCACGCCCCGCACGAGGATAAAGGGATTGTCGGTGACGCTGAGGGCCTCGCCGATGGCGGTCTGGCTTTTCGCGTCGCCGATCCGCGCCAGGGCGTACATTGCCTCTCCGGCGAGCCGGTAATCGGGGCTGGATAGCCGTTCCCGAAGGAGGGGCACGGCCTGGTGGACCCGAAAATCGCCGAGAAGCCGCGCCGCCAGCGGGGCGGTGGTGTAGGCGCCGCCGACGAGTTCCGCCAAAAGCGCGTCTCGGAGCCGGGCGTTGAGCCTTTTCAGCCGGGAAAACGATTGCAGCGCCTCGTAGCGCACGGCGAAACGCGCCGAAGAAAGCCGCTCCAGCAGTATGTCCGCGGAAACCTCGGAACCCACGGCGCCCAATTCGGCGATAATCCCCGTCTCCTCGTCCGGGTCCTCGTTCACGTCCAGCTTGCGCAAAAGGGTGAGGGCGCGCATGTCCCGGGGCGAGAAAAGCACGGCCAGGGTATCGCGCACCGGAAAGCTTCCCAAATCCTGCAGGTTCCGCTGGGCGAGGCAACCGAGGGCTATTATCCCGGCGGCGCCCGAGAAAAAGATCCGCCATGCGACCAGGGGCGAGGCGCCCGCGGCCGTAAGGGCGTCCAGAATGGCTCCGCCGGCGATTGAGCCAAGGGCCCCCGTCCCGCCCAGAATAAAATAGTAGAGCATGCTCAGATTGAGAATTGATTCCTTGGGAACCATGGCGAAAAAGTACGTTTGCGCCGCGCTCTCCTGGCCGGCAAAGCCCATATTAACGGCGGCGGAAAGGAGACAGAGGAACGCGAGGGCAAATAGGGGGAATCCGATTCCCGGCGCGATAATGGCGGGAACGAGGCTTATGCCGCTGACCGCCGCGAAGATGATATACATGGGTTTCGCCCCGAGCCGGTCGATGGCAACCCGCATGACGGCGCCCATGAGAAGGGCCCCGAGACTGGCGCAGACCGAAAAGATGGTAACCATGCTGTCCGACTCGCCGTATACCGCCTTGCCGAATACCACGATAAAGGGCCTGACCATGCCGATGCCCACCCCGAGCACGAGATAGCTGAGTACGAAGCGGCGAAAATTCCGGTCTTTCCAGGCTACCCGCGTTTCCGCGAACAGGGATTTATGGAGGACCGGTCCCTCGGCCCCGTCAGGGCCCAGCCGCGATTCGGAAGGCGCTTTTTTTCCCCGCGGCGATACGGCACTGCGCAGCCATTCCCCGAGTCTTCGCCTTCGCGCAGGGGAAGCCCGCGCCGCGGAGGAATCGGGCAATTTATAGAGAAGGGCGGAAGCGCCGATCCCCGAGGCAATGCCGATGAGAACCACGAGGTTGTAGGTTTCCACCCCGGAACTATGCCAAAGGAGAAACGCGAGGAACAGGGTCGCGAGCAGCGCCGTGCTGTTGTTGATAAGGCTTAACCGAACGATGTACTCGCCCCGGTCCTTTCCCGGGGCCAATAAGCCGATAACCGGATTGTTGGCGATGAGGCCTATGCCGCGGAACAGGTTGAAGAGAAACACGGCTAAAAGCAGCACGCCGATGGCCAGGCGCGTGTAACCGGCGGAATAGAGAAAGGGAATGAGGAGGAGGGGCAAGAGGGACCAGTTTCTCAACATCCAATTGTGGGCGAAGGTTCTCACCAGGCTGGTGCCCCGGATCATCAGCTTACCCAGGGGAATTGCGAAGAAGGACACGTACATGAAGGCGCCGAGCAGTCCCACGACCGTACTGGAAGCGCCGAGGGCCAAGGCATAGAGCGTGACGGTATTGCCGGTCACCAACGCGAAGGAAAAGGAATTGATCGCGCTGTAGGAATCGAAGACCCTGCGGCCGCGTTTTCTCTGAAAAGACGATAGTTGCTCAGTCATCCTTATTATTGTATCTTTTTTTTTATGAAACGAACAACCATACCCACTCGGGCCGAAGTGGCCGCCGAAGACCGCTGGAACCTTGAATCCCTCTACGCGAGCGACGCGGAGTGGGAAAACGCCCTTTCCTCGTTTTCGAAGACGGCGGAAGGCATTGACGCGCGCCGCGGCGATTTTCTCTTCCACGCCGAAACCGGGGCCGGAGCGGGCCAAAAAGGCCATATAGAAGCCGATAAGCTATGGAACCTCTTGGAGTTATACCGGGACGCCCAACTGTTGGGCGAAACCCTGGGCAATTACGCCTTCCTAAAAAAGTCCGCGGACGAGGGCGACGCGGCGAATCTGGACCGCGTGGGCCGTTTCATGATGGCGGCCACCGCATTTGAGGCCTCGGTGAGCTGGTTCATCCCGGCCATACAAACCCTGAACGAGGATGAGCTACGCGCTTACGCGCGAACTGAGAAGTTTGCCGAATACCGAATCTGGCTCGAAAAGCTCCTGCGGATGAAGCCGTACGTCCTTTCAGAAAAGGAAGAGCGCATTCTCGCCCTACAGACTGAGGCGCTGCAGACGCCGAAAAACGCGTTTTCCCTGCTTACCAACGTGGATATCGATTTCGGCGAGGTGGACACCCCCGAAGGGCCGAAACCCCTCAGTCAAACCACCTGGTCCGCCTTTTTGGAAAACCCGGACCGCGCGGTGCGCGAGCGGGCCTACCGCGCGTTCTACGGGGCCTTCGAGGGGCACAAGAACACCATTGCCGCCCTGTACGCGGGAAGCGTGAACCACGACGTGGCGACGGCCCGCGTCCGCGGCTACCCCTCCGCAAGGGAAATGGAACTATTCCCGGACCGGGTGCCCGTATCGGTGTACGATAACCTGGTTTCGACCGTGCGGGCGAATCTCGCTCCACTGCACCGGTATTACGACCTGCGAAAGCGGGTACTCGGCGTGGAAGAACTCAGGCACTACGACGTGTACGTGCCCCTGGTCAAGGAAGCGAAACGAGTCACCCCCTACGACGAGGCCGTTGACCTGATATCCGACGCGTTAACCCCGCTCGGAAGCGAATACGTCGACACGCTGCGGAAGGGCTTGCGGGGGGGCTGGGTGGACCGCTACGAGAACAAGGGAAAGCGCTCCGGCGCGTTTAGCTCGGGAGGCTTCGCCGGAGAGCCCTTCATTCTCATGAACTACAAGGAAGAAGTGCTCCGCGACGTGTTTACCCTGGCCCATGAGGGCGGGCATTCCATGCATAGTTGGTATTCGGCGCGGAACAATCCCTTTATGTCCTATAACTACACGATCTTCGAGGCGGAAGTGGCTTCCACCTTTAACGAGGATCTCTTGTTCCGTCACCTACTAAAAACCACGCGCGACGAAAAGACCAGGGCCTATCTCCTTTCCACCCGCGCCAGCGATATTCTCGCGACCCTGTACCGGCAAACCATGTTTGCCGAATTCGAGGCGACGACCCATCGTTTGGTGGAAGAAGGAACGTCCCTCACCGCGGAACTCCTCCGCGCGGAATACCGAACGCTTTTGGAAACCTATTTCGGCGGCGGTATGCGGTTCGAGGCCGAAAGCGACCTAGAGGGCATGCGGATACCCCATTTCTATAACGCCTTTTACGTGTATAAGTACGCCACGGGCATTTCGGCTTCGCTGGCCCTGGCGGAACGGGTAGCCTCGGGCGGGGCCCAGGAACGGGAAGACTACTTCGCCTTCCTTAAATCGGGCGGCTCGCGCTACCCCATCGAGGCCCTGCGCGTGGCGGGCGTGGACATGGAAAGCCCGGATCCCATCGAGGCGGCGTGCAAAACCTTCGCGGAAATAGTCGAGGAATTGGAAAAAACCCTCGGCTAGGGAAAAGACCTATTTGACTAATGGGCGAAGGGGGATTTACAATTCAATGAATGAAAGCCCCCAACGCCTTCCGAGCCCTGCTCTACGCGACGCTTTTGTTTACGGCGCGGCCAATCGTCGCGTTTTCCGGATATTCGCTTTTCGATCACGTGGGCACGGCGGACGGGCTTCCCAACGACGCCGTATCCGCCCTCGTTCAGGATTCCCGGGGCTTTCTCTGGATCGGAACCCAGGGCGGCCTGGTGCGGTGGGACGGATACCGCTTTACGCTCTACGAAAACGAGCCGTTCAACGAAAACACCCTCATACACAACCAAATCCAAACCCTGTTCTTGGATAACGACGTTCTGTGGATCGGTACCTACGGCGGACTTGACCGCTTGGACCTAAAAACCCACGATTTTACCCATTACCGTAACGACGATAACGATCCCGCGAGCCTTGGGCACGATTTGATTATCGCCATCGGGAAGGACAGACACGGTTCGCTTTGGGTTGGCACGGCCAATGGCCTCTATCGGCTCCTTGAGGGGGGGAACGGCTTTAAGGCATACCTTCCCGACGAGACCCGACCTTCGGGGCCGAACCAACCCGGCGCCATAACGGCGGCCACGGTGCGGGCGATTCACCTCGACGGGAAAGGCAGGCTCTGGATAGCGACGAGCTGGGGAGGGCTCTGCCTATACGACGAAGAGGCCGATGCCTTCAGGTCTTGGAAGCACGAAGATGGCAATGAGCGATCCCTTCCTTCGAACGTGGTGATGGCGATTGACGAGGACGCGACGGGACGTTTTTGGTTCGGACTCTGGAACGGAGGCCTCGCTACCTCCCGCGATCCCGAATCCGGGGTATTCGAAACCTATGCCACCGAGGACCTACGCGTCTACACGGTGAACGCGAAAGATCCCTTACGGGTATACGTGGCGACCTGGGGGGGCGGCCTTTTCGAGCTCAACCGCGATAACGGCGCCTTTACCCGATACCAAAACGGCACCGATCTTGGCTCGATATCCCACGACGTCGTATACTCCTTCCTCCTAGACGCTTCGGGCGATTTCTGGGTAGGGACTAACGGAGGCGGGCTTAACCGCTTGAGCCGGAACGAGGGCTACTACGAAACCATGAACCACGATCCCGCAAGTCCCGACTCCCTCTCCGCCGGCAAGGTGACGTCCATCGTTCGGGACCGAAAGGGAACGCTCTGGGTAGGGCAATACAACGGGGGCTTGAATAAATTCAACTGGGCCACCAGAACCTTTACCCATTATCGGCACGACGCCGCAAAGGCCGATTCCCTGCCCAACGATATCGTGAACGCCCTGTACGAGGACAGCCGCGGGAGACTGTGGGTCGGCACCAGCGACGGGCTGGCCCGTTACGACGAGAAGAAGGACGCCTTCGTCAACATCCCCCTGGATGGCCTTCCCGATACCGTATTCTACTCGATTCTTGAAAACCCCGACGGGCGGCTTTGGCTGGGCATGTATACCAAGGGACTTGCCCTCTACGACCCTGAAACGGGGGCCTATCAGTGGTTTCACCCCGACTCCCGGGGAGAATCCGGACCGGTAAGCGATATCGTATACAGCATGACCTGGGACAATCGCGGCAGGCTATGGCTGGGCACCAACGAGGGCTTGACCATAAAGGACGGCGCGAGTTTCAAATCGTGGAAATATAACCCCCAGAATTTGACCGGCCTTTCCTCGAACACGATCCGGTGCATGTACCGGGACGGCAAAGGAACCATCTGGATCGGCACTACCGGCGGCGGCCTCTTGCGGGCAACCGAAGAAGACGGCGTATTTACCCTGTTCACGAGAAAGGACGGACTACCCTCGATGAACGTGCGCCACATAGTCGAGGACCGCAAGGGAAATCTTTGGGTAGGTACCTCCTCCGGTTTGTCGGTCATGAAGCACGGCGAACGCACGTTCCAGGGCCTTTCCGTCTTCACGAGCCTCAAGAACCGCGATTTTCACACCGGCACCTGGCGCGACGCCGAGGGATATATCTATTTCGGCGGAACCAATGCCGTATATCGCTTCAACCCCAATAACCTGCCCGACGACACGCGGGACCCCGGGGTAGAAATCGCCGATTTCCGCCTAGGCGAGGGCCGAACCGAGACGCCCATCGATCCCGCCTACCTGACGCAGTTAAGGCTCGATTACCGGGAAAACACCTTTAGCGTGGATTTCGCGGTGACGGATTATTCCTTTTCCAGCCAAAACCGGTATACCTATTTCCTGGACGGCTTCGATAAGGACTGGAAATCGCCGACCCAAGAGCGGCGAGCCGAGTATACCAACCTTCCGGGAGGCACGTACACACTGAGGGTACGGGGCTCCAACGCGGATGGGATTTGGTCCGCGAAAGAACGGACGCTGGAAATCAAGGTCGCGTCTCCCCCCTATCTCAGTCCGTGGGCCTGGGCCCTGTATCTCGCGTTCTTGATCGGGATCGGCTATCTAATCGCCATGCTTCGCGGAAAGCGTTCCCTCGCGGAAAAGGTGGCGGAACTTACGACACTGAAAGGCGAACTGGAAGCGCTGAACGACAGGCTCATCGAGCAAAACAGGATTGACGGCCTCACGGGCATTTCCAACCGCCGCCATTTCGACGAGCACGCGGAGCGGGCCTTTTCCTTCGCGACCCGGGACAATTTGCCCTTTAGCGTACTCATGATCGACCTCGATTATTTCAAGCTTTTCAACGATATCGACGGGCACCAAAGGGGCGATGACGTACTGCGCCTCGTGGCGAAGACCCTGAAGGACTGCGTGGAACGTACCACGGACATGGTCGCCCGGTACGGCGGCGAGGAATTTACGGTTATCCTCTACGATACGGACGAAGCGGGCGCCCGCACTATGGCCGAGCGCATGCGACAGGCCGTTTGGGACCTCGCGGTGGAACACCCCGGCAACAAGAGCACCGGTCGGCTTACCGTCAGTATCGGTATCGCCAGCGCCGAACCGACGGGCGACGATACCGTCAGCGAATTGATTCGCAGGGCAGACTTGGCCCTCTACAAGGCCAAGGAAAACGGAAGGAATCGGGTTGAGGCGGGCGACTGACCGCCTGGGTTCCCCCGTCCCGCATTAGCGATTGCGCGCCACGCGAAACCCCTGACCCCGCTCGCGATTACCGGGAGGGGTACCGAACGCGCCGCCGATTTGGATTCGCCAGGCGTTTCCCATCCAACTGCCGCCCCGGGTAACGCGCTTCGGCATCGAATCCGCCGATTCTGGATCGGTAAACGCGTCAAAGCACCATTCCCAGACATTGCCGCTCATGTCGAAAATTCCCAAACCGTTCGAGGCCAGGCTCGCGACCGGCGAGGGAATCTCCCGATCGTAGTGCGCGACGAGATCGGAACGGGAATACTCTATCCATGACGCTACTCCCCCGCTCGGCCACGTACCCGATGTCCATTGGCTCCCGTCGCGGTAGCGGGCGGCAAACTCCCATTCCTGGGAAGAAGGCAGTCGAAAGCCTCGCGAGCCGGCATTGACCGCGGGCCCCCCCGCCGCGCATAACGCCGCCAGGTCGCTCACCTTCCGAACCGTGCCGCCGTCCGGGCCGGGAAAGCGATATACCGGCTCCAAACCCGTCAGCTCCGATAACAGATTGCACCATACCACCGCGTCGAACCAGGTGATTTCCTCAACGGGAAGGGAATTCGCCGAGCCCCGCTTAACGCCGGCCGGAAGCGGAGGCAGGGGGGCAAGCTCATAGCCCCGGTCCCCGGCCGAGGCGGCCACGGCGCCATATAGGCCCCTGGTAACCTCGGTGCGGCCCAGCCAAAACGGGGACGAAACCGCGAGCGCGCCGGGAAGGTCCATGGTCCCGCCGGGAGCTTGTCCCGCGGGCACCAGCTTCATGACAAAACGGGCATCGCCCCGGTCAGAATCATTTCCCGAAACCGTGAAGGTTTCCGAGCCGAGCCCCTCCGTCGACGTAAGACGGACGTTCAAAAAGGGTACGTGACCGGGAAAAGTGATCATTAAGGCGAACGTCGCCAGAAGCGCCAAGGGGATCAAAACCGGCAACAATCGCCGAAACGCGCGTTGGCCCATAGAGCCACCTCCTCTTTTGCGGGCACAGAACGCGCCCGGCGCGATAAGTGTAGCATGTTTTGCGAAAAGAAATCCGGCGATCCGGTAACCGAAGCGGTACACCTGGCCTTCGGCATTCCCTACCTCTATCCCTGGCAACGCCTCGTTATCGCCAATATTCTCGACGCGGTATCCGCCTGGCGCGCGATACAACGCGGCGAGACCGCGGATGGCGACGAATTGTTCGACGAAGACGGCGTTCACCGGGGGCGTCAGATCGTCCTTTTGCCCACGGGGGCGGGAAAATCCCTGTGCTTTCAGGCGCCGGCCCTCCTCCTTGACGGACCGACCCTGGTGATCTATCCCCTACTCGCGTTGATGAACGATCAATGGAAACGCCTCGAGGCCGGGGGAATCGAGCCGGTTCTGCTCCGGGGAGGGCAATCCGCCGAAGAACGGAACGCCCAGCTGGCCCGCATGGAGGGTTCCGACGGCAAGCCTCCCGCCCGGCTCATCATCGCGAATCCCGAAGTTTTAAAAAGCGACGCTTTGCGTGAGCGGATACAAAAAAGGGGGATAGAGCACCTGGCTATCGACGAGGCCCATTGCGTCGCGGAATGGGGCGATTCCTTCCGGCCCGCCTATCTTGAGTTGGGCGAGCTGATTCGGGAACTGAATCCGCCCGCGGTTACGGCCTTCACCGCAACCGCGAGCCCGCCGGTCCTTGCCAGGGTAGCGGAAATTCTCTTCGGCGGCGAGGCCCATTTGGTACGGGGAGAGACGGACCGAGCGAACATCAGGTTTGAGGTAAACCATTGCTTTATCAAGGAAACGGCCCTCATGCGCGAAGTGTCCCGGAGAAAGCGACCAATGATCGTATTTTGCGCCACCCGGGGCGGTACCGAACGGACGGCCATCGCCCTTTCCAACGCTTTCCCCGGCATAGACTGCCGGTTTTACCACGCCGCGCTCGACCGGGAAGAAAAGAAGGCGGTGGAAGACTGGTTTCCCTCCGCCGATGACTGCATTCTCGCGGCGACTTGCGCCTGGGGAATGGGAATGGACGCGCCCCACGTCCGTACGGTGATCCACCGTGACCCGCCCCCGTCGGCCGAGGCGTACCTCCAAGAGGCGGGCCGCGCGGGCCGCGACGGGGAAAGCGCCGAGGCGATCCTTCTGTGGAGCCCCGAGGACGGAAGGCGGATAGCGCTTAAAAAAGAGGGCGCGGAACGAAGGCGGGGCATGGTGATGGCGGATCTGGCGGAGGGGGGAAAGTGCAGGAGGGAAACCCTGTTAGCGGCGCTCGGAGACGCCCGTGCGGGACCCGACGCGCCCGGCGGGGAACATATCGCGTGTTCGGGCTGCGATATCTGCGACGGCACCGCGCGAAGCGGGGCCGGAGACCTCGAAACGGTACGGCGCTTCGTCGCGACGAACCCGCGGCGATACCGGACCGCCGAAGCGGTAACGTTTCTCCTTGAGCGGGCCAACGGGGTTTCGATCGCCGCTATCGGCTTTCCGGTCTGGCGAAGGTCGGATTTCGCCGCCCTGATCGAGTACCTGAGGAGAACCGGAAGCGTGCGGGTATTGGAGAAGTGGCCATGGAAGGGATATCTCGCGCCGTAGGCCCCGCCCTAATCTTCCTCGTCTTCTGCCGTTTCCGCGGCCTTTTCCTCAGGCGGCGCGGCCGCGGCGCGGCGTCGGTTTCGCGGCGCGTTCGCCGGCCGTTTCCGGTATCGAACGATCCATAGAACGATATTCACGTACAGGGCAATGACCGCCGTCACGATAATCACTTCCCGGGAGGTGAGCACTTTGAGTAAGAGAGCGAGCAATTCCTGAATCGCCATAATAGCTCCAGTATCGGCAGAACGGGGCCGGCCCTTGACCGGGCCCGAACGGCTTGACCGGGCCCGAACGGCTTGACCGTGCGCTGGCTCCCCGATAGGATAAACCATGATCGGAATCATTGATTACAACGCGGGCAATATCCGCAGCGTGGAACGCGCCCTCGCTTACCTCGGCCTCGAGTACCGGATTTCGAAAAAGCCGGCGGAACTCGAGAAGGCCGACAGGCTCATTTTTCCGGGCGACGGCGAGGCAAAGTTCGCCATGAGGGAACTTCGATCAACGGGGTTCGATTCCTTCATCAAGGATAAAGTCGCCGCGGGCACGCCCCTTTTGGGCATTTGCCTAGGCACCCAGATCATCCTCTCCCATTCCGAGGAAAGCGACACGCCCTGCCTGGGCCTGGTACCCGGCGTCGTGCGCCGCTTTCCGAAAGGCTTCCCCTCGCGCGGCCTCAAGGTTCCGCACATGGGCTGGAACTCCCTCGCGAAGAGGAACGGCGGCACTGCCCTCCTCGACGGCGTTCCCGCGGACGCGGACTTTTACTTCGTTCATAGCTATTTTATAGACCCGGAAGACCCGAAGATCGTCACCGCGACGACCGATTACGGCATGGACGTGCCCTGCGCCGTGAAGTTCGGCTCGGTCGAGGCCTTCCAGTTTCACCCGGAAAAATCCGGCGTCCCGGGACTGAGAATCCTATCCAACTTCGCTAGGGCCGACTTCGCCCGTGGAGGCGCGCCATGCTGAAAAAAAGGATCATCGTCTGCCTCGACGTTAAGGACGGCCGCACTACCAAGGGCGTAAAATTCGTGAACAACGTGGACATCGGCGACCCCGTCGAGATGGCCGCCGAATATTATCGCCAGGGCGTCGACGAGCTCGTGTTCTACGACATCATGGCCTCCGCCCGGGACCGCGGCCCCACGCTGGACCTTATTTCCCGCGTCGCGTCTACCGTCTTTATTCCCTTTTGCGTGGGGGGCGGCATTTCCACCGTGGAGGATATCCGAAACACGATCCTCGCGGGCGCCGAAAAGGTCAGCCTCAATTCCCCGGCGGTCCGCAATCCCGCCCTCATCGGCGAGGGAGCGGCGATATTCGGCGCCCAGTGCATCGTGCTGGGAATGGACGCGAAACGGGACCCCTCGACGAAATCGGGCTACCGGGTGTACGTCAACGGCGGCCGCGTCGCCACCGAACTCGACGCCCTGGAGTGGGCCATGAGGGCCGAAAGCCTCGGCGCGGGCGAAATCGTCCTCAACTCGATCGACGCCGACGGAACCCGCGAGGGCTACGAAATTCCCCTGACCCGAATGATCGCGGAAAACGTGGGCATTCCGGTGGTCGCCTCGGGCGGCGCGGGAACCACGGAACACATGGCCGAGGTCCTGACCGCGGGAAAGGCCGACGCCGCCCTCATCGCCTCGATGGTGCACTCGGGAGACTATACGGTCGGCGGCATCAAGGAACGCCTCTCTTCGTTGGGCGTTCCGGTGCGGATTCCGGCCAAGTAAGGCGGAAAAAAGGGCCGAGGCAGAACGACTAAGGCGGGGCGAGCTCGTTACGGGCGGAGCCCCCGCCGAGACCGATTAAGCCGGGGCGAGACGCCCGAAAGGATACGGTAGATATGCGAAAGGCCGGAAAACCCGATGAGGTTATCCGGCCTTTTTCTTGCTTTGGGTCGACTCGGCCCCTTAGTTCGAAATATCCGAAAGCTTTTTCAGGTATTTTTCCGCGATATATCCGGGCAGCGTAAAGGGCGAGGGCGTCTCGCTGGACGCGCAGAGGTATTCGCCGTCGGCTTGCTTTTCGTATATCGACACGGTCGCCTTTTTCGGGCCGAAATCGAGGCTGACCGAGGCCAGGGGCGAAACGGGCAGCGGCGTGGCGTCGTCCAGGAATTTTGAGGCCCGCAGGTTGGCCAGGGAGGAAACCCAGGCCGCGGTCTTGTCCTGGTCAAGTTCGGCCGCCGCGGCCGTTCCCGAAGCGCCCGGCGCGACTGACCAAACCGGGGGAGAGCCCGCCCTGGTCAGGCTAAAATTCCCCGCTCCGGACACGGTCAAGCCCAGGAGCGAGTCGGAAGCCTGGGAATAGATATCCCGGTCACGGAGCTCGCCCTCGGATTTTCCGAAATTTTCGGCGAGGTTACCGGAAACGAGGAGTACCTCCTTTTTACCGTCCACCGTCACGTAGGTTTGCTGTCCCGTGGGAGACGCCTTGCCGACCCTGACCGTCCTGAGCTCTTTGCCGCCCTTGGAAAGGGTAACCGCCAGGGCGGTCCCGTCGGCGAGGCCGTACCGGTCCTCGTCGCCCGGGTTCGATCCGCCGGACACCGAGCCCAAGACCTTCAGGTTCGCCACCGAGTCTACCAGGGAGTCGACCGCGGCCGAATCGGCCCTGTACGAACGCTCTCCCACCGTCCACGCGGCGTCGGCCTTCTTTAACAGTACGGCGGCCGTAGCCGCGTCGGCCCCGGTTTTTCGGATCGTGACCGAGTCGGGCCCGTCCTTGAGACTGAGCGTTTTGGCCCCCGTCGGGCCCGCCAGGGCAAGCTGCAGCGCATGCGTCAGCGCGAGAACGCCGATCGCGGAAAGCAGTATTATTTTTCGCGTCTTCATCACTTGGTCCCCTTCCCTTTCGCCCCGCCCTTAACGGTAAGCGGGGCCGTTTCGCGCTCGTCGCTCGAGGCGTATCTCGCCCGGATCGCCCGGCGCCTCGCGGACCTGGAACGCCAGGCAAAGAGCCCCGCGAGCGCCACGAGGAGCGGCAATCCATAGAGGTCGAAGGCGTTGATCGCGGCTTTCACCGCCGACGGAGCGTCTTTCAGCGGGTTCTTTGAAAGCCCCTTCGTGCGCATGTCGATCAGATCGCCGTTTCCGTTCAGGAAGTCCACGGCGTTCCGGACGAACATGGCGACGGGTTGCTGCCCCTTTTCGTCCATGACCGCCGAGGTGGTTATCGCCGAGGTTCCCACCACGATAATCTTGCCCGGTTGGAGCCCCTTCGGGATAAAAGCCGTTTGTGACACCGGTCCGGAACCCGCGTTCGCCGCGGCGCCGTCAAGGGAGCCGTCGTCGTAACCGGCGGGCGCGGCGGAAAAGGCGCTGGGAAAGACGCCTTCAAGAAGCACCGCAAGGCCATGGGCGGCCATTTCGTCCGCGCCCGGAACCCTGATCGCGTAAGGCGAAAGCGATACGTTCTCGCTCATAACCCAGGACCGCTTGGAGCTGGAAACGAGCGTCGTGGCGCGCACGCCCTCCGCCAGATCGTCGCGCACGGAGATTTCTCCCGGCATCAGCATGAGCACGTCCAAAAGGCCCTTGGAAGCCGGGCTTTTCTGGTTCATGCCCTCCTTGCCCACGACGGGAACGTAGTACAGGGGAATGTCCGGAGCGCCCTGCTGGCGCGCCTGGTAACAGTCCGTATCCAGCACGTACCCCTTTCCCGCGTCGACGCCCCATGCGTTCAGGAGGCGGTCCACTCCGGTAACGACCGGAACGTAGGTCGGCGGCATGCCGTACATGGCGGCCTGCTGGTCCTGCACCTCGTCGAAGGGATCGAGCAGCATCAGCACGTTTCCGCCCCGCATGACGAACTGGTCAAGGCGGAAGAGCTCCGCGTCGGTAAAGGAGGTTCGGGGACCGTTGATCACCACGCTGGTAAGGTTGGCCGGAATGTCCGACGAAGAGAGGTCCAGGTCCTGAAATTCGTAGAGGTCGGAAACCGCCGAGGAGAAATTGGCCGCTCCCGCCTGTGCGTCGTCCAGGGATTTCTCCCCGTGGCCCGTCACGTAACCGATCTTGGTCGATCTGGTCATAAGGGCCTGCAGGCCGTCGGCTATGCCGGTATCGAGGCTGTCGAGCCCGGATACGCCGTAGCCGAAGAGTCCCCGCGAGACGGTCAGCGGCACCGAGCGGAACCGGTCGCCGTACTCGAGCACGAGGCCTATCACGCCCGCGCCCTCGGAGGCCGAGCCCGGCTCGCCCCACGATATCTTGGGAATGCCGTATTTTTCTGAAAGGGCGTTCACCTCGGCGGCGGCGGAGGGTTCCACGGTGGCGAAGGTAAGCCGGTCCATGTTTTTCGCGTTTGCCTTGGCCCAGGCGGCGTTTACCGCCGACTTTACCTGGTCGAAGCCCGAAATGCCGAAGTTCCCCAAAGCCGGGGTCAGGTAGAGCGTCATGGAAACCTTGTCCGAGAGGCCAGAGAGCGTATTCGTCTTGGCGACCATGCGGCCGATGGTGGTGGTGAGCCGGTATTCAAGGCCCTCGGTAGACGTAAGGCCGTCGAGGGTCTCAATGCCGTCGGCGTACACGATGGCAAGCCCCATCCACGCGTTCTTGAATCCCACCTCGTTGTCTTTCACTTCCTGGAGCTGGACCATCTGCAGTCCGTACCCCGAGGCAAGCTTCTGGTTCTCGTCTTTGGACATGTCGATCAGCTCGTAGGAGAACTGCCGGTTCGCCGCGCCCTTATATTCTGCGAGAAGGTCGGAAAGGTAGCGGGAAACGGTGTTATAGGGCGCCGGAAGCTTGTCGGAAAAGAAGACCTTTACCGATAGGGGCTGTTCAAGGGCGCGCACGGTTTCGCGGCTCGCGCGCGAAAGGGAGTACGATTGCCGGGCCGTGAGGTCCACCCGGAAAAAGGCCCTCGCTCCCGCCAGGTTAAGGAGCGCGAGGAGCACGATAAAAAGGGCGAGATCGCTTTTCGGCCCGGAGATCCACGCGCGGAATCTTTTGAACGGATTCATCAGATTTCCCTCCTTTCCCGCACGGTCTTCACGGTCAGGGCGACGAAAAGAGCCGTGACCGAGAGGAAATACAGCAGGTCCCGCGAATCAACGATGCCCCGGGAAATGGACTCGAAGTGTGAGCCCGCGGAAAGCCAGTCAAGTGGCGCGACGATAGCCGCCGGAAAGATCACCAGGAACTGGTCCAGGATAACGAGGACGAAACAGGCGGCAAAGGCGACGAAGAAGGCGACGATTTGGTTTTTCGTGACCGCCGACGCGAAGAGGCCGATGGCGGAAAAGGCCGCGGCGAGAAAGAGGGCGCCCAGGTACCCGCCGACGATCGGGCCCGCGTCGGGAGAGCCGAGTACGGCAACGGTCAGCACGTACGCCAGGGTCGGAACGAGCATGATCGCCACGTACGATACCGCCGCCAGGAACTTGCCCATCACCACGTCAAAGGCGCTCACGGGCAGGGTAAGGAGGGTCTCGATGGAACCGCTCCGCCGTTCTTCCGCGAGAAGCCGCATGGTCAGGGCCGGAATGAAAAAGGCGAAGAGCATGGGAAGCACCCCGAAAAAGCCACGGAGCTCGGCCCGATTGACCAAAAAGAAGGTCGAAAAGAAAAGCAGGCCCGAAAAGGCCAAAAACAGGCCCGATACGATGTAGGCCACCGGCCCCGCGAAAAAGGACGAAAGCTCCCGCTTCAAGATCACCGTCAACGCGGATTTTCCCGCGCGCGGGGCGGAATTTGCGCCGCTCATGCGTCACCTCCGGAAGTAAGATTGCGGAACACGTCTTCCAGGCTATTTTGCCGGAGAACCATTTCGTAGAGAACCCAGCCTTTTTTCGCCACCTGGGCGAAGATGGCGGGCCGGATCTCCGGCGCGCCATCGACGTTGCCCTCTACGGAAACCAGCACCGAGGACAGACCGTTTTCTCCGGCGGTTTCGGCGACCCCAGCCACTCCCGGGAGGGAAGCCAGGGCAGAAGAGAGCTCGGCGGGCGTGCAGCCGGCGGCCTGGACCGCCACGGCGGCGCTGTGTCCGAAACGGGCGCGAAGCTCGCCGGTCGGGCTGTCCGCCGCGATTTTTCCCCGGGATATGATAATGACCCGGTCGCACAGCATTTCCACCTCGCTCAGAATGTGGGTAGAGATAATAACCGTGCGGGTTTTGCCGATTTCCTTGATGAGGTTGCGAACCTCGATGATCTGGTTCGGGTCCAGACCGCTGGTGGGTTCGTCCAGGATAAGTATTTCGGGATCATGGATCAGGGCGTGGGCAAGGCCGACGCGCTGGCGGTACCCCCGGGAAAGGTCTGCGACGTTTTTGTGCATCACGTCGATTAGGCCGCAGGTTTCCGCCGCCCGGGGCACCTTTTCGTCCGCGTCGAGGCCCTGAATGCCCGCGACGTACCGAAGGTAATCCTCGACGATCATGTCGCCGTAGAGGGGGGCCGATTCGCTCATGTAGCCGATCCTGCGCTTAAGCTCCTTCGCGTCGGGCGTCATGACCTCGCCGCCGACGGTTATTACGCCCTCGGTGGTTCCCAGAAAACCGGTTATCATCCTCATCGTGGTGGTTTTCCCGGCCCCGTTCGGTCCTAGAAGGCCGACGATTTCCCCCTGATTCACCGAGAAGGAAATATCGTCTACCGCCTTGAAAGAACCGTAGAACCGGGAGACATGCTGGACATCAATCATGATAACTCCTCGATTTTTCGATAATTCTCGACAAAAACGGTCGCGGTCCCCGACGGGTTACCGCGCCGCGGTATTTGTTACATTGTAAAAACGGGCCCTGCTCGTCGGGGTCTCGTATACGTCTACCGCCCACAGCGGGGCGTCGGGCAGGAGGCCCTTGAGGCGGCCGTAAATATACTCGGCGATACGTTCGGCGCTCGGGTTCGAGGCGAACGCGGGGAAATCGTTGAGGTTTCGGTGGTCCAATTCGGCGCACACGTCGCGCAGGGCCCCTTTGAGAATGCCGAAATCGATAAGCATTCCCCCGGAATCCAGCGTTTCGCCCCGCGCGTGGGCGAGGACGCGATAATTATGGCCGTGAAGCCGTTCGCATTTGCCGTGAAAATCGGCAAGGAAGTGGGCGGCGGCAAATTCCGCCTCTACGCGTGTTTCGTACATACCTATCGATAATACCGGCGAAGGTGTTGCAAACTCAAGTACGCATTTGGTACAATTCCGTCCATAGTATGTCCAAAACACTGTCCCGTTTTATTGACGCGGCGGGCGCGCTAGAGCGACGCGGCGCCGTTGACCCGGTAATAACCGGTCTTGCCTACGATTCCCGGAAAGTCATGCCGGGAAACCTCTTTTTTGCCCTGCCGGGGCTCCACGTGGACGGGGCGCGATTCATTCCCCCGGCGATCGCCAACGGCGCGGTCGCGGTAGTCCACGAAGGCGAACTGGCCGAATATGCCGAAGGCGTGGCGTATATCCGCGTAGAAAGCGCGCGGCTCGCCATGTCGCCCCTCGCCGCGGCCTTTCACGATTATCCCTCCCGGGACCTCGCGGTAATCGGCATTACCGGAACCGAGGGGAAAAGCACCACCGTTTCCCTGGTCTTCCAGCTCCTCCGCCTCGCCGGGCAACGGGCGGGCTTCATTTCCACGGTAGAGTACTGCGCCGGCGACGAGGTGATATCCAATCCCGAACACCAAACCACCCCGGAAGCGGTAACCATACACGCGCGGCTGGCGGAAATGCGCGACGCCGGCTGCCGATACGCGGTGATCGAATCCTCCTCCCACGGGCTTTCCGCCAAAACGGGACGGCTCGCCGACGTTCTTTTCGACGCGGGAATCATGACGAACGTGACGCACGAGCACCTGGAGTTCCACGGAACCCACGAGCGGTATAAATCCGACAAGGCCAATCTCTTCCGCGCCCTGGACGCCCACGACCACGTTAAGGCGGGCGTTCCGGTGCCGTCTTTCGGCGTGGTAAACGACGAAGACGCCGCGGCCCCCTATTTCCGCATGGCCACGAAAAAGCGGGTATACGGCTTTTCAACCTCCCCCGCCGCGGACTTCCAGGGAACCGTATACGCACGGGACATCGCCGTGGACCCCGACGGCGCGAACTTCTCCGTCGTGGCCAACGACGAGCGAATTCCGGCGCGCGTGAACCTTCCGGGCGCCTTCAACGTAAAAAACGCCCTGGCGGCGCTCATCGCGGTCTCGAATCTCCTTGACCGGCCCCTTACCGAGCTCGCGCCCCTCCTCCCCCGGCTTACCCCGGTTCGCGGCCGCATGACCGTCATCAACCAGGGTCAGGATTTCGAGGTGCTCGTCGATTACGCCCATACGCCCTCCTCCTTCCGGGAGATATTCCCGCCCCTCCGCGCCCGGGTTACGGGCCGGATCATCAGCGTGTTCGGTTCCGGCGGGGAACGGGATACCGTAAAGAGGCCGGAACAGGGCCGCATCGCCGCCGACTATTCCGATACGGTAATCCTGACCGACGAAGACCCCCGCGGGGAGGATCCCCTGACATTGCTCGAGGAAATCGCCGCGGGATGCCCCGAACTGAGGCGGGACGAACGCCTCTTCCTCATTCCCGACCGACCGCGGGCCATCCGAAAGGCGCTTTCCCTGGCGAAACCGGGCGACCTTGTCCTCCTTTTGGGAAAGGGACACGAAAATTCGATTATCTACCGCGACAAGACCGTTCCATACGACGAAATCGCGGAAGCGAAAGCCGCGCTACGGGAATTGGGTTACTAACAGGAGGAATGCAATGAACATCGCCGTCATTTACGGGGGAAAATCGGGGGAGCACGAGGTATCGCTCCGCTCCGCCTCCTCCATCATTCGGAATATCCCGGCCCGCGCGCATCGGGTTATCGCCATCGCCATCGATAAAAACGGGGCCTGGTTTCTCCAGGAAGACGCCGAAACGGAACGGATACGGAACGATCAGGCCGCTATCCTCGCGATCGTGCCCAATCCCGCCCGCCGCGTGTCGGTCATTCCCGGCGGCGGACAAAGCGGCGCGTTCGAGTGCGCCGGAGAGAAAATCGCGGTAGACGTGGTGTTCCCGGTTTTGCACGGAACCTACGGCGAGGACGGAACCATTCAGGGCCTGTTCGAGATGGCCGAGGTGCCCTACGTGGGCGGCGGCGTTATGGCAAGCGCTTTAGCGATGGACAAGGAAAAGACCAAGCTCATTTGGCAGGCCGCGGGGCTCCCCATAGTCCCCTTCGTCGCGATAAAGATGGCCGACTGGCAAAACGACCTCTTAAAGGAAGAGATGATCGCCCGGGCGGAACGTGACTTGCGCTGGCCACTGTTCGTGAAGCCCGCCTGCGCGGGAAGCTCGGTGGGGGCCGCCAAGGCCTCCAACCGCGAGGAACTGGAAAAGCGGGTGGGCGAAGCCTTTCTGTGGGACGACAAGATAATCGTCGAGCCGTTCATTCCCGCGCGGGAAATAGAGTGCTCCGTCACGGGCAACGAGGCGCCCGTGGCCTACGCTCCCGGCGAAATCATTCCCAGCCACGAGTTTTACGATTACGACGCGAAATATCTCGATCCCGAGGGCGCGGCGTTAAAAATTCCCGCGGATATCGACGAACAGACCACCAAGCGCGTCAGGCAAACCGCGATCCAGGCCTATCGCGCCCTGGACTTGTCGGGCCTCTCGCGGGTGGACTTTTTCATAGACCGCAGAAACGCGGCCCTCTACCTCAACGAGATCAACACCATTCCCGGCTTCACCTCCATTTCCATGTTCCCGAAAATGTGCGAGTCCTCCGGGCTTCCCTACGCCGATTTGGTGATGAAGCTCCTGAGCCTGGCCCGGGCGCGGTTCGATTCGCGGAGAAACCTCAGGACCAACCGTGGCTGAGTCCCGCGCGACCGTATCGTTCATAAAGCTGCAAATAGCCGGAAACGGTTTCGTTCTCGCCGATTTTTCCCAGGAAAAGCCGGATCGCCGGTTGCCCCAGGACCGTTGGGGCGAGGCGGCCCGCGTTCTGTGCGACAAGCGCTTCGGGGCGGGGGCCACGGGGGCTATTTTCCTTTCGGAAGGCAATGCCCTGCGGGTTTTCACGAACCGGGGCGAAACCGCGAGGGTCGCGGAAGACGCCCTATTATGCGCGGCGCGCTATGCCTTCGACTCGGGCCGAGTGAAAAAAAGGGCCATCGTATTCGAAACCGCCGCCGGGGAGCGAACCGTCACGGTTCTCGGCGCGCACGAGTTCCGCCTGGCCTGCGGGTCCCCCTTCTCCCTCCTCGGGGGCCGCGTCGTCACCCCGCTATCGGCGGAAATTTCAGAAATCATCGAGCATGACGGCATCAGGACATCCTTCGCCGGGCTACACGTGCTGGAGGATACGCTTATCGCCTTTCCCCAAACCCTGGGAACCCTGGATTACCGGAGCCTTCGCGCCTTGTCCGCCAAAGCCTTTCCCGACCGGAAGGTTACTCCCGTAATCGCCCGGGCGCTCACCAGGGACACGGTTCTCGCCCGGGTTGAGCCGCGCGGGACGGCGACAATCTGCGCCGCCGCCACGGGGGCTCTGGTTGCCTCGGTCTGCGCGGGAATCGCCGAGAGCGACGCGGTTGTCCTTTTCGATTTCGGCAGGGCCGCCGCGCAGCCCGATTCGGTGCTTGAAACGGACCGGGACCAATCCAGGCGGGTCGTCGCGAGTTGGGATACGGACGCGAACGAGCTGTTCGTGACCGGTACGGGAGGCTATCTTTACGAGGGAAAGTTCGATCTGAGATTGGCCTGACGGCTGTCAGGCGGCCTGACAGCCGTCAGGCGGCCTATGCGCGGTTCAATCGAACAGGGCGGCGAGAATCGCGAGCATGGCGCCGGTACCGGTCATGACGATACCCGCCGAATAGCCCGATTCCACGAACCACGCCGCGGAACCGGTCTGGGTCGCGTAAATCGACGTGGCGTTACACGCCGCGCTGCCCGCGATCATGAGGGCGGTTGCGGCCCAGTTGGGCAATCGCGCGGTCCTGAACTCCACCGGTGATTCCCCCGATCGGGGCCAGGATCGGTCAAGCACGAGATAGCCGCCCTCGCTTCGCCACTCGGGGCCTTTCGGGCTTTCAGCGGCGGCGGGCGCGCTTTCGCCCTCGGCGATATAGCCTACGGCCGGAATCTCTTGCCAATAGGAGCGGATTTCCTCGGAGAGGGGGGTTACCTCGAGCGCGGATTCCCCGCTCGCGGCGCCCGTAGACAAAAGCTCGACCATTTTTCCCGAATCCACCAGTACGGTTTCCAGCACGGTTTGCCGCGCCGGGGCGACCGCCACGGTTCCCTCAAAAACGAAGACGCGGCTCAGTACGGGAGAGGCGGGGGCCGCGGTCCCGGACCCCGGCGAGGCGGGTTCCGCCGAGGGCTTGACGGCGATCACGTCGCAGCCGAAATCGGTTCCCCGTACCCCCGCGACCAATGAGGGCGACGAGATACGGAAGGAGGAACCGCCTGAAAGCTTGGCTACCTTGGCGTGTACCCGGCCGTAAAACAGCTCCCCTTTCGATTCCTTGCCCGATTCGTCCGCGGTACAGGAGTAAGAAGTGTTTTCCGCGATTTGTACCGAGGCGGAAACGGGGTGCACGGATAGCTCTAGCACGGTGCCCGGGCCCGTACTGATTAAATCGCCGATCATGATCTCCATGCCGAAAACGTCCTGCGAGGATGCGTCCCAAACCGAAGTCTTGCCGGATCGCACGATTCGAAAGGACCCGCCTTCCGCGTACGTAAGGTTCGCGTAGGCATCGCCGAAGGCCATGGCGGCGAGGAGGGCGTATAGAACCGTCAAGGCACGTCTTTTATTTCCCATAACTATGTTATATTATAGGTCTCAATGGGCTTGAGTACAAGCGCGATAGACAATAGCCTTACCGACCCCGGCATTAACGCCATACTCGCCCAATCCGCCGAGCCGGAACCGGGGTACCGGGCCGTCTGTCGCTTCAGCCAGAACGAAGACCAGTTTTCCGTCCTCGCCGATACCTACGAGGTTCCCTCGTTTCCCGTTCACCATGATTTCCAGAATCACGTCCCTCCCGACGGATACGTAGAGGCCCTGTCCGTCGTGTTGCGTCGCGTAACGAAACTCGCGCCGCGGCTCCTTGCCGGAACCAGCTGGTTTTTCGACGCCGCCAACATTCACGCTCCCGGGTTTTTCCGCATCGAGCGTTACGGCGGGCGCGCCTACCTCTACCTGGCCAGGATCGATCTCTCCTGCCGACCGCTGGACTCCGATATCATCGATACGGGCAGCAATAGCTATACCCATCGGTTTCGGACCAACCGGCTCTATCATGAAAGCGACTGGTTCCCCCTCTCGCCGGCGTTCGGCGCCCTGAGCGGGGAGCCCCTGTCCTTCGACCAGACCATCCCCGTGACCTGGAAAGGCGAATCGGGCGAAGGCTACATGATCCACGGCATATGGATGGACGCCGACATAAACAAGTTCTTCAGCAAGCTGGTGCTGCCGAAAGGCAAGCGTAACCACCCGTTTTATCCGGTAACCTGCAAGCACCGGTGCGTGAGCGTGAACGCCCTTGGCCTGGAACCGGGAACCAACGATTTGGGGCCGAAAACGCTGCACGGCATTCGCGAGCGGCTTGAGCCCGATCTGAACGCGATCCTCGAGGACCTGCAAAACGCGGCGTTTTCCGAGCTTCTCCCCCTTTATAGGGAACTGAAGGCGCAAATTCCCGCGGAGCTGGGCGCGCCCTGGGCGAACCTGAAAGTAACCCCGTATCTGAATGACCGTGAGCACAAGGAGTACACCGTTGAGTTTTGACCCCCGATTCACCAATGCCCCGTTCAAGACCGAGGCGGACATATCTGGCCTGCGCGTCACCGTTATGGGGCTGGGCCTTAACGGCGGAGGCCTTGCGAGCGCCCGTTTTTTCGCCTCCCGGGGAGCCCTCGTCACGGTTACCGACGGCAAGGGCGAAAAGGATCTCGCGCCCTCGATCGAAGCGCTCGCCGACCTGAAAGGCATCCGTTACGTGTTGGGCCGCCACGAAGAGCGGGACTTCGTCGAAGCGGACACGGTCATAAAAAACCCGGGAGTGAAACTCGCCGGCAACCCCTACCTCAGTCTGGCCCGTTCCATCGAGACCGACGTTTCCGCCTTTCTCCGGCTCTCTGATTCGCCTCTATTGGCGGTGACCGGCAGCAAGGGAAAGTCCTCCACGGTAAGCGCCCTCCATTTCGGCCTGGTCGAGCTCGGCTATCGGGCCTTTCTCGGCGGGAACATCACCGTGAGTCCCCTCACCTTCCTGAAGGAAACGGGACCGGATACCCCGGTGGTACTCGAATTGTCCAGCTGGCAACTCGCTGACCTTCGTGGCCGAGGGCTCCTTAAGCCCAAGGTCGCCGTTCTCACCCCGATAATGCCCGATCACCAAAACTGGTACGGCGGCATGGAGCCCTACGTCGCGGATAAAAAAGTCATATACGCGGACATGGGACCGGATTCCCACCTGTTATGCAATCGGGACGACGAATGGGGACCGCTCTTTCGGCGGGAAACCGCCGCGACGCCCCATTGGTATTCGGCCCGACCCTTCCCGGACCAGCCGGGCGCCTGGCTCGAAGCCGACGGCACCGGATGGATGCGCGAGGAAGGGAAGGCGCGGCCACGCATGATCCTCCCGAAAGAACTTGCCGTTCCGGGCTTCCATATGAGGCAGAACCTCCTGAACGCGGGCCAGGCAATGGTCCTCTTCGGCGCCGATCCGGACTGGACGGCCGAAGCCCTTTCGCGGTTTCCCGGAATCACGCATCGTCTGGAGTTCTTCCATGAGGAGAACGGAACCCGCTGGTATAACGATTCCGCCGCCACCATCCCCGAGGCGGTGGCTGCCGCCCTGGGTTCCTTCGAAGCGCCCGTTGTCCTCCTGACGGGAGGAACGGACAAGAATCTTGACTTTACCCCCCTGGCCCGCGTCGCTTCACGGGCGAAAAAAATACTGCTCCTCGCGGGAACGGGGACGGACAAGCTCGTTCCCCTGCTGAAGGAACGCTCAATCCCCTTTGAGGGTCCCTTTAGCGATCTGACGGGCTTGGTCCAAGCCGCCAGAAACGCGGCGCAGGGCGGCGACGTAGTTCTCTTCTCCCCGGGCGCCACGAGTTTCGGGCTATTCCGAAACGAATTCGACCGGGGAGACAAATTCCGAGCGGCGGTCATCGAAAAATGATTGAGGACCCGAAAAACGGGTCTATACTCATGGTATGAAAAAGTATCTTCACCTTATCGTCCCGTCGGTAACGGTCGTCCTATGCTCGCTTCTCGCCTTCACCACCCTTGACCATAAAGTATACGACGTCTTTCTCCACGCCACGCCCCCGCTAAAGGAAGATCCTTCCGTACTCGTGGTGAATATCGACGATCGCGCGGTGGAAAACGTGGGCTTATGGCCCTGGAACCGCGACATCATGGCCGACGCCATCGTGCTCATGAAGGAGCTCGGCGCCGCGACCGTGGTATTCGACCTGAGCTACCTGAACCGCAGCCCGGTGAAAGTGGATCCGGCCTACGTCCAGGAAGAATTGCCCGGCTACCTAGACGAAAGCTTTGCCCGCATGGACGATACCGTGGCCCAGGTGATGGACGCGTTCGAGTCCCGCTTCATCGGGCCGGAAGACGCGGCGGAATACAAGGCGCAGATTCTCGCCTTCAACCGGGAGATCAAGAACGGGCTCGACGCCTCCATCTCTTACGTATCCCGTGACCTTGACGATTACTTCGCGAAAGCGCTCCGTTTCTTCGGCAATTCCTACCTTACCCTGACCATGGTGAAAGCCGAGGACATTCAGGGAGAGGAAAAGACGCTCTACGTCGCCGAAGGGGACCGGAACCTCCTCGAAAGCCGCGTTGCCATGAAGTCGGTAGACGGCCGCGCCGACGCGAAAACCCCCGAGCTTCCGGGCATTACCCCCAGCATCGCCATGTTACTGTCGCAGGCCCGCAATGCGGGCTTCGTCAACGCGGAACCCGACGCCGACGGGTATCGCCGACGGGTACACCTCTTTTACAAGTGGAACGGAAACTACTACGGACAGCTCATTATTCCGCCGCTCCTGGACCGCTTGGGGAATCCGGCGGTATCCGTTACCGATTCGCGCATTACCCTGTCCGGCGCCCGGGTGAACGGCGAGGAGCGTACCGTCGTCATCCCCCGCGCCTCGGACGGTTCCGTCCTGATAGACTGGCCCAAGAAAAAATACGTGGACTTTCATTCGATCTCCGCGTCCGAACTCGTGAATTACGATATGATCGAGCGGGACCTCGCGGAGAACCTGCGCTTCATGAAAGACTCCGGCTTTTTTACGTACTGGGAGGGGAATGAAACGCCCCTGGAGCTTTTTGACGCCGCGGCGTACGTCCGGGAAGAGCTCGGAAAGGGGGACGACCCGGAGAACGGGATTACCTTCGAGAATTGGCTCTCGTACCGGGAGCGGTTTTTCGCGGTGACCGATTCGTACCTGAACGGCGACGCCGAACGGATAATCCTCGAAACGGGGCTCGACGAGGCGACCGAGCGTTTCGTCACGGAACTGTTCGCCACCGCCCGCTACCAATACGGGGAAATGGCGATCCTGCGCGACCGTCTCACGCCCGCCATGAAAGACGCCTTCGCCATAATCGGGGTGACCGTCACGTCCCTGACCGACGTGGGACTAACGACCTTCGAGGAGCGTTTCCCCAACGTGGGCATCCACGCGACCCTCGCCAACATGATCCTGTCGGAAAGCTTCCTGGACGACTCGCCCCTGTGGGTGTCCGTCCTGATTGCCCTGGCGCTGTCCCTCGGCCTCGGCTGCATCATCAAGAGATTCGACACCAAAACGGCCCTGCCGCTCGGCATCGGGGCCCTCGCCCTCACGATCCTGGCGCTCTTTTCGTTTTTCTATTTCACGCGCCGCTACGTGGGCGTCGTCATCCCCTTCGCCTCGGGGGCGGCCAGTTTTCTCCTCCTGTCGGCCTTAAGTTTCCTAACCACGATACGGGAAAAATCCTTTCTTCGATCGGCATTTTCGCGCTACCTTTCCCCCGCGGTCATTAACGAGATTATCAATGATCCCTCCAAGCTCAATCTCGGCGGCGAAAAACGCGAAATGACCGCGATATTTACCGATCTCCAGGGCTTTTCGTCGATTTCCGAAAAGCTTGACCCGACCGATCTCGTGGCCCTGCTCAACAAGTATCTGACCGCCATGAGCGATATCATCCTTGACAACCGGGGAACGATCGACAAATACGAGGGCGACGCGATCATTGCCTTCTTCGGGGCGCCCATACCGATCGAGGACCACGCGGCCCTGGCCTGCAAAACGGCCCTGGCCATGAAACGGGCCGAAACGGAACTGAACGGCCGATTCATGGCCGAGGGGCTCTCCCCGACGCCGCTTTTCACGCGAATCGGCATCAATACCGGCGATATGATCGTGGGAAACATGGGTACCCATAACAAGATGGACTATACGATCATGGGCAACGCGGTGAATCTCGCGTCCCGGCTCGAGGGCGTCAATAAACTGTACAGAACCGGGGGCATCCTCCTGAGCGAGTACACCAAGGCGGCCATCGGCGGCGAATTCCTGACGCGACCGCTAGATCGGGTGCGGGTAGTGGGCGTAAATCGGCCGCTGAGGCTCTACGAGCTGATCAATACCGTCGCTGAGGCCTCGGAAGACGAGCGCAGGGCGGCGGCGGATTGGGAGCGGGCCCTTACGTCCTTCGAGGCGCGAAATTACGAAGACGCCCGCCGGAAATTCGAGGCTCTCCTGGCCGCGAAAGCCGACGATCGCGTGGCCGCGTTATACGCGGAACAGTGCGCGGCGTTTCTCGCCAAACCTCCCGAGCCGAACTGGGACGGGGTCTTTAACCTGACCCAAAAATCGTAAAAAAAAAGGCAACCGCCAGAGGCGGTCGCCTTTCTATTCCGATGAGATTCGCGTTCGGCGGGAAGGGTTCCTATTCGGAATCGACCCACTCGATGTCTACCTCGGCTTCGCTCGCCCGCGTCGACGCAGTGGAAACGTTGGATACGGCTTGGCCCGAATCGGCTGACACCCGGGATTCCTTAATCTTGGAGCCGCGCTTTATTCCCGCGGTCTGCGCTCCCAAACTGGCGATAAGCTTTTCCAGCGGGCCCTTTTGCATGGCCTTTATCACGATGACGGAATCGCCCTTTTGAACGACGAGGGATGCGTTCAGTCCCGTATTCACGACGGCGGAAGGGGCGAGCGTCATTCCCGCGACGACCGCTTCCCATCTATTCGCCGACACTTCGCGTTCCACCTTGCCCGTCACGGATTGAACGACGTACTCCTCGGGGGAGTCCGCGGCGAATAGCGTTACCGAAACCAGGGTCAATAAGGCGAGGGCGACGATTACCGGTTTCTTCATAGCAACCTCCACTCCCGTAAGTATACCGCAAACCATGGGGGCAATTCCTGCCATTGGGGCCTTCTCGAACGGTTTTTTACCGCGCGCCGCACGGCGCGTCCGCGGACTCGCCAGAGCCTCCCGCGCTCAAGCCTTAAAACTCCCGAGCTTGGAGAAATCGAGGGTCGCGAAATAGTCGTCCACGGTTTCGCGCCGCCTGATCTCGACGATCTTCCCGTCTTCCCGAAGGAGCAGTTCCCCCGCGCGGAGCTTCGCGTTGTAATTGAACCCCATGGCGCGCCCATGCGCTCCCGCGTCGTGGATAACCACGAAATCGCCCTTGTCTATCGCCGGCAGTTCCCGTTGAACCGCGAACTTATCGCAATTCTCGCACAGGGATCCCACCACGTCGTATACGCGGTCCGCCTTCGCGCTTTCCTTGCCCACTACCGAAACGTGGTGATACGCCCCGTACATGCCGGGCCGCATCAGATCGGCCATGCTCGCGTCAAGCCCGATGTACTCGCGGTAAATGTGCTTTTCGTGAATCGCGCGCGTAACGAGCCAGCCATACGGCCCGGTGAAGGGCCTTCCGCACTCGAAAACGATCTTCACGTCGCCGAACCCGGCCGCCTTGAGCTTCGCGTCGTACGCCGCGCGCATTCCCGCGGCCACCCGGTCATAATCCACGGCCCGTTGCCCCGGCCGGTAGGGAATGCCGATTCCCCCGCCCATGTTGACGAACTCTACCTCGATTCCGAGCTTATCCCTCAGCTCAACCGCGAGGTCGAACAAAAGCTCCGCGGTTTCCACGAAATAATCGGGATTGAGCTCGTTGGAGGCCACCATGGTATGCAAGCCGAAGCGCTTCGCGCCCCGCTTTTTCGCTTCCGCGTAGGCCTCGAACATTTGGGGCCGGGTAAGGCCGTACTTGGCCTCCTCGGGCTTCCCGATCAGGGCGTTCCCCTCTTTCAGGGGACCCGGATTGTACCTGAAGCAAATAAGCTCGGGAATGCCGCCGATGGACTTGTCGAGATAGTCAACGTGGGTCAAATCGTCCAGATTGATGATCGCGCCCATGAGATTGGCGTACACGTATTCCTTTTCGGGAGTCTCGTTCGAGGTGAACATAACCCGTTCGCCCGTGAGCCCCGCCTTTTGGGCCAATATGAGCTCGGGCATGCTCGAGCAGTCCGCACCGAGGCCCTCGGAGGCGAGAATCTTGAGGATATACGGGTTCGGGCAGGCCTTTACGGCAAAATAGTTTTTAAAGCCGGGAAAGCCGGAGAACGCCTTATTGAAGCGGCGGGCGTGCTCGCGGATCGCCTTTTCGTCATACAGGTAAAACGGGGTCGGATACAGTTCCGAAAGCCCGGTAAGGTCCTTGAGAGTCAGGGGAAAGGTCTTTTCGGCCATGATTGAATGCTCCTTAATTGCGTTTGAAGAGAGCCGGAAGGCTCTTCGCCGCCATGGACGGCGGCATGGGCGACCCGGGGAATCGGTCTTTGCCGATTCCTCGATGCCTGATTTTTGCCGGGAGGGCAAAAATCAGGCCAGGTAGCCCTTGGCCTTCAAGAGTTCCGCGTTCAGAATGCCCCCGCCCGCGGCGCCGCGCACGGTATTGTGCGAGAGGCCCACGAACCGGATATCGAAAAGGGGGCACTCGCGCAATCGGCCTACCGAGACGGCCATGCCCTTATCCTCGTCGCGGTCGCGCCGCGGCTGGGGGCGGTTCGCCTCATGGCGCACGATGATCGGCTGCTTGGGCGCGAAGGGGAGGTTCAATTCTTGGGGCAGGCCCTTGAAATCGGACCAAACCTTCTCTACCTCCGCGAGGCTCGGCTTCTTCTCGCCGAATTCGAGGCTTACGCAGGCGGTATGCCCGTTGATTACGGGAACCCGGTTGCAGTGGGCGGCGACGAGCGGGCCGGAGGCGTTCACGATCTTGCCGTCCTTGACCGAGCCGAAAATCTTCAGGGGTTCCCTCTCGCTCTTTTCTTCCTCGCCTCCAATATACGGCACTACGTTGTCGATCATGTCCAGGCTGGGAACGCCGGGATAGCCCGCGCCGGAAACGGCTTGCAGCGTGGTCACGAACATGCGCTTTACCTCGTATCCGGCTTGCATGAGCGCCCAAATCGGGGTCATATAGCTCTGCAGCGAGCAGTTCGGCTTGACCGCCACGAAGCCCCTGTCCCATCCGTGGGCCTTCTTCTGGGCGTCGATCACCGCGACGTGGCTCGCGTTGATTTCGGGAATCAGCATGGGCACGTTGTCGGTCCAGCGATGCGCCGAGGCGTTGGAAACCACGGGGATTCCCAGGGAGGCATAGGCGTTTTCCAGCGCCTTGATCTCGTCCTTGGAATCGAGCTCCAGGGCGCTGAAAACGAACCGGCACTTGCCGACGGCCTTTGACGGGTCGTTCGCGTCTTCGATAATGAGGTTCTTAACGCCCTCGGGAATGTTCGCCCCCAGGAGCCAGCGGCTCTCCACCACCTCGCGGTAGCTCTTTCCCGCCGAGCGGGGGCTCGCGGCAACGTAGGTTACCTCAAACCAGGGGTGATCTTGCAGTAAATAGATATAATTTTGACCGACGGCGCCGGTGGCGCCGAGAATGCCTACGGGAATCTTGTCGCTCATGATATGTTTTCTCCAGAATCGTACGGTTCGATCCGCGCGGGGCCGGGTGTCCGGTCAAAGGACCGGTTCCCGGCTCATTCGCGCGTTTTGTTAAGTTTACAGAATACCCGCTTCGGTGAACGCCGCTTTCACGACGGGCACGTTCGCGGCCGAAAGCTCGCATAAGGGCAGCCTCAGGGTTCCCGAGGGCAAGCCCTTCATCGCCATTGCCGCCTTGATGGGTACCGGGTTCGTCTCCACGAAGGCTCCCTTGAAGGCGGGGAGAAGCCGGTAATGCAGTTCCCGCGCCTTCGCGAAGTCGCCCGAGATCGCGGCCTTCGTCATCGCCGTGACCCGGGCGGGATCGATGTTCGAGAGCACCGAAATAACCCCGTCTCCGCCAAGGGACGCCAGGGGCACCGTCAGGGAATCGTCGCCCGAAAGCACCGTAAAGCCCGTTTTTTTCGCGGCGATCGTCGCGATAACGTCCATCATCTGCCCCATGTCCCCGGAAGCCTCTTTCACGCCGGCAATATTCGGCAGTTCCGCGATGCGGGCCAATAAGGGCGTAGAAATATTCTTCCCGGTACGCCCGGCGATATTGTACACGATGATGGGAAGGCCGACTTCCGCGCAGGCGGCGAAATGGCGGTAAATTCCCTCGTCGGTGGGTTTATTGTAATAGGGGGTCACCACGAGCGCGTAGTTCGCCCCCTTCTGTTTGGCGCGTTTGACGTATTTCACGGCGTCGCGGGTGTTGTTGCTCCCCGCGCCCACGATGACCGGAACTTTACCTTTGGCTTCCGCGATCGTGATGTCGATCAATAAGTCTTCCTCGGATTCGTCCAGGGTCGGCGTTTCGCCGGTAGTGCCCAGGGGAACGAGGCCAGAGATACCGCTTTCGAGCTGATACCGCACGAGTTTTCTGAACCCGTCATAATCGACGGACCCGTCCTCGTTCATCGGGGTGATGAGTGCGGTAAACGCTCCGCGCAGTTTTTCCATAACGCGTCTCCTCTATAATGCAATTTTATACCATTCTATTACATATTTATGCATAACATCAATACCCCGGGTACCGCGTAATGGACCGAAAACCCGTACCAATTCCCGTCGTAATACGGTATACTCCACGCTAATGAGCGACAGTAGGACTCAACAGGAAAAACAGCATATTCTGCTCGGTTTTGCCCAGCGTTTCTACATTACCTGGGATACGTTCATCGCCAACGACCTGTTTACCTATGCCGCAGCCGGGGCCTATAGCTTTTTGCTTTCCGCTTTTCCCGTAATGCTCATGGTGCTGGTAATCCTCCTCCGCTTTTTGAGGGCGTCTCCCGAGGTGGTGGACGATCTGACGGGTTCCCTGAACGTGCTCGTTTCTTCCATAAATATAGCCGATATCCTCCGGTCCGTCATGGCGGTAAAGCGGATCGGTTTCTTCGAGATTATCCTCGGTTTTTCGATCTTCTGGATGGCGCGGCGCTTTTTCGCGTCGATCCAGCAAAGCATGCGGGTTATTTACCGGAAGCGTGGCAAGTTCAAGCCGATTAAGGAAAACCTCGTGGTCCTTGGGGGCGAGGCCGTTTTGGTCGTTCTCATCGTGCTCGGGGCGGTCACGGTTACCGCGGGAAACGCCATCTTCGGTTCCGCGCTGACGGAAAGCCTGCTTTCGCCCCTGGCGCGGGATATCGCGCGGAACGTCCTGCGGTTCGCCCCGATCGGCATCATTTTCGCGTTTTTGTTCCTGGTTTATTATTTCACCCCCCGGGTTAAGCCGCCCGCCCCGCATTGCGCCCTTGCCGCCGCTGCCTGCACCGCCGCGATTCTCCTCGTACAGACGCTGTTCGGCAGCCTGGTGAACATGGCCCGGTACAATATCGTATACGGTATTTTCGCGAACGTAATCGTCTTGCTTCTCGAAGTATACCTTTTTTTCGTGCTCTTCCTTTTTTTCGCCCAGTTCCAGTTTATCCTGCAGTTTTACGACAGCTTCCTTCTCGCCCGCCTGTATCTCCTGCCCCCGTACCACGCCGCCGACATCGGCTCCCAATTCGAGCGGGTGATGTTCATTAACCCCTCCCTTTTTTACCGGCGGTACGCGCTTTCGAAGAGGGAAGGAGAGGTCATTTTCGCGCAGGGAGAGGATTCAAGCGAGCTTTACTACGTATGGGCCGGCACGGTAGACTTGGTGCGCGAGAACCGGGTAAGCGAGATTGGCAGGGGGGGCATGTTCGGCGAATTCGCGACCCTGCTGGGCATCGGGCGAACCGCGACGGCGGTGGCGGCCACGGACTGCGTGGTACTGCGCATTCCCAGCGAGCTCTTCCTCGAAACCATCGAGGTAGACGGCAAGGTTTCCCACCGGACCCTCCTCGCGGTTTCCGATTACGTGAGAAAAAACCATTTGGAAGTGCTTTTGGACGAAACCCATTCATGATATTTTTGTTCGTATAACGAGGTGAAAAAATGTGCGGAATAGTTGGATACATCGGCGACGAAGAGGCGACACCGGTACTGGTGAACGCCCTGAAAAAACTGGAATACCGCGGGTACGACTCCGCGGGAATCGCGATCCTCGGCCCGGGCAACGAAGCCGGGGCTGGCCAATCGCTGGTGGTCCGCAAGGCCAAGGGGGCCCTCAAAAACCTGGAGCAGCGTATCGCCACGGAGATCATCCGCGGGACCTCGGGAATCGGCCATACGCGCTGGGCGACCCACGGCGAGCCCTCGGACGTGAACTCGCATCCCCACACGAACGTATCCGGCAAGATCGCCGTGGTGCATAACGGCATAATCGAAAACCACGCGAAACTCAAGGAAATGCTCGGAGAATCGGGCGTAACCTTTAAAAGCCAGACCGACACCGAGGTCGTCGCCCATCTCGTGGACTACTTCTACAAAGGCGACCTTTTCGAGGCCGTACGGGCTACCCTTGATAAGATCGAGGGCGCCTACGCCCTCGCCTTCATCTGCGAAAGCGAGCCCGATCGCATTATCGCCGTCAGGAAAGACGCGCCGCTCGTGATCGGCTCGGGAAAGGGCGAGAACCTCATCGCCAGCGACGTAACGCCCCTTTTGGAGTACACCCGCGACGTATACTACCTTAACGACGGCGAAATCGCCGTGCTCTACCGCGACCGGGTCGAATTTTTCGACCGCGAGGCCCGGCCGATCGAGAAGACAACATCCCGCGTGGAATGGGACGTTTCCGCGGCGGAAAAGGGCGGATACGAGCACTTCATGCTTAAGGAAATCCACGAGCAGCCCAAGGCCCTCGCCGACACCCTTCGCGCCCGCATAAAAACCTACGCGACCAAGACCATCAATTTGGAAGAGATCGGCTTTGACGCCTCCTGGGCCCAGGCGAGCCGCGTGGTCATCAGCGCCTGCGGAACCGCGTGGCACGCGGGCGTCGTGGGGAAATACGCCCTGGAACACTTCGCCCGCATTCCCGTAGACGTAGACGTCGCCAGCGAGTTCCGCTACCGCGACCCGATCTACGACCCGAAGGATATCTTCATCATCATCAGCCAGTCCGGCGAGACGGCCGATACCCTGGCTGCCATGCGCATGGCGAAAAAATCGGGAGCTCGCATTATCGCGATCACCAACGTGGTGGGCTCTACCCTCGCCCGCGAGGCGGACCTGGTCATGTATACCTGGGCCGGCCCGGAGATCGCGGTGGCTTCCACCAAGGCCTTTACCACGCAGCTCATGTGCGTCTACCTCATCGCCCTCAAATTCGGCCATCTGCGAAAGGTCATTGACGACGCGGAACTCGCGAAAAACATCGAGGCGCTGGAAGGCATTCCTTCCCTGGCGGAACGGCTCCTCGCCCAAAAGGAAGACATTCAGCGCTTCGCGGCCCGCCAGTTCCACAAGACCAAGGCCTTTTTCATGGGCCGCCTATTCGACTACGCGGTTAGCCTGGAAAGCGCGCTGAAGCTGAAGGAAATCGCCTACACCCATTCGGAAGCCTTCGCGGCCGGAGAGCTGAAGCACGGGCCAATCGCCCTGGTGGACGAATCGACCCTGGTGGTCGCGATCTGCACGCAAACCGCCCTGTTCGACAAGATGGACTCGAACATCAAGGAGGTAAAGGCCCGGGGCGCCACCGTCCTCGTGATCACCTGGGAAGACGAAAAGTACTTCGATTCCGCCGCCGACGAGGTATTCCGCATTCCCCGCACCCTGGACCCCTTATCGCCCATGCTTTCGGTCATACCGAGCCAGCTGTACGCCTATTACTGCTCCGTCATGCGCGGCAACGATCCGGACAAGCCCCGGAACCTCGCGAAAAGCGTTACGGTAGAGTAAGCCCCGGAGGTTTTCCGGGAAGGGAACCTTTTGCGGCGCGAAAGGTTCCCTTGCCCGGACCCATCCTTCCAAAACGCCCGACGCCCCTTCACTTTCGCCCGCCCTTTTGTTATGCTGGGCCATGGAACACCAAAAAATAATCGTCCTTGATTTCGGAAGCCAATACGCCCACCTGATCGCGAAACGTTTCCGCCTCCTCGGGTTTTATTCGGAAATCGCCATGCCCTCCGCGCCCCTTTCCGCCTTCGAAGGCGCCATGGGCGTCGTTATGTCCGGCGGTCCTTCCTCGGTATACGAAAAAAACCTCCCCACGTTTAACGAGGAGATACTCGGGCTTCCCGTTCCGATTCTCGGGCTCTGCTACGGCCACCAGTTGATGGCCCAATGCTACGGCGGTACGGTGGAAAAGGCCCGGGTGGGAGAATTCGGCATTTCGAGCCTTGCCGCCCCGGCAGGCCGCCCGGCAAACGAGCGAAATTCGCCCCTTTTCGAGGGCCTCAGGCTCCCGACCCAGGTCTGGATGAGCCATCAGGACGAGGTCACCGCCCCGCCGCCCGGTTTCGAAGTCATCGCCTCCACGAAAGACTGCCGATACGCGGCCTTGCAGAATCTCGCGAAAAAACGGTGGAGCCTCCAATGCCACGTTGAAGTGAAAGACACCCCCGAGGGCGACAAAATCCTGGCCAATTTCGCGAAAACCTGCGGCATGGAAAAAAACTGGAGCCAGGACAGGGTTCTGGACCTGATCCTTGACCATATTCGCGATTCCGCCGACGGTAAGCCCCACGAGAGCGGCGACACCCACGCGGGACCGGGAGACGGGAAGGCGCGAAAGGTACTCCTTTTCCTTTCGGGCGGCGTGGATTCCACCGTCGCCTTCGCCCTTCTCAACAAGGCCCTGGGGCAAGACCGGGTGCTCGGCCTGCACATCGACAACGGTTTCATGCGCAAACAGGAAAGCGCCATAATCGCCGAACGGTACCGCGACGCGGGCTTCACCAATTTTATCGTGGAAGACGCCAGCGAAACCTTCCTGAAGGCGGTCTATCACGAGGCGGACCCGCAGAAAAAGCGCAAGGCGATCGGCGAGACCTTTATAGCCGTGCGCGACACCGTGGTCAAAAGAATCGGCCTGGACGAATCGGAATGGCTCCTTGCCCAGGGAACACTCTACCCGGACATTATAGAATCGGGCGGAACGAAGAATTCCCACGTAATCAAAACCCACCACAATCGGGTTGAGGGCATCCAGGCGCTGATCGAAAAAGGACTCGTCGTAGAGCCGCTGAAAGACCTCTACAAGGACGAGGTACGCATAATAGGCAAAAAAATCGGGCTCGCCGACGGGCTCGTCTATCGGCATCCCTTTCCCGGTCCGGGACTGTCCATCAACGTGCTGGCGAGCCCGGGACAAGCGGGTCCCGACGCGGCGAAAGACCGGGAAGAATTCGGCCAAACGCTGTCGGCCCTCGCCGGGATCGACCTCTCGACGGAATTCGGCGCGGCGTCGAAAGCGAGAAAAGCCGTTTCGCTTCCGGCGCTCGGCGCCCTCCCGGTCCGCTCCGTGGGCGTGCAGGGCGATTTCCGTACCTACCGTTTCCCGGCGGTGCTTTCCTTCCCGGGCCTTTGGAACGATTTCCCCTCCTGGGAGTCCGTCGAGGCCGCCTCGTCCCGTATTACGAATACGGTGAAGGAAGTGAACCGCACGGTGTTGGAACTGTGGCGCCGGGCCGACACTGGGGGTAAACCGGTTCCCCTTGAGCTTCGCGAACTCTGGTGCGACCGTCCCCGGCTTGACCAAACCCGCGAGGTGGACGCGATCGTCCTGGACGAACTCAAGATGGCCGGGCTATACCGCGCCATCTTCCAGCACCTCACGATCAACCTGCCGTGCGCGGCGGAAGAGGGCCACTGCTCCATCGTCCTCAGGCCGGTGGTTTCCGAGGACGTTATGACCGCGCGGTTTGCCCATCTCGACCTGGCCGTTCTCCAGCGGATGGTAGACAGGATCAAGGACTTACGCTTCGTGGACGCGCTCTTCTACGACGTAACCAATAAACCGCCGGCTACCTTTGGCTGGGAATAGCGCGGGGCGGCACGGGTAAATAAACGGGGGCGAAACGATGGTTTCGCCCTTTTTTTATAGTATATTGGTACTATGCGCACCAGAAAAACGCGAAAGCGCGGCATGATCGAACGGCGACGGGTCGCTTCGCCGGTACTCTTGCGGCTCCTTCTCCTCCCTATTTTGGTGGGAAGTCCCGCCCTAATCCTCTTTATTTCCCGATTCAACGGGGCGAACCTCCACCAAGCCTTTTTCAATGCCTGGTCCGGCCTTTTTTCCCGGGAAGGATTCGTCCAGGTCTGGATTATCATCGCGCTCACCACGGTCGCGTTTTACGGGTATCTTTCCCCCATCCTACGATTTTTCTGCTATTGCGGCACCGAAGCCTGCGCCGTCGGCGACGCGAATCGGGTAATACGCAGGCTCAACTCCCTCCACGCGTTCGTGATCGGTTTTTCGATAGCCGGCTTTCTATCCGGCGAGTTGCACCACCTGATCGCCTCCGGCGGCGTGCCGAGCCTATCCAGTTCCGTCCAGCTCGCCGTTTTGAGCGCCCTGTCCCAGGGCTTCCTGACGGGCACCATGATTGCGATCAACGTGGACAATATTCTCTTCCCGGCAAAACGCGCTGCCCTCGCGTATGATCCGGAAATCCGGCTCAAGAAATCCTCTCTGTACGCGAAAATCGTGCTTATCTATTCGGCGTTGGTCTTTTTCATTCTCATGCAGCTCTACGGCACCTCGTCCAACTTTCTCGACTTGGGAATGCAGCTTCCCGGCGACGGACAGCCGACTCCGAAAGCGGGGCTTTTCTTCGATTCCGTGATTCACGACGATCGGGTCGAATCGGCCTTAAAGGTGGTATTGGTCAAGACCCTTATCTATCTCCTTTTCGTGATCGAAATGTCGCTTCAGATCAAACAGATACTGAAGTATCCCATCCGAACCATGCAAAATCGGCTTAAGAACCTGAATAGCGGCAATATTCGCAAGGTATCGGCCATTGATATCGTTTCCAACGACGAATTTTCCGACCTCTTCCGCGAGATCAATACCCTCATAGCGCGGCAACAGGCGGAACTGGATAGCTCGAGCAAACGGCTCGAGGCCCTGGTGTCAATGGCGGCCGATCCCGTCATCACTTTTGGCGCCGACGGCTATATCAGGGTTTTCAATCCGGCGGCAGAGCGGTTTTTCGGCTATACGGCCAAAGAAGCGGAGGCCCTCTGCGTGACCGAAATACTGGAATTCCCCGACAACGATATCACCTGCGCGACCGAAGCCAAGGCAGCGAAGGAAGGCAGCGAACCCGTCGGCGACGTTTTCGGCAGGGTCAAAGGCTTACGGAGGATGTGGGGAGTACGGAAGGGAGGGGAGCGGGCGCTCATCGAAAGCAACGTCAGTTTCGCCACGGGCGAGGCGGGGGCCGTCTATACCGCCATCCTACGGGACATCAGCGCGCAGCTCGAGATCGAGGATTCCCTGAAGAAAGCCAAATCGGCGGCGGAAAACGCGAACCGACTGAAGTCGGAATTCCTCGCGAACATGAGTCACGAACTGCGAACCCCGCTCAACGCGGTACTCGGCTTTACCCAACTGTTGGCCGCCGACCGCAATCTCACCGAGGGGCAGCTGGAGAAGATCAACATCGTATCGCGTTCGGGAGAGCATCTCCTTTCCCTCATCAACGATATCCTTGACATCTCCAAAATAGAGGCGGGCAAACAGGAATTGCACCCGGTCGTCTTCAATCCGTCCCGTTTCGTGGAAGACATTCACGAAATGTTCTCGCTCAGGTGCAAAAAGGCCGGGTTGGGGCTGTACGTGGAATACGCCGGGCCTCCCCTTCCCGAACGGGTACAGGGCGACTTGGGCAAACTCAGGCAGATTCTAATCAACCTCGTGGGCAACGCCGTGAAATTCACGGCCGAGGGCGGTATAGGCATAACCGTGGGTCCTGACGGGGACCAAATCCGGTTCTCCGTCACGGACACGGGCAAGGGCATTCCCCGCGAGGAGCTGGACCTTATTCTTCAACCCTTCGCCCAGGCGTCCACCAACGACAACGAGGGCGGAACCGGCCTGGGGCTGGCCATATCGTCGCGGTTCATCCAGATGATGGGCGGAACGCTGGCGGTGGAAAGCGAGGTCGGAAAGGGCAGCACGTTCACCTTTGCCGTGGACCTGCCGGCCACCGACGCGCCCCTGCCCGAAGAGCGAGCCGACGTGGTGGCGATCGCGGTCAAAAAGGGGACCGAGGCGACGGTGCTCATCGTGGACGACAAGGAACTGAACCGGCTCGTCTTGAAGGAAATGCTGGAAGGCGCGGGCTTTCTGGCCATGGAGGCCGAAAACGGGCGCGTCGCGGTTGAACGGGCCGCCGAGTTTAAGCCGGCCCTGATTTTCATGGATATTAAGATGCCCGTCATGGACGGGTTTGAGGCCATGCGAAAGATTCGCGAAAACCCGGAAACGGCGCGCATCCCCGTGTTCGCCCTGACCGCCAGCGCCTTCGTGAACGACGAGAAAAGAATACTGGAATCGGGCTTTGACGGTTTCCTCGCCAAACCCTTCAAGCGCTCCGCCCTGTTCTCCCTCATCAGGGACAAATCCACGGTGGCGCTGGAATACGAGACCGTGGAACCGAACGCGCCGGAAGCGGTGCCCGACTTTGAAACCCTGGATTTCCGCTCCATCGCGGCCGCGATCGGGAACGGCGCGGTTTCGGAGCTCGCGGACGCCCTCATGATCAACGACTTTACCGCGATCGGCGCGCTGGCGGACCGGTTCCGCGCTGCCGACGGGGATTTTGCGGCCCTCGTCCGCTACTATGCCGACGGGTTCGACGAAGATTCGCTGCAACGAGTGCTCGAGGCGCTCGGAACGGACACGAAATAAAAAAGGACGGAGCATGGAAAACGAGCAGAGCCGCATTTTGGTGGTCGACGATATCGAGGAGAATCTCAAGGTTCTTTCCGGCACCCTCGTGGAAGAGGGGTTTTATCCCCTTCAGGCGAAAAACGGCGAACGTGCGATCCAGATCGCGAAAAAGGCGAAACCGGACCTCATTCTCCTCGATATAAAGATGCCGGACATGGACGGTTACGAGACCATAGCCGTTCTCAAGGCCGACCCGGAAACCGCGGATATTCCGGTAATCTTTATCTCGGCCCTCAACCAAATCGAAGACAAGGTAAAGGGCTTCCGCGCCGGGGCGGTGGATTACGTCTCGAAGCCCTTTCAGAAAGAAGAGGTGATCGCGCGGGTCGGGACCCACCTGAAGCTTCGCGCCGCCCAGCGCGCGGTGGAATCCGAGCGCCAAAAATCGGAACAGCTTCTGCTGAGCATTCTTCCCGAGGCGGTGGCCGAGGAACTGAAACGGACCGGGCGTTGCGAACCGGAGCAGTTTTCGGAGGTTACCTTCCTGTTTTCCGACCTGGTCGATTTCACGAGCAAATCCGAAACCCTCGACCCGGCCACCCTGATCGCCGAGCTCAACGATATATTCACGGGATTCGACGCGATCATGTCCAAGCGCGGCTGCGAACGGATCAAGACCATCGGCGACGCCTACCTCGCCGCCGCGGGAATCCCCGACCGTATCGAGGACCACGCCCTCCGGATGACGGAAGCGGCCCGCGACATGATCGCCTTCCTCGGCGAACGGAACGCCCACGGCCCCCACCGTTGGGAAATACGCGTAGGGGTACACTCGGGGCCCGCCATCGCCGGAATCGTGGGAACGAACAAGTATATCTACGACGTGTTCGGCGATTCGGTAAACACCGCCTCCCGGATGGAATCGAATTCGCTCCCCATGAAAATCAACCTTTCCGAGGCCACCGCCTCGCTCGTGGAGGGGCGAATCCCCCTCGAGAGCCGCGAAGGGGTCGAGGTGAAGGGGAAGGGCTCCATGCGCATGTTTTTCGTAAAAACCTGAGCGGGAAGTAACGGTATTGACCGTTCGCTGTGTTACAGTATTGAATGCAGGGAACGGTACAGACCATGAACGAAAACGGATACATGACACTCGACAACTTTGAAGCGCTCTATGAACGATTCGGGCCCATGGTCCTGCGCCGGTGTAAATTTCTCCTTGGCGACGAAGATCAAGCGCTCGACGTAATGCAGGACGTGTTCGTCCGCATACTCGAGCGACGCGACAGGATGGACTCGGTATGCTCGAGCCTGTTCTGGACCGTGGCAACCAATCTCTGTCTGAACAGGATCCGTTCGGACCGGGTTCGGTACGCCCCGCAGATCGATCACCTGCTGGACGGCATGGCCGACGGGAATCGCCAACACGAGGAACTGGTAGACACCTCCCTCTTTCTGGACTACGTCTTCACGGATACCAAGGAGGACACCCGTTACATGGCAACCTTGCACTATGTGGACGGGCTGACCCTCGAGGAAACCGCGAAGGAAACGGGCCTTTCGGTCTCCGGCGTGCGAAAGCGTCTCGCCGGGCTCCGCCGAAAGGCACTGGCATGTGCGGGAGAGTAAACATGAAACGACCAAACCTGTTCATCGAACGGATACAGCTAAAGGAAATATCCCCCATTGGGGACTTTGAAGAGGCGGAAGCAGAGCGGCTCTCGGCAGACAATCGGGCCGTTCTCGAAAAGTACCCCGCAAGCGCCATGCGCGAGGCGGTAGCGGCCAAGCTCGCCGCCAGGGGAGCCGCATCGATCGCTTCGGGCGATACCGCCCGTTCCGCGGGATCGCTGAGCGCCCTCAGGTTTCCCAACCTTCCCAAATCGACCCTTTTCCGGATAATACCCGTCGCGGCGGCGGCCTGCCTCGCGATCGCCGGAACCTTTACCTACATTGCCGCCCCGGAATTGTTCGCGGGCCGCCTCGGGGCCTCGGTTCCCCTCTCCGGCGACGCCTTTTCGGTGCGGGTTAAGGGCGGAAGCCCGATGCTCCACGTATATCGGAAAACCTCCGACGGGGCAGAGCTGCTTTCCAGCGGCGAGAAGGCCAAGGAAAACGACGTGGTGCAGATACGGTACGCGGCGGGAACCGACACCTGGGGCGCGATCCTCTCGGTAGACGGTAACGGCATGGTCACCCAGCACTTTCCCGATTCGGGCGACGCCGCGGGAAAACTCGAGGCGGGCGGCGAAATCGCCCTCGCCTTTTCCTACCGGCTCGACGACGCGCCAAAATTCGAACGTTTCATCCTCGTTTCGGGGACCAAGGAATTTTCACTTTCGGACCTGAAACACGATCTTTCCAACCTCGCGCGGATACACCGCACGGGATCTTTCGCCCTTGACCCGCTTATACCGGGCGGCACCAGGGCGACGGACACTCTCCTTCGGAAATGAGGGATACCAAAATGAATAAAACGCGAAATACCGGCCCGATGAAAGCCGGATCCCTGATACTTATATTCCTGATCCTCGCGGCCAACGCGTTCGCGGCCGCGGACCCGGCCCCGGAATCGCTCCCCGTGGAACGCTACGCGCTTTACGTAGCCTCGAACGAGGGCGGTACCGGCCGGCAGGAGCTCCGGTACGCGGTGACCGACGCCTCGCGCCTCGCGACTACCATGTTCGAAATCGGCGGCGTACGGCCCGAGAATTCCATTATCCTCTCTGACCCCACCAAGAACGAGATCGATCAGGCCTTCCGCATGATCGGGGCCGCGGTGGAACGGAATAAGGGGAAGGCGAAGCGTACCGAGTTCCTCTTTTATTATTCCGGGCATTCCGACGAATCCGAGTTCCTTTTGGGCAGCGAAGCCTATCCGTACGCGCAGCTGAAGGCGGAACTTACCAAGGTTCCCACCGACGTTCACGTGGTCATGCTCGATTCGTGCTATTCCGGCAATTTTATCCGCTCCAAGGGCGGCTCCCGGGATAAACCCTTCCTGGTCGACGATTCCTCGGTAGTTCAGGGACATGCCTACCTCTCCTCGAGTTCGGAGACCGAAACCTCGCAGGAATCCGACGCGATTCAGGCTTCCTATTTCACCCAGGCCCTGGTAACCGGTTTGCGCGGCGCCGCGGACGCCAACATGGACGGAAAGGTTTCGCTGAACGAGCTCTACTATTACGCGTTCAACCAAACCCTTTCCCAGACGGAAACCGCGCAGGCAGGTCCCCAGCACCCCTCGTACAACATAACCCTGGTGGGCTCCGGAGACTTGGTACTGACCGATATCAGCCAGGCCGAGGCCACCCTGGTATTCCCGAAGACCGCGGAAGGCAGATTCTTCCTCAGGGCGCCGGGCGGTCAGCTCGTATCGGAAGTGAGCAAGATTCTCGGTACCGAAATGGTGCTGGCCCTCTCGTCCGGCGTGTATCAGGTTACCATGCTGAACGCGAACCGAACCTACCAGGACACGATTTACCTCGCCGACGGGTCGCGCCTCGTGCTCGATCCGGTAAGCTTTCCGGAATTGCCCCGCAGCGTTAGCCGGGGCCGCGGGCCCGCCGAAGAGGAAGGGGAAGAGGAAACCCCGCCCGCGAAAGAACCTGATACCGTACAGCGAGATCTCGTGCCCTTGTCGCTCAGCCTCGTCCCGGGGCTCATGTACCCTGGAAGCCCGAAAGATAACGTGAATATCTCCTTGGGCGTTTTTATGGCACAAAACCATGACGTAACGGGCATTCAGGCCTCGAGCTTCGGCGGTTTCATTACCGGCGACCTAACGGGCATTCAGGGCTCCGGCTTCATGAACACCCTTTCCGGAAACATGACCGGTATCCAGGGTTCCGGCTTCATGAACGTGCTTTCCGGCGACGGGCTTTCCACGGGCATTCAGGGAGCGGGTTTCATGAACATCGTCTCCGGCGATTTTAACGGAATCCAGGGATCGGGCTTCATGAATACCGTATCCGGCAAGGCCCAGTGGATGCAGAGCGCGGGCTTCATGAACATCGCGGGAGGCGGATTCTCGGGAGTCCAGGCCGCGGGCTTCATGAACATAGCGGCGGGCGAAAGCGGCGGCGTGCAGGCCTCTGGCTTCCTTAACGTGGCGAATAGGCTTACCGGCGTGCAAATCGGCGTGATCAACATCGCCCATGAGCTCAACGGCGTGCCCATCGGCGTACTCAACTTCATTGCAGGCGGCATTATGTCCACCTCGGTGTGGTGGGACGGCGACGATAATATTTGGCTCCAGTACCAGGGCGGAACGAAATACCTATATACCACGGCGCTGATCGGCGGAAGCAAGGACTTCTCCGGCGATCTTCTGGCGGTAGGTTACGGCGTGGGCACAAGGCTCGGGGACCTGACCGGTTTCTCCATCGATCTCGAATTGATCGCCAAGCAGTATTTCGATTCGGCCGCCATGAATGAGCTGGACCAGCGAATAAGGATTATAAAGGACGAGTACGCGGGCGTACAGGACGGGACGGAAGCGGCGACCGAGCGGGACGACGCGATCATGCGCGAGGTGGGCGACGTACTCGAAAACTGGTTCGTGCCCTCCGCCCGGGCGACGCTCAACCTGAACTTCTCGAGGCACTTCGGCATCTTCGCCGGCGTCATCGCGGACATTCACGTGTTCGGCATGAACGACGAAGCCTTCGCCCGTCCGAGAAGCGATTCCCCGAAACCCTTTTGGTACAATCAGTCGGAAATTTACCAGTCCTGGTTCTTCGGCATTCGATTCTAATTTCCCCGGAGCGACTCATTATGAACGTAAAAAGTTCTGCGGCGGCTCGCGGGAGGGCTAACGCCCTCTCGCCCATGCTCGTCGCCCTTTTGGCCTTGATGGCCGGACCGATCTTCGCGGAGAGCCTAACGGTTTCCGTAATCGACGGAGACCTCGAAATTCCCCTGGAGGGGGCCCGGGTGGAACTGACCGCCCAGGGCTTCGAAACCGTGACCGCCGATACGGACGCGGAGGGGAACGCCCTTCTCGCGTTGCCCGAGGGCTTTACCCGCGGCACCGTCGCGGCGAACATTCCCGGTTACGCCGCGGCCCGAAAGGGCGTGAAGGCGTCGGACGGAAGCGTGGTACTGGCTCTTTCCATTTCCGATATCATCGAGGGCCGCGAACTCGTGGTCGAGCGGAGCGCGCCCGGCAAGACGGACGAGCAAACCGGCGTATCCGTTGCAATGGACCGGGAGGAAATGGACACCGTCGCCAATATTGGCTTGGTGGAGGACATTATGTCCGCCGTCTCTACCCTCCCCGGCGTAGGATTCACCGGCGGCTGGAATTCCCAACCCTCGATCCGCGGCGGCTATCCCGAGGAAATGGGAACCGTTATGGACGGGGTATACCTCGCCTATCCCTGGCATTGGGGGGGCGCCTTTTCCATCTTCAATCCCTATATGGTTTCATCGGCGAAAATGTCCAACGGCGTGTTTTCCGCGCGGTACGGGCGCGCAATGTCGGGACTCCTCGAGGTAACCACCCTTACCCCCGAACCGGGTCAGGTACGGGTTGAGGGAGGCGTTTCCACCCTCTCCACCGACGCGTTCGCCCAGATACCCTTCTCCGACAGGGCGGGACTCCTGATCGGCGGAAAGGTCACCTATCTCGATACCCTGGCCATACTGAACGATTACGCGCTCCACGCGGTTCCGGACCTTTCCGAAACCATACCGACCATGCCCTTTATCAGGGACCTTTACGCAAAGGGCAACTGGTCCCCGTCGCCCCGGTTCAACGCCACCCTGAACGGGTTTTTCGGCAGCGACGGAATCGGCATTCATGCCGATACCGAGGGCGAGGGCATGACCAACAGGAGCGATTTTAACTGGCTTAGCCTGCAGGGCTTTATCGCCACGGAAATCAAGTGGATGCCCACCGATACCGCCCGCCTCACGCTCCAGGGAGGGTGGAACAATCAGACCATGGATATGGAAATGTATTTCGACCGCTTCGGCAGCCGTACATACAGCGACGCGTTTATCGAAAAATACGATAGCGCCCTTTACGGCGATACGAATCCCGGGGACGGTTTTATCGAAAACGTCTACGATCGATCTCTCGCCTCAAACGATTTCAACATCGACCCGGGTTCCCTCGAATTCAAGGGCTTCTCCCGGCAAATACTGAACCAGGCACAGGGAAAACTGGAAACGGAATTCCAAATCGCCGAATCGCATACCCTCACCTTCGGCGCCGAGGAAGTCTTCCAGGCCTTCCGCTCCGAACAGGAAATATCCGGCTGGTCCCTGTTGGATGACCCGGTCATCCCGGGCGTCGGGACGTACGCGAAGATTAACCTGGATAACAACGTGGAGGGAAACCGTACCGTGGACACGGCGGCGTACGCGCTCTGGAATTTCGGCGGCGATTCCTCGGCCGTTTCAAGCGAGCTGGGGCTGAGGGCCGAGCACTTTTACCTGTGGAACAAGGATTACGAATTCAATACCTACCCGGTATTTACCCCCCGGGCGAATCTTTTCTGGCGGCCCAGCGAAAGGCTCACCCTTTCCGCCGGCACCGGCCTATTCTCCATGGTACCGCTCGATACGATTTCCGCCGATCCGAAATACGGCGTTAAGAGCTTTGAGGCCGGACCCAACCGGGCCTGGTTCTCCGTAATCGGCGGAGAGGTAAAGTTCGGCGAAGGATGGAGCTTCCGGCTGGATACGTTCTACAAGCAGTGGTACGACCGCCTCTATATATCATACTGGATCGATCCGGTAACGAAGGAGACCCTGTATGCCGCGCGAACCGACGGAACCGGCCTATCCACGGGCTTCGACCTCATGCTTCGCAAGAAAACCGGCCGGTTCTGGGACGGATACCTTACCTATTCCTTCGTCACCGCGCGGTTCCTGAATCCCCTGGAACCTCGGGTGGAGGGCCAAACCACCGCGAACGGGGAACCGCTCGGCCGATGGTACTACCCCTCCTATCACCGCTTCCATAGCCTGAACCTGATTCTCAATTGGAAACCGGTCAACGGGCTCACCTTTACCGCCAAGACCAGCGTCGCCTCGGGAACGCCCAAGGCGAAGGCGGGGGCGATCGAAATGTACGCGGCCATCGGACCGGACGGCACGGTCATAGAGCAATACCGGAGGGAAGAAACCTACGACGACGACCTGAGGACCGATCTATCCTGTCCCGTTGACCTTCGGGTATCGTTCTCCAATTATTACCGCAATTCAAAGGTCCGTTGGGAATATTACGTGGGCGCGGAAGACGTTTTCGTGAACCTTTACTCGCCGAAAACCAATTCTTCCTTCGATTCCTTTACCGGCGAAGAACAGCCGGACGGCGACAACGCCGACTTCGGGATCGGGATACCCCAGATTTCCATCGGCTACAAGCTGAGTTACTAAGGAGAAAGCGCACTATGCTTAAACGCGAAAAGCGTAATAACGGCCGGTTCCGCGCGCGATATATCGGGGCGGCGCTCACCGCGGTACCGCTCATAACCCTCTTCCTTTCCCTTTCCGCCTGCGCGTCGGGGCCAAAAACCGATCTTTACCTGCGCGTCGGAACGGAAGGCTCGACGCCCGACTCGACGGCCCGCCTGTTTCCCTTGGGGGACCGCAAGATTGCCCTGGAGGGTATCTTGAACGGGGACGGCACCCTAACGGTTGAGTACGTGGAATGGTTTAGCAACTGGCGAGACGGATGGACGGAGGCCCGTTTCTTCGCGAACGGCAGGGTCGCTATTGAGGGCGCTGGGCAGAACGCCCGCCTGGTGGCCCTCGAGCCGCTGATAATCCAGTCCGCGGAGAAAGCCCGCGTGCGGTACCGCGACGCCATCCTCGGCGGGACCGAGGCGACTGCCCTGCTGGATCGGCGCGTCTTGCGGGCCGAAACGGCGGCGAGGGCCCTGCGGGAATATTTCGGCAACCGCCAATTCTCGCGGCTGCGGGCGGAAAAAAAGAAAGACCGCGAGGAATCCTTCGAATACGCCGCCGGCTCGTACCTCTTTCCCGAGCGGTACGGGTATCCCGAAGGAAGCGCCCCCTCGAAAAAAACGAAAGAAAGCAGGAGCAGGGGGGAGGGGCTGGACTGGGATACCGTCTATACGGCGAGCCTCGATCCCCGATTGACCGACGTCCGCGATAGCGGAACCCTCTGGCGCGATTGGGAAGAATGCGCCGAGCTATTTTACCTTTTATATTTATTGGAGTAGACAGCATGAACGAAGAATGGAGCTTAATCGGACTTTTCAACCTTGGCGGACCCTTTATGTGGCCCCTCCTCGCCTTCTCTATCGCCACTATAGCCCTATCGGTCGAACGGATCGCGTATCTTGCCTGGCATAATCTCTCGGTAACCGGTCTGCGCGATTCGGTGGACCAGGCCCTGCGCGAGGGCGGAACCGAGGGAGCCGAAAGCCTTTTGGCCGCGGAAAAGAGGAAAAACACCCCCGCGTCGATTCTTCTCGCCCTGGTACGAAACGCCCGCTACGGGGAAAGGCGCATGGAAAAAGCAACCGAAGCGGAGGCGCGGGAACGGATTCGGCGGCTGGAAAACGGGTTTAACTACCTTACGGCCCTCGCGTCCCTGGCGCCCCTCACGGGCTTTTTGGGCACCGTTTCGGGCATGATCGGCGCCTTCAAGTCCATAGCGAGCGCCACGGAAGTGAACGCCCAACTCGTGGCGAACGGCATTTACGAGGCCCTTATCACCACGGTATTCGGCCTCGGCATCGCCATAGTCGCCCTCCTCACCTACAATCTCCTGATTCAGCGTGTCGATACCTTCGCCGCAGACGTGACCAAGGCGGTCTCCGATCTGGAGGCGACCCTCCTGGAAACCGGCTTAATGGGAAGCGAGCGGGAATGAAGGCTCTTCCCCACCGGCGCGATCCGGGCGACCCCGGCGAATCGGGAACCCTGAACGACCTTTCCTTCCTGCTCATCGTCTTTTTCATCGTGATCGCTGGCTTTAACGTAAATAAGGGATTCCTGATCAATCTGCCCGACGCGTCGCGGCCGCGCCTCGTGCAAAACCAGGACCTGGTGCGTCTCGGCCTTTCCGCCGCGGGGGAATTGACCCTTGCGGGGAACCGGATTACCGCCGAAGGGTTACGCGAATCCATCACGGCGAAAAAGGCCGAATACCCGAACATGACGGTCCTACTCCTCGTGAATCCCGATTCGCCCTGGCAAGCCGTGGTCGACGTAATCCACGAGATTCGCCGGGCCGGGGTCGAAAACTTTTCCTTTCGGATGGAGGGGGGCGAGCCGTGATCGATCTCGCGCGCAAGCGGAAAAAACCGATGATACCCATGTCGTCCATGTCGGACATCGGCTTTCTGCTCCTTATCTTTATCATGCTTATCTCCCTCATTAACCAGCGGCACGAGGTGCCCATCAAGTACCCCGAGGCCGAAACCCTCGAGAAGACCCAGGAGAAAGATAACCTGGAAATTTGGGTAGACGCTTCGGGGAACCTCTCGGTGGAAGGCAAAACGCTCGATATCGCGAGCCTTGAAGGCCTCATAGCCGCGACTCTCGCCGAAAAGCCGGGCACCCGCGTCCACGTGATCGCCGACCGGAATACGGGGTACCGCAACGTGGACAAGGTGGTTAAGATACTCCAGCGGCTCCAGCACCGCGTCGTGAGTTTCGTGGTGAAGGAGGCCCTGTAATGAAAGACTGGCTCTACCGTTACAGAATGCCGGCCTTCCTGGCCGTCGCCGCCCTCTTTCACCTTGCCGCCTTCGCCTGGATTCGGTTCGCCATTCCCGCGAAAGAAGCCGCGATAGACCCGGGGGCAACGGTCTTCAAGCTCGTAGACGTGGAAGAATACGTTCCCCCTCCCCCGCCGGACGTACCGATCAGAAAGGTGATGGAACAGCCCAAGGCGTCCGAGAATATCGTCGAAACCGCCGAGACGGTAGTTGAGGTATCGGACGAATCCCTCCTTCCGGCGCCGGCGGAAATCGAATACCTTCCGCAGCACAAGATCTCGGATATTCCGGCCATTCCCACGAAGGATATTCTCGCGCGTATAGAGTATCCCCCCATCGCGCTCAGGCAGGGGATAGAGGGAGTGGTGTATCTCGAGCTGTTTATAGACGAGGAAGGGAATATCAGAAAGGTAAACGTGCTAAAGGACCCGGGATTCGGCTTCGCGGACGCCGCCATCAAGGCCCTGGAAGGCATTCGCTGCGAACCGGCCCGGGCTAACGGGAAAACGGTCGCGGTCAGGTTCCGCTATCCGGTCCGTTTTACCCTCAAGTAACCGGCCTCTAGATAAAAAGGCCGCCGAATACCCTTTCGGATTCGGCGGCCCTTTCCGTTAGCTATTGTGGTGCGCGTGCTTGGTAATGGAATAGATATAGCGTTTGATCTTTTGGCTTGCCGTTTTCTCGAATTGCTCGATAAACTCGATCCGGTCAATTCTCGATATGCGGTTCACCTTATCGTTTACGAAGAACCTGATTTCATTCACGAGCTCTTCTTTTTTGTACTGCATCATCTGCGCCGCGCCCGAAACGGCTCCGCCTACCGCGTCGGAGACGGCCTCGGTCATGGCCTGAATATGCTGCCCGGCCATTTCCTGCACCGCCTGGACGGTCAGGGGCTTGCCGCCGGCCGCCTCCCGCTTTTTGGATTCCGCCGCTACCTTGTCGCCGTCGATCTGCACGTACGCCACGAGCGAGGAATTTTCCCCCTCCACCACCAGGGACTCAACCACGAAGGGATGCTGATTGATCACGAACTCGATATCCTCGGGATAGATATTCTCGCCCGCGGCGTTGAGTATCATGTTCTTTGAGCGGCCTTTCAGGGAGAGTCGGCCCTTCGCGTCCAGCATGCCCAGGTCACCGGTACGGAACCAGCCGTCCTGCGTGAATACCCCGGCGGTCATCTCGGGTTCCCCGTAATACCCTTTCATCACGTTCGGGCCTTTTACCACGAGCTCGCCCACCCCGGTAACCGGATCGGGATCGAGCAGCTTGCCTTCCACGCCGGGCATGAACTTTCCGACGCCGCCGATAAAGGTCCTATTTGGCCCGGCGCCGGCGAGCAGGGGCGCGGTTTCAGTCAGCCCGTACCCGATGGCGTAGGGGAAACGCGCTTCCTTCATGAACCGTTCCACTACGGGATCGACCTTGGCGCCGCCAATCCCGAAGAATTTCAGGCGTCCGCCGAAGGTTTTCTTGAGGGAAAGCCCGGCGATCCGGTGGAATATCCGGCGGAAGAAGGGCTTGGCGTAGAGCTTGGCGATGGATTCCCTTGCCGTGAAGGTGGGAACGATCTTGTTTTTGTAAATCTTTTCCATGATGAGGGGAACGCTCAGCATGATGGTGGGACGGACCTTAAGCAACGCGGGCAAGAGCGTGGTTACCGTCGGCGGTTTTTCAAGATAGTGAACGCAGGCGCCATTGAGCATGAACATCATGAACCCGATGGTGAACTCGTATACGTGGGACATGGGCAGGATGGAAAGGCCAACGTCGAACTTATTGATTCTCTGAAAGAATTGTCCGCCGATGGCCGTAAACACGATATTCTTATGGCTCAGCTCCACGCCCTTCGAGCGGCCGGTAGTTCCCGAGGTATAAATGATGGAGGCGGTATCGCCTTCCTCGACCCGAATGACCGGCGCCGCGCCGGTTTCCGCGAGGGTTCCCGCGCGAACGGAAAAATCGTCCAGGGAGATCACGCCGCGAATGCCGAGAGCCGCGGGGTTTTTTACCTTCTCTGAAAGCCGGGACGTAACGAAAAGGAACGAGGTACCCGCGTGCGAGAGGCAGGTCTCGGCCTCTTTGGCGCTAAAGTCCGGCAAGAGCGGAACGGCTATGGCGCCGATGGAACTGAGGGCGAAATACGCGATGCCCCAATTCGGGCTGGATATGCCGAAAACCCCGATTTTATCGCCCTTTCTCGCTCCGAGCCTCCACAGCTGATTCCGTACCTCCTCCACGCGAGCTCCCATTTCGGCGTAGGTAATCGGCTCGCCCCCGGCGAGGGCCAGGGCCGGTCGGTTCGTGAATTTCGCTACGCTGTTCGCGAAAAGGGTAGGTACGGTGTATTCACCGAGATCGTCTATGGTCTGCATATTGCTATTGTCGCTCCTCTAAATTTACTATGACACCGCGATCGGCGGGAAGTTGCGGCCCGAAAACGGGCCCGCGCAAAAAAAAGGGCTGCCCGAATTTCGGACAGCCACTTTTTCTATAGATTTATGCTACGCCGAAACCGGCGAAAAGTCAATTTATTTCGCCCACACGTCGTCCCGGATGAAGGTTTCCTTCCTGTCGTAACCGACGGAAATGATTCCCACCTTGGTTTCGCAATAGGACTCGATGAATTCCACGTAGGAACGGGCTTCCGCGGGAAGGGCGTCGTAGTTACGGCATTCCTTGAGGCAGGCCTTCCAACCCTTGAATTTCTTCAAAACGGGCTTGGCGGCGTTGAGCTCGTCGATTGACGCGGGAAAGTCTTCGGTTACGGTACCGTTGATATCGTAGGCGACGCAGGCCTCAATCTCGTCGAGGGTATCGTACACGTCGAGATGGGTGAGCACCAGGTCGTCGATGGAGTTCGAGCGGCAGGCGTACCGCAGGGCCACCAGGTCAAGGTGGCCGCATCGGCGGGGCCGACCGGTGGTAACGCCGTATTCGCGGCCCGTTTCGCGCACGAAATGATAAAGTTCGCTTTGGCTGTCGTTGTTGAATTCCGTGGGCATGGGACCGTTACCGACCCGGGTCGAATAGGCCTTGAACACGCCAAGTACCTTATCGATGGACCGGGGCCCGACGCAGCCGCCGATAGCCGCTCCGGCGGACGAGGAAAAACCCGAGGAAACGTAGGGATAGGTACCGAGATCAAGGTCGAGCAGGGCTCCCTGGGCGCCCTCGAAAAGCACCTTCTTGCCCCGCATCTTCCACAGTTCGGCGGTGAGGTTAACCTTCATCGCCAACAGGCGGTCCATGAACGGCGCGAGAAAGGCGCGGTCGGCCTCTTCAAGCTCGTCCATCTTTTCCTTCCAGGTCAAATCGGCCAGGCGTATGCCGTCACGCTCGCTTTTCATGGCGTAGGTGGTGCCGATCCCCCGTCCGGTGGTGCCGATGGGGCGTTTCCGCGCCGCGTCGCGCTTTTTATCCAGCTCCCGATACCGGGGGAGCACGATGTGCGCCCGGTCGGAAATGAACACGCGCCCTTCCCACGGAATGCCCTTTTCGGTGAGCATGGCGAGCTCGGCGAACAGGGCATCGGGATCGATAACCATACCGGCGCCCAGGTAGACGACGTTATTCGGATGGAGAATCCCCGACGGGACCAGATGCAAAGCGTACTGGACGCCGTTGGATACAATCGTGTGGCCGGCGTTGGCGCCGCCGGAAAACCGCACGATACACTGGGAATCGCAGCCTAAATAGTCTACGATTTTCCCCTTCCCTTCGTCGCCCCATTGGGCTCCGATAACGACTACGTTCATGTCTACCTACTTAGTGGCGGGAGTAGTTCGGGGCCTCCTGCGTGATGGTCACGTCGTGGGCATGGCTTTCGCGGAGGCCCGACGCGGTTATCCTAACAAATTTTCGGTAGTTCTTCAATTCCTCTACAGTTCTGCAGCCGCAATAACCCATTCCTTTTCTCAAGCCGGACACCAGCTGATGGAGGAAACTCTTAAGCTCGCCCTTGTAAGGAACCCGGCCCTCTATTCCCTCCGGCACCGGCGACTCGTCCTTGGCGATGCCGTATCGGTCGCCGGAGCCGTCCTTGATGGCGCCAAGGCTTCCCATGCCGCGGTATTCTTTATAGATTCGCCCGTCGAAGATAATCTCGCGCCCGGGCGATTCCTTCAGGCCCGCGAACAGGTTTCCGATCATGACCACGTTCGCCCCCGCCCCGATCGCCTTCGAAATATCTCCGGAGAATTTTATGCCGCCGTCGGCGATGACCGGAATGCCGGACTTCGCCGCTTCCTCGGCGCATTCCCACACGGCCGAGAATTGGGCCGCGCCCACGCCCGATACGATCCGCGTGGTGCAGATGGAGCCCGGCCCGACGCCTACCTTGACCGCGTCGGCGCCTGCCTCGATCAGGTGTCGGGTACCGGGGGCGGTTGCCACGTTTCCGCCGATCACCGGCAAGTCGGGATATTGTTGCTTTATGGCCCGCACCGCGTCGAGCACGCCCTTGGAATCGCCGTGGGCGGTATCGAGCACCACGAAGTCCACGTGGGATTGGACGAGCAGGGGAATGCGGACGGACCAGTCGTTATTGCTGATCGCGGCGCCCACGATGAGGCGGCCCTTTGAATCCCGAGAGGCATGGGGAAACATTTCCTGCTTTTCCATGTCCTTCACGGTGATAAGGCCGGTCAAATGTCCCTCGTCGTCTATGACGGGAAGCTTCTCTATACGGTGCTTGTCGAACTTTTGGCGGGCGTCGTCCACGGAGGGCTTGCCTTCGGTAACGACCATGTCCTTGGTCATCACCTCGCGCACGTGAAGGCTGTCGTCACGGCAAAAGCGAAGGTCGCGGCCGGTGATAATGCCCACCAGCTTGCCGTCGGCGGTGATGACGGGCAGGCCCGATACGTTATAGCGTTGCATGATCTGCTTTACGTCGCCGATGGTTCGGTCGTCGTCCACGGTGACGGGGGACTCTATAATCCAGTTGAGGTAACGCTTCGCGTTGGATACCTGCTCGGCCTGCACTTCGGGCTTGAGGTTTCGGTGGATCACCCCCGCCGCGCCTTCGAGGGCGAGCGCTACCGCCATCTTTTCCTCGGTAACGGTATCCATTGCCGCGGAGATGATCGGCACGTTCAGGCGAACTCCCTTGACGAGTTCGGTACTCACGTCCGCCTCGCGGGGCAGCACCTCGGAATATCCGGGCTGCAGCAGCACGTCGTCGTAAGATAGCGTTTCTTTCAGTTCCATCATATATATAACCCTCCAATTAAAATACGGATTCTGCGGCGGGTTCGCCTCGCCAGGGGCCTCTATTACGGTCTCACGGCCCGGATACGCAAACCGGCTGCGCTTTGGGGCAGCCGGTCAGGTTTATCGGTCCGTCAGTCTTGTCGTTTTCCGTCCGGTCGCTCGGACGCTTGCATAAGGAGCCTGTATTTTTCCGCCAGGCGCGCGGCCTTTTCCGCGGCCAGCCCGCGGTACCGCTCCGGGTTCGCGAAGAAATTCGCGGGATCGGCGACCCCGAGTTTCTCGAGTTGGTCCGTGATGCGCGCGAAGGCGTCGCCCTGCTTTTTGAGGGCCTCGAAGAAGGTAATGCCGTTCTTCTCCGCGTCGAGGGTAATCGTGCGGATCACCTCGTGCCCGTCCGAAATTCCGGATTCGGCAAGGAGGATGTACGCGGGCTCGGCGAGCACGCCGCCTTTCACCTTGCCCCCGGCGTTGGCGAGGTTTTTCGCCATGCCCTCGCGGTCCGCCTGAAGGCCCGAAACCACGCTCTTCATGCGCGACACCGCGAGGCCGAAGCCAGCGAGGTAGTCCGCCACGAACCGCTGGCTCGCCGAATTGGTCAGGTCGCGTTGATGCTCGGAAATCTGGTCCATAAAGAAGGTCATGACCCGGGGCGCGAACGCCTTCCAGAGGCTCTTCACGTGCTCGGAGTTCCAGGGGTTCCTCTTTTGGGGCATGGTGGACGAGCCCACCTGGGTGGACGAAAAATATTCGAATACCTCGCCCACCTCGGAACGCTGGAGGTTCCGAAGGTCGTCGGCCAGGTTGGCGATCACGCCGAAGGCCACGTTGAGCTCGAGGAGGAGCCGGAGAAGGTATTCCGGTTCCACGAGCTGGGTGGAATGCTCCGAGGGCGCGAGGCCGAGATAGCCCAAATACCGCCTTTCCAGGTCTTCGGGGTCGCGAACGATCATGCTCGTGGCGTTATAGGCCCCGACGGCCCCGGCGAGCTTTCCGCACAGCTGCCTTGAGCGCTCGTCGATCTCGAGGATAGATTTACCCAGGCGGCTTACGTATTCCGAAACGGCGAAGCCGAAGGTTATGGGAACCGCGTGCTGGCCATGGGTGCGCCCCACTTCCGGCGTGGCGGCCTCGCGGGCGGCGATATCGCACAGTTTCGTCTCGAGTTCCCGAAGCTCGGGAAGCAGAACTTCGCGGACGGCGTCGCGGACACGGACCGAAAGGGCCGTATCGAGGATATCGACGCTCGTGGCGCCGAGATGCACCAAGGGGGCGATCTCGCCGCTTACCATGGTCTTCATCACGTTCACCAGGGCCCGTATGTTATGTTTCGTTTTTTCCTCTTCCGAGTAAACGAGGGAAGGATCGATCGTATCCGCGACCTTGTCGAGTTCCGCCTCCAGGGAAGCGGTCAGGTCGCCCCGGGTCGCGAGATGCGCCTTTACGAGGGCGATCTCGGCGCGGGCGCAAGAGATGACGGCAGCCTGTTCCGAAATTCGTTCGGACAGTTTTTCGTAAATCTTCGCTTCTGAAAGGGAATACCGGTGGTCCAGGGGGGAAATGTTAAGAAAAATGTTGCGCGTTTCCATAATGAAAAATACCGGAAACCCGTCTTTTTTGTCAAGCGCCGCGTCGCGCGCGCGCTCGAGGGAGCCGGTTATACCCTCTCGGCGATCATCCTCAATATCGCGTCCCTACCGTTTTTTTTCGTCGCCGAGGTGGCGGGTATGAGATCGGCGGAACGGTTGAAAAAGGCGGACCATTTCTTTTGGACGTTTCGCACCTCGTTCGCGCCGAGCTTATCCGCCTTGGTGCCGACGATAACAACCTCGATTCCCAGATTCTCGAAGTATTCCACCGACTGCCGTTCCACTTCGCCGGGAAGCCGACGCATGTCGATCAGGAAGAAAACCGTCTTGAGTTCTTCCCGGAACCGCGCGTACTCCGCCAGCATCAGGTCGAAGGCGGCCTGTTCCGCGGCCGACCGCTGCGCGTAGCCGTACCCGGGAAGGTCGGCGAGGCAAAAGGATTTATTGATGAGGAAGAAATTGATAAGCCTGGTCATTCCCGGGCGCGAGCCGGTTTTCACGAGGGATTTACGGTTTACCAGCATGTTGATAAGCGATGATTTGCCCGCGTTGGAGCGCCCGAAAAAGGCGAACTCCCTCACTTGCAGCGCGGGATACTGCTCCCGTTTCGCGGCGCTCTTAATGAAATCCGCGGTTTCGATCTTGATCATGGCTCGGAGTATAGAGGGTTTACGCCTTTACGGCAAGGAAGGGACCGGGCGGGTCGCCGCGCTCGGCCTTATACGCCAAATCGCGCGCGCCGCCGATTCAACAAGCAAAAAGCCCCCGGGACGGAGGAAAATCCCGGGGGCCAAACGCGTCGCGATGCCCGCGCGCTTTCGAAAAGCCTACCTCGGCGCCCGAGCGCCTTCCATTTTGTGCGGGATCAGCGTTTCGGTAATGGCGTCCACGTTGGCCTTCCCGCCGGGGACGAAGGGGAGAACCATTTCGTCCTGGGCTATCCTGCAGCGCACAAAGCGGGGACCGGCGCCGCCGAAGGCCCGTCGCGCCCAGTCCTCGTCCCCCGCGTCCATGGCCGGTATCCCGAAGCCCTCGGCGATCTTTACCAGATCCGGGGACTTCCCGAAAATGCTTGCCGAGAAATTGCCGTCCAGGAGATAGGCCTGCTGTTGCCGAACCATGCCGAGGGCGCCGTTATCCAAGACGATAACGGTTACGTTGTAGCCCCGCTCCGCCAGGGTGGCGAATTCCTGCACGTTCATCATGATCGAGCCGTCGCCCGAGAAGCAGATTACCCGCTTTCCCGGGTTCGCGGCCGCGGCGCCCAAGGCGACCGGGAGGCCGAAGCCCATCGTCCCGAGGGAACCGGAGGTAAGGAATCTCCGCGGGCCCAGTATGGGATAAAACTGCGCAGCCCACATTTGGTGCTGTCCCACGTCGGTAGTGACGATTATGTCCTCGCATTTCACCCCTGCCTTCATCGCCTCTTCCGGTATCGAGGCGATGAACGCGCCCGGATTCCTGAACGTCGAGCGGGATGACGCCTCGGCGGCCATTTCGCGTTGCCAGGCCTCGTATTCCGCGCGAAAGCCGCGCACCTCGCCTACCCAGGCCTTCTGGGCGGCCGCCGCGGAATCGAGAACGGCGCCGCGCTCGGGGGATAGGGCGAGCCGGCGTTCGCGAACGAGTTGCGCCAAAAGGGGCATGGCCGATTCGGCGTCGGCGATTACCGACTGCCACGCGCTCAGGATTTTATTCACTTCGGCCGCGTCGATATCCACGTGGATAATCCTCGCGTTGGGGCAAAACTCCTTGACGAGACCGGTGGCGCGGTCGTCGAACCGAACGCCGACGGCGAGAACCAGGTCCGCGTCTCGCATCGCCCGGTTCGCCGCGGTTGAGCCGTGCATGCCCACCATTCCCGCGAAATCGGGATTCACGGTCGACACGGCGCCCAAGCCCATCAGGCTTGAGACTATCGGCATCGGAATCGTCCCGAGCAAGTCGGCGATACCGGCCGCGGCTTCCGGGCTGCCGCAGCCTCCGCCCGCGTATAAAAGCGGCTTCGCGCTGGTAAGGAGGGCGTCCGCCGCGGCCGTAAGCCGTTCGCCCATTTCGGCCTCCCGCGTATGGAACCGGGACGAATGGCGTACCGCGACGCCCGGCTCGGGCCAGGCTTCGAAGCGAATCCGCTCGAGCTGTACGTCTTTGGGAATGTCCACCAGCACCGGACCCGGCCTGCCAGATGCGGCCAGCGAGAACGCCTCCGGTATAGCGCGAAGCAACTCGCGGGCGGATTTAACCATAACGCTATGCTTGGTTATGGGAAAGGAAAGCCCAAAGGTATCGCATTCCTGAAAGGCGTCGGTACCGATGAGACCGGTCGCGACTTGGCCGGTAATGGCGACGAGGGGTATGGAATCGGAACGGGCGTCGGCGATGGCCGTCAGGAGGTTCATGGCGCCGGGCCCGCTGGTGGCGATGCATACCGCCGGGATCCCGGTGGTCCGAGCCATGCCTTGTGCAAAAAAGCCGCCGGCCTGTTCATGGCGGACCAATACGTGATCTATGCCGCTTTTCGAAAGAACGTCATACAGGGGCAATATACTGCCGCCGGGAATTCCGGCCACGGTCTTGACCCCCTGACGCTCAAGCAATTTCACCACAATCTGGGCTCCGGTCGCTTCAATCATTTGTTCCTCCACCAAAAATCATTCCCTTTCCGCAAGGCGTATCGCTAATCCGTTTACGCGGGCCTGCGGGCTAAAAAAAAACCCTCCGGTTCTGCCGGAGGGTTTCGCATTACGTCTTTAACGCTCATGCCTCTGACAGGTTACGCTCCGCGTTGGGTACTACTACTACGAGTACAAGGGCGAGTACGCTGAGTACGACTGTCAAAAGGCTGCTCGATGCATTCATATGCATATTTTATGTATATTTATGCGTCGATGTCAAGCGTTTTCGATTCCGTTGAACGCTTTTTTCAGGGTTTCGTCCTTCACCGAGGGAGTAAGGTAAGAAACCGCGAAATAGACGATGAACGAAAGGGGCAAAGCCACCACGATGGCGTCCACGTTCGCCAATGCGGGAAAAAGGGATACCTTTCCGAACAGGGCCTTGCACAACCCCAATGGGGCAGCCTCTTTTGCGTGCACGAAGAAAAGCCAGAAAAGGGTTGCCGCCACACCCGACGTAAAGCACGCGATCGCCGCATGACGCGAAGCCCGCTTGAAATAGAGGGCGCCGATATAGCTCGGAAGGAAGGCCGAGGCGCACAGGCCGAAGAAGATCGCCGTGCCCGTGGCGATAATCGCGGTGCCGCCCGCGTAGAATTTCGGCAAGCCGTACGCTATCAACGTGGAGATAATTATCCCCACCCCCATGGCGATCCGGTTCACAGCCACGGCGTTTTTCGACTTAACCTTCATGCCATGCTCCAGGAAATCGCGGCCGAAGGCGGTTCCCATGGCGTGAAACTGGGAGCTCAGCGTACTCATGGCGGCCGCGAGCAGGGTCACGAAGAAGAAGGCCACGAACCAGGGCGGCAAGGCCCGGTTGATGAACAAGGGAATGATATTGTCGGTTTTCTTATCGCCGGCGATCAGGGAAATCTGTCCCGCGGTATTCATGAAGTATACGTTGGAAAGGGCCCCCACGGTAAAGGCGACGCCCGTCATCACCGCGATGAAAACGCCGCCGACCAGCACGGCCCGGTTGAGCTCATGGCCGCTTTTCACGGTCATAAAGCGCACCGTCAGCTGGGGCTGGGCCAAAACGCCGATACCCACGCCGAGTACTATGGTAGAAACGAGCTGCCACCAGTAGGGGGAGAACGCGGCAGGCATGCTGGTCCAGCCTTGGTGCCCGTTCTTTCCGAACGCTTCTTTCGCGATCGGGGCCATATCAGTCAAGGCCTGATGCGCCTTTCCGGGCCCGCCAAGGAGCCAGTATGTATAGACGAGAAGGAAGGTCATGCCGATGAACATGAGGGCGCCTTGGAAGGCGTCGGTATACATAACCCCTTTCATGCCGCCCATGACCACGTAGAGGGCGACAACGGCCACGAAAAAGAGGAGCGCGATCTCGTAATTGATCCCGAGGGTCTGGCTCGCGAATTGAACGCCGCCGATTATGACGCTGCCGGCATAGAGCGGCATGGCGAGGAAGATCAAAACGCCTCCCGCCGTCTGCAGGAAGGGAGAGTCATAACGCTTACCGAGAAGCTCGGGGAAGGTGTGGGCATCCAGATTATGGCCCATTTTCCGGGTTCGTCGCCCGAAAAACACGAAGGCGATGAAAATGCCCACGAAAATATTCAGGAAGGTAAGCCACAGAATTCCCATGCCGTATACCGCCGCGGCGCCGCCGAAACCGATTATGGCCGAAGTGGAAATAAAGGTGGCGCCGTAGGAAAGGGCCATAACCATGGGGTGGATTTTCCGCCCCGCCAAAAGGTAGTCCGTGGAATTCTTCGTGGACTTGAAGCCCGCGAAACCGAGAATGCCCGTTACGATCAGGTAGGCGACGATAACCAGCGTCAGGACGAGCAGGTTCATTTGGCGTCTCCTTCGTTCAATTCGGGATCTTTGGACTCCCATTCGGCTTCTTCCCGAATCTCGTTCGGCTCGTTTTCCTTCGGCTTATTCCAGTTCATAATGCCGTACACGACGCATAAAGCGGCCGCGCCTACCGTTAGGGCGTACCCGAGGAACACCCAGACATCTCCGAATCCCAACATATCCGCTCCTTTCCCGTTTATATCCGTTTACCCGGCCGAACGACCCTCAGTCGCCCCGGTAAATCCCCGATCGTATCGCGGACGCGAAAAAGTCCCATTCCGCGAGGTAGGCGCCCCTGCATGAAGCCGCGTCCCGGGTTTCGCGGAGGGTATCCATAAACTCGTTCCGGGTTTTTTCCAGGATCCAGCGCAAAATGGCGATAATCCTATCCCGCGGGAAACGGAACGGCGTAAAGTCGCAGTCGGAAAAAAGGCCGTCGAAATACGATTCAAAGGCCTTACGGGCAAGTTGCCGCATGGAGGGGTTCTCCGTCACTGCGGCCGCCCCCAGAAAGGCGATGCATTCGGTCTCTTTCAGATAGAACTCTACCGCCACGCCGGCGATGAAAAGCGCGCGGGAAACGGGGTCGCTGGGAAAGCCCGACTCCGGCCGGTTCGCGGTAATGTGCTCTCCCATCCGGTCATGGGCCCACTGCAGCGCGTAATCGAAAAGGTCTTCCTTGGTATCGATGTACTCATATAGCCCCCCCTTCGAGATACTGGCGCGGCGGACGATGGAATCAAGCGAAGCGCGGTCAAAGCCCTTCTCCGCGAATTCCGCCATGGCAGCCCCGATAACGCGTACTCGTTTCGATTCCTCAAGATGAAAAAAAGTGTCTTTCATGAATCTCCATCCGACTCTTCGGTCGGTTTCCGACCGCATAGTCGGTTTTTAGCGTAAGCCCGGTGCAGTATCTTAAACCCTATTAAAGAATACCGTCAACGAAAAAAGGAAAGGCGCGAGGGGAGCGTGAGCGGGGGAAACGAGGCGCCCGCAGCGGGGCGCCGAGGGTCACTGTTACTGTAAGAGGGAATTGACGGCGATATTATTAAAGAACGCCTTTCTCATGAGCTCTTCCATGGTAAAAAAACCGGTCTTTTCCGTCGCGAGGGCACGGGCCGCGAAAAGGGCGCCGGCGCCGAAAGCCTTCCGGGAAATCGCGTCGTGGGTGATGCGGATAGTCTGGTTCGGAAGGCCAAAGACCACCTCATGTTTGCCGACGATACCGCCGACCCTGATCGAATTGACGTGCTCGACCGGATCAAGGCCCAGTTTTTGCGCGATTTTCAGCGCCGAACCCGATTTGCCCCGTTTTTCCCTAAAATGTTCCTCGATCACCTCGATATCCGCGTTCGGGACTATTTGCTGAAGAATTTGGGACGCTACCAGCAGGAAATTGATGCCAAGGGTAATATTCGCGGAGTGTAATACCACCGTTTTGGTCGACAATTGTTTCAAAAAATCGATTTCCTTCTTTTCGTAATGGGAAATCGCGGAGACGATATGGATGCCTTCATCGGCCGCCCGGGCGTACTCGTACAGCCCTTGCGGAGACGAAAAATCGATAATCACGTCTACGGGATGTTTTTTGAAAAAATCGGGATCCATGGCTTCTTCCATGCAGAAGAACTCGCCCTGTGGGCTTTCTGGATGGCCCAAAAAATCGCTGGCGTACTGATGGTTCTTCTCGTGACTCTTTCGCACGACCCATACCAACTCGCAGTCGGGGTCGTTAATGATCTCTTCCGCCACGTCGTGGCCCGTACGGCCGAATCCAAATAAACCTACCTTCAATAAACTACCTCACTTTTATCGCAATAGCGGTATGCCTTACAAAATAGGATTATATCCTCCGGATGTCAAGGAAACGAAAATATGACGGAAAGGGCTTTTTTTTCGTCTTGGACCGTTTATAATCTGATATATTGGAAGGACGATAGTTACGAGAGGAAGGGAAGTGATCGATACGGATCATCGCAAATATCCATTTAAGACCCTGCCGGAACGGCAACGCACCATAGACAGGATATTGCGGTTGATTATGGAACGGTCCGATTTTCTTCTCCTGGGACATGAGTTGCCGGACGAAGACTGTATATCCTCCCTGGTTTCCATGGCCCTCATCCTCCTGAAATTCCGCAAAAACGTTACCATATACATCAAGGAAAGCGTCCCGGACCAGCTGGCGTACCTGATGAACATCTGCTCGTATAACGGCATTCCCGTCATTCGCGATCCCGAATGGGCTCCCGAGCGTCCCGACGTGATATGCATTCTCGATACTCCCAAACCCGACATGGTCGAAATGGGCGACGCCATCCGCAGGCAGGTAGAATCGGGCCGCTATCCGGTTATAGAGTTTGACCATCACCTATCCGCGGACGCGACCTGGTGCGGCTCCGAGGGACTGCGGCTCGTGGATCAGGGAACGAGTACCTGCGAACTCCTGGCTATTTTTACCCTCAAGATATGCCGCAGGGACGATATCATGAAAACGCACGGCATTACCGAGATGTTCTCCCGCAATCTGGTGCTTTCCATGCTGACCGGCATTATCGGCGATACCTGTTTCGGCCTTACCCTAAAGAGGAACCGGGACGTTTTCTTCTACAATTTCTTAACCAACCGCTTTGCCCAGGTGCTCAGGAAATCGTTCCGGAAAAACAGCGGTAACTACTCCAATATGGACGATATCTTTAAGTCGCTCCAGTCGCTTACCGTAGAGGAAAAGGACTTATATCAGTCCATTCTCGAGCATTCGCATTTTTCCAAATCCGTGGGGTATCTCATACTGAACGAGGAAGAGTCCTGGAACTACCTGAATCGAGTGGACTACAGCCTCTTCGTGAAGGTCATAAAATCGGCCACCGATTTTCTCGCGGAAAAATCGGGGACCTTCGGACTCACGGTCTATTACGATAAGCCGGACGTTTCGGCATTGGTCCAATTCAGGATCCGCGTTTCCCGCGACGTTTCAGGGATCGATTTACGGAGTATTTTACTCGATCTTGAAATAACCGACGGCGGCGGGCACCCCGGAGCCATCGGGTTTCGGGTACCCTCGAACCAGATCGACGACCTGCACGGTTTCGCGGCCAACCTCTGTCAGCGGCTTGAGGATCTAAACCCGTGAGCGAGCGGGCGACCAATTGGCAGCGCGAGATGGAACGGATGATCGGGGGGCTCGAGCGCGGGGAAAACGGCGTACCGGGGACCCCGAGCCTGCTCCTGCATTCCTGTTGCGGTCCCTGCAGTTCCTCGGTCATCGAGCGGCTGAGCCGGCATTTCAGGATCACCGTCTTTTATTACAATCCCAATATCGACGAGCGGGACGAATACGAGAAACGCGCCGCTGAACAGCGGCGGCTTTTGGAAGAAATGGAAACCCCGCTTCCCGTCGCCTTTTTGGCGGGGGAGTACGAGAGCGAGGATTTTCTCGCGTTCGCCCGGGGTATGGCCGGAGAGCCCGAAGGCGGAGAGCGCTGTACCGCCTGTTACGCCCTGCGCATAAACCGGACGGCGAAAGAGGCCGCCGACCGGGGCTTCGCGTATTTCGCCACCACGCTTTCGGTCAGTCCCCTGAAGGACGCGGCGCGGATAAACCGGTTGGGCTTTGCCGCGGCGGAGACCTACGGAGCGCGCTGGCTCCCCTCGGACTTTAAGAAGAGGGACGGTTACCGCCGTTCCATCGAGTTGAGCCGGGAATACTGCCTGTACCGGCAGGAATATTGCGGTTGCACGTACTCCCGAGTCGCCGCCGAGAAAAGACGGGCGGAACGGGACGCGCTCCCGGACTGAGAGAGATCCCTCAAAAAAAAGTCAGCTTCCCGTACCGCCCCAGGCCCTCATGCCGGCCTTCCAGACCGCGAGCGCGAGCGCGAAAAAGGCGATGCCGACCGCCGGGGATAAAAAGGCGGCGGCGTTTAGGGGCATATCGCGAAGGAAAAACTGGCTCGGATAGAAGGCGATAAAGCCGATCGGAAGGATCCACGTAAAGAACACCCGGAAGACCAGATTGTAGATATCTAAGGGGTATCGGGTATGCTCGCGGAAACTATTGATGAACGAAAGGATCGAAAACGAATCCTTAACCCAAAAACAGCCCGATGCCGCGATAAGCATGAGGGATATGAGGGTCAGGGACGAGCCCGCGAGCAGGAAGGGGAAAAAGGCGATCCTGGCCAACGTCCAATGAATGCCGAGGGCGGCCGACGACCAGACGAACATGGTGAGGCCGAGCGCCAACTGACCGAAGCCCTTGAGGTCCACCATCTCGCTGATGTAGTAAAAAAGCGAGTTGATCGGCTTAAAGTAGTACTTGATAAAGGTTCCCTGGTTAACGTGATTGCGGAGCTGCCAGATATGGTCAAAGCAGATCTGCAGCGGCGCCTGGGCGAGAATGGAGAACGAGTAGATGAACACGAGCTCCTCGAACCGCCAACCCGCGAGAAGGGGCAGGTTTGACATGAGAATCCTCAAGCCCACGAACCCCGTCAGGGTGGATAGGGCCATGCTCAACGTGGAAACCACGAAGTCGAACCGGTATTGCATGCGGCTTTGAATGTAGCGGCCGACCAGTATCCCGTAAAGCCGGGGATAAAACAAAGCGTTTCTCATCTGTATCAACCCCCGTTTACCACGAGCTTTCGCAGGGAAAAGCGGTAATAGCCGCGAACCAGCAGAAAGACCGCGACTACCCAGAACAATTGAATAAGCGTTCCCCGCACCCAATCGGCGGAGAACGCCCCCGTCCCGGTTAAGATGGTAAGGGGAAGGTTGTACATATACGGGAAGGGCAGCCACCTCGCCACGCTCATGAAGCCGTCGGGGTAAAACTGGAGGGGAATGAGGGCGCCGGAGAGAAAGAGGATCACGACCTCTTTCGCCGCGCTGATGCCCCAGATGGACTGGGTCCAAAAACAGGTCGTGCCGATGAAGAAATCGAAAAGAAAGGAGAGCAGGCAGGACCCGATCAGGGTCAGGGCGAAGAAGAGCAGGTTCCAGCCCAGGGCGACCTTCGCCCCGAGAACGAGGAAAATGACCAGGGCGCCGGGTACGGTGATGGTGAGGAAATTCCCGGCCATAAAGCCAATGGCGCTCGAAAACATGAGGGCGTGGTAGTCCACGGGCTTAAAGAAAAACATGACGATATCGCCCGAGCGGATCTGCCCGTTGATTTCCCAGTCTATCCAGGTGCGCATGAGCACGCCCATGGTCGCGGCGAGGGAAACGTAGAGAAAGGTTTGGTTGAAGCTCATGCCCCGGATCAAGCCCGAGTCCACCCCGCCTTCCACGGCGGAATAGACCGCCCGCCACAGGAAAAACTGAATGGCTATGGCCGCGGCGCTGGCCAAAATCTGGAAGAGCACGTGGGCCCGGTACGTAAAGGTGCTTTTCAGCTGATTCGCGATCACCATACGGTATCCGCTCATGCCGGCCCCCCTTCGGCGTTCGGAGCCAATCCTCCGGCGTACACCTTGGCGATCACCGATTCGGTGCTGATCTCCTGAATCTTCACGTCACGGACGGGAAGGCTCGTAAGCGCCCAGGAAAGCACGTCGGAGAGATTGGTTTTTTCCTGGTCGATGGTGACGGAAAACCATTGGCTCGCGGCGTTTTCGGTATCTATGGAGGAAACGGCGAACCGCTCGGTAACGGTCGGCAGGAGATCGAGCATGGAGTCGGTCTCCCCTTCCCGGGCGAGCAGGCGGAGCGTCCGATAACTGCCGAAAAGCCGGTTGAAGGATTCAGTGGCGCCGTCGTAAATGAGCCGCCCCTTGTCGATAAGGACGATGCGCTTGCACAGGGCTTCCACGTCGCCGATATCGTGGGTAGTCAGGATTATCGTCGTGCCCTTCTCGCGGTTCAATTCCCGGATCAGGGTGCGAATCTGCGCCTTCACGGCAACGTCGAGCCCGATGGTGGGTTCGTCCAGGAATATGATGGAAGGATCGTGGAGAAAACTCGCCGCGATATCGCAGAGCATGCGCTGCCCGAGGGAGAGGTTGCGCACCTGTTGGCCGTAGAGCCGGTCAAGGTGCACGAGCTCCTCGAACCGTTTCAGGTTCCGCTCGTAGGTTTCCGCGGGTATGGCGAAAATTTCCTTGAGGAGCCGGAAGCTTTCCCTAACCGGGAGCTCCCACCACAGCTGGGTTCGCTGACCGAAGACCACGCCGATGCCGCGCACGAAACGGATTCTCTCCCGAAAGGGGTTCATGCCGTTGACCGTTACGTCGCCCATGGTCGGGGAAAGCACGCCGGTCATCATCTTTATCGTCGTGGATTTTCCCGCCCCGTTCGGCCCGAGAAACCCGACGATCTCCCCCGCGCCGATGTCGAGGGAAAGCCCGTCAACGGCCTTTATGGTGCGGTAATTCCGCGAAAAGAGATCCAAGAGGGCCCCGCCGAGGCCCTCCCGCCGATTAAGGACCCGGAAATGCTTACCGAGGCCCTCCAGATGAATCAAATTCGTTTTTGTTTCCATTTTTTTCTCGTTCCCTCGTCACGGTAGGTTCATGGCTTACTGGTACATAGGGGACTCCGAGTATCTCCGAAGCCCGCGCGAGGGCGTCGTCGAGATTCCCGAAGATATTATCGGTTCCGACCGTCTTCTCCAGCCCGGACTTCTTGGCGAGAAGGTAGGGCTGGGTATGGATATCGGAGATAAGGAGCATAATATTCTTTTTTTGGCAGTCCATCCAGAGCTGTTCGAGCACGTGGAGGCCGCCCGCGTCGAGGTAGATGGTGCTTCGCATGCGGAGCACCAACACTCGGTACCGGGTAGAGTCCATGAGTACGTTCGCCTCGAATTTCTGAACGCTGCCGAAGAAAAGCGGGCCCTCTATCTCGAACACGAGAACCCCCTCCGGCACGGTTCGAAGGGCCAGGGAATTGCGGTCGTGGACGGCGGGATCCCCGGGATCGTAACCGTTTTTGAAGGCCTTTACCTGGGCCAAGTCTCCCATTTTTTTGATAAAGAACAGGGCCGCGAGGATTAAACCGATCTCGATGGCGACGGTAAGGTCCACGAGCACCGTTATGGCGAAGGTCGCGATCATGACGGCGCTATCCGACTTTTGCCCCCGGAGAACCGAGCGGATAGCCGGGAAACCGGCCATATGCAGGGCGACCGAAAAGAGGACGGCCGAGAGGGCAGCCATCGGAATATAAACCGCGAAGCGCCCGAGGGCGACCAAAATGAGAAGCAGGGTAAGGGCATGGATAAGGCCCGCGACCGGGGTACGCCCGCCGTTCTTTATGTTCGTCGCGGTGCGCGCGATGGCGCCCGTGGCGGGGATGCCGCCGAAAAGGGGGCTCGCCAGGTTCGCGATTCCCTGTGCCATAAGCTCCATGTCGGAGTCGTGCTTCGTGCCGGTCAGTCCGTCGGCGACCACGGCGCTCAAAAGGGACTCGATAGCGCCGAGCACGGCGATGGAAATGGCCGCCGGAACGAGCGCCCGCATGCTTTCGAAGCTTAGGGCCGGCAGGCGGGGAACCGGGAGCGAAGAGGGAATGGAGCCGAAACGGGAGCCGATGGTATCCACCGGGATCCGTAAAAGCAGTACGAGCACGGTTATGAGCACGATGGCCACCAGCGATCCCGGTACGCGGCGGTTGATCTTGGGCCATACCGTAATCACGGCCAAGGTAAGAACCGCGGTTCCGATGGCCCATGGATTCACGGTCCCGATCGCCGAGGCGTACGCGCCGATTTTCCCGACAAAGTCTCCGGGCACGTTATGAAGGGTTAGGCCAAGGAAATCGCCGATCTGTGACGTCGCGATCACCACGGCGATACCCGCGGTAAAGCCGGTTATTATCGTATAGGGGATAAATTTTATGAGTCCGCCCAGCTTAAAGGCCCCGAGGAGAAAGAGCATCAAGCCGGCCATCATGGTCGCGACGGCAAGCCCGTCGTACCCGTAGTCGCGAACGATACCGTACACGATCACCACGAAGGCTCCGGTCGGGCCTCCTATTTGAACCCGAGACCCGCCGAGGGCCGATATGATAAAACCCGCGACCACAGCCGTGAAAATGCCCCGGGCAGGGGGAACGCCGGAAGCGATTCCGAAGGCAATGGCCAGCGGCAAGGCGACGACGCCGACGATAACGCCCGCTACCAAATCGTTGAGAAAGGCCTTGGGCGTATAACCCTTCAGCGCGTTGATTATTTCAGGTTTTGACATGAGGAACGGTAACTCCTTATTAACCGGAAAAAATCATGCGCCTCTTTCATTGTTTTGTCAATTACCGCGAAATACCTACATTATATGCGAAATGTTTCTTAAGGATTACAATGGCTTTTTTATCGGTCTTCGGTCGCGATATCCGAAAACGAGGCGCCTGACGCCCGGGCAAGATCCTGAGGGGAAAGCAATAATTGAACCCCGCGAACGCCGCCGCTCACCGATATAGCCTCGTATAAAACCGCGGTTTCGTCGATAAGGGTACGATAGGGCCGTTTCATGCCCAGGGGAGAACAGCCGCCGCGAATGTAGCCGGTCAAGACCAGCAACTCGGTTTCTCTTACCGGAAGAATCTCTTTCGCGCCCAGGGCGATGCGGGCCTTTTTAAGGTTTACTTCCCGGGGCGCGGGCACGCAGCACACGCAGATTTCATTGGATTCGGTACGCATGACGATGGTCTTGAATACCGTATCCGGATCTAAGCCGGCCTTTTCGGAGGCCGTCATGGCGTCCAAATTATCGGGATCGACGGCGTATTCGACGGCCCGATAGGGTATCCCGGCGGTTTCAAGAATTCTCATCGCGTTCGTTTTTTTTATCCCTGCCATAGTCGTTTCGAGTCCTCCCCTGGCGATAACTTTATCGATCCCGCCCCTCACGCTCAAGACCAAAACGGGTCATTCGTGATAGAATAAAGCCATGCAGGATTTCGTCCATCTTCACGTCCATACCGATTTCTCGCTCCTAGACGGGGCTTCTCCCTATAAAAAAATGATCGCCCGGGCAAAGGCCCTCGGGCATAAGGCCATCGCGATAACCGACCACGGAAACATGTTCGGCGCCCTCCGGTTCTATCGGGAATGCCTGGACCAGGGCATGAAGCCCCTGATCGGCTGCGAATTCTACGTGGCCCCGGGCTCAAGAACGGAACGGGGCGGTTCCGAGCACAACACCAAGTACTACCACCTCATCCTCATCGCGAAAAACGAGGAAGGGTACCGCAATCTCATGGTCCTCACTTCGCGGAGCTTTACCGAAGGCATGTACTACAAGCCCCGAATCGACGAGGAACTTATTCGCGAGTACTCGGGCGGCCTCGTCTGCCTTTCGGCCTGCCTGGCGGGACAGCTTCCCTCCCTCCTCCAGGAGGGGAAGTACGCCGAGGCGGAAGCCCACGCGCGCCGCTACCGGGATATCTTCGGCGACGATAGCTACTATATAGAGCTACAGGACCACGGCATCCGCGAGCAGCGCGAGGTCGCGCCGAAACTGATCGCATTGGCCCGCCGACTCGGCATTCCCATGGTCGTTACCAACGACGCCCACTATTCCGAGAAAAAGGATTACATCGCCCAGGATATCCTCCTGTGCATCGGCACCAAGAGGACTCGTAACGAGAGCGGCCGCATGAAATTCGAGGGGTCCGAGTTCTACCTGAAAGACGCCGAGGAAATGGCCTCGCTTTTCCCCGAGTACCCCGAAATGCTCTCGAATACCGTGCGCATCGCCGACCTGTGCGACGTGAAAATCCCGACCCCCGGGCCCCTCCTCCCGGACTTCGATATCCCGGCCGAATTCGCCGACGAAAACGAATATATCAGGCACCTGGTCTACGAGGGCCTATCGAAACGCTATAGCGAGATTACCGAGGAAATACGCGAGCGCGCCGACTACGAGCTGGGCGTTATCGTCAAAATGGGTTTCGTGGGATACTTCCTTATCGTATGGGACTTTATCAATTGGGCGAAGCAGCATGCCATCCCCGTCGGCCCCGGCCGCGGGTCCGGAGCGGGTTCCATCGTCGCCTACGCCATGACGATCACCGATATCGATCCCCTGCGCTATAAACTCCTATTCGAGCGATTCCTGAACCCCGAACGCATCTCCATGCCGGACTTCGACGTGGACTTCTGCTTCGAGCGCCGCCAGGAAGTCATCGAGTACGTGCGCCAGAAATACGGCGACGACCGCGTCGGCCAGATCATTACCTTCGGTACCCTAAAGCCCAAGGCGGCCATTAAGGACGTGGCGCGGGTGATCGAGATTCCGCTATCCGACGTAAACATGATCACCAAGCTCGTTCCGGACAACCCGAAGACCCACATGAAGGACGCCTTCGAGGTAAACGAGAAAATCCAGGGCTCCGGTCAGCTCGCGCCCCTGAAGGACGATCCCCGTTTCTCCGAGCTTTTCGAGATGGCTACCGCCCTCGAGGGCGCGAACCGGAATACCAGCCTCCACGCGGCGGGCATCGTCATCGGGAAAACCAAGCTCACCGATTACGTTCCGCTGTACAAGGATTCCAAAACCGGCAAGGTGGCTACCCAGTTCACCATGGACCTGATCGAGGACTGCGGCCTGGTCAAGATGGACTTCCTCGGCCTCAAGACGCTCACCCTCATCACCCATACCGAGGAACTCATCCACAAGCGGGGCGGCGAATACGCGAATTTTTCCTGCGACAACGTAAGCGATACCGATCCGGCAACCTATAAGATGCTCGGCGAGGGTAAAAGCGCCGCGGTATTCCAGTTCGAAAGCCAGGGCATGCAGAACATTCTCAAGCGGGCAAAACCCGACAAGATGGAAGACCTGATCGCCTTGAACGCCCTCTACCGCCCCGGACCGATGGCCTATATCGACCAGTTCATCGAGTCGAAATTCGACCCGTCGAAGATCGAGTATCCCGATCCCTGCCTCAAGGATATCCTCGAGGAGACCTACGGCGTTATCGTGTACCAGGAACAGGTCATGCAGGTGGCCCAGCGAATCGCGGGCTACTCGCTGGGACAGGCCGACCTCCTGCGCCGTGCCATGGGAAAAAAGAAGGTCGAGGTAATGCAGAAGGAGAAGGTCTCCTTCATCGAGGGCGCGGTCAAAAACGGCTTCAAGGCCGAGGACGCGGACCGCATTTTCGAGATATTGATACCCTTCGCGGGCTACGGCTTTAACAAAAGCCACGCCGCCGCCTACTCGGTAGTGGCCTACCGTACGGCCTACCTCAAGGCGAACTTCCCCGCGGAATTCATCGCGGCCAACCTCACGAACGAAATAGCCTCCACGGACAAGCTTCCCGAATATATCGCCGAGGGACGCAAGATGGGCATTCCCATCGATCCCCCGGACGTGAACCGATCTGAACCCTACTTCTCCGTAGTGGACGGACATATCGTCTACGGCCTCCTGGGCATCAAGGGGCTCGGAGAGCAGGCCGCGGAGATGATCGCCGCGGAGCGTGAAAAAAACGGGCCTTACGCGGATTTCATGGATTTCCTGGAACGGGTAGACCTCCGCACGGTCAACAAACGCGCCCTCGAGGTGCTCATCCAGACGGGAAGCTTCGATTGCCTGGGCCGGCACCGGTCCACGCTGATCGCGAACCTGGAGCGGGCCATGGAATACGCGTCCCACAAAAAAGACGCGACCCGGTTCGGCCAGGTGAGCCTTTTCGAGGATTCAGGCGTGCAGGAATTCGCGGAATTCAAATGGGACGAGCTTGACGACTGGCCCCAGGCGGAAAAACTCCGGATAGAGAAGGAGCTCATCGGCTTTTATATTTCCGGGCACCCCCTGGACGCGTACCGCAAGGCCTTCGATCGGGCCTCTACCTTCGACCTTCGCTACCCGGACCGCGCCCAAAAGGACAAGCTGTATACGGTGGTCGGCATGATCCGCACGACCCGGCCCTACCAGACCAAGAGCGGCAAGTGGATGGCCTTCGGCACCTTCGAGGACTTCAACGGTACCGTCGACCTCACTTTCTTCCCGAACACCTGGGAGAAGGTCCGCGACCGGGCGCTCCCGGATACGGTGTGGGGCATCGTGGGCAAGGTGGACACGAGCCGGGAAAACCCGAGTTTCCTCGTCGAAAGCCTCGTGAGTCCCGACGAGCTGCAGGCTAAGTCGATCAGGGAAGTGCACCTGAAACTCGACCCGGAATACGCCAACGAATCGAGATTGACGCCCCTGCGCGACTTTTTATTTGAATGCTCCGGCGGTTGTTCAGTATATTTACACGTGGAAGCCTCCAATCGCGCGTACGTGATCAAGGCTGCCAACCAAATCCAGGTATCGGCGAGCGATAGCTTCATGGAAGACGTGGCGGCAATGCCCGGCGTGCTTCATGCCTGGAAAGAATAAGCGATACAAGGGGATAATCCGATGTTACAGTCTTTTTTTTCCGCGATCAGCACCCTGATCAATCTGTACTCCCTGGTCTGTTTGGCCCGGGTGCTTATGTCCTGGGTCCCCGACTTTGAATACAGCGCCCCGGGCCGCTTTATCGCCGGCCTTTGCGATCCCTACCTCAATTGGTTCCGCCGATTCCGCTTTACCCGGGTCGGCGCCGTGGATTTCTCGCCCATCCTCGCCCTGGGCGCCCTCTCCGTCGCCTCCATGACCTTCACGACCATCGGCGCTACCGGTCGCTTTTCCCTCGGCGTCGTGCTCTACGGGATTCTCCAGGTGCTGTGGTCCTTTTTCTCTTTTTTCTTCAATATTCTCATACTGTTCCTCGCGATCCGACTTATCTACGACTTGGTGAACCGGCACGGCTATTCGCCCTTCTGGTCTATGATGGACCGCTTTCTCAACCCGCCCATCGCCTGGGTCACCGGCGCGCTGAACCGGGGACGTTCCATGCCCTACCGAACCTCCCTCATTATTACCCTCGTCGCGACCATTGCCGGCCGCGTCCTGTTGTCCTACGCGGTGTCCTTCGTCGGGCGCGTGCTCGCCAACCTCCCCGTCTGATAGCGCCCCGTGTTCGTCGGTGAAATTCAGGTTCCGGTTTCCCGACTCAAGGGCGCGGGACCGGCGACGCAGGAACAGTTGGCCCGTCTCGGGGTTACCACCGTCGGTGAGTTACTTACCTTTTGGCCCCGTGACTGGGACGACCGTACCGTCACCCTCCCCCTTTCGGCCTTTCATACCGTGCCGAAATTCACCGTCCGCGCCACGGTAATCGCCCATGACTGGTTCGGCTTCGGGCGCATGAAAACCCTAAAAATCGTCATCCAGGACGCCGAGGGAACCCTCGCCGAACTGGCCTGCTTCAATCGCCCCTTCCTCGAGCGCCAGTTTCCCGTGGGTACGCCGGTTGCCGTGCACGGTTCCTTCCAGTGGAAATACGGGGGAATACAATCGAGCGCGTTCGAAATCGAGGAGGAAGATCGGGCGGAAGCAAAGGTGCTCCCGGTATATTCCCTGACCGCGGGCCTCAGCCAGGCGACGGTACGGAAACTCATCGGCCGAGCCCTCGCCGAATACGGCAAAGGCCTTGACTCGGAATTGCCCGAGGCGGTACGAACGGGCAAGGGACTGCCCTCAAAGGCCGAGATTCTCGCCCTGATGCACGCCCCCGCTTCCCTGCAAGACGCGGATCGCGCCCGGTCCGCGCTGATCTTCGAGGAGTTTTGGATCTTTGAGCTTGCCATCGGGCGCAGGTCCATAGAACGCCGCGGGCGGCTCCCGGGATTGCAGCCGGGAGGGAGCGGTACCGAAGCCGATTCCGACGCGGCGGGTTTGCCCGCGTTTCGCCCGACGCCCCTCCAAAAGGCGCTGATCGACCGCCTCCCCTTCGATCTTACCGCGGACCAAAAAACGTCCCTCGCGGAAATGAACGCGGATATCGCCTCGCCCCTTCCCATGGCGCGGCTCCTCCAGGGCGACGTGGGCTCGGGAAAAACCCTGGTAAGCTTCCTTGCCGCCCTTGCCGTGGTGGAGCAAAAGGGTCAGGTAGCCCTACTCGCCCCGACGGAGCTCCTGGCGAGGCAGCATGCCGAAAACGCCTCGAAAATGCTGGAGCCCCTCGGGGTTCGTCTCGCCTTTTTAACCGGTAACCTCAAGGCGGCGGGACGCTCCCGCCTCCTCGCGGAACTGGAATCCGGGGGGATCGATATCGTAATCGGCACCCATGCGCTCTTTTCGCGCGGAGTCGCCTATAAAAACCTTCGGTTCGCCATGATCGACGAGCAGCACCGCTTCGGGGTTCTGCAGCGCTCGGCCATCATCGAAAAGGGCATGGAGAGCAATCCGGGCAAAACGCCGCCCCACCTGCTCATGATGAGCGCGACCCCGATCCCCAGAACCCTCGCCCTCTCGGTCTTCGGCGACCTGGACGTTTCGGTGATCCGGACCATGCCCGCGGGACGAAAGCCCGTCATTACCCACCTGACCCGTCACGGCAACGAGCAAAACCTTTACGGCTTCGTGGGCAGGGAATTGGCCGCGGGCCACCAGGCCTATTTCGTGTATCCGTTAATCGAGGAATCCGAGGTTCTCTCCCTAAAATCCGCGACGACCATGTATGAGCACTTGCGTGACCGCGTTTTTCCCGGCATTAACTGCGCCCTTATCCACTCAAAGGTGGACGAGGAGGAACAGCGATCCATCATGGGCCGGTTCAGGTCCGGCGAAGTCGGGATTCTCGTGGCCACCAGCGTCGTGGAAGTGGGCGTAGACGTCGCCAACGCGACGTGCATGGTCATCGAGCACGCGGAACGTTTCGGGCTCTCGGCCCTCCACCAGTTGCGGGGCCGGGTCGGGCGGGGGAACCTGCAGTCATATTGCTTTTTGGTATACGCCCAAAACCTGACCGAGGACGGCAAGGCCCGCCTCAAGGCCATGCACGAAACGACCGACGGCTTCGCCATCGCCGAGGAAGACCTGAAAATCCGCGGACCCGGCGACATCGCGGGCATAAGGCAATCGGGCTATCTCGCGTTCAATCTCGCCGATCCGGTTCGTGACCGGGATATCCTCGAGGAAGCGCGCGACTCGGCCTTCTCGTATCTGCTCGAAGAAATGGCCTGATTCGTGCTACTATTGACCCATGAAAGCTTGGGTGCATTTTATATCGGCCGCGTTCGCCGCGGTCATCTTTTCGTGTCTTGGCCCCGTTGCCTACGCCGAATCCGCCTCGAAGGCCGATGAAGCGCCGAATAACCGGGACAGGGGGGCGTTCAACCCGTCGGAGGCGCCGTATTCGGGCTGGAAGCAGGCCACGACCCGCCACTTCCGGTTTATTTACGAAGAGGCATTCCGCGCCGAGGCCGAGAGCTACGCCGCGGTAGCTGACGGGATTTGGAACGCGGTTTCGGCCGCCTACGACTCCCCGCAGGAACTTACCGACGTCATAATCACGGGCAGGACCGATACCATCGGCGCGTTCGCGCAGCCCTTAACCCGTTCCATGTGGTTCTTCACGAATTCGCCGCCCACGCCCGACTTCGGTTATCGCGAAGACTGGCCAAAACTCGTGTTCACCCACGAGCTCGTGCATATCGCGAATTTCGATTTCGGCCGGCGCGTCTCCTCTTCCCCGAACCCCTTCGGGCCAGCCATCGATACGTTAAGGCTGTCCGCCATCCCGGGTTGGGAAATGGAGGGACTAACCACGGTGCTGGAAACGGAACTTACCTCGGGAGGCCGGGGAAGAAGCCCGCTTTTCGAGCTGCAATACAAGGCGCCCGCCCTGGATAACAGCATCGTTCCCTACGAGGAAATCGGGAAGGATGAAAGGCCGCCGGAACGGCAGATTTACGTCTACGGCTATCTGCTCATGCGCTCCATCGCCGACCGGTTCGGCCTGGCCGCCTTGGCGGATATCGAACGGAACCGGGTAAACGGGAGATCATTCGACGACGCGGTGAGGCTCGTAACCGGGGAGACGCCCGAAACGCTCTGGCAGGACGTAAGGCGCGCGTTGGCAAAGCGCTACGCGGGCGAGCGTGGCATCGACGAGGGCCGCATCGTAACGCCGCGCGAGACCGATACGTCCTGGTACCGGCCGGCGATGGTTACGGATACGGCCATAATCGGCCTGCGAAAGACGGCAAAGGAATCCCTCGCCGCCGTATCGCTCGATCCGCGCGACGGCGCGGAAACCTTCCTATTCGGCGGAGATTTCGCCGACGAGCGCTCGCTCACCGCTTCGGGAACGGGGCTTGTCGTCGCGGCGATGGAAACCTACCGCGGCGAATCGAGACCCGGCTACCGGATAAGCACCGACCTTTGGGCGTGGAAGCAAAACGCCGGCCTAAAGAAGCTGACCGAGGGAAAGAGCCTTTTCCAGCCCTCGCTTTCCCGATCCGGCAATAGGCTCGTCGCGCTGGAGGCCGTTGGGCTGCGATACCGAATCGTCGAGGTGGATCTGGAAACGGGTTCCCGCAAGCCGCTCATCGAGTCCGATACGCTCAGCTTCGCCCAGCCAGCCTTGTCTCCAGACGGAACGACCCTCGCCTTTCTGGTCTTGGACGGAAAGCGCGCCGCCCTGGCCACGGCCCCCATGCCCAAATACGAGTTCGCCTACCCCATCCCCTCCGGCACAATCGCGGAAATCGCGAACGCGAAAGGCCCCATCGTCGACCTGTCAGACCCCTCGTGGACCGCCGATGGCACGCTTTTATGCGCCTCCAACGCGCGCGGGCGGCTGGAGGTATGGCAGTGGGCCGGCACGGCCGGCAAACCCGTGGTCGCCGATCCGGCGGGTGCATACTGGGCCGACCTCCGTCCAAACGGCGTTATATACGCCAGCTTCTCCGGAAGCGGTTTCGTCCTGAAAATGAAACCGGTCGAGAGCTGGGGCGCGGTACCCGATTTCATGGGGCCTTCCGCGCCCGGGGAAGCGGTAACCCTCGCGGAATACCTTTCGGATTATCCCGCTTATATTCCTTGGACCGGCGAGAAAGGCATGCCGGAAGCGAAGGGCTCCGCCCGGCCGGCGGCGATTACCGTCGGTGACGCCGGATCTACCGAGCCCGCCATTCTCAGGCGGGAGGAAAGTCCCCGACAAGACGAGCCAATCAAGGAATTGCCCGCGGGAACCGCCTTTTACAACGTGCCCCGACTGGAGGCCTGGATACCCTATTTCGGCGCCATCGAAATGCCCGATGACTCGGCGTCCTTCGGAGCCGGAGCGTGCGCGGTATTCGGGGGCTACTCCCTCCAAAAGGGCGCCCAGGCAAACAGCGTACTGATCGGCGGAACCTTTTATCCCGAGCTGCTTCAGGCCGACGCCATCTTCCTCGCCCAAACGCCCCTCCTCGCCGGAGATTTCTTGGCCCTCGGAGCGAGAAGTTACGCGCGCGACCCCGTATTTTCAGACGGCTTGTTCCGCGAGACCGGTACCCTCCTCCTCTCCCTATCCCTCCCGGTTCGTGACGAACGCTTCGGGTACAATTTCCTGGACGGCGCGCTCATCCTCGGCTTTGAGGGAAAGACACTTCGGGTATCCGAGGAAACCTTCTCCGCCTCGGAAGAAGGCCCCGCCCTTGCCGCCGGATATACGTTCATTACGGGAATCGACTTTGGGCTCCGCCGGGAGGACCCTGAAGCCGCCGAGGGAGCCCTCGCCGCCGAGGGGAACGCCGAGCTTTACACGTCGCTCTACCCGGAACGGGGCGAGATGAGAATATCGGTCGCTTACGGATTGCGTATCGCGCGGGGCACGAAAAATATCCTCGGTGAGTTCGCATTCCGCGGTCGCTGGTTCGACCTCCCCGCGGGGGTGCCGCTCCCGGGAACCCTGGCGACCGCACGGGGTTTCTCCCTCGATACGGAGTTTCCCGGAAGGTTCATCCTGGAACCGTCCCTATCGTACCGGGGGAATGACGGGGGTTACGCCCGCCTCTTCATGGAAAAGCTCGTCTCCTTCGGCGAAAATACGGCGGGCGTAAACACCCGGGACACCGGATTGCCCGGAAACCTTCGCGTAGACCCCTGGTATTACGCGGGGCTCGAGGCCGGCATGGATCTGGGACGGAGCCGACTCGCCGCGGGGCTCGTGACACGGTTCACCGGTGCCCGGGAATGGCTGCCCCTCGAGAATTCCCGGTTCTACCTTGAGTACAAGCTGGATGCCCTTCGGGGAATTGCGCCCTAAACCGGTCAGAGCCCTGAACGGCCCCCCGCGTGGGGCGTAAAACGCCCGATAAACAAAAAAGGCCGATCCCCTTCAGGATCGGCCTTTTTGCGCGATAACGCCTTATTTGGCGGCAGTCCCCGCCTTCGATTCCGCGTTTACCGCAGCAGCGCCGATAAAGTCCCTGAATAGCGGATGGGGCCTATTTGGCCGGGAACCGAATTCAGGGTGGAACTGCACACCGGTAAACCATGGGTGATCCTTCAATTCCACGATTTCGATCAGGTTCCTCTCGGGATTCCGCCCGGTCAAAAGCATATCGGAAGCCTCGAACTGCTCGCGGAATAGGTTATTGAACTCGAATCGATGCCGATGCCGTTCCTGAACGTCATGCATGCGGTATGCCTTCTCCGCGTTCGAGCCCTCGGTAATCAGGCAGCGGTACTCGCCGAGCCGGAGGGTACCGCCGAGTTTTACGCCCTGCTGGTCGGGCATGAGGTCGATAACCGGATACTCCGAGGTAGACGAAAACTCCGAGGAGTTCGCGTCCTTCATGCCCAACACGTTCCGCGCGAACTCAATGACGGATATCTGCATGCCCAGGCACACGCCGAAATAGGGCACCTTATTGAGTCGGGCGTACTTTGCGGCGAGTATCATGCCCTCGATTCCGCGATCCCCGAACCCGCCCGGCACGATAATGCCGTCGGCCTTCCCGAGTATTTCCGCGGCAACCGCGTCGTCGGTTATATGCTCCGAATTGATCCAGTCTATGCGCACCTTGGCGCCGTGGTAAATGCCGCCGGCGGTAAGCGCCTCGGCAACGCTTAAATAGGCGTCGTGAAGGTCCACGTACTTTCCGACCAACGCGATGGTCACTTCCTTATCGGGATGATAGAACCGGTGTACCATCGCAGTCCAATCGTCGAGTTCCGGTTTCACGTCGGTAAGGGTCAGAAGCTTGCAGAGAATCTTGCCTAAGCCCTCCCGCTCGAGCATGAGCGGCACTTCATAGATCGACTTGGCGCTCAGGTTCTCGATGATGGCGTCCTTTTCGACGTTGCAAAAAAGGCTGAGTTTCTCTCGAATTCCCTTAGAAATGGACCGCTCGCTGCGGCACATGATCACGTCGGGCTGTATACCGAACCCGAGAAGCTCCTTCACGCTGTGTTGCATGGGCTTCGTCTTGAGCTCCCCGCATTCCTTCAGGTAGGGTAAAAGGCCAAGGTGCACGAAAATGCAGTTTTCCTTGCCGGCGCTTTGCCGGATTTGCCGAATCGCCTCGATAAAGGGCAGCGACTCGATATCGCCCACCGTACCGCCGATCTCGGTGATAATCACGTCGGCGTCGTGCTCGCGCGCGGACTGCAGGATGCGGTTCTTGATCTCGTCGGTCACGTGGGGAATGACCTGCACGGTATTGCCCTGGTATCCGCCCTCGCGCTCGCGGTCAAGAATGGCCTGATAGACCTTGCCCGCGGTGGTATTGTTATAGCGGTGGAGGGAAACGTCGGTGAAGCGCTCGTAATGCCCCAGGTCAAGATCCGTTTCGCCGCCGTCCACGGTCACGAATACCTCTCCGTGCTGGAATGGGTTCATGGTACCCGGGTCGATATTTAAGTACGGATCGAATTTCTGGTTAACGACCTTTACGCCGCGGCTCTTTAATAGAAGCCCGATCGACGCCGCCGTGATTCCCTTTCCCAGCGACGATACGACGCCGCCCGTAATAAAGATGAATTTAGCCTTCATGCGTTTTCCCCCGCGGGGCCCCGCCTTGTTCGGGGTCCGAAAATAAAAAAAAGAGCCCGGCCATCTGACCGGGCTCCTCACTTGTTTTCCAAGCTCTGGTCGCCCCAATATACACGTTTTCCGTCCGTACTGCAAGCGGTCAAGCTATCGCTACGGGCGGTTCAACGCGTTTCGGTACCCGTTCGGCCGCGCGCCGGGACAACCCCGCGGGGGTTTCCGTCCCGACGCGGCAGCTCGGGCATCGGGGAAAGGTTAGCCTATGGCGGCGGGACCCTTTTCCTTCGTCCTGATACGGACGCACTCTTTCAGGTCCATGACGAAGATCTTTCCGTCGCCGATTTCGCCGGAATACGCGCCGTCGCAGATCGCGTCGATCGTCGTCTGCTCGTATTCGTCGTTCACGGCGATCTCCAGGCGTACCTTCTTAAGGAGGTTCACCTCGATCTCGACGCCGCGGAAACTCTCGGTATATCCCATCTGCTGGCCGCAGCCGAGGGAGTTGGTCACGGAGAGCTTGAAAATCTTCTTTTCGTAGAGTTTCTGCTTTACGTCGTTCAGTTTATGCGGCTGAATGTACGCGATGATAAGTTTCATACCGTCTCCCCCTTACATGTTGCTGAAGTGCTGGAAGCCGTGATAGGCGTCCGCGCCGTGCTCGTTGATATCGAGCCCCTGCATCTCTTCCTTCTTGGGCACGCGAAGCTTACCCATGGCCTTCAGCACGCCGAAAACCGCTCCCATGGTAAGGCATACCCACGCGCCGACGGTTACCACGCCAAGCGCCTGAACCCCGAGGCCTGCCGCGCCGCCCCCGAAGAAGAGGCCGCCGTTCTCGAAAACCGGATTGCCGGCAAGCCGGCCGGGAGCCGCGAACAAGCCAACCGCGAGCGTACCCCAGATCCCGTTTACCAGGTGGACGGAAACAGCGCCGACTGGATCGTCGATATGGAGCAGCTTATCGAAGAACTCTACGGAAAGCACCACGAGGACGCCCGCTATAAGCCCGATAATGACCGCAGGAATCGGGTCAACGGCGTAACAGGGAGCGGTGATCGCCACGAGGCCCGCAAGGGCGCCGTTCATGGTCATCGATACGTCGGGCTTCTTGAACCAGAACCACGCGGTAAGCATGGCGGCGAAGGCTCCGGCGGCCGCGCCGAGGGTGGTGGTGACCGCGACGTGGGCGATCATCGGGTCGTTTCCGTTCAGCGTTGAAGCGGGGTTGAACCCGTACCATCCGAACCAGAGAAGGAACACGCCGAGCATGGCGAAGGTCATGTTGTGGCCAGGAATGGCGCGAACCACGGTCTTTCCGTCGATCTTCACGTATTTTCCGATACGGGGGCCGAGGATTATCGCGCCCATGAGTGCCGCCCATCCGCCGATGGAGTGCACCACGGTGGAACCGGCAAAGTCGTGCATGCCGAGCCCGGCGAGCCAACCGCCGCCCCATATCCAGTGACCGGCCACGGGATACACCAGGGCGGAAAGGAATACGGTATAGATCAGGTAGGCCTTGAATTTAATGCGTTCGGCGACAGCTCCGGAAACGATGGTCGCGGCGGTGGCGGCGAACACGACCTGGAAGAACCAGTCGCGCATCTTGCCGGCCCAATCCGCGGGATCTATTCCGAGCATCGCGAACTGGTCGGTCCCGAAAATCCCGCTTTTATCGGCGCCGTACATAATGCCGAAACCGATGAAGAAGAACGCGAGCGATCCAAGGCAGAAGTCCATTAAGTTCTTCATGAGGATGTTTGCCGTGTTCTTGGCACGGGTGAGTCCGACCTCCACAAGCGCGAATCCAGCCTGCATGATGAAAACCAGCGCCGCTCCCACGACCATCCAGATCATGGTGGTTGCGTCGGTAGTCGCCTTGCTTTCAAGAAGCCCGTCGATTTCGGCTTTCGTGTACGTGCCCGGGTCCCCGGCAGACTGCGCGGCGACGAATGTCGGCATGAACACGCCCAATAGCAGCACGCTGGCCACTATCACTAAAAGTCTTTTGTTCACGGCAATTCCTCCTAGATGAATGACTTTCGGCTCATTCTTCCACAAAGACTTAAAAGACCCCCTTGTCTTCCCAGTATTGCTCGAATAAAAGCGTAACAAACTATGTTGAACCGGCAACGCCGGCTTTTACAAAAAAGTAGCTATCTCGCCCGAGGCGCTAAAACTCGAACGAGCCTTCTATGATCTTCCTGGCCGCGTCGATTATCTTCAGCCCGTGATCCATGCTGTTCTTCTGCAAAAAACGGTGCGCCTGCGATTCCGTCATCCCGAAACGCTCCATGAGCGAATTCTTCGCCTTCAGGATAAGCAGCTTTTCCTCCGCCGAACGCCCCGAACCGCCCTTCCGTTCCGCCGCCATACCCCCAGAAACCGCGCTCTTGGCGGTTTCCTTTTCGGCCCTGTCCACGGTAGCGATCAGTTCCACGGGTGACAGGGGATACGGCAACGCAACGATATCGTTCCTGAATAACAAATCCCGTTGGTGCGGCAGCAGGATGGTGACCAACGCCATCCGCCCCGCGAGAATCCCCGCGAGATCTTCAACGGTCATATCAGGAAACTGGAATCCGCTCACTATGACCATACTGGTACAGAACTCAGAGACCCGCACCGTATCACCGCCGGTTGAACAGGTGTACTCTACGGTATACCCGCTCCTCTTGAGCACCGAAGAAACCCAGTCGGTCAAAAGCGGATTTGAAAACGCTATGACGACGCTCTTCATGTTCAGTATTTCGTCAGGTACGCGTCCAATTCCCAGGGAGTCACGCGCGAACGGTATTCATTCCACTCGTTCTCTTTGGCTTCGATAAACCTCGAATAGATATGCTCGCCCAGGGTCTCGCGAATGAGCGGGTCTTCCTTCATGCAGGCGAGCGCCTCCTCGAGGCTTCCCGGTAAGCTGCCGATTCCCCGCTTGGCCCTCTCTTCCTCGGTCATCTTGAAGATATTCATCTCCGTTGATGCCGGCGGCGTCAGGCCCTTTTCAATACCGTCCAAGCCCGCGGCGAGTATCACCGCGAACGCGAGATACGGGTTGCACATGGGGTCGGGAGAGCGAAGCTCGAGCCGGGTGGACTTTCCCCGCGCGGCGGGAACGCGGATAAGCGGGCTTCGGTTTGCCGGGGACCAGGCCATATAGACCGGGGCCTCATAGCCCGGAACGAGCCGCTTATACGAATTCACCGTCGGATTGGTTATCGCCGTCAGGCCGCGACCGTGGGCGAGAATTCCCGCCACGAATTGCCTGGCCGCCTTGCTCAGGCCCAGGGGATCGCCCTCGTCGTAAAAGGCGTTTTCGGTCCCTTTCATGAGCGACATATTCGTATGCATTCCCGAGCCATTCACTCCCGCCACCGGCTTCGCCATAAAAGAAGCGTGCAAACCGTGCCGTTGCGCGATGGTTTTAATCGCGAGCTTGAAAGTCATAACGCGATCGGCCGTTTTTAGCGCGTCATCGAAGCGGAAATCGATTTCATGCTGGCCCGGCGCAACTTCATGATGGGAAGCCTCGATCTCGAAACCCATTTGCTCTAGGGTTAACACCATTTCCCGGCGTGCGTTTTCCCCCATATCGGTGGGTCCAAGGTCAAAATAACCCGCGTTGTCGTGGGTCTCGAGGGTCGGATTACCCTCTCCATCCGTATGAAAGAGGAAAAACTCGAGTTCCGGGCCGACGTTGAAGGTGTATCCCATCTTTGCGGCCCGTTCCAGCTGCTTTTTCAGCACGTAGCGGGGCGAACCCTCAAAGGGCTTCCCGTCGGGCGTAAAAACGTCGCAAATAAACCGCGCGACCTTACTTTGCTGAGGCCGCCAGGGCAATAAATTGAAGGAGTCAAGATCAGGATGAAGGTACATATCGGATTCTTCTATGCGAACGAAGCCTTCGATTGAGGAACCGTCGATCATGCACTGGTTATCAAGGCATTTCTGAAGTTGTCCGGGCGTAATGGCGACGTTTTTCATCTGACCGAAAAGATCGGTAAACTGCAGCCTGATAAATCCAACGTCATCATCCTTCACCAACGAAACAATATCGTTCTTTGACAGCAAACCCATACTCGCCTCCTCGCGAATAAAAAAAAGACGTTCCTACATCGATGTAGGAACGTCCTCGTTCACATTTGATATCCTCATAGTATAGGAACCCTTCGGACTCGTCAAGCGTTTTTTTGTATATTTATAACTTTTTATTGCATATTTATTAAATTTCAGCATAAAAATCACTGTTGGCGGCCTCATCAATACGCTCTATTTGTTTCCAAACGCGAGAAAGCACCTCGACCGGCGGCTCCACCATATCGGGGACGAAAACGGCGCGCATTCCGGCGTCGCATGCGGCGGTCAATCCCGCCGGTGAATCCTCGAATACCGCGATTCGTTCGGATAACAGGCGGGAAGATCCGGATATACGGTCGCGTGCAAGGAGAAAAATATCAGGGGCGGGCTTACCTTTCTTTACTTCGCTGCCGAAGGCGAACGCGGAAAAGAAATCGGCAATGCCCGCGCGTTCCAGCATCCACCGAGCGGAACTCTCGCTCGTAGAGGTCGCGAGGGCTATGGGAATTTCGCGTTCTGCGAGAAAACGCATAAGCGTACGTATGCCGGGTTTTTCGGGAGGCCCGCTCCGATCCATCTCCGCTTTAATGCGTTCCCGCGCTCGCTCATGAATTTGATCGTAGGGGAAGTCGGGGCCCATTTCGGAAAGAACGAGCTTTTTTGTATCGCGGTTATTCAGTCCCACGCAGGAAAAAAAAAGACGGTATTCCATTTCGAATCCGGCCTCGCCGGCTACCGAACGCCATACGTCGCACGCGAGGCGCTCGGTGTCGAAAATGATACCGTCCATATCGAAAATCGCGGCGTCTATCATGATGCCGCGATTATAACCGATTTTGACTAAAAGATCAGGCTACGTACGCCTCGAGCCGGTTCATTCGGGTCGGATTCTGGAGCCTTCGAATCGCCTTCTTCTCGATTTGCCTGATTCGTTCCTTGGTCAAGTTGAAGAGGCTTCCGATCTCCTTGAGCGACATAGCCTTGTACCCGTTCAAACCGAAGCGGTAGCGAATGACCTCCGCCTCTTTCTCCGTAAGGGTTTCAAGCAGTTCGTCGATATCCTCGCGCAGGTTGTTTTCGATAACGAATTCTTCCGGCTGTTCATAGCGATTATCCTCGAGAAAATCGCCCATGCTGCTGGAGTCCCTGTCCGAGAAGACGGGCGTATCCAAAGAAACCATATCGCGGGCAATGTTCACGATATCCCGTACGTGGTCGCTGTCCATATCGAGAAGCCCCGCGATTTCCCGAATTTCGGCCTCTTCGCTGACGCTGCCGGAAACCTGCTTGCGCGCTTTCTCGATTTGGACGAGTTCGTTCGCCCTGTTGAGAGGGAGCCGGATCATTCTGGACTTCTCGCAAATCGCCTTTAATATAGCCTGGCGAATCCACCATACGGCGTAGGAAATGAAGTGGTATCCCTTTGTAACGTCAAAGCGCTCTACTGCATTCATCAGACCTATATTTCCCTCGCTGATTAAGTCCATGAGGGGGATACCCTGATTCTGGTACTTTTTTGCGACGTTCACTACGAAGCGTAAATTCGAACGGACCAGCATTTCCTGAGCGTACGTGTCGCCGGTAGCCGCTTCCGTCGCGTATATGAACTCCTCTTCCCGTGTCAGGAGGGGAATCGCGTTTATTTCTTTGAGGTAGGTGGAAAGGATATTATCGTCGGAAATGGTTCTTGTAACTTTCGGGTTGTGCATCATGTACCTCCACAGGTATTTGAGTTGACTTAATACAAGCAATTACCGTGCCAACTATACATAATAACCATTAAAAAAGATAGTACTAGTATTTCCTTGTATTGAAATGATATAGAATCGTCATTAATTATGGGAGACAGAGATCCGCGCTCGAATATCTGGACGCCTCATCAATCGCATGGGTCAATATGATACACCATCAAGGTATGAAGCTATTCCTGTATCATAATGAATCACAACGCGACGTGACTTTTTTCCTTGACCCCCGGCAACGCTTTCCGTATATTAAAAAATGCAGGAGGACTTAGATGAAAGTACAGCCATTAGCCGATCGTGTTCTGCTTCGCGCAGACAAGCAGGAAACCAAAACCGCCAGCGGCATCATTATCCCCGATACCGCTCAGGAAAAAACCCAAACCGCGGTCGTGGTAGCGATCGGAGATGACAAGGACGCGATTACCGTTAAGGTCGGACAGAAAGTCATGTACGACAAGTACGCGGGAACCCAGGTCAAGATTGACGGAGAGGATCACCTGATCATCAAGTCGGCCGATATTATCGCCGTGATTGAGTAACTCCAGGGTTACGCGCGAAAACCTGCCGGAATAAAAGTACGGCAGGTTTTTTTTTCGATCGCGCCAGCCGGCGTTTAGGGTTTATGGGTTAAAGCCCGCGTAATTTCCGAAGCTGTGCCGCCGCCCTTTCGTTTTTCGGGTCAAGTTCCAATGCGCGCATAAGCACCTGCTCGGCGCGCCTCGTATCCCTCGCCCTGGCAAGGATCATGGCCGCGTCCAGCTGCAGATCGCTCGCGGCGTTATCGTTGGGGGCGAAAGAGGTCGCGCGGTCATAAAACTCGATCGCGGAGGCCACGTCTCCTTTCCGTTCCCGAATAGTCCCGATATTCGCGAGGGCCGCCCAGGAGTCTTCCTTAGACGCCGCGCACTTATTGAACGAGGCCTCGGCGCTATCGAGGTCGCCCTTGGCGGCCGCTTCCAGCGCGTCGTAAAAGGGGTCCGTCGACCCAATGCGCTCGCGGTTAAGCGAAAACGCGGTATCCGATTCGCCGGTTCTCAGGAAGAACCACATGGCGTACCGCACGAGAAGGTCGTTCGACGAAAACCGCTCCAGTAAATTCCAAATTCGCGAGGCGGTAATTCCCGCGTTCATCGTATCGCGCTCGGCTACCTTAATCTCTTCTATAAAAAGCCGAATGTCCGGATCACCTGAAACGGAGGAGATGGCGGCGTTTAAGCGCGCCGAGACTTGTTCCCTGGCCGGATACGCTTCCTTTTGGCTTTGTTTCATCGAAAGGGAATAAAATCCGCGGGACTCCAGCGATTTCGTGAGGGAATCGCGTTCCGGCTGGGGCCCCGAGACCAAATAATTGCCCACGTAACGCGCTATGCCGGGGAAATATGACGGGAATCTATCCAATAGACCGGCGAGATACTCGTTTGCCTGGGCGGCATCCCGAGATTCAATGGCCAAGTTATACCAAGGTACGGGCGAACTTTCCGGGTAGTCACTGATCAACGTGGCCCAAAATCCCATGGCCCCCGCGGTATCCCCCGTTTCCATGGAGGCGTCGGCAAGGAGGTTAATATCCGGTTCGGTCAACCATTCCGACGCTTGCGAGCCTTCCGTCACCTTCAGCGTTTGCAATGCTTGCTGGGGGAACCCCGCGTCATAATAGAGAAGCGCGAGCAGTCGCCGTTCGCGGGCATCCCCGCCGTTTTTTAGGGCAGCGGCTGCCGCGCAAGCCGCCGGAAGGTTTCCCTCGGCCGCGAACCAAACCGCCGCGTTACGGGTGAATACCGGCAATTCCGTAAGGTCCGCGGCAACCTTCCACCAACGGGGGTCACGAACGGACTCGGGCTCCGACAGGCGCAGCGCCGCGCCTTGAACCGCGTACGTAGTGGTTATCAATCGCTCTGATTGCGTTAGGGCTTCCTCTCGGCGGGAAGCCTTTGCGAGGGTATCGACTAAAACCGCCCGAAGCGCGTCATTTGCCGGCATTTTGAAGGTGGCTACGGATAGGGTTTCGGCCGCCTCGTCCCAGGCCAGTAACACGCGCTCTCGTTTTGCCACGGAAAGGAATTGCGAAGCCGTTACCGCGCGCTTGCGCAGTTTCTTCAGCCCCTTGAGGGCTTTCACCGTATTCCCCGATTCCGCAAAGGAATCAATGGCGACCAAGTCCTGCGAAAACCTGTTTTTTGCATTAAAAAGGCCGCATGCCCCAAATAACAGGAACGATGCGGCCACTATCAAAACGAGTTTCTGCGCCCGATGGGGGTATGTACGGCGAAAGGCGGGACGAATCACCGCGGGGAATTCTCCTTGGATTTTTTCCGTATGTTATCCAACACGGCATTGATAAACCGGAACGAATCGTCGGAACCGAATTCCTTCGATATATCGATGGCCTCATCGATAATGATCGATGGATGCATGTCGGTCTGAAAAAGCAGGGAATAGACGCTCATGCGAAGGATCGCCACGTCCACGCGATTCAGGCGGTCAAAGTCCCAATTCGTCAAATGCTGCTTAATGAGATCGTCAATCTCGGAGATATGCTCGATGGTACCGGCGATGATGAGGCGGGGAAAAGTGATTCCCTCGTCACCAAGCCGATCCCGCTTCTCGTCGCCAAGCCACGAAAAATCCAAGAGATCCTCGAGGGGTATCTTGGAAACGTCCCACGCGTAGAGCGCCTGAAATGCCAGTATACGGCCTTTTCTTCTACCTGCCATCGGATTACCAGTTTAACGCTTTCTCAAGATCGGCGTCGCTTTTGAGAATCTGGAAGTTCTCCGGCTTTCTGAGCTCGGAAATAACCTGCTGGAGCGCGTCGCTAACGGCCTTGTTCTGTGCCTGGGTGAGCATGCTGTTTTTTATGTACTCGTACACCGTCACGGTGGTACCGGGCCTAATAACGTCGCTGAGGGCCAGTATTTTCGCGGGGTACTTTTCGAGTACGATGAACGTTTGCCAATCAGCGTCCGTCTCGGATACGTCGGAAACCTCGTTGACGTCCATATCGAAGATTTTCAAGAGAGCTTCCATCGATATACCCAGCTGCTTCGAGGCGGTGGAATTTTTATCGATGTACAGGTCGCCGCCCTGAAAGCCGGAATTATCGGCCTGGGAGAGCGCTTTCAACTCCGCCGTGGAAGCGGGTTTCGCGCGCAGTTTTTCGCGCAGTTCCTCGATCTTTTTCTTCGCGGCCGCGGAAGAATCGGAGGTCGACCCCTTTGGGGCCACCAGCAGGAACAGACGGATCATGTCGTCGCGCACGAAATTCTTTTTATAAAGCTCGTAATAGGACCTAATATCCGCATCAACGGGCCCTGAAACGTTTTGAATTTCCGCTTGCTTTTTCGCCATCACGTACCGCTGGGCGAGAAGCTGGCTCTTAAGGAAGGCCTTATACTCGGAAAGGGTCATGCCGTTCTGGGCCTTCATGAAATCGTCTATGCTCATCCCGGTCTGCTGTTTGACGATTTGGGCAAATTCAAGTTCGGTTACCTGCTTGCCGACCTGCTGGGAGATCATTTGCAGGAAGTTTTGATTCACTTCCGAATCGTTAACCTTAACGCCGTCGCGGTCAGCCGCCTGCACCACCAATCGTTCGTTGATAAGGGTATCGAGGACCTTTTTCCGCTCGTCAAGCGTCATTGACCGCCCAAGTTCCTTCTGGTACGCCTCTACGCGGGACTTCAGCTGCTTGACGGTAATGGGTTCCGACTTTTGCAGCTTTACGGTGGCGATGGGCTGGAGATCGGATTGAGCGGCTACGAAGCCGGTCACCAGGGCCGTAAGGGTCACGGCGAAGAAAAAACGCTTCATCTGATACCTTCTTTCAAAAACGTCACCCTCATGGGGCCACGCGGTAATTGTGAACTAACAACAAACGAAATACGAGTCACGTTACGCTTTCTCGAGTACGGCCCTTATTCGGCGCACTCCCGCGGAGGACGATTGCTCCTTCTGGATGCGGAACGTACCCATTCCGCCCGTTCGCTCCACATGGGGGCCGCCGCATACTTCCTTGGAAAAGTTTCCGATGGAGTATACTTTAACCACGTTTTCGTATTTCTCGCCGAATAGGGCCATGGCTCCCGAGGCTTTAGCCTCTTCCAGGGGCATCATTTCCATTTTGACGGCCAAATCGGCGGCGATTTGCTCGTTAACGATCTTCTCTACCCGGGCGATTTCTTCCTGCGTCATCGGCTGCGGGTGCGTAAAGTCGAACCGCATGCGTTCCGCGGTGATATTGGAGCCTTTCTGGGCCACATGATCGCCGAGGACCATGCGAAGGGCCTTTTGAAGAAGGTGGGTAGCCGTATGGTACGCGGTAGTCGCCTCGGAATGGTCCGCGAGACCGCCCTTGAATGCCTGCTCGCTGCCGGCCCGCGAAAGCTCCTGATGCTTTTTAAAGGCTTCGTCGAACTCTTCCCGGTTTACCGCCAAGCCGCCTTCCCGGGCGAGTTCCTCGGTAAGCTCGATGGGAAAGCCGTACGTATCGTACAGTTTAAACGCCAACCGGCCAGACATGATTCGCTGGGGATTCTTCAGCAAGCTCGGCAGCATTTTCTCGAATTCGGCCTCGCCCTTTTTGAGGGTTTCAAGGAATTTTTGCTCCTCGGCGCGAAGCTCAGTCAGTACGAATTCCCTTCTCTCGCCCAATTCGGGGTAAGCGCCCTTCAGCTGCTCAATCACCACCTTGGCGGGCTCTGCGAGGAAAATGCCGTCTACGCCGAGCTTTCGCCCATGTCGGACGGCGCGGCGGATAAGGCGCCGAAGCACGTAACCGGCCCCGACGTTTGAGGGGGTAACGCCCTTTTGGTCCCCAAGAATAAAGGTTGAGGAACGGACGTGATCGCAAATGATCCGTATCGATACGTCGTCGGCCTCGGAAACGCCGTATTTTTTCCCGGTTATGGATTCGACGCATTCAATGATCGGACGGAATATTTCCGTCTCGTATACCGATTTTTTACCGGAAAGCATCGCCACGGTCCGCTCCACGCCCATGCCGGTATCCACGCATTTTCGGTCAAGCTTCAGGTACGAACCGTCCTTCTGCTTGCTATATTGCATGAATACGTCGTTCCAAATCTCGATATACTTGCCGCAATGGCAACCCGGTCGGCAATCGTCGCCGCACGAGGCCTTTCCGGTATCGATGAACATCTCCGTATCGGGTCCGCACGGGCCAGTCTCGCCTGCGGGGCCCCACCAGTTGTCGGAACGGGGAAGGAAATGGATCCGCTGTCGGGGTATACCCAAACCGGCCCAAATGTCCGCGGATTCGTCATCCCTGGGGACATCGGCGTCGCCCGCAAAAACCGTAACCGAAAGCTTATCCACGGGAAGGCCCAAGTAATCGGGGCTCGTTAAAAACTCAAAGCTGTAGTTGATGGCTTCTTTCTTGAAATAGTCGCCCAAAGACCAGTTTCCGAGCATCTCAAAGCAGGTAAGATGACTGGGATCCCCGACTTCGTCGATATCGCCGGTGCGCACGCATTTTTGATAATCCGTCAACCGCGTACCGGCGGGATGGGGCTCCCCCATGAGATAGGGAACCAGGGGATGCATGCCCGCGGTGGTAAAAAGAACCGTGGGATCATTTTCGGGTATGAGGGATTTTCCGGAGATCTCGGCATGGCCCTTACTTTTAAAGAACTCGATGTATTTGGAACGCAGCTCGTTTGCAGTCATAGTTTATCTATAGTAGATAATGGAGCCGAATTTGTCAACGTTGGAGCGATGGGCCCGCCTCGGAATGCCGCGATACCGATTAAGCGCGAAAAAAAGGCCGGCGCATTCCGCGTCGGCCTTCCGCATTCGTTTGTACTAAGCCTTCTTTTTGGGCGCGCCGGGTTTCTTGGCAGCAGGCCGAGCCTTTTTTTCCGCCGCCGGCTTCTTGCCCGCAGCTGCGGGCTTCTGAGCCTTAGATACCGTCTTTTTCGTTTCCGCGGGTTTCTGTGCTGCCGTTGATTTTTTTGCCTTCTTATCCGCGGTCGCGTCTTTTTTAGCCACGGAAGCGGCGTTCTTCGCCTTGGTCGCCGGCTTTTTCGCCTCAGCGGGTTTCTTCGCTCCTCCGCTCCTCTTCGATTCCTTCTTGTCCGCAATAACCGTCTTTTTCGCAGCCTTAGCGGTCTTTACCGCGGCCTTCGCGGGAATCGCTATGGAGCGCCGCAGGAGGGTTTTCCCTTCCTTTTCCGCCTTTTCGATCTCTACCTGGGCAATGGAAAGAAGCGCTATCGGAACGGAGTAGGAGGAACAGGAAACGTAATTCAAGCCTGCGTCCATACAGAACCTGATATTCTCCGGGCGGGCGCCGTGCTCGCCGCAAAGCCCCGTGGCGAGGTCCGGACGCGCCGCGGTACCCCGATCGACCGCTATGGAAATCAGCTCGCGTACCCTGGGATCGAGGACGGCAAAGGGATTCCCGTCTATCAAATCGTACATCGTATAATCTGGCATAAAGGAATTGAAGTCGTCGCGCGAAAGGCCGAGCGTGGTTTGGGTAAGGTCATTGGTGCCAAAGGAGAAGAACTGGGCGTATCGCGCGATTTCCCCCGCGCTTAACGCCGCGGCGGGCAATTCGATCATGGTTCCTATCCTGAACACGATTGGCTTTGCCTTCAATTCGCCCCGTACCGTCTCCTCAATGCCCGCGATGCCCTGATACGAATGGCCCTCGATTTTTTTCCCGTACACGATCTGCTTCAATTCCCTGAAGTTCATGACGATGGGTACCATTATCTCGGGACAAACCGTTACGCCTTCTTTCTGCAAGGCATAGGCCGCCTCAAAAATGGCGCGTACCTGCATTTCGTAAATTTCGGGATAGGATATGGCGATACGGCAACCGCGGTGCCCGAGCATGGGGTTTATCTCGGCCAGCGCGTCGATCTTTTCCTGAACGGCGGCCTTCGAAACCTTATCCCCCTTACCCGCAAGGTATTTCATGAACTCAGCCAGCTCGTTGGCGTTATGGGGGAGGAACTCATGCAGAGGGGCGTCAAGAAGGCGGATAGTGACCTCTCGACCCGCCATGGCCTTGAAAATCCCGTAAAAATCGTCACTCTGCATTTTCTGAAGTTTTTTAAGTACTTTCCACCGTTCTCCCTTGTCCTCGGAGAGGATCATCTCGCGGAAAACGTTAATCCGTTTCTCGTTAAAGAACATATGCTCGGTTCGGCAAAGCCCAATGCCTTCGGCCCCGAAGCGCACGGCCAATTCCGCGTCCCGGGGACTGTCGGCATTCGCGCGCACGTGGAAGTCCTGTATGAAGGAACGGGTAAGCTTTATAAAATCGAGTAGGCCCGATGTTTCCGGATCGGGTTCTATGAGGCGGGCAGAACCGAAATACACGGTAGACTCGCCGTAATAAGGCACGTTAAGGGTAATATAATCGCCCTCATTAACCGTAACCCCGTCGATAATGGCCTTCTTTCCGCGAATGACCATATCCGGGCGCACGAGAGAAATTTTACCGTACTGCCTGGCCACCACCGAGGCATGGGCGGAATAGCCGCCCTCGTTGGAAAGGACGCCGGTCGCGACCTCGATCCCCTTAACGTCTCCCGCGTAGGTGGCTGGCATGCAAAGGATACACCGGGTATCCTCCCCGTTCTGACGGGCCACGCGGATGGCGTCGATAAGGGAATCTGCCGAGAAGTACACCTTGCCCACCGCTGCTCCCGGCGCGCCGGCGATTCCGCCCTTTGAGGATTTCAAATCCTTTACGCTCACGATATCGATTACGGGATGCAAAATCTCGTTTAACAATCCCGGCTTCACGGTTTTTACGACGTATTCGTCGCTCACGACCTTTCTCGCGTTTAAGTCCAGCAAGAGCTTAACGAGGGAGATCGTGCTTTTCGACTCTACCGATTTTTGCTCAATCAGCCATAATTTACCGTTTTCGATGGTAAAGCGAATCATTCGTATCTCGCGGCTGTCATCTTCGAGCATCCACGCGATTTCCTGAAGTTTTTTTAATGCCGCGGGCTCGATCGTGTTTATGTCCTGGCCGATGGCGTTGATATCGTCGAATTTTTCCTTAAAGAACTTACCCTGCAGCCGTTTTTCGCCCGTAACGATATCGCGGCTGAAAAAGGAACCGGAAGACGAGTTCTTGCCGAAATTTCCGTAAACCATGGGCTGAACGATTACCGCGGTATCCCCGTCGTTTTGGTCGTCCACCGCCAGTAGATGGCTAATCGCCTTGAGCGATATCTCAATCTGGTCTTCCGCGCTGTCGAAGAACCCGGCGGGCAATACGGGCGCGAAGGAATCCATGATTTCGACGCCGGTTCCCCGCACTTTCTCGTTTTTCATGCGGTTTTCAACGTCCTTCAAGGCTTTATCAAAACCCTCTGCGTCGACCGCTTTACCGTCCAGAACGGCGCTCCTTTTCAGGATGGAAAAGATACCCCTGAGAAGAAACAGGACCTCATGGGCGGCGAAGTTCTTTCCCACGCCAGTCTCGAAACCGCCGATCGTGTTTTTCGCGAGACCGAAATTATGGAGCGTCGGATAATTCGTTACGGCGAGATTCGGCGATATGACGATCTTAACGAGCAGCGGGTGCTCGCTGTCGCCGAAGGTTTTTCCGACCAGGGCGTTGCAATGCTTCAGGAAGGGAGCGATGTTCTTATACACCGGCTCGTCGGCGAGAGTCGCGGCTATGCTGGAATTAATGATGAAGCCGGGCAGAATCGGAAGTCCGAGTTCCGCGAATTCATTGGCCTGGCGTCCGCGAATTCCCAATAAGGCACTGTCTATTTTTTTGCTAACCGTCGTATCCTGACTAAAAAAATGTATGGCGTCTTTCATGCTCATAGTGTATTACCCCTAGAAAAGATTCATTACCGTATCGGGCGATCCATGAAGGAACGCTTCAAACTGAGGGCTCGCGCCTTGCCGGAAATACCGGGAAAGCTTGGCGAGGTCTTGAATGTTCTCACCGGAAACGCAAAATTGGATACAGCTGCCATGCTTTACTTTTCCCCACTTAAAGAGGGTATTGATATCGACGATGCGCTCTCCGTCGTAATAAATGAATACCTGCAGTGCCGGGTACTTGGCGTTGTAGCTTCGAATAATCCGTTTCCATGCCTCCACGTTGCCGTTGTGAAAGAGCTCATTGGTAACGACCACCGAAACGAGGGGGGACATTTTCTTCGTACCCGTGGAAGCGACCTGCGAGGGAGGGGGCGAAGCCACGATACCCGCCGCGGCAACGGATGCGACCGGCGCAGGCATATCCGATTGAACCGGCTTTTTCGTTTTTGATTTGGCTGCGACCGTTTTTTTTGCCGGTTTCGGTTCCGGCTTTTTCTTGGGAGCTACGTACGCATACGGCCCGCTTCCCAATCCTGCCGGAATTTTTGCCTTGCTTCCCTCAAGTAAATCGATAAACGCCAGTATTGCCGAGTCAATCATTTTAGAATCGACGGGTTTCTGCTTATCAGCGCCGGCGTAGACGATAACCAGCTCGTTTTTTCGAAAGCCCTCGATTATCGCCTGGCTATCGGGATTTTTAGGATTGACCACAATATAGCCAAGATCGGGATGGTGATAGCCAAGAACGAGGTCCAGGGCTTTCCAAGAGGACACTTCCTTTATGAGCGAAGGCGTATCCGAGGTAATGGACGTGAGATTCCTGGATTTCGACCTATAATTCGCTTTTTCGATTAAAAGCATATTGATTACGGATTGAGTGCCCTCATCCGTTAGAACTTTATCGATAAGTAATTTATTTATTTCATCGGCGATGTTGTTTTTGGGCGAACAACTGTCGAGCAGATCGAGCGTGGCATTGATGTGTCGAACGGATGAATTGAAACCTTCGCGGGTTGCTAAATTATTATAAAAACTCGTTCCTTCTATCATGCGTTTCCCCCTATTCCACTAGTATAAAACATAGTTGCGTAAAAGCCATAAAAAAAACCCCCGAAACGATTGGTATTCGTTTTCGGGGGCATAGGTTCAATTCAAGAAAATTAGATTTCCTTCAAACCTTTCTTTCCGCGGGCGGTCGTGGTGGCGCGGGCTTTACGGCCACGTCCGGAATCGACGACGCCAGCCTTGGCGCTCTTCGCGGGGGTACGGCCGCGCTTGGCCGGGGCGGGAGCTACGGCTTCGGCTTTGGGGGCCGCGATGGCGGGAGCCGCGGAATCGTCGTTCAGCATATCGAGATACGCGGACCGACCGGAAGGCGTGCTGGCACCGGGATCTTCGCCGGCCGCAACGTCGGTCGTGAAGGTCTGGGCGATATCGGCGCGAACCGTGGAGCGGCGGCGGCTGAACGAGGCAAATGCCGCGTCCTGGAAGCCCTTGGACACGCCATGCAGGAACTCGTTGAGCACGTTAGCCATTCCGTCGAGCGTGGCTTTCTTTCGCTTGATCGAGGTGATGTCCACGTCGAGAAGAAGACCGGGCTGCAGGTGGAAGGGGTTGATGATGTAATCGAATTTGTTGAATTCGGTCTCAAGGAAGTCAAGGCGTTCTTCCATGACCCGGCGCTCGATCGGATACTGATAGTCATACATGCCCTTGAGCTTGTTGCGCATGATAATCAGTCTCTTGCGGAGCTTGTCCTTCTCATAGAGATAGGTCCGGTTCATTTTTTCCACGTCGGTCTCGACGGGCTTGATGAAGGAGATCTCGTCCCATACCTTGGCGATATCCTCATAAAGGGGATCGCCGGTGCGCTCCTTGATATTTTTCCGGATCTTGCGCTTGTAGAGGGCGGCGAGATCCTTGAAATCGGTGACGCGGGTAAGGAACTTGGAATCCTCATAGCGGGTCTCGAGAACGTCCCAGAGGTGTTCCACTTCGGTTTCGAAGGACTTAATCATTACCTCGTAGGCCTTGCGTTCTTCGTTCAGCTGGGCGTTGTCGTAGTAGCGCAGGCGAATCTGATAACGTTCGTCCGGGAGAAGGGCGGAATTGGTGTCGTCATACTCGCGAAGAATGAGCTCGCGCGCGTTCTTCAGGTTTTCGATGTACTGATATCCCATCTTGGAGGTATCGAGGATCGAGGTAAGTGAGTTAATGGCGGTGTTGAAACCGCGGTTGCGGATATTCTCGATATCGATGATCTTCTTGAGATTCTCGCGGATATTGAGCTGATCATAGGTCGCGGGATCGATCTCAGCGCGGAGATTGTTGATGCGATCCATGAGTTCCTTGGCCATGACGTCATAGCGGCGGCTCTTGGGATTGTCGACATTGTCGTCGGTGAGTTCGGTAACCTTGCGCATCTTGGCGAAGATGATCTCGCCATCGGAAAGTTCCTCGAGCCCCTGATCGATCCGCTCATCCTTGGTCTTCTCGATATACTTGTCGATCTCGTCCATGTAGTGCTTGGCGATAAGATCCTTGATCAGGTACTCGACGGTCGCCTGATAATGGAAAATCGGGCTGATAAGCTCGGAATCGAGGATGTTAACGGAGAGCTTTACGTCGGTAACGGTCTTCGGCTTGTAGATATTGTCCTTAAACGCGCATTTCACGATTGAATAGGCGTTCTCGCCGCGCACGAAGGCGCCGACGTCGGTTTTCTGGCGAAGGAGGGAGTTGGTGAGGGTCTCGAGGTCGTTCACGCCGCGCTGGATATGTCCCTGCAGGTGACCGTACATATTGACCATCGACTTCTCGATTTCCCCGGTATTGAACTTGTCGGCGCCGCCAACTTCGTCGAGCAGCGTAGCGATCTCTTTCGGGGTATAGCGGTTCAGAACCTTCATTTCCTCGCGATCAACGAATCCGCGGACTTTCTTGAGCATTTCGTCCTCGGCGGTGACCATGTAGCGATTGAACATGTTCTGATAGTTCTGGTTGAAGTAGTTATAGAGCTTTTCCTTGAGACCGCCCATGACGTCCAGGCGTTCAAGAACCTCTTTCGGCAGCTTGGCGTTCAAATGGTGCAGAACTTTGTTGGTTTCTTCTTCAAGGAGCTGATTGACTTCCTTTTGCTGGTCGCGGTAATCCTGCGCAAGAGAGTTGCGGGAACCGACGGCGCTCGGTTTTTCAGGGTGAAAAACGTTGGGGCTCCGGGGCAGATCGATGCTTGCCATATTTCTATCTCCTTATATCACTCAATTCGTGAACAAATACTGAATGTCAATTTTCATTATAATCATCCTCTAGATTATGTAAAGCATTTTTTTTTTTTTGTAAGATGCAAAAACGGTATTAATAGTATAAACTGGAAAAAAGCTAAAAACGCGGAGAAACCCATGTCAGGAAAGAATATTTTTACCGCCGCGCTGCTCGGTATGGCCTTGTTGGGAACCACGGCATTCTCGGGAGAAAGAACCATACCGGTAGATATATTCCTCATGGTGGACAAATCCCTGTCCATGGCGGAAGACGGCAAATTCGACGGTCTTCATTCCTGGGTCACGGAACATTTGGTGGCGCAGATGCTTATCCCCGGCGATAGAATCAGCGTATGGGAGTTTTACGGCCGGGCCGAACGGGTCCTGGATACGGTGATACCCGAGAGCGGCGATACTTCTCCGGTGGTAAAGGCTATCGACGGGATCGTGCCCGACGGAGAGTACACCGATATCGGCCTGGCGCTGGATACCATCAGGGAGGCGATTGCCGGTTGGGGCGATCCGGAACGGCTTAAAATCCTGTATATGCTGACTGACCTGAAGCAGGAAGCGCCATGGTCATCCCGCTACGCGGGGGTAGAAGAACGATATGACAGTCCATACCTCGCGGAAGCGAGAATTCTAACCCATGGCAATTGGTATGAAATTACCCTTGACATGAATATACAGGATCAGGTGGTAGAGGAAACCAAGAAACTGTATTCCTCCATTTTACGGGCATCTTCGGAACCCCGGGACGAGTCCTTCGACGGAGCGTCCGGTTCCGCCGATTTCGCGGGTTCACATACCCCCGGGGAAGATGGGGGCAATACGGCCCAGGCGACCCTCGGCGAGGAAGCGCGGAACGCCGGGCAGAGCCCCGGAAGCGCCGGGAAGGATTCGGTTAAGGACGGCTCCCGCGCGGATCAGGGCCCCCTACCCCTGATCGCGGGCCTTGTGATACTATGCGTTGCCGCCGCAGGTCTGGGAATCGTGATCGCGCGGGCTCACTCCCGTAAGAAACGGAAGGAAGAATCGAAACCCTCTCTGGATGCATAATGAAACGCGTTTTTTTCGGAATTCTCTTTGCCCTGCTCGCGGGACTGTTCATTTGGCTTTTCCTGAACCGGCAAAACCTATCCTCCACCGGTTCCGTTCGACAACAGCCCCGAACCGTGATTCCGGCCGCCACGGTAAGTTCCCCCGGCAACGCCGAAACCGACGTTACCGCGACGTCCTACGACGAATCGAAAATACAGCCATTGGTGCCCTTAGCCAACGACGAGACGTTTCTACAGGCAATTACCGGCGATTTAAACCATGACGGCACCGCCGACCAGATTTGCGCAGTAAAAAACGTGACCGATTCAGCTATCTACTTGATCCCGGGCCTGCAAAACCCGGCTACCGGGGAATATTTCCGGGGAACGGCCCTCAAGACGGGCATAACCCAATCGCGGACGCTTCTCTTCTATATTACTGATATAATCGGCGATCATTCCGACGCCTTGGTCTATTCGGGAATGACGGGCGATAATCTCCAATTGTTGGCCGTGTACCTTCCCTCCATCACTGCACAGGGCAAAATCGAATATCGGGCGGTCGCAGACCTTCGTTCCGACGGACCGATAACCATCAAGGAGATTTCACGATACGAGGCGTATGATCTGGGACTCACGTCCGGAGAAAGCTATCCCATAATAACCTATAGTTCCGATCCAGAAGCCCCGCAGACCCTGGATCAGGTAGAACGTACCTACCAGTGGGATAAAACCCTCAAGCGATACACGCAAATATCCGAGGTGCGGATTACCGGGAAAAAAATCGAAAGCACCCTACTCCGCCAACTGCAGGGCGGGGATATCGATTCCTTTAAGCGCTTTCTTACCGGCTTGTGGTATCGATCCCCGTCAACTGAGGGCGACCAGACCCTGTATCTCTTTTATGACGCGGCCACCGACGAGTTCGTATTCAACAACGGGGCGACCGAGGAAATCTATCAAATTGATTCCATCGTTTCGCGGCGGTACGGCGTGTATTTAACCACCCGAAACAGATCGATTTCCAGCATCAGGCGCCTCATCGATATCGAACTCAGCGCGGCCGACGAGATCAGGATAAAAATTCAGGAAGACGTGAAGTTGAAGATCGGCGTGGCTTCCGATTGGGACGGCATTTACAGAAAGATGTCGGGAACCCCTTCGAAACCGGCCGACAAGGGCGAAAACGCGGTTTCGGCAATAAAGGAAATGATCGGCGGTTCCGCCGATTGGAAGGCCACTGACGGAACGACCTTAACCTTTCAGCAATCGGAATACTATCTTGCCGGTCCGGCTTCGGCGGAACGAGGCATATGGGCGATCCTGGAAGTGGGCGAAAGCGCGGTTATGCAGTTGCGCCCGAATGGGGACAAGTCCGTATCCCGCTTCTACCGGGTAAGCCGCACCAAGTCGGGAATCCTGATGGAGCCAGTTACCATTTCCATGAAAGGGCTTTCGGTTACCGGCGAAAGCGGCGTTGAATACTCCGCCGGAACGCCCTGAACCGCGTTTCATTCCGTAACGAGATAACTTTCGAAGCCGGCGTTTTTTAAGCGCGCGGCGACGGTTCCCTCCGCGTTCTCGGGAACCAGGACGGCAAAGTATACCGTGCCGCTCGGCCGCTTCTCCTCGCGGATTTCCGGCATAAAACCCGCCTTTTTGAGCGCGGCGGCTAAGTCGTCCGCATATTCTCGATTCTTGAAAAAACCGGTCTGTTGCCAGCTCTTTTCGGCTTTCGGGGATTCGGCCGATTCCGCGGGCGACGGGGCTTTCACGGCGGCAGGACCGGGTACCGAGGGAACGGCGGAACCCGACGCGGCGAATTCCGCGACTTTTACCTCGTTTCTGGGCATAAGGTACCAGAACGTTCCGGCTGAAAGACCCATCTTTCCGTTGAGAACGGCGGCCTCGGGCGAATTGGGCCAGTCGGAAAGCACTGCCTTTCGCGCGGCCTGGTCGCCTTCCGCCCACCATAGGGTAAAATAGAGCGCGGGCCCCCACGCCTTAAAGCGGGGATTGCCGGCCAGCGAGCGTATGGCGTCCAGCGCGGGAGCGCGTTCGCCTTGATTCAGGTTTATCCAGGCGGCGTATGCCCTGGCCCGATTGAGCGTTCCGTCGTCGAAAGAAGTCAAAGTTACCGCGCGCACGATGGAGTCTGCACCCTCTACGTCGCCGGTAGCCATGAGGCACCGGGCCGAGTCGAGCAACAAGGAGTCATCCCGTGCGGCGGGATCGGCGAAAGCCGCGTCGTGATAATACGTAGCCGCGGCGGCCACGCGCCCGCAACGCTCCGCGTAATCGGCTAGGGCGGCGAGGAGGAATTTCCGGTCTGCCTTGGTACCGGCAGACCCTGCCCTGGAGGTAAGCTCGGCGATAACCGAATCGGCGTCGGTTTTCGCGATAGCCGTTTCCAGGCTTTTTTTTGCCGCGGCGCTGGCCGATTCAGGCGCGACGGAACCGGATTGCGCGAACAGACGGGCCGAAGTACACCCGGCGCAGACGAGAAGGATAAGCGCGATACGGGCCCTGAGGGGAAACCGCGCCGCATACGAACGGGAAACGGTCGGGTTCATTCAAATCCTTCCGGGTCCTGAGATCTGGTTTTACCCCGGCGCGGCTTCGATTGAGCTTGAATATCCGCGTCTTTCCGCCCCGCGGGATACGGACCCGAACCGACATGGCGACGGGAATCGCCTTTGGCGCGATCGCCCTTACGGCCCCGGATCTTAAACGGGAGAGAGGCGCATACGCCGGCGGTAAAGGCGAACAAAAGGCTTACGAAGATCGGAACGTCGCGAAAGGTCCCGAAAACCCAAGAAATATCGCAGCGATTGTCAAGATTAAACCCGATAAAGAAGGTCGCCGCGAGCAGAGTCACCAGAAAGAGTATCAGTTTCCAGGGCATCGTTCGCCTCCAGTTCCGTTTTGATTATTTTCGCACGGAACGTCCGCCCCCGCAAGCCGGTCAGTTCCGCGAGCACGAAATGCCCGAATAACGCGCTGTCCTGTTTACCCGCGAATACCACCATTTCACCCAGCTCGGTATGCCCGAAAAGCTCGTCGGGATCGTTTCGTGAGAAGGATTCCACGAGGACGATCAGGCGACAGCCGACCCGGGACCGCATGCGTTCGGTGCTGATCTTGTGCTGCAGCTTGATGACCCGGTCCAGGCGCTCTTTTTTCACCGCGTCGGGAACGCGGTTGGGCATGGAAAAGGCCGCGGTACCTTCCCGCGGATTGTAATGGTACATATAGGCGGCGTCGAATGCGACGGTTTCTATGAGATTGAGCGTATCCTGGAGGTCCGCCTCGGTTTCCCCGGGGAAGCCGACGAGAATATCCGTCGAGAGCGTCGCGTCGGGAATACGGGCGCGGATACGGTCAACCAGGGCCAAATAGTCTTCCCGTGCGTATTTCCGGTTCATATCGGCCAGGATACGGTTAGAACCGTGCTGTACGGGTAAATGGATGAAACGGCACAAGACCCGCTCGCGGGCAATGACGTCGATGAGGGCGTCGGAAAAATCCTTGGGATGACTCGACATGAAACGAATCCACCGGATTTTCCCCTTTTGCTCCACGCGGCGTGCGATACGCTCGAGAAGGCCGGGGAAGTCGACGATAATCCCGCTTTCCGGGTCGGTCCATCGGTAGGAATTTACGTTTTGCCCCAAGAGGGTCACCTCGCGCACGCCCCGATCGGCCAAGTCGTCGAATTCCGCGAGAATTTCCGGGAGTCCCCGGGACACTTCCCTACCGCGAACGTACGGGACTATACAATAGGTACAAAAATTGTTGCACCCGTTCATGATGGGCACGAATGATTGAAACGCGCCCGACTCGTAGGAGGAAGGGGCGAACCAATAGGAATTGACGGGCGTTTCGTCCACCGCTTCGTATGTACCGCCGGTCGCGACGGAGCGGAAAATATCGGAAAAGCGGTTTCGCTCGAACATGCCGACCACGTGATCCACGGCGGGGAATTTCGCGCGGAATTCCTCGTGGAGCCGCTCCGCCATGCAGCCCATGACGAGGAGCGTGAAGGAACGCTGGCGCTTCAGGGCGGCGAAATGGGCGATTCGGCCCGCAACCCGGGTTTCAGCGGTGATTCGGACGGAACAGGTATTGAGGATCACCAGATCAGCCCGTTCCGCTTCAGGGGCGGGCTCCCACCCGAGCTCGAAGAGAAGCCGTTCCACCGAGGCGGACTCGGCCTGGTTCATTTGACAGCCGTATGTCTCAAAGAAAAAGGTCATGCTCATTGATTTCCGGAAAGGGTTCCGCTTTCGGCGTACGCGAAGGCGTTATGGTTATGGATGCTTTCGAAATTCTCGGCTTCCACGCTGTACCAGGGAAAATCGCCCAGGTTCGGTATCGCGAGCAGTACGTCCCGCACGAGATCTTCCACGAATTTGGGATTATCGTAGGCCGCCTCCGTCACGTATTTTTCGTCGTCGCGCTTAAGCAGCGACCAAACCGAGCTGGAGGCGCACCCCTCGATTAGCGAAACAAGGTCTTCGATCCAGAAAAATGGACCGAGCTGGAGCTTTACCCGCACGATGCCCCGCTGGTTGTGCGCCCCGTAGGCGCTGATGGCCTTGGAACAGGGGCAGACGGTCTGAACCGGCACGGCGACCGAAACGAAAAAACGCCTGCACGCAGGTTGGGCCGCATCGGGAACCGATTGCCCGGCGCAACGTGGATCGCTCACCATCCCCTCGAAGGAACAGTCATAGGAAAGCATTGAGCGCTGACCCGAAACCGGCGCTTCCTTTTCGATGAAAAAGGGAAAGCTCAATTCCCCGAAGGCCCGCGCCGCCTCGAGAGACACACGGATTTCTTCCAGCATATCCAGGAAATGGGGCATGGAAAGCCGTTCGCGGTGTTGGTGGAACACCTCGATAAAACGGCTCATGTGCGTTCCCTTAAAATGGTGCGGCAGGTTCACGAAAAGGTTAACCGTTCCCGTGGTGTGCTGAATGCGGTTTTCGCGGTCCAGTACGTGTATGGGGTACCGAAGGTCCTTTATGCCTACCTTTTGCAGGGGCACCTCGCGGTGATCCCGCTCGTTCTGTACGTCAATCAAAAGGGTACCGCCTTCCCTTACGCTTGGACGGCGGCTCGGCGCGCCGCAAGAAGGGTGTTCTCCATGAGCATGGCGATGGTCATGGGACCGACGCCGCGGGGTACCGGGGTAATGAAAGACGCGACCTCGCAGGCGGGGGCGAAGTCCACGTCGCCCACGAGCCGGAAGCCCTTTTTCGCCGCGGGGTCCTCGACGCGATTGACCCCCACGTCGATTACGGCGGCTCCGGGCTTTATCATATCGGCGGTAATCATGCGGGGCTTTCCGGCGGCGGCGACGAGGATATCGGCCTGGCGGGTAAAGGAGGCGAGGTCTTTGGTGCCGGTGTGGCACACGGTGACGGTGGCGTTGGCCTCACGCGCGGCAAGGAGTATGGCGACGGGCTTTCCGACGATGTTCGAACGGCCCACTACCACGGCATGCTTACCGTTGGTTTCGATGCCGGCACGTCGGAGGAGTACCATTACGCCGTGGGGCGTGCAGGGAAGGAAGCCCGGACGGCCGATTACCATATTGCCCACGCTGACCGGGTGAAAGCCGTCCACGTCTTTCGCGGGATCGATCGCCATGATTACCTTGGCTTCGTTAATGTGCTTCGGGAGGGGAAGCTGCACGAGGATGCCGTGAACGCCCGGGTCGGCATTCAAGGAGGCCACGATGGCGAGGAGTTCCCGTTCGGTCGTGGTCGCGGGAAGATGCATGCTACGATCGAGCATACCCACCTCGGCGAGGGCCTTGGCCTTTCCCGTCACGTAGGAAACCGAGGCCGGATCCTCTCCCACGAGCACGACCGCGAGACAGGCATGGGTGCCCTTCTCCCTCAAGGCGGCCACCGATTCCGCGACCTGGGCCCGAACCGACGCCGCGACGGCAAATCCGTCAATAACTGTTGCGCTCATGGGAACTCCTGTAACTGATGGTTGGATACATTGTTGTACCACGTACCGCCTTTCATAGACAATAGCGGAAAAAATGAGGTATAGTGTGCCAATGAAACGTACGATTTTCACCCTGCTATTGGGCGCCATCGCCCTTACCGCGATTTCTGCCCAAACCGCCCCGGATACCACGCAACCTTCCAGCGTTTTAGACTATGAGCCGATCCGCAAGGGCGATCAGGTTATCCGCATAACATTGGGGACGACGCTCCCGCTTTTCAACCTGACCCCCGACGGGGTGGAGACCCAAACCAACCTGAGCCCGGGAGGAAGCGGCAATATCGGCTTTTCCCGGTTCGTGACCAACCGGATATCCATGGGAGGCGAGATCGCGTTCGCCTTCAATACGACCATCGGCGGCAACCTGTACTTTTACCTGCCCATTACCTACAACGTAGGCTATGAGTTCGTTTTTAACCGAATCCACGTTCCGGTCTCGCTCGCTATCGGCGGCCTGTTTCAGACGTACGCGATCACCAATTATTTCGGGCTCATCGTACGGCCCGAGATCGGGGCATACTGGCAGTATTCCCCCGCGTGGTCCTTCGGCGCCCAGGCGGGCTGGAACGTTATTCCCCAGTGGTACGCAAACGGCTCCAACAACCGGACCGGCAACATCCTCGGCCTGAGCGCCGGCTTCCGCTACCACTTCTACTGAGACAGGAGTCTACCGCATGAAACTACACGCGCGCACCGCGACAGCAATCAGCCTTATCGCAGCCCTTGCCGGTTCCCTTTTATTCGCCTCCTGTCAGGCTTCGCCGATTTTCGCCGCCATAGAAAAGGAAGTCGCCTTGGAGAAACCGAGCATAACCGGCTATGTCACCTCAATGGTTATCCAAAGCGACGGAACCAAATTCGTCACCAACGGACGGGTGTATCAAAAAGCCGGGGCCGACGGCTCCTGGAGCGAGCTTGACCTTCCGGCCCACCGCTGCCTGGATCTCGCCTACGACGGAACCTATGTCTACGGCCTGATGACCCAGGACGATTGGGTGACCCCGGCGGGCATTTACCGTTACATGGGCAATTCCTGGGTCAAGGTTTTCGGGACTGATTCCATGACCAGGGTTTTTTCCGGGTATAATAGGGTTTTCGCCTTTACGCGCACCGGCGACGTCGCTACCGGCACCTACAACGCTTTCAGTATTAGCAATCAGGTAACACCAACAATAACCCAGCTTGCGACTGACCTCGCGCTCCCCACCGGTAGCGCGGTCAGCGGAACGGCCAGCTGGTTTTCCACCGCGGCGGGCATTTACGGTCAAACGGGAACCGCTCTCGGCTTGGGGAGCATTACCGATGATATTCTCGCCCTTACCGCCTCTCCCGGGGGAATTTTGTACGCCGTAACAAAATCGAGCCTGTATCAAACCACGGACAACGGCGGCACCTGGACTCAGGCCGATCATAACGGCATTATCGGCGGTTCCGCCTCTCTCGCCTGGCTCCCGAAGGGGGCAACCGACGGCGTGGTACTTATAGGAGGGGCGAAAAGGGACGGGTATTCCGAGATTTCTGTATCGGACCTCACCGGTACGCCCACGATGTCGGCGGTGCATGACCCCGGCGAGGGCGTTAGCTCCGTACTCGCGGACGATAAAACCCAATACCAGAGCGCGGTGGGTAACAAGACACTTACCTCGATATTCGTCGATACCGTCGCGGGGAGCGTGGGCGGCAACGAGTACGTGGTGTACGCGGGCGTGGCCAACGACCGCGGCTACGACGGTCTTTGGGCCTATTATCCCGATACGCGGAGCGAGTGGAACCGCGAATAAGCGAATAACGGGGGGGCATAACGTGGATTTGTTTTCCGCATCCGGTTCGATCTCGCACGAACCCCTGGCGGCCCGGATGCGTCCCCGGAACCTCGACGAGTACGTCGGCCAGGACCATATTATCGGTCCCGGCCGGCTTCTGCGCCGCGCCATTCAGGCCGACCAGCTTTCCTCGGTAATCTTTTACGGCCCCCCGGGCACCGGTAAAACGACCCTGGCCCGGGTAATCGCCAACCACACTAAAAGCAATTTCGTCACCCTGAACGCCGTGCTTGCCGGCGTTCAGCAAATTCGCGAGTCCATCGCCCAGGCCGACGATCAGAGAAAGCTTTACCAACGACGCACCATTCTCTTCGTGGACGAGGTACACCGGTGGAACCGCGCCCAGCAGGACGCCTTGCTGCCCTGGGTGGAAAACGGCACGATCATCCTTATCGGCGCGACCACCGAAAACCCCTTTTTCGAGGTGAACAAGGCCCTGGTGAGCCGAAGCCGCGTTTTTCAGCTCAAGCCGCTCACCCCGGATGACCTGACCAAGGCCGCGCTCGCGGCGATCGGCGACCGGGAGCGGGGATACGGCAAATGGAACGTTACTTTCACCGAGGGCGCCCTCGAGCACCTGGTGGAAACCGCCTCGGGCGACGCGAGAAGCCTTTTGAACGCCCTCGAATTGGCCGTAGAGACCTCGGTTCCCAAATGGCCGCCCGAGGAAGGCTCAAGCATCGAGATTAACCGGGAGGCCGCCGAGGAAAGCATTCAGCAAAAGGTGGTGCTCTACGATCGGGACGGCGACTACCACTACGACGTGATCAGCGCCTTTATCAAATCGCTCAGGGGCCGGGACCCGGACGCGGCGCTCTATTGGCTCGCGCGAATGGTCCGGGCCGGCGAAAGCCCCGCCTTCATTTTCCGGCGCATGCTCATTTCCGCCTGCGAGGATACGGGCTTGGCCGATCCCCACGCGATTTCCGTGGTGGAAAGCTGCGCCGCCGCCTTTGACCGCATCGGTTTTCCGGAGGGAAATTTCCACCTTACCCACGCCGCCCTCTATCTCGCCACCGCGCCCAAGTCAAACAGCGCCATGGCCTTCTTCGACGCGATTGCCGCGGTGGAGAAGGAGGACGCCGAGGTGCCCAACCACCTGCGCGACGGGAACAGGGACGCCGAGGGTTTCGGCCACGGGCAGGGATACCTCTATCCCCACAGCTATCGCGATCACTGGGTCGCGCAGCAATACCTTCCCGACCCCTTGGTGGGCAGGGTGTTCTATACGCCTTCCGTCCAGGGATACGAGGGGAGCATCCGCGACGCCGTTCTCTCGCGGAGGGAGCTGCAGGTCGCCGAGATTCTCGAGCAACGGAGCGGTTCGGGGAACGCAGACGCGGACAGGGAAGACTCGCGAGGCGCCTACGACGCCCACTACTTCGGGGCGGAAGGAAGGACCGCGCGGGCCGAGGCTCCCCGGGGGGAAATACTCACCTTCTCCCCCGACGGTAAACGGCGGGACGAGTGGACGAGGCGGGCCGATTCGGGAAGGTCCGAAACCCTGCTCTCGCTCCGCGACGAGATAACCAAGCGGGCGGGAATCGCCCGGCACCATCGGGTTCTCGCGTTCGGCGCCGACGACGGCCTACTCGTGTGGGAGGCGGGCCGGCTCGCGCCCGAGGGCCTCACGGTAGGCCTGTGCCGGAGCGAGGAGGCGAAACTCGTTTTGGAGCAGTACGCGCGCACCCTGGACGAGCTTGATCGACCCCGCCTCGAAACCGTGGACGCGGGAAAGCCCTTCTCCGTTCCGGACCTCGGCTATGCCTTCGACCGAATAATCGCCCGCGACCCCGCAGGAACCCTCGGCGGGATCGGGGAGTTCGCCGCGTCCGCGGCGGGACGGATGGCGGCCGGCGGGCGGCTCGTTTTTTCGGTCCGCTGCCCGGCGCTCGGCATGCGGCTTTCCCGGCTGTGCCCCGACGCCGCGCTCGTGGCCGAGGCCGCCAAGGCGGAAGCGGCCCTGTTCGACTCCGGCCAGGCGCCCTTCGACTGGGATACCGAGAGCCTCGGCAAGCGCCTTGCCGACGTCCGGGACAACGCCCGCGCGGAAGAAAAAACGATACGGGAACCCCGAAGGATTTTCGATTCGGACGTCGAGCGGTGGCTGGACCCCGCCTCGGCGTACGGAGCCGCGATCGCCGCGGGCATGGATAGCGACGGGCGGGAAGCGTTTCGGCAGGAGGTGCTCCGAACCGTGAGGAACGGCCCCGTCCGCTGGGAATATTCGGTTCTGCTCTGCGTAATGGACGCATAATGTGCTATCATTTATTGAGGAGTAACGCATGACTAAAAGAAAGCCTTTTGCCGGAACGACGCTTTCGGCCATTCCGATCGTCTGCGCGGCCTTGCTGGCGGCATCGTGCGCCACGGTCAATCAGGTTCCCCGTGAAAAAGACGTAATGCGCCTCGTGGGCCTTATCAACGAGGGTAAGGTTACGACGATCGAGGGCCTTACCCCCGCGCCGTTCGCCCTGGATACCGAGACGCTCTATCTGGACAGCGACGTTGCGACCCTGTGGAACAATCTCGCGGCCGCTTCGTTCGCGATGAACGATCCCCGTTTCGGGGGCAGCGACCCGATTTCACCGGATTCCTGGAAAACCTTCGCCGATTCCTACGATATGAAGAATTTCTTCGAAAAGTATACCGGAAAGGATACCTACCTGGTCGCGGTGGACACGGCCGAGGGACGGTATTATCTGCTCCTTGAGCGAAAGATCAAGGGTTACCCGAAGGTTCGGGGCATAAAAGGACCGGTGCAATTATGAACGACTTCAAAAACCACCGCATCAGAACGAGGATGGCGGCCGCGATCGCGGTCTTCTCTTGCCTGGCGCTGCCCCTGGCCGCCCAAAAGGCCAACGTGACCTACCTGGAAGGCACGGCGAAGATCAAGTCCAGCGCCGGGAGCCTCAGGCTCGCCGATTTCGGGAGCACCGTGACCTACGGGGAATCGGTAATAACCGGGAAAGACGGGCTGGTGGAAATGTCGTTGCCGAACGGAAGCACGATTCGGGTTTCCGAGGATTCTGTTTTTACCTATTCGGAAACGGGAACCGGTTCCGATTCGCGGCCGGTGCTCGCGACCCTCGCGGGATCGGTCTCGTATAAGCTCAACAAGAGCGTGGGACGCTCACCCCTGATCCAGACCAACAGCATGGTCGCGGGGGTTCGCGGCACGGAGTTTACGGTATACGCCGCCCGGGACGGTTCTAACCTTCTCGTGGTGACCGGCGGTATCGTGGACGTGACGGCCCAAGGAGAAACGGTCTCGCTTTACAAGGACGAGGCGGTACAGGTTGACCCGGGCCAAAAACCCGGCGAGAAATACGTATGGCTCGGCAAAGAACTCGATTTCAGCGACTGGAACGGCGGCAAGAACGAGGAGTTTCTCGCGGACCCCGTCGGCGGCATTAAGCGCGTGGCGACCCAACTGGACGGTTACGCGAAGGAACTCGCCGCGCTAAAAGCCCCTTACGAGGAAGCGACCGCGACGTGGGAAAAAGCCGTGGAGGATTACAAAGCGCTTCTCGCGAAAACCGACGATAAGGATACCCTCCAGAAATTTCGGATCGAAACCCTGAACCCGGCCCAGGACGCACGCGCTACCCTCATATTGAATATCCGCTACTACGCGCTGAATTATCTCTCTGTTCGCCGGTACGTTCTTTCCAACATGTATATGGAAATGAAAACCCGGTTTCCCTTATCCGGGACACCCGCTTCGGATGATTTTTTCCGACTACATAAGGACACGCTCGCGCGATACGAAAACGCGATCGTTCCCGAGTTGAATCCCAACGATTATTAAGGAGACCTCTATGAAAACGACACGGTCAAAGATAACGGTATTCGCTCTAGCAATCTTAACGGCGCTGATCGTAAGCTCCTGCGATAACCCGGTAGACTCATCGAAGCCGATCAGCGTGCAAGATACAATGAGCGGTTTCATAAAGGACGCTAATGTCTGGAATTACCTTGCACTCAAGCAATACACACATTCACAGGCAGAAAAGTATTCAGTCTCGGGAACTAAACTATACTGGGAGACCTATATTCTCGAGAATGTGACGCATCTTGGAAATCCTCAAATATCTGGAACGACTGCCACAGTAGAGAGTGACGATCATATTATTTTCACATTCGAACTTCAAATCGATAGTCCCGATCAATATAAGATTCGTAGAATCACCAGTAACGATGCAAATGGAAATTTCTTCTACTAACCCTCCCCTCCCCGCGCCAGGGATTGCAGCGGAAATGAAAAAGGCGGTCGGCCCGAAGGGTCGATCGCCTTTTTTATTGGAGCGGAAAGCCCGGCCCCGACCGACGCGACGCGGCGGGCGGGGAGGCGCCCAAATAAAAGAAAGAAATCAATCGGAGAGGTAGAGCCGCTCGAATTCCCCGGGGGGAACGGGGCGCCCCAGGTAATAGCCCTGAATTTCGTCGCAGGCGAGGCTTTGGAGAATGTCAAATTGGGAAGAGTCTTCGACGCCCTCGGCGATGGTGCGTATTTTAAGCGCTTTGGCCATTTGGACGATAGCCTGGACGATTTCGGCGTCGGCTTCGTTGACCGCGATACCGTCTATGAGAGGCTTCGCGATTTTGAGGCAGTTGATGCGGTACTTTTTCAGGTAACTGAGGGAGGAATAGCCGGTGCCGAAGTCGTCGATGGAACTGGTTACGCCGAGGCCGGAAAGGCGTTCGAGCACGTCCGTGACGTAGCCCTCGTCGGCCATGGCGGTACGTTCGGTTATTTCCACGTTTACGTCGTACGGGTTAACGCCGGTTTCCGCCACTTGCCGGGCGAGTTTGGCGAAAAAATGGATGTCGTTGAACTGGACGGGGGACACGTTAATGCCCATGGTGAGATCGCGGCGGCCATCGCCGGTCCAGCGCATGCGCTCGGTAAAGGTAATGCCTGAAAGGGCCAGGCACAGGAAAACGTTCGTGAGAAGGTAAAGATACGGCAGCAATCCGCTCGATCCCGGATCAAGGCCGATGAAGGCGTATGAGGCCCAGAGCGCGTCGGCGAGAAACCAAAAGAAGGCGGCGGCCGCGGTCCCGTACCAGCCCATTTTATTCGTGGGGCTTACCCTTCCCGCCTTTACGAGGACGAGAGAGGCCAGCAGGGCGAGGAGCGCGGAAAGCACATTGGCAGCAGAATCGAGTCCGATCGCCCCCATTACGGTATAAACCGCCCAGAGACCCAAGAAAGACGCGAGCAGGGCATTGCGGGTTGTTTCTTTCATTCTCGCTCTCCGTATACCGTAAATGTAGTTCAGGGCGGGGAATTTAACAATTTTTCCGCCGGGGGGATGCCCCTTGATAGGTTTTTTTTTTACCTGTATCATACCTTATTCCACTTAAGGAGCCCTCCATGAAACTGATCTTTTTAGGCCCTCCCGGAGCCGGAAAGGGAACCCTCGCGGCATTGGTCGCCGAGCGGTTTACCATTCCCCATATTTCCACGGGCGAGATATTCCGCGCCGCGATTCGCGAGAAGACCCCCCTTGGGCTTAAGGTTCAGGCGATAATAGATTCCGGCCAGCTGGTCAGCGACGATATCACCATCGAGCTCGTGAAAGAGCGCCTTTCGAAGGACGATACCAAGTCGGGCTTTATCCTTGACGGCTTTCCCCGTACCATTCCCCAGGCCGAGGCCCTCGCGAAGATTATCGACGTGGACGCCGCGGTCAATTTCGATATCGCCGACGACGAGGTGGTAACGCGCCTTTCCGGCCGGCGGGTATGCAAGAATTGCAACAGAAATTACCACGTAACCACCATGCCGCCGAAGGTCGAGAACGTATGCGACAAGTGCGGCGGCGAGCTCTACGTCAGGGAAGACGACAAGGTAGAGGCGATTTCAAAGCGGCTCGAGGTGTACCGCGCCCAGACGGCGCCGCTTATCGAGTGGTACCGCTCCAAGTCGCGCCTGACGGATATCGACGCCAGGCCCGCCAGCGGGGCGATACTCGAGAAGTTTACCGAGATATTTCAGAAGTAAAGATAGCGGTCGTTCGGCACCTCGCTGAAGTACGATTCCAGCAAACCCCCGATTTCCTCGGGGGTTTGCGCGTTTTGGGCCTTCATTTTAACGTGATGGGCAAAGGTAAAATTGTCGCAATAGTAATAAAAGAAACGGCGTGCCCGCGATATTTGGAATTCGGGCGGCTGGGCGGTGCGTAGGGCTTCAAGAAAAAAGCGGGCGACTTCAAGGTGATCGATCGGTTCGGGAGATGGCGCCGTAAAAGGAGCCCCGGCGGGCGCGGCGGGCGAGGACGCGCGGGCGCGGAATATGTCCCGGAAGAGCCACGGTCGCGTGACGGCGCCCCTTCCGATCATGAGGCCGGCGATGCCGGAATCGGCCCACGCGTTTTCGATGGCCAGGGCGTCGGAGGCGGAAAACACGTCGCCGTTGCCGTACACGGGAACCGGAAGCTCGCGGGCAAGATCGGCGACGAAACGCCAGCGCGCGGGCCTTCCGTACTTTTCGGCCTTCGTTCGGGGGTGCAGGGTTATCTGGGTTACCCCCTCGCCGATCAGGGCGCGGCAAAAGCGCAATAGCCTTTCCCCGTCCTCTTCCGCCCCGAGGCGAAGTTTCACGCCGAGCCGGTAGGCGCTGCCGTCGGGGCCCCGCGAATGGCCCTCCCGGTCCAACGCGTTTCGGACCTGCGATACCAGGTTCGCGGTTTCCCCGATATCCTTGAGCATCCACGCGATTCCCGCCCCGTGGCGGGCTATATCGGGCGCGGAACAGCCCATGTTGAGGTCGACTCCCAGGCCCCCGAGTGGGGCGATCATCGCCGCCGCCCTGGCGATGGGTCCGGCCTCGCTCCCGGTGATCTGCCAGACCATCCTTTCGGGACAGGGCGCCGTTTTTACGTAGTAGGGCTCGAACTTCCCGCCCGCCACGTAGGAAGGCGCGTGAATCATTTCCGAGTAGTATTCGTCGGGATCGGCATAGCGATGTATCAATAAACGCAGGGCTTCGTGACTGAGGGTGGCCATGGGCGCGAGGGCGAGTTTCATATCGCGCACCATTCTACCGGATTTGCGCACCGTCCGCCAGCGGCTCCGATTGAAGCTCGACGCCTTGCCGGGATATACTGTATTTTATCAACGGAGGTGGCGCATATGAAGGCACACAAGATTAGCGATTCCGTATTCGTTATTCACGCGGATATCCATACTGACGATCGGTTCGAGGGCATATGGCCCATCCCCCACGGGGTCACTCTCAATTCGTACGCGGTTCGCGGCGAAAAGACGGCCCTGATCGACCTTATAAAAGACTGGTCCGGCTCGGTTCGGCAATTCGACGAGCAGTTGGCATCCATAGGCCTGTCGTTCGAAAAAATCGACTATTTGGTGCTCAATCATCTCGAGCCCGATCATACCGCGTTCCTGAACGAAATCCGAAAGAGAAACCCTGGGGTACAGATCCTGTCGACCCCAAAGGGCATCGCGATGGTGCGAAATTTCTTCAAGATCACCGATAACCTGCGGGAAGTAAAGTCCGGCGATTCCCTGGACCTGGGAAACGGAAAGGTGTTGGATTTCGTGGAAACGCCGAACATTCACTGGCCCGAAACCATGATGACCTTGGACCGCTCTGATAAAGTCCTATTCAGCTGCGACGGGTTCGGTTCTTACGGCGCCTTGGGAGACCGGGTATTCGACGACGAATTCACGAACGAGGAACACGAGCATTTTTACCGGGAATCGCTCAGGTATTACGCGAATATCGTGGCGAGTTTCAGTCCCTTCGTCAAAAAGGCCCTGGAAAAGCTCGGGGGCCTCGATCCCGCGGTAATCGCGCCCAGCCACGGCATTGTCTGGCGGAAAAACGTTAAGGAAATCTGCGACCGATACGCGCGCTTCGCGGGCTACAATACCGGCGGAACGTGCGAAAAGGAAGTTTGCGTAATTTGGGGATCGATGTACGGATACACCAAACGCGGCGTGGACGCGGTAATAGAGGGGATCGAGTCGGAGGGTATGCGCTGCGTGTCCCACCGGGTTCCCGACACCGACTCCTCCTTCGTGCTTGCCGACGCGTACCGCGCGGCCGGCCTGGTGATCGCGATGCCCACGTATGAGTATAAAATGTTCCCGCCCATGGCCCACGTGCTGGACCTCTTCGAGCGCAAGCACGTGACCGGCAAATCGGTCCTGCGGATCGGCAGTTGGGGATGGGTCGGGGGAGCGAAAAAGGAATACGAGGAATCCATCGCCGCCCTCAAGTGGTCAAGCCTGGAGTCGGTGGAGTGGCAGGGGATTCCCAGCGAGGGAGACCTTGCCCTGCTCAAGGAACGGGGAAAGATGCTCGCGCGGACGGTGAAAGAGGCCTAAGGGCCGGGGGCGCGCGGTCTCCGCGGGCCCCTTCCTTTCTTTCCTTGCCCAAACCGGCAAAAAAAGTTACAGTTGGGTTACTAACTACGCACGATGCGGCGGCATTGCCGCCGAACAAAGGAGATACGGTATGGTACAAGCGCTCAATAAAAACCCCAAGTGGAAGGGCCGCAAGGGCCCGGTCGTCCTCGTGATCATGGACGGCGTGGGGTACGGCAAATATACGGAAGGCGACGCCGTAGCGGACGCCCACATGGAAGCGCTGGCCGCCTTCCAAAAAAACTGGCCCACCACCAAGCTCAAGGCGCACGGAACCGCCGTCGGGCTCCCCTCGGACGACGATATGGGCAACAGCGAGGTGGGGCACAACGCGATCGGCTGCGGGCGCGTGTTCGCCCAGGGCGCCAAGCTCGTATCCGGCTCCATCGAGTCCAACGCGATGTTCGAGGGCCATACCTGGCAGAAACTGGTGGAGAACGTCCGCAAGAATAACTCGAAACTGCACTTCATCGGCCTTTTCTCCGACGGGAACGTCCATTCCCATATCGATCACCTGAAGGCCATGCTCGGCAAGGCCCAGGAAGCCGGAATCAAGACCGCGCGCGTCCATGCGCTGCTCGACGGGCGGGACGTGGGAGAGACGAGCGCCCTCGACTACATAGATCCCTTCGAGGACTATCTCAAGGGCCTGAACGCGAAGGGAGCGGACTACCGCATCGCCTCGGGCGGCGGACGCATGTTCATAACCATGGACCGCTACGGCGCCGACTGGTCCATGGTCGAGCGGGGCTGGAACGTCCACGTGCTGGGCAAGGGCCGCCAGTTCGCCTCGGCCCACGAGGCCGTCGAAACGTGGCGCAAGGAAATTCCCGGCATTATCGACCAGGACCTCAAGGAGTTCGTGATCGCCGAGAACGGAAAGCCCGTGGGCACCATCGAGGACGGGGACTCGGTCATCTATTTCAATTTCCGCGGCGACCGAGCCCTCGAAATGACCGCCGCCTTCGAGACCGGGGCGGAATTCGACAAGTTCGACCGCGTTCGGGTCCCGGCGGTGGAATACGCGGGCATGATGGAATACGACGGCGACCTGCACATTCCCTCCCAATACCTGGTTACTCCCCCCGCCATCGACCGCACCATGGGCGAATTCCTCGCCCTTTCCGGAACGCGGACCCTGGCGATCAGCGAGACCCAAAAATACGGGCACGTTACCTACTTCTTCAACGGCAACAAGCTCGGTAAATTCGACGAGAAGCTCGAGACCTACGTTGAGATCAAGAGCGACGTACTCCCCTTCGAGCAGCGCCCCTGGATGAAGTGCGCCGAGATCGCGGATTACGTGATCGAGGCCATCGGCTCCGGCAAGTACGACTTTATCCGGCTGAACTTCCCCAACGGCGACATGGTCGGCCATACCGGCGTGTACCAAGCCGTCCTTTGCTCCATGGAAGGCATGGATCTCCAGCTCGCCCGCATGAAAAAGGCGGTCGACGCCGCCGGCGGCGTAATGGTGCTGACCGCCGACCACGGCAACGCGGACGATATGTTCGAGCACGAGAAAAAGACGGGGGCCGTTTCCCGCAAGGCAGACGGGTCCCCCAAGGCGAAAACCAGCCACTCGCTGAACCCGGTCCCGTGCGTCGTGTACGATCCGGCCTGCCAGGGCGAATACCGGAAAGACCTCGCCGAGGGGCTGGGCATTTCAAGCGTGGCCGCGACCTGCATAGAGCTGCTCGGGTTTACGCCGCCCGCGGATTACGACCGCTCCGTACTGAACTGGAACTGATTCGCGCGCGGCCCCATGACCGAAATAGAAATCAAGGCGCGCGTCGGCGACCCCGACGCCGCCGAGAGGAATATCGCTTCTTTCGCCTCCTTCGCCGGGGAAACCCGTAAGCGCGACACGTATTGGGCGGGGGGAAACCCCGCCATAAAGGTCCGCGTGCGGGAGGAGGGAGAAACGGTCACGGTCACCTATAAACGCAAGGAACTCCGGGGCGATACCGAGGTGAACGACGAAAGGGAATTCACCATCAGCGACCGTTCGGCCTTCGAGACGTTCATCGGCGACGCGGGCTTCGCCAAGGCGAGCCATAAGGAAAAAAATACCAAGAGATGGGTTATCCGCGAAGGCAATGGGGGCACCGAAATCGGCATAGAGCTTTCCCTGGTGGAATCGCTCGGCTGGTTCGTCGAATTGGAAGCCCTCGCGGACGATCCCGGAGAGGAAGAAATCGCCCGCATTAGGCGGGAACTTTTCTCGGCCCTGGAACGCTGCGGAATAGAAAAGTCGGCCATAGAGACCCGCTATTACACGGAAATGCTGGCCACCCTTCAGTAGGGCCGCCCTTCTTTAAGGACCATTAGGCGCGTTTTCCGGTCAAATCCCTGCGGCCCCAGGGCCCAAAAAGATAATACAGGATCGAGGCGGTAGCGCCCACGAGAAAGCCGGCGTCGATGGACCACCAGATTCCCGCGGTTCCCATGCGGGGCGCGAGGAAGAAGGCCAAGGGGATGCGGACTACCCACATGGCAAGCAAGGTATTCGCCATGGGCACGAGGGCCTCCCCCGCCCCGCGGATTACCCCGAGCACCGAAAACATGGCGGTTTGGATAAAATAGGCCAGGGAGACGATGCGCAGGTACTCGAAACCGATCCGAACCACCTCGGCGTCCCGGGTGAATAGGCCCACGCACACATCGCCGAAAAAGTAGAGAATAAGCGAAATAGTGACGGTGATCGCGAGCGCCATGGCCAAGCCGGACAACAGGCCGCGGGAAACCCGGTCGCGCCTGCCCGCGCCGAGATTTTGCCCGGTGAACGTGGAAATGGCCATGCTTATGTTAATGGCCGGCATAACGGCGAAACTATCGAGCTTTCCCGCCGCGGCGTAGGCGGCCGAGGCGTTTGAGCCAAAGCGATTGACCACGCTCGTGAGCGCCATCATGCCGGCGCCGACCAAGGCTTGCTGTATCCCGGAAGGTAAACCGATCCTCACAATTTCCCGTAAAATCTCGCGGTCCGCCCTGATGCCCCGGATTTTTATGCGCAATTCCGGGCTTTGTTTTCCGAGGTACCGCAGGGTCCAGACAAGCGAAACGGTTTGGGCGATAACGGTCGCCACGCCCACGCCCGCGACGCCCCAGTGAAAGATAACCACGAAGACGACGTCGAGGACGATGTTGACCAGGGTCGACACCATCAGGGCATAGAGGGGCGTTTTCGAATCGCCCAAGCCCCGTTGAATGGCGCTGACGCCGTTATAGCCGAAAAGAGGCAGGGACCCCGCGAAGATAATCCTCAGATAAAGCGTGGCGTCGGGTAATACGTCGGCCGGGGTACCGATCAGCGAGAGGATGAACGGCGCCAAAAGAACGCCGAGCAGGGTCACGACGCCGGCGAACGCCGTCATGACGATTACGGTGGTATCTATGATTAACCGGATCCTATCGTTATTCCGGGCGCCCCGATTTTGCGCGATCAAAACGTTGCTCGCCATGCCGAACCCGATGACGAGGGCGAGGGATACGAATAAGACCGGAAAGGACTGCCCCACCGCGGCGAGCACCCGTTTCCCCACGTAGTTGCCGACCACAACGCTGTCGACCATATTGTACAGCTGCTGAAACACGTTCCCTAGCAGCATCGGAAGGGAAAAAAGCAATATTTGCCGTGCCTCGTTCCCCTTTGTCAAATCCCTCATTCGCCCATCCTAGAGAAAGGAGGGCCGAGGGTCAACTCTCGAAAGCGATCGGGGCGTCGTCTTTTTCCCCGCCCTTCACGAAGCCCATGGTAATGAAGGCCAGAACGAAAAAGAACGCGCAAAAAAGGAACATGGCCGGGAATCCCGCGGCGTCTATGACCGCGCCGGATAGGGCGGGAGCGGCGATTGCCGCGAGCTGGGAAAAGGTGTAGTAGAGGCCGGTGTAAACCCCGATATTGGAGTGGTGGGCCATCTGCCACAGCATGGGGAAAGAATTGGCGACGACGGATATCCAAAAAACGCCGAAGAGAAACATGACCGCCCAAAACGGAACCGCGAGCGAAGTTTGCGCAAAGCCACAAGCCGTTCCCACGGGGATAAGGAAGTAGGCTACAACCGTGAGCGCGGCGATGGAAAGGAGCGCGATGCGAATCATCCTGCGCCGGCCCCATCGGCTGGCTGCATATCCCATGGGTATGGCCGAAAGGGCCGAGGCGACGCCGACCATGCCCATGGCAAGCGGTCCCGCCCCGCTGGAGAGGGAAAAGGTGCTGATGCTGTATTCCGTTAAATAGGGCAGCACGCCCTGATAGCCGACGAACCAGAGAAAGAGGCTCACGAGCACGAGAAGCGCGCTGCGGTCCCGCGCGGTAAATACCATGGAAAAGCTTTTGAAGAAGGGAATGCGCCCTTCCGGGGAACTGTGCCCCTCGTCGGGGGACCGGGAAGCGGCGAGGGAGTCCGAATGCTTTTTCTCCCGGACGAAGACCGCGAGGAATACGACCGCGAACAGGACGAATACGCTCGCGGCGGGAAACGCAAGCCGGTTTTTCGTGGCCCCGATGAGCGGAAGGACCGTATCTATGTCCATCAGGCGGGCGAGAAAAAGGGTTCCGACGATGGCCGCGATATTCCCCATGGTATTGATCACGCCGTTAGCCTGGCTGCGGAATTCTCCCGGTATGGTATCGGGCATCAGGGCTACCACGGGACCGCGGGCCGACTGCTTGAGGAGGTTCAAGGCCACGAGGACGCTAATGAGGAGAAAGAGCGACCGTTCGGCCGCGTAGGGAATAAAGGCGAAACAAACGGCGGAGAGGGGCAAAAGCGTCACGATCCAGGGCATGCGCCGGCCGAACCGCGTTTCCGTTCGGTCGGACCACACGGAGACCACCGGTATGAGGAAAAGGGCAAGCACGTTGTCCAGGGACATAATGACGCCGATTATCGACTTATAGGGAATGAACCTCGCGAGAAAAATCTGAACGTAGCTGTCGTAGAGGGGATCCATCATCCCCACGGTAAAAAAACCGAACCCTATCAGAAACGTAAGCGGCAAATAGGGCGCGAACCCCGTTTTTTCCGTCATGAACTCCCCCTTGTGGGTAGAGTATATCATGCATCCAGAAGGTAGAGGGCGGCCTTTTTGCCGTTCACGAGGATATCGGTACGGAAACCGTCCGCTGACCGGGCGGCGGAAAAAACGGGGTCGCCTTCCACGGCGGCCTCAAAGTCCCGCTTTGCGCCGGTGAGAACGCCCAGGCGGCCGCCGGGTTTCAATACCCGGGCCGCGGCTCCCAGAAACGCCGCGTACAGCTCGGGTATACCCGCCCCCTCGCGGAAGCCGCCTTCCTCCCACATGCCCCAGGGAGGGTCCGCGACGACGAGATCCACCGAATGGGCGTCGATTCCCTCCAAAGCCCGTAGATCGCCCGCTGAAACCGAAACCCGAGGGTTCCCGGAGAAGCGCGCTTTCATGGCTTTTACGGCGGAATCGTCGATATCCAACGCAATGACCGTGGCCTCGGGAAAAAAGAGCGACGCCCGCTCGGGCAAGGCCCCGTGACCGGCACAGGGATCGAGAATGACGAAAGGCGTTCCGTCCTTCGCCCCCAGGTCCCGCGCGGCGCGCAAAACCACCAACGACGCGAGGGCGGGAGAAAGCTCTCCCCGGGCGGGCGACGGGGTATCCCTCGTACCGCGTTCGAGGCGAAGCGCGAAAGCGGACCACGATTCGCTTCGAATAATGAACCAGTACTCGCCGCCGGAGCCCAGCCGGTCAGGGACCGCGCCCGTAGCGGCCCGAATAGCGGACTCGGCGGAAGAAGCCACCGTTTTATCCACCGATTCGAATCGATTCTCCCGGGAAAAACGGACCCTGAAACTCCGCGGGGCATACCCGGCAGGCAGGGAAGCGAGGCCCGATTTTCTGCATCCCTGCTTCACGAGCTCGGAAAAGGGATTTGCGGAGGTATTCCATTCCCTGAGTATGAAGAAAACGTTGGAAAGATAATCGGGAACGGAAGGGGGATCGAGGGGAAACGGAAGGGAAAACCAGATAGCGCCGCCGGATCGGCGGGTCACGAGGGCGCCTTTCCATTCGCGGTTAAGGAGTCGGGCCGCTTCTCCCTCGAAGCCCGCGGGGCAGGTCGCAATGTAGGCATACGTAGGCATTCCCGCATCTTAGCAGATCTCGATTGCATAAACCAGTAATCGCCCCTATAGTGTTACTATGAGATTGAAAGCTAAATTTTCACTGACCATCGCACTGTTCATCGTTCTGAGCGCCGGCGTTACCGTATACGGATTCTTTTCGGTACGCGACGCGATCGAGCTTAAAGAGTATCAGGTGGCGCTCAACGGCACCATTTCTGACTGGTTTCGGCTACGCGTAACCATCAACGATTTTTTCGCCATCTCCTTCAATACCGAAACGGCTCCCGATTCGTGGGTAAAAAAGAGCGAGAGCTTTACGAAAAAAATAACGGACTTATCCTCGGCAAAGGCCGTCTCCATGTTCGATAGCGCCGTTTCGGACGAATTGGGAAAAACGATGAAGGTTTTCGCCTTGATCAACACTACCCTCTCCAACCTTACCGCGGAAATCAACAACATAGCTTCCGCGGACATTGGCGCCACGACGAAATCATACCTGAAGGCCTCCGGCCTCTCGCAAACGTACGTTAACATGGCGTACGACAACCCGGATTCGGGGGAAATCACGCTGCTTTATTCCCGCATAACCACGGAAATGAGCCGAGCCAACGCCTATTCGGCGCCCTTTGAAACCCTGCTCGAGGGACTGCGGGAATCGGTCGGGAAAGCGGTCAATCGGCAAATTAACCGGATGGCCGTCATCTTGCTTTCGGTCTTCCTCGTTATGTATATCATGGTATTCTTGCTGATAACGGGAGTCACGGGCCGGGTAACGGTCCGCATGAAGAAGCTCGGCCTGGTCGCCGGCAAAATAGCGGCACGCGACCTGACGGTCTCGGTCAACGACCGGATACGGGACGAAATCGGGGAGCTTTCCGGGCACCTGAACGACACCATGGACAGCCTTAACGCGTTCATGAACGAGGTAAAGCGAACGGCCAACGAGGCAACCGGCATGAGCGGATCGATCGACGACGCGGCCGCGGAGGTAACCGCCGCCAGCACGCAGATCACCTCGAATATCGGCTCCCTCCGGCAGCAGTTCGATCGGCTTCAGGCCGCGGTAAATAACGCCATAGGCGCGCTGCAGTCCATGACCTCGTTCATCGTCACGGTAATCGCCGATATCAACGACCAGAACGATTCGATATCCGAGAGCGCCAATTCCATAGCGGCCATGACCGATTCCATATCGCGCATCAGCGACCGCGGACGGGAAAAGGCGAGGCAGATAACCGGGCTCAAGAACGTCGCCGCCGAGGGCGAGCAAACCGTCAGCAACACCGAATCGCTATTGGTGGGCATTACGACCCAGCTCGACGAGGTATACTCGTTCATTGAGATAATCAATTCCATTTCCGAACAGACGAGCATTCTCTCCATGAACGCCGCCATTGAAAGCGCCCACGCCGGCGAGGCGGGAAAGGGCTTCGCGGTTGTCGCGGACGAAATTCAAAAACTCGCGGACTCGACCACCGAAAACGCCCAGCAGATTACCAAAACCCTCACCGAAATCATCCAGAACGTGGAGTCGGCAAAGAACTCAAGCCACGACGCGACAAAGGCCTTCGAGAATACGGTGTATGAGATCGGGGAGCTAATTACTGCGCTGAACGGAATCGTGGAAGATATCGAGACGGTCGACCAGCAGAGCTCGAGGCTCGCCGAATACTCGGGCAACCTGTCCTCTTCGACCAATGAGCTATCGCTGAAAACCCGCAAGCTAGACGATCTCAGGGAAACCGCTTCCGGCGAGATCAACGCGATGAGCGATATCTTCAACGAGTCGTTGGGCGGAATCTCGGAAATTCAGGCCGGTTCCGAGGACATTTTCAAAAAGATAGTGGAAATTCACGATTTAAGCGGAAATAGCCGGGAGAAGATGCAGGATCTTCACGGTAAATTGAGCGGCTTCAAGACGAAGACCGGCGCCGAAAATAAAGAAAGATAAGGCGTAATGCCCGGTCTCCCCGACGGCGGGGACGACCGAGGCGTTATTCGCTTTCCATGGCGGAATCGATGGTGGAGAGCAGGTCGGGAAGCCGGACGGGCTTCCGGAAGAACTTATCTGCACCCAATTCGTACATTTTCTTTTCCAGATCGGGATCGTCCAGCGCGGTTATTATAATTATGTAGGGTTTCCCGAACGCGGGATCGTTTTTGATCCTGTTGCAGATATCCTGACCGTTCACGCCGGGAAGGGCGATATCCAGCACGATGAAGCCCGGTCGTTTGTCCATGAGCTGGGCTCCCGCGTCAAACCCGTCATAAGATTGATAAACCGAATGTTTTTCCAGGTTCTTTCGGAGAAAGCCGGCAATGGCCTCGTTGAGGACTTCGTCGTCGTCGATGACGATGATGGATTTCCAGTCGGCCTGCGGCCCTTCGGTAACGGTTAAGGCCTCGGGCACGCGCATTCCCCGCGCGTTTATAAATTCGATCAAATCGTCTTTGTATACCCGATACTGACCACCGGGGGTATTAAAGGCTTTCAGGTAGCCGTTCTTTATCCAGTTGATGGCAGTTTGATTGACAACGCCGCACATATTCGCCACTTCAAGGGCGGAAAAAATCTGAATGCGTTTATTTGTAATATCCTTAGCCATAATTCCTCGCCCTTGTATCATAGACCACATCTCGTTGTCACTCAACTGTTTTTATTCATTCTTTGCCGGATTTCATGCAGCTTCGTATCATTGACAGCGAAAAACCCTTCCGAACCAGCGACAGAGTCAGTTTATCCCCCGTTTTTCCGGTTCTGACCAGCTTTTCCATAGCCGCCGCGCAGAGTGAACGCTCGTCGGTTTCCGTAAACAATCGCTCCAGCGCTTCCCGCGCAACCGTTCCCGAAACGCCCCGGGCGAGAAGCCCGGCGAGAAGCTTCCCGTGCCCCTCGTTGCGGCGCTGGGCACGGCTTCTCAGCCAGGATTCCGCGAACCGACGGTCGCTTACGTATTCGCGCGATTCCAGCCGATCCAGGGCGTGAACGATGGCCCCTTCCTCATGGCCTTTTTTTCTCAGTTTTAGTGATAAATTGCGTCGCGTGTGCTCCGCGCGCGAAAGATAGGCCATGGCGTCCCGTTCCGCGGCGTAAAATTGCCTGGCCCGGTACAGAAGGTCCGCCTCGTCGCCCGCTAAGGCACGGGGATCGGGGAAGCCAGGGGAGAGCGATTGGGCAAGGCCGGGGGGTAAATCTTCGGATCGCACAAAAAAAGAAGGGCCTTCGGCCGGGAATACCTTGAGAATCCCGGCTGAGGCCCACTCCGTCGCGCGAATACGGATTGACCGATTAGCGCTTGCTGAACTGGAATCTTCGGCGAGCACCGCGCTGACCGTATTTCTTGCGTTCAACCATGCGGGAATCGCGGGTCAAGAGGCCGTTTGCCTTCAGGGAGGCGTGATTGGTCACGTCTACCTGCTTTAGCGCGCGGGCAATGCCGTGGCTGCAGGCGCCGGCCTGGCCGTTGAGACCGCCGCCGTCCACCGTGATGACGATGTCAAACTTGGTATCGCTGGCGGTAACCATCAGGGGCTGACGGACCACCTGAACCTGCTCGGGGGTAGCGAAGTAGGCGTCTACGTCCTTGTCGTTGACAAGGAGCTTTCCGTTTCCTTCGCGGATAAAAACGCGGGCCACTGCGGTCTTGCGCCGGCCAGTTCCCATTCCGATATTCTTAATCACGTTGGCTTCTCCTCGTTAGACTTCCACAGCCTGGGGGTTCTGGGCGGCGTGCGGGTGGGTATCACCGGCATACACCTTAACGTTCGTCAAAAGCTTCCGTCCGAGGGGCCCTTTCGGGAGCATGCCCTTGATGGCCAGAAGGATCGGATCCGCGGGGTGGCGCTGAAGGAGCTTGGTGTAATTCACGGAGCGAAGCCCGCCGGGGAACCCGGTGTGGTGATAGTACATCTTGTCCTCGGCCTTGTTACCGGACATAAGCGCCTTCTCGGCGTTGATGATTACGACATAGTCGCCGGTTTCCTGGTGGGGAGCATAGGTAACCTTGTGCTTGCCCCGGAGCATGTACGCGGCCTTGGCAGCGACGCGTCCGACCGGTTTGTCGGTTGCATCGATCACAAACCAGGCGCGCTGTGCATCTTGTTCTTTTACGAAAAGTGTCTTCATGTACGTACCTTACAAATGAACTGTATGCGATAAATCGTACCGCATGACGTTTGAAAAACGCCTGACGGAAAAACCGCCTAGCGCAGATAATGTGGGTTATTTACTATATAGAAAAAGAAGGAAACGTGTCAAGGCCGGAATTACTCGGCCTTGCTGCCGCTGGCCTTTGCCGCTTCCTCTTCCTTTTTCGCCTCGGCCTTGTCCTTAAGGTCGGCGATTCCGATGAATATGGCGACAAGGCCCACGAAGGCCGCGATGATGGGCGCTCCGCCGCGCAAAAACAGCAGGATATCCGAGCCCCAGCCAAGACCGAAACCGAGCAGTTCGGGCGGAAGGGCGGCAAATACGGTAAAAAGAATCAGGATGATGCCGGTAATCAGGGCGACCATGGGTTCCTCCTCGGGGAATTTTGAAAACTTCGCGTAAGGCTTATTAGGATAACCGTATTTTCTCACACTTAGGGAACCCGGTCAACTCATGACGGGAGCAAAGGCCAGAACCGCGGCTTGCAGAGGAGGGTTCGACATCGGTATGATGGTACGCGTTATGCAAAAAAAAGCGTTCGCGTTCCGGGAAGCCTTCCCGGTTACGGTCCCGGTCCTCTTCGGTTACATCGCCATCGGAATTCCCTTCGGCCTTATTTTGGTCAAGGCGGGTTATCCCTGGTTTCTCGCCCCGTTTATGAGCGTCTTGATGTACGCCGGCGCCGGTCAATACATCGCCATCGGGCTTTTCGCCGCGGGAGTGCCCCTGGGAGGCCTCCTCGTGACGATGCTATTGGTCAATATTCGGCATATCGTGTACGGCCTGTCCCTCATCGGAAAGTTCCGGGCGGTGGGACTGTGGAAACCCTACCTTATCTTTTCCCTCACCGACGAAACCTATGCGCTCCTTACCGGGGTTGAACCTCCGGCGAATCTAGAACCGGGGCCCTTTTTCGGGTCAATCGCGCTATTAAACCAACTGTACTGGGTTACGGGAAGCGTTATCGGGGCCTTAGCCGGGGCCTGGCTCCCCGTATCCTTCGCCGGAGTCGATTTTGCCCTCACCGCCCTCTTTATGGTACTGCTCTTGGACCGGCTTCGCGCCGACAGGGATCTCATTCCCGTGGGGATCGGCATCGGGTGCGCCATAATCGCCCTCCTTACGTTCGGGAAGGCCAATATGCTGATCGCGGCCCTGGCAGGCGGGGTTGGTTTGCTCGCTTTAGTGAGGGGGAGGACAAAATGACCACCGTAACCCAAGCCCTGATCGCCGTACCCCTGATGGCGCTCGTGATCCTGGGCACCAGGGCCCTGCCATTCCTTCTTTTTTCCCGGCGCGATCCGCCCCGGGTGGTTCGCTTCATTGAGCGGTTCATTCCGCCGATGGTCATGGCGGTATTGGTGGTATATTGCCTGAAGGATATAGCCTGGACCGCCTGGCCCTCGGGAATTCCCGAGCTCGCGGCGCTCGTAGTCGTAACCGTCCTTCATTCGTGGAAAAAAAACGCCATGCTTTCCATTTTCGGAAGCACGGCGTTCTACATGATCCTCAAGGCCTTTCTGTAAATCCCCGAGAACCGCGTTCCCGGCGCGCCGCGATCAGTCGAACTTCTTCGCGACCATCACGAGGGCCCCGAGCACCATGAGGTGGCTGGAAAGCACGCTCAGGTAATGAAGCACGGCGGAAACGCTCCGAAAGCTCTTACCGTCGCCGATGGGATACACGAAATCCACCAAGACGATGTTTGCGATCCACAGAACGATGAAAATAAAGAGGATCATGTCAGTGATTCGCAGATCGGTGGTGAAAATTTCCATCAGCAGGAAGAAACCGGCGATAATTTCGCACACCGAGAGCACGATGATGACGACGGTCACGATGGTGGGGCTGGCGAATAGGCCGTTGAGGAACCGTACCACCGCTTCGAGGTCGCCGGCGTTGGAGGCGATAAGGCCCGAGACGCCGCTTACGAGCAGATAGAGCGCCACCGCGACCTGAAGGATTATAAGGCCAAAGCTTCGTTTCATTTGAATCTCCTGTACCGTTTATGGTATACCTAGTCCCATGTTATACCGTCATTTCCCGAAAATAGCAAACGAAGAAATTTCCATTATTACGGCGACCCTGCCCGGCGCGGGCGGCGGAACGGCCGAATATACGGAGCGGGACCTTGACGCGTTCGGGGTAAACGTCGCCTACCTTCCTCCCGAATCGGAAGGAACCGTCCCCGTGAGGTTTCCGTTCCCGATCATAGTCGGCATGCCGGCATGGGACGCGAAACGGGGCTGCCTTACCGCGGACTGGGCGGCCGCGAGGGAGTCGAAAGGCGTCAGGCCAGGCGATTACCTGCTCGCCGACTTTTCGCCCATGCCCGAATCCCTTTTCTCGAACGGGGCCGCCGAGGCCTTGCGGGCCGCCCGGGCGTTCGCCGACGCCGCGAGGGAAGCCGCGGAAACCGGTAAAATCGCCGGCTTCGGCTTTAGGCTCTGCCGCGACCTACCGCAAACGCGCGACGCGGGGTATTCGAACGCGGTTCGCGCGATAGCCGGCTCGAGCGAGGATTGGGCATTCTGGTCTACCGATTATTCCATGGCAAATCGGGGCGGGCTGGAAGCCCTCGTGAGGGAACTGGGAGAAAGCGGCGTTCCGCTCCTCGCCACCGATCCCTTTTGCGGCGGGAGCCTCTCGAACGTCGCCCCCGAGATTCACGCGCTCTATTACGGGGCGCCGGTACCGCGCTCCCACGAGGAATGGGCCCTTCGGGCGATCTGGGAAAATCAGGACGTAATCTCCGCGGTCATTCCCCCCTGCGGGACCGAGGATTTCGCGAAACGATGCATCTACGCCGGAGCCGGCAGGGCAAATAGCCTTCCCGAGGCGGAATTGAAGGTAATTCGCGCCGCGGGGGAAAAACTATTGACACAAGAAGCGAAATACAACACATTCAGAAAAGATTAGTAGGAGGGCGAAGAAACAGATTGAAAGGATGCGACGTTACGATTGAAGGGGTGTCCAAAAACTTCGGAAGTTTTTGCGCGCTCGACGATGCCAACATAAAGATTAACAAAGGCGAGTTCTTCTCGCTCCTCGGTCCCTCGGGCTGCGGGAAAACGACCCTCCTCAGGATCATCGCCGGTTTTGAGTCGCCTGACGCCGGCATCGTCTCGTTTGACGGTCGAAACGTGATCGGAATAGACCCGAACAAGCGGCAGTCGAATACGGTGTTCCAGAATTACGCGCTCTTCCCCCACCTTTCGGTATTCGAGAACGTCGCGTTTCCCCTCCGCCTGAAAAAAACGCCGGGCGCCCAAATCGAAAAAAAGGTACTCGATTACCTGCATCTCGTGCAGCTGGACGCCCACGTGTACAAAAAGCCGAACCAACTGTCCGGAGGCCAAAAGCAGCGGGTAGCCATCGCGCGGGCGCTCATTAACGAGCCGAGCGTGCTCCTGTTGGACGAGCCCCTTTCCGCCCTCGACGCGAAACTCCGCCAAAACCTCCTCGTGGAACTCGACAATATCCATGACCAGATCGGCATCACTTTCATTTACGTTACCCACGACCAAAGCGAGGCCCTTTCGGTTTCCGACCGCATCGCCGTAATGAACCAGGGAAAGGTGCTCCAGATCGGCACCCCCTACGAGATTTACGAGAGCCCCGCCACGGAATTCGTCGCCAAATTCATCGGCGAGACCAACCTATTCGATTCCCACGTAGTGGAATGCGTTCCCTACAAGAACGACGAGTTCATGGTAACCCTCGATATCCCCGAACTGGGCCGACAGATCAAGGTTACCGATTACGACCGGACCGAGCCGGGACAGCAGGTCAGCTTTACCGTACGGCCCGAGAAGGTGCGCATCACCACCGAGGAGCCGCAGTCCGCGAGCAGGGAAATCAACGTTTTCAGGGGCTTCGTGGAAGAGCCCGTCTATTCGGGCTTTCAGTCGAAATTTTACGTGAAGCTCGATAACGGCACGGTACTGAAGGTCTTTAAGCAGCACCAGAATTACCTTGAGGACGGCCCGGAGATACAGTGGAAGGATACGGTGTACGTTTCCTGGAGCGCCAACGACGGCTATATTGTCGAGGTGATCAATCAATGAGCGGGCGAAAGTCGCTCGTGGGCCGAAACTACGGCCCGATCTACGGTTACCCCATGGGGGTTTGGTTTTCGGTATTCTTCCTGCTTCCCATCGCGATCATCGTGACGTACAGCTTTTTGAAAAAGGGCGTGCACGGCGGAGTGACCTGGCAGTTTACCTTCGACGCCTATTTCCAGATGATGAACGCGAGCTACGCGAAGCTCTTCGTGCGGACCCTCGTGGTCACGCTCATCTCTACCGTGATCTGCATACTCGTGGCCCTGCCCTGCGGCTACGCAATGGCGAGGAGCAAGATGCAGACGCTGCTGCTCTTTCTCGTCATTATACCCTTCTGGACCAATTCGCTCATCCGGATCAACGCCTGGATCGCGATACTCGGCAATGAGGGGTTTATAAACGAGACCTTAAAGGCGTGGGGAATTATCAAGCATAGCCTGCCGCTCCTTTACAACCAAAACGCGGTAATACTCGTTATGGTCTATATGTATTTGCCCTACGCGATTCTTCCGATCTTCACGGCAATGGACAAGTTCGACTTTTCGCTCCTGGAGGCCGCCCGGGATTTGGGCGCCTCGAAGCCCCAGGCCATGTTCAAGGTCCTTCTGCCGAACGTGCGCTCGGGGGTACTCACCGCCATCGTGTTTACCTTCATTCCGATATTCGGCGTGTATACCGTACCGCTCCTCGTGGGCGGCAAGGACTCGTACATGCTTGGCAACGTGATCGTGGATCAGGTTACCAAGGTCCGAAACTGGCCCCTGGCGTCGGCCTTCTCCATGGTAATCACCGTGGCGAGTACCGCCGGCGTCCTTTGGATGATGGGAGCCAGCGCCCGAGACGCGGCGCGGGCTAAGTCCGCGAGCGGGATAAAGCAGGAGTCGGGATTATGATCGAGCAGAACCATACGCGCATTCCCAAGGCCTTCCTCACGCGCCTCTCGCGCCGAAAACCCCTATCCGAACCCGCCCGACACGCCCGAAGGGCGCTCAAGAACCGTCGGGACGGGAACTTTTCGAGCACGGTCATGGCGTTGAGCGTGGCGTTCCTTTTCCTTCCGCTGGCGGTCACCGTGTTCTATTCCTTTAACGAGGCTAAGGGAATGGTCTGGACCGGTTTCTCGTTCCGGTGGTACGAAAAGCTCTTCCTCGATTCGGATAAACTGTGGACTTCCTTCGGTAACAGCGTGGTCATAGCCTTTTCCTCCGCATTCTTCGCCACCGTATTGGGTACCCTGGCGTCTATCGGGATCAACTGGTACCGTTTTCCGGGAAAGACCTACATTCAAACGGTAAGCTTCCTTCCCATGGTGCTCCCCGAGGTGATCATCGGCATTTCCATGCTGATTTTCTTTTCCGCGGTCAACCTTCCCCTGGGCATGCTCACCATCTTTATCGCCCATACCACCTTCTGCCTGCCCTTCGTATTCCTGATGGTCATGGCAAGGCTGGACGAATTCGATTTCTCCATCATCGAGGCCTCGCGAGACCTGGGCGCGAGCGAGCGGCAGACCCTTTTCAAGGTGATCATACCCGCGATCATGCCCGGCATCCTTTCGGCCTTTCTCATGTCCATCACCATGTCGCTGGAAGACTTCGTCATCACCTTCTTCGTCTCGGGGCCGGGTTCCACCACATTGCCCCTGTACGTGTTCTCCATGGTCCGCTACGGCATTTCCCCGGTGATTAACGCGCTGTCCTTCGTTATGATCTTCGGGACCATGCTGATCGCGTTCATCCTGAGAAATTTCCTTAAAAACATCGCCGCATCGAAATGATTGCCATATAAACAGTTTGGAAGGAGGCACGAACGCCATGAAAAATACTTCACGCGTTTTCGCCGTTCTGGGCGCCGGAGCGCTGACGCTCCTCGCTCTCGGGTTGACCGGATGCAACAAGGGCTCCGGAAAGACGTTGTACCTGTACAACTGGACCTATTACACCCCCGATTCGGTCATCGAGAAATTCGAGAAGGAATTCGGCGTAAAGGTCGTGTACGACGACTACGCGTCCAACGAGGATATGTTCGCCAAGCTCAAGGCGGGCGGCTCCGGTTATGACCTGGTAGTTCCCTCGGGCGATTACGTCTCGATCATGAAGAGCGAGGGAATGCTCGAGAAAATCGACCTTTCCAAGATTCCCAACGTGAAATACATCAAGAGCGCGAGCCTCGCCAAGGCTACCTACGATCCCGCGATGGACTATTCCGTACCCTATTATATGGGCGCGGCGGGAGTCGCGGTTAATACCGAAAAAGTGCCGAATTTCGAGGAAAGCTGGTCCATTTTCGCGCGGAAGGACCTTGCCGGACGCATGTCCATGCTGGACGACATGCGCGAAGTGCTGGGCGACGCCCTGGCCTACCTCGGCTATTCGGTGAACACCGCAAACCCGGTTGAGCTCGAAAAGGCATACCGGCTCGTCAACGAAGAATGGAAACCCAACCTGGTTAAGTTCGACGCGGAAGGTTTCGCCAAATCCTTCGCCACCGGCGAGTTTTGGGTCGTCCAGGGCTATGCCGAGGCGGTTTTCGCCGAGGTTACCCCGGAAATGAAAGATAAGGTCGCGTTCTTTATCCCGAAACAAGAGGGCGGCCCGATGTACATCGACAGTCTCTGCATTCCCAAGGGAGCCAAGAATAAGGAACTGGCCGAAGAGTTTATCAACTTCTTCCTTCGCCCCGATATTTACGCGGAATTCCTGGACGCCTTCGGGTTCCCCTCGACCATTCACGCCGAGGCAGCCGCGCTTCAGAAGGTTACCCCACTCTATAGCGCCGACTCGCTCGATAAGTGCGAACTGAAGGACGATCTCGGGGAAAACCTGGAATTATACAACGACGTTTGGCAAAAGATCCGGTTTACCGAGTAAGCCGCGGCCCGAGCGCAGAAGCGCGTAGGGCTTACTGCCCGGCGCTTCTGCGCGGCGCGGAAGCGCGCATCGGGCGGTTACCGGGTTTCGTCGCCTGACGGGACCCGGTATTCCACCCAGTCTACCCGGCCTTCCGCCACGGCGTTCCTGAGGGTACGCTCCACGGCGGAAAGCTTTGACCCTCCCGACTTAACCTCGATAAAACTGATTCTCTCCACGTTGCCCGCCGAAGCGCCATGAAAGGCGATAAAGTCAACGGGCTTCCCGATAAACCGCACCTCGGTGGGTTCGGCGGGAAAGCCGGGCAGATAGGGGCTTACCTGTTCCAGGAATTGGCCGCTTAAGGTCGAGCGGGAGCGTTTGACCGCGTCGGACCGGCCCGTGGCAAGCTGCTTCTCGAAGCCCCGCTCCGCTCGAATTCGGCCGATGAGCATGCCGATCCGGACGCCCACGAGCACGCAGAGAACGGCCGCCAGGGCGATCAGGGCGACGGCGAAGGTAACGGGCACGTCAGGGTTCATCGGTGACCTTCCCCGTATACCCCCAGTCGCGAAGGACCAATAGTTCGGGCCGGTATTCAAAATGCATATTGTCCCACAGCAGCCATTTCCCGCCCCAGATAAAGCCCTCGGACTCGAAAACGTTCACGACCGCCTCGGGCGGCATCCACCGCCGTTCCAGGGGAATAAGCATCCATTTGTCGTTCCAGTAACTGATCCAGTTCCAGTAGATATTTTTTTTGCCCCAGTTTTTCGGGAGGATATCGACGGCGATGCCCCAACTGTGATTGCTCCGGGAAGGGCTATCGGCGATTTCCCGCCAATTGTAGCCCTCGATGGAACCGATTGACGCGACGAAGGTCGCAGTCTCGGGATCGCTTTTGGCCAGTTCGTTGATTTTCGCCTCGACGCGCCTGAGGGGTTCGATTACGTTTTCGTGGACTGAAACCCGCTTGCCGAGATAATCGATACGGACGATGTGGGACTCTATTTTCACGCGGGTGGCGCCGTCGTACAGGGAGTCGTAAAAGGCCATATCGTAGGCGGGGGCGTTCTTTCGCTGCTCGGCCAAAACCTGATTGCTCAAGCCCGCGACGGTTTCCGCGGAGAAAGCCGCGGGATCGGGAGCGTCTCGGGGATACAGATAGTCGACATAGGGCCTGAAGGCGTCGGCCTTCGCGAGATCCTCTTTCGGCAAGAGCCTTCCCCCCGCCCAATAGAGGCGCCGGTCTCCTATCACCATGAACCATTCCTTCAGTGAAGCGTCGAAATCCACGCCCTGTATCCGTTCGGGGTACGAGACTAAAAAGGCGCGGAGCACCACCCAGGGATTGTCCGTACGGCGTACCGGCGGCTCCTCTGAAGCCGCGGGCAGGAGGGACAGGACAGAGATAAGAAGAAAAACCGTTGCCCGGCTAAACCGGAAGCGACTGAGGAAGGTCATTGATCCTCCCGACAGGTCTCAAGGCGCTTGAGGCGTTCCTCGTCGAGGCTGACCGTAACGTTTTTTTCGTTACTCGGAAGCACGGTACCCTTTGGGCCCCCTTTCGCCCGGCGAAGGTACTTGACCTGGGTGTGATAGAGGTCGGCGGTACCGGCCCGGCGCCCCTTGGAATAAAACAGGGCCAAGGTTCCCGCGTCCAGGAGAATGTCCAGGGGCACGGTTTTTCCCGGCCGTGCCTTGATGAATACGTAGCCGCCCGGCCAGTCCCGGGTATGCAGCCAATGGTCGGAACCGCGAACGTGCCGCCGGAGCAATTCGTCGTTTTCGGCCGCCGTGCGGCCCACGAGGAAGAGCCAGCCATTGACCCGAAACGAGAGCCCCGGATACTTTTTATCCATCTGCTGCTTGGGGGTATTTTGCCGGCGAAGCGTTTTTTGGATCACGAGGGGATTGGGTTCCGAGCGCAACCGCTCGAATTCCGCGGCGAGTGTTTCTAGTGTCCGCCGCGTCGAGGCGATATCGTCTTCCAGCTCCGCCAGGCCCGAAACCGCCTTTTTGTAGCGGGTATAGTACCGGGCGGCGTTTTCCTGGGGTTTGAGCGTCGGCTCCAGGGGTACGCGAATGGTCGCGCCGCCGTTTTCGTAGTCCTCAAGCTCTACCGAATCCATACCGGCCTTGATTTTCCAGAGATTCGCGGTTAAAAGGTCGCCTTGGTGGCGGAATCGGTCCGCGTTTAGGAAGGATGCGTGCTTTCGTTCCAGGTTGGCCAGGGCGGACTCAAGCCGGGACCGCCGGTTTTCGTAGCGGCGCGAGGCTTCTTCCAAGAGGGCTTCCCGGGATAGGCTTTCGGCCCGTTCGGCGTACCAGCGGTCGATCTTCTCGTTGAAGGATCCGGTAAAATCCGCGGGGAATTCGCGCGCTTCCCAGGTTTTGCCCGGTTTCGGCGGCTCCGGCGTTTCCCAATGCCCGCCGCTAACCTCGTCCCGCTTCGGGCGCCTGAAGAAAACGTCGAGGATGCCGTCGTTTTGGTCGGTCACCACGATATTCGCGGCCCCGCTCCAGAGCCGGAACCATATCTTAAAGGATTCCTCGCCGTGGGTCAGTTCCCAAAGGACGATGCGGTTGTCGTCTATCTGCGCGGAGCTGCGTATCCGCGACCCCTTAATCCGCGAGCGAAGGAACTCCATAAAACGGAGCGGCTTATCGTTTTTGGGTACCTTGCGCCGCGTTTCGCACAGCCGGCAAACCCCGGGCGCCAAACAGGCCAAAACGGTCTTGGATTCGCCTTCCTTGTAGGTATAAAAGGCGATGGTATCGTAGGAAGGCTGAACGACGTTCTGAATGAACGCGCCTTCCACGTCGAGTTCCCCGAGAATCAAGTTAATTTCCGCGCAATTGAGGGACATGAAAAAGAGTATACTACGAATGGGGCGGCCAGGAAAACCGGATTCGTCTCCCTTTTTTCCCCGGGGATAGGCCTCCGCGAGCGCGTTCCCTGGGGCGCTTGCCCTCTCCCGCCCCAATTGGTACACTGGCGGACGATAAGGAAAGACACGACATGAAAATGAGCGATATACTGGAGCGGCGGAAACTCACCGTTTCCTTCGAGATATTCCCGCCCAAGCAGGATTCCGGTTTTGAGGCAGTGCTCGGCTGCGTGGACGAATTGGTGACCTACGAGCCCGATTTCATCAGCGTAACCTACGGCGCGGGGGGAGGAACCTCGGCGAATACCGTGCGCATCGCCCGGCATATAAAAAACGCCGGGATTACGCCGCTGGCCCACCTTACCTGCCTTTCCTCCACCGCCGAAGAGGTCCGCCGCGTCGTGGACGAGCTTTCGGCCCAGGGAATACAAAACGTGCTGGCCCTCCGCGGCGATCGTCCCAAGGACCCGACATTCGTGCCGCCCGGGGATTTCACGCACGCCTCCGATCTCGTGGCGGAAGTGCTCCGCCGGGGCGACTTTTGCGTGGGAGGGGCCTGTTACCCGGAAGGGCATCCCGAAAGCGCCCATATGGACAGCGATCTCGACAACCTGAAAAAGAAGGTCGACGCGGGCTGTTCTTTCCTCACGACGCAAATGTTTTTCGACAACAACATGCTCTACAGCTTTCTCTATCGGGCGCAGGCCAAGGGAATCAATGTTCCCGTCATCGCGGGGATCATGCCGGTGACCAACGCGGCGCAGATCAAGCGCATGGTGGAGCTCTCAAACGCGTACCTGCCCCCGAAGATCCTTTCCCTGGTGGACCGTTTCGGGGAAAGCCCCGAGGCGATGAAACAGGCGGGAATCGCCTACGCCACCGAACAGATCATAGACCTGGTTTCCAACGGGGTACGGGGTATCCACATTTACGCCATGAATAAAAGCGACGTGGTCAGATCGATTATGGGCAACATTTCCGAAATCGTGAGGGTGGCGCGATGAGCAGGACCGCCCAGGCAGTCCGGAACCGTACCACCAAGGGAATCCCGAAATTCCCCATTTTCCTGCGCACCCTCGCGGGCAAGACGAGCAGGAAGGCCCTGTTCCGCTACCTGCGGACGGTGACCAGGGATTTTTTTTGGCTTCAGTTTTCGGTAAAATTCGGTTTCCGTAAAATTCCGATTCTCGACGTCGACCATCCCCTGGATAACCTGGTGCCCTTCACGCCCGAACGCGTGGGTACCTACCTCGACTTCGTCGCCTTTTGGATCAGGCCCATCGGCTATATCGGGAAGCGGTTCGGTCCGCGGGCGGAGCGGGAAACCGTGACCGCGCTCTTGGACCTCATCAACCGCTGCTATACCGAGGCGGCCAACGTGTACCGGTATCGCATGACCACCACCAAGCGGCCGAAATACTATAAGGGCAGTTTTCTCACGATACATCTTTTTGACCCGCATTACCTGTGCGTGCCCAGCCTGCACGTAATCGTGGTGGTCTTCGCGTACACCTTTTATCGGAAGCGGTTCAGGGAACTGGGTATGGAGGCCGAGGAGGCCGAAGCGCTCAACCGGGAACTCTACGCGGGCGCGGTGTCCATCGTGGAAACGGTGCTTTATATCAAGCAGCACAGCGTGAACTGCATTCCCGCGGCCCTATACGCCATGACGCGCATTACCCCGGACGAGGTGACGCCGAGCGAGGTCATCGGGTTCACCGGAAGCCTTTTCGCCAAAGCCGAAGACGTCGCCCCCGAGACGGCGGAAAAGATACGGAACCATATCGAGGAAACGTATGAACGGCTTCTCTTGGAAGGCTGTCACGACGAAGACTGGATCGCGCCGCTTCAACGCTGGCTAAACGCCTATTCCGCGGAAGGCTTCGTGCATTAACCGGGATGCGGTCGCGCCTGAAGCGCGTATCATAAAAAAAAAAGCCCCGTCCGGAGTCTATTCCCCGGACGGGGCCTTTTTTTATTCTTCGCCTTATCTTTCGGAACCGTCGCCGGGATACCGATTATCGGGTTTGCCGGGGCGCCGCTTGCGGTAGCCTTCGGCCCCTACGCCGTTCGGCCTTGGGCCGTAACCGCCGGGTCCGCCCGGGCCGCGCTGAGCAAAGTCCGGCCTTCCGCCGGGACGTCCGCCCTCGCGTCGGTTTCCCCCGAAGCCGGAAGCCTCCGAATTGCCGCCGCCACCGTAGTGGCCCCCGTTGTCGGGCCGGCCGTAACCTGGCCGACCGTAACCGGGCCGCCCTCCCCTTCTGCCGTCCCGCGGTCCGGCATGGAACCCGCCGGCTTGGTCGCGCACGTCCACATGCATGTGGGGCACGTTTCGCCGCTGTTTTGACAGGTCCAAGGCGGCGCGCGCGGCGTCGGCGGGAAGGGTCGCCAGGGAAAAGGCGTCGAGCACGTCGATCCGGTCCACCAGGCGCTCGGGAACGCCGATGAGGTCGCGGAAAAACTGGGCGATGCCGCGCCGGGTCATGCCGTCGCGTCGGCCCAGCCCGATGTATAGCCGAACGTGGGCCCGGTCCTCTCCATGGGAGCGGAAGGGCTTTATCTCGTTATATTGCTCGGGCGAAAGCGTTTCGCCATACTGAATCGAAAGCGCCGCCGCCAGGACTTCCCGGGCGTCACGGCCCTCGCAGAGCCGGTCGGCGAAGGCGCGGATTTCCTCGGACACCGCGGCGCCCTTGGCCGCCTTCCGCTCCCGTTTGGGTTCGCTCGCCCCGTCGGCCGCCGTATCCTCGTCATGTTCGGCGATGGCGCCGGATTCCGAGTCGGATTCAAGGGAGCCGTCTGTCGGGCCCCCGTGCGGCGCGGCGAAGAAGCGGGACACTTCCGCGGCGGTCGCGTTCATCAAACGTTCGCGCTTGAAGGAAAGTACCTTATTTACCGTCGGCACGGAACCTTCCTTTAGCTCCCCGCGGCCGTGCTTGCTCAGGTAACCGAGCCGGCGGCGTTCCTCGGGGCGCACGAAGGTAACGGCCGTCCCGAGCGCTCCCGCCCGGCCCGTGCGGCCGATGCGGTGGGTATAGGTCGGTCCGTCGAACGGCAGGGCGTAGTTCACCACGTGCGTGAGGCCCTCGATATCGATACCCCGGGCCGCCACGTCGGTGGCCACGAGGATACGGGTTTTCTTCGAGCGGAAGCGGGCGAGTATCTTTTCCCGCTGGCTTTGGGCTATGTCCCCGTGCAGGGCCGCCGCCTGGTAGTGGCGCTCATCGAGCTCCTTGGCTACCGCGTCGGTATCGGCCTTGGTTTGGCAAAAAACGAGACCGTAAAAATCGTCCACCGAATCGATCAGGCGAACGAGGGCTTCCGTCTTGTCGTCTTCCCGGACGGGCCACCAAAACTGGTCGGTAAGGATGGGCTCTTCCTCGGGGTTTTCTTCCTCCACGATCTCGTAATCGCCCATAAAGTTGGTCGCGATGGAAAGGATTTCCCGCGGCATGGTGGCCGAAAACATAAGGACGCGGGCGTCGGGATTCGCGCGCCCGAAAATCGCCTCGATGTCTTCCACGAAGCCCATGTTAAGCATTTCGTCAGCCTCATCGAGGATGAAATACTCAATTTTATCGAGATTCAGGGACCCGCGTTCCAGGTGGTCGATAACGCGCCCGGGGGTTCCCACCACGATCTCCACGCCGGAGCGGAGCTTTTTCAGCTGATCCACTATAGATGCGCCGCCGTATACGGTAACCATGCGGGGGAAGCGGTCGGCGCGCAGCGAATCGAGTTCGTTCGCGACCTGGATGGCCAACTCGCGGGTCGGCACGAGGACCAGCGCGCGGGGATGCCCGTTGTCGGAGCGGAGTTCCTGCACCAAGGGCAAACCAAAGGCCGCGGTCTTTCCGGTACCGGTACGGGCCTTCGCGATAACGTTCGCGTCGCCGTCGAGAAGACGGGGAATGGCGAGCACCTGAATCGGCGTCGGCTCCACGAAGCCCTTCGCTTCGATAGCCTTTAGGGTGACCTCATCGAGGCCGAGATCGGCAAAAGACAGTTCTTTCGCGTCCGGGGAAACGGTTTCCTGAGAAACGGTTATCCCGGCTTGGGTTTCTTCCGAAACCTGGTCCTGGGAAGTGATTTCCATTGATAATCCTTAACAATGCGTTCGCTTGATTCAACGGCGACTCGATGACTCATGTGCGCGGTAGATCACGACGGGTACGCCCGAAGGAGTGGATTCCCGGACTTTACCCGAAAGGGTCAAAATTCAAACGTGTCTTCGATTCATGCCGTTCTTACGGTACAACGCGGCCGTTTCTGGCCGCTCCTCACTGCAAATGCCTCCGAAAGGGGTTCGCAGTAACTCGACTGTGACCGTACTATACTCTATCTCGAAAGGCCTGACTAGCGGTAAAGCGCGGAAATACCATGAAATTGACGCGGATATTACGTTTTTTCGCATATATTCCTTATCAGGTTAATAAAAATGAATCACAAGTCCTCATTTATATCTTGACTAGAGAAACTGTTTCTCTTATGTTTAACTCGTTAAGAGAAATACTTTCTTTTATAAAGGAGCGAATATGGGTGCATTATCGGGTAAAACCGCCCTCGTCACCGGAGCCTCATCCGGAATCGGGCAGGAAACCGCCGTGGCGCTATTGGGCGCCGGAGCCACGGTTTACGCCGCGGCGAGAAGAACGGAACGAATGGCGGCGCTCGGGGATCGGGGCGCGCGGATAATCGAGTTGGACGTGACGAACGAGGGATCGATGCTTGCCGCCGTGGAACGCATTCGCTCAGAAACGGGGGGTATCGACATTCTGGTGAACAACGCGGGATACGGCTCCTACGGCGCGATAGAAGACGTTCCGATCGATGAGGCCCGCCGTCAGTTCGAGGTAAACGTGTTCGGCCTCGCCCGGCTTACGCAGCTGGCCCTGCCCGGCATGAGGGAACGGGGAAGCGGAAAGGTCGTGAATATTTCCTCCATGGGCGGTCGCATGTATACGCCCTTCGGCGGGTGGTACCACGCGACGAAGTATGCGGTGGAAGCCCTGAGCGACTGCATGCGGCTTGAAACGAAACCCTTCGGCGTCGACGTCATTCTGGTAGAACCGGGCGCCATAAAAACCGACTGGGGAATCATAGCGGCGGAAAACCTCAGAAAGGCCTCGGCTTCGGGCGCGTACGCGGGACAAGGCGGAAAAGCGGCGAACAAGTTGGCGAAAATGTATTCGGGAAGCGGCCTTACCGACGCCTCGGTTATCGCGAAAACGATCCTTAAGGGAGTTACCGCCCGTAGGCCGAAAAGCCGGTACCTTGTCGGCTTCATGGCCAAACCGGGCGTCTTCGCGCGAATCGCACTGGGGGACCGAATATTTGACAGGATCATCGGTTTTATGAGTTAATCGTCCCATGATGGACGGGGAATGGCGCCGGGCGAGAAAACCGGAACAGCGGGCGGAACGGGAACGCCAGATTTTAGGGGCCGCGGAGCGTCTTTTCGCGGAATTGCCCTATGAAGGGGTGACCATGCAGATGGTCGCCCGCGATACGGGCATATCGCAATCCAACCTGTACCGCTATTTTTTGACCAGGGAAGAGATGTTTCTCCGCTTGTTCACCGAGGACCTGAACCGCTGGCTTGAGGACATCCTTACCTCCCTGGGAAGCGGCCTTTCCGTGGGCGCCTTCTCCGAGCGGTGGACCGAAATACTCCTCCGGCATGAGCGTCTTTTGGAGCTGCACCCCCACCTTGCCCTTTCGCTGGAAAGGAACGCGAGCGAGTCGGTTTACCGAAACGCCAAACGCTCGTTTCTCTCCTTGATCGAGCGGGGCATGCCGGTCCTGAAGGCCGCCCTTCCCTTCCGCGGCGACAGGGACGTGCTCGCCTTCCTGGAAACCCACCTCGCCCTTACCGCCGGGCTTTACCCCATGTCGAAATATAGTCCCATGCAACGGTCCGTATTACTCGATCCGGAGCTCTCGCCCCTGAAAATCGATTTTGGCGCGGCCTACCGCAATACGATAGAAACCTACCTGAACGGGCTCTTTTCTCCCTGATTTTCGCGGAAACCGCTTTTCCAAGCCTGCCCGCCGCGCTATTCTCATGGTCATGCTCACCGATATTCTGGTCATATTAAGCCTGATCGCCGTGGCCGCGGGGAAAATACCGAACCTTCGCATAAATCGGGCTGGCCTCGCCCTGGTAGGCGCGGTAGCCCTGATTCTCTCGGGCTCCCTCGATATTTCCGAGGCGCTTTCGGCCATCGACGGCCAAACCCTTACCCTCCTTTTCGCCATGATGGTATTCAACGCGAACCTCAGGCTCTCCGGCTTTTTCCGCTGGGCCGGAATTTCCCTGCGCGCCAGCGCGAGGCCCGCGGCGCTCCTGGCGATAGTCATGCTGGTTTCCGCGCTCCTTTCCGCGCTGTTCATCAACGACACGGCGGTGCTTATGCTCACGCCCCTCGTCGCGGAAACCGCGCTGGCCCTCTCCCTTAACCCGATTCCGTTCCTCATCGGATTGGCCCTCGCGGCGAATATCGGCAGTATGGCCACCCCGATCGGGAATCCGCAAAACATACTGATCGCCACCGCCCGGGACCTCGGGTTCGGCCAATTCATGGGAACCCTCGCGTTACCGGCCCTGATTTCGCTGCTCTTGGCCTACGGGTTGATTCGGCTCCTTTATCGAAAGGATTTCGTTCGGGCCGGCAGCCTTGAATCGCGCGCGGCGCGCGAAACAGCCGGGAACGCACGGCCGGCGGCCCAGGGCATACCGGTCTATCGGCCCCTTTTCGTAAAATGCGTCGTATCCTTCGCGGTGATGGCGGGCTGTTGGATCGCGGGCATGCCGGTGGCAATAGGGGCTTTGGTAGGGATATCCATCCTCTTACTGACGCGGAGGGTACGGCCCGACAAGATATTCGCGGAAGTTGACTGGACCTTACTGGTGCTTTTCTCTGGCCTTTTCGTCATTACGCGGGCCGCCGCCTCCACCGCCACGTACGCGTCCCTTATGTCCCTAACCGCGGAAGGGCTCGACGGACCGAAGCTGGGCTGGTTTGCCGCCGCGCTGAGCCAGGCGATATCGAACGTCCCCGCCGTCATGGTCCTCCTGCCGGCCGTTGACGGCCTTCCCGATCCGAACCGAAGCGCCCTTATGCTCGCGGGGGTAACCACCCTCGCGGGAAATTTTACCTTGCTGGGCAGCGTCGCGAACCTTATCATGGCGGAAGGGGCGAAACGGTACGGCATTAGGATCGGCTTTATGGAATACTTTAAATCGGGAGCGATACTCGCGCCCGTAACCATCGCGTTGACTCTCGCGGCGCTGTATTGGATATAAGGGCCGAAAGGTAAACGCTCAGGCGCCCGCGCTGTCCGCCCGGCGCCAATAGCGACTAAAAAAAAGAAATTAAAGGGCTCTTTTTTTTTCAACGTCAAATTTCCGATAAAGAGCGCCCCAATGCGGGTAAAATAGACCTTTTTTTTACCTAAATTCTTAAATAACATATTCTGACCCCCTTTTTTCCGATCATTTATCTGTAAATATTTTAACAATAAAGCCGCGTTATTTTAAAAAACGCATAATTGGCAAATCCTTTTTAGCCTGCCCAACCCCGATCATCCCCTAATTATCCCTTGATTTCATGCACTTGAAATGGTATTTTTACGAAAATCCGTTTTTCAAACGCATTTTTTTGGAAAAACGGCGCAAAGAGGCACAGATGAGAGGATACTTAATACTGGAAGACGGAACGGTCTTTCAGGGAAAATTCCACGGTGAAGAAAAAGAAACCCTCTGCGAGGTCGTCTTTACCACCGGCATGATGGGCTACGAGGAAACGGTCACCGATCCGTCCTTTGAGGGTCAGGGAGTGGTTTTAACCTATCCCATGATCGGAAACTACGGTTCCAACGCCGAAGACATGGAATCGAAACAGCCCTGGATCTCGGCCCTCATAGTCCGCGAATTGAGCGGCTTCCCGAGCAATTACCGAAACGAGGAACCCTTTCAGGATTTTCTGGCGCGACACGGTATCACCGTCCTCTCCGGCATCGATACCCGCGCGCTGACCCGCAAATTGCGCGACGCGGGAACCATGAACGGACTCGTTACCTGGCAGCTTCCCGAAGACATTTCCCTCCGCCTCGAGGAAATACGGAAATATCAGGTTCGGCACAGCGTGATCCGCGTGAGCCGAAAGCACCCCGAAACCGTCGGCAAGGGCCGCCGCAAGGTAAGCCTGATCGACTTCGGGGCGAAAGACAACATCGTGCGCTCGTTGGTCGCGCGCGACTGCGCGGTTACGGTATGGCCGTGGGACACGCCGGCCTACGTGATACTGGACTCGAATCCCGACGGTATCATGCTCTCCAACGGCCCCGGTGACCCGAAGGAATGCGCGCCCATCCTCCGCCATATCCGCGAATTGATGGACTCGGGCATCCCGATTTTCTCGATCTGCCTCGGCCACCAGCTCATGGCGCTTGCCGCGGGCTTCGACACCACCAGGCTCAAATTCGGCCACCGCGGGTGCAACCATCCGGTGATGGACCTCGCGACGCGAAAGGTGTACATGTCCAGCCAAAACCACGGCTATTGCGTAAAGCCGGACACCGTTGACCCGGCGATCGCGGAGATTAGCCACGTAAACGTGAACGACGGCTCGGTGGAGGGCCTGCGATTCAAGGGCCGCCCGGTTTCGTCGGTCCAGTTTCACCCGGAGGCAAGTCCCGGACCCCGGGAAACGGCCTACCTCTTCGACGATTTCCTAAAACAGATAGACGCGGCCAAATCAGGCGCCGCCGGGCCGTCCGTCGCCCCCAAAGGAGGGCTTTGATCCATGCCGTTAAGAAACAACATACGCAAGGTGCTCGTAATCGGTTCGGGCCCCATCATAATCGGCCAAGCCGCCGAGTTCGACTATGCCGGAACCCAGGCGTGCAGGACCCTCAAGGAAGAAGGCCTTGAGGTCGTCCTCATCAACTCGAATCCCGCGACCATCATGACCGACCGCGATATCGCGGACAAGGTATACATTGAGCCCCTCACGGCGGATACGGTGAAGAAGATCATCGAGATCGAAAAACCCGACTCGATCCTCCCGACCCTGGGAGGCCAGACGGGACTCAACCTCGCCATGGAGCTCGCGGATTCCGGCTGGCTCGAGGAGCGGGGGGTGACACTCCTGGGCACCAAGTCCGAGACGATCAAGAAGGCCGAGGACCGGCAAGCCTTTAAGGACACCATGGAATCGATCGGCGAGCCCTGCATCGTCAGCAAGGTCGTGACCACCTACGAGGACGCCCGGGACTTTGCCCGGGAAATCGGCTTCCCGGTGATCGTGCGGCCCGCCTATACCCTGGGCGGAACCGGCGGCGGTATCGCCAAAGACGAGGGAGAGCTTGAAGAGATCGCGCCGAACGGCCTCTCGCTCTCGCGCGTGGGCCAGGTGCTCATCGAAAAGGACATTTCCGGCTGGAAAGAGATCGAATACGAGGTGATCCGGGACGGCGCGGGGAACTGCATCATCGTCTGCAATATGGAAAACTTCGATCCCGTGGGCGTGCACACCGGGGATTCCATCGTCGTCGCCCCGAGCCAGACCCTTACCGACAAAGACCACCAGATGCTCCGCTCCAGCGCCATGAACATCATCAACGCCCTGGGCGTTGAAGGCGGCTGCAACGTACAGTACGCCCTTCACCCTACCTCCAGCCGCTACGCGGTCATCGAGGTGAATCCCCGCGTGAGCCGGTCTTCCGCGCTCGCCTCAAAGGCGACGGGCTACCCCATCGCGAAGGTCGCCGCGAAGATCGCCCTGGGCTATACCCTGGACGAGATAAAGAACGCGGTTACCGGCAAAACCTACGCCGCCTTCGAGCCCGCGCTGGACTACTGCGTGGTTAAGATTCCGCGCTGGCCCTTCGACAAGTTCGTCAACGCGAAGCGAAAGCTCGGCACCCAAATGCAGGCCACCGGAGAGGTCATGGCGATCAGCTGGTCCTTCGAGGGCGCGCTCATGAAGGCGATTCGCTCGCTGGAACAGAACGTCTGGTCGCTGTGGCACCGGAAGTTCGCCAATATGAGCACCGAAGACCTGATGAAGCGGGTGACCGAAAAGATTTCGGACGAGCGGCTATGGGAAATCTCCGAGCTCATGCGGCGCGGCAAGACGATGGACGAGATTTTCGAGATTACCAAGATAGACCGGTGGTTTCTCCAGCGTCTCGCCCACATTCTGGACATAGAAAAGAGAATATCCTTCGGCGCGAAGGATTACGATACCCTGCTCGAGGCCAAGGAATGCGGCTTCCCGGATCGGGAGATCGCGAGGCTTTTAAACGTGGACGAGAAGGAAATCCGCTACCTCAGGCGCCGCATGGGCATCGTGCCGGGCTACAACATGGTAGATACCTGCGCGGGCGAATTCGAGGCGGTAACTCCCTACTTTTACTCCGCCTATTCCACCGCCAACGAGGCCGTCGACGAGGAGTTCAGCCGGCACGTGACCCATTCGGGGCACGGAGGGGGCGGCGACGACGCGCTGAACAAGGGAAAGGTCCTCGTCCTCGGTTCCGGCCCCATCCGTATCGGGCAGGGCATCGAGTTCGATTACTGCTCGGTTCACTCCGTATGGGCCCTCAAGGAACTGGGCTACGAAACGATCATCGTGAACAACAATCCCGAGACCGTTTCGACCGACTTCGACATATCCGACCGGCTTTATTTCGAGCCCCTCACCCCGGAAGACGTGGAGCATATTATCGAGAACGAAAAGCCCGTCGGCGCGGTGGTACAATTCGGCGGCCAAACCGCGATTAAGCTGACGAAGGCCGTTTCCGCCATGGGCGTTCCCATTCTCGGCACCAGCGCCAAGGACGTGGACCGGGCCGAAGACCGGGAGCTCTTCGACCGGGTGCTCGAAACCACGAAGATTCCCCGGGCGGCGGGAAAAACCGTATTCACGACCGAAGAAGCCCTCGCGGCGGCGAACGCCCTGGGCTATCCGGTGCTCGTGCGCCCCTCCTACGTGCTCGGCGGCCAGGGCATGGAGATCGCCTACCGCGACTCGGACGTGGTGGAATTCATGGACATCATCAACCAGATTACCCAGGAAAACCCGATTCTGGTAGACAAATACATCGAGGGCACCGAGGCCGAGGTGGACGCGGTGTGCGACGGATCGGACATACTGATTCCGGGCATCATGGAGCACGTGGAGCGCACGGGCATCCACTCGGGCGACTCGATTTCCGTATACCCCGCGCCCAACCTCACCGCTGGCCAAAAGGCGAAAATCGCCGACTATTCGGAGCGGCTCGCCAAGGAGCTCAAGGTAATCGGGCTCATCAACATTCAGTTCATCGCCAAGGGCGAGGACATCTACGTAATCGAGGTGAATCCGCGCTCGAGCCGCACCGTGCCCTACATAAGCAAGGTGACCGGCGTGCCCATCGTGGATATCGCCACGCGCTGCATGTTCGGGGAAAAGCTGAAGGACTTGGGCTACGGCACGGGTCTTTTCAGGGAATCGCCCTACTTCGCCGTCAAGATGCCGGTATTCTCCTTCGAAAAACTCTACGGCGTGGAAACCGCGCTTGGCCCCGAGATGAAATCCACCGGGGAGGCCCTGGGAATCGCCAAGAAGTGGGAAGACGCGCTTTACAAGGGCTTCCGCGGGTCGGGAATCAAGATACGATTGAATAAAGAGGGAAAGGGGACGGTCGCGGTGTCGCTTCGGGAACGGGACTACGCCGAGGGCCTTCCCATCGTGCGGCGCTACGTTAAGGCCGGGTTCCGCATCGCGGCCACATCAGGCACGGCGAAATACCTCAAGGACAACGGCGTGGCCGCGGACGTGATAGGAAGGCCGTCAGACCCGTCGCCCAATATCCTCGACGCGCTCCAAAAGGGAGAGCTGACCCTGGTTATCAATACGCCGACGAGGGGACGCGACAAAAACCGCAACGGCTTCAGAATCCGACGCAGCGCGGTGGAGCATAACTGCGCCTGCCTCACCTCCCTCGATACGGCGGCCGCCTTCGCCGCCTGCGTGGAGCGGGGGCTGAACCAGGTTTTGGAGCCCCTCGATATCGTAAAGATCTTCGCGTGACCAACAAAAGACCGGCGGCGCCTCAGTCGCCGGTTTCGTTTTCCAGGGCCCTGCAGAGCGCCTCGTATTCGCTTTGCAGGAGGGCGAGCCCTTCGGGCAGTATCTCGATCCTACCCTCGCGGATCGCCTTTTCCATTTCCAGCGCGACTTCTCTCAGGCGGAGTCCCGCGACATTCGCGCAGGCGCCCTTTATGGTATGGGCCTGCCGTTCGGCCGCCCGGTAATCGCCCCGCTCGAGCAGGCTGCGCAACGTCGCGAACTGTTCGGGCATATCGGACTTGAACACCCCGATGACCGCGTTCATCAGGTCCGCGTCGTCTAAAAGCCTGTCCCGAAAATCCTGACGGTCGAAGGCGGGAATGCCGCGCCGAACCGTAATTCTCTTATCCGCGCGCTTAGTCCCCCTATTCCCCGGGGCCCATTTCTCGATGACCTGGGAAAGCTCGGCGGGAACGATCGGCTTCCCGAGATAATCGTCCATGCCCGCCTCGAGGCAGCGCTCGCGATCGCCGCTCAACGCGTGGGCGGTCATGGCGATAACGGGAACGTGGGGGTCGAGTACGCCCGATTTCCCGTCGCGAATGCGCCGCGTCGCCTCGAATCCGTCCATCTCGGGCATTTGCACGTCCATGAAAACCAGGTCATAGCGTTCCCGACACAGCAGGTCAAGGGCGTCTTTTCCGTTGGAAGCCACGTCGGCGGTAAAACCGAACCGAAAAAGAATGCCGAGGGCGACCCGCTGATTGGTCAGATTATCCTCCACCACCAGGAGCCGGAGCCCCGAGAGCGACCGCTTTCGGTTTCGTCGCGGCTTGAGCGATCCGAATAGGCCCGACTCCCCCCGTTCGCCCGGCTTCGCGCCCAAGACGAGCTCCACCGCTTCCGCCAAATCCCGGTGGCGAAAGGGTTTTGATATAGTCGCCGCGGGATTGACGCTCGGGCTTGTATCGCCCTGGCGCGAAGTGATAAGGATGACGGGAGGAAGGGGCTCTCCGGCCCCGAAGGACTTTGCGTCCGATAGTTCCGCGCAGCAGTTCGGGACGGAACAGGCGGAGATTACCATTAAATCGAAGGCCTCGGAAGAACCGCGCGCCTGGGCGATTTCCTTGCGGGCATCGGCGGCCGTTTCCGCCAGCGTAACCTTGATATCCCAACTCGACAGGAGTTCCGATAGATGGCTGCCCTCCCGGGAATTGGACGATATCACGTAGGCGCGTTTCCCCGCCCCCCGCGCGGGCCGCGGGGAAGGAGCCGGATTTGACGCGGGGCCGACGCGGACGGTAAACCAAAATTCGGAGCCTTTGCCGGCCTCGCTTTCCACGCCGATCTCGCCGCCCATTTTTTCGGCGAGCTGACGTGAAATGGCGAGCCCCAAACCGCTTCCGCCGTACCTTCGGGAAACCGACGTGTCAAGTTGGCTGAACTTGCTGAAAAGAAGATGCCTTTTATCCTCGGAAATACCGATTCCCGTATCTCTTACCCTGAACCGAAGGATCGGGTTGGCGGACAAGGATTGCTCGAGTTCCGCGGAAACGTGAATTTCGCCTTTTTCCGTGAATTTTACCGCGTTGGACACGAGGTTCGCGAGAACCTGCTTGATCCGGCTCGGATCGCCGGAGACGGAGGCCGGTATCGCGGGGTCGATTCGCCACGTGAACTCAAGGTTCTTCTGGTAGGCGGAAACCGAGAGGCCGGAGGCCACGTCGCCGATCAAGTCCGCGAGATTGAAATCCACGCGGTCAATCTCGAGCTTACCCGCCTCAAGCTTGGAAAAATCCAGTATATCGTTGATGAGGCTCAGTAGGGTAACGCCGCTAGAGTGGATAGTCTCGGCGAAGTAGCGCTGCTCCGAATTGAGGGCGGTGGCAAGCAAGAGACCGGTCATGCCGATTACCCCATTGAGGGGCGTCCTGATCTCGTGACTCATGTTGGCGAGAAAATCTCCCTTAGCCGCGTTCGCTTGGGCAGCCTCCACGGCAAGCCGTTCGGCGCTTTCCATCGCCTCCTGGAGATTGCGGTTCGTGTTCTGCAGCTGAAGCTCCGTATTCTTTTGCGTAGAGATATCGAGCATGAATCCCCTGATTTTCAAGGCCTGTCCCGTTTCGTCCCTTTCGGTGACCAACCCGTTATCCAACACCCAAATTTCGCTACCGTCGGGTTTCAATAACCGGTACTCGCAGACAAAATCCGGGTTCGCCGTCTGCATGACACGGTCTATCTGGGCTTGTACGGCGCCGGCATCCTCAGTGTGAATCCGGCTCAATACCGTATCGAGACTGTCGTCGCTGCCGTCGTCGGTCATGCCCATGAGCCGGTACCAGCCCGGACCGTGGATCACGCGGCGCGTTTGGGTATTCCATTCCCAAATGACGAGCTTCGTCCCCTCGATTATCTGACGCAGCCGTTGTTCGTTTTCCGCGATGGCGCGCTGGCTCTCCTCCAGGGATCGGGCCGCGGCGTTTCTCTCGGTCTCGTCCTCCACGAAAATCATACCGCCGGAAACATTGCCCGCGCCGTCGGTAACGGGATTGAAAAGGGTATGCAAGTAACGGGGCTTTGACACGCCTTCCTGGAAAAAATACCCGTCGAACGATGCCTTTTTGCCCGCGAGCACCTGGCGAGCCGAATCGGCAAGGCGCGAGTCGGCCAACTCATACACGGTACCGGACAAAGCCGCACTCCGCGAAAGACTGAACGAATAAAGGAACCGGTCATTGCAGGATTGCAGCCGACCGGAAGTATCGAACTGGCAGATTCCGACGGGGGCGTTATTGAATACCGATCGGTACATGGCTTCCCGGGCCAAAAGGGCGTCTTGAGCCTGGCGTCGGACGGTTATGTCCTGATGGGTCCCGAACATGATCAGGGGCTTTCCGTCCTCGGTCCATTTCGAAACCCGGCCCCGATCGATTATCCAAATCCATGAGCCATCTCGGTGCCTAATCCGGGCCTCGCACTCGTAATAGGAGTCTTCCCCCCGGAAGTGCCTGTCCAGCTGTTCGTTGGTATACGCGAGATCGTCGGGGTGAACCCGGGAGGTCCATGTTTCTATGGTCGTCGGTTCAAGCTCCGCCAGGGAGTATCCGATCATGGAGGCCCATCGCTCATTGAAAATGGTTTTTCCCGTTTGAACGTTCCACTCCCAGGTTCCAGCGTTGGTGCCCCGAATAATATCGGTAAGCCGTTCTCGCTCGCTCTCCAGAATTCGTTCCGTCTCGAAAAGACGGGTTTCGTCGAATAAATAGCCGTGAATCTCGAAAACCAGGCCGTCGGAATCCCGAATCAAGCGGCTAAAATCCGAGAACCAGCGGTACTCGCCGTCTTTTCGCCTGAGACGGTACGATTGCGTGAAGGTATCGACGCCGGAGGCAAGCGCGGCTTCAACCTCGATTTCGACCCGATCCAGGTCCTCGCCATGGATGAGAGAGGCGTACGGCAGCGGGAAGGAAGTCAGCTCAAGGGGCGTATACCCAAGTATTTCCCCGGCGTTTCCCGAAATGTACTTTACCGGCCAGCCCCGCTGGGTATCCCAAACGATGACGCAAACCGGTCCCGAAGAAAAGAGTTCGCGCTCGGCGAATAGTTTTCCCAAGAGGGATTGATAGCGCTCACGGCTGATGGGTAGTTCATCGTGCCCTATCGCGACGGTCTGTACGTAATCCGCGCCCTCGAAACGCAACCCGGTAAAAAAAAGGGACGCGTACACGGTTTTGCCGTCCGATCGCGAATACCGGCCCATAACGTTTCTCGTGGCACCCGGAACGAGGGCGCGAAGATCCGTCTTCGCGATTGTTCCCGCGAAGAGCGTCAGAAAATCGGTACCCCTCAGGCGGGAAACGGGCATTCCGTAAAACGTTTCGGCGGCGCCGTTCGCGTCCACTACCGCGCCGGAATCGGGATCGAGAAGAAGCATAGGGGGCGTGCCCGAAAGGCCGGCCACGGGCTGGGATTCATAAAAGCGCATCGGGGAGGCACCTCATTGCCTTGGATTCTGCTGAAAAGTATACTACCTCCCCCGGGTTAATGCTTGCCCGCGGCGAGAAAAGGAGGGGCGCCGCTCCCCTTGCATGGGACGAAGGCCGGGGATACAATGGCTCCTATGGATACGCTTTCCCGCATTTGGTCCTCGGCCCTCATTCTCCTATTCGTTCTTGATCCCTTCGGGAATATACCCATGCTCCTCGCGATCCTTAAGGATTTCAACGCCGATAAGCAGCGGAAAATCATCATCCGCGAAGTGCTCGTCGCCCTGGTAGTCATGGTGGTTTTTTTATTCTTCGGCCGGGGCATACTCGCGGTCTTCGGGTTGGAAAGCGGCGTGATCAGAATCGCCGGAGGTACGGTCCTTTTCGTCATCGGCCTCCGTATGGTCTTTCCGGACGACAAGGGATCCCTCTATCAAAGCAGGGGAGAGCCCTTTATCGTCCCCATAGCCATACCCCTCATAGCGGGCCCCTCGGCGCTCGCGACCCTCATCCTCATGAGCGAAAGCCACAGCATATCGTCCCTCATCTCCTTTGGCGCCTTGATGGTCGCTTGGTGCATTACCGCGGCGCTACTCATCTTGGCGCCCGCAATATATCGAATACTGGGCGAGCGGGGCCTTGCCGCCATGGAGCGGCTTATGGGCATGCTGCTATTGATGCTTTCCGTGCAAATGTTTATTGACGGCCTACGGGCCCTGGGCGTAGTGCCGACGCTTGGATAATAAAGGGTAGCCGAAGCGCGATCCCCGGAATCCAAAGTTAAAGGCGCATTTTAAGCCCGTTTTTTTGTCTCTTTGAGATCTCATTCCGGAAAAACGTTCTCGCACACGGTAAAAAATCCATTAACTCCATAGCACCCGCCGTTTTTTACTTTTTTTACCGAATCTTCCTTGACGCCTAAAAAAAGGTAATGGTACTGTACTGATATCCAAATCAAAAAGTGCAAAAAATACTACCTAAGGATATCAGCTATGGTTTTTGCACCGACCGGCAACATTGTTGAGTACAAGGGCTACGATGACGATGGGAAGGATCCGATAAAGCCATGGTTTCAGGCGGCGATCGACCTGGGCGACCATATCGGAATCCGTTTCGGCCACATTATTCCCGATTCGGAAGAACCCCAATGGGTATATCTTTCCCACGCCGATTACGACGGCATTGGCGGGTTTGCGGACATATTGCAGGAACGGGGATTCGACGTTAGGCCCCTCCCTACCATTCCGCACAGCGCTCCCCGTTCGTGGTGGCCATTCCTCCGAAGCATGCACCTTTTCCTTACACCCCGCGAACGGGTAACCTGGAAAAAGCGTTTCGGGCAAAGCGCTCCCCCCCGCCACGATAAAGCCCCTAAATCGGTTGCTTGGCACGTATTCGACCGCGAAACCACGGATAAAATCGTCGCCGCGTGTAAGGATAAGCAATACACGGTCAATTCATACTTACTCTCCCATTTGGGTGAAGCGGTATATCCCGATGCCGCGGACGATACTCGCGCAATAGGCTGGATGGTACCCGTCAATCTGCGCGGCAAGGTCAATCGAAGGCGAGACAGCGAAAACCACGTCAGCTTCGTCAGAATATCCCTCGAAAGAAAGGACAGCCCCGAACGCGTTCACCGTAAGATATACCGGGAATTGGAGCGGGGCGAGCACTGGGCGAACTGGAACGCCTACACGGCTACGCGCATCCTTCCGCTGAAAATAAAGCGGGCCATGGTTAAGGCGGATCGGGTGACGAGCCGATATACGGTTGGCGTATTCTCGAATATCGGCGTATGGAACCGGGACGGAGAGTTCGACCTGGAAGGGGATTGGGTTTTCGCCCCTCCCGCCATGAGGTTTTTCATGATAGCCGCGGGTTGCGTTACCTGGAACGGCCGCCTCAGCCTATGCCTCCATATACATCCGGAAATTTCTGCCGATCCTGCCGATTCCCGCGAGTGGGTTACGGCATGGGTGGCGAGCATCACATCAGACATCGAATAAGGTTGCTACAATGAATTCTAACGTTCAATTCGGAAACACGCGCGCGCTTCGAAGGGACCTTTTTATCGTTGGCTTGGGAATAGCCTTTTTTCCCCTGGCGCTGTTGGCGCCCTTCGCGTACCTGACGGGTTTCTTTACCTTCCAGGAGTTGATTCGTACCCTCTCTCAGCCGAAGGCGTACCTCATCCTTGCCCTGGTTTTGGGCGTTAATATGGCGGCAACCCGCATCCTTTTCGGCAGGCTGGAAAACGTACCTGATGAGAAGGCGGTCCGAAGGGTATTCGCGCGGCTGTTTGGCGTGGAAATCCTTTCCGTTTTATTTGAAATCGCCGCGTGCATAACAATTGTCGTTGGTTTCGTCCGCGTCGAATTCAGCAGGCCCATACCGATTACGGCGGGGTTCGTGCTCGCCTTCGAAACGATAATCATGATTCCCTTCGTCGCCTCCCTCATCGATAACATGGAGCGTTACCTTACCGCCCGCTTTCCCGAGGGCGGAACGTGGATCACCTTAAAGGCGAAGCTGTGGTTTTACGTGGGCGGGATTTTTTCGGGAACCTCGCTCTTCCTTTTCATGACCAATATCACCGCGTATTACGCGCCCGAATCGGGCCATGCACTCGCCATCGGCATCGTATACCTCAACCTCTTCGCCTGCGGCGTGGCCTTCGTCGAGGTGATCGTTCTTATAATCCAGCTTACTAAATACATTATCCGCCCGATTTCCGGCCTGGTAAAGACCTTTGAAACGGGCTCGTCGGGAGATCTTAGGATTCGCACTCGCCCCGAGACCACCGATGAAATTGGCAGCGCCATGAAGGCGTCCGACGGTTTTTTCACCCTATTGCGGGCAAATATGACCGACTTGCAATCCTTACTGGAAGGGTTGATGGCGCTCAAGGAAAGCCTTACCGCCCAGGTCAACGAGACGGTCACCGCAATCGGCCAAATATCTGCAAACACCGTCAGGATGAAGGAGCGGATCGGGGAACAAGGCGTTAACGTGACGGAAACGGCTGCCTCCATCGAGCAGTTGGCCCGAAATATCGATTCGCTGGGAAACCAAATACAAAGGCAAAGCGAGGAAGTGGAACATTCGCGGAAAGCGATTGAAGAGCTTTTAGGGGTAAACCGCGAAATCGTCGGCGCGACCGACGCGAATTCGCGAAACGCGGAAAGCCTGGTAAACATGGTCGAAAAAAGCCAGAGCGCGCTCCGTACGATGATCGAGGAAATCGGCGTTATCAGCAATAGTTCCGAACACCTTGCCGAGGCGAACGAATTGATCGCGAACGTCTCGAGCCAAACCAATCTTCTGGCCATGAACGCGGCTATAGAGGCGGCGCACGCGGGAGACGCGGGCCGCGGGTTCAGCGTGGTAGCCGACGAAATACGCAAGCTTGCGGAAATGTCCGCGGAGCAATCAAAAACCATTCGGGAGAATCAGGCCCGCACGCTCAAATCCATCGCCCTGATCGCGAAGGATTCCAATAGCGTTGAGCGTTCCTTCGCGGATATCCAAAAAGCGGTCCAGCAGGCAGACGAATTGAACCGAAAAATGAGGGAATATACCGCCAGGTCAGACGATAACGGCAGTCGGGTTTCCAACGCCCTTGAAAGCATCTGGGAAATTACGGCCTCCGTTCGTTCCAGTTCCGAGGAAATGCGCCAAGGAAACGAGGAGATGCTTCAGGCGGTTACGCAGCTCCGGAGAATCAGCGTAGATATCGACGGCGCCATGACCGAATTGCACGCGGGTATCCATACCGTAACCGAGGCGAGCGAAAACCTATCCAACGCCAACGAGCATACCGATGACGCTACGGCTCAGTTGGGTACCATTATTGCCCATTATCAGGTATAATACCGTAAATTCATACTTTTTTATGCGCCTAAACTGTATAAATATGCAAACTCCGCTTGATTATATCCGGTAATTCAGGTATTTTTTTCAAACCGAGAATGCAGGAGTTCAATGCTAAGGCAGGGAATTCCGTTTTTTTTTGCCCGTTGGGCCCAGACTGAATAAAAACGCGTAATTGAGGAGGAATGAGCAATGTGTGGAATCGTCGGCGCCTTTGACATCAAACAAAATACGGAGCCATTCCGTAATCAAATCCTGAGAATGGCCAAAACCCTCAGGCATCGCGGACCGGATTGGTCTGGAATTTATTCGGGGGAAAAAGCGGTATTGGCCCATGAGCGGCTCGCCATAGTCGACCCCCTGTCGGGCAATCAACCCCTTTTCAGCAAGGACGGGAAGCTCGCCCTCGCGGTAAACGGCGAGATCTACAATCACATGGAAATTCGGGCCCGCTACAAAGATACCTACGAGTTCCTTACCATGAGCGACTGCGAGGTAATCCTCGCGCTCTATCGCGATAAAGGCCCTGCCCTCCTCGAGGAATTGAACGGCATCTTCGCCTTCGCGCTCTACGACATCGAAAAGGACCAATACCTGGTCGGGCGCGACCATATCGGAATTATTCCCCTATATCAAGGCTGGGATACGGAAGGACGCTACTATGTCGCCTCGGAGATGAAAGCGCTCGAAGGAACCTGCACGGAGATCCGCGAATTCCTTCCGGGCACCTATTACTGGAGCGGAACCGGTACGACCGAGACCTGGTACAAACGCGACTGGATGGAATTCGACGCGGTAAAGGACCGCGTGACCGACTTGAAGGCCCTGCGTGAGGGGCTTGAGGCGGCGGTGAAGCGCCAGCTCATGAGCGACGTACCCTACGGCGTTCTCCTTTCCGGAGGACTCGATTCGTCCGTAATCGCCGCGATCACCCAGAAATACGCGAAAAAACGCATTGAAAGCAACGACACCCAGGAAGCGTGGTGGCCCCGACTTCACTCTTTCGCGGTGGGCCTCAAGGGGTCACCCGACCTCATCGCCGCCCAGAAGGCCGCTGACTACATCGGAACCGTCCATCACGAAATCCACTTTACCGTTCAAGAAGGCCTCGACGCTATCCGCGACGTAATTTACCATATCGAGACCTACGATATCACCACGATCCGGGCCTCGACGCCCATGTATCTCCTTTCCCGGGCGATCAAGTCCATGGGAATTAAGATGGTCCTTTCCGGTGAGGGATCGGACGAGCTTTTCGGCGGGTACCTCTATTTCCATAAGGCGCCGGACGAGAAAGAACTTCATGAAGAGACGGTCCGAAAGCTTTCAAAGCTGCACCTGTATGACTGTCTCCGCGCGAATAAATCCTTGGCGGCTTGGGGAGTCGAAGGCCGAGTCCCTTTCCTGGACAAGGAGTTTATTGACGTGGCCATGCGCATGAACCCGAAGGAAAAGCTCTCGGGTAAGGCCGGAAACGGCAGAATCGAGAAATGGGCCCTTAGAGAAGCCTTTAAGGACATGCTTCCCGACGAGATCGTTTGGCGGCAAAAAGAGCAATTCTCCGACGGAGTGGGCTATAGCTGGATCGATTCGCTGAAAAAGCTCTGCGAGGAGAAAGTTTCGGACGAGCAATTCGCGCGTGCCGCTGACCGATATCCCGTCAATCCGCCCATGACGAAAGAACAGTACTATTATCGGACGATCTTTGAGGAGTTTTTCCCCTCCGCCAGCGCGGCAAAGACCGTTGCCTATGAGGCGAGCGTTGCGTGCAGTACGGCCAAGGCCCTTGAATGGGATGCCGCATGGAGAAATATGAACGATCCTTCCGGACGCGCGGTTTCTGGCGTACACGACAAGGCATATTAAGCGTCAGATACGGTAAAAAAGCGGACGATGAGTCCGCTTTTTTATTATTACATCACCGACCTACCGACCGGTAGGTAAAATAAGTGATTTTTTCAATTTTTTTACCGACCGGTAGGTAAATTAATTGACAGACCACCAATCCCCTGATATATACTTACCTCATGAATGAGAGGACAGATACAAAAACCGCGATTCTCGAAACCGCCCTTGACCTCTTCGCTCTGAGGGGTTTTGAATCGGTCGGTACGCAGGAAATCGTCGATAAGGCAGGGGTTAGTAAACCAATGCTATATCACTATTTCAATCACAAGAGAGGGTTGCTCGACGCCATTATTGCCGAATACGGCGGGAATTTCTTTCATACAATCAGTCAAGCCGCTGAGTATAACCACGATATCGTATTCACCTTGAATGCGATAACCCGAGAATCAGTCCGGTTTGCCCTCGCGAATCAGGCATTTTTTCGTTTGAAAATGACGCTTTCCGTTTCAGCACCCGAAAGCGAAACCTATGCAGCGTATCGTCCTCTCCGGGAAGGCATGAATCAATGCTTTGAAACGCTTTTTATTGCCGCTTCCCATGACCACGGTAACATGAAGGGTCGTGAAAAATCCTATAGTGAATCATTTCAGGGTATGCTTGGGGTTTGGTCCCTCCTTTTTCTAAACAAGGAACTTGAATTGTCAGATGAAACGCTGAAGAGAGCGGTTCATCAATTTATGCACGGAATATTCTCATAGAAGCTGCACGAATACATTCATTTCGGATGAGAATCATTCACTTGATAATAGAAAGTGAAACTGAATACAGGTTTGATCTACCGACCGGTAGGTAAATTATTATCACTGACTGGTCGGTACGTATTACGTAAAAGCACGTTCTTGCTAATTATTGGATCTACCTACCGGTAGGTAAGGTGTTCACTTAGCTAGCGGTCAGTAACTGTCCAATCTACCTACCGGTAGGTAGGTTTATATCGCAGACCTACCTACCGGTAGGTAAGTTTATATTACAGACCTACCTACCGGTAGGTAGCATACACCAGCAACTGAGGAGAAATTATGCGATCACCGATGAAACATGACGTTTTTTACCACATCTACCCTCTGGGCGCGTGCGGGGCACCGGAAATAAACGACTTCCAATCCCCGGCTGGCACGGGAATCAAAACGCTCGGGCGGTCGATACCCCGCTTAAAGAAATTGGGAATCACGGCTCTCTACGTCGGCCCGCTATTTGAATCTACCGCCCATGGCTACGACACGCTCGATTATTTCTGGGTAGACCGAAGACTCGGTACCAATGACGACTTACGATCCTTCGTATCCGCCTGCCACGATAACGGCATAAAGGTCATCTTGGACGCGGTACTGAACCATACGGGAAGGCATTTCTTCGCTTTCAAGGATCTCCAGGAAAAAACGGGCGCCTCCCCCTACGCGAGTTGGTTCAAAGGGGTCGATTTCTCGCGGAAAAGCCCGCTCGGGGACCCGTTCGCGTATGAGGGATGGAGCGGCCATTTCGATCTCGCGAAGCTTAATACCGAAAACGAGGCGGTTCGCGACCATCTATTCAAGGCGGTACGTCATTGGATAGAAAGCTTCAATATCGACGGTCTCCGGCTGGACGCGGCCGACGTTCTTTCTCCTTCGTTTATGGACTCTCTTTCCTCTTTTGCCAGAAAACTGAAACCGGAGTTTTGGCTCATGGGCGAGGTGGTCCATGGTGATTATCGCGATTGGGCCCGGGAAGGACGGCTCGACTCGGTCACGAATTTCGAGATGTACAAAGGCTTATGGTCCAGCTTCAACGACCGTAACTTCTTCGAGATCGCCTGGACCCTGAATCGGCAGTTCGGCGAGGAGGGACTCTACCGGAACCTGGACCTCTATAACTTCGCCGATAATCACGACGTTAACCGAGTCGCGAGTACCCTGCGTTCGAAATCGCACCTATTCCCCTTATATGGCCTCCTTTTCACGGTTCCGGGGATACCGTCCCTGTATTACGGCAGCGAATGGGCAAGGGAGGGAACGCGCACCGCCACGAGCGACCGCGCGCTCCGCCCCGCCATCGATCTTACGGCAAGCCCGCGCGAGGGCAGCATGGGCTCGGACCTGGAAAGGGCCATAGCCCGATTCATCGAGATTAGAAAGGATACGCAGGCCTTGAGGGAAGGCAGATACAGGCAGTTACACGTCGAGTCCGAGCAGTTTGCGTTTATGCGAGAGGTCGAAGGCGTTCACGCCGGCGGAACGAAGGCAATCGTCGCGGTAAACGCCTCGGAACGGGATAAGACGATTTCAGTGAAGGGAATTCCGGATGGAACATGGCTTGACGCGCTGGACGGAAACAAGCCATTCATGGCCAGAAACGGCGCGATGGACATTCCCCTTACCCCGTCCTGGCTCCGAATCCTCATCAAGCAATGAAGGAAACACGGCGGTCAACGGCTATCAACTCGTGATTCCCGAGAAGAAGGCTGCCTTGGCCGATTCCTGGGCCTTGATCACGTTATCGCAAAACGAGTCGAAATCGGGATCGGGCACTTGGGATGCGGGGGTGTCGAGAAGATGGCGCACGCAACGACGGGCGCCCTCGTCGAAACGGATGGTGGCGGTATAGTCAGGCACGAGGCGTTTGATTTTCGAATTGTCGAATACTACGGTATTTGCCTTGTCGCCGCCGAGGGTACCCGCGTATTCAGGGTCGCACGATGAGAGAAAATCGGTAGTAACGTGGTATTTCACGACGGGCACGCCGAGCGCGCTGCCGATTCTGTCGTAAATTTGGTCCCACGTAAGGGATTCGTCCGAGGTTATTTGGAAGACGTCGCCGATCGCAGCCGGATTCCCCATGACGCCGCAAAAGGCCTTCGCGAAGTCGTCGGAATGGGTCAGGGTCCACAGGGACGATCCGTCGCCGTGGATTATGACCGGACGCTTGCGAAGAATGCGGTCCACGACCTGCCAAGGTCCCTTTTTACCGTGAACTGCCACGGGTAAATGGCGATCGTCATAGGTATGGCTCGGCCGAACGATGGTCACGGGAAAACCGTTCGCGCGGTATTTTTTCATCAGGAATTCCTCGCAGGCGATCTTGTTCCGGGAATATTCCCACAGCGGATTGGCCAGCGGAGTGGATTCGTTGATTCGGTAATAGCCCAGCGGCTTTTGATACGCCGAGGCCGAACTGATAAAGATGAATTGCCGGGTTTTCCGCGAAAAGAGGCGGACGTCGCGCTCCAGCTGCCCCGGGACGAACGCGATAAAATCCACTACAACGTCGAAGCTGAGCCCTTCGATCAATTCCGCGATCTTGTCCTCGTCCGCGTTAATATCGCCGTAAAGCGCGTTCACTCCCCGAGGAACGCTCTCCTTCCTGGTACCGCGGTTGAGAAGCCAAATATCCCAGCCAAGGCTAAGGGCTCTCCGCGTTATGCCGCCGCTGATCGTACCGGTTCCGCCGATAAAGAGTGCCTTCATCTACAAATCCTCCCTGACCGGCTTTCATTATAAACCCGTATTAGTGCCTGTCAATCCGGCCGTCGGGAATCGCACCGTTTTCAGGCAAAGCCACTTTCGCCGGCGATAATACCTGCATTCCATGTCCAACCCTGGGGAGATACGCGAATGACGGACACGATCGGAAGCGGCTTGGCCATCATTCTCATGGCGACTGCCTTGGCGTTCAACGCGTGCGCCCTCGTCGACGGCCTCGTTGACGGTAGCGTCGAATGCATGATCGCGCCGCCGGAAACGCACCCGGGGCTCGTAGCCCTCTCGGCGAATACCGGAATGGCGTGGACGGCGCGCTGGTACGACGAGAGGGGGACGCTTCGGGAAAAACGGGGACTGAATAAGCCATCGATCATACGGCTGCCAGGCACGGGCGTCACGCCGGTACTGCTTTTCGAGGAAACGGCGTTACCCGGCTTCACGCAAGCCCTGGTACCCTGCGCGGGAGCGTTATTCCCGCTTCAGGCGACGGAGGGAACCCGGTATCGCGAGCTGCGGCCGACCCGACGGCACGGTCAGGCGGCGCGTTCCGCCGAGCGGGTCATACTCGGCGCGCGGGGGGGAACACGCGCAGGCATGAGCGTCGTTGCCGCTTTCGATTGGTTGCGCCTAATTAGCCTCATAGAATCGCTCCAGCGTCCGGAATCGGCCGATATCCGCGAAATCGCCTCGAAAATGCTGGACGGCTCCTTTTCGAGTCGGTACGTCCGCGAGCTGTCGGCGACTTCGTCGTCCTGCGTCGTCGCTCCCTGGATCGACCCGGGAGACACATTATATCCCGCGAATCCCGAGTTCGAGCCCGTCGTATCGAGGGAAGACGGGTCTGCGGAGGTCATGCTAAGAGAGGGCTTAAACCGCTTCTATGCTTCCGAGGGATACCTGGATCTTCAGTTCGGCGCGGGTGAAATCGTCTGTACTTTTTTCCGGTCCTATGCTTCAATGGAACAATGAGACGCCTTCTGCCCTTCATACTTGCCTTGACCGTCATCGCGACCGGCTGTTCCCCCAAACCCGCCGAATCGCTCGCCGTCCCGCCCCCGGAACCCGAACCTACCCCGCAGAAAAAGACGGGAACGTCCTGGTACTGGTTTTCCGATACCGGCATTCATTGGGCCGCCTCGCCATCGGAAATCCCGGGAAAGGCATTCACGCCCTGGACGGAAGCGGTCCGCGTCGCCGACGCCGCGATCGTGGAAGGCATTCCCTCGCTTCTCATTAACCGTTTGGGAGTACTTTCTCCGGGAACGTCCGGAACCGGGCTCCATACCGATCCAGACCGCTTCGCAAGCCATACTGCCGCGGGTTTTTACCGCACTGAAGCGGGGACCGCGGTGCGGCTTTATAGAAACAGCATTTTCGCGGGCGACACGAAAAGCGGCATTGCCCTTACGGGATACGATCCGGTATCCGGCTCGTTCACCGACCTCTATTTCGCCGCCGATCTCGGCGTTCCCGCCCAGGCTCAATGCGTCTCCCTGGACCGAGTGGGTTCCATGTGGTACGCCGCCTTTAAAAACGACAAGGCGGGAAAGGTGGAGTTTTCCTACCTCGAATTTCCGGCCTTTCCGGCGAGAAACCGCGAAACCGGGGCGTATGACCTTTCCGATTTCAGAAACCTGGATACCACCGGATATCAGGAATCCGTCGCGCCCTTTGCCTGGTCTTCGGCGCCGGACCAATTAAGAAGCCTCTTATCCGCGATTCCGGACGAAACGCCGATATCCGTTCGGGTCCATACCCGTTCCGCCCGCTCGCCCCAAACCTACGTTCGGGAAGGGCCCGGCGAGCCCCTTGCGTGTCGCGCGTGGGTTTCCGACGAGGCCACTTCGGCCTTATTCGCCGACGGAACCTTCTATTTCCGGGCGGACAACTCTACCGAAACCGTGAAATCCATACGCTTACCCGCGCTTACCCGGGGGTATGTCTACGGGGAATACGTGATCGTCGGGAAAAAACTGGTGACCGCATGGGAGGAACAGCGCTTTTATGAAACAGGAAGGGCCGGATTGCTGGAAATCCCGCTTCCCGACGCGCTATATTGAAGGGTAAAAGGATACGCGCCATGAATACCCGCCGTCTCGCGACAGTCCTTATCCTCGTTTTTCTGGCGACCCAGGCATGGGCTGAGTATTCGCCCTGGACCCTTTTCGGAGGGTTGAACCTGATCTGGAATTCCGACGGCGAAGGGGTCACGGTCATACCCGGCATGTCGGTAGACGGAAATCCCGGCGGGCTTTCGAGCGCGCCCAGCCCCCTCGCGGTTTTTTTCGGCGGCGAGTACCGCAGGCCCCTGCCCCAGTGGGGCGTAAGCCTCGCGCCTTCCCTCTCGATCTATTCCGCCCAGTATCTATGGGCGAACGATCGCCCGCTCCCGGCGGAAATCGAAAACAGGACGGCATACGTTCCATCCCTGCTCCTTGACGTACCCGTGTTGTGGACCCGCGAATCGGGCCGCTTCCTATTTTCAGCGGGAGCGGGGCCGGGCTTCCTCGCCCGATACGGCTTTCTCGATTCCGGCGTCGGCGCGGACGATATCAATCCGGGCGACGATTACGCGGCGGGCGAACAGGTGAAGCTCATAAATGAGTATTTTTGGTCATCCGGACGCTGGTTTTATCCCGGTATCCAATTGGGCGTTCGGTATCGGCTTGATACCGGTTGGGGCGGCGGGTTTTCGCTCCGCGTCGCCTACCCCCTGGCCAACCTCTGGTCATCGCCTTCGGTACCGGGCGAAGACTCAATAATGTACCTTCTGGCCGTTACCATCACTCCCCCGGTCAAGATCGTCCTTCCGAGCGATCCGACCGAGGGAGAAACGGTTATAGCTCCACCGCCCGACTCGACACCTTCTCCCTGATGTACGCGGAGAACGCCTCAAGTCCCATCTTTTCCTGCCTACCGTCGCGGAAACGGACCGCGACGGCCTCTTCCTGCATTTCCTTCTCGCCAACTACCAGCTGATAGGGAACCTTAAAGCCCTGATGCTTGCGAATCTTCGCGTTCATCCGGTCGTTATCGATATCTGCCTTGGCGCGAATGCCTTCCGAGCGGAGCCGTAACGCGACTTTTTCCGCGTATTCGTCGAAGCCGGGCGCGACGGGTACCACCACGACCTGGCGCGGGCTCAGCCAGGCGGGAAGCGCGCCGGCGTAGTGCTCGATCAGGATGCCCAAGAACCGCTCCAGTGAGCCAAGCGCCGCGCGGTGCAACATGACCGGGTGGTGGCGGGCGTTGTCGTCCCCGATAAATTCCGCGTTCAGCCTTTCCTTGGACGGCAATTGGTAATCCACCTGTATCGTGCCGCACTGCCAACCCCGTCCCAGGGCGTCGACCAGGGTAAACTCAAGCTTCGGTCCGTAGAAGGCTCCCTCTCCGGGGGCGATTTCGTATTCGAGGCCCGCTACCTTACAGGCGTCCGCGAGGGCGGCTTCCGCGCGGTCCCAGGTCGCGTCGTCGCCGACGCGCATCTCGGGCCGGGTCGAGAATTTGACGAGGATACCGTCGGGATCAAAGCCGAAATCCCGGTACATGGATTTCAGGAGCTCGCAGAATTTCGCGACCTCCGAGGGAATCTGTTCCTCGGTACAAAATATATGCCCATCGTCCTGAACGAAACCGCGTACCCGCATAATACCGTGCAGGGACCCCGAGGGCTCGTTACGGGTACAGGAACCGAATTCCGCCATGCGGAGGGGCAGGTCCCGATAACTCTTTATGCCTTGCTTGAATATCTCGATGTGGCCGGGGCAATTCATGGGCTTCAGGGCGAAAAGACGCTTTTCGCTTTCCGTGATAAACATATTCTCCCGGTACTTCGCCCAGTGACCGGAACGTTCCCACAGGCTTTGGGGCATTACGAAGGGGGTCTTTACCTCGACGTAACCGTCTTCCCGAATGCGCTCGCGCGCGTAGTCCTCGATGAGCCGATAGACGGTCCACCCGTCGGGATGCCAAAAAACCTGACCCGGGTTCTCGTCGTCGATATGGAGAAAGTCCAAATCCTTGACTATCTTGCGATGGTCGCGCTTTTCGGCCTCGGCCAGCATCTCAAGGTACGCCTTGAGGTCGTTGGGCTTTTCCCAGCCGGTAGCGTAGATACGGGTAAGCATGGGTCGGTTTTCGTCGCCACGCCAATAGGCGCCCGCGACCTTCATAAGCTTGAAGGACTGGGCGTTGATTTCCCGCGTATTGGCCACGTGCGGGCCCCGGCATAGATCGATGAAGTCGCCGGACTGGTAGACCGAAATCGTTTCGCCCTCGGGCAGGTCGTTTATGAGCTCGGTTTTGTACGGCTCGTCCTTGAACAGTGCCAAAGCTTCGGCTTTCGAAACCTCGCGGCGCACGAAATCCACGTTGGACGAGAGAATTCGGCGCATCTCCTTCTCGATTTCGGCCAGATCGTCGGGATTGATCGCCTGAGGCAGGTCAAAATCGTAATAGAAACCATTGTCTATCGCGGGGCCGATCGCGACCTTCGTGCCGGGATACCGTTTTACGACGGCTGCGGCCATGATATGCGCGGTACTGTGACGCAACAGGTCAAGTCTTTCGGATTTTGGGGGGATGGACACGCTCATGGGCGGCACTCCTTTCGTCACGGATTCCGACAATGCCAACCAGGGGCTGTCGGTTTTGCGGGGACGAAACCCACCGTGCCCGTCTGGGCCGGATTTGGGCTCCGCGGTTCCACCCCGCTTCGTTTCCCCGTGACGGGGAGCGCTCTCATCGCCGTTAACGTACGGAAGACGGCCGCCGCTACTGGCGGTTTAGTACGCCGCGTTCACGCCGGCAGCTCGGGAGTGGTCTTCGGTCCGTCGAACGCCGCGATATTCCAGCCCGAGATACCGCGTACCTTCCCTTATAGGGAATTCGGCGGCGTATCTTCCGTATCGCTTCTCTGGTGGCGCCCGATGGGGACGTACTCGTCTCCGTCAATGCTGTTACCAAAGAGATTACCCGTGGTTTATATCCCTGTCAAGACGCCCGAAAAAGGCAAGGCGACCGCGAGCGGCTAACCCTTGCCGTTTTCGTGATTTTAACCGATACTGATACAATATATGGAAGAATCCCAGACTTTCAACGATTTACTGTTCCAGGCAATCATGGAACGCCAACGAATGTTCGACTCTTTTTATCTTCCGAAACTCCAGGAAGAGTATCGAATTTCGCAAAGCGCGGCAAAAACGATCAGGACCGTACTCATAAAAAAGGGCATCGTTCACGACGATCCCTACAAGTACGACAGCAAGATTACGGAAATTCAGATACCGCCGGAAGAGCATTTCACCGAAACGGAAAAAGCCATGGTGATCGGCGGGCGCCTCGCCCAATACGAAGCCATGCTCGACTACATGAATAACTACTACTCCTTTACCTGCGACTTTCTCACGACCGATCGGATCGGCAAATTGGTCAACCTGAATAGGTCCTTCAGTTGGGAATCCTTTTCCACCACGTCCACACGGGTGAATACCAAGGGCCTGGCCGATCTCGTGTATACCCTCCGGGCGGGCAACGATCCCCTTTCCAGCAGTATCGTCAACGACGCGCTTTCCCAGCTGAGCAAATCGAGCGCCTCGATTACCAAGATCCTCAAGAGCCTCACGGACTTTCACCGCGAACGGTATAAGGTGGCGGTACGAAAGCTCGTGCTCCCCGGGGCTATCATTAACCCCGCCACGTTGACTACCAATACGCGCGAAGCCGTCGCGGAGATCAAGCGGTCTTTCGCGATCAATATGAAGGGGCAGCCCTTTTACAACGAGTTGATCGAGGAAATTCTCAAGGAAGACTATTCTCCGGACCACGCGGTCCTGCAGCAGGAACTGCTCGGACGGCTCGCGGTAACCCAACCCGATACCGCCAAGAACGTAAAAAACGAGTCCCTGAAACCGGTTCTGCTCGACGGAATCAGGATACTCGGCGCCGTTTCGCCCCAACTAGACGAACTCGCGGCGAAAGTGGCCGATAACCACCACACTATCGTCACGGCGGACCGCGGCTTCTTCGAAAAGCTCGCGGCCATGCTCAGGAAGGCCTTCAATATCGCGGAAAAGAACCAGGATATACAGATAACTACCGTCGATCCCGTAACGCAAACGGGAAAGAGGGAAACAATCGACGTACAATCCTTCGTGGAGGATATCCGTCACCGTTCCCGCCTATATACCGGCTTTGCCCTAAAATCGTCGCCCGCGTACCAGAAGATTGAGGCTACCGAAGAATCGGCGATTCTCGATTTATTGACCCGGCACATCGCGGAACTGAACGTCCTTCTCAAACAATGCGCCGGGCTCGACAATTATTTCAAACAAACGGTTTCGGCCATGGACCGGGAGCGTATACGGGGCATTAAGGTGGAAATCTCGGCGCTTCGCAACAACCTGGTGAAGGCCAATCAATGCCGCGCCGAATACGCGGCCCAACTCGAGGAACAGCAACAGCTCAAGAAGCTGGGGATAACGAATGTCTAAACGCACACGCAAAATCGTACTCTTGGTAACCGCGGCGGCATGCCTTGCCGCGTGGCCCGTTTTCGCCGCGCAATCGACCTACCCTCAGGGGGAATTCGTCGCGAGCATCGCCGCCTCCCTTCCCGATTGGAGGCCCCACCGGGCGTATAACGCGGACGAGGCGCAAATTCTCACCGCGTTATACGAGGGCTTATTCGCCTATGACCCTTACAATCTTGACCCCTTGCCCGCCCTAGCGGAGTCTTGGACGGTTAGCAAGGACGGGCTTCTGTGGACCTTTAAAATCCGCGAAAACGCCCGGTTTTCCGACGGATCTCCCATAACGGCCGATACTTTTCGCGCTTCCTGGCTTAACCTGCTCGATCCTGCCATAAACGCGCCCTACGCGTCCCTTTTGGACTATATAGTCGGCGCCGAATCCTTCCGCTCGGGAATAAATGCGGATGCCGCGAGCGTGGGCATAAAGGCTGTCGACGAACTGACCCTTACCGTATCGCTGGTCGCCCCCGCCCAACATCTCCCGAAAATTCTTTGCCATCATGCCTTTAGCGCGGTTGCCCCGGTCGATCTGGCCCGGGCGCGGGAAGCCCGCGTTTCGCCGGATTGGATACCCCTTTCCAGCGGTCCCTTCACCGTCCAGTCCATTGACGACACGGTAATACGGCTCGTCAAGAACCCCAATTATTGGGACGCCGATAAGGTCGCCCTTCCCTCGGTAAAACTGGTACTGGACAAGGACGCGAAAACCCTCACGGACCGGTTCAATACCGGCGAGATACACTGGCTTGCGGGAGCCATGTCGATCGATAAGGTGCTGGATCCCCAATCCATTCACCTCACTCCCATGTTCTCCACGGAATACTTCTTTTTCCGCAGCACCTGGGGCCCCTGGAACGATCCGAGAATCAGGAACGCCTTACTCGACGCCGTGCCCTGGGACGAGTTTCGCTCGGACTACCTCATCAAGGCGACCACCCTCGTATTTCCCATCGCGGGATACCCGGAAATCGCCGGCATAAACAAACAGGATACCGAGGGGGCAAAGAAATTGCTGGCGGAAGCGGGCTACGCCGACATGGCAACCATGCCTCCGCTGGTCATTCGCATTCCGGAATCGGAAACCTACAATAAACTCGCCGGCATTCTGAAAGCGGCGTGGGAAAAAATCGGGTTCACCGTGGAAATATGGGCCGAAGACTATAGCGAGTATTATAGCTCGCTCCGTTCCGACGATTATTCGCTCGGGGTAACGTCCTGGATCGGTGACTTCGCCGACCCCCTGACCTTCCTCGAGCTCTTCCGTCCCCATTCCAGCCTGAACGATTCCGGTTGGGATAATCCCGCGTACGAAAAAATTCTGGAAGACGCCGCGGCGATCAAGACCGTGAAGGACCGCTACGCGAAACTCGCCGAGGCGGAGAAAATACTCCTGGAAGAAGGCGTAATCCTTCCCCTCTCGCACAATCCGGCCCTGAACGTTATCGATACCGACGGCATCGGTGGATGGTATCCGAATGCCCTGGACATACATCCCTTTAAGTTCATTCGGTTCACGCCGAAAAAGGCCTTGCCGGGATTTGCCATGGCGGTATCGTCCGTCGGCGACCTTTGACCATGAACCTTTAAATATGATATAATGTGAGGGTTATGACTCAGGAAACCACCTTTTCGGTTAATCAAAAGATCGTCTACCCCAGCCAGGGAGTGGGCCGCATTACGGAAATCAAGGAAAAACAGTTCAAGAACGAACCGGTGATGTATTACGTCATCTACCTTGACGTGTCCGATATGACGGTCATGGTGCCCGTGGCGAAGGCGGAAGATCTCGGCATTCGCGCCATCGTTTCCCGCGAGGAAGCGCAACGAGCCCTCGAACTGATCTCGGAGGATTTTGAGCCCATTCCTTCCGACTGGAAGCTCCGCTACCAGATCAACCTGGACCTTCTAAAGAAAGGCAGCGTGATCGATATCGCGACGATCGTTCGGTCGCTTTATCACCGCAGCAAGGTCAAGGAGTTGCCCATCCTCGAGCGCAAACTGTACGATTCGGCCCGAAAGCTCCTGGAAGACGAAATTACCTACGCCCTCGAACTGCCCCGCGAGGAAGTCGAGGCCCTGATCCATACCCACCTCGAGCCTTTCGGAGTCCCTGAGCCCAGGGCCGGGAAGGAATCCAGAATCTCTTCGGATGACGATGAAGACGAGTTCATGGACGAAGACCTTTCCGCCGATTCCGAAGGCGACGACGGGGACGACGAAGGCGACGACTGATCCGATGGGTCACGCCCTGATCCTTACCGCCGCCGGAAGCTCTACGCGTATGGGCGGCCCCGTCAAAAAAGAATACCTGCCCTTCGGGGACGAGAAGGGCGTAACCGTCCTTTCCGCATCCCTTCACGCCTTTCTTTCCACCTCGCTTTTTTCGCTAACCGTCATTACCGTTCCGGAAAACGGCGAAGCTGAAGCCAGATCCGTGCTCGCCCGGGATTCGCGCGTCGCGCCGCTTATCGAAGGCGCCCTGGGCAAAAGCCGTTTAGCCTTCGTTCCCGGGGGAAAAACCCGCCAGGCATCCATCCTCCAAGGCTTGGAAGCGATCCATCGCTTCGCCCGCGAGGGAGAAATTGAAATGCCCGAAGACGTGCTCGTTCATGACGCGGCGCGTCCGTGGATTACCGGTGCCGTTATATACCGCGTACTCGAAACGGTGGCGGCCCATGGCGCCGCAGTTCCCGGAATAGTGCCGACGGATACCCAAAAGGAAGTAGACGGTGACGGCCGCATCGTGCGCCATCTCGCTCGCTCGAGCCTTTCCGCGGTACAGACGCCCCAGGGGTTCCGCTTTAAACCGTTGCTCGAAGCCCACCGGCTTGCCGCTTCCGACGGCCATGAATATACAGATGACACGGAAATTTGGGGTCGCTACGTCGGCGAGGCGTACGTCTGCCCGGGAGACCCGGCTAACCGAAAGATTACCTACAAGGAAGACCTGCGATGATCCGCGTCGGACTCGGCTACGACCTTCATAGACTCGTCGAAGGGCGCCCGTTGGTGCTCGGGGGAGTGACCATTCCCTTTGATCGGGGCGAGGACGGCCACTCCGACGGCGACGCGCTTCTCCATGCCATTACCGACGCGCTGCTCGGCGCTTCCGGACTGGGGGACATAGGCGAGTTTTTTCCGCCGTCCGACGAGAAATGGAAGGGAGCCGATTCGCGAGCGCTGCTTCAGGCCGCCTGGTCCGCAGCCCGCGACGCGGGGTGGCGAATAGAGAACCTCGATGCGGTGATTGCCCTGCAAGCCCCGAAATTCCTGCCCTGGAGACAGGCGGTGCGCGATTCGATAGCCGGGGTACTGGAGATCGATCGCGAACGGGTCTTCGTTAAGGCCAAAACGGGCGAAGGGCTCGGGCCCGTGGGAAAAAGCGAGGCTGTTGAAGTGTGGGCGACGTGCCTTCTTTCGAGAGAATGACGGCCTACCGTTTGGGCTATTTTTGCGGCAGTTCCAGGATTAATTCCACTTCGCCCCGGCTCAACTGGAAAACCCGGGCAATTTCATCCACTTTCCACCCTTGATGCGCCAGTTTAATCACGTTCTCCCTGATGCCGAGGGCGGGGGCTCCCTTTGATTTCGTCGCGGGGCCGCCCTCTTTCATGATCGCGCCGAGAAGTTTCAATTGATCCTGAGACTGTTTCGAGATTTCCTCCAGCCTCGTCTCGGTGCGGGCAAGCCACTCCCTGGCGGTCTGCATTTTTTCCGTACGGGTTTCCACGTCTGACAGCACGTCGTCCAGCGCCGTTAGCTTCTCGAGCAGGGATTCGGTCTTATCGCGGTGAGCCAGGAGGATATCCATATTTTTCTTCGCCGATTCAAGCTCCGCGGGGATCGCTGACATCTCCTTTCGGTAGGTCGCGAGGGCGGTTTCGAGCCCCTTGAGGCTGTCGAAGGCCTTGTCCACGCCGCTGACGGTTTGGTCAAGCACCGCCGATTTTTTCTCGAGCCGGTCGTAACGGCCGTTTACCTCGGTGACGGTTTCCTCGAAACGGCGGAGCTGTACCTGCCACTGCTGCAGGTCGTCGTCGGTGCTCGTGAATTCCGAAAGCTTGCGGTCTATGGAATCGGAAAGGCCCAAAAGCTTCGTAAAATCGGTCTCGAGAATGTCGATGCGCTTTTTTTCCGCCAGGAAACGAGCGAGTTTTTGGCTGGATTCCTCTTCCATTTTTCGTACTTTCTGATACTGCTGTTCCAGGGTCGACATGGTTTCCCGGTACGCGTCGAGCCGGGAAAGCTCGCCCTTGAGGCTCTCGATGCCGTTTTCCAACGTCGCGCGCAATTCCTCCGCCCGGTCGAATACCCGGGTTTGGGCAATGAACGCTTTTTGTTTTTTATCGATCTCTTCGAGGGTTTGCGCCAGGGATCCGGTTTCGGACTGCAACTTTTGCATGAGCCGTTCGCGGGTTTGCTCAACCTGTTCCCGTATTTCCTGGACCGAGCCGGTAATGCGGCGGATTTGCTCGTCGGTCTCCGCGCCCGTTTCCCTGATGCGCTTGGAGGTTTCGGCGGTCATGGCCTCGTAAGAGCGCGAGAATCCGGCGAGGGCGTCCTTTGAGCGCCGCTCGAGCTCTCCCGAGGCCTCGGAAATCGCCTGATCGAGCGAGGCGAGCCGCTCGGCGACCCGCTGCCCCTCCGTATCCGCCTTCGTAAGGTATTCGCGGAATTTCGTCTGCCATACGGTGTCCACGTCGGCGATGGAAGAGTCGGCGGAGTTCCGCAGCTCGTCGACGCGTTCCTCGAGAGAAGCCTGCGCCTCTTCCAGACGCTGGGCGTTTTTCTGCTGCCATGCGGCGAATTCGCCCCGAATCGACGCGACCTGCGATTCCGCGTCGTTCTTGGACGCCTCGATGGACTCGGCGAATTCGCGGGTACGGCTCTCGATTTCCTGTTCCTGGCGCCGAAGCAGTTCCTGAACGGAAAGCCGATGGGCCTGAAATTCGTTTTGCGCGCCGGCGTCGGCCGCTTTTCTGGCTTCCTCGAAGTCCGAACGAAGCTGGTTGGAGAAGTCCAGTATGGACTGGTCGCTGGCGGTAATGCGATTGCGGAGCGTCGTTTCCACGGCGACGATCTGTTCTTCCAACCGCGTCGTTTGGGCGCGGTACTGCTCGGTAATGGCGGCGAGCCGCTCCTTTACCTCCGCGCCGGATTCGTTGGCGAGGCTGTCCAGGCGGCCGTCCACGTCTTCCTTCCACCGTTCCAGGGCGGCGCCGATTTCCTCGTTCCGCTTGGCCAGGTCGGCGAAGAAATCGTCCTCGAATATCTTCAGCCGCTCCGATACGTTATCGTAGGCGCGCGCCTTCAGTTCGTTCAATCCGCTTTCGAGTTCCTGCATGCGTCCCGCGAGGGTATCTGAAGCCGCGTTGAGGCGGCGAGAGAACTCTTCCTGGCGGGCTTCCTGGGAAACTGCGTACTCGTCGAAGGCGCCGGTAACCTTCCGTTCCGTGGCTTCCAAGGCGGATCGGAGGGCGCTGTCGAGCCGTTCCGCGTCGCCGATAAGCCCGTCGAAGCGGCCGAGGCGTACCTCGGTTTCCCGGGCGAACACGTCGAGCCGCCCGTCGATTCGCGCGATCTCGTCGTCGGTACGGGAACGGGCCCCGTTAAGGCCCTCGGCAAGGGTCTCGGCCAGGGCGCCCAGGCGCTCCGAGATTTCCCGGGAGCTTTCCTCGGCGGAGCGGGCGAGTTCCGCGACGGAACGCTCGGTGGCGGACTTGAGCTCAGCGAGCGTTTTATTGCTTTCGGCGGCGGCGGCCTCCAGCGAGGCGCCCGATTTCGCGAGCAACTCGTCTACCCGCGCGATAAGATCCGATTCTACCCCGGAAAGGCGCATTCCGAATTCCGCCTCGATCCGGGAAGCCTCTTCCGCGGCGGCGGAGGCGGCGGCGGCAAGCGCCCCGTCGACCTTTCGGCCGATCTCGCCGAGGGACTGACCGGACCTGCCGTCAAGCTCGGCGATCTTCGAATCAAGGTCCGAAGCGAGTTCCTTGACCGCGGAAACGGAGGCGCTTTCGGTTTCGCGCAGGCGCCGTTCCAGGTTACGCGACAGTTCCTCAAGGGATTCCAGGGAACGGGCGTCGATTGATCCGATCCGCTCTTCCACGGAAGCGCTCAGATCGGAGAAAGAATTTTCAAGCGACTGCTCCAGGCCCCGATACGCCGAATCGAGCTCTTCGGACCGGCTTTCGGCCAGGCTCCGCATGGACGCGAGGCGTTCCTCGGCGGCCGCGATGCCGTCTCGTGTATGGGCGTCGAGATTCCGCATTTCCGCCCTGGTCGCCTCGAGGAATTCCTGGGCTTCGGACCGCCACTGGGACTGAAAGGTTTTTATTTCCTGCTGTACCGTCGCGATGCGTTCTTTGAGGCTCTCGTGGAGCTGGACGGACTTTTCTTCCGCCGCCTGTTTGTACTTCGCGAGACGTTCGTTCGCCTGTTCCCTGAGCTTCGAGAAAGCCGCGTCCTCCAGGGCATCGGCCTTCTTCGCCGCCTCGTGCAGGGCCTTTTGATACAGGTCCTTGAGCTGCTCGGAGGCCTTCGCGAGGTGGGCTTCTCCCTCGGCGTGGGCGCGGTTAACCCGGGCTTCCATGGCCGACACCGAGGCGCCCGTGGCCGCGAGAACGTCATCGTGTATCTTTGAGAGGCTCTCCCGGTTCGCGTCCGCGAAACGCGACTCCAAGGCCGGTATGGACGCTTCGATCTCCTCGAGCTGTCGCCGGGACGCCATGAGTTTTTTGGCCAATCCGTCCGCGAAATCGGATTCGCCCCGGATGCGGGAAAGGTTCGTTTCGACGAGTGTCGTCATTTCGATGAGCTGCTTAACGGTAGCGTCGTACCGCTCGACCTGCTTTCCGAAGGATTCCACCGCCTTCGTACGCTCGAGCAGGTCGGTTTCGCGCCGGTCCAGGTCTTCGCGTATCGTTTCCAGGCGTTTCACCGCGGCAACGGCCTTTGTTTGCTGCACTTCCAGGGAAATCGATTTTTCCTCAAGGACCGCGGCGCGTTCCTTCACGAAGGCGTCCAGCTCATCCTTGAGACGATCCCCGAATTTTTTGACCTTCTCGAGAGAGCGGTTATTCTTGTCCAACTGCCGGAAGAGCAGGACCATCACGAAACAGATCGCGACGGTTAAAATATTTCCGGGAGTAAAAAAATCCATGACGTGCCGTCCCTCATTTTAGCAATATGGGGTTATTTTAGCACAATCCCCCGCAGTTGGCGATAGGAGTGAAAGGAAATATCCGCCCCTGGCGCCTTCCGGCCCAAAAGAGCGGCGACGCGCCCGATGACGCAGGCGGTTTTCATGCCCGCGGCGGAAGCCCCCCGTACGTCGGACGATACGCTGTTTCCCACGTACAGCACGCGGGCCGGCGGTACGCCCAGGGATTCGGCCAGGGAAAGGAAGGGAATCGGGGACGGCTTAAGGGCGCCGGTTTCCTCGGAGCCGAGCACGACGTCGCACTTCGGCGCGAGGCCCCACACGTCTCCTTTTTGAGACGGAAGGAAATCAGAGAGAAGGCCGAGCTTGAGGCCCGAGGCGCGGAATGCGTCGAAGGTTTCATGGAGGTACGGGAAGGGTCTGACCCGCTCAAAGACGGGCCGCCAACCTTCATAGATGAGGGTTCGAAGGAGTTCGGCCGCGCGACCGGGGGTTTCGCCGATCTTGGACGAGAGAAGGAGCGCCTGGTAGGAAAAAAAATCGGCATTGATTTCGCCGGGATGCGCGGCTTGCCAGTCGCGGATTTCGTCGCGGACCCTGCCGAAGTTGACCATAAGATTGAGATGGCTCAGCGTAAAAGGCAAAAGCCGCGCGAATAACGAGAAGTCGGGATAGAGGGTGCCGTCGATATCGAAGGCGACGGCGTCCAGTTCTGCTCTCATTCCAGTTTTATACTATACGAAAAGCTCGCCTGTCCATCCTGATCGCCGGCTTCGAACCGCCACCGCGCGAATTCCGCCCGTAAGTAATCCCTGATTTCCGCCGGCAGCGAGGAGAGGGGCGTAAAGGTCACGAGGGTTCCCGGCACGGAACCGTCCTTACGGACGGTAAATTTAACGGTCGCCGTGCGGTTCGAATCGACGAGCCTGGCTAAGCGGTCAGGCAGGGTGATTCGCGGATCGTCGGGGTAAATCAAGGTTCGCGGCTGTCCGTCGAAGGAAAGGCCCGCCACCGACGAGACCCGGCCGGCCGAGGTGGTGGAGGTGTCCGCGTAGGCGGAAGCCGAGCCGGAAGAACCCGTGGCAGCCGACGGGGAGAGGGCCGACGACGCAGCGCCTTCAACGCCTTTCAGGGCTTCGACGGTAGAGGCGGAGGCGGTCCCGGACGAACCGGACGCGGTTTTGGAACTGACGCTCGCGCCGGTACCCTTCGCCGCCGTCACCGTCGCCGCGCTTCCCTGAAGTTCCGACTGCAGGGTCCCTCCAGAGGGAACGCTCGCGGAGGCGGGGTTTTGGGTCTGTCTGGAACTCGTAAAGTCGAGGAATTCCGAATCGCCCGATGACGTATTTGATGAAGTTACGGGTTTGTCGAAATCGGGAATGCCGAGGCCGCTTGAGGCCGCCGAGGGAGCGGATTTGGTTGGCTGCGTTTTACCCGTCGCGGCCGGTTTTGTCGCCGGGGCGGGCTTTGCCGGGGTCGGCGTTTTCGCCGGAGCGCTCTGGGCCTTGGGAGCCGTTGTCGCGGGGGTTTGGCTCTGGGGCGCCGGTTCCGTTTGCGCGGCGGTTTGCCGTACCGGCGCTTCCGCCGTCACGGGACTAGTGAGGCTCAGGTGAACCGGCGGGTAATCGGGCTCGGGAAAGGGTTTCCGGGTCACCGGCGCGAAGGCGAGCAGAATCAGGGCCAACACCCAGAAAACCGCGCCGCCCCCGGCGCTCCTGGCGAGTCGCTTACGTTCCGAAGGTTCCAGGTCGTTTAAGGTCATTTGTCCTTTGTCCTCAGGTTTACCCCGGTAAAGCCCGTTCGCCGCAAGGAATCGAGAATCGAGACCACCGTGCCGTTGGGCACCTTGGAATCGGCCTCCAGGCTGACCGGGACCTTGTCGCGCGGGGTATCGGTGGCCAGGGCAATAAGGGCGGAATCGAGGTCATCGATGGTCACCGCCTCGGAATTGACGAATAGGCTGCCCTCCACCGTCGCCGTAATCGTTATGCCGTTCGTCCTCGTACCCTCCGCCGTGGAAGATTGGGGCAGGTCCAAATTGATGCCGGGAAGGACCGCGAAGGTCGTGGATACCAGGAAAAACAGGATCAGCTGGAAGACGACGTCGATCATCGGCACGAGGTCGACAACCGCCCGCGTTTCCAGTTTTCGTTTAAACTTCATGTTTTTTCCTCTCCGCGACCAGGAGGAGCACGAGATCGCTTACGGACGCTTCCATCTGGGTGACCATCCGGTTTACCTCGGCTATAAAATAATTATAGAAGATGATCGCGGGAATTGAAACGATAAGGCCCGAGGCGGTGGTGACCAGGGCTTGCGCGATGGCTCCGGCGAGCACGGCCGGGTTACCCATGGTGCCCATGTCCCCAAGCACGCCGAAGGCCTGGATATTTCCCGTGACCGTGCCCAGCAAACCCAAGAGGGTCGAGATATTCGCGATGGTTCCCAGGGTGGAAAGATAGCGCTCGAGGCGTGGAATTTCCCGGTTTGCCTGGTTCATGACCGCTTCCTTGATGGACGCCTCGGAATACTCGCGGTAGGCGATGCCGGTTTTCATGAGCCGCGAGACCGGGCCTTCCACGGTATCGCAAATCGCGGCGGCCTCGTCGTAGTGGCCCTTGTCGATGCTTGCGCGGATACGGGGCAAGAGGTCCCTCTCCCCTTTTTTTATCGCTCCGTAAAAGCCGATGCGCTCGAAAATGATGATGGTCGCGATGACGGCGCAGAGCGCGATGGGGATCATGACCGGGCCGCCGGATACTAAAATCGAAATCATAAATAACTCCTCTTAAAAATCGATACGGCCGGAGAGGGTCAAAACGCCGCTCCGGTCTGCATATACCGCGTTGCGCGCGCGGGACTTTCCCGCGGCAAGGGGCACGATGTCGGTGAACGCCAGGGTCAGCGTAAAAGCCCGGGCGGGGCGAAGGGAAGCCGAGAGATCTAGATACGGAAGCTCCATTCCCGCGCTCGATTCGGTTAGTGGCAAGGCGAAAGAGGCCTCGGTCTCCCAGAGCCGCCGTTCCCCGGAATCGAAGAGGGAAAGGCGCGCGGAAAGCCGTTGGGAAGCCTCGGAGGAAGCGGAATCGAGCCATTCGGCGTTCCAACCCGCGGTAAGCTTGGCCGAGGAGGCGGCGGCCGTTAGGCCCAACTCGGTGGCGAGGCTTTGGCGTTCCCGCTCTTCCACCGGGACCAGGCCAGCCGAAACTCCCGCGTCGGGAACGGCAAGGGTACCCTTGTCGAGTAGCCCGAAGGCGAACGCGGTGTCCCGCCACGTTGCCCGTCCGTTCAGGCCCGTGGCGGCGCCCTTTAGGCTTGGACCGGCAAGGTCGATGGCAAGGAGGGCGAACCAGTCGGCGGCGGTACGGGAAAGGAGGTTTCTCGATACGAAGGGGTCTTTCTCCGCCAGGGTTTCGACGCCGCTCCGATAGGCGTCGAGACCGCCCGAGACGGAAAGGAGCCGTACGGCGCCCCGGTCGTCTTTCCATTCGGCCGAGAGCCCGAAGGGAAACGCGGTACCGTTTTTGCTATCCAGGGCGACGCACGCGCGGGAGCCCAGCGTGAGGCGGCCAAAGTCGCCCGCCGCGGAAAGGCCGATTTTTCCCGTATTCGCTTCTCCCGATCGGGCGGAACCGGTTCCGACCAGGGTTTCGTACCCGTAGGCGCCCTCCAGGGCGAAATGCCCACGGCCCCGATCAAGGGTAAGCGCAAGCGAGGGTTCGAGCCGATAGCCGCCCGTCTCCACGATGGGTTCTCCCACGGTGGGTGTACTGGGGGAAACGGCCGACAACGCCGTGCCCGGTCGGTCGGCGAAGGAGGTATAGACCGCGCCGGTTATGCCGAAAACCGCGAATAGGTCGACCTTCGATGAGACGGGTATTTCAATGCCCGCGTTCCACCGAACGTCGCGTGCGGTCAGGCTATAGAGGTCGGCATTCATGCCCTGAAGGCCGTCGGTACGCTCGGAAAGGCTGATCTCCGCGTTCCAACGTTCCGCGGCGGCCTTCGTTCCCAGAGAAATGGAGCGATCAAAATAGCCCTCTCCCGTATTTTCGCCGCCGAATCCGTCGGCCGCGTCATAGGAAAAGCGCAAAGCCAATTGCGGTAGGGTTCCGCCCGCGCGGTTCACCGCGAGGTCGCCGGACAGGGTGCCGGGGCTTCCGGCCCCGAGGGACACCCAGCCGCTCAGGCTGCCTTCCGGCGCCTTCTCCCCCTCGGTCGCTTCCGGGACGAGGGGCAATTCGGGTTCCGGTGAAGGAACGACGGCCGAGGCCTCGGGAATGGCCGAAACGGCGGTTTCGACGGTCGGTATTGGCGCCGGCGCGGGATTCGGGAGCTCCGGCAAGGCGGTGGCGGGCACTTCGCCTCCGGAGTTCCGTATGCGCGTTTCCAGGTCCGGCACTTCGATGCCCGCCCCGAAAAGCGATCCGCCCGCGAGACTGAGCGTCAGGATTGCGGCGAGTGTATGATGCGTTCGTTTCATCGGTATCGTCCTCATATTTTCCCCCGACTCAGTCCCTGGCAGCGGCGACGAGGGCTCGCCGGGTCCACACGGAGTCCGGCCAGGTTTTCTGCATGGTTTCCAGTGTCGTCCGGGCGTCGGACCGCGCTCCCTTGAGCAGGAAGGAATCCACCGCGCCGTATAGGGCTTCAGCCGCCTTTTCCGGGTCCACCGCGGCATACCAGGCGCCGGCGGAAAGGAAGAGGGACGCGGCGCCGCCGTAGGAGCCGTCTTCCTTGAGTATATTGGCGAGGAGGCTCATGGCTTCAGCCCTGACCCTCCGGTCAGCCGCGCCCTGCCCGTCAGGGGACTTGGGCGCCTTTTCGGTCAGTTCCGCCAGAAGGGTTCGGGCGTTCTCACGCCGGTTCCAGTCCGTCAGGTAATCCTTCGCGAGCGATAGCCCGATGGCGCGGCCGGCGGCCGTTCCCGCCTTTGAGGCCTTCGCGTACGCGGCGATTTTCGCCGCCGTATCGCCCGCATTGCCCGAATTCAGGCTGGTTAATTCGTCAATTTCGGCATCCATCCCGTCAAGCGCGGCCTCTTTCGGGAACCGTTCGCGATAGGTCTTCGCCACGCGAAGGGCAGCCGCCCAGTCCTTTCTGGCCCGATAGGCGGCGGATAAATCACGCATGGTACCCGGCACGGCGGATCCGTCGGGAAATTTTTTCAAAAGGTCTTCCCACCAGAGAATGGCTAAATCCACGGAGCCGGCGCGGAACCAGGCCTCGCCCCCCTCGCGCAGGGCAGAGGCGAGGAACCTGCCGTTCGGCCAGGAAAGGCGGTACCGCGAAAGGGAATCTCCGGCGGCTTTCCAGTCCCCTTCTATGTAACGTGCGTCGCCGATACGGTAGAGGGCTTCCTCGGCCAGGGGATCGGCGGGGAATACCTCGACGAGACGCTGCCAACGCCGCGTCGCAAGGCCGAAATCATTGCCCCGGAAGGCGATTTCAGCGAGCAAGAATTGGGCGCGGCTCGCGGAAGGTGTAAGGCCGCTCGTGAGCGAACCGTCGGCAATGCCGGGAAGGTCCCGGGCCGCGGCGGCAAAGTCGCCCCGATCAATAAGCAAGGTCGAGCGCAGCAGCATGGAATCGGCGCGATCGGAGCGGGTGGGAGCGCGGGTGATGGCGATATCCGCGAGGGCCACGGGATCGGATCCGGCGGAAGGATTCTGGCTCGCCGCGAGGGCCGCGGCGGTGGCCGCCTGCCAGGCGCGTTCGTGGGTAGGCCACTGGTTCAGGTATTTTTTAAAGGCGCTTAAGGCCTCCGCGCCGCGCCCGCTGCGGTTTAGGCTCCACGCGGCGTAAAAGGCGGCCCAGGGGGCAAGCTCGGGATATTTACCGGCGCGTACCGATTCAAAGCGCGAGAACGATACGGCCGCGAAAGACCATTCGCCCGAACGCACGGCGCAAATGCCGGCAAGGTATCGGGACAGCACGTAGGTATCGGGCGCCGTAAGCTTCAATAGGGGGAAGGCCGCGTCGAGCGACGCAGAACCGCTTTCGGCCCCGGAATCGCCGGTCCGAAAAAACGCGAGCCACAGGAGGGGTTCCGAGCAGGAACCGCTGTCTATTCTCTTTCGGTATACGCGGGAGGCGCCGGAACTGTCCCCGGTGTTTTCCAGGGCGAGTCCGTACCACCAGCTCGCGGTATCCGCGAGTTCCGCCGGAACGCCCGCGGTCAGGGAACGCTCGCCCCAGCGTTTCGCGGCCAGCCAATCCCCCGCCAATCCGTTCAGCCGGGTAAGCTCGGCCAAGTACCACGGAGTCAGGCTTTGGGCCTGGTCCAAACCCCGTTCAAGGGTTTTCGCCGCGCCCGCGGGGTCCTTTTCGCCCGACGCCCGAGCGGCTTCCAGGAGCGCGCGGGGCTCTTGGGGAGGCGAGGAGGCCCCGAGGACGGCGATACAACCCAACAGGCAAACATATATCGCGAACCCGCGAAGGCGCTGGGCAATAGGAATCATAAACCACTCTCCTCATGCGTTAAACCCGGGTAAATGGCCGGTAGTAACAAAAAAATTCACGGCGCGAATCGCCCGGGGGCGCTCATATCCACCCGGGTCAGAAAGACCCAGGCATCCTGGTTCCTTTCCACGAAGGTTGCCGCCGGGGTTTCCACGGCGCTTTCAAAGACGGCTACCCGGAATTGACCCTTCTCGTCGAACCACGGAAAGAACGCCGCCGCATGATGATAATAGCGCAAAAAGGGATTGGCGGCATTACCCCGCTCGCCCCGCTCACGGCTGAGCGCCCCGAGATACCAGTGCCCGCCCTCGTTCGCCGCCAACCAGTACAGCATGGGAAGCAGTTCCTTCACCTGATAGCCCACGTCGGTCTCGAACCCCAGCGCGCCCGAAAAGGGCTCCGCCTTCACGTCGATTCCGGCCGCGTCCGGGAACACGGTATGGCCCGCATCGAGACTGACCACCGCCGAGGCGAGGTTTCGGGTCCAATCCAGGGCGAAAAAAACGTCCCGACTCTCGCGGTACCGCTCGGTAAAGCCCGTTTCCGGGGCGGAACTCCAGCGTTTAAGGGATTTAATGAAGGTTCCAGAACCGGCGGTAGGGCGAATGATGCCGTCAACGATCCACTTAACGAATCCGGAACAGTTGACCCCGCCACGGATTATTGAAATATCGCGTCCGTCCACCGCCTCGGCAAGTACGGCTTTTGGATCTTGGGGACTTTCGGTCTCAATAAAGACGGGCTTTCCCGCATCGTCAAACGCGCCGTCCTCAAGGTAGACCAGGGTGGGCAGCCGAGATCGAATCGTCTCGACGCCCTGCGCGATATTGCCGTAAAGGAGCGGATCGGGATGCACGAGATTCCAGGGAACGGTACGCGCGGTCAGCGCGGCGATGGACTCGACGGAGGAGGTAAGGACCGACTGAAATGACTTGCCGAAGGGGACGCCTTTTCGGGCGTAGAGTCCGTAAACGGAAAGGTCGAGGAGGCTTTTCGATCCGGCCCCGGGGCGAAAGGTAAGGACGATTTCGGGATTATCCACGGGATTCACGACGATCGAAACGGGTTCGCCGGTAATCTTGTCGCGATTAAGGGTCCAACGGCCCGCGATGGAGAGTTCCTCCCGATCGGTCTGGATCAGGGTTACCGAAATCAGGGTATCGGTTTTCGAAACGGAAATTTCGAAGCCGTCGCCGTAGGGATCCTCGACGATTTCTCCTTTCAGGGCCGCGACGGTATCGATTGGGGCCGAAAACCAATCGTCCTCTATCTGGGCTCGCAGCGAATCGGATTCCGTAAATTGGAATCGGGAAATACCGCCGACATTCAGCGCAGGAAGGGGGAGTACCAGAAAGTAAAGCGCCACAAAGGCGGCACCGGTTCGAATGGTCGTATTCATACGTTTTATCAGTATCGGCAGAAAATATCGGCCCCTTAAAACGGGGACGGACGGGGTGAGAAACGCCGAGGGAACCCCGTAAAATGGCAACCGGTTACTGTTCGTTTGTCAAGCGCAGAGCGGGCCATTTTCAAAAAAAAAGCGCAATTTAACCGGTTTTCCCTTGACGGCAGGATATTCCGGCCTTACACTCCGAAATAGGTGCTACGCAACACCTATACACAAACTGCCCGAAAGCGGCAGACATCCTTGGAGGAGAGAGATGAAAAAAACGGTAAAGAAAGCATTAACCTTAGCGCTAATCGCGGCGATGATACCAGGCGCGGTATTTGCCGGCGGATCGAAAGACGCGAAGGCGGCGAAAGGCGTAACGGTCAACATGTTCCAGTTGAAAGTGGAAATCAAGGACGCCTTGGACGGCTACGCTGCGGCCTATTCAGCGGCCCATCCCGGGGTAACGGTTTCCGTGGAAACCCTCGGCGGCGGCGCGGACTACGGCGGGGCGATGAAGGCGAAAGCCCAGGCTGGCCAAATGCCCGACATTTTCGTTATCGAGGGAAAGGGCGGCTATGACATTTGGAAAGACTACATCGCCGACCTGAGCGACCAACCCTGGGTGAAGGACACGGATCTTTCTTTCAAGGTAGACGGCAAGGTGTACGGCTTCCCGGTAGCCATCGAAGGATACGGATTGGCCTATAACGCCGATATCCTCGCCAAGGCCGGGATCGATCCCGCGACCCTGACCACCCGCGCGGCCTACGAGAAGGCCTTCATGACCCTCGAGTCAAAGAAAGCCCAGCTCGGAATCGACGCTCCCGTGGCGATGGCGGCTTCCGTCGCCGGCGGCATGTGGTGGGTAGCGGCCCAGCATAACCTCGCGGCATACTGGGGAGGCGGTCTCGCCTTTACCGATACGAGCGTCATCGACAAGGCCCTCAAGGGACAGCTTGACCTTCCCCGCTTTACGCAGTACGCGAAGTATCTCCAGCTCCTGTATAAGTACGCGGACAAGAAAATACTCCTGAACGGAAGTTACGACGACCAGGTCGGCGCCTTCGCCCAGGGGAAGACCGCGTTCCTGCATCAGGGCAACTGGGTTGACCCGAACATGAAGCAGCTCGGCGTTACCTTCAAGATGGGCTACGCTCCCCATGCCTTCCTCGACACGCCCGAAACCGGCCTGTACCTCTTCGCGCCGAGCTGGTACTGCGTCAACGTAAAGAGCCCGAACGCCCAGGCCGCGAAGGACTTCCTGACCGCCATGGCCACCACTCCCGAGGGAGCGGACTACATGGTCAACAAGGCGGGCATGATCCCGGCGTTCAAGTCCGTGACCCTGAAGCCCGCAGGTCAGCTGAGCCAGGCCCTCATGGCGGCGAACGCGAAGGGCGGAAACTACGGCGTATTCTTCGGCATGCTTCCCGACGGAACCGGCCAGAACGTGTTCGGCCCGATCTTCGACCTCTTCGCGCAGAACCCGGACAATATCGACCAGTTTATCGCGGATATGCAGAAGGCCGTAGCGGGCCTCCCGAAGATGTAACGTAATCCTTGAGCGGGGGGCGTCTTCACGGATGCCCCCCTTTTTTTCGCGAGGGCGACGCGGTTCCGGGCCCAAAGCCGGCGAGCGCCGCCCGTCAATTAAAACAAGCCGCTTGAACGCGGCGACCAACAGAGGTGAAAGGCATGAAACAAAGCCGTATCGTCAACGCGCTCTTTTTAGCGCCCTGCCTGATCGCGTTCGTCCTCGTGATAATCGTGCCGTTCTTCTTCGGTCTTTATTATTCCATGACCGATTGGAACGGCGTTCGGGACCAGGTAAAATTCGTGGGGTTCAGCAATTTCAAGGACCTGTTCACCCTTCCCGACTTTCTGTATTCATTCGTGATTACCATTGCCTTCACGGTAATCAACATCGTGCTCGTTAACGCGGTAAGCTTCGCGCTTTCCCTTATCGTGACCAGCAAAATCCGGTTCCGTAATTTCTTCAGGGCGGGTTTTTTCATTCCCTACCTCATCGGCGGAATCGTCTTGGGATACATTTGGCAATTCATCCTGAACAGCATCCTCGTGGCGATGGGGACCAAGTACGGCATTCCCTTTCTTGAGGTTTCATACCTGAGCAAGCCCGATACGGTTATCTGGGCAATGTCCGCTGTGAACACCTGGCAGTATTCGGGCTACATCATGCTGATTTACGTGGCGGCCATCCAGGGCATACCCGCCTCGCTGATGGAGGCGGCCGAGATCGACGGCGCGCGTTTCATTTCCCGGGTATACCATATCCTCATGCCGATGATGGCGAACGCCTTCACCATATCGCTCTTTCTCACCCTGACCACCTCGTTCAAGCAATTCGACATGAACTATACCCTCACGAACGGGGGGCCGGCCACCCGTTTCCTGGATACGCCGGTAAAGGCCAGTCAGCTTCTGGCAATGAATATCTTCAACACCGCCACGGCGAACCGAATGGCCGAGGCCCAAGCGAAAGCGGTAATCCTGTTCGTCGTGCTCGTCGTAGTCTCGCTCATCCAGGTATCCATGAGTAAAAAGAAGGAGATCGAGCTATGAACGTCGCGCCCCGCAAGATATGGCAAACCGCCCTCGAGGTATTCACGATCGCCCTTTTCGTCTTATTCATGTTTCCCTTCGGCATGGTGGTTCTCAATTCCGCGAAAACCTCCAAGGAAATCATCTTCAACGCGATTGCGCTGCCGAGCGACTGGGGACAGCTTTTCGTGAATATCGGCCTGATTTTCAGCAATCCGACCGTCCACTACGTGAACGCCTTCGCGGACAGCACGGTAATAACGGTCCTGTCCCTGGCGGTAATCGTGCTCTTTTCATCCATGGCGGCATGGGTACTGGAACGGAATAAAACCGTATGGTCCACCGTGATTTTCATGGCCTTCGTGGCCGCCATGGTTATCCCCTTCCAGGTACTTATGTATCCCTTGGTGCGGTGGATGCGCGTCCTGGGCCAATTCCTTCACATACGGCTGCTCGCGTCCGTACCGGGCATCGTTTTCGCGTACCTCGGCTTCGGTAGCCCCCTATCCATATTCGTTTTCCACGGCTTTATAAAGAACATACCCTACGAGCTGGAGGAGTCCGCCACGATCGACGGCGCTTCACGGGCGAAAACCTTCTTTCAGATCGTCTTTCCCCTTTTGCAGCCCATTATCGTTACGGTGCTCATCCTCAACGGCATCTGGATTTGGAACGACTACCTGCTCCCCCTCCTGATGCTGGGAACCAACGGCGCCGTGCAGACCATTCCTATAGCCGTTACCGCCTTCGCAGGGGCCTATCTGAAGCAATGGGACCTGATTCTCACGTCCACGCTCCTGGCCATGCTGCCCGTCATCGTACTGTACCTCTTCGCCCAGCGATACATCATCAAGGGCATGGTTGAGGGTTCAATAAAATAATCGGAGAATTCGTATCATGAAGATCGTTTTGGTGGGCGCCGGAAGCGCCCAGTTCGGCTGCGGAATCCTGGGGGATATTTTCAACGGCAAGCGCCTCGCGGGAAGCGAGATCGTCTTGCACGATATCAATCCGGTAACCATGGGTAAGGTATTGGAAACGGCACGGGCCTTTATCGCCGCGAACCGGCTCGATTTTACCGTAAGCGCGACCACGGACAGAAAGGCCGCGTTCAAGGGCGCGTCGTTTATCATTTCTTCCATAGAGGTGGGCAACCGTTTCGAGCTGTGGGACGAGGACTGGAAAATACCCATGCAATACGGGGCCAAACAGGTATACGGCGAGAACGGGGGGCCCGGCGGCGTATTCCATTCGCTCAGGATCATTCCCCCCATCCTGGAAATCGTCGCCGACGCGATGGAAATCTGCCCCGACGCGTACATTTTCAATTTCTCGAACCCCATGACGGCTATCGTCACCACGGTAAAGCGCGCCTTTCCCCGGGCGCGGTTCATCGGCATTTGCCACGAGATCGGCTGGCTGACCCGCTGGCTGCCGCCGATCCTCGGGATGGAAAGCCGGGAGTACCGCTTCCGCGCCGCCGGGCTCAACCACTTTAGCTGCCTACTCGAAATCAAGGAAAAAAAGACGGGCAAGGATCTTTATCCTGAGGTACGGCGCAAGGCGCCCGGCTTTTTCGAGCGCGAGCCGGGATATAGCGACATGCTTGACGTTTATCGCGCCACCGGCAAGCTCGAGGAGGCGGAGCAATTCGAAAAGGGAGGCAACGGCGGGAAAAGCGCCTACGAATGGGCCGACCGCAAGATCGTCAAGTTCATGCTGGAGAATTACGGACTCCTCCCCATTACCACCGATAGCCATTTCGGCGAATACCTCGGCTGGGCGTGGGACGTGGCCGATCACCGGGGCATCCTCGATTTTTACGACATTTACCGGATCATGCTGGGCCAAAACGCCCGTTACGATATCAAGCTGCAAACCTCGGAGCGGGTGGTTCCCATCATCGAGGGGATACTCGGCGACGAGGGGTTCGAGGAAGGGGCGGTGAACGTACTCAACGACGGCTTGATTCCCGACCTTCCCCCGTGGATAGCCGTGGAGGTTCCCGCCCTGATCGACGCAAAGGGGGTGACCGGGATTCCCGTCAAGGACGTGCCGAAGGGATATTTGGCCCTTCTCCGCTCTTATTGCGGGGTGTACGACTTGACTGCCGAGGCGATTCTGGGTAAGAAAAAAAGCCTCGTCATTCAGGCCATCCTGGCGAACCCGGTTATGCACCGGGCGACCTCGGTCGCGCCCATGGTGGACCGGATGATAGCCCGACAGGATAAATGGCTGGGGTATCTTAAGTAAGAGCGAGGGGGAGGACGTCCGGAGCATGGCTACCATCAAGCAAATCGCGGAAAAGGCGGGCGTAAGCCCGACGACGGTCGCCAACGTGATCCACGGGAGAACCGCCAAGGTTTCCCCGTCCACCCTCGAACGGGTACGCTCCTTCCTCTCCAGCGAAAAGTACGCGCCCAATATGGGAGCCATCATGCTCGCACGAAGCAGTTCCCGCATCATCGGGGTGGTGATTTTCCGCGAACCCCGAAGAAACGAGACCGTCCTCGAGGACCCCTTCTCGTCCATGATCATAGGCGCCATCGAACGGGAGATCCGTGAAGCGGGCTATTACATGATGCTCCATACCACCGACCACGAAGAGGATATCCTGAAACTGGTCGCGAAATGGAAGCTGGCGGGATTGATCCTCATCTGGGTTACCGGGGAAATGGCGGGAATCCTGCAGCGAAGCCTCGAGACCCCGGTGGTTTTCATTGACTGCATCTTCGACGACGACGGCCAGGAATACCACAACGTGGCCCTGGACGACGAGCAGGGCGGTTACGAGCTGACGAAATACCTGCTTTCCATGGGGCACCGGCGCATAGCCTATTTCGCCGATTCGGGAACCTGGCCGGGAACGGCCACCATGCGGTTCGAGGGGGCCAAGCGGGCCTATGCCGAGCTCGCGCTCTCGCTACCCGACGATGGCTTCAAGATACTCTCCAAGGATTACGACGAACGGCAAAAAACCTACGGGCAGCTTACCGTATCGGGCCCGCCCTATACGGCCCTCGCCTTCTTCTCCGATTATTACGCCGCCGAGGCGGTGATCTATTGCCAGGAACACGGGATCGAGGTGCCCGGCCGCGTTTCCGTAACCGGTTTCGACGACAATATCTTCGCGAGGATGGTCCGGCCCCGGCTCACCACGGTATACCAGGACGCCTTCCTGCGCGGACACCAGGCGGTAACCATGCTCCTCGCCCTTATACGGGGCGAAAAGTTGGACACGCCGAGCGTGAGGGCCCCTGTCAGCCTGAAAATCCGCGATTCCGTGGGGCGGGTATCGGAGTAAGCCCGAAGCCGGATAGGTTCCGACTTCGGGCTTCGTGCGTAAAGCGGCCTGTCCGCCGCCTTTTATTGCCTTAATGCATCGCTACAGGCGCGCCTTCCGGGGATATTCCCGCGATTGAGGCGTCCAACGCGCGACCCTCCGGGGTTTTCGTCTCGTCGGGATGCGATCCCTTCGGCGCGTTGGCCAAAAGAAGCTTTAGCCTGTTCAGCTGGTTTACCTCGCTCGCGCCCGGATCGTAGTCGATCGCGGCGATATTGGAGCCCGGGTACCGCCGGCGCAGTTCCTTGATCATGCCCTTTCCCGTAACGTGGTTCGGCAGGCAGGCGAAGGGCTGTACGCAGGCGATGCTCGGCACGCCGGTGTGGATCAATTCCACCATCTCGGCGGTGAGGAACCAACCCTCGCCGGTCATGTTTCCCAGCTGAACGATTCCGTCCACCCCGTCCTGCAATTTGTAAATCGATTCGGGGGCGGTGAAACGCCTGCTTTCCGTGAGGGACTTCCTGATCTGCGCGCGGTACCGTTCCAGGAACCACACGAACAGGTGCGCGTTCCGCTCGGTCTTCTTCGGGAAGGCGAGCTTCCGGTGCCGATACACCCCGTTGATGAAGGAGTAAAAGAGGAAGTCGGCCAGGTCAGGAACGACGCACTCGGCGCCCTCGCGCTCGATGGTGGTGAATATGTCGTTATTGGCCGTGGGGTGGAATTTCACGAGAATCTCGCCCACCACGCCCACGCGCGGCTTGCGCACGTCCCTCAAGGGGAGCGCGTCGAAGTCTCGTACGATATCCTTCACGAGGTTGTTGTAGCCGCGGATCGAAAGCGACTTGATCTGGGTAACGCACCGGGCGTTGTACTTCTCGTAAAGCTCGTTCGCCGAGCCGGGCACGGCCTCGTAGGGTCGCGTCCGGTACAGCACCCGCATGAGCAGGTCGCCGAGCATTACCGCCATCATGGCGCGGTGGAGGGCCGCGGGCGTGATCACGAAGCCCGGGTTTTTTTCCAGGGACTGGGCGGAAAGCGAGATGACCGGTATATGGCTCCAGCCGATGTCCGAAAGTGCCCGTCGGATGAATCCGATATAGTTCGTCGCGCGGCAACCGCCGCCGGTCTGGGTGATCAGGAGGGCAACCTTGTCCAGGTCGTACTGGCCGCTTTTCAGTGCGGAGATCATTTGGCCCGCCACGATGATCGAGGGATAGCAGGCGTCGTTATTGACGTATTGCAATCCGTAATCAACCGCCTTTTTGTCCACGTCGGGGAGGATCACGAAGTTGAAGCCCGAATACTCGAAGGCGTGCTGCAGGATCCTGAAGTGGATGGGGGACATTTGGGGCGCGAGGATGGTGAACCGCTTGGCCTTCATTTCCTTGGTGAAAATGGCCCGATGATGGGAGGAGGTCTTGACCTTCGTCTGGTTCTCGTTGCGTTCCCGCTCCTTAATGGCGGCGATGAGGCTCCGCATGCGGATGCGCACGGCACCCAGGTTCGAGCCCTCGTCGATCTTCACGAGGGTATACATCTTTCCCCGCGCTTCCAGGATTTCCTGCACCTGATCGGAGGTCACCGCGTCGAGCCCGCAGCCGAAGCTGGTGAGCTGAACGAGTTCCAGGTCCTTCCGCGACGAAACGAACTGGGCGGCGCGATAGAGGCGGTTATGGTAGGTCCACTGGTCCACGATTCGCAAGGGGCGTTCCACCGTTCCCAAGTGGGCAACCGAATCCTCGGTAAGCACCGCGAGGCCCAGGCCGGTAAGCAGTTCGGGAATGCCGTGGTGGATTTCAGGGTCCACATGGTAGGGCCGGCCGGCGAGCACGACGCCCTTTAAGCCGCGATCCGCGATTTCCTGGAGGGTTTTTTCGCCCATCTCCGCGGTTTCCGCGCGGAACGAATCCTGTTCCACCCACGCGGTCCGCACGGCCGAGCGAATTTCCTCGCTCGTTACGCCGAACGGCTCGCCCAGCTCCTCATGCAGCCGCTGGCTCAGCCGATGCTCGTCGTCCAGGGGGAGGAAGGGGTCCATATAGCGCACGGAGGGATCCTGGCGCAGGGCGTCCACGTTATTCTTGAGAACCTCGGGATAGCTCGTGACGATGGGGCAATTGTAATGGTTCCCCGCGCCCGCGTCTTCCACCCGCTCGTATGGCGCGCAGGGATAGAAGATAAACTTCACGCCCGCCTTCAAAAGGGATTCCACGTGGCCGTGGGCGATTTTACCCGGGTAGCATACTGATTCCGAGGGAATGGTTTCCAGGCCGGCCTCGTACACGTCGCGGCTCGATCGGGGGGAAACGCGCACGCGAAAGCCCAACTCCGTGAAAAAGGTAAACCAAAACGGGTAATTCTCGTACATGTTGAGCACCCGCGGGATTCCCACGTCGCCCCGGGGAGCCTTATCGGCCGCCAGCGGCTTGTAGCGGAACAGCCGCCGGTACTTCCAGTCGAAGAGGTTCGGTACGGGAATTTTTTCGGGCTTTACGCCCCCGCCGATTTCCGCCTTCCGGTCGGTCGCGCCGCCGGCGGCCTTGTCGTCCAGGTCGATTTCCAGGCCCCGCTCGCACCGGTTACCCGTTATAAAGCGCCGGGGAGGCGCGACCATTTGCTCCACGGGACCGGAGGTTACCACGCCCGCGGTGAAGGTATTGATGGTCAGGAGGCAGTTATTCGAGCACTTGCCGCAGCGGCGGCTTTCGAGCTGGACCGCGAAGTGCTCGAGCTGTTCGGGCGTGGCAAGCCCGGTCCGGGCGTCGGAGGGACAGCCCGCGTCTTCCCACTGGTCCCGCGCGATGAGGGCAGCGCCGTAGGCGCCCATGAGGCCCGCCACGTCGGGCCGGAACACGTTGCGCCCGGAGATTTTCTCGAAGGCCCGGAGCACCGCGTCGTTATTGAACGTGCCGCCCTGCACCACCACCTTCTCGCCGATCGCCGAGGCGTCGCGGAGCTTAATGACCTTGTAGAGGGCGTTCTTGATGACCGAATAGGAAAGGCCCGCGGAGATATCCCCCACGGAAGCGCCTTCCTTTTGGGCCTGCTTCACGCGGCTATTCATGAAGACCGTGCAGCGGCTTCCCAGGTCCACGGGCTTATCCGCCAGGAGGGCCTTGTTGGAGAAGGAATTGATGTCCAGGCCCAGGGAGCGGGCGAAATTGTCAAGGAAGCTGCCGCAGCCCGAGGAGCAGGCCTCGTTAAGCTGGATGGTGGTGATGGCCCCGTCTTTCATGCGGAGGCACTTCATGTCCTGGCCGCCGATATCGAGAAGGAATTCCACGCCGGGAACGAAAAAATCGGCGGCGCGGTAGTGCGCGATGGTTTCGACTTCACCGGCGTCGACGCCGAGGGCGGCCTGAAAGAGGGCCTCGCCGTAGCCGGTGGAGCAGGAACGCACGATGCGCACCTGCGACGGCAGCCGGCGGTACAGGTCCTTGAGGACGCGAACGGCGAGGTCTACCGGGTTACCGCCGTTAACGTCGTAAAAACGCCACAGGATGCGGCCCTGATCGTCGATCAGCACGGCCTTGGTAGTGGTGGAACCGGCGTCCAGGCCCAGGAATACCGGGCCCTTCGCCGTGTCTAAATCCGCGGAGGCGGCCATTTCCGCGGCGTGCCGCACGCGGAATTCCTCCAGTTCCCGTTCGTTGGCGAAGAGGGGGTCAAGCCGCTGAACCTCGTGCATCTCGGCGCCCACGAGGTTTTTGAGGCCCTCGCGAAGAACCTTCACGCTCACGAGTACCGTGCCGGGGCCCGATTCCGGCTGGGTACCGGTAGCGGGACCGTTCGCGGCCAGGGACGGTGAGACCCGGCACGAGGCGCCGGGCTCCGCGATGGAATCCATTCTACGGAAGGAAATATTGGCGGAGTCGAGGGTCGTTTCCGCGGAGAAGGCGGCGCCGGCCGCCACGAAAAGCTGGGATTCCTCGGGAACGATGATCGCGTCGCCCGTTAATTTCAGGGTTTCTATAAAGCGGCGGCGCAGCTGGTCCATGAAATGGAGCGGACCGCCGAGGAAGGCCACGTTCCCCCGAATGGGCTTGCCGCAGGCCAAACCGGAAATGGTCTGGCTGACGACGGCCTGGTAGATGCTCGCCGCGATATCCTCCCGCCGCGCGCCCTCGTTTATCAGGGGCTGAATATCGGTCTTCGCGAAAACGCCGCAGCGGGCCGCTATGGGATATATGGTAGAGGCGCCCTTGGCGAGCTCGTTCAGGCCGTCGGCGTCGGTTTCGAGAAGGGCGGCCATCTGATCGATGAACGCGCCCGTGCCGCCGGCGCAGGTACCGTTCATGCGCTGCTCTATGCCGTCGGTAAAGTAGGTGATTTTGGCGTCTTCGCCGCCGAGCTCAATCGCCACGTCGGCGCGGGGAATGAGCTTTTTGACCGCCGCGGTGGAGGCGACCACTTCCTGGATAAAGGGGACGGAAAGCCAGTGAGATACCGCCAATCCGCCCGAGCCGGTGACCTTAACGCTCAGCCGGGTTTCCTCTCCGGGAAAGGCGGCTTCCACCGCGTCCAAGGCCTTTTCGACTACCGCGATAATGGTAGAGCGTATATCTGCACGATGCCGTTCATATTTGCTGAATACGAACGTATCGCTCCGATCAAGGACTACGACCTTGACGGTCGTGGAACCCACATCGATACCCATCCGCAAGACGTTGTTATCATTCATAGAAGCGATGATGACACAGTTTTGCATCAGATTCAAGCCGACCGCACGAAATGTCACATATTTACAGGTTTTTGACATTTTACGCGTTTAGTTAACGGAACGGCCCGACGTCGTTTTTTGAGGAACGCATATGCAAAAGTCCAGCCGATATGCTAGCCTAACGTTCATGGGAAAATCACTTCTTAAAAGCGGAACGCGCCTTTCCGCCCTTACCTTCCTTTCGCGCATTCTCGGCTTGGTTCGGGAAATGACCAAAGCCGCCTTTTTGGGTACCACCGAGCTTTCCGACGCCTTTTCCGTCGCCTTTATGATCCCGAACCTCCTCAGGCGGCTTTTCGCGGAGGGCAGTATCTCGGTCGCCTTCATACCGACCTTTCGCCGGTATTTGGAAACGGAGTCGGCGGAAACCACCAAGTCATTCCTTTCCGCGACCTTTACGCTCATTAGCCTTATAACTACCGTTACCGTCGGAATCGGAATTCTCGCGACGCCCCTGATCGTGCCCATTTTCGGCACCGGAACCGCGGAAACCGTGTTACTCACCCGAATCATGTTCCCCTACCTCGCCATTATTTCGGTCTCGGCCTTTTTTCAGGGCATTCTCAACGGCGTAAAGGTATTCTCGCCCTCGGGATTCACCCCCATTCTCTTTAACCTGATCGTGATAGGAACCACGTGGCTCCTCGCGCCGGCAATGGAGAACGCGGCCCGGGCCATGGCGGTGGGCGTGCTCCTCGGCGGCGCCGTTCAGGCGTTTTTTCAGCTGCCTTACGTACTGAGGGAGGGGTTTCGCTTTTCCTTTACCACGGTAAAAAAGGCCTTCGCGAATCCCGGCACCCGTAAGGTCCTCGCGCTGGTCGGGCCGACCGTCATCGGCATGGCTGCCTACCAGTTCAACGATCTGGTTTCGACCGCCCTCGCGGGACACGCGGGCAAGGGCGTGGTTTCGAGCCTGCAATACTCCCTGAGGCTGCAGGAACTAATCCTGGGCATTTTCGCGGTATCAATCGGCACGGTCATATTACCCGACCTTTCGGGATTTTCCGCCCGAAAGGAATGGGGAGCCTTTAACGACCTGCTCGCGCGGGCCATGAAAATCATCGCCCTCATTACCATACCGGTAACCTTCTTTTCCCTCCTGACCGGGCGGAATATCATTACGCTGCTGTTCGGGGGCGCCGTTTTCGACGAGAAATCGGTGGAACTCACCCTGAACGCCTTCACCTGGCATGTCGCCGGACTCTTTTTCATCGCGCTTAACCGAATCGTTTCGCCGGCCTTTTACGCCCAAAGCGACACGAAATCGCCGACCCTGGCGGGCATACTGTCCTTCGCGGTCAACGTCGTATTGGCCGTCGCCCTCGTAACTCCCCTGAAGGGAGGCGGCATCGCCTTGGCCCTTTCCCTGGCCAGCGCGTCGAACACCGTTCTGCTCTTCGTGTTTTTGCGGAAAAATCCCTCGGTAGACGTGATCAAGGTGGTCCGGTCCACGTCGCTGTACGCGGCGAAGATGGTCGTATTGTCGCTTATCGCCGCGGCTCCGGTCTATTTCCTGCTGCCGCGGCTCCACGCGGCCTTCGCCGGCCACGGAAAGCTCGTCGGCGAGGGAGTGCCCCTCGTGGCGGCATTGGTTCTCTTCGCCGCCGCGGGCATCGGACTATTGGCGTTGACCCGCGACCCCATCGCGCGGGAAGGTCTTGCCATGGCGAGAAAACGGGGAAAATAAGACGGAGAGGCGCTCAGCGTAATCGAGATATCTTCGCTAACCGGGGGGAATCCCGGAGGGAGCCCTTCCCGCGGGAGCGGTCATTCAAAAAGGACGCTGACTTCCTTCTCGCGGTACGCCGTTACGGAGAATAAGCCTATCAACGCGAAGGCCGCGGCCAGGATCAGCGTTATGCGCAACCCCAGCGCGCTCGGCGAGGAGCCGGACACGAAAAGGGGAAAGAGCAGGATGACGGCCATTTGGGAGATCCGCACCGCAACGGCATGGAGCCCGAAGTACATACCCCCGCGCAATACGCCCGTTTTCCGTTCGCAGGCCACCGCCAGATCGCCGATCAGGGCGTAGGGCACTACGGAAAAGACCGTGAGGGGGAAGGCGAAAAGCAGGGCGAGGATCCAGCCCTGGACGGACGCGGGCACGGGATAGCTTCCGGCGGGGACGAGCAGGGCGATATCCACCAGCAAGGCCAAAAAGGCGCCGGTTAAAAGCCTTTTTTTCCCGTACGTAGCCGCCACGAGGTATACGGGATAGTAGAGCACGACGTTCACGGCGAAAATCATCAGCAGAAAATAATCGGACCGGCCGGAAGGCAAGCCGAGAAGGACCGTCACGTAATAGAGAAAGCCGGTTATGACGATCGCGGAGGCGAGCCGATACATAAAGTCGGCGATCAGGTAGGGACGAAGCAGTCGGTCGGAAAGGACCGCGCCCACCGCGCGGGCGGGAGGCTCGGAAGCGGGCTTTGAATGCGGGGGAATGGCGTCGGCCAGCGTCAGGGCGGGCAAGAGCAAGAAACCGCAGGAAATAAGGGCATAGCCGGCGATGACCAACCGGAAGGACGCGAGGGGACTGAGCCCCGTCAGCCGGGAAACCGTGTCCATGAACGCCAATTCGCGGTTTCCCGCCAGCGACGCGAAAGCCGTGGCGAAGGCCATAAGGGTAGAAAGCTGAAGCCGGTCCCGGGCGCGTACCCCCAGCTCGGAGATGAGGGCGAGATACGGGATAGCGTACAGGGAATAGGCAAAAAAGAAGGCTATGGTACAAAGGCAGATTACTACGGTATTGAGCGCCATATTGCTTGCCGAGGGGGGAAAGAACGCCAAGGCGGAGAAAAGGGCCAAGGGAACGGCCGCGGCGCGCATCATGGCGGTGCGTCGGCCGGTTCTCAGGGCGCCCCGATCGGACACCCAGGCGGCGACGACGCCCGCCACGGTATCGGCAAGACGGCTTAACGCCACGATCAGCCCCGCCGCGGTAAAAAAACCGAACAGGTCGTTCTGGTAGATATAATCGGGAAAGAGACGGACTCCGGAAACGCCCCGGGCGACGAAGAACGAGGAAAAGAGCCTGATAATCCCGTAACCGCACAAAACCAGACCGAATTGACCTGACGCGTAGACCAGTTTGTTCCTTAAACGTGAATTCACCTGACGTTCCCCCGGCATTCCGCGATTTTCCGGCAATCATAGCCGATTTGCTTTACCCTGTCAAAGAAAACGGGGTATATTGACTTCATATGGAAGCTTACTTAAAACGACGGGCCGAATTGTACACCTGGATGGCCCGCAACAGCGTTTCAGTGGTCGTCCTTGAAGATACCGAGGGCCGCCGGGACCCCGGAATCAGATATTTCACCGGACATCCATCGGATGCCCTCCTTGTTATGACCATTACCGGCCATGCCGTTTTATGCCCGTGGGACGAATTGATGGCCCACAAGATGGCCAATGTCGACGTGATCGTTCCCTATACCGATTTCGGGAGAAATCCCGTCGCGGCGGTTCGGGGTATCGCGGAACGCATAGGGGTCCCGTCGCGTTCCCGGATCGAAATTCCCGGCGTGACGCCCTACCCGCTCTTTCTCCGGTACGTGGAAGCCCTCCTTGAATACGACGTGATTTGCCGCGAGGGCGGCGCGGGCCGGGAAATCGAGCGGATGAGGTCAATCAAGGACGCCGCGGAGATCGAGACCATCGAGAAGGCGTGCTCGATTACCGACGCCATCATTAACCTGATCGAAAAGCAATTGAAGGGCGGAAAGATCAAAACCGAATCCGACGTGGCCCTCCTGATCGAGCGGGAAGCACGGGCGGCCGGGGCCGAGGGAACCGGTTTCGAAACCCTCGCGGCCGGGCCGGAACGCAGCTTCGGCATTCACGCCTTCCCGCCCTATACCGCATCGGCCTTTCCCGGTTCCGGCCTTTCCATCCTGGATTTCGGCATTAAGTACCGGGGATATACCAGCGACGTGACCCTCACCGTGGTTTCGGGCGACGTGACTCCGGCCCAGGAAAAGCAGCTTGCCCTCGTCGAAAAGGCCTACAAGGCCGCGCTGGAACTCTATAAACCCGGCGTGCCCACGAGGGACGCTCCCATTAAGGTTGACGAAATTTTCCGCAAGGCCAAGCGAACCATGCCCCACGCGCTGGGCCACGGTATCGGTTTGGAAGCCCACGAAGGGCCGGCGGTCAGAAACCGGGAAGACAATGATTGGGTATACGAGCCGGGAATGGTCGTTACCCTGGAACCGGGACTCTACCACCCGGAGCACGGGGGCTGTAGGCTCGAAAACGACGTGCTGATCACGGAAAACGGCTACAGGCTCCTTACCAATTCCCGGATTATCAGGCTCGGCGCCGCGGCGGCTGTCTCGCCCGACGCGGGAGAGCCGACCGAAGCGGCGAAAACCCCCAAGGCCGCGAAGACGGAAAGGAAAAGGGGTACTACCACGGACTCGCCGGTCGCCAAGTCCCCATCGGGAAAAATGGGAAAGGCAAAAGCGAACGGTTCAGGGAAAAAAGGGCCGCGGGCGGGCAATACCGATTACGTTTAAGATTCCGGATTAGTAAGGTCGAAACCGATATCCCGGGTCGCCACCACGACGATACCGGTACCGTCCCAGTCGGGGACGATGCAATCGCCCGCGCGGACGGGTAGCGGCACGGTCAGTCCCGAAAGATACGCCGCCAATTCCCGTACCCGGTCCTTTGGCACCCCGCCCACGGTCCTGACGGGCACCCGGCGCGGAAAGTCGCCGCGCGGCATTGAGCCTTCTCCCGGGAAGCCGGCGGCGCACGTGGCGGTAACGATCCGCGTCGGCGCCACGGCTTCGCTCCTGCCGTAAACCCTTCCCCGATCGCACCCGTTCCCGCTTACGGGGAACTCGGGCCCCTCGCCCACCGAAAGGCGGCATCCCCGCGGGCACACGATACACACCAACTCCTTCATGCTTCACCGTTCCCGTTTTCGAGGCTGACCGTGCAGGGTCCGGCATGGGCACGTATCCCCGACTGAACGTCCACGTCCACGCGGACCATCTCTCCCGGGCGTACCCAGGCGAGCCTTTTCGCGAAAAGGAGCGAACCGCCCTGACGAATGGTGAGGGTTGCCCTATCCAGGGGTACCATACTGCGCAAGAGCACGGGCACGGGTTCCGAGGAAAGGGACGACGGGACGGTATAGCGCACGTTCCGGCCGGCGATAAGCGGCGTCTCATTGGCGGTATCCGGTCGGCCCGGAGCCGCCTCGTACGAGTCCAGCCAGTCGGCGCAGGCCGTTCCGGCCCGTTCGGCCTCTTCCGCGACCCGATCCGCCAAATCGTGAACGTGCAGCACGTTTCCCGCCGCGAAAACGCCGGGGACGTCTGTCATAAGGCGCGAGTCCACGATAGGGCCGTTGGTGACGGGATTGAGCGAAACCCCGGTTCGCGCCGAAAGCTCGTTTTCGGGCACCAGTCCCACGGATAGCAGTACCGTATCGCAGGGAATAATCCTCGCCCGCTCCATCCGTACCGCGCCGTCCTCGATGGGGGCGATCTCGACCGCCTCGACGCGGTTCTTGCCGATAATCCGGGTCGTGGCCTGGGATAAATAGAGGGGAATGGAAAAATCCTCGAGGCATTGCGTCACGTTTCGCGCGAGCCCCGAAGGATAGGGCATGAGTTCCACCGCGGCCTCCACCGAAACCCCCGAAAGGGTGAGGCGGCGGGCCATGATAAGGCCTATATCCCCCGAACCGACGATTACGGCGCGGGAACCGGGCACGTAGCCCTCGATATTGATGAGCCGCTGAACGAGACCGGCGGTAAATACGCCGGCGGGCCGGTCTCCCGGTATGCGCACGTTGCCCCGGTTCCGCTCCCGGCTCCCCATGGCCAATACCACCGAACGCGCGAGAAATTCCTCAATCCCGCGGGGCGAGGAAACGAGAAGCCGAAACCGGCGTTCATCGGGGGAAGGAGGGGCGATGGAGAGGACGGTGGTGTCCGGGAAAAAGGGAATACCCGCGGAGCGGACGTCTTTTTCAAGCCGCGACGCGAATTCGGGGCCGGTAAGCTCTTCGCCGTAGCGGTGCAGCCCGAACCCGTTATGAACGCATTGCAGGAGAATGCCCCCCATATCGCCCTCGCGGTCAACCAGGGCGACGGAGCGCCCCCGCGCGGACAGGGTCGCCGCGGCGGCCATGCCCGCCGCGCCCGCGCCGATCACGACCGCGTCAAATCCGGTGCGTTTCATGGCCTTCATCCCCCAATTCCGACTCGAGGATCCGGCTCCCCTTTCCGCGCTTGGTTATCTCGTCAAAGGACATACCGGTTTCCCTCATCAGTATTCTGATTATCCGATAGGTGCAGAATCCCCCCTGACAGCGCCCCATCTGCGCTCGGGTATAGAATTTTATGCCGTCCAGGGTTACGTGACCGTGCCGTATGGCTTCCACGATTTCGGCTTCCGAAACTTCCTCGCACCGGCATACGATATGGCCGTGCGCCGGGTTCGCGGCGACGAGGGCGGCGCGTTCTTCCGGCGGTAGGTTTCTCGGACGGACCGGGGCCTCGACCCGGGGGTTCCAGTCGGCCTTCTCCGTCAGGTCCAGGCCCAATCCCGCGAGAAGGTCCCGAACGTACTCCGCAATGGCGGGACTCGCGGTGAGGCCCGGGGACTGAACACCCGCCACCTGAACGAAGGCTTCCGCGATATCCGACGGCGCGACGTAAAAATCCTCGCCCAGTACCGGCCGAAGTCCCGCGAAACTTGTAATCGCGTCTTTTTCGGAGACAGACGGCACCAGGGTTTTCGCCGATTCCACGATCCGGGACAACCGGGCTTGGGTGGTGGCCACGTCGTCCTTATCGTCCACGGGATCGGCGGTCGGCCCGATGAGCGTCGTGCCTTCCACGGTGGGAATGACGAGCATGCCCTTGGAAACCGCGTTGGGAACCGGAAAGACGACCCGGCCTGGGTGGCCTTCCGCCAGGCGGTCCAGGAGAAAGTATTCGCCCTTGCGCGGCCGTATCTCATAGCGCTCGGCGCCGAAGGCGGCGGATACCGCGTCTGCGAAAAGGCCAGCGGCGTTCACGGCGAACCGGGCGCGGACCGTTCGGCCGTCCGACGAGCGTATGGCCCACAGGGGAAGCTTCGCCTCCGGGTCCGCGATCCGTTCCGCGGCGCAGGCCTCGAATTCAGTCAGCAATTCCACCCCGTTCGCCCGGGCGTTTTCCACCAGGGCGAATACGTATCGGTACGGCTCAACGATCCCGCCGTCGGGGGCGTAGAGCCCGCCGCACACTTCGGGGGAAAGCTTCGGCTCCAGTTCGAGCATTCGTTGACGGGAACATATTTCGAGGTTTTTTATGCCGTTGGCCTCGCCTTGGGCGCGCAGATGCTCGATGGCCGGCATATCGTCGGGATGGGAGGCGGCAACCAAAATGCCGCAGCGCGCGAAGGGAAAGCCGAGTTCTTCCCGTAACCGATCGAAGCGGGCGGCGCCGGCGACCTCCAATCGCGTTTTCAGGAAATGTGCGGCGTGGTGGAACCCGCCGTGCACGATACCGGAGTTCGCCTTGGAGGTGCCGAAGGAAACGTCCGCCTCCCGCTCCAGGAGCGCGACGCGCAGCCGGTACCGGGACAGCAGTCGGGCAATGGCCGCGCCGCACACTCCCGCCCCCACGATCGCGACGTCGTAGGGCGCGCCGTTAGGAGTCGGCATCCACCTTCTCCCTGATCTTCTCCAGGCGGTTCCTGAGGGCGACGGCGAAACCGGCATCGGGCAATCCGCCCACCAGCCCTTCCAGGAACTCTATCGTCTGCGCCAAGCCCTCGTGGGCCGTTTTCGCGCCGCCCCCGCGCCTGCGGATTTCCTCGAGGCGACGGTCGGCGTGCAATCCGGGCTTTCCGGAAAGCCGGTCTATGACGTATTCCATCTTGATCCGTTCGTCGCTCAAAAGATAATCGGTGAGGTATCGTTCGGGAAGGGAAAGGGTCGCGTCCTTAAAATAGGAGAATAGGCCGATGATGGACGAGCCTTCCATCCCCGAAAGGGCCTTCTCGTATTCCCCTTCCGGCAGAAGCCGAGAAGCGCGGGTAGGTTCGGTTGCCGACTCGGTAACGGTTTCCTCTCCGGGGTTCTCTTCCGCCTCTTCCATTTCGCTGTCGGGAGAAAGGTCGAGCACGGCGTCGAACGAGTCGGCAGCGCCGAACGAGTCGGCGGCGTCGAACGAATCGTCGTCGGCCTCGTTGATCGCGTCGGATTCGTCGGCCTCGACATCCTCGTCGGCCTCTTCGGCCTCATTGCCCTCATCAGCCTCATCAGCCACGCCCTGCTCCGGGGACTCTTCCGGCTCGGGAGCGGCTTCCTCGACGGAGTCCATATCCAGAAGCTCGTCCTGAGAAAGCCGCAAGTCGTCGGTCAAATCGCTCGCGCTTCCCGTTCCGGCGTCGGCCTCAGGGACCGCTTCCTCAGGCGGAACCGGATTCGGCGTTTTATCCACGAGCTTGGAAATGGCGTCGGCCAGCTTATCGGCGAGGCGGTTCGCGGAATTATCTGCGAGCTGATCGGCGAGCGGGGCGGGAGGAGAGCCGGGCGGTGAAGCGGGCGGATATTCCTGCGGACGTTCCGGGAACGCGGGATACTTCGGGTATTCGGGATAGGATTGTGGTTCCCGTTGGCGTTGGGGCTCCGGGAAGCCGTCCTCGCCCCGTCGGGCAGGGGCCTCGTTCGGCCAGGGCCCGTCAAGGTCCTCGCTTTCCTCGTCCAGGCGAAGCTCTCCGTCGTCGGGAGAGGCACCGACGGAGCCAAGATCGATATCCTCGTCTTCCGCCCCCGGATACCCCGCGTCGGGACCCGGCCCGGGAAGCCCGCTTCCGGCCGATTCCAGGGGCTCCTCGAAGCTGACCAAATCGTCGAGGCCCGGTTCGTCCCCGACCGGTTCCTCTTCCCCGTCGGAAGAAAAAATCTCGTCGAAGGGCATCTCTCCCTCGGACACGTTTTCATCGTCTTCGAGCAACGACAAAGAGTCGGTTTCTTCGTCCACGGGAACGAAACCGTCATCAGGGGCCAGGGCCTCGGGGGGCAGGGCTTCCTCGGTAATGAGCCGGGAACGGAGCAGCTCCAGGTTGCGGCCCATCACCCCGGGGTTCTTCGAGCCGTAGCTCGTAACGGCCTGTTCGTACAGGTTCAGGGAATGGTTCAGGTTGGTCAAATCGTCGTCGGAGCCGCGCTTGCCCTGCATGTTCACGATCTCGTCGGCGAACCGCACCGCGTCGGTGTTTCGGCCCGTCCGCTGGTACAGTTGGGACAGCGCCTCGCGCACCCCGAGGTTTTCGGGGTCGCTGGCAAGCACCTCATTGTAAACCGCAAGGGCCCGGTCGGGATCTTCCATGTTCTCGTACAGCTGGCCCAGGGATATTTTCACGATAAAATCGCGGGGGCGTTCCTTGAGGTATTCCAAGAGCTGCTCCTCCGCCTCCGAAAACTTTCCGGACTGCAGGAGGAGGTCGGCCAAATCGACCCTGAAATCTATTTCGGACGGGTCGATGGTGAGTATCTTCGTGAAGCATTCACGCGCCTGATCGCTTTCCCCCGTCTGGGTAAACATTCGCCCCTGCAATCGGAGCGCGGCAACGTTGTTGGGGTCCAGGGCGTTCACCCGGGAAAAGAGCGATCTCGCGTTGGGATAGTCCTGGAATTTGACGTAGTAGCGGGCGAGGTGCACGAGAATGTCCACCGATTCGGGATGCTCGCGTTCCAGCCGCTTGAGCTCCTGCAGGGCGCCTTCGGTATCGCCGCGGCGCTCGTGGACCTGCACCAGGGAAAGTACGCCCTGCACGTTGGACGGCTCCGCCGCGACCGCCTTATGGAACCAGGACTGGGCTTCCTCGACGCGCTCGGCCTTCAGGGCGAGCTGCCCCATATCGATGAGCGTCGGAACGTCTTTCGGATTAACCGCGAGGATGCGGCGCAGGGTGGCCGTCATTCCCCCCGGATCGCCTTTGCGGGCGTACAGTTGGGAAAGGTCGCGCAGGGCCTCTATCCAGCCCGGCTTGGTCTTGAGCGCGGCCTGGTACTCGGTGACCGCCTCGTCCGGGCGGGATAGGGCCTCGTAGCTGTGGGCCATATTGAAATGGATATACGGGTGGTTCGGGTCGATCTGCAAACCGCGCCGGTACGCCTGCAGGGCCAGATCGTGGCGCCCGCTGAGGGCGTGAATGCATCCCAGGTGGTTGTACGCGAGCACGTCGTCGGGTTTTTTCTCGATTACGTCGGAGAAACACAGGGCCGCCTCGGGATACTTCCCCATCTGTTTCCAGGTATTGCCCAGGTTATAGAGGACGGTCTCGAAGTCCTTCCCCGTTTCCTTGGCGGCGGTGAGAATCTTGACGGATTCCTCGAACTTGCCGAGACGCCGGTAGATGACGCCGAGATTGTTCATCACTTCCACGTCGTCCGGCGCGGTCTCAAAGATCCGCTTGAATACCGAGAGGGCCTTCTCGTACTGGTCGGACCGCAGATAGAGCGCGCCCAAGAGGTCGAGGGCCTCACGGCCGCCCGCTTCCTGCTTGGCGAGATTAAGGAGCAATTTTTCCGCGTACACGAAATCGCGAGACACGAGCGCATCGCGAGCCCGCTCAAGTATCACCGTTGTTTGATCAGCCATTGAGTCTCCAGTCCATATTACGGTTTCGCTCGGGGCCGGGCCGCGGCTTCCGGCGAAAGGGGGCCGGGAGCGGAGGGTCCTGCCGCGTCGTAGGCAGCCACGCTGAAATAGTACACCCGCCCGTTAACCAGGCCTTGGATTTCGGCGCTAAGCGCCTTGCCCGCGTCTATCGGGGAGCCTTCGCCGAGGTATTCCCCGGGGCGTTCCCCATAGTATAACAGATATCCGGCGGTATCGCCGTCTGGGGAAGGCTTCCAGCTCACGGCGGCCGAACCGTTGCCGGGATCGGCGAAAATCCGTACCGGGGGCCACGGCGGCGCGTCCTTCTCGTAGGTCAGCGAAACCTCGGTAACCGTCGGGGTAGCCGAGGCGCGGCCGTCGGGATACAACTCCCCCGCGATCTGGAAAAAGCGGCCCGTAAGGACGGGAACCGTCTCCCCGGGGACGACGGGAACCCAGGGAGGATCGGATTCCGTCCAGTTCCACATCGCGTCGCCCGATCGGAGGAAGTACGCCGTTCCCGAATCGGCGGGCACCGACTCGTCCACGCTAAAGGATATCACCCGGGATTTCGCTCCCCCGGTATCGATGATTTCGGAGACGAAACGGCCCTCCCGGCCGGGGAATCGGTCCGTCACCCGATGATAGTCGTCCATGGAGACCGGTTCGCTGGCGTAGCGGAGCACCGCAAACTCGTCAATCAGGCCCGCGAAACCGTCCGCGATCCGCACCGGCGCCGAGCGGCCGAAACGGGAGGGGAATACCGATCCGGTTTCAGTGCCGTCGTCGGTGAGATAGCGAATCGCCTCCAGTTTCCCGTTCATCCGGTATGAAAGGGCGCCGGTATCCGCGTCGTAGGCGATGCTGTGATGGGACCATACGCCGGGAATGAGGTTGGTCATGCCCCGGAGGACCACGTTGGGCAATCCGGAGCCGTTGTGGGACCAAATGTTCGAGAAGGTCCATTCCATACGGTTGGCCGCGATTCCCGAGCGGATATACTGAAACCGGGAAGCTCCCGCTTCGGTGATCGACGATTGCCAGCCGAAAAGCTCCGAACCGTTTTCCGCCGTCGCCGGCCGCATCCAAAAGCGTACGGTGAACGAGCCCGTCGCGTTTTCGCCGCCGAACAGGGTCCCCGCCTTACCGGTCAGTTCCAGGCCCTTCCGACCCGCAACGGCCACGGCGGCGCCGTTTCCCCGATACGCGGAGGAGGAAAGCGCAAGCCGCAATTCGCCGCCGACGATACGGTAATTGCCCGTTTCGTCCGTCGAACCGGCGGAAAGGCTGCCCGAATCGAAGCGCATGAGCAGGTCTGCCTCCCCGGGCGCGGTAGAGGCGGCGGGAACGGAGGCTGAATCGAGGATGAGCGCCGTCTTGCCCAGCCTTCCCGGGGCGGTAGCGAGCCCGGAAAGGGACTCAAGGCGGTTCCAGCCCGCGGAGCCGCCGAGGGTAAGGGTGACTTCCCGGGAATCGGCGCGCAGGCCCGACGAGAGGAGGAGGAATACGGCGGTTACGGTGAAAAGGATACGGTGCGTCATGATACTTATCAGAATATCGGCACAATGGTATGATAAATCCAATGAAAGAGCAGTCTGAGACCCGTAAACGGCTTCACGCGACCGCCTTGGACGCGCCGAAATCGAGCGGGGTATATCTGTGGAAAGACGAATCCGGGCAGGTAATCTACGTCGGCAAGGCGAAAAACCTGAAAAACCGCCTGTCATCCTACTTTACCTCCAATCGCGACCTGAAAACCCGCATACTCGTGTCCCGCGCACATACCATAGAATATATCACGACGGACAACGAATACGAGGCACTGCTTCTCGAAAACACGCTCATCAAGCAATACGGGCCCCGTTATAACATAAACCTCAAAGACGGGAAAACCTATCCCCTCATAAAAATCACCAACGAGGAATTTCCCCGGGTATTCAGGACCCGGCGGCTGCAGAACGACGGGGCCCGCTATTTCGGGCCCTTTCCCAACGTGCCCGCCATAGACGCCTTTTTGGAATTCGTGAAACGGAATTACCGGCTCCGCCAGTGCAAAGTACTGAAAAAGCGGAAAACGCCCTGCCTGTACTACCATATCGGCCTGAGCTCGGCCCCCTGCTGCGGCAAGATCGACGCCGAACGCTACGCGGCCTCGGTGAACGAGATAGCGCTCCTGCTCGAGGGAGACACCGCGGAGTCCATCGAGCGGCTCGAGGGCGTCATGAAGGACGCCGCGAAATCGCTGATGTTCGAGCGGGCCGCCCGGCTCCGCGACGGCATAGCCGCGATTCGAGAGCTTCGCGAGCAGAACGCCGTGGTGGACCTGGACCCGGAAGCCCGCGATTACATTGCCTGGGCGGCCGAGGGCACGATGGTTACCTTCGCGGTCCTGCGGATGCGGGGCGGCCGCCTTACCGGCCGGGATCTGTACCGGGTCCGCAGCCTCAAGGACGAGGAGGAAATCCTCCCCGAGTTTCTCATGGCCTTCTATACCGACCCCGCAGACGTTCCCCCGCGCGTCTTCGTGCCCAACGAGAGCGGCCTTACCCTGGCGGAACGCTGGTTCGCCGAGGGGCTCGGCGCGCGAACCCGGATCGAGGCCATCGCCCCGGACGCTCCCCGCCCGGAACGGTCGGCGCCCGGGGACGAGACCCGGAGGCACGCCGCGGCGATCGCCATGGCCCGGTTCAACGCGAAGGAAGACGCGGAGCGAAGGCTTCGGGAACACGGGGACTTCCCCGCCCTGGAAGAACTGAAAACCCTTTTAGGGCTCCCCGCCCTGCCTTCCCGGATCGAGGGCTTCGATATCGCCCATATCGGCGGCCGGCTTCCCGTGGCGAGCCTCATCGCTTTCAAGGACGGAAACCCCGACCGGAAGAACTACCGCATGTTCCGGCTCCGGACCACCGACGGCGTAATCGACGATTTCGCCTCGATGCGCGAGGTGACGAGCAGGCGCTATTCGCGGCTCATGAACGAGGGGGCGGATTTGCCGGACCTGCTGTTGATAGACGGCGGCATCGGCCAAGTGAACGCGGTGAAGGGGGTGCTCGAGGCCCTCGGCGCGGACATACCCATAGTGGGCCTCGCAAAACGGGACGAGGAGCTGTATTTGCCGGGAAACTCGGTACCGGTCACCCTGCCGCGCCGCTCCGACGCGCTGAGGCTGCTGCAGCGGGTGCGCGACGAAACCCACCGCTTCGCCACCACGAGAAACCAGCGGCTGCGCACCAAGGAAAACACGACCCTGATATTCGAAAGCCTACCCGGCGTCGGGCCGAAAAAGGCGGCGAAACTGCTGGAGCGCTACGGGTCACTCGAGGGGTTGGCCGAGGCCCTCTCGAACGGGGGCCTCGCGGAGGTCGCCAAGCTCGCGGGCCTCTCCGATTCCGCCTCCCGCGACCTGGCCGCCGCGGTACCGGCCCTCCTCGAGGAGCGTAAAGCCGAGCGGGCAAAGCGTTCCGCTTCCGGAAAGCCCGGCTCGGCGAATCTCAACGGCGAAACCGCCGCGCGGCTCGCGGAACTCGCGGAACTCGCGGAACTCGCGGGGAACGCGGGCTTTCAGGATGACGGGGAAGGCATGGCCGCGGACAAGGCCCGCACATACGGCGAAGAAGGCGAAGGGAAGGGCCGCGCGTCCCGGAAGAAATAGTCAGTCCCAGACCGCGACGGCCGGTGCATGGCCTTCAAGGCGCATGGCGGCGTAGATGAGCATTTCGGTTTGCACGCCCTGCAGGGCGGAGCCGGCGGAACGCATGGCGAGATCGGTATCGGCGATGAGGCCCAATACCCGGTCGGTGCATTCAGCGTTCCACCGCCGGGCCGCCTGGCGGTATTGGTCTATCGCCCGCTTCCCCGAAAAACCCGCCTTTTTCAGCGAGAAGTCGTCGGCCTGGCCGCTGGCGGCCAATCGGTGCCAATCGGAAAGCTTGCGGAAGCAATAGGTCAGTCCGGCCATGAGCTGGATGGGGGAAGATTCCTTTGAAAGGGAAAGCTTGTTCCATATGCCCAAGGCGGCCTCGAAATTCCCCGAAGCCATGGCATCGAAGAGGGAGAACGCGCTCTCCTCCCGGTTATGCTCCAAAATCGCGAGCGCGTCCGTTTCGGTAACCCGATAGCCCTTATCGAAAAAGAGGGTAAAGCGCGAACAGGCGGTTTTCAGCGCCTCGGTATTGTTCTCCACCAGCTCGAGAATGGCGGAAACCGCGTCGCCGTCCACCGAGAGGCCTTCCTTTCGGAAAAAATCGACGATCCACTGTTCCTTGCGGTTCTCGAACATCTCCCAAAAGATTTTCTTATTCTGCTTGGGTACCAGGGCCTCGATTTTTTTGTCTACCCCGATTTCCTCGGACACCAACACGAGGTAGGAACCGCCGTCCTGGGAGGCGGCTTCGGCCCAAGAGGCAATGAGCTCGATTTCCTCTTTTTTCTTTATGAGTTCCGCGTTCCGGAGCAGTACGAAGCGCGCGTCCGCGAAAAGGGAGCCGTTTAAAAGAATGGATACGGCGTCGGCGACGGGGGTTTCCTGAACGTAGAGGGAATGGCAGTCGAGATTCCCCGATTTTCGGGCCGCGGCGGCCCGCACCTGCTCGATCGCGGCGTTACGCTCGCCGATTTCGGGTCCGGTAAAAAGCCACAGGGGCGCGTTTTCGCTCATGCACGTATCCTCGCTCGTATCTCGAATGGTATTGCAGGGTGTCATAAAAAACCCGCTTGCGCAACCGCCCGACCGCTCGCTATTTGAGCTTGAGGGTTGCCCGCTTGGGATCCTTCCGCGCCGGTTCCGCCGGTTCCGCGCCGCCCGCGCGGTCGAGCTTTTCGGCAAGGGCGTTCACCGCGGCTCCCGCGGCGCCCAGTTCGTCCCTCGACGTAAGTACGAGCCGAACGCCCGTATCCCCGGCCGCCAGCGAGGCGAGCGCGGCAGCGTGGGAACGAACGCGCGAGGAAAGCCTGCAGGAGTATCTCCAGGCCAAGATCAGGGTCATGCCCAGCGACGGAAGCAGGAACAGGGCGAAGATCCAGATACCGAGGAATGGAAAGTAGGGTTTGAGCGCGTCGATCACCCGCGCCCGCTCCCAAGCCGAACGGACCGATTCGAGCTTATCGTTGAAGGTTCCCGGAATCGCCGAGGTATACACGCACAGGTATACGCTGTTTCCGTAACGAACCTTCTCCCCCCAGCGCAAAAGGGGCTCGCCCTCGTTCAGCGCGAAAAGCCCGGCGGTAACCGAGTCCAGGCGGTCTTTCGTCACGAAGGAGAGGGAATCGCCCGACTCCATAACCGGGCTCCGGGATATTTCCCCGTTAACCTCGGTTTCCAGATACACCTGACAGGCCACGGCGTGCCGGTCGATTGAACGGATCGCGGTCATCCATTCTGAGGGGCGATTTTTCCAGGTCGAAATGGCGAGGCCGCTCAGGTACTTTTCCGAGACGGAATGGATATCGTTAACGCGCTCTTCCATGTATAGGTCGGCCATCTCGGCCGCCACGTTCATGGTTTCGGGAATCGACCGGTCAAACCAGCTGCCGAGGGCCTCTGACGCGAACTTGCCGACGATAACCGATTCGGGTACCGCGACGCTGGCGAGCAAGAGGCAAAAGGAGAGGAATACGTTGCGCCTGAGGGGGCTGGGGCCTTCGGCGTGAAGGGAATCCGATACCGCCCCGACGAACAGAAAGCCGGTGAGGACAAGGAGGCCCAGGGGGGCGGCGACCAAAAAGAAAAGCCCCTCGGGAGAACTGAAGAGCGCCGAGGAGAATACGCCGCCAAAACTGCGGTCCGCCACCACGTACGCGGCGGCGACCACCAGGGCGTATACCAACGCCAGAAAGGGAAACGAATAAAGGCCCCTAAAGGGCCCGTTCGCGGGTTCTTTCAATCTTCCTCGAATTTATTCTCGAACAGGGCGTTGATGGCCTCCACGGCCTCTTTTTCGTCTGCCCCGTCGGCGACCAGGGTAAGCTCGGTGTTATAGCTTGCCGCCATGGTGATGATACCCATGATCGACTTGGCGTTGATCCGGGTGTCCTCCCGCTCTATCAGAATTTCCGAGGCGAAGCGATTTGCGGTTTGCGCGATAAGCGCGGCGGGACGCGCGTGAATTCCGGCCCGATTCTTGATGGTAACGTTCTTCGTGGTCATTTCGGTTCCTTCAATATGAGTCATCGACGCCGTAGTACGGCGCGCGTGCAGCGTCGGTCTCGATCCACTTAAGGACGTTCTGGTTGAACTCCTTGGCGGAAAAGTAGCCCATGCTTTTTAGCCGCTCGTTCATGGCGGCGGTCTCGAGGATGATGGGGATATTTCGCCCCGGTTTCACGGGAATTTCGAGCTTCGGAATCCGAACCCCGAGAATCTCCATGGTCAATTCGTTCGTGCCGAGCCGGTCGTACACCTTGTTCGCGTCCCACTCCTCGAGTTTGGCGACGAACTGCACTTCCTTCCGCTCGCGGATGGAGCCCACGCCGTACAGCTGGGTAATATTGATGATGCCCAGGCCGCGGATCTCCATATGATGGCCGATAATCTTGTTCGCGCCCTGGCCCACGAGGCTGTTTCCGTTCACGCAGGAAATTTCCACCACGTCGTCGGCCACGAGCCGGTGCCCGCGCTCGATGAGTTCCAGGGCGGTCTCGCTCTTCCCGACCCCGGAATCGCCCAGGATAAGGATGCCCAAACCGTATACTTCCACGAGCACGCCGTGGATCGAAACCTTGGGAGCGAAAATATTGGAAAGGATGCGGAGGATCCGGGCGGAAAATTCGCTCGATTCCAGGCCCGTGACGAGCACGGGACACCCCGCTTCCTCGGCGATGTTGAGAAAAGCCTCCGGCGGTTCCAGGTTATGGGTAAAAATACAGCAGGGAATCGGGTACGAAAAGAGCTGACGCAGGGACTCGAGCTTCTCCTCCCCGACGATCTTGTTCAGGTAGGCGAGCTCGCCCCTGCCGAACAGCTGTACCCGCTGAAACGCGAAGGAGTCGTAAAATCCCGACAGGGCCAAACCGGGCCGGTTGAGATCGGGGATGGTAATGTCGCGCACGAGACCCCTTCTGCCGCAGACGCATCGGAGGTCCAGGGAATCGTGTTCCTTGAGGTTTAAGCCCAAGAGGTCGAGCACGGAAAACCGTTTCAAAGCCATACCTGACTATATCCTCAGGGACGCCCTCTTGTAAAGTCAAGCCCGTCGGAGATTCCCAAGATCCTCCCGAGAGTCCCCTTCCCTACTTCTTTTCCTGTATTTTGTCTTTTTCCTTCTTGATCTTTTGGTCCAGCACGTCCATCAATTTATTGACCCCCGCGTTAAAGTCGAAATCCTCGGCGGACACGTGGGCGTTTCCGCCCCAGCGGAAATTGACGGTGCATTCCATGGAAAACTTCTTCTCGAATTTAAAATTGAAGAGGACGTCGGTAATCAGGTCATCGGCGTATTTAATCCGCTCGACTTTCTTGTCAACGAACGCGCGCTGATCATCATCCATGGTAAATTTAACGGCCTGCACATTGATGTTCATGATGAACCTCCCCAAGATTCTTTGAATGGTCCCCGCAACCGGGGTTACGTCAATAATAATACCCTTTCGGCTATCTTTCAAACGAAGACTTGATATCCAGCTCCGAACGGTACTTCGCCACGGTGCGGCGCGCGAGCTTAATGCCCCGCAGGGCCAACTGCTCCACGATTTTCTGGTCGGACAGGGGCCCGCTCGCCGTCTCGATGATCTGGCGTACCGTTTCCTTTACGCCCTCCTTGGAAAAGCGGCCTGAACTATAAGCCTCGCCGCTTCGGGGGGCTGAACCGACCTGATTCGAGAAAAAGTACTTGAGCTCGAAAATCCCCCATTCGCACTGGAGATACTTACCGTTGGCCGCCCGGGACACGGTCGCCTCGTGCATGCCGATTTCCTCGGCGATATCCTTCATTCGCAAGGGGGCGAGGCGGGCCGGCCCATAGGCGAAAAAGTCGCACTGAAAGACGACTAAGGCGCGGGCGAGCTTCAGAATCGTATGGTTTCGCCGGGAAAGGCTATTCATGAACCATCGGGCTTCCTTGACCGCCTCTCGGCTAAAATCCCGGCTCGCCTTGTCCGCGGCCCCTTCACCGGTGCCCGACTCAAGTTCCATGAAAAACGGGGAGACGCTCAGGACGGGAATGACCTCGTCGTTTATGGTAACCGTGTAGTTATCCTCGGTTTTTTGGACGATCACGTCGGGAACGACGTACGAGCCCGTGTCCGAGGAAAAACGCCTACCGGGAAAGGGGTCCAAATGCCGGATTATGTCGAATATCTCTTCGGCCTCCGCGAGATCCACGCGGAATCCGAGGGCGCTATCCCGCGCGGACGCGGCCTTCACGAGGCTTTCGGGGCGTCCCTTGGCCAGCAGCTCTATGTGTCCTTCGAGGATGGCCGCCGCTTTCGCGACGGATTCGGCGCGAAACGCCTGCGCGCCGGCAGGGGATTCGGACAGGGAGCGCTCCAGGAGCCGCGCCTGAACGGCAAGCGATTCCTGGAAGCCGGAGGTACCGCAACCCGCCGGGTCGAGGGCCTGCACGGTATTCAGGACGGAGCGCAGCAGGGCTTCGTCGTCGGCGCCGGGCAGCTCCGCGGGCGACGATTCGTGAAAGCCGTCCTGATCCAGGTTTTGCACCACCAACTCGGCGAGGGCCCGTTCCCCCTTATCCAGGGAAAGCTCTCCCAATTGGGTTAAAAGGTGCTCCTGAAGGGTTTCGTCGCGGGCAAGGACGCCTTCTATAAAATCGCGGTGATCGTCGGCGGCCAGCTGGTTGGCGGTTCGGGAGGAAACGCGCACGCCCCCGGGTTCCGGGGACCGGATCGGCGCGTCGGAGCGGCCGAAGGGATCGGAAACGACCTCCAGGGCGGGATTCTTTTCAACCTCCTCGAGAATGCGCTCCCGCAGGTCAGCGAAGGGCATGCCCATCAGCTTGATGGATTGCACGAGCTGAGGACTCAGCGTGAGGCGCTGTTGCTGTACGAGATTTTGCCGTTGGCCCTGGATCATTGTAGTTTAAACATACGGAACTGGCCCGAGCCGGTCAAGGACGTCTGGCCGGGTCGGTACGTCTTGCCGGTTTGGCCGATTTTACGTATCATGCCGGTCATGAACCATACAGAATCGTTGCGCCAACGCGGGGTTGCCGTACCCGATATTCTTTTGCCGAAAGCGGGGCTTGACCTATCGAAATGGGCGGTAATCGCCTGCGACCAGTACACGCAGGACCGCGAATACTGGGAAAACGCGCGAAAAAGGGCCGAAGGAGCCCCCTCCGCCCTGGGCATGATCCTTCCCGAGGTATACCTCGAAGACGGCGACCGGCCCGAACGGCTTTCCTCCATCCGGAAAACCATGCGCGCCTACATGGAATCCGGCGTATTCGCCCCTCCCGTGAAGGGCTTTACCTATATCGAGCGGGTTACCGCGTACGGGCGCACGAGAAAGGGCTTGGTCGCCGCCATCGACCTCGAGGCCTATGAGTGGAAACCCGGTACCGCGGCGCCTATCCGCGCCACCGAGGCCACCATCGTGGACCGAATCCCGCCCCGTATGGAAATACGCCGGGGCGCGCCCCTTGAGTCGCCCCACATCATGCTCCTGGTTAACGACCCGGACCGCCTTTTGGTGGAAGCCGCGGGAAACCGCGTCCGGACTGAAACGCCCGTATACGCGACGAAACTGGAACCCGACGCGGGATCCGTAACGGGCTGGAAGATAGAAACCGAGGCCGGTATCGCCTCTGTCGCCGAAGCGGTACGCCGCCTGTCCGATGCCGGGAAGGGACCCGACGGTGCCCCCTTCCTGTTCGCCGTGGGCGACGGAAACCATTCCCTTGCCACCGCGAAGGCGGTCTGGGACGAATTCAAGGCCCAAAACGCGGCGCGCTTCGCTTCGGGCGCCCTTGATCGGGAGAACCACCCGGCCCGCTTTGCCCTGGTGGAAATCGTGAACCTGTACGACGAGGGGCTGACCTTCGAGCCCATCCACCGGGTCCTGTTCGGAACCGACGGTAAAACCCTCGCCGCGTACCTCGCCACCCGCCTGGGCGGTACCCTTTCGGCGACGGAAAGCGGCGAAAGGCTCGAAGCCCTGGTCGGAGACGAAAGCGTGACCCGATTCGGCTTCGTCTCCGCCGACGGCCTCGCCTGCCTTGAAACCCCCAGCCCGCTCCTGGCGGTAAGCCGCTTGCAGCCCGCGCTGGACGATTTCGTGGCGGAACGGCCCGGGGTTACCATCGATTATATCCATGGCGCCGAAGAGGTATTCAGGCTGGGAGGGAAGGACAACGCGGTGGCCATCCTGTTGCCCCCGGTGGAAAAGGATAGTTTCTTTTCGACCATAGCCTCGGGCGGGCCCTTGCCGCGCAAAAGCTTCTCCATGGGAGAGGCGAGCGAGAAACGCTATTATCTAGAATGCCGCAGGCTTTTCGACTGAAAAACCTGGCGAGATACGGTTCGCCATGGTACATTTGAAGTATCAGGCCCAGGTCAGGGGGATTCGCGATGGGATTTGAGTTGGGGCGTAAGGTGTTTTTTCTCTATCCGCCCAGCGTGGTTAGGGATGAACTCATTTCCCGCCTTCTCGAACAGGAATACGAAGTGTACATGCTCAGGGACATCGCCATGGCGGACCGTTTGCTCGCCATGTTCCCGGCGTCCATCGTTTTCGTCAACATCGACGCGGGAAAATCGGAAAGCGAGTGGGAAGACTGGATTCGCGCCAAGTTGGCCAATCCCGCCCTTACCGGGGTCGGAATCGGCATACTCACCTACAATCAGGACGAAGGCCTCCAAAAAAAATACCTGATGGATATCGGCATTCAATGCGGGTTCGTGAAACTGAAACTCGGCCTGGAAGAGAGCACCAAGATACTGCTTTCCACCCTGCAGGCCAACGAGGCCAAGGGGCGCAGGAAATACGTCCGGGCCAATTGCGCCGGCGATTCCCTCACGGCGATCAACCTTCGGGAAGGGGCCATCACCGCGACGGGAAAGATACAGGACATCAGCGTCGTGGGCTTTTCCTGCATCCTCGACCCGGATCCCGCCTTCAAGAAGAACACGGTGCTCCACGACATTCAGCTCAAGCTCCGGGCCAACCTCGTGAAGATCGAGGCGGTAGTCTTCGGGACCCGCGAGGTCGAGGACCGCACGCAGTACGTAATGCTGCTCGCGCCGCGAACCGAACCGGTCGTGCGCGACAAGATCAGGAACTACATTCAATACGCCCTGCAAAGCGACATAGAGCAGCTCGCGGTCTCCGGCGAGATTCCGGCCGCCGCGGCGGAAGCCCAAGCCGACTCCGATTTACCCGAGATCGACGTAGCGGAATCCTGATCGTCCCGGATAGAGCGAATGCAGCAAGAACTGTACCATGAAATTTTCGGTTCCATCCTCGACCGTTCCGAGATGACCCCCTATCTCCTGCGAAACTGCGGGGGATACCGCGAGGCACTCTCGCGGGCGAACCGAATGCTGGCCAATCGCGGTTTCGACCTGGACGGAGACGATATCGGCGAGGGCGAGCTGGAACGGGCGAGGGGCTACGTTTCGAGCGCCATTGCCTTCACGCTCCGCTGGCTGTTACCCTCGCTGAACCGCCAACTCGCCGACCTCGCCAAGCTGGGCTCCCCCTCGGCGGGCAATTACGAGACGGCGGTCGAATCCCTCGCCAAGATTCACGCGCTCCTGAGCGACGGGCCCTTCGCGGAGCTGGTCGCCGCCGATCCGAGGCACCTATTCCTGCTCTCGTCGTCCGCCAAGTATCCCGGATTGTTTAACGGATACCCGGGCGGCGATATTGCCGTGCCCAGGCAATGGCGCATCGCCGCCTGCGCGGTACTCAAAACGTGCCACCTGATCAAGTCCGTGGAAGAGGACAGCAGGGACATTAACGATTACGCGCGCTTGGGCCTCCACCTTGAGTCCCGCGGCGTTGCGCTCACCGATCTGTGGTCCTTCGACTGGACCGACCCCTCCCTCATTCCCCCCGACGAGAGCGGCAGGATCGCCTACGTAAAGATCCGCGCCTTCTTCAGGAAGCTTGCCCAATCCATGGTGTTCGACCAAGCGAGAAAGACTTGGGTTTTCGATTCCGGCGACGGCGTGCGGGTGGACGTGGTAGACCTGAAGGCGCGGCTGAAAAGCCCGGAGAGCATGTTCTCGAAACTCGGAAAGGACGCGGAGGAAACCGCCACGAGCATCCGCGACATACTGGCCCTGACCTTCATAATCCGCAACCGGGAAGATTCCCTTACCCTGTTCCATGCCCTGCAAAAGCGGGGGGTAATACTGCAGGAGAATACCCGTTCCACGTCCATTACCCAAACCCTGTTCGCGACGCCGCGGGACATGCGCGACGCGGTCCGCGAGCTGATGATCAACCTGAACCGGAGCGCGGGGTTTCCCGGCGAGCCCGATTCTGCGGAAGTTCGGGAACAGGCCGAGCGGTTCTACGCGGCCCTCGGGGCGCACGCGGCGGTAAATCCCCATACGGCGGACAGGCATAGGAAAATCCAGTGCAAGATTAACGTATCGCTGCCGGTCCACGTGGATCCCGTCGGCGGCAGGGTAATCCTTCCGGGCACCGACGCCTACGAACGGCGCTTCAGGGAGCGGGTGGAAACCAGCCAGCAAACGCTGCCTGTGGAACTACGCATATCCGACCGCGCGAGCTGGGAAGAATCGGAGCAAAAGGGAGAGGCCCACCACGAGGCCTATAAGTTCCGCCAGCTCGCGAGCCTCGCGGACCGGCTTTTCAGGCCCCTTTTTTCCTTCGGGGAGTACGCCTTCACGCAGCTTCGGCAGGACCAGGAACGGCTGTTCGGGTAAAAAAAGTTGAGGCTTAATTAGGTTCGGAGAAGACGTTCGGGCGAAAAAAAGGGCGAAGCCCCCGCTTCGTAAGGCCGGCCCCTGCTTCGCAGTGCCTTTGCCCGGAGCTGAGGGACCGCGCCCGTTTCCCGTACCGTTGCCGGCGATCGGACTCGAACCGATACACCCGTGAAGGCGGCAGATTTTGAGTCTGCTGCGTCTACCAATTTCGCCACGCCGGCGCAACGAAGGAAAGTTTACCACAAAAAGCGCCGCAATGTCTACGCGCTTTGACTCCCGGGGACGGAGGCCGCCCGGCCCGATTTGTTATATATTGTAAGCGGAGGATAACGATGGATTTTAACATAACGACCCCCGCGCTGCTTTTTTCGGCCATCTCGCTGTGGATGCTCGCCTTCACGAACCGTTTTCTTGCGGTGGCAAACCTGGTACGGCAATTTACGGCCCTCTACGTCGAGACCCGCGACGAGGGCATCTACCGGCAACTGAACAATTTCAGGATTCGCCTCGCCTTGATCAAATATACCCAGTTCTTCGGGGTCTTGAGCTTCCTCTTTTGCGTCGTTTGCATGTTCCTCATTTTTTCCGGCCTCATCCTGGCCGCGGAAGCGGTCTTCGGGGCGAGCCTTGTCGCGCTCATGGTATCGCTGGGACTCTCCCTGGCGGAGGTGTTTCTTTCCATCGACGCGCTGAAGCTCGAGGTGGAAAAAACCGAAAAGGCCCACCGGGAAGCGGTTCGCGGCCCGCGCCCGTAAGCCAGCGCGCGTAAGCCCGTATTCGCGCGATACCGCGCGCGTTCAAGGGTTTCAACGCGCGTTCAAGGGGCGAGGCGCGGCATTGCGGCGTATCCGAAAAAAAAAGCCGATCCCCGTCGGGGGATCGGCCGCGTCTCACGTAGCGACGAAACCTATCAGATATTGAACAGAAGTTCCTGGTAGGTCGGCATGGGCCAGTACTCTTTCGGCAGAAGCTTTTCGAGCTTGTCGACGGGAGCGCGGAGGGCCAGCATCGCGGTCGTCACGTTGTCGCGGAAAGCCTCGGCCTGCTTCTGGACGTCGGCCACGCCGTGGGCGGCGGAGCGGGCGGCCTCGACCTTATCGGCCGCGGCGGCTGCTTCCTCGATGAGGGCGCTCACCTCGGTGAGTTTCTTCTTGAGGGAGGCGGACTTCACCCCGGAACCCTCGAGGGTCTGGAGCTGGGCCGCGAGCTCGACGGCGTAGTCGGAGCAGACGGGGAGAATTTCGCGGGTAGCCATCTCGAAGGCGACTCCGGCCTCGATATTGATCTGCTTGGAGTATTTCTCCAGCACGATGTCGAGGCGCGCGTGAATTTCTTCCTTGGTGAAGATCTTGTGCTTGGTGAACATCTTGACGGAATCTTCCTTGGCGAAATAGGGCCAGGCTTCCACGGAGCTGGTCAGGTTGGGCAGTCCGCGTTTCTTGGCCTCGGCGACCCAGCCCTCGGTGTACCCGTTTCCGTTGAACACGACCCGGCTGTGCTTCTTCCAGGTATCGGTCACGATTTCCTTGACCGCGGCGTTGAGATCCTTGGCTCCCTTGAGCTTCGGGAGGAACTCGTCGAGAACCTCGGCGACGATCGTGTTGAGCACGAAGTTGGGTCCCGCGATGGATTCGCTCGAGGGTACCATGCGGAATTCGAACTTGTTGCCGGTAAAGGCGAAGGGGCTCGTGCGGTTGCGGTCGGTAAGGTCTTTCGGCAGCTTGGGCAGGGTGGTGACGCCTAGCTCAAGCTTTTTGCCCTCGCCGGAGGTAATGGCCTTCCCGGTGGCGATGCCCTCGAAGATGTCCTGCAGCTGCTCGCCGAGGAATATCGAAATGATCGCGGGAGGGGCCTCGTTGGCGCCGAGGCGATGGTCGTTTCCGGTATTCGCCGCGGAAAGGCGAAGGAGGGGCGCGTAGGTATCCACGGCCTTGATAACGGCGGAGACGAACACGAGGAAGGTAAGGTTCTCTTCCGGGGTCTTACCGGGGTTCATGAGATTCATGCCGTCATCGGTGCCGATGGACCAGTTATTGTGCTTTCCGGAGCCGTTCACGCCCGCGAAGGGCTTCTCGTGGAGAAGGCAAACCAGGCCATGGCGCTTGGCTACCTTCTTGAGGGTCTGCATGACGAGCTGATTCTGGTCGGTGGCCACGTTGGATATGCCGTAAATGGGGGCAAGCTCGAACTGGTTCGGCGCGACTTCGTTATGCTGGGTCTTGGAGGGAACGCCGACTTTCCACAGCTCGTTATTCACGTCGGTCATGTACGCCGCGACGCGCTCGGGGATCTTTCCGAAGTAGTGATCCTCGAGTTCCTGGCCCTTGGGGGGCAACGCGCCGAATATGGTGCGGCCCGTGAGCTTGAGGTCCTGGCGCTCGGAGAAATATTTCTCGTCCACCAGGAAGTACTCCTGCTCGGGACCAACGGAGGAGATTACGCGTTTGGAAGTGGTGTTTCCCATGGCGCGAAGCACGGCGACGGAAGAATTACTGACCGCCTGCATGGAGCGAAGGAGCGGGGTCTTTTTGTCCAAGGCCTCGCCGTGGTAGCCGACGAAGGCGGTGGGGATCACGAGGGTCTTGCAGTGGCCTTCGTCGTTGATGTAGGCGGGGCTGGTAACGTCCCAGGCGGTATACCCGCGGGCCTCGAAAGTAGCCCGAAGCCCGCCGGACGGGAAGCTCGACGCGTCGGGCTCGCCCTGAATGAGCTCCTTGCCGGAGAATTCGAGGATCGCGAGGCCGTCGGGAGTGGGAGAAATGAAAGAATCGTGCTTTTCGGCGGTAAGTCCGGTCATCGGCTGGAACCAGTGAGTGTAGTGGGTTGCGCCCTTCTCGATGGCCCAGTCTTTCATAGCGTTGGCAACCACTTCGGCGCATGCCACGGTAAGTTCGCATTCGCCTGCCTGAACGGCCTTGACTTCCTTGTAGATCGCCTTGGGAAGCCGATCCCGCATGACCGAATCGCCAAACGCGTTAATGCCGTACATTTCATTAAAGGGCATAGAGTACCTCCTGGTATCCGATGGCAGGACATACGCCTTTGCATGTCACAACGCTCATAATTTTGTATATTTATACCATAAAGTCGTATATATGTTCAATCTCGCGTTCTGTTTCAGGGATTTTTTACCGAGTATTTATCGAAACTTTGGAAAATCCCCCCGCCAGAGCCGCCCAAATCTCCGGGTCTTCCTGCCCCAATCGCCAAAAAGAAAGCCTGGTCACGCCCCTGGATCGATAAAGATCGGCCCTTTGGGCGACCGAAAGGGAATCCTCGTAATACACTCTGACCGTTACGGTCTCGCTGTATTCGAACCAGGGAATTCCCTCGGTTCGGTTAATGTCCACGATACCCTTATCGGTGATCAACGTGCCCAAACTGCTGAACTTATAGGCCTTGGACGGGTTCACGTCGCCCCAGGCCCTGCCGTAAAAGGGCATGCCCATGACCAGCTTATCGGTCCCTACCGCCGAGGAGGCATAGGAGGCGACCCTGTCGCACCAGGCGAGGGAAGCCACGGGACCCGGGGCGCTGCCGCTCCAATGCTCATCGTAGGCCATGACGATCAACCGGTCTACCACGCGGGCGATGGGCCCGTATTCGTAAGGATCGGCGATCTTTCGGGTTCTGGCAGGAAGGGCGACGCTCAGGATCTTCCCGCCGGGATAGCGGTTCAGCGCAAGGTCGAGCGCGGTAAGGAACGCAAGGTAATTCCCCGCATCCGCCGGCGGTACCGCCTCGAAATCGATTTGTACGCCCTCGAAGGGGGCGGCGGCGGCGGCGATGGATTCCACCAACCGGTCTCGAATGCCGAATTGCGGGTCAAGGCAAAAATGGGTGAGGGCCTGATTGGAGGTTTCCGCGACCACCATATGGGTTCGGCCGCCCCAGGCACCGAGCTTGCTCCGGGCGGGCACGCCCACGAGGGCCCCGTACGCGTTCATTCCCGCGCCGAAGTACGCCACGTCGGTCACGGGCGGCGCGGTTTCCAAAAAACGCTCCTCACCCGACAGGAGATAGCCCCATATTTCGGTAAAATCCCCCGCGAAGAGGGCCTGGGGGCCTACGATAGCGAATAGTGCAAGAAAGAGGCCAATCGCCTCGGTGCGGTATTTCATGGTTGCCGTTCCTCTCCATAAGTCTAGCACGGAGCCCCGGAAACGGGGCAAAAAAAAAAAAGGCCGGACGACTAAGGCCCGGCCTTTTACCCGGCACGGGGTTATTATTCCGCCGAGCCGGGAGCAATAAGGGGTTCGCCCCTTAGTCTTCCACCGCCGTATCCACGGTTTTCGGAAGCACCAGATTAAGAACGATTCCCACCAAGGTCGCAAGCGCGACGCCCGCGAGCTGGAACTGAAGGTCTGCGCCGAGGGAGAACGCGAGCTTGCCGCCGCCGATGCCGATTACCAGGATAACGGAACTGATGGTCAAGTTTCGCTTGCACTTGAAATCCACCCCGGTTTCCACCAGGGTGCGAAGGCCGCTGGAGGCGATGATTCCGAAAAGGAGCATCGAGATGCCGCCCATGACCGGGGTCGGGATAGTCTGGATAAGGGCGCCGAACTTGGTAACGAAGGAGAGGCACACTGCGATGACCGCCGCCCCGCCGATGACCCACACGGAATACACGCGGGTAATAGCCATAACGCCGATGTTCTCGCCGTAGGTGGTATTGGGCGGACCGCCCCAGAAGGCCGCCCAGGCGGTGGCGAGACCGTCGCCGAGGAGGGTGCGGTGCAGGCCGGGCTTCTTGTAAAAATCGGCGCCAACGACGCGACTGGTGACCATAACGTCGCCGAGGTGTTCGGTAATGGTAGCCAGGGAGACGATCACGAAGGTAAGGCAGGCCACGAGGTTGAACTTGGGGAGCGCGAAGATCGGAACGCCGAACCAAGAAGCTGCCGCGACCTTCGAGTAGTCGATCAGGTGATACGCGGGGAGAAAGCTGCCCATGACGACCACGAAGAGATATCCGGCGATAAGCGCTATCAGAATCGGGATAACGTTGAAAAAGCCCTTGAAGAAGATGGTCGCCACGATGGCGACGATAAGGGTGAAGGCCGCCACGGACAGGGCCACGAGGCTGTACGATCCGTCCGCGCCGTTCATGGCCATACTCATGGCGGTGGGAGCGAGGTTCAAGCCGATGACCACGATGACCGAGCCGATTACCACGGGTGGCAGAACCCGGTCGAGCCACGCCGTGCCGGCGAGCTTGATGATTCCCGCGACGAGGGCGTAAAAAAGGCCGGCTACCACCGCGCCGCCGAGCGCGTAGGGCATGCCGTACGCGCCTGAAATGACGATGATCGGCGGGATAAAGGCGAACGAGGAGCCAAGAAAGGCGGGAACCTGCGCCCCGGTGATCAGGATATACAGCAACGTTCCGGAACCCGCGGAAAAAAGGGCGGCAGTGGGGCTTAACCCGGTCAGGATGGGCACGAGCACCGTCGCTCCAAACATCGCGAATACGTGCTGAAAGCTGAGGGGAATCCATTTCCCCAGGGGCGGGCGTTCGTTGACGCCGATTATTTTATGTGACATGTTTTTTAAGAACCTCCGGCGGAAGGATATCACGGGATGGGACCGGAGGGCAATTTAATAAATTCCGAATTCGTCAGGAAGCCAGGGGATTCGGCAATTCGGGGTCGGGAAGATCGGGATTTGGGCGCTCGGGATCGAATTGAGGCGAAACGAACCGCATAATCATCTTGACCCGCGACAGCGCCCCGGGAAGGGCCTCGCGCAGGGGACGGCGGACGTGGGCGGTATCCGGGTCGAGGCCAACGACGCGGGCGGTAAGGTCCGACATGATGGGAGGGACCGTACCGAAACGGGCCAGGAGTTCTTCCTCGCCGTACTGGACCCGCCGTTCCAACCCGCCGTCCAGGCCTTCAAACGGCAGGAATTTACAGGGTTTCCAGCGGGGCCGGCCGTCTTTGCCCCGGTCGCCGGTATACGCAAAAAGCCGGCAAATCAAGGTTCTGCCGCCGTATACGGTACAATGGTACGGATCGTCCGGGTCGTAAAACAGGCACCCGTTTTCGGGGTCTGACCGCGGGGAGGCGAAACGCCCGTCAAGCAAGGCTTCCGCGCGGTCGCGAACGGCCTGGTCGGGATTGGACAAAAACCAAAAGGCCAGATAGAGGGCCTCGCTTTCCAATACGTCCGGTTCGAAATGAACGCAACAGGAACCGCAGCCCTCGGCGCAGTGGAAGGGACTCGCTTCCTTCCACCGAGACTGGGAGCGCTCTATGTCCGCGAAAACGGCGTCGAGCCCCCCGACGATTTCGGCTACCCGCGTGGCGCCGAGAAGATCCAGATCAAGCATGAACGATTACCCCGGGAGAAGGCCGAACCGGCGCCGAACGGGCCCATCGCGTCCGCCTGATCTCCGTAGGCGCGAATATAGCACGCCTGAATTGACCGCCGCAAGGCGTTGCCGCATGCGGCGCGAACGAAAAAAGGCCTTCCGGCTCGGAGCCGGAAGGCCTCGGTCTTACCGTTGCGCGTTCGGCTACGGCCGACGACTCTGCTATCAGGGCAGCCAGGTGTTCCCCATGAGGAACCGGTCGATCTCGCGGGCCGCGCCGCGGCCTTCGTTGATCGCCCAGACGACGAGGGACTGTCCGCGCCGGGCGTCGCCTGCGGCGAAAACCTTGCCCGCGTTCGTCGCGAACTTGCCGTAATCGGCCTTCGCGTTGGAACGGGGATCGGCGTCCACGCCGAATTCCTTCAGGAGAGCCTCTTCGGGACCGAGAAAGCCAAGGGCGAGGAACACGAGATCGGCGTCGAAGTATTCCTCGCTGCCGGCGATTTCCTTCATCTGGAACTGGCCCGCCTCGTTCTTCGCCCACTCCACGCGGACGGTCTTCAGGCCCTTCAGGTTGCCCGCGCCGTCGCCCACGAATTCCTTGGTCAGGATGCAGTACTCGCGGGGGTCCTTGCCGTAGGCGTATTCCGCCTCGGCGTGGCCGTAATCCACCTTCAGGGTTCTCGGGAAGGTCGGCCAGGGCATATCCACGGTCCGCTCGGCCGGGGGCTTCGGAAGGACCTCGAAATTCACCACCGACGCGGCGCCGTGACGGATTGAGGTGCCTATGCAGTCATTGCCCGTGTCGCCGCCGCCGATAACTACCACTTTCTTGCCCTTGGCGTCGATCTTCTTTCCGTCGGCTAAGCCGGAGTCGAGAAGGCTCTTGGTATTGGCGGTCAGGAATTCCATGGCGAAGTGAACGCCCTTGAGTTCCCGGCCGGGAACGGCGAGGTCGCGCGGGCGGGTGGAACCCGCGGCGATGAGAATCGCGTCGAAATCCTTTTTCAGGGCTTCCGCGGAGATATCCTTGCCCACGCAGACCGAGGTGCGGAATTCCACGCCCTCGTCCTTCATGATCTGCACGCGCTTGAGAACGAGCTCCTTGTCGAGCTTCATGTTGGGAATGCCGTACATGAGAAGCCCGCCGGGCCTGTCGGCGCGCTCGAACACCGTCACGGTATGGCCGGCCTTGTTCAGCTGGTCCGCGGCGGCGAGACCCGAGGGGCCCGAGCCGATCACGGCGACTTTTTTCCCGGTGCGGACGGGAACCTGATAGGGCGTCATCCAGCCGTTATCGTAGGCGTTGTCCACGATCCAGCACTCGTTGTCCTTGATGGTAACGGGAAGCTGGTTTATCCCGAGGACGCAGGCGCCCTCGCAGGGAGCCGGGCACACGCGGCCGGTGAACTCCGGAAAATTGTTGGTCTTCATGAGGCGCATCCACGCCTCTTTGTCCCTTCCGCGGAACACGAGGTCGTTCCACTCAGGAATCAGGTTGTCCACGGGACAGCCGTAGCTCGACTGGCAGAAAGGTACGCCGCAGTCCATGCAGCGGGCGCCCTGCTCTACCCGCCCGTTTTTTTCCAGGGGGAGAACGAATTCCTTGAAATCCTGTACCCGGACTTCCGGGGCCCGGTAGGGGACCTTCTTGCGGTCGAATTCGAGAAAACCGGTTACCTTACCCATTGACGGACTCCTTCTTCTGCTGCTGCTTCGCGGCGGCCCGAGCTTCCAGGACCTTCTTGTAATCTACCGGGATTACCTTCACGAAATGGGCTTTCTGCTTGTTCCATCCGTCCAGGATGGCCGCGGCCACGTCGGACCCGGTATAGGTTTTATGGTTGCTGATCAAGTCGGCGAGTTCGGCGTAATCTTCCGCGGAGGGCGTTTCCAGGAGGACGATCGCCTTGTTGCAGTTCGCCTCGAATTTCCCCTCGGGGTCGTATACGTAGGCCACGCCGCCGGACATTCCCGCGGCGAAGTTGCGCCCCGTCGGCCCGAGAATTACCGCGCGGCCGCCGGTCATGTACTCGCAGCCGTGGTCGCCCACGCCCTCGATGACCACGCTGGCGCCGGAATTGCGTACGCAGAAGCGTTCCGCCGCGATGCCCCGGATATAGCCCTCGCCCGCGGTTGCGCCGTAGAAGGCCACGTTTCCGATAATCACGTTTTCGCTCGGCTTGAAGCTCACGTCCTTCGGGGGCGCGATGACGAGGCGGCCGCCGCAGAGGCCCTTGCCCACGTAGTCGTTCGCGTCGCCGGTGAGGTTGAACTCGACGCCCCGGGCGAGCCAGGCGCCGAAGCTCTGCCCCGCGGTTCCGGTGAAGTTCACCGTGATGGAGCCTTCGGGAAGGCCCGCGTTGCCGGTTTTCTGGGCAATGGCGTTACTGAGCATGGTACCCGTGGTGCGGTCCGTGTTGATGATCTTTTCGCTCAGAGTAACCGGCTTATTCGATTCGATGGCGGCCTTGCACTTCTCGATGAGGGCGCGGTCCAGTACCGAGTCGAGCCCGTGGTCCTGTTTCATGGTGTTGTAATGGTCTACCTTGCCGTGCGGTTTGTACGCCGGCGCGAGCAGGGCGGAAAGGTCCACGCCGCGGCTCTTCCAGGTACGGACCGATTCGTCCTGCTCCAGGAGGTCGACCCGGCCGATAAGCTCGTTCCAGCTCCGCACGCCGAGGCTTGCCATGATCGCGCGAAGGTCTTCCGCGACGAAGGTGAAGAAGTTCACCACGTTGTCGGGAGAACCCGCGAACCTGCCGCGGAGGCGGGGGTCCTGGGTCGCGATGCCGACGGGACAGGTGTTGTTGTGGCACTTGCGCATCATGATGCACCCGAGGGTAATCAGGGGAGCGGTGGAGAAACCGCACTCTTCAGCGCCCAGTATCGCGGCGATGGCCACGTCGCGGCCGGTCTTGAGCTGGCCGTCGGTCTGGAGCACCACGCGGGAGCGGAGGTCGTTCATCACGAGGGTTTGGTGGGTTTCGGCGATGCCGAGCTCCCAGGGAAGGCCCGCGTTCTTCACGCCCGTCAGGGGCGAAGCGCCGGTTCCGCCGTCGTGGCCGGAGATGAGGATATGGTCCGCGTGGCCCTTCGAGACGCCCGCGGCGATGGTGCCGACCCCGACCTCGGAGACGAGCTTCACGGAGATGCGCGCCTTGGGATTGGAGTTCTTCAGGTCATAGATGAGCTGGGCCAGGTCCTCGATGGAGTAGATATCGTGGTGCGGGGGCGGGCTAATGAGGCCCACGCCCGGGGTTGAGTATCTTGTTTTCGCGATATAGTCGTCGACCTTGTGGCCGGGAAGCTCGCCGCCCTCGCCGGGCTTGGCTCCCTGGGCCATCTTGATCTGGATCTCGTCGGAGTTCGCCAGGTACTCGATGGTAACGCCGAAGCGGCCGGAAGCGACCTGCTTGATCGCCGAGCGGCGGCTGTCGCCGTTGGCCTCGGGCTTAAAGCGCGCCGGGTCCTCGCCGCCCTCGCCGGTATTCGACTTGCCGCCGAGGCGGTTCATCGCGATGGCGAGGGTTTGGTGGGCCTCGAGGGATATGGATCCGTAACTCATGGCGCCGGTAACGAAGCGCTTGACGATCTCGGAAACGGGTTCCACTTCCGCGAGGGGGACCGGGGTAATCGCCTTTCCGTCGGCGGTCTTGCCGTCGCGGAACTTGAGAAGGCCGCGAATGGTAGCCTGTTCGGTCGAACGGGCGTTTTGCCTGCTCGAGAAGGCGTCCCAAGCCTTGCGGTCCTTATTGCGGCAGGCGACCTGCAGGTTCGCGATGGATTCGGGGTCCCACATGTGCTTTTCGCCGCCGAAGCGGACATGGTAATCGCCGGAGCTGCGGTACTCGTCGAAGGGGTTCTCTTCCCGCGCCGGGTACGCGTCGCTATAACGGGCGGCGATTTCCTGCGCGATCTCGGCGAAGCCCGCGCCCCCGATGCGGCTCGCCGTACCGGTGAAGCAGCGGTCCACCACCTCGTCGGCAAGCCCGACGGCCTCGAAAATCTGGGCGGCCTTGTAGGATTCGAGGGTCGAAATGCCCATCTTGCCGAATACCTTGCGCATGCCCTTTTCGACGGCCTTTATATAGTTGTAAACGATGTCTTCCTGGGTGTAGGACTTGGAGAAACTACCGTCCGCCTGGAGCATCCACATGGCCTCGAAGGCGAGATAGGGGTTCACCGCGTCCGCGCCGTAGCCGAAAAGCATGCAGAAATGGTGCACCTCACGGGGCTCGGCCGCCTCGAGCACGAGACCGATCTGGGTTCTCTTTTCGCCGCGCACGAGATACTGGTGAACCGCGCCGATCGCCAAGAGGGACGGAATGGGAGCCTTCTCGGGAGAGGAAGCCCGATCGGATAGGATAGCGATCTGGTACCCGTCGGCGATGGCCTTCTCGGCCTCTTTTTCGATCCGATCCAGGGCTTTCACGAGAGCGGTTGCGCCCTTCGCGACTTCCCAGGTAATGTCGATCACCTTCGATTTCCAGCCCCGGGTATTGATTTCCTTGAGGGCGGCGAGCTCGACGTTGTTCATCACCGGGTGCTTCAGGCGCAGGCGGTGGCAGTGGCCTTCTCCCGGCTCCAGAAGGTTCTGTTCCGGGCCGATGAAGGACTCGAGACTCATGATGATGTCTTCGCGGATCGAGTCGATCGGCGGGTTCGTCACCTGGGCAAAGAGCTGCTTGAAATAGTCGAACATGAGCTTAGGCTGGTTCGAGAGCACCGCGAGGGGCGTGTCGTTGCCCATGGAACCCAGGGCTTCCTGCGAGGTTTCCACCATCGGCTTGAGGAGCATGGAAAGGGTCTCGAAAGTGTAGCCGTTGGCGCGAAGCTCCTTTTTGAGGGCGTCGAGGTCCACCGAGGGAGCGTGCGCCGGGGAGTTCGCCTTGGCGGCGGGCAGGGTATCGAAGCGGATCACCTGATTGTCGAGCCAGGCCTTGTAAGGCTTGGAGGAAGCGATCTTTTCCTTTATTTCCTCGTCGTTGACGATACGGCCTTCCTTGAAGTCCACGAGGAACATCTTTCCGGGCTGCAGCCGCGTCTTTTTAACGATCTTTTTGGGATCGATGGGAAGGACGCCCACCTCGCTCGCCATGATAACCGTGTCGTCGTCGGTAATGTAAATGCGGCTGGGGCGAAGGCCGTTTCGGTCGAGCACCGCGCCGATGTAGGTTCCGTCGGTGAAGGAGATGGAGGCGGGACCGTCCCAGGGTTCCATCATGGAACTCGCGTATTCATAGAAGGCTTTCTTCGAGGCGCTCATGCCCTGATGGTTTTCCCACGCCTCGGGAATCATCATCATGACCGATTCGGGAAGGCTCCGGCCGCCCATGAGGAGGGTTTCCAGGGCGTTATCGAAGGCGCCCGAGTCGGATAGGTCCGGCTCGATCACCGGGAAGGCCCGCTTCAGCTCGTCGCCGAAAAGCTCGCTCTTTAACGTTCCCTGGCGCGAGAGCATCTTGTTCTTGTTACCGCGCAGGGTATTGATTTCGCCGTTATGGGCCATGAAGCGCAGGGGTTGCGCGCGGTCCCAGGACGGGAAAGTATTGGTGGAGAACCGGGAATGCACCATGGCGAGATGCGAGGTGTAATCCGGGTCGGTAAGGTCGGGGTAAAAGTCGAACAGCTGCTCCGGCGCCAGCATGCCCTTATAGACCATGACGCGGCAGGAAAGGCTCGCCACGTAAAAGTGGGAATCCTTGTCGTGGGATTTCCCGCGGAGGGCGTGGGTGGCTTCCTTGCGGATGACGTATAATTTGCGGTCGAAGGCCTCGGGACCAAGGCCGTCCGAGCCGACGCCGACGAAAAGCATTTCCATGGCCGGCTCGCTCGCGCGGGCGGTGGGACCGAGATTCGCGTTATTCGTGGGAACTACGCGCCAACCCAGCAGCTTTTGTCCCGCGGCGAGAACGTTTTTTTCAACCGTGGCCTTGCACGCATCTCGATCGGCTTCGTTTTGGGGCAGAAACACGATGCCCGCCGCGAAGGAACCTTCCGCCGGGAGCGTCAGTCCCGCGTCGCGTTTGGCCGCCTTCGCGAGGAATTCGTACGGAAGCGCGGTGAGCATACCGGCCCCATCGCCCGTATTCACTTCGGCCCCGCGAGCCCCGCGATGGTCCATGCGGCACAATATATGGCCTGCATCTTCTATTATGGAATGATTCCGCTTTCCCTTGATATTGGCGATGAATCCGACGCCGCAGTTTTCTTTCTCATTCGCCGGATCATACAGCCCGTATCGACCGGGACGTTTCACAAAAGGCATCTTTGTCTCCTCGACATGGACTACAGTTAAAGTACAGTTAATGCAGTCTAGCTTCACCGTACTACAGTACCTAGACTTTGTACGAAACTGTCCCTTTTGTCCAGTATCCGAGGGGAGCTTTTCGGCCTTTTCATGAATATTTATGCAAGAAACGCGATATTTCTGCATGAATATCGCATTTCGTGCAAAAAAGCTCGGATTTTACGCCCGTTTCACCGGTCGGGCTTCAATATACCCGCGCCAACCTTCCGGCGCAAGCTGAAAGCGGGGCGCCGCTTCGGGATCCCAGTCCCAACCGTAGGTTTTGGGGTCAAAACGGTCGATTTTCGCCATAACGTTACAGACCTCGACCTCGAAAACCTCGTCGTCGTAGGGCTCGCCCTGGAACACCATCATGGTCGCCGGGGGTAAGTCGATTACCTCATACCCTTCCGGCACCGCGCCGGCATAAGACGAGGGAAGCTCTACCCCGAGAACGTATGTAGAGGTACCGGCAGGCCGGAGCTTTCGCGGGAGCCAAAACCCCGCCGGTTCGTACAGCGCGTCCTTCACGCTGGTGAGCACGCCCCATACGTCGCACCCGACCTCTTCGCAATAGGCGAAATATTCCTCGGCCTTCGTTCCCCGCTTCAGCAGAAGCTTCCGCGCCGGCCGTTCGATAACCTGGGCGAAAATCGCCTTCATTTCATTTGCGTCGGTTTTTGTCGCATCCATCCTTGACTCTCCTCTCGCGATCCTGTGTCGGGGGGCGGCCGGGAAGGGCATAAAGAGCCGAATCGGCACGGGGTTCAGCCGGTACGCCGACGGCGCCAAGCCGAATTCTTTGGAAAAGGAGCGGGTAAAGCCCTCATGGGAACCGAAAGTAAAGTCGAGGGCTATGTCGAGCACCCGCGACGATCCGTCGCGAAGCTCCAATGCCGCCTTGGACAATCGCAGCGACCGGATATATTCGAACAGGGCCTTTCCGGTCAGCTCCTTGAATATTCGCTGCGCGTGCCAGGGCGAGTACCTCGCTTCACCCGCGAGCTCGGCCAAGGTTAGCGGATCGCCCAGGTGGCCTTCTATATACTCCTGAATTCTCCGTACCGCCTCGACCTTCGCGCTTTCGGTATCTTCCCGCATCGATTTCCGTTTCCCCCCTCTTGATTAGGAGTTTACCCCGGACGGCGTTCCGGGCGCTTGACCCGGCGTGCGAATCGAATCCCGAGTCCGGTTACCGTTCCGTGATCGGCTCGTCGAAGATGAATCCGCCGAGCAGGCCTTCCCGCACGAGATAAAAGGAAGGAACCGGCTCGGTGGACGTGGCGTCGAGCTCGATAACCGCGAAGCTCGGTTCGCTCTTTCCCCGGGGCCGCGCGGGACTCCCGGGATTCAGGGCGAGGATATGGGTGAAGGTTTCGGCGAAGGGAATGTGGGTATGGCCGAAGACCGCGATGTCGCACTTCATGGCGTGGGCGGAGTCCACGAGCATCTCGAGGCTTACGTCCACCGAATAGCGGTGCCCGTGGGTCAGCAGGACGGAGTATCCCGACGCGTGGACGATCTGGCGCGAGGGCACCACGAGGGTACAGCCGGGGGCTTCCCGGGGATATTCGGGATCGCCCGAGGCGCCAAGGCGCACGCGGTACTGGTCCCCGTCGCCGTTTCCCGAGACGAAGGCGACCACGGGCGGGAGGGCATCTTTCAGGCGTTCCGAATCATGGGCGTTCTCGACGTACTCGACCAGATCCCACATGCCGTCTCCGGCGAACAGCAATGCGTCGCACCGGGGTCCGTATTCCCGGACAATCGCCTCGAAGACCGGATAATGGCCGTGGGTATCGGAAACCACGAGAATTCGGGATGAATCGGTCTCGGCCAGGGCGGTGACGCTCTCGGCCGAGCCGAGGAGACCGGATTCCTGCTGTATCAGGGTGTTCATGGGTTCGCCTCCCCGCCGAGGTCGATCACGAGATGGTTTCGCGAGCGAAGTCCCGTATCGGCGTCCAGATAGGGCGAAATGACCCAGTCGCGGCCGGCGACGGGATCGCGCAAATCCTTGCGGGCGGCCTGCAAGGCGGAATCGAACCGGGCCAGGGGCGCCTGATCGGCGTCCTGCTCGGCAAAGAGGGCCGCCACGGCGAGGAGCGTCGAGAGCTCCGCGTCGGAAACGAATGCGGAACTGGACGCGTTCTCGTCGGCGAGAAGCCCCGAGGCGGCGGGTATATCGATCACGAGGTCGGAGACCGCTTCGACGGAGAGCACCTCGTCAGCGGGAAAGACCGAGACGATCGTAACGCCCGGACGGGTCGAGCGAAGGCGCTCAAGGCCCCTGACGGTCCGTTCGGGCGCGCCCAGGGCGATTACTGCGGTGAGCCGTTCCTCCGAGGCCGCCGCGTCGAGGGTTTCCGGGTAAAAAAGCATGCCGCCCTCTTCCGCGAGACCGTATTCGGTTTCGAGCCCGCCAAAAACGGGGCGAGAGCCGTAACTCGCGCCCGCGTACACGGCGACGCGCCGCCCGTCCTGCGCGTGCCGCGGCGTTTTTTTCGCCGGCGCCGCGGCTTTTTCGGGAACGCCCGCGTTGGCGGCCGCGGCGGGAGGCAATCGGATCGCGTCACAGGCCGTCGGGAGGATCGTTACGAGTCCCGCGGCGAAAAGCCATACGGCAAAAGGAACCTGGTTTTTCATCTTTGTCATAGTAACGGTTCCTCGAATCATTGAAAAGTCGCCCGTTCTCTGTTATGTTAGGAAAATGGTAATCGTCTCCATTATATTCGAGATAATTGGCGCCCTGGGCCTTCTCCTTTACGGCATGAAGCTCATGAGCGACGGCATTCAGAAAAGCGCCGGCGAAAGCCTGCACCGCATTCTGAATTTCATGACCGGGAACCGCGTTGCCGCCGTGCTCACCGGAATGGGGATCACCGCGATCATCCAGTCTTCCAGCGCGACCACGGTCATGACAGTTTCATTCGTGAACGCGGGCCTTTTAACGTTGACCCAGTCCATCGGCGTCATCTTCGGCGCGAACATCGGAACGACGATTACCGCCTGGATCGTCTCCCTCGTCGGCTTCAAGTTCAAGCTGGCCGTCATAGCCGTGCCCGTGTTCGGCATCGGCTATTTCTTGACCTTCTTCAGAAGCCTTAAAAAAGAGGGACTGGGCGAGGCCCTGATGGGGTTCGGCCTCCTCTTCCTGGGGCTGGAACTGCTGGCCAAGGCCATACCCACGGTCAGCGCGGACCAGGTAAGCTTCGTCGCCTTCTTCGCGGACAAGGGCTTTTTGGGGCTGATCGTGGGCGTATTCGCGGGCATGCTGCTCACCATGCTCATCCATTCGTCCAGCGCCTCCACCGCCATCATTCTTACCATGAGCCATAACGGGCTCCTTACCTGGGAGTTCGCCGCCGCCATGGTGCTCGGAAGCAACATCGGCACCACCATAGACGCGGTGCTCGCGGCAATCGGCACGAAGCTCAATGCCCGAAGGGCCGCCGCCGTTCACGTCCTTTTCAACGTGGCGGGTACGATTCTCGCCATGATCTTCTTTAAGCCCTTCCTTCACCTGGTAGAGTTCGTCGTTCCCGGGGGCATTACCCCCGAATCGATTACGACCCACCTGGCCATGCTCCACACCGTGTTCAATACGGTCAACACGATCATCTTCCTTCCCTTCGTGAACCAGGTCGCCCGGCTCGTGGAGACCATTATCAAGCCCGGCGCCCACGAACCCCCGCCCGCCTACAAGCTCGACTTCGCCCTCGGCGGCATGAAGGAGAACGCAGAATCTTTCGTTTTCAGGGCCGAGCGCGAAATAATCGTGATGTCCGAGCTGGTACGCCATATGTTCGGCTCCCTGGGCAAACTGCTCGACGGCAACACGGGAGAGAGCGACGCGGTCCTGGTGGAAGACCTTTCCCATAACGAAACCTTCGCCGACCAGATGCAGGAAGAATTATCGGGCTTTCTGGTCAAAACCTCGCAATTGGCGCTTTCGGACAAGGCGAAAGCCAACGTTCGCCGCATGCTTCAAATCGTGGACGACCTGGAAAGCGTGACGGACAATATCTACTCCATTGCCCTGCTTTTGGTGCGCCAGCGCGAGAAAAAGATGGCGATTCAGGGAGAGGATATGGACCGCCTGAAGCCCTACTTCGAGCTGGTCGGCAAATTCCTCGAGTACGTGCACGAACACCTAAACGCCCCGCTCAACGCCGCCCAGCTGGAAAACGCGGCGCTGATGGAAGAGCAGATCGATCTATTTAGGAAGAATCTCAAGAAGATCGCCCGAAAACGCCTCGAAGAAGGCGCGGACGTCAAGGCGGAGCTTCTCTATATCGATATCGTACGGAACGTGGAGAAGATCGGCGACCACGCGTTCTCGGTTTCCGAGAGCCTGGCAGGTATGGAATAAACCGCTCGCCCCACGCCGTAAAGCGACTAAGCCTGTCCCCCGGGACAGGCTTTTTTTTTAAAGCGAATATCCCCCAAGCTCGGTCCCGACGGTGGTAGGCTTGCCGTGCCCGGGATACACCCGGGTTTCGGCGGGAAGGGATAAAAGGCGGTGAAGGCTCTCGGCCAGCCGTACGTCGCTTCCGCCCGGACCGTCCGTTCTCCCGTAGCCGGAGCGGAACAGGGTGTCCCCCGACACGAGAACGCCCTCTTCCCCGCGATAAAGGCATATCGAGCCGGGACTGTGACCGGGGGTATGCATTACGGTCCAGCCGTAAAGCGCTTCCCCCTCGGCGAGAAAGCCCGTTGGGGAAGGGAGGTCGGGACGGGTCGAATCTATTAGGTCGCCGGCTCCGAGAGACTCGAAGAAATCGGCGTGCCGGCTGACGGCGCCGCTTCCGAGCCAGGCCGCGTCCTCCCGGTGAATGAGTATATCCGCCCCGGGCCAGCGTTCGGCGAGGGCGCCCAAGGCGCCCAGATGGTCCCAATGGCCGTGGGTAAGTACGAGGGCCGCGGGAACGAAGCCTTCCTCCTGAACATATGCTATAATCAAAGCGGGATCGCCGCCCGGATCCACGACGAGGCAGCGCCCCGGATCGGCGGGCAGGATGAGCGTGTTGACCGAAAGCGGTCCGGTAACGAATACGACGGGTTCCATGGCTTCATAGTAGCTCAATGGCCAGGGAATGTCCAATTATGGATAGGAGCGAACATGATCGGTTCTCTCGTTTTGGCCGTATCCGTGGCCCTCGTGGCCTATACCATCCTCCCGGCGCTGAGCGGCGCGTGGTTTCGACGGCGCCGAAAACGCCTGCTCGCCCTTTTGAGCGCGGGGACGGCCGGATACTGCGCCGGGGTCGGTCCCGAGGGAATCCGGTTCGCGCCCTACGCGCCGAAGGCCCGCGGGGGTTCGGACGTTCCGGTCGTCGTGGTACCCGACAAGGCGCTCTTTCTCAGGTGCGCGAAAAACGGCGTTACGGAGCTTCCGGGCCGAAAACTGCGCCTCCTCGCGGTAAACACGCCCCTCGTCCTGGCGGAGGCCGCCATGCCCCTGCGCCGGTCATTGGTCGCGGTCATGGAAAACGGAACCGCGGACCGCGACGCGAGGGCGATCATGGGAAGCCTGAGCGCGGACGAGGCCGTTCCCGACCCCCTGCGCTACGCGTGGGCGGCCGCGGGAATTTTCGTGGAATTCCTTTTTTTCATTATCTGGCTACGGACCTATTCCGTTCCCCTTCCCGCCGTAACGGCGATGGTGGCCATTTTCGGGAAAGCCCTCCCGTGGTGTCCCCCGGGCCTCTTCCTCACCCTTTTCGCCCATCGCCTCGCGGCCAAAACCGGCCGGGACAAAAAAAAAGACCGCCGGCGCGGTGCCGTCGGTCTTCTTCTCGTAGCCGCGGGGGTCTCGTTAAACCTCTTCGCGATCTTCTTCGTGATCCGCCAAACCGGTTGGGTCCCCTTCTAAGGTCCCGTCTCCCGATTCGTCTCCGGCGCCCAAGTCGGCGTCGTCAGCGTAGCTCTCGTCGGCCGAGGGATCGTCCGATCCGAAGGCCTCGTCGCCCGCCACGGAGGGAGTCGGATTCTCGACGGCCGGCGAGTCTTCCCGTTTCTTGGAATGGCTCACGGTGAGTTTCCGACCGCGATACTCGGTTTCGTTCAGTTCGGCTATGATTTTCTCCGCGTCATCGGTGATTACCTGGACGAAGGAATAGTTATCCAGCACGCGGATTTCCCCGATATGGTCGCGTTCCACGCCCGTGGCCTGTAAAATAAGGCCGATGAGGTCGCGGGGATACACCCTGCGGTTTCTTCCCACGCTCACGAAAAGGGTCGTGGACACGTCGTCCGGAAGGGAGGGCCGGCTTTCGGCCTGACGGGTTTCCGCCTGGCGGTTCTTGCCCTCTACCTGACGGTCGCGCTTTGCCTCTTCGCCGCGAGCGCGCTCTTGGCGCTCAGCCTTCGGGGCGGGTCCTTCGTTCCGGACGCCCTTGCGGGAATCGCGGCCCTCGCGGGCGGGGCGTTCATCGCGGGCGGGGCGTTCCTTGCGGTCGCGCCGACCCTGTCGGGAAGCGGTTCCGGGAAAGGAACCGCCGTCTAGCTGCTTGAGAACGTAGGCCGCGAAATAGGAACGCAGGGTAAAGGGAACGCCCTTGCGGAAAAGGCGGCGATACTTATTCAGTTCTACTGGATCTTCTTCGGACCGGATACGGGAAACCGCGTCGCGGAGGTATTCGAGGATCGCGTCCTCGTTCAATTCCGGTTTTTGCTTATAAGCCACAATGCATCTCCTGATTCCATAGTGTCATAAATCGCGAAATTGCTCAATGGTCGCCCCCGCGGCGAGATCGAGCACCGAAAGATGGCCCCGGTTCACGAATCCGAGCCGGGTCAAGCTCTGGGCGAATTCGGGAGGAACGATGGGCGAGTTCAGCAGCAGCCAGCGGCAGCCCCTCCGTCGCCAGGCTTCAACCGTCCTGTCCAGCAGCTCCTTTCCGAGCCCAAGGCCGCGAAACTCCGGGTATACGCCGATAAAGCACAGCTGGGCGCACAGTAGGCTATCCTCGGGGATGGTCCGCGAAACCGCCGCTCCGGAAAGCTCGCCGTCCGCGCTTTCGGCAACGAGCACGGTCTCGTCGCCCGACAGGGGGTCCTGGGCAGCGTAATCGAGCTCAAGCACGGCCTCGAACAGGTCCGCGGGCAGCGATTCCGCCTGCTCGTTCCTCAGGGCGTCCATGAGTTCCTCGACGGGCGCGAGGTCTTCCTCGTCGTAGTCGCGAAAGGAAAAATCCGTTTCGACGATCTCCGCGGTATCCTCGGGCTCGGGCCCCACCCGTTCGTAGCCCCAGGCGTCGCGGTAGGTATTGTACCAGTCGTAGACGATCCGCCGCATTTCCTCGTCCTTCATGCGGTGCCATTTCCGTTCGAGCTCCGGATAGGTTTTGAGGATATTCTTGAAGGACCGGAACACGCCGTGCCCGGAGGAGAGCGCGCCGCGGAGCTCCTCCCTCGCAACGGGATTGCGGAGCCGCGAGACGAAGCGTTCCATTAGGCGGAATCCGTGGACCGAATCCCAGGCGGGCACGGGATAATACCGGCCCTCTCCGGCAAACTCCTCGGAGCCGTCGGCGGGGCGGCAGCGGCCTTCCTCGGCGTCGAAAACGAAGGTGGAAGACTGATCCTCCATGGCGAAGGTTATTTCGTCCAGGATTTCCGGCGTTAGCTCAAATTCCATATCGTTTGATTTTACCATGGAAAATGCCTATTATAAATACGAAAACGTTTCTAAACGAAGGGGAGGAAACCATGAGCACTATCGTATTTGTCGACGGGCGGGAGATTCTCGATTCGCGGGGCAACCCTACCGTCGAGGTTGACGTATATCTTGAGGACGGCTCGAGAGGCCGCGCCGCCGTTCCCTCCGGGGCTTCGACCGGTGAGCACGAGGCCCTTGAACTGCGGGACGGAGACGCCGCGCGGTATAAGGGAAAGGGCGTTCTCGAGGCGGTGGAGCACGTCAATAACGAGATCGCGGAGGAACTGGACGGGGCCGACGCCCTGGACCAGGCCGAAATAGACCATCTTCTTTTAAACCTTGACGGGACGAAGAATAAATCAAAATTGGGCGCCAACGCCATTCTCGGCGTTTCCATGGCGGTCGCCCGCGCGGCGGCGGATTCCTTGGGGATCCCCCTGTACCGCTACCTCGGCGGCGCGCATACCATGCAGCTGCCCGTGCCCATGGCGAATATCGTCAACGGCGGCCAGCATTCGGACAACAAGATCGATTTCCAGGAATTCATGGTAATGCCCGTGGGGGCGGCGACGGTGCGCGACGCGGTCCGCATGACCGCCGAGGTATTCCACAGCCTGAAGGGCATTCTGAAAGACGCCGGCCACGCCACCTCCGTGGGAGACGAGGGCGGCTTCGCGCCGAACCTGGACAACGAGGAAGCCCTGGGCTTTATCATGAAGGCCATCGAAAAGGCGAACTATCGCCCCGGAGAGGATATCATGATCGCCCTGGACTGCGCCGCCTCGGAACTGTACGACGCCGGCGGGCGGAAGGGCTACAAATTCTGGAAGTCCAACCCGGGCAAGCTATTCACCGCCGACGAGATGATCGAGCTGTACAAGAAATGGATCGATAAGTACCCGATCATCTCCATCGAGGATCCCCTGGACCAAAACGACTGGGGAGGCTACGCGCGGCTCACCGAGGAATTGGGAAGCAGGGTGCAGATCGTGGGCGACGACTTTTTCGTGACCAATACGGAACGGCTGGCGCGCGGAATCGCCGAGGGGGCGTGCAACTCGATCCTGATCAAGCTGAACCAGATCGGCTCGGTGACCGAAACGATCGACGCGGTTCGCATGGCGCAAAAGGCGGGGTACTCCGCGGTTATTTCCCACCGCTCGGGCGAAACGGAGGATACCTTCATCGCCGATCTCGCGGTGGCCCTGGAAACCGGGCAGATCAAGACCGGCTCCATGAGCCGCTCGGACCGCGTGGCGAAGTATAACCAACTGATGCGGATCGAGGACGAACTGGGCGTAACCGCCCGCTACTCGGGTAGGGATACCTTCTCGAATTTCCTGCGGTAAGGCGTAACCGCCCCGCTTCCGAAAAAAAACCGCCCGGAGAGGCTCTCTCCGGGCGGTTTTTTTTATTGATCCGCGAGCGGGCGTAACGCGCTTAGGGAAGTTCCGAGCGCTTGGCGACGATCTTGGAAACGAGACGGTACTCCTTCGCTTCCTCGGCGTTCATCCAGAAATCCCGGTCCGTATCCTTGGAGACCTTTTCGATCGGAAGGCCCGTTTCGTCGGCGATCAGGCGGTTAATGCGTACCCGCATCTTTTCGAGCTCAGCCGCGTGGATCTCTATCTCGGTGGCCACGCCCTTGATGCCCGAGAGGGGCTGGTGGATGAGGTAGTGACTGTTCGGCAGGGCGAACCGGCGCTCCTTCGGGGCGGCCAGGAGGATGATCGAGCCGGCGCTGGCGACGAGTCCCATGCCGATGGTGTACACCGGCGCGTCGATGAATCGGATCATGTCGAAAATGGCGTAGCCGGCGTCGGCGTCGCCCCCGGGAGAATCGATATAGATCTTGATCGGGTCTTTCGAGTCGGACTCGAGGATGAGCAATTGCCGAACGATCTTCTCGGCCAAGGGTTTATTGATCTCGCCCGAAAGGAGGATTTGCCGGGTTTTGAGAAATTTCGCCGCGAAGGGATCGGGCCCCTGACCGCGTTCGGCCTTGTCGTCCTCTTCCTCTTCTTCCTCTTCGTTCCGGAAGGCGTCGAGCGGGCGTATCTTGCTTCCGCGCTGAATGCGTGAATTCACGGCTGTGCTCCTTGTAAATGAACTAGTGACCAATGTACTAAAATTCCGCGTATAAGTACAGCGCTTTCGCCCCGATCCGCACGGCCGAGCCGGCGGGAAGGCGCGCCTCCGACGGTTCCGTCGAGCTTGAGATCGCCTCGCGCCAATAACCGGCGTTCCGCGCGGGAGGCAACGCGAAGGTCCGCGCCTCGCTTCCCGGGTTCACGACCGCGCAGACCTGCGCCCAGGGATCGGCGCCCGTGGGGTCGAGGATTCGCCAGGCGAGGAGATCGGCTTCCGGCTCGATGAAGGACAGGCAGGCGGCCACCTCGCTTTCTTCCCGAAGCCGGAAATGGGCGTGTGCCTTCCGTATCGCGATGAGTCGTCGGGTAAAGGCGACGGTCTCCTCGTTCGCGGCCCGGCGCTCCCAATCGAGGCCGTTGATCGCGTCCGAAAGATTATAGGAATTGTGGCTGAAGGCGCGCCCGTCCGGAGCGAACCGGGCGTTGTCCGCGGCTTCGGCCGTCTCTTCCGGCTCGACCGCCCGGTACAGATCGCGCAAACCCGGATATTGCGCGAGAATCGTCCGGGGAATTTCTTTAGTCCTGAGGAATTCCATGCCCGCGTGCAAGACGGGCATGCCCTGGGCAAGGAGGACGAGGCCGATGGCCGTGCGCTGAAGGAGGGCGTAATACGCTTCGTCGCGACCCGGCTCCACCAATACCAGTTTGTCGTAGAGCGTGGAATTGTCGTGAATTTCCGTGTAATTGACGGACGAGGCCGTACGGTCGGTCCAGGGATTCGGGTTCGCCGTGCCGGTGACGGCGCGATTGTGCACCTGGGGATGGTAGACCGCGCCGACGAGCCCGAATTTCACCGATTCCCGGCGGGCGCCCCCGTGAAGAAAGCCGCCCTCCCGGGGCACGAAGGCGTCGCCCTTAACGGCGCACCGGAACGCGTCGTTGAAAAAGCCGATGCCGCCCAGCTTTTTCGCCTCGAGCATGCTCGCCCCGACGGTCTTCGCGCCCCGGTACATGTCCCAGCCCTCGCCGTACAGCAATACGTCGCCCTTGATTTTCCGCAGGCTTTCCGCGACCGCGTTCATGGTCGCCACGTCGTGAAGGCCCATCAAGTCGAACCGAAAGCCCGAAAGCTTGTATTCGGTAAGCCAATGGGAAAGGGAATCGATCATGTACGAGCGGAACATGGCGCGCTCGCTCGCCGTGTCGTCGCCGGCCTGGGAAAAGCGTTCCGGGCGGAAGTAGTACCCGGGCACGCAGATGCCGAGGGCATGGACGTGCGCGGAGGGCACGTGATTGTAGACCACGTCCATAACGACCCCGATCCCGGCGGCGAGAAATTCCCGGATCATTTCCTTGAGTTCCCGGATTCGCACGGCGCCGTCGAAGGGGTTCGAGGAGTATACGCCCTCGGGCGCGGAATAGTTTTCCGGGTCGTAGCCCCAGTTAAACTTGCCTCCCACCAGGCGCAGCCCGTACTCCGGGTCGCCGTGCAGGGTTTCGTCCACGCTGCCGTAATCGAACAGGGGCAAAAACTGAACGTGCGTAACGCCCAGGTCGCGCAGATGGTCGAAGCCGGCGGGATACCGGGAGCCGTCGCGACGGGGATCGACCGCGCCGCAGGTCACGTTTCGCGCGGTAACCCCGCCGTATTTGCGGCGAAGGCTTTCGGGGCCGGTCCAGGAGGGGGACGAGGTGAGGTCGGCGACGTGAAGCTCGTACACCACCGCGTCGTTCGCGCTCGCGAGGGGCGGGGCCGCCGCCGCCGACCAGCCTTCGGGGTCGGTCCGGGAAAAGTCCACGACCATTGATCGCTTCCCGTTCACGCCGCAGGCGCGCGCCTCGGGATCGGCCGATTCGCGCACGATCCCGTGCGCCCGGACGCGGAACGTATAGTAGACGCCGTGCAAATCGCCCGGAACCGCGGCGAACCAGGTTCCCCGGTCCGTGTGACCCGCCCCGTCCGCGTTCCCTCCCCTGCCCCGGGTCATGGGAACGACCCGCGCGGGCTCTCCGCCGGTTCCCTCCGCCCAGAGCGCGAGCTCCACCGCGCGCGCCGTCGGCGCCCACAGGAGGAACCGGGTTTCGTCGGGCGCCCACCGCGAGCCGAAGGAAGCGCGCGTTTCATAGGCGTTCCGGAATTGGTCCGAATCGAAATACCACTCCAGTTCGGCGGTCAGGGGCCCGCCGCCCGCGCCGTTTTGCCGGCCCGAGAGGATCAGGCCTTCGAGCCAGTCCTTCCGGTGAAGGGCGCCGCACCACTCCGTTTCCAGCTCGCGCGCGGGGAAGGGTTCGGTAACCCAGGCCTCGGGCACGAAGGCCGCGGGGTCGCGCGGAAGGGGAGAAGGCGAACGGGTCGCGGTCGAGTCGAACGGAGCGCCGCCGGAAGCGCCCGCGCGGCGGGAAATGGGCACCGGGACGGGTACGCCCGGCGCGAGGGTTCGCCCGTTGACCGCGAGGGGCGCGAAGTCCGCCGGCGCGTCGAGCAGGGCTTCCGCCTCGTACGAGCCGTCTTCCAGCCGGTTCACGGTAAGCCGTAGCCGGCCATTCCCGCCCTCGCCGGATCGCGCGCCTATGGGAAAGCTCGCGGCAAAGCGGGTAATGCCGTCGGGAAACGAGGGAGAAAGGTCGATCGCGTTTTCGGCAAGGCGGGGGCGAAACCCGAGCACGTCTTCGTGAACGTTGCGGACGAACTCCGAAACGCTCCAGGCTTGGGACCAGGCGCCCGACAGTACGGGATTCCCCAGCGAATCGGGGAGGGCGTGGATATTCTCGCTGAGGGTTCCCGCGCAGCCCGATTCGAGGATCATGCGCGCCTCGTTGCGGAGAATGCCCGCCGCACGGGACGGTAGGGATCCCGCGCCCTGACGGCACGCGGCCGAAACGTAGGGGCCCGAATTCCAGGGCCAAACCGTTCCGTTATGGTAGGCCGCGTCTTTGTGGTACCGATCGGGGTCCTCGTGCCGGGGATGAAAGCGCGGGTCGTCCGGGCATAGGCTGAAAAGGCCGAAGGGAGAAACCAGCTCGCGCTCGACGTTTTCGAGCACGGCGCGGGAACAGGCCTCGTCGAGAAGGCTTTCTTCGGGAGAGAGAACGGAGGGAACGGTAAGGGCAAAAAGCTGGTTCGGCCGCACGGTGAAATCCCGCTCCCATTCCCCGTGAGGGCCCGGGGGCAGTCGGTCGGCGAGGGCATTGCGCTCCGCCGACCAAAAAAAGCGGCGAAAGGAGGACCGGACCCGATCCGCCAGGGAATCCCGCTCCGCGGCCGCGGCCTCGTCGCCCGCCATCCGCGAAAGACGGCTCCCGATACGCAGGGCGGTATACCAAAGCGCCTGCACGTCGTTGGCCCGGTCGCCCCGGGGAGACCAGGGGTTTTCGCCCCGGATACGCGCGTCCATCCAGGTATCCGCGTCGCCGTGAAGCAAAAACCCGTGTTCGTCGATCCTGCGTTCGGCGTCGGCCTTGAGCGCCAGATCCACCGCCGGACCGATTTCCCCGAGCAGGGAAAGGTCTCCGGCGTATTGCAGGTATTCCCAAACCGCCCGGATAAACCAAAGGGTTCCGTCGGCGGTGTTGTATATAACGTCGTTGGGCCCCCGCCAACGGTTCGGGATTCGGCCCCAGTCGGGGCTTCCGGGGTCGCGGTTTTGATGGCGGGCAAAGCCGGTGAGGACGGAACGGGCTTCCCCGAAATGGCCGCCGGCGAGCAGGATTCCCGAAAGGGCAATGAAGGTATCGCGCCCCCAGTTGTCCCGGAACCAGGGCAACCCCGCCCAGATACCCCGGGCCCCGCCGTCGTCGGTTACGAGCATCCAGCCGGAAAAGCGCGCCCAGGCGAGGGCCTCGTCGAAGCGGGCGTCGCCGGTGGCCGCCGTAACGGATGACAGGGCCGCGGCTACCTTTTCGCGGTGGTCGCGAAGCCCGTCCTCGCGGGCAAGGCGGACCGCCTTTTCCGCGGCGGCCTCGGGAGTGGCCTCAAAGGCGACGTACCAGGTCGCCGGGAGCGACGCTCCGTGAAGGATTACGCGACCTGCCTCCCCTTCCGCGAGGGTAAAGGGCCGCGCGGACGCGACGGCGATTCCCGAAGAGCCGAAGGACTCCCCTTCCCCGCCGGAAAGTGACTCGGGGAATGACCGCCACGCGCAAAAGGCCGCGGAGGTACCGTCCGGGAGGGAAGGCCCGACCGGCTTCCAGGCCGGGCTTTCCGCGGAACTCGCGGGGCGCGGCGGAAGCAAAAGGCCGCAGTCCCCCCGATCGCCTTCAAGGGTTACCGCAAGGGCCTGCTCGTCGACCAGGAGAGAGAGGGAAAGGGACGCGGGGGAATCGCCCTCGCGGAAGACGATACGGGCCCCGGACGGCTCCACTTCGGTTTTCACGGCATTGGTTCGCCATAAATCCACGGTATCCGCCAGGTATACGTCGCGAAAAAACGTTTTCCCAAAGCGTCGGTACCCGCCTTCGCACACGCCGGCACGGGCGCTATTCAATTCAAGAAAGCCTGAAACCCGGTCGGTCCAGGCAAAGCGCCGCCCGTTACCGGGGGTAAGAATCAACTTCATGGGGAAAAGCATAACAGGTTCTTGGCACATAATGCAAGCAAATCGGAGAACCGAGAATCGGACACCTTTATGAACTTTGAAGGCATGTTCGGCCGCGCCGAGGAGTGTTACCCTGAAAACATGAAACCCCGATACGCGATCCTCCCGGAAAACCTCTTTATTACCCTTTGCCTTTCCGCGGTCTTCGGTTGCATCGCGGCGTACGTTACCGTCTCGTTCGTGGAATGCCGAACGAACGCGAACCCCGCGGAGAGCCCCGTCGCCCTTTCCCGCCAGGCGACAATCGCCTTGCCCGAGGCCGATCCAAGACCGTAGAACGCGCGATCCTTACGGCCCTCACGGCCCTTACGGCCCTCACGTCCCTCGCCGCCGTATTGGGGCCCGGCGACCGCTCCCCGGGCATCGCGCGCCCTCGCTTCAGCGTATACGACCGGAAGCGCCCTTTCGCGAGATACTCAGTCTTTATCTTTTCTTCGTCTTTTTTTTGTTTACCCTTCCACTTATTTCAGAGAAAACGCTTGCATAAACCGGTTTACCTGCATACAATTCCAACATAAGGAGCCCTTTCGATGAATACTTCCGCAATCTATCACCACTGCGGTGATCATTGGTGTTATGCGTTTGACGATAAAACCCTCCACATTCGAATCCGCACGGCGGCGGGCGATATTGACCGGGTGGAGATCGCGTGCGGCGATCCCTATGAGTGGCAGCCCGGAAAGGAAGGCTACGTCTGGGCAAGCGACCTCTATCCCATGCGGAAGGTCGGCACGAACGGCGTGCATGATTTTTGGGAATTTCTGTTCGAGCCGCCGTACCGACGCTTGAAATACTGGTTTATTTTGCGTAAGGGGCGCGCCGCGGTCGAATACGGGGAGAAAGGAGTGGTCGCGGCCGTAGACCGGCACAATACCTGGAACACCTTTATATTTCCCTATATTCAGCCGACCGAGGTGTATCGGGCGCCGGAATGGGCGGGCGAGACGGTGTGGTACCAGATTTTTCCCGAGCGGTACCACAACGGAAACCCCGCGCTTAACCCGCCGGGGACGAAGGAATGGCAGTACGGCGCGGTGACGAATACGGAATACTACGGGGGCGACCTGGCGGGCATTACGGCTAAGCTCGACCATATCGCGGGACTCGGCTTTAACGGGATTTACCTGACGCCTATTTTCGAGTCGCCCTCGGTGCATAAGTACGATACGGGCGATTACCTGAAGATTGACCCGGCCTTCGGTACGGAAGAGGACCTGCGGACCCTGGTGGCCGAATGCCACCGGCGGGGGATCAGGATAATATTGGACGCGGTGTTCAACCATTCGGGAACGACCTTCGCGCCCTGGGCCGACGTTTTGGAAAAGGGCGCGGCCTCGCGCTACCGGGACTGGTTCGCGATTCGGGACTTCCCCCTATTCGGCGTAAACGAGGACGGTACGCCCCGCGCCGACGACGGCGATTCGCACCGCGCGAATTTCGAGACCTTCGCGTTCACCACGGGCATGCCCAAGCTGAATACGGCGAACCCCGAGGTGCGCGAATACCTATTGAAGGTCGCGGACTACTGGATACGGGAATGCGGTATCGACGGCTGGCGGCTCGACGTGGCCAACGAGGTGACGCACGACTTTTGGCGGGAATTCCGCCGGGTCGTGAAGGCCGCAAAACCGGACGCCTATATCGTCGGGGAAATTTGGCACCATTCAATTGACTGGCTTAAGGGCGACCAGTACGACGCGATCATGAACTATCACTTCGGCCAGGCGATCGAGGGCTTTTTGCGGGGGAACGGCGAGATTCCCGACGCGATCGCCCTGGCGAACCGCATGGAAACCCTGGAAAAGTCGTACCCCCTGCCGGTGATCCGCGCGGGGTTCAACCTCCTCGATTCCCACGATACGGCCCGGCTTATCCACCGGCTGGGAGGGAACCTTCCCGCGGCGCGAATCGCCTGGCTACTTTTGGCGCTGCTCCCCGGCTCGCCCTGCTTTTACTACGGCAGCGAGTTCGCCGTGACCGGCGCCCACGACCCGGACTGTAGGCGATGCATGCCCTGGGACGCGGCCCATCAGGACCGCAGCCAATACGAGTTCCTCAAGGCGGTCATCGCCCTTCGCCGGGAAAACGCGACGCTCGTGAACCGGGGCCGGCGGGAATGGCTTACGAGCCCCAAAATGCCCGACGTATTCGGCTTCAGGATTTCCGCCGGAGAGGCGGGAGCGGACGAGTCGGACGCTGCCTACGGAAGGCTCAGGCCGGACAGCGGCTACCGCGGGGCGACAAGCCTGACGGTCTTCGTGAACCGGGGCAAGAAGCCGGTAAGCGGAGCGAGGCTCGCGAAGGCGTTCGGGGCGGCGGCGAAACGGCCGGAATTCGCGGAGCTTGGGGGAGAAGGGTACGCCTGGAGCCTGGAGCGATAAGGGACGTTTTGGCTCCCTGCCCGGCCCCGGGATCGGCTGGCCCGCGGAGGGGATTGGGCCGGCGGGAAGCTTGCTGCCCGGCGTGGGCCGCTACCCCGGGGGGTTCAACCCTTGAGGCTGTCCGCCACGGCTTGGAACCGCGCGGCGATCTCGCCGGTGAAGTTCGCCCCGTTGAGGCGCGCCTTCGTCGCGTCGGCTCCGCCGCCGGGAATCAAGGTAACGGGAATCGCGAAGCCGCCCGCGAACTTCTCCCCGAGAAGGGCGCGGAATTTGCCGAAGACGGTCTCGTAGCCGAAACCGCCCGACTTGCTCGCCTCGTCGCTCCCGCAAACCGTAACGAAGGCGAGGGACTTGAGCGACCGCCCGTATTTGCGGAGAAAGGCGCGGAGGGGAAGGACGATCCGCCCCATCCAAATGGGACCGCAGAGGATCACGCGGTCAAAGTCGGCGGGGTTTCGCGAGAGCTTGCGGTTGCCTAGGCCGAACGTGAGGGCAGAGCCTAAAAGCAGGAAGGAAAAACCCCCGCACAGGGAGCGTATTTCTTCGATATCGCAGTCCAGCGCCTCGGCGAGCTTCAGGGCGGCGAACCGGTTGTTGCCGGTTCGGGAATAATAGAGGATAAGGGTTTTCATATTCGGCGCGCGCTCCTTTCGCGTTCGAGTATACAACACGAAAGAAGCGCGCGGCCGTTACTTTGAGCCGAATTATACCGATTCTTCGCTGAACGCCCCGGCGAACTGGCTTTCGTACAAATCCGCGTAGAACCCTTTCCTCTCGATAAGTTCCCGGTGATTTCCCGTTTCTATGACGGTACCCTTGTCCATGACGACGATCGTCTCAGCGTCGCGGACCGTGGAAAGCCGATGGGCGATGACGAAGTTCGTCCTTCCCTTCATGAGCTCTCCCATTGCCTTCTGTATGTATACCTCGGTTCTCGTGTCGACGCTGCTCGTGGCCTCGTCAAGGATGAGGATCGCGGGGTCCGAGAGAATCGCCCGGGCTATGGTCAAAAGCTGCTTTTCGCCCTGGGAGAGATTCGAGGCGTCCTCGTTGATGGCCGTGTCGTAGCCGTCGGGCAGCGCGCGGACGAAGTGGTCCGCGTGGGCCGCCCGCGCCGCCTCCACGATTTCCGCCTCTGTGGCGCCCTCGCGGCCGTAGGCGATATTGTCCCGTATAGTGCCCTTAAAGAGCCAGGTATCCTGCAGTACCATGCCGAACCGGGTACGGAGGGTTCCCCGCCTCACGTCCCGTATGTCCGTTCCGTCCACGCTGATGGCGCCGCCCTGAATTTCGTAGAAGCGCAGGAGCAGATTCACCAAGGTCGTCTTGCCCGCGCCGGTGGGACCGACGATGGCGACGGTATGTCCCGGGCGCGCTTCCAGGTTTACGCTTTCCATGAGGATATTCTCGTCCGAATAGCCGAACCGCACGTTTTCGAACCTCACGAGGCCCTTCGGCCTGAATTCCGCGAGCGCGGCGGGGGAATCGGGGATATCCTCGGCCTCGTCGAGAATTTCGAACACCCGCTCCGCCGAGGCCAGGGTCGACTGCAGGACGTTGGCGATGTTCGATAGCTGCGATATGGGCATGGTGAACTGCCTCGAATACTGGATAAACGCCTGGATATCGCCGAGCTTCATGGCCTTTTTCGCCGTCATGACGCCGCCGATGACGGCGATGAGCACGTAGCCAACGTTGTTGATGAAGTTCATGATCGGCATCATCGCGCCCGAGATGAACTGGGCGCGCCAGCTCGATTCCCCGAGCCGCCCGTTGATGGCCCGGAACTCCTCCATGGATTTTCCTTCCCGCCCGAAGGCCTTGACGATCGTGAACCCCGAGTACATTTCCTCGATATGCCCGTTCAGCCGGCCCAATTCCTTCGCCTGGGCGCCGAATAGCCGTTGCGAGCGCTTGGCGATATTCATCGTGGCGAACAGGGCAGCGGGCACCGTTAAAAGGCTGATCGCCGTCAGTAGCGGGCTGATCGTCAGCATCATGACCAGTATACCGAGGATGGTCACGGTAGAGGTGATCATCTGAGTCAGGCTCTGCTGGAGCGTATTGCCGATAGTGTCGATATCGTTCGTCATGCGGCTCATAACCTCGCCGTGGGTTCTCCCGTCGAAATAACGCAGGGGCAGCCGGTGCAGCTTGTCGTTCATGTCGCGCCGCATATCGTACACGATTTTCTGGGCCACGTCGGACATGATGAGCTGCTGGGCATAGCCCAGGGCGGCGCTCACGAGGTACAGGGCGACGATGCCCATGAGCATGCGCCCGATAGAGGCCGCGTCAAACGCGGGCAAGGGCTGGCCGAGCAGGGCCGCCGCGCGCTTTGCCATAAACCCGTCGAATATCTCGGTGGTCACGAAACCCTGGAGCTTCGGGCCCACGATGCCGAAAACCGTGCCCGTCGCGGCGAGGACGCACACGGCGATAAGATGCCTTTTCCGCGCGCCGAAGTATTCCGCGAAGCGCTTGAAGGTTTTCGCCGCGTTTTTCGGCTTTTCCGCCGGCCCGCGCATGCCGCCCCGAAAGCCGCCGCCCATCATGCCGCCCGGACGCACGCCCGGCCTGGGCCCGCCGGCGCCGGAACCGCCCGTGATCGTCTCTCTCGCCTTCGCGTCGCTCATGAGCGTTCCTCCTCGGTCAGTTGGGATTCCACGATTTCGCGGTATACCGCGCAATCGCGGTATAACGCGTCGTGCGTACCGATCCCGGCGATTTTTCCCTCCTCGAGCACGACGATGCGATCCGCGTGCATGATCGAGGAAACCCTCTGGCCCACGATAAGCACCGCGGCGCCTGCGGTCTTTTCCCGAAGCGCCGCGCGGAGCCGCGCGTCGGTCTTGAAGTCCAGTGCCGAGAAGCTGTCGTCGAAAAGGTATACCTCCGGTTTCCTGACCAGGGCGCGGGCGATGGAAAGCCGCTGCTTTTGGCCGCCGGAAAGGTTGGTTCCGCCCTGCGCGACGGGCGATTCGATCCCCCCGTCCATGGCCGAAACGAATTCCCATGACTGGGAGATTCTCAGCGCCTCTTCCAGTTCGGCGTCCGACGCGTCTTCCTTGCCGTAGAGCAGGTTCTCGCGGACGGTGCCCGAAAAGAGCACGGCCTTTTGGGGCACCGTGCCGATCCGCGAGCGCAGGTCCGCGAGCGTCATCTTCCTGACGTCCACGCCGTCTACCAGCACCTCGCCGGAGGTTACGTCGTAAAAGCGCGGAATCAGCGAGAGGAGGGTCGACTTACCGCTGCCCGTGCTCCCGATGATCGCGGTGGTTTCGCCGGGACCCGTCTTGAAGGAAACGCCGTCCACGGCGGGGCGCTCGGCCCCGTAATAGGCGAACGAGACGTTCCTGAACTCCACGACGCCCCGGACGCCGCTTTCGGGAGAGACGGGATCGTCCGGGTCCGCGATATGGCTCTCGATCTCCAGTACCTCGTTGATTCGGTCGGCGGAGGCCTGGGCCCGGGGAACCATGATGAACATGATCGAGGCGATGGTGAACGAGGAGAGGATCTGCATGGCGTACTGCATAAAGGCCATCATGTCGCCCACGTTAGAGGCGCCGGAATCGACGCGGGCAGAGCCGAACCAGAGGATGGCGACGACGGTCATGTTCATGATGAGCATCATGAAGGGAAACATCGCGGCGAAGATCCGGTTCACCTTTACCGCGGTTTCCATCAGGTCGGCGTTGGCCTCCGCGAAGCGCTTCCGTTCGGTGGAGCCGCGGTTAAAGGCCCGGATTACCCGGATGCCCGTGAGGTTTTCGCGGACGATCAGGTTTATGCGGTCCACCTTTTTCTGGATCGCCTGAAAAAGCGGGAAGCCCAGGGCCGCCACGGTCCCGATCAGGACGCCCAGCGCGGGGATGGCCACGAAGATCACCCAGGCGAGGGCGGCGTCCGTCTGCAGCGCGAGGATCATCCCGCCCGCCGCGGTGATGGGCGCGCCGATCATCATCCGCTGGAACATGATCAGTACGTTCTGTATCTGGTTCACGTCGTTGGTGCTGCGGGTTACGAGTGAGGGCGTGCCGATAACGTCGAACTCGCGAAGGGAGAACTTCGCGACCCGGTTGAATATCCGCTCGCGCAGGTCGGCGCCGAAGCCGATGGCGACGCGCGAGGAAAGGAAGCTCGCGATTACGGCGCTTATCGAGCCGCCCAGGGCCACCAGGAGCATCTTGAGGCCAACGGAGAGTATATAGGTCGCGTCGCCGTCGGTGATGCCCTTGTTGACGATGTCCGACATGAGGTTGGGCAGGTAGAGGTCGCACATGCTCTGGCAGAATACGAACAGTATGGTCCCGGCGATCGGTACGCGCCAGGGCTTGAGAGTCTTGAACAATTTCAGCATCATCGGAACGCTCCTTTTTCGGTCAGACAGGCGGGGAGGAAGCACGCTTCCGGTCGAGCGCGGGCGGCCTTACGGCGCGACGGGAAACGACCGGTTCCTTTAGGCGTCAATTCCCGTGGCCGCCGCAAGCGGTCACGCCAAGGGTTTCTGTAAAATACGTTTCGACGATCGAGAGCAACCGGATCAGTTCCTCAGAATCCCTTTGGCCGAGGGCCTTGGCCAACCCGTCGAACTCCTCGGTAAAGCGGTAAAAAAGCGGCCGGAGGCGGGCCTGGCCCGAATCGGTCAGGCTGACCAGGATCGCGCGGCGGTCTTCGCTGTCCATCGCCCTGACCACCAACCCCTGGGCCTCGAGCCCGGTCACGATCTGGGTTACGGCGGGAACGGTAATGCCGAGCGCGTTGGCGAAATCCGATACGCGGATTCCCCCCTCCCCGTTCTTCTTGCGATGCCACAGCCGCATGAGGATCATGACCGACGACGGCTTGAATTCCGTGCTTATGGACCGCATGAAGTCCTTTTGCAGAATATGGCTCACGCGCCGAAGCTTTTCCATGAGCGTCCGCGGGGTACCGGTCAGTTCGGTCATTCCGTCCTCTTTCGTTAATCGACTTATTTCGTACGTCGCAATTCTATTACTCGCTAATATATTAAGTAACTTAACTAATGTCAACGAAAAGGGCAAAAAAGAAGCCCGGCGGGCGGGTTTATCCCCCGGGCAACGCTCTCGAACGGACGGCGGTACGGGCCGATCCGAAGGCGAGGCTTAAAAGAGCAGGTCGTACAGGAAGCCGGACGCGATGGATTGGACCATGGCGCCCTCGCCCGTGGCGGAGGCCGCCGAATAGAGGGCCGAAAGCTGGTCGTAAGCGGCGGAAGCGCCGACCGTGAGCCATGAGGGCAGCGCCTGGGCGACGGCATCCGCGAGTGCGCCCCCATACGCGTATTCGTATGTCCACACCGTCGCGCCCGCATCGTCTTTTGCCGTAAGGGAGGCCACGGGGTCGCCGGTATGGGCCCAGGCGAGCTCGTAGGTACCGTTGACCGTATCGTCGGGGGCGGCAGAGTCCGCGTCATCCGTCAAATGGGCGTCCCACACCGTAACGGTCGTATCGGTCGGAGCCGTTTCGACGGTAAAATACTCCACGAGCTGCGCGGGACTCTCCCCGTTCCAGTGCTGGATCACCAGGTCATTGTCCAGAAGTCCCGTCATGAACGCGAAGGGATCGAGGGAGCGCGCGTCCGCTAGGGCGGGAACGGGAACGCCCAGAGCGTCTCCGTACAGGAACGTCAGCGTTTGCCGTATCCCGGCGACCGTGAACGTGACGCTCTCGAGGTTATGGGTGCCCGATTCGTACCCGAGGGCATAGGTCAAAGGCATCGGCAGTCCCTCGCCCGCGGTAACGATAGTCGTGGGGTATCCTTCCCCGTCGCGCTCGATTTCCACGGATAGGGCCAGGGTGGTGCCTATATAGGTTTCTTTGGCCGTAAGCCGGCGCTGGGAATCCCACTCGGCGATGATCTTCATTGGGGCGGGGAGCCGATCGTCCTGCCGGACCATCGTAACGGGATACCAGTCGCGGTCGAAGGTAACTTCGGTGTTTCGGGTCGCGCTCACTTCGGCGTAGAGACCGAAGGAGCTGACCGGGATCGCGGGTGAGGCGGGGTTGAGCGCCGAAACGTCGGGCAGGGCAGGAACCGTATACGCCGGGTCCGCCACCGTCGCCAGGCTTTGCGCGGCGTGAAAATAGGAGAGCGCGGAGGTAACGTCGCCCAGATCGGTCGCCGCCGCCTTTGCGGTACAAGGTACCGTTATTCCGGGTTCCGGGCGAGGGGGAACGGAGCGGTTCGAATCGGTTTCCCGCCGGTAGTCTACCGATACGTTCCAATGATCGTCGGCCGGGTCTGCGGCCGGAAGCCACGAGAAGAACTGAGCGGCATCCAGGCCGTAGGCGGCGCCGTCGCCACCATACCAGAGGGCGGCCTCGTAGAAGGGGGCAATGGCCGAATCAAGGGCGTACCGCGCGGCCCAATCGGGAGTCGCGCCGGCGTTCGCGGCGGCGGTAGTGCCCGAGACCGGGTATACCGCCTTCGTTTCCACCGCGTTGCCCGAATCGTACCCGTACGCCGTATGGGATTCCGGGACGAGGGCGCCTGCTTCGACGGCCCACTCGGTGACCGAGCGAATTCGCCACGCGGGATCGCTCAAGCCGGTCTGCTCGTGTTTGATGGCCGTCGCCGAGACGAGAGCGCCCGCGGCGTTATACCGCTGGACTTGATAGACCAAACCGTCGGCGTCGATTCGGGATTCGGTCTGCTTATTGAAAACGCCGTTCCGATAGTACTTTACGACTTCCACGTCGAAGGCGGCGCCTCCCGCCGTTCCGTAATAGCGGGCGGTTTTTTCAGTCCAAGAAACGGACTCGCCGATATCGGTCCCGCCATCCGCGAAATCGAAAGAACAGGACGATCCCAGAATCGCCGATAAAGCGAGAATGGCAGGTAATACGCCGTGTTTCATCTCCGCTCCTCTCCCGGGCCGCGGGTGGAGTTTTCGCCCGGCGCGGGGTATACTGTTCAAGTATATTCCATGGGGGAGAATTGTTCCATGTTCACCCGTTTATCGCGGCGCTTCAGCGCTATCCCGCCCGGAAATACGCCGCGTCGCCTTGCGTTTGCCTGTTGTACCCTTTGCGTGGCGTTCCAGCCCCTTGCCGCGAGAGCGAAGGTCACGCTTACGACGCCCGAATTGATCGACGAGTTCCGGGATTACCAGGCGGTGCTGGACGAATACGCGCAGACGTACTGCGACGATATCGCGGACATCGTGGGCGATTCCCTTGATAAACCGCTTTTTATGGAAGGCTTCGCTTCCGCCGCGGGGGTTTCGTCCCTGGTGAGCGCCGCCGTGCGGGAACCCGGTCTCCCCTCCCTTTCCGTGGGCAGCGCCGCGGCGGTATACGCCGACTCGCTGGGCCCCTCCCTGGCGAGCGAGCTCTCTTCCCTGGACCCCGAGTCGGATATGCGGGCCGGGCTCTGCGTTCAGCCCGTCGTCGTGAATATGGGGGCGACATTGCCCTTCTTCGGGAAAAAAACCTATGCGGGACTCTCTTTCGGCTATATCGACGCCGATACGGGCGCGTACGGGATTAAGGCGCTTTCGGCAGGGGGCTTCGCGGGCGCGCGGGTTTTCGCCGGGCGCCCCTCCTTGCTCACCTGGGAAGGCCTTACGCTGGAGCTCGGCGGGGAATGGGCGGCAACCGGCCTCAGTACCGTCGCGAAACCCGGAACCATTACGCAGGAAGTGGGTCTGGACCCCGACGCCGACGGCCCCTTGGTGCCCCAATACGTTACCCTCCGGGTTAATCCGGATATAAAGGCGGGTATCGAAACGAACATGATTGCCCTCAGGGCGTCCGCAAAAACCGGGGTAACCTTTTTCCGGGCGCTGACCCTGACGGCCGGCGGCGGCGTCGCGTGGTCGTATGCCCGCTCGGGAATAACCGTTGAGACGCAGGATCAAATCGTGATCGATAGCTACCTCGGGCAGCTCGTAAAAGAAGGCCAAAACGGGAGTATCGCGATCGAGGGCACCGCGGCGACTTTGGTAAGCCGGCATGTCATTCCCTATTTCCAGGGAGGAGCGAGCTTTCGGGTAGGCTCGTTTTCCCTGAGCGTCCCGGTAGTCTGGAAACCCGGAGAAGCCCTCGGATCGGGCTTGTTTGTGGGATTAAGCCTGTGACGCGCCGTCTCCCCCCGATAAAGCGAGCGCGCCGGAAGGCGGCCGGCTTCGCGCTTTTTTCGCTCATGTTCGCCCTGTTGCCCGCGACGTACGCGAGCGCCGAAAGCGGGGCCTACCCCTGGGGCTTCCTTCGCACGGCGACGCTCTGGCAGGGAGATTCCTTTATCCGCCCCGCAAACGGTTCGGCGGCCCTTCCCCCGGGCTTCGGGGCAGCGGGATCCTTTGAGCTGCAAGGCCTTTTCGCGCCGTTTTTTACGGTAGCGCTCAATGCCTCGTATCGGTGGCAGGAACGCGGCGGCGATACCCAAGCCTTTCCCGGCGCGGGACTTTCCGCGGGATGGCGGTTTCACGTCGCCGCTCCCGCCGCGCTCATTCCCTTCGCGGGGATCGGCTTTGAGGCCGCCCTGGGGGATTCCTCCTTTCGGCCGGCCGTTCTCGCCGCCGCGGGCTGTAACCTGGCCCTGCGCCTTCGGGGGGAAAACTTCATCAATCTTGCCCCTTCGGTCTCCGTACCGTTCATGAATCCCGAAGAAACCAAAATCTCGCTGGCGCTCGGCCTACGCCGCGAATACCGATGGCTCGTCCCGGTTCCGCCGGTGGGCGCGACGGTCGCCGCCTCCCCTCCGTTGTTTTCGCCGGACGGGGACGGGAACGCCGATACGGTCGCCATCTTGATTAACGCGAGGCATCCCGGTTCCGCCCAGCGATGGAGCGTGGAGATAACCGACGGGAACGGAAAACCCATTCGCGGTTTCTCCGGACGGGGAAGGGTGCCCCGCAGCGTGCCGTGGAACGGGATGACCTCCGAAGATTCCCTGCCGGAGCCCGGGACCGATTACCGCATAACGCTCGAGACGGTGGACAAGGCCGGCCGGCGGGAAAGCGCGTACGCGGAAGCGACCTGCGACATACTGCTCGTAGCCGAGGGAGAGGGATACAAGATCAGGGTGCCGGCCATCCGGTTCTCGTCGAATTCCTTCACCCTGAGCGAGGCTGAAACTGAAGAGCTCTACGAGGCGAATCGGGATATCCTTCAGCGGATCGCCGCGCTTTTCCTCCGTTTCCCCGATTACTCGCTGATTATCGAGGGCCACGCCAATTCGGTGTTCCGAAACGATCCGGCGCGGTTCGAGCGGGAACAGCGGGAAACGCTCCTTCCCCTCTCCGAAAAACGGGCGGAAACGGTGAAAAGGGCCCTCATCCTCGCGGGCATTCGGGAAGAGCGCATGAAAATCGCGGGGAAGGGCGGGCTCGAGCCCCTGACAGACGCCGACGATTCGGCAGGCGTGGCGAAAAACCGACGCGTCGAGTTTATTTTGATCCGGGATCGCTCTGATCGGTAGAATCGCGAAGGGCGCTGAAGAGCGCGGCGACGAGGCTTCCCGAAACCGCCACGGTAAGGCCCGTATGCATGGCGGAGGAGTCAAAGCCGTCTGCCGCGCCCCGAAAAAGCGCCGAAACGCCGAACGCGGAAAGGAGTATTCCCGCCCCGGCCCCCGCCAAGGCGATGCCGTTGCGCCTTCTCGCCGCCGCATTCCCCCTTTCCGCGACGGGATCGGGAAAGAGTTCCGTTTCCTCGGGGCCGGGCAGCGCGCGCGGATCAAGGGACGGCAACGGCGTGCCGACGGGGGAGTCCGCCGGGTCGGTCGAATCCGCCGGGGGCTCGCCGTTCCCGCCGGCGCATGCGGGCAAGAGCGCAAGGAAGAGCATGAGGATCGCGCACGGCATGCGGCCCGCGCCGCCCGACCGCGCTACGCCCATCGAATTCCCGTAGCTTCCCACAGCCATACGCCTCCCCTTCCCCCTCGCGAAATCATTCCTTCCGCTTTGCCTCGTCCCAGAATCGGTCCATGTCGGCGAGATGCGCCTTATCCATCGGGATGCCCGCGCCTTTCATGGACGCTTCCACGTGGCGGAAGCGCCGGGTGAACTTGGCGTTGGTCCGGGTGATCGCCACGCCCGGATCGACCTTGAGGTGCCGGGCCACGTTGACCGCGGCAAACAGAAGGTCGCCGAGCTCGTCCTCGATCCGGGAGCGTTCGCCGAGCGCGACGGCCTCGCGAAGCTCCGCGAGTTCCTCGTCGATCTTGGGCCATACGTCATCCAGTGTAGCCCAATCGAAGCCCGATTTCGCGGCCTTTTTCTGAAGCTTGTGGGCCCGCTCCAGCGCGGGCATGCCGCGGGAAACCTCGTCGAGGACGGAGTCGGCCCTGCGGCCCTCCACGCCCCGCTTGATCATTTCCCATTGGGCGAGCACCTTTTCGGCGGTGTCGGTTTTGGCCGAGGAGAGCGGACCGGCGAAGCCCTCGGTCTCGCCGAACACGTGGGGGTGGCGGCGCACGAGCTTTTCCGCCACGTCGTTGAGCGAGTCGCTAACGAGAAAATCGCCGGACTGTTCGTACATATAGGCGAGCATGGTCACGTTCAGGAAAACGTCGCCCAATTCCTCGCGGACATGGGGCGTGTCGCCCTCGGTGATGGCCTCCACGGTTTCGTAGGCTTCCTCGATAAGCGTTTCCCGCAGCGTCGCGGGCGATTGCTCGATGTCCCAGGGGCAGCCGCCCGGCCCGCGCAGGCGGGCGATTATGCCGTACAGCCGAGAAAAGGCCTCGGCGGTACCGGCAGGGGGCGCGGGCAGGTCGATCCCGGCCCAACGCGCATGGTCGGCGGAGGGAATCCCCGCGTCGCCCGCGTCGCGGCCCGTTCCATTGTCCTTGTTCTCACTCATCATCTCCCCCCCTTGTCTATTGCGCGAGGCGCTTTTTTTGCCATTCTTTCTGATAGCCCTCGGGCCCCTTTTCGAGAATGCCGGCGAGCAGTTCGCCCGTCGGTGGCCATACGAGGGACAGCGTGATGCGCTCGTCGGAGGTGAAATCCGAGAGCACGTACGCGGCCACGTCGGGGTGATCGGGCCGGCCGATCCCGAAGCGGAGCCGCCAGAAGTCGGCGGTGCCAAGGCTCGCCTTCGCGGAGCGCAGGCCGTTATGGCCCCCCAGGCCGCCTGACCATTTGAGGCTCGCGGTGCCCACGGGCAGTTCCAGTTCGTCGTGAACCACGAGAATTTCCTCGCTTTTGACCTTGAAGAAGGCCGCCGCGTCGGCTATGGCCTCGCCCGAAAGGTTCATGAAGGTTTCGGGCTTTATGAAATGCACGAGGCGGCGCGCGCCGTCGGCGCCGGCGACCGAAAGGCCCGTATAGAGGCCGCGGAATTTTTTCTGCCAAGAGGCGGCGGAGAGCAGCGGAAGGGCGTCGGCGAACTGCCAGGCCACGTTATGCCGGTTTCCCGCGTATTTGGGACCCACGTTCCCGAGAAAGGCGACCAAGGTTATCATGGGCCGCATTGTACACAAAAGAGGCCGCTTTAGTGTATACTTGGCGTAACTATTATGGGTAAAACGAAACAAGAGAAGACCATTTACGTGATCGGGCACCGAAACCCCGACACCGATTCCATCGTGTCAGCCGCGGCCTACGCGGCGTTCAAGCGATCCCAGGGCGTCGAGAATTGCCGCGCCGCGCGCGCCGGAAAGCCCACCCCCCAAACCGAATACATTTTCAACCGCTTCGGCGTAGCCCTCCCCGAATTCGTGCCCGACCTGGTGCCGAAGGTCGCCTACCATTTCAAGGGCGACATCGACACCATCGGCGAGGACACCTCCCTTTGGGAGGCAATGGACCGACTCGAGCGGAACCGCACGCGGGTGCTCCCCGTGGTTGACCGGAACGGACGGTATCATTCGCTCCTCCATTACAGCGCCTTCGCCCAGAAGGTGCTCAAGATGATCAACCCGAAGCAAAAAACGGTGATACAGACCAGCATGAACCTCCTTTCCGCGGTGCTCCACACCCAGGCCCTGGTCGTGCACGACGCGGACACGGTGAAAAAAAGCCCGGTGGTGATCGCCGCGGCGGAGTACGAAACCTTCGCCGAGCACCTGGGGGCCCATATACCGGAAAACACCATCGTGATCGTGGGAGACCGGGAGGATATCCAAAAGCACGCGATCGAGCGCGGGGTACGCGCCCTGATCGTCACCAACGGGACGATGCTCGCGAAGGACCTGCGGGATGAAGCGGAGCGAAAGGGGATTTCCGTCCTGATCAGCCCCTACGATACCGCGTCCACGGCCCTTCTCATCATTTATTCCATGCCCGTCACGACCATGAGCAATACCGTGGTCCAGCCGGTGAACCGGAACGATACGGTACGCAAGGTCGCGCCCCTGTTGGCCGACGCGCCCGGAAAAACCTTGCCCGTGGTGGACGACGAGGGCGCCCTCCTCGGGGTGATCTCCGAAAGCGACCTCTACGGCGAGCCCAACGTGGACGTGATCATGGTGGACCATAACGAGATAAGCCAGGCAATCGAGGGAATCGAGAACTACCGGATCCTCGAGATTATCGACCACCACCGCCTCGGCACGGTTTCCACCCGCCATCCCATTACCTTTATCAATAAGCCCGTGGGGGCCACGAGCACTATCGTGACCACCCTCTACCAGGAGCACCGCATTCCCATCAGGCCGGATATCGCCTCGATCCTGCTGTGCGGGATCCTCGCGGATACCCTGGTGCTCCAGTCCGCCACGACGACCGACCTGGACCGCTCTACCGCCGAGTACCTGGCGAACATTACCAACCTGGACCTCGAGACCCTGGGACGGGACTTGATGACCGCCGCGAGCAATATCTCGGGCAGGAGCGCGGAAGAATTGATCGGTCAGGACCTGAAGGTGTACGACGAGGCGGGCTTCTCCTTCGGGGTAAGCCAGATCGAGGTGGAAGACCCCCACCATATCCTGTCGCGAAAGCCGGAGTTCGTGAATGAGCTCGAGCGGCGGCGCGCCCGGGGCGGACACCTTTTCAGCGCCCTCCTCGTCACGGACATTACCGCCCTTTCGAGCCTCCTTATCGTGGCGGCGGAGGGAAACTTCGAGCAGTCCGTCACCCTGCCCCGCCAGGAACCCTCGGTCTACGTGCTTCGCGACGTGGTGTCGCGCAAGAAGCAGCTCATGCCGATCCTGTCCGAGCTGATCGAAAAATACGGGGACCGGTAAGATCGTGGAACGCGCGGGAAAACTGGAAATACTGTACGAGGACGAATGGGCCGTGGCGGTGCATAAGCCCTCGGGGCTCCTTTCCGTGGGCTTTCCGGGCTTTCGGGGCAGGACGGCCGAGGACGAGCTGAAGGCGCGGTACCGCAGCCACGGGAAGGTGCGCGTCTTCGCGGTGCATCGCCTGGACCGGGATACCTCGGGGGTCATGCTCTTCGCGAAGTCCGCCGAGGCTCGGGACCGTTTCATGGACGGCTGGCAGGAAATCGTGAGCGAGCGGACCTACCGCTGCGTATGCCGCCGCGCCCCCCGTTCCCGGGAATTGCCGGAAACCGGTACCATTGACGAGCCGATCGCCTATAACGCGAAGAACGTGGGATTCGTGCCGCGAAAGGACGACGAGAGAGAGCGAGCCGCGGCCGAGCGGGCGGTAACCCGATTCAGGGTACTGGAACGGGGCCCCGCGCTCGATCTCGTGGAATGCGAGCTGGAAACGGGGCGCAAAAACCAGATCCGCGTGCATATGGCGCATATGGGCCACCCGATCCTCGGCGACGGGGTATACGGAACGACGGAAGACCGGGGCGCGGATTCCCGGGTACATAAAGGTTCGCAACCCGGCGGGATGCCTCGCGCGGAACGGCTTGCGCTACACGCCCGGGTGATCGCCTTCACCCACCCCTTCACGGGAGACGTAAAGCGTTTCGAGGTACCGGAGCCGAAGGATTTCGCGAAGGCGGTACGGAGGGGCGCGCCCGTCGAAGAGCCGGTCAAACGAGAGTCGGGCAAACCGGGAGAGTCGGGCCGCGCCCCTCGCTCCGGACGGTACGCGAACGGAAGCAAGTTCATTCCCGGCAAGTAGCGAAGACGAAGAGGAGGCTTTAAGAATGCTGACACGACAGAACGTCGCCGATTTTTTGCGGGATAACGGGTATAACGATTCCGTAATCTGCCTGCATTCATCCTATAAATCCCTCGGCGAGGTCGAAGGCGGCCCGGAAGCGGTCATTGACGGCTTTCTCGACGCCGGCTGTACCCTCCTCGTTCCCGCCTTTTATTACCTTTCGGTAACGGCCCCGACGGGCCGCAATTATTTCCGGAACGGGATCGACTACGCCAACAAAACCTTCGACCCGCGGCCCTTTACCGGCGCGGCGGACCAGATCGACCCGTCCATGGGCATTATCCCGCGGAAGGTTGTGGAACGGCCCGAAACGGTTCGTTCCTCCCACCCCTGCAACGGCTTCGCGGCGCTTGGGCCCCGGGCGCGGGAACTCATGGAAGGACAGGACTACCTAAACGTGTATTCGCCCTATAAGCGAATTTTCGAAAGCGATTCGGAAGCCTGGATTTTCATGCTGGGGACCGCCCTCACGTCTTGCACCCCCATCCATTTCGCCGAGGAACGCTCTGGCCGGGAACCATTCAGGCGCTGGGCCGTCGCGGGGGACAAGACGGTGGAAGTGCAGGCGGGAAGCTGCTCGGACGGTTTTTCGAATTTCGAGAACGAACTGGTGGGGATGGACGAGCGTTTCAGCCTGGGCGAGTCGGTCCTGCGCGTTTTCGCCTTCCGCGCCTTCGTCGAGGCCGTTACCGAGATAATCCTCACGAACCCGCGCGTCTCCGCCTGCGACAATCCCCGGTGCCTTCGCTGCCCGGACATGATCGCCGGCGGCCCCATCCTCAGGTAATCAGTCCTTCCACGGAAAGATAAAGCTGCGGAAGCTCCTCGTCCCGACGGTTTCCTCGTCATCGGCGAGCAGTTCGCCCCAGGGAACCTCCTTCCTCGCCTTGAGCGGATCCAGTTCGGGGTGGCTTTCGAGCCAGTCGTACTTGTATAGGCGGAGGCGGAAAGCCTCGTTCTGGGCGAGCACGATCCCGCCGAATCCGGGGAGAAGGAATACGAGGACCAGGGACAGGGCGCCCAGTACCAGGGAATACAGGAACATGAAAAGGGAAAAGCCGGGGTTGTCGAAGAAGATGATCAGGCACTTTTTCAGGGCCTTGCCGAATTTCGGCTCGAGCTGGGAGCGGATGGGCAAGAACCACTGCATCGAGAGCGCGAAGGCCACGGCGACCCAAAACATCAGTACGGCGAGGCCGAAGCCCAGTATAGAGACCAGGGACAGATAATAGGGGATCGCCACGACGCACACGGTGATGGCGATCGCGATCACCAGGGCGAACAGGAATCCATGGAGCAGGTTGGAGCGAAACGCGGCGAAAAAGTCCTTCGCGTTAAAGCTCTTGTAATCGGCCACCCGGGCCATCATCGACGAGACGGTCAGGAGCAGCGCGCCCTCCAAGGAGGCCGCCGCGGCAACGATCAGCAGGGACAGGGGGATAAAGAACGCGGTCGCGCCCGCGAGGTAAAAGCCGCCGAATCCGACGCCGAGCATGATTACGTTCAGGAGCATAATCTGCAAGAGATTATCCCAGCCGTCAAAAAAGGCCTTTTTAATGAAAAAACCGATCATGAAACCATAGTAGCATAAGGCCCCTTTTTTTACTATATTCATCGTAGCGTAAGGAGCGTTTCGATATGAAGAAAGTACTCAGGGGTACGGTCGCGGCCCTGCTCGCGGTAGCGTTCGTCGCGTTCGTCGCGGGATGCGCGAAAAAAGGGGCCGGTAACCCCGCTTCCGCCGAAAAGGCCGACACGATAGCCGTCTTCGTTCCCGGCGTGGTTTCCGGCAGCCCGGTTTACGAAATGCTCGTGGCGGGAACGCAAAAGGCCGTGGCCGAATTCCCCTCCGCCAAGGTTCAGGTCATCGAGGCCGGCACGAATCAGGCCGAATGGGGCGACAAGCTGGTTTCGCTGGTCGCGGACGGTTCCTACGACCTGGTAATCACCTCCAATCCCGCCATGCCGGAAATAATCGCGCCGGTGTCGGAACGGTTTCCCGCCGTTCGCTTCATCGCCTTCGACGCGTGGTACCAAGGCAATCCCCGCATAACGACCTTCCGCTACAATCAGCGGGAACAGGCCTACGTCTCCGGCTACATGGCGGCACTCGTCGCCTCGGGAGCCATGGAACACTCCCTCGGCACCAAAAAGATCGGCCTGATCGCGGGCCAGGAATACCCTGCAATGAACGGCATTATCCTTCCCGGCTTCCTCGAGGGAGCCCGGGCGGTAAACGCCGGCTTCGAGGTCGATTTCCGCGTGGTGGGCAATTGGTACGACGCCACCAAGGGCGCGGAGCTCGCGAAATCCATGCATGCCGCCGGGGCGAGCGTGATTATGCCCATCGCCGGAGGCGCGAACCAAGGCGTTATCGCGGCGGCGAAGGACGAGCCCTTCTACGTCGCCTGGTTCGACGATAACGGCTACGCTAAGGCCCCGGGCCTGGTGATATCCAGTTCAGTAATGGCCCAGGAGCGCCTGGCCTACGAGAAAACCAAGGCATGGCTCGACGGAAGCCTCGAGCAAGGCAATCCCTCCACCGTCGGCATAGCCGACGGCTACGTCGATTTCGTCGCGAACGATCCCCTGTGGGTCGAGGCCGTTCCCGAGCCCCTGAGGGTCAAAATGCTCGACCTGCTGGGGCGCCTAAAGTCCGGCGACCTGAAGCTACCGGTGGAATGACGGACGCGCGGCCGACTGACCGGCGCCTGGAACTTCGGGGAATCGCCAAGACCTACGAGACCCCCGACGGGAATTCGGTTCACCGGTTTACGGCCCTCCGCGACGTTAACCTGACCTTCCGAACGGGTTGCATCCATACGGTCCTCGGCGAGAACGGCGCCGGGAAATCCACCCTCATGCACGTTATCTCCGGCCTGGTTTCTCCCAGCGAGGGAAGCCTCGCCTTGGACGGGGAGCCCCTCTCGTTCTCGAATTCCGCCGACGCCATCCGTTCGGGGATCGCCATGGTGCACCAGCGCCCGCGCCTGGCGGACGGCCTGACCGTCCTCGAAAACGCCCTCGTCGGACTCCCCGGTACCCTCGCGCGCCGGAAGGAGCGGGGGCGCCGGCTTGAGGCCCTGGCCGCGGATTGGGATATTCCCGTCACGCTTCGGGAGCTCGCACAAAACCTGTCCCCGGCGGGGCGGCTTCGCGCGGCCTTGCTTTCGGCCCTTTTTAGAACCCCCGATTTTCTCGTTCTCGACGAACCCACGTCGGTCCTTGCCCCGGAAGACCGGGAGCGTTTTTTAGCCGCCGTGAGGCGGGGCTCGAGGCGCGGTTTGGGCGTTATCCTTATCACCCACAAGCTCGACGAAGCGCTCCGCTGGTCCGACCGGATCACGGTGCTTCGGCACGGATCGGTCGTCTTCGACGCGGATACACCCGGCGAAAACGGGTCGCCCGCCGTGACTCGGGAACGGCTCGCCGCCCTCCTCGACCCCGTCGAGACGGGAACCGCCCCGGAACCGCGCCCGCGAGACCGGCAAGCCCCGGAACGGCATCGTTCAGCCTATGGGTTACGGGCCGAAAACCTGGCGGCGGCGCCGAAAAACCGGGACGCGTTGCGGGGGGTATCCTTCGTCGCGCGATCCGGCGCCATAACCGGCATTTTCGGGGCTCCCGGCAGCGGCCTGAAAACCCTGGAAGACTTGCTTTCGGGCATGCTGGACGGCGGAGACGGGAACCTGTATCTTGAGGCCGCCCAACCCTCCACCGGCAAGATACCGGCCAAACGGTTACCCGCGGCCGCACTCTCGCCCCGCGAACTCCGGAAGGCGGGCATCGCCTTCGTTCCGTCAAACCGCGCGTATCGGGGATCCGATCCCGCCCTTACCGCCGCGGACGTGCTGCTCCCGTATCGCCAGGAAGCCTTTCTCCGCGATCCGAGGGCCGAAACGCGGTACGTGACGGAAACCCTGGAAGCCGAGCGGGTAGAGGCGCTACCCTCGCGGGGCGCCCATACCCTTTCGGGGGGGCAGCTACAGCGCCTCATCGTGGCCCGGGAACTGGAGGGGAATCCGACGGTACTCGTTCTCGCGGAACCGGAGTGGGGCCTGGACCTGAAAAGCGTCGCCATTCTTCGGGAACGGCTCCGGGCCGCCGCGGACGGGGGAACCGCCGTGCTCATCCTCACCGACGCCCCCGATTCCATGCATGACCGCGATTTTTACGACGCGATTTATACCCTGAGGGAAGGTGCCCTACCGTGAAAACGATCCTTCGCCGGGCCCTAAAGCCCGCCGTTCCCTTTCTCTTGACCTTTGCCGCCGCGCTGGCGGTCATTGTCCCCATTCTGGCCCTGTCCGCCGACGATCCGAAAGCGGCACTCGTCGCCTTTTTCGCGAAACCCTTCTCTTCCTGGTGGTATTTCGGCAATACGCTCAATATGGCCGCCCTCTATATCCTGGCGGGAACGGGATCGGCGCTCGCCCTGCGCGCGGGAACCTTTAACCTGGGGGGCGAAGCCCAAATATACGCGGCCGCCCTCGCGGCGGCGATCGCCATTCCCGAAACCGCGGCGCGTCTTTCTGCCGAGTCATCGCTTTCCCCCGGGGTCGCCCTCTTCGCGGGACTAGCCGCCGCCGTGGCCGCCGGCGGACTCTTGGGTTTTCTCCCCGGTTGGCTTCGCGCCAAACGGGGCACGAGCGAGCTTTTATCCTCGTTCCTTCTGTCCGCCGCCTGCGTGCCCGCGGTCGATTATCTGGTCGTCGGGCCCTTCCGGGACGGCGCGAACAATCTGGTCGCCACCAGGATGCTCCCCGAGTCCGCCCGGCTCGCGCCCTTCGCGGCCCCGTCGTATCTCAACGCCTCGTTTCCCGCGGCACTCGCCGTCGCCCTGGCCGCGGCCTTCTTTCTCGGCCGGACCGGCCCCGGTTTCAAATACCGCGTTTCCGGGACGGCCCGGGAATTCGCCAAATTCTCTGGGTATCCGGTAGGCTTCGTCGCGGCGGCCGGTATGACCCTATCGGGCGCCCTCCACGGGGCCACGGGCTTCGTCGCCGTGGCCGGCACCTGGTACCGCTGCCATCAGGGCTTCTCCGCGGGCATGGGCTGGAGCGCCCTCGCGGTGGCCCTCATGGCGAAAAGCGAGCCGCTAGCGGTGATCCCCGCCGCCTTCCTGCTCGCCTGGCTGCAAAGCGCCAGCGCGGCCGCCATGCTCTCCACCCGACTCGGCTTCGACGCGACCTCGCTCATTCAGGCCGTGATTTTCCTCGTGGTCTCCGCCCGGGCATTGCCCCGTCTCGGTATTCCCCTGCCCCGGTTCCGCGCCAAGGCGACGCACGCCCGTACGGGAGGCCGACCATGACCGAATCGCTGCGCGCGGCACTCGACTTCTCGCTTATCGTCCTTGCCTCCTCGGCTCCCGTCCTCTTCGCGGCCCTCGGGGCCCTGGTCACGGAATACGCGGGCGTGCTGGCCGTCTTCATGGACGGGGCGATCACCCTCTCGGGCTTCCTCTGCGTCGCTCTCGCCATGGCGACGGGTAACCCCGTTGCCGGCTTTGCGCTTTCTGCCGCGATCGTGGTGCTCCTCATGGGGCTCATCGCCGTCTTTACCGAAAAAACCGGGGCCAACCCCTTCCTCACCGGGCTCGCGGTGAACTTCCTGTCCCAGGGCCTGACCTCGTTTTTGTCCGTCGCCTTTTTCGGCACCCGGGGCGTCATTCCCCTCGAATCGGCGGGCGTCGGCCATTGGTCCGGCACTTTCCCGGCGGTTCCCGCCGCCTTCCTCCTGGTGCCGCTCCTGAGCCTGCTTCTCCGCCATACCTCGCCGGGAATAATCCTGCGGGTTACCGGCAGCGCGCCCGCTCTCCTGGTTTCCCGCGGCATTCGCCCTTCCCGCTATCGGACCCTCTCCTGGTGCGTCGCCGCCCTATTCGCCTCTTGCGCGGGCGCGACCCTGGCCTACAATTTGGGGGCCTTCACGCCCGGTCTCAGCGCCGGCCGCGGGTGGACCGCCCTGGCGGCGGTGTATCTCGGGTACAAGAAGCCCTTCCCCGTCGCGCTTGCGGTAATCGTCTTCGCCGCCGCAAACCACGTTTCCAACGGCCTGCAGGGCGCCGGGGCTGTTCCCGCGACCGTGATACTCGGGCTCCCCTATGCCCTGGCCCTCGTCGCCTTCATTCTGATTCCCGCGAAAATCGCCAACGCGCCGGGGTCGTCATAGCGCTTTACCCCGATTCGCGTTCGCCTCGGCTAAAAAAAAGCCCGGAAGGCGGACGGCGCTTCCGGGCGATACGGGCATGAAGGTACGCGGTATCAATAAACGGACAAAATCTTCCGTAACCGTTCCTTACCGATGATTTTCATAAACGACGCAAGCCTTGGCCCTTGATCTTTATTAATCAGGGCCTGATAGGTTGCGGTGAACAGGGCCTTCGCCTCTATTCCGCATTCGGTCGCGACGGCGTAGCAGAGCTCCGAGAGGCCCTTTTCGTCCACGTCGTCCATCTTGGGAAGCACGGAGTCGCGGATCTTTATCACCGCTTGCAGCGCCGCCCCGCTTATGTCGGCCTTGGAACCGTCGTGCCGCAGGGCAAAGCGAAAGTCCTCGGGCGCGCATTCGGTAATCCAGTACCAGGCGCAGGCGGCGCGGGCCTTAAGGCGGTCGAGTTGCGCGTCCTTCACGTCCGGAAGGCCCGCTATCACCGCGTCCACGTCGCCGTCGTTGGTCTGCAGCAGGTTGCACAAATGGCGGAAGGGAATCTGATAGGACGCGCAGGGCGGCATGCCTTCCACCTGGGAAAGCTCGTATATCCGCCTTTCCTTCTCGAAAACCTCTTCGCTTTTCGCCTTCTCGAGGCCCCAGGCGATGCGTTCGGTCTTGTCGTAATCCTCGTAAATCTTGATAACGTCAAGGTCAAAGCTGATCGTAAACTCGGTATTCGGCCGGGTCCCCGCGAACAGGTACCGCGCGATCTCGCTCTGGTACACCCGGAGCACGTCGGGCAAGTCCACGACCTTTCCCTTCGACGACGACATCTTCCCGGGAGTGCCCTTGATGCCGATGAAATCGTAGCGGAAGGAAACCGGCGCCGGCCAGCCGTATACCTCGTCGGCGACGTGACGGGCCGTGTCGAAGGAACCGCCCTGGGAATGGTGGTCTTTGCCCGCGGGCTCGAACACGGTCTTTTCGTGCTTCCAGCGCATGGGCCAATCCACGCGCCAACCGAGCTTAATGCCCTTCGCGGTACGCAGGTCGACGGTATCGCGGTGCCCGCACTCGCACGAATAGGTAACGCCCCAGCCCCCGTCCCAACCCTCGATGGTCGTGGTATCGCGGTTGCATTCGTCGCAAAAAGCGGAGATCGGCCAGTATTCGCCGGTCATCTTGTGGCCTTCGTCGCGGTAGCGGTTGAGGATATCCTTGAGCTTGTCGCGGTTTTCCAACGCGGTCTTCATGCCCTCGGCGTACGTACCGGAGCGGTATCGCTCGCTCTGATACAGGAATTCGGGGTGGATGCCGACCTTGGGCAGCATGGATTCCACGTCAACCTCGTGGTGGCGGGCGTAACTGGCATCGCGGCCGAAGGGATCGGGCACCATCGTGATCGGGAATCGGAGGTGCTTTTCGAGGATTTCCTGATTGGGCATATTGACGGGGACTTTTCGGAACACGTCATAATCGTCCCAGGAATAGATAAAGCGAACCTTTTTGCCGCGCGAGCGCAGGGCCCGAACCACGAGGTCCACGGAAATGATTTCGCGGAAATTACCGATATGCACGGTTCCGGAGGGGGTAATTCCGGACGCGCAGGTATACACGTCCAGATCGCCCCGCTCGCGGATAATCTTGTCGGCGGTTTGGTCCGCCCAATGGGAAAGCTTTACGTCCATAATGCCCCGCAGTATAGCGGATTGGGGGCGTATGGACAATAAGAGGCCTTATTCCTCGGATTTCTCCTGGAACGGCAGGCTTTTTATGAAAACCGGCGAAAGAACGGCTTCTTCGCCGAAATTCTTGGCGAAATATTCCTTTGCCGCGTCGAGTTCATCGATCCGTACCGGTTTTTCCGCCGCAAACTGATATCCCTCGACGTTATACACGAAGGTTCCCAAATAGACGTACCGTACGTCGCCGGGCACGATGAACTCGCCTGAAAGGGGAAGCATAACGCGGAAGGTGTCGACTCCGCCCGGATTGTACAGAATGCCGTCCAGCACGATTTTCCGCTCCCCGGTCAATGTCGCGTTGGCGATATAAAAGGGCGCGCTCCCCGAGATTTCGGTATATTCGAAATCCCGCCAGGTATTATTCAAATACAGGGTTAAAGAATTTTCCGGTTTGGCGCCTTGCGTATCCTTGTCCGCGTCCTCAGGGTTGAGTATCGCCGCGTAATCGCCGTAGAACGCGGCGTTCGCCTCGGGATTTACGACCACCCGGTATAGCATGACGAGGTCGTTGCTTTTTTTGCCGAACAAATCAAGGGCATGCGCGCTCGTCGCGAGAATCAAAAGGGCAATGACCGGGAACAGGGTCTTATTTTTCATTTTTCAGCTCCGTAATGCGGGTTTGAATGAGGGAATCCCACGCCGTATCCTTGAATATCGGCGCGATCAATTGAAGGCTTTTCAGCTCGGAACCCTTCGGGGCGGGCAGGAACGCGTACTTCGAACCGGGAAGCCGTTCGTCCCGCTTTCCGGGGGTAAGCACGTAACTTCCGGCGTATTTGAGGCCGGGAGCCTCGGTTTCCACCGTCACGCCGGTGCCGGGCTGAAAGCTTAACCGGGATTCGAAGGTATTGTCCCCCACGCGATACATGAAATAGAGCAGGCGCTCGACCGAGCCGGGCTCGACGGGGGGAAGGAAGAAGGCTTTTCCCTTACGGCCCGCCGTAACGAGGGAGGGCGAAAGGGCGGGATTGATCTGAATGAAATCGAGCTGAAAGAAGGGCATCGTAAACAGCAATTCCTGCCGGTACACGGTACCGAATACCAGGGTTGATGTCTCGGGGCTGCCCCAGGAATCGGGCGTTATCGCGGCTTTATCGCTGATCGGGGGCTTGACCCCTCCCGTGGTAGAGCATCCGGCTAAAAGCGCGATCGAAACCATCGATACGCCCAATATCGTTTTGACCTTATGTGCTGTCATACGTTCCTCTTTTTTTTGCGAAGGGGTTGGGTAATTTTACCGTATGGAGTGAATGTGTGCAACAACGGATTCGCGGCCGGTTCAGGCCGTTTCGCGCGCGACCAGCTCGGGAATTATGACCAGGTTTTCGCCCTTACCGCTTACCGACGCCTCCAGGACCAATACCAGGGCACCCGCGCCCGCGATAATGTGCCGCTGCCGGATGGTCGTGATTCCCGGGTTGACTAAGCCAGCCACGGGAAGGTCGTCGTATCCCATGACGGCGATATCCTTGGGAATCCGGACGCCCTCCCCGTGGGCCGCGTTTATGAAGCCCAGGGCGCTCATATCGCCGGTGGCGCAAAATATCGCGTCGGGGAGGGGACCCCTCCCGTAGAAATACTCGAAGGCCCGAAAGCCCGCTTCAATGTCGTAATTCCGCGATTCGAAGACCAGGGTTTCGTCGAAGGGGATGCCGCGCCGCTGCAGGGCGGTGAGGTACCCTATCAGGCGTTCGGAGGCCACGCTTCCCGCTTCCGGTCCCGTAGAGGGCCCGTTCATCAGCGCGATTCGGCGGTACCCCTGGCCTACCAGGTAATTTATGCCTATGGACATGCCCTTGCCGTTCTCCAGGAGCACGGACTGGGCATAGTCGACCCGGGATTCCGCGAGCACCACGGGTTTGCCCGCGGCGGCAAAGCGTTCCAACATGCCGGCCGAGGGCTGCATGTTATGCACGATCGCCGCGTCTATGTCGCCGTTCGGGAGGATCGCCTTTAAAACCTCTTCCTGTACCGAGGGAGAACCCCGGGTCTGAACCACGAAGGGAATAACGTTGAGCCCCAGGGCCGAAATCGCCCGGTCAATGCCCTTATAGGTTTCGGTGCCCGCGGCCGAATCCAGCCACGGGGAGACGATGGCCACGTACCGCGGCGGTCCCGCCTCTTTCCAACGGGCGAAGGTATCGAGATAGCCCGTGCTCCTGATCGCCTGCATGATATGCCGAACCACCTCGGGCTCGAGGGCCGACGGCGTTACCAGGCCCTCCAGGATGGTCTCGCACGAGAGGGAGGTTGCCTTCGCTACGTCGTGTATCGATACGGACATCGCTCGGCGCGGTCCCTAAAACCGCATCGACTCGTTCAGGCCGTGGGCGTCCACCACCGAGAGCCCGCGTTTCAGGTCCTCAACCTTGAAGATAACCACCGCGGTCTCCCCTACCTTGTCCAGGGCGGCATAGAGGTATTCGATGTTGATCCCGTTCTCCTCGAAAATATGGAGAACGTCCGCGAGGCTTCCCACCTTATCGGAGATGGTTACCGCGAGCACCTCGGTGGTCTTGGTGGTGAATTTGGCCGCCTCGAGGATTTTCCGCGCCTTTTCCGGATCGTCGGTAATCACCCGGAGAATGCCGAAGTCGGCCGTATCGGCGATCATGATGGCGCGGAGGTTCACGCCCCCGTCCTTCAGTACCCGGGTAACCTCGGCCAGGCGGCCCGCCGCGTTTTCAAGAAATATGGAAATTTGCTGTATGATCATTGGTTCACTCCGTCGATTAAAGCTTTCTCTTGTCGATAACCCGCTTCGCCTTGCCGATCGACCGCTCGATGCTCTTCGGCTCCACGAGTTTCACCTTTAAGTGTACACCGAGCTTGCTTTTCATGGTAGCCTCAATATGGTTGCGAAGCCGCTCGATATCCTTGGTTTCGTCCGAGAAGCCCTCTACGTTCACCTCTACGTGGAGCTCCACCTCGTCCAAATGCGTTTGCGGGTTGCGATCCACGATGATCAGGTAGTTCGGCTCTACCCCTTCGATGGCTATCAGGGCATGCTCGATCTGGCTCGGGAACACGTTCACGCCCCGGATGATCAGGAGGTCGTCGGTACGGCCGAAGAGGCGGTGGATTCTCCGCGTGGTGCGGCCGCAGCCGCAGGATTCCGCGATGATGAACGTGATGTCCCGGGTGCGGTAGCGGATGAGGGGGGTCCCTTCCTTGGTGATGGTGGTAATGACGAGTTCACCCTTTTCGCCGTCGGGGAGGGGGGTGCCCGTGGCGGGATCGATAATCTCGGGATACCAGAGGTCCTCGTTCACGTGCATGCCGTACTGGCCCTCGCACTCGAAGGCGACGCCGGGGCCGGTAATCTCCGTCAGGCCGTAAATGTCGTACGCCTTGATATTCCAGGCGGCCTCGATTTCCTTCCGCATATTCTCGCTCCAGGGCTCGGCGCCGAAACAACCCGCCCGGGTATGGAAGGTTTTCGGGTCAATGCCCATCTCGCGGGCCTGCTCGGCCATATACAGGGCGTATGAGGGGGTGCAGGTGAAGATGGTGGACTTAAAATCGCGCATGAGCATGAGCTGCTTTTCGGTGTTTCCCGAGGAAACGGGTATCACCGTGGCCCCGATCTTTTGGGTTCCGTAATGGGTCCCGAGGCCCCCGGTGAACAGGCCGTACCCGTAGGCGTTCTGAACCGTGTCGTTGCGGGTTGCCCCGGCGCCGGAAAGGGTGCGCGCCATGCCTTCCGCCCAGTCGTCCATGTCCCGTTTCGTGTACGCGTCTACCACGGGCGTTCCCGTCGTGCCGGAGGACATGTGAATCTCGACGATTTCGTCTTGCGGAACCGCCAAAAGCCCGTAGGGATAGGTGTCGCGAAGGTCGTCCTTCGTGGTGAAGGGGAGCTTGGCGATATCGCCCAGGGATTTTACGTCCGAGGGGCGAATGCCCGCGTCGTCAAACTTCTTTTTGTAAAAGGGAACGTTGGTATATACCCGCTCGACCAAATTTTTGAGCCGCGCGAACTGAAGCCGCCGCAACGCTCCCGTATCCATACACTCGTTTTCGGGATTCCAAATCATAATGGAAGCAGTATACACCGCTTTTCGGGGGGTTGCCACGAAATTTCACGGTACTTCCGGGACTGAAGCCCCAATTAACGCGCGGTTTTTTTTCCGTAGGGAACGATGGGCACTTGGAGCTCGGGGTCGGGAATCAGGGCAAGTATTACCGCGAGCTTTTGCCGCTCGCCGCCCGAGAGCGAATTCACCGGGGAGCGTTCTCGGCCGGCAAGGGCGAAGCGATCCAGGAGGGGCCTCCAGTCGCGGGCGCGGGGATAGAGGGCCGCGGCGGTCTCGCAGGCCTCGGTAACGGTAATCCTGTCCTGAAAGCGGGTTTCCTGAAACTGTACCCCCACGCGGGAAAAGAGCCTTTTCCGGTCTATCGCGGGATTCATGCCCAATACGGTAACCGAACCGGAATCGAAAGAGCGGGTTCCCAAAACGCATTCAACCGTCGTCGTCTTTCCCGCGCCGTTCGCGCCGATCAAGCCGAAGATTTCCCCGCGGTAAATCTCCAGGTTCATGTTCTCCACGGCCGTTTTCGGGCCGTAGGTTTTCCGGACGGCGCGAACCGAAACCGCGATGACCCTTTCCGGATCTACGTATGCCTGTTTCATTTGCATTCTCCTTACTCACGAGGCTAGAGCCTCCTCCAAGGGGAGAGTCAAGGAACGGCAGAGACTATCCGTTTTTTTTTCGGGAAAACCGTATCCGGGGGAATGCGCGGGCGAGTCCGTTCCCTTCGGCGCCTATGACCGGGCCGTCGGCCACTCCCGGTCGAGAATGCCGTAGAGGTAGCTGGTGCGCCAATGGTCGCGCATCCAAACGTGTTCGCGGATTGTCCCTTCCCGGGTCATGCCGAGCTTTTCCATGACGCGGGCGGAGCCAAGGTTCTCGCTGTGGCACTTGCCCCATACCCGGTGGAGAGCCAGGGTATTGAAGGCGAAATCCAAAAGGACGCGGGACGCCTCCACGGCATACCCCCTTCCCCAATGGTCGCTCAGGAAGAAATACCCCAATTCGGCGTCGGGGGCGTCGGGATCCTCGCTCATGAGGTCAACGCTGCCGATGGGAAGGGCGTCGCCGCCTTCGGAGAGCAATTCGACCAAAAGGTGCCATTCCTTCCGGCCCTGTTCAGCCTGGCTTCTCAGGACGATATCGAGAAAATCGTCCACTTCGGCCTCGGTAGCGAGGGAAAAGAGCATGTATTTGAGCTGTCCCGGCTTGGCCGGAAAGCGCAGGAGAAAATCGCGGTCGGCGGCCTCGAATTCGCGAATCCTGAGGCGGGGCGTAAGCGTGGGGTTAAATTTCATGATGATACCGAGTATAGCGCAACGCTATTCCGTTCTCCGGTCCTCCACGCGTTTTGCCTTTCCCTCGGAGACAGGCAGGGAACCGGGCTGCTTGATCTCCACCGCGGGCTTGATCGTGATCAGGGCGGCAAGCTCGTCGCGCAGGCGCTCGCGCAGGGCGTTGATCACCCGCGCGTCGTCGGCGAAGAGCTCGGCGGTTATTTCCACCTGCACGGTCAGGCGGTCCAGAACGCCGTCCTTTTCCACGATAATGAACCAGTTAGCCCCCACGCCCTTGGTGCGCAGGAGCACTTCCTCGATTTGGCTCGGGAACACGTTCACCCCGTTGATAATGAGCATGTCGTCGGTACGGCCCGTAAAGCGGGCGAGGCGGCGATGGGTGCGGCCGCACTTGCACGGTCCCGGGATAAACCGGGTCAGGTCGCGGGTGCGGTAACGGAGCAGGGGCATGGCGTCGCGGCAAAGAATGGTCACGACCAGCTCCCCGATTTCCCCCTCGCGTACCGGCTCAAAGGTTTCGGGGTCGAGAATTTCCAGGATATACCGGTCTTCCCAGGCGTGCATGCCCTCGCGGAACACGCATTCGAAGGCGACTCCCGGGCCGTTGAGCTCGCTCATGCCGTAACAGTTGTACACCTCGATCCCGAGCTTTTCCTCGATCTTCCGCCTGAGCTCCTCGGAATGGGGTTCCGCGCCGGTAACGGCCATGCGGAGCTTAATGTCGTTTCGGTCGATCCCGCCCTCCTCGATCGCCTTGTGCAGGTGAAGGAGGTAACTCGGCGTGGCGTGGATCATGGTGGTGCCGAAGTCCTGCATGAACTTGAGCTGGCGGATCGTGTTCCCCGAGCTGGTGGGAATGACCATGGCGCCGAGAAGTTCCGCCCCGTAATGAAAGCAAAGGCCCCCGGTAAAAAGGCCGTAGGTCATCATGTTTTGCACCACGTCGTCGCTGGTGCCCCCCGCGGCGGTCAGGCAGCGGGCCATGGTATCGCTCGCGAGGTCCAGGTCTTTCTGGGTTAGGTAGATGACGGTCGGGGTCCCGGTAGTGCCCGAGGACGCGTGAACGCGCACCACGTCCTTCCTGGGCACGGCGAGAAGGCCGAACGGATAGGCCTCGCGGAGGTCTCCCTTGGCGGTGAAGGGAATCTTGCGAATGTCGGCAAGGGTTTCGATATCGTCGGACGAGCGTATTCCCGCCCCTTCGAGCCGTTCCCGGTAGAAGGGGGTTTTGAGGGCGTTTTCCACCTGGCGCTTCAGGCCTTCGAGCTGGATCGCCTCTATGGTTTCCCGCGAGGCGGTTTCCACCGGACGGTCACGGAAGGGGATATTCCTGCGCGCCTTATCGGAGAGCGAAACCGTCGCGGGGCCGGTCATTTTACCGCCTCCCGGGAGGCCGCGCGGCCCAGGGCCAGCGCCTTGAGATTGATATCCACCAACCGGGCGTCCTTCTTGCCGAATAGGGCGCGAACGCTCGCTTCCACGGTTTCCGGCTTGACGGGAAGGGCGCCCAGAGCGGCGCCCACTAGCACCATATTCACCGATTTCAGGTTGCCGGCCTCTTTCGCGAGGGCCTCGCTTTCTACCACGAGGCTCCTCGGCAGGCGGCGAATCGCCTCGAGAATCCCGGACAGCTCCGGGTAATCGGGAATATTGACGAAGGGTTCGGCCGCGGTCACCACCACGCCGTCGGCTTTCAGGAAGGAAAGGTAGCGCAGGCTTTCCACGGGTTCCATGGCGAGGATCATGTCCGCGCCGCCCGAGGGAATCAGGTCCGAAACGATGGGCCCGTCGGCTATGCGCAGGTGGGCCTGCACGCCGCCGCCCCGCTGGCTCATTCCGTGCACCTCGGACTGGCGTACCTCAAAGCCGTCTTCCATGGCCGCCCCCGCGATGATCGTGGCGATGGACAGCACTCCCTGTCCGCCCACGCCGGCAAGTATAATATCGTACGTCATTTGGTTTTCTCCTCCACGATTTTCACGAATCCGTCGATCTCGTCCATGAACAGGGCCACGCCGCCGCGCCAGAAATCGGGGTCTTCTATGTCGAAGCCCGCCTTGGCCGTGAGGGCCACCGCGTCCATCCGCCCGGTCTCCAGGAGAAGGGCCTCGTACGACCGCGCGAAGCCGGGCCCCTCGGCCTGATAGCGCGCGTAGAGCGCCATGCCGAAAAGCTGGCCGAAAGCGTAGGGAAAGTTGTAAAAGTCGAGGCCGTAATTGTAATAATGGGGCTTCACGAGCCACATATACGGATGGTAGCCGTCGCTTCCAAGCCCGTCGCCGTAGGTCGCCCTTTGGGCGGCGAGCATCTTCTCGCACAGTTCCGCGGCGGGAAGCTCCGCCTTGCTCCGGGTCTCGAACACCGAGCGCTCGAAATAAAAGCGCGAAAGGATATCCACGAGGATCTGGCATCCGTCCTGCAAATGGGTTTCCAGCAGGCCGAGCCTCTGTTCCTCGGTGGCCTTACCCAACACCGAATGAAAGACGATGGTCTCGGCGAAGATGGAGGCGGTTTCCGCCAGGGTCATGGGATAATCCTGATGGAGCGGGCTTTCGTCCTTTAAAACGTCCGAGTGAAAGGCGTGGCCGAGCTCGTGGGCAACGGTGGAAACCGTATTGAAGCTTCCGTCGAAGTTGCACAGAACCCGGGTTTCCTTCACCGCCGGCATATCGGTGCAATAGGCGCCGCCCACCTTTCCCGCGCGGGGCTCCGCGTCTATCCAGCGCTCGGCGAAGGCCTTTCGCGCGAAATCCCCGAGGCGTTTCGAGAAGGAATCGAAATTGTCGATGACGGTCCGCTCCACTTCGTCCCAGGTATAGGTAGGAAAGTCGGAACCGACCGGCGCGAAAAGATCGTAAAACTTTAGGTCGGAAAGCCCCATGAGACGCGCCTTGGCCTTGAGGTAGCGGCGCCACTGGGGGAGGGATTCCTCCATGGCCCCGATGAGCGCGTTTAGGGCCTTCTCCGTAAGGCGTCCCTGGGCGGCGGCCTTGTCGAGATCCATGGGCCAGCCCCTGCGGGTATTCATGGTATGGTTCGCGCCCTTAATGCCGTTTATGCAGGCCGCCACGGGCAGCTCGATGCTCCGGCAGCACTCGATTTCCTTATTGAACGCCTTTTCCCGTACCCCGCGGTCCGCGTCGTAGGCAAGGCTCCGAAGCTCGACCAGGGTTTTCCGTTCTCCGGTCGCCTCATCCCATACGCAGGAAGCCGTGGAAGTCAATTGCTCTTGCAGACGCCCCCAGGCATCCGCCCCGGAGCGGGCAAGATCGGCCGCGAGGTCTTCCTCGGCCGGAGAAAGCTGCTTTTTTTGCCAGAAAAGGGCGTCTTCAAGGCGGAAGGAAAACTTCGAGATTACCGGATCCGAGGCGGCAAGGGCGCGCGTTTCGTTTTCCCGGGCGGCCAGCGCGTTCGAAAAGAGCACCGACGCCTTCGCCAACGGAAGCGCGATTTCCTCCACCGAGTTCACTTCGGCCATGGCGCGCGCGTCGCCGGTATTGGTGGTGTACACGGCGCCGCAATACGAGCCGAGGGTACGCGAGAGCGTCGCGATTTCCTCCTCGAGGGTAAGGGCGGTTTTCAGCCAGGGGGCGAAACCCGCGGAATCCTTAATCGAGGGGGCCAGATCGAGATGGGCGAGATATTCCGACGCGAGCCGTCCGAGACCGGTTTTCGCGCGAAGATACGCGGGGTCGTCAAAACCGCGGTACACCGAGTCCAGGCTCCAGCGGGGAGGTTTTGTTTCGTTGACTGAAGCCATGCTCAGCGCGCTCCCCCGGCTTCCGCGGAACGGGCCGCCTTGTTTGCGGCGCTTTTCTTGCGAAGCCGCACCGCCTCGAGGCATTCACGGACGAAAATCACCACCGAAACGCCGCGATATTCCGCTTCTTCCATGAGAATCTTCGCGTTTTCTTCCACCTTGCCGGGGAGGGCCTCGATAACGCGAACGTGCTCCCGCTCCACGCCGATCCCGAGAATGGCGGCCTCGAGCTGGCTGGAAGGAAGCATGGTCGGCTGACAGCCGGTCATGGCGACGATGGAATTGTCCAAGACAATGATCGTCACCGGCGTTTTGGACGAAACCGCGTCCACCAAGCCGGTGAGGCCCGAGTGCAGGAAGGTCGAATCGCCGATAACGCCGAAGGTATACTTGTACCCGGCGTCGGCGGCTCCCCGCGCCATGCCGATGGAGGCGCCCATGCACACGATGGTTTCCACCGCCTTAAGGGGAGCCACCGCGCCCAGGGCATAACAGCCGATATCCGCGGCGACCACGGTGGACACTTTCCCCTCTTTTTCGTTCAGCCGGTTCACGGCGATATTCAGGGATGAATAGGAATCGTGATGCGGGCAGCCCTTGCACAGTTGGGGCGGCCGGGCCGGAAGCTCGGGCGCCGAAACGCCGGCGAGCGCGGACGATCGGGGCGGGAGCCCAAGCGCGAGCCGTACGTTGTCGGGGTTGAGCTCTCCCGCGCGGGGCAAGCGTCCGTCGAACTTTCCGGTAATTTTGTTCTTTCCGGGGATAATGCCGCGCAGCTGCTTTTCAAGGAAGGGCATGCCCTCCTCTATCACGAGGATGGTTTCGGCGTGATCGGCTACCTTTCGGATCAAGTCGGCCGGCAAGGGCAGGCAGGCTACGTGCAGCGTCGTGGGCAAGCCGGCGGCGCCGCAGGCCGCGCGATAGTCCGCGAGGTTTTCCTCGAAGTAATTGCGGCCCAGGCCGCTGGTAATAATCGCGAGGTCCTTCCGGGCGGGGTTCACGTTCAGGGCGTTTCTGCCCCACGCGGAGGACCATTCGGTCATGGGAAGCTGCTTTTCTATGAGTTTCGCGTAGTTTTTCCGCGCCAGGGCGGGAAGCAGCATCCAGTCCGCGGGAGCGCCCTTTTCCAGGCCGTTTTCCGCACGCGGGCTTTCCCCGACCCGTACCACGGCCCGGGAATGGGCAAGTCGCGTTACCATCCTCAAAATAACGGGCACGCGGAACCGCTCGGAAAGCTCGAAGGCCTCGCCCACCATCTCGTAGGCTTCCTGCTGGTTTACCGGCTCCAGGAGGGGGATCATGGCGAAATCGGCGTAAAACCGGGTGTCCTGCTCGCCCTGGCTCGAATGCATCGAGGGATCGTCCGCGACCACGCACACGAGGCCGCCCGAGATCTGGCACAGGGCGGAATTCATGAAGGGGTCGGCGGCCACGTTGAGGCCTACGTGCTTCATGGTCACGATGGAGCGCCGGCCGGCGAAGGAAACGCCGAGGGCCGATTCGTACGCGGTCTTTTCGTTGGCGCACCAGCGGGCTACGGGACCGTCGCCCGACTCGAAGGCATCAACGAGATATTCCATTATTTCGGTGGAAGGGGTGCCCGGATAGCCGAAACAGCCGGAAACGCCGGCGTGTATGGCCCCGAGGGCTATGGCCTCGTCGCCGAGGAGTACCATGTCTTTCATGTTGCTAAACTCCGCAAAAGGGAAGGTACGCGGAAGCGCCGGGAGACGCGCCGCGGCGTTACGGTTCGCGCGGGGCAGATCGCCCCGCGGGTGAACCGGAACCGGAGTTCAGTATAACCCGGATCGGGTCTCTTGTGAAACTGAATTCTAGAGGTTGTAGTATAGTTTAAGGGGAAGAAGGCTGCCGGCCACGGAATCCCGGGCCGCGGATACCGCGGCAGCCTCGGTTTTTCCGGTTGCGGTAGCCTCGCAGCGCCCGCTCCAGGTTTTCTCCCCGGTTTTAAAATCCCATACCGCGGCATCGGTGGCTACCGTCGCGGTCCATGCGCCCGAATCGTCTTTGGAGGCCGAAACCACGCGCGTGGTACCGAAAATCAAGCGGTCCACCGCGGTTCCGAACAGCTTTTTCGCCGCCGCGATAAGGGCGGTTTCGTCGCCGGAAGCGAGCTGGGCCTGAAAGTCCGCCATGCCGATACGGGTAAAGCCCATCCGTACCAGGGGTTTCAGGCAGGCCGTCGCGGTTAGGCCCATGCCGGTCAGGGGCTTGTCGTTCGAACCGTAATCAAGGAAGGCGATACTCGTGGGAACCGCCTTATTGAGGGTGCCCGCGAGATAGGGAATTGCCGCGAACCGTTCGTCGGAGGCGTTTTTCAGGGCCTCGCCCAAAAGCGCGTCGGCCGATCGATAGGCCACGAAGAAACGGACCGCGGCGTCGGCGGAGCGGGAAGGAGGCGGGGCCTCGTAAGTGACCAAACCGCCCTCGCCGCTCACGGCTTCGATCTCCGTGACGGAAACGCGGCCGGACTCGTCAAAGGAAGGCGCCTCTATCCTGACGGGGACGCCCCGCATCGGCTCGCCTGAGACACCGGTTACGCGGACCGCGAAATTGCTCTTGAACGCCTTTTTTGCCGTGGTCGGCTCGGGGGAAGAAACGGCCGTTACGGAAATTGAGGCAACCGCCGCGGCGATTTTCGAGCGGGCCAGGGTCATATCGTTGGTCGCCTGGTCCGAGAGGGGACCGACGACGGCTTCGTACCGGGCGATCGCGCCGGCTATATCGCCTGAAACGAGTTTCGCCTCCACTTCGTTCGCGATCGCCGGGGGAACCGGGACCTGGGCCGCGACTGGCTGCGTCTTTTTCCCGCCGCCCGTTTTAGTGCCGTCTTTGGAACCGCCGAACGATGCCGCTGGCACCGTCATGCAAGCTGAACAAAAAAGAAAACCCGCCAGGGTAAGCGTAATAATTCGTTTCATGCCGTTCATACCTCGAAAGTTTTTTATTCGCAGTAATCATGCTATCACATTGCTAAAGTACAATCATATAATAATGGAGATTTTTCACATTCAGCGCGGTTCTTGCGAAGAACCATGCCGAAGAGTACAATACCCTATGCGCGCAACGAGAGCAATCATACACCTCAGGAATTTACAGAGTAATATCGCCGCCATTCGCGAAAACCTTTCGCCGGGAACCCGGCTTTGCATACCAGTAAAGGCCGACGCTTACGGACACGGCGCGGTTCGGGTAGCCGTGGCGGCCATCAGGGCCGGAGCTACCCACTTGGCGGTCGCCTCGGTTCAGGAAGGCATAGACCTTCGGGAGGCGGGCATCGTCGCGCCCATCCTATCCCTGAGCCTTCCCATCCCCGAAGAGGTGCCCTCCATCATCGAGCATGAGCTGACGCCCCTGGTCGTGGACGAAGAATTCATCGAGGAGCTGGCGCGAATCGCCAAGGGCATGGGGAAAACCGTTCCCGTGCATCTAAAGATCGACACGGGCATGAACCGTATCGGCTGCGCCCCCGAATCCGCGGTGGAATTGGCGAAACTGATCGCCCGGCACCGAAACCTCGAATTGGCGGGCACCGCGACCCATCTTTCCGTCGCGGATTCCGTCGACCCGGGCGATATCGAATACACCCGGTCCCAATTGGGCAAATTCGACGCCTCCATCGAGGCGCTGAGAACGGAAGGAATCGATCCGGGTATCGTCCACGCGGCCAATTCGGGCGCCATCGTGCAATTCCCCGAATCGCACTACGACATGGTACGGCCGGGTATCCTGACCTACGGCTACGCTCCCTCCGCCGACCTCGCGGATCGCGTATCGGTGCGTCCGGTCATGGAACTGGAAACCCGCGTGGTCGCCATGAAGAAGATCATGGCCGGCGACTCGGTTTCCTACGGCAGGACCTGGACGGCCAAAGAGGATACCTGGATCGGCACCATACCCATAGGCTATGCCGACGGCCTGGTTCGTTCCCTCTCCCCAGGACTGAAAATCAGGATCGGCGACGGGCTCTTCCCCATCGTCGGACGGATTTGCATGGATCAATGCATGGTAGACCTGGGACCCGACCCCTGGGTACAGCGCTGGGACCGGGCGGTAATATTCGGCCCGGCGGAACTGGCGAGCGGCCCCACGGCCGAAACCATCGCGGACTTACTGGGAACCATTCCCTACGAAATCACCTGCGGCATCAATAAACGGGTTCCGCGGGTGTACGACGGGGAAGACGCGCGGTAAGCGGGGCGTTCCCCTGTTATCGGCCCTTGGCGGCCTCGAACGCGTATCGGCGTTCCCAGGTCACGATATTCCCGGCCTCGACCGAGAAGGAATGGAACATCTCGGGGCTTATAACGCCGCCATGGCCCCATATATTCATTCCCGAGGGCAAAAAGGAACCCGTTTCGCTTACGGAAAGGGCACGCCGCTCGTCGGTGAGTTTCCACCGCGCGGCAAGCCCGTTTTCTTCCCGAATGCCGTTGGCGAGTCCCCCGAGGAAGAACACCCTCCGCACGGGTCCGTTAAAGCCGATCTCGTCGCCGAACAGGTTGAGCGCGCCCTCGGGATCGACGAACTCGTCGAACCGCGAGCGGTCCGGGCACCAGGGAAGCGACAGGCGGTAACGCGGACCGAGCCTCGCGCCGCCTATCCGCAGGAAATTATGGACGTATTCCTCCGTCGCGAGCCCCTTTTCCCCCGTGTTTCCCAGGGTATACCGAATGGTAAAACCGTCGTCCTCCAGGGCAATTTCCTTGGTGTATTCGTACCCCCAACCGTTTCTCGCGCCGGAGGCGCAGGAAAACGAGATCCGGCCGTCCCCTACCTCGGGCTCGCCGAAGGAGAGGGGCTCCATTTCGTATTCGCCGAAAAAGCGATAGGGTTCCGCCGTTTTCTTCAGCCAACCCACGCCGATCTTGGGAAACCAATCCCCTACGGCGCATTGGTCGTATCCGATACAGGTCTTGATGCCAAACTCGTTATGTAGGCCCCGGCCGAAACGCGCGCGGTTCCCGGGCGGGAAGGGCCGCTCTTCGCCGAGGAATTCCACGCCCCTGAAGCGGGCGGAAACGACGGTGCCGTTTCGGTCGAACCGGCAGCCCCTATAGCGCTCCCCTGGCCCCTCGATCCGCAGGCTCACCGCGCCTTTTTTTAACGTGAACGCCATCTGTTTCAGCCTCGCACCGAATCGACCATGAGGTTGAACGCTTCGGTTTCTTTTTTAGCGGTTTTAATGAAGGCATTGTCTTCCACCCTACCCAGAACGGCGTCGCGCTCCGCGTGGTTGCGGTACGTAATGCCCCGGAACGCGTTGGTATAGTCTTTCGCCTTGCTTACGTATATCTGCTCTTCAACGTACGAACGAATGCGCTTCGCCCCTTCGCACAGTTCGTTCCAGGTCGCCCCGTCGATCTCCGGTTTCCCGGTAAGGACGCGAAGCACTTCATAGGCGTTTTCGGCGCGCTCCTTGGGATACAGCGTCCACCAAGCCTCGTATTGCCCGTGAATTTCCGCCCAACTGCCGAAAAGACCGGTTCGGATGCCCGCGCGAAGCCCGTCCACCCTGGCGGCGGGAACGAGTTGCCCGCCCATGTTTACCCAGTCGAGGGAGACCTCCTTGGGAACCTGGGCGGCGAAATACGCGTAGTGAATGCCGAATCGGGAAAGGTATTCCGCGACGGAGCGCACTCCGTAATAAAGGAGCATTTCCCGGTACGCGTTCCAGGCCTGGGCGACCTTCAGGATCCTGACCGGGCGCTTGGATCGTTCCATCATCTCGCCCATCACGAAAAGGTCCGCCACGCCGTCCGGGTCGTCCTGGATCAATTCCCTGCCCTTCGCCTCCAGCGCGGCCTCGGAAGGCAGGTCGTCGCCGCCTTCCTCCGAGACGAACCAGGCCTTGCCGGTCCACCGTTCCAGAAGCGCGAGCGCGTCCAGCATTTCCTTGGCGGTATCCGGGGACAGATGGTCCGTTTCGATATGCTGCACGACGGTCTTCCGCTTGTCCCGCGTGCGGTACTTCCAGCTGTTCCGTTCCAGGGCGTACATATTGTAAAGCCACCAATACGCGGGCATCACCTCAAGCCGGTCCTGACGGTGATTGTCCAACACCAGGGAAAACGGCAGGGGGATATTAAGCTCCGCGGGATAGTTACCCTTCGACAGAAGGGTATAGCTCGCGAAGCGGCAATTGTGCTTCAGGGTACTGGAAAGGCCGGGCCAAAAGCCCCTGCCCGCGATGATTTCCCCGTCGTTGCCCCGGCTATTGTGGTTCGAGCCCACGGTGGCGCCGGCGGCCATGTTGGACTGGCCCATAACCAGGGTGGCTATCAGGAAGGAGTTGTTGTGGTGCTGTTCATGCCCCGGAAACACCAGGTTATTGAGCACTTCGCAGCAGGAAATGGTGGAATTGTCCCCGAGTATGGAGTGAATGAGCCTGGCGCCGTATTTGAGGCTCGAGTTGTTCCCGATCACGAACCGGACGGCCTTGACCCCGTAGAAAACGTGGCAGCCGTACCCGATTATCCCGTTAACGAGCTCCACGCCCTCGCCAATCTGGCTCGGCTCTTGGGGGCTCGATTTGATGGTAAGGTTCTTGAGCTTATTGGCGCCCTTCACGTAGGAAGAAGGACCAAAGCGCACGTCCTTGATGATTCGGCAGCTTTTAATGATGGAGCAATCCCCCACGGTGGAATACCATCCCCGGCGAACGTCCGCGCCGCCTTGGGTAATGTCCTTGAGCCTTTCCATCAGGACCGCATCGTCGCGATAGATGGTCCATAAGTAGGCGTCCGCGCAAATCAGCTCGGTGAAGGGCAGGATCGAACGGCCGCCCGCCTCGTTGAGCGGGTCTATCCATACCCGGACCGACTCGTCTTCCCCTTCCTTTACCAGCCCCTCGCCGAATTTCGCGTGATTGGTGGAGACCATCTCGTCAATGCGGCTCAAAATCACCCGATCGCCGATAACGTAATGGGAAAGGTAGGCGCAGTCGTGAATGGCGCAGTTATCGCCGATATCGCAGGATATGATACGGCTATTGGTAATGCCCGCGGGCACCATAAAGTCGTGGAACTGCAGGTACCGGTTTTCCAGGGCGCCAAGGCGCACGAGTCCGGCGAATAGGGAGTTCTTGATCAGGGTCGGATCGAAGGGATCTTCCACCAGGATATTGCCCCAGTTGGTGCAGGTATTCCCGTTCCTCACGAGATTCTCGATTTCTTCGGGGTTTAAGGGCCGCCAGGAATGGTCGGCGGCGTTGCTCTGGATATCGCGGCACCAATACTCGTCCTTGCCCTCGGGAAGGTACTCAGGACTTACGAAATCATAGCCGAACCGGTCGGCGGGAACCAGGGAAATTTCACTCATACGTCCCAGTATAGACCAGGATTTGCAAAATCTACAATTCCCTGCTAGTATACGGGCTATGAGTACACATATCGGAGCGAAAACCGGAGAGATCGCGGAAGCGGTCCTCCTGCCCGGAGACCCCCTCCGCGCGAAATTCATCGCCGAAAACTTCCTTGAAAATCCCGTCTGTTATAACGAAATCCGCGGCATGTACGGATTCACCGGCACGTACAAGGGAAAACGGGTTTCGGTTCAGGGCACCGGCATGGGCCAGCCCTCCCTTTCCATTTACGTAAACGAGCTTTTCCGGTTTTACGGCGTACAAAAGGCCATTCGGGTGGGCACTACCGGAGCGGTACAGGAGTCCACCAACCTCCGCGATATCATCATCGCCATGAGCGCTTGTTCGGATTCTGCCCTCAACGTCCACCGGTTCGGCGGCCGGCTCTTCGCCCCAACCGCGAGCTTTAACCTGGTAAAAAAAGCCTACGACGTGGCGCTTGCCAAGGGGATTACGCCCTTGGTCGGCCCGGTAACCTCCTCGGATACCTTTTACGACGACGAAGAATCGTGGAAACTGTGGGCCCGGTACGGCATTCTCGGGATCGAGATGGAAGCCGCCGAACTGTACACCCTTGCCGCGAAATTCGGGCGGGAGGCCCTCGCGCTCCTGACCGTCTCGGACCATATCGCGAAGGGTACGTCCACGACGTCGGAAGAACGGCAAACCACCTTCCGGGGGATGATGGAAATCGCCCTCGAAACCGTCGCGGGATCCTAAAGGGAATGACCGAACTTCAGCCAACGGAGATCGAGTTTAAGAAAAAGGGAAAGGCCTCGGGCGGGTCGAGCCGGAGAAAAATCCTGGCCGTCATAGCCCTCGCGGTCTTGCTCGCTGCCGTCGCGGGGCTTACCGCCCTGCTCGCGCACCGGGCCTCTAACGATCCCGTTTTACTCGAACCCACGACCCTTCCCGCCGACGACGCGGGCAGGAAGTAATTTTACCGTAACGAAGGGGGCGCGACAGTATGAAGGCGGACATTGGCTTCATAGGGCTCGCCGTCATGGGCGAAAACCTTGTTCTAAATATGGAACGGAACGGCTTTACCGTGGCGGTTTACAATAAAACCACCGCGACCCTGGACCGTTTCATCGAGGGCCGCGGCAGGGGCAAGCGTTTTATTCGCGCCGAAACCCTGAGCGATCTCGTCCAATCGTTGGAATCGCCCCGTAAGGTCATGATGATGATCAAGGCCGGCGCGGCGGTTGACCAAGTGATCGGCAATCTCGTTCCCCTCCTTTCCCCGGGCGACACGATAATCGACGGGGGCAATTCCAACTTTAACGATACCGAGCGCCGGACCGCGGAGCTGGCCGAAAAGGGAATCCTCTTCGTCGGTTCCGGGATATCCGGCGGCGAGGAAGGCGCCTTGAACGGACCCTCCCTCATGCCGGGCGGAGCCGCGGAAGCCTGGCCCGCCCTGCGGGACGTTTTTACCGCGATTTCGGCGAAAGCCCCGGACGGCGCGCCCTGCTGCGCGTGGATGGGCTCCGGCGGGGCCGGACACTTCGTGAAAATGGTCCATAACGGCATCGAATACGGGGACATGCAGATCGTCTCCGAAATATACTGGATCATGAAAGAACGGCTCGGCTTGAGCCACGACCGCATGAGCGCCGTTTTCGCGGAATGGAACCGAGGCCAGCTCGACTCCTATCTCATTGGCATTACCGCCGAAATCCTCGCCAAGAAGGATACCGACGGGGCGCCGCTGGTCGAACGAATCCTCGACGCCGCGGGACAGAAAGGGACGGGCAAATGGACCGGGATCGCCGCCCTGGACGAGGGCACGCCCCTTACCCTCATCGTGGAATCCGTTTTCGCCCGATGCCTATCCGCCCAAAAAGACACGAGGCTCGAGGCGGCGAAGCTATTCCCGGCTCGCGCCGATTCAGCCCACGGGGGGCGAATGGGCGCGGCGGAAGCCGAGGCCTGGATACCGCGCCTGCGCGACGCCCTGTACGCCGCGAAAATAGTCTCCTACGCCCAGGGTTTCGAGCTCTTGCGCCTTGCCTCGGCAACACACGGGTGGAACCTTGATTTCGCCTCAATCGCCAGAATATGGCGCGGCGGCTGCATTATCCGTTCCGTTTTCCTGGACCGCATCGCCGATTCCTTCTCCGAGAAACCGGACCTTCTCAACCTTGCCCTCTCGCCCTATTTCTCGCTCGAGCTGAAGGCGGCCGAAAAGGGTTGGAGGGATACCGTCGGAATGGCCGTGTCCTCCGCGCTGCCGGCGCCCGCGTTGGCCTCGGCGCTTTCCTGGTTCGACGGATTCCGAAGCGCCGCCCTCCCCGCCAATCTGCTCCAGGCCCAGCGGGATTACTTCGGCGCCCACACCTACGAACGCACCGACCGTCCCCGGGGAGAGGCTTTTCACACGGACTGGACCGGACACGGGGGGTCAACCACCTCGAGTACCTATTCAATATAAAAACGGCGCGCGGAATAAAAACGTCTCCGTTTGCGTGGCATTTCGATAAATTCTGTTCTAAACTATTTCGTATAGGTGCCCCGATGACAGAAACGTTAAAACAGCAAATGCCCCAGCTATTATGCATAGACGACAGCCGCTCTCAATTGGCCCTATTCAAGTCGCAGCTTTCCGGTAATTACCGCGTCGTCGTGGCGGGTAATTACGAGGAATCCATCGCGCAATTGTCGTCGGAAATTCCCGACTTGATTTTACTGGACATGAACATGCCCGGGATCGACGGTCTTGAATTCCTCGATATCCTTCGCTACACGCCCCGATTCAAGCACATACCGGTCATGATGGTCTCGGCGGATCAAGACCCGGAACACGTGAAGGAAACCTTCCGCCGGGGAGCTTCCGATTTTATCCATAAGCCCTACGATCCGGAAGAACTGGACCTTCGCATCAGGCGCACCCTCAACATGCTGATCCAGGCCACGGAGAACGCCGGGAAACCCGTAACCGATATCTCTTCGCAACAGCTCATGATCCAGTCGCTCGCGGACCTCGCGGGCACCAGGGACAACGAAACGGGGCAACACCTGATCAGGATAGAAAAATACGTGGAGGCCCTCGCCTCAGCCGCGGCACGAACGGAGGCCTTCCGCGATCGGCTTTCCCCCCGTTTCGTCGAAACGGTAACGGGGCTCGCGAAGCTCCACGACATAGGCAAGGTAAGCGTTCCCGACCATATCCTCCATAAGCCCTCAGCGCTCGATCCGGACGAATTCGCGATCATGAAAAAACATACCGTTAAGGGCGCCGAAACCATCGAAAGGCTCCAGGAATCCTTTCCCTCATACCATTATCTCGAAACGGCGAAGGAGATCATCCTCTCCCACCACGAGCGCTGGGACGGCGCGGGCTACCCCCATGGGCTCGCGGGCGAAAGCATACCCTTGGCGGCGCGCATCGTCGCGATAGCCGACGTATTCGACGCCATAACCATGAAACGGGTATATAAGAGCGCGCAAACCATTATTGAGGCCTTCGTGCTCCTTGACGACGAGCGGGGAACCCATTTCGACCCGAAGCTGGTCGACATTTTCCTGTCGGTCTCAAAAACCATCACCGAGATCCATAACCGCTACGGGGACGCGTAAACGGCATGAATAGGCTGCTTTTGATCGACTCCAGGCAGGAAGCCCTCGACGCGCTGGCTGCCAGTCTTGAAGGCGGCGCGTTCTCGATCCGAAAGGCAAAACGCTATGAGGCTGCGCTTACGGAAGCGAAACGCTTCAATCCCGAACTGATACTCCTCGCCGTCCAAAGCGAAAACCCCGAAGGGCTCGAGATACTCACAAAGCTAAAAGGGCGGGAAGAAACGGCGAAAACGCCGGTTTTCTGCCTCGCTGATCCCTCGGCCATGGCCCGTTGCCTTTCCGAGGGCGCCGCGGAATGCCTGCCGGAACCGGTCGACGGCGGGCTCCTCGCGAAACGGATCATGCGCGAAATCGAATCGTCCAACGGGCTGCGCGAACGGGACGAACTCATAACCGCCCTGAAGGACCGGGTGGCCGAGCGTACCGCGGAGCTCGCGAGCCTGCGGAGAAGGCTTTTATTGATTAACGACAGTAAGGATCTCGCGCTGCGGCTCGTCGTTAGGGAATTATCGGCGCCCGCTACGGGAATCGCCGGTATCGCGCGAATCGCCCTTCTGGAATGCGCCGACGTCGAAAAACGAGAGCGGCTATCCGCCCTTCTCACCCGAAACGCGGAGACCATGGATCGGCTTATCGCCAACGCGGAATACCTGGGAACCTTAAAAACGGGAATCGCGGTATCCAAACGGGTTCCCGCCGATATGGCGCCCGTCGTCGCCGAGGCCATGGAGCGGGTAAGCGAACGAATAGCGGAAAAGGGACTGGAAACCAGATTCGTATTCCCCGGCGATCGGGCCGAACTCCCCCTGCATCCCGAATTATTCGCTCAGATGATCACGCCGGTCCTTCGCCTCGCGACGGCGTTGGCCATCCCCGCCACCCGATTGATCGTCGAGTCGGAATCAAACCCGGAGTGGAGCTCCATCGCGGTCTGCTGGACCAGCTCGGAGACCAATCAGGGAATCGTCGCCAACGTAACCGATTTCGCTTCCGATCTCCTCCGGTCCATCAACGGGTTCGGCCTTATCACCGAAATTTGCCTCGCCGAGAAAATCGCACGCATCTACGACGGCACGGTGGTTTGGGACCTTCGCGACGCCGAACGCGCGACCTGTACCGTCCAGTTCGACCGCGCGAAAGCCACGGAATCCAAAAAACGTTGACCCTTGACAGACAGTGCCTTTTTCTATATCTTTCAGGAATCCCCGGATGGTGGAATTGGTAGACACGCTAGTTTCAGGTACTAGTGCTCTTACGGGCATGGAAGTTCAAGTCTTCTTCCGGGGACGATACATTAAAAGAAACCGCCTTAGGGCGGTTTTTTTTATACTCAGACATCCCGGAAGAAGGCTTGAACCGGAGGAGCCGCCGAACGAATGCGAGGATTAGCAGCCATGGATGGCTGCGACAGGCTCCGCAGGCGTCCCGGAGAACCGAGGCACGGGGCCGAGTTAAGGTGACGCTTAATCGTCCTTATAAACCGAACCCCGCCCGATTTTCCCCAAATACGACCGCGAACGAAAAGGTCCACGAATAACCCGCGTTTCTTGCCGAATACCCCTCAGTCAGGGCGAATGTATCGTCAGACAGACCAATTACGTTGGAGTACGTATCGCCTCTCGCCGTGAGATATTCGTAATCGCAGGAAAGCCGCAATCCGGCGTTCCCCCGCGGACCGAAGGGTTTCACGAGAATCCAGCCGCCTAGGCCGTAACCGTTTCCCTCCCTCAGCGCGTCGTAAAACTCGAGTGCCCTTAGAAAATGGCTGTCGAGAGAGTCGCCTCGCACGAACGGATACCAGAAAAGGGAAAAACCCGTCTTCAGGGACTCGTTTAGCTCGACCGTCGGCTGCAAGCCCACCATACAATTCATGGCCGACTGCTCGTAAGACAGCACGGCGCCTTTGACGCTCCGTCGATCCTCATCACCGGTCCACGGAACCCCTGAAATTTCCGGGTACTGCAGATAACCGTCGCGCGCCGTCCATTTCCTATCGACGTATGATATCCCGATCGCCGGGGTTACCCAAAACCTGCGACCCATGCCGATGGCATAGCCGAGCTTGGCTCGAACGCGGAAGTCCTTATCAAGATACGAATCATGTCGTGAATAGAGCGAGGGTACGTCCGAGTCGGGAAGCAGATAATCGAAATCCTCGATTGATCCGCCCTTGACGGGAATGGAATCAGCGACACGGGCAGACAGCGCGAAATTCCCAACCCGTACGCCAGCGGCGAAGCCCACGAACGGGACGGCTTCCCGCGGCCATACGAGCCGGCTGATGCATTTCCCGTTTTCATAAACTTCCTCGTCGATCCTACCGCGCTCGATACCCGAGATCATGCCGAAAGAAAAATCCGCGACGGTACCCGCCCCGGCCCCAAGAGCAAAACAGGCTTCAAACGCTAACAGAAGAGGATAAAAGAGTACGCCGATTCTCGATTTCACTCCGCGTTTACCGCGGCCCTAACGTCGGCGAACATTCGGTGCGCCACGGAGTACACGGCAACGGCCTGCTGCATCAGGTCGGGATCGACAGCAGATCCAAAGATCCGAAACGAGTCCCTATTGAACTCGGCGCACACCAGGCCCGTTTCTTCCGTAATTCGGAATACCGCGCCGCGGGCCGTCACGAGCGTATAGAGGGATCGCACCGTCTTTGAGCCTTCTCGCTTTACCGCGGCGTCTACCGTTACGGTATAACGATTCCCGCGTAGCGTAAAGCTCGCCAACCGAGCGGGAAGTTCGCCGTCGGCGAAACCGCCCGTATTGGGCACTTCGAATTCGTCGAAGACCCACTCGTCCGGCATATCCCTTATCTTCACAGAACTCATGTTCGGGAAGGGTCCGTTATCGGCGACGCAGGAAACAGTCAGGGGGCACCGCGTTCCCGACGAATAAAACGAGCCATGCCATTCGTATCCGGCCGTTTTTACGCCGAGTAACGTCCAATTACCCTGCCCGGATTGCTCCGTATCCCCGCGGAGAACGATACTCATAAGGTCTGCGGATTTTCCGAAGACACGGTACTTGGTTACCGAGCCTTCCCGCGTGACGGGCTGTCTACCCGTCGCGGGACCAAGCGCGGTGGGCGCCCCCGCGCACGAGATCGCGGCAAGCCCCAAAAGGGCGATGAAAAAGCCCCCAATGATCGATTTATTCACTTCCGAATTCCCCTTTTACCGATGAGAGCGAGCCGTGGCGCCGTGCATGAACGCATCGACCCTTAAAAAGTCGTCCGGAACACCTGCCAGGAGGCGAGCTGTCGGTCATAGGGACCGATGAGGTTCCAATTCCACTTCTTACCGTACCAGTGGTTGATGACGGGAACCTTCAGGCCGATTCCGGCCTCAGCCGTCAGACCTGCGTTGGCGTTCACGGTAGCCGTACCAGTTAACGCGGGTGCAACGTACGCTATAGCCAGCTTTCCCGTCAATCCGGCCCGAGCGACGACCTGGCCATAGACGCAATCGGATATATCAGCGCGCAATACCCCGTTTACGTTCGGGTTTATCGTGGCCGTTATGCCGCTTAGGGTAAGGCTATTCGGGGAACCCGACCCCACGTAGTAAATCGTGCTTTCGCGCCCCCAAGCGCTTCCGTTCGAGTCGCAATACGGAACGGGAACCTTTATTATCCATTTTTTCTTCCAACGTACGCCGTAATCTAGGCCGACCTTCACGCCAGCCTCATACAGGCCGGAGAATGCGGCGCGAAGGCCGAAATCGGCTTCGACCGGCATCGAGACGCTAAGGGGAACGTCGACGCCGACGGACGCGGTCAGCTTAAAGACGATCGGCCCATAGGTGAAGACGGGATAAACGATTGACTTCTGGGCTGAAAAAAGATTCTTGGTAAACTTGATCGTCGTCTCGACGTTCGTGTCCGCGCTCAGGAAAACGACGCCGTCCACCGAGGAATCTACATTTCCCCAAGAAGCGCTGAACGACCCCTTTACGCCGACCTTCACGAAAGAATTGTTGAATACGATCTTTACCCCGCCGACGGAAGGCGACTCAAGGCTCTTTGAAAAGATCGTCTTGTATTTTCCGTACGAGGCTTCCAGTGCGGCGCGCTGCGTATCGTATTCTGGACCGCTGGCGGCCCGACCGTTCTGCCTTATGCCTGAGACAACCTCGTCGCCTTCGCCGATGAGCAAGCTCGCCAAGGGAAGAATCTCGGCCATTCCGGTCGTAGCGTCTATGAAGCGTGGGCATAGATCAGGATACGAGGCTTCCATGAATATCCGGTTTAGCTGCGTCATTTCGCCGTCGTTCAGGGATCCGATCTGGGCAAGCACTTCGTCGAAATCCTCGGCTGGAATCGGCGTTTCTCGGGTTTGCGCGACAGCCGCGATAAAGCCCCTCATGACCAATACCGCGTTGAGCCTATCTAAGGCAGATCCGCCGTCCCGGTACGCCATACGAACGGCGTCGGGAAGGGCCGAAAAAAGCGTTTCCGCGTCGTATCCATCGGCGAATTCGACCTCGGTAAACGCGTAAGAAAGGGAAAGGTCCGGGGTTCCAATATCCTCGACTTCCGATTCGGCGATAGACCTTAGGCTTCGGCCGAATCCCGTGGACACCACCCTCTGGTACTTGCCCTCGATCGAATCGAGGACATAGTCGCCTTTCTGGACGCCCGCTACCAACGAGCGCGTCGAGCCCTGGCCCTCGTACTTACTGACGATAAACCTGTCGTCCGGATTGATACCGATGATACCGCTCGGGTACGCGCTTCGGCTATATTGATTCGGCAGAACCGCGAACATCGATGTATTGAGGGATTCCTGGGAACTAAGGAAGGTCAGGTATATCGCCGACTCGAGTCCCGCGCGCTTCCGAGCGGGGGGCCGGTATTGAAGGTCGTAAAGGCCGTCGCCGTTGATATCCGCGCTCTCTCCGACGGCCAGGGTATAGGCGGCGCTTCCGAGGGAGGCTCCCTTGGCGTTGTAAAGGTTCACCGAGAACGAGATCGCCTTTTTGTCTACGTCGGTAACCGATAGAGCACCGTATTCGGCAGCTTCAGGAACGTCGCTGAAGAGCGCCGAATCGCCGTCTACTGCGGAGCGCTCTACCCGGCCAAGCCTAACGGCTACGATAGCGCCGTTCACCAACTGCCCTGCTGACGGCTTAGCGGGGTTATAAAAAACACTGCCGCCCATGAATCCCTGTCGGGAAAGCGAGGCGAAATCGAGCTCGCCGCCGATATCCTTAATCACCGCATTCCGCGAGTCTACCGAGGAAAAGGGAAACGAACACGCGGTAAACGCGCACAATCCTAGAGTGACGGAAAGGGCGTAACACAACGCCCGCGTAATAGCTTTCATTTTTGTACTCCCAATGTTAATTTATTCGTCTGCGTCCGCTGACCATACGAAATTGGGAATAGTATACCGGATCGGGAAGGTGAAATCCGATCGCAGGAAGGCGAAATTACAAACGCAACAGGCGAAATTACAAACGCAACACCGGTTTATCCCGGAGTTATGCGAGCCGTGGCGCCGCGCATGAACGCCCCGCCCCTATTCCTCGGCGGGCCTGAATACCCCGCGCTCGTAATCCTTCCTCACGTCCTGCCAGGGAAAGGCACGGCCGTTCATCGCCACGTACACCCCGGCCGGCAAGAGCCTGCACGCCATAAACGCCGCGCCCAGGTTAAAGGGAGCGTCCGAGCCGAACACCTGATACGGCACCATCGCCCCGGTGAGCACGATCGTCTTATTGATCCCCAAATGCCCCAAATACCGCGCGGTCTCGGCCATACGGTCGGTTCCGTGGGTAATCACGATCCTGCGCTCCGCCGATCGCTCGCAGGCCGCCCGAACCAACTCGCGATGCTCCTCCGTCATATGCAGGCTATCGATAAGCTGAACGATCTCCAGCTCCACCCTCGACGCGATCCTCGCCTTCGCGATAATCTCGGGAAGGTGCGTATCCTTAAAGGTCAACTCGCCCCGAAGCTCGTCATAATGCTTATCGAAAGTCCCGCCAGTGATAATGATGCGTACCGGATCGTCATTCATGCCGTCAATTGTGGCGCGAAGGCCGGGCGCGAGTCAATCGGCGGTTGTAATTGAGGCACGGCGCGGGCCGAAAGGCGACCGTGCCCAGGCCGGAGCCCCCGGCGAGAACGGGCCAACGGGGACGCGGGATCGGGAACTTCGATTCGGGGCGTGATACAGTAAGGGAGTCTTCCTCGCGTTGCCCCGGGAACCCGATGAAGGCGAATTGATGAATGGATCGCCGCGCGCGTTCGCGCGGCCCGCATCAAAAAAACCATTGTGCGAGGACCCATGAACGGTAAACCAACGACGCGCGACCGTATCCTTTTCTGCTGCGCGCTCCTTACGCTCGCGTTCGCTTCCTGCGAACAGGAATCTCCGGATCCCGCCTCCGCTTCCGTTTCCGCTTCCGCCGTAACGCTCGCCTACGAAGGGCCCGACTTTACCAGCTGGAAAGTAATTTACGCCGCCTGGATCGAAGACGAGACTGGGCGGAACGTGCAAAACGTATACGTATGCAAACACGCCATCGACCAGGACCTCACCGGCGTCGTGCTCCCCTATTGGGCCACCGTAAAAAAGAAAGAACACCCCGACGTAGACGGAATAAGCGGCCCCTCGACCCAAAAGAGCGCGAGCGTCACGCGATCGCTCGCTCTCTCAAACGCGAAGAAATTCCGCGTCTGCTTCGAAATAGACCGCTCGAAAAACGGAAACGGCTACTTTATCGACCGTCCGTCATTCATCTATAAAACCGGATTCATAGATCCGCAGGGCCCGAAGGCGACGTACGGGCTTCTCCTTACCGGGTGGATGAGCAACGACACCACCGGTACCTATAGCCAGGCCCCGACCCAGACAATCCCCGGCTGGAAAGCCTATACGCTTATGGATAATCTCGAATATATAGCCGAGGCCGGTACGACCGATACCTGGACCGACATGGTCACGAGCCTAACGGCGTTCGTCGATACGGAATAATACCGGGAGAATGGGGAGTAAAAGAATGAAAATATCCATTATTGGGGCGGGACACGTCGGGGCGACTACGGCCAAAACCATCGCGAACCGCAACCTGGTGAGCGAAATAGCGCTGATCGACATCGACGATGGCGTCGCCCGGGGGAAGGCCCTGGATATCGCCCAAAGCGCCTCCATAGCGGGCTTCGATACCCGCGTCATCGGCTCCGCGGACTACGCGGAAACCGCCGAATCGGACATCGTCATAGTCACCGCGGGCATGGCCCGAAAGCCGGGCATGAGCCGCAACGACCTTGCCCATTGCAACGCCAAAATCGTAACCTCCGCGGTAACGGCCGCGGTCGCGCGCTCCCCCGACTGCGTTATCGTCATGGTGACGAATCCGCTGGACGTAATGGCGCACGTAGCGCTCAGCGAGACCGGTTTTCCGAAAAACCGGGTTATCGGGATGGCCGGACTGCTCGACACGTCGAGGTTCAGGTATTTCATCGCGAGGGAACTGAAAGTAAGCCCGCGAGAGGTTAGCGCGCTCGTTTTGGGCGGTCACGGCGATCTCATGGTTCCCTGCGTATCCCAAACCTACGTTGGCGGCACACCCCTGCGGGAGCTTCTCCCCGGGGAAACCATAGACGAGCTCGTGAAACGCACGCGGGACGGGGGGGCGGAAATCGTCAACCTCCTGAAGACGGGTTCGGCGTATTACGCCCCCGGGGAATCCATCGCCGAAATGGTGGAAGCCATGGTTGTCCCGAACGGGAAAGTTCTCCCCTGCACCGCCTACCTCGAGGGCGAGTACGGCATTCGGGGGGCGTATTGCGGCGTTCCCTGCGTTTTGGAACGAACGGGGCTTTCCCGAATCGTGGAACTGACCCTCAGCGATTCGGATATCCAAGCGCTTCGTCTATCGGCCGCCATGGTTACGGAACAGTATGAATCGCTCCTAAAAACCAGGGATCTCGAAAGCTAAACCGGCCGCCGGCGCGACCCCGGTACGCGCCGGGGCCCCATTAGCCCTTGCGCGCGGGGCCCAGGTTTTTCAGTTTATAATTGAGAACGCGGCCGGTAATTCCCAGCAATTCGGCCGCCTTCCTTTGGTTGCCGTCGCAACGCTCCATCGCCTGCTCTATCAATTGCCGCTCGGCTTCCTCCAGGGAAATTCCCCCGTCAGGCAGCCGCACGTTATGGCGCCGGGCGGGCGCCGAGGCGGCGATAAAAAAGAGGTCCAAATCCTCGGCGCAAATCGTTTCTCCATTGGCCATCAAAACCGCCCGGTCGAGCGTATTCTCCATCTCCCTGATATTTCCGGGCCATTTATACGCGGTCAGTATATCGAGCGCCTGGGGGGTAAACCCGGACACTTGCTTTTTCATTTTCCCGCAGGAACGCTTCAGGAAATAGGCGAGAAGCAGCGAGATATCCCCGCCGCGATCCCTGAGCGGCGGAAGCCGTATCGTGACCACGTTGAGCCGATAAAAAAGATCTTCGCGAAACTGGCCGTCCTGCAACATTTTAATAAGGTCCTTATTCGTCGCCGCAACGATCCGAACGTCGGTCTTCAGCGAAATATTGGAGCCCAACCGCTCGAATTCCCTTTGCTGGATAACGCGAAGGAGTTTTGCCTGGGTTACCAGGCTCATGTCGGCCACTTCGTCAAGGAAAATGGTACCCCCGTCGGCATGCTCGAAGCGTCCCACGCGGGCGCGTTCAGCGCCGGTAAAGGCCCCTTTTTCGTACCCGAACAGCTCGCTCTCGAGCAGTTGTTCCGGCAGCGCCGCGCAGTTGACGCTCACGAAGGGCCCGTCCGAGCGCAGGCTATCCCGGTGAAGGGTTCTGGCCACCAGCTCCTTGCCCGTCCCGGTTTCGCCGAGGATTATCACGTTAACGTCGATTTTCGCGACCTTCCCGATTATCCTGAATACCCGGTCGATCGCGGGGCTTTGCCCGATAAAATCCGAGTATAAATTCCCGTATTCCACCGATTCATCCAGGGAGGGCACGGCGTCCGCGCGGTTCTCCAGGGCATGCTTAACCTGAAAGTGCAGTTCGGCGTCGTAGAAGGGCTTCTGAAGGGCCCGGAAGACCAATTTCATCGTATCGCCCAGTTCCTTCAGGATATTTCGGCCCGTAGGATACAAAAGGATAATTGACGCGGAGGGTTGCTCGGCGTTGATCGTCTCGATGAGGGGGGCGAGACGGTCCGGAGAAACGTCGGAATCGAGGATAATAACGTCAAAACGGTCGTTTTTCGCGTAATCGAGCGCGCCGGCGCCGGTCATCGTCCGACTGGCCATATGGTCCAGGCCGGTAAAGAAATCCGCTAAATTCTCGCACGTCTCAACGTTGGGTACGACGATCAATATTCTACCCACCTTGATGCCTCCTTTGCGTCTCTCCCCTTTTCCGCAGGCGCGCGAGTACGCTCACTTGCCAAAAGAAGTTCTCTTTTCTACAATGTTATTATGCAGTATTGCTGCAGGAGTAAATTATCAATAAAAGTATGAAAGTTGACAAGTTACGCAGAATCCCCCTATTCGCGAACATGTCGGAATCGGATTTAAAAAAGATTTCCGAAATCGTTCACGAGCGGGATTTTGCCGCCTCCGAGATAATCATAGAGGAACGGACCGAACCTACCAGTTTTTACGTCATCGACCGGGGGAAGGTCGAGATAGCCAAGGGCTTCGAGGGGAATGACAAGGTCGTGCTCTCGATTCAGAGCGATGGCGCCTTTTTCGGGGAAATGGCGATCTTGGACGGCGGAAAGCGCTCGGCGACGGTAATGGCCCTGGAGAAAACCTCAGTGCTGGAAATTAAGGCCGCCGACTTCGAGAAGCTCTTGTATATGGCGCCGGTGCTTGCCTATCGAATCATGAGGGAACTGAGTATCCGCCTCAGGGAAAGCAACGCGCTCACCATCTCGTCCATTACGCAAAAAACGAGGCAATTATACCGCTCTTACATAGAAACGATCACCATGGTCGTTCAGGCGATCGAGGAACGCAACGCCCGAACCAAGGGCCATAATAAGCGGGTAACGCTCCTTTCCATGGGGATCGGCCGCGAAATCGGGCTCAGGGAGGAAGACATGCGGTCCCTCGAGCTCAGCGCCCTCCTCCACGACTTGGGGCTCCTGAGAATACCGGAGAAAATTTTCCACAAAAAAACCCTCACGGCCAAGGAAAAAGAACTTATCCATAAACATCCCTTAGAGAGCGTGAACATGATCTCAAGCGTGCCGATGCTGCAAAACGCGCTCTTGCCGATCAAATACCATCACGAGCGCTTTGACGGCTCAGGCTATCCCGACGGCCTTAAAGGCGACCAAATTCCCCTTTTAAGCCGCATTTTGGCCGTAGCCGACGCCTATGAGGCAATGACGAGGGAAAGCCCGGTCCATTCGCAAACGAACGAGGAAGAAGCCCTACGGGAAATAAAACGCTGCGCGGGATCGCAATTTGACCCGAAGGTAGTGGAAGTTTTCGCAAAAGTGCTAAGCTATAGCGATGGGCCGGCGGTAGAAATTACGCCGGTATAATCAGCATCCGCTAACTTTTTTATGCCCGGAAAAGGGGAACTTCATGAACACGAGCGATTACCTTTTGGCAAATTCCGACGACTCGTCGATCGCCATTATCGAAACCACTCACGCCTACACGTACGGGGAGCTCAAGGCGGCCGCGGCGCGCGTCGCGGGGGAACTCGCCGGAAGGAATTTGGCGCGGGGAGACCGAATCGGTATCGTGGGGGGGAATTCCCTCTTTTGGGCGGCCTCGTATCTCGCCATCATGAAAATGGGCTTCGTCGCGGTTCCCTTCGCCCTTACCCTAACGGGCGATAACGCCTCCCGCAACGCGAAATGGGCCGATTGCCGGGCCATTCTCATGGACAGGCGCCAGAAGCGCCAATTCATGGCCGCGTTCGGCGAGTCCATTCCCCTCATTTATGACGACGTGCTCTCCGTTCCCGGGGAATCGCGTTGGCCCGCGCCCGATCCCCTGTTTTCCCCCGATACGGACGCTGCCCTCATGTTCACGTCGGGGACGACTGCCATGCCGAAAGCCGTTCGAATAACCCATTCTAATATTCAGGCAAATACCGATTCCATCGTGGAATACCTATCGCTTACCGGAACGGATCGAATGCTCGTTATCCTTCCTTTTTTCTACTGTTTCGGTACCTCTTTGCTCCATACCCATCTCCGCGTAGGCGGCAGCCTGGCGCTGTGCAACAGCTTCACCTTTCCGGAAACGGCCCTGAATATGATGGAAACCCACGAATGCACGGGCTTCGCCGGCGTTCCGTCTTCCTATCAGCTACTCCTCCGCATTAGCAGTTTTAAGGAGCGAAAGCTTCCCCGACTCCGCCTCATGCAGCAGGCGGGAGGTAAGCTCCACTCCGTCCTGATCGAGGAATTGCTCGAATCGAAACCCAACGTCGAGGTTTTCGTCATGTACGGGCAAACGGAGGCGACGGCCAGGCTCTCGTATCTTCCCCCCGCCCAAATTCGCGATAAACTCGGCTCTATCGGCAAGGGCATTCCCGGCGTCTCGCTTCGCGTCTTGGACGAATCCGGCGCCCCGGTCAAACCGGGCGCCGTCGGCGAGATATTCGCGAGGGGAAAAAACATTTCCCCGGGATACCTGAACGACCCGGAGGCGACCGCCTCGAAATTCATGGCGGGCGAGCTTCGAACGGGCGATCTCGCGACTGTCGACGACGAGGGATACATCTTCGTCGTTGATCGGAAGGACGATTTCATCAAGTCTTGGGGATACAGGGTCAGTAGCCAGGAAGTGGAATCGTGCGTCCTGGGCATTCGGGATATCGTTTCCGCCGCGGCGGTCGGGGTACCGGACCTCGCGGCAGGGGAATCCATTCACGTGTTCGTCACGGTTCGCCCCGACGCGGCCGTCGTTCCGGAAGCGGTTATCGAGCATTGCCACGCCAATCTCGGTAAGCACATGGTTCCCGAGGCCGTTCACGTCATAAAGTCCATGCCATTAAACTCAAACGGGAAAGTGGTAAAAAACGAGCTTCGGAAAATGGCCGCGGCCGAAACCGCGACCTAACCTTTCGGCCGCAGGCCCCGAAATCAGGGGCCGTAGACCAGCGTCAGGGTAATGATCGAGGTCGTCAGGGCCAATATCGAAGTCAGTACGGGAACCCGGCGCTCAAGCTGGTAGTAGAGGTTGTTTTCCTTTACGTGTATTTGGTCGCCCGGCTGTATGGGTTCCGCCTTTTTCCTTTTTTTTCCGTCTTTATTGTAGACCGTGTAGGCCCCCCACGAATTCCGCCAAGGGTCGATCCCTCCCGCCTGAATCATGTAATAAGCGGCGGGGGAGTTGGGGCGGAACAATACGGCTCCCGGCGCGTACACCGCTCCCGAAACCATTACCGTTACGCACACGGTGGGAATCACGATCCGCGCTCCCGGGGTCAGCGGAAGATCGGTTGACATATTCGTCCCGGAAAGCAGGGCGGGTATATCGACCCGGGACCCGCTTAAGGATTCGGAAGAGGAGAAGAACGACGCGTAACTGAGGTCAGCCATGGGCTGGAAGTACGCGCGAACGTCTTGCAGCGCGTCGGAGAGCATCTGGCCCTCTCGGATCGTGTATGAGAACCGGTTGTTCATGCTTTCGGGCGTTAGCGACGCGGCAAGCCCTCCCGACTGAGCCGAGGCCGCGACAGGCTCGTTTCCCGCCCCATTTCCGCCCTGCGCGATAAAAGAAGGGTCAAGAACGGCGCCCTCAAACCAGATTATCGGAAGCAGGTCCGACAAGGCGCGGACCAGAATCGTATCGCCGTCGCCCAAGACCAAGCCAGACGAATACCCCTCGGGAAGCGAGACGTATTCGGTCTTGCCTTCTACGGAGGCAGAACGGTCGATTCGAACGCGTCTCACGTCTGCCTGATTCGTAAGCCCGCCGCCGAAAACCTCGACCAATTCCCGCAGCCCTTCCGCATCGAGAAGCTCATACGTTCCGGGGCGCCGCACTTCCCCTTCCAACCGGACCGATTTTACCGGCTCGTGAAGCGTTATCGTGTCGCCGGGTTTTACCAGGGGGTCCAGCACCTTCCCCGTGACCGGGTCGGGAGAAAGCAAGTCATATCGCCTGAGAACGCCGTCCTTGGACGCCAGTTCCACGTTTCTCATGGAAGTTGAATCTGATTTATAGCTTTTTACGATTTCGCTGAGTCGGGATAGGCCCCACGCAGCCGCGTATTGCGTCATGGAGGAACCGTCCCGAACGATTATCCGAAACACGCCCGGCGAAACGATCGTCAGCTCGGGAAGGCTGTGCGAATAATTCCTTGAAATGAGATCTTCAACCTTGCGCTTCAGCTCCACGAAGGTTAAGCCGCTCGCGTCGAGTTTCCCGAATACGCCGAGGCTTACCGTGCCGGTACCGTCAATTTGCACGTCCATCGTGATCAGGTTGCCGTTGGTGGACCTATATCCAAGCCGGTACACGTCGCCCAGGGTAACCGGGTAATCGTGGCTGGAGATGGCGAGTTGAAGATTGGCGATTCCGCTCCCGGCCGCGGAGGGAGTTTGACCGGCGGGCGTCGCGTTCTGGGCGGTAACGGAAGCAGCCGCGATCGAGATAATCAATACAACAAGGGCGTATTTCTTTAACACTTTTTCCATCCTCGCGATAACGCCTCCCTTGGAAAGGGGAGCCCGTCAGGGTTAAGTATATCGCACGCAAAAGGCACTAGCAAGCATGCGGGCAATTTGGTATCTTGCCGCCATGATCGTTGGAGTCGGCACAGATATTCTGGAAACGGGCAGGATTCGCGCGCTTATCGAAAAAGGCGGCGCGTCGTTTCTCGACCACTGGTTCACGGAAGAGGAAATACGCTACTGCAACGCGAAGGTAAAACCCTTCGTGCATTTCGCCGCCCGCCTCTCCGCGAAGGAAGCGGTGGCGAAATCAATCCGCATCGAGGCGAGCATGCCGGTTTCATGGAAGGATATCTCAATCGAGAAGGACGAAAACGGCGCCCCGCGGGCCGTCTTGAGCGGCGGTCCCGCGAGGCGCGCGAGCCATTTGGGAGTGACCGCGATACACGTTTCCATATCTCACGGCGACGCGTACGTTACGGCCACGGCCGTGGCGGAAAAAACCGAAGGCGCCCCGGTTTAGTGATGAATCTCGGCGACGTCCGCGAAGAGCACCGGATACCGGTGTAAGTATTCGGTCGTTTTCCGTTTCTGGTCAATATCGCGATACACCCGCAGAACCTGTTCTTCCTTCAAATGCGCGGCGGCGGCCACCTGGTCCAGCGGAACGCCGTTATTCTTGCCGTAGAGGCACAGATCCATCCGGTCGTAGGGCAGGGAAAAATAAAATTCCTCTTGTGACTGCGGCAGCGAGTAGGTATCGGTCGTGGGCGGTCGCTTTCGAATTTCCGCCGGAACCCCGAGATACTCCGCCAATTGGTATACCTGCGATTTATACAGATGCGCGATAGGCTTGAAATCGGCCGAGCCGTCGCCCAGTTTCACGAAGAAGCCCTGATCGTATTCGAGACGGTTTGGGGTTCCCGTCACGGCGTAATTCAATCGGTCGGCGTGATGGTATTCCATCATTTTCCGGACTCGCTGCTTGAAATTCGTCGCGGCTACGATGCCCAGATACGCCTCGGTAGAGCATCGTACCTTTATTTCCTTCCCCGCCGGCGTCTGTATGACCAGGGAATAGATGCGGAAGGAGTCGGAATCCACTACGCTGGGCAACACGATTTTTGCCTTGTATCCGGGGCCGAATTCCGGGTAATCGAGGCGAATCGCCTCGTCTCTGCGGCGGTAGCAGCCGGCGGCGTCGAGCATCGGCGAAATTTCCTCCACCACGGAGGCGACGCCGAGCGAGTCGGTGAGCGACTTGCTGAGCTGTATCGTCTCGGACGACGATTCGCGTTCCGGCATGTGAAGGGCGAATACGCGCTCTTTCCCGAGCGCGGCGACGCACAGGGCGGCGGTTACGCTCGAGTCGATGCCTCCCGATACGGCGACTACGGCGCCCTTACGCTTATTGTGCAATAAATAATTCCTGATACCCTCGCCGATTCGCGCGACTTCTTTCTCCGCGTCGATTCTCAGCGAATCGGGGCCGAATTTTCCGTTACTACCCATAACGTACTCCTTTTCCTAACGTTTTATTACTCGATCAATGACGGTCACGGGTTCTGGAGGACGGTCCGGACCGAATCCCGAGCCATTACCCGCAATGAACTGAAAATACGCCAATTGCGTTGAAAGTACCGCGAGCACGCGCATGTTGTCGGTGTTGCTCATTTTCAGGCCCGACACGCCGGAACATTTCGCGAAAAGGCCCGCGACCATTTTCGGATCGAAGACGCCCGCCTCGACCAACGCCTTTTCGGAGGTTACTTCGCGTATCCATTCCTCGCCCTCGCCGCCGAAGAAACACGACGCGTCCGGGGCCCGATACGGTTGCTTCGGCCTGCGCAGGATAGAGGGCGGAACGAGATCCGCGAACTCTTTTTTGAGGATATGCTTCTCGTCCAAAACGAACAGCTTCTGCCAGGACGGCAGCCCGTGCGCAAGCTTCATGAATTCAGGGTCAAGGAACGGAAAACGGCCTTCAACCGAATTGCCCATCAGCATGCGGTCCCCTTGGGAAGAGAGAATGTACCCGGGAAGAAGCGTCGTTAATTCCAGCCATTGGGCCCGCGATAGGGGATCCCAGGATTCCGAACCGGGGGGCATCGTGCCGATGAGCGCGTTCTCGCATGCCGGCAGATCCGGGGACAGCCGAAATCGCGGGGTAAGCAGGCCCTTGATGGCCTTCGTCGCGTCCCAACGGGGGCGGTGGGAAAGCGCGGGATCGGACAGGTCCGTATTGCGCCCGAAGAAAGCCTTGGCGAACGCGGGAGTCTTTCCCGGAGAGCGTTCCATCCACGGGTACAACAGTTCCGCGGCGCGAAAGCGCTTTAAAGAGGCCGGATCGCGGCCCCAGAAGGCGCGGACCTTCGCCTCGCGAAAGATATCGTAACCTGCCAGCATTTCGTCGGAGCCTTCGCCGGTAACGACGACCTTGTAGCCGGCCTTCCTCACGGAGCGCGAAAGGAGGAACATCGGCGCCGGGCCCGAACGCAGCACCGGGCGTTCCGTATGCCACACGACTTCGGGAAACGCGCGCGCGATATCCGCCGCCCCAACCTCGACGCTCCGATGTTCCGTTCCCAGGCGGCTTGACATCTCTCTCTGGTAGGATCCCTCATCGAACTCCGAATCTGTAAACCGAAGGGAGAACGTATTGAGCGGCGTGGAGGTATAATTGGCGATGATCGCGGAGGTGACCGACGAATCGATCCCGCCGGACAGATACGCGCCGACGGGAACGTCGCTGCGTAGGAATCGCAACCGAGTGGCTTCGACAAGCGAAGCCCGGAGGCGTTCGCCGTTTTCTTCGATGTTCGCGGCGTTTTCCTCGCCCCGGGAAGGAAACCTGGTTTCCCAGAATGCCTTTATTTCCAATTTCCCGTCCCGGAAGCGCGCCCAATGGCCCGGTTCAAGCTCCCGCACGCCCGCGTATACGCTCACGGGAGCCACGGTGCTCCAAAAGGTAAAGGTTTGGTCCAGCCCGCCCGGGTCAAAAGCCCGTTGCAGATCGGAATCCGCGAACAGGGCCTTGACCTCGGAGGCGAAGAGAAACCGGTCGCCCGAGAACGCGTAATGGAGGGGAACGATACCCGCCTGGTCCCGTGACAGGATCAATTCGGCCTTTTGGGCGTCCCAAAGCGCTATCGCCCACTGCCCATTGAAGCGCGTAAAGCAATCGGGGCCCCATTGTTCCCACGCGTGAACGATTACTTCCGTATCGGAGGAGGTTTTCATCCGGTGGCCCAGGGCTGACAGTTCGCGGGAAAGCTCTACGTAATTGAAAATCTCGCCGTTAAAGCTGATCCATAGATCCCCGCCTTCGTTGCTCAAGGGCTGAACCCCGCCCGCGGCGTCGATGATGGCCAAGCGAGTATGGCCGAGCGCCGCGAAGCGATCCCGGTAATAGCCTGAGCCGTCGGGGCCGCGATGGGCCAAGCGGCCGATCATTTTCTTGATAAGTTCCGGTTCGGGAACGCGATAGGGAGATACGAATCCGCATATGCCGCACATGCTTATACACCCATCCGCGTTTGAATGAACCGGGCCAAGCCCTCGTCCGTATCCAACCGGGCGGCCTGCATATCCGCGTCGGACACGCTCAGATCAAGGCAATCCTCCAAAAACAGGGTTGCCTCGACCGCCCGCAGTTCCGGGTCGTCAAACCCGCCGCAAGAGGCGAGAAAGTCTCGTACAAGCGCCTCAATTCCGTCTTTTTTCATATAATCTCGCTGATTACCCCGCAAAAGGCCTTACTCCTTCCCGCGGGCGTGGATAAAGGACTTGAGCATATTAAGGGCAATGGCCAACGCCGCGCTTCCCAAGAAGCTCCCCATAAAAATCATCATCGCGTACTTTTTCCGATTGGGTCCCGACTTTATGTCAGGCACTTCCGCAAGCTCGAATACCTGAAAAATCGGTTCCACCTCGGGCGCGAGCCGGGCCGCCTCGTACTGCGGATACAGCGTGTTGTAAATGCGTTCCTGTACGTCAAGTTGGGAACTATAATCCGAGTACCTCGGGTCGATATCGGGAATGATTTTCAGCTTGTTCCGCAGGGAGTCGATGTCTTTTTTCACCGCGGTGATTTTTTGCTCGAGCAATTCCTGCTGTTCTTCCCTCGCGGAGTTTCTTTTTTGGTTATACCATTCGTCCAGCAGGCTGATCATGCGATTGACCATGTTTTTGGCCAGTACGGGATCGACGGCGACGTAGCCGATTCTCAAGAGGCCCGTGGTCGAAGAATAGGAGAACTGAAAGCGCGAAAGGAGCGCCTCCCGCAGTTTCTCCTTGCTCGTCGTCTCGAAGGCGTCCTTCATCTTGAACTCGTCGATGAGGCGGTCAAGGATCGTGCGGCTTCGCATCATCTCCATAACCTGCGAGCCATAATCGAAGCTTCTGGGCATGCCGGTCGAGGTTATGCCGAGGGCCGCCATGATCGAGTTGCTGAAATCCGTTTGGGAATTCTGCTGAATGACGATCGTGGCCCTGGCGGTATAATAATTCGGCATGGGGCTTCTGTTGGGCGGCAGGGTGAGGCTTACGACGAAAAAGGCGACGGCGGCGCCTGTCGTCAACGCGGTGAAGCCCATAATCATCCACTTATAGCGAAACAGTACCGACCAATAATACAGTACCGTTTCTATGAGGCTTTTTTCCGTTTTATCAGAAGATCTATCCATCGCTATCCCGCCTTTATGTATCCCAATCCCCGCGGCCGTTAACCGAAGGGACGTCAAGCGCGCGCGCAAGCCGAGGCTGGGCGCGCGCCGCTCTCCCAAGGTCCGAAGCCGAACTTATTTCTTCGAAAGGATAAAGCGCGACAGGTTGTTCAGGGAGTCCAGGTTTTCGGGAACCAGCTCTTTGTCGTCCAGCGATATGTCGTATTTGTTTTCGATATAATCGATCAGTTCCATGATGCCCGTCGAATCGATTATTCCGCGTTCGATGAACGAATCGTCCTCCCGGATGGGTTCGGATTCGTTCCCGAACATAAAGTTCTCAACTATGTACCCTTTGACGGCTTCCTTAATCTGCTGCGCGTTTTCCATCGAGACTCTCCATTACTTATTGATATATCGTATCCATAAAAGATATAAACTTTTTCGCGGCCATCAACGAGGCCGCCCCGTTCAGGTGGCCCCCGTCGGCGGTATATGACGGGACGAGACCGTAGTAGCGCCGCCCGCCGATCACGCCGGTTTCCCGCGACCCGTCAGGATAGGTCGATTCCAGTTCCGCAAGATCGAAAACCCGGTTGCCGTACGACGAGCGAATAAGCTCGTTATACTCCTGGCGCGCGAGATTCTCGGCTGCCCCCGTCGGCATGCGGCCAAGCAAACGCTTTACCAAAGCCTTTGGCCCCTTTTGTACCGTGGTCAGGGGAACCGTAAAATGCATAAACGTGACCGACGGATACTCTCGGCGCAACCGATCGATCATCGCCGAATACGACTCGAACAGGGCCCGTACGTCCGTTTCCGCGTCAAAGTCGACGTAACACAGCTTCATGCCCGCGATATCCACGTTCGCGCCCATGCCGTTTTCGACGCGAGCCTCAAAATCGGCGAACTTCGTGAGGGGTTTCGTATTCTCTCCGATAGCGGAATGGGCGAAAACGGGAGCGAGGGGGAGCCCGTCCGGGCCAAGGTCGGTGACATCCAATATTGTAAGCCCGTTCCCGGCAAGCGCGACGATACCGTCCACGATATCGTAGCCCACGGACATGTGACCGAAATAAAGCGACTTGGACGCGACCCGATCCAACGCCGCTTCGTCGAAACCGCGCTCGGCGGTTGGATCCGCTTCGGAAGCCCTGGAACAGCTCAAAAAAAGCACGGCGCAATATATGCTTGCCAGGAGAGGCAATGGGAATTTCAAACGAAAACAGACTTTTTGCATATCGTTACTTTAACTTCTCGGGAGTCGATTTTCAATGAAAAACTCCATTTCTTCCATAAATATCGACTTCAATTCGCTTCCAACGGAGCGATCCCGTCATGCTCGCTTCCCCTTTCGTAATAGCTCGCCAATGCCCCGGCGCAAAGGATATAAACGGGGGAAACCATGGAATTAATGAGGGAATCCAATAAAAAAAAGGTAACCACGAGGCTCAAGACAACCGCGTCCGCCTTGAACGGATTAGGCGATTCCCCGTCGACGCCTTTCGGAACCCCGGATTTTGCCAGCACGGATAACGGGCCTAAGCCCAACGACGCGTAAATCGAAAACAATCCAAAAATCCCGGACGTGCTAAAAACGATGATCCAAAACGAATCCACCATCTGTATTAATTGGGCGCCGGTTTCCGGGTCGACGGGCCACCCCCGGCCGTAACCGCCCCAGCCAAGGAAGGGTCGCAATAAGGCACGATCGCCGAACAGGTTCTCCTGTCGAAGGCGGATAACGAGGGAAGCGACCCGTTCGGGATCGAAAAAACGCGCTATTTGCGCCTCTATTTGGGGGATAGTGACGATATTGGAAAGTCGAAAGAAAAAGTAGCAGGGAATGAACAAGATGAACCATTTGAGGAGTTTTGAGGAACGCTTAGACGAGTACACGAAATACGTAAGGATTCCCAGCAAGGTAAAAACGGCCCCATTGCCCGATTTGCAAAGCACGACGGACCCGGCGAACGCGAGAAACGCGAGGGCGATCGGGACTTTCCACGCTTTTTCCACGCATCGGGATCGCCACAGCCAAAAGGCGGTCGTCGTCGCCTCCGCCATCCACAGGGCGACCATCAGTCCATGCTGCATGAAACCGATCGGTCGATAGCCCCCGTACCGGAAATGCTGGTCGAAGGAATGCTGAAAGAAACCGTATATTGAAAGATGCAGCTTGGGGCTCATGCGTACCTCAAAAAGAACGACAGGCACGTACAGCAAACCGCCGATTAAAATGGCATTGGTCAGGTCGCGTATGGATTCCGGAGAACCGAAATACCGGCGGCCCGCCCAGAAGATTACCCCCCAAGAAAAGAAATTCGCCAGGATATTCGAAAAGCCGTCATACAGGCCCAATCCGTTGGATAAAGAAGTGAGAAGGGGCGAAAGAAAGCACCACAGAACCATTGGCACGTCAAAGCCAGAGAGCTTAAAGGGGTTTTTTTGTCGGGAACCGGACAAGAGTTCGCCAAGCACGATACCGAACGAGATCGAAGTCGTCTTATTGAGGGAAGGCAAGAGCGGAAGGTCAATGAGGGACATCGGCAGGAAAAGAAAGGCGCCCATGACCGCGATAATCGTGGCTTTTCGGGGAGTCTGCGTATTGAAGAGCGCGATAACGACCGCGATCCAACCGATGAGCGCGATGGGGTTCAGTATCGGCATATTAGCTTTCCCGCACGGGAATCATCGTTTCGCCTTCGGGGCGAAATGGGCCGGACACGCGACCTTGAGGGATTCAAGCCGGCGTATCGCGACCTTATCCCAGGTATACGCCGGGGCCTTAGCCCCGGAGGCCGCGGACATTCTCCGGCGAATAGACTCGTCCGAAACCAGGAGCTTGATTGCCTGGGCGAATCCGTCTATATCGTGCGGGTCGATCACCATGCCTTCTTTGCCGTCCTCTATCACGCCGCCCGAGCCCATCGGCGAAACGAGGAGCGGCAAAGAGGCGCCCAAGGCCAAGTAGGTGACGAGCGGGCTCCCCTCCTCCAGGCTCGGAAGGATAAAAAAATCCGCGGCAGCGTATACCGGTTTTAGGTCGGACATAAAGTCATGATGCGTTATATTGGGATTTTTTGACATAGCCGCCGCGAGCATGTCGGCGACCTCCGGGGAAACGCGCCCGATAACGGTGAGCTTTGCCGTCACGCCCGAGCGGTTCCACGCTTCCAGAAGAAGGTGAATGCCCTTTCGCACGCAAACGCTCCCGACAAAGATCGCGGTAACGGGGGTATCTGATCGGCCGCCGGTAGCGGCGCGCGGAGGCAGAATATCCGTATTTCGGAGGCCATAGCTCGACTCGAGGACTTTCGACCGCGGAATGCCCGCCGACACTATCGATTCCGTGACCGCGGGGCTAGGGCTAAAGATATAATCCGACAGGTTCATGCACGCCAATTCGTCGTCGACCGCGCCGTTCGTCAAGCCATGGCTGGAGGGAGGCAACCCGATGGCCTCGTACTCGGCGTCGAGAATCCGTTTACTGCTTATTACGAGTGTATTAATTCGTTCGCTCACCACGGTATAACCGCGTTCCTTCAGTTTCCGATACAGCCAAACCGACGCCGATGGCCACGCGTATACCAAATCGCCGGGACGCAAGGACGCGAGGAAGCGAAATTCCGCGAATCGCGCGAGGGTCTCGCCCTTAAAGATTCTTCGGGCGACGGACCAGATAATTCCGGGAGGGATCGCGTCGCGGTATACCCGAAACGCGCGAACCGCGGATTCTGGGGGATTGAGCGCTCTCCGCTTTTTTTTTTTAAAATCGCGCACGGAGTCTTCCGAGCAAATTCCCATAACGTCGGCCCGTATGTCAGGACCGTTAAAATACAAAAGAATCCGCAGCGCTACGTATGCGATGAGGTTATCGCCGAAAAAATTCGGGTAAAGAGCTCGAATTCTTCTCCTATGTACCATGATAATCCTTTCCTGGCGTAATTATTTTCCATTCAGTGTAGTCCGATACTCATCGAAAAGCATGAAAAAACGTTTTTTTCACCATCATTCGCCAATCTATGATTACAAAATTGTAATACGATTACGTTTTCGTAAATAAAACTCGTTCATTTATTCGCTTCCAGAATTCCCTTCTTCTGATCCTGTAACACTTTAGCACTTTGGCCGAAAGATTCAAGCTTGGCATGGGAATTGCTATGGTCAAAGCACAATCTTTACAGGAGGCATCTATGACCTTGTATGTGGGAGAGAAATCTCAATCAGCGATCCGCCCCGGATCACATCCGGAAAAAAATAAAAAGTACTTCCTGTTTCTGGCAACCGCGATCATGACCTTGCTTTTCGGGTCGTGCGAGCAACTGAATCTTCCTAAATTGGGAACGGAGAAAGATATAACGTCGTTTTCGTTTAAGGCCCTTGGTATCGACGGTACGATCACCGAGGCGACCGACTCAACCCCGGCGACGATTACGGCCACTATCCCGAACGGCACTTCCAGCGACGCTCTCGTGGCTTCCTTCGAAACCTCGGGAACCAAGGTTGAGGTGAACGGCGAAGAGCAAACCTCAGGATCTTCGGCGAACGATTTCAGCGCGCCGTTGGTTTATACGGTGTATGCCGAGGACGACAGCACGAAGACGTATACCGTAACGGTACAGGTAGAGCCCCAGACCACGAACCCCGATCCCGTTACAGACCCGGACCCCGTTACTGACCCTGATCCCGTAACCGACCCGGACCCCATCCCCCCCGTGTTATCTTCCGAACATACGATCACGGCCTTTACCTCAAACGATTCTTCGGAACAGGTGGTGATTGACCAATCGAACGCGGTTATCGACGTAAGCCTTGCCTACGATTCGTCCCTTACGTTCGCGCCTAAGGTCACTTTCACCGGATCGACCCTTTCCCCCGCATCGGGAACGAGCCATGATTTCTCGAAGCCGGTTACCTATACGGTCACGGCAGAAGACGGCTCAACGAAAGCCTATACGGTCAATACCAGCCGCCGCGCGTCGCCGAATCCCGGATCTCTGACCGTATCCGTCAGCAGAACCTCGGGCGTCGGTCCCCTTGCCGTTCATTTCTCCGCCGAATTCCCGACCGATTCCGACGTGTCCAACTGGTTCCATAATTACGATTATACCTGGGATTTCGGAGACCCCTCTTCAGGGACCTGGTCTACTACCGGCGCGTCGAAGAACTCGGCAAAAGGCCCGATCGCGGCCCACGTGTTCGAGCGCGGAGGAACCTATACGGTCAGCGTTACCGTTAAATCAGAAGGCGCCGTCATCGCCAACGATTACGTAACGGTCACCGTGACCGATCCCAACGCCTTCTATGCGGGAACGAATACCATAAGCGTTTCGCCGGATACCGATTTCACGGGAGCTCCCGAGGGTTCGCTTAAGGTTACCACTACGAATCTTTCCACGATAACCAAATACGCAACGGCCGGTCATAGGGTATTGCTGAAAAAAGGCGCTTCGTGGAGTTCCAGCGGCCTTTCCTGGCCCGATAACGCCGGTCCGGTCACCATTGGCGCGTTCGGAACCGGTTCCAATCCCAAGATCACCATGACGGGCGGGAATTTCCTGTACCTCACGGATAAGCAGGATTGGCGGATTATGGACATTGACCTCATCAATACGCCCCAAAACGCGGGAACCTTCGGCGGGGACACGAATCTGCAGAGAATACTGTTCCTCAGGGTTTCTACCACCGGATTTACCGACAGCATAGCCTGGAGCCATTGGAACGACAGCAGAATGCTTACCATTGACCAGATGGCTATCGTCGATTGCGACTTCGAGAATACGCAGGAGAATAACGGCTATATCGGCAGCGAGCGGTTAATGGTCCTGGGCAATAGGTTCCACGACGCCGAGAACACTCACGTATTGCGCGTCTGGCAGGCGTACAAGGGCGTAATCAGCGAAAACTTACTGTCCGGATCCAGTACCCAAACGACGGCCGGACGCCACGTGTTGAAGCTGCATGGTCCCATGGAGTCGGAGCTTGGTCCCGCGAAATACACGGGCAACCTCGCGCACCGCACCGAGTTCGTCGTGGTCTCCGGGAATATCTTCGGAACGTCCGGGCCTTGGCCGGTGAATATCGCCCCGCAGAACGCGGCATCCGACGAGCGCATATCGCACGTAATCTTCGAACGCAACAAATACTTCGCCGATTACGGAACCCAAAGCGCTACCCCGCTCCAGATCGCGGTCCGAATCGAGGCCCGGTACGTCACGGTGCGCAACAACGTCATCGACGGTAGCGGATGGGGCTCGTACTTCACGGGAATCTCGGTAGTGAAGGACGGTATCGTTCCCGCCCCCACCAAGGTCGCGGTGTACAACAATACGGTCTATAAGAGGGGAAGCAATAGCGGAGAAGATTGGGTAGGCGTGGAATTCACTTCCGGGGTCACCTCGTCAAGCGCGAAAAACAACCTGGTATGCTTCCCCGACGCCACCAATAACGTGGTCGCGGTGCGGAACCAGTCGACTTCCACCGCGGTCTCCGGCAATAGCCTTGCCCGCTCCGCGGACTTCGCCAACCCGAATAGCGCCAATCCCCTGGACCGCGACTTCAGTCTCGAGTCGGGATCGATCGGCGTCGACCAGGGCGTCGCGGTTCCCGTCGCCGAGGATATCGAGGGCGACGCCCGCCTGCAAGGGCTCGCCGTGGATATAGGGGCGTACGAACGGTAAACAGGCCCGTTCGATTGAAAATCGCGCGCGTTACGGTATAGTAATGGGAGCGCGACGCACCGAAAAAGCCATGCGCTATGCGCATGGCTTTTTTTTGCGCCAAGGAGTTTTCGTGGCCCCTACCGATAATAAGAAACCGAAATACGTATTGATATCGCCGTGCCGCAACGAGGCGGAATACATGAGGGAAACCCTCGACACGGTCCTCTCGCAATCCTTCCCGCCAAGCTTGTGGGTTATCGTGGACGACGGCTCCACCGACGAGACTCCCAAAATACTGGCCCAATACGCGGAAAAACACCCCGTAATAAGGATAGTAACCCGGTCTGACCGCGGACATCGGGCCGTCGGGCCCGGGGTGATCGACGCCTTTTACGCGGGCTACGAAACGGTAAAGCGCGGGGAGTTCGAGTATATATGCAAGCTAGACCTCGACCTTCGCCTGCCTCCCCGGTACTTCGAGATACTGATCGGCAGAATGGAAGCGGATCCCCTGATCGCGACGTGCAGCGGGAAAGCGTATATCTACGAGGACGGGAAACTCCGCTTTGAGCGACACGGCGACGATATGTCCCTCGGCATGACCAAGCTATACCGGCTATCGCAATTCGAGGCAATCGGCGGGTTCGTAAAGGAAGTGATGTGGGACGGAATCGACTGCCATCGGTGCCGCATGAACGGATGGAAGGCGCTGAGCTGGGACGAGGAAGAGCTGCGATTCGTCCATTTGCGCCCCATGGGATCAAGTCAAACGGGAATTCTCACCGGCCGGATGCGGCACGGCTTCGGGCAATATTTCATGGGGACCGGGTTTCCCTTTATCCTCGCGAGTTCCCTTTCGCGGATTAACCAAAGGCCCTACGTTATCGGAAGCCTCGCGGTCGTGTGGGGATGGCTAAAAAGCGCGCTCCAGCGAAAGCCCCGATACGGCGATCCCGATTTCAGGAAATTCCTGAGAAAGTACCAATGGAGCGTTCTCTTTCGGGGAAAGGATCGCGTCCTACGGGAAATGGAAAGTAAACGACGGCCGGGAAACGAGGCTAATCCGAGGCCCCGCTAACCGCGGCGCGTAACCCGTCCGCGGCGATAACGGCGCCGATGGGGGACCAATGGGTATCGTCGGCGTAGTATACGTCCTTTAAGCCGGCGCGAAGGTAGGGCAAGAGCAGCGCCTTCGTATTTATATACATATACCTCTTGTCCATTTCCTCAAGGCTCTTGAAAAACCGTTCCTTGGGCAACGTGCCCGGTTCCATGAATTCTCCGTACAAGTCGGATTTATCCGGCGTCGGCATCACGATAAGCGAGACGCCACGCTCGGCGAGCCGGTCATGAATCAGGTTTAAGTCGTCGTTGAGCACTTTAACGTATCGGTAATCGCCAAACCGAACGTTGAGGATATCTTCGTCAAAAAAGAGCAACCGCCGGGGGTACACGCTAAAGAGGTCGCTCGTCAAACGCACGTTGTACACCTGGGAAAAAAAAGCGCGGGAATCGAGGTTGTACAGCGCGTTGAAGGCGAAGTACTTCAGGATATCGGAAAAGTAATCGAGGCCGAGCGTCGTCTCGCCGGATTCAACGATCGCGCGGTCGCGCCGGTACCGCGCCTCGAAATCGGCGAAGTCGACCGAATCGTTCCGGTCGATACTCTGTCCGTACCACGATATTCTGCGCTCTATTATTTCCAGCACGACGTACCTCGGCTTCACGACTGAAAAGAAGTCGCCTTTGGACATCGTATTGAGCAATTGTAGCGGGTTTTCCAAATGATAGGCGTACCCGTCAAGATTGACGATATCCAATCCCGATGTCCGGGCTAAAAGGTTCTGGTAGCCGGAAATCCCCTGCTGCGAGAATGAATCGCCGACGGTCAGAACGTCGAATTCCCTAAGCGCGGCCGCGTCGCAGAACGAATATTCGCGGTAGAGCTTCGTTTCGGGATAGGTTCCCTCGAATATTTTCCGATAATCGGCCGGTACCGAAACCTTGCCGATCCGGTTTAAGTCTCCCCCCGATTTCTCGTAGCCCGCGTAGTTCAGCATCAATAGGGCCAGGGGAACCACGATTAAAAGGAACTTAAGAAGGAATTTACGCATACGGTCCAGCCTCAAAATTGGAAATAGATAAAGTCGTTCATGCTGAACACCCCGAACCACAGTATCGCCCCGAGGAGCCCGTAATAGAGCGTCCAGCGGACGACGGCGGGTTTGGTCTTCAGCCCTTCGATAATGTTCCACCTACCCTGAATCAAGTGGATCGCCTCCATGAAAACGATGAGAAGCGTCGCTAATTCCAGGTCCTTGTTCTCGAGCCCGAAACCGTGGACAAAAAGCCGCAGGCCGTCCATATGCAGTAGCTGGCCCCAGCCGGTATGAAGATGGCCCAGGATATACACGGCATCGCCTATATCGTTCGCCCGGAAGAAGATCCACGCGAGGCAGGTGAGGGCAAAGGTAACGGCGACCTGCAATACCGCGTGAACGCGCGGTAAGCGATCAAGCCGTACGGCCTTGACGATCGAGCGCCTCCAATCCTTGGTGAGCGACGACGCTATGAGATAGCAGCCGTTGAGGGAGCCCCAAATTAAGAAGGTCCAATTGGCGCCGTGCCAGAGCCCGCTGACCGTGAAGGTAATGAACAGATTGAGCATCACGCGCGCGGTGGCGGCCCTGTTTCCGCCGAGGGGAATGTAAAGATAGTCCTTAAACCAGGAAGAAAGCGATATATGCCAACGTTTCCAGAACTCCTGTATGCTCCGGGAAAAATACGGCCGGTCGAAATTCCGCATGAGGCGGAATCCCATTACGCGGGCCGAACCGATGGCGATATCCGAATAGCCCGAGAAATCGCAGAATATCTGGAAGGCGAAAAAAACGGTAGCGACGGCGAACGCCGCGCCGCTAAACGAGGCGGGCGAGTTGTACACCGTATTGACGAGGGGAGAAAGCCTATCGGCGATAACGACCTTTTTGAACATGCCCCACGCCATAAGCTTGAGGCCGTCCGCGGCGTTATCGTAATCGAAGGAGCGGCGCGTCTTGAATTGGGGCAATAGATTCGCGGTACGCTCGATGGGACCGGCTACCAACTGGGGAAAGAAAGTGACGAAGAGGGCATAGGTGATGAAATTCCGCTCCGCGGGAACGGTTCCGCGGTACACGTCTATCGAATAGCCCAGGGCCTGAAAGGTATAGAAGGAAATGCCCACGGGCAATAAAACGTTCAGGGATGACGGCTTCCAGGGTATGCCCAGGATCGTAGAAAGGCTGAACACGCTTTCCGCGAAGAAATTATAGTACTTGAACGCGATGAGTATCGAAAGGTTCAAAAAGAGAGAGAGAAAAAGGACCGCTCCCTTATGGAGGGCCTTCCGTTCCATCAGGATGCCGCTCAGCCAGGTTATGGCGACCGACGCAAGCATGAGAAGGACGTACCACGGGTTCCAGCACATATAGAAAAAGAGGCTGGCCGCCAATAGCAGTACCCGGGGCAGCCATTCGGGATACCGGGAACGCGACAGGAAAAAAAACGCGATAACGACTATCGGGAAAAACACAACGTATTGCAAAGAGTTGAAAAGCATTTTACAAGTCCTCGAAAAGAACTCAGTTCACGTGCGTTTTAGGAACGCAACCCACTTGTACGAGATCGCCCTTCAGCTGCCCAAGAGCAGCAACCGAAGGCCCGGGGGAAGGGTCTTCTGGACGATCTTCGAGAAAAGAATGGGCAAAATGAGTCCCGAGACGAGGAGGGCGATAACGCCCACGGGGCCAACGATATGATTAAGGCCGAATATCTTATACAGGAGCCGGTGAACGACCGTGAGCGCCGCGCCGTGAAGGAGGAATATCTGCAGCGAATACTTCCCGAGCGTATCCAGTTGGGTTTTCAGCGGGATGCGCCGCAGGAAAAAGCCAAAAAAGAGGAAAATGGCAGCGATCGTCCACGCGAAGGTACCGATTTTCCATTCCGCCCAGGACAGGGAAGTCGCCTCGAAATTGCCCAATCCCATAGTTCGCAATCCATAACCGCAGAGCAAGCCGCGTTCCAAGAGCATCAGGAACAGCGACAGCGCGGAAAGCGCGACTATTGCCCGGTACCGTTCGATCAATAGCCGCCTAAAGGAGTCCGAATGCGTCGCGGCCCAAATGCCAAGGGTAAAGGAAAACAGGAAACGGGGGAACAAAACCTCCGGGACCGGCCCCATGCCCCAGATACCGGGTAAAGCAGGCAACGAGCCAATGCTCGCGATAAGATACCGGTAATCGTAGGCATGCACCAGCAATTGGATCGCCATCGTCGCGGAAAGCGTAATAAACGGCCTTGACTCAACCGCCGGTATGAGGAAATAGGATAGAACGTAATATTGGACGATCAATACGATAAAGAAATAGCCCATCTGTCCGGTTCCCGTGAGCAGTTTCAGGGCGAAATCGGCCGCCGTCCAGCCGCCAAACCCCTTTCGCCAACTAAAGAGCAAGCCGACCATTGACCAAAAAAGCATCGGAAGGAGCAACTTCTTGGAGGCGCTCCAGATGGACTTCCAGGTCCGGGGGGTCGAAAGAAGATAATAGCCCGAAAGGAACAGGAACAAGGGCACCGAAAAACGGCAAATCTCCAGGATGATCGATTTCGCGGCGGACAGGATTTGCCAAGGCCCCACGGCAAGCAGGGATACGGAGAGGGAATCCGGGCGGGAAACGTCGTCGGCGAGCAGCATTATCGACGCATGGGCCAATACGACGAAAAAGATGGCGAAGCCCCTTAGGGGCAAAATAACCTTAAACGAGGCCAAGGGTTTCGCCTGCCGCTTGCCCGCAATAGCGCCGAACGCGTCGGTTACTATCTCACGAACCATATATTACACCCCATATCGCCTACGCAAAGGCGGCTGAGCCCGGCAATCCCATGCCAAATAGATAACGGATCGCGAAAAGCAAACCGGTAAAAAGCACCAGAGCGGCCGTCAGGAAAAGGTCCTGACGGATCAACGATAACCGCTCCCTGACCAATCCCGCGGAGATAATCAGGTACGAGGGCAGGTCATTGAAGGCGATAGCGACGATAACGCCGAACGCGCCCCCGAGCCTGTAGGACAAGGGGATGAAGATAACCATGTACACAAACTTGGCCAAGTTACCCAAAGTCGCGTACATGGGCCGCCCTATCGCCAAAAGGCTTCCCTCGACCGTCGATAAGAGAATCAAGGGCCACATCCCGAATACCAGCATGGGGAGAATCCACGAAGCCGCCTGATACCGGGCGTCATACAGGATATTGATGGCCACGTCGCCGAAGCTCCCAAAAACGGCCAGAAGGGCCGTGACCGCCAAGAGCAGCCCGCCCCGCGCCTTTTGAATTCGAAGGCGCAATTCATCCCGGGAAAGGTCCGCGTACTTAACGATGAGGGGATAAATGACCTTGCCGTTCAGCCGGTTCAGGACCTGCTTCGGCAACTCGGCCAGGTTCACCGCGATACCGTATACCCCCAGCCAGGTCATCGAAAACAGCTTGCCGAGCATGAACCGATCGGCCTGGGAGGCGAGGAACATCAGCGCGGTGGAAAGCATGATCCATTTCCCGAAATTGAGAAGCTCGCTTACCGACGTCTTTTCGAGAACGAGGCGATTGGGGGTCTCCTTGTTCAATACGTGGCTCCAGACGGTACGCATAATCGCCGCCACGAGATCCCCGGCCAACAGGGCCCAAATATTCCTGAAGACCAACGCGATACCGATCATGGATACCAAGGAGCAGACCTGGATAACCAATTCCATGATCGTCAGGGTTTTCTGCTGGAGCTCGCGGTTCATCAGGGAGAGGGAAGTCGACCGGCATCCGTCGGGTACGCTGATCAACCCGATAAGGGGGATGATATAGAAAAGGGCGGGCTCTTTGTAAATTACCGAAATGGGATAGGCGATAATCGCCGAAAGGACCGCGAGGAATACGCTCCTGATGATTTGAATCGTCCAGGCGGTATTGAGAAAGACGGGTTCCTTGGCGCGGGCGCTGCGGATGATCGCGGGTTCGAGGCCCACGTCCGAGAATAGGCCCAGGCCGATATAGAAGACCCTGGCCAGCATGATGATCCCGAAAATCTCCGGAACGAGAAGGCGGGTCAGGATGATATTCCCGGCCAGCCGGATAACCTGGGATAGGCCAAATCCGACTACGACGAAAGACGCGGCCTCGAAGGCCTTTTTCCCGTATTTCATTTTTGGCCTTCTTCCTTCGCGGCCGGGAAATGCCAGACTTTCGCCGGCACGCCCATCGCGGTCGCGTTATCGGGTATATTGGTAATCACCAGGGAATTGGCGGCGATGTGCACGTTATTGCCTATCCGGATGTTCCCGAGAACCTTCGCCCCCGCGCCGATAAACACGTCGTCGCCGATTACCGGCGCCCCTTCCACCATATTCGTGCCGATGGTCACGTCGTGCATGATGCCGCAACGGTCGCCGATGACGGCGTCGGGATGGATCGCGATGTTCCCGCAATGGATGAGATGGAGGTCCTTCCCGATTTTCGTTTCCCGATAGAGCGTAATGCCGCTCGTTATCAGGATAAAGAAAAGGTTCAAGCCGTAAAACTTGCTCAGTATCCAGCGAATCGGCTTGAAGCGAATTCCGTCAAGCCAAACCCCGTACCGGTAATTCCAAACGGCCCATAGGGCGGGGTTCAATATCGAGGCGTCGTGGCGCCTATAGTCAGCGGCCATTTCTTTAAGCATGTATCACTCCTGTGCTGCGCCGTACTTCATGGCCGACCGGAAATTTCCGAAAGCGTAAACGGTTTTCTGATGACGCGGCTTTCGCCCTGCTCCCAGCCTATCTCGGCGGGGGTTTCATGCCCGAGAAAGAAAAGCGGCGAGGCGGTAAACCCGTAAGCGCCGGAATTCTCCACGCAAATCAAGTCGCCGACCCGCGTTTCCGGAAGGCTCGCCCCGAAGCCCAAAAGGTCTATCGGCGTGCACAGGCACCCCGCGAGTTCGGTGGTTTTCAGCGTCCCGCCCGGGTTGGATAGGTTCTTGAGCGGATAGTTTCGCTTGATAGTCTGGCCCAAATTCCCGCTCGCCGAATTATGCTGATGCATTCCCCCGTCGAGGATCGCGTACGTCTTTCCCCTCGATTCCTTGACGGCGAGCACGCGGGAAAGATACCTTCCGGGCGGGGAGACGAGGTACCGCCCCAACTCGATAACGAAGGAAGTTCCGGGATAGGCTTGGGCGTACTCTTTGACCGCGGCGGCGATGCCCCGGCCGGCGGAGGCAACGTCAAGTTCGTCTTGGCCCTCGTAATACGGAACGCCGAATCCGCCTCCCAGGTTTATCTTCGGCGCCTTCAGGGCGCCGGCGGCGCCCAGTTCAGCGGCGATTCGGAGGCTGTTTTTCACGTTCGCCACGAGAGCTTCCGGGTCGAGGCATTGGGTTCCGGCGTAAACGTGCAATCCGGCATACTCGGCCCTTCCCGCGGAGACTTCCTTCGCGATTTCTTCGATGACGCTCGGGGCCTCTTCCTCGTCCACGCCGAATTGCGTCGGCTTGCCGCCCATCTTCAGGGCAAAGGGACCGGCCAGCTCAAGGGGGTTAACCCGTAGGCTGATTTGGGGGACCGTACGGGTACGTTCGCCGGCCGCCAGTATTCGCCGTAAGTCATCGCGCGATTCCACGCTTATCGAGCCGCACCCGACGGTGGCGGCAAGCTCCAGTTCTTTGTCGGTTTTCCCGGGGCCGGCGAAGCTCAGGGCAGAGGCGGGCCATCCCGCGTTCACGCAAAGCCGGATCTCCCCGCCGGACGATACGTCCAATCCGTCGGCCCAACGCAGCGCGTCTTTCAGTATTTCGGGATTGGGATTCGCCTTCACCGCGTAAAGGAGACCGACGGCGGGCCCCAACGATCGCCTGAAAAGGCCGGCCCGGCCTCGAATTTCATCGAAATCGTATACGTAGACCGGGGTGCCGTACCGCTCCGCCACGGCGACAAGTTCGTCGTCACGCATCGGCGCCGTACTCCTTCACGACCGCGGGACGGTCTATCTTACCGCTCGCCGTCTTCGGAAATGCCTTGACGGCAAGCACGTCCCTCGGAACGAGATAGCTCGGCGCGGATCTCTTGCAGTGGTCCACGAGTTGCACGACGTTGTCGTCGCCCTTGAACGCGACCACGGCCCTTATCCTATACCCGAGCTCGTCGTCGGGCACGCCGAACACCACGGATTCGGTCACGAGACCGCTCGAGGCAAGAAGTTCCTCAACCTCGGTGGGAGAAACCCGATAGCCGGAAATCTTTATCATGTTATCTTTCCTGCCCACGTAGTATAGGTATCCGTCTTCGTCTTTGCGGACCAAATCGCCGGAATATACAACGGTTTCAAGAAACCTGTTTTCCTTGGGCAGCAAGGGGTTGGGGCGGTACACTTCCGCGGTCTTCGCGGGATTGTTCCAATACCCGCGGGCTATCAAGGCGCCCCGGTGTATGAGCTCCCCGGTTTCGCCGGCCGAACAGGGCGTTCCGTCCTCGCGCACGATTTCGACCTGCACGCCGGGAATCGCCTTCCCCATGGATTCGGGCCGCGCGTCGACCTCGGAGGGATCAAGATAGGTCGATCGAAAGGCTTCCGTCAGGCCGTACATTAGAAAGAGATCGGTCGACGGGAAGGACTCCCTGATCCGCCTGACGGTCGGAACGGGGATCTTTCCCCCGGAATTGGTAATATACCGAAGGGCGGAAAAATCCATCTCCGCGAGAATTTTATCGAGCTTCGTGAGTTTGGGATTGAATACTGCCGCCCATATCGTGGGTATTGCCGCCAAACCGGTAATCCGTTCTTCGGCGATCAGCTTCAACATGGGGCCGGGAACGAAAAAATGATGGAGCACGATACTCGCGCCCGCCTTGACCGCGGAGGTGAGCTGATTGAGGCCATAGTCAAAATTCAGGGGCAAAACGCCGAGTAAACGGTCCTTTTCCGTAATTCCCAGGTATTCCGAGACGGAATCGATACCGTCCAGCAAATTCCTGTGGGTTATAACGATGCCTTTGGGAAGCCCGGTTGAACCGGACGTATAGATTATGGTCGCGATATCGTCGGTAATCGCGCGCGAAGGCGCCACGCCCGAAGGATCGGCGCGGGAGTCGGACTTGAGCGCGGCGATGCCGAGCGACTCGATTGCCCGTAGCGCCGTTTCGGAACAGGTTTCCCCGTAAACCAGGATACTGACGCCGCAATCGCGGAGGATATGCTCGACTTGGTTGTACTTTAACTGATCTGAAATCAGGACGAACGCGCGATCGGCGATCGAGCACCCGTAAATCCAGACCGCCTGCGAAAGGCCCTTCTCCGTAAATATGGCGATCCTATCGCCCCGTACCGAGCGGCCCAACCCGAGCAAGGCGGCCGAAGCGCCCCGGGCTTCGCTCAATAGGGCGGCGTACGAGAGGGACGCGCCGTTATGGCGAATCGCCTCTTTATCGGGAACCCGCGCGGCGCTCCGCTCGAGGGTACAATGCAAAAGGTTGCCGGTCATTTCAGTTTCGGCCCCACGAACGAGGCAATCGCGTCGAACGACTTGAAATTGGCCTCGGAAATTTCGTCGGGATCTATCTCTACGCCAAAACTCGATTCCAGATGGAACACCAGTTCCAGTACGCCCATCGAATCAAGGATTCCCAACGCGAAAAGGTTGTCCGAATCCGCTATTTCCCGCTCGGTTTTCGCCTTAAAGTATTCGCGCAAGCTGTCTTTCACTTTTTGAATCATCACGTTCCCTTCCTCGGTAGTATTCTATGGACATGCCTCCATGATCCTTGTCAGATACTATATCTCAAAGATCGCGTCGGCTCCTCGTTTTTCGCTTTTTTTGCTTTCTTTTTATCGTTCGGACGCTTTCATAACGGCATAAGGTCCAATGTCCGTTCGACTTCCACGGGATCTATCGTAAAGCCTTCGGCGGATTTAGCGCCCACCACGAAACCGAAATGTTGGCCGTCGGGATCCGCTACCCGCTTGATGCAGCTGCAAAACCGATCCGGCGGCATAAGGGTAAGGACCGAGGCGCCCGGTTCGAGAACCATGACGCCATGGATCATGTGGCTTCCTTCGACGCCCACGATAACGCGGGCGCCCGCGCAGGCGCCGATTATCTCGGGTACGGACATCGTCGTGATATCCACGATTCGGAAATCCCGCCTCGCGTGCAGGTATTCGGCGAGTTCCCGTTCGTTTTCCAGTATCCGCTTCGCGCCCGTGCCGCGCCGCATGATGAAGACGCCGGGGTGCCTGTTCCATTCCACCTTTGAAAGCAACCGGCGGGCGTTTTCCCGGCACCGTTCGCGTTTGTGCCTGGTTTGGTGCAGATCGTCGTAGACGATAAGCTCCCGAACGTACGCGTTTCCGAGCCTGACCGGCCTCATGTCCAGCCAGTTTTCGTATTCGAGGGTATGCCGGCTCGGCGGATCATTCGTGTTGATGGGGGTGCCGTCCGTTTCCGCGAGGCGGTACGTGGCGCAATCGTCGAGGAGCCACATGCCGAAAAAGGCGTTGCCGTTATACGAAGAATACGAGGCCCCGCGGCTTATCTCGTTGTCGATACGCAAGGCGGGGAGCCGTTTTTTTCGCGGCCCGAGCCAGGTGCACGCCCCGCCTTTGTACACCGCGCTGGACTGCAGTATCGCGTCCTTTATCAGGTAGGCGCGAACCGGGGCCTCGTCGGCCGCGACTCCCCCGCACATCTCGGTTTTAACGTCGCCGGTATACATGGATCCCGTTACCCGATCGAATTGCCCGGGGAGGAAATACGCCGGGAGGGAGACGCTCCTCTCGCCCGGAGCGATTTCCCAGCTCTCGTCGGCAAGGGCCCGTACGTCCGGAACCTCCCGCCGAAGGGCCGTATGCCGCCAAAAGTACCCAATTGGATGCAGGCTCCAGGTAGGCCTGGAACCGTATAAAGTGCGGTTTTGATCGATCATGTTCTCGCCTTTCCACCTCAGTCGTACAATTCCGGATCCTCACGGTAGATCCCAATGTTGTCCATATATATGTTGGTATTCGGCTGCGTCTGGGTATCGTGGTCCCAAATGCGCAGGAGGTCGAAATCGTATACGTCGGGATCGGCGCCGACCGCGATTCCCTGGATCAACGGCGTAACCATGTCGTCGACCCACAGGTCAACGCCCGCCTCGGTGTCGCCATGGGCGAATTTAACGTGGTATCTCAGATGGTGCCACTGGCCCAGCATCGGCGTCACGCTCCTTCTGACGTTGAACCGTTCGACTATGGTTTGGGGCGTCATGACCGAAACCGGGTAAATGTAGGAGAAACCGACCACGGGGGTCTCGTTCTCGTAGCAATTATACACGGGCGTACCGATCAAATACGGCGTGTTGTCCGTTCCCCACGTCCGGTCCGAATCGCATACCAGTACGAGGGGCGAGAAGGTGCCGGCGGCCATGGTATCCGTGGATTCCACGTAAAAATCGAGCGCGACCCAGAAATCGGTAAGCTCTTCGCCCCATGAAACGTCGAGGCGATGGGTAGAGCCGAGATTCTTGCGCAGGGCATAGCCCGAAGCCGCGTTCGCGTTCTGTATCGACAGAGTCCCGGCATCGTCCACCACGGTGGTAAAGTAAGTCGTAAGGTCCGTGCCTTCCTCAAAGTCGATGAACATGACGGTGTTTGCGTCCCAAACCGGGTAGAGCGTCATATCCGCCGTGAGGGTTATCATCGCGCCCGGCGCGTAATCCGTTCCCGTTCCCGCGGGATCGGTATTCCAACCCAAAAATAGATGGCCGGTATACGTAAACCCGTTCGGGGGAATCGTGTACGAGCTTCCGTCAATCTGGACGGCGCTCTCCATCGACCCCGTTCCGCCGTTGGCGTTAAAGGATACGGTCCTGTTTACAATCCAAACGGCATAGAGCGTTACGTTGGCGTTCACGGTTATCACCGCGCCCGGCGCGTAGCTCGTTCCGGTACCCGACGGATTCGAGTCCCAGCGAACGAACGTGTGATTCACCCGCGCGAACCCGTTTGAAGGAACGGTGTACGAGGCGCCCTGGGCCATTTCCGAAATCACGTCTGACCCGCTACCGCCGTTTGCGTTAAGCGTTACGGTCACGCCTACCCACATCGCGTACAGGGTGATGTCCCCGGTGGCCGTGTAGGTCGCGCCCGCCGCGTACGCAGTGCCGGTTCCGAGGCTGTTCGTGTTCCAACCGCCAAACGCGTATCCCGTACGCGAGAAGCCGCTCGACGGCAGCGTGCAGCTCATGCCGTTCCCGACGAACGCGGGAAGGATTGAACCGGTGCCGCCGTTCGCGTTGAATTGAATGATCCGCGTGACGTGCCAGATCGGATAGAGGACTATGTCGGAGGTAACCGAGGCGATCGTTCCCAACGCCGCGTAGGATACCCCGGTATCGTCGGGCGTCGTTGACCAGTGGAAGAAGGTATTGCCCGGGTTCGAGAAACCGTTCGACGGAATCGTGAAGGAACCGCCGTCGTCGACGGTCACGCTCGTCATGGAGCCCGTGCCGCCGTTCGCGTTGAAGGATATCGTCCGGAGGGCTATCCAAATCGCGTAGAGCGTCTGATTGGACGTGACCGACGCGATTTGGTCATTGGCGGAATAACTGATTCCGCTCCCGTTCGCCGCCGTGTTCCAATGCGAGAACCGGTATCCGGCGCGATAATACGCGTTGGAAACCACCGTGAAGGGCTCTCCGTCGTCGACGGACAATTCGCTCATCACGCCGGAGCCTCCGTTGGCGTTAAAGGTTATTGTCCAAGACGTATCCCAAATCGCGTACAATTCGATATTTGAAGTGACCGAGGCGATTACGTCGCCCGCCGAGAAGCCGTCGCCTGAACCGTCCGACTCGGTGTTCCATTCGACGAACCGATACCCCGTCCGGGTGAAAGAACAGGACGGGAGCGTGAACGGATCGGCGTTCGCGACGCTCAGGGCTCCCATGGTGCCGCTCCCCCCGTTCGCGTAGAAGGTAACCGCGTGCAGTACGCGCCACCGGGCATACAGCGTAACGTTGGTGACGACCGGCCCGAGCACGTCGCCGCTTTCGTACCCGACTCCCAATCCGTTATCCTGGGTGTTCCATTCCACGAATACGTATCCTAAGCGGGAGAAAGAAGACGCGGGAACCGTAACAAAACCGCCATCGTTTACGGTTATACCGTTCATGGAGCCGGAGCCACCGTTGGCGCTGAAGGATACGGTCCTGATCGCGGTCCACGTGGCATAGAGCGTGATATCCGATGCGACCGGCGTAATTATCGTACCGCTGACGTAACCGGTGCCCAGGCCGTCGGATTGGGTATTCCATTCCTTGAAGGCGTAACCGGGGCGGTCGAAACCATTCATGGGGACCGTGAATGACCCGCCGTTACCGACCGTCACGCTTTCCATGGTACCCGTTCCTCCGTTCGCGACGAAGGAAATCGTGCGAATCGCTCCCCAAATGGCGTACAACGTCATATCGGAATTGATTGACGCGATGCTCTCGCCGGATCTATACGCGGTTCCCGAGCCGCTCGGCAGCGTATTCCATTCCACGAAACTGAAACCCGTTCGGGTAAACGGGCAGGAAGGAACCGTGTAGGATTCGCCGGAACCGATCGTCAGGTTCGTCGCGTTGCCGGTTCCGTCGTTCGCTTCGAAGGATATTCGGTGCCTGATATTCCAGATCGCGTATAAGGTAATATCGCCGCTGACGGGAGATATTTGATCCCCCGCCGCGTACGACTCGCCATCGCCGTCCGAATGAGTATTCCATTCCACGAAATTGAAGCCCGCTCGGTTAAAGGAACAGGCAGGGACCGTGAAGGAGCCGCCGTCGCCGATCAAAACGGGAGTCATGGTCCCCGTTCCGTCGTTCGAATCGAAGGAAACCGTTCGAATGGCGCCCCAGATCGCGTAAAGCGTTATATCGGAAGAGATTGCCGAGATAATGTCTCCGCTATCATACCGCTGACCGCTCCCGTCGGCCTTCGTGTTCCAGTAGGCGAAGCTCGAATTAGTAAGCGAGAACGCGCACGCGGGCACCGTGAAGGAACCGCCGTCGCCGACCGTTACGCTTGCCATAATAGTTCCCGTTCCTCCGTTCGCGACGAAGGAAATCGTGCGAATCGCTCCCCAAATGGCATAAAGCGTGATATTAGACGAAACGGAAGTCAGTACGTCTCCGCTATCGTACCGGGTACCCATGCCGTCGGGTTGGGTATTCCAATACGAAAAAGCGTAGTTCTCGCGGCTGAAACCGCACGAGAGTACGGTGAAGGACCCGCCGTCGCCCAGCGTCACGCTTGCCATGGATCCCGTTCCACCGTTCGCGTCGAAGGAGATCGTTCGGGTAACGCCCCAAATCGCGTATAAGACGATATCGGCGGAAACGGTCTCGATTACGTCGCCGCTGTCGTATCGGGTGCCGGAACCGTCGGCCTTCGTGTTCCAGTAGGCGAAGCTGGTTCCGGCGCGGGTAAATTCATTGGAAAGCACGGTGAACGAGCCGCCGTCGCCCAATTGGACGGGCTCCATCACGCCCTCACCGCCGTTCGGGTCGAACGTGATCGTTCTCGTTTCGCCCCAAATGGCATAGAGAACCATATCGCCCGTAACCGAGGGAATTTCGTCGCCGATATCGTACGAGGTACCCGACGCGTTGGCGGCCGTATTCCAATACGCGAAACTGGAATTAACCTTTTTAAAAGCGTTCGAGGGCACGATGAATGGGGCCCCGTCCTTGACGAGGGCGTCAACCATTAAGCCCGTACCGCCATTAGGGTCGAACCGTACGGAGTACGTATTCTCTTTTTCCGGTGATGATGCTGTATTGGGGCATCCCATAAAAAACAGCGCGAAAAACGACAGGCAGACGATAATCGTCGAGTTTCTTGAGAATCGCAACATTATGAACTCCCCTAAAGACCTGGCATTTGGGATGTTATTAATGCTGAGTGTGCAATACTATCTTTTTTACCAAGTACTCTAAAACTCCATTTTATCACATGTATAAAAAAAATAAATGAATTGGCGTTATTTCTTCTATTTCTTAGCGCTTTGTTCATAGGAACCCACATCCGGCTTTCCGTCCATTCGGGCATTGCCGTAATAATCGTCGTAGACGAGAACGGGAACGCCTGCGTCCTTTACGGAGGCAATGGAATTGAGCGATACGCCCCGATAGGCATTATTCTGCGCGTACGGTGACTGAAACGCCGAAGACCTGAGCAATACGTTCTGTGACCCGAATTCGGGGGAGCTTGCGCGTTGCACGGCGACAACCGGCCCCAGGGCATCGGGGAAAAACACGAGATTATTCGATACCCGGGCGGACTTCACCGTCTCGGCGATACTGACGCCGATCCATTTTTCGCTGAAATTATTGCCGGACTTAACGATCGTGTTGTTGAATATTCTCAGGTTATCGGGAACCGGTTCGGACCCGGTCCGCTCGATTACGATCCCGGTAAAGTATTTTCCCCACCCGCTTCCGTCCAGGATATTGTTCCGCACCGTTACGTTGCGGGCGCTGATTCGGAGCGCGACCTGGACGGGCGTGGCGTTCAGGGATCCGAGAGTCGCCCGATAGAGGTTCCGCTCGAAGACGATATCGGAGATCCTTTCGTCCGAGGCGCCGTTCTGCGGGGCGATATTCACCGGCCAGGGACCGGAACCGCCGAAAACGTTGTCCGAAACGATGGTGAACCCGGTGCGGCGCGCGAGTTTCCCGCTATTTTCGCGCGGGCCGAGTTCGCCCTCCCCCGGTCCGTGCAATTTGAGGGCATGGCGCCCCGCCTCGTTGGAAAGGCTTGAGCCGGTAATGACGTTATCGCTGATCACGGAACGCCAGGCCTGCCATACCCTGAGGACGTGGGAGTCCCGCGCGTCGGCCAGGCGATTCCCGAGCAGGGCAAGCCGCTCGCCGCCGACGTACATGACGTTGGATTGGGCGTCGCGCAAGTCGCAGGAAACGACCGCCATCTGATCGATTTGGGCCAGGCTTTTCACGTTCCAGAAAGCCCATCCGATAGCGACGCCGAAACCCTCAATCTTCAACCGGAGGAAAAGCATCCGGCGAAAATCCATCGCCCCGCCGAATACCCCGGTTTCCCCGCCGTCGCCCGCGCGGTCCGAACGGAAATGAAGATCCATGACGGTCCAATTTTGCTTGTAATCGAGGGGAAGGAAATTTCCGGATCCGAGCACGATTACCGGGGCGTTTTTCGCGATGCCGAGCTCGTCGATTCCCTCCGCGGGACCGAAGGCGCCTATAGTCACCGGTCCCGCACCGTTCGGCCAGTCCAAACCCTCAGTCGTCCAGGTTCCGCCCCGGCGAAAAAGGATTCTGGTACCGGGAACGGCCAAGCGGGCGACGTTTCTCAAGTCCGAAGTCGAAATCCATCGGGCATCCATCGGGGCCCCGTCGAAGTCGTCGGTATCGGAAACGCAAATCGTCCGCATGCCCCCGTACGCTGACTCCGCGCTCGTTACCGTAACGGTAAGATTCGCGGATTGGGCTTTCCCCGCGCCGTCGAGGACCCGCAAAGAAACCGTATACGTTCCCGGCGACTCGAAAACGTGCGCCGCGACGGCGCCCTTCGCCGTATTCTTGTCGCGCTGGGTAAGGCCCCAGGAACCGCTTGCGGGATCGCCGAAGTCCCACGAATAATCGTTCTCGTGGAACCCCGCGGCGTCCATTTCGCCGTCCGGACGGCCGGCGATAAAATGAACGTACAGTGGCGCCGGACCGGAGGTTACGCTGGCCATCGGCACGAAAGAGCTCTCCTGCGCAGCAAGGGGATATACAGCCCCTACGGAGAGGAAAAAAAGCGCGAGGGCGAGATAGCGCCCTTTCGAAGCGAATCGTATATCTCTCATCTACCGCTCCCCCGCCCCGACGTCATACCCGTTACCCTGGGGGCGCGCATTGCCGTTCATATCGTCGTACACGGGAACCTCCACGCCTTCGTCTATCCCCGCTGAGCCGGCACGGAGCGCGAAATCGCGATCGAGGGGCGTAGCGGCGCCGGCGTTCGCGAACGCTGCGTCCGGGGCGAAGAGATTCCCCCCCGAAGACCGGTATTGTCCTGAATCTTTCAACAGCGTGGGTCTCCCGCAGTCGGGAAAGCTGACCAGATTGTTTTTAACGATTGAGGAGCGTACGTCGGACTTTATCCTGATACCGAACCATTCCTCACCTTCTTTATTGCCGGACTTATAGATCGTATTGTTATAGAGGGCGACGTTGACGGGATCGGGTATAGCCCCCCCGTCGCGGGTAACCTCAATGCCGGTAAAATACTCGCCCCAGCCGCTGCCGTCTATCACGTTATTCCGGACGGTTACGTAACTCGCGGCAATGCGGAGCCCAATCAGCTGTTCCGCGCCGTTAGGCTCGCCGAAATCCGCGAAATAGCGATTGCGCTCGAAAACGATATGAGAGAGGCGCTCGTCGGCCGCGGCGTTTTGGGGGGCGATATTGACCGGCCACGGCCCCGACGAACCGAATAGGTTATCGGAAACGACCACGTATTCCGTGCGATGGGCGAGATGATCCGTGTTCCGCTCTTCCCCGAGCTCGTCCTCGCCGGGACCGTGAAGCTTGAGGGCATGGCGGCCGCTCCCTGATGAAACGCTTGAACCGGACAGGATATTCCCGCTGATCACGCCCTGATAGGCCTGCCACACGCGGAGCACGTGGCTTTGCGCCGCGTTCGCGAAGGTGCTCCCGAGGATCATCAGCCGCTCGCTTCCCACGTAACTGACGTTCTCTTCCGCCTCGGCGATATCGCACTCTACGATGGCCATTTGGTCGATCACGCGGTAATTCGCGTTATTCCAGTGCCCCCACGAAATACCGTCCACGAATCCGCGGGTTTTCACGCGGAGGAACAGGATACGCTGCATGCCGAAATTTCCGCCGAATACCCCATGGGATTTGGTGTCGTCGCGCAGTTCCAGGTCCATGATTCGCCAATCGCGCTTGTCGGCTATGTCCAGGAAGGTACCGTCGGTAACCGTAATAAACGGCCGGGCCCCGGTGCCGAAGGCGCCGATAGTCACGGGCCCGCCGTTGCTCGGCCATTGATCGCCGAGATCCGAAACGCTCCAGGAGGCGCCGCGCCGCAGGAGTATGCGGCTCCCGGCGGTCGCGTAGTGGGCGATTGAGGAAAGGTCGCTCGTGACGACCTTCAGCGCTCCCGGGGGAGCCCCGGAGAAATCGGAATGAGGCGACACGCATACCGTTTTCGATCCGGAATAGGTCGTGTCGGGGTCATCCACCGTTACGTTAACCGATGCGGTATCGATGGTCGTACCGCCCTGCCTCACCGTGAGGTTCACGGTAAAGAATCCCGGGCTTTCGTAAACGTGGCCGGCGACGGGGCCCGTGGCCTCGTTTTTCGAGAGGCCCGTGGTAGCCCACGTTTCGCCCGAGGAATCGCCAAAATCCCATTCAAACTCGTATTCATGGAACCATATCGCCGGATCGTCGGAATCCGAAAACGAGGCGCTGAAGAACACGCTCAACGGCCCCACGCCAGTTGTCCTGCTCGCGGTGAGGATAACGGAACCGGGATTGGCCAGGCTGTAGGTGCTTACCGATACGGTATAGGATCGCTCCTCCCCCGAGTCCTTCCATACCCGATAGGCGACGGGCTCGGAGAAATCCTGCTCTTCTCCCGCTTCGGGGTCTATCCCGTCGCCCGTATGCAGGATGGTCGGCGTTTGTGTAAGCAAGACGGTATCCAAAAGCGATACCTCGATCGTTCCGGCGGAATCGTTAATGATCACCCGCTCGCCGGGAAGCCCGAAGGAGAATAGCTCAATCCGCGGCGTTTTATCGACGATTTCCGGCGTTTCGCCTTCCGCGTTGAACAGGCGTATCGTGCAGGAGGGAAGCAAAAGGAGGCTCAGGATAACGGCCCCCGCATATATAGACAGCGACTTTTTTCTCATAACGGCTCCACATTATCCGCGACGGGTCGCGGTTTTCGTTTTCCATATTCCCACGTATTCGCCCTTCGCCACCGGCTGGGGAAACCGGCTTACGCCTTGCCGCGTAAGGGAAAGCAAGCGGCCGAACAGCCAGCACAGATTCGCGAATAGCCAACCGGCGTAGCCAAAGTGCTTTCGGTAATACCGGGACCGCGCATGGTAAACGTAATCCGGCAAGGCTTTCTTCGCGAGGGCGCGGGCGTCGACGTCGGAGCTTTTACCCTGAAGGTGGACAACCTTCGCCTCGGGCCAATTGACGATATCGAAGCCCGCGCCGCGCGCGCGGCGGCAAAAATCCTCGTCCTCGTAATACATGAAAAACCCGTCGTCAAGATACCCGATCGCGTCGAATACCGCCTTTCGAATGAGGACGCAGGCAAAGCTCGTCCATTGCGGAAAGGAGATCGCCTCAACCGGCTGAAGGGGAATCTCGTAATTCCTCAATAACCGCGTCACGGGGCCGGAATTCGCTGAATGGATGGTTTCCGAGGGAGGGCGATGAAAGCGGAAGCAGGAGACTTGGGGGACGCGGTCGGGCCATTCGAGGCGCGGGCTTACTATTCCCGCGTCGGGGTGGGCCAAGGCGCCCGCCAAGAGGGCCTTCACCGCTCCGTCCCGAAAAAGGGTATCGGAATTCGTGAGCAAATAATACTCGGCCTCGCAAGACCGGATTCCGGCGTTGTTGCCGGCGGAAAAACCGTCGTTGCAGGGCAGCGGAAGGATCGACACGAGGCGTCCGAGGGAAAGCGGGCGAAGGGCCCGCTCAAGCCGGCGAACCTCTTCCCCTCCGGAATCGTTATCGACCACGACGATGCGGTCCAGATCGGCGTCGAGTTGCGCCGCCAGCGACGCGACGCAGTCGCGCGTCATTTCCGCGGTCTTATAATTCACCACTACGGCGCATACGCGGCTGTTCATAGGGAATTCCTCATCTCGAGGCCATAGGCTACCATCCTGCCGATCCCGGAAGGCAGGTCGATCTTCGCGGACCAGCCCATTTCACGCTTGATGCGCGATACGTCGAGCACGTTTAAGGGAACGTCTACGTGGCGGGCCGGAAGGAAGTCCACCCGCAAGGAATGGCCCAAGGAGGTTTCTATCGAGCCGAGGATGTCCGTCAGCGAGTGTCCGTTACCCGAACCCACGTTGAAGACCCTCTCTGACCCTTCATAGCGCATGGCGAGCAAAAAGGCGTCAACGATGTCTTCGACGCACAGGTAATCGCGAATCACGCTGCCGTCTCCCCATATTTCTATCCCCTCGCCCATGACGGCCTTGTACACGAAGCGCCCGATCGCGCCCTGGCTTCGGTCCGAAATTTGGGCGACCCCGTAGGGATTCGCGAGCCGCAGCGCGCAGTAATCGATGCCGAAATTATACTGGTACAGGAAGAGGTATTTTTCGATGGAAAGCTTATGGATGCCGTACCCGCAAATCGGGTTCAAGTCATGATTCTCGGGAATCGGGATGGTCTTCGGCACGCCGTATACGGTACCGCCCGAGGAGGCGAAAATGATTTTCTTTACGCCCGTGTTCCGTATGGCATCAAGCAGATTGAGCGTGGAAATCACGTTTTGCGAAAGATCCGCCTGAAGGTCGCGGTTCGAGGTTTCGGGTATCGTGGTCGAGATAAGGTGAACCACGTAATCCGCGTCGCGGACGGCGTCGCGTAAGGCCTGCGCGTTCGAAAACTCCCCCGTTATCCACTCGGCTTCCCTGCCGACGTTTCGCGCGATGCTGTTCGGTCCCGGCTGCCCCCGGTCAAAGCAGCGAACGTCCGCTCCCGCGAGCAGCAAGGTCCTGCACAGGTGTTGGCCTATAAACCCCGCGCCGCCGAGAATCAAAACCCGCTGTCCGGTAAAATCAGCGTTCATAGCGTTTCTCCGGTTCCGGAAATATCGAAGCTTCTGTCGCGCTTCGGCACCGACATCATCCGCGCGAAAATGGGGATAATGCCAAGGTCTTGCACCAGATATCTCTTCGCGAGCCGTTTCGGGTCCTGCGACAGGCGGTACAGCCACTCCAATCCGATATCGGACATCCAGCGCGGGGAGCGTTTCACGGCGCCGGCGATAAAGTCGAGGCTCGCGCCGATGCCGAGCATGACGACGGGGCATCCTCTCGAGCGCCAGCGATGCATCAAGAGCTCCTGCTTGGGCGCTCCCAGGGCGATCAACGCGAGCGCGGGCCCGGCGCTGAGCATCCTGGCGTAAATTTCGTTTTCAGTCTCTGCGTCGGCCTCGAACCCGAGCGGCGGGGAATCGACCCCGACGACGGTAAGGCCGGGAATCTCGTCGCGCAGGATGTCCGCGGCGCGTTGGCCCACTCCCGGAGCGGAACCGAGAAAGTATACGGGCAAGGACCGTTCCGCCGCCCGCCGGAGGAGGGGACGAACGAGATCGGACCCGGATATTTTCTCCGGCAAGGGAATGCCCGCGATCTTGCTCATCCAAATCAGCGGCTTTCCGTCCGCGAGGGACAGGCTCGAATCGGCATACGCGGCGCGAAGGGCCGGGTTCCTCTCCGCGATCACGATATGGTCGATGTTGGGCGTTACGACGTACCCGCCCTTCCCTTGCGAAGCCAAGAGGGTTATTCGCTCGAGGGCTTCCTCCATCGTAAGGCTATCCGCGTGAATGGATCCGAATTTCAGTTTCGTCATGGTCTTCCTTCCAATAATAAGCCGAGAGAAACCCGGCGCAATGCCAGGATGGGGGCATCGGAAATTTCCGTTTCGGTCGCCGGGGGAATGCCGATCGCGGCCAGGCGATCGCGGTTCCTCCGATTCACTTCCCCGAAAAAGGAAAGGTTATCCCCGTTCGCGAGATAGCTCCTTTGAAAGCCGTCGAGGTTTCCGCCGGCAGCCCCGCCGGATTTCATCCACCGGGGCAGGCGGGAAACGAGCTTTCGCGCGCCGGAGGTCGTCAAATGGGTGAGCCGGTAGGCGGTTACGCTTTGGGTGGCGTTGCCGCCGGTGTTTTCTTTGGGAAGCCTCGCCAACTCCGGGAACCGTCGGCGGTAAAAGGCGTTGTACACGCGGTCGCCCGCGCGTAATTTCTTTGACAGCCCCATACAGGCTTCGAAAACCCCCACGTCGTAAAAAGGCGACAGCGTCGGGACCAGCCGCATGAAACTTACCGGTCCCCCGGACGTCAGGGGCGCGCCCCGAAAACGGTGAAGCAAGAGCTCGGAAATATCGGCGTCGGTTTCGCAGTGGGGCCGAACCGTGGCGATCATCCCGCGTAATCCCGCGTCCGACTCGGTATCAACGACCGAATCGAGGTTCCCGCCGAGGCCGCGAATCCTTCGGCCGTACCCCGTTTTCAGCCGCCGGAGATAGGTCTCGTCGCCTTGGGGAGGGTCGAGGTACTCGTCCAGGCCGAGTAAAATCCTGCCCAGCGGTTCCGTCCGGTTCTTGAGCTTATAGTACCAGCCCCCGCCGAATATCACGTCCCCGATATGCCCGTCGATTAGGTACTCGGGGCCGGAATCCATCAGCACCGCGAGATTGGCGAACATATGCCCGCTCTCCAGGCTATCCGACGTACTCGCGCCGTACACGAGATCGTCGGCGTACCGGGACGGCGCGTCATCGGGTATTCCGAAAACCCGGGTTTGACGGCCGAGGGTCGCGGCAACGGCCCTCGCGTTCCGGGCCTCATGGGTGCGCGGATTGTCAAAGGTAACGAACGATATCGGTTTGTCCCTGCAGTACGCCGCGATGAGCCTGGAGTCATAGCCGCCGCTTAAGCCCGCCGCGAGGCGCTCGTCGCCGAGACGGGAAAAATAAGCCGTGAAGAGCGCGTCCATCCGATCCACCGCCTCGTTCTCGTCGCCGATTCGCTCGGCAAGCGCCGGGTACGTGGGCAGGGTTTCCCCCGTCACGCTGACCGCGGAGGGGTTTGCCAAATCCAGGGATAAGAGCTGACCGGGGGCCAGGCGCGACGTTTCGGGAAACAAAGAATCATGAAAGGGCAGGTATCCGTAGGCAAGATACTCGGCGCAAGCGCCGACGCCCGGCATGATGCCGTCGGATAGATCGAACTGGTTTATGCCGAGCAGGAAGCCATCGGGGATTGGCCGGTAATAAATCGGCATGCACGACAAAAAGTCCCCGATTACGTGCATTCGCCCCCGTGCCCGATCCAGAACGAACAGGGCGAACATTCCCCCCCCAATGGCCTTCCGCGTCCCCTCGATCCCGGCCTCCAGGTACGCGTCGGCCAACAGAGACAGGGACTTTTCCACGTCAAAGCTATTCGCCGATCGGGCGTAAAGATGGCCAACGGAGGCCAATACCAGCGGTCCCCGGTCAATAAACCGCGGAACGTGCCCCCGAACGGGGATATTCATGTCTATGGACACGCGTTCCCGTCCCGACTTCTTCATTTTTACGGAAAAGCCGCGAGAACCTGCCGAAATTTCCTTTGAAATATCTATCGCGATATTATGCATACGATCCCCCGTTTATCCGCAGCGGTTCCGCAACGGCGGTTTCAAAGAGCGATTTGAGGCCAAGCGCGGACTTTGTTTCGTCGAACTCCGCGCGCACCGCGGCGAAACCGCGGGCCCCCATCCGCGAAGCCTCATCCGGGTCGGAAAGGACGAAGCCCATCGCGTCCGCGAGTTCGCCCGCGTCTCCGGGAGAGACGAGTAAGCCGTTCTGGCCGTGTATGACCAATTCGGGAATTCCGCCCACGCGCGTGGCCACCACGGGCCGTCCATGGGAAAAAGCCTCCATGAGAACGACGGGCACCCCTTCCGAAAAGCTCGCCAACGCCACGAGCGAGGCTCGCGCGATCCGTTCGGCCACCGCCGCGGGATCGAGGGATCCGGTAAAGGTAACCGAGGAAGGGTCGGCGAGTTCCTGGCATCGCCGCTCCAATTCTGACCGTAAGGGTCCGTCGCCCACGAGGACGAGGCGAACCCCGGGAATCTTTCGAAGGAGCGCTTCGAAGGCGTCCAGCAGGATAAAGTGCCCCTTTTCGACCGACAAGCGCCCCACGCACAGGATCTCCCGTTCTTGCTTCCCCGGCTCGGGATAGGGATCGGGCGTTGTCTCGGAAATGCCGCAACGCACTACGTGATACTTGTTCCAGTATTCCCGTGAGCTCGCGTGCATCAACCGGGCCCGGCCGAATTTGCTCACGCAGGCGATAAAGGCGGCGGATCGCGCCTTTTCGGGAAGCCGGAACCCGAGAGGGTCATTCAGTTCCGAGCCGTGGCAGGTTATGCTGAACGGAACGTTGGCTATCCTCGCCGCGATCCACGCCGTATGGGACCCGCTGTTGCCGAAATGGCAGTGGAGATGTTCATAGCCGCCGTCAACGATCCACCGCGCGAGCGCGATACCCTCCACCGTATAGGCAAGCCATTTTACCGAGCCCTTGAGCGAGCCTGCGGCGAAAACCATTCTTCGCAAAACGTCCGCTAACGGGCCGAATCGCCTGAACGCGCACCAGGCGAGGCTGGAAACCGCGTTCACGGGATTAAGGGGCAAAATGGACCGGGTGTTTTCGGCCTCATCCCGCGCGGCGGCCCCGAGTATATCGGAAGCGCGCGCGCGGCGTATCGAAAACGTCCCGATTTCCACGCCCAGCCGGCGCAAGGCGGCTATCTCGTTCAGGATGAACGTGTGCGATACCGCGGGATATAAACTGGTCACGTAGGCGATTTTCATTACGGTATCCTTAGTTTTGGTCGCGCCCGAAGGCTCGATCGGCGAGGCCCGTCAATTCCATGCGAAAGAGCGCGGAAGAGGGTTTGCCGAAAAGGCCCTCCAACCGGTCCTCGCATATGAATCTTCTGCGCAGCTCGAACGCGGGGGTCGAAAGGGCGTTATTGCCGGGAACGGTCGTGCACGCGTATTCGTAGCCCGCTCTCGTTACGGCCCCAAGGGTCTGTCCGTCGTAATTCCCGTTGGGATAGCAGAACCCGCGAACCGCGCCGCCCGTCAACTCTTCCAGGGCGCCTTTCGCCCCGGACACTTCAGCCTCGAGAGACTGCCCGGAAAGGCCAGTCAGGATTTCGTGGGACACGCTGTGGGCCCCGATCTCATGCCCTTCGGCGATAAGCGCCCGCAATGCATCCGCGCCCATGATAAAATCGGTTTCGGGATTCGCCCGGTCGGCCGCCGCGGCTTCGGAGAACGCTTCCACGATCCGCTTTCGATCCGCCGAGCCCATTTCCTTCGCCTTCCGCACGATATCCCGGGGAGCGAGCCCGTTACCCGACCCCAGAGGAGAGGCGATGCCGAGCGAGGAAACGAGATCGGGCAACCGCCCCAGGGATTCAAGATACCGCGAATCGCGGGCGAGCCGGTCGTACCACGGGCACGCGTTCTTTCCCGCAAGGCCCGATACGACGAAAAAGGTTGCCTTCAGGCCCGACGACCGCAACGCGGGCAACGCGTACCGATAATTATCCAAGTACCCGTCGTCAAAGGTGATGGCCGCCAAGGGGCGCTCCCCCCGGTATCCGGACCGTAAAAGAGCGTGCGCTTCCCCCAAGGTACGGACTTCGTACCGTGAGGCAAGGACGCGGCATTGCGAATCAAAGGCCGCCGGGGTTACGGCGAGGTCGGGAAAGGCATACGCCCTTTTTTGGCTTTCCGGAAGGACGCGGTGATAGCAAAGGACCGTCAGCTCCGACGAAGAAGAACCCCTCTCGGCGCGCGCGAGAATCCCCGAGAAATCGCAGATACGCGCCGCCACGTTTCGTATTGTTTTTTTCAGCATCATTTATACTCGATAATCTCAATAGCCTGTCCCATCAGTTTCTTTCGTAAAAACGTGATTTGACCCACCAATTGCGGCCATTTTCCCAAGACGGTAAAAAAGGCGTATCGGAAAGACGCGCTCTTTCGGGGCGAGGTGGCCAGAATGCTTTTGTAGCTTCGGTAAAATTGGAGCGGGTACGCAAGCAAAAACAGGAGCCCCCAAGGGCCGAGGAGAACGCACGAGACGACGGTCAGCACGGGCAACGCGAAGGCCCAAGCCCAAATGCGGATAGCCGCGAGCCTGAGGTAGGTATCGTTGTCGCCGACGTGAAGAAAATACCGATGCGCGTAGGCATAGCCCGTTCGCACGGTGCGCTTCCACCATTGGGAGAATCGCCGCATATCCGCGTCATGAAGGGTCATGAGCGCGTCGAGGTTATAGATTCTCCAACCGGCGCGGCGGAGCCTATAGCAATACTCGGGCTCTTCCCCCGCGATCATGCCGGCGTTGAACCCGCCGACGGCCGTAAACGCCTCGGCGCGCACCATGAATATCCCGCCCGAGGAAAGGGATTCCCCGACGGGAAGGTTCCATTCCATATCGCACAGCTCGTTGTAAATGCTGTTTTCGGGATTCCGTTCCTTGACCCTGCCGGCAGTCATCGCGTATTCGGGGCGTTCGGTGAGGAAGGCCGTTGCCCGGTCAACCCAGCCGTCGCACAGTTCGCAATCGCCGTCGATAAATTGGACAAAGGCCACGTCCGGCCTCGTTTCCGTAAGCGCCGCAAACCCCGCGTTTCGCGCCCGTCCGGCGCTGAAGGGTCGGCTCATGTCCAGGTCGACGACCTTCACCCCGAGGGATTGCGCGAACTCGACGCTCCCGTCGGTGGAACCGGAATCCACGTACACTACCGTTTCAATTTGCCTCAATATGGAGCGTAGGCACCGCTTAAGCCGTTCACCCTCGTTCCGTCCGATAACAACGGCGCCTACCGGAACCGCGCGCAACTCTTCCATCGTAAAACTCCCGATCAGATACTTTTTTTATCGCGGTAACCGCGCCGTGCGCCGGCTTACCGTTTCGCTATTTCCGCGAGCAGGCGCCAATACGCCTTCGCCATCCGCAGCCTTCCGGTACTCGAGAGATGCCCCCCGTCCGAGAGCGTATACGCGCTGGCGGCCGCGTCGTGTCCGTCAATATCGGCGACCTTCGTTCCGTTAACCGCGTAATTCTCGATATCCGCCATATCAATGAGCCATTTTCCGTTTGCCGCGCAATAGGCGCGTATCGCCTCGTTATAGGCGTCTCGGGCCGCGTACGCCTGGTCGGATTGCAGGGGCATCGTCCAGTACGGCATAACGACGCCGGGATTGCCCGCCTCGAACGCCTCGCGCTGGGCAATTTCGCTTGCCGCGTACCCCGCGCCGTCGGTGATATAGTCTTCCGCCGCGCTATACACGTCTATCCAGCAGTATTTGTACATCGCCACGTCGACCGCGGCGAGCACGTCGGAATCCATTCCGAGAAACAGGGACAGCTTGGTGGCGGGAGGCGGATTGTTGCGCCGCCAGGATTGCAGGCCCGAATGGCTCGAAAACCAGTCGGCGTTGAGCGATTCATGCTCCGAAAGGGAAATGCGATCGAAGTTATACCGTGAATCGGCGTCGTACAATTCCTTAAGCCCGCAAGACTCAGAATTATCGTAATTCTCGCCGGCGGAGCAGTCAGAGTCCGAATCGCCGACGATATCCTGACCGGTAGACGCATGCTCGAAAACCACCTTTAACGCCGCGGCGGCGAGAATTTCGGCGTCTGACAGCGACGAGGGATCGAAATTGGTATGGTCGATCGTTAGCCCCCCGGGAACGGTAGGATCCGCGCGATACACCGTGACCGTATAGGTTTTCTGGGTAACCCCGTCCTGAGCCGTAACGACCAGCGATATCGGGTTATCCCCGACGCTTAACGCCACCGGCGTCCCCGATTGCCCGCCGACGCTGGCCGTAGGGTCGGCGGCAATGCCGGTTACCGTTATGCCGGTTACCGCATTGGCGACGTATACCGCGTAGGATAGCGTCGAGGAGGAGAAAGCGGGGCTCAGCGTTCCCTGGCTGACCGTAAGGGAGGCGAGATTCGCGTTAGCGCTCGGCGCGGCCCGGGTCACCGTGACCGTATAGTTTTTTACCGTCGTGCCGTTTTCGGCGGTAACGGAAATGACGATCGTGTTCTCCCCGACGTTCAGGGAGATCGGCGTCCCGGACTGCCCGCCTACGCTGGCGGCAAGGTCTTCCGCCGTTCCCGTTATGGTAATGGAAGTGACCGCGTATCCGACGGAAACGGCGTACGATTCGATATCCGGCGAGAACGCGGGGGTCAGGGTTCCGGTATCCAGGACCATATCATAGAGCAACGCGTTTGCCGAATCCGGTTCCGCGCGATGTACCGTGACGGAATACGTCTTTTGCGTGGTTCCGTTTTCCGCGGTAACCAGTATGGATATCGTGTTCTCTCCCACGTTCAAAGACACGGGCTGTCCCGATTGCCCGCCAACGACCGACGAAGATTTGGCCGAAACGCCGGTTACGGTGATCGAGGACACTATATTGGGAAGCTCAACCCGATATTCGGTTATCGCCGGCGAAAAGGCGGGATCCAACGCGCCGACGCTGACCGTGAGCGCCGAAAGGTCGGCGTTTGCCTCTTTCACCTCGAGATTATTGCACGCTCCGAACAACAAGGCCGCTAAAGATAATACGAAAACAAAATACTTTTTAAGCATAGCGTAACTCCTGAAAATAATAGGACGGAGGATTAACCCATCGGTTTCACGCCTCTGTCGTATCGAGTCTTGACCGAATCAATCACCATCCGGCGCAGACGGAGAAAAACCCGTACGGTAAACCGCATTGGTTCCAAAAGGTATAATAGAACGATCATTGGAGAGCGGTCCGGCAAACCGTAATCCGCTGTCAGTTGATACGCGCGCGGCAGGGCATGGGGCACGATGAAAAGGGATTTTACCCGGGCCTTCAGCGAGCCTTTCAGGATGAGCGGCGCCGATAGCCGGTATAGAAAGGAATACCACCGGTTATACGAGTCGATATCAATAAGGATACGGCAGAATAGATCCTTCAACCATCGCTTTCTCTTTCCTAAACGACGATTTACGGTAGTTTGAAATTCGGCCGGAACCAATGCGCCCGTATACCGTTCACAGAGGGCGATCAAGGCGGCAAGGTGAAATTCCAGCCCGAAATGGCGGGCGCGGGTCGCCAATCGCTCCCAGTCGGGCGTTTGCGCGACAAGGTTTTTATAATCCGCCAGATGCCGCAAAATAAACGATTTATTTACCGGAGAGCGCTTCAGCACGACTTGGAGGGCCAGTAACAAGAACCGGTCCTCAATGCACAGGTATCGGTTACCGCTTTCTACATCGGTCGCGCTTGCGGCCATAAATTCAGAAACAGCGTTTTTTAGGCGCGAGAGGTTTTCCTCGTATACGCGCGCGGTTTCGAATAAGGCCGTATGAAGCTCAATGAGCGTACCCGATTCAGGATCCTTAAATTCGAACTGGTTCGACCACGCTTTCAGTTTTTCCCATTTTCGGTACTCGCGCTTTCGGATATACAGATTGCGTTCGTACCCGACGTACGCATACCCCTCGGACTCCAGAAGCTCGATTATCGGCAGCAAGTCCTTCTCGCGTATAAGCAAGTCAATGTCGCCTTCATCGCGGGGCGTTCCGAAAGCGAGGCTTGCGCCTTTCAGGACGATCGGGGGCTCGGCGATGGACCCAATGAGGTTTATTGCCTTATTCAAGGATTTTTCAAGCTGCTGCCGATCCCGTTCACGGGCCATATCGGCCATCATCGCCCATACGGTCCACTGTTGGGGAACGTCGGGCGTACGCAGTATCGAAGCGGCAAGTAACCCGCGTACCTTATGCCGAATCGCGAGCCGCTCCAATGGTTCCTTTCGGCAGACGGATAAACCCGGCAGCACCGCGCCTCCAAGCACGAGGCGGGAGAGAAAGAGAAGCTCTGATTCGGCGTCTATAGCGCAATTACTTGAAAAAACGGTTTTCATTTTAGATTCTAGAGATATTTTACTGCACTCGGACGGAGTATTCAGGAAAAGTTCCCTAGAATTGAACCAAACTACCCTCTTTCTTGGCCCGGGAAAGGGCGAGCCGCAGAGACAGAAGCCCCAGGGGAAAGAGGATAACGGAGAATACGGCGAGGTACGCCATCGTATATCGCCATTCCCCCGACGATCCAGAAACCAATAATAGTTCACGAACCGCCCGGGTCGCGTGGGAGATGGGCAAAATGAAGGAAAATCCCTGCAATACCTTGGGCAATACCTCTACCGGGAAAAAAATGCCGCCAAAAAAGTAGCTCGACGCGCCAAAAATGAGGTTTATGGGGTTCCCCTGCTTGAATGTCATGATAAACGCCGCGGATACCATTCCCAACGAAAGGAAACAAATGAAGGTGAGCACGAGGACCAGAAACACGAGAAGGATCCGCGCGACCGATACGTGAAGGCCCACGATCAGGATCGTCAGGCCCAAATACAATACGGTCATGAGGAAGGCCTGAATGAACGACCAAAGGGAATTCCCGAACAAGATAAGGTTTGCGGAAGTGGGAGTAACCAGTAAAACCTCGAGCGTACCCTGCATCTGGGCTTCCCGGACGGACGATGAAAGGGAGTACAGTCCGGTGGAAACGAACGTGCTCACGCACATGCCCAAAAGCGCGAAGGCAAAATAATCGTTTCCGTATCGGGCGAGATACATCGAGAAACCGTTCTGAAACATTTTCCCCATAAAGAATAGCATGGCTATCGCGGCGACCATGCCCATGAGGCTCAGCAATAACCTGAACCGGTAACTAAGGGTAATGAGAAAATCCCTATACAGAAACGCGAATAGTTTGGTCATCGATTACCGACCTTCCTGCGCAGAAGCCGAAGAAGATCGTCTTGGTCGGCGAAGGCTTCCCGTAATTCGCCGCCGGCGAGTATAAAATCGCGGATTATCCGTTCCTGGCGAACGCGATCGCCGTCAAACAACAGGCGTACCGTTCCGGGGCCATCGAAAAGAATCGCGTCTCCCCATCCGGAAACCCAGTCGGCGGGCAATTCCCCGGAATACCGCAGTACTATCTCGCGCCGGTTATCGAGCAACGAGCCCAATTCCCCGATATGGCCCATGGCCACGACCTGGCCCGCGTCGAGCACCGCGACGAGGTCGGCTAAGTGGCGGGCTTCCTCGAGATCGTGAGTGCAGAGAAAAACCGTGGCCCCGCGTTTATCGATCAGGACCTCCCGAATGAATTTCCGGAAATCCTCGCGAGCGAGCGGGTCAAGATGCGCGGCTGGCTCGTCGAGCAAGAAAAGCTCCGGCGACCCGAGCAGGGCCCGCGCGATATTCAGCTTTTGCTTCATTCCGGCGGAGTAGAGTCGGTAGGGCTTATCCGCGGACTCGCTCATTCCCGACTCGCCAAGGGCCCCTTCGACCCGTTGAGCCAGCGCCCTGCCGCGAAGCCCGTAAAGGCTCCCGAAAAAATTAAGGTTCTCCCGACCGGTCAGGCGCCAATAAAACGACCGCTCGTTCGGCGTCACGAGCCCGATGCTTCCCTGGATGGCCTTTCCGTCCCCGGACACGACCGCGCCGCGAAAGCGAACTTCACCCTCGTCGGGGGTGATCAGGCACGAAAGGATTTTTATGAGCGTGGTTTTCCCGGCGCCGTTGGGGCCGAGCAAGCACGTCACCTTCCCCGTGGGGATATCCATATCTACCGACGAAAGCGCCTGCAGCGATTTTCTCTTTCGGAAGGGGTTCGTAAGCGGTTCTGAGAACCGTTTTGAGATGCCTCGGAGGCTCACGATGCAGTCGCGCTCGGGATATGCCATATACATACATATTATCCCGCGCCGCGCGCTTTAACAAGGTTAATATGCTTGACAGCGAAAGGAACCGCTTCTACGCTTACGTAAGACTTCATGCGAGGGTATGAAAAATGGGCGAGCCATTATCCCCGAACGGTTTCCTGTCGCTTCTTGGGGGCATGTCCACCGAACCGGTCTGGATTCCCGTTCTTTCCGGCAGTATGAGCCCCACCCTTATCCCGGGCGACCTGGTTTTGATCGTTCCCGGAAATTGGAAAAAATGCGCGGTAGGGGATATCATAGTATTTCGTGAGGGACACTCGCTCACGTCGCACCGGCTCATCGGGAAAATTCGGTTCCCGGGAAAGGCTTTCTTTTTCCAGCAGGCCGATGGGATGAATCACGGCGGGTTCATTCCCGTTGAGAGCGTTATCGGGACGTGCGCGACCATGAGGCGGCATAATACCGAAACGACTTTGCTGGACCGGAAAATTAATAAAGCGCTCGCCAATCGAAGCAGGATGAGAATGATTCTCTTCCTGGTAAGGAGCATTAAAAAATGGATGGTAAGCAAGGCACCTACTTCCCCCTCGCGTTAGGGCCGGTCATTATCGGTTTGAGATTCGACCAGGAAGGGTACACGCAAGCCCTAGCCGAGTACTTTAGCCCGGCTACCCCCGGTAACGCACCGGACGTATTTATAGATTTCACGCTCGTAGACCACGACGATTTTCCGGATATACCGCAAAGCCTCATTCAATCAAAAAAATGGACGAAGGGAACCTTTTCCATAGCGGAAAACCTTTTCAGGGGAAAGTCCGGCCCCACCGCGCGGACATGGGAAATAGAGGTAAAAACGATCATGACCAAGGGCCAGATCACCAGGGTTTTCGAACAGTTCCTCTATCAAGCCTTTTACACCGCCTGTTCAATCGCGCGAAAACCCGGTATTTTGGTCCACTCCTCGTGCGTTGCCGTAGACGGACGGGCTTTCCTTTTCGTCGGGCCGTCGGGCATGGGCAAGAGCACGATCGCGGAAATGAGCCGGCGATATGAGGTATTCAACGACGAAATGAATATCCTCACCCCGGGTGAATCCGGGGGGTATCTCGTGAACCCAAGCCCGTTCAACGCGTATTTCGAGGGTAAAACCGCGTCCTCAGCCCCGCTCAAGGCGATTTTCCTGCTGCGGCACGCGGACGAATGCCGTATAGAAACTATTTCCCCGGCAATGGCAGTGGCCGAAATTACGGGACAGGTCGTGCCGCCCCTCGGGCTTGAGGACGCGTACACCCAGACGGTGGCGACCCGGATGATGGAAATCGCCTTTGACCTAACGGCCAAGGTGCCCGTCCGTCTTTTGTACTTTCCGCGGGAGGGCGGTTTTTGGCCCCTCGTTCTCGATACGTTTCGCTAACGAAATCTACTGAGGAGCAGCCCACGATGGACGACACATTGGTATTAGTCAAAAACGAGTCATTGACGGTGAGGGAACTTGGAGAGGAAATACTTTTCCTGGACCCGGAGGGCACGTCGATTCACGTTGCCGACGAGGTTGGCGGTTTTATTTACCATCAGATAGACGGCATAAAAACCCTAAGTGACGTTTTGCGATCGATACTTTCGGAGTATGAAGTGGACGAAAAGACGGCGCGGGACGATTTATACGCATTTATCGGGCAATTGATCGAGAAGAAAATCCTGAGCGTCCGCTAATGCCAGCATTGCTCGACGAGATTTACGCCAAATACAAAAAAAGCGATCGCGCCTATGCGGTTATGCTGGAATTGACCTATCGCTGCGTCTGCCGGTGCGTTCACTGCTATATAGACGACTACGCGTCCGAAGAGCTGAGCACACCGGAAATAGTCGATCTTTTAGACCAATTGAAGGACGAGGGCGTCCTCGATATCGGCCTGACCGGCGGCGAGGTTTTCCTGCGCGACGATCTCGAAACCATCCTTGAAGAGGCGCGCCGGCGGGGTTTTGTCACCTACGTCCTTACCACGGGCATTCTCATAAACGAGAAGCGTGCCGACATGCTCAAGCGCAATAAAATACACCACGTCGAAATATCGCTTATGGGGGCGACCGCGGAAACCCACGACCTCGTCATGCGCCACCCGGGAGCCTTCAACAAGACCATGAACGCGGTACGATTGCTCACCGAACGCGGCATACCGGTCGTCCTAAAAAACTCGGTCCTACGGCAAAACTTCCGGGAGCTTCCCGCGATGTTCAAGCTGGCGGAAACGCTTCGGCTCCCATTCAGCGCGAATATAAGCGTTTTGCCGAGAATTGACGGAACGTTCGACAATCAGAATTGCGCTCTCGACTATCAAACCGCGCTGTCGATAGATTCGTCCCTCATGCAAGGGGGGCTTCTACCGAACGAGGACGCCCGCGGGGGCGCGAAACTCACGTGCAACGCCGGCAAAACGACATGCGGTATCTCCCCGACGGGCATCGTATACCCGTGCCTTATCTGGCGAATGCCCCTGGGAAACGTTAGGGAAAACCGATTCCGTGATATTTGGAGGGATAACCCAAACGAGAGCCTCAGGCGATTGCGCGCCATGAAAGGCGAAGACGCGAAAGAATGCTTTTCCTGCGACTACGCGAAGAAATGCAAAAGATGCCCGGGGCTCGCCTTTTCCGAAACGGGCGACTACCTCGGCCCCGTCGAATCTTCGTGCATCCTCGCGGGGAAAAAGGCGATAAAATAAAGAACCGGTTCCGACGAGCCTTCGAGCGGCGCGTCAGAACCGGTTCCCCACCTGCAGCAAGTCAATGCTGATACGTTAACGATTTTAAGAATCTTGCCATAAGCGTCTCGTGTTACCGGAACGGCGTCGAATATCTCGCGCGCCGATTCCCCCGCAATACGCGCAATCAGCCTCCGCAGCAAAGCCCGAAGAAGGGATTGAACCAGCCGATGACCGGGGCCCAGGCGCCGTCACCGCTGTCGCTTCCGTAGGCACCGAAAACGCCGATCGCGATCGTTTCCGTCTTAAGAGTCGGGCTCTTGTACACTTTTTTCATGTTGCCTCCTAAAAAAAACTAACTTTTTTTACGCCCCCAAACGGGGACGGAATCACACTTCAGGAATTGACCAACTGATTCGTGTCTTGGGTAAAAACGATCCCGGAATCGCCCATAATCCCCTTGTCCTTCCGTTTCTTCTCGTTCCGTTTATCGATGACGGACTCGACGATCATTTTCACGATCGCGAAGGGGGTACGCAAAATGATCGCTAAGTCGCCGAGGGGCGTGATATGCTGGCAATAGGTTATGTCCAGGCGGATCATCTGCTTAAAGGTCAGTTTGTTTTTTCCGCTCACCTGCCAGAGGCCGGAAAGGCCGGGCATCGTATCGAAGCGGTGGGTATGCCAGCGAAGGTATTCCTGCGCCTCGTACGGTATGCACGGGCGGGGCCCGACCAAACTCATATCGCCGCGAAGAATGTTCCATAACTGGGGTAATTCGTCTATGCAGGTTTTCCGCAATACGTGCCCGCCGAAAAAGATCCGCGGATCGCGGCCGTCCAGTTTCACCATGGGAACGTTTCCGTCCTTGATAAAGCTCTGCGCGTGCTTCCCGTGGAAGGTTTGGTTGTTTTCGTACTTCATGGTCCTGAATTTATAGAGCATGAAGGGCCTACCCTTGTATCCTATCCGCGTTTGCTTAAAAAACACCGGCCCGGGAGAGACGATTTTTAAGAAAAGCGCCGTAAGCAAAAAAACGGGAGAAACGAAAACGAGCATAAGGGCCGACACGCAGACATCCAATGCCCGCTTCCAGCCAGGAACCTTCACGACAAAGTAGGATTCGACCAATTCGCGAAAAGAACGGACCGATTTCATTTGTGCGCATTGGTCTTTAGCGGGTTCGGCAGAATTGACGAGCCAATGGTCGGGATACGAGTAGAGCTCTACCGTCATGTGGCAGCGGTAGAGCTCGTCCAACCCGTCTAGCACCTTTTGGGCGAAAGAGGATGCTCCGTCGCCGGAGGTATCCGGAAGGAGAACGGAGATGCGGCCGCCCTCGTCCATGCCGATGCAATCGATGGCGCGGGTAAACTTGGACATATCAATGACGAGGTTTGGCGGGATTTGTCGTTGGTTTGCCGGAAAGCTGAACACCGCGACGGAAAAAACGCTGCCGTTTCTGTCCGCCCTCATGCGCTCGTAACGCACCAGGGCCTTAAACTCCTCGGGAGCGAATATATTGTTTCGGGTAGACAGTTGTACCTGAAAAATCTTCGGAATCCGATAACTTTTCTTCGAGCCTTTCATAACTAATATCTCCTCTGACCAGTACCAAAAAAAAGCAAATATCAGGTTAAACAACTACTATTTATCATGTTATCTCCAATCTCTTTAATAATCCATGGAACGCGGGTATGATTTTGCGTGATTTTAAGGGTAATTTTCTAAGCTCTCGCTACTACCATAGTATTAGGAGCTCTCACCCTTATTGGGGGAAAACCTTTACTATACAGAGATATTCGCCGCGGCCCATTGAGAGGCTTGAAGCCGGCTGGAGACGTGTATCTTTTTATAAATGTTGTAGAGGTGGGTTTTTACGGTATTGGTGCTGATGAACATCTTCCGCGCAATATCGTCGTTACTGGCCCCCCGGCACACGAGGGTCAGAATCTCGACCTCTCGCGCCGTGAGCGAGTTCTTGCTCTCGGCGGTATCCTTGTTTTCCCGCAAACCGTCGAGCACGCATTGAAGGAGCACCGATCGCGATATCCAAACTTCGCCGGTAAGGATCGTACGCACGCCCTTCAGGAAAATTTCGAGTTGATCGTCCTTATAGAAAAAGCCCCTGACGTTTTTTTTAAGCGCCCTTTTTTCGATTCCCACGTTTTCCTTCATATTGATCAGGGCGATGAAGGCGTCTGCAAAACGCGGATGCGAGGCGAGTAGCGGCAGGATATCCTCGAAACTATGCTCCTCATTATCGATAAGCATAAGGATTCGATCGTCCTGATTCGCCTTTTCCGGATCAATGCCGACGCGAACGGGCCGTAAGTCCTTATCGAAGAGATAACAAGGATAGGAGAGTTCTTTTTGAATGACATAGGTGTAAAATTCGTTTTGAAGGTTTTGGGGACCGACAATGTAAATGCTACACTTTTGTGATATCCCTGAGTCGTTACTCAAACGCCGTACCTCAACTTTTTACGGTTTAGTCTATCACGGGGTACGGGTGTTTTCAGTTCACCCCAGGGATATTCTTCATTTTCTCTAAAATCCCCACACGTGCACGGTTTTACCGTTAACGTTTTTTTTGTCGCAGGGCAATTTATCTTCCCACTGGAATTTCGGGTTGATGTTGATGGCGATAACGTGGACGTCCGCGTCGCAGGCCTCGATTTCCGGCGGGGGCGACGCTTCTTCCGGCGAAACGGGACCGATCTCGGGAACCTCGAGGGACGCGGTTTTCCAGTTATCGCAGGTTTCGGCGAGGCCGGGAACCATCTGCTTATACCGTTCCAGGGATTGAATCCGCACGAGCTTCACGAGGAAGGAAGCCGCTTGATCGCGGGGATAGCGCCAGTTGATACTGATATGGGTAAATCCCCGCTCGGCCGAAAAGTCGCGGGTAACGGTGCAGGTTCCGTCCTCCAGCTTTTGGAGCAGGGCCTGGAAAACCAGGGTATACGCCGCGGGGCCGTAATCGATCCGCTCCACGAGCCGATCGATGTGGTTCCGGAAGAATAGCTGGAAGGACTTGATAAGCTTGATGGTGTCTATGGACTGGTCGGGAAGGAGGAAGCGCTCGGTGGAGAGGTTGATCATGTACGTCACCGGGGCATAGAGCGCACGGGGCAAAACCTCGGTATAGAGCATATTGTCGAAGTTGTTCCTGCTTTGGGAGAGAATGCCCAACTCCCGGGTGTAATTGAGGTCGATATCCGACACCTGGTCCGCAAGAAGCCCGCCGGTCAGGATGGGCATCAGAGCGCGTTTAACCCGTTCGTCCCTGAGCTTGGTGGTGAGGAATTCCAGGTGATTGCCCTGTCGCGCCAAAAGGTTCTGAAAGGCCTCGTCCACCGGGCGGGACATAATGCGGGTGATTTTCTTTGCAGGGACTATCACGGAAAAAATCTCTTCCGCGAGGCTCGATACGATCCAGGGTTGCCCCGAGGTATAATACCACACCCTATCCAGCGCGTCGTGGGTAAGCTTAAGCCCGTTATCTTCCGCGTACGAGGTAAACATCGCGTTCACCTCTTCCCGATGGAAAAACCCGATCTGAAGCGTCGCGTCCTTGATATTGAATTGCTTATCGATAACGTCGTGGGTGGCGCAAAACACGATACTCTGGGGAAAGTAAGCCGGCCTTTTATCGTATCCCGCGCGAATTTGGCTCAGTATCGGCGTAAGGACCGTACTGTCGAGGGTGTCTATCTCGTCTATAAAAAGAACGATGGGACGGTCGGAGCGTTTGGACCACTGGGTGAGGAATTCGTTGAAGGCCTGGTAGGGGCCCCGTTTTGAAAGGATCTCGGGAACGAGATCTTCAAGGTATTCGTCGTCAAAGGTATCCCGGGCCCGGGAAGATATTTCAAAAAGGATGCTCCTGATGCATTCGCTCACGTCCTCCTGCACGCCCCGGAGGGATTCAACGTTCATGTACAGGCATTTCACCTTACCGTCGCGGTTAATCATTTCCGCCAGGGAAAGGAGAAACGAGGTCTTTCCGCATTGTTTCGGGCCGCGGATCAGGAAGTATTTCTTTTGAAGTATCAGCTGCCAAATTTTACGCGCGTCGAGACGGCGGATAGGCGGAACGCAGAAGTGGTCACGGGAGTTAACCGGGCCTGAATTGTTGAAAAATTTAGAGGGAAGCATATGTAATTAAGGATAAGGTCCGGCGTACAAGCTGTCAAGCGCATTTAAAACGCGGTCACAAGCCGAAAAAAAGGTCGCTCAGGCCGAAAAAAAGGGCGCACGGCATGAAAAATAGGGCCATTGGCCGTCTTATCAGGCGAAGGTCAGGATAAAAGGTCAATGGGCAAAAAAAAATCCGGGGAAAACCCCCGGATATGCGTTTCGGCGCAAGAACCGTTACTTCGCGCGTTCGGAGAACGAGCCATCCCGGGTATCGAGCAGAATTCGGGTACCGATTTCGCAGAACAGGGGGACCTGTACCACGTAGCCCGTGTCGAGGGTGGCATTCTTGCTGGCCTTGCCCGAGGTATCGCCCTTGAGTCCGGGTTCGCAATAGGTGATCTCGCGCTCGACCAGGATGGGGAGGCTCACGCCGACGGGCTTGCCGTTGTAGAAGGTTAGCTCTACGGTGAACTCGTCGCCGTCCTTGATGAAATTGACGTTGTCGCCCAGATCATCTTTGGCGATCTCGAACTGCTCGTAGGTTTCCTCTTCCATGAAAACGTAATTGTCGCCATCGAGGTAGGAAAGCTTCACCTTGTGGATATCGAGCTCCGCTTCCTGGAATTTTTCGCTTGAATCGAAACCGACGTCCATGGTCTGGCCGGAAACGATATTCTTGATCCGAAGGCGGTACACCATGGAACCGCGGCCGCTTTTGTTGCCGAGCATGCGCTGAACGATCATGGGATCATTGCCGTTCATGAACACGGTACCGACCCGTAACTGGGAAGCTGCTAACATAGTATCTTCTCTCACATAAAAAAGGATTAGAGGTTATGCCGCACAGAGACGGCTAACTATCATTGTACAGCGAAACGTCGATGAATGTCATTAGGTTGACGGCCAGGTTTCCCCTATCGCGGGCCATTTGGCTCAATTTACGGAAGGCATTCCCGATTTTAGCTGCCCGCAAGACCCGTAAAAGGTCTCCGGGAAGGACAGCGTCGCCCTGAGGCAGGCTTTCCGGGGGCAAATCGGGAGAATCGTCGCCCGCGCGGTTAAACCTCAGGGTAAGTTTTTCGTAGACGGCGAATTCCACCGGATCGGCATACTGCCGGAAGACTTCGAGAAACGCCCTGATTTTTTCCAAATGGCCGGCGGTAACGCCGTCCGACTCGGTGAACGGATAGCACTCCCAAAGAAAAGGGCGACCGGCGAGAATGGCCCGGGAGAAGCTTTCCTCCCCGCGGATCACCGCGAAGTCGGTAGCCGCGAAAAGCCGGTCCCACAGGAGCTGACTAAGCATCGGGAGGGGAATGACGGGAAAGGGAGCGCCCGCGCGTCCCCAGGCCCGGAGAAACGGGCCCGAACTGCGGCCTGCTGCGGCGAACGCCAAGACGGGCCGATCCCGGGAGAACTCCGCCAGATCGCCGACGAGCGATTCAAAATCGTGCTCGTAACTGAAAACGAGAACCCAGTAGGCGGAAACCCAAGAATCGGCGATTGGCCGAACGGAGGAGAATTCGCCCAGTAAGGCCGCGCGCATGGATTCCCGCGACGCTTGGGCCGAGGCTTCCGCGAGGGCCTGCGCGAACCGCGCGTCCAGGAGCAAACCGCCGGTGCCCGGCAGGATCCCGGGCATGAAAATAGCCTTTTGAACATGGGGCGAACGGGTCAAGGACGGCAGAAGATGGTATTCCGCGGACCATTGCTCGACGGTGAAATATTCAAGATCGATCAAGAGGCGCCTTTCCCCGTCGGAAGGGTCGAAAAGTATTTCCTCGAACCATTCGGGGCGGCCGCAGGCGTAGCATTCGATCGCGACCCGGGGGGGAGCGGCCTTGTACAGGCGGACTATGGCCTCGCCGGGGGCGTTCCAGCGGACGATCTCCCAGCCATTGACGGTCTGGTAGGGCAAGGCCGGATCGATGCCGGGGCAGAGCGCGGCAAAGGAAGCAAGATCGTCGACTACGACGCGGAGGCGGGGAGGATCGCCCAATTCGGAGAGGGAACGGGCCAGGCGGTAGACGAAGCCGATGTCGCCGAGGTTATCGACCACCCGGCAGAGTATGTCGACGATCATGGCCGCATGATAGCAGATAACGTCGTTTTACGCAGGATGGGCACAGTGCTTTTCCCTATGTTCCTCTCTTTCTCCCGATGGTACTATTTTTATCGAGAGAGGTTACCATGTTCCAAAACCATACCGCGACCGACTCCCAGGGTATCGAAATCCTTCCGTGGAACGGCCGTTCCGCGGCCGTTTCCCTGACCTTCGACGACGCCCAACCGTCTCATATCGCCCACTTGGATACCCTCACGGCCACGGGCGTTCCCATGACCTTTTTCGTGAATTCCAACGTTTCCTTTCCCGGATCGGACGAAGCCTGGCGGAGAGCCGTCGCCTCCGGCCACGAGCTCGGCTGCCATACCGCGAGCCATCCCCATATGCCCTCCGGCCAGCCCATGGGCGAAGGCATTTTCGGGAAAACCGAGGCGAGCCCCGAAGACGAGATGGAGCGCTGCGACCGGTTTATCCTCGATACGGCGGGGCAAAGGCGGGTTTGGACCTTCGCGAGCCCGTACGGGGACGAAGGCTGGGAACCCCTTGCCGGCTCGAGGTACGCGTTGGTACGCTCGGTAGCGAACGGCACGGTACCGGCGGAGAATGATCCGCTGTACGAGGACATCGTGCCCACTCACCTCCCCTGCCACATGGCCATGCCGGGCGAATCCGCGCAAGAGACCTTCATTCCGCTTATCGAAAGGAGCAGGGACGAACGAAGCTGGCTAATATTCTGCTTTCACTCCATTCTCCCGACCGAGGAAAACTGGTTCGCCGGCGTTGGAATAGACGAGATAACCGAGTCGGTCCGCCACGCGCTGGGCAGGAAGGACGTATGGGTAGATACGTTCGCGAATATAGGATCGTATTGGCTCGCCCGGAAGGCGGTCCATGCCGCGGCGCCCGCGAGCGATGCCCGCGGCCTGGAATGGAAGTGGGACGTGATACCCGGGCTCATTGGGGAAACGTCTCTGCTCGTGAGGGCGCGGGGCGGCGATTTGTTTCAGGGCGCGACGAGGCTGAAAGCCCGTGAAAACGGACTGTACGACGTTTTATTCAGCGCGGGGAATTTGCGGTTGGAGTTCCGGTAAGCGGCCGGAAGGCGAAAGCTCCTTGGAACCCGATGCCGATCATGCGCACGGCTTCCAAGGCGCTCCCCTTTTTTGCGAGAGCTTTGCCCTGCGGAAGAAACTCCGGTACAATATGGATCTACCATGGAGATACGCGCATTGCAAAAAAACACTCGCCGGGTTTGCCTGCTCTCCCTCGTCGCCGGTATCGCGTTCGTTCAGTCGGCGTTTACCCAAGAACCGATAACCTATCGAGTCGGCGTGTTCAATTTTTATCCCGCCATTTACGCCCAAGACGACGGGACCATCGGCGGCTTCTACACGGACATGCTCAAGGAAATCGAGGCCAGGGAACCGGTACGGTTCGAATACGTATACGGGTCCTGGGACGAGGGATTACGGCGACTGAAAAACGGTACGGTGGATATGCTGACCAGCGTGGCGAAAACGGCCGAACGCGAGTCCTACATGACCTTCGGCGAAGTGCCGCTATTGACCGTGTGGGGCGAACTGTGCGTCCGAAAATCATCGGATTTTCCAGAGCATTCTGAATTCACGAAGGTTACCGACCTAAACGGGAAGACCGTCGCGGTCATGATAAACGACTTTAACGCCCAGTCCTTTCAATCCTACATCGCGAAATTCGACGTTTCGTGCCGATACGTTTCGGTGCCCGACTTCCGCTCCGTTCTCGCGGCCGTGCGGGACAAAGAGGCCGACGCCGGCGTGGTGAGCGCCCTGGTCGGGGACTCCCTACAAGGCGAATACGGACTGGTTTCCAGCGGCCTCGCGTTTAATCCCTTCGATATCTATTTCACCGTCGCGCGGGGTAAGCATGCCGGGTTAATCCGCATGCTGGACAAATACCTGATCGAATGGAAGCGGAACCCCGCCTCGGTATACTACTCCGCGCGGTTAAAGTGGGGGCACGAGGCCGAACGCGCGCGCATTCCTTCCTGGCTCCATACCGTACTTATCGCCCTCGCCGCCGTCCTTATCCTCGCCGCCGCCTTCATCATACTCCTGCGGTTACGGGTCCACGCGGTCACCCGAGCGCTCGCCGAATCGAAAGACATGCTCAAACTCATTTTGAATTCCACGGCCGAAGGGATATACGGCGTGGACGGCGAGGGAAAATGCGTGTTCTGCAACGCGTCGGCCCTCGCCTTGCTCGGGTACCGGGCCGAAGAAGAACTATTGGGGCGAAATATTCACGAGCGGGTCCATCTTGCCCCCGGACATACCGGCGGCGACGAGGCGCACTGCGATCTGGACGGCAATCGGAACGAAAAAATTCACGCCCATGAACGGGTTTTTTACCGCGCCGACGGGGAACCGCTTCCCGTAGAGGCCTGGTCTTGGCCCCTTGTCGGCCCCCGGGGATTGGACGGCGCCGTAATCACCTTTTACGACATTACGGAGCTAAAACAGGCTGAGGCGGACAGGATAGGCCGGGCCGCTGCCGAACGGGCAAACAGGGCGAAAAGCGCCTTTCTCGCGAACATGAGCCATGAACTGCGCACGCCCCTCAATTCGGTCATCGTCCTCTCGAATGTCCTGGGACACCGGTTGACGGGGAAGATTCCCGAGGAGGAGCATTCGTACCTGGGCGTGATAGAGAGAAACGGAAAGCGGCTTTTGGGCCTAATAAACGACGTGCTTGACTTGACCAGGATTGAGGCGGGGCGCGAAAGTGTCAATGCGGTCGAGTTCGCGATCGACGCCTTAGTGAACGAAATCGTCGAGACGATAGCGCCGCAGGCCATGGAAAAGAATATCCAGCTGCGGCTCACCGTCGCGCCGGGAATTCCCCCGCTGCGTACCGACCGGGAAAAGTGCCTGCACGTTATCATGAACCTTGCGGGGAACGCCGTGAAATTCACCGATTCGGGTTCGGTTTCCGTTACCGTCGGCGTTAGCGGACAATCGTGCGTGATAGAGGTGGCGGATACCGGCATCGGCATTTCCGAGGAATTCCTGCCCCGAACGTTCGAGGAATTCAATCAAGAGGACGAGAGTTCGTCGCGGCAACGGAAGGGTACGGGACTAGGATTGGTAATCGCCAAGCGGTACGCGATCCTCCTGGGAGGAGACATTACCGTAGAAAGCCGGAAGGGCGAAGGGAGCAGTTTCGTTTTTACTTTCCCCCTCGAATACCGCCGGGAGGGCACGGTTGTTTAAGCCCGACCTCATACTCATGGACCTTGTTACGCCGGTGATGGACGGGTTCATTGCCCTTGAACGCCTTAAGGAAGGCCCAGAAACCGCCGACATTTTTGCTATAGCCGTTTCCTCAAGCGCCATGAAAGGCGATCCGGAATCGATAATCAGGCGGGGCTTTACCGGGTATATCCCGAAACCCCTTAGTCCAGACGCCTTTGCGGAAGATATTCGGAGAATTCTAGAATGAGCCATCGTTTCCTCGTAGTCGACGACAATCCAGACAATTTGATCGCCCTCACCGCGCAAATGCGCGACTGCTTTCCGGACTGCTCGATTTTCGAGGCGGATACCGGACCGAAAGCGCTCGCGATCGCCAAAGGGCATAACCCCGACTTGATCCTGCTCGATATACTCATGCCGGGCATGGACGGCTTCGAAACGTGCCGGAAGCTCAAGGCCGATCCGGATACGGGGAACATACCCGTCATATTCCTCACCGCGCTTCGCGATAGCCGCGAGATGAAACTGGAGGCCCTGAAGGCCGGGGCCGACGCCTTTCTCACGAAGCCCGCGGATAACGCCGAAATAACGACAGTCATGCTGAAAGTCCAGAAAGCGGCCACGGCCTCGACGAACGACCTGTTCTCAGCGGAAAAACAGCTGGCTTTAAGAATCCGGGAGCTGGAGGAAAGCAATAAGGGGCTCATGGACACCGTAGCGCGGCTGCGGGCGGAAAACGAGAGCCTGAAGCGGCGCGAAGCCGAACTTCTCCAGGCCCTCGCCTCGCTTGGGGCCAAAGAGCCTTAACATACCGCCGAGCGCGCGTCGCCGCCGATTGACACGGGCGGCCGCCAGTCCCTATCATCGCGTCATGATATTCCAACCCCGCACAATCGCCGCGGTCGCCTTCGGCCTGATCGCCGCCGTTTCCGTCGTCCTCGCCTCCGAGTACCGCGGCAAGTATGAATCGTCCAAGCCGGCGTATCGCTCCGTCTCGGACGCCGCGGAATTCGACCGGCTTATCGCGGAAGCCGAGGATGGCGCGCTTTTCGTGGACCTTCGAGACCGGCAGGATTACGTTACCGGCCACGTCGCCCGGTTTGACAATATCGCATGGAAAGACGACGGGGCGCTTTTGGAAACGTGGATCGCCCCGCATCGCCGAAACAAAGAGGTGTACCTGATCTGTTACGGGGGGAACCGAAGCGCGCGGGCTTTCGAACGCCTCGTATCCATGGGATTTACGCGGGTAACCGACTTTACCCCGGGATGGAACGGCTATACCGCCGCCAAGGGCGAAGGCTACGCCCCGGAGACGGGGGATTGCGGTTGCCCCGAATAAGGCTCTTCGGTCAGCGACCGTAGAGGCTTACGAAGCGCTGGCGACTCCCGAGGCGGGAACCTCGAAGGGAATCGATATCCTGAACGAGGTGCCCTTGCCCTCCTCGGACTGCAGTCGGATGGAGCCTTTAAGCTCCTTAACCCGCTCCTTGACCAGATTCAACCCGATCCCCCGGCCGGCGTGCATGTCTATGGCGGCCGCGGTACTGAAGCCGGGATGGAACAGGGCTTGAAGCAGGGCGTTCCGGTCATCGAGCTTAGCCCGTTCGGTGATAAGCCCGGTTTGCTCGGCGCGCTCGCGGATCGCGACGAAATCGATTCCATGCCCGTCATCGGTGAGCTGTATGGTGATACAGCCCGAGGATTGCTCAATGGACAGGAGTATCGAGCCCGATTCCGACTTGCCCGAGGCTTCCCGGCGCTCGGGCGACTCGATCCCGTGCGCCATGGCGTTGCGTACGAGCTGCATAAGCACCTCTTTCATGGCCCGGCGCGGCCCGTATTCCATCGCGACGGGATCGATTCCGCGCACGACCAACTCTGCTTTCTTTCCCAAGTCGGCCCCCGCCTTCTCTATGACCCGTTGCAGGGTTTGAACGAGTACCTGCTCTTCCTTCATCCGGTTTTCGGTCTTGCTGAAGGCGCGGATGCGATCGATTAAATCCCGGTATCCGTCCTTTACGGTCATAAGTTTGTCCAACTCGAAGGTAACGTGCAGCACGTCGTCAAAGGACACGCGTTCGTTTTCCCGCAAAACCTTCAGCTCGTCCTCAAGGACGTGCAGTTTTGCGGCGAAGCCGTTCAGCCCGAGAATTACCGCGTTGGACTTGATCGCGTGCACGCCCTGATACATTTCCACCATCAATTCGCGGCCGTCCCGGGCCTTGTCCTTGAGGTTCTTATTGATTCGGTTGAATTCCCAGTCCGCGTCCTCTATAAAGTCGTTTAGAACCCGCGGCTCGACGTGTATTACCTCAAAGAGGGAGCGCATCTCTTCCTGACGCTTGTTTTCCTCGGCCGAAAGCTGTTCCTGAAGCGCGACCTCGCGGGTCGTGTCCGTGATATTGGCGAGGATATAGGTTTGTCCGTCCTCCCGGTCGATGGGGGCAAAGGTCGCCCTGAGTATCTTCGGTTCGGAACCGCCCTGGGACACGTAGGTGAATTGATGCAGGGGATTGATATCGTTGAGCATGGCCTGATCGAAGGAACGGTTATAGACCATTCCGAAGTAATCCTTAAGGGTTTCGCGTTCCTTCTCCTGCAGGGAATTCGCCAAAAGGTCCACGAAATTCTGCCCGGCCAACTCGCTCCCGCCGAGCAACGCGCCGAGGGCCTTGGAATATTGGGGCTGAATGAGGAATTCGCCGTCCATGAGGAAAAGGCCCGAATCCAGATTGTCCTTCATCGCCGCGATCTCGTCGCGTTCGCCTTGCAGTTCCCGCGTTAGCCGAGCCACCAAACGGTCCTTGGTGATCTTCGTCTGCTCGTACACGATCGTGCAGGTGAGCACGAGCAGGTACACGCCCGCCGTGCGCCCGGCGAAGGCCCCCGCGTAGGGCATCGCCGCCGCGCCGGGAACGAATAGGGCCGCGAGCACCGCGACGAACAGGAGCGCCGAAAACAGGGTACCGACGGTCATGCCGAGAAGGAAAATGGAAAGGAGGGGAAAGGAGAATATCCATAACACGCCCGAACCCTGTACGCCGCCCGAGAAAGTAAGAAAGAGGCAGAGAAAGCCGAAGGGCGTTACCGTCATCAGGCTGGAAACGATGAAGGGCGCGTCGGTCCGCAGGACGAAAAAGGCGATAAGGGTCATGGCCGCCATGGTCAGGTCGGCTGCCCCCTGCACGTTCGCACCTACGCGAAGGCTTTCAACGCCGAACAGGGTAAGAAGGCTCGCGCCGAGGAAAATCATAGAATTGAGGAGGATAATCCGCACGGCGGTATCCATGCGCGCCTCGTCCTTCGTATCGAACGGCTTTCCGCTGGTAATGAGATTAAGGAAGAAATTCGACGTACCCTTCCCCATATCAGGCTCCGAGCGAGGCTTCGATGGCCACGGAAAGGCAGAACGTCTCGTTTCCGAAAATCCTGAAGGGAATGCAAATGATCCGCGCGAGATCGTTGGGCCACATAATCTCGTGCCCCGTGCCCCGGACGATCGTGGGAAGGGAAATGACCAACCGAAACGATTCCTCGAGTCCGCGCTTCGCGTTGCCGGCGACGATATTCACTATCTCCCCGATAGCGTCCACCACCTCGTCGTCGAGGTCCTTATGCTCTGCCCCGGTAAGGATGCCGGTAAGGCGCAGCGCCAATTCCCGGCGCATGGAAATAACCACGGCGCCGCGGGCCTCGCCGGTGAGCCCGATAATGGCCGAAATATCCCAATTATGCGCCTCGTTTCGATCGACGAAATGGGGATGCTCTACCACCAAATCCTCGCCGATGAACTCCTTAAAGACGTTCTCGCATACCTCAATGAACGGTTTAACGTACTTTTCCATGGTCGCTCCTAGAATTGAACCTTCAGGATTTTCTCGCGAAAACTCTTTTCGTTCACGGGCTTAATGATATAGTCGGTCGCCCCGTTTTTGAGCGCCTCTATCACGTTGTACCGGGCGGCCTCGCTGGTGACCATGATTACGGGCAGGTCCTTGTATTTTTCCATGGCGCGAACCTGCTTGAGAAAATCCAGGCCGGAAAGCTCGGGCATGTTCCAGTCAAGCAACACCAAATTGACGTTGTTTTTTTCCAACTGAAAAAGGGCTTCCTTTCCGTTGCCCGCTTCCACGAATTCGCAGGGGATAGTAAGGCTGGCGAAGGTATTCTTCACGATGTTCCTCATTATCCGGGAATCGTCCACGACTAATACGGTTTTTACGCTCATGAAAAAAAAGTATACTTCATCTACGCGCGTTTTCAAACGATTATCTTCGATTCGGGCACGGTTGATTCCTCCCCGGGCCTTGCGTATATTCGAAGTATGAAATCGCCAAAAGAAGTATCGATAGAAAAGAAAATCCTCGAAGAATTGACCCCTGAAACCGGTTCCTACCGCGTAGCGGAGCAACTGGTAAACGACACGGAAGTGCAGCATTTACAGGAATACGCCAATACGGTTTCGATCCTCCGGCTCGGGTTTAACGACCACGGACCGGTCCACATGCGAACGGTTACCCGAAACGCGGTACTCATGATGAACCTGCTCCATCAGGCCGGCATTAAGACCAGCTTAGAGCACGAAAACGCCGGTACCCTGGACGACAGCCTGAGCGCGATCATTCTCGCCTCGTTCCTCCACGATCTGGGCATGTCCATCGGGCGGCAGGATCACGAGCTCTATAGCATGACCTTGGCCCTTCCCGTGATCGAGCGTGTCTTGCTGGCCGTATATCCCGACCAAGAACAAAAGAGGGCGGTGATTCGATCCCTCGCCATGGAAGGAATCATAGGCCATATGGCCACGCGGCGCATTCATTCCCTGGAGGCGGGGCTTATCCTCATCGCCGACGGCTGCGACATGGAAAAGGGCCGCGCGCGCATTCCCCTGGTGCTCAATACCGAGCCCAAGGCCGGGGATATCCACAAGTATTCGGCGAACTCGATCGAAAGGGTGCGGATTCTCGGGGGCGACCCGAAACCGGTACGCATAGAGGTGGAAATGTCGAGCGACGTGGGCTTTTTCCAGATTGAGGAAGTGCTGCTTCCGAAGATGAATATGAGCCCGGCGAAGCAGTACATGGAACTGTACGCGGGAATCGCCGGCCAGGAATTGAAGAAGTACCTTTAAACGCAAAATCGGGAACGGCATCAGGAAACCGGGTTGTAGCCGCGCACAGACGAATGGCCCTTAAATGGTTTCAACTGATCCTTCCCGATCGGACCGGCGCGAATCCGCATCGCGGATCCTTATCAAAGCGCCGGTATATCTATACTATACAACGCATTCGTCGGAAAGGCAAATTTTCACGGGCATATTTTGCCTCTTTTCACCGAAATTTAACCTTCGGCTAACATTCCCTTCACAGAAACGCGACGCCGATCACCGCGCCGAACAAAATGAACGCGATGGGGTGCCAGCGGAACTTCCGATAGACCAGGGCGGTTACCGCGAACAGCGCCAAGGCCTTCCAGTCAAGGATATTCGCCACGGCGCCCGTCTCCCGGAATTTATCCAGGGTGAGTACCGACACGAGGATTACGTTCCAGGCCGCAACGGCGATCATGCCGGTGGAACCGGCCCGGAGGCCGTAAAACGTATCCTTGACCAGGGGCTTATCCTGAAACCGGGTAAAATACTTCGCGATGAGCACGATCACGATGAGGGAAGGCAAAACGGTACCGAAGGTCGTGATCACCCCGCCCCAAATCCCGAAAAGCTCGTTCCCGATATAGGTGGCCATGTTCACGCCGATGGGCCCCGGGGTCGATTCGGACACCGCGACCATCGAAATGAACCGCTCCGGGGTAATAAGGCCCCGGGCGACAATTTCCTGCTGCATGAGGGAAATGGCGACGAGCCCTCCCCCGACCGTAAAGAGCCCCACGTAAAAGAAAATGGCAAAGAGCGCGGCTAGGTTCATGACTCACCCCGCGCGGCGCGAATTCTCTGAACCGCCGCGCCGATTCCGCCGGAAGCAAGCACGATGAACACGCCGGACACGTTGAAAACCGCCATGCCCACGAAGGCCCCGACCGCGATCAACGCCGTCGGCAGGTCGATCAGGGTCTTCTTGCCGAGACCAATCACCGCGTCGAGCAACAGCACGGCCACCACCACGTTGATGCCCTCAAGGGCGCGCTGCATCCACGGGATTCCGTCGGTTTGGCCGAGGAGCCCCGCGAGGGCCGTGATCACTAGTATCGAAGGGGTAACGATGCCGGCGGTCGCGACGATCGCTCCGACGAGGCCGCGCCGTGAATAGCCGATAAAGGTGGATACGTTCACCGCGATTATGCCGGGCGTGCATTGGCCGATGGCGAACCAGTCGACCATTTGGGTAGAAGTCATCCATTTTCGTTTCGTTACCAACTCGCGCTCGAGTATGGGCAACATGGCGATCCCGCCGCCGAAGGTAACCGATCCGATCATGAAAAATACGCCGAAGAGTCGAAGCAGTTCGAGAAAGGGATTCATGGGGGAAGTATAGATTGATTCAGAACGCGCCACAAGACGGCGAAGGCGGCGACCGCGACGCGAGATGAGGGCCACGCCGCGTAAAACCGGCCGCTATAAAAAAAGACCGGCCATCTAGCCGGTCCAAACAAGCTCTACGCGTTATTTAATGCGTATTATTGCTTCGTATACGTCATTACCGACGTTCCTTCCGAATCGGTAGAAGTAATCCGTAACTGGGTTCCATCGGGACTTTTCTCGATAACGGTCCCCGGTGCGAAAGCCTGATCCTCGGTCATGGAAACCGCTACTGATGCCATCCAAGGAGAGGCAGTTGAGAACGTGACGGAAACGCCCATCATTGTATCGTCCATTTCTTGCTGTATTTCGGACCAAACACTAGCCTCGGTGACGGCAGGGTTCAGTTGAGCCATCATATTCGTCATCGCGACGACCATTTCGGTATAATCTTGGACCATTGAAAAAGAGATCGGCCAAGTGCCGCCGTTTTCCACGGTGTTTGTTGTGGTAACGGTATACGTGTCGCCGCTACTACCCATGGTTCCATCAGACGTTTCCAGGCTTACCCAGGTGCCGACGAATCCATCGATCGACGTTACCGATGTCCAAGGAGTTTCCTTTGGAGTATCCGTAGATTGATCACAGGCGACGAACGCAAAAAGAATCGTGAGGGAAGCCACCGCTGCAGAAAGTTTTCTCATGAGATGCATATTTTTCCTCCGTATGGAAATAGTACTATTCTTTATAAACTAGGTTTTCTCAAAACGCCATACTTTTTTATCGGTTTCCTTATCGTTCTCCTAGTATCTATGCAGTACCCAATTCATACTTCCCTACTACGCACTCATCGGTTAGGCGACCGCGGCGGGGGCCACGCCGGCCGGACCGAGCCGAAACCATCGGGTCAGTCCGGGCGGCACCGATCTTACTTCTTCGTTACCGCTTTCAGCACGTCCTCTTTCGGGATTTTCTTGGTGCAGAAGAACCAGTCGTGGCAGGTAACGCCCGCTTCCTTGCCTTCCATGCGGTCTTTGGCCACGCCGCAGGAACCGGCGGTTGGCACGATCACGTCGTCGCCGGGGCGCCAGTCGGCCGGTGTGGCGATACCGAACTCGTCGGCCGCTTTCAGGGCTTGGACCACGCGGATAAGCTCGTCGAAATTGCGGCCCATGGAAAGCGGATAGTAGATAATGGTGCGGATCATGCCCTTCGGGTCGATGACGAACACCGCGCGGACGGCCTTGGTGCTCGATTCGCCCGGCTGGATCATGCCGTAGAGCTTGGCCACGTTCATGGTAATATCCTCGATAAGGGGGAACGTGACTTCCACGTTTTTCATCCCCTTGTAATCGATTTTGTCCTTGATGGTACGGAGCCAGGCAATGTGACTGTAAAGGCCGTCCACGGAAAGGCCCACGAGCTTGCAGTTCAGGTCGTTAAATTCCTTTTCCCGGGTGGCGAAGGTCATGAACTCGCTCGTGCATACGGGGGTAAAGTCCGCGGGATGGCTGAAGAGGATAACCCAGCTTCCCTTGTAGTCGCCGGGAAAGTTTATTTCTCCCTGGGTAGTGACGGCCTTGAAGGCGGGGGCGGCTTCTCCGATTCGGGGCATGGTGACGGGGGCGGCGACGGTTACGTTGTTTTCCATAGCTTTTTCTCCTTGTGCCGGTGTTGCCCGACCGGCGACGGGCTTTTTTTATCGGTGCCTTAACGCAAAGATAAACGGGAACTCGACGAGTTCCTATAAATCACTGCTGAATAATAGTAATTACCCAATAGTAGCATCGATCATCCACAGCCGTTTTTCAAGCCGGGCGACCATATCCACGTAGAGGGCTTCGGCGCGGGCGGTTTTATAACCGGAAACCAGGGCGGTAAATTCCGCCTTCACGATACTGAGTACCTCCGCGACGGTGAAACCGTTTTGCGGGGTTTCCTTAACGAGGGAAACGTGCGGGAACTGAAAAACGCGGCGGCGCGGGCGAGTTTCGCGGGAGAAGGGGAAGCGAGTCCGGTCCCGGCCGCGGTAACGAGGGATTCCCTGAAGGCAAAGGTGCGGAACCTGGAGCGGGAACGAATACTCGCCGCCTTGGAGGCGTCGGGGGGAAGGGTATACGGCGAGAACGGCGTCGCCTCCCGGCTCGGGTTAAAACCGACCACCCTGCAGAGCAAGATGAAGCGGCTCGGGATATAGTAACCGGCGGTTCCCCGTTCTCGGCGGGAGGGCCCTCTCGGCGGGGGCTCCGCCCGTCCCTCAGGCTCCCCCCATGGCCCTTTGTGCCTCATTCTTGTAAAAACCGTTTCGTTTCTATAGAATGACGGCAATCATTTTCCGCGCGAGGAGCGTTGCACTATCATGGCTAAGTACCCCTTCGAGACGATTGAGCCCAAATGGCAGGAATTCTGGGAGACGAACAAGACCTTCAAGGCGGTCGAGGACGCGTCGGTCCCTAAGGAGAAGCGGGCCTACGTGCTCGACATGTTCCCCTACCCTTCAGCCGCGGGCCTTCACGTGGGGCATCCGGAAGGCTATACGGCGACGGACATCTGGTGCCGGTACCTCCGCATGAACGGCTATTCGGTGCTGCACCCCATGGGTTTCGATTCCTTCGGCCTTCCGGCGGAAAATTACGCGATCAAGACCGGAACGCACCCGCGGGCCACCACGGTGGCGAATATCGATAAATTCCGCCAGCAGATCAAGTCTTTCGGCTTTTCCTACGACTGGGACCGGGAAATTTCGACCTGCGACGACGATTACTACCACTGGACCCAGTGGATTTTCCTGAAGCTCTACGAGCAGGGCCTCGCCTACGAGGCGGAGACCCCGATCAACTGGTGCCCGAGCTGCCTGACAGGACTGGCGAACGAGGAAGTGAAGGACGGCTCCTGCGACCGTTGCGGTACCCAGGTAGAGCGGAGGAATATCCGCCAGTGGATCCTGAGGATTACCGCCTACGCCGAGCGCCTGATCGAGGACCTTGACGGGCTCGAGTGGCCCGAGTCGGTGAAGGCCATGCAGCGGAACTGGATCGGGAAGAGCGAGGGCGCCGAGGTAAGCTTCAAAGTAGCGCCGCCCGCGACTGGAGAATCCGGTACGGATTCTCCAAAGGATTCCGGCACGGAATCCTACGAACTCCTCATTTACACCACCCGGGCGGACACCCTTTTCGGGGCGACCTATATGGTTCTCGCGCCGGAGCACCCGCTGGTGGCGAAGATTACGACGCCGGCCCAGAAGGGCGCGGTAGACGCCTATATCGACGCCGCGGCGAAGAAGAGCGACCTGGAGCGGACCGACCTCGCGAAGGATAAGACCGGCGTATTCACCGGGGCCTACGCGATCAATCCCGTGAACGGCGCGAAGATCCCGATCTGGGTCTCGGACTATATCCTCATATCCTACGGTACCGGCGCGATAATGGCGGTACCGGCCCACGACGACCGCGACTGGGCCTTCGCGAAAAAGTTCGGCCTGCCGATCATCCAGGTGGTCGCGAGCGAGGCCGAATGGGCCGAGAAGGGCGAACACGGGGATTACTCCGCCGAGCCCGCCGAATGTACCCCCGCCGACGGCAAGTCGGTGAACTCCCCCGGCTTCAACGGCCTCGGAACCCAGGAATGCATCGATAAAATGATTGCCTGGCTCTCGGAAAAGAAGATCGGCAAGAAAGCGATTAATTACAAGCTCCGGGACTGGGTATTTAGCCGCCAGCGATACTGGGGCGAGCCGATACCGCTCGTGCACTGCGAAAAATGCGGCATCGTGCCCCTGAAGGAAAGCGACCTGCCCCTGCGCCTCCCGGACGTGGAAACCTATCAGCCCACCGGAACGGGCGAGAGCCCCCTCGCGGGAATCGACGAGTGGGTGAACTGTACTTGCCCGGCGTGCGGCGGGAAGGCAAAGCGCGAGACCAATACCATGCCCCAGTGGGCCGGTTCCTGCTGGTACTATCTCCGCTACGTGGACCCGAAAAACGATAAGGCCTTCGCCGACCCGGCAAAGGCCGATTACTGGCTCCCGGTCGACCTCTACGTGGGCGGGGCCGAGCACGCGGTGCTCCACCTCCTCTATTCCCGGTTCTGGCACAAAGTGCTCTATGACCTGAAGCTCGTCGGCACGAAGGAGCCCTTCCAGCGGCTCATAAACCAGGGCATGATCACGAGCTTCGCCTACCAGCGGAAAAACAAGAGCCTGGTGCCCACCGACGAGGTGCGCGAGGTTCCGGGAGAGACCGACGCCTTCGAGGAAATCGCCACGGGCGAGCGATTGGAGCGGGTGATCGCGAAGATGTCCAAGAGCCTCAAGAACGTAATAAACCCCGACGACGTGATCCGGGACTACGGCGCCGATTCCTGCCGCCTCTACGAGATGTTCATGGGGCCCCTGGAAGTGTCGAAACCCTGGAGTACCCAGGGCCTGATCGGCGTAAGCCGCTTCCTCGAGCGCGTGTGGGCCCTTTCCGAGCGGCCCATGACCGACGGTCCCGCGACGGATACCTCGAGCCCCGCCGCGGAAGAGCTCACCAGGGCCCTCCATAAAACGGTCAAGAAGGTGACCGACGACACGGCGAGCCTCAATTTCAACACGGCCATAAGCCAGATGATGATCTTTACCAACGAGCTCTCGAAGGCCCCCTCCTTCCCGAAGGCGATGTGGGCGGAGTTCGTGAAGCTCCTCGCGCCCTACGCGCCCCACCTCGGCGAGGAACTGTGGGAACGGCTCGGCAACAAGGGCACGATTGCCTACGCGGGATGGCCGACGTACGACCCGGCCCTCACGGTGGACAACACGGTAACGATCGTGGTGCAGGTGAACGGCAAGATCCGAGACAAGTTCGAGGCCGCGTTGGGCACCGATAAGGCGGAACTGGAAAAGACGGCCCTCGCCCTGCCCGGCGCCGTAAAGTTCCTCGAAGGGAAGGCGCCCAAAAAGGTGATCGTGGTGCCGAACAAGCTCGTCAATATCGTGGTGTAATCAACGAAACCGGCCCCTTCGGCCGGTTTTTTTTCGCCCCAGGACCGTGCCCGAAGAAACGGCGGAGAATACGCGTTCTTCGCGCGAATCGTCTTGACTTCAGCGAACAATTTAGTTAGATTTCTAACTAAATGAACGGTCACGGCCTTTTTTACAACTTTGCCCTCACGGGACGGATTAAGACCCTTCTTTTCTGCGGTAAAGAGCGGGCTCCGGTAGAAATTCCCCTGTCCGCCACGCAGGAAAGGATTCTCATGATGACCTGCCAACGTGGTTCCGTTTCCATGAAGATTCTCAGCGAGGAAGCGGGCCTGGAAAAGGGATCCCTCACGCCGGTAGTGGACTCGCTCGAGGAACTCGGCCTGGTAAAGCGGGTACGATCGCAAAAGGACCTTCGATCCTTCGAGATATATCCCACGGTCGCGGGCCTGCGACAGGCGGAAATCGTCGAAAGTTTTTACGACGCCCGTATCAAGAAGATGCTAAACGGACTGACCGAACGGGAGCGCGCGGAATTTACCGCCGCGCTTCAAACACTGGGGAGCATGATTCCCCGACTGAAAGGAGACAACTAATGTCGAAGAACGACGAGCGCATACAAACGCTTGCCGAAGAGCCGGTTTTCACGGCGATCCTGAAAATGTCGCTGCCGGTGATGATGGGCATGATTATACAGGTAATGTACAACATGGTGGATACCTACTTTATCGGGCGCATGAACGACGTGAACCAGCTTGCCGCGTCGAGCGTGGGCTTTCCCGTATTCATGCTTTTCATGTCCGTGGGCGGCGTGATCGGCACCGGCGCCTCGTCGCTGATCTCGCGCTACCTCGGAATGAAGAAAATCCGCGAAGCGGGAGAAATAGTCGGCCTATCGCTGATCCTCAATATCGCCTTCGCCGTACTGGTGACCGGCTTCGGGCTCGCGTTCCTGGACCCGCTCGTCCGTATGCTCGGCGCCACGGGAGGCGTATTCGAGGCCACGAAGGACTACCTTCTGCCGCTCATCGTCGGCTCGGTGATCATCCTGGGCAATTTTTCCTTCGGAATGATTCTTCGCTCCGAGGGCGCGGCCATGCGGGCCATGGTCGGCATGATTATCGGCACGGTAGTCAACATCGTCCTCGATCCTATCATGATCTTCACCATGGGCATGGGGATTCGGGGCGCTGCGATCGCCACGGTGATCGGGAATCTCGCGGGCTTGATCTGGTATCTGTCCAGTTATGCGGGCCACTCCCTCATTACCCCGGTGATCGACCGCGCCAGCGTCAGCCTTGGGCATATCAGGGACGTCCTGGTTATCGGTATCCCGTCGGGCCTCAACCAGGGACTCATGTCGGTGGCGGGAATCGTGACGAACAATCTCGCCGCCGCGTACGGGGCCGCCGCCCTGGGAGGAATGGGGGTATCGCAACGGATATTCAGCCTGGTTATACTCCTCCTGATCGGCCTCGCGGTGGGAACGCAACCCCTGGTAGGCTACAACTACGGGGCAAAAAACCGACAGCGCGTGCTGGCGATACTGAAAACCGGCATGGCCATGGCCATTACCCTCGGCACCGCGTTGTTCGCCCTTATGCGACTGATCGGTAAACCCCTGGTCTCCGTCTTTACGGACCTGAGCGAGGTCGTGGCCCGGGGAGACTGGGTACTCTTCGCCATTTCCTGCTCGGCGCCCATTATCGGGGTCATCATGATTACCATGAATTCGCTCCAGGCCCTGGGGAAGGCAAAACCCTCGCTCCTCATCTCCGCGGGCAGACAGGGGCTTTTCTACATCCCGATCGTCTTCCTGCTGAACGGTTTCTTCGGTTTCAACGGGCTGGTGTTTACCCAGCCCCTGGTAGACGTCTTCACGGCGGTCCTGGCCGTGCTCATTCTTCGGCGCACCATAATTCGGGACCCCTTGCTCGGCAATCCCGACGGTAATGGCGCTATTGCCGATTCTGGAGAAACTCGACAAATACCCTTGCCCAGGGAAAGCTCGATATAGTACATTTCAATGATCATGAACGTAATTGATCTGAGAAGCGATACCGTAACCTGGCCGACGGATGAAATGCGCGCGGCCATGGCGGCGGCCCCCGTCGGCGACGACGTGTACGGCGACGACCCCACTGTTCGGGAACTAGAAGCCTATGCCGCGAGCATTTCGGGCAAGGAAGCGGCGCTATTCGTCCCTTCGGGGACCTTTGGCAACCAACTGGCGCTATTTACGCACTGTCCGCGCGGCAGCGAAGTAATACTGGACGAGCATTGTCACATTATCCAGCACGAGGCGGGCGCCTCCGCCGTCCTCGCCGCCGTCCAATTGCGGCCGGTCGACTGCGGATCGGGCCATTTGGAAGCCGACGCCCTCGAGCGGCGCATTCGCCTTGGGGACGACATACACGAACCGAAGACAAGCCTCATTTGCCTGGAAAACGCCCATTCCAACGGCACGGTACTGCCGCTGGCCGAAATGGAAGCGATCAGAAGGGTTGCGGACCGCCACCACTTGCCGATACATCTGGACGGCGCGCGCCTTTTCAACGCGGCTACCGCCCTCGGCGTACAGGCGAGAGAGATTACCCAATACGCCGATTCGGTCATGTTCTGCCTTTCGAAGGGCCTTTGCGCCCCGGTGGGCTCCATCCTGGCGGGTTCACGCAAATTCATAGACCAGGCGAGGCGAAACCGGAAACTCATGGGCGGCGGCCTACGGCAGGCGGGCATCCTGGCCGCCGCGGGCTTGATCGCCCTGAAGGAAATGAGGCTCAGGCTCGACGCCGACCACGACAACGCGAAGCTCTTGGCGGCTCGATTGGCCGAAATTCCCGGAATGAGGGTCGAAATCGAAAAAATTCAGATAAATATGGTATACTTCAGCCATGAGAAACAGGCTTCAATCGATGAGGAAGCCTTTACCGAGTACATGAAGGACCATGGCATACTCATTAACGGGAGCGATGACTCGGGCAAGTTCCGGTTCGTGACCCATTATTGGATTACCAGAGACCATGTTACCTCAATCGCGCAGGCCGTAAAGGATTTTTACACGGGAGACTGACGTACATGACAGGGAAACAGGCGGTGACCGCAGTCGATGGGCGGACAAAACTCGTCAGGCAGGCAGCGGTTATCGCGTTGTTCGGGAACCTGTTCCTCGCACTGGCTAAAATTACCGTCGGACTCTTTTCCGGGAGCCTCGCGGTCCTCGGGGACGGCATCGATTCCTCCACCGACGTGGCTATCGCGGTCATGACGCTCGCGGTAGGGTTCATTATCAATCAGCCTTCGGACAAAGAGCATCCCTGGGGGCATAGCCGAGCCGAGACGGTGGCGACGATTATCCTCGCCTTCGTAATCGTGTTCGCGGGCATTCAACTCTTCCATTCATCCTTCGAGCAGCTCAGGGACGGCACCCCCCGTCCCTTGCCCTCTGCCCTCGCCCTATCGGTCACGGTGGTCTCCATCGCGGGAAAACTCGGCCTCGCGGCGAGCCAGCGCTCCCTCGGGAAACGCGCCGGCAGCGCCATGGTCCTCGCGAACGCCCGCAATATGGCGAACGACGTGCTGATCTCGGCGGCGGTTTTATTCGGCTTGGGCGCTTCGCGGATTTTCGCGCTTCCCTTTCTCGATTCGCTCACGGCCCTCGCGGTAAGCGTATGGGTAATGAAGTCGGGCCTGGGAATATTCCTTGAATTGAACTCTGAGCTCATGGACGGCAACGCGGACGACGAACTGTACCGCGCCCTGTTCGAGGCGGTTAAATCCGTGCCGGGAGCGGGGAATCCGCACCGGGCCCGAATCCGGAAAATGGCCAGCCTTTGGGATATTGACCTCGATATCGAGGTAGACGCGGCGCGTACCGTCCGGGAAGGGCACCGGATAGCCGAAGCGGTAGCCCAGGCCGTTCGCGGGGCCATTCCCGACGTTTACGACATAATGGTGCATGTCGAGCCCGCGGGCGCCGGCGAACACGGCGAGCAATTCGGGCTGAACGCCCGCGACGTGGATCAGAGCCCGGAATAGGGGCTTTTTACCCAGGCGTCAACGCATTCGAGCATGTATTGCTGCACGCCGTCGAACCATTTTTCCTGAAAGGCCGCGGCTTTAACCCCGACGTACCGCCAATGCCAGCTTTCCCAACGATATCCCGTTACGGACTCATACCCGTCGGGGAAAGAAAGCGACCAGCCCCACTCGCCCCCGCGCTCACGAATCCACCGGCCCGCCTTGGTTACCGCGAAATCGTCGGTTATGGAGCCGAAATCCACGGCGGTTCCGAGTTGGTGCTGACTGGTTCCGGGCCGCGCCGATTCCCGATCCGCCGCCGCCTGGCCGAGCTCCCTCACGTTGCGTTCGTACACGGTTTTCTGATAGTCGTAGGAGCGATAACTCGAGCTGACTACCAGGGTAACGCCGTCGGCCAAGGCCGCCGCGGCCATGCGCTCCAGCGCCCGCTCCGCGGGGGCCCGCAAGGAGAGGCCCTGCCGGTTCGCCAGATAGGACCGCGCCACGCCCGGCCGGGAAAGCGATATCAAATCGGCGGGCTCATAGCCCGGGGGAAGCGGGTGGCCTTTATCCGTTAAAATCAACAGCCCGTCGGCATCCGAGGCAATAACCTCGCGCAGATCGCCATAAAAAGCCGCGCGTTCCGCGTTTATGCGCGATACGACGGAGGCGGGAACCGAATCCGGCACCACGACCGCTTTCGCGGTACCGGGAGCGGGAAGGTCCGATTGCCGAATCAACGGGGGCTCGCCCGCGACGGCGCATCCCCCGAAAAAAAACAAGCCGACTGCGGCTACGAATGCGTACGTTCTCATTTCTCGAAATCCTTTATGGTCCATCCACGCCGTCTCGCTATCCGTCGAAGCCTCCAATCCGGGTTTGCCGCCACGGGATGCCCCACTAATTCCAGTAATGGCAAATCGTGAACGCTGTCGGAAAAGAACGAGCAAAAATGCTCGTCGGTACCGCTTCGTTCGATGAAGGTTTGGATGATATCGCGCTTATACCGCGAGAAAACGGGCATGCCCACGAGGCGTCCGTCGAATTTCCCGTCGGTATAGGAGAACTGGGTGCATACTACGTCGTCGGCCCCGATTCCGCAATACTGCGCCAGGGGATAGACCGCCTCGAAGGGAGACGACGTCGCCAGGATTACGCGAATCCCGTTACGCCTGAGCGCCTCAATCTCCCGAAGGGCGCCTATATAAAGCCTGCCCCGGAGGTGCCGCTCGAAGGCGACCCTGCCGATTTCGTCGAATTCCTCGCGGGAAATGCCTTTCAGTTTGGGAAGCGTTCTGGAGAAGATAAAATCCATTTCCAGGCTGAAAAGCCTATAGAGGATGAATATCAACGGAACGCCCAAGAGATAGGGCCAAAAGACGTATCCTCTCCGTATCAACTCAAAAACGAGCGCCAAGGGCGTGGCCCGCCGGGAAATGGTATGGTCCACGTCGAAAAAGGCGATAACTTCGCGGCGCATGGTTACAGGGTAACGATGATTAAGCCCCGGAACAAGCCCCGCCGGAAAACGACGGAAGTAGCGAGGTTTCGGCACATACGGAGCCCAATACCGCGGTATCTACCGGATTGCCGGTCAAAATGGGGCGTTACGACCCGGTTCGCCCGAATCATCTCCCCGAAATTGCAGGTGCCATACGCGATCCGGAGTCGGGTGGACCCTTCCCGCGATACGCTTACCCGAACGGTGTTCTTGAAGGGGAAGCGATTATGCGAGACGATATTATCGTATATCTCCGTCGCGATAAGGGTCAGCCTGTTTTTCGCGTCGTCGCCCAGGAAATCGCAGGTGTTAATGAACGATTCAAGCACCGGAATGTTGGCGTATTCCGGTACCAGCCGAAGGTGTCGCATTTTATCGGCCAAGATTTCAAACGACCTCGGTCAGTGAATATATCACCGTGAACATTTCGCTGAAGCCCGTCGACTCGATGGCCAGGCGGACCACCTCGGAGGGTTTCATGATGTAGAGCTTGTTTCCCTGGGCCTCTCCGTCATCCAGGGCAGCCATCAAAACGCCGAGCCCGGACGACGATAGGTTCGATACCCGGGAAAGGTCAAGCACCAAATTGGTGCGGAGAATGAGCGAGTATACCTTATTCTGGAATTCGGTGTAGGTATACGAGTTAATCGTTCCCGCGACTTCCAACAAGGAGTAGTTTGAGCCGCTCTTCTCGACAATCGATATGTTTTCCATACAGTATCCTTATTTGGAGAGGTATTTAATCACGAGCACCGTAATATCGTCGTCCAATTCCCTCGAAACGAATTCGGTCAGGCTCTCGTGCAGGAACCGCGCGATCCGGCCGGAAGCGTAGGCGCGGTTGTCGAGCAGCATGCGCTGCACGCGATCCTTACCGAACCGCTCGCCCCGGAGGTTCATCGAATCAACGAGACCGTCGGTGGTCATCAGGATCACGTCTTCCGGATTGAGGGCGATTTTCTTCACCTTCAGGAATTTACCGATATCCCGCACGAAACCGAGAACCTTCCCGTCGCCCTGAATCTCGATGGCGTTATTGTACGTCGCGGTATAGAGGAACATCGCCGGAACGCCGCAATTGATGTAGTACATCACGTTATTCTTAAAGTCCAGCAAGCCAAAGACGCCGGCGAAGAAGGTGCCCTTGGGGAGATTGTTCTTTATGAAGGAATTAACCTTAACGACAAGCTGCTTAAAATCGCCGGTCTCGCTGAGGAAGGTGCGAAGCACTGATTTGAGGATGACCATGGACATGCTCGCGTTCAAGCCCTTTCCCGAAACGTCGCCCATAACGAACAGGGATTTGTCGGGCCCGAGCTGGATAAAGTCGATAAAGTCGCCGCCGAGCTTTCGCGCGGAACGGGTAATGAAATCGACGTCGACCTTATCGTTGCTGATACGGTCAATATTGTCCTGTATCGACGAAATGATCTGGCCGGAGAACTCCAGCTCCCGGTCTACCGTGAGCACCACCGACTCATTCGCGATGTTCTTCAGGTAGTAAAGCACCAGGAAAAAGTTCGAGTACAGCCGCGATAGCACGCCGAAATCGTATGCGGTATAATCGGCGCCGCGCTTCTTGGGCCCGAGCAAGACCAAGCCGATGATCTTGTGCCCCTCGCGAAGGAGGATCAACGCGTCGGAGCGCGCCAGGTCAAACACCTTCAGGAGGTCTTCCTTGATTTCCTCGTATACATGGAGGGTAATGGCCTGGGTCTTGAGGACGATGGAGTCGGTATGGCCGAGGAGGAAGTCGATCGCCTTGTTGTCGCTTTTAATCTCGTTTTTCGCGCCCGTGGAGGAGAATATCGTCGAGAGCCGGCCCTTTTCGTCGGCGACCATGATTTCTACGGTAGAGGCTTCCATGAAATTATCAAGCAGACTCACCGTCGACTTTATTACCTCGTCGCCGCCCGCATTGAAATTGATCGCGTCTAGCCCCGCCTCGAGGTCCTCTTCGTATTCCGAACCCACGCGCACGTAGCGGTGCAGCGGACGCGCGATTAAGGTCCGCAGGCCGAGCATAACGGCGGCGACCGCGACCATAATCAGGGCAGAAAGGGGGGAATGGGGCAGATACTCGTACAGAACGGCAATGGCCAAGCCGGTCACCGCGCTGAAAAGCACGCCGAGCACGAGAAAATTGACGACCGAGGCGATGGTCCGGTTCGCGTCCAATAGGGTCGACATTTGGTTCGACTGGTATACCAGCATAATCAGTACGGCGAACGCGAAAGGAACCAGCGGAAGCGCCCAGTAATACCACAGGGATAGCTGCCAAAGCCCCCATCCCGACAGGTAGCCCGCGATTATGGACAGGGCGATGAACAGGAGCCTCTGCCGATAGATGCGGCTTTTGAGCGCGAACGCGCGCAGGACGAGGGAGAGGACGGTAAGGCCGGGCAACGCGATGAAATATACGAGCGCAAAGAGGGTAAAACCGTTCATTATCCCGTAGAAGGGAGTCGAAGTGATACGGAAACCCGAAGGGCCCCATTCAAACGTTACGGAAGAGGCGAAAACGAGATATACCGCGAAGCCCGTCAGTAACCAGCCGATTATGCGCACGAAGGTGATCTTGTCGTCGTACGGCACGGAATGAACGTACGTATGAACGGATACCACCGTAAAGGCCAGGACAATCAGGCACAGGCGAAAAATCAATACGCTGATCGAGGTATTGCCCAGGTACAAGAGGTGGGCGGATACCGCCGCGAAGAGGGCCACGAACGCGGAAGCCATGCTGATCGTGGTAAAGAGGGTCGTGTTTTTATCCCCTCGGGAATCGAGATAGTAGGAAAAAAAGAAAAGGAAGGCCGCGAGAAGGTAGCTGAATATTAGCAGAGTCATGATCAGTCCTCTATCTTGGCGACGAGCATGGTAACGTCGTCGCGCAGTTTTTTGTCGCCGTTGTACTCAAGCACGAGATCCGCTATATCGTTGACGAAATGACGGGCCGTCTTGTACGCGCTGTTCCGGACGGTATTCAGGTACAGCTCGGTGTCGCCGAGCTCGACGCCCTCGTCGTTCATCACCTCGGATACGCCGTCGGACGCCATGAGCACAACGTCGCCGCGGTACAGGGGCATTTCTTCCTGCACGATTTCGTCAAGATCGATGATGCCGACGAGGCTGCAGGTCGACTGTAGGGGCCGGATCTTCCATCCGGAGGGGGCCTTGGTTACGATGATAGGGTCGGCCATTGAGGCGTTCACGTACCGTATTTTCATCTTCTTGGTATCGATAATGCCGATGAATAGTACCGCGTACTTGTCCTGAAGGTGCATGGACTTAATGGCGACGTCGATGGCGCGGATCACCCCGGGGAGGTCTTCCTTGTTTTCGATAATCTTGACGGTATTGATGATAACGCCCATGACCAGGGCGGCGGCGAGTCCCTTTCCCGAAACGTCGCCGAGAAGGAAGAAGGTTCGGTCCTCGTCCAGGGGAATAACGTCGTAGAAGTCGCCGGATACGTTTACGAGGGGACGGAAGTACGCTGCCACGTCGACGCCGCGAATTTGCGGCATTTTTTGCGGTAAAAAGGAAACCTGGGTTTCGGCGACCATGTCCCATTCCTTGGAAAGCTCAGAGATCGCGGTCAGTTCGGTAACGGTCTTGGTTCGCTTGAGGAAGTTCTCGAATTCGTACTGCATGGTCTTGAATATCTGTTCCTCGAACACCTTCATGTACCGGCATAGCACGTAGAAATGGAGCTTTCCGTAGGAGAGGAAAAAGCCCCGGGCATGCTTAAAGTCCGAAACGAGCCCGAGTTTCTCGTCGACGAGGTAAAAACCGTCGGGCCAGGTCTCGGGAAAATTCCGGGAAAGGACCTCGAGCGTTTCGGGGTCCGTGGCGACGCGGGTGGGGCTATTGTAAATGACGTAACGGTTTTCCATGTTCACGTACAATACCGACGCGTCCGCCTCGTGTTCCAGAACCGTCTGGATCGAGTCGATCAGGTCGTCGATGGTGTAGGAAAACCGGAGCTGGTCGACGAAACGGACCATAAAACGGGTATCGAGCACCTGGAACACCTGATGCTCCAGTCGTCGCCAGAAATTACCGGTTAATAAGGTAGAAACCGTCGCGGCGAGGAAGAACACGATCGCCGCGGTGGCAAACCGCCCGACGAACTTGAATTCCGGCGCGATTATGTACAAGAAAAAGGAAAACGCCAGGCCGACGCCAAGGTCGACCCCCAGTTTGATAAGCCGTTTCCGAGAATGGATCATCCTGCAGTACCTCTAGGGGAAAAATAGCTCGCACAGTATACCATGAATTTATCGGCATTTCACGGAAAAAAAAGCGGTCCTACGCGCCAAAAAAGCGCATAGGACCGTATTTTTTCGGAAAACGGGCCTTATTCAAGCTCGGAGAGGGGCACCGGCGTGGGCTCTTGATTCTCTCCCTCCAGTCGGGAGACTTCGTCGAGGAGGCTTCGAGCCTTCGACGAGAGCTTGGTGGGAACCTTCACGATGATTTTAATGTAAAGGTCTCCCTTGCGGCCGTTCGCCAGGGGAACGCCCTCGTCGCGGATTCTCAGGAGCTTTCCGTTTTGCGTGCCCGCGGGAATCTTTAGCTTCAGTTTCTTGTCGTCCAATGCCGTAACCACTATCTCGGCGCCCAGCGCCGCCTGCGTGATCGAAATGGGAACGGCGCAATAGAGATCGGAACCCGATCTCTCGAAATAGGGATGCGGCTTAACCCGGATGAATACCACGAGGTCTCCGTAGGGGCCGCCGCCCGAACCCGCGTCGCCCTGTCGGGGAATAGTTATCCGCTTGCCGTCCTCGACCCCCGCGGGAATCGTGACCAGTATTTTCTGCCGCTTTTTCTGCACGCCCGAACCGCCGCATTCGCGGCAGGGATTCTCGATGATGGAACCTTCGCCATGGCAGGTGGGACAGGGCGACGCGATGGAAAAGAAGCCGGAACTGCGACGTACCTGTCCGGCGCCCTGACAGGTGGAACAGGTTTTGCGGCCGGTACCGCCCGCGGCGCCGGTTCCCTTGCAGGAAGAACAGGACTCATTGCGCGAATATTGCACTTCGGACTTGGTACCGTACACAGCGTCGTGGAACGATATCTGCAGGTCGTAGCGCAGGCTTGATCCCTGATTGGGACCGCCGCCCCGCCGCCGACCGCCGCCGCCGCCGAAAAGGTTTTCGAAAATGCCGCCGAAATCGCCGAAAATGTCCTCGAAGCCCTGGAAGGCGCTGGGGTCAAAGCCGCCCGGACCGCCGGGGCCGCCCATGCCTTCGAGCCCGGCATGGCCGTACTGATCGTAAATCTGCCGTTTCTGGTCGTCGGAAAGAACTTCATAGGCTTCGGTAGCCTCTTTAAACTTCTCTTCCGCGGTATGGTCACCGGGATTCTTGTCCGGATGGTACTGGACCGCGAGTTTGCGGTATCCTTTTTTGATCTCGTCTTTCGACGCGCCTTTTTGCACGCCGAGAACTTCGTAATAATCGCGTTTGGTGGCCACGGAGTTACTCCAGCATTAGGTATTCGGAAACGGAAAATCCGGCTCGCCTGTCAAGACGGCCGGATTCCCCGGAAAATCACGTATTACGGGCGGTTATTTATCGTCGTCAACCACTTCGTAATCGACGTCGTCGGCGGAGCCCTTTTTCGGGCCCGCGTTGCCGGACGCGGAACCGGTTCCGCCCATATCGGGCCCGGCCGCGCCGCCCATATCGGGTCCCGCGCCGCCCGACTGAGCGGCCTGCTGCTTGTACATCTCTTCGGCGATCTTGTAGGAAGCCTGCTTGAGTTCCTCGGTCTTCGCCTTAATGGATTCCACGGAACCGCCTTCAAGCTCTTTCTTGAGGGCCGCGACGGCTTCCTCGATCTTGGCTTTCTCGGAGGCATCCACCTTGTCGCCGAGGTCTTTGAGCGTCTTCTCGGTCTGATAGATCATCGAGTCGGCCTCGTTCCTGGTTTCGACCTTTTCGCGCTCGGCCTTGTCCGACGCGGCGTTGGCCTCCGCTTCCTTAACCATGCGCTCGACCTCGCTCTCGGAGAGCCCGGAGGAGCTTTCGATGCGGATCTTCTGCTCCTTGCCGGTGCCAAGGTCTTTGGCGGTCACGTGAACGATGCCGTTGGCGTCGATATCGAAGGTTACCTCGATCTGGGGCACGCCGCGGGGGGCGGGAGGTATGCCGACGAGGTCGAATTTGCCGAGGGTCCGGTTCTGGCTGGCCATTTCGCGCTCGCCCTGCATGACGTGGATGGAAACGGCGGTCTGACCGTCCGCGGCGGTGGAGAATACCTGGCTCTTGCGGGTCGGTATGGTGGTATTACGGTTAATAAGCCGGGTGAACACGCCGCCCATGGTCTCGATACCCAGTGAAAGGGGGGTAACGTCCAAGAGGAGCACGTCTTTTACGTCGCCGCCAAGAATGCCTCCCTGGATCGCGGCGCCGACGGCGACCGCCTCGTCGGGATTAACGCCCTTCGAGCCTTCCTTGCCGAACAATTCCTTCACGATCTGCATAACCTTGGGCATGCGGGTGGAACCGCCGACGAGGAGCACTTCGTCGATCTGGTCTACCGAAACGCCCGCGTCGCGGAGCGCCTTGCGGCAGGGTTCCTTGGTCCGCTCGAAAAGATCGTCGGTCATCTGCTCGAACTTGGCCCGGGAAAGGCTCTTTTGGAGGTGCTTCGGACCGGAAGCGTCGGCGGTAATGAACGGAAGGTTGATTTCCGCGTTGGCGACGGCGGACAATTCGATCTTCGCCTTTTCGGCGGCCTCGCGAAGGCGCTGGAGGGCCATGCGGTCCTTGGAGAGGTCGATCCCGGTGTCGTTCTTGAACTCGTCCACGAGCCAGTTCATGATGCGGCGGTCCCAGTCGTCGCCGCCGAGGTGAGTGTCGCCGTTGGTGGACTTCACCTCGAATACGCCGTCGCCCAATTCCAGTATGGAAATATCGAAGGTACCGCCGCCGAGGTCGTATACGGCGATGGTTTTTTCCTTCTTGGAATCCTTGTTAAACCCGAAGGCGAGGGAAGCGGCCGTCGGCTCGTTGATGATTCTCTTTACCTCGAGACCGGCGATCTTTCCCGCGTCTTTGGTGGCCTGTCGCTGAGCGTCGTTAAAGTACGCGGGTACGGTAATGACCGCCTCCGTTACCGTTTCGCCGAGATAGTCTTCGGCGGTTTTCTTCATCTTTTGCAGGATGAAGGCGCTGATTTCCTGGGGAGAATAGAGCTTACCGTCGATATCGACGCGGACGTCGTCGGCCTGGGGCTCAACCTTGTAGGGAACGAGCTTGGCTTCGCCCGAAAGCTCGTTATACCGGTGACCGATGAATCGCTTGATCGAGTAAACGGTCTTTTCCGGGTTGGTGATCATCTGGTTTTTCGCGGGCTGACCGACCACCCGTTCGCCCTTAGCGGTAAAACCGACGATCGAGGGCGTGGTGCGTCCGCCTTCCGCGTTCTGGATAACGACGGGTTCTCCGCCTTCCATCACCGCGACGCATGAATTGGTCGTTCCAAGGTCAATTCCGATAATCTTTCCCATAAATCTCTATGCTCCTTTCTCGTCTCATCAACGCGCCATTCGCTCGCGCGATTTGTTTTCAATAAATTGCGAAACCCCGCGCAATCGGGGCTTTGGCCTACTCGGGGTCTCGCGCGGCGACACTCCCAAGCTAAACAAGAAAAATCCTATTTTTCGGCCTCAACCGGCATCTTGACCATTACCTTCGCGGGACGGATAATCCGGTCCTTCAGTTTATAGCCCTTCATGTACTCTTCCGCCACGGTTGGCTCGCTCACGTCGGGGGACGGAACGGTACCGATCGCCTCGTGAACGTTGGGATCGAAGGTCGTATCCTTCGACGGGTAGTACGTGAGGCCGTATTTGCTATCGAGCATATTGCCCAGCTGGGTCCGTATCATGGTTACCCCCTCAGCCAGGGCAGCCGCGGGCGAACCCGCCTCAAACTGGTCCGCGTGCCCAATCGCGCGGTCAAAATCGTCAAGCACCTGAACCAAATCCACCAGAAGGTTGGTGTTCGCGTAGTCAATGGCGTCCTGCTTTTCCCGGATCATGCGCTTTCTGTAGTTGTCAAAATCCGCGGCCTTGCGCAAATACTGATCCTGCAGGTCAGCGTTCAGCTTTTCAAGCTCGGCTATTCGCGCCTGAAAATCCGCGGCGCCGTTTCCGGCCGTCGCGGAGGGCTCTTCCGCCGGTTTTCCTTCGGCGCCGGCCTTTTCCGTTTCCGAGGTCGCGGCGGGGGCCGCCTCGGGAGCGTCGGGAGCGGCGCCCTTCTTCGTTTCCGTTTCCTTCTGCGCGTCCGTCGCATTATTTTGTGATTCTTGTTCAGCGTGCTTCTTCATTCATAACCTCGAAAAAAAGATACTGATTTTACGGGCGGGGGGTCAACACAAACCGTTCACTTTCTGTACGATCGGGATTCTCCCGTCCATGGAGCGCCGCGTTGATCAAACCCCATGCGACGGTCCCCGGAGGGGGTATGGCCGGTAGGGAATCGGCGCCGAACCAGCGGGCCTCCGCGATTTCCGACGGGTCCGGGACGATGTCGCCGGAAACCCATTCCGCGAAAAACGCTACCATAAACTGATCGGGAAACGGCCAGCTTTGGCTTCCGGCGTACCGGATATTCCCTACCGTGAGGCCCGTTTCCTCTTTTACTTCCCGCGCAACGCATTCTTCCAGGCTCTCGCCATGCTCGAGATACCCCGCGATGCACGCCCACGTTCCCGTGTTGCGGGCGGCATGCCGCGCAAGGAGAATTTCGCTGCCCTTTCGTACCAGCACGATTATCGCCGGGGAAAGGCGGGGAAAGAGCAGGTTATCGCATTCCTGGCAGTATCGGGCGGTTTCCCGCCCGTGATCGCGCAGGGCGCCTCCGCACCGGGGGCAAAACCGGGTATCCCCGTGCCAGTTCGCCAGGCCGAGGGCCCTGCAGGCCGGGGCCGCGAGAAGCGCGAGCGCGGGTTCGGTCGAACCGAGAACGGAACGCAGCGGCGCCCAGTACCCGCCGTCATGGAAGGGAGCCGGCGTATCCGGCGTTCGTTTCAGCGTTACGACGGTCGAATGACCGGAAAGCGAGGGGTAAGTGAATTCATCGGCCTTGAGGGCTTCGAATTCCGCGGGAATAGCGCGCGGTAGCGTGTTATTCTTGAGAAGAAAGAGCTCGGAAGAGCTATAAACGAAAAGATTGGCGGTATTCATGGTTTGGTGAAGGCCATAATAGCCGAATACCGCTATCCCGTTAAGGCGTACGTATACGAGAAGGAGAAAGATGTGAAAAAAATACTGCTTTCGTTGTGCCTGGCAATGCTCGCCGGCATCTCAGCCTTCGCCGCGGATCCGGTCGTCGGGTTATGGAAAAGCGTGGACGAACAGGGAAAAACCACGGCGGCGTGGCGAATTTACGAATCGGCGGGCTTGCTTTTCGGCGAAATCGTAACGGTTCCCAACCAGGGGGAGGATATTCTGGCCGTAAGCTGTAAGCCCTCATACAAGGATTTTCCCGTCGCGGGCGACGTGAGGAAAATGAAGATTCTGGGAACCCCTTTCATATTCAATCTAAAGCAAAAGGCCGCCGGACAATGGGCCGACGGCAGTATAATAGACCCGAAAGACGGAAAGCTCTACAAGTGCAAAATTACCTTCCACCCGGCAGACGGAAAAAAATACCCCGTAGACACCCTGGAAATGCGGGGAGAAATCGGAATGGGAATCGGACGGAGCCAGGAGTGGGTAGCCACCGACGACGCCGAGATTGACGCCCTTCGAAGGCTGCCGAAAACGAAATAAGAAATCGATACCGTCGGTTACCGGGGCCGCCTTACGCTAAAGGCAGCCTTCTTTTTGGGGAGCATAGGTAAAATTCCCTATCTTTCAGTCCTGTTTTCTGCGGATACAATGATGGCAGACCATGGTCTATCGTAATGGTACGCGTGAGTCACGCAACTAAAATACTAGTATATTTGTTCAGGAGCAACAATGAACGGATCGCCCATGCTTCGTTCTGCAAGAAGGAAAAACCTAGCCAACTACATGAGCCGTTATTGGACGCTCTATCTTTTGTTGGCCCTGCCGCTTGCATACTTTACGGTCTTCAAGTACGTCCCCATGACGTATATCCAAATCGCCTTCAAGAAATACAGTCTCGTGAAAAACGTATGGGAAATGCCCTGGGCCGCCAATCACGGCTTCGAGTACTTTATCAAGGCATTCTCCAACCGCGATTTCCTCTACGCCCTGAGAAATACGATCGTCTTGAATCTCCTTGACTTGGTCATAGGATTCCCGGCGCCGATCATTCTCGCGATTCTCCTCAACGAGCTCGCCTTCCCTACCCTCAAGAAAATCACGCAAACCGTGGCGTATATGCCGCACTTTCTCTCGTGGATAATCATTTCGGGAATGGCCCTGCAGCTATTCGCCCCTACCACGGGTTTGGTCAATATCCTGCTCGGCCGCTTGGGCATTCCGCCGGTTCCCTTCCTGAACGAACCCAATCACTGGGTGGCGACCTACGTGGGATTGGGTATTTGGCAAAGCGTCGGGTGGAATACGATTATTTATCTCGCGGCCATAACCGCCATCAACCCCGAACTGTACGAATCGGCCGCGATAGACGGGGCGGGACGAATGGGCCGCATTTGGCACGTTACCCTTCCGGGCATCAAGTCCACCATCGTGGTTCTACTGATCCTCAGCCTGGGACGGCTTTTGGGAAGCGAATTCGACCGGCCGTACGCGTTGGGTAACGCCCTGGTCAAAACCAACTCGAACGTTATCGCGACCTTTATCTATATTAACGGCGTTCGGGGGCTCCAGTTCGCCCTCACTACGGCGGTGGGCCTTTTCCAGTCGTTCGTATGCGTTATTTTCCTGCTTGGCGCCGACTTTCTCGCGAAGAAGTCCGGCGAACGCGGAATCGTGTAAGGGGTTATCGGTATGGTTAAATCATCTAGATCAAAGCTCGGGGACCGGACCATCGCGTTCCTCTGTCTCATTATCATCGCCGTGTGCATCATTCCCATTCTGAACGTGGCCGCCCGGTCCTTCAGTTCTTCAGAGGCCCTTATCAGGAACGAGGTTACCCTGTGGCCGAAGGGTTTCAACCTGCAAGCCTACCAGCTCGTCTTGGGGGACGTGAAATACACCTGGTCCCTTACCTGGACCGCGCTTTTAACCGTTATCTGCACCTTCATATCGCTGTTCATGACGACCATCGCGGCCTTTCCCCTTACCTACGACCACCTTCGGGGACGGAAATTCATCAATACCTTCATCATATTCACGATGTATTTCAACGCGGGTACCATACCCATGTACCTGTTGCTGAAAGACCTGGGAATGCTGAATAAGCCGTCGGTGCTGATCATTCCGTATACCCTGAGCGTGTTCAACATGATCATCATGCGGAGTTTCATGTTCGGAATTCCGGACAGCCTTCGCGAGTCGGCGGAAATAGACGGCGCCGGGCCCATCCGCACGCTGATCCACATTTACCTTCCGCTTTCCACCCCGGTACTGGCGACCTTGGCGCTTTTCTACGCGGTAGGCCGGTGGAACGGCTTTTCCGACGCCCTTATGTTCATGAACGACCGCAAGTATTTTCCGATACAGCTTCTGCTCTATAACCTGATCAACGCGATTTCCAACGTGGAAGTGGCGACCCTGGAAGGCTTCTCTCCTCCCGGGCTTTCGGAAACGCTCAAGGCCGCCACCATCATGTTCGCCACGGTGCCGATTCTCGTCGTGTATCCCTGGCTTCAGCGGTATTTCATCGCCGGCGCGACCCTCGGGGCCGAAAAGGGCTAAACCCGACGGGGCTACCGACCCTTCGTGTGTATCCGCGCCGCTTGCCAAAATAGGCACGGCGCTGATTATATTCGGATTTTTTTCGATCAAGGGGGAAAAAATGAAAAGAATTATCACCGCCGCAGCGTGCGCCCTGCTCGCCGCGGGACTCGTCTTTGCGGGCGGGACCAAGGATTCGGGCGGTTCGGCCGCAGCGAAAGATTCGGGACTCGTGAACGGCAAGTTCACCCAGACCAGGAGCATTACCGTAGAGGTGTATGACCGAAGCAACGACGGCGGTTCCAAGCCGGAGGACAACTTCTACACCGATTTCATCAAGGCAGGGATGCTGAGGGACCACAACGTGGCCGTTACCTTCAAGCCCGTTCCCCGCTGGACCGAGGTCGAGGCGATCAACAACCTGCTCGCCGCCGGCGACGCGCCCGACGTTTGCGTTACCTATAGCTACCCGACCATCCAGACCTACGCGAACATGGGCGGCGTGACCGACATGGCCCCGTACCTGAAGCAGTACAAGGACCAGCTTCCCAACCTGTGGAACCTTCTCGGCGACACGAACATCTACTACGACAGGAACCCCGCAACCGGCGAGGTATGGGCCGTAGAAGCCCTGCTCTTCCAGAACAACCGCACCAGCGTGTTCGTCCGCGAAGACTGGCTCAAGAAACTCAACATGAAAGAGCCCACCTCCATGAAGGAGTTCGAGGCCATGCTCGTGGCGTTCAAGAACAACGCCAAGACCCTTCTCGGCGACAACGCCGACAAGATGATTCCATTCTCCATCGGCGTGGACGTCGGTTGGCGCGCGGATATCCTGACCACTTCCTTCGTACCGGAGAAACTTACCGACGCCGAGGCCTGGATCAACGGGTTTGACGACCGCCGCCTGCTGTGGCCGAACTACAAGGAAGGAATCAAGGTTCTCAACAAGTGGTATAACGACGGCCTGATCTGGAAGGACTTCCCGCTCTATCCCATCGGCGACAAGACCGAGGATAACCTGATGAAAGCCGGTTACGTGGGCGCGTTCATCCATAACTGGGACTACCCCTACCGCGACGGAGACAACGGTATCGCCGCGAACCTGAAAAAGCTCGTTGGACCCGATGCCGCCTATATCGCCGTCGAGCCCTTCAAGAACGACGCGGGCAAGTACCGCAAGTACCTCTCCGCTCCCGTTGACCGCAAGGTATTCTTCCCCGCCTCCAACAAGGAACCCGTGGCCTCCCTGCTCTACCTCGACTTCCTGAGCAAGCTGGAGAACCGGAAGTTCCTCCAGATCGGCGAAGAGGGCGTGACCCACGAGAAGATGGCCGACGGCTCCGTGAAGACCATCAAGGCGACCGGCGCGAAGATCATGAACTCGCCGAGCAACATCGACTACACCATCGTGATCAACGGCCTTGACCTGGGCGACCCCGCCCTCACCACCAAGTCGCTCGCCCTGGCCTACGCGGGCGTGGACAAGCGCTACATCGAGAAGTCGTGGACCATCCAGCACCATGACGCGAGAATTTCGGCGAGCTACAACTTCGGCGAAATCAAGGCGGAAGAAGGAATGGGCCCGGCGCTGCAGGAGAAGAGAAACAACCTGCTCGTTCAATCCATCGTCGCGAAGCCCGCTCAGTTCGAGTCCGTATGGACCGCCGGCTTCCAGGACTACCTCAATTCCGGCGGACAGGCGATCATCAACGAGCGCCGCGCCAAGATGGAAGCGGCCGGTATCAAGAAATAACGCTTCTTTAACCGAGAACGCGAAGGGCAGCCTGGCCGAGCCGGGCTGCCCTTTTTTTTTCGTCCGCCAATCCGATTACGTTACAGCTCGTTAGCGGAACAGGTTCAGGAAAATCGCGTTCAGCACCATGGTCGTGGAAACGAATACGATCGAAACCATGCTCATGAGCTTAAGCAGTATATTGAGCGCCGGCCCCGACGTATCCTTGAAAGGATCGCCCACCGTGTCGCCCACGACCGCGGCCTTGTGCGGGTCGCTTCTCTTGCCGCCGTGATTTCCCCGCTCGATGTATTTCTTCGCGTTATCCCAGGCTCCGCCCGCGTTGGCCATCATGATGGCAAGGACGAAACCCGAGGCGAGGGCGCCCGCGAGAGAGGCCATGACGCCCACCGGTCCGACGAAAATGCCGATAACGATCGGCGTAAAGATCGCGAGGAGCGCGGGAACGAGCATTTCGCGCTGGGCGCCCTTGGTCGATATGGCCACGCACGCGGCGTAGTCGGGCTTCGAGGTGCCTTCCATGATTCCGGGATCTGCCTTGAATTGCCTGCGCACTTCCTGGACCATGGCTCCCGCGGCACGGCCGACGGCTTGCATGGTAAGGGCGCTGAACAGGAAGGGAAGCATGGCTCCCACGAATAGACAGGCGATAACGTAGGGGTTCGTGAGGCCCGAGTCGAAGCCGCCCGTGAATTTCTGGGCGTACTCGGCGAAAATCCCGCCCATTTTAGGAAGTAGGCCGAGGGCCGCTTCCTCGATTTTCTGATCGTATTCCGCGATCAGCGCGAGGGCGGTCAGTGCGGCGGAACCGATGGCGAACCCCTTGCCGGTGGCGGCGGTGGTATTGCCCAGCGAATCCAGCGCGTCGGTACGGGCACGCACCTCGCTTTCGAGCCCCGCCATTTCCGAAATGCCCCCGGCATTGTCTGCCACGGGACCGTACGCGTCGGTGGCCAGGGTAATTCCCAACGTGGCGAGCATGCCCACCGCGGCGATCCCGATGCCGTACAGGCCGAGTATCGGGTTGATGTGCCCTTCGGCGAGAAAGTACGCCGCGAGAATGCTGGCCGCCACGGTTATCACCGGAATGACGGTGCTTTTCATGCCCACGGCGATACCGCCGATGATCACCGTCGCCGGTCCCGTCAGGGTCGTGTCGGCGAGCTGCTTGGTGGGCTTATAGGTATCGGAGGTGTAATACTCGGTGAAGTACGCGATTACGTTTCCCGCCACGAGGCCGCACATCATGGCCATCCAGATGCCGAGGTAGGCCTTGCCCGGTCCGGGGAAGAACGTAATATAGAGGAAACTCGCGACGGCGATGCCGATGGTCGAGAACCACACCCCCTTTCTGAGCGCGGCGAGCAGGACGCTTTGCGTCGCGTCTTCTTTCGCCTGGACCAAGAAGGTTCCCGCGATGGAAAGGATCACGCCGATGGCCGCGATGGCAAGCGGGATCTGGATCATGGTGATCGGCTGAAGCCCCCGGAGGGAATGCTGAGCCGCGGAGACGCCGAGCGCCATGGTGGCGACGATGGAACCGACGTAGCTTTCATAGAGGTCGGCTCCCATGCCCGCCACGTCGCCGACGTTATCGCCCACGTTGTCCGCGATAACCGCCGGATTGCGGGGATCGTCCTCGGGAATGCCCGCCTCGACCTTTCCTACCAGATCGGCGCCCACGTCGGCGGCCTTGGTGAAAATACCGCCGCCCACGCGCGCAAAAAGCGCCATGGTCGAGGCGCCCATGCCGAAGGTAATCATGATGGGGGGAATTTCCTGGTCGGGTACGCGAAAGACAAGTTTGAGAAGGCTATACCAAAGGGTTAGATCGAGCAGTCCGAGGCCCACGACCGTCATGCCCATTACGGTTCCGGTAGAGAAAGCCACGCGCAAGCCCGAGTTGAGGCTCTTTCTGGCTGCCCAGGACGTTTTCGCGTTCGCCTTGGTGGCGACCGTCATGCCGATAAACCCCGCAAGACCCGAAAAAAAGCCTCCTGTTATAAAGGCGAAGGGAACGAAGATCGAAATGAGCTTAAATCCGTAGGCCAGAACCGAAAGAAGGGCGAAAAGGCCGATAAAAATGAGGCCAACCACCTTGTACTGCTGAGAGAGATAGGCTCGCGCCCCATGCTGGATCGATTCCGAGATCTCTTTCATTTTGTCGGTGCCCGAGTCCTGCGCAAGGACGAATCGCGCCAACATGAACGCGAAGGTCAATGCGCACAGGGAACCGATCAGCGTGTAAATGATCGTCATATCCTTCCTTTATGAAAACGATCAGGAAGAAACCCCGAACGAACTTAACCTTTACTGCCGAAGCTACGGTTTCACCTAAAATCGCTTCAATGCATTATCCGGCTCGAAAAAAGGGCTGTCAAGCAAAAAGACATTTTTTTAAATATTGTCATATTAAAAACCGAAAATCATCAAGAAAAGTATTGGCGCTCCGTTGCGCGGCGCCGGTAGGAATATTCCAGCATGGCCCCAACCAAGGCGGGAACCGTGACGATGAACATAAAAAAAGCGAATGAAGCGGCGGGATCGGCATCCGTTCCCGGATGCCTCGAAAGATACACGCCGACGGCGGCGACCAACGCCGAGAAGGCGAGAAGAAACCGGGCAATGACCGCCTTCCACGGCTGACGCTCCGGTTTCAGGAAGACGCGCCCTTCCTCGTCGCTGGCAAGGCTTTGGGCCCCGTACTTTTTCATGATCCGCTCGAGCTCTTCGGACGGGGTATCGATGCGCATGGGCGGGGCCGAACCGGGTTTGTCCCAGCGGGACCGTGAGCTCAGCGAGCCCTTGCGGACGAACTGACGCCCGGAAATAAAGAGCGCGAGAACGATGAGGACGACGAAGAGGCCCCCTCCCTTCGCCAGGGCGAAGGTATCGTAAAGTCCGTGAATGGTCCAGGCCAGAGCGAACCCGATGAGTAGCAAACGGCGGCTGGTCTTCCGATCGGGGGCGAACCGGGCCTTACCCACGAAAGAACCCATGATTACCCCGCAAAAGGTATGCAGGGGGATGGACGTGACGGCCCGGACCAAACCGGTACCGAACCCGTATTGAAGCACGTAGAATACGTTCTCAAATAGGGCAAAGCCGATAGCGCTCAGGGTAACGTATACGATACCGTCGTTTTCCTCGTTGAAATTCCGGTTTTTCCACACGAAGAGCAACACGACGGCGAGCTTGCAGAATTCCTCCGCCGGTGCGATTTGCACGAACGAGGCGACGAAAGCGCCGACGAGGCCCTCCTCGGTCGCGCCTGAGCGCAGGAAGGGAACGGCGAGGGCCAGAAGCGATTCCAGGATAAGGGAAGGGACGGTGGAAAGCATGCCCAAGGCAAGGGTAAACAATACCATGTGCAGGGGTTCCGGCTCCCGACGGTCCGCGGCCATGAGGTAGAGAAGATAGGCTAAAGGCGGCAATACCGCAAGAATGAGCGATACGAGCTGAACCATCGGGCGTTACTCTTCCACTACGGACCAATCCATGGTCTCGCCTATTCGGGCGGCGAGGTTTTCGAGGTCAGCGTCCCCGTGGCGGGGGTCCATATCGGCTGGAGCGGGAACGAAGGACGCGTTCTTTCCCGTGCCGGTAAAGAGCAGGGCCTCGTGATGGCTCGCTTCCGCGATAACGGATTCGGCCGTTCCTCCGGGGGTAAACTCGATCCGGCCGTTGCACGTGCAAAAGTAGGTTTCCGCCGCCGTGCCGCTCACCCAAACGCAGAAGCTCGTTCCCCGAACGCCCGCGACGAGGGAAGGAGTCCGTACGTCGAGCTTGCCGCCCGAAAGCTTATTGAGTTTCCGCAACACCGCGGTAACCTTCCCGCGCTCCACGTTTACCGATTTTTCAAGGTCCGAAAGGCGAACCCGCAACGAGGCGGAAGGGCCGATACTCAGGGCATTCTTCCCGTCGAACACGATCTCGGCCAGGCCGTCCCGGTCCGTTTCGATCAGGGCTCCGTCTATAATCCCGTCCCCGATGGCCAAGGCCTTGCCGTCCTGGGTTACCGTACCTTCAAAATAGACTATCGAGGCGAACGGAACGGGAGCGGACGCATTGCCGTCCGTAGTACCGCCCCGCATCGAGCCTGCCGGTTTTCCGCGGCAGGAGGCGAGAAGGAGGACCGTTATGGCGAGGATCGCGACGATACCGTAATTCTTTTTCATGAAAATACGCTCCTTATCTCTCACGCAATCCAGTATACCCCGATTTTACCCGATTTGGCCTTGCGGGCGGCAATTTCAATAAAAAAAAGGGAGGGCCGCGGGCGTAATTCGCCATACGGTACGAATACCCTTTCTTTTCTCCCAGAAGCGGCCCGGATTGACCCGTTCCCATCTTGAAAGCGCGAAGCCTTTCATGCTAGGTTCACGTATGAAAGTCACCATCTTTTTCGGTTCCAAATCAGACACAGAGGTTATGAAGAAAGCGGCCGCCGTGCTTCGCGAATTCGGCGTCGACTATTCTTCTTATATTATCTCGGCCCATCGCGCGGGAGAGCTTCTCGCCGAAACCGTCGCGAAAGCGGAATCGGAGGGATGCGAGGTTATCATCGCCGGGGCGGGACTCGCGGCCCACTTGCCCGGCGTCATCGCTTCAATGACCACGCTTCCCGTCATCGGCGTTCCGTTGGACGGGGGCAAGGTTGGCGGGCTCGACGCGCTCCTATCCATCGTGCAAATGCCGAAGCAGATCCCGGTCGCCACCGTCGGCCTGGACAACGCCGCCAACGCGGGCTACCTGGCCTGCCAAATCCTTTCCATCAAATATCCGGAACTCAAAAGCAAACTCATCGCATTTCGGGACAAATTAAAGAACGAAATAGCCGCAGAGGGCGGCAGGGGGATCGATTTATGAGCAAGAAAGCGGACGCGATCGCGAAGGGCATCGTCAAGGGCGAGCAAATGTACGAGGGCAAGGCGAAGAGGGTCTACGCGACCAACGAAAGCGACCTCGTCGTGATCGATTACAAGGACGACGCAACCGCGTTTAACGGCGAGAAAAAGGGCCAGATCGAGTCGAAGGGCGAATTGAACAACGCCATCGCCTCCGGGCTTTTCGAGCTACTCGCGAGCCAGGGCGTCAAGAGCCATTATATCGCGAAGCTTTCGGACCGCGAAATGCTCTGCCGCAAGGTAAGCATCGTCCCCCTCGAGGTAATCGTGCGGAACGTGGCCGCCGGCAGCTTTTCCAAGCGGCTCGGCGTGGCGGAGGGCTCGGAGCTCAAGACCACGGTTTTCGAGATTTCCTACAAGGACGATTCCCTCGGAGATCCCCTGATCAACGATTATCACGCCGTGGCCATCGGCGCCGCCACGTGGAAGGACCTCAAGAATATTTACGCCCAGACCGCGAAAATCAACAAGGTACTGACCAAGTTCTTCGCGGAGCGCGGGATCCGCCTGATCGACTTCAAGCTCGAATTCGGCAAGACCGCCGACGGGAAGATCATCCTGGCCGACGAAATATCGCCGGATACCTGCCGTTTCTGGGACGCGAAAACCGGGGAGAAGCTCGACAAGGACCGATTCCGCCGGGACCTCGGTAACGTAAAAGAAGCGTACGTCGAAATTTTCAAGCGCATATCCAAGTAACGTCATATGACGGGAGCGTCCATGGACCAGCAATACGAAAGCGAAGACGGCGATAAGCCTGAGGAATACTGCGGCATCGTCGGCGTATACCTGACGGATCGGGGAGCCTCGGCGTCGCGGCTCGCCTATTACGGTCTGCAGTCCCTGCAGCATCGCGGCCAGGAAAGCACGGGAATCGCCAGCGCGAACGGCGAGAAGGTCGACCACTTCCGCAAGATGGGACTGGTGGCCGACGTGTACGACAAGGAAAACCTCTCAAGCCTGGAGGGGCACATCGCCATCGGCCACGTGCTCTACTCCACCTCGGGCAAGGCCTCGATCGAAAACGCCCAGCCCTTCGTCTCGAAGTCGAAGCTCGGCACCATCGCCATCGCCCATAACGGAAGCCTGGTAAACACCGATCCCATGAAGGAATTCCTGGAAGAAACGGGGTCAACCTTCACCTCCTCCAGCGACTCCGAGGTAATTATCAAGCTCATCGCCAAGAACTACAAAAAGGGCCTTGAGCGGGCCCTGACCGACACGATACAGCTCATCAAGGGATCCTTCGCCCTGGCGGTCATGACCGAGAAGACCCTGATCGGCGCGCGCGACCCGAACGGCATTAGGCCGCTGTGCCTGGGAAAGGTACAGGACGGATGGATGCTCGCGAGCGAATCGTGCGCCATCGAGGCGGTGGGCGGCGAGCTCGTGCGCGATATCGAGCCGGGCGAAATCGTGATAATCAACGACGACGGGGTGCTTTCGTTCAATTTCGGGGAGAAGACGGCGAAAAAGACCTGCATCTTCGAGTACGTCTATTTCGCGCGCCCCGATTCGGTGATGGACGGCATACCCGTCCTCGAGGCGCGCATAAAGATGGGCGAGGTGCTTGCCCGTGAATCGGGAGTCGCCGCAGACGTGGTCGTGGGCGTTCCCGATTCGGGCCTCGGCGCCGCCCTCGGCTTCTCCCGCGCCTCGGGAATCCCGTACGCCATGGGAATCGTAAAAAACAAGTACATCGGCCGGACCTTTATCGCGCCGAGCCAGGAAGAGCGGGAGCAAATGGTCTTCGTGAAGCTCAACGCCGTGAAAAGCGACATTGAGGGCAAGCGCGTGGTCATCATCGACGATTCCATCGTCCGGGGAACCACGAGCCGGCGGCTGATTCAGCTACTGCGCAAGGCGGGCGCCCGGGAAGTGCATTTCCGCATTTCCTCGCCGCCCGTCAAGTATCCCTGCTATTTCGGCATAGATACCCCGGCAAGGGCGGAACTCATTTCGGCCAACCACGATATCGACGCCATTCGGGAGGCGATCGGCGCCGATTCCCTCGCCTTCATTTCCATGGAGGGAATGGTCGAGGCCCTGGACCAGGCGGAGTTCGAGGCAACCGGCAAGGTGAACGGACATGACTCCCGCCGCGACGCGAAGGGCGGAAAGACCGAACGGCGCGCCAACGGCGACGGGGAGGCTACGAATTGCGGCTACTGCCAGGGCTGTTTCGTGGGCGAATACCCCATGCCGATGATTGGAGAACTTGGAAAACGGTAGTTTACCAAGTTCTCTTAGCCGAACGCCCATGGCGTTCGGCCCGGAGTTTTAGGAAAGCGCTGATGCGCTTCCCTAATTCTCTCGGAGAAACGCGCTCTCGGCGCATTTCTCCACGGCGTTTTTGGGGAAGCGCTAAGGCGCTTATCAGCATGCGACACAAAATGAGGAGTCGAAGATGATAGATTACCGCCAATCAGGAGTGGACGTTGAAGAAGGGTATCGCGCGGTCGACAACTACAAGACCAGCGCGAAGCGGACCATGGTTCCCGGCGTATTGAACGGGCTCGGCAGTTTCGCCGGGATGTTCGAGGTTCCCGCGGGGTACCGCGAGCCGGTCATGGTCTCGGGAACCGACGGCGTGGGCACGAAGCTCGATATCGCCTTTGCCCTTAAAAAATACGATACCGTCGGGATCGACTGCGTGGCCATGTGCGTGAACGACGTGCTGTGCCACGGCGCGAAGCCCCTGTTTTTCCTTGATTACCTCGCGTGCGGAAAGCTCGAGGCCGACGTGGCCGGCGCCTTGGTCAAGGGCGTGGCCGACGGCTGCGTGCAGGCGGGGGCGGCGCTCATGGGCGGGGAAACCGCCGAAATGCCCGGCTTTTACGACGAAGGGAAATACGATATCGCGGGCTTCACCGTCGGGATCGCGGAAAAGTCGAAGATTATCGACGGATCGAAAATTCGCGAGGGCGACGTTCTCGTGGGCCTTGAGTCCTCGGGCGTTCACTCCAACGGTTTTTCCCTGGTGCGCAAGCTCGTTACCGATTATGCCGAGCCCTTCAACGGCAAGCCGATCGGGGAAACCCTCCTTGAGCCCACCCGCATCTACGTGAAGCCCGTTCTCGCCCTCCTCGACAAGATGGACGTGCACGGCATGGTCCACATTACCGGCGGCGGCTTTTACGAGAATATCCCGCGCATGTACCCGACCGGGGGCGTTCACGGCGGAGAGTCCGGCGAGCGGCTCGTTTCCAGGATAAAGAAAGGAAGCTGGCCCGTGCCCGCGATATTCGGCGAGCTGGTCAGGCGGGGCGCGAACCCGGAACGGATGTACCATACCTACAACATGGGTATCGGCTTTATTATCGCGGTTGCCAAGGAAGACGCCGACGGCGCCGTTTCCTTCCTGAACGGCCAGGGTTTCCCGGCCCATAAGATAGGAACGGTAGCGCGCGGTATCGAGGACGTGGTTTTTGACTGACGACGCGCGCGAGGAAAAGCGCGATACGGTCTGGCGCCCCGCCGACGCGGGGAGCGGGCCGCGACTCGTTTCCGAGCCAATAGTGCCGGATACGAACAGCTTCGATACCGCTTCCATGGCCCGCGGCGCGCCCGGCGTTCCCGGCCGTTTTACCTGGCGGGGTCGGGAGTTTCGGGTACGTTCGCTCCTGAACGTCCGTAAAAACCTGCGGCCATGCCGGTCCGGCTCGGCCGAACGCTACGTCAACAAGCACTTTTACGACATCGAAACCGAAACCGGGGAGCGAATGACTATCTATCGCACCCGTTCCGGTTCGCTAAAGGACTCATGGATGCTCTACACGATCGACGAATCCGGATCGAAGGCCGCGCCCGCGGACGCGACCATTCGCCCCCTGCGGCTGGCGGTACTCGTGTCAGGCGGCGGAACGAATCTGCAAGCCATTATCGACGCGGCTGAGGCGGATAGGATCGCCGGAATGGCGGCGCAGCCCCCCAAGGAGCCGGACTTCGAGGTTATACTCGTTATCGCCGACCGCGAGGGGTGTTATGCCCTGGAACGGGCGAAGCGGCACGGTATTCCCTCGGAAACGGCGATTCCCCCCGCCGGAGTACCCCGTCCGGAAGCGCGCAGGGCCGTTTCCGACCGAATCCTCGCCCTGGCGAAGGACTCGGGAGCCGACGCCCTCATCCTCGCCGGTTTCCTCACCATCCTCAGCGGTCCGATCATCGAGGCCTACGCGAACCGCATCGTAAACCTCCATCCGGCCCTGCTCCCGAAATTCGGCGGGAAGGGGATGTGGGGCCACCACGTGCACGAGGCGGTCCTCGCCGCAGGCGAAACCGAATCGGGATGCACCGTTCATCTCGTGGATTCGGGCTGCGATACGGGCCCGATACTCCTCCAGCGGAAGGTTCCGGTCCAGGAGGGAGATACCCCCGATAGCCTCGCCGAACGTATCCACGGCGAGGAACATAGGGCCATCGTGGAAGGCGTGCGCGAATTGGCCATCAGGCTCCGCGGCGGTCGGAGGGGCTAATCGCCGTGTCAGGGTGGCTCTTCGAATTCCTTGAAGGCGTTCTCGTGGGCGCGGGGGGAATCCTTCCCGGTATTTCGGGAGCGGCTCTCGCCGTGGTTTTCGGCCTTTATGAGGAGTTCACCGCCCTCCTCGCCCATCCCAAACGGGAATGGCGGGGATTCCTCGGCCGTCGGTGGATCCTCTGCGCGGGAATAGCCGCCGGTTTTATCGGCTTTACGGTCTTGCTCAAATTCTTCTTCGCCGAATGGACGGTTCCCCTCATCTACCTGTTTTCTGGCTTTATCGCCGGAACTCTTCCTTCCATCTGGCGTACCGCGAAACGCCGGGGCATTGGCCCCGCCGGCGGGGCGGCCTTTTTTATCGCGGCGGGAACCCTCCTCGCCCTCGCCTTCGCCCGACATGCCCATTGGGGTCCCTTCGCCCTTGGCCGCCCGGCGGCGATACCCTCGATGAACGGCGCCGAAAGCGTCCCCGGGACACTCTCGGCTTCGTGGGTTATGGCCGGCGCCTTGATAGGAACCGGCTCCCTCCTTCCGGGATTCAGCGCGTCCTTCGTTCTCATCCTGCTGAACCTCTACGAGCCCCTCCTCGACGCCGCGGGCAGCCTCAACCTTCCCGTCCTCGCCCAACTCGGCTCGGGACTACTGGCAAGCGTCCTCATACTGTCCCGCTTCGTTCACTGGCTCTACGGCAGATTCCACGACGTTATGTCCCTCGCGGTCCTCGGCTTTACCTTGGGATCGCTGATCCTCGCGTTCCCGGGGCTTCCCGAGCCGGGGGAAATCGCGGTCTGCCTCCTCTTGGCCCTTTTCGGCCTCGCGTCCTCCCTCTGGCTCGAGTCCCGGCTGGGCTAAACCGCGCGAGCCCTTTTTAACCGTATTCTCACGCGAACCTAACGGGCGGCCAATACCCGTACCCTACTCTCGAAAGCACCTATGAAAGCCCACAAACCATCGGAACGCGCCTTAAAGGCCGTAACGCATTTCAAGCGGGAATTATCCGGCAGCCTGACGGTTTCCGTCGAGTCCTTCGTCGCGACCCTATTGGATTCACTCCGTTTCTTCGCCGCCGACGACGAATACGCGGTATTCTCGCGAACAGACGGCGAGGGACTTAATCTCGTCGGGGGCAGCCCCGCCGCCCGCCTTATTTCCCGCGCCGGGGGCGGCTTAACGGATTGGGGCGACCGCCTTGCCACCGATAAAATGATTCATGAAAACGGGAATTCAGGCAATCTCGTGGACAGCCGCTGGCGCTCATGGATTCTTCTCCCCCTGCCGGCGCGCAAGGAACCGTTGATGGCCGTACTCCTGGCGAGAAAGTCCGGCCGTTTCGCCGAGGGGGAACTCGAGGCCGCCCGTTACCTGCGGGAATACCTATCGGCGTCGCTGCGGGACGTACGAAGCCGCAACAAGAAGGCGACGAGGCTCGCTCAGGAAGAACGCCACCGCGCCCTGCTCCTCACGCAAACGTCGATTGAGCGCAACGCGGGAGACATAGAGGATTTTGGCCGCGGCCGCGATTGGTCGGCGGGTACGGGAAGCGACGCGAGCCTGGTCCACAAAACGGCCGAGGCGGGAATACTCGGCGCGGTATGCGACGTGACCGCCGGCGACGCGGACCGCCAGGCCGGGCTCGTCTACCTCGACACCTGGTTCGCCATACTCTCGCAAACCTCGCTCGACGCGAAGGGCATGCTCAGGCGCCTTAATGGCGACATGTTCCGCAGAAAGGCAGAATGCTACGCCTCGGTGGCCCTTTTAAAACTGGACCAGAAGGGGCGCCGGGCCGAAGTCGCCGGGTGCGGAAGCGTTACCGCCTTCCATTTTCGCCACGGAGAGCTCAAGACACTCATCCATACCTTCGGCGTCGCCGCGGGGATTTCCGCCGAAACCCCCATCGCGACGTTCAACGTCGCGATGGAAGCGGGAGATATCCTGTGCGCCTGTACCGACGGCCTAACCGAGGCGAGGAGGAAGGGAGGCGATTTCATCGGCGCGGAGGCGATCGCCGACGTTATTACGCGGAACTACTACCTCTCCGCGAGCGACCTTTCCGCCAAGATACTCGCCATGGTGGCCGAAACCGCCCATGGGGCGACCAATTCGGACGATCGAACCCTGCACGTGCATAAAATCGGATAAGGAAGCATGGCAGACGCAAGGAGAAAACCAGTGGAAAAGACCATGAAAATGACAAACGGCGTGTGCGTCGTCTCGGTGGAAGGCGACGTGGACCTCTACTCCGCCCCGGATTTGCATCGCTCCTGGCTCGAACACGCGGCCAGGCCCGGGGCGCCGGCCTGGGTATTGGACCTCGAAAAGGCCAGCTACCTCGATTCCAGCGGTATCGGCGTGCTCATGCAGATACTCGGCGATTCGCGCGAAAGGAACATACCCTTCCGTCTGTGCAACGTGCGCGGAATGATCGAAAAGCTTTTGCGCCTCAGCCGGATGAACGCCGTGCTCCCGATTTCCCGCGACCTGGACGAGGCGCTGATCCAGGCGAAGCGGTAGGGAGAAGGGAGGAATCACATGAACGAAGAGTTATTGATAAACGGCGAACACCAGCTTTTCTCGAAGGCCGGCATGAACTTCGCCGTATTCGCCAGCGTCTACGAAAGCATTCGCTACTACACGCTCCTCATCATTCAGCGCTCGAAGCCTAAGGCCGACGAACGACTCCTCTTGGAGCAGCAGGTGAGCGAACTGATCAAGAACGCGGTTAAGCACGGAAACGGGTGCGATCCCGCCAAGGAAGTGCGGGTATGGTACCGGTTCGACGACAATCGCGCCCGACTGATCGTGGAGGACCAGGGAAGCGGATTCCGGGACATCGAGAAATGGAACCTCTTCAACAGGAAAAGGCGGTCCTATCTCGACAAGGAAGACTTCGTGGGCCTCATGCACTATATCTCCTGGCGAACCCCGCGAAGCGATACCTACGACGGGGGAAACGCGATGTTCGCGGCCCTTGAATATTGGAACGAAGGCGTCGTCTTCTCCGAAGAACGGAACGCCGTCGCGGTCGGTAAAACGTTCCCCGCCCGTTTCATGGACGAGGGGGACGACGAATGACGGTGAAAGAGCGGGAACGCGCGCGCGTCGCCGGGGAGCGCATCGTCAAAATTGCCAGCTCCTTCTCCTACGCCGACGCCGACGCCCCGGTCCACTCCATCCTCGCCGAACTGCGCGAACCCTACCGGGACCCCGTCGCCGTAGTGGACTCCTCGGAACGGGTACTCGGCATTATCGTACCCGAAGACCTGGTGGAAATCCTGGGAAAGCCCTTCGGTCGCGATCTTTTGCAGCGGCAGGCCGCCCGGGACATAATGCGTACCGTCGCCTGCTTTCCCTACGACGAGTATATTCAAACCGCGCGGGAACGGGTGAGCGCCGAAATAGAGGACGACCCCGGAAGGCATTTCGCCCTGGTGGACGAGCGCAACCGCTTCCAGGGCCACGTTTCGGCGCAGGATATCCTTACCCACGCGCTCAACGATTACCGACGGGAATTGAGGCTTTCCACGGCGATCCAAAACCGGCTCATCCCGCCCTACCACGCGGAACGAAGCGAGCGGGTTTCCCTCACCTGCGCCTCCGTCATGGCCCAAGGCGTAGGGGGCGATTACTATTTCACCCGGCAGTACGCCCAGGGAAAGTGGTTCTTCTGCCTTTGCGACATTTCGGGGAAGGGCATTTCGGCCTCCGTCATCACGGCGGTGCTCTCTGGCTTTCTGTATAGCGCCCATTTCGGAGCCCCCTTGGAGGAAACGGTCGCCCTACTGAACAGGATCGTGATCGGCACGTTCAGGCTTGAAAAATACCTCACCGGGTTTTTCGCGAAATTCGACGAGGAAAGCGGGGAGCTGGAATATTGCGACATGGGCCATTCCTGGTTTTTCGCCGTGGAAAACCGCCTCATGCAGCAAGTCTCCTCCCAGGCGGACAACGTGCCGGTTGGGCTCGTGGAAAGCCCCGAAATAATCGCGCGAACCCTGCGCATCGCCCCGGGTACGGTTCTCGCCCTCCTGAGCGACGGCTTCGTGGAACAGGAAAACCGGCACGGCGAGACCTTCCCTCTCGGCGAATTGGGGGCGATAATCGCGGACGCCTCCGACTCTGGGGACGATCTCGTGCGCGCGAAGGTGCGCATTCTCGAGCGCTTTTTCGCCTTTAAGGGCGACGTACCCCAGCACGACGATATCAGCCTACTCCTCTTCCAATACCTCGATACCTGAGGCCGTACGGGAAGCGGCCCGCAAAACGGCCGCGCGAAGGGGGAACCTTTCCCTTGCAATCCCCGTCCCTCGCGTGATACTATAAACGGCGCGATAATTTTCCAAACGAGGAGGCAGTATCCATGGATACGGAACCTGGCAGTAGTAGCCACATGTATCGTATACCGACCCAGAGCCTCCCCGGAACCCCCGCCTAACGCGCGTCCGCGGTTCCTTGCAGGAAGGCCCCTACCCTTAAGCCCCTGGAGGACATCCGATCATGATCACCCTTTGGAAACAGGAAAACAGAAAACTCGTGGCCGGCGCGCGAGAAGACGGCCGAATCTGGGTTGACGCGCGAAACGTAACCCGCGACGACATCCGCGAGCTAGAGACCGAATACGGGATCGATACCGAGATCATCATGGACATCCTTGACCAGGACGAGCTTTCGCGCATCGACCGCGAGGACGATTACACGCTCATTATCGTGAGACTGCCCATCTTTCTCGCGGCCAACGAGGTGAGCTATTTCACCATTCCCTTGGGCATTCTCCTGTTCCCCGACATGGTCCTGACCATATGCTGGGCGGATTGCGAGGTGCTCCACGACCTGACGAATAACCGGGTACGGGGCCTGAACCTGAACGATCTGCCCGCCTTCGTGGTGCGCGTGCTCGCCCGGGCCGACCTGATCTACCTGCGCTATCTCAAGGAAATAAACCGGCGATCGGGAACCATCGAGCTGGAGCTCCAAAAATCGGTGCGCAACAACGAGCTCATTCAGCTTTTAAACCTGGAAAAGTCCCTGGTCTATTTCACCACTTCACTGAAAAGCAACCAGCTGCTGTTCGAGAAGCTCATGAAGACCCGCCTGATACAGCTCGACGAGGAAGACCGGGACTGGCTGGAAGACGTGGCGACCGACAACCGGCAGGCCATCGAGATGGCGGACATTTACAGCAACATTCTATCGGGGATGATGGACGCCTTCGCCTCGGTGATCTCGAACAACCTCAGCATCGTGATGAAACGGCTCACCGTCATTTCCCTGGTGCTCATGATCCCCACCATGATCACGAGTTTCTTCGGCATGAACGTGCCGCTTCCCCTGGAAAAAATGCCGGGCCACACCGCCTTAATCGCCATTCTCGTTACGTGCCTTGCCTCTTCCCTGGTCGCCATGGTGCTCCTGCAGGACAAGAAAAGCGCGAAAAAGCGCATTGACCCGGCGGAACGGAAGCGGCTCCGAAAGAAAAACCGGGCGGTGGTTTAAGTCGAGGGGACGGAGGTATACCGGACCACGCGGTTTTTGCCGTTCCGCTGCGCCGCGTCGAGGGCCGCGCCCACGTTTCGTATCAGCTCGGCCACGGATTGGGCGTCGGCGCTCGACGCCACGCCGCATGAAATGGTAACGACCAGTTTGTGTTCCTGCTCGAAATATACCGCCCCGGAAACGGCCTTCCGTATGCGTTCCGCGAACGCGACCGCCGTATCCTCGTCCGTGTCGGGCAAGAGGATCATGAATTCCTCCCCGCTCCACCGGGCGAGAACGTCGTAAAGGCGAACCAGTTTGATCAGTTCCCCGGCGATGCGGGACAGCAGGATATTTCCCGTTTCCTTCCCGAAGCGGTCGTTTACCGTCCCGAACGAATCGACGTCGACCTGTATCAGCGAGAATTGCGCGCCGGTCTTTTCGTACCGCGTGAATTCGTCGTCTATCCGTTCGTCCACGTGCTTCCGGATGAACAATCCCGTATGCGGGTCCCGGAGCGCCCGGGAATCGAGCCGCCGGTTCAGCTCGGCGCCTTCCTTCAGGGCCAGGGACAGGCGGAGACTAACCACGTCGAGCTCGCGCTCGGCCTGGCGCTTTCCGATCGCGAATATGCCGAGGATCACGGCCATTACGGCAAGGACCGCGACCAACAGCGAGAAGATCAGCACGTAAACCCCGTATATTTCCAAAAAACCGTGCGAACCGTTTACGATCGTCGCGTTGCCCGGTACCGAAGCGGGATTCATCTTCCACCGGCGAAGGGCGTTCCAATCAATCCCGTACGCGCTGGCCTCTATGGTACTGAATTTCGGAACGCCGGAATCGAGCCCGTCAAGAATGCCGAGGGCGTTGATCGCCACGTTCTTTCCGTAGGTCGCCATGCTCCACAGGTATCCGCCGACGATGCCGCAGCCGAGATATTGCCGCTCTATCCCGTATACCGGTACCGGGGAGGCGGCGACTACCTCGCGCACCACCTCTGAAGGCTTGTACTCGTCGCCGTTCGCGTCGCTGAAAAACCAACAGAATACCACCGCGGAATCGCCGGGGGCCTTGGCTATCCGATCCAGGAGCTCGTCGTGCGATAGGCCCTGCAGGATCACGAAGGCGACCCGATCCGCGACGCTACGGGAAAGACGCCTCAATTCCATGGCCGCCGCGGCTTCATACGGGGAGGAACCGAGGACAAAATAAACGCGCTTGGTGTCGGGACGAAAATCGAGCGCCAATTTCACGGTTTTTAGGAAGTCGTACGGACCGGATAGCGTATGCAGCAGTTCGTTTTCGGTTGGCTTCAGGGGAGTCGCCTCGGTGGAGGCTACGACGATGGGAAGTCCGGGAAAGGCGAGGTCTCCGTAGTCGGAAATAAAGCTTTCGAGCATGGTGGAAGCGACCACTATGTCAGGTCGGCGCACTCCGTATTTATACCGGAAATACCGGGCGGTCGTTTCCAAAAAGGCGGGATCCTGGCCCGCGAGATTGGCGCCCAGGAATTCATAGATAAAACGGTACGAAGCGGCCTTCTCGTAGCCAAAACCCTGGTTTAACCCGGTCATGAACAAAGTCCACGCGGGATAGTCCGGCGCGAAGGGAAAAAGCACCAGTATCTCCTTGCGGTCTCGGACCTCGACTGCCGGGGGGTCTCCGGCGGCCGGCAACGCGCTCAACGCGAACAAGGACAGGCAGAGCAGGGAGATAGCGACGTTTTTCATCGGTATAAGGCGCCTCATGATCGATAACTCAGTATATACGAGGTTTTCCGAACGGCCAACAAAAAACAGACGGGCGCGCGCGATTGAAAAAACCGCGTTTTTTGGCTATATTGTGCCATCCGGTGCCATCGGTTCCATGGCAAAAAAGAGAAAAGGGGTGACAGATGAAAAAACGGGCGCTTATCAGCGTGTTTTACAAAGACGGCGTTCTCGATCTCGCGCGGTATCTCGTCGATAAGGGGTGGGAAATCCTTTCCACCGGGGGAACGAAAAAGCATCTGTCCGAGGCGGGGCTTCCCGTGACCGACGTGAGCGCCGTTACCGGTTTTCCCGAATGCCTCGACGGCCGCGTCAAAACCCTGCACCCCGCGATTCACGCCGGACTGCTCGCCATTCGCGAAAACCCCGAGCACGCCAAGACCATCGCCGAGCTTGGGGTATCCCCCATCGACCTGGTCTGCGTAAACCTCTACCCCTTTTTCGAAAAGGTACAGGCGGGACTGACCTTCGGGGAAACCGTCGAATTCATCGACATTGGCGGCCCTACCATGCTCCGTTCGGCCGCGAAAAACCACGGAGACGTTCTGGTGCTTACCGACGCGTCCGACTATGCAGAGGTAATGGCCGAGCTTGAGGCCGCGGGACAGGAAACGGCAAAGGTTCCCGCCGAGCTGAAACGGCGCCTGGCGGGCAAGGTATTCAACCTGACCAGCGCCTACGACGCCGCGGTGGCCAGATTCATGCTCGGCGAGGCCGCAGCCCCCGTTTCCCCGAAATCGGGAGAATGGCCGGAATACCTCACCGTACCCTACAAGCTGGGCCAAAGCCTCCGTTACGGCGAGAACGGCCACCAAAAAGCGGCGCTTTACCTTACGGCCGATTCGGTCGGCGCCTTTGGCGGCATGAAGCAGCTGCAGGGTAAGGAACTTTCCTATAACAACATGAGGGATTTGGATATCGCCTGGAAGGCAGCGAGCGCCTACGACGGATTCGTGAAAAAGCTTCCCGCGGATTTCCCCGCCTCCGCAGAGCAGCGTCGCTCGGGGGATAACCGTTCCGTAATCTGCGTGGCGCTGAAGCACAACTCTCCCTGCGGCGCCGCGCTGGGCACGTCGCCCCTCGACGCGTACAAACGGGCGTGGCTCGTTGACCCGGTATCCATTTTCGGGGGCATCGTGGGCTGTAACCGGGTTATTGACAGGGAAGCGGCCGAGGAAATGATCAAAACCTTCCTCGAGGTAATCGTGGCTCCGGGATTCACCGACGACGCCCTGTCGGTATTCGCCACCAAGAAGAATCTCAGAATCGTGAAGGCCGACCGGCTGCCTTCCGCGCTGACCGAAACCATGAGCGTGGACGGCGGCGTGCTGGTCCAGGAGCGCGACGACGAGCTGTTCTCCGAATGGCGCGTGGTTACCGAACGGGCTCCCACGGCGGAAGAGGCCGAGGAGATGGCCTTCGGCATGACGATGGCGATTTTCGTGAAGTCAAACGCCATCTTGGCGGTAAAGGACCGCATAGCGGTGGGTATCGCCGGCGGACAGGTGAACCGCATTTGGGCGACGGAACAGGCGCTGGAACGGGCGAAGGCCGTCACCGGAAACCCCGAAAACGGGTTCGACGGCCACGCCACCGTAATGGCGTCCGACGCGTTCTTCCCCTTTGCCGACTCGGTGGAAATGGCCGCGAAGTACGGGATAAAGGCCATCGTGCAACCCGGCGGATCCATGAGGGATCAGGAATCGATCGACGCGGCGAATCGCCTCGGAATCGCCATGGTATTCACGGGAACCCGGCACTTCAAGCATTGATCGAAACGGGACGGTCCGGTCAATTACCCGGGCCGCCCCTTCTTGCGTATTCCCGCGCCCGGTAAGGGTGTTAAAGCCGAACCTCGGTCACGAAACGGACCGCGGTTCCGTAGGCGATAACCTCCGCGGCGCCCTGCATGACCGCGCTGGAACCGTAATGCAGGCCAACCACGCCGTCGGCCCCAAGGGCTTCGGCCTCCTGGACCATGCGTTTGGTCGCCTGCGCGCGGGCCATGTTCAGCATTTCCGTATAACCGGTAAGCTCGCCGCCGACCAGGGTCTTAAAAGCGGCGAGAATATCCTTTCCCGCGTGACGGGTTTGCACGGTCGAGCCTTTTACCAAGCCCAGCGTTTCCAGTTTCTTTCCCTCGATATGATCAGTAGTCACCAAGATCATCTTCTTCCCCCTTTTTTATCTCCGCGATCCTTTGCCAGAGCGCGATTCCCAGAAAGGCCAACGCGCCCCCCATGACGAGGGACGCGCCCGCGCGCATGGCAAGCCCCGCGAAGCCGCCTATAGAACCGCCCACGGCAAAGTAAAGCCAGGCCCACAGTAAAATCGCGACGGCGGTCAATGCGCCGATACAAGCGACCACGACGATGTTTTTGTTCATGGTTCCAGTGTAGCGCCGAAGCCGGAAAAGGGCAACGTTTCGCGTGATTTGTGACAACCTCACATACCGATCGGCCCGCTGGGCAGTATACTTGTAGTATGAAAACATATACCCTTAACCAGACGCACCGCCTGATCGCGATTATTGCCCTTATCGGCGCGCTTGCCGCGGCGAATACGGCGCCCCTTTCCGCACAGACGCCTACGGAACCGGATCTGTCGGCGGAACTGGCCGTCCTCAAGGGACTCGGTTTTCACGTTTTCCCGCAACCCGTGGAAATTCAGCCGTTTTCGGTACCGAGCCTCGCGGGGAAAACCCTCGACTCGAAAACCCTGACCGGGTCGATCGTCCTATTCAATTTCTGGGCCACGTGGTGTCCCCCCTGCAAACGGGAAATGCCTTCCATCGAAACGCTCTGGAACGCGCTCAAGGGCGATTCCTTTACGGTCGTGGCGATAAGCACGGGCGAAAAGAAAAAGACCGTCGCGGATTTTATCGCCGCAAATAAATATACCTTTCCGATCTTCCTCGATGAATCCGGCTCCATGGGACGCATATACGCCACCCAGGGAATTCCCACCACCTACGTCATGGACAAGAAAGGCCGGATCGTGGCGGGCATCGTGGGCTCCACCGAGTACGACAATCCCGCGCTTATTAAGGCGCTGAAGGGAATGGCGGCGAAATGATTCCCCTTGAGTCCGTGGCGACCCCCGGTTTTTTCGCGTCCCTGGCGGCCGGGCTCCTTTCCTTCCTGAGCCCTTGCGTGCTTCCCCTTATCCCCGTGTACCTTTCCTTTATCTCGGGCGAATCCGCCTCGACCCTCGGTTTGTCCCGATCCGGAGCGGCCGGGCCCCGAAAGGGCATTCGCGCCGCCCTTCTCGTGCGTACCCTGTTTTTCGTGGCCGGTTTCGCCGCGGTGTTTACCGCCCTGGCCATAGTCTTCGGCGGGGGCATGAAGTACGTCGGAAGCTCCGCGACGCTGTGGATCAACCGGATCGCCGGCGCGCTGGTGATAGTCCTGGGCCTGAACGCCATGTTCGATTTCATACCGTTTTTACGCGGCGAATACCGTCTGTCGGAACCGGGCGCCCAAAAGAAAGCGGACAAATCCCGCTTCGGGGGACCGATGAGGGCGATACTCCTCGGCATGGCCTTCGCCGCGGGCTGGACCCCGTGCGTCGGCCCCATTTTATCGTCAATCCTCCTCTTCGCCGGTCAAGACGGCAACGTAGCCCGTTCCGCCCTGCTGCTCGGCGCGTATTCGGCGGGCTTGGGCATTCCGTTCATCCTTGCGGGGCTTTTCCTCGATCGGGCAACGCCGATACTTGCCTGGTTCAAGAGACACATGATGGCGGTAAAGGTCATTTCCGGACTCTTGCTCGTCGGTTTCGGCATTGCCCTTCTAGCCGGAAGCCTCGCGGGCATAACGGTCTTCTTTTTGAAGGCGGGCTACGCCATGGAGGATCTTTCGGCGCACGGGCCGGCCTGGTTTCGTCCCGTAGCCGGCTTTATCGCCCGCTGGCTAACCTTTCAGGGCGCGTAACGTTTCCCGCCCGCGACGCGGGTGTTGCATTCGCCCCGATAAGGGGGTAGTATGGACTCATGCTGTACTATCTTGCCGCATCCCTGCAAAAGGTGTTCGGCCCCTTCCGATTGCTGCAATCGTACGCGGTGCTCATCATCATCGCCCTGTACGCCGGGTTCTTTTTCACCGTATTCCTGCTTCCCAAAGCCTACCGCTTCCTTCCCAAGGATCGCGGCCGCGAGTTCACGGTTAACGCGGAAGCGGCGATAGGAAAGCCTACCGGGGCGGGCTCGGTTTTCGTGACCATATTCGCCCTCCTTTCCTTTCTTTTCGCCCCGCTGAGCCCTGCCGCCATCGCGACGGTGGCCCTTACCTGGTTTACCATGCTTACCGGCTATCTCGACGATCGCGCGGTGCACCCCTGGGGCGAATACGTCAAGGGAGGCCTCGACTTGATCATCTCCCTCGGGGCTTCGGCGGCGATTTTTTTCCTGTTCTTTCACGGAGACGTCCGCTGGTGGATGCCCTTCGTTTCCGGCGAATTCTCGGTACATCCGCTTCTCTTTCTCGCCGTTTCCACCGTGGTCCTGTGGGTTTCGATCAACACGACCAACTGTACCGACGGCGTGGACGGGCTTTCGGGAACCTTGGTCCTGCTCGCCCTCAGCACCCTCGGCATCATTTTTTACTTTGTGCTGGGCCACGCGAAGATCGCCGAGTACCTGCTCCTGCCTCACATGCGCGAGGGCGCTCGCTGGGCGGTCATGATATTCGCCCTCACCGGCGTTTTGATGGGATATCTGTGGCATAACGCCTTTCCGAGCAAGGTCCTCATGGGCGACGCGGGATCCCGGGCCTTGGGCTTTTTTATCGGAATGTGCGTACTCGTTTCGGGAAATCCTTTCCTCCTTATCATGACCAGCGCGATGATCATGATAAACGGCGGTACGGGGCTCCTTAAGGTCGCCCTGCTGCGTTTTTTCAATATCCGCATTCTGCATAATATCCGTTTTCCCTTGCATGACCATATGCGAAAAAACCGTTCCTGGTCGCCCACGCAGGTACTCTTGAAATTCATGATTATGCAGGTTCTCATCACGCTCGCGGTACTCGGCATGTTCTTCAAGATCAGGTAAGGAACGAAAACCTTCACCCACTGTAGTAACGTACCGTATCCTGTCGCGTCACCTAGGTGTTTTTACCTGGGTGATTAGCAGCCTTTTTCATGGACAGATACGAATTTTCTACCGTACAATACAAGGGGGAGGCATCAATGAAGATACGCACGCAATTGCTCGGCATTATTATGTTGGTAGTAGTGGCTACGGGAGCTTCCTTCGCCGTATACGGCAGCATTCAGGCAACGACCTCGAAAATCGAGCGTGAGCGCACCCTGCTCGACGAGCTTACGGCGAGCCTTACCTCAGAGCAAACGTATTTGGATTTCTTTTGGTATAAAACGGTTAATTTCACGTTGTCGGAATACGACCCGATCGTCCGGCGGACAACGAAAGCCTTTGAAAGCGTTACGGGTTTGACACTACTCAGTTCCCGAAGCGAGAACGTGCGAACGGCCCTGGCGCAGATCGGCAAGATGGGCGATCATATGACAGAGCGGCGGGCCGGGTTTACGGCCGCGGTCAACGGCTATTTGGATGCCGCCGAAATAAGCGGCGGAGCCAGGAGCCAGATGAGACTCATCGATTTCGATATAATCCGTTTCATGGAGAACCGTCCGGGGTACGACGCGTTCCTTGAATCGTCGAAACACCTATCCTCTACCCTTCAGATCATGATTCAAAGCTGCGCGAGCGCTATTTCCATCATAGACGATCAGAACTCGGTAATTGACGATGAGCTCGCCGCACTAAGGCTCAAGGCGATAATCCTGGCGATCCTGGTCGGCTTGGTTACCGGTGCGGTCGGAATTGTTATCGCCGTATCGGTTGCCCGAAGAATTTCGCGGAGGATCGCGGTCCTCGAGAAGGCGGGTAGGGAAATCGGCGAGGGGAACCTTTCCATGGCGATCGCCATTCCCGGCAGGGACGAGATCGCAAGCCTTGGCGTTATTCTGGAAACGACCCGAACCCGCCTCGCGGAATCGCTCGCCGTCATCAAAGAGGCGTCGGACCAAGCCGAAGTCAGCAGGGCGAACCTCGACCGCGCCGTGGACAGTTCGGCGCAATCGCTCGAGAGCCTTCGCTCCGAATCCGAGGGCATAAAGGCCGATTCCCGGAAACTGGCCTCGGACGCGGAAAACTCCGCTTCGTCGGTGACCGCCATAGCCGGCGGTCTCGATACCATGGTCGGGATGATACAATCGCAAGCCGCAATGGTCGAGGAATCCACGGCCTCGGTAACCGAAATGGCCTCGTCCCTGAAGTCTCTCGGCGGCATTATGGAACGCAATAAAGCGGGCGCCTCGGAATTGGTGGCCCTGGCCGGCGCGGGATCCGAACGCCTTCAAGAGACTTATGGCTTTATCGAGGGCATAAACAGGCACGTGGAGACCATCCAGGAAATGGCGAACCTGATCGACGGGATCGCCTCGCAAACCAACCTCTTGGCCATGAACGCCGCTATCGAGGCGGCCCACGCCGGCGACGCGGGCAAGGGCTTTTCAGTGGTAGCAGACGAAATACGCAAGCTCGCCGAGGCGGCGGCGGCGAATTCCCGCAGCATTAAGGCGAATCTCGTCGAAGTGGTGACCAGCATCACCGGCGCCAACGACGCGAGCCGGCGCTCGTCGGAATCCTTTGAGTCCATTCAGAACGGCGTAACCGGCGTAAGCGACAGTTTTGACGAGATACTCAATGCCATCACCGAACTTCTCGAGGGCGGAAACCAGATCATGCAGGCCATGGTGGAATTGAACGAGTTCACCGTCGGGGTGACCGGAAAGACCGAGGATATCCAGGCGCAGACGGCCCAGGTATCGCGCGCCGTGGCCGCGGCGGGCGAATCGGCGGCAAAAACGGCCTCCGCCATGGCGGTCATGGATCGGCACCTCGTGGACATAGAGGCGAATTTCGCCGCCGTGAACGCGAGTTCCCGGAACATGGGGGAAGTGAGCGGCAATCTGGGAACCGAAATCGCGAAATACCGGCTGGGTTGACAAAAAGCGGGCTCATCCGTTACGATCTCGTTAGCCGAAGACGGCGGCAGGACGCCCGCTGTACGGCAGCTACAATGGCGTAGGATCACTTTTAGGAGGTTCCTATGGATGTAGTTGTCAACGCAGCGACGCTCGATATGCTTACCGTAGGGCTCGACACCGTTTGGGTGCTCATTTCCGCTTTTCTCGTCTTCTTTATGAATCTCGGTTTCGCGATGGTCGAATCGGGACTCTGCCGCAGCAAAAACACCGTCAACATTCTCGCGAAAAACTTCATCGTCTTCGCCCTTGCCTCGGTTTCCTTTTGGTTCATCGGCTGGGGACTCATGTTCGGCAACGGCAACCCCATCGTCGGGCTGACTAACGTCCTTTTCGCGAACGGCGGCGTGGACGAGGGCTTCGACGCGATTTCTTGGACTCGCGTACCCTTCTGGGCCAAGTTTATCTTCCAGCTCGTGTTCGCCGGCACCGCCGCGACCATCGTGTCGGGAGCCGTGGCGGAACGAATCAAATTCCTTTCCTTTATCGTCTTCGCCGTCGTGCTCGTCGGCCTCATGTATCCCGTATCCGGGCATTGGATATGGGGCGGCGGGTGGCTGCAGACGCTTGGCTTCTGGGACTTCGCCGGCTCCACGGTAGTACACTCCGTCGGCGGTTGGGCAGCCCTCGCGGGCATTATCGTGCTCGGGCCCCGCATCGGAAAGTACCGCGCGGACGGTTCGGTAAATCCCATCGTCGGCCACAATATGTCCATGGTTACCCTCGGCGGTCTCGTGCTCTGGTTCGGCTGGTTCGGTTTCAATCCGGGCTCGACCATGGGCGTGGGAGACGGTTCCGCAATCGCCCATATCGCCGTAACCACCAATATCGCCGCGGCTACCGCGATCATCGCCGCGACAATCGGAGCGTGGATCATCATGGGCAAGCCTGACCTTTCCATGATCATCAACGGCGCCCTCGCGGGCCTGGTGGCCATCACCGCCGGTTGCGCCTTCGTGAGCGTTGAAGGGGCGGCGATCATCGGCCTTATCGCCGGTTTCCTCGTAGTAGTGGCGGTTCCCTTCTTTGATCGGCTGAAGCTGGACGACCCGGTGGGAGCCCTCTCGGTCCACCTGGTGAACGGCGTTTGGGGAACCCTCGCGGTCGGGCTCTTCGCGGTAGACGGCATTACCGGAAGCGCCACGGGAAACGGGCTGCTCCTCGGCGGCGGCTTCACGCTCCTCGGAGCCCAGGCGCTCGGCGTCGTCGCCGTCGGCGGGTTTACCTTCGCCGTGGCCCTTGGCGTGTGGAGCGTTATCAAGCTCGTAATCGGGGTTCGCGTGACCAGGGAAGAAGAGATCGGCGGCCTTGACCGGGGCGAGCACGGAGCCGAAGCCTACGCTGGCTTCCAGATTATCGACTAACGGGGGTATCTTATGAAACTGGTAGTTGCACTCATACAGCCTTACAAGCTTGACGACGTTAAGCGCGCCCTTTTTGACGCCAAAGTGACGAAAATGACCGTGAGCCCCGCCCAAGGATGCGGCCAACAGGCGGGTTACACCGAAGAATATCGGGGGACCATCACCGAGATCAATCTCCTGAAGAAAATACGCCTCGATATCGCGGTAAACGACGAGTTCGTGCAGCCCACCGTGGACGCGATTATCAAGGGTGCCAGAACCGGCAAGATCGGCGACGGAAAAATCTGGGTAACCAGCCTGGAGCAATGCATCCGAATCCGAACCGGCGAAACCGGTTCCGAAGCGATCGGCTGAGCCCCTTTCTCGGCGTAATAACGCGCCGAGGCGCGCGGCCCATGCCGCGTGCCTCGGCTTTCCCTCCCCTCTTTTTTACGATTCAAAGCAAAAAACGAAGTTACTCTTGCAAATTCCCATCTCAGGATTTATATTTTCATAAACAGGTTTATGTTATAAACAGGTCTACGCTATAGTTCGCAGGAGCGATCATGGCCGTTCGGGATACCCTTTGGAGAACGGTACAACGCGGAAGGATAAAAGGAAACGGGATTGATGAATAAAATAGTCCACGAGCGGAGCCGCCTGAAGCTCCTGACGAAGCTCGCCACCGGAAAGGAACACATGACCTTCACCGAACTCCGGGACGAACTGGGCATGACCGGCGGAAATCTGAGCGTCCAGCTGAAAACCCTGGAAGACGCCGGATACGTCGAAAGCGTGAAGTACTTCGCGGAAAACAAGCCGCGCACCGAACTATCGCTCACCGAATCGGGTCGCGCGGCCCTGATGGAGTATCTCGACGAACTGGAAGCCTTGCTTGCGGGCCTTCGCGGCAACGGTACGAACGGTTAGAAGACGAGGAGGAACGGAATATGATTTCGATTAGCGGCGTTACCAAGGTGTACGATACCGGCATGCAAAAGGTGCAGGCGCTCAGGGGCGTATCCCTGGAAATCGCGGACGGCGAATTCCTGGCCCTAGCGGGGCCTTCCGGCTCGGGAAAAACGACGCTCCTCAACCTAATCGGGTGCCTGGATTCGGTGAGCGCGGGGGAAATCAAGATCGACGGCGAGCCCTTGTCGGCCTTGGGGCAAAAGGAGCGAAACCTCACGAGGCAACGAAAGATCGGCTTCGTTTTCCAAAGCTACAATCTGATACCCGTGCTGACCGCCAAGGAAAACGTGGCTCTGGCCTTGCAGCTTTTCAAGGGGCTCAAGGACCGCGAAATCGACGAGCGTTCCGCGGCAATGCTCCGTGAAGTGGGTCTCGAGGGAATGGAAGACCGTAGGCCCATGGAGCTTTCCGGGGGGCAACAGCAACGGGTTTCCATAGCCCGGGCCCTGGTCAAGAAACCGCCCCTCGTTCTGGCCGACGAGCCCACGGCCAACCTCGATTCGCGAACCGGCGAGGAAATACTGAAATTAATGGAAGAGCTTAACCGAAAACACGGCGTCACCTTCGTGTTTTCCACACACGATCCCATGGTCATGAAGTACGCCCATTGTCTCGTGAGGCTTCATGACGGCCAGATTACGGATATCGAGCGGAAGGCGCCCGGCGTATCCCCGGGAGGCAAACCATGACCTACGCGTTCATGGCCGCGCGGAATATTTTCCGTTACAAGCGGCGCAGTTTCATAACAGCCATCGCCATCGCCTTCGGCGTCATGATGACCATTGCCATGGACGGCCTTCTCGTCGGGGCCGAAACCGATTCCGCCCGGAATATCAGGGAGTACGAAACGGGCGACGCGAAGATTTATCCCGAAGGCTATTTTCAGGACCGCCTGTTCCTGCCCTTCGGGAATTTCCTGGAACCGTCGGACCGTGCCGCAATCGAGACGGCGCTGCGGCTCGACGCGCGGGGCGCGATACCCTTCGCCCCGCGAACCGTCCTCGCCTGCGAGCTCTATTTCAGCGAGGAATACTTCGCGGTATCCGGTTCGGTTACCGCCCAGCTCGTCGCGCTCGATCCGGCCCTCGATTCCGGCGTATTCCGCACCGAGCAAACCGTTTCGGCGGGCCGCTGGCTCCGAGCGGCCGACGAGGGCGTGGTGCTCGGCGGCTGGCTGGCCGAGGATATCGGCGCGAAGGTCGGTTCGGTCGTGAGCGTCGAGTGTAAGGGGCGCGGCGGATTCTATCAAACCTTTGACGCGCCGGTAGTCGGAATCGTTTCCACGGACGACCCGTACGTTAACCGCGCCTACGTCTTCATGGACCTTTCCCGGGCAGACGAGCTTCTCGCCCTGGAAGGCGCCGTTACCGAATACTCGCTCCGGCTGGGGCCGCCGAACTCGATCGACCGGCGCGTTGCCGCGCTTGAGGGGGAGCTTCCAGCCTACGCGGGCAGGATATACTCCTGGGAAAGGGTCGCCGAGGACGCGATCAAGATTACCAAGGCGAAAAGCGGCGGCTCAAAGATCTACATTTTTTTCATATTCGTGATCGCCGCGGTGGGCATAACGAATACCATGCTGATGGCCGTAATGGAGCGAAAGGGCGAAATCGGGATGATGCGCGCACTGGGCTACGGCTCGAAGCGCATACGCGCGCTGTTTTTGCTCGAGGGCTTCGGCATCGGGCTGATGGGCACCCTCTTCGGCCTGGTTTTCGGCCTCGCGGTGAACTGGTACATGGCGACGTACGGGGTCGATTTCTCGTTTATGCTCCGGGATACCGACGCGGGGTATAGGCTTACCGGAATCATGCGTTCCGCGTGGCACCTGCAGGGAATCGTTACGGCGGTATTCGGGGCGATTTTCATTTCGACGGTGGTGGCCTGGTTCCCCTCGGGGAAAATCCTGAAGTCGGAGGTTTCCGACATTTTGAGGAACTAAGGGGGAGGCGGCTATGAAAATCATGAAAACGGCCTGGAGAAACCTTTGGAGAAGCAGGGGGCGAACCCTCCTTTCGGCTTCCGCGATCCTCGTCAGCGCGTTAATTATCACCCTTCTCCTCGGTTTCGAGACGGGTTTCGTGGGCGATATGGTGCAAAACGTGACCGGCAACATGACCGGCCAGATCAGGGTCATGAACGCTGATTACGTGAAAAACGAACGGGTTACCCCCCTCCAGTTCTTCATTCCCGATACGGCGAAGGCCCTCGCGGCGCTCTCTTCCGCCGAGGGAACCCGCCTGGCGACAGCGAAATCAGAGTTCGGGGTATCGCTCTACCGAAACGGGGAACAGGTACCGGTGCGGGCTATCGGTCTCGATTTCGCCCAATCGCCGATCATTACCGGAAAAAACGCCAACCTCGCCTCCGGCCGATTCCCCGAAAAGGGGAAGAACGAAATACTGGTCAGCGCGGGCCTTTCGAGCGAGCTTGGAATAAAGGCGGGCGACCGATTAACCGCCATAACGCGCACGGCGATCCAGGGAAGCAACGGCCGGACGTTCACGGTAACCGGGGTACTCGCGCTATCGGATATCAGCATGATCAATCGGGTAATCTTTATGGACTGGAACCTGGCGGGGGACTTTCTCAGAATGAACGGGAACGCCCTTCAGGTGCAAGTCTTTCTGAAAAAGGGCGTATCGGAGACCCAGGCGCTCCCCGCGGTGAAAGCGGCCCTTTCGGGGGCGGGGTACGGCGAGGGCGCGCTTGAAAGCACGATATGGTACGACGTAAGCGGCATGTATTCCTTCTTTAAGGTCGCCGACGCGATGTACCTCATTATTTCGGCCATATTTTTCGCCCTCGCGAGCACGGTGGTAATCAACACCACGATGATGTCGGTGCTGGAACGCCGAAAGGAAATCGGCGCCTTGGGCGCGCTCGGCATGGAGAAGAACCGCATAGTCGCGCTCTTCCTGGCTGAATCGCTCTTGATCGGCGTCATGGGCACGGCGGCGGGAACGCTCCTGGGCTTCGCGGGCGTAACGGTCATGGGACGAGTCGGCTTCGACGTGAACCTGTTCGGCGGGGACTCCCTCACCGGCTTCAATATCTCCCAATTTATCTATCCGTCGCTGGAACCCCACAAATACTTCATCGTCGCCGCGATCGGCGTCGCGATAACCCTTGCCGCGTGTTTCCTGCCCGCGCGGATGGCGGCAGCCATCGAGCCGGCGGAAGCGTTGCGCGATAAATGAATGAGGAGCATGCCATGAATGGAACCAATTACGGCGCGGGCTTTATACTGGCGGCGGCGTTCGCCGGGGCGCTGCTCGCCTCCCCCGCCTCGGCCCAGAGCGGGGGAACCGACGCGGCTTCAATCGTGCGGAGGATGGAGGCGAACCAGGTCTTCGAGACCTCCCGTTTCGAGGCGAAGCTTTCGGTAACGAACTCCTTCGGCACCACCGAAAACGATTTTACCACCTGGCAACGCCGGGGCGGCGATACCCTCATCGAGATCACCTCCGGACCGGACCGGGGGCAAAAAGTCCTTCGGCAAGGCCGGAATATCTACCTTTTCTACCCGGACGCCGACGAGGTCATTTGGCTTAAGGGCTCTGCCCTGAAAAACTCAATGATGGGCTCGGATTTCTCCTACGAGGACCTGACCGATGACCGGACTATCCTGGACCGGTATTCCGCGACGCTTGAGGGAGAGCAAGATTTCGCCGGACGGCCGTGCTGGCGCCTGACCCTCACGGCGAAAACCCGCTCGGAAACCTACACGAAGCAGGAATTGTGGGTGGACAAGGAAACCGACGTGGCGCTCCACGGCATCTATTACAGCGCTTCAGGGAAGGCGTTGCGCGACATGGTCGCCTCGGACGTACGGACCGTCGGCGGTAAACGGGTGCCCTTCAAGACGGTTATGAAAGACCTTTTAAAAAGGAATTCAGCGACGGAAATGGCGATCGCCCGCGCGGAAATCGATATCCCGATACCCGAACGGTATTTCAACCGGGAGCAGCTTTCGTGGTAAGCGCGCTGCGTAAGGCATTCGCCCTCGCGCTGGCCGCGGCCCTTGTACCGTTGGGCGCCGAAACCGTGGTATCCGCGGAAATCGCCGCTAGCGCGTCGGCGAAGATCGGAACGGGCGGCTTTTCCTCGGTTCCCGAGGCGAACGGCGGTTCCGTGTCCATCGGGATCGATACGGCGCGAAACGAGGCGGTTAAAGCCTCCGCGGGCATTGCGGTAAACCAGCGAGGGGAACTCACCCTAAACAGGGCGTGGATGAAGGCGCGCATGCCCTCTCCCGCGGAGGGAACCTCGAGCCGCCTCACGGTCGGCCTGGCGCCCCTATCCTGGGGGAAGGGCTTTCTCTTCAACGCGGGAGACCCGATTTTCGGCGAAATGCCCGCAATGAACGCCCTTTCCGGAAGCGAGTATCGCACCGCCGCGGACTGGCTCGCCGCGATCTATCTGCCCCTCGGTCCTTTCAGCTTTGCCGAGGCGGTGTACTTGCCGCCGGTCATCGGGCCGTCGACGGGTTCCGTGGAAGCGAACGCCGCCATCAGTCCGCGAGACCGCGCGGGGGGGCGAGTCCAAATCGAGGCGGGACTCCCGTTGCTGCAATCGGTAGAGGCGGGATGGCTCCATGCGGTAAGCGCGGAGGAGCGCGGGTACGCGGCGGCGGACGGTTCCCTATGGGCTGATTGGTACGCGGTCGCGGCCTTCGCCTCGAAAAACCCGGCGGCGTCGGCCACGGGGGAACGGGTAGACGGGGCGGATTGGTCCCTATCGGGGGGTCTTTTCCGCATCATCGATTTACCCGATTATCCCGTCACCTTCAGGCTTGAGGCGCTCGCCCATCCCGGCCGAAACGCGCAAAATTGGTTTGCCCTCATGTCGGTTGGCCTCGGAGACCTCGCTTCGGCAGGGTTCCAGGGAGTGTACGCCACCGGTTCGGGCGACGTTTCGGAGCGGTTTCCCTCCGGGTCGCTGGTTGCGGGGCTTATCGGGGAGTTTTCCCCGGTCAAGGGCTTTACCCTTTCTGCCCAGGCGCTCCGGACCTCTATACCGGCCATGCCTGACGCTTCGGGTTACCTGATTTCGGTCGGGGCGCGCTGCAAATTCTAAAAAAAAAGCGGCAGGTAACCCTGCCGCGCGCGTACGATAAAACCTTATGAACCCGATAGCTGTGTCATGAAATCGCTCAAGACTACCGGATACTCTTCCTTAATCTTGGCCTCGGCGGCACGAACCGCGCGGTTTTCGGCCTCTGCTTGGGTCGCGTGCCCCTCGCGGCCGGAGATATTGAAGGGAAACAAAACCGTTCCGTTGGCGGTATCGGTAAGCTTGCCGTCCACGACGTAGCGCACGAACTTGTTCGCGTTCGCGGCGAGCTCTACCGGGTTGAGGGAGAGTTTGCCCCGGAGGACGTATCGGGATTCCACGGCGCCGGTTTTAAAGCCGGCGCCGGAAATGGACTCGGCGAAGGCGGAGGCTATCCGAGAATCGCGGTCATCGGCGATATCGACGCCGATAGGAATATTCTTGGCGATTCGCAGGCATTCCAACCGGAATTCGTCGCCCGTGTGGGTAGAATCGCGCAGGGACGCCGCCATGCCGGGACTTAAAACCGAAAGCACGTTCAGGAACCGAACGTTCGAATCGCCGATCACCGAGGCGAGATCGTACCGGGAATAGGCGTCGAAGGTGTTCTTCTCGCCGTCCTCGATCTCGATCAGTTTGGCGATGGTCTTCTCGTTCGACTCCACCAAATCCTTATAGAGTAACGCGCCCTTCGCCTTATCCAGCACCGCCACGGCGTAAACCGTGCCCTTTTTATCGTCCCAGGTATCCTTGATTTCGGCTCCCACGAGGGTATCCATGTCGAAGGAGGTCTGCACGGCCTGGTTCACCGAGGCGTCTTCCGAAATCGTCACCTTTCCCGCCAAAACGGCTTCGCTATAGCGCGAGGTCGTGACCGTTTCGCCCTTGACCTGTTGGCCGAAAACGGAAACCAGGGCGCCGAGGGCGTTTTTTTCCGCCGAATCGCGGTCCTTTCCGTAGCCGACGGCGGAAACGTACTGGGCTTCGGAATACGCCTTTCGCGGGTTTCCGACCCATTCCGGTTCAGCCCGCGAGACGGCCTTGCCGGCTTCAGTCGCGCCTGCCGTGCCGACTGCCGCCGGGGCGCTCGCGCAGGATACCGCCAAGGCCGCGACGGCGAACGCCGTGAGGATTCCAAACACCGAACGCCGGGGTTCCCGAACGGCAAGGTTTCTAATCATTGAATGCATACTGCCTCCGTTAGGTTCAGCCGGTTAGGCCGCACCTCGACGTTCTCGAAGCGCCGGCGGTCCACCGCCATGCCCGAAGCGTCATAATAGTTTACGGTAAAAGAATACGTGCCCGGTTCCAGGTTAATCCCCCCGACTACGGCACGGGCCGGAAAATAGCGGGCCATTCGGAGATCCGCCTGCTCGCTCGCCTCGGCGTAAATCTGGGTTCCCAGGCTGAGCACGCCGAGTAGGATCGCGCCTTCCGCGCTGCCCGCGTCGTTGGACTGCTTGTCCAGCGCGACGGAAGCGGTGGTTTTCGCGATGGACCGAAGCACCGACTTGAGGTAAATGAGCCCCGACCGAAGCTTGAAAGTCTCTTCCGCCACGGCTCCCATATCCTCGATTTGTTCAAGGACGAAGGTCTCTCCACCGTCGATGGCCACTTCGGTTTTCGCGATTCGCGACGGCCGGCTTTGCATGGCCGGCAGGGCGAACTTGATCCAGTGCATATCGGAGAACTGGAGCCGCGTGGCGTTCTCGATTTTCGCCGGGGAAGGGCCGTTAAAGCTCATAACGTTCAGCCGCGCCTTTCCCGCCGGAATGGACAGTTCGTCGTCTAAAGAGGCGGGAAGCGCGAAGGGATACATGGCCGGTTGGTTGGCGAACGCCAGCTTAACCTGGTCGCGGTTTATGCGCGCGTCGTCGTTCTTTCCCTCGGCCCGGTAGAAAAGCATGCCAAGATATTGGGCCAGGGCCGAATTGCTGAAATTAGACGTCATCGCCGTAGGGTCGTAGGGAATTTCCCCCGACTTATCCAGCACTGCCTTTTGCGCATTGGTGATCATGGTGCCGTATTTCGTCGAGAGAAACTTCAGCTTATTGTCGATTCGCCGTATTTCCACCAAGGCGTCAACCACGGAACCCTCGTGATAGTAGTTGAGGGCGTTGAAGACGTTCAGGTAGATATCTTCGTAATCCTCCCCGGGATACTCCTGGGTGTTATCGTTTACGAGATAGGTAGAGGCCTCGAGGGTCACGCTCTTGGTGAACGCGGCCTCGATGCCGAGTTCGGCGTCGCGCAGATGGGTCTCGGCGGCATTCCATTCCCCGGCGTAGTGCGCGAGCATGCCCGCGTCCAGGGCGTAGAGAATCCGGTTCCGGGGCGGATAGGCGGAGTCTTTCGCTTCCTGGATCATCGCGTACCCGGCGCCGTAATCGCCCCGGGAGACCGCGTCGTCTATAGGCTCGTAATGGGCAACCGAGGCGCACGACGCGAACAGGGCCGATCCCAAGAGAATGGCCGTCAAGCGCGGCGCGGCGGCGCGGCGACGGCGCATTGGATTGGAGAGGGTGCCGGTCGTCGCCATAAGAAAATTACAGGCGGGCCGACGGGGTCTTAATGACCTTCTTAATCTCATCGTTCTCCCCTACCCAAATCTTTTTGTTCGTCTCGATATCGATGAGTTCCGCGGTCACGTAATAGGTGCGCGTAGCCGTTTTTCCGTTGGCGGCGCGGTCAACGATGGTTTTCACCGCCCCGATCAGAATGAAATCCGCGCCGGTCTCGTTGGCCAATGCCTTGGCCGTTTCCTCGCTGGCGAAGGATTGCTGTTCCTGCCGCTCGTCGCGAATTTCCCCGCGTTCGGCGCTGGAGGCCACGAAATCGGCCTTGCCGGAATTGATGATGGCCGATTCCATCTTCTTGGAGATGATGGTGGTATCGATATGCTCGTCGCTGTCGTTGCGGAAGGTCCCGACGATGAAAACCGGAAGTGCTTTCTTCTTCTGGGCGGTCTGGGCGACCCGGGGCGATTCCAGGCAATCGTTGATCAGGCTCTCGCACACGATGCGTACGTCCGTGTCGTTCCAATAACCGCTCAGGTCAGTTTGGGTGGACGAGTCCACGCGGGTAACCGAAGTGGTGGCGCATGAAGCGGCGAAGATAACCGCCAGGGCGGCGGCGGCAATAGCGAGTGTCTTTTGCATAAAAAATCCTCCTGATGAAAATTATAGCACGCTGATTCGGTCTCGGCTTATTCCTCGATAAAATGCAGTTCGACCCCGTTCGGGTCGACCGCGGTCATGATCTTCTTTCCTCCCTTAAGGGTACGGGGCGGCGCCGCGACGCGAACCTTGCTGGCGGCCAGGGCCTTTTCGGCCGCCCCGATTTGTTCCACGACGAACGAAAGGGAAACGGCGCCCGAAGCGGGTGGCTGGCCCGGATCGGCGGTTTCCAGTTCGATAAGGGTATCCGAACCCTCGCGGCGCAGAAGGGCCCTCTGCTTGTCCGGCGACATGGTAATCATGGAATCCAGGGCGAATTCAAGGACCTGTTCGTAAAAGGCGATCGACTTCGCCATGTCCTGAGTCTTGATCAACACGGTATTCAGTTTCGCGTTCATGTACCCTCCCGATATAACACCCCGAAAACGGTTAAACGTTACTTATCGCCTTCCGGTCTTCGGATCTCGCTATATTTACACTCGCCGGACCGGGAAAGAGGAACCTTGTTCCCCTCCGAATCCACCGCCACGAAGGTCACGCTGTTCGTGAAAATGAGTTTTTCGTCGGAATGGCCGGGCATGTCCGCGTATACGTCCACGGAATAGGTCGCGGACGTTCTTCCCTGATGGGTCATCTTCATGACGAAATGCATGATGGAACCGTTGGGGACGGCATGGCGGAATTCGAGATTTTCCATGGCCCGGGTCACGAGCACGGACCCGCAAAAGTCGCGCGACGCGGCCAACCACGCGTATTCGTCGACCCACTTGAGAAGCTGCCCGCCGAAAAGCTTTCCGTGATGGTTCAGGTGCTCGGTTCTCACCAGGGTATAACTGTCCATACTTTCCTCCGAATCAACGATCGGCCTTGCCGAAAATAGCCTTGAAAACGCCGGGATTATAGGGCTTAAGCAGGTAATTGGCAATGACGTCCCGATTGGTCTCAAACTCTTCGGCATTATCGCTGGTCGCGGTTACCGCAAGGATCGGGCAGATCACGCCGAGGTCGCGCTTTATGATTCTGGCCGCCTCGTAACCGTTCATTCGGGGCATATGAATATCCATGAGCACGAGATCGAAATAATCGGGGGAACGGGTTTTGCACAGCTCTACCGCCTCAACCCCGTCTTGGGCGAACTCCACGGTGCAACCGCTTTCCGCCAGCAAATTTCCCGCGATTTCCGCGTTTATCTCATTGTCTTCGACCACCAACACCCGCCGGGTCCTCAGTTCAACGCGGGGCAGGGTTTTGTCCGACGTTACCGGGGTTGCGGCGCCGGAACGTTTGAGCACCACCACGAAATGGAAAATGCTGCCCTTGCCGGGTGTGCTGTCAACCCAGATAACCCCGTGCATCAATTCCACAAGCCGCTTGGCAATGGCGAGGCCCAGGCCCGTGCCCTCCTGGTTTTTTACCAAAACCTTCCCGAATTGCTCAAAATCCGTGAAAAGGCGGGATAATTCGTCCTCGTCCAGTCCGCAGCCCGTGTCCCTCACGGTACAGCGGAGGATTACCTCTTCCGAGATGGTTTCAACGTTCGCGCTCACGTGGACGAGCCCCGTATCGGTAAACTTGATGGCGTTGCTCACCAGGTTCATGAAAATTTGGGTAAGCCGAAACTGGTCCGCGAATACGTAAAATTCCTCGGGACAGGCAAAATCGATGGTAAGCTCGAGTCCCTTCCGCGCGGCCTTATCGATAAAGAGGTCGCCCAGTATCTTTCTCATGCCGTACAGATTGAAGGTTTCGGGATTGAGGGAGAACTTGTGTTCCTTCATTTTCGAAAAATCGAGAATATCGTTCACGATCCCCAGGAGGATGTCGGACGCGTTTTCGATTTTTTGGATAAACTCGATAGCCTTCGGCTCGCTGGCGTGGTTTTTCGCGAAATAGGTCATGCCGAGGATGGCGTTAATGGGGGTACGGATTTCATGGCTCATGTTGGCGAAGAAATTGTCCTTCGCGACCGCGTGCCGATGGGTTTCCTCCAGCTGCTGGACCAATTTTTGCTTAATTTCGTCTTCCCGGGTGTTGTCGGTCAAATAGATGGGGTAGATAATCCCGGAACGGGGCGTTTCGAAGGTCGCGAGCTCCACCTTGACGCACCGGACGCCTTGGGGAAGAAACACCCGGAATTCCCGGGAGAAGGCGACGCCGCGGTCCAGGGAGTCCGCAAGCCGTTCCGCCACGGGCACGAGAACCGGGTTTACGAGATCGCTCCAGACCGTACCCTTTTGGATCGCCCCCGGTTTCATGTCCAAAATACGCTCCGCGGCGTAATTGAACAAGGCGACCCGGTAATCCCGGTCGAGGACTATAATGCCGCTATCCAGACGGTCGAACAATTCGCGCGAAATTCGCTCAAAATTGTCCATCTCCTCGGTTTTATCTGCGGTTATCCGGTCGTTTTTCCGCCATATCGCGTAAGCGGCGAAACAGAGGAGCAAAAGGAGGGCGATCGCCCCGACGCCATAGGCGCCCAACGGAATGCCCGCGAAGGTCGGACATGACAAACCGCTCGCCTCGACCGCCGAAAGGGCGCGATGAAGGTTCCAAAGGAAGAGGGATTGGGCTATTGCGAAGGCGGCGGCCGCCGCGACAAGGGCCACGACGCCCGCCTGCGATATCTTCTTTTTTTTCATCCTGAGGGGTTATCCGTACCTCTCAGTATAACCGGAACGGGCCCTATTGTCCAAAGCCGGAAAGCTCGGCGGCCTTTTTTTTCACCGCTTCGAAAACCGCTTTTTCCCCGCCGGCGGCGGCGTCGCGAATGGCCTCCACGAACACGGAACCCGCCACCACGGCGCGGACGTGAGGCGCCAGGGTGGCCGCCTGGGCGCCGTTCCGTATGCCGAAGCCGCCCAGAACCCGGGACTCGCCCCCCGCCTTCCCCGGGCCCGCCGATTCGAGCCGGGCGATGAACGCGAGGGTGTCGCTATCGATCGCGGTTTCCTTGCCGGTAATGCCGGCGCGAAGGGCCGCGTATACCAGCGGACGATCCAAGGCCGCGAGGGCGGCGACGCGCGCGGGGCCCATGGAAGGAGCGGCGACCGGTACGGATACCAGGCCCCTCTTTTCGCAGGCGGCGGAAAGGCCCTCGTCGGCGTCGAAGGGAAGGTCGGGCACTATAAGACCGGAAGCCCCCGCGCCCGCGGCCATCTCTACAAACCGTTCTATGCCGGGCTTCCAGGCGAGGTTTCCGTAGGTCATGATATAGACCGGTATCGCCGGATACCGACGCCTCAGTTCCCGCGCGAACGCAAGCCCTTCCGCCACCCGGTAGCCCCGCTCGAGCACGGCGGCGCAGGCTGTCTGAATCGCGACGCCGTCGGCGCTTGGATCGCTGAAGGGAAGCTGTATCTCGAAATAGGAGACCCCTCCCGCGGCAAGGCCTTCCGCGGCGGCAAGCGCCAGGGTATCGGCGGGGTATCCCGCCACCAGGTGGGCCATTACCCTCACCGGGGCGTTCCGTAACTCGTTCATGAATGGCCTCCGAATACGTGTATGTCCTCGCCCGATTCCAGCCGGTCCAGTTCGGCCTTCAAAAAGGCCTTCCACTCCGCCGGACGAAATACCGGCGACGTAATGAAAATATCCTTATCGCCCCTGCCGGACATGTTTACTATCACGGCCCGGTCTTTGGGGAGCGATTTGGCGAGCGTTATCGCGGCGGCTCCCGCGTGGGCGCTTTCCAGGGCGAATATGACTCCCTCGTTGCGGGCGAAGAACTTGAGGGCCTCAAGGGCTTCCGAATCCCGCACGGCGGTATACTCGATCCGGCCCGACTCGCCGAGGGCGGCCAGTTGGGGCCCGATTCCCGGATAATCGAGTCCGGCCGAGATGGAACGGGTTTCGGCAACCTGCCCGTCCTCGTCGGTGAGAAAGCGGCTTTTATAGCCGTGAATGATCCCGTCGCCCGAGGCCGACCCGACCATGCGCGCCGCGTTTTCCCCGGGTCCGGGACCGATTCCTCCCGCCTCGGCCCCGATCAAGCGCGGCGAGGGCAAATCGATGAAGGGCGAAAAGAAGCCGATTGCGTTGGAGCCCCCGCCTACGCAGGCCACCAGGGCCTCGACGCGCACGCCTCGCTCGGCGATCTGGTCCCGGGTTTCCAGGCCGATAACCGACTGGAAAGTCCTAACCATGTCGGGAAAGGGCGCGGGCCCCAGCGCCGAGCCGATCAGGTAATGGGTGGTTTGGAAGCTCGCGGCCCAATCGCGCATCGCTTCGTTGATCGCGTCCTTCAGGGTGCGGGAACCGGAGGTCACGGGAACAACCCGCGCGCCGTACAGTTCCATGGCCGCCACGTTGGGCTGCTGCCGGCGCACGTCCACCTCGCCCATGTACACCACGCAATCAAGGCCCAAGCGGGCGCAGGCCGATGCGGTCGCCAACCCGTGCTGTCCCGCCCCGGTTTCCGCGATGATCCGCGTTTTCCCCATGCGCCTCGCGAGCAGGGCCTGCGCGATCGCGTTGTTAATCTTATGGGCCCCGGTGTGGGCGAGGCCTTCCATTTTTACGAATATCTGCGCCCCGCCCAGTTCCCTGCTCGCGTTTTCCGCGCGCAACAGGGGAGTCGGCCGGCCGATAAAATCGCGCCTGAGGCCGTCCAGTTCCGCGATGAACGCGGGATCGGCCATCGCCTGCCCAAAAGCCGCTTCCAGCTCTTCCAACGGCGAGCGAAGCACTTCCGCGACATAGCGCCCGCCAAAGCGGCCGAAATAACCCGTGCCGACCATTATTTACCCTCCGCGCGTATCGCGCCGAAGAACGCCCTAAGGAGTCCCTCGTCCTTTATTCCCGGCGCCGATTCCAGCCCGCTTGAGGCGTCCACCAGCTCCGGGGAAAACTCATCGATATAGTTCCGTACGTTCGTCGGATTAAGGCCGCCCGCGAGCCAGAGCCCGGTTCGTACGCCAACCTTCCGCAGCAATTCCGCCGGTATAGTCTTGCCGGTTCCGCCCGACATGCCATGAACGCGGGCGTCCACGAGCACGCGGGGCTCGCCGTGGGCCGTAAAGCGGTCCACCGTATCAAGGTCGCCGTCGCTGCCCAGGCGGACCGCCGCGTAGTGACCCATGCCGAAGGTACCCCCGGCTGCGTCAACCCGCTCCAGGCCCTCCTGTCCGCCGTCGCCGTGGTATTGCACCGCGTCGAGAATGCCCTCGCGGACCAGGTCGAACGCGTCCCGAACGTCGGGATTGGCCTTTTCGTCCGTATCGGTAACCACCGCGACCAAAAGGGGACGCCTTCCGTCGGCCATTCCACCGTACCGTTTATCCATCAGGGCGGCGGTTTCTATCGCCGCGGACCTGCTTGCCCGGCGCGGGCTCTCGGCAAATACGAAGCCGAGCAGATCGGCTCCCAATTCGTCCGCGAGCAGGGCGTCCTGGCTTCGGGTAAGCCCGCAAATCTTGACCAAGGGACCCGGTTTTTTCGAACCCGGCCCGCGGGCGGCGATCCTGCGGCCCATTTCCCGCCAAAAATGGCCGTTCCAGTCGGGGCGGGATTCCAGGAAAGCGCCCACTAAATCGCCCGCGCGCTCCGGATTCCGGGCCGCCGCCTCGCCGATGAGGATGCCCTCAAAGCCGAGCCTGCGGGCGAACCGCGCGGCCCCGGCGGTGGCGGTACCCGACTCGAAAACGCTCTTGCACGGCAGCCGGGACCGGAGAATCGCGGGAACCAGGGGATCTATCCGGAAGGTGGCCAGATCGCGGGAATTTACCCCGGCGACGGCCGGCCCCGCCCGAAGGACGGCCTCTAGCTTTTCCATATCCCCCGCCTCGCGCACCTCCACGAAGGGTGTCATGCCCTTTGCCCGCGTCCTGGCGGCAAGTTTCACCAAGAGCGGCAGGTCGAGAATCCTGGCGATAAGGAGCACCGCGTCGGCCCCGGCCCGATAGGCAACCTCGATCTCGTCCTCGTACAGGATAAAATCCTTCCTAAGGAGGGACAGGTCCGGATGGGCCCGCCCGATCGAGACAAGGTCGTTCAGGGAGCCCTTGAAATACCGCGTTTCGGTGAGCACCGAAACGTTTTTCGCCCCGGCCGCGCGATACCGGGACGCGAGGGAGACCGGGTCGAGGTCGGGCGCGATATCCCCCTTCGAGGGAGAGGCCCGTTTTATCTCGAGTATGGCCCCGCTTTCCGCCAAAAAGCGAACGAGGGCGCGCTGTCGATGGTCCGGAACCGCGGCGCCGAAGGTCGGCCCCAGCCGAGCGTAATCCTCGCGCCGCCTCGCGACGATCTCGTCGAGGATGTCAGGCATTCGTCGCCTCCCGCACCTCTTGGATCTTCTTCGCGACCGCCCCTCCGGTCAGCGACGCCTTGGCCGCGGCATAGCCTTCCGCGAGGCTTGAAACCTTTCTCGCGACGTATAATGTCGCCCCGGCGTTGAGCGCCACGGATTCAAGAATCGAGGGCCGGCCGTGACCGGCGAGCATGTCCATGGCGAGCGCGGCGTTGACCTTGGAATCCCCGCCGAGAAGCTCGCTGATCGAACAGTCGGCGATGCCCAATTCGGCGGGATTGACGGTGTATTCAAGGAGGGAGCCCGAGGAATCCATTTCCACCACGTCGGTGAGGGCGCACGGGGATATCTCGTCTAGGCCGTCGCGGCTCGATACCACCATCACCCGCTCGCAGCCCAGCATGACCGAGGCCCGCGCCACGGGATGCATGAGGTTCCTGTCGTACACGCCGATCATTTGGAAACGGGCGCCCGCGGGGTTTGACAGGGGACCGATCAGGTTCATGATGGTCTTCACCCCCATGAGCCGGCGGACCGGGGCGGCGAACCGCATGGCGCTGTGATAGACCGGCGCGAACAGGAACCCGAAACCGGTCTCGGCGATCACCTCGGCGGTTTTTTCGGGGCTCGAATCGATCTTGAACCCCAAGGCCTCGTAAAAGTCGGCCGCGCCCGATTTGCTCGAGACCGCCCGGTTACCGTGCTTCGCCACGGGAAGCCCGCAGGCGGCGGCCACCAGGGCGGACATGGAGCTAATATTGAAGGTTCCGAGGCCGTCGCCGCCGGTTCCGACCACGTCGGTCAGGTCGCCCACGGTGGGAATGGGCCGTTTTTTTCGCACGAGAACCGCCGCGCAACCCGCGATTTCCTCGGCGGAAGGGCCCTTCGCCGCTAGGGCGGTAAGGATCGCGGTGGTCTTTCGCTCGTCCAGCGAGCCCTCGGTCAGGTCTTCCATGAACAGTTCCGCGTTTTCCCTGCTCAGGCTTTCCCCCTTCAGGAGGGAATCAAGGCACGCGTTGAAGGGAAAGTTTTCCCTGCGGTAGTTGAGAAAGGACCGAATCAGCGCCTCGCCCGCCTCGCTCGCGATAGACTCGGGATGGAACTGCACCCCTTCCAGGTCGTACTCCCTGTGCCGAACGCCCATGATATCGCCGTCTGCGGCCCGGGCGGTCACTTCCAGCTCGGGAGGGAGCGTGGCTTCGTCGATAACCAGGCTGTGGTAGCGGGTGAAGGTCGCCTTGCCGCCCACGGTCCGGAACAGGCCCTTACCGTCCAGGCTAATTTCCTCGGCGATCCCGTGCTTGATGAATTTGGCCCCCACGATCTTCGCGCCGAAGGCGTAGCCGATCGTCTGATGGCCCAGGCATATGCCGAGGATCGGTATTTTCCCGGCGAAATACTTAATGGCTTCCACGCTGATTCCCGCCTCTTCGGGCCGCCCCGGACCGGGAGAAATCACGAGTCGGGAGGGCTTGAGGGCGATGAGCCCCTCAAGGGTCAGTTCGTCGTTCCTGATGACCCGGGTCTCCTCCGTCGTGAGCCGGGCCAAGAGCTGGTATACGTTATAGGTAAACGAGTCGTAATTGTCGATCATCGCGATCATGATGCGCTCCCCTGTTTTTTCTTAACGTCTTTCCCCTCAAGCACCGAGCGAAGGGCCGAAAGCTTCTCGTTGGTCTCTTCCCATTCCCGTTCCGGGTCGGAGGCGGCGACGATACCCGCTCCCGCCTGGAGGTACCAGCGGTTCTTCTTCTTCAGGGCGCATCGAATGGCGATGCAAAAATCGAGGTCTCCGTCGGGCTCCACGTATCCCACGGCCCCGGCGTAAAAGGTTCTCCGGTCGCTTTCCAGTCCGGATAGTATCTCGATGGCCCGGATCTTCGGGGCGCCGGAAACGGTTCCCGCGGGGAAGGCGGCGCGCAATACGTCTATCCCGCTCGGGGCTCCCTTTCCCGTCTCGCCGGTCACGTCGGACACGATATGCATTACGTGGCTGAAGAGCTCCACCTCCATATTCCGGGTAAGGCGGACGGAACCGGGCACGCACACGCGACCGAGATCGTTGCGGGCCAGGTCCACGAGCATCAGGTGCTCCGCGCGCTCTTTCGGGTCGGCTAGGAGTTCGGCCTTGAGCGCCGCGTCTTCCTCCGGCGTTTGTCCACGGCGCCGGGTTCCCGCGATGGGCCGGATCGACGCCACCGAATCGCGAACCCGAACGAGGCTCTCGGGCGAGGCCCCGATGATCTGATAGGCCCCGAAATCCAGGTAAAAAAGATAGGGAGACGGGCTTTTGGAACGAAGCCGACGGTAGCCTTCCAGGGCGTTCTCGGTGGATTCAAGCACCAAACGCCGTGACATGACGGCCTGCAGCAAGTTTCCCCGGGTAATATGGTCCTTTATGGCGCGCACGCCGGATACGAACCGTTCCTTTTGGGCCTTCTCGTCGGACACCACCTCGGATTCGAACGCGTCGGCCGGGGGCTCGAGGTACGAGAAATCGAGATCGTGGAGCCGTTTTCGGATATCCGCAACGGCGCCGGCGAGATCGATCTCGTGCTCGTCGTAATTGAGGGCGAATATGTGGATCACGTCGGTAAAGTGGTCGAATACCACGTACACGTGGCCCACGATGAACTCGGATTCGGGAATGCCGATGGTATCCGGATTCTTTTGAATCTTGATCGTATCGCATCGCGCGGCGAACTCGTAGCCGAGAAAGCCGACGCCGGCGCCCGGAAGGGGAATACCGTCGGGAGGCAGGGGATTCTGGGCCGCCACCGACATCAGGGCGTCGAGAATGTCGCCGCCCGCAAACGGCCGTTCCTCGCCGTCGATCGTGAAGGTCACGCCCGCGTCGTCCTCCCGGATCCGAAAGGCCTCTCGTGCCAAGATGATGGAATAGCGCTCCCGGCCGTGGGAAAACGACGCGGATTCCAAAATCGCCAGGGCGCCGAGTTTTTTCGCCAGGGAAAACGGGGTGTAACGGTCGCCCGGGACGGTCACGGCTGCCATGTCGCTGCGTTTGGGTGTCATGGGAACTCCTGATTATGGGTTTTTCTCGAGCGATGTTACTACCAGTAGTAACATAATCACAGCGTACCAATCTTTTATGTTTCTGTCAATAGAAACATTATGGAGAAATAAAAATCCCGTTCTGTGCTATGATGAAACCATGAATGATTTACCCGACTTTTCGGAACTGTCGCCCGAAGCCGTGCTCGACGCGGCTGAAAGCGCCCTGGGCGTTTTCCTGGAACCGGTGGTCGTGCCGTACAACAGCTACGTGAACCGGGTATACGGCCTGAAAGACGAGGACGGCAATCGGTACGTCGCCAAGTTCTACCGTCCCGGCCGCTGGGAGCGGCCCGCCATAGCGGAAGAACATGGGTTCCTCGCGGACTGCGCGCGGGCCGAGCTGCCCGTCGCCGCTCCCCTCCCCCTCTTCGGCGGAAACGAAACGCTGGGAGAGGCGAAGGGTATCCTCTTCGCGGTATTTCCCTACCGGGGCGGCCGCACCTTCGATCTCGTCAATGACGGCGACTATATCCGCGCGGGAGCCCTCATTGGGCGCCTTCACGGAATATCCCGAAAGGGGACCGCCGCGAAACGCCCGGTCCTCGCCCCTATCCCCCTCTATTCGACCCGCTGCGCGGCGCTCGCGGAATCGCTCTCCATGCATCCCGAGCTCCGTGAGGATTTTCTCGCTATTACGGGTACCGGACTCCAACTCTGTTCCGACCGTTTCGCCCAGGCGGGGCTCGATGCCGGCGATCGTATCCGCATTCACGGCGATTGCCATCGGGGCAACGTGCTCGAGGCCGCGGACGGCTCCCTTATCCTCATCGATTTCGACGATATGATGACCGGGCCCGCCGTTCAGGACCTCTGGCTTCTCTTACCCGGACACCTTGCCGACTCCGGCAGGGAAATGGAGCTCATCCTGGAAGGCTATACCGAATTCAGCCACTTTGACCGCGCCACCCTCGCCCTGGTGGAACCGCTTCGCATGATGCGCATGATTTACTTCCTCGATTGGCAATCGCGCCAGCGAAACGACGCCCTTTTTAGGGAAAGAAACCCTGAATGGGGCACCAAGGCCTTTTGGATCCGGGAGATTGAGGATTTGCGCGAACAGGCACGGGTAATCGCCGGGGAAGGGAATCCCGTCAGGGACGATCTCTAGCGGCCCGAAATTCCCGGGGGAGGAGGCCGCGAATGACGCCCCATGTATCTAAAACCGGGACAAGTCGCCTTTGAGCAGGGTACTTTCGGGCACAGAACGGAGCGCCTCTTGCACGATCGCCTTTGCGCCGGGTCCATCCCCCGCGTTAAAGGCGGCCGCCGCCCGGTTATGGGCTTCCACGGCGAAATTGTGCCGGTACGCCGTTCGGGCGCGTACGAGCTCCGCACGGTCCGGCAAAACGGCAAGCCCCGAATCCAGTACAGCGGCCGCCTCCAGCCATTTCCCCTGGCGCGCGAGTTCCTCGGACGCGCGACCGTACGCGAAGGCGATTACCTTGGCACGGTCCGCGTCCGCCAGGATATCCCCGAACCGCTCGGTCTCGTTGAGCGTTTCTTCCGGGGAATGCTTGGTCGCGAAGGCCGAGAGGTAGTTCGAGACGGACAGCTGGCGCATGGACCGGGCGGTAGCGCGGTCCAAGAGCGATGCGCGGGCGTCCAACAGGGCAAACGCCCCCTCGTAGTCGCCCCGATCCATCAAGCGGTTCAAGGCAGTACCCACCGTCGCCGCCGCGAATTCGCGATACCGGGGATACTCGCCCCAACGGCGGGCGCACTCATCGATATAATCCAGGGCGGCATCGCTTCCCGCGGCGGTTCCGGCTCGGGAGAGGGAGGCGGCGTAATTGATGCAACGCTCGGCCAAATCGGCCCGCGCGGCCTCCGTTGCCTGCAGGGTCCAGGAATCGAGGGCGATTCCCGCCGCTTCGGCGAATTTCCCCTCCTTTTCGAGGGAAGCCGCGCGATTGACGTAAATCAACGCGAGCAGCCGCCGCTCGTCGATCGGTTTCCGATTCAGGTAATTCGACCGGGGCACCACGGCATACCGGGTTTCGTTCGGGTTCGTTCCCGCGAGTTCCCGCTTCGTGCCCGGATCGAAACCGTAGGGATTGGTGGTTTCCACGTCGATCTTTTTTCCGTTTACGGCGACCGTACAGAACGCGTGGACCGGCGTTTCGACCCCCTCGCACTGAAGCCCGGCGACGCGGGCGAAATAATAGTAAAGCACGGCCGAGGAGACGCAGTTATAGGTCCCCTTATCCAGGGCCACGTCCACGCGGGTTTGGAATTCCGAATAGCGCGAGAGAACGCGATCGTATAAAAACCGCAAGGCCAAGTCCCCGCGCGTCCGGCTATCGGCATCCTCCGGCAAGGAAGAGGCGAATTCCTTCCCCAGGGCGCCGAGGGCCGACGCCAGGGATCGGGTTGCGGTCCTGTCCGCGCCCGAGGCGATAAGGGCCAGAAGGGCAAAATCGCCGGCGTTCATGGCCTCGCCGGAACCGGCGGGCGGAACGGCGGAAAGGGCGGCGGTCAGTTCAGGATTCGGCTCGACTCGTGCGGGCGACGGCTCGCGGCCCTGCGCCGGCTGCGCGACAGGCCCAGGGGAACCCAAGAGCGCGAGGGAAAGCGCGCAAACGCATATGGCCACGCGGCGGTTTACCCCGATTACGGTACGGTTCATGTCCTAAATATACGGATTTTTCATGGAGAAATTCGAGTGAAATGCCGATGAGTTAAGTGGCCCCTTCCCGGCCTTGCGAACCGGTTTGGAGGAACCAACAATAAAAAGTGGTATCCATACATGCGCGACGATCGCCCCCGGTCCGCTAACCAGGCAGTTAGCGAGAACGTACAGCCGTTCATCCTCGTTCTTTTCCTTCTTGGTGCGGCGATTCTCATTGCCTCAGGCGGCATCGCCTACTTTAAAAACGGCGCGTTCCCCGCCGCTCTCATGCTTTGGGGAGCCGGCGCCGCGGTGGCGGCCTCGGGAACCTATTACGGAATTTCGGGAAACCTTAAAAACGGCACGGTAGTCGGCGTTATCGCCTGTCTCGCGCTCTTTCTCTTCTTCGAAATCGGCGGGGGCGTACCGCGCCTCGCCATCCTCTGGCTTCCCGTTATCCCCCTGATTTCCTTCTACACGCAGGGATTCGCCCGGGCTATCGCCATCAGCGCGGCGTTCGCGGCGGGAACCGTAACGGTTTCGGTCATCGGTCAGCTCAATCTCGTCGCGCTTCCCTACGAGAGCGAGGAATACCTCGTTATCTTTTTTTCCTTCGGAATAGTGAGCCTTCTGGTCGGACTCTATCAAAATTCAGTGGAGCAGGGCCGTAAGCGTCTGGCCGACCAATATACCCAGGACGAACTGACCGGGCTTCCCAACAGGACCAAACTGAAAGAGGATCTCTCGGCGGGGGGGCAGGCGGCGCTGATGCTCATCAACGTGGACGACTTCCGGGAGATCAACGATCTTTTCGGCGACCGAGAAGGCGACCAAACCCTGGCAAAAATCGCGCTTCGGCTGAACGAGGCCAGGCGCGGCGCGGAAAACGCGCGTCTGTATAAACTCCACGCCGATGAATTCGCGATCCTTATCCCGGGCGAGGATTCCCGGGACAATCTCGATCTCTTCGCCCGCCGCATCGCCGTAGAATCGGGCAGGGAGTTGGTTATCGCGGGCGTTTCGGTTCGGGTCACCGTTTCGGTTGGCATAGCGACGGGAAACCGGAATCTCTTCGCCGAGGCGGACCTGGCCCTACGGGCGGCGAAACAGGGCCGGCAAACCCATGCCTTTTACGACCGGGCCATGAGCGTGGGGGACCGGTATTACGACAACGCGCGACGTTTGGGCAGAATTCGCGCCGCCTTGGCCTCGGATTGCTTTGTCCCCTATTTTCAGCCCATTCTCTCCAATAGCACCGAACGGGTAACCAAATACGAATGCCTCGCGCGGATCAGGGACGGCGAAGGCACCGCCATGCCCGTGGAATTCCTGGATATCTCCCGGCGCGCGAAGGTATACCCCGAGGTAACCCGGAGAATATTCTCGAAGGCTTTCGAGCGTTTCCGGGATACCGACTGCGAGTTCTCGGTCAATTTAAGCTTAGACGATATTCTCAACCCGGAAACCGTCGAATTCGTCCTGGAATGGATCGATCGGGCCGATTTGGGCCGCAATCTCATCTTCGAGCTTCTCGAGACGGACCGCATGAGCGACTCGCCGGAAGTCTTTGAATTCCTCGCATCGGTCCGCGAGCGGGGCTGCAGGATAGCGATAGACGATTTCGGGTCGGGGTACTCCAACTTTGACTTCGTGCTCCGGGTACGGCCGGATTTTCTCAAGATCGATGCCTCACTCGTCAGGCGCGTGGCGGACGACGAAAACGCGCTTCTCGTGGTGAAGACCATCGTCGAGTTCAGCAAGCAGCTCGGGGTGGCCACGGTGGCAGAGCACGTCCACGAACGACGGGTATTCGATTGCGTCAGGGAATTGGGAATCGATTATGCCCAGGGCCACTACGTGGGAAAGGCGGAGCCGGAGCCGATCAACATGCCGATTCTGAGGAACTTACAGCCGGTTGCGGCCGGCTGACCGGAAAAATCAGTCCGGGAAGCGGAGTCGAACCTGGTTTAGCTCCTCGAAGCGCTCGAAAAACACTTCCATTACCTTCGGATCGAATTTCCGCCCGGTCTCGCGTCTCATAAAATCGAGGATATCCGAGGTATTCCAGGGCTTCTTATACGCGCGCCGATTGCCGAGGGCGTCGAATACGTCCGCTACGGTAACGATTCGGGAATACAGGTTGATTTCCTCGCCTTTGAGGCCCCGGGGATACCCGGTACCGTCCCAGTTTTCGTGATGCTCCAGGGCGATCTGGGCGGCCGTACGGAAGAGGCTGCGGTTTGAGGTATTGAGCATCTCGAATCCGACCAGCGAGTGACTCTTCATGGACTCGAACTCGTCGCCCGAAAGCCGCCCTTCCTTGGCGAGGATCCCCTCGGGAATGCTGAGCTTTCCCAGGTCGTGGAGCGAGGCGGCCAGGCGAAGCTGCTCCGTTTCGTACTCGCCCATTCCCATTCCCTGCGCCATGATATGGGCGATCTCCGCCACCCGCTTTACGTGGTTCCAGGTTTCCTCGGACCTTGATTCGGCCATTTCTCCAAGGGCGAATACGAGATCGTCCCGCGCGCTTTCTATCCCGCGGAAGAGGTGAAAATTGTCCAAGGCTACCCCAAGCTGCAGGCGGAAACCCTCGAGGAGATCGCGATTCCAGTCGGAGAGTTCGACTTCGTCCTCCAGTATTAAATAGACCTCCGATCCGTCCCGTATCCGGAATCCGTATACCCTGAGTTTTCCGAGAGAAAGGTGGCCTTTGGCGTAATTATGGGAAAGGACGCGCTCATACAGCGGCGAATCGAGCATCTGACTGAGCTTTTGCCCTTCCAAATGCCTAAAACTGCCGGTGGCGGTGGTAATTCGGGGAACGACCTCATCGGGCGTGCGCGTCGCGAACACGCCGAAATATCGGTCTGCGGTGCCCGGGCCATGGAGAAACGACGCGATACTGGCCAAGGCGGTACGTTCAAACTCGGAAATGCCGGAATTCCGGAAAACGAGGGCCGACGCCTCGCTAATCCGCCGCAGGTCTTCATGCTGCTCTTGGCTCGTCATGAGCGCCGAATAGGTTCGCAGCGCCGAAACGAGGGAAGTGCGTATCCTTCCTGGCGTACACTCCGCCCGCGGCACGTAATCCGCAATCTCGTATTCCTGGGTAAGGATTTCCTCGGCCTCCGTAACAGGGCCGTCGGCCAAAACCAGTATTTGCGCGATATCGTTTCTTTTTTCCCGGCGGAGCCAGCGTATCAGCTCCCGACCGGCGTTATCCCCGCCCGGGCCAAAACAGACCAATACGGCGGCGATATCGGGATGCACAGATACCACGGCCCGCGCGTCCGAAGGATTAAGCGCCTCAAAAATGACCACGCCCCGGTTCCGGTATACCAGGCGGCTCAATGCGTGAGCGGTTGCGGCATGAGAGCCGGAATCGCCGTCAACCACGAGTACTTTCCAAAAGTCCATAAGTATCCCTAGAGTATACCACACAACCGCTCCCGGAGAATCCCCCGACTCGAAAGCCCCAATCCGCGGCTAGAGCGCGTTATTTTCCGCCGCAAGAAAAAAAAAAGCGAAAAGAAGCGACCGTTACGCGCCTATACGCTCTATAATCGAGGCAGAGAGGATACGCATGAGACCGATCGCCCTCGAGGGGGGAAACATGAATCCCCCGGAACGGATCGATAATTTCGTTTACAAGGAAAGGTATGAAGCCTCGGACACTATACACCGGCTCCTCAATCATGTGCGGGCAAAGGGAATTGACTGGGTACCCGTCTCCCACGGGTTCGAAGAAGGCAAACACGTCTTGTCCTTTATTCCCGGCATAGTCCCCCATGATACCCCGCGATGGCTCTATTGCGGGAGGATGCTCAAGGAAAGCGCCGCGAGACTTCGCGTATGGCACGACGCCACCCTCGATTTTCGGCCAATAAACGAAAAATGGCTGCTTTCCAACGATGAGGCGCGCGAAGTTATCTGCCATAACGATTTTGCCCCCTATAACTGGGTCTTTACCCAAAGGAAACGTTTTAAGGGCCTGATCGATTTCGATACCTGCAGTCCCGGTTCCCGATTATGGGATATCGCCTATACCGCGTACAGAATCGTCCCGTTAATGCCGTACGGCGATAGGCGGGCCTATACGGAGGTATCGCCGTTCGATCGGTCCAGGATGGAAAAAAGGTTAAAGGCCTTTCTCGGGGCGTATTCGCGCGGGGAAGAGTCTCTAACCTATTCGGTTGCGGAAGTACTGGAAAAAACGCAAAAACGGCTTTTAGCCATTGCCGAATGGTCAGAGCGTGAAGGCGCCAGAACCGGAAAGAAGGAACTGTGCGACCATGCCACCATGTATCGGCTCCATGCGGACTGGCTAAAGGGGAATCGATAAGGGCGTACGCCGGGCTTCTCCCGTCCCTACGTCGGGGCCCGTCTGGGAGCGGGGGGTTCCCGGACGGAAACCCGAAAGAACCGCGATGCAACGGTAAATTCTATGCTATATTACTGTAATGTTCCTCGATTTAGTACCTAAATTCCTACCCATAACGCTTCTTTTACTCATTGGCTTTACGATAAAGAAAACGCGATTCCTAAGCGAATTATCCATACAGGAATTGAAGAAGTTTATCGTCAATATCTCCCTGCCGGCGCTCCTTTTCTTTTCATTCTTGAAAACTGATTTTGAGATAAAATACATCGTTATTATCACGGTTATCCTCTTTCTCAACGCGCTCATGCTGGGTATCGGGAAGGCGATTCAATACCTTCTAAAAATCGATAACCCGTACTTTTCCCTCATGTTTACCGGTTTCGAAATGGGCATGCTCGGGTTTTCCCTGTACGGAAGCGTTTATGGACCGGAAAGCATCGGGTTTATCGGCGTTCTCGATTTGGGTCAAGAAATATTCGTTTGGTTTATTTTAGTCAGTCTGCTGCAATCGCTTCGGAACGGAGAGATCCGCGCGAAATCCAGCCTAATAAACTTTATTAAGTCTCCCGTTATCATTGCGATATCGTTCGGCATCATCCTCAATATTTTGGGACTAGGCGATCGACTGAACGATCATGTCGTAATTAGCGGCTTGATCGCGACGCTGTCGAGGCTTTCGCAGGTAACGATCCCGTTCATTCTCATTATCATCGGGTATCAACTCAATTTCCGTTTTACGAAGATTCGTTTACCGCTCCTTACGGTCGTTTTACGGCTCGTACTATTGATCGTCGCGGGGACGCTCATTAACGCCCTCGTTTTCGGGAACGTTCTTCATCTCGATACGCGATTTACCACCGCGTTATTCACCTTACTCTTACTCCCGCCCCCTTTCATCATCCCGCTGTATATGGGAGACAACGACGTCGACCGAGAGGAGTACGTCGGAAACACGCTTTCAATCGGAACGATATTCACTATCGTCGGGTTTTTCGTAATGGTGCTCCTGTTTTCATTTCAATGAAGCGAGGATATTTGCCTAATCTCGGATAGGCATGCCGAGGTAAAGAATACGAGAAGAGGTTACGTACATGAATGAGCTCAAGGATAAACAGTACAATGATTCAGCCAAATTTAACGCGCGCGTATTAATTCATTCCAAATATGGGACGAACAAAACGCCGTGGCCCATCTGGCTTTTTAATCAGTACCAAATGCCCGATAGATCGCGCATCATCGAGTTTGGCTGCGGCAACGGTTTGATATGGAGAGCCAACTCGTTTCGCATCAATCCCGCGTGGATAATCACGCTCTCGGACTTTTCCCCAGGAATGCTGGAAACCGCGAGAAAATCCATCGACGCAAGCATTACCAATATCGCATACGAAGTCATTGACTTAAGCGAATACGAAGGCAAACCGGAAGCGTTTGACCGGGTCATAGCGAACCACATGCTGTATCATATCGATAACAGGGATGAGGCGATAGGAAAAATACATTCAATGGCATCGCCTCAGGGAATGCTCTATTGCTCAACGATTGGCCAGAATAATATGAGAGAAATGAAAGAGCTTATAAATGAATTTACCGGGAACGATTATTATTCACGGGCCCTGGGAAATATTTCGGACAGGTTTTCATTGGAAAACGGCGCGGCCCAATTGAGAAAACACTTCGGTACCGTTGAAAAAATAGAATATGACGATTCTTTGGAAATTACCGACGCGGTCGATCTCGTAAACTACGTATTATCATGCAACGACTTAAACCCGGGAATACAAGTCCTCCCTGAGGAACAGAAAGACGAATTCAAGAAGTTTTTGGACCGGAAAATGGAAAAAACGGGAAGGATACATATTTCGAAAAGCTCTGGAACCTTTATCGCAAAAAAGTAGAAAGCGATTGAGTCAGGCCGTTCATGGGGCAAGAGACAAAGAGAGGATGAATGATTACTCAGACGGAAAGAACGTATCTTCGGTATTTTCTCGAATCGGACAGCGCCGATCTATACGAATATCTTTCAAAAGAAGACATATACGAATACGAACCCGGCGCGCCGATTACGAGAATAGAGGCGACGCGTATCGCGCAGGATAGGGCGAACGGTAAAAATTTCATCGCCGTGATCGATAGGCAAACGACCAAACTTATCGGCCATTTTTCTTTTTTTCAATCAGAACCGGAATACGCAAAGGCATTTGAGCTCGGCTTCATTTTCAATCCGCTCTTTCAGGGAAAGGGATACGCGACCGAAGCGGGCAAAGCATTTATTGAATATTGTTTTAACGTATTGAAAGCGCATAGAATTACCGCGAATTGCAATCCGGATAACGAAAAATCCTGGAAACTCCTTGAAAGGCTAGGATTCGTCAGGGAGGGGTTATTAATCAAGAATATATATTTTAAGAAGAATGAAGGAAAACCCATTTGGTTGAACACGTATATATACGGTTTAGTAAACGATAAAGACTAGAAAGATTAGTGATTGGGTTAAGGAGACCATCATTAATCTAAATCCCGATACTATTAAGAGTGAGTTTGATAGCGACCTTACCTTACCAATCGAATATGGACCTTTTTAAAAAAAACTGGAAAAGCTGGTTTCATGTACTTAATATACCGGATAAAGAAATACTAACCTAAGCTTAACCTGTAAACCGGGCTTGTCCCGGTTTATCAGGTTGAAGCATCGTTAGGATTTGATTGAAGAAAGGCCAATATAAAAAGTGGTTCAACTGGACATGCGCCTTTCGGCGCTAGCCAGTTAACCTGAACTTATATGGGACAAGGTATACTCTCAAAATTTGCAATAATCTCTTATGGTACAGGAATTTCGATGGTTTTATAATCAGGGCCATCATTACTAATTTCTATTATAAACTTATTATCTTTATAAGAGATTGTATCCGGCGAAGTCCTTTTATCCGTCAATTCATCTACTCTAATAGTCTTAATAATTTCCATGCTAGGGAATTGATAGATATCAATGGTAGGTGTTTCTTTGGACCGTAAGAAATCATATAAACAAATTATAGTTGCTGAGTTATTTAAAAGATAGTCAAGATTTGTCGTTGAATATAACTTCGATACACACCCTGTTAGTCCATCAATATAATAAAGATCATCTATGTAAGGCTTATCTTTTTCTCCTTTTTGGGAAACAACACTAAATAACAACCACTTTCCGGTTTTACTCTGATTATCCGGTTTGAACATGAAATTATAACCATCCATTTCAAATATTTGCCTTTCATGTTTCTGATTATCATACGCAAAAACCGACAAAGTAAATTTATCCGGATTTGTCGAAGAATCCTTTAACGAATAATTCAACCGCTCATTAAGTTTAAGAGCAACAAAGGAATTTGACAAAGTCTCCGCTGATGCAAAAAATGTAGCAACAAGAGCCTGAATTACTAACAACGTAATTGTTTTCTTCATAATGGAAGCCCCTTACTTATTCTTAAGTGGATTCGGATCATCTTTTTTCCTTGCAATGATAGTCCCTGTGACTGAATCCTTTCTGACATATAACGAATCTGTTGTGGCGTCATACTTCCAATTTGGATTTACTGTTCTCCCGGAATTATCATTTATTGATGTTGCAGAGACTTTTAAATATGTTGTCCCATCATAGTCAACAACTGGTTGACCATCAACGCCAACCCAATGGGATTCGACTTTACCTTTAACTGTGATTGGAACTTGAACACCAATGTAAACTTTTTCAGGTGAAACTATTGCTTTATCAAGTTTATATTGCGCAGCAGCTTTATTTAGTGATGAATAACTATATTGTGCAGATCTTTCGATCTCAAGGCCTGCATTATTCCCTGCACCAGACCAACTTATATCAATACTTCCTTTTGTAGAAAAAGTACTGGTTTTAGAGTTCAAATCTTGTGGAGTAGTATTAGTACCATTTGCAGTAGTTGAAATATTAGCGACTAAATCAATGGCACAACCTTGTTTCCCCAGAGTATTCTGTGAACCTTGAACATTATTGATTTGATTATCTTTCCAGTCAGTATCATTCATTTTAAATGCGGAAGTTATTGAGTTTGCGATCAACCCCCACGGATCTACCCAGTTTACCGGGTCGTTGTTGACGTAGGAGAACCAGTTGCGGCCGTCGCGGATGGGGTCGGGGGTGGTGAAGCGGGCTTGGGTGGGGGCGTAGTCGCGGTAGCCGTAGTCGTAGAGGCCGGTGACGGGGTCGTAGGGCTTCCCGGTATAGGCGGCGGAAATTCCGCTGGAGAAATCGCCGAGCAAAGGCGTACCGAAGGCGTCGTATTCGCAAGAGAAGGCCGCGGTGCCGTAGGCGTCGGTCGCGGAACGGACGGAACCGAGAAGATCGGTGCCGAAATACGCGGGTCCGCCCCGGATTGTGGCGGTACTTTCGAGGGCCGTCCCCACGGCATAACCCGACGCGTACAGGGGGGTTCTCTCGCCGGCGTATCGATCGGACGAAGGGGAAGGTGTAACGACGGTGCGGGCATCTTGGCCCCTCTCGTCGATCCATACGTAACGGCCCGTCGAGCTCAACCCGTCGCCGCCGCCGACCGCCGGACGACCCATGCGGGTAAACGACCCGTCGTCGAAGGCGGATGCCTCGCGCAGCACGTCGAACGAGAGCCCGTCGTACAGCGTTCTGCGAAGCGTACCGCCTGAGTCCCGGAGGAGCGTTCGGCGATTCAGCGCGTCGTAGCCGTATCGCGAGACCGTTTGGCTTTTACTTTCCCTATCGGTAACGGTGGAACTTTCCATTCTATTGAATGCATTATAGGTATAGGTGGCGGATTTTCGCAACCCGCTTTCCATAACGAGATACCCGTCGTCGTTATACGCGTAAACGACGGCTCCGGCCTTGGTCATCCGGTTCTCGGCGTCGTATTCATACCTGATAACGCCCCAGGGAGTAGCCTTGCTCGCGCGATTCCCGCGCTCGTCGTAGGTATAGACCTCGGTCCACGCGGGCGCGGAGGGCTTCAGCGCGTTGGAGCGCAAGGGCCCCATGGAATCCAGGAGGGCGCGGAGGGTAGCGTATTCCTTCGCGTCGAAATACCTGGCCGCGGCGACGGGCGAACCGGTCGGAAGCGAGAGCCCCGAGTCGAGGGCCTCGAGGCGGGCGGTCTCGACGAGCGCTTCCGTCGCGGGATACGAAACGGAGGATAGCCGGGACTGTCCGTCGTACTCGTACCTCGTGACGGCGCCGGATTCAGTGACCGCGTGGGAGCGGCGACCGCTCTCGTCGTAAAGGTACCCCTCGCCGCGAAGCAGTTCGCCGCCCGCGGAATACTCGCGGATCATCGAGACCCTGCCGACGGGGTCTCGCGCCGTTTTCTGGATAACCCCGTTACCGAACCTCCGCTCGGTTTCGCGGAACAGGGAATCGTAGGCAAACGATACCGACAGGCGCGTACCGGTATCGAATACGGAAAGGAGTTCCCCGGCCTTGCCGTACGCGTAGCGCACGTCCCTATTGCCGCTTTTCATGCGCGTTCGCCGCCCGTCCGCGTCGTATTCCCACGCGGTGGTTTCTCCCGCGCCCTCGTCTACTTGCTTTACCATGCGGCCCCCCGCGTCGTAGGAAAAGCGGATGGTTCCCGATTCAGACGACGCGGAAACGATTCTACCGGAGTAATCGGCGACCACCGCGGAATGGACGACTCCGTTTCTCGAACTGACCGCGGTAAGGGTCAGGGGATCGGAGCGCGTGGCGAATTTTGCCCCTGAAAAGGCGGTTTCGGAGACCGGCGAGCCCTCATCGTCGTACCCGTAATCCTTCTTCTTATTTAAGCGATTGGTTTCGCTTACCAGTTCGCCGTAAGCGTTCTTAGCGTACGAGTATTTTTCCGCCGATCCGGAAGAGTACCGGATGATCGTTCCCCGATTTTCGTATTCATACCGTTCCGTCACGACGCCGCCGGTCTTTACCGATATGAGACGGCCGAGGGTGTCGTAAGCATACGCCTTGTCGATGCCCGGACGGCCCGACTCCTCCGCGAGAAGGCCCGCGGGGTTGTAGGAGCCCTTCCACCGAACGCCCAAGGCGTCCCGCGCTTCCGTAAGGTTTCCCCGCTCATCGTACTCATACGTTTCAAAGGACGCGTCAGGACGGTCGATTCGCGCGAGTTTTCCGAGCGCGTTCCACGAATAACGTGTACTGCGGCCGTAGGGATCCCTTTCCTCCGAGGGGCGGCCGAGGCCGTCATAGGCGATTTCTGCGGCGTTCCCCCGCGAATCCGCTTTTTTTACCGGGTTTCCCCAGGCGTCCAGGGTCCATACGGTCTCGTAGAGCCCGCCTTCGCTGACCGTCACCGTTCTTTTCGTATCCTCATACGCCCATACGGTGTAGGTTTCGGCGGAACCCGACGGGGCCGCCGCTAGAAGCGGCTTTTGGGCCAGGGTTTTCACGCCTTGCCGAATGAGGCGCCCGGCCTTGTCGTACGCGAACGTTTTTTCGCCCGCGGCGGAGTATTCCCGGCGGAGACGGCCGAGCCCGTCGTATTCGCGGTAAACGGTGAGTCCTTCGCGGTCGGTTCGGCGGTTTATGCTGCCGTCGGCGTTATGATACACCGTGACGGGATCGGGAATCGCGGAAAAGCCCGACGAAGCCACCCTGCCCGCTTTCGACGGATACCCCGCGGAATCGTACGAATAGCCGAGCCAGCCGCCTGAGGCCGTCTGTTCGGACCGTAAGCGGCCGGCGGGGCTGAAACCCCGAGAGGACACCTCGCCCGCGGCATTCTTTACGGCGACGAGCCGATCGAAGGAATCGTAGGAATAGACTGACGAGACCGTGGCGACGGCCTCGATACCGGCCGGGTTTGGCGAGGTTACCGTGCGGACGAGGTTCCCTGATCCGTCGCGCGACGAGGAATACGAAACCAACGACCGCGCGTATACGGGGTTTCCCTCGCCGTCCGCGCCGATTACCTTTCGCAGCGTAACCGACTGCGCTTCGCCGGTGACGGGATGGTATTCGTACAGGGTGGACCATGGGCCACGGGTTTCCCGGGCCAAAAGGCCGTCGGCGCGATACGCGTATTCCGTGACGTTTCCCGCCGCGTCGGTAACCCGTACGGGGAGGTGCCGCCGATCGTATGCGATGGCCGTGGTTCGCGTTTTGCCCGTCTTGACGTCTTCTTCGACGACCGTCACGGGATCTTTGCGGTCGTTGTAATACAGGGTTCTTCGCAGGCCCCCGGGAGCGGCGACTTCGAGGGAACGAAGAACGGTTCCGTCCTCGGTGACGGTCTTCGGGCGGTACGCGTAGCTCGTGACGCGCCCCTCGCCGTCGGTGGAGGAAACGAGGCGCCCCACAATATCGTAGGCCCAGTACTCGGTAAGCGTTTCGCCGTTTACCGTCGCGTTCCGGCTTGACGGGTATCCGGTGTCCGTATCGTAGGAGTAGGTCCACTTGACCCGGTTCGCCGCCCGTTCCCAAAGCAGGCGGCCCCTCGGGGCGTCGTACCCCGCCTCGTAGGTTTTCGTCAGGGTTCCGTTCGCGACCATGCCGCGCATGGTCAGGTTGCCGTACGCGTCGAAGGTTTGCTTCGTAACCGCGCCGTCGCGGTCACGATACGAGGTCATTTGGTCGAGGCCGTTCCAGGACCATTCCTCGTAGGATTGGTCCGCGTAGACCGCCTTTATCGGGTTATTCCGCGCGGCGTCGTAGGTATACCGTACCCAGGGAACCGAGGGGCGGCTACCGCTTGTATGGTACCGATAGACCGCGCTCGGCGCGGACGAAGCGCCGGCGTACGCGTATTCCGTCACCATGCCGTCGGGCGCGACTTCCTTAACCGGTCGGTGCGATTCGTCGTAATAGTAATCGGTGACTATTTCGCACTGGTTAGCGTAGCGGGTACGGTTCTCGGCCGGATAATACGCGAAGGTTTCCGTACCGCCCTCTTCGTGACACGTGGCGGTGACGAGGGGTCCTCCGGAATTTTCCGCCCCGTAGGAAATTTCGACGACGCTGTCCTGAGGGGCGAGGGAATCGGGCTTCGTGACCGCGACGAGGCGGCCTGAAGTATCGTAGCCAAAGCGTACCGTGTCCCCGTCCGAGTCCGTGACGGAGGCAAGGAGCCCGTTGCCGCCCGCGGTATCGTAAGCGTAGGAGACAGATTGACCCAACGGGCCCGCTAGCGCGCTCAAGGCCCCGTCATCGGCGTATTCGAGGTTCCAGACCGCGCCGTGCGCGTCGGAAACGGAGACGACGCGGCCGGTCCCTTCGTCGCGCGCGTACGACTCACGTTCTCCGCGCAATTCCGTTACCGCGACGGGTAAACCCCACTGATCGAAGGATCTGACCACGCCGTTTCTGCCCGTCAGCGTAAAGCCCGTCGCCTCCGCGGCGTCTTTACCGTCCGTGGAGTCTATAACGATGCCCTTTGACGCCGCATTCGCGGGTATCCACCGCCCCGTTTCACCGGGTTCGGGGATAAACACCACCGGGGAACCCGACGGGTCGACCCAAACGAGGGTATCGTTTCCGGTATGCAGCAGGTTTTCCGCGATGCCGCGAAGGGGGAACCGCCCGTTCAGCGCCGCAAGGGTTTCTGCCCGGTCCGAGCGGGAAGCCCAGGCATCGCACAGGGCGTTAATCGACGCTTGGGCGGCAAGAATGTCGATACCCTCTTGGGAATATTCCGAGCCGTTGTACCGCCAGAAGGTCTCTGCAGCAGCGTTCAGGTTTTCTTGATAGCCTTGCAAGAGGGCCGCGACCTCTATCGCGGCATGGTCGAAACCGCGGAGGAGCCGGCTATCGGTACTGTAAAACCAACCGCCCGCGGGTAATCCCGGCGCGGCGGAGCCGCTGCGGTAGGTTCTGGTAACGGCCAGATCCTCCTCGCTCATGACGTAGATGCCCGAAGAGGTGAGTACGGGATCGCCCGCGGCGCGCGAGCCGTTGGCCAAGGCCGTAGATTCAGCCGCCTTTTTTTCTTCATTGCCCTTTTGCTCGGCCCCGGCGGCGGCGTCTGCCGCGTTCGCCTCGTTTTCCGCTACGGTATCCGCGGATTGCTTGCGGGTTTCGGCGCACGTACAGGAGGTGTTATGGCAGGTGGAACAGGGCGACGGGGTGGAACTGCCTCCACCGCCTCCGCTTCCGCCACTACCGCCGCCACTACCGCCGCCATTGCCCCCGCTTCCGCCGCTGCCATCGCTACCGTCATGGTCATCGATGGGAGGCGGCGGTATGTAGTCGCAGCTGGAAGGGCAACCGCTGGAATGGCAATCCTGAATCGGGGAGCCCGGAACGCCGTAGTCTACCGTACAATTATGGACGAGTACCCCGCGATAAAAATAACAGTGGGTTCCTTCGACGTTCACGTAGGTGCGGTACTCCCCGACGCCGGTACGCGACAGGGACGCGATGGCGACCGGCCGCGCCGAACCGCCTTCGCGATACAGAACGTGGCGGCCCGGGGCGAAGGAAGAAGGGGATTCGCTCCACCGTTTCCAGCCCTCGCCCACGATCCAGACCGGTTGGCTTTGCGCGCGTTCCACGGATACGCCGTTCGAGAGCTCGATTCGAATTCCCGAATCGACGATAACGGCGCGGCTTTGGAAGGCGCGATATACCACGCTGCTCGTCGCGGCGTCATAGCTGGGAATCCGAATCCCCGTAAAGCCCCACGCCGAAGCGAAAGAAAAATAGATCCCGGCCGCGAGCGCCGCCGCGAGAACGATGCCGTTCAGCGGGACGGCCATGTGTTTTTTCATGCGTTTGTACTCCCGCCGGTGCTTGTCGTTTCGCGCGGCGGGAATGCCCGAAAAAAAGAGGCGGAAAGAAATAACTTGGGGGTGGCGTAAAAGCCCGAAGGGGCTTGCGCGCCCCCCGGCGTTACCTACCGGTAGGTAACAACCTTGGCTAACATACTCTCCTGCCCAACGATAGCTACCGTGCAGGGTCCGCGCGCGAGACACGAGGCTTTGGAGCCAGGGGGAACCGCGTCTTTGGGGCTTGAGCGCTTACTGCCGGAAAGGCCGGCGGCCACCGGGAGGGCGTTCCCCCTCAGGAAGCGCCTTACGCCCTGACGAGGCGGGCAAGCGGCTCGAGTGAGGGAAAGAAAGGGGAGAGGCGGAGAATTTCAGCGGCCGCGAGGGAGGCGACGCGGTCGGCGCCGGCGGGCGAGAAATGGGTGTCGTCGGCGAGGCCATTGGGATACCGCGCGAATTCGCCGGGCGCGAGATGGAGATAAAGGCGGCGGGACTCCCGTTCGCCCAGGCTTTCAACCACTGCGCGGGTGCGGGATTCCAGGTCGAGGAGCGCGAGGCCTTCGGCGGCGGCAAGGCGTTTTACGGCGGCGAGGTACGGGCCGTGGGTGTCTTTGAGGACGGAAAGTTCCCGATCCCGTCCGGCGGTTTCGAAATGCCGGCGGACGACGGGAGTCAGGAGGACGGGAACGGCGCCAGCGGCCCGGGCTCCTTCCGCGTACCGGAGGAGCGTGGCGGGGAATTCCGATACGGGTTCGGTCCTGCGCGCGGGGTCTTCCTTGGAGTCGTTGTGGCCGAATTGGATTAAGAGGTAGTCCCCGGGACGGATCGTTCCGAGGATGGCTTCAAGGCGACCCTCCTCGAGGAAGGAGCGGGAGCTGCGGCCGTTCGCCGCGCGGTTTTCCACGCGGACGGAGGGAGAGAGGTAGGCCGGCAGGCATTCGCCCCAACCGGTTTCGGGGCGCGCGCGCTCTTCCTTGGCAGCGGCGGTGGAGTCGCCGGCTATGTAAAGGGTTATTCGGTTTTCCATGGCCATGAGCATACCCCGACGGGAGGGGCATTTTCACGACCGGGTATTGGATTTTTCCGACCGTCGGTTTCGCGAAGGCAAAAGGCGAGGCGGCCCGATTCCAATAGATCAATCGTCACGCGGCTCTCCTTCCAGCTCGAATCCCGTTCCGTCGAAATAGCGGTCCATAGCGTTCTTTCCGTCCCCTACCCCGCCCTCGCCCTCGACAAAGCGGGAGAAGGAGCGAATCCAGCCCTCCGGGTCCTCGTGGGACACGTAGAGGTATTTTATGAATTGGGTGAGTCGGTCGAAAACCGGGGAGGGCAACGCGTGCTCCACCCGACAGGCGGTTTCGTCTGCCACCGAGGGCTGGCAGCCGAGAACGTTCGCGAAAAAGCCCCGCAGGAGCCGGTGTCGTTCCGTAACCTTCGCGGCGGCCTCGTAGCCGGCCTTGGTTAGGTTTATTCCGCCGTAGCGCTCGTGGGTGATCAGCCCGCGCTTTTCGAGGGCGGCCACGGCGACGGTAACGGAGGGATAGCGCACCTTAAGCGCGGAGGCGATATCCTTTACCCGTGCCGCGTTCTTTTCGAGAATGAGCCGATAGATGGCCTCGAGATAATCTTCGAGCGATTCTGAAAGCACTTCGCCGCTTGTCATGGCTTTGTAATATTAGATTTGCCTAACTTTGTCAACCAGCGATAATCCTCGGCATAAAAAAAAGAGGGGCGGAACGCCGCGGCGTTCCGCCCCTCACCGTTCACGGTTGGGAAAAGAGGATCAACCCAATCCGGCCTTACGGCGGGTATAAATATCGTAGAGTACCGCGAGAAGGAGGACCGAGGCCTTGACCACGTACTGCCACTGGGCGCCCAGGTTCATGAGGGACATACCGTTGTTGATAGCCGCCATGACCAAACCGCCGGTGATCGCGCCGATGACCGTACCGATACCGCCCGAGGTAGAGGCGCCGCCGATGAAACAGGCTGCGATCGCGTCGAGCTCGAAGTTTTCGCCCGCTTGGGGAAGCGCCGAGTTCATATAGCCGGTGAACACCACGCCCGCCAGTCCCGCGAGGCCGCCCATGATCACGTGGACGATGAAGGTAACCATTTCGGAGTTGATGCCCGACAGTTTCGCGGAACGGGCGTTACCGCCGACCGCGTAAATGTAGCGCCCGATAATCGTGTTGTTCATCATGAAGGTGAAGCCGACGATGGTGATTCCGAGAAGCACCGCTACCGTGGGAATACCGCGGTAGGTGGCGAACTTCCAGGCGAGCGCCGCGATGAATACGCCGTACAGCACGATCTTGCCGACCTGCAAGCCCATGGGGAGCACGTCGAAGCCGTTGCGGATTTTCTTGCCGCGCGCGGCGAAGTCCAGCACGACGATGATCACGAACAGGAGGAGCCCGACGGCGAGGGCCGTGGCGTGCAAGTCGCCGAAGGTCAGCGCGTCGATGTTCACGGTACCGGAAGCGATCTGCTTGAATTTGTCGTCCACGAGGGATACCGGGGTCACGTTGGTGATGATGTAGGTGAGCCCCCGGAAGAGGAGCATGCCCGCCAGGGTCACGATGAACGCCGGTATTTTCAGGAAGGCGATCCAGGTACCCTGAAACACGCCGATGGCGAGCCCGATGAGGATGCTCGCGACGATGGTTACCGTCATGCCCACGCCGGTGTTGTAAATCATGGCGCTAAGGGCTCCCACGAAGGCGCAGACCCGCCCGACGGAGAGGTCTATGTTGCCTATAATGATTACCTGCACCATTCCCACCGCGAGAAGGAGGATGTAACTGTTCTGCATGAAGATGTTCGTGATGTTCCGGGAGTTAAGGTTAACCCCGTTGGTCAGGAACGAGAAGATAATCATGATCAGCGCGAGCATGATTACCATGGAATAGTTTCTCATGTTCGACATGAGGTACGAGCGCACGGTAATGGTCCGCGCGGTTCTTTCTTGTCCGTTCATTTTGTCCTTTCCTCCTCGTGTACGAGCGCGAGATGCATAATTTTTTCTTGGGTGGCTTCGTCGCGGTTCAGTATGCCCTTGATCCTGCCTTCGTTCATGACGTAAATTCGGTCCGCGAGGGACAGGGCCTCGGGAAGCTCAGACGTGACCATGATGACGCTCTTTCCTTCCTTGACCAGTCCGTCGATGATCGCGTAGATCTCGAACTTCGCGCCTACGTCGATTCCCCGTGTGGGCTCGTCAACGATGAATATCTCGGGATCCGCCAGGAGGCAGCGGCTTAAGACCACCTTCTGCTGGTTGCCGCCCGAAAGGTTCCGCGCGAGCTGGTTTACCGAAGGAGTCTTGATGCGGAGCGACTTGCGGTACTTCTCCGCCTCGGAAATTTCGCGGTGAGAATCCACCACGCCGAGGGTAGAAAGCTTATCGAGGCTTGAGCTGGATATGTTGGTCTTGATGTCCTGGATGAGCACGAGGCCGAGCGTCTTTCGGTCTTCCGACACGTAGCCGATACCGGAATTGAGCGCCTTTCGCGGGCTCGTCGTGTCCACGGCCTTCCCGTTCAGGAGAATCTCGCCCTCGGACTTGGAACCGTAGGAGCGCCCGTACAGGCTCATCATGAGTTCGGTTCTGCCGGCGCCCATGGGCCCGCAGAACGCGACTATCTCGCCTTTTTTCACGTTGAAGGAAACGTCGTCCACCACCTTCATGGAATGGTAGTCGGGATGGTACACGCTCCAGTTTTTAACCTCGAGGACGGTATCGCCGATGGGCACCTTCTGCCGTTCGTACGCGATGCCCAATTCGCGGCCAACCATGTCCCTGATTATCGTTTTTTCGTCGAGTTTGTCGGCCTTAACGTCGAACGTCGAAATGGACTTGCCGTCGCGGAGAATGGTCACCGAGTCGGCGATCTTTAAAACCTCTTTCAGCTTGTGCGATATCATGATCGAGGTTATGCCCTGCTTTTTCAGTTCGAGGATAAGGTCGAGAAGCTTGTTGCTTTCGTCGTCGTTGAGGGAACTCGTCGGCTCGTCGAGGATAAGGAGCTCGACCTTCTTCGACAGAGCGCGGGCGATTTCAACGAGCTGCTGCTTTCCCACGCCGAGCTTGCTCACGACGGTGGACGGATTCTCCTCGAGACCGACCTGATCCAAATGCTTGCGCGATTCAATGATATAGCGGTCCCAGTCAATAACGCCGAACTTGGTTTCCATGTGACCGAGAAAGATGTTTTCGTAGATTGTAAGGTACGGACTGAGCGCGAGTTCCTGGTGGATGATCGCGAGGCCTTCCCGTTCTGAGTCCTTTACGCTCGCGTAGTGGGTTTCTTTTCCCTTGAAGAAGACTTTCCCCTCGTAGGAACCCTTGGGGTATACCCCGGAGATGACGCTCATCAGCGTCGATTTGCCGGCGCCGTTCTCGCCGCACAGCGAGTGAATCTCGCCGCGTTTGACCTTAAGGCTTACGTTATCCAGGGCGCGCACGCCCGGAAAGTCCTTGGTCAGGTTTTCAATTTCCAGAATGTAATCGCTCACGTTTTCCCTTCCCCTAAAAAAACCGTTCGCCTCCGGCGCGGACAGCAGCGCGTTGGCGGCTCCCCAGACCCGAGGCGAGCGGTAAGACTTGGGATGACCGGCGGGGCGCCCCGCGAGGGGCGGCCCCGAGGGGCATATCCCTTACTGCCGGTCTCCCGTCAGTGAGACGATTTACTTGATGTCTTCGGCTTTGTAGTAGCCGGAGTCGATCATGATCGCCTTGTAGTTGTCTTTGGTTACGATGACCGGCTCGAGGAGGTACGCCTTCACGACCTTCTTTCCGGTATCATAGCTGGTGGTGTCCAGGCGGGCGCCGGCGATCGAGGGGGTGACTCCCTTGAGCAGGGCGTCGGCCAGTTCGATGGTCGCGGTAGCCAGCTTGCGGGTGTCCTTGAACACGGTCATGTACTGCTTGCCGTCGCGGATGGCCGCGATGGAGGCGATTTCGCCGTCCTGTCCGGTGCATACGGGGAGCTTTCCGCCGGCGTACTTGGCGTCGGAGGCGCAGGCTTCCTGGATGGCGCGGGAAAGGGTGTCGTTCGGGGCGAGGATACCGTCGAGGACAACGTTCTTGGCGTCGTTGTTCAGGAGGTTCTCCATGCGGGTCTTGGCGACGTCGGCTCTCCAGTTCTCGGTGGTGATCTTCATGAAGTCAGCATCGGAGGACTTGAGGGGAGCGGGACCGACGAGCTTGAGGCTGCCCTTCTCAACGTAGGGGCGGAGCACGTCGATGGCGCCGTCGAAGAACACCTTCGCGTTGTTGTCGGTGGGCGAGCCGGCGAACATGGTGATGTACTTGGGCTTGTCCTTGGTGGCGGCGGCGAGGTTGAGGGCGGTCTCGAGAGCCTTGCCCTGGAACTGTCCGACCTTGTAGTTGTCGAAGGTGATGTAGTAGTCGTAGTCAGCGGTGCCGGTGATCAGGCGATCGTAGGCGATAACGGTGACCTTGTCCTTGGCCGCGTCGGCGACGGCGGACACGACGCCTTCGTTAACGGAACCGATAACGAGAAGCTTGGCTCCCTTGGTCAGGAAGTCCTGGATCTGCTGGTTCTGCTTGCTCTGGTCGGCGTCGCCGAAGGCGACCTCGGCCTTGTAGCCCTTGGCCTGAGCGTCGGCAAGAAGCGCCGCGCCGTCTTTCTGCCAGCGCTCGACGTGAGTCTCGGGCATGGCGAGACCGATAAAGGCGGAACTAGCCTTCTTGTCGGTGCTTCCACCGGCGAACGCGATACCGGCAGCCGCGACGAGCGCGCACGCAATGGTAATCGATTTTTTCATTTCACAATCCTCCTTGAGAGATTAAGAACATTGGCTCCATTATGAAGCCGGAGGCGCGGAGGGGGAAACCGTAAGGTTTTTACATATTCGGGGAAAAATTCGCGCGGCGGCGGGGATGCGGGCCGCCGAGGGCCCGGTAAGGTAATATTTTATGGACAAAATATTTCTGCCGCGCGGGTGGGGCAAGCGGCTCGGACTCTCGGCGAGGCCGCCTAACGGACGTCGATTTCCAGTATCCGGGTATCGAGCCCCTCCGCGGTAACGGCCACCCGGACCGACCCCGGCGTACCGCTGCTTTCTACCCAAAACGCGCGGGAGCCGCCGATGAGCGCGAAGGTAGACGGGCCCAGAATTCGCGCCGGCCCCTCGATCGTCGCCGAGACCACCGCGTCGCCGTAGGGAAGCGGGTTACCCGCCTGATCGTTCACGGAAACGACGACGCGGGTCGCGTCCTTGGCCCCGGCGGCGAGTTCCCGGTCATCGGCGACGGCGGCCAGGGTTTCCCCGACGGGATTCCCGGCGAAGCGCGCGACGGCCGCCGCCTCCCCGCCGACGTATCCGGTAATGAGGCCTTCTTCCCAGACCATACCCCAGGCCCCGACCTTCTCCGGGGGGATGTGCCGGGAGTCGACTACGAAGGGGGGATAGGGCAGGTTCGGATATTCCCCTCCCCGCTCGGTAATCCGAATCTCCTCGTTTGCGCCGAAGGTTATGCCGATAGAGTCGCAGTTCGTGAGCACCACGAGGGGGAGAATGCCGCCGACGCTCCGCTCGCCCCGGGCCCATCGGGTCACGGGTTTCAGGACGACGCCGCGCGACGGCGGGGTTTGGGAGGCGTACACGTACGAGGCGAACTTCGGGATGCGGAAGATATCCATCACGCCGTGATGGCAGATGCGGTCTCCCGAGCCGAAATCCTTGTGGGTATTGTAATCGAAGGCGCACCAACCCACGGCTCCGGCTATGAGCGGATCGCCGAAGGAGGCGTCCTGCACGCGAAGGTGGCGGATAACGTGCTCGATCTGCCGTTCCTCGCTGTCGGTCTTTTTGGTGGGATACATGTGGCCGTTGTACTCGGTGACGAGGTAGGGAACGTCATGGTCGAGGCCCGTGACCGCGCGTTGGCTCCGTAAGGCAACGGCGCCGCCGTCGAGGGAAAAATCGTTCATGGTATAAACGTCTTCGAGGAGGCGGCTCCGTTCGAGATACCGCACGCCGCCGGTTTGCCTGCTCCGGTCCAGGCTATGGGCCAAGGCGTTGTTCCGCGCGTAGAAGGCGTCGTCGTCCTGCGATTCGTTGATTCGAACCCCCCACAGGACGACGGAGGGCCGGTTCCAGTCCCGTTCGACCATTTCCCTGACGTTTTCCGTCGCCAGAGCCTTCCAGTCATCGTCTCCGATGTGCTGCCAGCCCGGTATTTCCTCGAAGACGAGAAGGCCGATCTCGTCGCACCGGTCCAGGAAGCGGGGGGACTGGGGGTAGTGGGACGTGCGCGCCAGGTTAACGCGAAGCTCGTATTTGAGGATATCCGCGTCGCGCCGCTGGGACCGCGCGGGCATGGCGTAGCCCACGTACGGCCAGGCTTGGTGACGGTTGAGTCCCACGATTTTCAGCCGTTCCCCGTTCAGGTAAAAACCGTCGGGGCGAAACTCCGCGGTACGGAAGCCGTACCGGAAGGTAAAGGTATCGGCGGGTTCCCCCGGGCAGTCCCCTTTCAGGGAGCAAACCGCGGTATAAAGCGTCGGCGAGTCCGGAGACCATAGGAAGAGCCCGCCCAGGCGGGTAAGCTCGAGGGAAAACTCCGATTCGCCTGCCGATACGGTTACCGGGGCGGAAACGGAGGCGACGACGCGCCCCGAGGGATCGAGCAGGGACGCTTCGGCCGTTCCCCGCGCCGCGCCGCCGGCGTTGGCCGCGAATACGCGAAGGGTAAGGCTCTTTTCCGCCGCGAGGGGAGAAGCGCACTCGGCCCTGACGTTGCGGATTCTCAGCGGGGCGGAAAGGTCGAGATAGACCTCGCGGTAGATTCCGGAATAGGTGAGGTAATCGATTTGGCCGCCGAACGGCGGCACGTCGGGCCGTTCGCGGGCGTCGGCGCGGACCGTAAGCTCGTCGGACCCGTCGCCTCGGCAACGATCGGTCGCGTCGAACTCAAAAGGGGTGTATCCGCCCTTATGCTCGCCTAGGAGCCGGCCGTTCACCCAAACCGTCGCCGCCGCCATAACGCCCTCGAAGCGGAGAATCGCGCGCCTGCCGCCGGAGAGGGAAAAGGCAGGCAGCGTCGTGCGGTAACAGGAAACCTTTTGGTAAGACCGCTCGTCGAAATAATTGAGGGGGAGCTCCGCCGCCGCGTGCGGCAGGGAGACGGGCACGAAGGAATGCCCTTCCGCGCGGCGTTCCATGCCGTCTTGCCATTCGGGGGAAAATAGCCACCCGTTCATCAACCCCATACGCTCTATCATCGGTACCTCATTTCGTCGCCGGCACGACGGACACGTTCCGGTATACGTCCTCGGCCGCGTGAAAGCCGTCGCGGATCACAGTGGAATCCATATTGCCCCGGAACACCGCGATGGGCGCTTCCATGAAAAAGGGGACGCTCACGCCGCTTTTGTTGTCTACCCGCCGGTCCGCCGCGGGCAATTCGCCGCGGGCGAGGCTCACCGCCAGGGAGGCGGCGTGGGTTGCCAGGAGGACGAGGGGCTTGTAAACGGTCATGAGCTGGGTACCCTCCACGATCTTTTGGCAGGCGCCGATATCCGCGTCTTGCCCGACCACGGCGACCGTGCCCGCCAGTCGGTATTCCGCCAGGAGCTGAATGGCGGCCTGGGCGATCTGGTCGTTGGCGCAGGAAATCGCCTGAATGTCGGTGGTGCGCTCCAGCACCGCGCCGATTTTCTCCCTGGCCTCGTCGTAGCTCCATTCGTCGAGCCATAGCTCGTCGACCACGCTCACCTTGCCGGAGGCGATGGCCCCGTCGAGCTCCTCGTGTACCCCCGCGTTCACCTCGAAGCTGTTGTTGTCCCGGGTAGAGCCGTTCACCAAGAGGTAACGACCCTCGGGCACGGCGGAAAGGAGGGCCTTAGCGAAGAGCCTGCCGACCTCGCGGTTGTCGAACGAAACGTACGCGTCGATGGGAGTCCCGAGGATGAGGCGGTCGTAGGCGACGACGGGGATCTTCGCCTCCCGGGCCTTTTTGACTATGGGGGCGAGCAATTCGGAATCGTGGGCGATGAGCACGAGCACGTCGATATCGCGGGTCAGCAGGAAGTTGATCTGCGAAATTTGCTCCTTCGCGCCGCCCGCCGACATTTGCACGATCACGTCGGCCCCGAGATCCCGCGCCGCGCCGGTGAATATTTTAATGTCCTTGTTCCAGCGCTCGATGATGAAGGTGTCCGTGGCGATGGAAAAGCCGATGCGTACCCGGTCGTTCGCGGGATCGATCGGGTCCGAGGAGAGCGACGACGGCACGGGGCTGCGGGAAAGGGGCGTATCCCCGCGCGACGCGGAGCAGCCGGCCAAGAAGGCCAGGGAAGCGATTGCCGCCAAGAGGGAAAGGAGCGGCCTATTCCCCATGTTCCTGCTCCGCGTAGGCGCTGGGCGAGAGACCGGTACGTTTCCGGAAAGCCTTGGAGAAATAGTTCGGGTCCTGAAAACCGACGGCATGCGCAACCTCCTTAACGCTCAGGGCGCGCTCCCGCAGGAGGCGTTCAGCGGTTTCCACCCTGAGTTCGGTAATGTATTCCACGAAGGACACGGAAAGGTACTCGCCGAAGATACGGCTGAGGTACGCGGGGGAAACCCGGGCTTCCTCGGCCACGTCGGCGAGCTGAAGGGGCTCGTTGAAGCGGGCGGCTATGTAGGAAAGGGCCCGGGAAAGGGGCGCCGGGAGGTGGGCGGTGCGTTCCCGTTCCGCGCGCTCGGCGATGGAACGGACGGCCGCGTCCGACCAGCGGGCGCAGTCTTCGGGGGTTTCCAGCTCGGCGGCCTCGGACGGGGGGTCAAGGAAGGGCATGGAACCGTCGCCCTCCCCCGCCCGGTAGTAGCCCGTTTCGTCGTCCAGGAGCAGTACGAGGAGGGAAACGAGCCGGAGTTTCGCCTCCTGAAAGGAAAGGGAGGCGAAGAGGGCTTCGCGCCATTCGGAGAACCGCTCGAGATAGTCCGCGGCGGGGGTAAAGCCTATTTTTTGCCGAAGGGCGGCGATCCCGAGCCGTTCGCGGACCAGGGCCTCGCTGCGCGCCCGGCTTTCCCTGAACCGCGCGTAGGCTTGGGCGTAAGAGCCGCTGAAGTCGGGGGCCAGGGAGCTGTCGCCGGCGCCGATCCAGCGCATCGCCTCGCGGCCCGCCGCCGCGTCTATCTCGGCCGAAAGGTCCCGGACGAAACGGTTGCGGTCCGCGTCGCCCGAAACGAAATAAAGGCCCATTTTAAGGTTCGTGGCGAAGGCGAAGCGGTATTTCAATGAGAGCCTGCGGTTTACCTCGTCGAAGGGGCTATCGGTTCCGTGTTCGACCGCGTCTACCGAGGCGAAGGCGACGAGGGCCCGGTCTGAATCGAGCCCCAGGGCGTCGCGCAATTCGCGCCAACGGGTTTCCGGTATCGGGCGGGAGAGCTCGTCACGCAGGAAAGCCCGCTCGATAAGGGCTTGGGCCGTATCGGAACGGGGCCCTTCGGCGGGAACCGCGCGCCGTTCCCGGCCCAGGCGGTCGCGAATTTCGGAAAGGGTATCCACGAACATTCGCTTGGTGACGGGTTTTACGAGATAGGCCTGCACCCCGAGGGGAATTGCCCTGCGGGCAAGGTCGAAGCGCTCGTAGGCCGTGCACAGGGCGAACACCGTTTCGGGCACGGTTTCGTGCACCCGGGAAATGGTCTCGAGCCCGTCGATGCCGGGCATGTTTATGTCCATGAATACCACGTCGGGCCTCAGCTCGTGGATAGCCTTCATGGCGTCGAAGCCGTTGCGCGCGACGCCGGCGAGGGAGAAACCCTCCACTCCCTCGGCGAGCATATGGGAAAAGCTTTCGAGCACCGGTTCTTCGTCGTCGACGATCAGGACGGTATACATGGTTTTTTCTCCGTATCGAGGCGGACGGTGATGGTCGTGCCCCGGCCGAGGGCGGAATCGATGGTAACGACGTCGGGGTCGTCGGGCCAGAAAAAGCGGAGCCGCTGAATCACGTTTTCAAGGCCCATAACCTTCATGCCCCGCGTATCGCCTGCGGGAACCTTCGAATCGGCTTCTCCCGCGGGGACGGCGGAAGGCGCTCCCTGGGCGGCGGAAGTAGGGGCGCCCAGGTGCGGGGAATCCCCGGTTCGCAAGAGCATTCGCCTCGTTTCCTCGTCCATGCCGGAACCGTTGTCCGTCACCGAAAGCTCGAGGAACCTCCCCTTGGCCGCGACCCGGACGTCGATGGCGTTTCGCTCGCCCTCCGCCCGCTCCACTTTCTTGAAGGCGTGCACCACGCAGTTTTCCACCATGGGCTGCAGCATGGATACGGGCACGGTATACCGGTCCAGGATATCCTCGGGGCAGTCGAGCGTGAGGCCCAGGTTTTTCGGGAACCGGACGCCCAGTAAATAGAAATAGGTTTCGAGGCCCTCTATCTCGTGCCGAAGGGGGACCATGCTTTCCTTGACGCGCACGTTGTGGCGCAATAGCCGCGAGAGTCGGTCCATATAATCGCCCGTCCGCTCGGCCCCTTCGATAATGGCGAGCTGAATGCCCGTATTCAGGGAATTGAAGAGGAAGTGGGGGTTCATCTGGGCCTGCATGGTATACAGTTCCATGCGGCGGAAGGTTTCTTCCATCTTCATGTACCGCATGCGTTCGGCCAGATATTCCTGCTCCACGCCGCGCTGCCACTTCAATTCCTCTATATACGTGTGAATGTCGCGCTTCATGCGGTTGAAGGCGCGGATAACCTCGTCCATCTCGTCAATGGCGGAAAGGGGAACGTCCTCGCTCTCGAAATTCCCCGCGGAGATGCGGAGCGCCGAATTGGCCAGATCGGTCATGGGCCGGGCGATGGTATCTACCGAGGCGACGATGAGGGTCCCGGCGAAAAGGGATACGCAGATGATAAAGGCGAGGTTCCACGACTGAACGGAGCGGCTGATGGCGATAAACTGCCCGTAGGCCTCGCCCTGTTCGGCCAGCCGGGCGGACGAGATCGCCTCGATCCTTTCGCCGATATAGTCCAGGGCGCGGCGGGAGCGGTCGTAGAGGGCCGTATAGCCCGCCACGTCCAGCCCGCGCTTTTCGTCGATCACGCGGTCGGTCAGGTCAAGGTACGCGAGTACCAGCGAATGCACCTCGTTTTCCTGCAGCTCCACCGGATCGGCGGGGATTCCCCAGGGGACGGCGGCGGCGGACCGGAGGTTTTGCGCGATAATGAGAAGCTCCGACAGGGCTTTTGAGGAGCGGGTCGCGAGGTATTCGAGCAGGGGCGTTTGGTATTCGGCCAGCGCGGATTGGAGCCCCCTGATTTCCAGTTGCCGGTCAATGCCGCGGTTCATGGAATCCTGGAGGCGGATCGTGGCGAAGAGGATATAGGCCGCGGACACGACCAGGATGGGCAAAACGCCCAGTACCCCCGCGAGGGTTCGCGCCCTGAAAGAGCGGAAACGGGACCGTCGTTCCGTCATTTGCGGGTCCTCGCGACGCGGGAGCGCGCCAGGGTTTCCCGCTCGATCACGGAAATGCCCGTATCGACGGAATTGGAGGTATAGCCCGTGGCGCAAAGCTCCACCAGGGAATTGATCGCCGTTTGGCCGATCACGGACGGGTCCACCACCACGGAGCCGGCCATGATTCCCTTTCTCACGTAATCCTCGATCGCCTTCTGCGACCCGGCGCCGACGATGGAGATGCGGCCGACCAAATTGAGGTCGATCAGGGCCTGACAGCCCGCGACGGTATCGTGCTCGTCGGTGAAGATCACGCCCGACAGATCGGGGGTCCCGTGCACGATTTCGTAGACGATATGCTCGGCGTCCTGGGGGTTCAATCCGGTTTTCCACGAGGCGATGGGCGTTTCGGCCGAGCCGCCGAGCCGGCTTGCCCTCCCCTCTCCCAGGGCCTGGTTCAGGCCCATCTCGAAAAGCTCGCGCTCGGCGAGGACCGAGGGAGCCTTGTCGCTGTAAATAACCGCCAGCGTTCCGGGCCTGCGAAGGGAACTTTCCACGAAGGAGCCCGCCCGTTTACCCCAGTCGTAATTGTTAACCCCGACGAAGGGGCGCGGCAGGTCGGAGGGAACGGAACGGTTTATCAATACCAGGGGCAATCCCGCGGCGGAGATCGATTCGAGCCCGACGCGTTCCTCCACCTCGGAGCCGCCCGGGCACACGGCGATACCGTCGGCGCCGAGCAGGGACGCGAACTCGAGGGAAAGCGAATCGGGACCGAGATAATGGATGGAAAGGGCCGCGTCGTTTTCAGCCGCGGCCTGGAGGGCGCCCTCGGCGAGGGTCTCGAAAAAGGAGCCCCCGTCGCGGGGCACGAACAGGGCAAGATGAAAGCGGGCCGAGCCCGGGGCAGTATCGCCCTGGGAGAGCAAACCGCGCAGCAGCATGAGCGAGGCGGAGAGGGAAATGACGGATAGGGCCCCCGTCACGGCGAGGGCTATTCTTACGGGAAACTTCACGCGGAACAGTATAGGGGCCTTTTACGCAGGTGGCAAGGTCGCCCGCCCGTTTTGGGCGCGAGGCGGGCGCGCGGGACTATTCCAGGGTGCGCGTAAAAATATCGCTTTCTTCCAGCAATTTCTCGATGGTGTCGAACCCGAGCTTCCCGAGGAGTTCCACCACGTACGGGTTATCGATGGGAGTCGGATGCACCGATTCGTCGCCGTACCGCGCCACGTTGCGCCGGCCGTCCTCCTTGGGTATGATCGCCCGCGGCCCTCCCACGCAGCCGCCCACGCAGCCCATGCCCTCGTAAAAGTTCGCCCCGCCCTTGCCGGAGACGATATCGGCGACCATGGCCTTGCACTGGGGAACGCCGCTGGCCGCGCAGGTCGTGACCGGAATGGCGCGCCCGGGGCGGACCCGTTCCACCGTCCCGGCCACCGCCTCGCTCACCCCGCCCGCGTAGGCGTAGATGCGCCCCGCGCGGGAAGCGTGCTCGCGGTCGTCTTCCTCGAAAGACGCGGGATCGAGCTCGAGGATCGCGAAGGCGTCCTTCATCTCCTGGAAGGTCAAAACGTAATCGATCGCGTCGGCGACGTCCTTTTCCCGGGCCTCGGATTTCTTCGCCAGGCAGGGGCCGATGAAGACGGTTACCGCGTCGGGATAGAGGGTCTTCACCATGCGGCCCGCGGCGATCATGGGCGACACGGCGGGGGGAACGTGGGGAACAAGGCCATGATAGAGTTTCCGGATCATGGCGATCCACATGGGGCAACAGCAGCTGGTGAGCTGGTAGTCCGTGGCCGTCTTGACGTGCGCGTCGAACTCCAGGGCTTCTTTCAGGGTAAGCATGTCGGCGAGCAGGGCCACCTCGATCATTCCCGTAAAACCCGCCGCCTTCAGCGCCGCGCGCAGGCGGCCGGGGCTGACGGCCTCGCCGAATTGGCCGAGAAAGGCCGGGGCAACGAGGGCAAAGGCGGGCTTTCCGCCCCAACGCACCGCGCGGAGGGCGGGTATCACGTCTTTGCTCGCGGCGAGCCGGTGGGCGCGGCAGGCCGCCACGCAGAGCTCGCAGCCCACGCAGGCGGCCTCGTCTATTTTCAGCTCCCCGGTCTCGTCGGGGTGAATGGCGTGAAACTCGCAGACCTTTTTGCAGTCGGGTTCCGCTTCCCCGCAATCGCAGGGGCCGGTCGAAACCACCACCGGGTGACGCTCCGGGTGGAGGAGGCAATCCATCTGGTCCGATTTGAGCGCTTCCAAACGCTCGAGATAGGATTCGTCGCGATCCTTCAGGGCATGCACGAGCACTTCAAAATACAGTTCGTCGAATGATTTCACGGGGATGGGCCTCCGATTCGGAATGGGGTGCATTCGCGTTACCATTATAGAGGGCCCCCACCGATTTCGCAAGCCCGAGTAAACGGGCGGGAGATACGCGACGAACCGACCGAATCGCGAGCCGGTTCCGGGGCGACGGTTTTCCCGCCGGCGAAAAAGCGATACACTCTCCCGAAAGGAGTCCCCATGTTCCCCATCGACGAATATAAGAAAAACCTCAGGGCCTTTCGGGCCCTCATGCTCCGGCACCGAACCCTGGCCCACGAGCGGCTCGAAGGGGACCGGTGGACCCTGGCGGAGATGGTCGGCCACCTCGTCGATTCGGCGGCGAATAACCACCAACGCTTCGTGCGCCTCCAGCTTGAGCGGGAACTCGAGTTTCCCGCCTACGACGGCGACGCGTGGCTCCGGGCGTCAAAGGCCGACTCGTGCGACTACCGGCTCCTCGTAAGGCTTTGGACCGAGTATAACGGGTATCTTCTCCATATCGCGGAACGGATGGACGAGGGGTGCCTCGGCTGGACCTGGAAGACGGCCGAAGGCGAGCTGACCCTCGACTTTCTGGTACGCGACTATTACCGGCACCTGGAATGGCACCGCGAGCTGTTCGAGCGGCGCGTCGGGGAAATCAGGGCGCGCCGAAAGAACGGGAGCACGTTTCCGGGCTAAACGGGTCGCAGGAACGGCGGCGTCGGCATTTCGCTTGCCACCGCGGCGCTTGGGCGTTATGATAAGCCATGGTAAACATTCTTTCCTGGAGCGATTCCCTCGCCACGGGCTTTATGGAAGTGGATCTTCAGCACAAGAAGCTCATCTCGATCATCGATTCGGTATTTCAGACCATCAAGGAATACGACCCCGAGTATGCCCTGAAGATGGCGAAGATACTCAAGCAGCTCACCGACTATACGGAATACCACTTTTCCGAGGAAGAAAGCCTGATGAAGCGGCACGGCTTCCCGGGCTTCGAGGGCCACAAGAAACAGCATGACGACTTCGTGGCCAAGGTGGGCAAGGAAATCCATTTGCTCGCCCAAGCCTCGCCCGACGACGGCTACCTTTTTTATCGCTTCCTCGGAACCTGGCTCCTCGAGCACATCGCCAAGTCCGATCACGCCTGGGCCGAATGGCTGCGCGACCGGGGCGTTCGGGACTAAGGCCCCTTACCGGGGCGCAAGGGCGTACTGCAGGATAATCCGTACCTCTTGCGCGTCCAGCTCCACGAATTTTCCCAAAAATCCGTTTCCCTTCATCACCGCGCGGGCGGCCATCTCGTCCAGCCGGTCAAGCGGTATGCCGAGCTCGGTCAGCCGCACGGGAAGCCCCGAAGCGGAGAAGAAGGCCTCCAGGCGGCGGATTCCCTCCAGGGCAACGCGTTCCGGGTCGAGCCAATCGCGCTCCACGCCCCAAACCTCGGTGGCGAATCGGGCGAACCGGCTCACGTCGTGCTTCCACGCGAATTTCATCCAGGCGGGGAAGACCACGGCGAGCCCCGCCCCGTGCGCCACGTCATAAAGCGCGCTCAGTTCGTGCTCGATCCCGTGCGAGGCCCAGTCCCCTTCCCTACCGGTTCCCAAAAGGTCGTTATGGGCGATGGAGCCCGCCCACATGATCTCGGCGCGCGCGTCGTAGTCGTCGGGCGCGGCGAGAACCCGCGGCAGGTTGTCTATCACCGTGCGGAGCGCGGCCTCGCACAGGCGATCGGTGAGCGCGACGTTCCGCGCGTTGGTGAAATAGCGCTCCATGATATGGGCCATAATGTCCGCGGCGCCGGCGGCGGTTTGATAGGCGGGAAGGGTGAAGGTCAGTTCCGGGTTCATGAAGGCGAACCGGGGCCGGAGCAGTTCGGAGGAACAGCCCCGTTTCGTCTGCGTTTCGTCGTCGGAAAGTACCGAGCTCGTGCTGGACTCGCTTCCCGCGGCGGGGATGGTCAGCACCACGCCAACGCCCAGGGCTTGCTCCGGCTTTGCCGTATAATCGTAAAAGTCCCAGGGATCGCCCGGGTAGCCGACTCCCAGGGCGATTGCCTTCGCCGAATCGATCGCGCTCCCGCCGCCTACGGCAAGGATGAAATCCAGGCCGTTTTCCCGGCAAAGGGATACGCCCTCGCGGACCAGCGAGATGCGGGGGTTGGGCCGAACGCCCCCCAGCTCTACCCATTCCACGCCGGCTTTCCGCAGGGAATCGCGGACCCGGGGGAGCAATCCGGAGCGTTCGGCGCTTCCGCCGCCGAAATGAAGCAGTACCCGTTTTGAGTGCAGGGCCGTTTCCTCGCCCACGCCGGTTTCCACGCCGCGGCCGAAGACGATCTTCGTGGGGCTCGAAAAGGTGAAATTGTTCATGGCGGTACCTCTCTTGGGAAAGAGTATGGTATAAATCCATTTATTTTACAATGGAAACAATTACCTATTTCAAGGAAAAGCTTTGAATGCCCACATCCCCCTTCAGGATAACGTAGAGGTCGCCGGTTTCGGGAAGGCCTTCCACCGGCGCTCGGATTCCGGTCCACAGCGCCCGCAGGGATTTTCCGGGTACGGCGCAATTGTCGCCGGTGACGGGCAACGCGATGTTCGCGACCGCGGGCCCTTCGGGCGAGCCGATCCTGAGTTCGAGGCGGGGGGCGCCGAACAGTGACGAGCGGGCGAGGATCCGGGCGGTAAATTCGCGCGCGCCGCTTTGTCCCGCCCCGTCCGGGGCGCCGGTTCCCGAAACGGAGAAATCCGCGTTCAGGAACGCGATCCAAGAGCGGGGACGGCGGCCGGTCCCCGGTTCCCGCGCGGGGCCGGAGAGATCGGGACTCAGCTCGTAGCCCGCTGCGAAAGCGGGCGCGGGACCCGAGAAAACCGCCGGCAGGTCGGAACCGCGCCGCTCGTGCAGGTGGCAGTTTCGGTAGGCGTCGTAATTCCAGGCGTGCACCGTGCCGTCTAATCGGCGCTTCGGGATCGTTTCGCCCAAGACCGGCACCGTCGCCGAGAAGCGCTCGTCCGCGGAGGAAGTTCCCGCGAAGAGCCGGCATCGGCCCGTTTCAAGGACGTAACGCTCCCGTGACACGTCCCAGATTTCCAAAGCCTCGGGGTCGAGCGCGACCGTGACGCGGCGGCTTTCCCCCGCCTCCAGTGACACGCGCTCGAAACCGGCGAGGGCCTTTACGGGCCGCTTGAGGCGCGAACCCTCGAAGGAAGCGTAGAGCTGGACCACCTCTTCCGCGCGGACCGCTCCCGCGTTGCGCAGGGTTACCGAGGCCGCGAAGGGCTTTCCCCGCTCAATCGCCGCGTCGGTACGGAAATCGGACCACTCGAACGAGGCATAGGTCAGGCCGTGTCCGAAGGGAAAGAGGACGGGCTTCGTGAAATGGCGGTAGGTCGCGCCCGAGGAAAACACGTCGTATTCCATCATGGGAGGAAGGTCGTCGGCGCTTCTGTACCAGGTCAGGGGAAGCTTGCCCGCGGGGGGCGCAGCCCCGGTCAAAACGTCCGCGAGGCCGTTCCCCCCTTCCTGCATGCCGTGTGCCGTCCACAGTACGGCGGGGCACGAAAGCGCGCGCCGGTCGAGCGTATAGGGATAGCCCGCGACCAAGACGAGGGCGACGCGCGGATTGACCGCCCGAACCGCCTCGATCAGAGCGATCTGGGACGGGGGAAGGCCGAGATCGGGCCGGTCCATCTCTTCCTTCCCGTTGATCACCGGATTGCTGCCCGCGAAAACCACTACCGTCTCCGCCTGCGCCGCGGTCCGGGCCGCCGCCTCGCTACCCGACCGCTCCACGGTCATGTAAAACCGCATGGCCCGCTCCGGCGTTCGCGAGACCGTCACCGGGCCGTCTTCTTCCCCGTGGCGGAGCACGGCCCCGTTCCAGGTTTTTAGGTACACCGGCACGCCCTTGGCGGCGGCCCCGCCGGTATCGCCGGCGCCATCGGAAGCGGCGCCATCGGAGCCGGCCCCCTCGTCGGGGACAATATTGAACAGGGTGGTAATAAACCAGTTGAGGGTGGTTTCGGCCGTGGCCCGTACCGGAGAGCGAACCTTCCGTTCCCGAATGGCCGCTATCTCGTCGTCGCCGGGCTGACGGGTCGCGTCGATATCCGAAACCGTTTCGAGGTATTTTCCCGTGTCCAGGCTTCGTAACGTAGCGGCGCCCCAGCCCCAGTCGTCCCGGGCGAAGCGGGAGGGCGCCATGCCGGAAGCGACCAGGAGCTCGCCCTCGGGCGAAAGGGAAAGGGGGCGGCCGTCGGCGGTGCGGAAGGAAACCTCGTCGCGGCCGCTCTCAAAAAGAACCGCATCGTCGCCGAGGGCGGAGCGAAGCCCGTCGAGGGGGCTAACCCGATACGGGGGAGTGCCCGCGTACCAGTCGGTATATACCGTATCGGCGAGCGGGCCTATGACCGCGACCCGCCGGCCGCCGGTGAGGGGCAACACCGGCCGCCCCGGAAGTACGCTATCGTTTTGGAGGAGCACCGCGCACTTCGCAGCCGCTTCCCGGGCGAGGGCGCGTGAAGCGGCGGTCATCATGTCCGCTTCGCCGATTGAGTCGTAGGGGCACGTACCCTCGGGGTCGAAGTGGCCGAACCGGAAGCGGAGACGGAGCACGTTGCCCACGTGCTCGTCGAGGTCCGCCTCGGAAATGAGGCCGCGATCCAGGGCTTCGCGCGTCGCGGGAATCACCAGGGACGGCACGTCGGTCATGCTGTCGGCGCCGGCCCGAAAAGCCGCGGCGACGGTTTCGGCGTGGGTCTCGAAATAGCCGTGCAGGTTCACGGTCTGCCCCACGTCGCCCCCGTCGGTGACGATATGGCCGCGCCCGGCCAGGCCCCACTCCCCCTTCACGATATCGCGCACCGCCGGATGCAGCATGAGGGGAATGCCGTTCACCTCGTTATACGCGGTCATGAGCGAGCGGGCGCCGCCTTTCAGGAACGCCCTGCGGAAGGGGAGCAGGTAGTATTCGCGCATGTTCCGGGGGTCTACCGAGCAGGAGCAGGACACGCGGTTTTTCTCGTTGTTGTTCGCGAAAAAGTGCTTGGGCGCGCAGGAGGCGAGCACGTAGCGTTCGTCGTCGCCCTGGGCGCCCCGGATAATCTCGCTCGCCAGCTCGCCAGCCAGGTACGGGTCCTCGCCGTAGCCTTCCTCGGTGCGGCCCCAGCGAGGGTCCTTTTCCATGTCGACGGTGGGAAACCACAGCGAAAGGCAGCCCGAGGCGCCGTGGCCGTTGTGCCAGGCGCGTGCCTCGGTGCCGATTACCCGCCCGACGCGCCGGAGGAGGCCGCGGTCCCAGGAGGCGGCGAGGCCGATGGTTTGGGGAAAGGTGGTCGTGGGGCCCGACCGGTCCACGAAACCGTGCGCCCCTTCCGCCCCGATGGCGTAGGGTTTAATGCCGAGCCGAGCGACGCCCGCCTGCTCGGTGGGCACCAGGGAAATCTTTTCCTCGAGGGTGAGCCGGGACAAGAGGTCCGCGAGCCGCGCCTCGATATCCAGCGCGGTGTTTCTGAAGGGTTCGCCGTTTTTCATTGCTTTTTTCCTCCGGGTGCGGGTAGTATTAAGGTACCCCTGACCGCGACGTCAAGAAAAAACGGCCCTCGCTGATTATTTCGGTTTTTTTCGGCAAAATTCGCGGTTTTCGCAGGACCCTACATGACCCTCAAAGAAAAATACGCTCGGCGTCTATCCCTATCGTCGGTCGCCGCGGCCCTCGACAACCTCAAGATCGATAAAAAACTCATTCTCATCTACCTCGTTTCCTTTCTCCTGCCCATGGTCCTCATTACCGTCACCCTGACAGCCGGCTTATATACCCGGCTCGTGGCAAAGGAATTCGCCCAGGCGGAAACCAACGTATCCCGGCTCGAAAGCCGCATCAACGATATCTTCAACAAGGCGGTAGACCTCTCGGACCGGCTCTACGTGAACGACGCGATCCACCAGATCGTGATGAAAACCTACGACGACACCCTTTCGATCTATCGGGACTATCTCCGCGTCGGCTTTATAGACGACTACCTGCGCTCGTACCCGGAAATCGCCAGCGTGCGCCTGTACGTGAAAAACCCCACCATGCTGGACAATTCCTTCTTCGTGCGGGAAACCGAGGCCATCGGGGGCGCCGACTGGTACCGCCGGGCGATGGAACTGGACGGGAAACTGTTCTGGGCCTGGCGCGCGGACGACGTTTCGGGCGACCCCTGCCTTTCCCTCCTTCGACTGGTCAGGCGGCCGAAAACCGACAACTATATCGGGATCCTCAGCATAAACCTGGAAGGCGACCGGATCGACCGGATACTTTCCGAGGAGCCCTACGACACCTATGTCGCCCTCGACGGGGCCGTGGTGTTCGGAAAGGGCGGGGGCGAGCCGGGAACGGTGGAAGCCCTGATTCCCGGCGAATTGAGGACGGCGGGCGGGTCCCGCCTCATAGAGAACGTCCGGATCGGTTCTTCCCCCGCGGCGGTGTTCGTGAAGTCCTTTATCCCGAAAAGCGGCCTCTACGATTATTTCCAGATCGTGGGCGCGGTCCCCATGAGCGCGATGAAGACCGAAACCATCAACCTGACCGTCAGGACGGGCATGCTCATCGCCCTCGCCTTCGCGCTTTCCACGGCGTTCATCTCGTTCTTTTCGCGCTATTTCTGGCACCGGGTAAACCTGGTGCGCGACGAGATACTGAAGGTGGTCCAAAACGACTTTACCCTCTCGGGCATCGGCGGGAGCGACGAGATCGCGGAAATACACCGCGCCCTGGGCGAAACGGTCTCCAACATCAAAACCCTCATCAACGAGGTCTACCGGCGGAACGTGGAACGGGAGCGGCTGCTTTCCCGCCAGAAGGATATCCAGTTCAAGATGCTCGCGAGCCAGATCAATCCCCATTTCCTCTACAACACCCTGGAGACGGTCCGCATGAAGGCCCTGGAAAACGGGGACCGTGAGGTCGCCACCACGGTGAAGCTCTTGGCGAAAATCCTCCGGCATAACCTGAGCGCCACGGAACGGCCCGTCTCCCTGGTTTCGGAGCTGGAGGCGGTGGGCAGCTACCTGGACATTCAGCATATCCGCTTCGGCGAGCGGGTTACCTACGACATAGACTGCACCTGCAACGTGACCAAGTACACGATCCTTCCCCTGTTGATACAGCCCATCGTGGAAAACTCGTTTATCCACGGGCTCGAGGATACGGTAACGGGGGGCTTCATCTACGTATGGATCGGGATCGACGGCGGATCGCTGCGGATCGTGGTGCGGGACAACGGAAAGGGAATGCCCGCGGAACGGCTGGCCGAGCTCAAAGGCTCCCTTTCCGCGGCCCGGCGGGAAACGGTACCGGGCGGCGCGGAACGGGCCGAGCTGGCCAGCGAAAGCCACGGCGGGAGCTCCATCGGGCTCGTGAATATAGACGAGCGGATCAAGCTGTATTACGGCGACCGATGGGGGCTCGACGTGGATTGCCCGGAGCCGGGGGGCACCATCGTGACGGTCAAGCTCCCCATACCTACCCAGGAGGAAAGCGATGTGGCGATTGGTGATAGTTGACGACGAGGCGGGGGTTCGACGGGGACTCGCCTCCCTGCTGGACTGGGAAAGCCTCGGCTTCGAGACCGTGGGCGAGGCCGGCGACGGCGAGGCGGCGTTGGGCCTGATCGCCGAGCGGGAACCGGACCTGGTGCTCCTCGACATCCGCATGCCCGGAACCGACGGCATCGGCGTGCTCCGCGCCATGGAAGGCCGCGCCAAGCGCCCCCGTTTTCTCGTGCTCACGGGACATAGCGATTTCTCCTACGCGCAGAGCGCCATAAACCACGGCGCCCGGGGATACCTATTGAAGCCCGTGGACGAGGACGAGTTGGAGTCGAAGGTCAGGGAAATAGGGGCCGAGCTGGAATCGGAGCGGGCGATCGGAGAGATCGTCAGCGTCGCGCGGTCAGGCGAGCGCGTGGCCCGGTTGGCCCGGCTCCTTTCCCGCTCGATCAAGCCGGGCGCCGTTGCCTCTACCTTTCCGGAAGAGGATTTCGAGGCGGATTTCCAGGTCGCCCTGGTGTCCCGTTCCCTCGCCGGGGCCGGAACGGGCGAAGAAAGCCTCGAAACCGTCGCCGCGGATTTCTTCTCCCTCCTCAACTGCGAGATCGTTCCGCTGGACCGGCACGTCGCCCTCCTCTTTCGGGACGAAAACGGCGAAACCCTCAGGCGGTACCTGGAGCAGTTTCACCGTCGCCTCTCCTGGCTCGAGTCCCGACAGGGCGACAAGGAGGGCGCGCTCGGGGCCGTGGCGGCGCTTGGTCCCAAGGCGCGCGGCGTAGAGGGCTTGCTCGATTCGCTCAAGATGGCCGAGGGTCTCGCGGAAACCCTCTTCTTCCGCGAGGACGCGCCCTTCGCGGAGTCCGAAGGCGCCGAGCCGCCGCGGTCCGCCGCCCCGGCCCCCGACGCGGACTGCCTGATCCCCTTTATCGAAATCTACGACACCGTACGGCTGGATCACGCCTTTACGGCCCTTGATTCGGCGCTGAGATATTCAGCCCTCACGCCCGAGGAAAGCAAAAACCACTGTATCGCCCTGGCCATGGAACTCAGGGCCAAACTCATGACCAAGCACCCCGAAAAGGAAATTTGCGCCAACCCGGTCAACGACCTGGTGAACGTGATCCTGGAAAGCCGCTACCTGAGCGGGGCTATCGATGCCGTGCGGGGCTACGCGCGGGGAATCGCGGAGGAATTCAGCGAAAACGTGCCGGGGAACCATATCCTGAAGGTGATCCAGTACGTGCGAAACAACTACGCCCGGGACCTTAAGCTGGAATTCCTGGGAGAGACCTTCAATTGCAACAGCGCCTACCTGGGAAAGCGGTTCCGCGAGCAAACCGGGGAAACCTTTAACGCCTACCTCGACCGCATCAGGATAGACGCGGCGAAGGAACTGTTGCGTACCACCGACCTCAAGGTATACCAGGTTTCCAAATTGGTGGGCTACGCGAATATCGACTACTTTTTTTCCAAATTCCGCCGGCACGTGGGCATGACTCCCCGCGCCTTTAAAACCGGGGCCGAGGGCGGGGAAGAAGGGCTTCCGGAGTAGCTTTTTTAAGGTATTTTCCTGCAATTTTCCGGGTTTCTCGGACGCCGCGACCATGAAAAGATAAAGGTGAATAACGATGTCGATGCAAGGTAGACGAAGGGGAATGGATCGCGAGACCCGCGGGCGTTCCAAGGCACAACGCGCGATCTCCCCGTTTACGCCCGGCTTTTCCGCGGCCGCCCCCCGGCGCGCGCTCGCCGTCGGCGCGCTCGTCTTGTACGCGCTCGTCGTTTCCGCGCTTGCCGGCTGCGGCGCATCCCGCGGCAAGGCGGGCGATTCCGCGAAAGGGAGCGCCCCGGATTCGGGAAAGCCGCCCATAACGCTGAAGTTCTTCACCGCGGACTCTACCGACGACATGCCCTTCACCGATCCGGTCGCCCGCGCCATAACCGCAAAAACCGGGGTAACCCTTCAGGTGGAGCATCCGCTCGCGGGGGACCAACAGGCCATTCCCCTCATGATCGCCAGCGGGCAATACCCCGACCTGATCTACGCCAAAGGCGACCTTGCCCTGCTGGTTGCGGCCGGCGCCGTTATCCCCCTGGACGGCCTGATCGCGCGGAAGGGCGACCATCTGAAACGGCTCTACGGCGACCAGCTCCCGCGGCTCCGGTTTTCCCCGGACGACCCGCGGATCTACACCGTGGGCACCTATGGGGTAAAACAGGCGGTATGGCAGGTTGACGGCACCATGCAGCTCCAGCACGCGGTGCTGAAGGAGCTCGGCTACCCGAAAATCCAAACCTTCGAGGACTACGAGAACGCCCTTCGCGCCTATATCGCGAAATACCCAGAGATAAACGGCCGGAAAACCATCGGCCTCTCGCTTTTAATCGACGCCTGGCAGTGGTACATCGGATTGTCGAACCCCGGAAGCTATACCACGGGGCATCCCGACGACGGGCAGTGGATTATCGACGACGAATCCCTCACCGCGCGCTACAAATTCATGGACGAGGACATGGACCTCTTTTACCGGTGGCTGTGCCGGCTCAACGCCGAAGGGCTCCTCGACCCCGAATCCTTTACCCAAAAGCTTGACGTTTGGAAGGCCAAGATCGCTTCCGGCCGGGTTCTCGGCATATCCTATCCCCTGTGGGGCTATACCGATACCCGCGCCAGCCTGATTAACGCGGGCATGGAGGATCGGACCTACGCCTACCTGCCCGTGGTGGCAGACCCCGGCTATCGGGCGCAAAACCTGAAAGACCCGGGGTTCACCGGCGGCTGGGGCGTAGCGATCTCCTCGACCTGCGCCGATCCGGAGCGCGCGTTTGAATTCCTGGACTGGATGTGCTCGGAAGAGGCGCAAATCCTGACGAACTGGGGAATAAAGGACGTAAACTACGCGATAGAGAACGGAAAGCGCGTGGTCCCGCCCGCTGAACGGCGCAGGATCGAAACCGACCCGTTTTACGCGAAGAATACGGGCGTAACGAGATGGGCCTACCCCTTCCCCCAATGCGGCAGCGCCTGGATCGATTCCACGGGCAACTATATAACCCGGGAAAGCCCCGAAACCATCCGCGCCAACTACCTTCAGGCGGAACGGGAAACGCTCGCGGGCTACGGGGCGACCATGTGGACCGACCTCTTCCCCTCCGGTGGGGAACTCGGCGTATCGCGGCACGGGCAGGCATGGCTGTACCAGCTTACGCCCGAACTGAACGCGATGGTCAGCGAGGCGGACGCGTACGTAAAAACGTCGTTGGTCAACGCCATATTGGGAAGGCCCGAGGATTTCGACGCGGCTTGGCTCTCCATGCGCGAAACGCTCATCGCAATGGGCATTGAGGAAGCGAACAAGGCCATGACGAAGCTGATCCGGGACCGGGTGGCCATGTGGTCGGAGGAATGAGATGATAGGAAGCAACGGTATAGGCAAGATCCCGTACGGCGGGGACTGGAACCCGGAGCAGTGGGAAGAGTCCGAATGGATGAAAGACCTGGAATTGCTTCCCGAGGCGGGAATCGATATCCTGACGATCAACGTTTTCGGCTGGGCAGGTCTCCAAAGGGACGATGACCGGTGGGACTTCGCGAAACTCGACCGCGTCATGGAGGCGGCGACCGCCAAGGGCTACCGTATCTGCCTCGCCACGGGAACCGCGGCGCACCCGGCATGGATGGCCCGCAAGCATCCCGATATCCTCCGGGTGGACATTGACGGAAGAAAGCGTAAATTCGGCGCGCGACACAATTCCTGCCCCTCGAGCCCCACTTATCGCGCCTATTCGGTCCGTCTGGCCGCGAAGCTCGCCGAGCGTTACGGGCGCCTGGAAAGCCTGGTCGCCTGGCACGTTTCCAACGAGTATTACGAGGCCTGCTGGTGCGACGCCTGCGAGGCGGGCTTTCGCCGCTGGCTCGAACGGAAATACGGCTCTATCGAAAACGTGAACCGCGCGTGGAACGCGGCGTTCTGGGGCCATACCTATTACTCCTTCGAGGACGTGGTGCTCCCCAGCCACCTGAGCGAGGAATGGGGCGCGAACCGGACGATCTTCCAGGGCATGTCCCTCGATTGGCGACGCTACAATTCCGACAACATACTCGAAACCTTCAAGGCGGAACGCGACGCGCTCAAGGCCGTCACGCCCGGGGTGCCGGTCACGACCAACCTGATGGGCCTGTATCCCTGGCTCGATTACCGCGCATGGGCGCGGGAAATGGACTTTATCTCGTGGGACAACTATCCCGCGCCGGACGATCCGTGGACGGTCACCGCGCTCCGGCACGCGGCCATGCGGGGGCTCAAGGACGGCATGCCCTTCGCGCTCATGGAGCAAACCCCGAGCGTGACCAATTGGCAGCCCTACAACGCCCTGAAACGCCCCGGCGTCATGCGGCTCCAGAGTTACCAGGCCGTCGCGAACGGCGCCGACACGGTCATGTTCTTCCAGATGCGCCGTTCCCGGGGCGCCTGCGAAAAATTCCACGGCGCGGTAATCGACCACGGCGGACACGGCGACACGCGGGTGTTTCGGGAAGTCGCGCGGCTGGGAAGGGAATTGCGGGCGCTCGGCTCAAAGACGCTCGGAACGCGCGCGAAGGCGCGCTGCGCGGTCATGTTCGACTGGGATACCTGGTGGGCGCTCATGCTCACGGCCGGGCCCACGGTCGACCTCGACTATCCCGCCGAAATCCACCGCTATTGGGCGGCCTTCGCCCGCGCCAATATAGCCTGCGACGTCGTTTTCGCCGACTCGAGCCTGGACGGCTACGAAATAGTCGCCGCCCCGTGCGCCTACCTGATGAAACCGGGAATGGCGGGGCGGTTCGAGGCCTTTACCCGACGGGGAGGCGCCTTTTTGGCCACGGTACTATCGGGATTGGCCGACGAAAGCGATTTGGTGACCGATACGGGGTATCCCGGCCCCTTGAGAACGCTCCTCGGCGTGTGGGTAGAAGAAACAGACGCCCTCCCGCTCTCCCGATCGAACGGCATACAGGTGGAATCGGGAGCCCTGGCGGGCACCTGGGAAACGAAAACCCTTTTCGACGTGATTCACCTGGAAGGCGCCGAGGCGGTTGGCCGCTGGACTTCGGAGTTCTACGCCGGCTCGCCCGCGCTTACCCGCAACCGATTCGGCGCGGGCGAGGCTTGGTACGTCGGCGGGGTGGTCGAGCAGGCCCTGGCCGACCGGCTGGTAACCGAGCTGGCCGCCGCCCGGGGCATCGCGCCCCTAATCGAAGCGGTCGGGGGCGTCGAGGTAACCGAGCGGGTCGGGGACGGGAATGCCTATCTTTTCGCGTTGAATCACGGCTCTCAGGCGGCGGAGCTTACCCTCCGCTTCCCCGCCGTTAATCTCTTGGACGGTGCGTCCTACGACGCCTCCGCCGATTCGCCCGCCGTCCTCCGCCTCGCGCCCCACGACGTGGCCATCCTGGAGCGCTGCGGGCCCTAAGGCGCCGGGCATAAAAATCCTCACAGCCCCGCGTACGCCTTAAGCCGGGCGCCGAAGGCGGTTCCCGTTTCGAGGCGGCCCCTCGTCAGGGTTATCCGATGCTCCTGCCCGGAGAATACGAGGACAGCCTCCAGAGAGCCGTCCGCCGGGTCCGCGAAGGCGCCGTTCCATTCGACGGACACCCGTTCCGGCCTTCCCGCCTTCCAGGATAGAGCGACCGTAATGCCCCCGGGCAACCGTATCCCCCGAAGGGAACCGTCCGGCCAATCGGCGGGCAAGGCGGGCAGCAGCCTGATTTCGGCGAACCGGGGCCGGCACGCGGCGCCCGTCGCCTCTGCGGGCTCGGGCCAATCCAGATAGCCCTGAACGATCATGCGGGTAATGCCCGCCAGGGCCCCGAAGTTTCCGTCGATCTGGAAGGGGGGGTGGTTATCGAACAGGTTCGGCAGGGTGGAACGGCTCAACAGGGAGGCGATATCGGCGAGGGCGCCCTCTCCGTCGCCCAGCGAGGCGCGAAAGTTAAGTATCCACGCGCGGCTCCAGCCCGTATGGCCGCCCCCGTGGGCCAAGCGGCGTTCGAGGGTCGCCCGCGCGGCCCGGGCAAGGTCCGGGGTCCGCCGCGCGTCGATTCCCGTCCCCGGGTATAAATCCCACAGATGCGACACGTGCCGGTGCCCGATTTCGGCTTCCTCGTATTCCTCGTGCCATTCCCTGACCGTCCCGTTGGAATGTATCCCGGTACGGGGCAGCGCGGCGTACACGGCGCGAAACCGTTCCAGCTCGCCCTTTCGCAAATCCGCGACCGGCGCGCCCGAGGCGATGAGCTCCTCCGCGGTCCTGATCGCGCCGGCGAACAGGGCGCGGAGTATCTGCGAGTCCATGGCGCAACCCGCGCACAGGCTTCCCTTTTGCCCGGAGGGGGAAATATAGGAATTCTCGGGCGACACCGACGGCACCAAAACGAGCGCCCCCGCGTCGCCACCTCCCTCCCCGGATCCGCCGCGGGAGGGGATAAGGTACTCGGTAAAGAACCGGCACGACTCTATCAACGCCGCCGCGCGCCGCGCGAGCGAGGCCCGGTCCCCGGTAATCTCGTACTGGGACCGGATATGGGTGGCGAGCCACGCCCCGCCGAGCGGCCACAATGTCGCGGGCGTCCAATGGTCCTGCGGCGCGGTGTCGCCCCACAGGTCCAGGTTGTGATGCGCGACGAAGCCCTGACAGCCGTACATGACCCGGGCCGTTTCCCGACCGTTGGGCAGGGCCCGCTCCAGAAGGTCGAAAAGGGGCGTTTCCAGCTCGGGCATGCCGCACATGGCCGCGGGCCAGTAATTCATCTGCGTGTTCACGTTAATCGTGAATTTGCTTCCCCAGGGAGGGTCCAGGTGACGGTTCCATATGCCCTGGAGATTGGCGGGCAGCGTTCCTTCCCGCGACGAGGAGACGAGAAGGTAGCGCGCGAAATTCCAGTAAAGAACCACCAGGCTTCGCTCCGGCGGCGTATCGGGGGAGGCGTTCGCGAGAAGCCGGTCCGTGGTTTCGCGCCCTCCCCCTTCCTCGCGGGGAGGGCCGAGCGTCAGTTCGGACCGGTCCATGAAGGAGCGAAAGTCCGAAACGTGGTCGGCCAGAATCGGGACGAGCCCCTTCTTAACGCACCGTTCCAGATTAGCCGCGCAGGCCGAATAGGGGTCCGCTTCGCGGAAACCAGTCCTGATATCGACGTACAGCACCGCCTCGTCGGCGCCCTCGACCGTGAGAAAGCCTCCCCGCGCGCTGACTCGGCCGCCCGAAACCGCCGCCCGAACCATCGCGCAAAAGGGCACGTCTGATTCCCTGGCGAGGAAAACGCCGTCGCTTCCCGCGTTACCCGCGCGGTCGGCGAAGGCGCCGCGGTCCAGTCCCGCCCGAAAGGAAACCGAGCCCCCTACGGAGGCTCGGAGCCGGATAATAAGCGCCGAATCGGGCGCCGAGGCCAAGTACTCCCGGGTATAGTCCGTTCCGCCCGCGGTGAACCGAACGGAGGCAATGCCCCGAACCATGTCCAATTCTCGGCGGTAATCGGCGACCGGGGCGTCGCGGGAAGCGCCCCAATCGGTGGCACCGCCGTCGGAGACGGGGGGAAAGAAATCCAGGTAGAGCTCTCCGGCGGTCTGATACACGCGCTGGGAGACGGGCATGCCCGAAAAGGCCTCAAGGCCGATCCGCTCGGCCTCGGCGAGGGAACCCCGGTATATGGCCTGCCGGATCGCTTCCAGGTTGGAAAGGGCGTCGGGATTATTCCGGTCGCGCCAACCGCCCGACCATACGGAATCCTCGTTGAGCTGCAGGGTTTCCCGGGCGGTACCGCCGAAGATCATGGCGCCGAGCCGGCCGTTGCCTATGGGAATCGCCCCTTCCCACTCCCGGGAGGGTGAATCGTAACGCATCATCATCGTTTATCATTACCGCCTTACTTTGCAGAGTTTTTATTTCGCGCGCCGAGGAACGATACCCTCCGTTATCCATTGTAGGGCCAACGGAACGGCGCGGGAACCGCAGAAATTTCGCCTCTTTATCCTTAAAAAAACCGCGGCGACGGACCGGGGTCGTTCGGTCCCCCGTCCTTTTGATTATTCGCGCCCCGTAAATTAGACTTTAGCATATCGCTGAAACTTCAGCCCGGGAGTATTTCCATGAAAAGCATCGCGACGAAAGTCTCAACCTTATCGATCGGCTTCGCGGTCGTTTTGGCCGTATCGCTCATCGGTATTTTTTGGAACTCGTACGATACGATGGTGAGAACCCAATCGGCCCTGCTGGATACCACCTTGCGCGAAAGCTTCGACCGAACCATGCAATGGGAGGTCGACTCGGCGATCAGCATGCTGGACAGGGTAGAAAAATTCCGCGCCGACGGGGTCGTATCCGATTCGGTCGCCCGGGAACTCGCCCGGGGCCTCCTTCGCGATACCCGATACGGCACGGACGGGTATTTCTGGGCCGATACGCCCCAGGGCGATAACGTGGTTCTCTTAGGCAACGCCACCGAGGGAACGAACCGCCTGAACCAAACGGACGCGAACGGATTCCGTATGATAGAAGCCTTAATCAAGGCGGGTATGGAAGGCGGCGGTTATACCGATTACTGGTTCCCAAAGGCGGGTTCCGATACCCCCCTGCCCAAACGAGGGTATAGCCGGTTGAATGCAAGCTGGAACTGGGTAGTCGGCACCGGCGCCTACATCGACGATATCGACGTAATCGTGAAGGAAAAAAAGGATGCCGCCCTCGCCGCCCGAAACCGCGCCCTCCTCATTACCGGCGTCTTAGCCCTTTTTATCACCGCGTTTACCACGGGCATTACCGTACTTTTCGGCAAACGCATCGCCAAACCCGTCATCTACGCGAAAAACCATACCGAACGGTTCGCCCACGGGCGCTTTACCGAGCAATTCGACCCAAAGCTACTGGCATTGCAAGACGAATCCGGCATGCTGCTTCAGTCCCTCAACCTGATGAGGGAACGGCTCGGCACCATGATAGCCGAGGTGAGCGCGGCCAGCGACAAGCTCGGGAACGGCTCGGGCGAACTGTCCAACACCGCCCAGGAAGTGGCCGACGGGGCTTCCGAGCAGGCTGCCTCGGCGGAAGAGGTTTCGGCTTCCGTGGAGCAAATGACCACGACCATCCATCAAAACGCCGATAACGCGGTTCAAACCGAGCAAATCGCCCGCAAGGCGGCGGAAGACGCCAACGAGGGATCAAAGGCGGTGGGAGACGCGATAGAGGCGGTGAAGAAGATCGCGGAACGCATCGCGGTCATTGAGGAAATCGCCCAGCAAACGAACCTTCTGGCCCTGAACGCCGCCATCGAGGCGGCGCGGGCCGGCGAGGCGGGGCGGGGCTTCTCGGTGGTGGCCGGGGAGATACGCAAACTGGCCGAGCGAAGCGGCGTTTCCGCGGCGGAAATCCGCGAGCTATCCGCCTCAACCACCGAGATGGCGGCCCGCGCGGGCTTGGTGCTCACGAACCTGGTGCCCGATATCCGCAAAACCGCCGAACTGGTCGCGGAAATAAGCGCCGCGACCCGGGAACAGCAGATCGGCACCGACCAAATCGGCATGGCCATACAGCAGCTGGACAACGTGGTGCAGCGGAACGCGGCGGCCTCCGAGGAGCTATCGGCCTCGGCCCACAGCCTGAACGATCAGGCGGCGATATTGCGGGAATCAATCGCCCGCTTCGAGATTTGATATGAGTAAAGAACGCCGCTATTTACTGTTAGTCGACGACGAGGAAAACATTCTCAAGGCGCTCAAGCGGGAATTCGCGGATTGGGCGTACGATCACGGCCTGGATATCGTCACGGTAACCCGGGCGGAAGACGCCCTGGAAGCCCTGAAAGCGAACGGAGACGATACGGTCATCGTCATTTCCGATTTGAAGATGCCGGGCATGAGGGGCTCGGACTTTCTTTTGCGGGTGCGGGAGAATTGGCCCCGCATCGTCACGATCCTTTTGACCGGCTATTCCGAATCGCAGGAAATCGTCAAGGCGGTTCGCGCCGGCATTTTCAGCTATATCCTGAAGCCCTGGGACTCGGAATATCTCCTCACGGAGATCAACAAGGCGTGGGAGCACGCGGAGCTGAAGCGACTCGCCGATGCCCACGTAAAAAACCTTGAATCCCAGCTAAAACTCGCCGGGGAACTGCAGAAAACCATACTCAAGCCCTCGGTTCCGGCCTCCGACAAGGTGGAGTTCAGGGTTACCTACCGGCCCGTTCCCGCCGTTCAATGCGGCGGCGATTACTACGACGTAATCCCCCTGGGCAACGACCGCTATCTCGTGCTTCTCGGCCACGTTACCGCGTACGGGGTTCGGGCCGCCATGATCACCGCCATACTCAAGGCGGTTATCTTCCCCGAATACGTCCGCGGCGGGCTGACAAGCCAAATATCCCCGGCGGACTTCCTCGGATGGCTCAATCAAAGAATGAACTTCGAGCTCAGGCAAACCTCCGGCATCGGCATATCCTTCTTCGCGGGCTACCTGGACGCGAAAAACGGCTTTTTCCAGTACGCCAACGCGGGCGCCCCCCATCCGATTATCCTTCGCGCGGGGAAAACCGCCGAACTGCCCGTGGCGGGAAGCCCCTTTAGCGTATCCAATTCCATCATGTATCAAGACAAGCAACTGACTCTTGCGCCCGGCGACGTACTGACCTTCTATACCGGCGGGCTTCTCGGCGCGCTCCCGGCCGAAAGCGACGAGCTGCAGGGCCTCAGGAGCGGGACTTCAGGCGATGAAAAGCCGAAGGAGGCGCCGCTATTGCGGCCGGCCGACGTGTTCGGGGGCATTCCCTGGAGCGCCACCTATCACCATTCGGTGCTGGAAAAGGCGCTGTCGCTCAGGGAGGGCGCGGATTTCGCGGAACACCTTACCCTGCTGACCCTCAAGATGTCGTGATCCCGTAATGCCATGCTTTTGAAGTTACCCCCGCGAGACATTCCCGGGTTCACGGAGCTGGTAATCGAATTAAGCCTCCTCTATGCCCGGGACGAAACCGAAAAGGCAAACATCAGCGCCGCGGAAATCCTGAAAAAACGGTTCGACGCGGATTCCGCCGCGGTCTTTTACGAGAATAGCCGGGGGCAATACCGGTTTTGCCTAGCCGGCGCCCGTTTCCCCATCTCGATCCCCGCCGAACGGTGGTTCGAGTGCCTGAAGCCCATCGGCGATACGGGATCGGTTTCCCGCTTCGGGCCATGGACCCTGCCCGGCTTTGAATCGCAAATCGCCTATTGGCTCGCGGTCAGGCTCAAGGCCGCGGAAAAAACCCTCGGGTTCATCGTGCTGGGAAAGAGCGGGGAGGATTGGGCGCCCCACCGCGACACCCAATTACCGATCATCTCCCGCGTCGTCGAGGCCATACTCGATATCCGCGTGCGGAAAGCCGAGGCCGAAATCAGCGCCAAGATCACGGAGGAACGGTTTCAAACCCTTTTTAACCATTCGCCGGACATGATTTACACGGCCGACGCCCGGGACCGGGTTACCAGCATAAACCCCGCGGGGCTCAGGCTCCTCGGCGCAGAATGGGCCGCGGATATTCTAGGCAGTCCCGTGGCGTCGTTTCTCGCCGATCCGGATAGCCGCCCGTACCTGGTGAAGCGGGCCATGAAAAATATGGATAACGCCGAGAATGAGATAATAATAAAGAACCGACGCTCCGGGGCAAACCTTTTTTGCCTGGAGTCCATTTCGGTGATTCGGGACGGCGCGGGTGAAATCACGGAAATTCAGGGAATCGTGAAGGACATAACCCAGCGAATCCTCAACGAACAGGAATTGCACCGCTCCAATATCGAGATGGTCGAGCTGACGACGAAGCTAAAGGCGACACAGGCAATGATGGTTCAGCAGGAAAAGCTCGCTTCCATCGGGCAACTAGCCGCCGGCGTGGCCCACGAGATAAACAATCCCCTCGGTTTTCTCAAGAGCAACCAGAGTACCCTGGTCCGGTATTTGGCGAAACTACGGGACGCCTGGGTCGATTACGGGGACGGGCAGGAAGGACTCACGAAGCGGATGGAAGAACGGTATCACCTCTCGGAACTTTTCGCCGACCTGGACGCCATCGCGAAAGAATCGGCCGAAGGGTTCGACCGAATCGTTAAAATAGTGACCGGGCTGCGGGCTTTCTCGCGGATAGACCAAACGGAGCAGTTGGAACTGTTCGACGTGGAAAAGGGCATTGAAAGTACCCTGGTCGTGGCCCAAAACGAGATAAAATACGTGGCGGAGGTAGAAAAGGAATTCTCCTCGGTAGACCCCATCATGGCCAGGGGAAACGAGCTCAACCAGGTATTCCTGAATATACTGGTGAACGCCGCCCAAGCCATTAAAAGCCAGGGCCGAAGCGAAAAGGGGCATATCAGGATCGCGACGGAATCGCTTTCGGGTACGGGTTCCGAATCCGATTTCCTGAGAATTACCGTGGACGACGACGGTCCGGGCATTCCCGACAACGTACGCAGCCATATCTTCGAGCCCTTTTTCACCACGAAGGGCCCCGGCGAGGGTACGGGGCTCGGCCTCAATATTTCTTACAACATCATCGTGAACCATCACCACGGACGAATTCAGGCCCTTCCCGTTAAAACGGGGGGCACTCGCTTCGTCATTGATTTACCGATTGTAGGCGAGGATAAACAGGCAGGGGCCTTGGAAGAGATCAATTGATATTTTTGCGAATGACTTGCATTCGCCAATGATTCTCGCTATATTCACCCTATGATACAGCACTTCTCTTCCGCGCGGCCGAGACGCCGCCGCGTGATCTCCTTGACCGCCGCGGTCCTGACCGGCGCGATCCTCGCTTCCTGTACGAAGACGGTCGCCCCGAGCGGCAAACCCCTTATCGCCGTCAGCATTCTCCCGCAAACCTGGTTCGTGAACCGCATCGCCGGGGATAGGGTCGAAACGGTTACCCTGGTCGGCTCGGGCCAAGACCCGCATTCCTGGGAACCGAGCCCGCGGCAAATGGAGCTTTTTAACCGGGCCGACGCCTGGATTCTGTCCGGGACCGATTTCGAACGGGCTCTGGTGAGCCGGGTGCAACGGCAAAACCCCAGCCTAAAAATCGTTGACGGTACGGAAGGGGTAACGTTCCGTACCCTGGAAAACCACGCCCACGCGGGCGAGGGCGAGAAAAATGGCGGCGATCATGAAGAGCCCGCCGGAAGCCTGGAACTCGACCGCCATACCTGGTTGGGGCGGGAACCCGCGAAAATTCTCGCCGGCCAGGTCGCGAAAACCCTTGCCGAATTGGATCCTGCCAACGCGGCGACGTACGAGGCGAATCTCGCCTCGGCGCGGGCGGAAATCGATTCGGCCTACGATCGGCTCGGCGCGGACCTCGCGGATCTGGCGGGAACGAGGGTCTTCGTCTACCATCCGTCCTTCGGTTACTTCCTCGACGAATTCGGCATAACCCAGGAAGCGGTGGAAACCGGGGGAAAAGAACCCACTGCCAGGCATTTGGCGGAACTGATCGACGAGGCCCGAGCCGAAAGGCCCGCCGCGATTTTCGTCCAGGCGCAGTTTCCCGCCTCTGCCGCGAAAACCGTCGCGGACGCCATCGGGGCCGCGGTAATTCCCCTGGATCCCCTGGCGCCGGACTGGCTCGATAACGTCGCGCGAATCGGCGAAACGCTCAAGGGGGCGAACCGATGACCGAAGAACGCCCGGTGGTGCTCGAATTCGATTCGGTTTCCTTTTCTTACGGCGATATTCGGGTATTCGACCATATCTCTTTCCACGTGCACCGGGGCGAATTCGTCGCCCTGGTCGGACCGAACGGGGCGGGAAAAACCACGGCGCTCAAGCTCATGCTCGCTCTGTTGCGCCCTTCCTCGGGAGAAGTGCGCCTGTTCGGCGCCGCCGGCCGTGAGGGCCGGGGAAAAATCGGGTACGTTCCCCAGCACGCGGACTTTGACGACGCGTTTCCCATTACGGTGCGCGAGGTGGTTCGGATGGGCCGGCTCAAGCCCCTGTCGAGGAAAACCGGCGAGCGGGACCGCGAGGCGGCGCGGGAGGCCATGGAGAAAACGGGCGTTCTCGACCTCGCGGACCGGCCTTACGCGGCCCTTTCCGGCGGTCAGCGCCGCAGGGTCCTGGTCGCCCGAGCCCTCGCGTCCGAGCCCGAGCTTTTGATCCTCGACGAGCCGACGGCAAACATGGACGCAGAGAGCGAGTCGCGCCTCTTCGATACCCTGGGTTCCCTCAAGGGGCACACGACGGTGCTCATCGTTACCCACGATTCCTTTTTCGTATCGTCGCTCATCGACGTGGTGCTGTGCATCGGCGAGAAGGGGGCCACCTGCGACGATTATCGGGAGCACGCCCTTTCAAGGCACCGGACCGCTCCCGCCGAGGCGCCCCGGGGCAGGTTCGGCGGGAACGCCGCGCGGGTACTTCACGACACTGACGTGCCGGACCCCTGTTCCGACTGCCCGGGTGGCCCCTCCTGCGCGAAGGGCCATACGGAAACCGACGGCAAAGGGGAGACACGCGAATGAACGCCCTCGTATCTTTTTTTACCGATCCGGCCCTCGGATTTCTCAGGAATGCCGCCGCGGCAGCCCTGCTTTCGGCGATTCCCTTCGGGGTCGTCGGCTCGGTGGTGACCGTACGCCGAATCTCCGGCCTGGCGGGGGCCATTTCCCACGCGGTGCTCGGCGGTATCGGCCTGGCGCTATTCCTTTCGGGCACGGGGATTCTCCCGGGCGTTCCCCCCATCGCGGGCGCCATCGCGTTCGCGCTGATAGCGGCCGTCGTGATCGGTACGGTATCGCTGCGGGCCCGGCAGCGGGAAGACACGGTGATCAACGCCATCTGGGCAACGGGCATGAGCCTAGGCGTGCTTTTCATGGCCAAAACCCCGGGCTACGTCGATCCCACGAGCTATCTTTTCGGCAACATACTGCTGATCGCGCCCGGCGACCTCGTCCTGCTCGCCGTTCTCGACGCGGCGGTACTTTTCCTCGCCTGGCGCTTTTACCCCCAGATCGAGGCGACGTCCTTCGACGGTGAATTCGCCCGGGTACGCGGGGTGAATACCGCCGCGGCCTTCATAGTTCTCCTTTCGGTGACCGCGGTCGCCATCGTGCTGCTCCAAACCTTCGTCGGCATCGTGATGCTTATCGCGATGCTCACCCTGCCGGCGGGAATGGCGGGGTACCGGGCGAAAAACCTCGCCTCGATGATGGTGGCGGCCAGCCTCTGGGCCGGCCTCTTTTCCGGCGGGGGGCTCGTCCTCGGCTGGCATTTCGACCTGCCCGCGGGGGCTACCACGGTCGTTCTTTCCGGCGCCGCATTTCTCGTCGCCGCGGCGATTCGGATAGTCCGCGAAAGGCGGAAGGGGGCCAAACGATGACCCGGGCGCGCAAGGAAATTCTCGCGATTTTACGAGCGGCCGCCTCTCCCCTTTCGGCCGTCGAGGTAATCCGCTCTTTCCCCGGGGGAACCGGACCCGACCAGGCCACGGTTTATCGCGCCCTCCATTGGCTCGAAGACGGGGGCTACGCCGAATCCTTCGTGCTCCACTGCCTGGAGCACGGCACCGAGCGGTATTACGCGGCCATCCTGGACGAATCGGGAAGGGCCCTCGCCCACCGGCACTGGTTTCATTGCGTTTCCTGCCACCGGTTTACCGACCTGGGAGAGTGCGGCCTGGAGGGACTCATCGCGGGCTACGAAAACGATTTGGGCGTGAAGATCAACGCCCATACCCTCTACTGTACCGGCGTGTGCGGGCCGTGCGCGAAATCGGGCGCTTTACACGGCCCGAGCCTTCGTGCATAATCCTCAGTAAAGACACAATACACAGACGATACAGTTTGCGGGGGAACCTCACGGTTGAGAAGGTTAAAACCTGACCCTTGGAACCTGTCAGTTAACACTGGCGTAGGGAGCAACGAAGGGCGAACCCCTGTGGGTTTTCCCGATAACGAGCCTTTCCGTCAGCGGAAAGGCTCTTCGTTTTTAAAGCCGCGGCCGGCGCCGCCGAAAACGGGGAGCGCCGCTGCGGCGCGGGCCCGTTCGCGTATTCCCCCGAAACGGTCGTCGGGAGGAACACCATGAACGGAACCCAACTGGAAGCGGCGCGAAAGGGCCTGGTCACGCCGGAATTGCGCGGCGCGGCGAGAGACGAGGGGATCGATGAGGGGCGGCTCATGGCCCTCGTGGCGGCGGGCAAGGCGGTCATTCCCGCCAACCGCCTGCACGCGAGCCTGAGGCCCCGAGCCATCGGCCGGGAGCTTATCACCAAGATTAACGTGAACGTGGGCGTTTCGAAAGACGAAAACGACCCGGAACTGGAATTCAGGAAGGCAGTCGAGGCCGAGCGGCTCGGCGCCCACGCAGTCATGGACCTGAGCGTAACCGGCGATACCGCGCCCTTTCGCCGTCGGCTCGTGGCGGAGAGCCCCCTCATGGTCGGCACCGTGCCGGTCTACGACGCCGTCGCGCGCGGCGGCAAGGCGCTGAAAAGCCTCGTCGCGAACGACTGGATCGGCGCCCTTCGCGCCCATGCCGAGGACGGCGTCGACTTCGTTACCCTGCACTGCGGCCTGTCCCGGGAAGCCGCCGCGACTCTTAAGGAAATACCGCGACTCACCGGCATCGTTTCCCGGGGCGGCGCCCTCCTTTTCGCCTGGATGTCCATGACCGGGAACGAAAACCCCTACCTTGAGCGGTTCGACGAAGTCCTGTCCATTTGCGCGGAATACGACGTGACCCTCAGCCTCGGCGACGCCTGCCGTCCCGGCTCCATCGCGGATTCCACCGATTCGGCCCAGATCGGCGAGCTGATCCGCCTCGGGGAACTCGCGCGACGGGCCAGGGACCGGGGCGTGCAGGTCATGATAGAGGGGCCGGGACACATGGCCCTCGACGAAATCTCAGCCAACGTGGCGCTGGAGCGAAAACTGTGCGACGACGCGCCCTTCTACGTGCTCGGGCCCCTGGTTACCGACTCGGCCCCCGGCTGGGACCATATAACCGCCGCCATCGGGGGCGCCGTCGCCGCGGCCGCGGGGGCGGCCTTTCTCTGTTACGTGACCCCGGCGGAACACCTGAGGCTACCTACCCTCGCCGATTCCCGGGAAGGCCTCATGGCGTCCCGTATCGCCGCGCACGCCGCGGACATCGTCAAGGGGATTCCCGGGGCGCGGGAGCGGGACGACGGGATGAGCCGGGCGCGGGCCGCCCTCGACTGGCAAACCATGTTCGATCTCGCCCTGGACGGGGAAAAGGCCCGGGAATACCGGGCGGGATCCCCGCCGGAAAGGGAAGACACCTGCACCATGTGCGGCCCCTTCTGCGCCGTGAAAAACGTAAACGCGATTCTCAAGGGGGAGGCCGTCGATGTCCGTTAATCCCGAAAGACTCGCCCCGTGCCTGACGGCAGTCCGCTCGAAAAACCCGCTCGTCCACTGCGTAACCAATTACGTCACGGCCAACGATTGCGCCAACGCGCTCTTGGCGGTGGGCGCCTCGCCGGTCATGGCCGACGATATCGCCGAAATGGAAGACCTCGTCTCCATAGCCGACGCCCTGGTCATCAATATCGGAACCCTCAACGAGCGCGTTATCCTGAGCATGCGGTCGGCCATGGCCGCCGCTGCGCGAAAGGGCGTGCCGATACTCCTGGACCCGGTGGGGGCAGGGGCGTCGCGCTTACGCACCGAAACGGCGCGGGCCTTCATGGCGGAATTCCCCCTCGCGGCGATTCGGGGAAACGCCTCCGAGATAGGGGTACTCGCGTCGGGCACGGGGGCCTCCCGCGGGGTCGACGCGCGCGACGCCGACGGCGCCCTCGCTTCGGTCAGGGAAAACGCGAGCCGCCTCGCCCGATCTTGTTCCGCCCTGGTCGCCGTCACCGGCGCGGTCGACGTGGTCACCGACGGGGAGGAAACCCGGTACGTGAGAAACGGGCACCCGCTCCTGCCCCAGATAACCGGCTCCGGCTGCATGCTTTCCGCCGTGGCGGGCGCCTTCCTCGGGGCCTGTCGGAACGGGGGAGGCGCCGCGAGGCTCGACGCGCTGACCGCCGCCCTCTGTCTGTCGGGTCTCGCCGGGGAACTGGCCGCCACCGAAGAGGGAACCGGTACCTTTCGCGTTCGGCTGATAGACGTTCTCTCACGCCTGGACGAGGCGACCTTCGCCGGGGGAATCCGCTGTGACGCGCATCGCTGAGCGGCTGAAGCTGTACGCGGTCACCGATTCCCGGTGGGTCGGCGATCCGACCCGGCTCCCGGGGCAAGTCGCCCAGGCGATAGCGGGCGGCGCCACGGCCGTCCAATTCCGGGAAAAAGAGCGCGACGGCGGGGCGCGGCTTCTCGCCGTAGCCCGGGAAATCGCCGAGCTGTGCCGCCGGAGCGACGTACCCTTCATCGTGAACGACTCCCTGAACCTCGCCGTTGACTCGCGCGCGTCGGGCCTCCATGTCGGGCAGAAAGACGGCGATATCGCCGAAATCGCCCGTCGGCTCCCCGCGTCGCTTATCCTGGGGGTGTCCGTATCCACCGTACGGGAAGCCCTCCTCGCCGAGGCGGCCGGAGCCGACTATCTCGGGGTAGGGGCGGTATTCCCCACCGGGACCAAGGCCGACGCCGAGTCGGTGTCCAAGGAGACCCTGGAAGCGATTTGCCGGGCGGTAACCGTTCCCGTAGTCGCCATCGGGGGCATCACGACGCAGTCCGTGGCCGCCCTGGCGGGCACGGGAATCGCCGGAGTCGCGGCCATTTCGGCGCTCTTCGCCCAGAGCGACCGGGTCGCGGAGAACACCGCGCGCATGCGTTCCGCCCTGGAAGGCGTTCGCCTGGAAAGCAGGCGGGGCATTACCGCCCTCAGCGTGGCCGGGAGCGACCCCGTGGGGGGCGCGGGCATTCAGGGCGACCTGAAGACGTTTCACGCGCACGGGGTTCACGGAATGGCGGTAATAACCTCGGTTATCGCGCAAAACACCGCGGGAGTGCTCTCGGCCTCCGCCGTCGACGGAACGCTCGTGGCCGAGCAGCTCGAGGCGGTCTTCTCGGACATCCCGCCCGACGCGGTAAAAATCGGTCTCGTGCCGAACCGCGAGTCGGCTTTGGCCGTCGGTCGGGCCTTGGACCGGTGGAATACCGCGGCGGTGGTCGCCGATCCGGTATTCGCGGCCTCTTCGGGGCACCCTCTCGCGCAGGGCGATATCGAAACCTACCGGGACGTATTCCTATCCGTCCTGGCGCCGCGGTCCCGCCTCGTCACGCCCAATATCCCCGAGGCCGCCCTCCTTACGGGGCAACCGGTAATCACCCGCTCCGACATGGTCCGCGCCGCCGTTCGAATCAGGGAGCTGTCCGGAGGCGGCGCCGCCGTGCTCATCAAGGGCGGTCACCTTTCGGGGGAGAAAAGCGCCGTCGATTGCCTGGCCGGCGACGGGGGAATCGCGTGGTTTGACCTGCCCCGCCTGGAAGGGCCCGCGCCCCGGGGAACGGGCTGCGCCCTGTCGGCCTCGCTCGCGGTGAATCTCGCCCGGGGCGCTCCGGTGGAGTTGGCGGTTTCCCTATCCAAGGCCGTTCTGGCCCGCAGGATCGCCTCCGCCGCCCCGTACGGCGCGGGGGCGCCCATTCTGGGAAGTGGGTTTTGACTTATTCGGGGCAGAATCCTATAATTTCGATTGAACTCAAGGAGATTCAATGACTGAAATTCGCTTTACTTCCCGACTGGGCTTTCGGATCGCGCTTAGCATCGCCATCGCGATAATGATTCTTTACGCCGCCACGGCTTTCTATATAAATTACTACACCGAGAAAAACAGCGCCCTCGAGGCGGAACGGTACCTCGAAACCCTCGCGGAAGCCAAAAGCGCCGATTTCACGACCCAAATCAATCAGGTCGTTTACGCGGCCCGGGGCATGGGAAGCGCGATCTCCTCGATGGAATCGGTGCCGGCAGACCTCCGGCGGGGATTCGCCGCCGATTTCATGCTCTCGGTCCTCAGGGGGAATCCCCGGTTTTACGCCGTGTGGGCGGTATGGGAACCCGGTCTCTTCGACGGACTCGACGCGCTCCACGCCGGCAAGACGGGAGAGGACCCGAGCGGGCGGTTCAATATCCGCTGGGCCATGGACCCCGACAACGTCCTGGAAAGCGATAACGGGCTTACGCAATACAAGGCGTCGGGCGCGGATAAACTCGTGGAACAGGAAATAGCGCCGTCGAGAATGGCCGTCGCCGGGTACGACGCCGAGGGATCTCCCTACAGGCTCGCTAAAAGCACCGGCCTGGAGCAGGTTCGCGAACCCTACACCGAGAGTATCGGCGGCGTCCCGACCCTCATGACCACCTTCTCCGTCCCCGTCAAGAACCAATACGGACGGGTGATCGGGGTCATCGGCGTCGATATACGCCTCGCGAGTTTCGTCCAGATATTCTCCAACGAGGAGCTCTACGAAACCGGGCACCTGAAGCTCATCAGCGACGGGGGCATAACGGTCTACGATCCGGACAGGACCCGAATCGGGCAACCGGCCCCCGCGTTCTCGGGCGGTGCGAACGGGGAACTCTTTGATGACCTGATGAACGGCATCACCAGTACCGGCAGCTATCCCTTCCCCGACGATACCGAACCCGTCATGCGATCCTTCGTGCCGGTGCGGTTGGGGAACGCGATAAACCCCTGGATAATCGAGGCGGACGCGCCGCGGTCCGAGGTACTGCGGGCTTCCGCGCAGCAGACGAGGAGGCTCGTGCTCGCCTTTTTCCTCGGCGCCGCGGTGCTCCTCGCGACGGTGAGCCTGCAATCCAATTCCGTCGTGAAGCCCATCAAGCGGACCGCGATAGCCCTCGAGGAAATATCGGGCGGCGACGGCGACCTGACCAAGCGGCTGAGCGTGGACAGTTCAGACGAGGTGGGCAAGCTTGCCCGCGACTTTAACGCCTTCGTCGCGGCCTTGCACGAAATCGTCTCGTCCATTCGGGCCTCCGGCCACCGCCTCGGCGCGCTCGGCGCGGACCTTTCGGCGAATATGGAAGAAACCTCGGCGGCGGTATTCGAGATTAACGCCAACATAGACAGCGTAAAGCAGCAGGTATTGAGCCAGGCCGCGGGGGTGAACGAAACATCCGCGACGGTCGAGGAAATCACGAAAAACATCGACGGCCTTTCCCGCGTCATCGACTCGCAGACGGATAGCATAGCCAACAGTTCCGCCAGCGTCGAACAGATGATCGCGAACGTGGAATCGGTTACGAAAAACCTCGAACGGAACAACGAGCGCTTCCGGGAATTGCAGGAGGTTTCGGACTCGGGCTTCTCGCGCATTACCGACGTGATCTCCCTCGTCAAGGCGATAGAGGGCCAGTCGGCCAGCCTCGCCGAGGCGAACACGATCGTCACGTCGATAGCGGCGCGAACCAACCTGCTCGCCATGAACGCAGCCATAGAGGCCGCCCACGCCGGCGAGGCGGGCTCGGGCTTCGCGGTGGTCGCCGACGAGATCAGGAAGCTCGCCGAGAACGCGGCCGCCCAGTCCAAAACGATAAGCAGGGAACTGAAATCGCTGAAGGCCTCGATCGACCGCGTCGTGATTTCCTCGGAAGACGCGGGGAAGGCCTTCAACGGCGTTCGGGAATCGGTCACCACCGTTACCGAGCAGCAGCGCCAAATTCACGCGTCCATGGAAGAGCAAAGCGTCGGGAACGCCCAGGTGCTCGAAAGCCTCGGAAAGATGAAAGACGAAAGCGGCTCGGTTAACGAGCGGGCGGGCCAGATCAGGGAAGGCAGCAAGGCCATCCTCTTGGAGATGACCCAGCTCGTGGAGATAACCCAGCGCATACGGGAAAGCATGGACGAGATGAGCGTCGGAACGGAAGAAATCAATAAGGCGATCGCCCAGGTCCTCAATCTCACCGCCGAGAACCGCTCGGGAATCCAAGCGGTCATCAACGAGATAGGCAGGTTCAAGACAGAAGCGTGACCAGGAGCTTTCGGACCGCGCCCGGGGCGGCCATCATTTCCGCGAAGTAGCCTTCCACCCGATCGGCCAGGCCGATTTCTTTCAGGTCGAGGCCGAAGATCGAGGCGTCGGAAAGCAGGGGCCCCAAGCGCTCGCCGAAGGGCCCTTCGTCGCCCAGGGACAGTCCCGCGACGACGTCGCGGCAGCGCGGGAGGAGCGGGTCTGGGCTCGGCTCGAAAAACTTCCCCGCGTCGTCTATCCCCGTCAGGTACCGCAACCAGCCTGCGAAAACCAACGGCACGAAGCGCAGGCTTTTCGCGTCCCGCCCCGGATCTTCGTTCCAGGCCTTCAGCGTGCCCCCGAAACGGATCGGCAGCTTCTGCGAGGTATCGCAGGCGATTCTCTGCGGGGTATCGGGGAGGAAGGGATTGGGAAGCCGCTGCTCGATCACTTCGCGAAGGAAGTCCCGGGGCTTCACGATTCCCGGGTCTTCCGCGACCGGCAGGCCTTCCTCGTAGCCCAGCCGTTCAATCAGGGCGCGAAGCTGCGGGTCCTTCATTTCCTCGCTGATCAGCGTATGCCCGAGCAGGCAGCCGAAAATCGCGAGCGCGGTATGGAGGGGATTCAGGCAGGAACCGACCTTCATCCGCTCGACCTTTTCCACGGTCTCCCGTTCGGTAAAGAGTATGCCGCCCTTCTCCAGGGCAGGGCGCCCGTTGGGGAACGAATCTTCCACCACCAGGTATTCCGCCGCCTCCGCGTTCACGAAAGGGGCCACGTAGGCTCCCCCGGAGGTATGGCGAATAACCGTGTCCTCAAGCCCCGACTCCGCGAGGATCCGAGAGACGGACGCGTCGGGCCGGGGGGTGATTTTATCGATCATGGTCCACGGATACGAGACCTTCGCGGGGTCCAGGAGCCATTCCACGAAGCCGGGTTTGGCGAGGCCGGAACGGACCCAGGCGTTCGCGAAGGGAATGACGGAAGCGCGCAGCCGGTCGCCGTTGCGGGCGCAATTGTCCATGCTCACCAGGGCGACGGGCATGCCCCCGGCGACGAAGCGCTCGTGGCAAAGCGCTGCGAGGCGCCCGATCGTATGGGAAGGATGCGCGGGCCCTTCCGCGAAGTCGCGCAATACGTCGTTCCGGTACTCCCCGCGTCCCTCGGTCAGGGAATAGCCCTTTTCGGTAATGGTCAGGCTCACCATCTGGAGGGAAGGCGAGCGAAACGCCTTCGCGAGCCAGTCCCAATCGGCGCTCCGCGGATCGGCGGTTACCGATTTCACCACGCTGCCGATCACGGTCTTGTCCACGGTGCCGTCGGCGTTCAGGGTTGCCAAGGCGGTAAGGTTATCGTACGGCCGATACGCCAGGTCTATCACCTCGAAATCGTGGCCGCCCACCACCACGAGCCCCGTTTCGGCCCCGCCGGCCTCGAGGGTTTTCTGATGCGCCGCCGCGATGAACGCGCGGAAGATATTCCCCGCCCCGAAATGGATCCATTCGGGCGTTTCCAGGGTTCGCTCCGTTACCGCCTTCCGGTCAAACCGCGGAAGCCGATAACCGGCCTCGATAAAGGAAGCGCGGTCTTTCTCGAGGGAATCAATCAGTTTCATTGGGGCTCTCCTTCAGCGAAATACGAGGGATATTCCCGTCGCAGGGCCGATTCGTCCACGTCCAGCCGGGCGAGGTGCCGGCGCATCAGCGCCGTCGCTCCCGCTTCGTTCCGTTCGGCGACCAGGGAATAAATGGCGCCGTGCTCGTCTAAAATGGTATCGGGCGTGGAATGGGACCGGAGCGCCAAGTATCGGATGCGCCGGTAGTGCCCGGACATGGCGTTTACCGCCTCCCAGCAGCGGCTTTTCGAGGCGGCGGCGAAGATCGTGCGGTGAAACGCGTCGTCGCCCGCGAGAAAGGCCGCAAGGTCTCCCCGCTGCAGGGCAAGCCGCTGCGAGGCAAGGGCCGAGGCCAGGGAATCCCTGAAGCGCGCGAAATGATCGCCGTCGCGCTCGGAGGCGAACAGGGCCAGGGCGGGCAGCTCAAGATTCTCGCGCATGAAGCGTTCCTCATGGGCCTTGACGGGATCGATCAGGGAAACGAGGGTTCCCCGCTGGGGGCGAATTTCCACCAAGCCGTCCCGGGAAAGGCGCAGTAAGGCGTCTCGCACCGGGGAGCGGCTGACCCCCAGGGTATTCGCGATGGCGTTAACGTCCAGGGGAGCCCCCGGTTCCGGATCGAGAAAGAGGATAGACTCGCGCAAGTCCTGGTAAATGCGGTCCGCGTTGGTACGGAGGACTGATTGCTGCACCTTAGCGCCGTCCTTCCCGCTCTATGGCCTCGAAAAGGCCGTTCAGGTACGCGATGCCCAAGGCGCGATCGTACAGGCCGTACCCCGGCATGCCCTTTTCGCCCCAAATCATGCGTCCGTGATCGGGACGGACGGGACCGGTAAAACCGATATCGTTGAGCGCGCGGGCTATTTCGTACATATCGAGTGAACCGTCTTCCGAAAGATGGGCGGCTTCCTCGAATTTACCGGGAGAGCGGTGCTTCACGTTCCGAAGGTGCGCGAAATGAACGCGCCCTTTCAGCGAACGAATGATATCCGGAATGTCGTTGGCGGGATTGGAACCGAGAGAGCCCGTGCACAGGGTTACCCCGTTATGGGGATTGTCCACGGCCTTGAGGAGCCGGTGAATGCTTTCCTTGCCGGTCACGATTCTCGGCAAGCCGAAGACGGGCCAGGCGGGATCGTCCGGGTGTATCGCCATATCGATCCCCCATTTATCGCATACGGGCATGATCGCCCGCAAAAAGTAGGCAAGGTTCTCGAGAAGCCGATCCGAATCCACGTCGCGGTACAACTGGAACAGTTCCTTAATCCGCGCCATGCGTTCCGGTTCCCAGCCGGGCAGCATAAAGCCGTTGGAGGCGGAATCCATATCCGCGAGCATGGTTTCGGGGTCAATTCCGTCAATCCGTTCCTGATCGTAGGCGAGCACCGACGAGCCGTCGGATCGGGGCCTGGCAAGTTCCGACCGGGTCCAGTCAAACACCGGCATGAAATTGTAGCATACCATGCGTATCCCCTCGGACCCGAGCATATCCAGGGTTTTGATATAGGTTTCAATGTCCCGGTCACGATCGCTCAACGCGGCCTTGATCGAGTCGCTGACGTTCACCGATTCTATGCCGGATATTTCGAGCCCGTTATCAGCGGCGTCTTTTTTCAGGGCGCGTATACGGTCCCGTTCCCAGGTTTCCCCCGGCTGTTTATCGTATAAAGTGGTGATAACCCCTACGCACCCGGGAATTTGGCGAATATGAGCGAGCGGTATGGGATCATGTCCCGTTCCGAACCAACGAAAGGTCATTTTCATGTAAAGAGCCTCCGGCTGAATGGTGGTAATTCTTGTGTACCATACCAACCTATGCTAATATATTAGTATATCAGGATTCTCTGTCAAGAAGTAATTTCCCTGATACGCGCGCCGTTTTTTCGCTATCCCGTTCACCGAAGGAGCCGAACATGATATTCACGAATGAATCCGTACCCATTCAGGGGATCGATCCCCGGTGCGAACGCCGGGTGCTTCCCCATACGCAAGGGCTCATGGCGGTGGAAGTGCGTTTTAAAAAGGGAGGAATCGGGTCTCCCCACGCCCATGAAGACCATGAACAGGTATCCTACGTACTTTCCGGCAGTTTCGAGGTAACCGTGGGCGGCGAAACCCGCGTTATCGGCCCCGGAGGCGGATTCACGGCGGAGCGAAACGTTCTGCACGGGGTAAAGGCGCTGGAAGACGGGACGCTTCTGGACTGTTTTACCCCTATACGGCGCGACTTCCTCCCATAATAACCCTTTCCCGCGGTTTATGAAAGCGAGGCGCTTGGCAGTATCGAAGGGACAAATGACGGGCTACTCGTAAGACTCAGACGTCCCGCCGTGCTCTCCCGCGCGGGAGACCCGGTTTCGGCCTTCCTTCTTCGACCAGTACAGGGCGATATCGGCTCGGGATATCAAAGACTCGACCGATTCGTCCTTCCGCATCTCCGCCACGCCAAAACTGGCGGTGATATTCCACGGAACCCCCGCGAAGGCATGATGCTCAATGCCGGTTCGAAGCCGTTCGGCCACGGTAACCGCGTCGTTAATGGCGGTTTTCGGCAATACGGCGATGAATTCCTCGCCGCCGTACCGGGCGAGCATATCCGAATCGCGCAGGCAGCCCTGACTGACCGAGGCAAGGTCTTTGAGCACCACGTCTCCCACGGGGTGTCCCAGCGTATCGTTTACCCGCTTGAAATGGTCAATGTCCAGAATCACGATGCACAGGCCCATCTCGTGCCGCAGTTCGAAAAGGCGGTGCTGCTCCAGGTACTCCATAAGAAAGCGGCGGTTTCGCGTTCCCGTCAACGGGTCCCGGAACGAATATTCCCTGAGTTCCCTGTTCAGGTCCTGCAGGTGCAGCTTCAGTATCTCGTTATGGGTCCTGCCGCCCTGAATGATCCCCCCGATCGCAGCGGACACCGCCGCGTTCACCAGTCCCGGAAGGAAGGCGTTCAAGTCCTGGATCGGCGCGAATACGAAAAATCCCAGGCTGAAAATGAGCAACGAAACGGAGGCGAGCGCCGCGTAGATCATGGCGGGTCCGCTCAGGATCACGCAGGTGGCGATCAGCCCCGCGAACATTCCCGTATATTCCTTGGAATAGACCAGGTCGATATTGGTGAGCGACGTGGTCAGCGCTACCACCAGAAACGAATACGCCTGAACGAGCAGGGCCTCGAACCGCAGGGAAACGCGCTCGTGGCTCCAGTGCAGGACGAGGAAGAAAACCGCGGAAACGGCGGCGAGGGAGGAAAAAACGGCGATATACGCGGCGCCGATCCACGGAAAGGGCAAATCGCCGGGCATAAAGACCTGTTGCAGCACGTAAATCACCGATATCGTGAAGGCGATTATGGAAGCCACCGAATAGGTCTGATAGTTGTGGTCCCGCCGCGCGAGCAAAACCTGATAGCGCATGTTGAGGGGAATTTTCTCCCGGTCGAATATGCCGATTTGCACCCTTGCCTTTCCTTCAGGCCCGCGGGCCCTTACAGAACTATATCGATGTATCGGCATTTCGGCGGCGCGGCATTACGGTCAATTACAAATCGTCGACCAGCGCGGTGGATTTCGCGTACGCCGTCGGTTTGGCCTCGAAAAAATCGGTCTTCACGAGATTGGCGTCGCTGTACTGCTCAATCCAGGCCATGGAGGCCGGAATGGCCCTGCCGCCCTCGTACAGCGGGCCAAACCCTAAGCCCGTGGAGCGGAGGTTGCCCAGGTAGCGGATATAGTCCCCGATCATTTCGCGGTTGAGGCCCGGAATATCGTCGCCGATGGCGTATTCGCCCCACCGAATTTCCTCCTCTACCCCCGCGCGAATCATCTGGCGGTACTCCTCGACGAGCTCCTCGGTGAACAGCTCGGGCCGTTCCTTCTTCAATTCCATAATGATGGAGCGGAAAAGGTAGAGGTGCGTATTCTCGTCCCGGTTGATGTACCGGATCTCCTGAACGGAACCGCCCATCTTCCCGTTTCTCGCCAAATTGTAGAAAAACATGAATCCCGAATAGAAGTAGATGCCCTCAAGCACGTAGTTCGCCACCGCGGTCCTCACCAGGGTACGGGAGTCCTGCCGCTCCTGGAATTCGTTATACAGGTCGCCGATAAACCGATTCCGCTCGAGCAGGCGCTCGTCGTCTTTCCACTGGTATAAAATGGCGTTGCGCTCGTCGGGGGAACAGATCGTGTCGAGCATATACCCGTAGCTTTGCGAATGCACCGCCTCCTGGAAGGCGTGGATCGTCAGGCAGAGGTTCACCTCGTTCGCGGTGATAAAGGCGCCGAGGGTGGGCAGGTTGGCGGTTTGAATGCTATCGAGAAACACGAGAAACGACAGGATGCGGTCAAAGGCCCGCCGCTCCGCGGGAGAGAGCTTCCGGTAGTCCTTCACGTCCTGCTGCAGGTTGATTTCCTCCGGAATCCAGAAGTTGTTCATCGCCTGCCGGTACCAATCGCTCACCCAGGCGTACCGCAGGTTGTTGAAGTCGTTCAGGTTCGTCGTATTCCCGCCGATCATCCGCCGCTTGACGGTCTCGATATCGCCGCGCTCGTTGAAAAGGGGCTTTCGCTTCAGGGTTTCTCTCGATTCGCTCATTCTCGTCTCCATGAATCCAAATATGGGTAGCGTTCCCGCGGGTTTAACTCGCGCCGCGATTTATTAACTCGCGCCGCGATTTTTAACTCGCGCAGGTCTCGCACTCCGTCACTTCCAGGGCCTGAGACCGAACGTAGTATACGGATTTTACCCCTTCTTCCCAAGCGCGCAGGTACAGATTCAGCACCTGCCGCAGGGAAAAATCGGTGGTGATGTAGAGATTGATGGACTGGGCCTGGTCGATATGGCGCTGGCGCGCCCCCGCGGCGCGAATCGACCATTCCTGATCGATCAGATGGGCGTTCTTGTAGTACCAAAACGTTTTCATCGAAAGGTCGGGGGCCACCCGGGGCACGATGCTCCCCTTCTTCTCCTCGAGGAAGAAGCGTTTCATGATGGGGTCGATCCCGGCGGTGGTTCCCGCGATGATGGAGGTCGAGCTCGTGGGGGCGATGGCGATGAGGTACGCGTTCCGCATGCCCGTTTTCGCCACCCGATCGCGCAAGGAGTCCCACTCGCGTCCGCTATAGCCCCGCTTGTCGAAATAGGCGCCCGTATGCCAATCGGAACCCTCAAAAACGCCGTAGGCGCCCTTCTCCGCCGCCAAATCGGCGCTCGCGCGGATCGCGGCCCGGTTTATGCGCTCGAACAGGGAATCGGCGAAAGCGAGATGCGCCTCGCTTTCCCACTTTATCCCCCGCTTGGCGAGCATATGGTGATACCCGCTCACCCCGAGCCCGATGGGCCGGTACTTGCGGTTCGTTATTTCCGCGTAGTGCAGGGGGTAATAATTGAGGTCGATAACGTCGTCGAGCATGCGCACGACCGTGGAGACCACGCGCTCCAGTTCCCCTTCCGCGTCCAGGTCCACGTTCCCCAGGGCCACCGAGGCAAGGTTGCAGGTCACGAAATCGCCGGGCCGCGTGGTTTCCACCACCACGGTCTCGCCGTTATCGGTAACCGCCTCGCGGGAAACCAGTTCCACGGGGCTCATGTTTTGGGCGATCTCGGTGCAGAGGTTGGAACAGTAGACGATCCCGGCGTGGGAATTGGGATTCATGCGGTTTACCGCGTCGCGGTAAAAGGCGAAGGGCGTCCCGGTTTCCACCGCCGACTTGAGGATAAGCCGGACGATTTCCTTGACCGGTATGGTCCGCTTCGCGATGCGGGGATCGGCCACGCACTCGAGGTAGCGTTTTTCCCATTCCTCGCCCCAGAAATCCTCCAGGGCCCACCCCTTCACGGTGAGGATCTCGTGGGGGCACATCATGTGCCACTGCGCCTCGATCTCGTCCCGCGCGAGGCGCCAGAAAAGATCGGGGTAGCACACGCCGGGAAACACGTCGTGGGCCTTCATGCGGTCGTCGCCGTTATTGGTCTTGATCTGCAGGAATTCCGGCAAGTCCCGGTGCCAGGCGTCGAGCCAAACCGCCACGGAGCCCTGCCGCATGCCCAGCTGGTCTACCGCGACGGCCGTGTCGTTGGCGAGCTTGATCCAGCGCAGCACGCCTCCCGCCACCCCCTGAAAGCCCCGGATCGGGCCTCCCACGGCGCGTACCTTGCCGAAATACATGCCCATGCCGCCGCCGTACTTCGAAACCTGGGCGAAATTGTCGATGCTTCGGTAAATGCCGTCCAGGGAATCCGGTACCGTATCGATAAAGCAGGAAGAAAGCTGATGAAAGGGCTTGCGGGCGTTGGAGAGGGTCGGCGTGGCCACCGTCGCCTCCAGCCGGGAAAGGATGTCGTAAAACCGGCTGACCCACAGGGCCCGATCGGCGCGTTCGTTCATGGCCAGGTGCATGGCGATTCCCAAAAACATCTCCTGGGGCGATTCCACGGCCCTGTGGTCCCTGGTGCGTATCACGTACCGCTTGAGAAGGAGATCCAGGGCGCTCCAGGTCAGGAGGCGGTCCCGGGAAACGTCGATGAGCGAGGCGAACGATTCGATTTCCGCGGCGGAGTAGGCGAGCGGGATATATTCTCCGTACAGCCCCTCCGCGACCAGGGCCGAAATCTTGGAGCCGAAACCGTCCCAGCCGCGCCGGTCGCTTTCGGCCCGAAGGGAACGGTAAAAGCGGGTAAATTCAAGCCGGGCCGCGATATACTCCCAGCGCGGGGCTTCCTGGGTGGTAAGCTCAACCGCGGCCCGGATCAGGGCAGCCAATGCCGCGTCCGCGTCCATGCCCTCGGTCACGAAGGAGCGGAATTTTTGCGCGAGATGGTCAAGCGCGTATTCGGTTTCGGTAAAGTCGGCCTGTATTTCCTTTAGGGTCCGGTTGAGCGTGCCCGCGAGGGAGTCGCCCTCCGGCGCCGACCCGATCGGCGCCGAACCGGCCGGCCCGGAAGGCCCGCCGTCCCGCGGGAAGCGTTCCAGAACCGCGTCGCGGGCCGTCCGCAGCTTCGCGCGCCCGTCGCGATACAGGATAAACCGCTTCGCCTCGTCATACCGATTGTGCGCCACGAGGGTTCGTTCCACCACGTCCTGAACCGCCTCTACGGTTATGGGAACGCCCGAAGCGGCGACCCCTTCCGCCCAAACGAGTATTTCCCCGGTCATTTTGTCCAAAACGGCCGAATCCGTATCCGGGTCTTCGAACGCGGCCGCCATGGCCACGCGAATTTTTTCGCCGGTAAAGGGCTCGATTTGCCCGGTTCTTTTGATTATTTCCATGTCGTTATCCTATTGATAATTATTATCAATAAAACTATACACGCTAATGGTGGGGTAATCAAGTAAAAAACCACGCTAAATAACGTGTTTTACCGTTCTCGCGTACAAAGCATGTACTTCTCAGCGTTGCCGGAACCGACCGTACAGAAGGAAAGACTCCAGGGCGACCACCCCGCCGGGATACAGCCACATGGCGCCGATGGGGTCCTCGCGGATCGCGGTGGAAGAAGCGAGGGAGACCTCGCTCACCAGGGTCCAGGGAAAGTCCAAGGCCCGCACCAGTTCGGGATTGAAGGCATAACCCGCCCGTTCAACGATACGGAAGCGTATTTCCAGGGAGGGAAGCCGCAGCAGCGAGACAAGCTCCCGATAGGTCGTATTGGTCCATTTTTCGAATCCCCTTCGATAGAGAATGTCAGACCCGATGACTATCCAGAACTCAAAGCTTTTCAGGCTTTCCAAAAGGGGGCGGTTCGCCTCCAAAAGCCGCCGATGGCTCTCCACCGTGCCGCCCCGAATACCGAAAGAGGAATACCGCAAGGCGGGAAACATATCGTCCACGCCGCCGGACAAAACCGTGCGGCTTCTCCACGCGAAGGGGCTTTTATCGGGTTTCAAGGTTGCGCCGCCGTGCGTTCGGTCGGCATTGGGCATAAAAAGGGCAAAATCGCAGGTACCGTCGCGAACCGCGTCGAGCCCCATAAAAAGATGCCCGAGATGGAAGGGATCGAAGGAACCGTGTACCATGGCGACGGAGAGCGCGTCGACCGAGGCCGCCGAGGCGATCTTTCCCGTCTCGGCCCGATGGCGCAGGGAAGGGCCCAGGGGAAAGGCGGGATCGTGAATCGAAAAGGGGCATTCCAGCGCGGGCCGTCGATCCAGATTCCGTATTTGGCGGAAGCTTTCGATAAAAAGGGGAAGCCGGGCGAGAACGGCCCGCCGGCGGGCTTCGAGAAAGTCGAATTCTTCCCCCGTGATATACTCGAAACTCTTGAGAACCGCCGTTTCCATCCCGTCGATCAAACCGTGTCCCATACCCCATATAGTACGGTATTTTTCCCCGCCCGGCGAATAAAGGCGAAAACGCGCCCCTTCGTCGTATATATACGCGCGATATCCGTGGAATAATTTGGAATTCGGTGATATAGTTAGTTCAAATTCATCCACCCAGGAGCAAAATACATGAACAAGGCAGAAGTTGTCGACGCCATCGCGAAAGAAACCGGATTGACGAAAAAGGATTCAGAGGCTGCCCTCAAGGCCTTCACCAATACCGTTTCCGCGTCCCTGAAGAAGGGCGAGCCCGTCCAGCTGATCGGTTTCGGTACCTTTGACGTCGGCGCGCGCGCCGCCCGCACCGGCCGCAATCCCCTCACCGGCGAGACCATCAAGATCAAGGCCGCCAAGACCCCGAAGTTCAAGGCCGGCAAGGCCCTCAAGGACCTCGTAAACAAGAAGTAAGCGACTTCCCGCGGTCGTCCCCAGAGGCGATCGCGGAACGGCTTTTACCGAAACAGTCCCGCGCAATCAATCTCCCGCTCGGCGAGGTCCAAAAACGCCTGCGAAGGCTCCTCTTCGCGCGCGGGCAGCCAGCGTTCCAAAAACCGTCGCCGTTCCACAACGCGCGCCCCCAGGTCCAGTTTATACTGCATCTGGCTCATTCCCAAATTCCAAAAAGAAAACCCAGTCGATTCCAGCACCGCCGCCAAGGCATGGAGCTGCACCTTTCCCATATTGTTCCATTTCTTCCGGTCTGGGTGCATAAAGCCCGAAAGGCTCGTCCAGGTCGAGCCGATCGCGTAGCCCAATTCGCCCGCCACGGGCTTATCCGAGCCGTCTGCGAGCAATTCCACCGCGAATAGATTGAACGAGCCGCCGGGAAACGCCCCCCCGGACTTGCCGCTGGCCGCCAGGGCGCGCATCAGGCCAACGTAGGGCGGGTGAAACCAGGACTCTTCACCCCAACAGGCGGCAAGCCCCTCCAAAACCGCGTCGATTCCCTGGGTAATTCTCAGCCGCGCCCCCGCCGCCCTGAGCCGTTCCGGCCTGAGAGCCGCGCGCGTCGAGCCGGAAACGCGACGGTCCTTCCAATCGAGGACGGCGCAGCGGTCGTGAATTTGCGGCAAGAGCAAAAAGCCCGCGTCGGGGAACTCGGAACAAACGCTGATAAACCCGGCCCGCGCCAGGGCGATATACAGACCGGCTTCCCAGGAGTCGGACCAGTAATAGGTACGGGACATGACGGGGTAAATATACCGGGAGAGGGCGTCATCGGCGAGAAACTGCGGCACTATTCTCAGAAGCGGTTCTTGATCGCTCATATCGCTCGGAATTGTAGTACCGAGCGTCGGCGCGGGTCAAGGATAGGGGGGGAGGCAGAAAGCGTCACGGGGGGAGCGCTTCCCGCGCCGCAGCCCGCGGCAAGAAAGACCTTGCGGGGGCCGCGACGGGGGAGTTACGCTTTCAGAACCTTTAAGGCCCGTTCCTCGAGCGCCTCGGTCACGTACGAAACGCCCGCGATTTCGGCGGTTTCCCGATCCACCGACATCAAATCTTCGCGGGTAAGGCCCGCGAGGTCGAACTTGCGCGCGCCGGCCAGGAACTGCTGCACCCCGCACGCGATCTTATCGGCGTAGGCGTACATGGCCACCGCGCCCCAGGGAATTTCCTTCATGCCGTCGGCGCCCACGATCTTCTTCACCGCTTCCCAAGACGAGAAAATCTCCTCGGGGGTAGACCCGATCGCCTTTACGGCCTGGGGAAGCTCGGTCCAGTTGCCCTTGACCGCCGCTTTTTTCTCCGGCTGGAACACGCCCTGAATGTTGCTGCCCAAATAGCCCGGAATCATGGGAGCGCGCCCCATGCAAACCAGCTTGGCGTAGGGAGAACCCAGCGCGACGGCCTTCACCACGTGGTCCTCGCGGGCGAAACCGCCGGCGAAGGACAGGTCGGGCGCCTTCTTGCCCTGGCTGACCAGGATATCGCAGTATTCCCGCGCCTTCGCGTGGAGAGCGAGGGAGGGAACGCCCCAATGCTGCATCATGTTCCAGGGGCTCATGCCGGTGCCGCCGCCGGAACCGTCTATGGTCAGAAGGTCCAGTCCCGCGTCGGACGAGAAACGGACCGCCATGGCCAAGGCTTCAAGGCCGTAGGCGCCCGTCTTCAGCGAAATGCGCTTATAGCCGAGCTTTCGAAGGTAGGCGATCGAGTCCATAAAGGACTTCCGCACCGCTTCGGCGGACTGCAGCTCCGTGGAACCGAGCCTGCTGTGGCGGGCGAACGACTTGATCGCCTTTGAGGCGTAGGCGGCCTGTACCGTCGGGTTATACGGGTCCGGATCCACGATGTACCCGCGGTCCTTGAGGAATTTCGCGTATTCGATATCCTTTACCTGTATTTCGCCGCCGATATCCTTCGCGCCCTGGCCCCACTTGAGCTCCAGTACGATCTCGTTGCCGTAGGTTTCCATCAAGTACTCGGCAACGCCGTTTTTCGTGTCTTCCACGTTCATTTGGATAATGATGGCGCCGTACTTGTCATGGTATTTGCGGAATACGTTAATCCGCCGGTCCAGCTCGGGAGCCTTTCGGATGCGGCCCTTCTCGAGAATCGATTGCTTGTCCACGCCCACCACGTTTTCGCCCACGACGATCGGAATGCCGCACAGGGCGGCCCCGGCGGCGAAGGAGTCCCAATAGTCAGCGGCGATAAAGGTAGAACCCAGGGCGCCGGTCATGATCGGTACCTTGCACTTGGTCTTGATCTCGCCGCCGAATTCGGTCTCGATGTTCACGTTCGGGAAAATCGCGTCGTCCGCGGATGACGTTACGCCGGAGGGCAGGTTGTTGGTTCCGTAGGCGTACCCTTGCACGCGAAGGGCATGGTACCCGACGCCCGAGGGGCACGCGGTGTCCGCGCCTGCCGTGGTCTTGCCGTAGTCCCGCGGATACAGGAGCTTCCGCCCCACGAGGCTAGAAAGCCAGGTTTCGCATTTTCCCTGACAGTCGGCGCGGCAAAGGGAACACAGGCCCGACTCGCAGGCGTTTCCCCTATTCACGGTTCCCAAAGCGTCATTGCTTTTTGGCCATTCAATCATTTTAACCCTCCGTTATTACGGCAACTCTTTGCCGTTTATCGTTACATGACTGGTACTCAGTGCGCTTATTATTCGCCTATAAACGGATTATTGTCAACTTTTTTATCGTATCGCGTCTATCTTAAACGGCAATAGTGCCAAATAATACGCACGCTCTTACGGCAATAATGCCGTTTCCATTCTCTCTTTTTAACCAATACCCCTTGAGCGACCCACTACCCCGGGCTATACTGAACGCTACCCCCCCGAATGGAACGGAGCCGCCCCGCATGAAAACGAAACGCAAGGAAATGATCATACTCGAGGAACTCTCCCGCGCCGCGGAACCCCTGAGCGGAAACGAGCTTATGCAGCGCATAGGACAACGGGGCGGCGACTTAAGCGAGCGAACGGTCAGGCTGTACCTGCAGCGGTTTGACGAGGAAGGCCTCACCGAGGCGAGGGGGCGACAGGGCCGGGTAATCACCGATAAGGGTCGGAGCGAACTGCGGTCCGGCAAGCTCATTTCCCGCGTCGGCTCGCTTTCCGCGACCATAGACCGCATGACGTACGGCATGAAATTCGATCTCGATAAGCGGGTGGGCTCCGTGGTCATCAATACGGCATTCGTGCCGATCAAAGCCTTCCGCGATCGGGTGAAAGAAGTCTGCGAAGTGTTTCGCCAGGGCTACGCCATGGGCACGCTGGTCAACCTGCTCGGGGAAGGCGAGCGTATCGGCGACGAAGAGGTGCCGGCCGGTCACGTGGGGTTCTGTACCGTCTGTTCGGTCACCCTCAACGGCGTGCTTCTCAAGGCCGGTATACCTACGCGCTCGGTTTTTTCGGGCTTACTGGAACTGGAGGCGGGAGAGGCGACCCGCTTCGTGGAGTATATCTCGTACGACTCAACGTCCATCGATCCCCTCCAGCTTTTTATCCGCTCCCGAATGACGGACTATTCCGGCGCCATTCGAACCGGAAACGGCGTTATCGGCGCGGGGTTCCGGGAAATTCCCGAGCAAAGCTACCCGGAAGCGGTCCGTATCGCGAAACGGGTCAAAGACGCGGGGCTCGGCGCGTTCATGACCATCGGCCAACCGTCGCGAGACCTTCTGAACATCCCGGTCCGGGAGGGAAGTTGCGGCGTCATCGTCATCGGCGGGCTCAACCCCGTGGCCATTTTTGAGGAAAACGGCGTTCCCGTTACCTACAACGCCCTGTCGGGGTTCATGGAATACGCGGAGCTTTTCCCTTACACGGAACTTGCGGCACGGTTGGAATAGTCGGCCCCTTTCAAGGAATAACGTCCGGCTTGTTTTTTTAAAAAAAAACCATGATCGATACTAATTATCGATCATGGTTCTACGTTCCCTTTTTTTAGATTGTCGTTCCCGCGCCGGGCACGCTTTTTTTTTACTTATGCGCCCATTCGGACGCCGTAAGTTTAGCATACGCGCTTTATGGGCGAAAGCGCGAAAGGGGGCGCGATTACAAGTGCGACAGCCAAAAATTACAAGTGCGACACGGACTGTACCCGGGTTGTAGGCGGGGGGCCGATTAGGACCACTCTATCTTATGGCTATATTGGAGGGAATACAGTTCCTTCATGCCCAAAACGCCGACTCGAGCGTAGAGGCGGGAGAGCAGGGTCCTGACCGTCCCGTCGGAAAGGTCAAAATCGCTCGCGATCTCCTTGGCGGATTTTCCTTCCCATACGAGTTTGAGCATGGCGATCTCGCGCTCTGAATACTTTTCGCTTGAGATGGGCAGGACCGGCAGGGCTGTCTCCCTGGGAACGATTCCCATGAATTTCGAGCGGAAGATAACCGTCAAAATGGCGATTATCGCGTCTATCGCGATTACCCGGGGAAAGACGAGGTCGTTTTCGCGAAAGGAAAGGGCGACCGAGAAAACCTGGACCAGGAAAAGCGCCGCCAATATGATTACGCTGAACGGGAGGAGCCGCGCGCCGAAAATCGAGGTATTGAACAGGATATACACGCCGCACAGGCCGAGAATATACCCGTCGATCGAATCCGGTTTCAGGAATATAAGGAACAGGCTGAAAATCACCATGACGAACCAGGACAGCCTGCGGACCGCGTCGAGCTTATAGCCAAGAATCATGCAGCCGAGGGGCACTATCGTCTCAATGCGGAGATCGGTCCAAAAGGCTTGGAATAGAATGAGGAAGGCGATGCCCTCCAAGAAGAAAAACGTTTTTCGGTACTTTTCCCCGCTCTGCACGTGCGCGACTCCCGCTATTTTGTATTGTCGGTAAAAAGATAGCATGGAGGGGTAAGAAAAACAATAAATGAATCTTTTTTTACCCATATAACGGGACACGGTTTTGCCTTTTTCCCCGTTCGTCGGTATCCTTTAACGCATGAACGACTCTATTTACGAAAAAATGGCCGACCTCCTCCTGTTCTCCGTAGGTTTCAAAAAAGGCGACAAGGTATACCTCAAGTATTCCCGCGGACAGGATGAACTGGCGCTCAAAATTACCGAAAAGGCATACAAGGGCGGCGCCGAATACGTGCTGCAGGAACAGATCGACGAGCGGTTCAAGGCCCTCGCCCTCCTTTCGGACCGGGACGTCTATTGGTTTCCCGATTACCTGAAGGCGCAGATGGCCGAAACCTGCTCGCCCGGGTGGAAATATATCGGCGTATTCTCCGAAATCGACGGAGACGCGTACGAAAAGGCGGACCAGGTGCGGGCCTCGGCCTTCTTCCGCGATCAGGGGGCCTTCCTCAAGCCGCGGCAAACCGCCCTCATGAAAAACGCCATTCCCTGGACCCTCACCTACGTCCCCTCGGCGCCCATGGCGCGAAAGGCCTATCCCGGCCTGAGCGACGCCGAGGCGGTGGCCAAGTACTGGGACGCGATCATTCGCATCATGCGGCTCGACCGCGACGATCCGGTGGCGTTCTGGAAGGAAAAAATGGAAAGGGACGCGAAACGGAGCGCCTTCATGGATTCCCTCGGCGCGAAGGCGCTTCGGTTCAAGGGCTTCGGCTCCGGCCCAGGCTCGGGGACCTATCTTCTCGTGGGGCTCGCGAAGGAAGCCCGGTGGATCGGCGGGTTCGACCAAGCCCTGGAAGGCACGGCGTTCATGGCGAACGTTCCCACGGAAGAAATCTTCACCAGTCCCGACTGGCGGCAAACGGAAGGCCGCGTGGAGCTCACCCTCCCGTTCTCCCTACAGCATAGCCTGGGTCCCGCTCCCGTGGGCGCCTGGTTCGAATTCAGGGAAGGCCGGGTCGTCGATTACGGGGCAAGGGAAGGAGGGGACACCCTCAAGGCCTTTTTCGATATCGATCCCCGGGGCCGCTATCTCGGCGAGGTAGCCTTGGTCGATCCGCGTTCGCCCATGGCGACCGAAGGGGTCACGTTTTACAACGGGCTCTACGACGAGAACGCCGCCTGCCACATCGCCCTGGGCAAGGCCTATCCCTCGACCCTGAAAAACCCGCGAGAGCTCGACGACGGCGAATTGCTCGCCCTCGGGCTTAACGTAGCCAACGTTCACGAGGACATGATGATCGGCGGATTGAACGTGAACGTCTACGCGGTATTGGGCGACGGTTCGGAAAAAACCATCATAGAAAACGGCGAATTCCTTATCTAAGGCGCCCGTCGTCGAAGGATACGGCGCCCCAACCGTCGGTGGCAAAGGCGGCTGCCTCGGGCCAGCCCGTTTTTTTGGCCTCGGGTCCCGAATCAACCGCCAGCGCGGAACCGTCGGTGGTCGCCGCGGCGGTTTCAGGCCACGGGCCGGCGGGAACGCGGGCGGAGAGGTCCTGATGAATCGCGGTCGCGTGTTTCATGGCGTGCCTCCGTCCCTTAAGTATCGTTCCCGCGACGGCCCCTTTTCAAGCGGACGGTCGCGTTAGCCCTTGTTTTTTTTGATGGTCTTCGTGACCTGGGTCGTTACCGGCGCGTCGAACACGATCGAGGTTCCCTCAATCTGGATCACGTCGCCGGGCGCGAGTTCCCGACGGGTCACCGGGTTGTTGTTTACCCGTACCCGGCGTTTGGAAACGAGGGTGAAGGTTCCCGTCGCGTCGTCCCGGACTATGGTGGCGTGTTCGGCGTCTATGGCGGGATTCCCCGCTATGGTCATTTGGGCGTCGGCGCTGGAGCCGATCACGGTGGCGTTGCCCTTGAGGGCTATGGTCATGCCCGAGTCCACGGTCTGAATCTGCGGGCTTTCCACGGGCCGCTCAAAGGTCACGAAAAAGAGGAAAACCAGGAGGCCTAGGCCGCCCAGCATGAAAAGGAGCGGCACGAGGATCGAACCGGTACCCGGGGCGCCGAAAAGAAGGGGAACCGCGTAGTTGCGGCTGTCCATTCCGCCGCGGGCGCGCACGGTAAGGGTCCGCTCGCTCGAATCGTAGGCGGGCGCCTTGAGGGTGAGCCGCGCCTCGTTTTGAATGGAATCCCGGATATTCGCGTAAACGCCCTTCAGCTCCTCGGCCCCGCGGGCGTCGAAGATCCTGCCCCCGGAGGCGGTCGCCACCCGTTCAAGGTCGGGGTCGCGCTTGTCGGCGAAATTGATCCCGTACAGGGTAATACCCGCGTCCCAGAGTCCGGAAAGGACCTGGTCGGGAGTCGCCGCGGATTCCCCCCATTGGGGGCTGGGCTTTCCCGCGTTCTTGAAGAACGGATAGTCCTCTCCGTCGGAGAGCACGATCAATGCCTTTCTTCCCGGAACCCTCGGGAAATCGAGGATGGATTGGTTCAGGCCCTGATACAGCTCGGTGTAGGACATGTCCTCTCCCGGCCTGACGAGGGTCTGGATCCGTTTTTGGATATTCGCGGGGTCAGACCCCATGGGGGCCAACTCTTCCAGCGCGGTATTGAAGGAGAGCACGCCCATGGAGTCGTTCGAGCCGCTCACCTGGGCCACGAACTCGCCGAGAGCCGCCTTGGCGTCGTCGATCCGGGGCACGCCGCGGTAGGTTTCGTCGTACATGGAGCCGGAATTGTCGATTAAAAGGAGAAAGCCGATGCCTTCGTCCCTATTCGCCGTGCCGTCCACGGACAGGACCTCCAGTTCCGTGCCGTCCGCCTCGGTTACCCGAAAGTCGCCCGGCTCCAATTCCCCGGAGCCCGATTCTCCCATGCTCACGTAGGCCCGGATTTCGCCGCGCAAAAGGAGATTGTTAACGTCTACCTGGGTTACCCTAATGCCCTCCGCGCCGACGGGAGCAAGGGCGGGACCCACGGCCAACCAGAGGCACAAACCCGGAACCAGGGCGCCGGAGAGCGCTTTTCTCGCTATTGTCATAATAGTTGTATCCTTCATTTTTCGCCTCACAGGGGCAGGTACAGCAGTTTCAGGCTGCCGATCTGAATCACGTCCTGATACTTGAGGGTATGGCTTCCCTCAAGGCCGCGATCGTTGACCTTCGTTTTTCCGGACGCGCCGGTTTCCAGGATAATTTCCTCGTTTCTCCTGACTATCGCCACGTGCCGTTCGGCGACCCCGGAATAGTCGGGAATCATCACGTCGTCGCGGGAACCGCTTCCCACGTTGGTACGCCAACGGGACAACAGGTATTCCCGGTTACGATGCGCGCCGCTCAAGACCCTCAGGCGGCCAAAGCTGAACCGGCGTTCGAATTCCCCGAGGAAAAAGCCGATCCCCCCGCCGAGCGCGAGCAGTCCGATGGCGCGCCCGAGGCCGGGCCGAGGAACGAGGGTGACCAGCAATTCGAGGATCATTCCGCCGATAAACCCGCCGGCGAGGCCGCCGAGCACGCCCGCGATGCCCTTCCGCCAGGCCCCGGTCCGGAGGCCGTCAACCCCGCCGATCGCCATGCCCACCAAGGCCCAACCGAGGCCCCGGCTTACCGGCAGGAGGAAGGTACGGGCCTCCGCGTTTTCGCCCAAGGACGAACCTGAAATCCAGAGGAGCAGCTGCGAGGTAAGGATCAGGGACAAGCCCCCCGCCGCGGCCCCGATTAGGGCGGCCAGCGCTCCCGTTATCAGGGCCTGACGGGCTTGACGGTACAGGAGGCCGTCGGCGATCCCGAAGAAAAAAGCGAAGATCGAGCCGAGAAAGACGCCCTGCAGGATCGACCGAAGAAAATACCCGCTCGGGCTCGATCGAAACAGGAGCTCGATACAGCCGAGGGTTAATAGTCCCGCGGCCAATCCCAAAAACACGTATAAAAGCCGCTTCTTTTCGCCGTTCATCGTTGTGCCTCCACCTTGATCCGGTTTTCGTCCTTGCGCAGGGTAAGCGTATACCGCATTTCGGACCCCGCCAGGAATTCAGCCTCGGCCTTCCAGCCACCGTCGCTCACGCCGATCCGGTAGTGGCCCGGCAGGACCGCGTATTCCTTCTTCGCGCCAATATCCACGTCTTTCTCCGCTATTAATCCGTTCACGACCTGGGGGAACGAGCGTAGGCCGTTTACCCGTACCGTAAGGCCCGCGCCGTTGCCCGGAACGGCGAAGACGATCCGCGCCGCCAAGGGAACCAACGACGCCTTGAGGGCCAATTCCGCGATTCCTTCGGGAATTTTCAGGGTAAAGTCCTGGGAGTAGTACCCCGGCGCGCTCACCCTGAACGATTGCACGGAACCGATCCGCACCGGGCCGAAGGCGTCGACGCTCACGTAGCCCTGGGAAGTCGCCACGACGCATTCGGAAACCCCGTCGAGAATCCTGCCGGTCAGGGCGTCGCGGATATCCGCCTTTACGGGAACGAATGAGTCCCCGGCCTTTTCCGCGCCAAGGAAAACCTTGGCGATTCCGCCGCTTCTGAGCCGGGGAGGTACGTAAAAGGAAGTCCACACCAAGCGACCGTCCACCCGCGACTTCGACCGGTACTGACCGGATTCCAGGGCGACCGGGAGCGACGCGAAGCCGTCTTTCCACGGTAGGTAATGGATCGTTCGCGGGTATTCGGGTATGGCCCGGTTGTCGTCCACGAAGAGAACGGTTTCCGGGGGCGAATCGGCGCCGGAGGCGTATATGCGCGCCAAGCCGTAAGCTTCCGGGCGCAGCGCGAGCCGGTGTATCCCGGTAAGCGACAAAAATAGGGCCGCAGCGCCCCCGAGGAGGGCGACGGCGAGCGTCGCCGCCAGGGCCTTTCCCGCGGGGCTTCGCCGCTGCTTCCGCAAGGGGGGCTTCTCTTCCGAGCGGACCATGGCGGCCACCCGGTTTCGCACGTCGTCGACCTGAAACCGCGAGAGGAATTTCTCAAGCCGCGACACTACCAGTACGATATCGCCGCAGCGGGCCTTTGGCCGGGGCTTTATGAGCGAAACGATGATCTTCTGCAGCTCCGGCGCCACGGCGGGGTTAACCCTTCTCGGTTTTCGGTACCGGCCCCGCTGAATTTGCTGGATAACCTCCGGCGAGAAACCGCCCGAATAGGGCCTTCGCCCCACGAGCATCTCGTACATCATGACGCCCAGGGAATAAAGGTCGGCCCGATAATCCACGTTCTTCGAGTTCTTGAACTGCTCCGGCGCCATATACGCCGGCGTTCCCAGCGTCATGCCCTCCGCGGTGAGGTTTTCGTCGTCCGCCTCGCTATCCGCGGAGGTGGCGATACCGAAATCCGCGAGCTTTATCTCGCCCTTGCGGGAAATGAGCACGTTGCCCGGCTTTACGTCCCGGTGAATCACCGACTTTCGGTGGGCGTACGCGAGGGCCTTCGCGGTGTAGAGGGCGATATAGGCCGCAGAGGCGTTATCGAAATACCGCTCCGATTCCAGAAGGTCCTTCACCGACGCGCCGTCCACGTACTCCATCACGATATAATGGGACCGCCCCTGCACGAAATGGTCGTACACGTCCACGATATAATCGTTGCGGAAGTCCATGAGCAGCTTGGCCTCGCGCCGGAAGCGCTCCGTCATGGAAGCGTTGCCCCTGAGGGTGAGCTTTTTGAGAATCACGCTCCGTTCCAGCGTGGGGTGGGTTCCCTTATACACCTCGCCCATCCCGCCAGAGGCGATGAGCTCCTTGATTTCGTATTTATCTATCCGGTCCGGAATTTTCGCCATTGATGCCGCCTTAGCCGATCTTGATGATGTTGGTCTCGGGATCGAACCCTTCCATGCCGGTGAATGCCGCGACGACCCAATCGTTCGGCGTGTTGATCTGCACGAAAGCGCCTTCCTGCCGCAGGGCAAACCGGCCGATTACCGGTCGGTGCCCCCCGAAAATCCGCGCGTCGGCGGCCTTTCCGAAGAACTCCCGGAGCGTGCCGGCGGCGCTCCCCGGTTGGGCTTGATCGTTATCGACCCAGGTAAGCCCGTATATCACGTCGGGGAAAATATTCGCGTTAATGACCTCGTCCCGGTAAAAGTCCCGGGAGGGCTCGCAGTGGGTCACCAGGAAATTCTCTCCCGCGGCCATGTGGGGGAGCGACTTCTCCCAGTAGTAGACGCGCCGCACGGTTTCCTCCCCGTAGAACCGGAGCATCCAGCTTTTGACCATGTCCCCCTCCTCCACGAATTTCCGGAAGGGATAGTTTCCGTGGCCCATTTCGTTGTCGATATTCTCGTGGTTGCCCTTCAAAAAATGGAAATTGCGGGGAAACCAGGACTTCACGAGGCAGATCATTTCCAAAAGCCCGAGGTTCTCGCGCATTTCCTCGTCCATGTTCCGGTGCCGCTTCCAGCCCCCCCGGTACTCGCCCAAGGCCTTGTTCCAGCGTTCCCGGCCCCGCGCTTCCGAGTGAAAGGCGTCGCCCACGCACACGACCTGGGCGCGGCCGAAGGCCAGGTCCTCGAGCACCGTCCGGCCGCCGCGATAGCTCCAACCCATCACGGCGCGGAAAAAATCCATGCGCGCGTGCAGGTCGGGCACGATAACGTAGTATTCGGCGTCGGATAGGTACACGAGACCGCCGGGAAGGCCCCGGCGGTCCCGCGGCCGGGAACGCTCTTCCTCCGAGAGCAGGCATTGCTGCCCGAGATTGACGATCCGATGGAGGCGGTCGATGGCGGGAGTCGACGCCCGTTTGAGTATCGTTTCCAGGTGCCGCTCGAGGCTGAATTCGCCGCCTTGCTTTTCCATCGGGTATTCCGCCCCTTACGCCTGAATGACGGTCTTGTTGATATCGAGAAATTCCTTGGTAAGCATGAGGGTAACCTCGCCGAGGCGGTTTTCTTCCTCGTCCGCTTCCATGGCGTCGCTGAACACCGCGATGGCGTATACGGGGCTGCTCTTGCTGATTGGCCCGTCCTTGAACTCGGCCGCGGCGCCCTTTCGGATATCGCCGACGATGGTGGCCGCTTCCGCGGAAGCGGTTTCGGGAACGTCGTGCCGCAATCCGATGCTCACGTATTCCACGGACCGGACTTCGTCCTGCTCCGGGCCCACGGTCAAAAGCGAGCCGGAATAGGTCAGGATCAGCGCGCCCCGGGGATCGTCAAAGGCGAGGGAATCGGCCTCTTCCATGTTTTGGCGCTTGGTTTCCTCGAAAAACGTATTCTGTTTTTCGAGCCATCCGCCGGCGAGCAGTTCCAGGGAATCTTCGGTATCCGGAAGTCCGGCGGTTTTTACGAGGTTTTGAATGTGGGGTTTTACCTCTTCGGCGACCCCGGCAAAATTTTCACCCATAATGGTCTCTCCTAGTATTCGGTATTCAGGAATGCAGCTGCTGGGTTAATACTACTACTCTTTTCCAAAAAAAACCATTTTTTCCGCATTTTTTTGAAAAAATGCGTTTTTTTCAGGAAAATTGATATACTCTTCTTTATAGGGAGAATATGCCATGAGCCGGACCGAACGTTTCAACGAGCTGCCCCAAGCCATTCAAAAGCAGCTTTTATGGATTGCCGCCGAACAGGACCGCAAGGATGACCAGGCCTTTATCGACGACCTGACGGAGGTATGGGAAAAGAAAGCCACGCTTTTCCTCGACCAGATCAAGGCGGTCAACCTCCAGCTGGTGGAATCCGTCTCGAAGGACGACATGAGGGGAATGATGATTCTCACCTATTCGGGATCCCTATTAAGCATCGGGCCGGTTTTCCAGACCGCCACCAACGTCAACGACGGCCGCTGGATAGAGTATTCCAGCATTAAGCTGAGAACGGACGTTCCCGATATCGTGTCCGATTGGGACGCGGTGCTTTCGGCGGACTTCGGAAAGGACAGGGCGGTAAAGCTCGAGAACGCGCGAATCAAGTCCACGAGCCCGGCCTACCTCATCGCCGTATGCCCCGCCGAACTCGACGAGGAAGAGCAGGACAAGCGAATCCGCGAGAGCACCATCTACCTCACCACGGGCTTCATGAAGTTCAACCGCACCCTGCAAATCGATAAGTCGAACGTTCCCGACCAGTTCACCATGAAATCCATGACCCGGTACCTCGCCAAAAAGCACAACATGACCGGCCAGGAAGCGAAACTGCTCCTGGACGATTTCATGACCCTGGTGGAAACGGGAATGCTCCTGGGCGAATCGGTGCCCGTCGGAAGGATCGGGCGCTTCTCCGTAAAGACGAGGGGAATGCAAAAGGCCCGCGTGGTGAAGCACCCGGGCACCGGCGAGGAAATGACCATAGACGCGAAACCCGCCATGGGGGTTCCAAAGGTTTCCTTTAGTACCTACCTGAAAGACCGGGCATCCTCGGTTATCGCCGACTCCCCCGACGGGGACGACGAGGAATAAGGGCCGTCAGCCGGTTGTCTGGTCATTCCCGTATTCCGGGAACGTAGGGCTTTGGAGGAATAGGCTAAGATGACCGGTAAACAGATCGACCAATCGAGGATCGAACCGCAAACCCCGTTCCTCCTGGATATAGGCTAAGGCCCGCTCGTTCGTCCAAGGTTCCTTATAGGGCCTGACGGACACAAGGGCATCATATACGTCCACGATACTCACGATTCTTCCCGAAAGGGGTATATCCTCGCCTTTGAGACCCCGCGGATAGCCCTCCCCGTCCCATCGTTCATGGTGGGTCCAGGCTATCTCCGCTCCTTCGAGTAAATATCGGCTTTTACAGTCTTTCAGAAGCTCGTATCCGTATTCGCTGTGAAGTTTCATGATCTCAAACTCGTCGGGAGTGAGCTTCGCGGGCTTTTGCAATATGGACTGAGGGACACGAATCTTTCCAAGATCATGCAGGGGCGCGCTTTTTTCTATCAGGTCCTGCATGCCTTCGTCCTGGCCGAGCAAACGGCTAAATACCGCTGAAAGGCGGCCTATGCGAACCAGGTGGGCCCCGGTTTCCTCATCGTTATATTCAGAGATTCGCCCCAACAGGAAAAGGGTTTCCGATTCCCTCTGTCGGCTCACCTCATTGGCTTCGCGTTCCATGGCGGCGGATGAAACGAGATCACGCCGTTGCTCTTCCACCTTCACCAAAAGCTCATTGAATCTATCGCTCACGGCCCCTATCTCATCCCGGTTTCCCGATGGGAGTCGCCGCGAAAAGTCGCGGGTCGAGATCAGTGTCCCGATCGAGGCAGAAAGCCGTTCCAGGGGAGAAATGATCACCCGCAGATACACTGCCAAAAGCAGGGCAGTAAGTATGATCGCTCCGATAAGCACTACGAAATGGTCCCGAAGGATCGTATTTATGTCCCCAAAATAGCGGGAATGGAGCTCGCTTACCGCGATGGTCCACCCGAAGGGTTCGAACCGAAAGGCAATACCTACGCGGTTTTCGCCGAAGAGGGAGCGTTCAAACCACCCAATGGCCAAGGGAGGCCATACGGAAGCCCCCAATCGCCCCAATTCCGGGCCAAAGCCCCCGGTTCCACCGACCCGACGGACAAGAGCGCCCGAAGCGTCAAAGATGAAAACACTTTCGGTTTCACTCCTGAGTATGGAATAGGCATAGGTAACGAATGACTCGCGTTCCGCATCCCGATAGGTTTCCGTATCGGTAAGGTTGAGGCTTTCTACCATTTGCCATTCGTTATTGATAAAATCCCGAAGCTGTTCTGCTTTATAGGTCAGGTGACGGTTAGACAGGCGACTCAAAGCAGTGCGGGTTTCAAATACGGAAAGAAAGCCGCCTACCGCGCTTACCGCGACGATAAGGGGTAAAATGTAGATATACGCCTTGATCCGAATCGTGTTCATGTTTTGCCAAAATCCTTCATATACTATACTATGGTATTACCGACCGTTCATCACGAATATCCTTAATCGGAGGCCTATTCTTTATGAAAATGCTGCGGAATCGAAAGGTACATCCGCTTTTCGATTCCCGTTTGATACTTTTTAACATGATAATCCTGGTTTGCACCATCGCTCTAATCATGGGTACGGAGCGTCATTTTCAAAAGGTATTCCACGAAACCACCCTTCGGGAGAACGGCTTTCTCACGACCGAGTGGAGAATTCTCAAAGAAATGAAGGAACAAACGGATAAACTACTTCGGGATAAGGACGAAGAGATTCAGGCTATACGGCGTAAATACCGCGAATTGTTAGCCCAAAACGCATCGGCCGACAGGCTCTCCGAGATAGAAAACCTTTTACGTAAAACCGAAACGGAGCGGGAACAGCTCTTATCCACCCGCTTTACTCCTTCCACGCCTCAGTCCACCAAAGCGCCCTCCGTTCCAACCGTTCTCCCGGATGACAGGGGCTTAGATTCCACGCCTTTGACGGAAAACCCGATGATTACCCTTTTAAATAACCGCGTAAAGGAACTTGAACGGGAAAAAAACGGGCTACAAGAAGAAAACGACCGGTTTCACGCAGAAATCATCGCTCTTAAGGCACGGCAGGAGGGGTTGCCCGTAACGGCAAGTAGCCCTGGGTCGAGCGAAACGATATCAGAATCGGAAACATTGCGGCTAATACAAGAACAGCGGGCGGTCCTAGAAACGAGTTCTCAGGTAATGACCGTCGCCGATATTCGTACCCGAACCCTTCTCAGGGCAATAGTCCGCGATCCCGCCATTCAATCGGACTATCCCGGTTTAGTCGAGAACGTAGACCGCTATTTCGAGGTATTCGGCGCAGCGGAACGCTTAAAGGGGAAAAAAGAGGCCTACGAAGAAATGATCCGGGGGTTGTCCGAGAGCAAGGCTAGGGATTAGCGTTGGGATTATAGACAAAGTTCGGGCCCGGCTCCGATCTGAAGGAACCAGACGCTGCGTATACCCTGAAGTTTGTCAGGGCAACCGGGATAGGCCCGGTCATGACGGTGGGTGCGGTAGGGGATATACCGGTCACAAGAGTCTGATAAACCGAATCGCTTTGGGCTTTGTATTCCAGCACGAGATATTCAGCGGCACCAGGAGCCTCGTAAAGCACGAGAGTCAGGGTAACCGTCATGGTAGATTCCACGACGTTCTTGGTGGCCGAGATAGGGGCTGCGGGGGCAGGCGGAATGACGGTTACGTAGGTTTCGCCGGTTGCACCGGCCGCGTTTTCCACCGAGAGCCGCAAGCGGCCAATGGCGGAGCCTGAGGTAAAATCGCTCTCGGGCACCCAACCGGACGCAATGGTACCCAAGGGTTCAGTTTTGGTACCCTCGTATAATTCCGCGGCGGACACAGAAAAGAGGTAGGGGCCCGCGCCGTCCGTAATGCTAAGAGAGATTAGCTCGTTTTGGAGAAGAACCTTCTTTGAGGGGATAAGACGTAGGCTTGCCTCTCCCGACAGAGTAAGGCTTTCCTTAAGGGAAAAGGAATCGCAGGCGGAGAAATAGACCACGAAGGTCAGGGTTAAGAAGATCGCAACGCCGGTTTTCATCGTTAAAACTCCCTAGCCGCAGACAGTCCGAATACAAGGCCGTAGACGGGTAAAGAGGGTTCGAATATCGCCACCGCACGGATATCCGCCCCAATAAAGAGGTCCTTCCGCACGGGAAATCCAAATTGGATACTCCCGTCCAAGTAGGGGTCGGTCTTGGTCATAAACCCTTCGCCTACCGAGACAAAGGCAGCGCCCGCGGATAGTCCGCCGGCGAGCCGAATCGGGTGGACGGCGCCTAAGCCCACCTGCATATACGGCGCGGCCGTGCAGAAAAAGACGGGGCCGCCGGTTACGTCGGAAAGGAGAACGGCATAGGCGGAGCTGAACCGAGCGCCGACGGAGAAGCCCCATTTCCGCTGCAGAAACAGTATGCCCGCCTGGAAAGAACCTATGGCTCCGTAGGTGGAATACCCGGAAAAATCACCAATATAAACGGGGCTGCCGGCGCTCACTGCCAACTCAAGGCGGCGGGGGCGATCCGAACGGAGTAAATCCTCGGTTCGCACCATTTCGGAGGAAAAAACCCCGGATATAGTTGCGGGCCCTTCCGTTTCTGAGGCATGTATACCCGAGGGAAACGCTGCCGCCTCAAGCCGCGAGACAAGGGTTGATACGGAATGATCGAAGGTTTCATCGAATACTAGTGAATCCGAGACGCTCGCCCGTTCCCTTGCCGCCGAATCGAATTCAAGAAGGGAAATAATTACATCCGCATAATCCCCATAATCGTCATACTCGATCATGAGAAGATACTCCGCTCCCGTGTCGGTCTTTACGCTGGAAAAACCAGAATCCGCCCATTCCACCGCCAGTGAATAATAGAGGGCATCTTCTAATTCGGCATTGGCCTTTTCGGCGATAAACCGATAGCCCATGGTTTTCGATTGGGCATAGAGAGTGGGGAAAGCCCAGAATATGAAGATGAATGCCAATAGGGCTGATTTTCGGCGCAGGGGGTTTTGCTTGAAAACCCTGAGCGGCCCTTTCGCTGTCATGGTACCATGGTACCAGCAGAAGAGCCGACTGTCGAGGCCTGGCAAGCAATTATACACGGGTCTTGCCAAAACTCAGGGTTTCTCTGAAGGTATCTGAAAGCCCGATTTTTAACCGTCGAGCCGCTTTTCCCCTTCCAGGGCGCGGATCGCCGTTACGTCCTGGGAAACTTCCAGGCAGCCTTTATAGGTTCCACCTTCATAAAGGGCAAAATAGCGAATATGGATGAACATGCCCTTCATTTGAATCCAAAAGTCCGCATGGTCGCGGATGCCGGCGCGAAAGTCGTCCAGAATTTGCTGGACGATGTGGACGCTGGAAGCGGGATGGCAGTTTTGCACCGCCCGGCCGATAACCCCCGGGGAGCGGGGAAAGACGCGGTGGGGGTTGTCGCTGTAGTAGCGGACCAGGTCGAACTCGTCCACATAGGAAAGGTCTACCGGCAGGTTCTTGAGCATGAGGTCGATGCGGTAGGGCTCCAGGGAGCCGGTGGAGAGGGGAATGGGAATTCGCGAGGAGTCGGCGCCGCCCTGGGCGCTCGCCGCTTGAAACGCCGCGCTGCCGGAACCGACGGTGTAACCTCCTGACCTGGCCGAGCCAGAGTAACCGTCGGGGCTGCCGGATGAACTTCCTCCACCCGCCCCCGCGACGTCCGGGTCCCAGAGGGAACCCCGCTTGATCCATGCGAACCCGATGGCATTTTCTCCCCGGCGTATCTCCGCCCAGGCATCCTGCGGGAGTTTTCGCGCGGCAGTGGGAAAAAGAATACGCTCTTCCATGAAGATCATCCGCTTGCACGCGGCGGACAGGGTGCGGAACAGCCGGGGAAGGGCCTCACGGTTATCCGTTTCCAGGGCGCGATCAAAGTCCCGCAAGATTACCCGGATCTCGTCGTGCTTTCCCCACATTACCTTGGAGGGCCCCGTGAAGCCGACCCGTTCCAGGAAGGGGAAGAGCTGGTTTTCTTTGCGGGCATAGTGGGTTTCCACCTGCCGGACGGAATCAAAGGCGATTTTTACTCCTTCCAGCGAACCGAAGCGGCGGGAATGCTTAATTTCCCGGGCTAATACCTTGAGCTCATTTTTTAGGGCCTTGTTCTCGTCGCGGTAGGTGCGGATGGGATGACCGCTCATCTTGTATTCCCCGCGGTTCACCGACTGCTTGAGGGCTCCCTTGTGTAAAGCCTGGGAAAAGGCTTCCACGTGCACCTCGCAAAGCTTTTGCACTTCCTGAACGGGCATGCCGCCTTCTACCAGGGCCTGTTCCGCCTGGGCGATTTCTTCCGGCGCGAGATTTTTAAATACCTCGGTAAACCGGCGTTTGAGCGCCCGATCCCGGGTTGCGCGCACCCGCGGGTCGGTTTCTTGGGCGTTCGCGTTTATGGATTCTATTATCTCGGCGAGTTCCTGCTTGCGGCGATTTCCGTTATCGATCAATTCTGACATAAAGGCCTCCGTTGACGTTTATAGTACTTACTATCGCGGCCCGCGCGCCGGAATGCAAACCGCGCCTTCCCAACGAGGCTTTGCAGGCAGGGGAAGACCTTCCCCTTTTATGGCCTTTTTCGCATTCGCGACCTTTCCACGGAACGTTATTTTCCGTATAATCCGCGGCATGACACGTCTTTACGGCGGTAATACCGTTAATTTCAACAATTCAGGCGCCATTCGCGGCCTCCTCATAACCTTCGCACTCGTCGCCTCGTTCGCCCTCGCGGGCTGTTCGGGGAAAATTTCTTTCGATCTTTCGGGTCTCACCGAAGGACAGTTTGCGAAGCTGTCCGACATGAAGGTCCTCCGCGCCGAGATCGCGCCCCTGCCCGCGAAGGCCCCGAGAAAGGTCAGGGTGGGCGTTATGCCCGACGCAGGCGCGCTTCCCCTCTATCTTATGGACGACGCGGACCTCATCCCCTTCCAGAGCGCCCGGGAACGGGACGCGGCCCTGGCGGCGGGCGAGCTCGACGCGATCATGGGCGATATGGTTACGGTGATCGCGAATCAGCAAAAAGGCATCGAACTGCGCGCCCTCACGGTCACCGAAAGCCGTTTTCTCCTGGTGGCCGGCCCCAAATTCCGGGAATCCGCCCGGCAGAATATCGGCATTTCCGAGAACACGGTGATAGAGTACGTGACCGATACCCTCGGCGCCGGACTGAAGCTGGACAAGCTCTCCGTGCCCCAGGTTCCCGTACGGCTGGAAATGCTCAGGAACGGGCAGATTCCCGTCGCCTGCCTGACCGACGTCATGGCCTGGGGCCTGCTCGCCAACGGCTTTCATATCGTCCGCGACCAGGCTTCCTCGAACCTGGAACCCGCCGTCCTGGTGGTTACCGGGGACTTCGCGAGAAAGCATCCCGCCGACCTCGAATCGTTCAAGGCCAAGTGGAACGAGGCGGTCGAGCGGATCAACGCCGATCCCGACGCCTACGCGGCCATGCTCCTGGAGCAGGTACGCCTCCCCGCCTCGGATTACCCGGTTCCCCACTTCCGCCCCGTCACCCTTCCCACGGAAGCCCAGGTACAGTCGGTTATCGACTGGTTCGCCGCGAAGTACGGCCTTTCCCGATCCGTCTCGTACGCGGACCTGGTGATCAAGGAATAACGACCCAGGAGGCGCCACGCCATGGCCTACAAAAACCTGCGCGACTTCATCAACACCCTCGAAAAGGCTGGCGAACTCCGCCGCATCGCCGCCGAGGTGGAACCGAGCCTCGAGATCACCGAAATCACCGACCGGGTCAGCAAAAAAGGCGGACCGGCGCTCCTGTTCGAAAACGTGAAAGGTTCCGAGTTCCCGGTCCTCATGAACGCCTTCGGCTCCGACCGCCGCATGGCCATGGCGTTGGGCGCCGAATCGGTCGAGGAAAAGGCGAAAGAACTCGAAGGCCTCATCGACTGGCTCTTCGGCCAGCTCCGCAAAATCGACATACCCTCCTTCTTCCCGAAGCTTAAATGGGCCCGCCTCTTCCTGCCCCACAAGGTATTCAAAGCCCCCTGCCAGGAAATAATCGATCGGGACCCCGACTTGTCGAAGCTCCCGGTCCTCACCTGCTGGCCCGGCGACGGCGGCCCGTTTATCACCCTGCCCCTCGTCATCACCCGGGACCCGGAAACGGGAGCCCAAAACATGGGCATGTACCGCATGCAGGTGTACGATTCGAAAACCACGGGCATGCACTGGCACCTCCACAAGGACGGCGCCCACTTTTACCAGAAATACAAAGCCCTCGGGAAGCGAATGCCCGTCGCGGTGGCCCTCGGCGACGACCCCGCGGTCACCTACGCCGCCACGGCCCCCCTCCCCGAAGGCGTGAGCGAGCTCTTCTTCGCGGGCTACCTTCGGGGCAAACCCGTCGAGACCGTCAAATGCGTCACGAGCGACCTTGAGGTGCCCGCCAACGCCGAAATCGTCCTTGAAGGCTGGGTCGACCCCGCTGAGCCACTGCGCACGGAAGGTCCCTTCGGCGACCACACGGGCTACTACTCACTTCGAGACGAATACCCGGTCTTTCACGTGGAATGCGTCACCCGTCGCCGCGAGCCGATTTACCCCGCCACGATAGTCGGCAAGCCCCCCATGGAAGACTGCTTCATCGCCAAGGCCACCGAGCGTCTCTTCCTCCCCCTCCTCAAGAAAATGATCCCCGAGATCGTGGACATGAACCTCCCGCTCGAAGGCGTCTTCCATAATTGCGCCATCGTCTCCGTCGAAAAGCGCTACAGCGGCCAGGTCCACAAGGTCTTGAACGCCCTCTGGGGCCTCGGGCAGATGATGTACACCAAAATGATCGTCGTCGTGGATTCCGAAATCGACGTACGCGACCTCTCCGCCGTCGCCTGGAAGGTCTTCAACAACATTGACGCCAGGCGCGACCTGATCCTGTCCGACGGCCCCCTCGACGCCCTGGACCACGCCTCGCCCCGCCCCCGCTTCGGCAGCCGGCTCGGCATCGACGCCACGAAAAAGGGCCCGATGGACGGCCACATGCGCGAATGGCCCGACGACATCGCCATGTCCGACGACGTAAAGGCCCGCGTCGACGGGCGCTGGAAGGAATTCGGCCTTGACTGACCGTATCGAGAAGCAGGATCGAAGGGCCGGTGAGCTTGCGGGCGGCGATTCGGGGAGAGATGGCCACGGTGGCGCCCGAGAACGCGTGACTCCCCGCGCGAAAAGACTGTCCGGGCACGCCGCCGCCCTCGCCTCCCGCGCCCGCGGGATAGGACACGCGGTCATGATCGAGCACACCCTCTTTTCCCTGCCCCTCGCGGTAGTCGCCTTTCTCGCCGAAAGCGGGGGCCGCCCCGGCTGGCGCGTTTCGCTCCTGATTCTCCTCGCGGTCTTCGGCGCGCGCAACGCGGCGAACGCCCTCAACCGCCTCATCGATTCCGAGATCGACGCCGCTAACCCCCGCACGGCGAACCGAGACCTTCCGGCGGGCCGCGTCTCGAAAAAGGCATTGCTCGCTTTCACGGTTTTTTGCGGCATGCTCTTCCTCGCCTCCGCCGCCCTTCTCAATCCCCTCTGCCTGTCCTTAGTGCCCGTCGCGGCTATCCTGATCGGCGGCTACTCTTTCACCAAGCGGTTTACCTGGCTCTGCCACTGGTGGCTCGGCGTCACCTGCTCCGCCGCGGTAATGGGCAGCTACCTCGCCCTCGTAGGCCGCTTCGAACTTCGCTTTTTCCCCCTCACCGCCGGCGCCGCCCTTTGGATCGCCGGGTTCGACATTATCTACGCCACGGCGGACGAGGCGCACGATAAGGCGAACGGCATCCATTCGGCCCCCGCCCGTTTCGGCCGCCGGGGAGCGCTCGCCCTTTCGGCGCTGAGCCATGCCGGCGCCGCGTTCTTTTTCGCCCTCTCGGGCCGGTTTTACGGAGCCGGGCCCCTTTATTACGCGGGCGTCGCCGTCGCCGCGGGAATCCTCGTCGCGGAGCAGGTTCTCGCCAGAAGCGGCCGCGACGGAAGCATCCCCCTTGCGGCCTATACCCTCAACCAAATCCTTTCCCCGGTTTTCATGGCCTTCGCCGTCCTAGACGTGTATACTCGGTGGTAGAGGATACGATATGACCGCACGAGATTCCGAAGACGGCCGCCCGGCCTCGGGAGAGAACCCGCATTCCGACACACGCCCGCTCCTCGTAGCCGTCACCGGCGCCACGGGCTCCGCGTACGGGCTCACCCTCACCCGACTGCTGTTGGAGTCGGGCATTCCGGTGCGCCTGTGCTTCACGAGGGCCGCGGAACGGGTGATCCCCGGGGAAACGGGTAAAACGGCCGGGCAGTGGGCGGCCGAGTTCGAGGTCAAGGCCCGCTCTCTCGCGGTCGCGTTCGCCCTGGACTCCGTCGACGATATCGGCGCGAGCGGGGCAAGCGGTTCCTTCCGTACCCGGGGGATGGCGATCGCGCCCTGCTCCATGGGAACCCTTGCGCGGATCGCGGCGGGCGTTTCGGGCAACCTGATCGAGCGCGAGGCCGACGTATGCCTCAAGGAACGGCGCCCCCTGGTCCTTCTCGCCCGGGAAACGCCCCTATCGGCCATCCATTTACGGAACATGCTTTCGCTCACCGAGGCCGGCGCCGTCGTCATGCCGCCGGTTCCCGCGTTTTACGCGCGCCCGAAGAGCGTCGACGACGTGGTCAACGACACCGTCCACCGGGTGCTCGACCTTCTCGGCCTCGCCCCCCAAAACGCCTATCGCTGGGGAGAAACCGGCGCCGCGAGCGGAAGCCGGGCTCGGGAGGGCGCCGAATGATCCGGTACGGGAACGTTACCTTCGCGTATCCGAATAGGCCGCCCCTTCTCCGGGACCTTACCCTTGAACTGGAACCGGCCCTCACCCACGCCCTCATCGGCCCGTCCGGATGCGGCAAAACCACCCTCCTCTATCTCGCCGCGGGATTATACGCCCCTTCGGCCGGAACGGTGACGGTCGCGGGAAAGGCCGTCAGCCCCGGAAGGAGGGAGACGGCGGTTATCCTTCAGGACCATGGGCTTTTCCCCTGGAAGACCGTCCGCGCCAACCTGGAGCTGGGCTTGCGTCTTCGGGGAGCGAAACGGGAAGAGCGCCGCGCCCTCGCGGAAAAGGCGCTCGCCGATACGGCCATGGCCGGGCACGACCGGAAATTTCCCAAGCAGCTTTCCGGCGGCGAGCGACAACGCCTGGCCATAGCCCGCGCCCTCGTACTCGCCCCCGACCTCCTTCTGTTGGACGAACCCTTCTCCGCCCTGGACGCCATGACCCGCGAACGGCTTCAAAACCGCCTTGCCGAGCTGGCCGCGGCGGGAAACGGCCTGACCGTCCTCCTGGTTACCCACGATTTAGCCGAGGCGGCCTTTCTCGCCGACCGTATCCACGTAATGGGAAGAACTCCCGCCGGCGACGTCCGCGTCCGCAGCCTCGAAAATCCCCTCCTGGCCGAGATACCCCCGGCGGAGCGTCGGGCCTCGCCCCGCTTTCTCGAGGCCTGCGCCCGTATCAGGACGGTCCTTGAGGGGACGTTCCTTGAGGAAACCCTCGTCGGGGAGGCGCCATGAAACGGTTTACGGCAAAGGCCTTCTCCGGTTCCGCGCGCCGGGTAGCGGCCGCCCTTGCCCTATTCGCCTTCTGGGCGATAGCCGCCGCGGCGGTAAAGCGGCCAATGCTTCCGGGACCGGCCGAGGCGGTCTCCGCCATGTACGCCGCGGCGCTTCGCGGGCCCCTCCTCAGGCACCTCGGCATCTCGGTCCTGCGGGCGCTTGCGTCCCTTGCAGCGGCCTTCGTCCCGGCCCTAATCCTGGGCGTCGCCGCGGGCCGCTCCCGGGCGACCGACCAAGCCCTGTCGCCTACCGCCTACCTATTGTCGCCGATCCCCAAAACGGCCCTCCTGCCCGTCATTCTCCTTTTCCTCGGCCTGGGAAACGCCTCCAAGGTATTCCTCGTCGCCCTCATCCTCTTTTTCCCGTTTTACCTCGCCATTCGCGACGAAACGAGGGGCATTGAACGTTCATGGTACGATTCCTTCGCCACCCTCGGGGGAAGCCGGCGGGAGGCCCTCTTCCACGTAACCCTTCCCGCCATTTTGCCCCGACTCTGGTCCACCTTGCGCACCTCGGCGGGTACGGCCTTTTCGGTGCTGTTTCTCGCGGAAACCTTCGCTACGCGCGACGGAATCGGATGGTATATAATGGACGCGTGGACCCGACTCGAATACGGACAGATGTACGGGGGGATTATCGCCCTCGGCCTTGCCGGCTTGGCCATAACCGTGGCGTTCGACGCGGCGGAACGGCTGACCTGCCCGTGGACGGGAAGCGGAACGGGAGAAGGCGAAAGGGGGAGAAACGATGGGTGAAAGGGTATTGATTCTCGGCGCGTCGGACAAAAGGGACCGCTACGCCCATATGGCCCTCATGCGGCTCCTCGCCGCGGGACACCGGCCCGTACTGGTCAATCCGCGCCTGGACGAGATCGAAGGCCTTCCCGTTTTCCGCGACCTGAGCGCGGAACCCCTCCTCGCCGACGGCCCCATCGATACGGTAACCCTCTACGTAAACGCCGCCATCGTCGGGCACAGCGCCGAGGCGATCATCGCGCTTGGGCCCCGAAGGGTTATCATGAACCCCGGCACCGAAAACGCCGATGCCCGCGCGAAGTTCGAAAAGGCCGGAATAGCGGTAATCGAAGCCTGCACCCTGGTCCTCCTGGGCACGGGACAGTTTTAGGGCAAATACCAAACATACGGTTCTCGGACCGAAAACCCGTGGTATACTGCATGAACCCTGAAACCCATTCCCGGAGGACACCGTTCTATGCCCGTAACCGTCCGCGAAGCGAATACGCCCTCGGATTACCGAAAAGCCCTGAAATTTACCTTTAACCTCTATCGCGATAACCCGAACTGGGTGCCGCCACTGATCGGGGAGGAAATGGAAACCTTCAACCCGAAAAAAAACCCGGCGCTTGAGTTCTGCGAAACGAAAACCTGGCTCGCCGAGCGGGACGGGCGCATCGTCGGGCGCATTACGGGAATCCTCAACCGCCGATTCATCGAGCAATGGAAGGACCTGCACGCGCGGTTCGGCTGGCTTGAGTTCATAGACGACGCCGAGGTCGCCGATTCCCTTTTCGACGCGGCGGAAGCCTGGGCGAGGGAGCGGGGCATGACGGCGATCGTCGGGCCCATGGGCTTCACCGACTTCGACAAGGAAGGGCTTCTCGTGGAGGGCTTCGACGAGCTTTCCACCTTCGCGATGCTCTACAACCACCCCTGGTACAAGGATCATCTCGAGCGGCGGGGGTACGTCAAGGAAGTCGACTGGATCGAGCGGCAGGTGCGGGTTCCCGCGGAAGGTATTCCCGAAAAGGTAATGCGGGTAAGCGAACTGGTCTTCAAGCGGAAGGGGCTTCGCGCCCTTACCGTGAGGCGGGCTAAGGATTACAAGCCCTATATTCCGGCGATTTTCGCCCTGCTGGAGGATACGTACGCGCACCTCTATGGCTACGTAAGCCTAACGGAGAAATTGAGAGATCTCTACGCGGACCGCTATTTTTCCTTTATCGACCCCGATTTCACGAAGCTGGTGCTCGATTCCGAGGGAAAGCTCGCCGCCGTGGGGATCTCCATGCCCAGCCTGAGCCGGGCGGCCCAAAAGGCGAAAGGCAGGCTCTTTCCCTTCGGGCTGTTCCATTTTCTCCGGGCCATGAAAAAGCCGGAAATCCTGGACCTCTACCTCGTGGCGGTGAGAAAAGACCTCCAGAATCTGGGACTCAACTCGATTCTCATGAACGAGATTACCGCGAACGCCATCAGGCGCGGGGTTAAGTTCGCGGAAACCAACGCGGAGCTCGAATCAAACGCGGCCATTCAAAGCTTTTGGAAATTTTACGACGCCCGGGAACATAAGCGCCGCAGGGTATACCGGAAGGACCTCTAGGGAGGGGTTACAGTCGGTGTCCACGGCGCCGTTTCATTTGGTACATCCGCGAGTCGGCGAGATCGAATACGGTTTGGCCGTCGGCCCCTTCGTCCGGCCAAACGGCGTGCCCGTAACTCACGCCCACCAGGGTTCCTTCCCGGGGCACGGAAAACGGCTCCGCGAAAATCGCGTCTATCCGCTCCGAGACGCGCTCGGGGGTACCGTCGCCCCGCTCCATCATAACCTGTATCACGAACTCGTCCCCGCCCACGCGGGCGAGGGTATCGGCGCCCCGTACGCTGGCCTCGAGCCGCTCCGCCACGGCCCGTAGGAGGCGGTCTCCCGCCGAGTGGCCGAAGCGGTCGTTAATTTCCTTAAAGCCGTCCAAATCCAGCACGAATACCGCCACGGAAAGCTGGCGCCGCGTGGCCAACGACTCGGAATGGGCGAACCGGTCCCAGAACAGCTTCCGGTTCGGAAGCCCGGTTAAATGGTCGAAAAAAGCCAGGTCCCGCATGGCGTAACGGGCCGCGACCAGGGACGCGACCAAAAAGGCGATGCCGCCGGCGATCAGCGCCGAAAAGGCCGCCGACAGAATAAATCCCATCTCGCGGCGATTCCAGCCGCCCCGGGGAACGGCGCCGATTTCCCAGGAGGAATCGGGAATGGACACGGCCATGAGCACGGGATCGCCGTCGAAAACGCCGGGATCGCCGACGAAGGTACCTCTCCCGGCGGCATTGCGGATCGCCACGCGTAAGTCGGGATACTCGAAGGTTCGGGCCGCCTTGACCAGATTGCCTATCTCGAGCACGACCCCGACCTGACCCCAATACGATTCCCCTCCGTCCGGTGACGGAACCTGGATCGCCAGGCGCGACACAAGGCCCTCGCCGCCCTGAACGAGGCGCACGGGGCCGGTGAAGGTTATGCCGCCGGAAGCCCTGGCGCGCAGGATCGAGGCCCGCTGTTCAGGGACATCCGCCAAATCGACGCCGAGGGCGCTCTTATTGGACTCAAAGGGATAAACGAATTCAATAACCGTGCCCTTCAGGACGCTCACGTTGCGAATCACGTCGTCGCCGTCGGCGAGAGAGGAGGCATACCGACCGAAATCGGATTGGGTTACGTCCGGGCGCAACTCGAAGAGGCTCGCCAGGCCCCGTTCAAGGGCGATACGGGCGTATACCTCCTGCTCCAATCGGGCGCGAAGCAGCATCACCCGGTTTGAGACCGATTCCCGCTCGAGCGCGACGCGGGACCTGACGAAAAAATACAGGGACTGCGCGGTAGAAAGGAAAAAAACCGCGAATATGAGTACGAAAGACGCGATGACGCTTATCTTTCTCCAGGTATGATCGTCGTCCATGGGGATTCGGCGCATAATATGAAAGTATCGTCTTTCGCGCCGCGCGCGTCAATCTAAACGCAATTGGTGATTTTACCTATACTTTCCGTCCGGAACATACACTACACTATCGGTATGCTTGATCCCAAAACGGCCCTAGTGGCCCTTATCGTCAACTCGTTCTTCTGTCTGAGTATCCTCTTTTTTATGTGGATCAAAAGCAGGAAGTTTTACGAGGGAGTCGGCTGGTGGGTATTTCAAGCGGCTTCGCAAACCCTGGCCTTTTCGGCGTCTTTCGCCCGCTTCGCGTTCCCCGCCGGCATCGCGCTCAGCGTGGGAGGGGCCGTGTTCATCGGCACGCTGCCCGCCCTCACCCACGGGATGGATATCTTCGCCCATCGCCAAGAGGAGCGGGGCGTACCGAACCGCAGCGTCGCGGCGGACGCCGTCATCGCGTTGCTCCTCGGCCTGGCCTTCATTGCGCTCTCCCTGACCGACGATTATATCGACTACCTACTTTTACCCCTCGCCCTTGCCTTTATCTGGTTTTACGCCCGCAGCGCCGCCACGCTTTATCGGAGCGTTCAAAACGGCCGGAAGGGAAACGTACCGGCCTTCGCGGCGTTCGGAAGCCTCAGCGTAATCGCCGCGGCATTCTTCGTACTGCGCCTGGCGTTTTACCGGAATAACGAGACGGGGAGGTATCTCGAGGGCGCGGAATACCTTGCCTTAGCCGCCATCGTCACGGTAACCGCCTTTGCGCAGATACTCATGCTGATCGGCAGGGTTACGTCCAATCTCGCCTGCGAGCAACTCAAGATACGGACGATATTCAACGCGGCACCTTATTCGATCATCATGATCCGGTATCCCGACGGGACGATACTCGAATGCAACGAACGCTTTTGCCGGTATTCCGGGTATCGGTCGGGGGAAATTCTGGGCAGAACGAGCCTTGAGCTGGGCATTTGGGCGGACGCGGCGACCCGCGAAGACTTATACCGAAACGTGCGGGATTCGGGCCAATACGAAGGGGAGAACCGGTATTTCCGCAGGCGTGACGGGCTCACCATACCCTGCTACGTCTCGGCGCGCATACTGTCATGCGACGGAGAAGCAGCCGTGCTGACCATCATCAAGGATATGACGGAGATACAGCGGCTTAACCGTAAAATCGAGGACATGGCCACGTTGGACCAGCTGACGGGTTTGCCGAACCGCCGCTTCTTCTACGATCTCGCCGCGGGCATCCTTGCCAGATCCATCCGGTCCGCCGAGCGCGTCGCCATAGTGACCGCCGCCTTGGACGATTTCAAGCGCGTTAACGAAACCTACGGCCAGGCGCAAGGCGATCAAATACTCGTGGAAGCCGCATCGAGGATTAAGGGGGAGCTCCGGGAGGGAGACCTTCTCGCGCGCTTCGCCGGGGACGAATTCGTGGTGCTCCTTTCGGATATCCGGCGGGACGAGGACATTCTTCCCGTGATGGACCGGATAATGAAGGCCTTCGAGCGGACCTTTGAGGTGGCGGGCGTCGAAACCAGGATATCCTGCAGTCTGGGAGCGGCCAGTTTTCCCGATCAAGCCGGAGATCTTGACGCGCTGATCGCCCTCTCCGACGCCATGGTCCACGAGGCAAAGATAGCGGGAAAACGGTGCTATAAGCTGGCCCGGGATAAAACCTCCTGATCGTTGCGGACGGTACGGTACGTGCTATACTTTTTCTATAAATGAAAAAATACCAGTTAATCGTGATCGGCGCGGGCGTTTCGGGGCTCTCCACCGCCATCGCATGGCTTACGTGGAAAAAGGGCCCGGTGCTGGTCCTGGAAAAGGAACCGGTTCCCGGCGGCTGCGTCGCGAGTTTTCGGCGCGACCGATACCGTTTTGAAACGGTTCAATTGGCCCCGGACTTGAATTACCTCATGGGCTGGCTCGGGGTATACTGCGCCTTTTCGCGTTTTACCGGAACCCTCGCGCGGCTGCACCTGGTCCGCGACGGCCGCGTACGGGGCTTTACCGTTCCCGCGGACCTCCACGCCTTCGAACGGCAGCTCCGCGAGACCTGGCCCGCGGAAGCCGAGGCTATCGACTCCTTTTTTGGCTGGTGCGACGCGGTGCACCAGGACATGAGCAGAATGTCGCTTGAGCAGAGCCCGTTCACGCTTATCAAAAGCATCCTCACCTGTCCCCACGCGATCAGTGTCTCAAGAAAGACCTGGAAGGAATTTCTCGCACGTTTCCGTTTCAAGGACCCGGAGCTTATCGAAACGCTGGACGTTTTCTCTTCGATCGCCGAGGTTTCCGGCGATATCGGCGCGGCGATGATCACCATCGCGGTCATGAGGGGAACCCTTTCCGCGGGCTGGCGGATAGAGCCGAGCTGTTCAAGCCTTCCCGAGGCAATGCGGCGACGGGTCATGGAGCTGGGCGGCGAGCTTCGTATGAATACACGGGTCGCAAAAGTCCTATCGGCCGAGGGTCGGGTGCAAGGGGTGCTCACCGCGGCCGGCGAGGAAATCTACGGAAACGCGGTAGTCTCTACCGTCGATACCAAAACCCTGATTGAGTCCCTTTTGGACGAGACTTCCCTGAAAAAGGCTAGGGCCCCATGGTCGCATGCCCGCGAAAACCTGACCATGTCTCAATCCATGATCTCCATACATCTTGGGCTCGACGACGACATTGACCTGGGGGAATTCGGGATCGACGGGGCGTACAACGTACTTACCACGGGCCGCTCCGCGCACGAAGCGGCGTTTCTTCGGTGGCGTAAGGGCGAGGCGGCGCCTCCGATAGATCCTCAAGCGGGCTACCCCTCGGGCGGTCCACCGGAGGATTTCCACGTTACCTTCTATTCACCCTCCCTGGCCTCGGGCGATACGGCCCAAACCCTGGTCATTCGCGTATCCCCGGTGTACGGCCCTCCCTGGGTAGCGTTGAGGGAAAGAGACCGCGACGCCTACCTTCGGGCCAAGGACGCGGCGGCCGCCCAGTATATCGCCCTTATCGAACGGTACCTGATACCGGGACTCGCCGCCCATATCCGGTTGAGGGACATATCAACCCCGGCCACCTTCGCCCGCTATCTCGGCAACCGGGACGGAAGCTGCTATGACGCATTGGCCTCCGTTTCCCAGTTCGGAATTGGGCGCTTACCCATGCGGGGCCCCGTTGAAGGCCTTTACCAAACAAAATTCAGCCACGGCATCTGGCCCGCCATGCACGCGGGAATGCAGGTAGTGGATATCGTTACCTCGGGGGCGGTCATGAAGAGAAGGGCCCGCTTTCGGCCGGGGCAAGGGGAACGGTAAACCGAAGCTCCCGAATCGTGGTATACTCTTGCCATGAATATCCCCGACATAAGCGAAATTATCGCCCAAAACCTGGAAGAGTTACGCGCCTGTCCCCTGGGCATGGACTGCGAAAAATGCGCGAAGGATATCTGCGTCGCCGTCGTTTCGGTCGCGGACTTCCCGACCAAGTACGGCCATTTCAAGATCATCGGTTTCGTGAATAACCGGGACAGGAAGGACCACATCGTCATACTCAAGGGCGATCTGGGCGACGGCGAAAACCTTCTGGCCCGGGTGCTTCCGCCTGCCTTACCGGCGATGCCCTGGGCAGCCTTCGGTGCGATTGCGGGCCACAGCTCCATCGCGCGCTGGAAAGGATCGAGAAAGAAGGACGGGGAGCCGTGCTTTACCACCAGGAAGAGGGGCGCGGCATCGGGCTCGTGAACAAGCTCAGGGCGTACGCCCTCCAGGACGCGGGGTACGATACCCTAGACGCGAACGTCGCCCTGGGGTTCAAGGCTGACGAACGGGATTACCGAATTCCCGCCGAGATGCTTCGCAGGCTCGGGGTGAAAAGCGTGCGGCTCATGACCAACAACCCGGAAAAGGTAAACGATATGGAAGGGAACGGCATTCGGGTGACCGAACGGGTACCCCATGAATTGCCGCCCCACGAGCACGACAGAACCTATCTTGAGACAAAGAGGGAGCGTTTCGGCCATCTACTCGACCTCTTCGATCCGCCGGAAGAGTGAGCCGAACGGCCGCTACCGGAGCCCGAAACGGGTCAAACCCTCAAGAACCCCCGCCGCCGCCGGTTTCGAGGCGAGATGAACGCCGTCCCTGCCCACCAGGTCCCGGATTTCTTCCGAATGGTTGGCCACGATTATCGTGTTGAAACCCCGGTCAAGCATATCCCGGTCGTTCCCGGAGTCCCCGGCGGCGATAATCCGCGACTCGGGAATTCCGAGCCGTTCCGCCAGGAAGAGGATGGGACCGCCCTTTCCGCCCCACAGGGGAAGGATATCGAGATAGAGGCCAAGACAGGTCAACCGCTTGAAGCTTCCCTCCCAGGGCTTGGTTTTCCGGTCGAGTTCAGCCAACACCGAGGGAATATCGCCGTCGAGGTAATAAGAAAGCTTGGCGTTATGCTGAAGCCAGGCTTCCTGCTCCTGGAGCCCTTCCGTTTGCGCCAGGGCTTCCCGAATTTCCTCCCGGGCCCACTCGCGTTTCATGTACGACTCCCACTCGCGGTCGTAACTCGCCGGATCAAAGTCCGCGTATAGCTCCGTCCCCACCCCGCAAACGAGCCAATCCGGCTTGGGAATGGGCCCGCGCTCCGCCACCTCGGCGATCTCCTCAAGGCCGCGGCCGCTATTCAGCACGAATACGATACGGTCCCGGCGGGACTCTATGAATCGGTAAAACTCTTCCAAGCCGGGGTTCCGTTCCCGGGGCAGTAACAGCGTTCCGTCTATATCGCATACCACGAGCCATTTATCGTTCATGCCGATCCTCCGATTTAACCGCGTTCTCACGGAATGGAAACTCCCCCCGCATATTCGGGGGTTATCTTTAGGACACGCCCGGCGAAAGGAGGTTGCCCATGCTTATGGAATTCTTTATCGGAATGCGTATCGCCAACGCGGTGTCTGATCCGGAACGGGTTTCGCTGCTCAAAAGGCTCTTTGAGGGGGAAACGGCGGCGGAAACCCTGCTTGAGACCTATCCCGGCACGCGGGAAGGGCTCGTCGCCCAGCTCAACGTCCTGGTCGACGCCCGTCTGGCTGAATCCCGGATCGACGGCCTTTCCGTGCGGTACCGGCTGGCGGACGAATCCCGCGGCGTTTTGAAAAACCTGCTCTCGAGCGCACCGCTACGCCCGCCGCGATGCAAGGCGGACGGGACCATTTTAGCACGGTTTTTGACAGAAACGGGACGCATGGACCATACTATCTCCTGAGGGAGGAAGTATGGAACTCATTCGTACCGCCGATCCGCGCGTCGAATCCCTGACCGAGTATCTCCGCCTGCTTGCCGAAGGGCCGGTCACCCGGGATACCCACGACCGGTACCGGGCCGTTCTCGACACCGCCACCGCGGAAGAAACCAACCGGGCCCTGCATACGGTCTTGAGCGCCGCTACGGAAATCCGGGCGTGGGAAGAACCGGTAGCCCGTTTTTTACGATCGGTCAGCGGCAGTCTCGACCGCGCCGAATTGCCGGCCTATCCGGAAGAACACGAATTGGGGGACTTAAAGGCGGAAAACGCCGTCATCGCCTCAAGACTGGAACGCCTTTCCGAGGCGGTAAAGCGGACGGGAACCGGGAGCCCCGCGGGCCTTCGGTCGGAACTGCAGGATCTCGATATCCTAAAGGACCACTATATCCGTCTCCAAAACGGGCTTTTTCCCCTCTTTGAGGAGGCCTTCGCCGACCATGCCTGCGTTACGCTCATGTGGACCCTGGAAGACAAGGCCCTTGCCTTGCGGAAAAGCCTCCTCGCCCTGCCGGATTCCGCGCTTCTCGCGGCGGGGAGCGGGGCCACGAAGGCGTTGGGAGCCTTTTTCCTCCTCGCCCGGAGCCTGATCTGGCGGGAGGAGCGCATACTGTATCCCGTTGCCTGGCGAATGATCGCGCCCGCGCGGTTCGCGGCGCTGAGGGCGGTCGGCGCCGCGAACCCCGCCGCGGCCGGAACGCCCGACGTGGCCGGTGCGCTTTTCGCCAGCGAAACCGGTTCCCTAACCGCGGAACAGCTTGAGGCCCTATTCAGGGTTCTCCCGATCGACGTTTCGTTCATCGGCGCCGATGACCGGGTCAAATTCTATTCCGATCCGCCCCATCGGGTCTTTCCCCGCACGCCAGCCGTCATCGGCCGCCTGGTGCAAAACTGCCATCCGCCCAAAAGCGTGGCCACGGTCGAGCGCATTCTCCGCAGTTTTCGCGACGGCTCGCGAAGCCGGGAGGAATTCTGGCTCACCCTCGGCGACCGCTTCATTCATATAGAGTACTTCGCCCTCCGTTCTCCCGCCGGCGAGTACCTGGGCACCCTCGAGGCGTCGTACGACGCCACGGACCTTCGCGCCTTACGGGGGGAAAAACGGCTGCTTTAACGCCGCCGGACCTCGCCCGACCCGGTAATATTCACGTCTATTTGGGGGTTACCGGCATACGAAACGTTACCCGAGCCGGAAACGCTTACCGCCAGGGTCTCGCAGCGGCCAAGGCTCACGGACCCGGAACCCGCTATTGCCGCCCGCGCGTCCCGTACGTCGTAATCCCGGGCGTCGAAATCGCCGGAGCCGGAAATGGTAACGTTCAGCCTTTCGGCGGAACCCGCGACGCGTATCGCGCCGGAACCGCTGATCACCGCGTCTGAGGAGCCCCCCTCGAAGGTGCCGGTTACGGACCCCGATCCCGAAAGAACGATTTCGAGCCGCTTCGGGCTAAAGGAATCCTCGGCCCTGACCGTGCCCGATCCCGAGAGGGTTATGCCCTCCAGGTCCGGCATCCATACGTCCACGGTCACCTTGGTAAAGCCGCGCACGTTCGTGCCGCTTTCAAAGCCCAACTCGAGCCGATCGCCGGAGACCCGGGTACGGTATCGTTCCAGGAGGTTTTCGTCGCAGGCGACCACGACACGGAACTCCGCCCCGCGGTGAATGCGGACTTCCTCCGAGCCGGTGGCGATCACCTTCGAAAAGGGCCGCACCGACCGTTCCTGCTCTACTATCCGCCCGTTGCCGGTTATCCCGGCCAGGTCGGTAACGGCCATGGAGAAGGCGGGCGACCAGGCGGCGAGCGCTATCGCCGCGGCGCATACAATTCGTTTGATATTCATGGTACCATTGTAACACCCCCGCCGGGGAAATGCGTCACCGGCGCCGCGGTCTTGGCGACGCATTGCCTCCGTCGGCGACTCCCTGCTAGAATGGCCCATGCCCGTATCGCTATTGACCATACCCGTATCGACCAACTCGCACGCGCGGCTCGACGAATGCCTCAGGGAAGGCTTGCCCCGCGCCCTAGACCTTCCGGCCTTCAGCAATTCCAAAATCCGCCGGCTAATCGTTTCGGGTTCGGTCGCCGTGAACGGAAAGCGGGAAACGAGGCCCGCCGCGGGCCTCCGCCGGGGCGATTCGGTCACGGTCGCCTATGACGCCGAACGCTTCGCCCACGAAAAGAAACCCGACGACATAGCCTGCGAAATCGCCGAACGCGACGTACTGTACGAGGATGACCTTCTCATAGCGGTAAATAAGCCCGCGGGGATTCCCACGGAAGGCACGGTCGTCGGCTCCCGGGACAGCCTGCACGGCGCGGTCAGGCGCTTTCTGGCCGCGCGGCGGGAAAACGGGGAAGGGAGCTTGGAGCTGCCCTACGTCGGTCTGCACCATCGCCTTGACCGGGAAACCTCGGGCGTCGTCCTTTTCACGAAAAAGAAAGAGGCGAACGCGGCTGTTCACGCCCTATTCGCCGACCGCGCGGCGAAGAAAACCTACCTCGCCCTCGCGGCGCGACAGGCGGTGAACCCTGCCCGGCGAGCGAAACCCGGCGCCGTCCTGGGAAAGGCCGGCGACGAAGTAACCGTGGACAACCGATTGGGCCGCGTATCGCCGAAAAGCGCCCGCGCAAAGTGGGGAGCCGTCGGCGAAGCCGAGGGCGCGCCGGCAAAAACGGCCTTCACCGTAATCGGCGCATATCCGCTCGCCCTCCTCGTGCGGTGCGAACCATACACGGGCCGGACGCACCAAATCCGCGTACACCTATCGGGGCTCGGCGCGCCCATTCTCGGCGACCCGCTCTACGGCGGCCCCGAAGCCCTCAACGACGGCTTCCCGTTGCCCCGGGTCATGCTTCACGCGGCCGCCCTCTCCTTTCCCCATCCCGCCGACGGCCGGCAAATCACGGTTATCTCGCCCGAACCGGCCGATTTTTCCCGCTGCCTCGCGCATTGCCGAGACGGCGCGGATTAATCCGCGCCGCGGCGCCGCGTCAGGGCTCCGCGCCGCCCCGCGATCCCGCTTGTGCCGAAAGACCCATCGAGTATACAGTAGGGGGCATACACCCTTAGGAGCGCCGCCCGCATGAAAACCGAAGGATCAAAGAGCCCCTCTCTGGCGAAACCGGCCGTTTCGGTAGAACTCAAGCTATACTTTGCCGCCATCGCGATCACCGCCTTGGCCCTCAGCTTCACCTCGGATCCCATCTCCAACTACTTTAAGGACGCCTACGACGTCTCCGCCTACCAGCGGGGACTCATCGAATTCCCCCGGGAATTGCCCGGCGTACTCACCACCTTCGCGATCGCCGCGCTCGCGGGCTTCTCGGACCTACGCATCGCCGTAATCGCCCAGCTGCTCGGCATCGCGGGCATCGCCGCGCTCGGCCTCGCCACGCCTCCGTTCGCCGTCATGCTCCTGTTCATCTTCCTCAACTCCATGGGCCAGCACCTCTTCATGCCCCTGCAAGATTCAATCGGCATGAACCTCGTGAAAAAGGGGAACCTCGGAACCCGCATGGGCCAATTCAAGGGCGTGACCACCGCCTTCCAGATGCTCGGGGCGATCATCGTCTTCGCGGGCTTCCGATCGGGCCTTTTCAGCTTCGCGAGCCCGGTGAAAACCCCCTTCCTCATCGGCGCGGGTCTCTTCGCCATCGTCGCCGCCCTCCTCATCGCGCTTGACCGGCGGCTCAAGGCCCAAAAGGTAACCCACGAACGGGTCCGCTTCGTCTTCCGGAAGGAATATTCCCTCTATTATACCCTCGTGGTCATGTTCGGCGTCCAAAAGCAGATCATGCTCGTCTACGGCCCCTGGGTCATCATCTCCCTCCTCGGCAAGGGAGCGGACACCATCGCCCTTCTCGGCATCGCCGGCGCCTTCCTCGGCATGTTCTTCATTCCCGCCCTCGGCCGCGCGCTCGACCGGTTCGGCATCAAGGCCATGCTCTACGCCGACGCGCTCTCCTTCATCGGCGTATACGTCCTGTACGGCCTCGTATCCGGCGGCTACGCCTCAGGTCTCCTCGCCGTAACCGGTTGGCCCGTGATCCTCGCCTACGCCGTCTTCATCCTCGACCGCATGTCCACCCAAATGGGCCTCATCCGGACGGTCTACCTCCGTACCATCGCCGTTACGCCGGCCGACGTTACCCCCACCCTTTCTCTGGGCCTTTCCATGGACCACGTCGTCTCCATCCTCTGCGCCTACGCCGGGGGCATCGTATGGACCGTCGCCGGCCCCCAATGGCTGTTTTACCTCGCCGCCGCCCTCTCCCTCGTCAACCTCTGGGTCGCGATCCGGGTAAGGCTTCCGGAAGGGAAGTAGGGAAGCCGAGGCAGAAGGCGAAAGCCCCTCCGATTTTCTTTCTTCGGAGCCCCTCATTCGCGAAGGCCGATAGGCGATATGGCCGCGTTATTTCATTTCCCTAATCCATTATCGCGGGGCGCGACGAGTGCGGTTCATCGTATACCTCCTTATCGATAATGCGTATCATTACCATTATCTTCTTGTTAGATAACAAAATAATACCGCCAAAATTTGCATCGGACACACCGCATGCATTACAGTTTTTTTTAGCGTAAAAACCAATTCATGTCCCGTGGAGGATCGATGTCACCGGCCGCTCAATTCATAAAAATCACCAATTTAATGCTGGAATACGAGACGGGCGACTTCCTGATGCTTTCGGATCTCGCGGATTTGATCGCCCCCCTGAAAGACGCGTTTCTCGAAACCAACGAGCCGTATCGCCTTATCGAATGGCTGCTCGAGAGAATCAACGCAGAGATGAAGAAAGCGGGCTGTCCCGATTTCCAGCAGCACGTTTCCGACGGAATCGACCTTTTACAGTCGTACCTGACCGCCGCGGACGACGGCCAGCGCGAAGGCCTGAATGAACGCATTGCGTCCTTCATGCTCGAACGCTCGCCGAAAAAGGATGAGGCAGAGGCCGCCCAACCCTTCCGCGACGACGAAACCTTCCAGGTATTCCTCGCCGACGTGGTAGACCGGCTCGCCGAGGCGCAAACCCTCGTCCTCGAGCTGGAGGGCAAACCCGATTCGGTAGAATCCATCCAGGCGCTGTTCCGGGTTTTCCACACGATCAAGGGCGAATGCGGCTTTCTCAAGCTCGCGACCCTCGGGGAACTCACCCATAACATCGAAAGCCTCCTCGACGCCATGAGAAGCGGGAAATGCTCCGTGGAATCGGTCCATATCGACGCCCTGCTCGAGGGCATCGACCTGGCGCGCAAGATAGTCGCCCAGTTAAAAGACGGTAACGTGGTCGTCTTCAACGACTATCCCCTCGATCCCTTTTTCAAGAAACTGACAGGCTTCGCCGTCTGCAAGAAACCGAGCCTCGGCGATATGCTGGTTTCCGACGGCAAACTGCGCGAGGACGAGGTACAGAAGATCCTGCAAAAGCAAAAAGAGGCCGCGTTCTCCAAGAAGTTCGGCGAAATCGCCGTCAAGGAAAATTACCTTACGTCCCAGGAACTGCAGGAAACCCTGGACAAACAGAGAAAAAGCGAGGGCGCCGCGCCGGAAAAGAAAGCGGATCGGCAAGACCCGATCATCAAGGTGCGCGCCTCGAAAATCAACTTCCTGGTGGACATGATCGGCGAGCTATTGATCGCCATGGGACAGGTCGGCGACGAAACCCCGGCGTTCGCGCAAATGAAAAAAATTACCCGAAGCCTCCAGTTCGGCGCCATGGAACTGCGGACGGACACGGTCCAAAGCCTTTTCGGCACCATCAGGCGCGTGGTCCGCGACCTGAGCAAGCAGCTCGGTAAGGCGATACTCCTCGAAACCCGCGGCGAGGACATGGAAATAGACCGGAACCTTATCGAAAAGCTCGAGGAACCCCTGGTGCATTTGGTGCGCAATTCCATAGACCACGGTATCGGCTCGCCCGAGGAACGCACCGCGCTCGGCAAACACGCCCAGGGAACCATCGTGCTTTCGGCGGAACGGAGGGGAAATTCCATCGTTATTTCCGTGTCCGACGACGGGCGGGGGCTAAGCCGGCAAAAAATCCTCTCGAAGGCCGTCGAGCGGGGCCTGGTACGGCCCGAGTCCGCCGAAGCGTTAAGCGACGCACAGGTATATAACCTGATTTTCACCTCGGGCTTCAGCACCAGCGAAACGGTAAGCCAGGTTTCCGGCCGCGGGGTCGGCATGGATATCGTGAAAACGGTGGTGACCAATAACCGCGGGCGCATGGAGATAGACACGAAACCGGGCGAGGGCACGACCTTCCGGCTCATTTTCCCGCTCAGCACCGCGATAATCGACGGCATGATAACCCGAAACCTGGACAATACCTTTATCTTTCCCATCGCCTCGGTGGTGGAATCTCTCAAGGTTGAGCCTTCCATGCTCTCGTCGGTAAACGGCGCGGTAGAGGTGTGCGACCTGCGCGGCGAGGCGATCCTCGTGCTGCGGATGGACCAGGTATTCTCCATGACGAGAACGGAAACGCCCCCGTTCCTGATCGGCGTAGTGGTGGAAAACACGGACAAGCATAAATTCATGATCCTGGTGGACGAGGTGATCGCCAAGCGAGAGGTAGTCATTAAGACCCTGGGAAACCGTTTCAAGAAGATGCGGGGAATAACCTCGGGCACCGTGCTCGCCGGCGGAAAGATCGGGCTGGTGGTAGACGTGGACCAGCTCGTGGACCTGAGCCTCCTTGAGGCCGTACGATGAAAAAGGCCGGCCTATTCGCGACGGCCGCGGCTGCCGTCGCGCTCGAAGGCATCGTCATGCTCGCTCCCCCGTCCGCCGCGCTCCGCCTTGCGCTTTCCTTGCCCGCCCTGGCCCTCGCGCTCGCGGGTATCGCGCTGACGCTCAGGCGTGAAAAACGCGAAGCCGCGAACCTGTCGGCCGCCGCTTTCGAGGCCGAAAAGGCATACCCGCAGGCCGTATCGCCGGTCACCGTAAGCGAACCGGCCGCGGAATTAATAGCGCGGGGGCCGGCGACTCCCGCCGCGGCGGCGCCGGGGTTCTCGCCGGCACCCGAGCCGCCCGACACCGAGTTTTATGAGGCCGCCCTCGATTCGCTTTTCAAGAACATCGTAACGTACCTGAACGGCACGTCCGACCCCATGTCGGAAAGCCTCGTTAAGATTCGCGAGGCGATAACGCGCTTTTTGGAACGCATGAAAACCGGCCAACTCGAATTCCAGAGGAGCGACTACGCTACCCGCATTCAGGAATCGGTGGAACGCTTCAGGAACCAACTAAGTTCCCTGACCGGCGAGACCGCCGAAACCTTCAAGTCCCTCTCGCAGGAAGTGGAAAGCATCGGAAAATACATGGACTCGATCAAGGCGCTGCTCGGGAACATCGCCGACGTGGCCGAGCGGGTGCACGTCCTTTCGATCAACGCCTCGATCGAGTCGGCCCGCGCGGGGGAACGGGGCAAGGGTTTCAAGGTTATCTCCAACGAGATACAGAAGCTCGCCATGGAAACCCAGCGTATCGTTCAGGACATCGCGGCCACCGTTGCGGTCTCGAATCGCGTATTTTCCTCGATTAACGAGGCGGTGTCCTCGAACCGGGGCCGACTGCTCGCGGAGATGGCCCGCGATTCCGATTCCTACGACGCGGTGAAACTCTCGGTTGACCGCCAAATGCGCGAAACGACGGAACTTTACGCGGGGGTTATGGAGTTCGTGAACGCGCTGGAAATAGACATTAAGACCCTTTCGCCCCTCGCCATGCTGCATTCGATCATCACCCAGGAAATCGAGAACCTGGACCTCGCGACGCGCGACCTCGTCGCCGAGATACGGGAAACGGGCGCCGATCCCGCCTCCCTTTCTCGGGCCCTGGAACCGGAACGGGCGAGCGAGCGGATCAGGCACAGGCTTACCACGGCCCGCGAGCTGGACGCCCTGGAACGGGCGGTGAAGCAATGCGGGCTCGCGGACAGGATCAGGCTCCAAAGAACGAACACGGATATAGAATTCTTTTAAGGCAAACGGAGGCAACGATGAAAACCGTAATGCTTGTGGACGACTCGAACTCGATCCGCAATCTCATCAAGAACGCGCTCGTCGGCGAGTACAACGTCGTGGAGGCGGAAAACGGCGAAGACGCCCTGGCGAAACTCAAGGGGGCGGGAGGCGTCGATTTCTTTCTCTTCGACGTGAACATGCCGAAGATGGACGGCATTACCCTGCTCGGCGAGGTGCGCAAGCTGCCCGGATACGCTTCCACGCCCATACTCATGCTTACCACGGAAACCAAGGACGAACTGCGCCAGAAGGGGCGCGAATTGGGGGCTTCCGGATGGATCGTGAAACCCTTCGAAACCGATAAGCTCATGGCGGCCATGCGCAAGCTGCTCGCCTGAAGAGGAGGGGGAAATGGATAACACGCGAAGGCGTACCGTTACCGGCTCGAGGTTCCTGAACTTCACCCTGGAGAACGAAAGCTACTGCCTGGAAATTCTCAAGGTAAAGGAACTGATGGGCATGACGGAAATAACGCCCCTGCCACAAACGCCGGCGTTCATCCGCGGCGTGATCAACCTGCGGGGCCAGATCATCCCGATCATCGACTTACGGCTGAAATTCGCCCTGGAATTCAAGCCGTACCATAAGAGAACGACCATTATCGTGGTGGAAGTGGAAATAGAGGGCGACACCCTCCTTCTCGGCCTCGTGGTCGACTCCATCCAGGAAGTGATCGCGATTCCCGAGGAGAAGATCAACCACATTCCCTATATCAATTCCCGGGTCCGCGCGGAATACATCCGCGGCGTGGCGGACACTCCCGAGGGAATGAAAATAGTACTGGACGTGCTCAAGATATTAAGCGACGAGGAATTCGTCGAACTGAGAAACATGGCCCCGCAGGCCGCGCGTACGGACGCCGGCGATACGAGGGTATTACAAGGAGAAAAAGCATGAAAATCAGCCTTTCAACTAAATTGATCGCGGGCTTCCTCGTCGTCGCGGCCATTACTCTCGCCGTGGGGCTCATAGGGCGCAGCGGGGTCATTACGCTCAGCAAAGACCTTAGCGTGGCCACGGAAAACGGGTTTCCGTCGATTATCGACCTTGAGGTTATCATGGTACGGCTCCAGCAATACAAGGCAACGCAGCGGACCCTCATGAACCCCTTCCTGAACGACGAAGAATACAACCGCCAATTGACCAACATGGCCCAGTACCGCACCGAGTATAAAGAGGCCATGGCCCGGTACGAAAGCCTGGATAGCAGCGAGGAAGAGGCGAAGCTGTACGGGGTATTTACGAACGCCTTGACGCGCCAGGTGGAACAAAACGATAAAATACAAAAACTATCGCAAGACCTCCGGAATAAGGTCGATCCCCTGGTTTACGCGGAACAAATGTATAAAATCGTCATGTCGGACGAAACCAGGGAGGCATTCGACGGGAACATCACCAACCTTTCCAATCTTCTCACCTACGTAAAGACGTACTACGGCGATGAGGTAACCAAGCGATCCTTGGACAATTCGAACCGCATTAACGCGATCATCATTCTCGCGTTGGTAGTGGGCGTCGTTTTCGCCCTCTTCCTCGGCATCTTCCTCTCGCGGTCCATTACCAAACCGGTGGTCGGCATCGTGAACGCCCTCGCCAGCGGGTCGGACCAGATAGGCAACGCGTCGAACCAACTGTCGGTGAGCGCGCAGCAGATAGCCTCGGGCGCCTCGGAACAGGCCTCGGGCATCGAGGAAACCACGAGCTCCATGGAAGAGCTCGGCTCCATGGTCAAGCAAAACGTTGAGAACGCCAAGGAAGCGAGCCTTCTCGCGGCCAAGACCGCGGACGCCGCCGTGCAGGGCTCGGCCCACATGGAGCGAATGCTCGTCGCCATGACCGATATCGGCAAGGCGGCCGACGATATCCGCGCGGTAATCGACGTGATAGACGATATCGCCTTCCAGACCAACATGCTGGCCCTGAACGCGGCCGTCGAGGCGGCCCGCGCCGGCGAGGCGGGCATGGGCTTCGCGGTAGTCGCCGACGAGGTCAAGAACCTCGCGAACCGGAGCGCCGCGAGCGCCAAGGAAACCGCCGCCATGATCAAGACCGCCCTCCAGAAAACCCAGGAAGGCCAGGAGCTTACCAACCAGTTGGCGGAGATATTCAAGGACATCACGCTGAACTCGAAGAAATCCAACGAAATGACGCTCGAAGTGGAAACCGCGAGCCGGCAGCAGGACGAGGGCATCAGCCAGGTGAATACCGCGATCGTGCAACTCGACACCGTCGTTCAGCAGAACGCCGCCGCTTCCGAGGAAACCGCGAGCTCGGCGGAGGAACTGCAGACCCAGGTGGAAAGCCTGAACGAAATCGTCACGAAACTGTCGATCCTCGTGCTCGGCGTCGCCAACGCCTCCGCGGAGGGAGCGGGCCCCGCTACTCCCGCAACCGCGAGCCGGCGACCGGCCCAAAGCGCGCAAAACGCCCGGGTCGCCCACCTATCGGACGCTAAGAAACAGACAGGAATCCCGGCGCCGAAATCCGGCAAGGATTCGGGAATACGCGAGAAGCGCCCGGTAAAGGCGCAATCCCACCGCATTCCCCTGGACGACGATCCCGAATTCAGCGATATCGAGGGAGAGTCGGCGTTTTGAGCCAGACTAACCGGGGATGAGCGACAGGATCCCCAAAGAATTGCTGTACCGCTTTCGCGACCTTATTTACGAGCGGTACGGCATTCATTACATTCCCGCAAAAATCGAGATTCTCAGGAACAAACTGGAAAAGATCCAGGTCCGCGAGGGCGACCTCGCGGGCTTTTTAGCGCGGGTGATGTCGGGCGACGAGCGGGCCGAGCGATCCCTGCTGAAGGAAGTTACCGTGGGCCATACTTTTTTTTTTAGGGAATCGGCCCACCTTACCCTGCTCGTCAACGACATAATGGCGAAAAAGCTCGTCGTGCCGCATATCTGGTGCGCGGCGAGCTCCACGGGCGAGGAACCGTGGTCCATCGCGATAACGCTCCTCGAGCGGGGATTGCGGAATTTCGTCATCGTCGCCTCGGACGTCAACGCGGACTCGCTGCGGGTGATGCACCGCGGGGTATATAACGAGGGGAAATTCCAGAATACCCCGAACCGTATCAAACAGGCGTATTTTCGCGACGAGGGAAACGGCGCGTACAGCGTACAAAAAACGTTGCGCAAATACCTCAAGATCAAGCGGCTCAACCTACACGATCAGATCGAATTCGAGCGGCCCTTCGACTACGTGTTTTGCCGAAACGTCATGATCTATTTCGACGACGCCGGGCGGCGCAAGGTAATCCGCAATCTGGTGAACAACCTTTACCGGGGGGGGCTCCTTTTCGTGGGCCATACCGAAGCCCTCCTGGACATTCCGGCCTCGCTCAAGAAAGAAGCGCAATCCGTCTTCAGGAGGACCCCGTAAATGCCCAAGATTAGAGTGTTCATCGTGGACGATTCGGCCATCGTGCGGGAAATCCTGGCCGAACGGCTTTCCAGGCACCCCTCCATCGAGGTAGTGGGCACGGCCATGGATCCCTATATCGCGCGCGACAAGCTCGACAAGGTAGAGGCGGACGTCATTACCCTGGATATCGAAATGCCGCGCATGGACGGGCTGACCTTCCTGCGTCAGATCATGAGGCACTACCCCAAGCCGGTGATCGTGGTTTCTTCCCTAGCCCGGGACGGAAACGCCGCGGCCCTGCAGGCCCTGGAACTCGGCGCGGTGGACGTGGTGCCCAAACCGGGCGGCGCGGTCACGGTGGAAGAGGTCGTGGACGCGCTTACGGACAAAATCCTCGCGGCGAGCAAGGCCGACCTCTCCCGGCTCAGCGAAACGTCGCGCAAGCTCAACGCCGCGCCCCGGGAGAATCAGGCGAAAAAATTCCTGACCTCCATCGAAACCACGAACCGGCTCATCGCGGTGGGCGCCTCTACGGGGGGCACCATCGCCCTGGAAACGCTCTTTCTCGGCTGGGAGCCGGATTTCCCGCCGACACTCACGGTCATTCACATGCCGGAACGGTTCACCGCCTCCTTCGCGTCGAGGCTGAACGATATGTGCCGCGTACGGATCAAGGAGGCGGAAGACGGGGAACGGATCATGGCGGGAACGGTGTACATAGCGCCGGGCGGGTATCACATGATACTCCGCACCAAGGGTACCGAGCGGACCCTCAAGATCGCCACCGGACCGAAGGTGTGCAACCAGCGGCCCGCGGTAGACCCCCTCTTCGAGTCCGTTGCGGATCAGGTGGGAAGGAACTGCCTGGGAATTCTCCTAACCGGCATGGGTCGCGACGGCGCGCGGGGACTTTTGCGCATTCACGAGGCGGGAGGGCACACGATCGCCCAGGACGAAGAAACCTCGGTGGTATGGGGCATGCCGAAAGAAGCGATAGACCTCGGGGCGGCTGACCGGGTAATGGCCCTGGACAGGATCGCCCCGTACGTGAGAACGAAGGTATAACGGATAAACGGGACCACGGGATCGGGCCGAGAGCCCTTTCCCGTGCCTCGCCTTACGCCCGGTCGGACGCGGCGGACGAAAGCCGCTCGAGTCGTTCCCGCAGGGGATTCGGCGATTCCTCGAACCGAACGCCGTACAGGAAGTTACCCCTCGTTTTTTTTACCCAGCTTATCCGGCTATCGGTAACCATTTCCTCGCGGCCGGTCTGTTCGTTTCGGAATACCAAATGGAGGGGCATATCCACGTGGTACGGCGCGGCGCAGGCGAACTGCACGCCCCCCAAAGATACGTTCAGGGTCGTTACCCCGGACAATTCCTCGCTCGTGCGGTCATCGATAACCGAAAGGCTCCAGGTATAGGGAAAGCGCCCGAATTGCCGCCGCTCGGGAATGGCGGTCACGAATTGGTCCTTGCCGTTGTACTTCGCCTGATAAAGCGCCCGGTCCGCCGCCGAAAGAAGCCCGTCGGCGGTTTTTATGTCGGGATAGGTCGCAAGCCCCGCTGAAAAGGTAACGTGATTCATGGAAAGGAAATGATCCTGCCGCGCCGCGGCGAAGAGGCGTTTCGCGAGCACCATCGCGCCGATTTCGTCGGTTTCGGGCAAGACGACCAAGAACTCTTCGCCGCCGTACCGGCATAGAACGTCTTCGTCCCGGACGGTATGTTTCAGGACGGAAGCGACCCTGACCAATACCTGGTCGCCGAACGGATGGCCCTTTGTATCGTTGATTTTCTTGAAATTATCGATATCGATCATGCACAGGGAAAGGGATTTACCCCAGCGTTCGCAACGGTTGTATTCTTTGCGCAAATTGATATCCAGGTACCGCCGGTTGAAGATCCCGGTCAAGCCGTCGACCATGGCCTGACGGACCGTATCTTGAAACGCGGTACCCTCCACCAAGAGGGGTGCCGCCAGCGGGCCTCCCGGCTCTGAACAGTAGTCGGCGATGGCCGTGTACAGGCTTACGGAGCGACCGAGTACGCCGCTCAGGAAATCGCGGCGGTCCATGATCGTTTTCCAATGCCGGGCGGCGATCTCCTCGGTGCATTCAAGGTGCACGAAATTGCCCAGGAGAGCCGAAAAGCTTAAATCCTTACGCCTTTCTCCCGTTAGGTCATGATCCCGGGAAACCGCCGATATGACGGCGAGTTTCAGATTATCAGATTCTTTTCGCGTCATAGCCCCTCCCACTTTTTATATTTTTTGCCATTGTATACGCCTTTTTACCGGTTGTCGAGATATATTGCCGGCCAGGCCCGCCTTGACCGCGACCGGCCCATAAAGTACCCTTGTTAAGAGGAGAAGTGCTGGCAATGGTCGTAAAAAGGGCCGCTCGGTTCCTGATGGCTACGGTCATGGTACTGGGAGCGGTTGCGCAAACGAATCAACGGGTTCTCTTCATCAATTCCTACCATAAAGGATATACCTGGAGCGACGATATCGAGCGCGGGTTTCTCGACCGCGTCGACGACAGCAACCGGGGCGTCGAAGTCTCCTTTGAATATCTGGACGGCAAGCGTTTTATTTTCAGCGACCTTGCCGCCGCCATCGCCGATTCCATGTACATCAAGTACCGGGAATACGCGCCGAACCTGATCGTTACCTCGGACAATATCGCCTTCGATTTCTTAAAAAAGTACCGGAATCGCCTTTTCCCCGGCGTGCCCGTGGTCTTTTGCGGCTATAACAATTTTACCGGAGACGAAATACGGGATATGCCCGGCGTAACCGGGGTAAACGAACGCACCGACGTGATCGGCCTGGTAAACCTCGCGGTCAGGATCAAACCCGACACGACGACACTCGCCTTCATCGTCTCGAGCGCCGACGAAACGAACAAAATCCTCCTTGATTCGGTAATCCGCGAGGCGTATCCCCGGTATATAGGCACCCATAACGTGATAATCCTGAAAGACGAGCCCCTCAGGGAGATTGAGCGTCGGCTTGCCCTGCTGCCCCGTACCACCGCCGTTTTCCTGACGGGCCAAACGAGCGACTTCGGCAACGGCCGCTCCCTCACCCCGGAAGAAAGCGCCGCGATGGTCTCGGTAATCAAGAATTTTCCGGCGTATACCTTTTGGGAGTTTTACCTGGGAAGCGGGGTGCTCGGAGGGACCATGATAACGGGGTACGATCAGGGCAAGGCGGCGGCGGACATGGCGCTGCAAATACTGGGAGGAACGCCGGTAAGCTCAATTCCCCCGCTCATGGTAACGCCAACCCGGCTGGAGTTTGATTGGAAGGTGATGGCCCGCCTCGGCATACGGGAATCGAGCCTTCCCCCGGGAAGCGCCATAATCAATCGGCCCGATTCGCCCTGGAAGGTCTGGCCGATTCAGGCCGCGGGCATCTTGCTCCTGGTTATTAGCGAAACCGTCTCCATCCTGATGCTGCTCCGGCTCGTTCGCTCTCGCCGCTCCGCGTTGAGGGAACTTGCCGAGGAACGCGCCCAGCTGGAGCGGCGGGTGGAGGAACGGACCGCCGAACTGCAATCGGCCAATGAGCGGCTCCAGATCGCCAGCGAAACCGACCCGCTGACGGCCTTGGCCAACCGACGGGCCTTCAGTAAAAAGCTGGAACAGGAATTCCCGCGATTGCGCCGATCAGGGGGGCTCCTTTCCCTGATCATGCTCGACATAGACCATTTCAAGCGATTTAACGACACGTACGGCCATTTGGAGGGGGATGAATGCCTGATAAAGGTCGCGTCGGTAATCGCGGAAGCGTGCCACCGGCCGTATGACCTGGCCGCGCGGTTCGGGGGGGAAGAATTTATCGCGATTCTCCCGGAAACCGGGCACGAGGGCGCGATGAAAGTGGCAAACCAAATTAGGGAAGGGGTCGCGCGGCTTTCGATTCCGCATGCCACCTCGGAAACGGGGGGATACGTAACGGTAAGCATGGGAGTCGTCACCGCCATTCCCTTCAGGGAGGACAAGCCCCTGACCCTGGTCGATATCGCGGACGGGATCATGTACCGGGCGAAAAACTCGGGCAGGAACCGGATCGAGTTCGTGGACCTGTCCCGGGAACAGTCCCTCGACGCGACGAAGCGCGCCTGATCCCGATCCGGCCCCTATCGGTCGTTCTTTTCGAAAATGCCGATCAATTCCTCGATTTTCTCGCTCCGGTCCGTTTCGCTCCCCTCGGTAAAGGCATCGCGCACGCAGCTGCGTAAATGGGCCTTGAGTACCTCGGCGTTTGCCTTGCGCAGGATCGACGCGGTCGCCTGAATCTGGTTTGAAACGTCCACGCAATAGCGGTCCTCCTCGATCATCCGAAGAATACCGTCTATTTGGCCGCGGGCGGTTTTCAGGAGCCGGGAAACCTTTTCAGCGTCGGCGATCACGGGACGAGTTTATAGCCCGCGCCGGAAACGGCGGCGGCAAGGGTCGCGTCGTCTATCTCAGCGTCCGCGGTTACCGTGGCGCTGGCGGCGTTGAGATCCACCGCGGCGGTCACGCCGGGAAGCGCGTTCAGGGCCTTTTCGACCCGCATGGCGCAATGCTTGCAGCTCATGCCCTCGATCGTAACGGTCTTTGTCATCGTAATTACTCCTTCTTGAAAAAATTGAGACGCAGGGCGTTCAATACCACGGAAACCGAACTGAAACTCATGGCCGCCGCCGCGATCATCGGATTGAGCGTTATGCCGAACGCCGGGAACAAGAGCCCGGCCGCGATCGGGATGCCCAGGGTATTGTAGATCAGCGCCCAGAACAGGTTTTGGCGCACGTTCCGGATCGTCGCGCGGCCGAGCCGGAGGGCCGTTACCGCGTCCCGGGGATCGTTGCGCACCAGAACGATATCCGCCGACTCGATGGCGATATCGGTTCCCGCCCCGATCGCCATGCCCAGGTCGGCCGTGGCCAGGGCGGGGGCGTCGTTAATACCGTCGCCGATCATCGCCACTTTCCGCCCCTCTGCCTGAAGGGAGCGGATGGCGGCTACCTTCCCCTCGGGAAGGAGGGAATCGAAGGCCCGGTCCATTCCCGCCTGCGCGCGAATGGCCTCCGCCGTTTTCCCGTTATCCCCGGTGAGCATGATCACCTGCAGGCCCAGGGCCTTCATCGCGGAAACCGCTTCACGGCTTCCTTCCCGGATCGTGTCGGCCAGGGCGATAACGCCCAGGGCTTTCCCGCCTCCCGCCACGCAGAAGACTGTCTTCCCCTCCTCGGCGAGCGCGTTCAGCCGATCAAGGACCGGCGCGACGTCGACGCCCCGGGACTCAAGCAGGGCCGGCGATCCTACCAGATGGGTAACGCCGTCCAAGGCGGCCTCGATACCCTTGCCGGGAACGGCGCGGAATCCCGTCACCTCCCGCAGGGAAAGGCCCTCCTCCCGCGCCCGCCGCGTCATCGCCTCGCCCAAGGGATGCTCGGACGGGGCTTCCAGCGAGGCGGCAATCGACAGGAGGGTTCGCTCGTCAAGGCCGGGCAGGGGAATAACGTCGGTAACCGCGGGTTTTCCCTCGGTCACCGTGCCGGTTTTGTCCATGACCACCGTATCGATGGCGTGGGCGGTTTCCAGCGCCTCGGCGTTTTTTACCAGCACGCCGTTTCGCGCGCCCCGGCCGGTACCGACCATGATCGCCGTGGGGGTGGCCAGGCCGAGCGCGCAGGGACAGGATATAACGAGCACGGATATTCCCAGCGACAAGGCAAAGGCAGGATCATGCCCGGTCAGGAGCCAGACGATGACCGTCAGCGCGGCGATACCGATTACCGCGGGCACGAAGACGCCGCTTATGCGATCGGCCAGGCGCGAGATGGGTGCCTTGGAGGCCGAGGCTTCCTCGACCAGCGCCACGATCCGGGACAGGGTCGTATCGGCGCCGATTCGGTCGGCCCGGAAGGTAAAATACCCGGTGAGGTTTATGGTCGCGCTGGTTACCGCGTCTCCCGGGCCCTTTTCCGCCGGCACGCTTTCGCCCGTAATGGCCGACATATCCAACGACCCGTTCCCCTCAAGGATCGTGCCGTCAACGGGAATGCCCTGACCGGGACGAATAACCACCGTATCGCCCACGACGACCGATTCCGCCGGAATTTCGGTCTCTATGCCGCCGCGGATAACCGTTGCCGTAACGGGGGAAAGGTCCAAAAGCTGTGAAATCGCGTCGGAAGTATGGCCCTTGGCCCGGTCCTCAAGGAACTTTCCCAGGGTAATCAGGGTGAGGATGGTCGCGGCAGACTCAAAATAGACGTTTGAAAGGTAGGCGCTCGCCACGTCCGCGCGACCGTGTCCCACGGCCCATCCGACGACGAAAAGGGCGTACGCTCCGTACCCCAGGGCGGCGGCGGAACCGATGGCGATAAGGGAATCCATGTTGGGCGAAAGCCGGAACAGGTTCCGAAAGCCCCGGGTAAAGTATATACGGTTCACGTACGCCACCGGTAGGGTTAGGAAAAACTGCGCGAGGAGGAACACCAGGGCGTTTTCGGTTCCGTGAAAAATCGACGGAAGGGGAAAGGCGAGCATATGCCCCATGGCGATATATAAAAGCGGAAGCGTGAAGGCGACGGAAACCCCTAGCCTGACCGGATAATCGCCCGCGGCGGGCTCAACGGCGGCGGGTTTTCGCTGCGGCCCGCCGGCGGCCGAAGCGGGCGACGCGCGCAATTCGGCGCCGTATCCCTCATCCGTGACCGCGGCGACGATGGCGGCGGAATCGAGCACGGTATCGTCGTAGGTGGCGGTCATGCTATTGGTAAGCAGGTTCACCTCTACCTTCCCGATACCCGCAATGGAAGCCACGCGTTTTTCTATGTGCGCGGAACATGCCGAACAGGACATGCCCGTAATATCGTATTTCTCCGTAACCATACTTAACGCTCCTATACACCCCCCTGGGGTGTGGTGTATACCTCAAACATAATGCCCCATGAAGCGTACGTCAAGGGATACGGGTCGGCTAACCGGGAAAAACGGCGCAAGCACGCGGCGGAGCGGGTCGGCGCGGCGGAGCGGGTCGGCGGGGCGGCACGGGGCGGCACGGGGCGGCACGGGGCGTTTTTCGGCATACGGACGTAACATCATTGCGCGGGCTGCGGGTTACAGAAGTAACGATATCCGGAATAAAAAATTGTCCGGATATCCTTGACTGTTTAATACTATACTTCGTATATTATTAACAACGATACTATATTAGACAGGAGGCACGATGCTTTTTTCGATCAACACCGGCTTGCTCGACGCCTGCGTGCTCGCGATACTGTCCCGCGGCGACGAATACGGGTATAGACTCACTCAGGAGGTAAAACAGGTTATGGATATCTCCGAGTCTACCCTTTATCCGGTATTGCGGCGGCTTTTGAAGAGCGGATGGCTGACGACCTACGATCAGCCGATCCAGGGGCGAAACCGGCGGTATTACCGGATAACGGAAGAGGGGCGACGCCAGCACGCCCTCTACGTAAGCGAATGGCGAGAATACAGAAAAAGAATCGAAGGGATCTTCGGGGGAGAAACGACGGTATGACGAGAAAGGAGTTCATGCGGGAGCTGCGGGAACGGCTCGGAAGGCTTTCGCCGGACGAACGCGACGCGGCCTGCGCGTATTACGAGGAGTATTTCGACGAGGCCGGGTCGGAACGGGAACAGGACGTGATCCGTGAACTCGGCACCCCGCAGGGCGTGGCTTCGCGCATCCTCGCCGAGCACGCGGTTAAGGCGGCCAGAGAGGCGCCCGGCAATCCTGGGAAGGGATTGTCCGCGCTGTGGTTCGTTCTGTTGGCGGTCCTCGCCGCCCCGATTGCCCTGCCCGCGGTACTGGCCATAGCGGGGGGCATTATCGCGGCGGTGGCGACCCTCTTTGCCGTCGGCGTCGCGGCCATCGGACTGGTTATAGGCGGCGTGGCCCTGTTCGTTGGCGGGTTCGTGACCCTCTTCCTCACCCCCGCCAGCGCGCTCGTCCTCTTCGGCGTGGCCTTTTTGCTGTGGGGGGCGGGAAAGATCGTGTTCGCCATAATCGGCGCGCTTTTCTCCCTTTTGGGCCAGCTGGTCGGTTGGCTTTTCGGCAGGGCTCAAGGAGGATACTATGGGAGATAAATACGGACGAGACTGGCGTGACGAGCGCCGTCAAGGGCGATCCGAATGGAAATACCGGAACCGGGGCCGTTCGGTCGGGGGCGGCTTTGGACTGATCGTCGCGGGCTGTATCCTGATCGCCCTGGGCTTGAGCTTCGGCGGCGAATGGATGGGAGCGCGGTGGTGGCCGTGGCAGAACGGCCATTTCAACTTCCGTTTTGAAACCTCGGCCCATAATAAGGGGGATAACGCGATGCGCAATCTCGTGACGATCGACGGACCGGTGCAGGGCTCCGTCAAAAAACTGGATATCGACCTCAAGGGCGCGGCGTTGACGATTCGCCGGGGAGCGAGCCCTTCCTGGCGGGCGGCCGATTTCGAGAAAGGTTCCGTCGAGGTGGATACTTCCGGAGATACCTTCCGGGTACGGGTTCCCCGCTGGCGCGATTCATTCCCCTTCTACGGCGGAAAAAACGCCCCGGAGTTCGATCTGGTGCTTCCCGAAGACGTGCGATTCGACGACTGCCTGATCAAGATCGGGGCGGGGGCGGTCACCATAGAGGACCTTGCCGCCGATACCTTCAGGCTTGAAGGGGGCGCCGGCTCGTTCAGGGCAAAGGGGTTCGACGCCGATCGGGCGACGATTAAAACGGGAGCGGGCCTCGTTGAGTTGGACGCCGCGGCGATCGGGAACCTTCGGGTGGAAACCGGCGCGGGCCGTATCGTCCTGAACGGCGATATCACCGACGCCGCGGACGTATCCACCGGGACGGGAGCCGTCGAGTTTAACCTCGCCGGGAGCGAGAGCGATTATCGCTTCGACTTTTCCCGGGGCTTAGGCTCGGTCCGCATCGGCGGAGGCAACTGGGACGGCATGGGCAACGGCACGGCGGGGAACCCCGCGGCCGAACGTACGATCAAGCTCTCTACGGGCATAGGATCGGTCCGCATCGAGTTCCAGCGCTAGCCACCCGATAAAAAAAGCCCCGCCGAGGCCAATGACTCGGCGGGGCTTTCCCTATTTCATTGCCCGTAGCAGGGCCAGGATTTCCGCGGCGTGCTCTTTTGGGCTTACCTTCGGAAAGGCTCCAATAACCTTCCCGTCGGGACCGATCACGTAGGTAGAGCGGATAACCCCCTCATAGGTTTTCCCGTACGCCTTTTTTTCGCCCCACGAGCCGTAGGCGGAAAGGACGCGATGGTCCGGGTCGGCCAAAAGGCGGAAGGGCAATTCGTATTTGCCCTTGAATTTCGCGTGACGCACGGCGGAATCGGGACTTACGCCCAACACCACCGCGCCGAGGGCCAGTATCTCATCGTACGCGTCCCTGAACGCGCAGGCCTCGGCGGTACAGCCGGGAGTATCGTCTTTCGGATAAAAGTATAACACCACGGTCTTGCCGGAAAAATCGCGCAGGGATACCGCCGCGCCGGAATCGCCTTCCAGGGTGAAGTCCGGCGCTTTCTCGCCTATACCGGGCATAGGTGCCTCCTGAAAAAAAACCGAGAATATCGGTCGGCGTTCCGGGGCGGTTATCAAAGGAGCCGCCCCTTCGCGAAACGTCGCAGACGCTTACAGTGAGCCGCTTCTTCCGCTCATCGCCTCTTCCCGCTCGTCGAAGGACTCGAGGGCGTCGGATTCATCAAAATCCGGCTCGTCCTCCTCGTCCATCGCGACGACCTGGTACCAGGCGCTCAATTCGTCGATGGCCTCGGCCTCGAATTCGTCCGCGGCGTGGACCCGTAGATCGTCAAAAGCGTGAATCACGTCGTCGTTAGTGAAATGGAAGCCTTCCGCGGAGGCCCAGGCGAAAAAACTCGCGGGGCTCGGAAGGTCCCATATTCGGTCGCAAAGATCCGGTTCCGTTCGGCATTTAGTCAAAAAGCGGAGCGCGTCGATCATGGACATGGCAGAACCTCACATTCGTTGATGTTGCGTCATTGCATGATTAGCAACGAGTATAACCCGAAGGATACGGATTTTCGTGAAGATTCGGTAAAAAAACGGACGAGTTGTCCGGGATCCGGTTTTAGTGCCTTTAGAAGCGGGCGCCAACGGCGGCGCACAAGAAGGCCATATAGGGGGCGGTCGCGGCGAATTTTACCGCGAGGAGATCGATCAAAGCCGCGTTCAGGTAAAGGTCAGGGTCTAGGTCGCGGGACAGCAGAAAGTCTTTCCGCTTGATATCCGCGGCGAGGGGATGCTCCGGCGAGAAGCCCCGTGGAACGCGAATCAGGGAATCGCCCGCGGGAACCATTCCCTCAATCGCCCCTTTTTCCACCGCCTTCGCGTAGTCCTTGGGCCGCTCGGCGATCCTGGCCCGAATGCGGGCGAGGTCGTCCGGTTCGGGACGCCAGCAACCGACCCCGATAAAGCAGCCGTCGGCGGCGAGATGCACGTAAAAGCCGGGGGCATGCACGTCGCGGTGGGCCTCGTGCCTGAATTGTATGCCCACGTTGGTTTTATAGGGGGTTTTATCCGCGCCGAACCGGGTGTCGCGGTACACGCGCATGAGGGAGCCGCCTACTTTCTTGGCCTCGGCGACGTAGTGGGGACTAATGCCCTTGACGACGCGTTCCATGTCCCGGATAAGGGCGAGGGCCGGCTCGCGGACCAGTCGCTCGTAATCCGATCGGTGGGCTTCGAACCAGGCCCGCTCGTTGTTGAACGCAAGGGCGTCGAGATAGGCGAAGGTATCGGGACTGAAGCCGCGGAACGAACCGGCGGTTTCGGGAGCGGCGCTTTTCATGAGCGTAAGTATAGCACGGGGCGGCCATACACGGAGACCCAAGGGAGGGTGCCGGAAAAGCGCGGGGGAGGACGGCGCGGCAGGGCATCTACCTACCGGTCGGTAGGTCAAGCGAAAAAAAGCCGGGGAACCGACCATTTTTTCACGGAATTAATAGCCGCGCCGAACGGAGGAGCCTTTGGAGGCAGGGGGGCGCTCCCCCCTTAATAAAAAAAAACCGCCTTCGCGATACGCGCGAAAACGGTTCTCATGACCCGTAGACGATTCGAACGTCCGACCTGCTGCTTAGGAGGCAGCCGCTCTATCCAACTGAGCTAACGGATCAGGCGTTGCCATAGTAACGCATTCGACGCTTTTCCTCAAGCGGGGTCGAAACGGTTTATCGGGAAGCCCTAACCTCTTCGATGATGCGGGAAACCCGCTCGACCTGCGAGGGATACAAATCCCCGGGCACGAACGAACCGCCCACTGCCTTGAAAATCTGGTGGCGGGCTTGTTTTCCATGCGGTCATGGAAAAAAGGACATTTGGGAAGACATTCGCATTCGGCCATTTTTTTTCCTCCGGTACGGCGTTTCTTGCCATCACTATAGTCCCTGCGGAAGGGGGATTCAACGGTATCGGCGCCGCGTTTTCCCGTGATCGTCCGGCCTTGACCGGGCGGCGGGTCGCGTTTATTATCGTAAGCCGGAGTTAACATGAATCTCTCAAGACCGCGATCCTTCATTTTCGCCCTCGCGCTCCTATCCTTGGGGGCGGCCCTGTACGCCCACCCGCACATGTATCTTTCCAGTTCGCAGGAATTCGTGTGGAAGGGCGCCGCCCTGGACGGATGCTGGATCGAATGGACCTTCGACCGTTTTTTCAGCGCCGATATCATTCAGGGCTTCGACGCCGACGGAAACGGGACTTTCAACGCGGCGGAGACCAAGGCAGTCTACGACGGGGCGTTCATTAACCTAAAGAACTATTATTTTTTCACCTTTATTCGGCAGGGGAAAAACCGCTCGAACCCGGACGGTATCTCGCGGTTCGCCGCGCGGCAAAAGGACGGGATACTTACATACCGGTTTTACGTTGACCTTTCCGAAACGGCGCCGGGGGAGATAGCCCTGGCGGTGTACGACTATACGTTTTTTTGCGATATAGCCTATCCCGAAGCGGGTGCGGTAAAGCTTTCCTACGATCCCGCGCAGGTGAGTCCGCGTTTCGAGATAACGGAAAACCGGGATTACCCGGTGTACTACAATCCCCTCGGCGCGATCGACGACACGACGGTGTATTACCAATGGAAAAAGGGCCTGCAAACCTTTTATCCGCGGGAGATCAGGATCAGCTATGAACGATAAGGGTACCGGGCGGAAAGAGCCGGAAGCGGGGCGCCGGAAGCCGCGGCGGGGATTCCGCGCGGTCACTCGGCGGCGGGCGTTCCTCGGCTCGTTCTTCCTCGCGCTTGCCGCGCTTTCGGCGCCCCTGGCCGCGAATCCCTTTACGGCGCCGCAGGCCGGCTCCCCGGAGGCCTCAGTTTTGCCCGCGGCCCGGCCGGTACGCGCGGGCGCGGCCGATCCGGAGATGGTGAGCGTTCAGGCCTCGCTCCACCGACGGCTGGGAAGCCTGATGGCGGCTTGGAAAGACAGCGCGGGGCCGAACGCCGCCTGGGGAATAGTCGGCGCGGCGTTCCTGTACGGTATTCTTCACGCCTTTGGCCCGGGCCACCGAAAGACGGTGATTTTCTCCCTGTATCTCGCGAAGGGCGCGCCGGTATGGGAACCGGCGGGGACGGGCTTTGCCCTGGCGCTCCTTCACGGCGGCGCCTCGATTCTCCTCATGCTCGCCTTAAAAGGCGTCCGGGGGGCGGTTTCTTCCCGTGCCGACAATATCGCGGCCTGGATGGAGGGCATTTCCTACGGACTGCTCATTCTCGTGGCGGCGGCGCTCGCGGCGGGAGCCCTCAAGGGCTTGGTAACGGGGAAGCATTCGCACGGGAGGGGAAACGCGACCTTGGGCACGATTCTGCTCACCGGCGCATATCCCTGCCCCGGGGCGATTCTGGTCATGGTTCTCGCGGTAAGCATCGGGTCGGTCGGCATAGGGATTTTCGCGGTACTCGCCATGTCGTTGGGCATGAGCGTGCCCATTGTCGCGGCCGGCTACCTCGCGTGGTTCGGCCGGAGCGGGGCGTTTTACGCGCTGAAGCGAAACGAGGCGCTCCTGGCCCGCGTTTCCTCCGCCGTAGAGCTGGCGGGCTACCTTACGCTCCTCGCCTTTTCCGCGTACGTCGCCCTACCCTTCCTCGCGGGGGCGTTCAAGGCGGCGCTGGGATAAAAAAAAAGCCCGAAACCCGCGCGGGGTCTCAGGCTCGTTCGGTCGGCTGGCGCCGCCGTTCCTCGATTACCAGTTTTCGGCGAGGCGCTCGAAATAGGACTGGGGATGGGCGCAGGCGGGACACATCTTCGGGGCTTCCTTACCCACGTAAATGAAGCCGCAGTTGAGGCAGCGCCAGGTGGTGGGCGATTCCTGAACCCACATGTCGCCGTCTTCGATATGCTTCGCCATGGCCTCGTAGCGCTTGGCGTGCTGTTTCTCGGCGACCGCGATGCTGTTCATGACGGCGGAGATGACGTCAAAGCCCTCGTCCTTGGCGACCTTCGCGAAATCGGGATACATATGCTGCCACTCGTAGTTCTCGCCGTGGGCGGCCTGCAGGAGATTGTCCTTGGTGGTACCGATCACGCCGGCGTCGCCTCCCGCGGGAATGGAAAGCTCCCCGCCCTCGAGGAACTTGAACAGGCGCTTCGCGTGCTCCTTTTCCTGGTCGGCGGTCTCGAGGAAAATTTGCTGGATCTGGATATAGCCTTCTTCCTTGGCCTTGCTCGCCCAGAACGTGTAGCGGTTACGGGCCTGGGACTCGCCCATGAAGGCGGCCAGCAGGTTCTTCTCGGTTTGGGTACCCTTTACGGATTTCATATGCATTCCTCCAATTTTTTCCCGCGGTTTCGTACGAACCGCGTTTTTTTCATATTCCGGTGCCGGTCCCTGGGAAACCGCCCTTCTTGCTTTTTTGGCATTCCGGGCATATCCCGAAATAATCTATCCGGTGTCCGGTAACCCGATACCCCGAAACGCGTTCCGCCTCGACGTTCCTGAACGTTTCGGCGCTTAGGGGCAAATCGTCTACCCGGCCGCACGACTCGCACATGATGTGATAGTGCACGCTGGTGTCCGCGTCGAAACGGTCGTAGGTACTGCCGGAACGAAGGACCAAAACGAGGCCCTGTTCCGCGAGAACCGAGAGATTGCGATATACCGTTCCCTGGCTCATGGCCGGGTAGGCGGCCCTGAGCCGCTCATACAGCCACGCCGCGGTCGGATGGCTTTTGGTAGACCTCAAGAGGTCAAGAAGGGCCGCGCGTTGTTTGGTTTGCCTGTGCTGGATTGTCATAACAGGAATAATTCCTATCAGTATCATAATTCTCGCTCTCGGTTCTGTCAAGCGAGTTTTCGGTGCCGCGGAACGTTGTTTCTACGCGCGAATAGAGTGTAGAATCAAGTACCATTGGTACAAGTATAGGGTAATGCGCGAAAATTGAAAGGGGTCTAACGATGTTTAGTTATACGATCGTCGGAACGGGGGCGGTAGGGGGCTATTACGGCGCGAGGCTCGCGAAGGCCGGCGCCACCGTGCGGTTTTTGGCCCGAAGCGATTATCAAGCCATAAAGGACGGGGGGTTATCCGTCGATTCCGTCGCGGGCAATTTCGCCCTGAACCCGGCAGAGGTCTACCGCGATAGCGCGGATATTCCCGAAAGCGACGTGATCGCCGTCGCCGTGAAAACCACCGCCAACGGCGAGTTGCCGAAACTCCTCGCGCCCCTCGTGAGGCCCGGCACCGTCATTCTGGTAATGCAAAACGGGTTGGGCATGGAGAGCGACATACAGGAAGCCTTCCCCCTGAGCGTGGTGACCGGCGCCCTTTGCTATATTTGCGCGCGTAAAGAGGGTCCGGGGAAGATCGTGCACCAGGACAAGGGTTCCGTTACCGTAGGGGCGCTCACCGCCTCGCTCGACCCCGCTTCGCCCCATCGCGCGGCGGTCACGGGAATCGCTCAGGACTTTGCCCTGGCGGGAGTCCCCGCGGAGGTTTCAGACAGCCTGGGAACCTCGCGCTGGAAAAAGCTTTTATGGAACGTGCCCTTCAACGGGCTGTCCGTGGCGCTCGATTGCGATACCCGGGAGATTCTCGCGAATCTGAGTTCCCGGCGCATGGCGATCCGGCTGATGGAAGAAGTTGCGCGAGGCGCGGCCACCTGCGGCTTTCCCCTGGGAAAGGGCTCGATCGAGCGTATGGTGGGCTATACCGAAACCATGACGCCGTATGAGCCGAGCATGAAGCTTGACTGGGATGCCGGGCGGCCCATGGAAATCGAGGCCCTCTACCGAGCGCCCGTGCGGGCCGCCCGGTCCGCGGGGGTGGAACTCGGGGCCATCGCGAGCTTGGGCGACCTTCTGGAGTTCATGGAGGGCAAAAAGAACCGCTGATTGCCTTCCGGTTCGTTCCCGGTCCTCCTTTTTTTGCATCCTAGACGGAAAAGCGCCATACTTTCCGTATGGAATCCTACATTACCGGACGCGTTTGCGTCATAACGCCCACCGACAAACAGATCGACGTGATGAATTCCGACCGATTCGCCCGTGAACTGGGCGAACGGTTCGACGGAATGCACGATATCGTGCTGGACCTCCATAAGGTACTCTTTTTAGATTCTTCGGCCCTGGGGAAGCTCGTGGTTTTTTTGAGAACCGTCCGCGAGGCCCGGCGGAATATCGCGTTCTGCGGCATGAACGACGCGGTGACCGTACTGTTTCGCATGGTACGGCTGTCGCAGATCGCGACGGCCGTACCGACCCTCCCCGAAGCCCTCGCGGCCGTGGGCGCCCCCGCCGAATAATGGAAGCCCTTGGCGCCGATCGATTCATTGAGCTTGCCACGGCATTGGACCTGGCCGTCATGCTGGTAGACGCGGAGACCCTGGGCGTGGTCGCCGCCTCCGATTCGGCGACGCGTCTGTTGGGCCTGGGACTGCGCGACGTGGGCGAGAGACCGGTATCCTGGCTTTCGTTCATGGACGGGGAGACCCTGTGCGAGGTACGGGCCTTCGCGCGTTCCGCGCGCGAAGGCGGGGCGTCCAGCGTACGGTACAGCGCCGCGGGAGCCTTTAGGGATTCACAGACAATCAGAATGACCTTCCTCGCCGCCAAGGATATCGTTCCGGAGGGAACCCTCGCGGTGGGGCTCGATCCCGATTCCGCCCGGCAAATCGCCGACCACGGGGCCGAGCGGCTCATGGAGAAAGAAATCGAGACCAGCGCCAGGATACAGCAGGCCCTCTTGGCCGGAAGCTATACCTTTGAGGCCCCTGGGGCTTCCTTCGCGGCGGAAACCATTCCCTCGCTTCAGGTGGACGGCGATTTTTACGAATTTTACGAATTGGAGGAAGGGAGCGTCGACTTTCTCATCGGCGACGTTATGGGTAAGGGCCTCCCCGCCGCCCTTACCGCGGCGACCCTCAAGGCGGCGGTCGCGAAGGCGATCATCAAGGAAGTGGTCGCCCACGGCGACGACGTTAACCCGAGCAGGGTCCTTTCAGAGGCGGAACGGCACATCGCCCCGGGTCTTATCGACATGGGCCGTTTCCTGACGCTGTATTTCTGCAGGCTATCCGCTTCCCGGGGACTGCTTCGCTTCATAGACGCGGGACACACGAGCTTTTTGTACTACGATTCGGTTCGCGACCAATGCTGGCAAGTAAAGGGCTCCAACATGCCCTTCGGTTTTACGGGCGGACAGGAATTCCGCTCCTATGCCCTTCCCTGTCATCGGGGCGATATCTTCTTATTCTATTCGGACGGCATTACCGAGGCCGAAAATTCCGAGGGAAGCCTCTTCTCCGCGCCGCGGCTTATGCAGCTTCTGGCCGCGCATACCGACCTGTCCCCGGAAAACCTCGTGAAAAAAACCCTATCCATGGTGTTTTTCTATACCGCCGGCGCCTTTCGGGACGACGTAACCCTCCTGATCGCGAAAACAAGCCATGAGGGACCAAAAATCCTTCGCCGATTCGCCGCGACGCTCGACCGGGAGAAAGCCGAAGCCCTCTCCCTGCTACGCGAGGCATTCGCGGGCGATTTCGCCGAATCGTACCCGGCGGCGGCCCCGGAAATCGGCACCGAATTCTCGCTCGCGCTCGTGGAGGCGTTGGGGAACGTAATCCGGCATACCCAGGGGAAAGCGCGGATAGACTGGGAAATGACCGAGAACCGCGTCACGGTCGGGCTTGAATTCCAAGGCAAGGAATACGATTGGTTCGCCACGAAAGAACCGGATCTGGAAAGCTATCCCGATCACGGGTTCGGTTCGTGGCTCATGATTAAATCGGTCGATTCGATCCTCGTGCTGCGGGGTAAGAACGACGAAAACAGAATCGTCATGACGAGGGGCCTTGAATGAACGAACGAGGAAAACCCCCGATCGGGATGAACGATCGGGTATGGTGGCTAGGCGGCGCCGAAAAGGATAACTACCTGCGGGAAAATACCTGGCTGATCGCCGCCGGGGGCAAGAGCGTCCTGATCGATCCGGGTCCCGTACCTGGGTTTCCGGCAATCTTCAAGGCGTTCTCGTCGGTGGGAGACCTTCAGAACCTAACGGCGATCGCCGTTACCCAGGGGCATCCCGACGCCTGCGCAAGCCTGCCGCTGTGGGAAAAGGCGGGTTTCTCGGGCAAGATTATAGCCCATTGGAAAACAGCCCTGCTCCTGCCGTCCTTGGGAATTCGCTCGGCGTTCAGGTACGTGCACCATGAAGAGACCGACGAGTCGGGCCATTTTTTGGGATTGCGCCTCATTCCGCTGCCCAATCTCGGGAACGGGGGGTCGCTCGCGCTTTTCGATAGCGATACGGGAACCCTTTTTAGCGGCAACCTTTTCGGTTTCTACGGCAGGAATAGCCCGCTACTCGGCGCGCCGGACACCCTCGAGCGGGTCGCGTAATACCATGAACTGCACGTTCCCTCAGGCGAGCTCCTCTCCCTCGCGCTGGATACCCTCGAACCCCTCGAGGCAAGGCTGGTATGCCCGCAGCACGGAAGCGCCCGATCAGGCGACATTCCCGAACTATTCGCGAGGCTCAGGGCGGGAAGCTACGGCGGGGAAGCCCAAGGTGAGGCGGAATTCGATCCGGCCCAGGAGAGCGAACTGGAGCTCCTGCGAAAGGAACACCTCCGGCTCCAGGAGAATCTCGTCCTCGGGCAGGACGATATCATGCTCGACCGACTCACGGGCCTGTACAATCGAACCTTTCTCGACGAGTTCTTTCCCTCCTTCGTAAGGGGAAATCCCGAAGGGGCCATCGCGTCCTTCCGGCTGGACGGATTGAAGGCCCTGGCGGGAGAAGAGGGCGAATCCGCCGTTGAGACCGCCTTGAGGATATTCGCGGGCATCGTGGTGGAGGCGAGGGGCGCGCAAACCATGGCGTTTCGCGATTCCGGCCCGTCGGTAATCCTTCTATTTCAAGACGAAGAGGCGGCGATTCCCGAGCTGCTGCTGCTCCAAAAGGCCATTTCCGCCTCGCAGGCCTTTTCGCGGCGGATGACCGCCAGCGGCGCGGTCGTCTTTTGCGCGGAATCCACCGATCCCTCGGTCCTGACCGAAGCGCTCAGGGAACGCAACCGCGTCAGGGACGGCATGGGGCCCGGAAGCATCTGCGTCAGTACGGAAGGCAACGAACCGATGCGGGAAGGGTCCCTCCTCTTGGTGGAAAGCGATCGCGCCCTCGCGCGTCTGTTTACCGATTTTTTTACCGCCCTCCGCTTCAATGTACAGGCGGCGGGAACCGGCGAGGAGGCCCTGGCGGCAATCTCGCGCAACCCGCCGGCCTTGGTCGTCTGCGAGGAACGATTTCCCCTTTCGGACGCCTTCGCGGTGCGCGAGTCCTTTGCCCGGGGCACGGGCACCAAGGGGCGCAACTTCATCATGCTCACCGAACGGAAAAACGACCGCTTGATTAAGCGCGCCTTCGAGTCAGGAATCCGGTACGTACTCGAGAAGCCGGTAACCCTGGCGGAACTGGAATACCTCGCGAAAGCGCTCTGGGAGGATACCCTTGCGGAACGTTAACGAGATCGTCCTCTTCCTGTTTTTCGCCTTTCTGGGCATCGATACGCTCATACTTTTCATGACGTGGATCGTCAAATCAAGGTCGCGACGCGACTGGCGCATTCGCGAAGGATACCTTAAGACGGTCGAAGCGGTTCTGCGCGGCGAAGCGTACCCGGAAACGCGGCTGCCCCGGAGCGAGCGGTTCCGGATTATCGAGGCGTGGAACGCCCACGCGAAGTCCGTCGAGCCGGACGAACGCGCCCGGGAATGGTTTTACGCGCAGACGGCGGAATGGGGCCTTCTTGCCCGGGCGGAGCGGCTTTTGGGATCGCCCCGGTTCAGCCAGCGGGCGGCGGGGATCGGATTGCTCTCCTCATTGCCCCCGGAAGCCAGGGCCCAGGCCATTAGGCGAAGGCTTCCTCGGGAGCGGAACCCGCTGATCGCGCTCCGCCTCGTGGTGGCGGCCCTGGAAATCGAGCCCGACCGGTCGATGGAGCCGATACTCGCCTGCTTTCGCCGCCAGGACGCGGGAACGAGGGAACGCATACTGGCGGTTCTCGAATCGAACCCCAACATCCCCGCCGCGTGGGCCGAGGGCGCGAGGGATACGACCGATTCCGACGCGAGGCTGGTTCTCTTGGCGGCCGTCTCGGCCCGACCCTTCCAATGGACGCCCGAGCTTATCGCCCGCTGCCTGCGGGACCCGAACCCGGAGGTTTTCAGCCGGGCAACCGTTTTGGCCTACAGGCTGTGCCCGGAGCTTATCGACCTGGACGCCGCCATCCGCTCCGACGACGGGGAAACCGTCCGCATCGCGGTCAATCTCATGCTGCCCGCCGACATGGTCCCTTCGCGCGAGAAGGCGCGCTCGCTTCTCGAGGACGAACGAACGAGGGACGCGGCCATAGAAGCGCTGCGAAAGCGGGTGCTCGGCCAGGGCCGATACCTGGACGTATTCCTCGAATGGCACGCGACCGCCGAAAGCGAGGACGAGCGGACGGGCTGGGCCCAGGTGCTCGGCACGCGCGCGGAGTATTACCTGCATAGGCTGGAGGGTCGGTACGGGGAAAAGTCCGCCGCCCTGATCGCCGACATGATACGGTTGGGCTACACGGCGGACATTATCGCCTTCTTGAACGATAACCGAAACCCGGAACGGGAAGAAAAGCTTCGCGGCATACTCGGTCCAATCCTGGATACGAGCGAGGCGTTTCGCGCCCAATGCGGGCGATTCCTGGAACCCGCCTTACGGTCCCGGTGGGGAATACCCGAACCGGATGCCCCGAAACGGCTCGACCGGGTATTCGCCACCCTGCGCGAGCGGTTGGGGCTGACGGCCGTCATGCTCGTTACGGCGTTCGCCATGCCCGTCGGCTATTTCCTCGCCATCAGAAAAATCGCCCCGTTTCTGCGGCCCGGGGAGGTTTTCTCCGGCTTCATCCTGCACGTACAGAACGTCTTTCTGGTCTATACCGTCGCCATCAGCGCCCTGTACCTCGTCCTTATGGCGTTCTCCCGCGCCGGGCTCATCCGCCAACGCCGGGAATGGTCGCTGGCCGATCGGAAATTCCTGCATACGGCAGGAATCCTTCCTCCCGTTTCGATCGTGGTTCCCGCCTACAACGAGGAAAAAACGATTACCGAAAGCGTGCATTCCCTGCTCGGCCTGAATTACCCCGATTTCGAGGTAATCGTGGTGAACGACGGCTCCTCCGACGAGACCTTCGAAACCGCGATGAGGAATTTCGAGATGAAGCGGATTGACGGGTCCGCCCGCCTCCCCATCGATACGGCCCCCGTAATCGGGGTGTACCGCAGCGCCACAGAGCCGAACCTGTACCTGATCGATAAACTGAACGGCGGCAAGGCCGATTCACTGAACGCGGGAATCGGCTTGGCGAGAAACCCGTACGTGTGCACCATAGACGCGGACAGCCTGCTGGAACCCGAAACCCTGCTTCGCATGCTGTTCCGCACCATCGTGACCAAACGCGAAATCGTGGCCTGCGGCGGTAACGTAATTCCCGTCAACGGCTGCGAAACCCAAAAGGGAACGCTGGTCGGCATCCACTTTCCCCGAAATAAATACGCCCGGTACCAGACTATCGAATACCTCCGTTCCTTCATAGCGGGACGGGTCGGCTGGGTACGGCTACAGAGCCTTATCATCATATCGGGGACCCTCGGGGTCTTCTCCAGAAAGAGGCTCCTGGAGGTGGGGGGCTACCTGACCGGCCGAACGCCCCTGGGCCGCGACACCGTCGGGGAGGATTTCGAGATCGTGATACGGCTGAGCCGGCATATGAGGGAGCGGGGACGCGGCTTCCTGGTGGACTACGCGCACAACGCCAACTGCTGGACGGAAGTGCCGGACAACCAGGACGACCTGATCGCCCAGCGGGACCGCTGGCACCGAGGGCTTATCGAAAACATGATCTTTCACCGAAAACTGCTGTTTAACCCGAAATACGGCCAAACGGGATTATTGGCGATTCCCTACTACTTCATATTCGAGCTGATCGGGCCGTTCGTGGAGGCGATTGGCTACGTAACGATGTTCGTCGCCTTTTTCTTCGGCCTTCTGCCTCCCTCGGCGGTAGTTTTGCTCTTCTCGGTCATCGTCCTTCTGGGCTTAATGGTGTCCACCTCGGCGTTGCTTTTGTCAGAGAGAGGGGTCGTGTATTTCCAGGGCAGGGAATTCCGGTCCATCGTCGCGTACTGCCTCCTGGAAAACCTGGGATACCGGCAGTTCATGGGCCTTTTGAGAAGCTTCAGCTACGTGGGATTCCTGCTCGGAAGGCAGGGGTGGCGAAAATTCGCGCGTAAGGGTTTCGCCCCCCGCGGCAGTCTCGCCGGCCCGAGCGGGAAGGGGGCGCGCCCATGAAATTCCGCGAACGGTTACAGTATTTTCTCGGGTTGATTCCCCTGGCAATGCTCGCCTCGCTACTCCTGACCTACGCGCTTTCCGGCCTCGCCCCGGCCCCGGTAACCGGCGAGAAAGGCTTTTCCGACCCCTATGTCCTTTCCGGCATTATGCCGTCTTCGGAAACCGTCTTGCGGATAGCGGGTTCGGGCTCGAGAATCATCGCCACGGGCGCAAGCGTAGGGGCCGACGGGGACCGACAACCGCTTCCGGAAATCGCGGCCCTCTTCGGCATAACGGCTTCGCCCTGGAGCGGCCGCTACGTACGGGCGGAAGAGACGGAAACTCCTGGGGAGGCGGAGACTCAGGGCCTTGCCGGGGCAATGCCGGGCCTTGCCGCGGCGCTCTCGCGGCGACCCGAGGGCGCCACGGGCCTTCCCTGCCTGGTATTTCAGAAAAACGACGGGTCATCGGTGATCTTGGAACCGGTTCGCGATTTCGACGGGAAAACCCCGCTCGTGAGCCTTCACGGAACCACGGCCAGCCTGAACGGGCCCTTTGCCCTCAATACGCCCGCGCCGGACCGGGGAACCGGGGAGACGGCCCGGGGAATCGGGCGAATCGAGCTCAATCTGACGGACGAGGGCCGCGCCCGGCTGACCGCCGCGGGGATACCCACGACGCTCTATGCCGCTATCGAACGGGTTACGCCCAGAACCAGCGCCCTGCTTTTAAATGCCGATCTCGCCGAGGCGGCGCGTTTCCAAAAAATCGCCTTGGACCCGGTAAACGAATGGTATCGATCCAAATTCGCCCTGTACTTCCCCGGTTCGCGGGAAGAGGCCTACTGGAGGATGTATGCGCCCCTGTTCCGCGCCGAAACGGCGGCGGCGAAAGAAAAAAAGGGATTGCGGGACCAGTCCGTTCCGGAGCAGGCCGCGAACCCCGCGGTCGCGTACCGCTTCAAGGTTGACTCCGTTCGCATGTGGAGGCAAACGGGCGAGGGACCCTGGGAACCCTTTACTATCAAGGGAGTCAATCTGGGAAGCGCCCTGCCCGGAAAGGCCTTTACGGAATTCTCGCGGGACGAAGCCCTGTATTGGCATTGGTTTTCCCTCATGCGGGACATGCGCCTGAACGCTATCCGCGTATATACCCTCTTTCCCCCGGAATTTTACCGAAGCTTGGCGGCGTTCAACCGGGCAAACCCGGGCGGGGAACTCTTCCTTCTCCAGGAAATCTGGCCGGACGAGGCGGCTCCGGGCCGCAACCTTCTGGATACGGCCTATTCCGAAGCCTTCTACCGGGAAATCGAATACGCCGTTTCCGCCGTTCACGGCGCGGCGACCGTACCGGAACGCACGGGGCGGGCCTTCGGGGTATACGACGCGGACGCGTCGCCCTGGGTAGCCGCCTTCCTGGTGGGTAGGGAAATAGAAAGCGATGAGGTACTCGATACCGATGCCCTCAATACGGGCCATGTCTATTCCGGCCGTTGGTTTTCCGTGCCGAAGGGGAGCCCGACGGAAGCCTGGCTCGCCGAGGCCTGCGACCGCGTGGCGTCTCTCGAGGCGGACCGATGGGGCCAAGCCCGGCCCGTTTCGGTGGTAAGCTGGCCCCCCCTGGATCCCCTTCCCCATTGGGTCGAATGGCGCGACCCCCTGCTCGACGGCCGGGCCCTGGCAAACGACAAGGCGGAAGTGGTGATCGACCATATCGAGGTGAGTCCCGATTTCGCCGGGGGCTTCTTCAGTTCCTGGCATATCTATCCCAATTATCCCGACTTTATGATAGCCACCCCCTGGTATTCGAAATACCGCGACGAGGAAGGCGAATTCCGGTACGGCGGATACCTTAAGGAGCTTCGCGCGTTCTCGCCCCGCTACCCTCTCCTCCTCGCGGAATTCGGGCTTTCGACAAGCTGGGGAACCGCGCATATCGCCCCGGACGGGCTTGACCATGGGGGCATATCCGAGGATAGGCAGGGACCCGCGCTCGTGCGGATGGCGAAAGCGGCCCTCCGGGAAGGGTATATGGGCGCCGTTATCTTTGAATGGGCCGACGAATGGGCCAAGCAAACCTGGACCACCGCGCCGTTCATGATACCCTTTAGCGGGCATCAGGCATGGCACAACGCCCTGGACCCGGAGCAGTATTACGGCATTATCGCCATGGACGCGGGGCCGCCGCGGCCAACGCCCGAAGGAGAGGCCGTCGAAACGGAGGGGGCCTTCGCGTCGCGCCTGGGAACCGCGGGAAACGAGGAATTCCTAACCCTAACCCTAACGAGGGAGGGTGGGTGGCAAACCGTGCGGGGAACCCTCACGGTCGGGTTTGACGTGCGCGATCCCGAATCGGGAATAACGGCCTTGAGCCGCGCCGCCGAGCCCGAGCCGATCAGCGGAGAAATTCGCAGGGGCTTCGAGTTCCTCCTGGAAATACCCCTCCCCCTCGACGGTTCGCGGGTAAGCGCCGGAACGCTCCTCGCCGCGGACACCTGCAACGTCGGAAAGAACCGTTTCGCCATGACGGGGGCCAAGGCCTCCGCCTACGAGGAAGTCAGAATCACGGTAAACCGGGAAACGGTAGATAGCCTTGGCAGAAGGAGCGGCGTCGGGGAGACGGACCGGTCAAGGATAGCGGCGGGAAACCGGGGCATTTCCGTCGAGGGAGATACGCTGACCGCGCGCGTTCCCTGGACGATGCTGAACGTCGCGGATCCCTCCCGGGCGCTGGTAATCGACGATCCGCGCTTCTTTGGCGCTTGGCCGCCCCCCGATTCCCTCCAAACGGCCGAATGTGGGGCCATTACCCTGCAGGGCATGTTTATCGGCTCGGTAGGGGGCGCTGAGGTACGGGAACTCTTCCCCCGGAAAGGCGGGACCCTCGCTGATTCTTGGCGCTACGCGTTTAGGAAATGGACGGAACCGCGCTGGCAGGCGCGAAAAAAACCGGCGGTCGGGGAGCTCGCGGCCTTTTTTGGGGCGCATTGAGCGGGCAATTCGCGAAAGCGGTTACCCTAACGGTTCCCCACGTATTTTTCCAGGACGATCTCGAGTCCGGGATAATCGAGCCGCTCCATATCGCGGATGAGCTCGGATAGGTCGAACTGAACCTCGCGGCTTTCGTACGACGCAAGGCCGTCGGGGCCCACTTCCATAAAGCCGTACTGGGCGATGGCGCGGGACCCGTCACGTATGTCCGCCCTGGTAGGATAAAGGACGGGGGAGTTGAAAGGCATGCTCACGGAGCCGAAATTAAACACCGCCATGCCGTTATGGCTAAAGCACACCCGGTAATGGGTATGCCCGCAGACCACGAGCCTGCCGCGGGCGCCGCGAATGGCCGAGTGCAACACGTTGGCGGAAATGCCGGGATGAAGGGACTGGGTGTAGGAACCCGGGGAAGCGTGACAGCAGGTCATGCCCGAATCGGCGAGCAGGGCCGAGCGGTCGTTTTCAAAGGTCGTATCCGCGGACTCGATGGCGGGAAAGGAAAGAAACCGCGAAATGGGCCGGCTCAACAGAAAGGACTGGTCCGTTTCGTCCAATCGGGCGCGGGCAAAATCGGCCAGGGAAAGGAGAAGCTTTTCATGGCTCGTGGGGGGCAACACGTCCGTATTGTCCACGGAATCCTCGGCAAGCCAGTCGTCGGTATTGCCCAACAGCCACACTTGGGGATGCAGGGATTTTAAAAGCTCAAAGCATTCCTTGGGACGGGGACCGGTAACCACCAGATCGCCAAGAAAAACGATATAATCGGGAGGGATCCGTTTGAGGTCCTTAACGACGGCCTCAAAGGCGAGTATATTGGCGTGAATATCGGAAAGTACCGCGATTCTCATTATATTCCATTGTAGGGCATGCGCTTTGATAGATTCCAGCGATCGGGAGAAAAGGTCAAAAAAAGAAAAACCGTGCGGCTTTCTCCCGAAACCGCACGGTAATTCCGTTTCTCACTTCTCACACCAGTCCGGAAATGACTGATAGATCTATACTACCGCTGTTAACCGGATGCGTCAAGTAAATTCGCGAGATTTTATGTATTTTTATTCACTAATTATGTATAAATATCTATTATTTCCGCCGTGCCGGAATCAATCCTCCAAGGATATCCGCCACCATTCCCATCCCGCCACGGGAGCCGCTCCCAACGTCCGATAAAAAGACTTCGCCGACTCGTTCCAGGACAGCACCGACCAGTCTACCCGAAAGCAATCGGTTGCTCGGGCGTGTTCGGCGACCCAGGAAAGCAGGGCGCGGCCGCAGCCCTTTCCCCGGAATTCGGGTCGAACGAAAAGATCTTCAAGGTAGAGGCCCCGCTTTCCCCGAAAGGTGGAAAAATTATGATACCACAGCGCAAATCCCGCGACCCGATACGGCGCGTCGGGAGACTCAGAATCCGGGCCATGGGGCAGCTCGACAATGGCCGCCCCGAGAAGCCGTTCGACGAATAACTCGCGGGACAAGGAAGCCGGCGTGCACAGGAAGCGGTCCAAGAGGTCCTCATACGCCGCCAAGTCGCGGATAAGGGAATATAAAAGCGGTACGTCGGCCTCTACGGCGAGGCGCACGCGGGGCTTTTGCCTGAGGGCGCCTTTCGATTCAGAGGCAGTATGCGCGGTCATGCCTCGCTACCCGGACGTACCGCGGCCTTGGAGCCCACGGCCCCGGCCCCGCCCGAGGAACAGTTGCCAGCCGAAGCGCAGGAAGCGCACGGGAGCGGATCGCATGGGTCGGAGGAAAGATCCGAAGAATCGAGGCCGCCGGAAAGGAACGCGTACCATTGTTTCAATTCCTCGACAAATGCCGCTTCGCCCTCGTCCCGGGCCTGCAGCCTCATGCGCCGGGCGGCGTCTTCCAGCTCATGCCGATTGAACGAATACCCGGATTCCCGCACCCAGGCGAGAAATCCCCCGGGACCTTCGGTCTGGTACGCCGCGGCGCGAAAGCCCTCGTCGCCGGCGCATCGTTCCATAAACGCCGCAGCCTCATTCAGTGCCATTGCCTTCCCCCTTCGGCTTTATGCCGTATTTCTTCGCGCGGAGCCCCATGATCCGCTCCGTAATGCCCAGGCTCTTCGCGGCGCGGCTCAGGTTTCCGCCGTTTTTCCGCAGTTCTTCCTCGATTATGCCCTTTTCCAGCCCGGCCATAATCTCGGTCAGGGTTCCGCCTCCCGGGCCCTCGCCCTCGCGCCGCCCGGGACCCTGCAGGCTCGGGGGCAGCTGAAACGCGTGTATGACCCCGTCGGTGCTCAGGATAACCGCCCGCTCAATGCAATTCTCAAGCTCCCGCACGTTTCCCGGCCAGTCATGGGCCATCAGGAGGCTCATGGCGGGGGGCGAGATTCGCTTGATCGTCTTCCAGTGGGCCTTGGCGAATTTCGCCGTAAAGTGGTCCGCCAGCAGCACGATGTCGGTTTTCCGCTCCCGCAACGGGGGAACAACCACGGGAAAAACGTTCAGTCGATAATAGAGGTCTTCCCGGAATCTGCCCGCCGCGATCAGGGAGGGCAAATCGCGATTGGTCGCCGCGATTACCCGAAAATCCACCCGTACGCATTCCGAACCGCCGACCCGCTCGAATTCCCGCTCCTGCAACACCCGAAGAAACTTGGACTGCAGGGAAAGGGGCATCTCGCCGATCTCGTCCAGGAATATGGTGCCCCCGTTCGCCAGCTCGAACTTGCCCTTCCTGCGTTCCGTGGCGTTGGTGAAAGCCCCCTTCTCGTGGCCGAACAGCTCGCTTTCGATCAGGCTTTCGGGAATGGCCGCGCAGTTGAGTTTCACGAAGGGCCTTTCCGACCGCGGCGAACCGAAATGTATCGCGTGGGCGATCCGCTCCTTGCCTACCCCGCTTTCGCCGAGCAAAAGCACCGTCGCGTTGGTGGCGCTTACCTGCTCGATCTGAGCGTACAGGTCGCGCATGATCTTCGAATTTCCGATCACGCCCTCAGGCGCGTTCCGGGTCTTCAGGGCGGACTGGAGCCGCTCGTTTTCGGCGCGAAGGGTGTCTACCTCTTCCTGGGCGACCTGCCGCAGCCGAACCGCCTGACTGACGGACGAGGCGATTATCGCGAGAACGCGGGTAACGCGTTCCAGGGGCACCTTTTGCAGGTAGGGAGAATCCACCGCGATGGAGCCGATTACCTCGCTGCCGGTCTTGATGGGCACGCACACGAAGGAAATGGCGGACGTATCAAGGCCCTTTCTGGCGCCGGTACGGTCGAGAAAGAGGGGTTCGTCGGCGATGCGCGGAACGGCGATGGGGTTCCCGGTTTCGATCACGCGCCCGATAATGCCCTCCCCGGGGCGATAGCGCCCCCGTTCAACGGAGCCGGAGCCGTAGCCCAGGGCGGTTTCGATCTCGATCTCCCCGTTCGAGCGGTTTAATATGGTAATAAGGCCGCGGCTAATCCCCAAATTACGTTCCATCACCGCGAGTACCTCGGCAAGGATACCTATCATGTCCGACGGTTCCGCCAGGAGAGCGCTAATCTCATAGAGAAGCCGCAGCTCCGTGAGCTCGCGCTCGCACGAGGAACATTCTGTCCGGACCGTATCCTTCATCGTTATCCCCAAAAAAAAAGACGATCTGGCCGGTAAACCCAGATCGTCCTGAATATTTATGCGAAAATACTGCATAAAAAACGCATAACTGTCAAGCGAACTCGGTCGGTTTTCTTGACACTCACCGCAATCCTTATATAGAATTCGTCCAACTTCATAATAAGGAAAGAAAAACCGTGAAAACCTTCAACATAGCCATCTTGGGCTGCGGAACCGTCGGCGGCGGAACCGCCCACATTCTCTTAAAACAGGAGCGGAGCCTTTCCGCCCGCGCGGGCGTTCCGCTCGCGTTGGTAAAAATCCTCGATAAATTCCCCGACTCGGCCGCAAAACGGCACGCCATACCCAGAACCCTATTCGCGGGTCCCGAAAACGCCGCGGAGCTTTCCGCCGACGAGCTCGCCGCGGAAACGAAAAAAATCCTGGCCGATCCCTCCATCGACCTGGTAGTGGAAACCGTAGGCGGCACCGCCGATTCGCTACTCGAAACCATGACCGCCGCCCTCGCGGCGGGAAAGCACCTCGTAACCGCCAACAAGGCCATGCTCGCGAAGCATAACGAGCGCCTCTTCGGGGTCGCCCAGGCGAACGGCCGGGCCGTCGGGTTCGAGGCGGCGGTCTGCGGCGCGATCCCGGTCATCAAGGGAATCAACGAATGCATGACCGGCGACGACATTACCGCCGTTTCCGGCATTATGAACGGAACGAGCAATTACATCCTGTCGAACATGACCACAAAGGGACTGAGCTTCGCGGAAGCCCTCAAGGGTGCCCAGGCCATGGGCTACGCGGAAGCGGACCCGACCCTGGACATTAACGGCGGCGACGCCGGGCACAAACTCCTCATCCTCTTGAAGCTCCTCTTCGGCATAAACGCCAAGGTCGGCGATTTCCCGGTACTGGGAATCGACACCGTTACGCCGGAAGATACGGCCTTCGCGCGGGAAGTGGGCGCGGTTATCAAGCTTATTTGCCACGCGAAACGGGAAGGCGACGGGGTATACGCCACCGTGCGCCCCATGCTCGTCCGAAAGGGCAACATTCTCTCCGACATAAGCGGGGCCACCAACGCGGTCGCGCTCACCGGCGCCTATTCCGACGGCAACGTCTTTATCGGCCAGGGCGCGGGCCGCCTGGAAACGGGCAGCGCCATCGTGTCCGATATCGTGTTCATAGCCCGCCACGGGAAGGCCGCCCTGCGCGACTACCCCGACCAGAACCTGCGCATCCTCGACTTTGACCGTCGCGAAATGCCGTACGCCGTCATCTTCGACACCGAAGACGTTCCCGGCATAACCGGCTTGGTCACCTCCGCCATCGGCGACGAGGCCATCAATATCGACACGGTTTCCCATAACCTGCGCGCGGCCGACGCACCGGGCGCCCTCTTCGCCATCACGACGAAGCCCTGCACCATGGCGCAGATCAAGCGCGCCGTTTCCGCCGCGAAAAAAACCAATCCCCGTGCCTTCCTCGCGGAGCCCAAGGTCATACCCATTCTCCGCTGAGCGCCCGTCGGGGATACGGGCAGGGCCGAGGCAGAAAGGGCCAGGTACGGAGGTGGGCTTCGGAACGACGAAGCCCCCCTCTCGGGAAGGCCGGTCCCTCACGGCCGTTCGAAGGACGCGCGACGGTTCGCGCGGGACCTGTAACGTTCAACCCTTGACAGAAAACCCTCCGAGGTTTAGCCTTAGTTAACTTTATTCCACAGAAGGGGATACATATGAAGCGAATAATTTCGGCGATACTCGTGGTCGCCCTGGCAGCCTCCACTTCCGCGTTCGCGCAGGTTAAGGCAAAGGACGGCGTATATTTCAAGCAGGCGGCGGATTTTGAGTCGAGCGGCTGGAAATCGCAGGTCATCGTCGAGGTGAAGGGCGGCAAGATCGTCAAGGCCCAATGGAACGGCATTTCCAATATCGCCGGGGCCACGGACAAAAAGTCCTGGGCCGCTTCGGGCAAGTACGGCATGGCCAAGGCCGCCAAGCAGGGAGAATGGGACAAGCAGGCCGCCGCCGTGGAAGCCTATCTCGTGAAAACCCAAAACGTCAATTTCGACAAATTCGATAAGGAAGGCCGGACCGACGCCATCTCCGGCGCGACCATCCACGTTTCCGAGTTCTTCGCCCTGGTGAAGGAAGCCCTGGGAACCGCCCCGGTCGTCAAGGGCATGTACAAGAAAGACGGCTGGTACTTCGCCGAGCAGAAAGACTTCGACAAAAACTCCGGCTGGAAGGACTCGGTCCTCTGCACGGTGGTAAACGGCACCCTGGTCGACGTTTTGTGGAGCGCCACCAGCGTCGATCCGGCGAAGAAATCGAAGATCGTCGAGTCGAAAGAGGGCCGCTACGGCATGGGTAAGGTCGCCAAGAAGGGCGAATGGGACGTGCAGGCGGTCGCCGTGCAAAACGCCATCGTCGCCGCGCAGGACCCCTCCAAAATAGCCATCAAGGCCGACGGAACCACCGACGCGGTTTCCGGCGCGTCGATACGCCCCACCGCGGTGCTCCTCGCCGCCGAGGCCCTGAAGGCCGCAAAGTAACGGCCTATCGCGATTCGGATTCGCGCATTCGCCGGGGCCCTCCAGGGTCCCGGCTTTTTTTTTGCCGTACACGCCCCGGTTCAGGCCCCGGTTAAGCCCCGCAACGACGCCGCGTACGGGTTTGCGCCGTCGCATAACAGCGCGATCTCCGTTCCCCTACCCGATATCCGCACCGATGACGTGCCCGCCCCGAAATCGGCCGCGGTTACGCTTTCGACGGAAGCGAGGGGCATGAAGGTCTCCGAATACGCGTAATCCCTCAGCGAGTCCCTACGGGCCGAATGGGTCTGGGTCACGATCATGAGGTCGGTATCGCTCCGCAAGACGGCAAAGGCCGTTCGCAGCCGCTTTTTCGGGGCGATCGCCGTCAGGAATTTCGATTTCAGCCTGCGGGGCGCCCCGTATTCCAGGAAGGGCTGATACGCGACGAGGGAAAGCCGGGGATACTCCCTGATCGCGTCAAGACATAATGAAACGAAACCGAATTCCATGAAATCCGTCGAGGGGACCAGGGAAGGAAGCCCCGCGAAGGGCGATACGCCCGTTTCCCGCCGGGGAAGCATGGACCGAATAAGGGTGAACGCTTCCCGCATGAGCGCGTCCGATACCGTGTTATAGGGAATGGAGACGGACTTTCCCCCGCAATGGACGGTAAGGCAGCCGAGGAGCAAAAAGGTCTCCCGGGTAAGGCGGTCTATCCGATCGAGGGAAACCGCCGTTTCGGCGACCTCGGCGCGGCCGTCGCGCTCCCTCCGGGCAAGGTAGAGAAGGCCGTCGGGGAATACCGCCAGGACGGCGTCGTAGAGGTCCATGTCCGGCGTGGCGTTGCGGCGCTCAAGGTCCCGGGGAATCTTAAGCGCGAGAAGGCTTCCCGCTATCCGTTCGGCATAGGGCCGAAACAGCCGGGGAATGGATTCCGCGTCGGTAAGGGGGTACACCCAGGGCCCAAAGGCGTCGTATTCGCTTATGCGTCCCGCATGCATGGATTGAACCCCCCGCGGCTAAAATACGCTTCCATCGTCCGAAAGCCCCGAATAACGGCGGTCGCCTCGGCGGGCGAAAGGTCCGCGAACAGCGAGCCGAGCTCGCGCAGGTTTTCCTCCCGCTTGCGGTCGAGCAGGGCATGGCCCGCGTCGGTCAGCGCGAGCCCGTGGCTTCGCCGATCCGCGCCGACGGTCTCCCTGCGTACCAGGCCGCGCGCTTCAAGGGAACGCGTCACCGTCGTAAGGCTCGTCCGGGGAATCATGAATACATCGCTGATCTCCGCCTGGGAAATAATTCCGGTTTTCCGTATGGCCATGAGAACCTTAATCTGGTTTTCGTTGAGGGCGCCTTCCTCGCCCTCGTACCGGTGCAGCACCGGGTTAATGAAGCCGAAATACGCCGGTAAAAAGGCATCGAGGCTGTCGTAGAGCTCGCGTATATTCGCGTCCGCGCCCTGCATGGGGCCCTCCTTATTTAATACGATTTCGTATCTTTTATAAACCTCAGGCGGCAAGCAGTCAAGAACGGATACCGGATTTTTACCGCAAAACGGCCAAAGAGGAGCCGATTACCCCTCTTTTATCGAATAAAAAACCGATATATATCAACAAGAAACGCGATTATCTCCTTATTATGTAAAATTTTACCCATAACTTTTCTTGACAGCGCGAAATTACGGGCGTAGGCTGGAGGAATACCGGCGTTGCCGGTACATAACGCGGGATAGGCAAATTCGTTGACGAGGCAACCGTTTCTCACTAATCCGGAAATACTCGACTGAATTGGACCTTTCCTTAGATCGTAAGGAGTTCCTATGAAGAAAATCGTACTGGGCCTTTTGGTACTGACCGTGGCCATGACCAGCGTCATGGCGGGCGGCAAGAGCGACAAGGCCGCGCCACAGGCGGAAAAGGCAGTAACTTTGGTTTACGCCGAAGTGAATCCCCTCGATTCCATCGTCGGTCAAACCGATCTGAAGTTCAAGGAAGAGGTGGAACGGCTTTCCAACGGCACCGTCAAGATCGACCTCCAGCACAGCGGCGTTCTCGGCGCGGAGCAGGACGTCCTCGACGCCATGCTCGGCGGCGGCGGCACCATCGATATGTCCCGCATTTCCGCCTTCGCCCTGACCAGCTACGGCGGCGAGAAATCCAAGCTCCTTTCCATTCCCTACACCTTCGTGAGCCGGGAACACTTCTGGAAATTCGCGGACAGCTCCCTCGCCCCCGAATTCCTGCTTGAGCCCCACGAGAAGGGAACCGGCATTCGCGGCCTTTTCTACGGGGAGGAAGGCTTCCGCCATTTCTTCTCGAACAAGCCCCTCGCCAACATGGCTTCCCTCGCGGGCATGAAGATTCGCGTCTCCAACGATCCCATAATGAACGGCATGGTCAAGGGACTCGGGGCCTCTCCCACGGTCGTTAGCTATAACGAACTGTACTCCGCCCTCCAGACCGGCGTCGTAGACGCGGCCGAGCAGCCCATCGCGAACTACAAGTCCAAGGCCTTCAACGAGGTCGCTCCCTACATGATCCTTGACGGCCATACCCTCGGCGCGATCCAGGTAATCATCACCGACGAAGCCTGGGACAAGCTCTCCCCCGCCCAGCAGAAAGCGGTGACCGAGGCGGGAAAGATCGCCTCCGCCTACAACCGGAGCATTTCCGAGAAGGCCGAGAACGACGCCCTCGCCGCGCTGAAGGCAGCGGGCGTTACGGTGACCGAGGTGAAGGACAAAACCCCCTGGCAGAAGGCGTGCGCCGCGATAATCAAGGAATCGACCGCCTCGAACGCCGCGCTCTACCAGAAGCTCCTCGACATGAAATAAGATCCTTCCGCTATCGTCCAACGGCGAAGGCCGTTGTTTGAAATGAAGATCTTTCCGGAAAGCCATGGCACAGGGACGGGTTTCCGTTCCTGTGCCATATTATTGGAGACACAATGAAAGCGGTTTTTAAAATAGCGGATAAGATAAAGCCCTTTTACGACCTCATGTATAAGGCCATTCTTTTTATCTGCAAGGTACTGCTGGTAGTGGATATCCTCATAACCGGATTCGCCGTTGCCGGCCGCTACGTACCCTTTATTCCCGATCCCGCGTGGAGCGAGGAAGTCGTGCTTTCCTGCATGGTCTATATGGCCGTCCTTTCCGCCGCGCTGGCCATCCGGCGCAATAGCCATATCAGGATGTCGGCGCTCGACCGGTACCTCCCCAAACGGTTGATCATCGCCCTTGACCTATTCTCCGATATCGCGGTGATGGTCCTGGGCTTCGTCATGATTTTCGTCGGATGGAACTACGCGCAAAAACTCGGGTCCCGCGGCTTTTACGTGAGCATGCCCACGGTTTCCCGATTCTGGATGTACTTCCCGGTACCGCTGGCGGGAGTCGCCATGGTGATCTTCGAGATCGAAACCATTATCCGCCAATTGAAGGCGATCGTGCTCGGCGAGGAAGCGACCCTATGATAGTCAACAGCATGGCAATTTTCATTCTGCTCGGCAGTTTTCTGCTCCTGGTGGCGATCAGGTTCCCCATAGCGTACGCGGTGGCCCTTTCCTCGATCCTTTGCCTCCTGTACCAGGGCCTCCCCCTCTCCACGGTGGCCCAGCAAATGGTCAAGGGAATCAGTTCGTTCAGCCTCATGGCGGTGCCCTTCTTCATAACCATGGGCTATCTCATGGGCTCGGGCGGAATCTCGGAGCGGCTTATCGCCCTGGCGGACGCCTGCGTGGGCTGGATGCGGGGCGGCATGGCCATGGTCAATATCGTGGCCTCGTACTTCTTCGGGGGCATTTCCGGTTCCGCCGCGGCCGACACCGCGTCCATCGGAAGCATCATGATCCCGATGATGGTCGAGCAGGGCTACGACGACGATTTCGCCACGGCGGTAACGATCACCAGTTCCTGCGAGGGGCTTTTAGTGCCGCCCAGCCACAACATGGTTATCTACGCGACCTCGGCGGGCGGAATTTCCGTGGCGAGCCTCTTCCTGGCCGGATACCTTCCGGCGGCGGTTTTGGCCGGGTCGCTGATGGTCGGTTCCTATTACTTCTCGGTGAAGCGCAATTACCCGAAAGGAAACAAGTTCAGCCTCAAGAACCTCGGGAAGCAGTTCCTGGCCTCGTTCTGGGCCCTCGCGGCGGTGGTTATCGTGGTGGTCGGCGTGGTGTTCGGCGTGTTTACACCGACCGAATCGGCTGCGATCGCGGTGTTCTATAGCCTTATCGTGAGCGTCTTCATTTACAAGGGCCTTGACTGGAAGGGCGTCTGGAAGGTATTGGACCAGTGCGTTCATACCCTGTCCATCGTCTTGATACTGATCTCCACCTCCAGCATCTTCGGCTTCTTGCTTACCCGGTTGAACGTACCGACGCTCGCGGCGAACTTCATCGTGGGACTGACCCATAACCCCTTTATCATCGCCCTGCTCCTGAACGCAATTCTCCTGATCCTGGGCATGATAATGGACATGGCCCCGATAATCCTGATCGCGACGCCGATCCTGCTGCCCATCGCGACGAGCATCGGCATATCGCCGATCCAGTTCGGCATCATGATTATACTGAACTGCGGCATCGGGCTATTAACGCCCCCGGTAGGCACGGTGCTCTTCATCGGCTCCGCGGTGGGAAAGGTGCCCATAGAGCGGCTGGTCAAGGCGACGCTGCCTTTTTACCTATTGATGATCGTGGCGCTGCTCCTGGTGACGTTTATCCCGTCCATCAGCCTGTTCCTGCCCTCGCTCATGAAATAACGGCGCGGCATGGAGTTCTCCTTTCGCTATCGGGTTCGCCCCGGAAATCTCGTGATCCTCGCCCTGGTCAACGTGTACCGTTCCATGGCGGGGGTCGTCAATATCGTTTTCACGGTTTCCATGGCCCTGCTGGCCTACCGGTTCTGGCCCTCGGCCAACCTTGGGTTGCGGATTCTCATGCCCTTGGGAATCGCGCTTTTCCCCGCGCTTCAGCCGTTGGTCATTTGGCTGAGGAGTAAAAGGATCGTCTCCGCAATGCCCGAGGACATGGAAATGAGGATCGACGCCGGGGGAATCACGGTGACGGCGGGGGAAAAAAGCTCGCGGGTGAGCTTGACCGAGCTGAAGTCCGTTACCCGAATACGGGGAATGCTCATCCTCTATACCCGAACGAAACAGGGCTTTATCCTCAACCGGGAAACCCTGGCCGGGAGGGAGCGTGAACTGTACGCGTTCCTGGCGAAGCGCGCGGGGGGAACGCGGCGGGGATAAATCGCCGCCTCCGTACCGCCCCCGCAGGGACCCGCTCCGCGGGGGCTCCGCGCGTCGCGAGAGGAAACGAAGTTTCCGGCCCTCCCCGCTTCGCGCGTTCTGCCTCAGTCTTATTCCCTCTTACGAATAATTGATTCAGCTACCAGCCAAGGCCCAAGAGCCACAATGGGATCGAGTTACGCGAGGGTAGGTCAATATCGTCGCGGTTTACGAAGTCCGCTTCCTTCCGGTTCTTCCCGGCGCCGCCAATTTCAAGCGTAAACGATCGTAAACCTTTCGATGAACCTCTACCAGGCCATTCCGGCGAGCCAGAGGGGAATGGTTTTTGAGGCGGGATAATCGATATCGTCGCGGATTACGAAGTCAGCTTTATTAAGCTTCTTGGAGGCACCGCCGACTTCTATCTTGATTTTTTCCATTGCCGAAAGAGTGCGCCGGGAAACGACAAAATCGCCCGTTGAATCGTCCTTTGCAGATTCCACGACCCAACCCGCTTCCTCAAAAAAGGCTGCCACCAACGCTTCCCGCGCGGTTCCGGAATCACCGCGAAAGACTGTATAGTACGAGGGGTCGGCGAAAAAAAGTTTATCTCCCGCAGTTTTTGCTTTCGTGTCGTTTTCCGTTCGAATTATTCTGAGCACGCCCACCGATTCCATCACGTTTAGAATCTGATAAAGCTTTTCTGCTCCGATTCCCCAATCGGAGCAAAGGGAACGAACCTGAAGACGGGGAATGCTTGCGGAGGCGAGCGTTCCGGTAATCGCCTTCATGAGCCGTAGATTTCCGTCCGAGAGCGCGGGTAAGAAGTACGGGACATCGGTATACAGGGTTTTATCGAGAATGGCGAGCATACGATCGGCGAAATTTCCCTCTGAGTAAAAGGGCCGGGTGCCGACTACGCGATATTTTCGAAACGCATCAAGAACTGCCGGTGAAGGCTGGAGAGGTAATTCCATCAGTGTCCCGAACGGCTCGTAGGGATGATATTCCGCACCGGTTTCGAGATAAAGGAATTCGCGAAATGACAGAAGCGGCATACGGATTGGGACATAGCGACGGGAAGTATCACCGATGCCCGACCTCAGAATGAGGGATGATGAATCGCTGACCCAGAAGAAATGCGCGGGAAAATCGTCATAGATGGCTTTGAGATGTAAGCTCCAATCCCGGGCATGATGGACCTCATCGATAATGACGCCCTCATAACCCGCCATACAGATCGCCTTAATCGTGTTATAAAGCGGTTCTCCCGAAAAAATCGGATTGTCGGCGGAGAAGTAGAGTATTTTCCTTCCCTTTGCATGGTGCAGCAAGAATGTCGTTTTTCCGACGCCCCGTGGACCTGTCAGCATTAAGGCACGGGGGAGGGTACCGATTTCCCGGGTAAAGGGTCGGATTTTCGTCGGCATTGAGGAGATACGACGATTCATAGCCAATTCGATTTCCTGAATGTCTTCAATTTTCATAGGTAAAAGATACCCCTATACCGTTTCTGCGTCAACAACGTATTCAGGTTTCCGTTTCTGCATCAGAAACAGATAGGATCTTTCACTCTCGCCCCTGCAAAATCGTTCTCCGCGGGGGCTCCGCGCGACGATCGAGGAAACGGAGTTTCCGGCCCTCCCCCTTTGCCATTACTGCCTCATCTGAATTCTCCTACATTAATGTAGGATCGCACGTCACGTCTCCCACCGGAATGTAGTAACCCCTCATACCGCCATACCGCGGTCCTAGTCGACGCGAGGGCGCGTAATAATTCTTCAAAACAGATTTTTAGTTACTCCTGAAAACGCCGCAAACCCTGCATGCCATATTCGGCGGGCCTTGGCGGAATTTTAAGATCGGATCGACACCCAAGGCGATAGGACGCGCTGATGACATCGAATTAATTTCGCGCTTTTTTTTTTGAGGGTTGGCACGGTTCCTGCTTTAACAAGAGCGTAGGGATTTTGAGAACCCTTACAAAACTCTTTTAACCAGGAGAAGACGATGCGAAAGATCGCGATCTACGGCAAAGGCGGCATCGGGAAGTCAACGACTACCCAGAACACGGTGGCAGCCCTCGCCGAAATGGGAAAGAACGTCATGGTGGTTGGCTGCGATCCGAAGGCGGATTCGACGCGGCTTCTTCTCAACGGCCTCTCCCAGAAGACGGTACTCGACACCCTGCGCGAGGAAGGCGAAGACCTTGACCTTGAGGACGTGGTAAAGCCCGGTTTCAAGAATACCCGATGCGTCGAGTCGGGGGGACCGGAGCCGGGAGTCGGCTGCGCGGGCCGCGGTATCATTACCTCGATAAACCTGCTGGAACAGCTGGGCGCCTTCGACGAGCAGTACAAGCTGGACTACACCTTCTACGACGTCTTGGGCGACGTCGTATGCGGCGGGTTCGCCATGCCGATCCGCGACGGAAAGGCCGAGGAAATCTATATCGTCTGCTCGGGCGAGATGATGGCCATGTACGCCGCGAACAATATCTGTAAGGGCATCATGAAGTTCGCGGAGGCAGGAACCGTTCGCCTCGGCGGGCTCATCTGCAACAGCCGCAAGACGGATCGGGAAGACGAGCTGATCATGGCCCTCGCCGAGAAGCTCGGGACCCAGATGATCCACTTCGTGCCCCGCGACAACATGGTCCAGCGCGCCGAGATCAACAAGAAGACAGTCATCGATTACGACGCGTCGGTGAACCAGGCGGAAGAGTACCGCAAGCTGGCCCGCGCGATCGAGAACAACGAGAAGTTCGTGATCCCGAAGCCGTTGGCCATCGAGGAACTCGAAAAACTGCTCATGGAATTCGGCATCGCCGACTAAGGAAAGGGGGACGCTTACTATGTTGATGATCAGAGCGATCGTACGGCCCGAGAAGGTCGACGCGGTAATGGCCCGCCTCATGGCCGAGGGGTTCCCCGCCGTGACGCGGATGAACGTGGCGGGCCGCGGCAAGCAGCGCGGCATCAAGATCGGCGACGTAACCTACGACGAGGTGCCGAAAGAGCTCCTGATGATGGTGATCAAGTCCAAGGACAAGGACTTCGTGATCAAGACCATTATCGAGGAAGCCCGCACCGGATCGAAGGGGGCCTTCGGCGACGGCAAGATATTCATTTCCCCCGTCGAGGAAATGTACACCGTCAGCTCGGGCGTGAAGGAAACCGCCGCGGAGGAATGACGAACGGCCGATTGCGGCCCTTCGTCTCGCGTCACTGCGTGACGCACGGAGGAATTGTATGAAGGAAGTTATGGCCATCGTTCGAATGAACATGATGAACCAGACCAAGCGCGGCCTGGCCGCGGCGGGGATCACCTCGCTTCACGCCAAGGAATGCTTAGGCAGGGGGAAGGGCCTGGTGGAGCTCATAAGCCTGAACGGCGCCGAGAAGCAGTACGAGGAAAAGATGGACGAGCTCGGCCAGGCCGGGCGTCTCATCCCGAAGCGAATGGTCTCGGTAGTGGTTCCGGACAAGCTGGTCAAGAAGACCGTCGACACGATCATCAAGATCAACCAGACCGGAAAGTCCGGCGACGGGAAGATCTTCGTGATGCCCGTGATGAACTCGGTACGGGTTCGCACCGGCGAAACCGGCGACGAGACGCTGGACGAATAGGGGGGCTATATGGCCGATACGGTATTGGAAATGACGGGCGAGGCCTTCCGCGACGAGGTCGTGGAAAAGTACTCGCCGAAGCTCGCCAAGAAGAGAAAGAAGCAGATCATCGTGAACGAGGTGGGCGCGGGCGACGCGGTGCCGGAGATTCTCGCGAACTCCCGGACCGCCCCCGGAATACTCACGATGCGCGGATGCTCCTACGCGGGCTGTAAGGGCGTAGTACTGGGGCCTACCCGGGACATTCTGCAGATAACCCACGGCCCGATCGGCTGCGGTTTCTACAGCTGGCTTACCCGGCGCAACCAGACCAGGCCGGAAACCCCCGAGTCGGAGAACTACATGCCCTACGCCATGAACACCGACCTTCAGGAAGACGAGATAATCTTCGGCGGGGAGAAAAAGCTCAAGGCGGCGATCGACGAGGCGGTGGCCCTGTTCCACCCCAAGGCGATCGGCATTTTCGCCACCTGCCCCGTCGGCCTCATCGGCGACGACGTGCACGCCGTGGCGAGGGAAATGGAGGCGAAGTACCCCGACGTCAACATCTTCGGGTTTTCCTGCGAGGGCTATAAGGGCGTGAGCCAGAGCGCCGGCCACCACGTGGCGAACAACAAGGTTTTCACCGACGTGGTGGGACTCAAGGACGCCCCGAAAGAGGGGAAGTTCCGGTTCAACATCCTGGGGGAATACAACATCGGCGGCGACGCGTTCGAGATAGAGCGCATCGTGGAGAAGTGCGGCATGACGCTGCACTCCACGTTCTCGGGGAACTCGACCTACGACGAGTTCATCAGCGCCCACACGGCCGACCTGAACGTGGTCATGTGCCACCGTTCCATCAATTACCTCGCGGAAATGATGGAAAAGAAGTTCGGCATTCCGTGGTTCAAGGTTAACTTCGTCGGCGCCGAGGCCTCCGCCAAGTCCCTCATAAAGATCGCCGAGTTCTTCGGGGACAAGGAACTGATCGAGCGGACCAAGAAGGTGGTGGAGGAAGAGCTTCTCGCGGTAGAGAAGGTGCGATCCGAGATCAAGGCGCGGTGCGACGGCAAGAAAGCCATGCTTTTCGTAGGCGGCTCCCGGGCCCACCACTACCAGGAACTCTTCGCCGAGATCGGCATCGAGACCATCGCGGCCGGTTACGAGTTCGCCCACCGCGACGACTACGAGGGACGCAAGGTGATCCCGAGCATCGTGGTGGACGCGGATTCCCGCAACATCGAGGAGCTTACCGTCACGGCCGACGAGACGAGGTACAAGCCCCGCATCTCCGAGGAAGAGAAGGCCAAGCGCGAGGCGGCGGGCTACGAGTTCAGCGACTACAAGGGAATGATGCCGGAGATGAAGGGGAAGACCCTCGTCATCGACGACCTGAACCACTACGAGATGGAGAAGCTGATCGAAACGTACAAGCCCGACATCATCGGCGCGGGCATCAAGGAGAAGTACGTGGTGCAGAAGTCGGGAATACCGATGAAGCAGCTTCACAGTTACGACTATATGGGCCCCTTCGCGGGCTTCGTGGGAGCGGTCAATTTCTACAGGGAAATAGACCGGCTCGTAAACTCTTCCTCGTTCCGCCTGGCAAAGGCCCCTTGGGCCGACGAACCCGAGCTGAACGCCAGTTTCGCCCACGTGGGCTGACAAGGAGTACGACATGCTGTTGCGACACACGCCGGAGGGAGTCGCCGAGCGCAAGGCGCTCACGATCAACCCGGCCAAGACCTGCCAGCCCGTCGGCGCGATGTACGCGGCCCTCGGGGTGCATAAATGCATGCCCCACAGCCACGGCTCGCAGGGCTGCTGCGCCTATCACCGAAGCGCCCTGACCAGGCACTACAAGGACCCGGTCATGGCGACCACCAGTTCCTTCACCGAGGGAGCGTCCGTGTTCGGCGGCCAGGCAAACATAATGGAAGCCTTCACGAACATCTTCAGCCTGTACGACCCGGATATCGTGGCCGTGCACACCACCTGCCTTTCCGAGACGATCGGCGACGACCTGCCGCAGATCATCAACAAGGCGAAGAGCGAGGGAAAGATCCCGCCCGGGAAGATCGTGATCCACGCGAGCACCCCGAGCTTCAAGGGATCCCACGTGACCGGCTACTCGAACATGACCGCCGCCCTGGTGCAGTACTTCTCGAAGTCCACCGGCAAGGCCAAGGACCAGATCAACCTGATCCCGTCCTTCATCGAGCCGAGCGATATGGCCGAGATCAAGCACATCGCCGACGAGATGGGGATCGGCTACGTAATGTTCCCCGACACCTCCGACGTGGTGAACGGGCCCATGGACGGAAAGTTCCGCATGTACCCGAAGGGCGGCGCGACGGTCGAGGAGATCGAGTCGGCCGGCGACTCCAGGCTGACGGTGGCCCTGGGCCGCGTGGGGGCAATGGCAGCCGCGAAGCTCCTGGACACGAAGTGCAAGGTGCCCTGCGAGATTATCGACCTGCCCGTGGGCATCGCCGCTACGGATAAGTTCGTGGACCTTTTGAGGAAGCGAACGGGCGTGCCGGTTCCCGAATCGATCCTGAAGGAGCGGGGACAGGCGGTGGACGTCCTGTGCGACATGAACCAGTACACCTACGGAAAGAAGGTATCCCTCGTGGGCGACCCGGACATTCTCGTGGGCATGGTCCAATTCTGCAAGGACGCCGGCATGGAAGTGCTCCACGTCGTGAGCGGCACCCATCCGGGACCGAAGTTCGAGCGCAGGATAAAGGAGATCGCCGGTGAATCCGTGGTCGTGAAGACCGGGCCCCAGGCCGACATGTTCTACTTCCACCAGCTGGTGAAGGACAACGCGCCCGACCTGATCCTCGGCAACACGTACTGCAAGTACATCGCTCGGGACATGGACATCCCCCTGATCCGGATCGGCTTCCCGATCTACGACCGCGTGGGGCACTCCTACTTCCCGATCGTCGGGTACCGGGGCGCCCTGAGGCTCCTCGAGAAGGTCCTTGACGCGTTCATGGACCGCCAGGACCGGGACGCGCCGGAAGAGAAGTTCGAGCTCGTAATGTAAAGGAAAGATTGGCCCGGGAGGGGCTGTGGGCGATGCCCGGGAGAAACCCGGGCGGCCCGCCATACCTCCAGGGAACCGCACGATGCCCTGCCGATAAACTTCGGCCCGGAGGACAGGCTATGATCGACATACTGAAAGAAAGGAAAAGCCAGGTATTCGAGAAGGGTAAGGACTCCTTCGGCATCGAGTGCGGCAAAGCGAGCGCCGCCGGCTCGGTGAGCCAGCGGGCTTGCGTTTTTTGCGGAAGCCGCGTGGTGCTCTATCCCATCGCCGACGCGCTTCACGTCATCCACGGCCCCATCGGCTGCGCCGCCTACACCTGGGACATTCGCGGCTCCATGTCGAGCGGACCTGAGCTCCACCGGATGAGCTTTTCCACCGACCTTCACGAAAAGGAAGTGATCTACGGCGGCGAGAAAAAACTCGCGGCCGCGCTCGCCGAACTTATCGAGGAATACAGGCCCAAGGCGGCTTTCGTGTATTCCACCTGCATCGTCGGCCTCATCGGCGACGACGTAGACGCGGTGTGCTCCAAGGCGACACGCGAATCGGGAATCCCGGTCATCTCGGTGCATTCCGAGGGCTTCAAGGGAACCAAGAAAGACGGCTACAAGGCGGCCTGCGAGGCCGTATTTCGGCTTGTCGGCCGGGACGACTCGACCCCCGTAGGGCCGCTTTCGATAAACATCCTCGGCGAGTTCAACCTCGCGGGGGAAACCTGGATCATCAAGGATTACTACCGGCGCATGGGCGTAGAGGTGGTTTCCTGCATAACCGGCGACGGCCGGGTGGACGAGATAGGCAGGGCCCACCGCGCCGCTCTTAACGTGGTGCAGTGCTCCGGTTCCATGACCTATCTCGCGAAATTAATGGAAGCTCAATACGGGATTCCCTACATTCGGGTTTCCTATTTCGGCATAGAGGATATGTCCAAGGCACTGTACGACGTGGCGGAATTTTTCGCCGAAAAGGGCGTGAGCGGGGCGGAGGAAGCGAAGAAGGCGACCGCCGAGCTCGTCCGCGCCGAGGTCTCGGAACTGCTTCCCGAACTCGCCTCGTACCGAAAGGACCTCGCGGGAAAGAAGGCCGCGATTTACGTGGGAGGTTCGTTCAAGTCCTTCTCCCTCGTGAAGGCGCTCCGCCACCTCGGCATGGAAACCGTGGTGGTGGGCTCGCAAACCGGCACCAAGGAAGACTACGAGTACCTGAAGGAAATAACCGGCGAGGGTACGATCATCTGCGACGACACGAACCCGCTGGAGCTTTCCAAGTTCATCCTCGAGAAGGGGGCGGACCTTTTGATCGGCGGCGTGAAGGAGCGGCCCATCGCGTACAAAATGGGAATCGCCTTTTGCGACCACAACCACGAGCGGAAGGAAGCCCTCGCCGGATTCGAGGGCATGGCGAACTTCGCGCGCGAAGTGCACGCCTCGGCCATGAGCCCGGTGTGGAAGTTCTCCCCGGCGCGGCAAAAATGGGCGGCGGGTATAGCGAAAACGGCCGAGGGACGAGGCGCCGAAATGACGCCGGAAGGCGAAGGAGGAGCGAAATGAGCGAAATGAGCGAAATGAGCGAAAAAACGAGCTTCGTTTCAACCCGGAACGCCTGCAAGCTCTGCGCCCCCCTCGGGGCCAGTTTCGCCTACCTCGGCGTCGAGGGAACGGTCCCCCTCCTGCACGGCTCCCAGGGCTGTTCCACCTACATCAGGCGTTACGGGATCAGCCATTTCCGCGAGCCCATCGATATCGCGAGCTCAAACTTTACCGAGTCCGCGGCAATTTTCGGCGGGGAGCTCAACCTCGGCATGGCCCTCGGCAACGTGACCCGCCAGTACGGGCCCAAGGCGATCGGCGTGGCGTCGACCTGCCTTTCCGAAACGATCGGCGAGAACGTTCCGATGTACCTCGCGCGCTATAAGGCCGACCGGGCGAAAGACGCCTCGGAATCGGGAGACGCGTCCGCGGAAGGGAATCCGACCGAGGGCGAGCCAGTAATCTTCTACGCGTCGACCCCGAGCTACGCGGGCACCCATATGGAAGGCTTCCACGCGGCGGTAAGGGCCGTGGTCGAGGCGCTGGTTCCCGCGGGATACGGTTCGCCCGACGCGAGAGCCGGAACCCCGACGGAAAGACCGGTCACGGGGGGCCGCATAAACGTGCTTTCGGGATTCGTTTCCACGGAGGACCTTCGGGAGCTCCACGCGATCCTTGGATCATTTGAATCGACTTTCACCCTCCTTCCCGATTATTCGGAAACCCTCGACGGCGTTTCGTGGGACGAATACCGGAAGCTGCCGGAAGGGGGAACACCGCTCGACTCCATCAGGGCCATGGGGACGGCGGTCCGCACAATTGCCCTGGGAACCGACGTTGCGGCGGAACGGGACGCGGGCGCCTGGCTCGAGGCACGTCGCGGCGTGCCGCTCGCGAGGATTCCGCTTCCCGTCGGCATCGAGAACACGGACCGCTTTTTCGAAGTCTTGGCGGAAGCGACCGGAAAGCCCGTAGGCGAGCGGTGGATCAAGGCGCGTGGCCGTCTCGTGGACGCCTACATCGACGGTCACAAATACGCCGCCGGAAAAAAGGCGATCCTGTACGGCGAGAACGACTTCGTCGCGGCGGTCGGCTCGTTTCTCGCGGAGATCGGCGTGAAGGTCGTGCTCACCGGCGGCCCGGAGGCCGACTTCGCCACCATGGCCGAGCAGGCCAAAGGCCTGGGCGCGGATTTCGCGATGGGGAACAGCAAGGGCCTGTTCCTCGCGAGAAGGCTCGGGATTCCGTTAGTTCGCTGCGGGTTCCCCGTTCACGACCGGATCGGCGCCCAGCGCATCCTGCACCTGGGCTATCGGGGAACGCTGAACCTCTTTGACCTGGTCTGCAACGCGCTTATGGAATCGAGACAAGAGGCCGCGGGAATCGGCTACACCTACATCTAAGGCATAGTTTCAAGGAGGCTACAGATGGACTTTGCGAATCACCCCTGCTTCAACGCGGAAGCCAGGCACGCCACCGCCCGGGTACACCTGCCGGTGGCCCCCAAGTGCAACGTGCAGTGCAATTTTTGCGACCGGAAATACGACTGCGTGAACGAGTCCCGGCCCGGGGTCACGAGCTCGGTCCTCGATCCCGGCGCCGCGGTCGACTATCTGGAATCGGTCCTGGAACGCATACCCAACGTGGCCGTGGTCGGTATCGCCGGCCCCGGTGATCCCTTCGCCAACCCCGAAGAAACCCTCGAGACCATGGAGAGGGTGGGCGCGAAATATCCCGACAAACTCCTTTGCCTGGCGACAAACGGCCTCGGCCTCCCCGAATACGTGGATCGCGTGGCGGCCCTCAACGTGTCGCACGTAACCATAACCCTCAACGCCGTGGATCCCGAGATCGGGGCGAAAATCTACGCCTGGATCAGGGTGGGAAAAAAGCCGTACCGCGGCGTGGAAGGCGCGAAGGTCCTCCTCGAGCGCCAGCTCCTCGCGATCAGGCTGCTGAAGGAAAAGGGCGTCACCGTGAAGATCAACACCGTGGTGATACCGGGGATCAACGACGATCACGTTCCCGAAATCGCCCGAGTGGCGGGCGCGCTCGGCGCCGACGTGCAGAACTGCATTCCGCTGATGCACGTTGAGGGAACCGCCTTCGAAGGCGTTCCCGCCCCGGAAGCGGGGGCCATGCAGGCCATGAGATTCGAGGCGGGCAAGAGCCTCAAGCAGATGTCGCACTGCGCGCGCTGCCGGGCCGACGCGGCCGGGCTTTTGGGCCAGCAGAATAACGAAGAAATCGCGGCGTTGCTCGCGGAAGCCGGGCGGGTAAAGCCCACCGAAGAAAGGCCCAGGGTCGCGGTCGCGACCATGGAAGGCCTTTTCGTGAACCGGCATCTCGGCGAGGCGCCTACCCTGTGGATCTACGAGGCCGAAGGCGAGGGCGTCACGGGAAAGCCGGTCCTGATCGAGCAGAGATCCACGCCCATACCCGGCGGCGGAGATGGCCGATGGGAAGCCCTCGCCGAATCCCTATCGGACTGCTTCGCCGTGCTGGTATCGGGCGCGGGCCCCTCTCCGGAACGGATTCTCAAGGCGCGGGGCGTTCGCGTGATAGCCGTGGAGGGCCTTATCTCCGACACGGTAGGCGAGCTGCTCGCCGGAAGGGAGATACCCAAGGTGCTGATGCGCCGCGCGGGCGCCTGCGGCGCGGGAAGCTCCTGCGGGGGAACGGGCCAAGGCTGCGCCTAGGCCGGCCAACGCGGAATTCACGGGAATTGCGGGGCGCGCGCGTGCGCCCCGGCTTCCATATATTACACGAACCAGAGGAGAACTGACATGACCAAACCGGCGCACCACATTTTCGTATGCGGCTCGTTCCGAATGAACGGAACCCCGCAGGGCGTCTGCAACAAGGCGGGCTCGTTGGGCCTCATGCAATACCTCGAGTCCGAGCTTTCGGACCGGGGCATGGCCGACGTCGCGGTCTCGAGTACGGGCTGCCTGAAAGTCTGCGACCGCGGACCCGCCATGGTGGTCTATCCCGAAGGCTGGTGGTACGGCCGCGTGGACGGCGAGGACGCGATCGACGCGATCATCGACTCCATCGAGAACGGGTCTCCCGCCGCCGACTACATTATCGCCTGATTTTTCGTACCGAACGCCGGTACCGTTTCACGCTTCTCGCGTATGTAAAAAAAACGCTTCTCTCCCCGCCGGAACCGGACACTCTCCCGGTTCCGGTTTTTGTTGACTTTAATTGTTACCCAAGGTATACTTTAAACATAAGTCGCGTTTCGCGCCTTATACTTCCGTCCTTATCGCCTGTGGTAGGCACCTGACCCCGAAGCGCTCGTCACGCATCGGGGTCTTTTATTATGCCTTACCGCAGAAACAATATGTCTTCGGGACTTACGGAAAACACCCGCCACCGGACGGCGCCGTCTGCCTCGTCGATATCGTCGGATATTCTCAGGAGGGGGGAGGGCCGGGCTATATCGCCCGCGTCCAGTACGTGAACGTATTCGCTTTTCGAGAATGGATCGTGGCAGGCCGCACGGGCCAAACCCTCAAAAAGGTTGATGTCGGTTCCCTCACGCGCGGACCGGATATGATGGGCGCGAATGCCGATATGGGTCAGGTCGGGCGGCACGGGGCGCCCCGTTTCCAGCTCCAGGCCCCACCCGGGAACGGATACCCTCGTCTGCCCGGAGGAAAACGCCCGTTCCACGTTTTTGCATCCCGTCAGGCTCGCCGCCGCGGCGGAACCCGGGTCGTCGAAAACCTCACGCGCCCGTCCCTCGGCCACGACCCGGCCCGCGTCCATGACGATCATGCGCTCGCACACCCGGAAAATCTCGTCCCGATCGTGGGAAACGAAAAGAACCGATCCCTCCCTCCCGTCGAGGGTCTCGATGAGTTCAGACTCCAAGGCGGCGCGCAAATGGCTGTCGAGGGCGGAAAAGGGCTCGTCCAAAAGCACCGCGGCGGGCTCCATGGCGAAGATGCGAGCAAGGGCTACCCGTTGCTGCTGTCCGCCGGAAAGCTGGCTCGGCTTCCTGCGCTCAAGGCCCCGGAGGCGGAACCGCTCCACGAGGGAGTCGACCCGGGAATCCAGGGAGGAGCAAAGCCCGGAACGGGCCCCGGTACCGCGGCGGGCCGCGCGCCTTTTTTTATCGGTCTCCCGAAGGACAATCCGTATATTGTCGGCCACGGTCATGGTGGGAAAAAGCGCGTAGTGCTGAAAGAGATAGCCCACGCCCCGAAACCGGGGCGGCACGTTTACCCCCGAGGCGGAATCGAACACGACCCGTCCGTCTATCTCGATACGGCCCTCGTCGGGGGTTTCGACCCCGGCGATCGCCCGCAACGTCATGCTTTTACCGCAGCCGGAAGCGCCGAGAATGCCCGTGCGCTTACCCCGGTCGTCGATGGCAACCTCCAGGCTAAAGCCGGGATACCGCTTTATGATTTCCGCTTTTATCGCCATGGAAACTCCTCATTTCGGAACGCCCGAGCGGGTTCCCCCGGGCAGAAGATTAACCGCCACGGTTACGGTCGTGGAAACCGCCACGATAATGAGCACCCACGCGAGGGCTTCGTCCATCCTCCCCCCCTCCGCCGCGAAGAAAATCGCCACGGGTACGGTTTGAGTCCTCCCGGGAATGTTTCCCGCGATCATCAACGTCGCGCCGAATTCGCCGAGGGCCCGGGCGAAGGCGAGCACCGTGCCTCCCGCGGCGCCGGGCCACGCGGCAGGCAGGGTAACCCGCCAGAAGATAGTCCACTCCGACAGGCCGAGCGTTCGCGCCGCGTGGGTAATGGAGGGATCAAGCTGCTCGAAGGAGGCGCGGGTCGTGCGATACACCAGGGGAAAGGCGACCACGGTCGCGGCGATCACCGTGGCGCCCCAGGAAAAAATAACGCGAATGCCGAAAGTCGAGAGGAACTTACCCAAAAACCCGTACCTGCCGAAGAGCAAAAGCAGGAAAAAACCGAGAACCGTCGGCGGCAGGACCATGGGCAGGGTGAACACCCCGTCCGCAACGGCGCGAAGGCGGCCTTCCAGCGAAACGACCCAACGCGCGGCCGCCAAACCGAGGAAAAAGGCGATGGCCGTCGCGCACAGGGAAGTCTTGAGCGATATCGCGAACGGGGTCCAGTCCATGATTAGGGCTCCGAAAATCCGTAGGCGTCGAAGACCTTCCGCGCCTCGGCTCCGGAAAGCCACGCGAGGAAGGCCTTCGCGGCCTCGGGGTTCGCGCTCGAAGCCACCACCGCCGCGGGATACACTACCGGGGAATGGGAGCCCTCGCTCGCGACCGCCGCGACCGCGACCGTTTTGGAGACCGCCGCGTCCGTGGCGTACACGACGCCGCAATCCGCCTCGCCTGACTCGACCCAGGCCAGCACCTGACGAACGTCCTTCGCGAAAACCCCCTTGCGCGACACGTCATCCAAAATGCCCAGTTTCCTAAATACCTGCTCCGCGTACTGGCCCGCGGGAACGCTCTTGAAATCGCCCAGGGCGATTCGCGTAACGGACGGAAGCGCGGCGTCCTCAAAGGAAGAGAGCGTTATTTCCGACTGCGGGGCGACCACGAGCACCACGGCGTTCTTGAGAAGGTCCTTCCGCGTGCCCGCAAGCAGCAGTCCCTTAGATTCCAGGGCGTTCATCTGCTTCGGGGAGGCGGAAACGAAAAGGTCCGCCGGCGCGCCCTGCTCGATCTGGGCCTGAAGGGCTCCCGAGGAACCGTAGGTCGCCTTGACCGTTACCCGATCCTGAGAGTCCGAGTAGAGGACAATCAGCTCATTCATGGCGTCGGTAAGGCTTGCGGCCGCGGAAACGATAATCTCGTCCTTGGGTGCCGTCTTCGATTCGGTCGTTCCCCTCGCGTAACCGAACGCTGCCAAAAGGCAAAAACCGGCAAGAACAGATACTTTCTTCATAATCTTCCTCCGCTTCTGGATTAATAAAAACAAAAAGGCCGCCGGTACCCCATCTCTGGGCAACCGGCGGCCTTGTCAGTTCTTGTACAAAACAGTACATAACGTTTCATAATATGTCAATACGTTACAATGTATGCTATACTAATAAACATGGCAGAACAAAACGAGATGAAATCAGACGCCCTCACGCCCCAGGAAGTAGCCCAGATACTCAGAATCGCGAAAAATACCGTGTATGAGCTCGTGAAACGGGGAGAACTGCATGCCTACCGGGTAGGCAAAAAGCTGAGGTTCGACTCCCGCGACGTCGAAACCTATATCAATAGGGGCAGAAACCGGACCGACCAGGGCGAACGGGGCATCTCGGAACCGCACACAGCGACCGAAGCCCTATCGGTCGGGGCGCCCCTCCCCCAAAACGCCCGATCCTTTATCCTTTGCGGCCAAGACATCCTTCTCGATATCCTCGCGAGTCACCTCGAATCCAAAATACCCGGTTTATCGACGTATCGATCCTTTCTCGGAAGCTACAACGGCCTTCACGAGCTCTACCTCGGCAACGTGCACCTGGCAAGCTCCCACCTCTGGGACGCGGCCACCGATACCTACACACTCCCCTTCCTCCCCCATTTGCTCCCCGGCGTTCCCCTCACGGTAGTGCGCCTCGTTACCAGGCAGGTCGGGTTTTACGTACGCAAGGGAAACCCGAAAGGCATACGGCAATGGGAAGATCTCGCGCGTATTGACGTTCAGTTCGTGAACCGCGAGGCGGGGAGCGGAATCAGGGTTTTGGTGGACGGCAAGCTCCGCGCATTGGGCCTTTCGGGCTCAGCGATACACGGTTACGGGCGGATTTGCGCCAACCATTTGGTGGCGGCGACAACCGTGGCGCGCGGGGGCGGCGACTGCGCCGTGGGAAGCGAAATGGCTTCCCGCCAGGTCGCGGGTGTCGACTTCGTCCCCCTTCAGGAAGAATGCTACGACCTCGTCTTTCCGACCGCCAACGAAAGGATCGACCACTTTGCTGAACTCGTAAACCGGGTCTGCTCCGCGGAATTCCGCCGCGAACTTGAGGGTTTGGGCGGGTACGGCACCGGGGAAACGGGCGCGATTTTTCGGGTATAACCGTCCCAAACGCCCTGAACTCGCGAAGAACCCGATCCAACCTGCAATTTTATGCATTTTCCGGGATATATTTTGCATAAATATTGACAATACCCGCGGGACCACGTATTTTTTACCTATGGTGAACGAAATGGTAGACTGGGAAGCCTTCTACAACGAAGGCAGGAGCTATCATCGGACAGCGCAAGGGAGCGTTCGCCGACCGGAAGTATTCACGCCAGGGATTATTCAAAACCTTGTCGCGATGGGTATCGAGAAATATATCATGGCCCTCTTCATGAAGCGGGGCATGTTGCCGCGGAACCATACCATGACCGATCTTTTGGAAGAATCGGACGGAATGCTTCCCCTGGGCGCGAATACGAAAGAAACCCTTCTATACATGGACGGGCTTCAGAGAATCTGCTCCATGGACGATTTCTCGATCCAGGAGCCGACGAAAGAGGACGTAACGAGGTTTCTCGCGGCGATCGACGCGGTCGCATCGGCCGTAGAAACGGAATTGCACGAAGGTACGCCGGCGGAAGTAAAATGACCGCCCGACGAATCCGAATCCTCGATACGACGCTCCGTGACGGCGACCAAGCGGCGGGCTTTGCCCTGTCGCCCACCGAAAAGCTCGGCATAGCCCGGGCCCTCGCCCGGTACGGGGTGGACTGCATAGAGACCGGCTTTCCCGGCTCCTCCCCCATCGACGCCCATGCCTGCGCGCTCATCGCCGACGACCTGGGGGGCCGGGTACAGCTCGCGGTCATGACCCGGCTGAAACCGGAGGAAATCCGGGAATCCGCCAAGTATATTCCCGCGGGCCCTCTCGTAACGCCCGTTACCGGCCCCTGGCCCGACGCCGTCGCGTCCTCGGCGGGCCTTCTCCACCTTTCCTGCCCGGTCAGCGACATTCACCTCGACATAAAACTCGGGCTGAGCCGAAGCGACACCATCCGCCTTACCCGCGACTCGGTTTCCTTCGCCTGCGGCCTCGCGCCCCTGGTGGAAATCGGCGCCGAAGACGCCACCCGGGCCGACCCCGTCTTTCTCGCCGAATGGTGCGCCGCCGCCGTGGAATCGGGGGCGCGCATCGTCAATATCGCGGACACCGTCGGGCGCGCCCTCCCCGACGAAATGAAGGCGCTCGCGGAACGCATCCGTTCCCAAGTGCCGGCCTTTGACCGGGAAGAGGCGGTCTTGAGCGTCCACTGCCACAACGATCGCGGCCTCGCCCTCGCGAACGCGCTGGCCGCGGCGGTCGCGGGGTGCGGCCAAGTGGAGCTCACCGCGCTCGGGGTCGGCGAGCGCTCGGGCAACGCGGCCCTCGAAGAATTCGCCTGCGTCGTGCGCGAACGCGGCGAGCTGGGGCTCGAAACCGACATAAAGGGCGCCTACACCGGCGAAATCGCCCGAATCGTCTCCCTCGCCGTCGGCAGCTCCCTCTCGCCCCTCAAGCCCCTCACCGGCTGGAACGTCAACGCCCACGCCTCGGGCATGCACCAACAGGGCATCGTAAAATCGAAAAAGGCCTACCGCCTCGCCGATCCCGCCGAATACGGCACCGCCCCGGACCGAATCGTCCTTTCCCGCCATTCGGGAAGGGCGGGAATCGCGGCATACGTGCGGGAGCACGCGGGGTACGATCCCGGACCGGAGGCCCTCTCCGCCCTCCTCGAGCGAATCAAGGCGGACCAGCGCCCCCCTACGGCGACCTCCGTCCTCCAATCGCTCAAACCCGCGCTCTCAGGCCCCTACGCGCCCCGAAGCGTAAAAAGCTACCGGGAAGAAACCACCTTCGCCAACGGGGAACCGTACTGGCGCATCGAGGCGCGCATCGCCGGAAACGACCGCCCCCGCACCGTCCGCGCCGAAGCCTCAATCCTGGTCGCGGCCCTCCTGGAAATAGTGCGCCTCGAAACCGGACTCTCCCTCAAAGTCCGCTCCCTATGCCACACCGGCTTCGGCGAAGCCCACCGCGCGTACCTCGAAACCTCCATCGACGGCTTCGGCGAACGCGTATGGGCCTTCGAGCGCCGGGGCGCCGTCCCCAACCGGCTCGCCCTCGAGTGCATGCTCGACGCCGTCAACTCCGCGAAGGCCAACGTCGCCGCGGTAATCGCGGGCGCCACGGGCGGACTCTAAAGACCGAGGCACAAAGGGCCACGCGACGCGAAAGCCGGCCCCTCACAGCCGTTCGAAGGCCGGGCCACGCGGGGCGAAGCGCGGCGGGAAATCGCGTACCCTCCCCGCGCGCAGGCCCCGCCACCCTCGCTCCGCTTGACCCAAACCCTCAAAAGCGTATATAGTGTCCAAGCATTTCCGGCCTTATGACGCCTGTAGCTTGCTTCGAGTACCACTCACGTCATAGAGCCTGAATTGCGCCGGGCCTATAGCTCAGTTGGTTAGAGCCGCGGACTCATAATCCGTTGGTCCCTGGTTCAAGTCCAGGTGGGCCCAGTAAAATAAGGTATCCTCGATAGAGGGTACC
>JAEZST010000012.1 GCA_023443865.1 Spirochaetota bacterium | reverse complement strand
TTAGCCAGCCGACAGATCGATCTTTATAGTCAACATTATCAATTAGAATGCGTCCTTCTGTTGGCTCGTAGAAACGGCATAAAAGATTGGCGGTTGTCGATTTGCCAGAACCGGTTTCGCCGACAATGGCTAGAGAAGTTCCTTGTTTAATATGTAAATTCATATCATGGATAACTTCTGTTCCCTTGATATAAGAAAAGCTCACATGTTCAAAAACAATATCGCCATTAAGGGGTTCAAAATTATCTTTTTTGTTATCAAAAAGCGTTCCGTATTTTTCAACAACCTCAGGACGATCGACAATTTCGGGTTTAGTTTCGATTAACGACAAGACTTTTTCAACACTAGCTTGCGTGGCGATAAATTCACTAGAAACTTCCGAAAACTCCTGAATCGGATTATATATTTGCGAGACAAAGCCAATAAATAAGACTAAGGTTGCTACTCCCGTTGCCGTTTCCGCATCAAGCAAGTTGAGGTTTGAGGTTGCCAGTAAAATAACAAGAGCCGTTGTCATTGAGGACACAAGCATAATACTCGGCATGAAAAAGGCATGAATCTTAAAAGCCTTGCGACGTTTTTGATAAATATTTGTCGTGACTTCATCAGCCTCTTGATACATTTTGTCTTCAATGTTGAGGGTTTTAATAGTTTTAACACCATTAATACATTCCGCAAGCCAACGTACAAAGTTTGAGTAGGCGTTACGTGCTCGACGGTGTGCCTTTAAAAGCACGCGTTGGAATAAAGGCGTAATGATAATTAAAATAGGCGCGGTCGACAAAATCACGAGTGATAAAATTGCATCACGAGAAAACATCGTCACTAAAGTGAAAACGAGTTCAAACGATATCCATATGATGCGAATAACACCCCAAGAAAGAATATCGCTGATGGAGGCCGTGTCATTTTGCATACGGGCGATGAGCCAGCCTGAGGGCGTGCGATCAAAGTATGAAAAGCTCAATTCTTGAATACGTCGAAAGGCATCACGTCTCAATGATGTATTGATAAGCATGTCAAAGTAATTGGTGACAAAGAAAGTTACAAAAATGCTAATGGAACGAATGAGAATTCCTGCTCCAAAAATAATGGCATAGCCAACAAAGTTAACGGAGAAAGAAATTCCAAAAATCAGATTAATGTTAATAATCATATTACTAACACCGCCCGGCATGCCTAAAGAAGGAATGGCTTCAATGGCTGCAGCGTTCATTAATGGCATGAAACTGGAATCATAAAAAGTCGTTAATAACATCGATAAAGCGAGAACGATTAAAAGAGGCCAGTTCGCCAAGGTGTAGCGGAACATCTTCTTCCAAACACCGAGATTCAACTTGGTTGGCAGTTTTTCTTCTTCAAATGCAAAGTTTGCCATACTATTCTAACTTTGTCTGTATCTCATAAACGCGTTGATACAAGCCCTTTCGTGCGACTAGTTCATCATGAGTGCCTTGCTCGCTAATTGTTCCGTTTTCTAAAACAATAATTAAATCAGCGTCCTTAGCTGTGGCGATGCGATGGGTAATAATTAAAGTGGTGGTGTCTTCCGCTCTTTTTCTTAAAGCTGTACGAATATTAATATCTGTTTCAGTGTCCACAGCACTAAGTGAGTCATCAAAAATTAAAATTGGTGCTTTGTTAATGATTGTTCGAGCTATCGCTAAACGTTGTCTTTGCCCACCCGATAAAGTTACGCCTTTTTCACCGACTGGAGTCTCATAGCCTTGCTTAAAGGTCAAAATATTATCATGGATATCTGCGATTCGTGCTGCTTTATAAACTTCTTCTTCGCTCGCATTTGGATTGGCGATTCGTATGTTGCTAATAATTGTTTTCGAAAACAAGAAAGGTTCTTGCAAAACGGTGGCGACATTTTGACGAATGTGTGAGCGAGAAATTTCTTTAATATCGCGTCCATCGATAAGAATTCGTCCCGAAGTCGGATCATATAGACGGGTTAATAAATGAGCAAGAGTTGATTTACCAGCGCCTGTTTTACCTAATACAGCAACAGTCGCGCCTTTTTTAATATTTAAATTAACATCATGAAGAACTGGTTCGCTTGCGTCATCGAATTGATAAGCAACATTTTCAAAAATGATGTCACCTTTAATTTTTGGCGTCGTTCCGGTTACGATATCTTCCACGGGCTCATTAAGAATTATCATCAAACGATCCATTGAGGCGACAGCCCGGGCCATGTTGGAAAGAATGGTCGCGACATCGCGAATGGGCCATACCATCATATTGACAAACGTAAAGCCCACAACAAGAGTGCCGACAGTAATATCGCCGCGATAAGCTTGCGCAACGCCAAATAAGGTTGTTAATAATATTTGTCCAAAGACAAAAATATCGCTCGATGAGAAGAAAAAGGCCGACAATTTCCGCCAATGAATGTATTTTTTGCGATAATCAGTCAAACTTTTTTCAAAACTCTCGATTTCATAGGCTTCATTGTTATATGCTTTTACAACGCGAACAGAAGCAAGATTCTCCTCGATTTTTGAAGTCATTAGACCTTCAGAATCATCTGTGCGACGATAGCGAACACGAACTTCTTTGATGACAAAAAAGGAATATAAAAACAAAAATGGTAGTAAGGTCATTGAAATTAAGGCTAACTGCCAGTTAATAGAAAAAAGAATTGAAAAAGAAAAAGTAACAATTAGGAAAGTATAAAAAATGGAATACGCTTCGCGAGTTACGAAACGGCGAAAAACATCCTCATCGCGTGTGCATGTTTGAATGACATCGCCACTGCGAGCCTTTTTCATAAACGGATAAGGCAGACGCTCGATATGGTAAAACAGTTTTAGTTGCATGTTTTTGGCCATGCCTGGACCGATATAGGATCGAATAAGAAAGCGCGATAAGGCCATTAACGCCACGGCAATGGCAATAGTCACAATAATAATTGAAAAAACCCAAAGGTTTTCGCTTAAAAATTGGGGACCACCAAATATATTAGCAATGAATAATTCAAGCGATCCAGCGGCAGGAGCTAAGAAAATATCACCCTTTAATGTATCGATAAGTACTTTGCTAATAAAACTCGAGAGAACTTGAAAAAAAACTGAGAAAAACAGCACGACAAAATGAATAATATAAATCTTACCGATTCCTTGAAGGGCTTCTTTAATGAGTTTAAAATATTTCTTCATTTTATGGTTTATTCCAGCAAGTTATTAGTTTAACCGATTTTCTTTAAAAGAAAAAGAATAGAATAAAATTTGTTTACAAACACGAGGAAAACGTTCATTCTATTTACTTAGTTATGGTTATATAATACATTTAGCGTTAATAAGCGCCATAATCACGAGGTCGAAAATCTTATGCGTAATAAAATATTAATTATCGGGTGTGGAAGATTAGGAGCAAATATTGCGGCCTTAGCTTCCGAAAAAGGGCAGAATGTTTTGGTTATTGATCGCAACGAAAATGCTTTCGATCGTTTGCCGGAATCTTTTGCTGGTTATAAAATCAATGGTGACGCCACCGATTTATCACTTTTAGAAGAAGCTTACATTCGCACTGCCAAAGAAGTTGTTATTGCCACCGGTGATGATAACGTTAATCTTTTCCTCGCACATGTGGCTTGCGTAATTTTTGAAGTTCCGAGCATTTATGTGCGTTTAGATGATCCGGAGCGTGGTTCTTTGCTTAACGGCTTAAAAATTAAAGCTATCTATCCTTTTGAACTTTCAATCAACAAATTCAACTTGATGAAAGGAGAAGATTTATAATGAAAATCGTTATTGCTAATGGTAAACATGAAGCCGACTTTATCATCAATATGTTTAAAGGTCAAAATAAAGATTTGGTCGTTATTAATTCGGATAAAAACTTTGCCGATTACATTGTAAGGAGTAGTAAAGTACCAGTTTTTGTTGGTGAACCTTACAAGCGCTTTGTTTTGGAAGACTCAGGAACTCGTGATGCCGATATTTTTATCGCTCTTGGCGAAAAAGACACTGATAACTATGCGGCTTGCATGCTTGCTAAAAAAGAATTCAATGTCAAAAAATGTATTTGCACCGTTACTAACCCAAAAAACGTTGATACATTTAGAAAATTGGGGATTGATAGCATTATTTCTTCGACTTATTTATTAGCTAATTCAATTAAGACGGCATCTTCTTTAGAAGACGTTATTCAAACCTTATCAATCGAGGAAGATAAAATCGTCTTAACAGAAATTATTATTAATCCAACATATAAAATTGCTAATCAAAAGATTATGGATATTAATTTTCCAAAAAATGCGACGATTAGTTGCATTTATCGCGAACCGCATGTCATCATTCCAAATGGTTCGACAATAATTTTGCCGAAAGATAAATTAGTTGTTATTTCCACACCGGTCGAACAGGAAAAAGTCGTTAAGTTTATTCAAACAACAAAATAAATATGAAAAAAGCTGCCTCAGGATATCGATTAATTTTTGGATATTTAGGTATTTTCTTGATTTTAATCGGAATTATCTGTCTTTTGCCATTGGCAGTCTTAATTTTTTATCCCAATGAAGCGGGGGTATCTCAAAATTTTTATATTGTCGGAGCTTCTAGTATTGCGGCGGGTTTAATTTTGTCAATCACGTTATTAAAGGGGCGTGAAAAGGAAAGATTAGGTAAACACCAAGATTTTGTCTTGTTAGTTTTGATTTGGTTAGTAGCGATTGTAATTGGCGCCGTTCCTTTCTTGATGCGTGGCGATATGAATTTCACGCAAAGCATTTTTGAATCGACAAGTGGCTTTACTTCGACAGGTTTAACTGTCTTTAACTATACTGTTGATCCCGATATCTACGGGTTCCATGTCTATACGTTATATCGCAGTCTTTTGATTTTCTTTGGGGCTGTTGGTCTTGTTCTTGTTTTGGTGAGTGCCTTGTCTGATCGTTATGGCATGCGTTTATATTCTTCAGAAGGACATAACGACAAATTAATTCCGAATCTTGCCAAATCATCACGTTTAATTCTTTCAATTTATTCGGGTTTGATTTTAATTGGGTCGGTGGCTTATATGGTTGCTGGCATGAATTTTTTTGATGCCTTTAACCATGCGATTACTGCTGTCGGAACAGGTGGATTCTCAACAAGTCCAAATGGTGTTCTTTTTGTGGGCGGGAATACAATTGCCATTGAAGTTATCTCCGCTATTTTGATGTTGGCAGGAGCGACAAATTTTGTAATTCACCTACTTATTATTCAAGGTAAATTTAAAAAGGCTTTTCGCGACATGGAGCTTCGTTTCATGATGATTTTACTTTTAATTTTTATTCCTTTATTTGTCGCATCCGTATATTTTACGCATAGTTCTTCACTCGGTGAGTTGACTTTCTTTGATTCATTGCGACTAGGAGCTTTCTACATGATTTCGGCGATGACAACGACGGGATTTAACTCTTACCATCCGATTATTCATTTAGGGCCTTCGGTTATATTTATGTCTAGCTGTTTGATGCTTGTCGGTGGTGCCTTAGGTTCGACTTCCGGTGGTATTAAACAGTTACGTGTCGCTAGCGTATTAAAGGGTGTGTATTTTTCGCTTGTTGAACGGATCTCGTCAAAACGTATTATTAGACCACATTATTTCTCACGTTACGGCGAAGAGAAAGAATTTACGAATGACCATTATAGCGAGTCGGTTCTATTTTTAATCATGTACCTTCTTGTTCTGTTTGTTGGCACGATTGCCATTACTATTGTTCCTGCTGGAATCGGTTTTTCCGATGCGTTTTTTGAGGTTTCGAGCGCCTTGACTGGAACAGGATTAAGTGTCGGGGTCACTCATGCAAGTCAGAATCCCGCTATATTATGGATTTTAAGTGTCGTTATGTTTATTGGTCGTCTTGAAATTATTGCTGTTTATTATGCCTTCCTCCGTTTAGGCCGCGACATGGCAAGAAAAGAAACTATTTAAAGATTGGGAGATAAATTATGCTTATTGAAACAATTGAAAAAGCTAGTATCGAAGCACTTAAGGCTCATGATAAACAAGCCCGAGCAATTTTAACTATTATTATTACCCGTTATCGGCAGCTTCTTATTGAGGCGAGAACTGATAATAAACAAGTCGGCGATGTTGAGATGGTCCGAGTTATAGCAAAAGTAGTCAAAGAACTGAGCGAAGAAAAAGAAGGATATAGCAAAGTCGGTAATGCCGAGATGGTTGAGGCTATTGCTTACCAAGAAAAAATTGCTAATTCGTTTTTGCCGAAAATGATGAGCGAAGAGGAGATAAAAGCCGAAATTTCCAAGCTTTTAGATAAGTCAATACCAGCAATCATGAAGCACTTCAAAATTAATTTTGACGGAAAAGTTGATATGGGACTTGTCAATCGCCTAGCCCGTACCCTATAATCGTAAGGGCGAATTAGGGGCGTCGTATAACGGCAATACTTTGGTCTCCAAAACCAACTATGCGGGTTCGATTCCTGCCGCCCCTGCCATTTAAAACGAACGCATATGATACGCAAATCATATGCTTTTTTTATGCTTTTCATTTGTTTTCTTACATTATTACTATTAAAAAAAGAGTTCGAACCGACACTAAATATGCGTCTTTATTCGAACTCCAGTTTTTTTGTTGTAGGGTGGGGTGCAGGGTATTGAATACCATACTCGTACCCACACCAAGTCTAGAAAATGATTACTTTGTATCTTAGCTTGTGGTCGGTAATTCTAACGATATAATCTATCGAACCTTCTAACAAAGCAGTGGACTTTATATCGTAATTTGGATAATCGGTTCTCTCTCCAATTAATATGTGAATCTCGTCTTTATTCACTGCAATGATTTTACTGAATAGTTTTCGATAATTGAAATCGCTTATCTTCTTAACATTGACCTTAATTCCGTCCATGTCCTTTAGGAATTTGATTGCTCGGTTTTCTGGGCTTAATAGGGTGGATAAGTTGTTTCGCTCTATTGCTACTTTGGTATTGATTACATCAATGTTATGCTGAACTTCTTTTTTAAGTTCGATTGAGAAATCACTATCGCCTTGGTATGATTCCATCTTTGCTTTGTAATCGTTTATCTCAACCTGACTCTTTTCTATGCTTTCTTTGGCCATAAGATAGTCTTGGGAATAGGAATAGGATTGAATCAGTTTCTCTTTAAGTATCGGTTTCATTCTTATTAAATCATTGAATGCGTTAACCATCGCTTGTTCCACAATGTCTTCAAAGTAAGACTCTCCAGGGCAAGTGGTGGTGCTACGATTTGAACCACAATAAAGCATGAACCTCTCCCATGCCTTTCCTGGATTGTTTCTTTTCACATAGTAATGCTTATGGCATTTGGCACAAAGAACCATACCAGTTAATGGGTAGTTTTTATTCTTTTCGAACTTGTCCCCGCTTGCTTTGGATTTGATTTGGAATTGCTCTCGCCTTTCTTTGATTAGCGATTGAACCTTATCAAATAGTTCTTTGTCGATAATAGCTGGAATGGCATCTTCGAGGACATACATTGGCTTTTGGCCAGTGTTCTTAATTCTAACTTCTTTCTCTTTGTAAGATTTGACGAACTTCTTTTGTAAAATTACCGTGCCGATGTACTTTTCGTTGCGAAGAATCGATCGAATGGTGCTTGCACTCCATTTATGGTTCTTGTTTGGAGTAAGGAATCCCTTCTTCTCGAGCATTTTGGATATTCTAAAAACGCTTGTCTTCTTTGCGTATTCTTCAAAAATAATCCTAATGATTTCTTCTTGGGACTTATCGATAACCACTTTGTGATTCTCATCGTATTTGTAACCGATGAGTTGGTTTTCGTTTATCCAGAACTCGTTATTTTGATATTTCCTTTTTAATCCCCATTTGACATTCTCACTTATGCTCCTGGATTCCTCTTGGGCTATACTGGCCAAAGTAGAAGAGAAGATTTCAATCTTTGGGTCTTTTGATGAAATGTTTTCTTTCTCAAAGATGACCTCACAATTTGCCTCGGTTAGTTTTTGGATTGTTTCTTTGAAGTCAATAGTGTTACGAGCAAATCTTGATATGGACTTGCAAAGGATGATGTCTATCTTCCCACTCAAAGCCAGTTCAATCATCTTATTGAATTGCATTCTCTTTGCCATGCTCGTTCCAGTGATTCCTTCATCGGCATAAATACCACAATAGTTCCACTCAGGATTGCTAAGAATTAGTTCGCTATAATAATCGATTTGGGTTTCAATGGCCGCCTCTTGTTCGTCTTTGTTAGTGGAAACACGAGCATAGGCACATACATTCAGTTGTCTTTGCTTGATTTCGCTATCAATTACTTGTACTTCCATACTAGCCCTCCAGTTCTATGGCTTTGATAATAAGGTTCAAGCCATTGTTTTCGCATTTGGTTATGAATAAAGGTTTCTTGCTTTGAATTCTTGGCAAGTTATCTATTGCTTGCTCGTTAGTTAAGAATCCTTTTCCTAAAACAACGATGAATTCTTGTTCTGATATCCTCACAATCTTTCTGACATAAGAATCGATAACCTTGTCGCTTAGAATCTTGTCATCTGAGTTTAGAAAAGATTCAATAGCGGTGGAATCGATAGAACGTTGCATATTTTCTAGGCATTTAGTTTCACAATCTTCCAGCTGTTTTTGTTTCTCGGTAAGTTCCATTTTCGTTTTGTTGAATTGCTCTTCATAGAGCGATGAATTAAAGGAATCATTGGTTGATATCTTTAATCGTACAATTCTTTTTACTTCCTCTTGAAGATGCAGTATTTTTGCTTTTAATGACTCAATCTTAAGGACGGTGTCCTCGCTATCTGCTTTAGCTTGGTTGATGGTTTCAAGTAGCCCAGAAACCGAATAGTTTTGAAGATTGATGTACTTGACAAGAATATTAGTGATTTCCTTTTCAAACTCAACTGCCTTTATTGGCTTATTGTGGCAAGTGCAAGTTGTGGATTCACTAGTGTTTCTTTTTGCTTTGCAAGAGAAGACTTTCCATGAGTATTGCTTTCCTGGATGACAAGTCACCATAAGCATTGACCTCCTGCAATCGGCACAAACTAAAAGTCCACTAAGAGGGTAGTGGCGATTGCCCATTCTCTTGTCACCTTTGATATTTTTCATCATCAACTGAACAAGATTGAATTTGTCTCTACTAATGATTGGTTCATGGTGGTCTTTTATCAAATATTTAGGCAATTCACCATTATTTTTCACGCTTTTATGCGATAAGAAGTTTACAATCATTGTTTTTTGAAACAATAAATCGCCACAGTATTTTTCGTTTGAAAGCATCATTGAAATAGTGGAAACTGACCACTTTTCTTTTCCGCTGGCCGTCTTGATGTTCCTTTCTTTTAAATAATCGATAATGTCTCGGTAGGAATATCCAGCCAAGAAAAGGTTAAAGATGATTCGTACTGTATTGGCATTTTCCTCGTCAATTTCAACCGTTCCATCCTTACTCCTTGAATAACCGAGAATGTTTGAAATATTACTAGCGTATTCACCTCGTTTCATTCTTTTTCTTATTCCCCATTTAACGTTTTCGCTTATGCTCCTTGATTCCTCTTGAGAAAATGAGGAGAGCATTGTGAGTAGAACATCTACTTTGGTGTCAGAAGCGTAGATTTGCTCTTTCTCGAAATAAATCTCGACTTTTCTTTCTCTCATTTCTTGGACAATTTTCAAAACATCAATAGTGTTTCTTCCAAAACGAGATATGGACTTAGTGATGATTAAGTCGATGTTGCCGTTTCTAGCTTCTTGGATCATCTTGTTGAATTGGACTCTTCGCTTTAAGGAAGTGCCACTAATTCCTTCATCACCATAGAGACCAGCGAATGACCAATTGGGATTAGCTTTAATTCGCTCGGTGTATTCCGTGACTTGTGATTGGTATGAATGTTGCTGGTCTTCTTCGCTAGTCGACACTCGAGCATAAGCAGCAACCTTCAAGACTTTTGGCATCACTGGTTCTTGTAAAATTTCTTGAATTTTTGTTTCCATAAATTACTCCTTTCTTGCTTACATATATCACTTAACAAAGTGATATTATCAAGTTAATTGAACGCATATGATACCCATCATTAAACGACTGGCAGTCCATACTTTTTCCTTAAAATAAGTAATGCTTTATACCAGTCTTCTAGGGTTATCAAACCCTTCTTTTTTAGTTGGTCTAATTTATGTTTTTCAATTTCATAAATTGTTATTTCTTTATCTTCCATTTTGTCCTTTCATGCACAAAAAAAGATCCAATTGGATCTTGTGCTTTTAGGACTACTTCACGTAGTTTCGTACTGACACTAACTCACCTTATCGTATTGTATCTTTTTCTTTGTTTATTTGTAAATGTACTGATAGTTCATTTCGTATCAAAAGAACCCTTTTACTTTGTAATCTTTTTCGAGATTTGCAAAGTGGACACCGATGAAAACAACCTCACCTTTTAGTTTAGGTGGTACACGGAATGGGTTATCACGGAGGAAGAATAGCAATGAACCATCACGTTCCTTATAAACCTTTGAAATGAATGGCATGTCTTTATAAGTGAAGAGCATTTCTTTGCCTTCGTTTAACACCTGAGTCCTCCAGAAGAACTTAATCTCGGTCTCGGACAAACGCACGGCAATGATGTCGGCATTGGCGTTATCGATTCTAATGAAAGGTGCACCCACGAGATTATTCTCATCGTCATATTCATAGGCACGATAAGAAAGGATGTTCTTGCTTGTGAGGTTGTATGGATTCCTAACTATCTCATCGATGGAAAGGTTATAGAACTTGGATAAAGTGACAAGGTCTTTGATGGAGATCTCACGTGATCCGTTTTCATAATTGACATATCCTTGGCGTGACTTATCGATAATCTTGGCGACATCAGTTGTGGAAAGGTTTCTCTCCGTTCTAAGGGTCTTTAGGTTCTCGCCCATGTATAAAGAAGAGAGAGCATCAACTAAGTTATCTGACATATATTTATCTCCTTGTTTCTTAGAGTAAATAATAGCACAACAAATGTGGTATTTGCAAAGTGCATCGCTCTACAAAATTATAAAAAAGTAAGATAATACCTTATGAGCGACAACTCACTTTGTTGCTTTTTCATAAATAATTCCCCAACTAATTTTTGGTAATTGTTGGGTTTTATATACTTTGATTACCATTAGTTTCCACGGTAGAAAGGGGGATTTATATCATGGGCGATAGTAAGAAGTCTACTAACCCAGAGCAACGACAATATCTTTTTGATAAGCAAGTGCAACTTGGCTTTTCAGCTGAAGAAATGGCTCGAAGGTTGGATATCACAAAACGATATTACTATTTCATCTTAAATGGCACTCGTGGGAATCAAATGCGAGCTGCGTTATTGCTGAAAATGGTAAACAACCTCGGCTTTGATGCAACGGAGTTATTAGAAGCAGAAACCAAGCACGTAGAAATGTATAAGGAGTTAAAAGGTGTTCAAAAAAACTAGATGACGAAACATTTTTGTCCATCATCTAGCTGGTAACAAATCAACCTCGCTACCAACTAGATTAAATCAATAAAAGTGTCGAATTATCAACTTGTTTTTTCAAACGCTTTAAAAAAGAGTGGAACAAGATAATTTATTAAAACTGATCGAGGAATATATCGATGGCCTCACTCGTAGGCCTAAAACTAAACAAGATTATAAAAAAATCTTAATGGACTATTTTCACTATGTTTCAAATATCACTGACTCACCTACACGTCAAACGATAGTTGATTACAAAGAGTCCCTTGAAAAGCGAATGTCTCCAGCTTCAGTGCAAAAGTACATCATTTGTCTTCGTGGCTTTTATGAGGATTTGCAAGCGACTGGAAAAGGTATAAACATCGTTTTAAAGATACAATGCAGTACCATTCAACCAGTTTTCAAGCGTCAGCCTTTGACTTTGAAACAAGCCAGGGCACTCATCTCAAGAGCCAAAAGGCTAGCGACTCGACCTAAACACACCATTGAGGACATAAGAAATTATGCGTTAGTGGTGCTCCTACTCGGAACTGGACTTAGAACCATCGAAGTTGAAAGAGCAGATGTCAAAGACATCTCCAAAAACGATGAGATGATTCGTCTTTATATCCAGGGCAAGGGTCACGCCGAGAAGGATGACTTTGTTAAACTCTCAGATCATATCTATGAAGCCTTGACGAATTACCTTATGGAAAGAAGCGATGATTATGAACCGCTTTTTATTCATCATGGGCGAAACGTCACGGACGAAAATAGAAGGATATCGACTTATACAATCCGCACCGTGGTTAAAGACCTCTTGAGGCAAATCGGAATCGATGATGAGCGTTACTCGGCACATAGTTTAAGGCACACAGCTGCTACTTTTGCCACGAACATTCTTCATAAGGATACAACTGACATCCAGTATTTCCTCCGCCACAAGGATCCAAAGACTACGGAAAGATATATGCATTCCCTCCAAAGAGAGAACTCCACAATAGAAAACGAACTTGGCGACCTACTTTTTAACGATTCAAAAAATCAAAAAGGAAAGGCGTGAGTTTATGATTAAAGAATTTACAAGAGCGGACTTTGGAACAATCCGAGTGTCGCTCATCGATGATGAACCTTGCTTTTGTCTGGAGGACTTATGCAAGATTCTCAAAATTAGGAGCGTTCCTAAATGCCGTGAGAAGTTGAATCAAGGCGGAGTTAAGTTAGCGGACGTGACCGATAGTGAAGGGAAAGTAAAAAGAAAACTCTTCATTACAGCTGATAATGTTTCAACGGTTATCTTCCAGTCAACAAGGAAGGAAGCCGATGATGTTAACGATTGGATTTTTCGCTTGATTCTGCCACAAGCAAAACTTTATGTGAAGTATAGTGTCGAGGACTTAAAAGACCCTGACATTGCAATCAAACTTCTGGATGAATACGAGAATATCGGAATTCGAGTATCCGTTTTGGAAAGTGAAAAGAGAATCAACGAACCGAAGATTTCTTCAATGGACATTTTGTTTGGCTCTCGCAACTGCGTGGACATCGACATCGTTCACGAACTTTTACGAATCGATGGTATTAAAAATACCAGACTGCTCAAGATCCTACGACTCAAAGGTGTGCTAGGGGACGACAACATCGCCAAGCAAGAATACTGCGACAAGCACTTCTTTAGAGTGGTGGAGGCCAAGGCTATCGAAAAAGGAAAAGTCATCATTTCAAAACATACATTCGTCTATAAGAGCGGTATCTCATTCATCGAAAGAATCCTAAACGAATTTAAAGGAGAAAGTGATGAAAATGGAGGACTCAAAAAGTCGTGATGGAACTTATACCATCAGTGATTTAGCAGACTTATTGCAAGTCAAACGAAGAACCGTAGTGGCTCTTATCAAAAAGGGAAAACTACGTGGCTTTAAGATTGGCAACGAGTGGCGAATCAAAGAAGCTGCCTACGATGAATTTATCAGGCAACAAGAATGCTTAACCAAAGAGAAATAAACTCAACGCTAATTCCTGTGAGCGTTGGCGTGAGTGGTGCTTTCAACTACCTAGGATATGCCTTTAATGGTGCTTTATGGTCTTTGGTAGACATTCAAAAAGATAGGAGGAATTTAGATGGCTAGACCTTATAAAAGTGGCTTGCCTTATTTTCCTGTACAAACGAATTTCATGAGCGACAAGAAGATTGTAAAGCTCCGTAGGAAATATGGTCCTACTGGCTTGATGATTTACTTTGAAGTGCTCTTTAACGTTTACAGGGAAGGCTATTATTTGAAGATTTCGCTCGAAGATTTGGCGGACAACATTGTCGATGATTTTCGTAGCGACAAATGGGTGAGCAAAGACGATGTGCTTACGATACTAACCCTTTTTAGCGAACTTGATCTGATTGACAAAAGTCTAGCTGAGAAAGGAATCATCACCTCAAAGGCGATTCAAAAGCAATACATCCTTTCAACCAAGCGAAGAAGCAATGCCAAAGTCGATGAGTATTGTCTGCTCTCGGAAAAAGACAAAGTCGAACTCTCAACCTTTTTAACTTGCTCTGCAAAGGTGGAAAGTGTCAGCAGAAATGCCATTATTGTCGACAATAACCCCAGTTCAAGTGACATTAATACCGACAATAATTCACAAAGTAAAAGTAAAAGAGAAAGTAAAAGTAAAAGTCAAAGGGAAGTCGATAAAGAAGATGAAGAAGATAAATTTGATAAAGCAATTGGGGAATTGCCCTTTGAAGTCGACTATTTCACAAAACTGCTCATTCATAACGGCACGGTGTCACTCTATGACGAGGATTTGGATAAGTATCCAGCCCTTTTTGCCAGTTTCACGCCACATTATGAATTTGACGACATCATACGAGCGGTTCGCTATGTTTCAAACTACCTAAAGCATCCAAGCAATCCGATTGACGATAAGTTCTGCTTTATCAAACAAGCCCTTATCAACAATATCGACTGGCTTTCAAGAGAAGATGAACGAGCCAAGGAATCGGAGGAGTGGCTCAAGTTCCTAAAGGAGTACGAAGATGGTCACCATCAATAGTAAGTTCAACGAGATGATCCGTGAGGCCAAGAAAACTCTCCACGAGATTGCTCGACTTGAAGATGACTACGCTCGTTACTACGAACGTTTTATGTCGATTCCAGGAATTGTCTATGGCGAGCGACCACATACGCAAAGCGACCCTTATCACAACCCCAATGTCATATGGCTCGACAAGATGATGGAAACGGAAAAGAAAATCAAGGAACTGGAAGTAAAACTAGTGCCTTTGGATAAGTTTGTCGTCACCTTGTCTGAACAAGAAAAACTCGTGATGAACCAACTGGTGATGAACAGCTGTAGTGGCACGGAACTAGCCAAGCAGATGAAAGTATCAAGGACGAGAGTTTATGAAATAAAGAACATTATTATTCGCAAATGGATGAACCAATAAATCGTTGACCTGAAGCAAGTACTCCACGAAAGAAAAGTGAGGAGTCAACGATATGATTAGAGTCATTGAGTTATTTGCAGGAATCGGAGCTCAAGCCGAGGCTTTGAAAGAAGCCAATATTGAGCATGAAGTGGTGGCCATAAGCGAAATTGATAAGTACGCTATTAAAGCGTATGAACTCCTTCATGGACCAGTAAACAATCTCGGAGACATTAGGAACATTCATTTTCTTCCAAAAGCGGACTTATGGACTTATTCATTTCCATGTACAGATATCTCGCTTGCTGGTTCAATGAAGGGTTTTGAAAAGGATAGTGGAACTGGCAGTTCTCTTCTTTGGGAAGTTCAACGACTCCTTAAGCAAAGTGCATCGGTTAACGAACTGCCAAAGTATCTGCTCCTTGAAAACGTCAAGAACATCGTTTCCAAGAAGTTTATGCCCCTTTTCCAAGTGTGGGTGGATTATTTATCATCTCTTGGCTATAAGTCGTTCTGGAAGGTTCTAAACGCCAAAGATTATGGTGTTCCACAAAATAGGGAACGAACCTTCATGATTTCCATCCTTAATTGTGATAAAGACTTTGTCTTCCCAGAAAAGGAAGAACTCAAAGTTACGCTTAGCGATTTGCTTGAACATAATGTTGATGAGAAGTATTTTCTTAGCGATAGGCTCATAAAATGTTTTGCCTCGATGAAAGATCGTAATGGATTTGTCCGTGGCGTGAGATTCCGCTTATTGACCGAGAAGAGTGCGTATGCCTATACGATCTCAACTTGTCCAGGAAGTAGGGCAACCGATAACTTCATCATGGTTCCTGCTATTGGAGCGTTGAGAGGAAGGAAAAGCAAAGACGATAAGTACGAGCAAAAGCTCGAGATTAATAAGCAAGGGCTATGTAATACCATAACCACGGTGCAGAAGGACAATGTTGTCATCGTTCCTCAAGCCACAAGAGATGGTTATGCAGCAGCTGAAGTGGGGGATGGAATCTACACCAACCGATGCAAGTCCAAGCGAGGGGTCGTTCAAAAAGGGATGATTCCAACTCTCAAATGTTCAACCTACGATGTGGGAGTAGTGGTCAACGATCCAAATGATCTCATTTCCGTTAGAAGGCTAACACCAAGAGAGTGCTGGCGACTAATGGGTTGGAGCGATGAAAGAATCGATTGTGTAATAAATAGCGATTTATCGGAGACTCAACTTTATAAAATGGCTGGTAATTCAATTGTTGTTAATTGTTTGGTAAAAATTTTCCACAATATGTGATTTTTTCCTCCTAGTCTATTTTTCTATGCTAATTTTTGATAAAATATCAAAGGAGGTTTTTCTATGGCGAAAATTATTGTAAATCAATTTATATCTTTTGATGATGTGCAGGTCGCTCATGCAAAAGCGAGTGAGCGATATGTTAAAGTTTTAATGTCTTATTCTTCTGGAAAATTTAATGGATGGATTCCAATCGAGTATAGAAGAACTGGTCTAGATTTAAAAAGCAACGATGAAATATCATCCTATTTAATTTCTATATATGATTACTTAGACCCTTCAAAAAAGCAAACCTGGTTTGATGAAGAAGAAAAGTACTGGCTTAATGAAAAGACAAACGCCGGTGAAACAAAAAAAGTTTTTGATGCACTGAAAACTGGTGAATGGATTTGTGTAAATTGTGCAATTCAAAATCCTAATTGGGCTCGAAGATTTCAAGATTTAAAAGAAATGGGTTATACCTTTGCAACAAATACCCCTGTCAATTGTCCTAAGTGTGGCAAAAGATCGACGTTTATTATGTGCATTCATTTACCAAGATATGCCTCTTCTGATGGAAATGGTTATGAAACCTGGTCGCCAAAACTGAGAAAAAGAATCATCTCTTCTTTAGGCTCTTACGATTGTTATGAAGGCAAAGTTTCTAGCAATTTATTACCAGACCATAAATTTTCTGAGATTAGATGGGATGAATCTACAAAAGAAGAGAACTGTGATGATATGCCTTACCAAGAAATTATCGATAAGTTTCAACTTATGACAAACCAAAGGAATCAGCAAAAACGTGAAGTATGTAGAAAGTGTTTTCAAACAAAGGAAAGGCAAGGTATTTTTGGTATCAACTATTTTTTCCAAGGAACAAAGCAATGGGATCCTTCAATCCCAGAAAAAGGAAAAGACGCTGAAAAAGGCTGTATAGGCTGTCCTTGGCACGATATTGAAGATTGGCGTGAGCACATAATTAAATTAATCGAGAAGAAGAATTGATAAATTCTTATATATTCTTTACTATACGAATACGAGTGTTAGGAGGCAGTGATGATTAAAAATGTTGGTAGTATATGTTCTGGAATAGAGGCTGCTTCAGTTTCATGGATTCCGCTTGGGCTAAAGTTCGAATGGTTTTCAGAGATTGCAGATTTTCCTTCTAGAATACTGGAAAAGCAATATCCAAATATTAAAAATTTAGGTGATATGAACAATATCCCAAATTTGATTAAGGACAAGAAGATAGTTTCACCTGATGTGATTTGTGGTGGAACACCATGCCAAGCCTTTTCCTTGGCTGGTTTAAAACAAGGATTAAATGATGAAAGGGGCAATTTAGCCCTTAAATTTGTCGATATTATTGAAGAAAACGACAAGATTAGACTAGAAAATAAAGAAAATAGAACAATTGTTTTTTGGGAAAATGTTCCTGGTGTCTTGACAGATAAAACAAACGCTTTTGGTTGCTTGGTTTCTTATTTAGCTGGTTTAGACGAACCGATTGAATTAAAGAAATGGCCAACTTCTGGTGCTATTCATGGCAAAAAAAGAAATGTTGCTTGGAGAGTGCTTGATTCAAAATATTTTGGAGTTCCACAACAAAGGAAAAGATTATATCTTCTCGCTGGAGATACTAGTTTTTATCCTGAAAATGTTTTGTTTGAACAGTCTTTTGCAAAAGAAAGCAAATTTCCATCGTTTCCATTAACATTCACTAAAGAGGGACACACATTTGAAGTGTTTCGTGCTTATACAGACTGCTTGTATTCTGCATATGGAACGAAGTGGAATGGCAACGCTGCAGCTTACAATGGCTCGTTGTTTATTGTCCAAGATTCGAGGATTAGAAGGCTTTGTCCGATTGAGACGGAACGATTGATGGGCTTTCCTGATAATTATACATATTTAAAGAATTCTAAAAACACCAATAGGTTCAAGGCGACTGGTAATTCTTGGGTTGTTCCAGTTATTTCATGGATAGGAAAAAGAATTATTGAACATTGCGAAGACAAAAATAGTTTAATAGATGAATCGTTCGAGTTTATTACAAGAGAAACAAAAAAAAGTTCTTCTTCATTTTACATTTTTGGCACTAACAACAGCAAAGACTTGTCCATCAATGTTTCTGATTGTCCGCAAAACTGCGTCTTTGCAAATATAAAGGATTTTGTTTGTGTAAATGATGATGAATCACTTTACATTTCACCAGTGGGATGCTACGGCATTATTAGGCGAAAAAAAGAAAGAAATCTCGGAATAAATAAAAGGTTAGAGCAGGTTCTTACCGATGCATCAAATAAAATGACAAAAGAACAAATAGATAAACGATCTAGAGTTCAAAAAAGAGGGAAATTGAGTAATTAACAAGTTTTGCTATAATTTCATCGTTTTGATTGGCTTAATTAGAAACGAAAACCTAGAAACGTTTTCTTATTTTTCTACCCAAGATTTAATGTTTTCTAAATTGTCTGATTTTGTTGTACTTAAATCAACATCGTATTCAGTGTTTGTCACGCCATTTGGCTGCTTTTCATTAAAACGAGGAACGTTTAATGCTGAGAAAACTTGAATTTTTTCACTTGCATATTTTTCATCAAAGGAAATTGACAAAACTTGTTGCTTATTACTTGCTTGATTAATAAATTTCTCAATGTGCTCAATAACTGAGAATTCAATTGAAGGAATGTTTCTGATACTTTCAATTAAATTCCCAAGAGAAAGACCTGTATCGCTTTTTCGTAGAAGAATTGAAACAACTTTTATATCATAAAAATCACTAAGTAATTGTTCATGGCGGAAGTGGTGGATTCTTTCCTCTTTGATAGTTGTTTTGACTTCGATCCTTTTTTTCTCATCAATAGAAAAATCGAATTTCATTCTATCTTCAGACTGCCAATATTTGGCAATGCTAATGCCTTTTTGATTCAAAAAATAAATTGTAAACAATTCGCCATAAAAACCTTGTATTTCATTGAAACTTAATTCGACGTTCTTGCTGAACATATTTGTTAAAGAAGAGAATAATTTAACTATCTCATCTGTGGTTTTTTCTTTTTCAAAAAATACTAGTCCTAGTCTTACAAATGCATCAACATGGAATGTATCGTGACTTAAGCAATACAAAATATTGCAGTGTTCATTTGTTTCTTTTCCATTTATTTGTAAACTGCAGTAGACGTTGACTCCCAATCTTAGCTCTTTGGTTTCTTGGAAATATGTTGGTTTGACAGGTTCATTGCAAGGCGTAACAAAAACTAAAGAATTATTGTTTATTCCAATATAAAGAAAATTGGACTGCCTAAAGAGGCTAAACGAATTCGAATCTCCGTTAGTGGAAAGTTGATTAATTTTATTTTTTATTTCATCGATGTTAATCATTTTTTGCCCTCCCTACAAATTGGCCAGTTTGCTCAGATAGTGTAGATGGAATGTATAATGCCAGAGCTAAGTTTTTATAGTCTACTTCAGGCTTGTTGTTTGGAGCGATAAAATGAATTTGAAGTTGAATAGCATCTTGCTTTTCGTTTGGAAGTGCACTATCACCAGGATATCGTGTTCCGTGTCCTTGGAAAAGCTGGTTAATAGATCCGTCTTCGTAAATTTCACGAGAATCGTAATCTGGATAACGTATAAATACAATATCGATAGGCACTGAAATTTTCATTTTCTCAAACACTTCAATTAATGATACAAAATCAGTTTTATCAATTCCTGCATCTTGAATGAAAATTAGTTTTTTTATCACATCATCAAACAATTTGTTTAAATCGTAGTTTTCAATAATTTGATATTTAGGATTCTCATAGCCACCAATAATCATTGGTTTCATAAGAGATGAATTGTATTTAATGAAATTATCAATAGTACTCTTGTTTGAAGTACAAGATTCTTTATCAAACAGAAATTTGCCTTCTTTTGTCCATTCTGGGAACGAGAACGAATCGGATTGAGCAACATTCTTTCTTGTCAATCGTAACTTGCTGCTTCCGAGTTTGAAAATGCGAGGCATATCTTTGAACTGAACTCCTCGTGCTTGAGCCCTTTCGATAGTGCTCCATAAGTCATTGTCATGATCTAAAATATCTGAAAAATCTCGGGCGATATCTTCAGTTGTATAGACTTGGCAAACATCAAAGTAATCACGTTTATAGCCAAACCAACGTGCTCTTTGTTCAGTGTTGTCAACATTGCTGATTCCTTTTGCTCTTCGAATTATGTAAGTTACAGCGAGTCCTTTGAAGGTTAGACCTCTTTCAACCATGTTGCCGCCGAGGAAAATGTTGCAGTCGTAGTATTGCTCATTGCTGCTAGCATCTGAATCGCTATTGCATAAGAACACAGGAGAACAATCTCTAATAATCAAAAGAATATCTTTTTCTATATCGTTGAATTCTGGAACTTGAACTCCATCAGCTTTGAAAACATCATAGGCATTTAATAAATGCTGTCTGATTGGTTTATATGCCATATCGTGTATATTTTTAAGTTCGAGTTTTGAAATATCTTTCCATTTGTTAAGAACAGCTTCAACTTTGCTTAAAACAATTTTGTGGTCAGGTTTTTTCAAAGAAGGGTGAATCAACATAGAATGTTTTTGCTTTTTGAATTTAGCCTCTCCGCGATTCCTTCGAATTGCACCTCCAACAAAAAACGAAGCAAGAGCTTTATAAAACGATGCTGGAACAACGCTACCATCTAACAAACTTGGCTCAGTGGTAGGAATTATTTTGATGTGTTTTTTGCTATCTGTTCCATGAAAATCATTTAGTCCACAATAGTCTGAACCAGGATAAACCAGGACTCCAAAGTCTGGAGATAAAACGCTAATTTGAGGAATTAAGATATTGGCTTGAGGAGTTGCTGTTATTGATAAAAAACAATGTACATCAATTACGGCTTTTAAACTCTTTATTGATGCGTAAATGGAACTCTCACCTTTGGTTTTTGAGAAAGCTTTTGTGTTCAATGACGCTTGATCACCTTCGTCATCGACTATTAATGTTGGAATAGAAGCCAATGCAGTATTTTCAAACAAATCTTTAATCATTTGGATATGTTTTTGATGCTTTAAACCAACGATAATTACTTTCTTTCCACTATCCAAAAAGTCTTGAATGTTCTTTTCATTCAAAAGGTCGATATTTTGTTCCGTAGAAAGAACAGCTAGTTTGCTACCGCATCCTGAAAAGGACTCTTTAATTCTTGTTGCATTTTGAGATGCAAGATTCTTTTTGTTGCCGCCTAATACGACAGATATGTTGTATCCATTATCAAACGCAAGAGCGATAGTGGAGATAAAGTTTGAAGTTTTGCCGCTTTGTACTTTTCCGATAACAATCCCTGTTTTTCCTAACTTCGTATCATAAAGAGGATTTGGGCAGTGGAGGAGAATATCGTTAGCATTCTCAAAAATTGCATCAACTCCATTTTCAGTTATTCCATCATTCAACAAATGATTGTAAATAGATGATTTAAAAAGCCCGTCGTTCTTGATATTCCAAACCGATAGTTTTTCGACAATATTCATTTTAATTTCATTGTTCGTCATTTTTTAGCCTCGGCCATTTTTTCTAGTAATGTATTCATGATGGTTCTAACATCTCCAATATCTATGCGACCATCAGGGTAATAGGATGAAGCTTCAATTTCAGACAAAACCATTGAAATGACAAATTCAGTGATTAGATTCATGAAATCGCCATTTTCAAGGAACGGGAAAAAGAATTTATGCTTCATATTTAGTATAAGAGAATAATTTTTTGCATCCTTTTGTGTAACAATCAACCATGGATTACTTGGATTTGTAATGTCGTATTGGACTAAAAAAGAGTAATCAGAACCTTTATAAGTAAATGAGAAAGTCCCGCTTCTTGGACCTTCGATAATTACACTTGTATCTTGGTCAGTTTCTTGCTTTGTATATGTATCATCAATTTTAGGCTCTTCGCTTTTTGATGTTGAATCGTTAGTTTTGACTTCTTCTTGTTGTGGTATTTCAATTTTAACATTTGAAATTAATCCACCCTTTTCTAGAATGTCTCCAGCTTCTTTTAGAGTGTCAGGAACTTTCTTGATTGCACGGAAACGGATATCTTCCGCTTTAACTCGATAGTCTTTTGTGAATGGGAGCATTTTAGCGATAAACTCTTCTTCAAGACCGTCGGTGTGCCAATCGAAGTTGTCTTTTGCTTGCGTAACTGGCCAATTATCCATATGAAGTTCGCCAAATAGACGTTGATAGGTATATGTACCAGAATCGCCAAATAATTCTTCTGGTCGATAATTAGACTCAGGGCCTCCAACTATTACACGTCCTCGACGAATTAGCGTAAAGCCTGCATCACGTCTGCTACCTCTAGCTCTTAATGCAATAAAGCCAGTGACATCGTAATATTGTCCATTTCTATTTACACTAAAAGAAACGTCTTTTTTCCATTCGATGGTGTTTCCGTTTGATAGTGTTTCACAATAGACTTCAGGGTTTTCAAAATTTAGCGTTTGACCTTTAAAAACAATTTCAACATCGCCTCTTCGTAAGTCTTCACGATATATACTGCTTAAAAAATCTTTGACCTTTCCAATAGTTCTAGAGCCAGTTATTTTTTTATTAAGGTTTCTAATTTCGATGATGGTGTAGTGCTCATCTTTTTTTGTTTCATAAATATCGAGATCGATTAAGTCTTCTTTGCTGATTGCTAACTGATTAATGTCCATAGTGGCTTTATAGCCAATTTCAGATCCAAGTTGTGTAGATTTGACAGTCCATAATGTGCCAAACCAACACGCAGCAGTTTTTAGACCCATACCGAATTCGTTTCTTCCACTTTTTACAAGTGGTGGCTTATCTAGTTGGATTGCTCTTTCAAAGTCTGAACTCTCCATTCCAAATGCGTTATCGGTTATTCTTACAATGTCGCCTGAATCGTTTTGTTCATATTCAATGTTAATAATTAGTTTTTTAAATGTTGGAAGAGTTAGCAATGCACTTTTATGATCGAAGAAGCTTTGCGTTGAGTTATCTACAAATTCTGCCAAAGCAGTCCAAGGTTCGTATCTCAGATTTTTATATGTTGCATAAACGCCAGTGGTAGGGCGAATATTAATTTTTTGTCCCATCTATTTTTCCTCCCAATCTTCGATTAATAAGTTTGTTAATGCTTTTCCTAGAATTTTCAACACTTTAACATTAACGGAATTTCCAAGTTGTTTATATGCTGTATGCTTACTTTCTCCAAAGTCGAAATCCGATTTGAAACTTTGCAATTTGGCAGCTTCTTCAACTGTAATATATCGAAATTCTTCTATTTCAGTATCCCAAATAATGGGGGTATTTACCATTGCAACAAGTGAAGGGAACGAATTTGGTGCTTTCACCCTTATACCAGATTGACGGAACTGAATTATTCCATCGTGCATGGTTTCGCATTTTCCACGGCAATTCCATTCGAATTTTTGATAAATCCTGCTCCTATTCTTCATGTCATAGCGAACTATCCATTCATCAATCCACTCTTTATTTTTCTTGTATAACTCACGATTCCTTGTGATAAATCTTTGCTTCCATTCTGGCGTTCGATTCTTTTTGTTTTTATAAAATCCACAACTACGATAGAAAGATTTATCATCTTCAAAGTCCGTGCCAAAATAGTGCAGCCATATAGGTGATCCTATTGACTCAGTGAGGCATTGAATTCTAAATTCTTCCCAAGCTCCAAGCATTTCAACTTGTTCATCAGTAAGAGTGGATATATTTCCTTTTTTATTATCTAAGATAGACAACGCAGCCTTACTACCACATTTCTTCATTTGCTTTTCTAAATGCAAATCTGAAATATGAATATATCCGTTTTTAAGTTTTTCTATATCACGTAAATCTTTTCTTATTCCAAGAATGTAAACACGTTCTCTAACTTGAGGAATACCAAAATCAGATGGAGAAAGAATTATTGGTTCTTCAGTAATAAAAAAATTCAACTTCATCAATTCTTCTTGAATATGCTTCCAGTTATCCTCGTCATCGGCTAAATTTCTAACATTTTCTAAAATAATGAATTTAGCCTCTTGATGGTCTTTTAATATTTTAATGATGTAATCAAATAAGTCGCCTCTTTGCTCGTCTTTGAACCCCTTTCTTAAACCTGCTTTGCTGAACGATTGACAAGGGAATCCTGCACAAAGGCAATCAAAGTTTGGAACATCCTTTATTGGATTGATATTTCTGATATTTCCATATATTTCTTTGACATCATAATTCTTCTTGTATGTTTCAACACATTGTTCATCATTTTCACAAACAAAAACGCATTTTCCACCCAAAGACTTCATTGCTTGGTGAAAACCACCTATTCCAGCGAATAGATCTATAAAAGTAAATTTAGACATTCTTTCCAGCCTTCCTTAATCCATCTATCAAAAAAGAAAGAACGATGTCATTCATACTTTTATCGTTTTCAACTGCATACAACTTAAGTTCTTTTTTAACTTCTGGTGACACACGAATAATAAGCTGCTTTGTTTTTTCCATCAAAATCTCCCAAAATGATATATTGATAATATTCTATCACTTCAAGTGATTTAAGAGAACACATAGTACAAAAAAATAAAAAATTATTTCATCATCGCTAATACTACTGAGCGTTGGCACGAGCAGTACATAAGCACCATTTGAACTAATCGTCAGTGGTGCTTTTATTGTCGTTTGTCGACACTTAAAAAAGTGAGTGGTGGTCGAACGAAATGAACTATCAGTACATTTACTAGGACGGAGTTCTTTGATAAGATTTTGGTATCGTGGAATACTGGCTTCAGGTCAATCGACTTGAACCTAGGAGAGATGGGAGTGATGCATAATCGCTCCCTTTTCCTTTCTTGCGGAAATCCGTAGTATTCAGACTTCCTTAAATGGAAATTTGAATCACAAAAATATGGAGATTCAAGAAAGGAGTAATTCTATGAGGAAAAAAGAACAAGACACTTATGCCAAGTGGAAAGCTGATGGTGTGTTAGACCAGAAGTTGGCACTGATGAAGGAGTATTCAAGCCAAGGATGTTTTGATTGCAATATGGCAAAGTTGTTAAACATTGACCTTCGTACTTTGACGGCAATGAAGAAAAGACATCGTGATGTGGTTTTAGCTTTGAATCAAATCAATCTCGCAGCTGTAAAACTGAACGTTAGGCTCTATCAAGTTGCCTATGGTTACGAAATTGATCGCAACGTGGTTTTAAAGGATTCTAACGGCAAGACCACATTAAAGAAAATCAAAGAGCCAATCGCACCAAGCCTTGATGCACAAAAGTACTGGTTCCAGAACTATGACAAGGGCTTGAACCCTAGAAGAGAAGAGATAGACATCCAACTCAAACGCATTGAAATGGCGAAAGGAGACGACTTTAAGAAATATGAAGATTAGTGATATTGCAGTCGAGAAACTGATTCCCTATGCCAATAACCCTCGTGATAACGATAAGGCGGTGGATGCCGTTGTTGAGTCGATAAAGGAGTTCGGATTCAAGAACCCTATTATTATCGATAAGGATTACGTGATAGTCGCAGGACACACACGCTTGAAGGCTGCTTTGAAACTAGGACTAAAGGTTGTCCCTTGCATCATTGCCGATGATCTAACCGAGGAACAAGTGAATGCCTTTCGCTTGGCTGATAACAAGACCGCAGAACTTTCCGATTGGAACGAAGAGGAATTACTCGAGGAATTGAAGAAAATCGAATCCATAAACATGGAACTCTTTAGTTTCAACCTAGAAGACCTTGAAAAAGAGTTGACTGGCGAAGCTCAAGACGATGATTTCAACGAAGACGAGGAACTCCCAATAACTCCAACGAGCCAAAAGGGTGACATCTACTTGCTTGGAAAACACCGTGTTATGTGTGGCGATTCCACCAAAAAGGAAGATGTCGATACCTTATGCGATGGGCGATTAGCCGATATGATTTTCACTGATCCGCCATACAATGTGAACTACGAAGGTACAGCCGGGACAATTCAAAACGACAACATGGAAGATGAGTCGTTTTTCAACTTCCTTGTTAGTGCCTTTGACAATCTATACGACCACATCAAAATGGGTGGTTCAATCTATGTTTGCCATGCCGATACTGAAGGCTTGAACTTTAGAAACGCATTCAAACAAGCTGGTTTCAAACTGGCGGAATGTTTGGTCTGGGTTAAGAACGCTCTTGTCCTCGGAAGACAAGACTACCATTGGCGACACGAGCCAATCCTTTATGGTTGGAAAGAAGGAGCGGCACATTACTTTGTCGATGATAGAACCCAGGATACGGTATGGGAATACAACAAGCCAAAGAATAATGACTTGCACCCAACGATGAAACCTCTAGAGCTGGTTGGAAAAGCCATCTCTAACTCAAGCAGAATGCATCAAGCAGTCCTCGACTTGTTCGGTGGCAGTGGTTCGACACTCATCGCCTGTGAGCAACTCGAAAGGAAATCGCTTTTAATGGAAATTGATGAGAAATATGTCGATGTCATCGTCCGTAGATATATCAAATTCAAAGGCACTCACGAAGGGTGCTTTTTACTTCGTGGTGGAGAGAAGATTCCCCTCACTTTGGAGACTACTCCAGACCTATTAAAAAACATCGAAGGAATCTAGCAAAAATAAGCGACATATAGTGACTTATTACCTTGCTATACCTTTGGTATAGAGTGATATATATGTATGACCAAACAAGGTCAAGGAGGGTCATACAAATGTCTAAAAAATGGTTTACAAAAGACCTCGATGAAGCTCAGACAAAAGTGATCGAGGCAAGGGACACCATGGAAGAGTTGGTCGACTCGATGCAAGAGAAACTAGACAACATTCCAGAAGGTTTCCAAAATGGCGAACGCTACGAAAGATTGGAAGAAAGACTATCCAATTTCCAAGAGGCTCTCGATAGCCTTGAAAGTGCGTTAGATTCCATGAACAACGAATTGGAGGACTTTTAATAATGAAAGCCTTCAAAGTCGGTGATAAGGTTCGTGCTGTTTTCCGTAAACACGGAAGACACGAATTCATCGGAATTATTAAAGAGATTGAAACGGATAAGCACGCTCTTCCTGGAACATGGGTGAGCGTTCTTCCAACTGAAATGAGGAAGTACGATGAGCACGTTGACTTCATGATTACCGAGAGGTTGTGCTTTCTAATTCCTGAATGTGATGTATTGGAGGTCATCGAATAATGAATAAACCTTACCCTATAAAATACTTCCAAGTTAACTACCTCATGGGTATTTATCAGTCAGCGGAAGTAGGGAAACAAATAGACGCTGGTTGGTACGACTGGTTTTGCAAAGACTCATCCCTAGCAAACAAAACCAAAAGAATGGGCTCAATCGTTTCACAAATCAAACGTGGTGGCAAAGTTGATATCGATAATTGCTATGTTTGGTTCAAGAACAATTGCCCAGTCAGTTATCCTCTTTACGATGACTTCCGTTTCTCAAGCATCGAGAATAGTGAAGTTGAATTCACGACTCGCATCAATTGTGGTTATGAGAAACATCGCTATGTCGTTTATGGAAGAAAAAACGAATTCGATGTTCCGCTCTTTGAAACTGATTCATCGAGAGAACTAATAAAGTGGTTCAACACTCCATGGGAGGCAAAATAATGGCTTTCCAATATTTCAATGCCCATCCAAAAGGACTGAACGTCAAAGATTGCGTGGTTCGTGCCGTGTCAACTGCCTTTGAAAAGGACTACAACGAAACAAGGCTCGAACTTAATCGTTCCAAGCGTGACCTTGGCTATCCTTCCTATAAGGAAACCAAGTTTATCTATGATTATCTTAATAATTATGAGCGACTTAAGTTCAAGTCAGAAGAGGGAAAACCAAGAGTCAAGGTCGATGATTTCTGCGTTTTATTTCCTTTAGGCACGTATATCTTGAAGATATCCCATCACCTAACGGTGGTTAAAGACGGAGTGAACCTAGATACTTGGGATTGTGGTTATCGTAGTGTCTACACAGCTTGGAGGATTAAATAATGGAACTCAAAGTTGGAATGACCATTCAAATTATCGAGATGAAAGACGAGCCTTCCTATTCTGGACGAATTGGGGTTATCCGTTTAATCGATGATGCCAAGCAACTCCACGGAAGTTGGGGTGGACTTGCTCTTATTCCTGGTATTGACGAATTCAAGGTTGTCGAAGATAGTGAGGACAAGAACCATGATTAAGGCAACATTTGTGAGAAAGCCTTCCTCAATCAAGGAGTTCGTTCCTCAAGAAAAGGTAGTGATTGAAAAGAGTATTATTCTAAGCAAAAACTTATTTAGTTGTTTTGTCCATTACCCACTCGATGATTACGACTTCATCGAAGAAAACAAGAAACTCATGTGGTATGAGCCCTCGAAGGATATCATGCACTGCATCTTTGTGACTTGCGATGAAGAAGACTATGGAATTCTTATTCAAAGCGAAGGAAGTTCCTATGGGCGATATTGTGCCTACCTTCCTAAATCGTTAATGGAGGTTAAAGATGACAAAGAAAAATAAGAAGAAACACGTGTGTTCGATATGTGGGAAACCATATACTGGCTACGGAAACAACGCTCAACCGATAAACGATGGTAGATGTTGTGATGAATGTAATGCCAAAGTTGTGATTCCTAGGCGAATCCAAGAAAGCATTGAGAAACGTTAAGAGCCATTAGGCTCTTTTCTTTAGGAGAAAAAAATGAAAATTGTAACAAGCGAATCCGTGTTCAAAGGTCACCCAGACAAAGTGTGTGACCAAATTAGCGATGCCATATTGGATGCGTGTTTGAAAGAAGACGCTAATTCAAGAGTGGCAGTGGAATGCTTTATCAAAGATGACTTTCTCGTTGTCGGTGGCGAAGTGACCACCAAGGCGAAGGTTAACTATTCCAAAGTGGCAAAGGATGTTCTTAAGAATGTCGGCTATAAAGGAAGATACTGCGTCATTGAGAAAATCTCCACACAAAGCAAAGACATCGCTCTCGGAGTTGATAAAAACGGAGCTGGCGACCAAGGACTGATGTTTGGCTACGCAAGTGATGAAACTCCAGAACTCATGCCTTTAAGTCTTGTCCTTGCTCGAAAGATATCCATTAAGATGGACGAACTCAGCAGTGGCAAGTATCAGTGGGCGTTTGGAAGTGATGGCAAATGCCAAATTTCCGTAAACTACGAAGAGAATAAACCAGTATCAATCAAGGCGATAGTGGTTTCTGCTCAAACCAAAAAAGAAGTATCTCGAGAAACCTATATTGGAATCATCATCAATGAATGCCTTTATAAAGTTATCCCTCACGAGCTTCTTTCAAAAGAAACGCAAATCTTAATCAATCCAACTGGCGAGTTCGTCAAAGGTGGCTCGTTTGCCGATAGTGGACTCACTGGAAGAAAGATTATTGTCGATACCTATGGTGGGGTTGCCCATCATGGTGGTGGAGCGTTTTCTGGAAAGGATCCAAGCAAGGTCGATAGAAGTGCTGCTTACTATTCAAGGTATGTCGCCAAGAACATCGTAGCAGCTGGAATCGCCAAGCGTTTTGAAGTGGGCGTGGCTTATGCGATTGGAATCGCTGAACCAGTGTCCTTATCCGTGGATACTTTCAATACTTCAAGTGTTAGCGAGGAGAAAATCCTTGCTTGCATAAATAAGGTGTTCGATTTCACACCTTTAAACATTCTCAAGGAATTAAAACTAAAAGAAGTCAAATACCAAAAACTCGCATCCTATGGCCATATTGGTAGGTCTGATATTGATGTTCCCTGGGAACACACGGACAAGCGTGATGCTTTAATCAAGGCTTTAAAGGATGAAGAGCAATCCTGATATTATCAAGCGGTTCTATCGTAGCGATGCTTGGCAGAAAGCAAGACTTGAAAGAATCCTACTCGCTAATGGAAGGTGCGAGAAATGTGGTAGGGTGGGTCAAGAAGTTCATCACAAGATTAAACTCACACCGATGAATGTTCTTGATCCAAACATTTCTCTCAACCAAGACAACCTTATCTTGCTTTGTAAGGAATGCCACAACGAAGAGCACAATCGCTTTCAAAAAGAAAGTGAGTTTGATGCTGAAGGAAACTTAGTAAATACGAAGACAAAAAAGCGTTGATAATGTAAAATATCAATAAGAGGATTTTATATGGACGAAGCTAGCATTTATTTTGATAAATTCATTTCAAATCAATTGTTGAATTATCCTGAAAAGGGGCAGTTTGATTATGTAAAGTTTGCTAAGGTTATGGAACAAATTCAACCATTTGACCACCCTGATTTCTATTCAGTAGATGGAAACACCATTTATATTTATGAGCATTTTGAGATTGATGCTTCAAAGCACACAAAAAAAGGAACTGATTCTAGAATTGATATCGGATGTGATAATCGTAAATTTCAAGAAAAAGTGAATGGTAACAATGGAGTTATTTATCATGGCCAATTAACAACAAAGCTATCTTTTGAATATTATCTCGAGAATCTTTATAAGAACTATGAGAATCACTACAAGAAGATTGAAGCCTATAAAGACGATGTCTGCAAGAAACTAAACATAAACAAAAGTGAGTATTCATTTAAAGTGATATTCATGATTGAAGACACTACCGTGTTTGGCACTTGTTATTTTGAGAAGGGAATGAAACCAGTTCTCCCAATTTTTACAAATCAATTTCTTGATTTTATTGCAAACAAAACTGATGTCGACAATGTTATTTGCTCGATTGAAGGAAGTCAGAATCAAATTATCACATGGATGTATTCAAGAGATGATGAAGCCTATTTTAGAAGCCATGCAATTAATCTTTTGGAAAAAAAGATAATTAATTTTGAACCAATGACGATGGGAACAAGCATTTTTATTCCATTTAAATAGCCCCCCAGTCATCGCTAAAAAATAAAGGGAGCAGTACCGACTGCCCCACCTCAGAAATACGTGAGGCCAAATTTTCAAGAATCTAGATTTCCGTCTAGATTTTTTTCTGCTTAGAAAGGAGTAAATATGTACGAAATCAAACTAAAAGTGAATGAAAACGGACTAATTACAAGTGATTTAGATCCAATTATTATTTCCGTAGCAAACGAGAATAAAAGGGTGACTTTATCATTTGAAGTCGATGAATCAATAGATTCAACTTATAATTATTTGGTTTTCACTCAAGGGCAAAAACGAATCGTTTATCGCCTCACAAATAAGACTTTTGAAGTAGGGAGGGGAATCACTCCTTATCCTGGAAAGTGGCTGCTTTCTTTTGTGGCCACGAACGAAGTGATAAGTTCCGATGGTTCTTTCAATGGTTCATACATATTCGCATCGCAACTTCTCGTGACTACGGTGGTGGAAGGAAACACCTCCGCTGTCATTCAGACGAGCGATGAAATTCTTGTGAAGAAACTCTTCGCACTCGATTTCTCGAGCCTTGAGATTCCTTCCTATGTTGAAACAATCGGCACTTATTTCATCGACAATTATCCAAATCAATATTCGCTCAAGATTGGAGAGAATGTGAAAATCATTCAATCACGAGCATTCAACTATAGCATTTTATCTTCTTTGACTTTTGTAAATGGGTGTCAGTTGACATCCATTGGCGACTACGCTTTCAACCACGTTAGTGTACTAAAAGAAGTGGTGTTCCCTCGAAAACTCACGACTTTTGGAAAGTATGTATTCACAATGAGTAGCCTTGAAAAGATTTCTTTTGAAGAATGTAGCGAATGCGAATACCTCGGTAGTTATTGTTTCTGGGCGATGAGCTCATTAAAGGAGATTAACTTCCCCGATCATTTCAAAGGGTTCACTGGAAACACCTACTGCGTGAAGGACAACACCGCCCTTGAGAAGATAACTCTTCCAAGTACGGTTAATACAACGATTACAAAGAACTCTATCGATGGCACAGCCATTACCGATATTGTTCTCGGAAGTGGATGGAACGTCAGCACGAACTTTATCAACATTCGAGCTTTGACTGCAACCTCGATGGAAAACATGTTCAAAGCCTTAAAAGACCTAAGTGGAACGAGTAGCAAAGTGTTCACTCTTGGTGCGGATAACTTAGCAAAACTAACGCAAACCCAGACGGACATCGCTCTCAATAAAAACTGGTCATTATCATAGGAGGAAAAGCCATGACAAAAAGTGAACAAAATGGTCGTGTTGTTTTAACAGCTGACGAAGGCAAAACTTTTTTATTCAAGCCGAGTAATCTAATCATTTCCAACCGCGTGATTCTCTCATCGAAAGACAAGGAAGAGAACTATGAGGAGGTTGATGAAGAAGAGGAAAACGAAGTCACACTAGTGAACGGAAAGACCCATGTTCTTATCAAGGTTAAACCAAATGAATAAAGAAGAAAGCGAATATAAAAGACTTAAGTCTTTATTCAACGATGTCGACAAGGTTCAGTCTGAACTAGCCGACAACCTCATTCGTGAAGCTGCTTTTATGAAGAGCGAACTTGAACTTCTCAAAAAGCAAATGCGTGAGCTGGGAGCGGTGCAAGTGAACAAGAGCGGCAAGCAAAAGCAAACCGAATGTGCAAAGTACTACACCAAACTTGTATCTTCCTACGGAGGAATCATCAAACAACTATCAAGAATTCTCGGTAAGTCCGTATCGGACGAAACCGATGAGTTCGATGAATTCATGAAGGAAAATGGCGATGAGTTACCTACTTGATTACATAGGCGAGATTAAAAAGGGAAACATCATCGTTGGTCACGAACTAAAGGCCACGCTCAAGAATCTACAAAATGATCTAAGCGATCCGAGGTACACCTACGATGAGCATCCTGGGAATGTCCGTATCAAGTTCATCGAGAAGTTCTGCAAACACACGAAATCGCCATTCAATGGTCAACCTTTCATTCTAGAACTATGGGAAAAGGCACTTCTAGAGGTCGCCTATGGTTTCAAAATCAAAGCGACAGGATTTCGTAGGTTCAACGAAGTAATCCTTCTCGTTGCTCGTAAAAACGGCAAAACAACCTTTATCGCTGGTATCGACTTAGCAGAGTTCTTTCTCTCCAAAGGTGGAACGGACATCGTTTGTGCCTCCAACACGAGCGACCAAGCATCCATCCTCTTTGAAGAAATCAACAATATGCGTGAGCAAAGCAAAGTCCTACGAGATGAGCGAAGGTCAAAGAAGAACATCTTCTACATCTACTCAAGCAAAACCAAAAACAAGATTAAGAAATTATCCGCTCAAAGCCGTAACAAAGACGGCTACAACATCGAGGTTGGGTGCATCGATGAAGTTCACGAAATGACCGATTCTAAAGTCTATGACGCAATCAAACAAAGTCAATCGACCAAGAACGAACCACTCATCTTCGTCATCACGACTGAAGGAACAACGGTTGAGGGGTTTCTTGATAAGAAACTCGACTACTGCAGAAAACTCATCAAAGGCGAAATCAAGGACGAGCGAGTCCTTCCTTGGCTTTATACCCAAGACTCTATCGATGAGGTTTTCACCGATGAATCTAGCTGGCAAAAGAGCAACCCTTCCCTTGGGAAGATTAAACTCAAGAGTTATCTAGACGACATTATGAACAAGGCAAGAAACGACCTCTCAACAAGAGTTACCATGCTTTGCAAAGACTTTAATATCAAACAGCTGGAAAGTGGCTCCTGGATGACCTTTAGCGATTTGAACAACGAGACCAAGTACAAGTTGGATTTCGTCAATGATTCCTATGCAATCGGAGGAGTTGACCTTTCCTCAACGACCGACCTTACAGCTGCGATTCTTGTCATCATCAAAGATGGCAAAAAGTACGTGATTCCTCATTTCTTTATGCCAAGCGATGTCTTGAAACAAAGAGTGGAGGAGGACAATGTCCCATATGACATTTGGGTCAAAAAAGGGTTCATCACTTTAACCAATGGTAACCAGAACGACTTCTCGAATGTGACGAAGTGGTTCGTTGATATGGTTCAAGTCTATAACATCCGTCCGTTGTGGATTGGCTACGATCCTTGGAACTCGACCTATTGGGTCAAGGAAATGGAAGATGCTGGCTTCACGATGGAAAAGATAAGGCAAGGAATCTACACGCTTAGCGAACCGATGAAACAACTTGAAGCTGACTTAAAAAACAAACTCGTTATCTATGATAACAATCCAATCTTAAAGTGGTGCATCGCTAACACCCAAGCCAAGATTGATCTAAACGGAAATATCCAACCGAGCAAACTATCATCGAAACTTAAACGAATCGATGGTTGCGTTGCTCTCATTATCGCTTATGCCGTCCTTAATAGGTATAAGTCGGAATACATGAATATGATTTCTTAAAAAGGAGGGAATATGAGCATATTTAAACGAAAGAAAAAAGTGCCAAATGACACTCTTGATACGACCGCTCTTTATAGAGCAACGCTCAATTCATTTTCTGATTTTGGAAACAACATCAATGCCAGTGATGTGGTTAAGATTTGCATCGATAGAATTGCGACTCACTCGGCAAAGCTCAAACCGAGATATGTGAAGACTGGTAGTGATCCAATCCTAACTGAGAAAAAAGGCGACATTTCATACCTTTTGAAGTTTCAACCTAACCCACTCATGACTCCATTTGACTTTATCTACAAGGTTGTGAGTTTGTTATTTTTAAATAACAATACGTTCATCTATCCAGTCTATGACCATGAGACTCACGAACTCTTGGCTTTGTATCCAATCAAGCCAAATAGCGTGGAGGCTTATAAAGATAACCTTGGCGACATCTATTTGAAGTTTTACTTCAGTGATGGGAGCAACTATCTGCTCCCTTATGAGAACGTCATCCACATTAGGAAGTTCTTCGCTACCGATGAGATATTCGGTGGCAGTGGAGCAATCAGCGACCATGCGGCAATTCTCAAGACTATCGCCATCAACGATTCCATCTTGCAAGGCATCGACAATGCCGTGAAGTCCTCGTTCCAAATCAAGGGCTTACTCAAGATGAACGCTATGCTTAGCGAAAAGGATAAGCAAAAGCAAAGGGAGCTGTTCGATGATGCCATTAAGGATGCCACTTCGAGCAAGGGTTCTGCCATTGTTCCAGTTGACCTTAAATCGGAATACACACCACTCAATGTCGATCCCAAGATGGTCGATAGCGAAACATTGACCTTTCTCCAGAAGAAAATCATCTCTTACTTTGGTGTGAGCCAAGGAATATTTGACAACAAATATAGCGAGGAAGAATACAACGCCTTCTATGAAGGCACAATCGAGGGAATTGCCATCTCGTTAAGCGAGGCATTCTCAAAAACATTGCTAACCAAAAGACAACTCGAGAATGGCGAGCAAATCATCTTCTATTCGGAGCGACTTCAATACGCTTCCTGGAAGACGAAAGTCGATGCCATTCAAAGGTTGATGGGGTTAGGAATCATGTCGCTAAACGAATCGAGAGCCTTGCTTGGACTTGAACCAATCAAAGGTGGAGATAAGCGACTTCAGTCGCTCAACTATGTTGATAGTTCAGTGGCTAATCAATATCAAGTCGGTGACGACAACAAAGGAGATAACAAAGATGAAGAAGGAAATTCGACTAGCGGAAATTAGAAGTGAAGAAGGCGAAGGCAAAAAGGTAATCGAAGGTTACGCTATTGTCTTTGATGAAGAAACGCTGATTGGCGATGAAGAAAGAGGATTCTATGAAATCATTTCAAAGGACGCTCTTAAAGAAACAAATATGAAAGATGTTCCACTTAAATATAATCATGTGGACAACTTCCTAATCTTGGCGAGAACTAGAAATGGTTCTCTTTCTTTATCAGTTGATGATAATGGTCTGAAAGTCCACGCAGAACTTATCGATACACAAAACAACGAGGACATCTACAAGATGATCCAAAGTGGGCTATTAGACAAGATGTCATTTGCTTTCACGGTTGCAAAGCAAAGTTGGGATAGAAGTGGAAAAACACCAAAGCGAACAATTGAAAGTATCGACCGCCTTTATGACGTGTCGGTAGTGGATGTTCCAGCTTACGATGGCACTTCCATCTATGCTCGTTCTTTAGAAGCCATGGATATGGAGCTAAAGGCTATGGATTTAGCAGATAACGAGAAGAAAGCCAAACTCGTGAAACAAAGGATACAAATTAAAACGAATAAATAGGAGGATTCATATCATGAATTTAGAAATTCGTAAGAAAGAAATCGAAGTTAGACTCGAAGAAATCAGGGGTCTTGCCGATAAAGAAACTGATTCAAATAAACTCGATGAAATGGAAAAGGAAGTCGACAACCTCAACGAAGAGAGAAAGACTATCGATCGCAAATTAGCGATGGCTAGTAAATTCAACTACACCCCAATCATCGAAACCAACAAAGAAGATACAGCTGACCTCGAACAAAGAGGAAAGGACTTGAAAGAAGGACGTACGATTACCGTAGCAACTGGCAACATCCTACTTCCTACCCATCAAGACCCAACCATAAATGGTGTTCCTTTCAATGATGTTTCAACACTCGTTGATAAGGTCGGCACAATCAATCTTCAAGGTGGCGAAACCTACAAAAAGGCTTATGTAAAGAGCCATAGTACTGGAAATGCAACTGCTGAAGGTGCTGCTTATGGCGAAACCGAACCTGAATTTGGCTATGCCACAATCACCAAAACCAAGATTACCGCCTATAGTGAAATTACCGAAGAACTCGAGAAACTCCCACTTGTTGACTATCAAGCGGAAGTTATCAAGAACATCGATGTTTCTCTTAAGAAAAAGATTTCTCAGCAAATCTTGCTTGGTGCTGGAACTGCGAATACTTTCACTGGCATTTTCTCAGCAAGTGCAGAAGCCTTGACCGATGCTCCAGAACTTGAGATTAACGCTATTACCGACACAACTCTTGATGACATCGTTTATGCCTATGGTGGAAACGAGGATGTTGAAGGCGGTGCTTGTTTAATCTTGAACAAAAACGACCTTCGTGCCTTTGCTAAACTTCGTACAACCGAAGGAAGAAAAGTCCACATAATTGACTATGTCAATAAGACTATCGATGGCATTCCATATGTCATCAATTCAAACTGCAAATCAGTTACTGATCCAAATACCTCGGCTGGTGAGTATTGCATTGCTTATGGTGCTCTTACCAATTACGAAGTCCCTGTCTTCTCACCAGTTGAGATTGCCAAATCCACCGACTACAAATTCAAAGATGGAATCATCTGCTACAAAGCGAGTGTTTTCACTGGTGGAAACGTTGTCGGTTATAACGGCTTTTTAAGAGTTAAAAAAGTCGCAGCCGCTGGCGAATGATGAATCTTTAATCGAGTAATCGATTTTAGATAATGGTGTGGCCACGTTTTAGTAAAAGTCACTACGTGGTAGGAACAAGTAAAAAGGCACAATGAAAAGAAAAGAGTAAAAGTAAAAAAGTACAATGAACGGAAATGAGTAAAAAGGTACAACGAAATTGAACCAAGCGTAGTTATCTCTTCGGAGCCCTGGCGAGGCGATGCTAAAAAAGTAGAAAGGAACAATGAAAAGAGTACAAGTAAAAAGGAATAATGAAATGAAATGAGTATGAGTAAAACGGAACAATGAACGGACAATTAAACAACAAATGTAATAAGGAGTGTTGAGGAAATGAGTGATGTAGAAATCAAAAATAAGGTCAAGAAGGCATTGATGATTCCTCTCGAGGAAACATATGCGGACGATGAAATTGTTCTTCACATCCAATCTTGCAAAAGCATGATTCGCTCTGCTGGTGTGAGTGCGGACGTGGTGGAGGCTGACAATGGACTCGTTCAAGCTTTGATATTAATTTATTGTAAGACTTTTTATGGCTTTACTAATGACGGAAGTGTCAAGGAACTCCCTGAGAGCTACTACTTCCTTTTAAGGCAGCTTACGCTTTCAAGTTCGGAGGTGTCCAATGTTTCCTAACTCACCCAATGCTCGCCTCTTACTATTAGTGGTCACATCATCTTATGACGAAATCGGCAACAAGAAATATGTTGTTGAAAGCCAAAAAGAAGTCATAGGGAGCGTTTCATCTTTGACTACGAACCAATACAAATCTTCCCTTGAAATAGGAAAGAATGTGGAGTTCAAGGTCTCGATTCAATCGATCCTATTTGACGGCAGTAAGTATGTCTCAATTAATGGAGAAATCTTTCTAATCGAAAGAACCTATCAAAACGGACAATTTATTGAGCTCTATCTTTCAAAGAGCGATGTCGAGGTCAACCTAAATGAAGAATGTTCAACTTGATGAAGTCGGTGATGAAATTGGCTCAATCGTGAATGAATATGCTTTAAAGGTCAATCTAGGCATTGATGCTTTACTAGATGAAACAGCTGATAAGATTATCGACTATATCAAAGCCCACGCTCCAAGGAGTGGTGGCAAAGATCCGTTGGCCGATAGTTTTGTAAAAGAAATCTATGGTGAGGGTACTAATCGTATCGTAATCATTTATTCTCGTTCTAAAGGAACTCTTATTCATCTACTTGAGTTTGGGTTCAGACATCGAAGTGGCAAGCAAGTCGAAGCCAAGCCTTTTATGAGGCCTGCCTACGACACGTTTACTCCAGAAATGCTCGAAGACATGAACGAAATCATAAAGGGAGGAAAGTGATGGCAAAAGATATCATTAATCTATTTGACGCAATCAGAGGTGTAACCGATGGACGCTGCTATTATGGGCAAGCAACCTACGATTCTATCGAAAATCCAGTCCTTCCTTATACCGTGTATTTTGAGGTCAATAAAAGAGCGACCTCATTTAACGACAACCATCCTACATACTATGTATCCACCTATCAAATCTCTCTCATAACCAAAAAGAAAGATGTGAAGTTGGAGCAAAAACTGGAAACCGCTCTTTTAAAGAAAGACTTTATATTTCAAGTCCTCTCCGAGTATCGCAATGAAGATAAAACGATTTCGAGAGTCTATGAAATAAAAATGGAGGAATATATTAATGGCAAATAATAAAGTGACCTTTGGTCTAACTAATGTGCATTATTCTCTCGCTACGCAAGGGAATGACGGAACCTGGACTTTCACTGCACCAGTTCGTTTAATTGGTGCTCAAGAGTTCACGAGCGATATCGTTGGTGGTTCAACCCCAGTCTATGCAGATGATTCAGTCATTGCGACTCTCGTTCAAAACGCTGGAAGAACCGTCACTCTTAAACTCACGGAACTTTCCGATGAATTCAAGACTGATATCTTGGGCTATAAGAAACTTGAGAATGGCAACCTTGTTGAAATCAACAACGCTTCTGTGAAAACATTCGCTCTTGGAGTTGAATTCCAAGGCGATGCCAAAGCAAGACGTGTTTGGTTCTACCTTTGCACGGTTACCCCAATCAGTGAGTCAAGCAAGAGCAAGACCGATTCAGTGGAAGCTAATGCTATCACTCTCAACATCACTGCTCGACCAATTCAAACTGGCAACTACCTCACGACCCATGTCATTTCATCGGTAGGGGATAGCAACTATGGGACATTCCTAGATGTTGCTCCAGTCTTACCAGTGATTGAGGAATAGGCGATGGAAAAGACCATAACTTTAGGTGGGAAAGAACTAAAACTTCGCTCATCTCTTGGAACTATCATTACTTATCGTTCGACATTTGGGACTGAGCTCTTTGACGATGTTCAAACCCTCGATTCTGACAAAAAGGCAAAAGGGCAATATGGCAAAATCATCGATGTCTTATTCCGTATCGTTTATGTTTTACATAAACCTTACACAAAGGAATCCTATGAAGAGTTTTTGCTCGGTTTCGATTTTGATGTGTTAAGCAACACGAAGGAACTCGAGGATTTATCTGATGCAATTGGTGTCCTTTTAGGAGGACTAAAAAAAGAAGCACCAGGAGACCACGAGTCCCCACAATAATAAGCCAAGTCATAGTGTAACAAGCAATATCATCTATAACTTGGCACAAATCGGCATTCCAATCAGGGACGCCGATCTTTTTGATATTGAAGTCTATATGGAAATGGTCGACATCGCCAAGGAGCAAATGCAAGGAATCAGCGGTGGTTCTAAAAAGGCTTCTCAAAGCGATATTGATGCATTTTTGCTTTAGAAAGGAGGTGAAAGCATGGCAGAAACAATACGTGGAATTAACATCAAACTTGGTCTAGATACCACCGAACTCGATACCAAGCTTTCATCTCTTAATAAAGATCTAAAAGAACAATCTAAAGATTTAAAGGCCATAAACGCTAATTTGAAGTATGACTCTTCTAACATCGATTTATGGAAAGAAAAACAATCTATTCTTAATCAGACATTGGCCATAACTAAACAAAAATTGGTGGAACAAAATGCTCAGCTTGAAAACGCAAAGAAGGCTGTTCAAGTCGGAGCGATGAGTGAGAGTGAATTTAAGAAACTCGAAAGAGGAGTCATTTATAGTGAAGCGGAAGTTGCTCGACTAAATACCGAGCTCGACCAGACGAATAAGAAGATAAAGTCCCTAGGGAATATCAATTATTCGAATCTTGCGAAAGTAGGGTCTTCTTTGACTAAGTACGTCACTCTTCCAGTGGTGGCAGCAGGAACGGCTTTGTCCGCTCTAACAATTAAGACCGCTAACACGGTTGATGAGATTAACGATAACGCAAAGAAACTAGGGATTTCCGTTGAGGCTTTGCAAAAATATGAATATGCTGCAAAACTTCTAGGCAGTTCAACCGAGGATATGGACAAGGCTCTTTCAAAAACCAATTCCATACTTGGTGCAATAGCTAGTGGAAATGGTGACTCCGTTGCTGATTCACTTGCGATGATCGGACTGAGTGTTGAAGATTTAGCTGGGCTAAACACCGAAGAAGCGTTCGATAAAATTAGAAATGCCCTAGCAGGGGTGGAAGATGCCTCGGTTAGGACAGCTGTCGCTAACGATTTCTTTGGTGAGAAACTTGGTACTCAACTCGCACCAGTTTTGTCTGCCACTTCTAGCGAGATGGATTCTCTAAAAGATAAAGCAGAAGAATATGGAATTTATACCCAAGAAGAAGCAGATATATCTGGTACTTTTAATGATTCTCTAGATAATCTAAAACAATCAGTATCCGCATTAGCGATGAGCTTTGCTGCAACACTGCTCCCAACTCTTGAAAAGGTGATAAACGCTATTCGAGAGAAAGTTATTCCAGTTGTGCAGAAACTTATTAACTGGTGGACTAATCTTTCCAAAGGAATGAAGGTGACAATTGGGGTATTTCTTGGAGTCGTTACGGCTCTTGGACCAGTGCTTGTTACTGTTGGAAAACTTATACCAGTGATAAAAACTTTGGTTACTTCCTTTACAGCTGTGAAAGGTGCAGTTTCGATTATGGGGGTGGCCGTCAAAGCCTCGACCGCAGGTTGGGCTGCTCTTATAGCAATAATTGCAGTAATCCTTCTGCAAAATGAGTCATTTAGAGCTCTTCTTAAGAGAGTCTTTGATATGTTGCAAGAAGTCTTTTTGATTTTAGCGAAGTTGATTGATAAGTTAATCTCGGCTTTGAAACCCATTCTTGATGAAATAATAGAGGTTTTGAATGTCGTTATTGATATTTTAGTCAATTCGCTGAATCAGATTTTGGATGCCTTAATGGGCGTTGTTGATGTAGTGATTGGATTAATCGAATCGTTATTGCCTATTGTTGAGCAAATTGTGAATATGCTCATCGATGTTCTTGTTCCAGTCATTCAATTAATTGAAATGATTCTTGTTCCTGTAGCTGAAGTGATAAAGGTCATCATCGGTTTGATGGTACAAATCATTCAAGTGGTGGTTGAACTCATAAATTCCGTGATTGGCGTTGTCATTGAAATCATCCAGGTAATAGTAGATATCCTCGGTGTCATCATTGAGCTCATTGTGAACCTATTAGATATTCTCATAGAGATCCTTGAACCGATTCTTGAAATCATTATTGCTTTGCTTGAGCCTCTCTTTACTTTCATTGGAATCATAATTGAAATAATCTCGTCATTAATAGGGATTCTTGCTCCGTTAATAGAAACGCTATTGACCCCAATTCTTTATATTTTACAAGTAGTATCTACTTTACTAGAGTTCATATCTCCTGTTTTGGAAATACTCGCAAATGTCATTAAGACAATCATCATGCCAGTTCTTCAAGTTTTGTTTCAAATTCTTAAACCAATTCTTGACTTACTTAATGGCATCATGAGTGCTATTCAATGGATTTTTGACAAAGTCGGAAACATATTCGGTTGGATAGGAAATCTCTTCGGTTGGGGAAATAGCAGTGCAGCTACGGAGACCGTATCAAATGGCGGAGGTAATACCTATGCCAATTCCACAAACGACAATTCGACAACGAACAATAACGTCACCATCAATACGAGTGGCGATGTGGATGTCGACACAATCAACAAAGCGTTAGGAGGTGCTTACTAATATGCGTTCTCTTTATTTAGTTAACGATGTCGGTAGCACCTTCTTTCTGGACTACCGATGCAATACGCTCATCGATTCCCTTGACGGGCTAGGCTTCGAGTATGATGTCGAACATCAAAAGTATGATAACACCTATCTCGTGACCAATAAGACTTTGCCGTTGAGCGAAATCAACCTCAACCTCATCTTTCTTGAAGGATATGTTGGTTTTGCGAAGTGGCTTGAGTTCGTTAGGAAAAGCAAGTCGCTAAGATTGTATTATGTTTCAAACAATACAAAGTATTGCTATGTTGACATAAAGTCCTGCACAAAGGGTCAACTTGAAGCTGGAACAATCAAGAGTTCCTTGGTTCTTGAGAAACTCTCGTTATGGATTGTGAAGAAGTCGACCGAGATCGAAGTGGACGAAAACACAAACAAGAAGGTGTATCCATATCCTTATCCATTCATTTACTCCACAACCTTTAATGGAAGAAAGAGTGTGACGAATAGTGGAATGTTTAAAGCTCCAATGCGAATTCTCATTCAAGGAGCAGTTGATAATCCAACGCTCTCAATAGAAAAGGAGGGTGTGGTAGTTTCCAAACTTCGATTGATTCTTTCAAGAAGTGATACCACCCTTGAAATTGAAAGTGATCCAACTGATCAGAAGATTGAAGAAACCATCAATGGTGTTACGACTAACATTTACGACAAGCAAGACTTCACTTGCGATAACTTCCTCTTCCTTCCAGTAGGCACATACGATTTACATTTTGAACCAGGAGTGAGCAAGAAAACCAAATGTTCGATATCTTTCTTGGAGGGCTATATAGCAAATTAATATGAATGTAACTTTTCTCGATGGACTCTCCTTGAAAGTCAAAGACTATGCGTTTCTTAGCAATGATTTTGAAATCGTCATCGACTCGGTTATTCCCCAGAAGTCTAGCCTTGTTATTAACAAAGTTAATATCAACGCTGAAGTAGGGGATTTGCTCGTCATTAAAAACGAGCTCATGACCTTTGTCGGAAGCATCACGACAATTGAAAGTAGCGATGAATTCACAACAAGTATTCAAGCCTATGACTTCATATCAAAATTTGATATTAAAGTTCCGGTGGCAAATCTCAATAATGAGAATGTTGGTGACTATATTCTTAACATCATTAAGTCCACTTTCTATAACACGATTGATAGGCATAAAAAAATGACCTACCTTTTGTTTCAAAACAAGACTTCTAAATATGGCTCACTCACTTTCGATGATGATACCCTCGAATCAATTGTGGACTTAAACGAAACCATAATGAAGGAGTTCTCGGTTCGACTTGCCTATGAACTCATCTATGATGATGGACAGATTTCCAAAATACTAATCAAGGCGATTGATGTCACTAAGGGACTAGCGATTCGCTATAACCTTGGTGCTCTTTCCGACCTTGTAATTAACGATACGGATGAGGAATCGATTAACGAAATCATCTATGTGCCAAAATCCGACAACACCTCATATAAGACGATAATCTCTTATGTCATGCTTAACGATGGCACAATCGGAACGAACCCACTCGTGGAAAATAGGCCTTCTAAGGCATATTTTAAATACGAGAAGTATTCGGACAACGACTACCTAAATCTCGCCAGTAAGGCCACGGAAAGCCTACTGAACTCGAGTTTGGATCATAATATCACTTTTAATATCACTATAGCCAACTCAACCATTGCTCCATATAGGAACTTTGAGGTTGGGGATTTTGTGAGTTTCGTGGGCGAAAACAAAACCTATGATACTTTGGTCACGAGGTTGTCGTTTAAAAATTCATTCGTCATTGCTTCAGTCACCCTTGGCGAACATCGAATCAAGTTGACTGAAAAAATGAAATTATTAAATAGGAGGAACGAATAATGGGACTACTTAAAATAACCTTCGATGGTTCATCGGTTACTTCCAAGCAGGATGCCGATTTCAATTTCCATGGTGGAGACTTAATCAAAGCTGGAATCATGGAAAGTCTCGGCAGTGGGGTCACGTGTACTGCTGCCAATAACTACATTAATTTTACGGATGGCTATGTGATGATCTATGGGCGAAGAATATATGTCGAGAGCGGAACATCCGTTTATATCTCTTTGGATTCCACAAAATATGGTTATATCTGCGTGACCGTGAATCTAGCTACCAATAGTGTGTCTTTAGAAAAAATAGAAACAGCTGGCACTTATCCGACTCTTACTCAAGAGAACCTCCAAAATGGTGGTTCAAAGTACCAGTTTGCAATTGCAAGGTATACTAAGACTACAACGGCACTCACTCTCGATACGAGTTACGCACCCACGAAAATAAAATCGTGCGGTACGGCCATTAAAGAAAGCGTTCAACAATCAAAAGATTATGTCGATGACAACTTTACTATGTGGCGTTCTTCACCTTCCCATCAAAGCGGAAAATATTTCTATTTTCCTAATATTAAAAAAGCCATTTTAGAGAAAAGTATAGTCGTTGTTCATATTCTTAACCAGTATGTAGTAGTATCTGGGATTAATATTGGTAACAATACCTCGATGACATCAACCATTTATTATTCTGGTACAGCCCAATGCCTTATGACTCTTGAATTCCTACCAGAGACTAACCAAATGGTTATTGGCGTTAGTGAAACCACTCACAATGTCAAGGCCATTGCTTGTTATAGGTAACGCAATGGAAACATTTCAAGGATTTAAGGTACTAGCTAAGTACCGTTGTGGCTCATATGCGTTTGGCTTTGAAAATAATGATAGTGACAATGACTATATTGTGGTGCTTGATGGTAATCCTGGAATCATAATTGATAAGGCAAATGGCGATGACATCTTTGCCTTTGATATTTCGTCTTTCAAAAGGAAGATGGCATTTGATGATTCCTTGCTAGATTACTTGGTTATTTTTAATGACGAAGTGCTTTGCCTAGATAAAAGTCTTATCTATCTAGACGAATGTTTTAAAGATCAATTCTTATCAATTACGAAAATTGACTGGAGTAAGTCCGTTAAAATATGGGTTCAAAGAAACATCGATTATTTTGAAAAATATGTGCGACTAAAAGAGTTTAGTAAGAAACTTTATCATCTTTATCGTATTCGTGGGCTACTTGCTCACTATGATGAAACTGGCAAATTCGAGAATGTCTATCCAAAGTCATATCTAGAAAAAGCCAAGGAATACAAAAACCAAAAAGAGGTCATTGGTGCGAATTACATCGATGATTTTGAATCGATTATTAACTATTTGAAAAAGTATGTAGAAAGTGGAGGTGATGCGGATGGATAATGCATTAACGATTGTTATTTCTATTATTGGAGTGCTCGGGACTTGCTCGAGCATTTTCTTTGCTGTTTTGGCCTTTCGTAGGAACGAGAAGGGCGACCATAAAAGCGAAGGAAAAAACGAAGGTGTTTTGATATCGGATGTTGGTTATATCAAGTCTTCTATTGATCGAATCGAAAAATCAATGGATAAACTTGAGGTTCGCTTTTCCGAACTCGAAGGACGAGTCATCAAAGCAGAAACCAATATCAGCAATGTTTCAAAGAACCTTGATGACCATATCAAAAACAAAAGTCTTCATAGCAAAGGAGGAAAAAGCTAATGAATGATATATTACTCAATGTCTTGTCGGTTGTTGTTACAGCTGTCGTGATTCCGCTAATAAGTCTTCTTGGAACAAAACTGATCCAGTTGATAGGAACGAAAATAAAGGACGAGAAAGCGGCTAACTTCTTAAGCAAAGCCACAGCGATAGTTCTCGATGCCGTTAAATCGGTGTTTCAAACCTATGTGGAATCCTTAAAGAATAGTGGGAAGTTCGATGAAACTGCCCAGAAGACCGCCCTTGAAAAAGCCAGGGCAATAATCAAAGCACAATTTAACGATGAACTTGTCACTTACATCAAATCGAATTATGGCGATTTAGATGAATGGATAAATAATCAAATCGAAGCTTCTATTAATAGTTTGAAGAACATATGAAAAATGACCTCTTGCGACCTAAAAAGTTGTAAGAGGTCTTTTTTGTAAAAAAGTTACTACAAAGTAGTAAAAGCAATCAAATAAAACTTTTTTGCTAAAAAATTGAAATTTCTTACTACTTATATAGTAGGAGGTGTTAATTTATGACACAAAATTTAGAGACGTTGACACATGAGGTTTCTGACCTCTACAAAATAAAATGGAGATTGGCTAAGAAAGAAGCTACTAAAGAAGATGTAAAACGACTTCAAGACTTAGCGGACAATAGCAAAAGTCCATTAGCCGAGTACCTTTATGGTGCGATTCATTTCTTTGGAATGGTGGTAGAGGAAGATCGAATAACAGCTTTCAAGTATTTCGATTTATCAAGAGCCCATGCATCTGGTCCACTTCAAATGAAAATGGCAAAGATTTACTATAGTCTTTCCGAGGAATATTGGGATAGGGGTTACGAGTGTATCGTTGCTGCTGCAAACGATAGACATCCAGTTGCAAAGAAGATATTAAAAACTGCAAAATGGAACGCCATCAAAAGTATGTTCAGGTTTCAATAAATCTTTAGCTCAAAAATTATCGTTTTAGGTATCTCTTTCGTTCAGAAATATGTTGCACGATAGTAGGGTGGCGAGTATCGAACCTACAAAAAGTGGCAAAAACAACGTATCACTTTCGTTCAAACCCCTGATTTTGAGGTATCGTTTTCGTTCACTAAAGCCAAAATTGTCTGAATTAGCTTCCAAATCTTGGAGAAAGGTATAATTGAAATACCTGACCAGGAAGGAAGCTATTTTTTATGCGAATAACGATGAAAGAAAAGTTGAGAATGTGTGAAGAGCATCTTAACAAA
>JAEZST010000004.1 GCA_023443865.1 Spirochaetota bacterium | reverse complement strand
TGGGAAACGGTTCTGGAGAATGCTTACGACATCATTGTTACGGGCGAGATCAACGGAGCGGACACCTTGGAATTCAAGCTGCCCTACAGTGACCCGAAGCGGGCGACGCTTGACAACGAGAAGCAGGTGCAGATTGCTGAGGATGTTTACCGCATACGGACAATGACGGATGAAAAAGGTTCGGATGGCAACAGCATACTCACAACGGTCTATGCGGAAGCGGCATTCTATGACCTGACTTTTTCTGCAGAAAAACAACCGATTGAATTCAACGCCGACCTGCCCGCTGCCCCGATGGCGTTTGCGCTTGCGGGCACAGGCTGGGAAGTCGGCACGGTAAATGTGATCACCCTTCGAACATGGGAATGCCAAGAAAAGAACGCACTCTCCATCCTGCGGATGGTGCAGAACATCCATGGTGGCGATTTGGTATTCCACAGCCGGGACAGGCGAGTGGACTTACTGACATTCAGCGGGACAGACAGCGGTGCGCTCTTTGCCTACCGCAAAAACTTGACGGGGATTAAGCGTGTAGTCGATACTCGATCCCTTGTTACGCGACTCTACGCCATCGGTAAAGACGGCATGACCTTTAGTGCCATTAACGGCGGCAAGGAATATCTGGAGGACTTAACCTATTCAAGCGAGGTGCGGGTAGCGACACTCGACTGCTCCAGTTTTACGAACCCCTATCAGATGCTTGAATTTACCAATATGCGGCTTGCTGAGTACGCAAAGCCCCGCGTTTCCTATGTCCTCTCGGCGATGGATTTGTCCGTATTGACAGGCTATGAACACGAGCGCTGGAATTTGGGTGATATTGTAACCGTTGACGACAGGGATTTGAATCTGACCATTAAAACACGAATTATACGCCGCCAGTATAACCTCCAAGAGCCATGGAAAACCGTATTGGAACTCTCCACAAAACTCAGAGAACTTGGCGATTCCTCATCAGCAACGATTGCCGACCAGTTCGACCAAAGCAATCTCATCGGGCAGGAAATCAAGGATATGGTACCGTTCAACCATCTGCGAAACAGCAGAGCCGATGATGGCTTCGCCTATTGGCAAAATAGCGGCTTTGTAGTGGATACTGAAAACGGTGTATCCGGTACAGCTTCCTTTAAGGCAGTTGGTGTGGCGGATATGACCAAAAGCATGGCGCAAACAGTCTATCCAGCATCAAGACGTAACTACACTATTTCGGCTCAAATCGGCTCAGATAATCTGAACAAGGGTGCAAATGGACAGGTCGGTATCGAGGTAGTATTTGAATACGAGGACGGGACGACCGAAACACGATTTATTGATTTGTATTGAGAGGGCGGTGATTTCACATGGTATCTTTTCAACAAGTGGCGCGAGACGCTTCACCCAAAGGCTACGGCAGGCTGCGCTCCATCACCATCCGTCTTGTTATACAGAACTGTACGGGAGAGGTGTTCTTCACTGATCTAATGTTGCAAGCAGGTATCGTCGCCACAGGCTGGGTCGGCCACGTCTGTGAAATTAGGTGGACACTGGATGGGTGATTCAGTCTTTGCGAAGTACATGCTTGTAGTAGCATCGGAAAAGGCAGAGCCATTGCACATAAAGCATTTCCCCAGAGGCGTAACCATGTATGCCAGCTTCTCGAAATGCTCTGGACAACTGCTTTTTTGTAAACATGCGTCGTAATTCGGCACCATTGCTTCGTAGGCCGGCTGAGACAAAGCGCTCGTAAGCAAGCCATTGGACTGGCGATACATCTGGTTGTGCCTTTTTATTCAGATGGAGCAATACCACGTCTACGCCGGGCTTCGGATGAAAATCCTCCCGGCGAAAATGGTAGACGATTTCAAGATCGAATACTGGCTTTATCATGAGTGACCGCAGGCTTTCACGCGAGGTTCCCATGAAACGCTTGGCCGCACCCTTTTCCATCGTTAACCATGCTTCTGTTGGTGGGTTTTTGCTTTCCGTCAGCTTGCGCAATATGCTGGTGGTATGGAAAAAAGGAATGTTTGCAAAAACCTTATAGTCCACAGAAGCAGGAAGCCGCCATTGCAGGAAGTCCTGATGATAAAGGTCGAGGTTTTCGGCATCACTGAATTTTTCAAGAAGCCTTCCATAAAGCTTTTTGTCAACTTCAATAGCGCTTACTTTCTGGCAGTTTTCAAGGAGTAAACCAGTAATATGGCCTTTACCGGGGCCTATTTCAATCACATGATCACCTGCGGTGATACTGGTTTTATGAAGCAATTTTTTTATTGTTTTGTAGCTGGTCAGGTAATTTTGGGATACACAAATGGGCGGATTTTGCCCTTGGTTTCTATTTTTAGACATAAAAAATACACCTCTTTCGATTCTATTCGGGTCGAAAAAAAGTGCACAAAACTAAAGGAAGAGTATTTTACGCTTCCGTTTGTTTAGTGCACCTTATTGACGAGTCCGAAAGATTCCACTCATAGGTGTATTCAAGCCTCCAAATATAGATTGGTTTTCATTATAAAATAAATAGGCTATGTTGTCAAATTCAGCATTTGTACACACTCGCATTTGAGCTATGCACCGTTTTCGGAGGAGGTGGCAAAGATAATCAACAACTTCATCCGCTTTGCGGAAGTACTAAAACTCAAAGAGGAAAAGCGAATTGTAAGCGTCACCCTCCGTCCTCTCATTGCCGATTGCACGGGCGAGATTTACTTCACCGACCTTCAGCTTCAGGAGGGCGACAAACTGACAGGCTATACACCGCACACCTTGACCATGCTTCAAGGTAGCGGGAATGCTCCTCGCTACCAAAATGCCGTGGTGCGTGGCGGCGCGACCCTCGTCCTCTTCAACACCGGGGAAACCTCGGCGGGTCTAAACTTTTATATCTATCCTAAACAGCCAATGGCGGCGGGAAGCATTGAAATTTCACAAGGTATGGGTTCGCATAAGTGCAAATTTACATCGGCGGTAAATGCGGGTGATGAATTTGCGTTGAAAGCTGTGTCAAGGGAATGTCTGCGAAATGGCAATCCCACGCCAAAGGATGGATTTTACCAATATACCGCCGCTTACGACAGCAAGCACCACGTGAAGCTGGAAAACGGAAAATCAGCGAGGGTCTACCTCGAATATGTAGAAATGATGGAAGGAGATCCGCGTCTATGAGCAGGGATTATCTTAAGGGCAAGAAGTGCATGATATGGTCGTTCATGGGCAACACCCGAATGCACCAAGCCTTGAACAATTACGGCGACCGCTTTGAAGCCATCGGCATCTTCACCTTCGAGGTGGACATAACAGGAACGATAACCGAAACAGGGACGCCGATATCCGGCATGATGCCGTACATCAATAAATGGCCTAAAGTGCGGTGGTTTCTCACTGTAATGAACCACGGCGCAGCTTCTATCTTCACTGCTCTGCGGAATAACGAAAGTGGCGCAAAGACGAAGTTTCTCTCCGAATTGGTACGGATCATGCAGAAATATCCGTGGTGTGCTGGTGTGGATATCGACTTGGAACGCGGCGGTGGATATGAGAACAAGGATGCGGCAAATATTCTCTTCAGCGACATTTACCAAACCGTCAAAGCGTACAATCCTGCCAAACTGGTCAATATCTGTTTGCCCGGTATGACGGGCGTCCAAGGCTCAGTCGGCGGCGAGAACTGGTGCGTCTATGCCGATCTCGATGCTTACTGTGACACGGCAGCAATTATGTCATACGGTATGGCCTGGGCAGGCAGCGCACCGGGTCCTGTCTCTCCACGGGACTGGCTTGTCGGCGTTTATGATTATGCCGCCAGAGTAATGAATCCGCAAAAGATCTATATGGGTTTACCGGGTTACGGTTGGGAGTGGCAGATATATACAAACCCTGCCGACCTCGGCCAGACGTATCGTGGCGTGTCGCTTACCTACTACGCCGCCAAAATATGGGCGGAGGGCGGCTATAACTTTACAGGTAATGCTCCTCCGCAGCCGATGATACCGTGGCTTGCCTACTGGGACGATTACGATCAGGTACCGTATATGCTCCCTCAAGTCTACGATTATGCTGAGGGTGGCGATGCAACCAGCCGAGAAGCTCCAATAATCGGGGAAACATACAACCGCCGTCGATACTTAACTTGCTACGGGAAAACACAAAAGGCAGAGTTTGGCACAATCTATATTGACCGCGACGGCGAGCCGGATAGTTACACAGAGGGCGTGGTGATCGGCAACGGAATGATTACGCTCTCATCTGAAATGGGTACAGCAACCTACGATTTTACCGTTCCACAATCGGGAATTTATGATGTCGCAGTCCGTATCTGCTATCCGTATTGGGACAAGAACGGTATCAACATCTCCCTTGACGGTTCCTCGGTCGGCTTTTACGAAAACCGTCTATGGTGGCCGTATTGGAGAAGCACCTTCTGGGCGATTCTTGCTAAAGGACGCAGCTTGTCGGCAGGAGAACATACCATCACCGTTGATGGCGGTGTGGTGGGCGCGCAGTTATATGGCTTTCGTCTTTGCTCATCGTTTTCTGAACAGCCCTCGGCAGGTTCGGCTACCTTTGAACTCTCTCCTCGTAGCTTCAAGGACGTGAACGGGAATATGGCTGTGCCGGACAAAGGCTTCAAACTGACCACCGAGATTCTGCGGCGAAAACCCGATTCGGCTCTGGTGTGGTATGAGGACTTCCAAGACCCAATCACGCTGCAAAGCACTTACTGGACTACACTTTCAGGCAGTTGGGCAGTCTGGCGAAGCGATGAATATGCATCCGGCAGGGTTTATTCACAGTTGGAAGGTAGTGGCCAACTTGCCTGGAGATATGACGGTTTCTCCGACGTTCACCTTCGAGCACGGCTTGCCTTCCCTCACAACGGGAGCGGGCGCGCCGGGGTATTTATCGGCGACATCTTCTGTTGTATCAACATCGACACTGAGCGAGTGGAACTCTATCAAGACTCTATTTTGCTCGGCAGTTATGGTGCAGCTTACGCTAAAACACTTGCCACCGACATCCGCACAAACCCCAATATGTATCTCATTGAAATGAGGAAACGCGACAACAGTGTGAGGGTCTATTCCGGTAACAGTAACACCCTCCGCTTCACAGCCACGGTATCACCAGCAAGTGGTTATTGCGGCATTCAGTCGGATAATGAAATCAAGTGTGAACTTCTGCGTTTAGGCGATGCCTGGACTTACGAGCCGTATGAAGCCTTTGATGTAACAATGCCAAACGGTACTACCAAAAACTACGGCAGGATCGCCCGGAGTAGCGTGACATGGGACAGTGAATTCGAGGTATTCACGCTTACCTCAGATGTGGAGGAATCCGCTACCCGAAGCGAGGATATCTCTATGGACTATGACTTCGTGCATTCAGCAATGCTATACATTCCATGCAACGCTGACTACACGGCAAAATTTACGCCACGTGACATCAACGTCTGGTGTTCGAGGGTATTCCTCGGTGATGGGGATGGTTTTGGAATTGTCTACTACCAAGACGTGGACTCGATTGTCTACTGGGCAAATGAAGCGGCATACCGATGGCGGTTGCGTGGTTTTGCCCTATGGTCACTCGGTCAGGAAGACTTGCGACTTTGGGAGGCACTCCCAAAACAGAGTTAAAGAGTAATCATTCATATTGGCATTCGCGCCTGCATATTCAGCAGGCGTTTTTTATGCAAAAAACAGGAGGTAAAACGAAAATGAAAGAGATTTGGAACTGGATTCAGGTTGCATTTGCAGCCATCGGAGGTACACTTGGCTGGTTTTTGGGCGGATTGGACGGCTTCCTTTATGCGCTTATCGCCTTCGTGGTCGTCGACTACATCACGGGCGTGCTTCGGGCAATTGTGGAGAAAAAACTGTCCAGCAGAATCGGAGCGCAGGGTATCGCCAAGAAGGTAGCGCTATTCCTTGTGGTCGGCATTGGTCATCTCATCGACACCTATCTGCTCGGCGGCACGGGAGCACCACTTCGGACGGCGATTATCTTCTTCTACATTGCTAATGAGGGAATTTCTCTCATTGAGAATGCCACGGCTATTGGGTTACCCGTGCCTGCCAAGTTAAAAGATGTGCTGGCACAACTTCATGGAAAGGATGAACAGAAATGAATCTACGGAAATTGATATTCACAAACAACGCCTGCTACAAGGCTGGCAGGACTATTACTGTCAAAGGCATTATGGTTCACTCCACCGGCGCGAACAATCCGAATCTGCGTCGTTATGTGGGTCCGGACGATGGATTGCTTGGCAAGAATCAATATAACAACCACTGGAATCAAGACAAACCGGACGGTCGGCAGGTCTGCGTACATGGCTTCATCGGAAAACTGGCTGATGGCAGTATTGCTACCTATCAGACACTGCCGTGGAATCATCGCGGTTGGCATGGGGCTTCCGGCTCAAAAGGATCGGTCAATGACAGTCACACAAGTTTTGAAATCTGCGAGGATGGCCTAACCGACAAAGCCTATTTCAACGCAGTCTACAAGGAAGCCACCGAACTGTGTGCCTATCTTTGCAAGGAGTATAATCTCGACCCGATGGCAGATGGCGTTATTATCGGTCATTACGAGGGGCATAAACGCGGCATCGCCAGTAACCATGCCGATCCAGGCCACTGGTTTCCGAAGCACGGCAAGTCAA
>JAEZST010000005.1 GCA_023443865.1 Spirochaetota bacterium | reverse complement strand
GCATAGTACTTGAGCGCTTCTCCCCATAATAAACAGGAATCAGCTTTATCATTAAACAATTCCTCCACGGCATAGTGCTGGCCGAAAGCATCGTTGGAAAATAGAATGTTGTCACCGGTCATATAGGTTGCCATACTGTCCGGCCAATGCAACATTCGCATTTCCACAAAGACCAGCTTTTTGCCGTTGCCGATATCTACGGAATCACCGGTCTTGACTACATGGAAATTCCACTCGGGATGATGATACTGTCCAACCAGCGATTTAATGGCGTTGGCTGTGCAATAGATTGGCGTATTCGGTATCTTCTCCATTAGCGCGGGCAACGATCCGCTATGGTCGATCTCACCATGGTTGGCAATAATGAAATCTATCGTATGAAGGTCTATTTCACGTTCAAGATTTTCAATGAATTCGGTCGAATGTGGTTTCCAAATTGTATCAACTAAAACTGTTTTTTCTTCTTGAATTAAATAAGCGTTTTGGCTGGACCCGTGGTTGATTGTATAATCAGCACCGTGAAAGGACTCCAGTTCCCAATCCATCTTGCCAATCCAATAAACGTTACCTTTGACTAGCTTTTTCATTTGTCTTCCTCTCAAACGGTTCTTAAAATCAATCGCTCAATTGCTTTATTCTTGAAGGTTATTGATTCTATAAACGTACTGTGCTTTTTATATGGTTTAGTATAGCATAGTCGACAGTTTCATTCAATCTTACCATTATATTCGTCAGAAAATCGTAACCTTTATAGGTGAACATCCGTCCGGCCTTCAATCTGTTTACACAAGCGTAATCACGCTTTGGTCCCTAAGCAATTGTCTGTTGCCAGAAAAGTATCTGAGAGGATCAGGCAGAATGTAGAAAATCAAAGCTTCTTTGAAAGATTGCATATTACCATTAGCGGTGGAGTTGGACAGTACCATGGGGAAACGATTACCGAGTTTATTCATACAGCGGATACCAGACTCTATGCTGCTAAACGAAATGGTAAGAATCTTATCGCATCTGACATATCATAAAGTGACAATATATGATTTAATCAATCAGCTGGCTCCCGTTGATCTGTTATAGTCTGGTCAAATAGTTCGGCAATTTCCGGGTCAAACTGATTTCCTTTTCCTAGTTATAGTGTTTCCATTCTCCATCCAGGTCTTCATTTAGCAGGAGTTCTGTTTATCTATCTCTATTTAGAAACTTAAGAGCAGCCTGTTCATTGAGTGGTTTACTGATTAAGTAGCCCTGGATCTTATCACACTCGTGGTTTCTTAAATACTGAAGTTGAATATCCTGCTCAACTCCCTCAGCAATAACCTCATGTCCCATCCTGTGCGCCATTGAAATGATATCGCCTGTGATTGCCTTCTGATCATTTATATATGCAAGTCGTTTGATAAACGATTGATCAATTTTTAGGTAACTGATATTCATATCGCGTTCTCTGGAAAGCGACGAATATCCTGTGCCAAAGTCATCTATCGCAATTTTAATACCCAAAGCCAAAAGCCCACCCAGTATCTTGTTGATTTCCTGATAATTTGAAGCGAAGATAGACTCAGTAACCTCAATCCCAATATTCATAGGATTAATGTGCATATCGTTTATGATCGAAAGCAGATTGATAACAAAGTCTTTCTTCAACAATTGAACGACTGAAATATTGATAGATACATTGATTCCTTCAAACCCTTCATCCTTCAGCATGCATAAAAAGCTTAATGCCTTTTGTATAATCTTATAGCCCAGCGGTATTATAAGCTTTGTTTTTTCAGCGATCGGGATGAATTCCATCGGCGATATTTGACCGTAAGAATCACTTCTTAATCTGGCCAACGCTTCAAACCCGGATATCGTATTTGATTTGAGATCTAATATCGGTTGGTACTGCAAAAACAATCCTGTTGAATTCTCATCTGCTGCAATTTGAGAAAGGTCGTATTCGATTGCTTGTTCGCGTAGAGCCTCCGCCTCCAATTCGGCATCGTAAAAGTAGTGGCTAAATTCTTTCTCCAGGTTACCAATGGCTTTCTCTGATGCTAGCATCAGATTTCTCAAGGTTTGCTCGGCAGTATAGTCTGTATCCTCACTGAGCACCACAACACCGATGCCGCCACCAACTCTTTCGGCGGCTAGCAATGCATTTAATATATGGGCGATATCATCGCAAAGAGCTTCCAGCTCTTCCTGATCTCGATGCGATTTTATATAGAAAGCAAAGCGATTCTCGTGTGTATGGAATAATTGACAGTTATCACTATTGAAGCGTCTCAGTTCATCCGCAATTTTTCTTATTAATCTCTGACTATAGATAAAGCCGAACTCTATACTGACTTGATTCATTTCCGTTAAATTGATGCTGAGAACAGCTCTATTTTCTTTCGGCTTAGCTTTTGTATCAAGGTCCAGCATGTGTTCTAGATATCTAGTGTTATAGAGATCGGTTAATGCATCATGTTCACTGGTATATTTTAGCTTGTTTTCGAGTTCTTTACGGTCAGAAATGTCGATGATAATACCTTCTAGTGCTTCAATACTTCCATCCTCGTTAAAAACCCCTTCTCCGAGTTCCAGAACCCATTTGCGCTCTCCTTGGACCGTTGTGATCTCATACTCATATTGAAACGATTGTCTTTTTTGAAGAACTCGCTTCCACTCTTTCCATAATGGATCACGGTATTCAGATGTTATCAGATCATTATACGACAGGTCTCTGTTGTTGATAAGACTTTCCGGAGCGTATCCTGTCAAATCTTCGCAACCGGCGGAAACAAATTGCATTGTCCAATCACGATCATAATTACAACGATATGCCATACCTGGTAGATTGGTTAGCAATACAGATTTACTGCGTTCGCTTTCCTTCAAAGCAATTTCTGCCAGTTTGCGTTGTGTTATATCACGGGATACTCCGATTATTCCAATCGCATTGCCTTGAAGATTCCGTGTAATTGCAATACTCATCTCTATCCATATCAACGTACCATCTGCTCTGTAATGTTCTACCTCAATCAGCCGAGAGCGATTTTTGGGGATATTGATATCCTTTTCATTTTCTAATTCCTCCAACAATACGCTGCCGAGGTATTTAAGAGTCTGCTCTGGAAATTTCTCTTCAAGACTCCTTTGCATATGCTCAACAGGGGATTCGCCAAGGAGTTTCTGTACTGATGGGCTGATGTAAGTTGTTTTTAAGTCTAAATCCGCCTGCCAGACAACATCAGACATGTTCTCAGCAATATTGCGATATTTCTTCTCGCTTTCTATAAGAGCTGCCTCGGCCGCTTTTTGATTGGTGATATCCTGAAGTATACAATGTGTTTGTACGAACTCATGGTCAACGCCATATCCGATTTTCCCTTCAAATGCTATGAATAATGCACTGCCATTTTTATGCAGTACTTCAAACTCACTATGAATAAACCCTTGTTCTTTGAATACGGGGAATCGCGCCCGAAACGCCTCTCGGTTCACAGGAGACAAGAAATCGCCAAACCATTTTCCGATCACTTCGTCCCTTGAATATCCAAGCAATTCACACCATTGTTGATTGACATCGATGAAATTTCCGTCGAAATCCAATGATTGATACCCCATCGGTGCTTTTTCAAACAGTAGTTTAAACCTCTCCTCAGATTGTTTAAGTTGTTCCTGTGTGTTCCGAAGTGTTTGCTGTCGCATCAGTAGAAGGCCTAAAACAACGGTTGCTGCGGGATACACTAAGAGCACTGGTATTGTAATGGTACGAATAACCTTGATGTTGTCTGGTTGTGGCAGTAGAAGCATACAGGCAAGCATGACGATATGTACGATGATACTCATAGTAAAAATGCTTAGCCAGCGCAACTTCAATTTTCTCGGGTGAAACCAGTGATGCCAAAAAAGCCCTATTAGTGCACTAGCAAGAATGACGGAAACACCTGCTAGTGTTCCTGAGCCGCCGATGAACAGGCGAATGATCGTGGTAACAGCTACCACGATGGATGTGGGAACCAAGCCAAAAAACAAAGCGGCTACACTGATAATGATTGATCTTGTATCGAAAATTATCCCGGACTGCAACGTAAAGGGTACGAGCATGACTATGCTGCATATTAATGAGATCAATATCCCGCTAAAAATGGGTTGCAACCGACGATAACGTTGTGGAACGAAATATACAACATCATAAATCACTGATAAAACCAATAGTAATGCAGCATTATTGAATAATGCAACTAATATGCCGTTATCCATTCATTGCGCCCCTTTTAGTAATCGTCGGTAAACCCCGGGAATCATCATCTCCGGTAATTCAAACGGTATTGCTTCACTAGACTAAGTATAATTTAATAGAAAATCCTAGGTATAGTGGTTTACGGCTATTTCCTGTTTCTATTCATCTATATATATTATAGTAAACTTAACACTGTAAAGCAATGTAATTTCCAAACAAAATACTTCCATCGGCTGTAGTGCCTATATGTTTCATTTCTAGCGAAGCCTTTACAGATCGGACGCTTATTACTGTGAAGGAAATCCTTATAGCTACATATGCGCAGCGTTGAATAATATAAAATACTCTGTTCGCCATATCGTTGAATTTATGCCCTGGTGGGTTCAAATTCAACGATGTCTGTTCAACGATTGGGTGCAAAATCTCGATTCTCAGGCATTTTAACCATATCAAGCAGCTTTTAGCCCCTAATACATCATCAAATAAATAACCTCTATATCGCCTGAAACCCTTATAAATAAAGGCTTTCTTCCCTATATAAAAAACCATCTACCGACAAAATTTCTTTCATCGATAGATGGTAACTGTTATGGTACTCCCGACTGGGTTCGAACTAGCGACCCACCGTGTCGGAAGCTACTATAATAAATCAATAGGCTACTGCTAATTACTTGTATGTTGTAGTGTATGTTATAGAACGATACTTATAACAACTAATGAATACGATTAAGCACAATCGAGTTATACAACAAAACCCCTGCAACTGTTACAGTGCAAGGGTTTTCGTTGTATCTGGCGGAGAAGGAGAGATTTGAACTCTCGCGGCGATTATCTCGCCCTACTCCCTTAGCAGGGGAGCCCCTTCGGCCACTTGGGTACTTCTCCAGGCCAATGCAGTGGGTTATTCGATTTGGCGGAGAGAGAGGGATTCGAACCCCCGGTGCATCGCTGCATCACTGGTTTTCAAGACCAGCGCCATCAACCGCTCGGCCATCTCTCCATGGATAAGGAACCAGCGAAAGCTATTATAACAGGGATTTAAGTGATAGTCAACGTAAAATCTCCTGCTAAAATATGTGAAAATCGCAGAACGAACAAGCGGCTCCTCCGGCGCATGCGCCATATGTTTACACCGAAGGTGCCGCCTGTTTTCAGCCGGGCATTCCGTTTAAAATTCCGTCGTATCCGGGTTACTCGACAGCCCCGCGGCACCCGTCAGGCCCGCCATCAGCTCCATATCCCGATCCTCCAGATCGAAATCAAATACCTTGGTATTTTCCAGAATCCGGTCCGGATGGTTGGATTTTGGCAGGGGCAGGTATCCGCGCTGCAAGCTCCAGCGGATCGCGATCTGCGCGACGGACCGGCGATATTTCTCCGCCAGCGCCTGCATTTCGGGCAGCGCAAATATTTTGCCTGTGCCAAGGGGGCTGTACGCCTCCACCACCATCTGTAGGCTCCGGCTGTAGTTGACCAGCTCCTCCTGCGTATCGCCCGGGCAGAGGCGGATCTGGTTGACCATCGGCTGTACGGTCGCCGTTTTCAGCAGTTCTTTGATGTGGTGCGTCTGGAAGTTGCTCAGGCCGAGGCTGCGGATCCGTCCGGCAGTGTAAAGCTCTTCAAACGCCTTCCAGGTTCCGGCGTTCGCATCCTGCCAATGCTCACGAAACGCAATCGGGTTGGGCCAGTGAATCAAGAACAAATCCAGGTAATCCATCCCCAGCTTGCGCATGGTGAGCTCGAACGCCGCCATGGTTTTTTCGTAACCGTGCATAGTGTTCCAGAGCTTCGAGGTGATAAACAGCTCTTCCCGCTTCACCCCGCTCTGCTTCACGGCGCGGCCGACGCTCTCCTCGTTTCCATAGGCTTCCGCGGTATCGATGTGGCGGTAACCCACGTCGATCGCGTGCTTGATCAGGGCTGCGCCCTGCGTATCGTTTGAAACGTTCCAGGTTCCGTATCCGATGATGGGGATTTTTACGCTGTTTGACAGCGTATAAGTATCCGTCAGTGATTGCATCGTTTTTCCTCCTCTGCTTGTGTTGACATAGGGTAACTGTGCCGCTACAATGATCATAAACCTTAACGTTAACTTTAAGTCAAGCGTCGGGAATCATTTAGGAGGTTTTGCGTATGGGCTATACCGTAAAGGAGATCGCAGAGAAAACCAATCTCAAGCCCCATGTGCTGCGCTACTACGAAAAGGAAGGGCTTCTCCCCCATGTCAAGCGCACACAGGGCGGCATCCGCCACTATACGGACAAGGATCTGGAGTGGCTCGGCCTGATCTGCTGCCTGAAAAATACGGGGATGTCCATCAAGCAGATCCGCGATTTCGTCACCCTGAGCCTCCGCGGCCCGGAGACGCTGCAAAAGCGCTGCGAGATGCTGAAAACCCACCAGGAGGACGTTGCGGCGAAAATTGCGGAGATGCAGCGGCATCTGGAAATCGTGACCCACAAGATTGATTTTTTCACCCGCCGCAACGACGAGTACCTTGCGCGGAAAAAGCCCTGAGAATGCTTATGGAAAAGCACTTTCCAGATTGGATTGTATTTGACTTTACGGGTTGAATACAGTATAATCCAAAAGATGTTTGGATACACCGTTGTATACTGTGCAACGGTGTATACTCTATTCTTCAAAGCTGCATGTTCACTCATGCCGTGAAAGGGGATTGTTGCATGGCGGAACAAAAGGAACGCAGGGTTGTTCTGACCAAAGAAGGCCAAAAGAAACTTGAGGCCGAATTGGACTATTACATCCGAGTGAAGCGCAACGAAGTAGCCGAGCAAATCGCAACGGCACGCGGGTTCGGCGACTTAAGCGAAAACGCCGAATATGATGAAGCAAAAAACGAACAGAGCCGCATCGAGGCGCGGATTGTGGAAATGGAGAATATCCTGCGCACGTGCGTGATTGTGGACGAAGACGATATCACTACCCATTCCGTTAACGTGGGCACAACCGTGAAGGTGAAGAACGTGGGCAACGGCAAGGAACTCAGCTATACCATCGTCGGTGCCAACGAGACCAACCACCGCGAGATGAAAATCAGCGCGGAAAGCCCGATCGGCTCCATGCTGATGGGGAAAAAGGTTGGGCAGCAGGTATCCGTGGAAACGCCCGGAGGCGTAGTAAAGCTCAAGGTTCTGGAAATCAGCAAATAGGATTCGCAGGTTCCCCGAAAGGATGACGTTCATGACCCCCGATTTTCAAGCCGCTCCCCCGCAGCCGCTCACCGATTCGCAGCTCAGCGAGCAGGAGAACATCCGCCGCGAGAAGCTGCTAAAGCTGATGGAGGATGGCGCAAGCCCTTATTCGATCACGCATTTTGACGTTTCAAGCAACAGCGCCGCCATCCTTTCGGGCTTTGACCGGCTGGAAGGCAACACCGTGACCATCGCGGGCCGCATGGTCTCAAAGCGCGTCATGGGCAAAGCCGCCTTCGCGCATATTCTGGATTCGGAAGGCCAGCTTCAAATTTACGTACGCCGGGACGATATCGGCGACGAAGCCTATCAAACCTTCAAATCGTTCGACATCGGCGACGTAATCGGCGTGACGGGCGTGGTTTTCCGCACCCAAAAGGGCGAGATCAGCCTGCACATCAGCGGGCTTACGCTGCTGGCGAAAAGCCTGAAGGTGCTGCCCGAAAAATACCACGGCCTGAAGGATCCCGATCTGCGTTACCGTCAGCGGTATATGGATATGATCGTCAATCCCGAAGTGCGGGAAACCTTTCGAAAGCGCACGCTGATTCTCAAGTCAGTCCGGGAGTTTCTGGACGCCCGCGGGTTTATCGAGGTGGATACCCCCGTGCTGCAGACCATCGAGATCGGCGCGGCCGCGCGCACGTTCAAGACGCACCTCAACGCGCTGGATCTCGACATGTTCCTGCGCATCGAAACGGAGCTGTATCTGAAGCGCCTGATCGTCGGCGGCTTCGACAAGGTTTACGAGGTAGGCCGCCTGTTTCGCAACGAAGGAATGGACGCTACGCACAACCCGGAATTTACGAGCGTGGAAACCTACCAAGCGTTTGTGAATTACGCCACCGTAATGGAAATGGTGGAACAGCTTTTCGCGTTTGTTTCGCAGAAGGTCTGCGGCACGACGAAGGTTCCCTATCAGGGCCAGGAGATCGAGCTCAAGGCGCCCTGGAGGCGCGTCACCATGGCCGACGCCGTGGAGGAGGCCTGCGGCGTGCGTTACGCCGACTGGAAAACCGACGAGGACGCCCACGCGGCGCTGCAAGCCCGGGAGCTCCACTGTGAAGCGGGCTGGAAGCGGGGCGACTGCCTGGCCGCGCTGTTTGACGAGTATGTCGAGGCCGCGCTGATTCAGCCGACCTTCGTGACCGATTACCCTGTGGATATCTCGCCGCTGGCCAAGCGCAAGCCTGAAAATCCGGATCTGACGGAACGGTTTGAATTCTTTATCAACGGCCACGAGATGGGCAATGCCTTCTCGGAGCTGAACGATCCCATCGATCAGCGCAGGCGGTTTGAGGAGCAGGTGCGCGTCCGCCAGGCCGAGGGCATCCGCGCCGAGGTGGACGAGGACTACATCAACGCGCTGGAGCTTGGCATGCCGCCGACGGGCGGGCTGGGCTTCGGAATCGACCGTATGGTGATGCTGTTCACCGACAACGCTTCCATCCGTGACGTGCTTCTGTTCCCGACCATGAAGCCGATCAAATAACGAGCCGCAGTATACAGGGGGTTCCCCATGAATTTTCAAATGCCCATCACCAAGCGCAGAATCACCCATCATTTCCAGTACGCCGTATGGATGTATCTGATTTTAATCGTGCTGGCGCTCTTTGGGTGGAACTTGATCTATACCACCACGCGTTACCGCTCGCCGGAGAACCTGCAGGTGGAGTTCTACGTACAGGCCAGCACCACCAGCGAAGACGCGCTCAACGGGCTTGTGGACCGCATTCACGAAGAGATCATGCCCGAAATGGAGCAGGTTACCGCAACGATCCTCTCGCTCACGGATGATTATTACGGCAACATGCAGCTGACCGTGTGGATCAGCGCGGCGCAGGGCGACGTATACCTGCTGGCAAAGGATTACTTCGAGACCTATGCCGCAAGCGGGGCGTTTATGGATCTGCAGCCGTATGTGGACAGCGGGCTGCTGGATACCGAGGGCCTGGATCTGACCGGCGGAACCGTAAAACAGACCGATGAAAACATCACCGGCCTGTACGGTATCCCCGCCGACAGCCTGACTGGCTTTGCCGATTATGCGGTCGGCACGGACGGCATGGTGCTTTGCGTTTTGTATAACAACGGAAACGACGAATACTCCATTAAGTTCCTGAATTATCTGCTGGAGAATCTCCGCTAAGCTCGTCCCTGTGCTCGATGACGTAAATCGCGATCGCGCACTCCAGCCGTTTTTGCTCGATGCTGCATTCCATATCGTGCGGTTTGGTAATATCCCCGTTAAAAGCGTGCGCGTTGGCCGCGCAGCCGCCGCTGCAAAAGAAACGTGCCCAGCAACTGCGGCACTTTTCTTTTGCCAGCACATGGTTGCGCTTGAAATAGGACTGCTTTTCAGAATCGAACGTTTCGTCCAGCACCGAGCCCATGCGCATGTTCTCCCTGCCGACGAACTGATGGCAGGGCCAGATATCCCCTTCGGGCGTCACGGCGACGTATTCGTTGCCCGCGCCGCAGCCCGTCAGCCGCTTTTGCAGGCACGGGCCGCCCGTCAGGTCCAGCATAAAATGGAAGAAATTGAACCAGCGCCCGTCGCTGCGGCGCGCCAGGTATTCCTTCCCCAGACGTTCGTATTCCTCATAGATGCGCGGCAGATCCTCCGGCCGCAGGGCGTAATCGTGCACCGGATCGGTCACAACCGGCTCGATCGACAGCTGCTCGAAGCCCTGGTCGGCCAGGTGCAGCACGTCGTTTGCAAAATCCAGGTTATAACGCGTATAGGTGCCGCGTATGTAGTACTGCCGCTGCTCCCTGCGCTGCGCCAGCGTTTTGGCGTTGCCGATAATCAGGCCGTAGCTGCCCTTGCCGTTGGCCGTGGGCCGCATCCGGTCGTGCACCTCCGGGCGGCCGTCGATGGAGAGGACGACGTTGTCCATCTCGCGGTTGAAAAACTCGATCATTTCGTCGTTGAGGTTCACGGCGTTGGTCGTGACGGTAAACTTGAAATGCTTGTGATGCACTTTCTCCAGCTCGCGCCCGTAAGCTACGATCTCCCGGATCGCGGGGAAGTTCAGCAGCGGCTCGCCGCCGAAGAAATCCACCTCCAGGTTATAACGGTTCCCGCTTTTCCTCACCAGCCAGTCCAGCGCCTTCTTGCCGGTCTCGGGCGGGAGGAGGGAACGGTTGCGCATGTGGTACTCGCCGGCATCGGCGAAGCAGTATTTGCAGCGGAGGTTACAATCGTGCGCCGCGTGGATGCACAT
>JAEZST010000003.1 GCA_023443865.1 Spirochaetota bacterium | reverse complement strand
GTGCAATATCTATATCTTCGGCCTTGTCGAAAAACTGAAACGGTTTCCTGTAGGGCATTCTTCCCATCAATACGTATTCTTCGACCGTGATGTGGGTTGTTTCCGTAAATTGCGATACAATAGCGATTTTCTGTGCTTTTTCGCGGAGCGTCAACAGCGATAAATCCCTGTCTTCGAACAGAACAGATCCGGAGCGTACGGGAAGGTCGCCGGAGATACCGCGGAAAAGTGTGGTTTTCCCCGATCCGTTAGGGCCAATGATGCCGGTAAAGGTGCCTTCAATTAAAGAAAAGCTGATACCCTTTATAGAAAAGCCATTCTTGTAGCCGCACGAAAAATCATTCAATGTGAGTAATTCTTTCATATTCGCAGCAGTTTAGAGCGTTTTTGAGAACGGCTTAGTAAGACAATAAAAACTACTCCACCCACAATTCCTGTAATTACGCCGATAGGTAATTCGTTAGGAGAAATGATGGTCCGGGCAATAATATCACACAATATTAAAAAAATACTTCCGCTTAAAAAAGAGGAAACCAGCATAATGCGATAATCCGAACCTACAAACAGGCGGACAATGTGAGGAATAACCAATCCAACAAATCCAATAACTCCTCCAACGGCGATACAGGCACCGGTGAGGACAGAGGTAATAACAAATAAAATACGAATAGTGGCATTGGAATTAATGCCTAAATGGCGGGCTTTTTCCTCCCCCAGGCGTAGCGCATTGAGTGGCATCACAAACAGATAAGAAATAAGCAGGCAAACGATTGACAAGACAACCATGGCTCCGATCATGGCGGTATTGGATTCGTTGAGCGATCCCATAATCCAGAAGACAATGCCGTGGATGTTTTCTGTCGCTGTGATGGACATTAAAAACATCATCAACGAGGACGAGATAAAACTGATCATAACACCGATAAGGAGCATCCTGTTCACACTCAGTGCACCCTTTTTCAAACTTAATGTATAAACCAGAAATATGGTTGTAAATGCACCGATAAATCCGGCAAGCGGCAAAAGTAGGATGTTAAGCAAGTGTAATCCTGCCACGATGGCAAACGTAACACCCAGGGATGCTCCCCCCGATATGCCCAGTGTGTAGGGCTCCACCAGGGGATTGCGGTAAATTCCTTGTAATATGGCGCCGGCCAGGCTCAGGCTCCCGCCTATGGCAAAGCCAAGCAATGTGCGCGGAATACGAATGTAAAACAACACGCCGTACTCCATGCTCTCCTTATCGGCGAGAATTTGCGGAATTTTTTTATAGGGTATGGGGATTTCGCCAATGCTTAGCGATAGAATTATGACAACAGATAATGCTACCAAAAACAGAAGAACGTAGATGAACCAAATGAGTTTTTTAGACATATTCTTGCTATTACAATTCTCAAATCATCAATACTCTATTCCTTCGCGGCTAAAAACGCCTTTATCGTAGGGATGTTTTATTTTCCGGATGAAACTCACGTAATCGGCCAGATCCATAACATTCGGAGTGGCTCCTCTTCCCGTTAGGATGAGTTCCGTATGAGGAGGCTTGTTTTTCATAAAATCAATTAAGGTATTTTCTTCCAGGTAATTATCCCTGACGGAGATAAGTATTTCGTCGAGAATAAGCATGTCTGTCTGATCGTTTTTCAGCATCCGGTTAAGGGTGTCGATTGCTTCGGAAACCTCGCGCTTGATTGCGTTTTCGTCAATACTTCTATCCAGGTGCGGATGTCCTTTTGCAAAGGTGAATACCTGAGCGCCAAGCTTCTTCAGGCCATCAATTTCGGTATATCCGTATTTTTCAGGCTTTTTGTGAAAAGAGCAGTAAACCACCTTTAATCCGCTTCCCAATGCACGTATGGCCAATCCTACCGATGCCGTTGTTTTTCCTTTTCCGTCACCGGTATAAATATGTATAAGTCCTAAGTTATTCACAGTCTGAAGTTTTATTTGTTTATTATTTTTTCCAAGACTTCCATTGTTTGTACAAAAGTAATGGGAGTCGGTTGACAAGCAATGTCCGACTCAATAATGTGTATCTGTTTTTTTCTTGATGCTGTCAGTTGGGAGTACCTGCTCCAGGTGTCTTTTTCTTCTTTTCCTACGATGCCCATGGTGACTATAAAAATATAGTCGGGATTTTGGGCTATTACAAATTCACGGCTTACCGAACCCCGTTTCAAGGTTTTTGCTATATTTTCCGCTCCTAAAAAATTCATGTAATCATCCATAAAAGTATTGGGCAACACCGAGAATAGAGGATTAGCGCCTATTTGAAAAAACATCCGGGGCTTTTTTCCCCATTTTATTCCGGATGAGATGTTTTTTATTTTTTGCTCGCTTTCGAGCACTATCTGGCGGGCTCTTTCCTCTTTTCCTATAAGTTTACCTAGACGAATAAACTGGCCGCAGATTTCTTGAAACGATTTAGGTGACTGGAAAACCTCTACTTTTATTCCAAATTTTCTCAACGTTTCAATGTCTTGAAGATCAGTAAATCCCGAAACCAATACTAAATCGGCCTTCAAGGCAATGACTTTTTCGAGATTGGCCTTTACTGCAGAAGCCACAACCTCTTTTTTATCTTCTTTGGCCGCCATGCAGTAGCTGGTACAGCCTACAAGATTGTCTTGGGCATCCAGGTAATAAAGGCTCTGCGTGAGAGAGGGAGCAAGCGATACTATTCTTTTATACGGGGTTTGGGCAAAAGAAACAACAACGTAAAAAAGGAAGAGCATGCCAGAAAAAAATCTTTTTCTCATATCTGTTATCTTTACTTGATGTCTAAAAACCAATGTTTATCGTCTTCGGTTATATCTCCTTTCTCAAAAAGAACCGGTGCTGCAAAGAGAGGTCCGTCAAAGACAAATGTGTGGTATTCTCCGTTTTCCCCACAAGGATCGGTGGCGGGAAATGTATGTATGTCGGTTAAGAAATCGTTGTCGATCAATCTGCCCAGAAACGATTTAGGTAATTTTTCTTTTCTTACGGATACGACGATGGTTTTAAATCTTTCCGTAATAAATTGTTCCATAAGGCCGGAAGTGCTTTTGTCCCAAAGCGGGAAAACGGCAGAGACGCCTGCTTCGCCACAAACGCGCTCAATCCATGTACGATGCTCTTGCAGGTAGATATCCCCAAAAACGCCAGCATCTACACCTTCTGATTTTAAACGGGCAATGGCTTCTTTCATGTTTTTTTCGTAATTGCCTCTTGATGTGGCTTTTTGTAGTAAAGGAATGTTGAGCCGGGCTGCCTGTTTGCGAATCATGGCGCTGCTTATTCCGTGAGAACGCGGTTGACCGTCTTCTTCGCCGGACATATTTAATAAACAAACTGCCTGGTTTTCGGGATTTTTCAAAAAATGATACAGCGCATGCATGCAATCTTTGCCGCTGCTCCAGGAAACAAATGCTTTCATTTTCTTTTTTAAAATACAAAGGTACAAAATATCAATTATTTTCTGCAGGTATCCTTGAAGGTTGTAGAATTGGTTGTGGTTTTAACCCGAGATGACAATCGTAAAAGAATGTAATTTTACGATATGAAATGTTTTCTAAAAAGACAGCGAATATGAAAATTTGTCAGTTTGAAAAGTTATTTTATCAAAAAATTGACATGCATTTTTTTTGGCACAGAATTCGCATAGAGTCTTGTGTCTGACGACAAATTATTAGAACTAACATCATATAATTTATTTAAATTTTGTATCAATATGAGTATTAAAC
>JAEZST010000016.1 GCA_023443865.1 Spirochaetota bacterium | reverse complement strand
CTTCGACACGGGCAATGCCGCAGCGGGCATCCTCAACGTCGGCGCGGTCACCTCAGGCGGCAACGCGCTCACCCTCGACTCAGGAGCGACCGCGGGCGCGACCATCGGCCTTACTTCCATGGTCAATCTCTCAGGCGGGCTCACCATCCGCGACGCGGGAGGGCTCGCCACCGTCGGCAACGTCGGGTCCGCCACGCCCGGTGCCATTACTATTACCGATTCACAAGGCGGCGTGACCTTCTCCAACAACGTCGACTCGACGACCCTTACCGTTACCGCCACGGCCGGTACCGTTACCTTCGCCGACGGACAGACCGTCGACATTACGACCGCCTTCGTCACCGCAAACGACGCCTACAACGTTTCCATCCAGTCCGCGACCTTCAATGCCGCAGGCGATACCAACTTCCGCAACACGGGAACCGTTACCCTCGGCAATACGAATACCGACACGCTCACCTTCGCCGGCGGGCTCGCCACGACCGGCAACGCATCGAACCCCGGCACCGTCAACGCCGCGGGCACCATCAACACGACCGATACCAGAATGGACATAGGCGCCGTTACCCTCACCGCCGCGACCACCTTCGACACGGGCAATGCCGCAGCGGGCATCCTCAACGTCGGCGCGGTCACCTCAGGCGGCAACGCGCTCACCCTCGACTCAGGAGCGACCGCGGGCGCGACCATCGGCCTTACTTCCATGGTCAACCTCTCAGGCGGGCTCACCATCCGCGACGCGGGAGGGCTCGCCACCGTCGGCAACGTCGGGTCCGCCACGGCCGGTGCCATTACTATTACCGATTCCCAGGGCGGCGTTACCTTTACAGGCGTAGTAACAACGACGGCCTTGAACGTGAACACGGCCACAACCTTGCGATTCGACGGTAATGTATCGTCCTCGGGTGATTCGACCGTGTACGCGACTGATTTCGTAATGAGCAATACGGGAACGGGACAAACTTTTAACCTTAGTGGCACCGGCAACCTCTTCATCTATACCCGTACCGGCGCCGAAACGATTGACGTCGGCTTTACCGGAACCGGCACGATGCAAATCAGCGACGCGGAATGGCAGGCTATACAGAACGCCGTAAGCATCACCGTGGGAAAATCCTTAGCGCCAAACCAACAATCCGGAAACATCTCGATTCAAACGGCGCAGGCGAACGGGACGAGCGGCGGCGCCGCGCAAAGCTTCAATACGACCGGTTCTATCGAGCTCGACGACGATACGGGAGGGACGCCTTCCGTCGCGCTTGCGACAGGCGGCGCAGGGGCGATCAATCTCAATGCGGGCGCCACCGGAATCCTCGTAACGCAGACTACAAGCGCAACGGTTGCCGAACTCGCAACTACGGGGAAAATCACGATCGCTACCGCGGGACCCGTCGGGACGGCGGCCAACAGGCTTCAATTCGTCGCCAATCAAGACGATGTTGAAATCAGCGCCGGCGGTGCGGTTTATCTAGATGGCATCAACAACCTGACTCTCGGGGCCCTAACGTACGGGGCAGTCACGACCAGCGACGACCTTGTCAGCATAACTACCCAATTAGGAGATCTCGTTCTTTCCGGGCCGATAAGCACCGGCGCGGGGAATATCACGCTTTCGCCCGCGGGAACGGTTTATCTTAATTACCCTACGGGAACGGGCAATATAATCACGCAAACCACGGCTAATTTGAACGTAACGAGACCCGTTATCCTGCAAGAGAACGCCACGATCGTCCAAACGACGGGAAATGCCATCAATACGCTTACGTTTACCACTGTAAACGACGAAGCGGCCAATACGAATACTTTAACGATAACCGGCAACGCGAGCGCGGTTACGGTCAATGGCCCTATCGGCGCCTCGTTCCCCCTGAACGGATTGACGATCACGGGCGGAACGATAAACATTGCCAACATCGGAAACTCCGGAACGTTGGCCGCCGGAGCCGTCTCCGTATCGGTAACGGCGGCGACGACCGGAGGAGTAAACCTTCTCGGCTCATGGTACCGGACGACGGGAGCGCAAACCTGGCAGGCAGGAACGGTCGCCACACCGAGGGCGATAACGACTTCCGCGGCGACCACCATATTCTCGAATACTAACGTGAACGTGTATGGCAACGTCGATTCATCCGCCGCGGGCTATAACCTCACCATACGCGCGGACGATATCGATCTCAATCCGTTGGGCGCTACCTTTGGAACCTGGAATCTGGGAACCAATACGCTCAATCTTTATACGGCAACGGCATCGACCGTTATGAACGTCGGTTTCGATTCGGGTAACGCGCTCGATTGGAATCTTGACGATAGCGAAATCGCGAGCTTAACGGCAGGAGCGGCAATCGGAGCGCTCGTCATCGGCGAATCGACGGTTCAATCCGGCGCGATCACGTTCCGTACCGCCGACTTCTCGGGCGCCAACGGCGGCGGAGGGGTACCCATAACCGCGAATAGCGACGCGGCGACGGGGTATATCACGCTCGACAACGCAGGAGCCGCCCCTGCCATCGCCAACGCTGACTCGACCGTCAATCTACATTCCTATTTAAGAATCGAGGCAGCCCAGACGAGCGGATTCGGCCATATCGCCTCAGCGGGGCAAATCACCCTAACGACCGACGCGTCGAACGGAACGCGCATCGGGGCCGGCACGCTTCCGAGCACACCGACCCTGCCCATAGAGATAAACGTTTCACCGACGACACGGGTCGACGTAACGGGCAGGGCCCCGCAAGGCGTATGGCTCACGGGAGTCGGAGGGGCGATTTATCTGGGTACGGTAAGCGTTACCGGTCCGATCATCACCGATATTTACGGAGGCGGGGGTACTATATACCTAACGCACGATATCGATACGAACGGCGACAATATCGTTTACAATCAGGCGGTCAGGCTTCGCCCGACGGTCGGGACTTCCATTTCGATCCAGACGGGGAACGGCAGCATTACGTTTGCCTCGACCCTCGACGAGGACGACGCGGGAGGAGTCATCGCCGGAACGAACAGCCTTTCGATCGACGCGGGCAACGGAACCGTCCTCTTTTCGGGAAACGTCGGCGGAGATCCCGCCGGCGCCCGCTTGACGGAAAAGGCCTTCCAAAATTTAACGATTACGGACGCCGGGAACGTGACTTTCCAAGCCGGACTTTCGACGGCCAACGGCGGTAGCGTGAACGTAACCCATTCTGGAATCCTGACGATCAATGACGCGACAAGCCCTACCGATACGGCGTTCGCCGACCTTGTCCTGGACGGGTCCTTCACGGAATCGGGCACTGGTTCGGTCCAGATCGCGGGAGACATAGCCACCTCAAACGATACGGTCAATTTCAATACGGCCGTCGAACTGACGGGTAACGTGCGCGTGTATGCCGGGGCCACCGGTAACGACATAACCTTCGCCGACGCGGCTACCGTCTCCGACGCGACGGCCCCTGGCCCATACAATCTTCTCCTGAACGCGGGAGGAAGCGGCGACGTTACCTTTGGCGCGACCAACGCCGACGCGAGCGCGAGAATCGGCGGAGCCGCCGGCGCGGGAAGGATCGGCGCGCTCAGTATCGAAAACGCCAACGCCGTAACCTTCAACGGCCAAGTCTACGCCGCCTCGATCGCCCAAACCGCCTCGAACGCAACGACCGGATCGACCGTTTTCAACCGCCTCGTGAATACCAATACAGCGGCCGGCATCGACCTGAACGGACGGGACTTTGCCTTTTACCTTCCGGTTACCGCGACGGGCGGCGGAATCATGCGCATTTCCAATACAGGGACGCTGCTTTTGCCGGACACGGCCGATTGCGCCCTCGACGGCGCGTTTACCCAGGACGTCACGACGGGGCCCGTACTTCTCGGGGCGGAAATAACCACGACGTCAGATCAGATCGCCTTTGCCGGGCCCATAACCTTAACGAACGCGGTTACGCTCGATACCACGGGCGGTTCGACGGCCGGCGCCGATATATCTTTCCTAAACACGGCTACCGTAAATGAAACAGCCGATGGCGCGTACGATCTCAACCTTAACGCGGGAACGAACGGGGATATTACGTTCGGGACCGCGATCGGCGACGGAAACGCCCGCATCGGCGGAAACGCGGGGGCCCATATGCCCTCCGCCTTGCGTATCCTGAACGGAAACGCCGTTACCCTTAACGGACAGGTCTACGTGACGGACTTCGCTCAATCCGCCGCTAACGCGACGACGGGGCTCACCGTCTTCAACCGAACGGTAAATACCGGCGGTCTGTCCTTTTCGGGACGGCGACTCACCTTTAATGGGGCGGTAAGTTCGGCGGGCGCCGTCTCTATCACCAACTCCGGCCTCTTCCTCACCGCCGAAGACGCCGATATAACCCTTACCGCAGGCAATTTCACGCAAAACGGCGCGGGGCTGAACCAGATGGCGGGCGGCGTCGTAACCAACGGGGGAGCGATCGCCTTCGCGACCGACGTGTACCTATACGGCTCTACCGGGACGATGGCTTTCGGGCGAAACGGCGCGGATAACGTTATTTCGTTCAATGGAGACCTCCATATCGCCGCGAACGGCAAGGCGATAACCTTCGCTTCGGGCGTAAACGTGGCCGGTTCCGCCGCGCTCTATAACGGCACGGTAAGCTTCGCCGCCACGGCAACCATACCCTCACTCGCGACGGGAGGGGACATAGTCCTCCTCAACGGGAATCCCGCGACCATGTACGCGGACGCGGCGACCGGAGTCGGCAATTTGTACGCCTATATCAACGCGCAGAGGACGGCGGCCATCGTTAACCCGCCTTCCCTCGCCGCGCTCGCGGCGGCGTACCCCGACGCGTCCGCGTTCCCCGCGACCTATACCGGAGCCTTGGGCGATCTCGCGGGAACGACCCTCGCCCCGGAGGGCAACTTCTACGATAACGGCGTGGACCTCGCCGGAACCGGGGCATGGACCCTTTCGATTCCCGACAACGCCGACGCGACCGATTCCTTCGCGGAAGCGTACAACGCGACCATAGACAATTGCACGGTAACCGTGAACCTGGCCGCGTCTCCCACCGGCGCCTTCGCGTGGCTCGCCGCGGCGGAAGGCTGCGCCGACGGCGGCGGCAACTCGGGCGTGGACTTCGCCCGCCCGACTATCGTTCAGGCCGGTACGTATACGGTGTACGACAACGTGATTCGCGTGGAGGCGAGCGAGGCGATAGAGAACACGAATAACGAGATAAGCGCCGCGTTGGCGAATATACGCTACTGGGACGGCAGCGCCCTCGCTTCCTTTACCGGGTCCTTCGTCGATCGGGACTGCAATACGTCCACGGACGGGGCCGGAGACCTAACCGTTTTCTACCTGCAAACCTCCGCCGATTGGTGGAATACCGACGCGACGGGCATTTCCATGGGCGACGCCCAAAGCACCGACCGGGGCCGCGGCGCGACCGAGGCGAGCCATCGCTCCGCCATACCCTACGTTAACCTCCCGAAAGCCCTGGGCGGCCTCTATCAGACCCTCCGGGACTCCCATAAAAACCGGATCGGGCATTACTACTCCGCTACGCCCTCCGTCGCGGCGAGTAACGCCGCCGCCGGGGCGACCTTTACCGCGGTAGCCGACCGCTGCGCCCCGGTTTTGGTCGCGGTTTTTACCGGCCAGGAAACCCACGACTTCGCCGACGACAACGCCGCGCAAAGGCCGTATGACTCGCATAACTTCATCGAGTTCCAATGGTCCGAACAGGTGACGATACCGAGCGTAGCGGACTCCGACGTGAACGTACGGGCCACGGCCGGCGAGGGAGCCATTACCGTTTCCGGGTCCGGGCTCGATATCGCGGGCTTCGCCGCGATCGCCTCCGGCTCCCTGAACGCGGGAGAACGGGCCTACGGCACCAACGCGGGCGCGGCGAGCTCGGACGTTCACGCCCTTTACCGGTTCTTCTCGCGGAACGGTACCGGATCCTACGCGGCGCAGACGCACCGGATCCGCGTATCCATAGCCGGGTTCGCCCAAGACGCGGCGGGACTCGGAGCGACGGAATACCGATGGTACTGGCCCGGCTATATCGCGGGAGCCGTTACGCCGACCGGCGCGGTAACCGACTCGTCGACTTCCCTTGCTATCGCGGATACGTCAGCGGCGGCGAACGGCATTGAAAGCTTCGGCTCGGCCACCTATCCGAGGGCGGCCGTTACGGTTTCCGTCGCGGATCCCACCAATCCGCTGGCAGATTCCTTCTACGGCGATTGGGACACCGTTGGCCCCGCGCCCGCCGCCCTCCGCATGGCCGCGGACGCGTGGAGCGACCCGATCGCCGCCTACGAGGCGGTACCCGACTCGAGCGGCGGTATTATCGACCGGCTCGAGATGCACTTCTTCGACAACGCGGTCGCCTATACGGCGGCGGACACCCATGCCTGGTATTCCAGAAACGGATGGTACCCCTCGGCGGACGTAAGCAGGCCCATTTACGGCCAGGCCTCGGCGGCGGCGCCTGAATCCTTCGGCGGCGCCCGGCCGTTGAACGCTACCGGCACGGTAAGCACCCGGGGAGGCATTCGCGAAAGCTCGCTGAACGCCGCCGTGGGCGCCTTCAGGGTCTTTAACAATAACGTCGCCCTGTCGATCCCCCCGGACACGTTCAGCACCAACGTGACTACCAACCTGCTCGCGCCCGTCGCCAACCAGAACGTCGCGGGCGACCCCTATTTCCGCCTCTTCTGGACGGGGTTGGGCGGCTCGGGCACCCAGTTGGCGGGCAGCTCCATAACGGTTTCCTACAACGCGGACTCGCCCGCGGTAACGGGTTACGTGACCGACCTCGCGGGAAACCTGCTGGGACCCTTCTCAAAAATCGTTTGCGTGGACCGCACCCCGCCCCGCATGACCTTTAGCCTGGCGGGAGCTGACCGCAACGACCTATACGTGCTCTTCTCGAAACGCCTCGCGATAACCGACCCCGCCGACGTGGCCGCGGGACTCACCGTCACCCTCTCGGGCACGCCCGTGACACTGACGGGCACGCCGACGGTTTCCGCGGGAAACCGGGCGCTTCTTTACCGGCTGGACCAAGCCGTGGAGGCCGCCGACCTTGTCAGCCCGGCGAGCGGCATAGCGGTCGCGGGAACCGGAACGATAATTACCGACCCGGATACGGGATCGTTCGAAACCTCGTACTTCATCGACGAATTGGGTAACTATGCCGTGGTGGGGGATACGCATCGCCTTACGGACATAGGCATAGGCCTCGCGGGGATTCTCTACGGCTCAGACGGCGTGAACCAGCCCGGCTTGCTCGGCGGATCGTCGGGCGCGCTCCGCTCCGGCGACTTCGACGGCTCCGGCCGCCTGTTGGACAAGGACATCACCGTCGCGACCAGGATCAATCTCCCGACCGCCCCGGGCGCCCTATCGCTGTTCTACGACGTTAACCCCGCCGTAGAGACCATGCCCAAGACCTTCAACGACGCAACCGGCCTCTCGTTCAGGCTCTGGCTGCCCTCGGTGCTTTCGGGCTTTAACCAATCGGGAAACCAGGAGGCCCGAAACCTGAGCCCGATTCTCATAACCGACGCGGGCACCACCCGGCTCCTCCGCAACTTCCTCATTCCCGAGTCGGACCCGGAGGTACGGCCGGGCGCCACGGTCGAGCTGCTTATGCAATACGAAGGCCTCTTCTGCGCCAGGCTCAGCGACGAATCGGACATAACCTCCATCGCGCCGTGGAGCTTCTCGATCTCCGAGACCAAGAAGCAGCGCGGCGGCGTGACGATTCTCAATAACGTGATCGATTCGGGCAAGCGCGAAAAGACCATCGTGCAGGTCGAGCTGCCCAAGGCCGGTAACCTGGTAATCCAAGTGTTCACCCTGGACGGAAACGTCGTGCGGGTGCTGGAGCGCGGACTGAAGGGAGGCGGAACCTATTCCTACTTCTGGGACGGCACCAACGCGGCGGGGAATCCCGTGGCGCGGGGCATCTACTTCATTCGGGTGGTAGGCCCCGGAATGGACGAGATCAGAAAGGTGATGGTGGTCAAGGAATGATCGCCGACCGGCTCGGACGGTACGTACGGCCCGGACCCGAAAGGGGTTCGGGCCTTTTTTTTAAAGCCCGTCGGGATAGAAGCGAAGTTCCGGTTGGGCGAGAAGCACGCTTCCCGGCCTGGATTCGTTCAGGTCAATAATCAGGGCGAGCACCGGCTCGCCCGTTCCGTCCGGAAAGCTCAAGGCGCCGGGCTTAAGCGTCGCGGTAAGCTTTTGCCAGCCGACGGTTTCGGCGTACACCGCGGTAGTAGTGGAAAGATAGGTCGTACCTGGGGCATCCGCCATTTTCACCCGGAACATGTCCAATTTGTAGGGGTTGTCGTAATCGCGCGCGGTCGGGTCGGCGTACGCCCACACCGAGAATGAATAGGTGCCGGGCACCATTGCCGGATTCGTCTCGCCCGTTCTCAAATAGAGGCGGAGTTCCATGTTGCCCTTTCGGCCCACCCGAAAGTTGTCGATAAAAAAGCCCGACACGTTGGAAGTGGCGTCGATGGGGAGGATTTCCACCTCAGGCGCCGTGATATAGCCGTTATTGATCGTGTATTTTACCGCGCCTTTCACCGAAAGGCCCGTCGGATTCAGGGTCAGGAAGGCGTCCAGGGCGTCGATAACGACTTTGACGCTCGACGTATTGCAATTGTAGCGGAAAAAGAGGTTGTAGGTTGCGTTCTCCGAGAAACCCGCCAAACCGGCAACGGCGGCGCTCGAGTAGGTTACCGATTCCCCGGGATCCAAATCGAGTCTCTGGCTGCCTATCCCGAAAAGGGGATTGGCGGTCTGTTGCCACGCCCAGGAGCCCGTTCCGGAGAATCGCGCGCCTTCATTCAGCTCGAAATTTCCCCCCTGGACCAGGTTCACCACTTCAACGCGGTATACCGGGGCGTTCGGCTCAAGCCCGGTAGCCCCGCCGAAAGAGGACGCGGTTTGGGCGGTATCCGAAACGGTTAAGTAATTAAAGCCGTCCCAGCCCTCGTCGTACCGGTAGGCCAAGTCCCAGCTACCCGTGACCGGGACGGGCTTTCCGTCCGCGTCGGGATATATCGCGACGGGAGGGTCCGCCGAGGGGTCCACCCATACCGTCGCAGGCCCGTCGGCGCAGACGTTTTCGCTAAAATCCATGTTCGCGATAAAGTTATTCTCGTAGTAGGCGTCGGGAAAGGGCCTCTTATAGGTAAAAAGGTCGCACGACGAGGCGAAAAAAAGCGCGGCGAGGGTTAAGGGAACCGCGCGGGGAACCCATAAGCGAGAAAAACCGGCTGTCGCGTCTTGCATGGTCATTTTGGCTTCCCCTTTCGAGCCTAAAGTATATCCCAAAGGGCGAACCTTGACAAATCGGCGGAAATGGTGCAATTCTGATTTCGCGTATGAGCAGTGAAAACAGACAAATGCCGCGTTATCGCGATTTCGCGCGAGCCTGGATAGAGGATTTAAGCCAATTGCCGGGCGTGCTCGAAGACGTGAGCAAAACGGGCTGCAAAGTCAGGTTTTCCCACGTATTCCCGGTGGATACCGACCGCGAGTATCTCCTGTCGATCCATCCGTCGTGCCGGTCGGGCATTCGCGAGTTCGAGCTCGTGGTGCGTCCCGAATGGGTACGGGAGAAGGACAATTCCGTGGACATCGGCTTTTCCATCCTCCATTCCCCGGGAAGCAAGTCCCACCACAGTTATATCGAGCTTTTAAGCGAGAACGAGGACGAACTGTTCGAGGAAGCGTGCCAGTGACCTACCTGGGCGGCGCCGCCTGGCTCGCCGCGCCGGGTTTCCGAGACGACCTTTTAGCCGAGCTTTCGATAGTCCCCGACACGAAACGATACGCCCAGGCGATGAAAAACGCCGCGTTACCCCCCGCCGAGGCGATGGGCGCCGCCGTAAAGCGGGCCCTCAAGGGAGCGCCGGCCCCCGGCGAAACCGCGATCGTCGGCGACCTCGTGTACCGCGAAGGCCCGGCCCCGACCGCGTACTGGCACCAAAACGCCCTCGCGAAACCCTTCGTCGCAACCTTCTCGACCATTCGCGAGGCCTCGGACATTCTCCGCTCGATCCAGCGAAACTGGGCCCACTACCCCGTCGCCGCCTTCCGCCGCGCGGAACTAATCCGCGAACGGCTTCCCTACGTAAACGACAAGCCGAAAAAATTCCCCTGGTCCGTACCCACCGCGCCCATGGGCATGTGGAGCCTCCTGGACGAACGCACCCTTTTCGCCTCGGCCGAGACCTCGAGCCCCTTCCCCGCGGGACGGGCCAATTTCGAGGAAGACCACGAAAACCCGCCGAGCCGCGCCTACCTGAAGCTGTACGAGGCCCTCACCTGGGCGGATTATCTTTCAAGGAAGGCGCGAGAGGGCGCGAAGGGGCCAGACGGGGCCACGGCCACGCCCAAGGACGCCCAAGCGGGTTTTGCTCCCGACCGCCCGGGCAGTGGCCCGCATGGGGCCGGTAACCCGAACGGTACCGTTCGCTCCGTTCTCCCCGGTCCGGGCTCCACGTGCGTGGACGCGGGCGCCTGCCCCGGCGGCTGGACCTGGGTCCTCGACCTCCTCGGCGCGAACGTAACCGCGATCGACCGCTCGGAACTCGCGCCGGGCCTCATGGCCAAGCCGAATATCCGCTTCCTGAAACACGACGCCTTTACCCTCAAGCCCGAAGACTTCGGCCCCACGGACTGGGTATGCTCCGACGTAATCTGCTACCCGCCGCGCCTCCTCGAATGGGTGGAAAAATGGCTTGAATCGGGCCTCGCGAAGAACTTTATCTGCACGATAAAGATGCAGGGAGAAGCCGACCACGAAACGACCCGCCGCTTCGCCGCCATACCGGGGAGCGCGATCGTCCACCTGGGCGCCAACAAGCACGAGCTTACCTGGATCAAGCTGGGCCAATAGCCCCGCGCCGGGACCAATTCGCCCCCGATGAAACAATGAGCCGCAGCCAGGGGGGACCGCGTCTGCATACGCGCCCTTTGTACCTATAACGCTGCGCGCGCGGGCCATGAGCGGGGTGGCGATCGCGCGGTTCCGCAGGGTTGAAAACCCGAGGACGTAGCGACGAGCTTCCCGTGTACGGCGCCAGAACGCTATTTGAAACAAACCCGTTCCCCCTTCCTAAATTCCCTACTCATGCGCTATACTTTACTGCATCTTACGCGTTGGCGGAGCGTATAAACCGCCGGAGGCCCTTATGGCAGACGTCGTTTCGGTTTTGACCGAGTGCAAGGCTATGTTGACCGGTCACTTTTTGCTCTCTTCGGGGAAGCATTCCTCCCAGTATTTTCAGTGCGCGCGGCTTTTACAGTACCCGGATCGGGCTGCCGCGGTAATCGGCGACGTGGCCGACCGGATCAGGCTCGAGATCGCCGAGGGCAGGCTCGAGGCCGACGCGGTAATCGGCCCGGCGATGGGCGGAATCGTGGTGGCGTACGAGCTTGGGCGCCAGCTCGGGCTTCCGGCCTTTTTCACCGAGCGCAACGACGAGGGCATCATGACGCTGCGCCGGGGCTTTGAGATAAAGCCGGGCGAGAGGATTATCATCGCGGAAGACGTGGTGACCACCGGCAAGTCGACCATGGAGACGGCGGTGCAGATCCGCGCGATGGGCGGCGAGGTCGTGGGTTCCATCTGCATCGTGGACCGAAGGCCCGAGGACGCGGCCGATCCCTTTTCCTGGCCCCTGTTCGCGGCGCTTAGGCAGCCCGCGGTGCTGTGGGAGGCCGAGGAGTGCGAGCTGTGCCGCGAGGGCAAGACCCCTGCCGTAAAACCGGGTTCGAGAAAGATTTTCTGACCGTACGCCGAAGGGGCGACGGTCCCGAGACGTAACGTATCGGCCCGCCGGGTACCGCCCGCGCGGGCTTTTATTTTTTTTACCTACGGCGCAATCGCCGTCGAGGAGCGGGGAGAGGAACATGGCGACAACGGGAGAACGGGACGCGCGCGCGGCCTGGTTCGTGAAACAGCCGCGGTCCGATATCCGCGACGCGGCGACGGCAACCCTTTCCGGCGGCACACTCACGGTCCATCACGTATTCCCCGAAAGCGGCAATCTATTCAAGTCCGACGGGGTGAATACCTACGCGAACATGAACGCCAACCTGATCGCCTGGCCGGTCAGGCTCGCCGGCGATTTTTCAGTGGAGGCGACGGTCCGCGTGACGGGGCGGAACAAGGTGAGTTCCACGAGCGGAATCGCCCTCGGCATGTTTGAGTCTTTCGATCCCGACGCCGCGTACGCCTTCGCGCTTCTTTCCACGGGCCTGACCGCGAACCTTCAGTACGCCGACGGGCCCGGCTCGGTGAAGGCCGGCGGGTCCGGCTTCAATTACGAGGCCGGCCAGACGGTACGCGCGCGTTTCCGCCGCGCGGGAAGCCGCGTGTATTGGGGCGTAAACGGGGAACGAAGCGCCGACGTTTCCGCGTTTTGGAAGGGAGCCGAACCGATGTACGCGGGACTCGCCTTCGGAAACGTCGACGCGGAGGTGACCGGTTTCACGATCCGGGGTGGCGACGGGAACCTACTTTGGGATTCAGGCAGCGGCACCCTGGAGGAAACGCGGAACGCCTCGGTGACGGTAGATCGCGCCTCGCTTGAAATTCCGCTGGGAGGTTCGGCGGTCACCGTTCACGCGGAGGCCCTTGCCCTGGGGGGCGGCCCGGCGGGAATTACGCTCGCGATTGACGGGACCGACGGTACGCCGATCGGCGGCGAAACAAGCGGCACGGCAGCCGGCCCGGTAGCCCTCGAAACCCGGTGGGCCGTCATTTCCGCGGACAGAGCCGCGTTCCCCTCGCGCCTCGCCGTTACGCCGAAAGCGCCCGGCGCCTTCGCGCTCCGGGTAATCAACGCCGCGGACGAACGGAAGGCGGCGACGATAGCGGTATGCGTCGTATCGTACCCGAAAACGGACCCGTACGGCGAAATCGGGCCGGATAGGGCGTACCCCGCGCCCGGGGAAGGCGACGCGTACGGCGACGGGCCCCTGTACCTGGAATTCGACGGGCCGCCGACCCTGAATCCCGGCCACTCGATAAAAATCTTCGCCGCCGACGGAACCCTCGCCGACTCCGTCTCCTTCGCCGGGGAAACCCTCCGCGGCGGCGGGCGGACGCTCAACGTGGGAGACCAGCTCGTCCGGGTAGAAGGGCACCGGCTCTGTATCCAGCCCCATACCGGGGCGCTCAAGGCGGAAAGCGCGTACTTCATCGCCATTCCGGAGACGGCCGTGACCGGCGCGCTGAACGGCATGCCCTTCTCAGGCTTATCAGACGATCCGGCAGCGGCGACCTGGCGCTTTACCACGCGGGCCGCGCCCCGGCTGCACGCGGACAACGTTACCGTAAATTCACACCCCGGCGCCGGCGCCGACTTTCGCAGCCTGCAGGCGGCACTCGACGCCCTCGCGACCGCCCTTCCCGACGCGGCCGACGTCGTTATCAACGTGGCGCCCGGCGCGTACCGCGAACCGGTCTCCTATTCGGGCGGCAAGAACGTCACCGTCCGGGGACCCGCCGGAAACGACCGCGGGAACGACTGCGCGATCGTCTGGCGGAATTCGAACCTTTTGAACGGCTCGAACGCGGGCCGCGCGGGCTTTTACGTAAGCGGATCGAACCTGCGCCTGGAAAACCTGTCCCTCGCGAACGACTGGGTACGCAAGCCCAACGCGGACAACCAGGCGGAAACCCTTTTCTTTGCCGGCGGCGCGTGGAATCGGCTCGCGGCGCGGAACTGCTCGTTCAAAAGCAACCAGGACACCCTGCAGATCGCGGGCCGCGCCTGGTTTTACGATTGCTATATCGAGGGTAACACCGATTTTATCTGGGGCTCCGCCGACGCGGCCCTCTTCGAGCGGTGTACCCTACGCTGCGTAAACGACGGCTTTGACCCCGACGCGCCCCTTATGGTCGCCCGAACCCCGATCCGCGCCGGAGACCCGCCCTGGGTGGGCAAGGGCCTCGTGCTGAAAGACTCGACCGTTTCCGTAGACGAAGGCGCGGTCGCCTGGTTTGGCCGCAACGCGGGCGGTTCCGGCTTTTACGACCAGATCGCCCTCATTAACGTACGCTTCGCGGGGCGCGGAACACTCGGCCGCGCGCGGTGGCGCGAAAGCGCCTACTACTATTTCCTGGGCGACGCCTCGCTCGTGGGCTGGAAGTCGGCGGGGTGCGCCGGATTGGGCGCGGAAGCCGGTTACCTGGACGGCACGGCAGACCTGACCGATTCCCCCGGCCTTGCCGCGGAATACGCCGACGCGGACCGCATCCTCAACCGGGTAGTCGCGCTGTCGGCGAGCGGCGGCTCCGGCCGTATAGAGGCGCGTTTTGCCGAAGCCCCGGACCGATGGGACCTTTCGCGGCTCCGGGAGGAATACGGAATATAAGCGGGATCGAGGCAGGACGGGGCACTGATGGCGCGAGAAGCACGGTCGGAGCCGCCGACCAAGGCGGGGAACAAGGGGCGACGGGGGCGACTGAGGCGAACGCCATTGTGCTAAAACGCGAACTTTTCTGCTAAAACGCGATTATTATGCCATTTTCCGCTAAAACGTGAATCAGTACGGGTTATTCCCCTACCAGGGCGCCAAAACTTTTATTCACCGCCGTCTCAAGCGCGGCAATCTCGGTATCCGTGAGGGCGCCAAAATACGCGGACCGTTTAGCCGCCGAAACCCGACCGTTATTCTGGACGCAAAACTGGATGAATAGATCGATAAGCCGGTCGGGCATATCGAGGATCTCCTGCATGGAGCGTTTCGCGTCGTCGTACTTCACGAGAAAGCCCAGTTCATTCACCAATTCCTCTTCGAGGGTTTTATTTACGAAGTCGCACAGCGCTTCGGCCTGGGCCGTCATATCCATAAACCGATATAGATGCGCGGTATCGCCGGCGACGGTCATGCGGCCCGAATCGTCCAAGGAATACTCGATCAAGGGCAGTAAGGGCCGCGAAAACGATTCGAGGGACGAATCGTAGAGCGTTTGGTATTTGAGCATTACCGCGGATACGGGAAAAATCATGCCTTCGGGAACCAAGCCCCGCAGGGAAAGGATATTATGGATCAAAAAGCGGTGAATGCGGCCGTTTCCGTCCTCAAAGGGATGCAGGAAAACGAAACCGTACGCGATGGCCGCGGCGTGCATTACCGGGGGAACGCCGCCTTCGGCCATGCGCGCGTGGGCACGGAGCAACCCGGCCATAAGGTCGTGGATATCCTCCGGCTTGGGGCAGATATAGTGCATAATCTCGTGCTGAAAGCTCACCGTTTGGCCGACGTAATTCTGGCTCGCCCGATAATCCGAATCCATAAACCGGCGGTCCACGATGCGGTTCTGCAGTTCGATCAGTTTATTTTTGTCGCAAAAGTCTTCCCGCGCGGCCAGTTCAAGGGCGGCGACAAACTTTTCCACCCTGAGCGAATCCGGCGTTACCCGCTCTATTTCGAAGGACGATTTGGTTTCCTTGCCAAAGAGATAGGCCGACGCCCGGCGCAAAAGATGGGCCGGATACCCCGCCACGAGGGATTCGTACCGGGCGCGGGAATCGGTCGCGTCAAAGGCCAAAAGCGCCGCGGTCTTCCGTATAAGCGGGCAAAAGCCCGCGGTTCCGGGGAGGTTATCGGTTACGCGATATCGCGCCCGTTTGAAGCCCTTCGAGAGGGTATAGTATTCGCCCTCTTCCAGCGCCGGTATATACGCGCCCGAGGAAAGATCCTCTACGTCCAGCGTTCGTCCCGTCAGGAATTCGTAAAAAAACCATACCTTTCTCGCGTATTTCCCCGAGGGTTTTGACCGGATATACTCCGCGAGTTCCCGTTCTTGCGCGTTCCGGAAAACGAGGTACAGCAAGCCCAGATTGACCCCGTCATACTTAAGGGCGAATTCGAGATGGTCGGTATCGGTTTCCCCGGGCCAATAGTGGGAACGGTATACTTCCTCGACATACCCGTTCAGCGCCCTTTTGTGCGGGGTGCCTTTTTGCGCGACGAAGGACGTATGCCAATTCGGAAGGGCCTTCAAGGCGTATTTTTCGGCTAAAAAGGCGTATCCTGCGCTCCGTAGGGCCATATCGCTTTTTTTCATGTCGGCTCCTGCTAAAAAAAACCCTATACCGGTAAACGTCTGTTATTTCATATAGTATAGCATAAAGAACGGCCAAAACGCCAATATTATGAGCCATTTCTGCTAAAACGAAACCTACTATGCCTACTTCCGAGGTGGCCCCTGCGACGACCCTCTCGGCGGCGGCTCCGCCCATAACGCGCTCTCCCTCCCTTACGCCTTCTGCCTCGCTCTTGATTCTTCTTCCTCCCCCCTTTCATTTCCCCTGCCGAAGTGTTATCTCTTTAGGTGTATGCAGAAACAAATGACGCAAACCCAGCTTGCCCGGGCCATGAACGTATTGATCATATCCGGCGGGGCCTCCGTAATGTGGCAGCTCGTATGCGCGATTCAGCCCCTTTTTACCGTATTTTTCCAGAATTGGCTCGGCGCGAGCGCGGGACAGCTCGGCCTTTTGGTCACCGTAATCCAGCTGACCGCGGTATTCCAGATCGGCGGCATATTCCTGTGGGGAAAATACGGGCGGCAGAAACCGGTGTTCATTATCGGACACGTGATACACCGTTCCCTCACCGCGGTGATCGCCATAGTCGCCTTTTACGTGGCTAGGGGCGGGTCCGCCCAGCGGGGGATCGCGATCATTACCGTCGCCATGGGGGTTTCCTGGGCGTTCGCCAACGCCTCGAGCGCCTGCTGGTGGAGCTGGGTCGCCGACATCGTGCCCGATTCGGTGCGCGGTTCCTTCTTCATGAAGCGCTCGTCCATCCTGCAGATCGTGAACATCGCGTGGTTTTTTCTCGCGAGCACCCTGCTCGACCTGGTGCCACGAAGCCATACCCTCGTGGTGTTCGGCGCGATTATCGCCGTGGGCGCCGCGGCGGGGCTTTTCGATATCCTTATCCAGATATCCACGCCCGAGTATCCCCCGGAAACGGGCCAGGAGTTTGACCCGAAGATTATCCTCGAGCCGCTGAAAAACAGGAACTTCGTCTTTTATTCCGTCGCCGTTGGCCTCGCGATCTTCTCCATGAACCTGATCGGTCCCTTCCAGTCGCCCTATATCGTCAATCCGAACCGGATCGGCGCGCCGAATACCTGGCTCGGGGTCATGAGCATGCTCACCCAGTTCATTTGGGTGCTGGTGGCGCCGTTTTGGGGCACGATTATGGACCGCTGGGGGAAAAAGCCCGTGGTAGTGGCGGGAACCCTGCTCGTGCTTCCCTGGGCGGGCTTTCTCGCGCTTACCCCGACGAATTACGCCATCGTGCTGCCGCTGATCGCCATCGGCCTCGGCTTCCTCGCCCCGGCCTTCTGGGAAGGCTCCAACCAGATGATGCTTTCCATGGTTCCCGAAAAGAACCGGGTAGCCTACGTCGCCTGGTATCTGGCAATCGGCGGCCTCGTTTCGGCACCGGGCTCGCTCGTGGGCGGCGTGCTGAGCGACGCGCTCGCCGGAACGCGCGTGGCGGTAGGGCCCTTTACCTTCGGGAATTTCCATATCGTGCAAATTCTTTCGATCGTCCTGGGGAGCCTGTGCGCCTTCGCGGTGGCCCGTACCCGGGAGGGCAAGGGCGAGCGCTTCTCCTTCGTGATCGGCCAGCTGGCGCGGCCCCAGATCATCGCCACGTACCGGGGCCTCGATTCCCTTGGCAGGTCCCGTTCCATCGAGTCGAACGCGGGAATCTTGCGGAAATTCGACGCGAAGGGGGGGCGCCTCGCCCTGAAGGACATACTCGAGCGGCTGGACGATCCGGCGGCCGCGGTCCAGGAAGAGGCCGCCCGGGCGCTGGGGCGCATTCCCTCGCCCGCCTCGGTCGACGCCCTCATACTGCACCTGCTCGACGCGGACTCGGACATCCGCATAGCCGCCGCCCGTTCGCTGGGGAAAATCGGGGACCGAAAGGCCGTGAACGCCCTGGTGGGCTGCCTATGGGAACCGAACCCCGAGCTGCAAAAGGCCTGCCTCGAGGCCCTGGCGGATATCGGCGACCAGGAGTCGATTCCCCATATCATGCGGTTCCTGCGGGAAAGCCAGAGCGACCGAATGCGGCAGATCAGTTCCGCGGCGGCGGCCCGGCTGGGGGTATACGAGTCCGCGGAGGAAATTTTCCCGAGCCTCCTGGCCGCGAAAAAGCCGACGGCGCGCAAGCAGTACGCCATGGTCATGGCCAACATGCTGGGGAAACCGGACGAGTTCTATCAATATATCAGCGGGTCGCCCTCGGTGCTCCAGGGGCGGTTTACCAAGCTGCTCGCCCGCTTTTCGGCGAACATGGAAGCGGTGTACGAGCGGGAGCGCAAACGCCTCAAAAACCGCGGGGACGTGATCGAGGCCCTGCGCGCCGCCTTAGTGGAGGACCGCAGCGAGGATGCCCTCCGCGAAACCATCGCCTTTACGCGCAAGCTCTACGCGGACCTGTTCGGCCCCGCGGCGACCCGGGAGCTGCTCTCCCGGATAGACCCCAAGCTCGCGGTGTTCGCCTGGATGATGGACCGCGCCGAGGAATACCTTGAGCGGGAAGAATCGGGCGAAGCGAGGAGCGAAACCTGCCGGCTCGTCACCCTCCTCGCCATTTACGCGCTTTCGGCGTATTAGGGCGCGGCGGCCTTCGCGAATATTTTTCGTTGACGGGAGGGAAAATGAAAGCCATACTTTTCCCATGATCAATATTGAACAGCTGAACTCCAGACCGAACCTTCAAGACGAATTCGCCTACCGCCAGATCGGTTCCATTACCCTGCAGGCCGAGTCGGTGGACGTGAGCGCCTCCATCGAGTACGTTTTGAATTTCTTCAGCGATAACCCCGAAATGCACGCCGTGCCCATCGAGCGGAACGGGGTCTTGATCGGCATACTCGAAAAGTCGCACGTGGAAAAGATGAACCAATCGGCCTGGTCCCGGTTTTGGCAAAAGGACCTGGATTCCTATATCGATACCCCCCTGCTCTCCCTTCGGGCGGACGATTATATCGACAAGAACATAGAGCGGGCCATGACGCTGAACAACGAAAAGGGCGTCCGCTTCTTCGCGGTATACCACCGGAAAAGCTTTTTCGGCATCGTGGGCCTGCACGAAATGCTCACGCGGATCACCGAGATACGCGCGCGCGACATGGCCAAGGCCCGCATGGTCCAGCAGCACCTCCTGAAGCCCCAGGAAAAGCCGGGCAAGCCGGGTTACGCGGTCCAGACCTTCAACCAGATGGCCAACGAGGTGGGCGGCGACTTTTACAAGGACTTTACCTTCTCCGACGGAGAGCGCCATATCGTGGCCTGCTTCGACGTTTCCGGCAAGAACGTGGCCGCCTCCCTTTCGACCATGGCAATCGGTTCCTTCTTCAGCGCCCTGACCCTCTTCGAGCCCGAAGGGACCTTCGGCAAGGAAATTACGGCCCTGATGGACCGCTATATCCAAACCGTTACCCCGAGCGAAATGTTCATTACCGCGGCGATATGCTATATAGATACCGCGAAGGGCTCGGTCTTTATCCAAAACTGCGGACACACGCCCATATACATTTTCGTGCCCGCCGAAGGGGGAAAGATCGCGGGCAAAACGATGAACGCGAACATGCCGCCGCTGGGCATGGGCATTATCGGCGACGAGGACAACGCGGGCTTCGAGATCCCGATCGTGAAAGGCCTCCGAATCGTCCTCTACACCGACGGGCTTACGGATATGGTTACCCCCGACGGGGAGCGGTACGACGACGAGCGGACCCGTACCCTGATCGCCTCGACGTACGGCAAGGGCGAAAGGGAAGCGGCGGCCATCTATCAAAAGGCCATAGACCTCTGGATGAACGACGCCATGCAAAGCGACGATATCACGGTGATGGACGTGCGTTTCTAGGGCGGGCGGGCCGCTTCTCGATTCACCAAGAGGCGGCTCCCGTGCTATACTCGTTCCGCCATGTCCCAAAAAGCAAGCCAATCGGACCGCGCCGCCCTACGCGCCGCGGTCCGCCGATACCGCAAAACGGTGTATAACCCCAAAATCTCCGTAAAACTCCATAGGACGGCCTTCGACGAGGTCTTCGGCACCGTCATGCTGCCGAACAATATCGACCGGCGCGAGGTGGTCGCCCAGGGGGTTCCCGCCGACCTTCTCGTGCCCGAGCTCGCCATCGGCGGAAGGACCATCCTGTACGCCCACGGCGGGGGCTTTATCGCCGGGTCCCGCCGCGCCGCGCGCAACCTGTGCGCGTCATTGGCCCATGAGTCGGCAAGCCGGCTCCTCCTTCCCGAGTACCGGCTCGCGCCGGAATACCCCTTTCCCACGGCACTGGAAGACCTCTTTAACGCTTACCGCTGGCTGTTGGACGGGGGGACGTCCCCTTCCGACGTGGTCTTTGCCGGCGACGGCACCGGGGCAAACCTGATGCTGTCCCTGGTCCATTACCTGCAAAAGCACCGCGCCCCGAACCCGGCCGCAATACTCGCCATATCGCCGTGGGTAGACCTCTCGTGCCAAACCGAGGCGTTTACCGGCCGGAAGAACCCCGATCCCCTATTCTCCAGGGAATCCCTCGCCCAGCTCGCCACCCTCTACACCTATCAGGACAACTTCAAGAATCCCCTGGTCTCCCCGATCCACGGCGATTACCTCGCCTTTCCTCCCCTGTACGTCCAGTGCGGCTCGAGGGAAATCCTCATCGACGACGCCCGGGCCCTCGTTTCCCGGGTCAACGCCGCGGGAGGGAACGCGAAGCTCGACGTTCAGGAAGGCATGTGGCACCTCTTCCAGGCCGCCGACGCCCTCACGCCCCGGGCCCACCTCGCGGTGAAGGCCATGGGAGCCTGGGTTAGGCGGGGATATCAATGATGGAACTCGTTTCCCCCGCGGGGAACGTCGAAAAGCTCGCCTATGCCTGGGAATACGGCGCCGACGCGGCCTACGTCGGCTTAAAGCGCTTTTCCCTGCGCGTGAAGGCCGACAACTTTCACGACGACGAATACCTGCAAATCCGCGATTTGAAAGCGGCCTACGCCGCCGCGGGAAAACCCAAGCGGCTTTTTTGCGCCCTGAACATCAGCTTTCACGACCGGGACATAGACCACTTCCTCGAAGAGGCCGATTACTTCCGCCAATACCCCTTCGACGCCTTCATTATCCAGGACCCGGGCATGATCGCCGTTCTGGGCCGCGAATTCCCCGGCGTGCCCCTCCACCTGAGCACCCAGGCGAACTGCATAAACGGAGAGGCCGCCAAGTTTTATCGCTCCCTCGGCTTCAAGCGCGTGGTCCTCGGCCGCGAGGCCTCCCTCGACGACATAAAGCGGATCAAGGACGCCGCGCCGGAGCTCGAACTGGAATGCTTCGCCCACGGGGCCATGTGCATCGCCTATTCAGGTAGGTGCCTCATGAGCGCCTACATGACCGGAAGGAGCGCCAACGCGGGGCACTGCAGCCATTCCTGCCGATGGGACTGGAGACTGAACCGCGGTTCCGAAACCGCGGCGTTCGCGACGGAGGAACTGCGCGCCGGCGGCGAAGATGACGCCGACTACGCCGTGGAAGAACGGGCCCGCCCCGGCGAGTACTACCCGGTCATCGAGGGAGACGGCTTCACCGCCCTCTTTTCCTCGAAAGACCTCTGCATGATCGATTACCTCGCCGAAATGAAAAAGGCCGGGGCGGATTCCCTCAAGATCGAGGGCCGCATGAAAAGCCTCTATTACGCCGCCGTGGTCACCCGGGCCTACCGAAAGCGGATCGACGCCCTGGAAGGCCGCATTCCCGCCGGCGCCGACGAACCCTTCGTGGCGGAACTCGAGAACGTGGCGCACCGGGCCTTCACCACGGGCTTTTACCTTTCGCCCGACGCGGCAAACGAAACCACAAAAGGCGAAACCGCCGCGCCCTGGCAGCTCGCGGGCACCATAGGAACCGAGCGCACGGTCAGAGCCGAAAGCGCGACCGGGGAACAAACCCTCGCGACCCCCGAAGGTTGGCGCGATTTCGAGTTTCATTCAATGAATAAGATGGACGCGGGAACGGCGGTCGAATTCGTCGGGCCCGACGTCGCCTCGATCGCGGACCCGGAATGCCTGCTCCTGGACCCCGAAACCGGGGAGGAGCGCCCTTGGGTCAGCCACGGGCATCCCTGCCTGATCCGCACCCGCTCGCCCATAGCCCCCCGCTGGATAGTCCGCATGAGGGACCCGGGCAAGCATGCCGCCGCCGTGGAGGCCTCCACCGACGCGAGCCGAATTCCCCGAACCATGAGATAAAAAAAGCCGCCGGAAACTTCGCCCCGGCGGCCTTTTAAATCATTCTTCGAAACCGTAACGAACGTCGCCCGCGCAGCGTACGCCTCGCAAAGCCTCCCGCGGCTAGACGCCTCAGTCCCCCGTCCGGCCCGCCCTGCCCAAATCGACGATCTCGCCGCGCACGGTAAAGATCACCCACTCGCAGATCGTGGTGATATGGTCTCCCAGGCGCTCCAGGTCCTTGCAGATCGAGAGGTAGCGGTACACCTGCCGCATCTCGGTCTCGTTCTTGGGCTGCAGCACGATCAGCTCGTTGATGATCGACTTCTTCGCCGCGTCGATCTCTTCGTCGAGTTTCGCCGTTTCTTGGGCAAGCTTCTCGTCGTCGTTTATGTAGGCCGTCAGCGAATCGCGGATCATTTTCGAGGCCCGCTTGGCCATATCGGCGATACGGGGCACGAACTGGGGAAAAAGGGTCCGGTCGCCCTTCACGGCGAATTTCGCCAGGTGGGAGGCGTAATCGCCGATCCGCTCCAGGTTCGCAACGATCTTGATGGAGGTGACGATCTTGCGGAGATCGCCGGCCACCGGGGCCTGCAGCAAAAGGAGCATCACGCTCTCCTGCTCCAGGGAAACCTGCTTCGCGTCGATCTCCGCGTCGGCGGAAACGAGCGCGCGCGCCCGCTCCACGTCGGCGGCCCCGTACGCGTCGATCACGTCCACCAGGTACTGCTCCACCATGGTCCCCATGTACATGATATTCTGGTAATACGCGGAAAGTTTTTCCTCGAAATGGGTCTGATGCACCGCTTGCCTCCCCTCTCTTCTCAACCGAACCGGCCCGAAATATAGGCCTCGGTTTTCTTATCCTTAGGATTATAGAAAATCTGCTTGGTCTCGCCGGATTCCACCAAATAGCCGCAGCGCTCCTCGTCGATCATGAAAAAGGCCGTATAGTCCGAGATGCGCGAGGCCTGCTGCATGTTGTGGGTCACGATGATGATCGTGTAATCCTTTTTCAGAGTGTAGCACAGCTCCTCTATGTGGGCCGTGGAAATAGGGTCCAGGGCGCTCGTCGGCTCGTCCATCAGCACGACCTCGGGCTTGACCGCCAGGGTACGCGCGATGCACAGGCGCTGCTGCTGGCCGCCGGACAATCCCATGGCGCTCTTTCCCAGCCGGTCCTTCACCTCGTCCCACAGCGACGCCTCGGTCAGGCTCTCCTCAACCAGGGAATCGAGGTCGTGCTTGGGAATCCGCGGGTTATGGATGCGGGGCCCGTAGGCGATATTGTCGTAAATGCTCATGGGGAACGGGTTCGGTTTCTGGAACACCATGCCGACCTGGGTCCGCAAGTCTAACACGTCGTAGTCCCGGTAAATGTCCAGGCCCTTATAGAGGAGCGACCCCTCGACCCGCGTCCCCTCTATCGTGTCGTTCATGCGGTTCAGCGAGCGGAGGAAGGTAGACTTGCCGCAGCCCGAGGGCCCGATCAGGGCGGTGATCGCGTTCGCTTCCACGTCGAGGGCGATATCCTTGAGGGCCTTATGGCTGCCGTACCAGAAATCCATATTCGAAACCGAAAAAGTGTTCATGCCACTGAATATAGGGGCGCAAGGTTAGGGATTCGTCAGGGTATTGTGAGAAAACGGTTAAATGGGGGGAAGGGGGAGATGGGGAGGCAACGGGAATGTTTCTTGCCGAAGTTTTGCGCCGTAGCTTTCGCGCAGGGCGTCCGTGGGGCAGCCCGCAAGGCGACCCCGCGGATTTGCGAAAAACGGCGTGCCGGATTAGTCTTAAGCTATAAACCCTCTGCGCGAAAGAAGGGGAAAATGGAAAACAATAAACAAATATCGTCGAAAGGGGTTTTCATATCGCTCGTCAAATCGATTGACGCCTATAATTGGCTGCTGAAAGACCACCATCGGCGGGTTACCGCCTTTGCCTATCAGCTCGGCAGCGAGTATGGGCTCGGGGCCAAACGGCTCGCGAAACTGGTTATCGCCGCCTCGATACACGATATCGGCGCCATCTACGTGACAGAACGCGACCAGTTGACCCAAATGGACGTAGACGACCCAGAGCCCCATCAAATCAACGGAGCCCGCATTCTCCGGGGAATCAAGCCCCTCGAAGGGGTTAGGCAGATAATCCGCCGCCACCATGTCAGGTACGAAGACATGCTTTCGGGGCGGGTAAACCCGGCGGATATCCGCGAGGAGTGCTGGTTTCTGCATCTTGCGGACCGAATCGATATCGGAACGCTCATGTTCGCCGACGATTCCGACCCCCATAGGCGCATACGGGAAACGATCCGGCCCCGGTTCGGCCGCGATTTCCTGCCGGAACTGGCGGGATGCTTCGAACGGGCCGCCAATTCGGGGGAATTCTGGCGCAACGCGGATCAAACGGCGTATCAGGAACTGTTGCTCTCCGCCGTGGACACGGAGCTTGCGGACATGGGCCCCTCGGACCTTGAAAGCTATGCCCTGCTGTTTGGCCGGATCGTGGACTATAAAAGCAATTGGACCCTAACCCATTCCCGATCCGTGGGCTTCGTTGCGGAACGGATCGGCGAATTGATGAATCTTCCCGGAGAAACCCGATCAAAGCTGCGTATCGCCGGATACCTTCACGATATCGGCAAGATAGCCGTGCCCGCGGAAATTCTCGAAAAACCGTCTCCGTTGGACCGCGCGGAATACGGCGCGATGCAAACCCACGCCCTGTTTTCCTCGCTTATCCTTTGTGGCAACGGCGATTTGGCGGACATTGGAAGGTGGGCGGGAAACCATCATGAACGGCGGGACCGATCGGGCTATCCCATGAAAATCGGCGAGGATCGATTCGAGACAGAAATGGACATAATCGCCTATGCGGACATTTTTACCGCCCTCCTCGAGGCGCGCCCGTATCGCGCGTCACTGGGCAAGGATGAGGCAATGGATATCCTGAGGGAATTAAGCCCCTTTAAGCTCAGTAAAGAGGTTTTCTCCGTGGTAAGCGCGCACTTTGACGACTTGGCGACGTTGCTGGAGGAGAGCGAACCGTTTGGCGCCGGCGAAAACGTTCCCGGAGCCTTCGCCCGCGGCGATACCGCCCGTTATCTGTGAAGGAAGCGACCGTCGCCCGCGGACGCGCTGCGCGGTTTCGCCCGTTCCGCGCTCAGCGGTCTTCGCTTCCGGCGATTTCCCCGTCGGGACCGTCGGCGGATTCGTTCTCGGCGGATTCGTTCTCGGCGGGTTCGTTCTCGGGGGCGTCGGGGGGTATCCCGTCCGGATACTGCTGTTTTAATTCCCGACGTTCCGCCATTTTCTTCGCTTTTTCTTCTTTTTTCTGCTTTGCGGCGATCTCGCGACGCCTTTTATCGGCTGAGTAATTTATTCGCACGGGGCCTCCTTAAAAAAAAAAAAGACCGCCTTTCGGGGGCGGCCTCGAATTATTCTGTCAAGAACTGACGATTACCAGCGGTCGTTGCGGTATCCGCCGCCGCCGTTACCGCGATCGGTCCGGGGCTTGTCGTTGGCTTCGTTCACCTTGATCTGGCGTCCGTCGAGATTCTGTCCGTTCATGCCGCCAATCGCGGCCTGAGCGGCCTCGGCGTCGGCGAATTCCACGAAGGCGAAACCCTTGGACTGGTTGGTGTAGCGATCGACGACGATCGTGCAGGAAACGACTTCGCCATAATTGGCGAACGCATTGCGAAGGTTATCGGTAGAGGTCTGATAGCTCAGATTACCGACATAGAGCTTATTAGCCATGTAATACATCCTTGATCCAGGGAAATCCCCGGAAATATTGAATCCATCCAAGATGGATATTCCGCCCATAAGAATTGGATCAAGAAGCGTAAACCGTTTCCTTTTACCCGAACCTTGATTGGTAGAAGTACATACAGAATGGCGTACAATCGAGAAATATACAAGGGCGTAAAGCCCCATATCGGGCATTATATTCAATAAAAAGGCATTATTTTCAAGTAAACCGTTTTCCCAAAATCATGAAAATGCTGGACAAGAAGACCTCCCGTATTCACAATAAACCCATGAATATTACCTACCGATTCCTGAACGAGGCGAATCCCGAAATAAAGGGGCTGATCGAACGATTGGACGCAGAACTGACCGAGCGCCTCGGAAAGGCGCAAAACGCCTACGACGCGCATAATGGATTAGCCGATATCGAATGGTTTTGCCTCGCGAGCCGCAACGGGACCGCGCTCGGGTGCGGGGCGCTCAAGCGGCATAGCCCAGGCGTATACGAGGTAAAGCGGGTCTACGTCGACCGTTCCTTCCGGAGGGAAGGCGTCGCGCAGGCGCTCATGGAACGGTTAATCGACAAGGCGAGGTCCCTCGGCGCGACGGAACTGGTCCTGGAAACGAACCGGGATTTCGCCTCGGCGTTGGGTTTATACCGTAAGCTGGGGTTTCGGCCCATCGATCGGTACGGCCCCTACGCCGACCGGGAAGAGAGCGTCTGCCTGGCCAAAGCCCTCGCGGGCGACGCGCCCCTTATCCGGGTCATGAAAACCCAGCTTGATTTATCCCTCAACATGGTAAAGTCGGCCATAGACTCTTGCCCTTACGGACTCTGGGGCGCCAAGGCCGGCGGTTTCGTGCTATGGCAGCAAATACTGCACGCGTTATGCGGAACCCTCTTTTGGATGCGCGGGAGTAGCGGGGAATTCGACGAACCATTCCGCGATCGGGAGGTATATCCGGAGTTTGAGCGAGATCCCGTCGGTACGGTCACCAAAGGGGAAATGCGCGCCCTTGCCGAACGTACAAGCGCCCTAACGGAAGCCTTTTTCGCAGGAAAGGACGACGTCTGGCTGCTCGCGCCAAGCGCGATTTACGATAAACGCACGAACGCGGAGGTCGCCCTCGGCCAAATCAGGCATTTAATGTATCACGCCGGGCATTTCGACTGCGCGTTGCGCGAACGGGGCCTCACCGCCGTACCGTGGGAAGAATAGCGCCCGACGGCGAGACCGCGCGGCCCCGCGCCGGGCCGAAGCAACCTCAAATCACCGCCGTATAGAGCGAGCCGGCTTTCTTCCAGTCGATTACCTTAAAAAAGCTTTCCACGTATTCGGCGCGCCGGTTTTGGTATTTGAGATAATAGGCGTGCTCCCATACGTCCACGCCGAGAATCACGTTCAGTCCCGAGGTAAGCGGACTGTCCTGATTCGCCGTGCTGGTCACGCTGAGCGCGCCCTTGCCGTCGCTGACGAGCCAGGCCCAACCCGAGCCGAACCGTTTCATCGCGGCCTGCGTAAAGGCTTCCCGGAATTTCGCGAAGCCGCCCAACTGGGTCTCGATCGCCTTCGCCAGGGGGCCAACCGGTTCCCCGCCCCCATTGGGCGCCATGAGCTGCCAGAAGAGGCCGTGGTTGAAATGCCCGCCGCCGTGATTGCGGACCGCGCCCTGTATCTCGGCGGGCAGGGTATCCAGCCTGGAAAGCAGTTCTTCGACCGTCCAGCGCGCGTATTCGGTGCCGTCCACCGCTGCGTTCAGGTTGGAAGTGTACGCGGCATGGTGCTTGTCGTGGTGAATTTTCATGGTCGCTTCGTCGATATAGGGTTCCAGGGCGTCATAGCCGTAGGAAAGATCGGGGGTAATAAAAGCCATATAAGCCTCCTTATTGTTAGCCATTTCTAACAATATACGAAACCAGACGCGTACCGGCAAGCGCGATTGACACGATTTCCCTTTAATCCCCACAATTGACATATCATGTTTATCTACGACCCGATTCTTGAGGTTACCCTCGCCGACTACGGCATTCTCATTCCGAGCAAGCCGGATAAAATCAGAAAACCCGCGGCCTTCCTCGAGCGACGCCTTGCCCGCGTGAAGCGGGAACGGTGGTTTACCCCGTTGCGGGCGGATCTTATCGGCCGCGCCGATCTTGAGCGCGTTCACGATCCGGCCTTCGTCGCGCGGCTCTACGCGGGGGGCGAAACGGCGAGGGAGGAGGTAATCAGGGCCTTTGAGCTGAGGGACGCGTCGGGCCGCTGGTACCGGTACGATCCCGCGCGCGCGACGCGGCCCCTCGAGGGCCTTTTCAAACGCGAATCGGAAACGGCGAGCGGGACCTTTCAGGCCTGCCTGACCGCCGCGGAACGGGGTTTTTGCTTTTTGCTCTCGGGGGGCCGCCATCACGCGCAGTACGGCTACGGCGACGGGTTTTGCCTGATTAACGACGTGGTTATCGCGGCCGACGCCTTTCTCCGCCGAAACGCGGGCGCGAAGACCGTTTGGATTATCGACGTGGACGCCCATAAGGGCGACGGAACGGCGGCGCTCACCCAGGGACGCGCGGATATCGCCACGTTCAGCATTCACATGGGCGACTCCTGGCCGCTCGACCCGGAAAGGCGCGCGATGCCGGATCATCCCTCGCTGATTCCGAGCGATATCGACGTAGAGATCGACCGCGGCGAGGAAGAGCGCTATCTCGGCGCCCTCGCGGACGGTCTCGATCGCCTGGACTCGTTATTGCCCGGCGGCGCCGATCTCGCGATCGTGGTGGACGGTTCCGATCCCTACGAGAAGGACGAGCTTCCCTCGGCCTCGGGGCTTCGCCTGACGGCGGGCCAAATGCTCGAGCGGGATGTAATGGTATACCGGTTCCTGAAGGAACGGGGCATACCTTCCGCCTGGCTTACCGCGGGCGGGTACGGCGACGCGAGCCACGAAGCGTACGAACGGTTTTTCGGCTGGCTCATCGATAACCGGGAACTGCCGTTCCAAAAAGAGTGAAAGATCGGGGAACCGGGCGCGCTACCGAAACCGGGAAACCCCGTTCGGCCTTCCGAGCGGATTGCGCGAAAGGACGAGGGGGTGGCGGAGAACGGCCGAAGGGCGCGCCGAAGGCAAAGCGCCCTTCGGCCGGTCGCAGCCAGGGGGGGCCGCGTCTTTCATGGCACCGGATAAGCGGGGGACGGCAGCGGTTCCGGAAGTTCATCGCCCGCGCGAAAGAAGGCTTCGGCGATGAACGTCTCCCGGCGCCCCCCCCCTTCGCTTATAACCCGTTTACCGAGTAGACCGCATATCCCCGTGGCGGAGCCCATACCTCGACCCGGCCGTTGCCGTCGCACGGCTTATTGTCCGGCTGGTAGTTCTGGGAGGATTGGGCCGACCACCAGGCGTATGCCTTGAGCGTCTTGTTCTTCAGGTAGGAATTCCCGGTCTGGACCCAGCTACCGCGCCAGGAACTGGAACTGTCGTTGATCACCACGATATAGCCGGGATGGGCGCTGGACGTTCCGTACGCTCCGTAAATAAGGCAATCTCCGTCGTCGGTCTTAAGGTTCTGAATCGTCGGGGAGCCGCTCGCAAGGTGGCCGCGGGCCCATACGAGCTGGTTGATGCCATTACCCCACTTGCCGCCGAGGGTCGCCAGGCCGTAGTCGAAATAATCCTTGTACCAGACCATGGGATATCCCTTGTACGTCAGGATATAGGCATAGGCGAGCATCTTGTCGTTGTAGATCTCGTCGGTGTCGTGGTTGCCCGCGAAGGTAACCGCCCTGACTGGATTCTTCGCCGCGAAGCTCTTGGACGGGTCTACGAGGTTCGGAAGGTATCCGCCGCCCGACGTATCGTTGCAGATGTCCCGGAGGGTATAGTAGCTCGCGAAGTCGAAGGCGGAGGAATTGGCCGCGCCCGTCCACCAGTCAAGGGTAGCGGTATTGGAATCCCAATACTCGCCAACGGAGAAGGGATTTCCCGTAGCGGCCTTCATGTCCTTGACGACACAGGGTTCAAGGCCCTTCACGTAATCAAAACGCCACTGGTCAAAGCCCGCGTTACCCGAGCTCATGAGCCATTTCATCCAGGTTTTCGCGTCTCCGTAGGCGCTGCCGGATGAATAGCAGACATCGGGGAAGCCCGCGAAGGCGCCTGGGTCGGAGGTATCGTTATTATTCGGATGGAAGCTGTCCCAGTGCCACGCGCTCTTACCCGAGGCGACGGCGGAAAAGTCGGTCCAGGTGCTTCCGCCGGTTTTGGGATTCGCCTCGGAGGCGCCGCCCGATCGGTGGTTCAGCACGATGTCGGCCATGACCTTGATGCCGTAGGAATGGTAGGCCGAGATCGCGGCCTTGAGCTCTGCCTGGGAACCGAAGCGGGTCTCGGTGGATCCTTTTTGCTTATATTGGCCGAGGTCATAGTAGTCATAGGGGTCGTAGCCCATCGAATACGCGCCGTTATCCGCCTTTGAGGCAGGGGGAAATCAAATCACGTCGATACCGTAACCGCCCGCCATGTTCGCGAGGGTAGACGCTCTGGCCTTGAGGGTATTCCACCAGGTACCGCCCGAGGGCACATCCCAGTAAAAGCCTTGCATCATGACGCCCGAGGTTTTACTCGCGACGGCTCTCTCAGCGCCGAAAGAATCGCCCTGATCGGTAACCGATCCCAGGTTTGCATTGCTGCAGGACGCAACGTACAGGGCGAAAAGTAACCCGATTAGCCCGCGGAATAGGACCTTTTTCATGAGGGTCTCCAATTGAGATAAGTTGTGAAAACGTTTTCTTGGATTAGAATAAAACCGCTTTACGAATTCCGCAAGTCTTTTCGCCGTAGTAATGCAGGGGGCGCGGACAGCTCCACGCCCCCTTCTCGAGCTTGGTTACGCTTCCGTGTAATGCCCGAAGCGCCTGATCTTCTGGTTGCGATAGCGAACGAGAGCCGCGGGGGCGCGGTTCATCAGGTCTTCCAGGTCGCGAAGGATGGTTTCCTTCACCGACAGGCTCGCGGCTTTCGGGTCCAGGTGGGCGCCGCCGTCGGGCTCGCCGATGATGCCGTTGCAGATCTTCATGGAAAGGATATCCTCGCTGGTGATCTTGAGCATCGCGGCGGCGTTCTTCGCCTGGCTCGCGTCGCGGAGGAGGATCGAGGCGCAGCCTTCCGGGGAGATGACCGAGTAGACCGCGTTTTCCATCATGTAGATCTTGTCGCCCACGCCGATTCCCAAGGCGCCGCCGGAGCCGCCCTCGCCGATGATCACGCAGATGATCGGCGTTTTGAGCTGGCTGAACTCGCGGAGGTTCATGGCGATCGCCTCGCCGATTCCGCGCTCTTCGGCGCCGAGGCCCGGATAGGCGCCCTGCGTGTCGATGAGGGTGATGATCGGGCGGTGGAACTTTTCCGCCTGCTTGGCGAGCCGGAGGGCCTTGCGGTAGCCTTCGGGATTGGCCATGCCGCCGTTACGGGCCATGGTTTCCTTGAGGTTGCGGCCCTTTTGGTTCGCGATGATGGTCACGGCGATCCCGTCTATGAAGCCGATTCCGGCGATCAGGGCGGGGTCGTCGCCGTAGTGGCGGTCTCCGTGCAGCTCGATGAAGTCGTCGCAGATATTGTCGATAATATCGAGGGCGCGGGGGCGGTCGGGATTGCGCGCGAGCTCTACGCGTTTCCAAACGCGCTCGCTCTTCGAGTTATCGCCCACCTTGTCGGCGATTTTCTTCAGTTCGTCGGAGATATCGACTCCCGCCTCGGCGGCGAGTTTTTTCAGTTCGTCGATCCCGGTTTCGATGGTTTTTTTGGCGGGCATCATTTACCTCCCTGGGCGGTCGCGTGGCTGGTCGATTGATCCTGACCGACGGAGACTGACCCGAAGCCATGCGCCTTCAGCAGCTTGATGAACAGGGAGCGCTGCTCGCTCCGGGGGGCGATGTAGTCCACGAAGCCCTTGTCCTGCTGGAATTCCGCGCGCTGAAAGCCCTCGGGGAGCTTTTGCTTGATGGTGCCCTCGATGACCCGGGGTCCCGCGAAGCCGATGAGGGCGCCCGGCTCGGCGACGGTGATGTCGCCCAGCATGGCGAAACTCGCCGTGACGCCGCCGGTAGTGGGGTCGCAGAGCACGAGAAAGAGCGGAAGCCCGGCGCGGTCCAGTTCGGCGGCCGCGGAGGCGGTTTTGGCCATCTGCATGAGGGAGAAAATGCCCTCCTGCATGCGGGCGCCGCCCGAGGTCGCGTAAATGATGACCGGGAGCCTTTTTTCCACGCCCATCATGATGGCCCGGGTGATTTTCTCGCCCACCACGGAGCCCATGGAACCGCCCATGAAGCTGAACGACATGACGCCGAGGACCACGGGCATGCCCTTGATCTCGCAGGTGCCGGTGACCACCGCCTCGGAAATGTTCGACTTCCGCTCGGCCTCGGTCAGCTTGTCCTCGTACCCGTCCATATCGATGGGGTTAAGGCTTCGCATGCTGCGGCAAAACTCGACGAAGGTTCCCTCGTCGGCGAGATAGGCGATGCGGTCGGCGGGTTCCATGCGGAAGTGGTACTTGCACGAGGGGCACACGCTCAAGTTGGCGGCCAGGGTCGCCTTGTCGAAGGCGGAATTGCAGGATGGGCACTCGACGGTGCCGGCGGCTGTTTTCTGCTCGCTCACAGGGTTGCCTCCAGTTGTGCGTACAGTCCGGTTCCGAACTGGCCGGAACGGAAAATGGCGTTATTGAGGATCTTCTTCTGGGTCGCGATATTCACGGGAACGCCGTCGATCTTGAGCTCGTCCAGGGCGCGAAGCAGCCTGGCCAACGCCTTGTGACGGTCGGAATCGTGAACGATGAGCTTGCCGACCATGGAGTCGTAATGCGGGGAAACCGCGCAGCCCTGGTAGAGGAAGCTGTCGAAGCGCACGCCGGGACCGCCGGGAATCTCCAGGGTCTTCACCTTACCGGGGGCCAGGGCGTTGATTCGCGCCTCGATGGACCAGCCGGTCAGCGTCACCTTGTCGGGGCTAATGGTCATGGGCTCGCCCACGCACACGAGAATCTGTTCCCGTATCAGGTCGGTGCCGGTCACGAATTCGGAAACCGGGTGCTCAACCTGGATGCGGGCGTTCACTTCCATGAAGAAGAACTCGTCGCCCACGGCGAGGAACTCGATGGTGCCGGCGCCGCGGTATTTCAGGCTCGAAAAGAGGTTCCGGGCCCCGTCGGACATGCGTTTCCGCATTTCCGGGGTAACGCCGGGAGAAGGGCTTTCCTCTATCAGTTTCTGGTGGTTCTTTTGGACCGAGCAGTCGCGCTCGCCCATAATGGCCACGCCGCCCTTTCCGTCCGCGATCACCTGAAGCTCCACGTGCCTCGGGTTCTGCAGGTACTTCTCGATATACACGGTACCGTCGGCGAAGTTCGCTTCCGCCTCGCGGGAGGCGATCTTGAGGTTTTCCTCGAGATCCTCGTCCTTCCACACGATGCGCATGCCCTTGCCGCCGCCGCCCGACGCCGCCTTTATGATGACCGGGTAACCGCAGGCCGCGGCCACGGGAATCGCCTCTTCCTTGGTGGCGATGGGACCGGGCGAGCCGGGCGTGACGGGCAAGCCGTACTTGAGCGCGGTTTCGCGGGCGGTCACCTTGTCGCCCAAAAGGTCGATAACCTGGGGGTCCGGCCCGATCCAGATAAGCCCGGCCTTGATCACCTCGCGGGCGAAGTCGGAGTTCTCGGAGAGAAAGCCGACGCCGGGGTGCACGGCCTCGCAGCCGGTGCGGATCGCGGTGGTGATGAGGGCGGGCACGGAAAGGTAGCTCTGGGCCGATTTCGCCGGCCCGATGCACACCGAGATGTCCGCCAGGCGAACGTGGAGGGCGTCGCGGTCGGCGGTGGAATATACGGCCACCGTCTCGATCCCGAGCTCCTTGCAGGTACGGATGATCCTGACCGCGATCTCGCCGCGGTTAGCGATCATGAGACGCTTGATCATAGGGGCTTAACCTCGAAAATGGGCTCGTCGAATTCCACCATGTCGCCGTTATTCACGAGGATCCTGACGATCTCGCAGTCGAATTCGGCCTCCAGGGCGTTCATCATCTTCATGGCCTCGATAATGCAGAGCTTGCCGCCCTTGGCGATTTTCTTTCCCACGTCCGCGAAGGCGGGCGCGTCGGGAGAGGGGGAACGGTAGAAGGTTCCCACGATGGGGCTCTTGACGTATTCGTTCCCCGCGGCGAGCGTGGCGTGGGCGGCGGCCTCGGCCGGGCTCGGCGACGCGGAGGCCGCTGGAATGGCGGCCGGGGCTACCGGGACGGGAGAGGAAGCGAATACCGCCGGGCTTGCGGGGCCCGTTACCGGCGAAACGGCGGAGAGGGGCGCGTGACACGCCTCCTTACGGCGAAGCTCGAACGAGAATCCGTTTCCTGAATACTTCATTTCCGCGGCGTCTGATTTGTCGAACTTGTCAAAAAGGGCGAGAAGGGTCTTGTCGTCCATGTCGTTATCTCCTTGAATTATCGCCGACGCAGGCCGGCTCATCGGTACGTTGCTTAATTGATCGCGTCCAAACGGGCCACGTCGGCCCCGTAATCGATTCCCGCCACGTCGAATCCGTTCGCGGCGAGGAAATCGTGCCGGTATCCGTCTAGGTCGCCGAATTGGGGAAGGTTTTCCTCGGTCACGGCGGCCATGCGGTCGGAGACGACGGCCTGAATCGACTCGTCCATCTCCCGGTCGTCAATGCGGATCAGTCCCTCGGCGTCGACGGGAACGGCCGTGCCGGAGAAGAGTCGCTCGGCGTACAGCCGCTCGATTTGCTCTATGCAGCCCTCGTGGGTCCCCTTTTCCTTCATCGCCTTGAAGAGGATGGAAAGGTATATGGGGATAACGGGAATGACCGCGCTGGAGCGGGTCACGAGCCCCTTGTTGACCGATACGTAGGCGGAGCCGCCGACGGACGACGCGAGGCGTTCGTTCATTTCCCGGGCCGTTTTTTCCAGGTGCTTTTTCGCGCCGCCGATGGTGCCGTCGCGGTAGATCGCGTGGGTGTGGGAGGGGCCGATGTAGGAATAGGCCACGGTGGCGCAGCCGCGGGCGAGGAGTCCGGCGTTCTCGAGCGCGCCGATCCACAGGGCCCAGTCCTCGCCGCCCATGACCTTGACGGTCTGCGCGGCCTCTTCCTCGGTGGCGGGCTCGGCGGTCATCGCGCTGAGCTTGCCGGTCATGGTGTCTACGGTGAGGCCCGTATAGGGCTTGCCGAAGGGCTTGAGCACGGACTTGTAAAGAACGCCGGTTTCGGGGTCGGTCCGCACGGGACTCGCGAGGCTGTAGACCACGAGGTCGAACGCGAGGCCCATTTCCTTCGCCTTCGCGATCACCGCCGCGCGGGTTTCGTTGGAAAAGGCGTCGGCGTTGAGGGTCCAGCTCGCGATTCCCTCGCGCTTGGCGGCGCGGTCAAAGGCCATGTTGTTGTACCAACCCGGGGTTCCGCCCTTGGTTTCGCTCCCTTCCTTTTCGAAGGACACGCCGACGGTGGCGGCGCCGTAGCCGAAGGTCGCGGCGATTCGGCTGGCGAGCCCGTACCCCGTGGAACAGCCGAGGACCAGAACCGCCTTGACCGGGCCGGAGGCGTGGCTCCCGCCGGACGCGGCGGCGCCGGGCTTCCTGCCCCGCTTGGCGTTTTGCGCCTTCACGTAGGCGATCTGGTTTTCCACTTCCTTCGCGCAGCCTTGCGGGTGCGCGTTGATGCAGATATTGCTTCGGATCATCGGTTTTATGACCATGGTATTCTCCTTGTGTCTTAATTTCCGACCAGGCACAGCCATTCGGCTTCGGCCGCGAGCTCTTCGCCCACGTAGGCTTTGCCGGCTTGCTTGATCATCTTGCCGGAAACCCGCAGGTTCTCGATTTCCATGCGAACCTCGTCGCCGGGGCGAACCTGGCGGCGGAGCTTCACCTTATCCACCGAGGCGAGGAAAAAAAGCGCACCCTCGCCCATCACGCCGCGCGCCTGGAGGCCCGCGCCGCCCGCCTGTGCCATGGTTTCCACCAAAATAACGCCCGGAACCACCGGATACGCGGGAAAATGGCCCTTGAAGAAAAACTCGCCTTCCGTAAACACGTGGCGCGCGACTACGTTCTTCTCGTCGGTTACGTCGATGGCGTCCACGAAGAGGAAGGGGTCCCGATGGGGCAGCAGTTTCTCGATCCCGGCCCGCGAGGCCGCGCGGATTTCGGCGTTCGAAAGGTCTGCTTTCGTTTCGTTTCCGCCCGTCATTTCTTGAACTTCCTCATGATAAGCACGCCGTTATGGCCGCCGAACCCGAGGGAACCCGAGGCGAAGGTATCGAACTCGCCGGCCTGGGCGGTCTTTGGCACGTAATCCAGGTCGCAGCCGTGTTCCAGATCCGGGTTTTCCAGGTTGATCGTGGGCGGATAGAAGCCCTCGTTCATGGCCTTGATGGAAATAATGGCCTCGATGGCGCCCGCGGCGCTCACGCAGTGGCCGGTCATGCTCTTGGTGCTGGAAACCTTCATCTTGTAGGCGTGATCGCCGAAGGCCAGCTTGATCATCTGGGTTTCCGCCGGATCGTTGATGGGAGTGGACGTTCCGTGGGCGTTGTAGTACTGCACTTCCTCGGGCCGTATTCCCGCGTCTTCCAGCGCGAGCTTGATGGCCATGGCGCCGCCCGAGCCGTCGGGGTTCGGGCTCGTGATATGGTAGGCGTCGCTGGAGGCGCCGTAGCCGAGGAATTCGGCGTAAATCTTCGCGCCGCGCGCGAGGGCGTGCTCAAGCTCCTCGAGAATGAGGATTCCCGAGCCCTCGCCCATGATAAAGCCTTCCCGGTCCTTGTCGAAGGGCCGGCTGGCCTTGGTCGGGTCGTCGTTGAAGCTCGATGCGAGGGTCTGCAGCACGTTGAAGCAGCCGATGCCGAAACCGGTAATGGCCGCCTCGGTACCGCCGGAGAGGCACATATCCACGCGGCCGGAGCGAACCATGTCGAGGGCGGCGCCCAGGGCGTCGGTGCCGGAGGCGCAGGCCGTGGCCAAGGTCCAGGAAGGCCCGTGAATGCCGTTAAGCATGCTGATGTTTCCCGCGGCCTCGTTCACGATAAGGGTCGGGATGGTCAGGGGGGGAATGCGTCCCGGGCCGGCGTCGAAGTACTTTTTGGCCGAATTCTCGAATACCTCGAAGCCGCCGATCGTGCTGCCGAGCATGATGCCCATCTTTTCCTTTTCCAGGCATTCCTTCGTGAGCCCCGCGTCGGCGAGGGCCTGGGCCGAGGCGACGCAGGCGAACTGGGTGAAGCGGGCCATCTTGCGGGCTTCCTTGCGGTCCACCCACTGGCTCACGTCGAGGTTTTTCACCTCCGCGGCGATCTTCACCGCGGAATCCGAGGCGTCGAAAAGGGTTATGTTTCCGATGCCGCTTTTTCCCTCGCGGATCGAGGCAATGGTCTCGTTTACCGTATTACCGACCGGGGTTACCGCTCCCAGTCCCGTGATCACTACGCGTCGCTTCATGCTCCCATACCTCCGTCCACGCCGATTACCTGCGCGGTGATATATTCAGACAGGTCCGACGCCAGGAATACAACGGCGTTCGCGACCTCGGTCACCGAGCCAGCCCGTTTCATGGGGATGGTCTCGAGCCACGTTTTTTTCGCGTCTTCGGGAATTACGTCGGTCATTTCGGTGAGGATGAAGCCGGGGGCCACCGCGTTCACGCGCACGCCCCTTCCCGCGGTTTCCTTGGCCAGGCTCTTGGTATAGCCGATGAGTCCGGCCTTGCTCGCCGCGTAGTTCACCTGCCCGGCCTGCCCCTTCACGCCGACGATGCTCGAAAGGTTAATGATCGAGCCCGTTCTCTTGCGGATCATGTCGGAGGACACGACCTGGGAGACTAAAAAGGTGCCGGTCAGGTTGATTCGGAGCACCGCGTCCCAGTCCTCGAGCTTCATGCGGAAGGAAAGCCCGTCGCGGGTAATGCCCGCGTTGTTCACGAGTACCTGAAAGCCGCCGGACGCCTTCAGGGCCTCCGTGACCACGGGAACCACCGAATCGGCGTTACCGATGTCCGCGATCAGCTCGTGAAAGGCCACGCCCCTTTCGGCGGCGTAGGAAGCCAGTTCCTTCGCCCCCTCGCTGGGCTTGGTGGCGAGGCCCCACACGGAGGCTCCCTCATCGATGAAGCGTTTCGCGATTTCCTTGCCGATTCCCCGGCTCGCGCCGGTTATCAGGGCGTTTTTTCCTTTCAGCAGCATACTGACTCCTGTTTCATTTCGCTTTTTTTTACCGGCCGCTTAGGCGAGATAGTCCCCGTAGGGCTTGCAGGTACCGGCTTGTTTCGAGTCGGCCCAGAGCCCGGAAAGGACCTTGCCCGGGCCCACTTCCGCGAGGCCGTCGATCCCCTTGTCGGCCATCAGCGCGGCAATGGCGGCTTCCTCGGCGGTCCAGCGGACGGGGCCGGAAATATGGGCGACGGCGCACGCCTTCGCCTCGATGCCGGTCGCGATCCTGGCGCCGGTGACGTTCGAGAAAAGGGGGAGAACGGGATTGTTGAAGGCAACGCTTTCGAGAATCGCGGAAAATCGCTTCCCGGCTTCGATCATCAGGGGCGAATGGAAGGGCCCGGCTACCTTGAGCCGGATAACCCGTTTGGCGCCCGCGGCCTTGAAGGCGGCTTCGGCGGCCTCGAGGGCCGCGGCGGTGCCGGAAACCACGGTTTGCGACGGGCCGTTGTAATTCGCCGCGTACAGGCCCGCTATCCGGGAATCCCGTATGGCGGCATCGACCGCTTCGGGAGAAAGCCCGAGCACGGCGGACATGCCGGCTGACGGCGCCACGGCGCCTTCAGCTTGAAGTTCCGCCGAAGCGGAACTTCGGGCCTCTGAGGCAATTTTATCGGCCACTTCTTGCATGATTTTGCCGCGCTGGGCGACGAGGCGCAGGGTATCGGCGACGGAAAGCACCCCGGAAACCGCCAGCGCGGGATATTCGCCCAGGCTGAACCCGGCGCAGGCGGAGGGCTTCACGCCCTTCGCGGCCAAGGCCCGTACCGCCGCCAGGGAGGCGACGGTGATGGCGATCTGGCTAACGTCGGTCCGCTTAAGGGTTTCGGCGTCGGCGTTCAATACATCCCGTATATCGGAACCGAGAATGCCGCTTGCCTCGTCGAACAGCGCGCGAACGCCGATTTTCCCGTCCGCGTCGGCATCGAATAGGTCCATCCCCATTCCGGAAAACTGGGCCCCCTGACCGGGGAACAAAAATACGGGCATCACGTCCTCCTAACGCCGCTGTTTACCATTATGACACTTGGCGTCTTTTCGTCATACTGAATACAAGGGACATTGTACTTTTTTTATGACAAAAGTCAACCCTAGTGTCATTCTCAAGCGCAGGGTCAAACGCGAACGAGGCCCGTTACGACCAGGGAGATCGCTTCTTTCATTTCGCTCGCCTCGCTCCGGTCAAGGATCGCGATGCGGTAAATGGTCGACTCGATGAGGCCGTACAGAAGCTCGTTGGCGTCTTTTACGTTGAAGTCGCGGAACTCCCCGGACTTTTTCCCCGCGATCAAAAGCTGGGAAAGCAGGTGGCGGAGGCGGATGGTTCGTCGTTTCACGCGGGATTCGGGGTCCTTGCCGCTCTTCTGGGCCGCGAGGAGATAGGTCAGCACGACGGTAAACAGGCGCCGGTTATTGGTACACTGGTCGATGATGAGGTGCATGAAGGCCTCGAGACGGGCCGCGTAGGTCGCGTTCTCGTTTTCGATTACCCCGCGCAGGGCCTGCTCTACCCCGCCGGTCAATTGCTTGATGCTCCATACGAAAATTTCGCGCTTATTCTTGAAGTATAGATAGAGCGTGGTTCGCGTAATGCCGCAGCGGTCGGCGATCTTCTGGAAGGTCGCGTCCTCGTACCCTTCCTCGGTAAACACGTCCAGCGCCCGATCCAGGATTTCCGCACGGCGTTTCTCGTGCTCAACGACGATGGCCATCTATTTATCCCCTTTAAAATGATAAAATACCGTATCCAGATTGCCGCTTTTCAGCGCCCGTTTTTTGTCCGCGTTATATCCGAACGCCTGCTCGAATTCCCCGTGACTGGTGATAAAGGCGAGTTCCCACCCGGGAAAGGCCTTCTTGAGCGACGCCATGCCGCGGTACAGCTCGAGGGCCGCGTCGCCGTCGGCGAGACGCTCTCCCCAGGGCGGGTTGGAGAGCACGAGCCCCGTATCGTAGGGGGCCTCAAGGTCGGCGTACGAGGCCTGGGCAAAATCGGGGCGGGGAATGCGGGCGCCGGAACCGATCTCCTGCAGGGCGCGGCCGGCTATGGCGCACGCCCGTTCGGCGTTGGCCCGGGCTGAAACGAGGACCTTTTCGTCGATATCGCTACCGGTAACGCGCACGAGGCAGTCGGTCCGGATTTCCGAAGCGGCTTTCAGGCGTTCCTCGCGCATCCGGTCAAGGACCGACTGGGCGCGAAACGGCGCGAAGTCGGAAAAGGCGAAGGCGCGGCCCAGGCCCGGCGCCACGTTATGGGCGTATAGCACCGCCTCTATCGGGATGGTACCCGAGCCGCAAAAAGCGTCGTGAAGCGGGGTTTTCCTGCGCCACTGCACCAGCTGGAGGAGTATGGCCGCCAGGGTCTCGCGGATCGGCGCCTCGCCGCCGGCGGTACGGTACCCGCGACGGTGCAGGGGCATGCCGGAAAGGTCCAAAAGCACCGAGGCAACGTTATTTTCCAAATAGACGCGAACCGTGGCGGTCGCGCCGGTTTCGGGCAGGGTTCTCATGCGCCAGGCTTCGCCAAGGCGTTCGTAAATGGCCTTATGGGTTACGCCCTGAATGGAATGCTCGGAGGAAAGCTTGCTTGCCCGCGTTCGAACCTTATCCACAACGACCCGGATATCCCGGGAAAACCAGTCTTCCCAGCGAATGGCGCGGGTTCCGCCGAACAGGGCGTCAAAGTCGGGGGCGTTAAACGAGCCGAGCTGGGCATAGACCCGATCGGCGGTGCGAAGCCAGAGGTTGGCCCGGTAGGCGGCCGCCAGGTCCGCGATATCGTCTTCGCTTCCATCTTGTACGGAACGGGTGAAGGCTACGCGGCCAACCGCGGAGCCAACCGGGGAAAAACCGAGCTGTTTCAGCTCGTTGGCGAGGATCTTTTCCGCGCCGATGGCGCACGGCGCCACGAAGGTCATCATAAAAACCAATTATAACAAAAAAACACAATATGTAAAGTTGAAAATGACATTTGTCTTTCACTAGTGATAATTTTATCTCTGTAGGCACAAGGTAAGGTTATACCCCCTCGTGTCGCCAGTGTGGACATGCATATCCCCGAGTAGTTGCATGTCCACATTGTGGATAAACCGGCAACGG
>JAEZST010000020.1 GCA_023443865.1 Spirochaetota bacterium | reverse complement strand
AGCTATTGCTCATGGTCAACAAGGTGCTGGAGAAGACCCGCACCCCAAGCCCCTTCGTGCGCAAGCTGTTCGACGCCAGCCTGCACCCGCACGGCATCAAGGAGCTTTCCGTCTCGCGCGAACTGCGCGTAGCCTACGCGGTGATCAACCTGCTGGACTCGCTGGAGGCGGGGCTGGCGGAAGACCGCCTGCTGGCCCTGCAGACCCTGCGCGACGAGGTGCTGTACAGCGCGCAGACGGGCCTGCGCCGCAACACGGCGCGCGTGCTCATCCAGATCATGAAGGACCTGGTGCGCGCCCACGGCGACACCTGCCGCCAGCTCAAGCTGGCGCACGATTTCCGCCGCGCCGCGTCGGGCAAGCCGCGCATCGTACGCGCCCTGCTGGCCCACTACCACCTGCTGGAAATGCCGGAAGAATGGAACCAGCTGGCCTTCGACAACCACGTGCACGACGCCAACACCAAGGGCCGCAAGAACCCCACGCACCTCATCATGGACGCGTGGATCAAGGGCATCCGGCACCTTACGGTGATCTACTACAACTTCGTGGAATCGGCAGCCGCCCGCGAGCTGATGCAGGCCGCCGACATCATGGGGGTTTCCGTCCGCATCGGGGTGGAATTCCGGGTGCCCGCGCGCAACAAGTACGCCGAACTCATCTGGGTGCCGCGCGGCTTTTCCGACTCGCAGGGCTTTCTTTCGTTCCTGTCGGAAACGCCCACCCAACACCTGATGCACGAGGGCCGCAAGGCCTCGCAATACCTTGCGGAATATGTCCTGCGTGTGTTGCAGCGCTACAACGAGCGCCATCGCCGGACCATCAACGAAGAATTCGGGCTGACCCTGGAGCCGCTGCACCGCGACGAATTCCTGGCCTTCGTGGGCACCGGTCAGCCGTCGCTGCTGCACCTGGCGGAATTCATCCACAAACGCCTGGTGCCCGCGTTACAGGGCCGCGTGGAGGAATTGCGCGACGAGTGGGCCATCGCCACGCCGCCGGAACGCGAGGCCATCGAGGCCCTGGTGGCCCGGCTGGACGGGCTGGACGCGGAAACCGTGCACGACCTGTGGCTGGTGCCCGCGCGCAACCCAGACATTCCTTCCGCCTTCGTCCCCCGCGAGGGGGCCGACGTGCCCGACATCCTGCGCACCCCGCCGCGAGCCCTGCTGGACTGGCTGACCAGCCTGCACAGCGGCTACCGCATCACCCTCAACCTCACCGAACTCACGGCCGCCGACGTGCTTGAGCTGCTGTGGGACTGCGAGGGGCTGGTCACCCACCTTGAGCTGTTCAACCTCAAGGACTGGGCCGAGGGCGACGAGGCCCACGTGGCCAACATCCGGGCCATCAACGAACTGCAACTGGCCATCAACAGCGGCAGCGCGCCAAGGCTCAAGCGGCTCATCCGCGCGCTGATCCGCGACTACGCCGATTCCGGCGCGGACGACGCCTGCGAACGCTGCGAAAAGTTCCGACGCATCCTGCGCAACATCCCAAGGTTGCAGGGGTTTTACAAGACGGTGCAGCTCAAGTCGCGCATCGGCAGCGACTCCACCAGCCGCTCGCACCGGGTGCACGGCATGGGCCTGGTGTTCCGCGACACGCTGCCCCCCCGCGCCCAGAAACAGATAGACGACCCGCGCGACACCATGCGCCAGATCATTCCCGTGCATACAGAGGTGTACCTGCGCGAAAGCATGCTGGAGCGCCGCACCCCGGTGCTGCCCAGCACCACCATGGTGAACCTGGTGCGGCGGCTGCCGGGATTTTCGCGCTTCGGCTTTCGCCGGGTGCGCGAATGGGTGGTGCGCACCGACACCTCGCGCGTGACCCCGCACGGCAACATCGCCACGCTGGGGGGCTTCGCCCGCAGCGCGGGCAACGGCCTTTCGCTGCACATGCGCGGCGGGGCGGCCTGCGCCCGGTGGATGGGCATGCGCTACCTGAACACCGGCGTGTCCAACGCGCTGAAGGTGCTGGCCGGGTTCATACCGGCCATGCTGGCCTTCCAGCACACCCAGCACTGGTGGGTGCTGGCGTGGTTCGGCGCGGTGATCTGGTTCCTGATCACCGGGGTGCGCAACGTCATCCAGGCGGTGACGGGGGGCGGCGGCGTAAGCCGTTCTCCGCTGCTGCGCTGGAACGACTACGTGAGCTGGAGCCGCCTGTCCGACTCGCTGATGTTCACGGGCATCTCGGTGCTGCTGCTGGAACTGGTCATGCGCAAGCTGGTGCTGGAGCAGACCCTGGGCTTCACCGTGGGCAACCACCCCATCCTGGTCTACACGCTCATCGCGGCGGCCAACGGAACCTACATCGCCTCGCACAACATCTACCGGGGCCTGCCGAAAGAGGCGGTGCTCGGCAACATCTTCCGCAGCGTGCTGGCCATCCCCGTGGCCATGCTCTACAACCTCCTGCTGGACGACCTGCTGATCCTCGCCGGGGTGGACAACCCCCTCGACATGCTGCAACAGGGCGCGGCGGTGATCTCCAAGACCGCGTCCGACACGGTGGCCGCGCTCATCGAAGGCTACGCCGACCGCAACAACAACATGCGCATCCGCCGCTGGGACTACGACAGCAAGCTGTACCAGCTGTTCGACGCCTTCTCGAAGCTGGAACTGCTGTTCCCGGAAGAAGACGTGCTGGAACTGCTCTCGCAGCCCAAGCAGTTCATCCGCGCGGTGGAGGCCGAGGCCGAGGACCTGGAGCGGACCATCATCATCAATGCCCTGGACATGATGTACTTCTGGATGTACCAGCCGCGCGCGCGCAGCGTGCTTTCGCTGCTGGTGCGCGACATGTCGCCGGAAGAAAAGGCCATCCTGGCCCGTTCTCAGATGGTGCTGACCCGCGAGCGCGAGGTGAGCCAGCTGTTCGTGGACGGCATCGTGGGCAAGAACTTTTCCAAGCCCCTGGCCTTCTTCCTGGATCGCAACGTGGAATACCTGACAGCCATGTCGCGCCTTACCGGCGTGGACACGGTGGGCA
>JAEZST010000009.1 GCA_023443865.1 Spirochaetota bacterium | reverse complement strand
GCTATTCCTATCCATGGCGACGCTCCTGCATTTTGTTGTTGTGGTAAACACACAATACAGGTTTTTGTCGCTACTGGGGAGGGGTTTAGACCCCTCCCTTCTTGCACTTCGTCATTGAACGTGGGCTTACTATGTGGGACATATGATTGGTATTTCTTCTATAATATTCCTATAAACAATATATCAGTAAGAAGTCAACCAGTAATTTGTGAGGGAGCTGTATTTGGCGGAGCCGATAGTCCACCTTCTGTTCCAAATATACAAAAACTCCATGGTTCCATTAATTGGTTGTTTAATGGGGATTTCTCAGATCATAATAATGAAAATATATATTTTTATAATCCATTTGAACTTCAATCAGTAAACTCAATAAATAAACAAGGTCTTTCTGAATTTATAATACCTCCATCACTCGAAAAAAATACTTATATCAATAATGGCTTAATAAAATGTATTTGGCAAAATGCTAAAAACATAATTGAGAAAGCGGATACTATCTATATTATTGGATATTCTTTTCCACATTCAGATATTTATATGGATCTATTTCTTAAAGCAACTATTGATGAAAATAAACAATTAGTTATTGTTGATATAAACAATAGTAAGGCATATCGTAGTCAAGTGCTAGAAATATTTGCTCCTGTTTATAAGCGAGGAAAACAGAATGTAAGTTTCATTACAGGAGATAACGCAATAAACAAGTTCAGTAAACTGCTAGCAGAAAAAAAAGAAAATGAATCCTAACAACTGCTTCAACTCGACTCGCCTATTGTCACAAAACTTGCAGTCGCTGCGCTCGGCAAGTTTCGCGCCAATGTACGGCTCGCGAGTTAAGCAAATGTTAGTCGGACCCTGCGGGCGGCGGAAAAGAAAATCAATAAGCACAATTATTAAATACTAAGTATTTATCATATAAAGAATTATCGTTATTCACTGTTTTACAACATAAATATTGACTCTACACACTACTATGTGTAAACTATATGTAGAGGTGATAATCATGGCAACAAATCTTGCAATAAATGATCAGCTTCTCAATAATGCATTAGAAATTGGCGGTTTCCGCTCAAAAAAAGATACTGTTAATGCAGCCTTGGAAGAATTTATACAACGAAGAAAAGCTGAGGATGTTATTAATCTATTTGGAAAAATAGAGTTCGATGAAAATTATGATTATAAAAAAATGAGATCCAGGTAAATGCGAGTTATAGTTGATACGTCTGTATGGTCTTTAGCTTTTCGTAAAAAAGAGAAAACAGAATATGAGTTGAAATTAGTTAATTATCTTTCAGAAATAGTAAGAGATTTACGCGCTGTAATGATTGGTCCAATACGGCAAGAAATATTGAGTGGTATTTCTAATGAAACAAAATTCATAGAAATGCAAAATAAATTATCGATATTTTCTGATTGGTCAATAGAAACAGAAGACTATGAATTGGCAGCAAAGTTTTATAATAAATGTCGAATGAATGGAATACAAGGATCACATATTGATTATCTGATTTGTGCAGTAGCTTTTAATAGTAATTTTTCAATTTTGACCCTCGATAATGACTTTGATAATTATCAGAAATATACAGGAATAGAATTAGAAAAAAAAGAATTCGACTAACAACTGCTTCAACCTGATATTTTCTTTGTCATAAAAATCGCAGTCGCTTCGCTCAGCAATTTTTACGCCAAGCCCTACGGGCACGAAAATACAGGTTAAGCAAATGTTAGCCGGACGCTTCGCGCCGAAGATAAAACTAAAGGAATGTATATGAGCAACCATGTGTTAAAGAAAATGACAACATCAAAAGGCGTAATCACAATTGAAAAGCAAAGTATAAGCGGAAATGCTTATATAGAATTTCTTACAAGAACTGACCTTGGATCACAGTATCCAAAAGAGCGTTTTGTAGAAAGAATTAATAAGCTTGTTAAAAATGTCCAAATAAGTTTGCTTGCTAAAAATGAAAATGGAACTGTAGTTGGTACGTGTTTTGGATTAACGGATTTTGCTTACTGGCTAATGATCACTGATATTGCTGTGGATAGAGATTATTCCAAGAATGGTATCGGTACAGAAATGTTAAAACTATCACGAGAAGAAGCTGGAGGTGATAAAGACATCATTGTATTTATTAATGCAAATGAAGATGCAATTCAATTTTATGAAAAGAATGGATACACGAAAGCAGATTCAATGCTGGAATTAGGCGATGTTGAATGGACTGACTTTACTGTAACAAAAGATGATATTCCAAATAATAATTAAGCAAAATAAACACTCAGTTAAATAAGTAATAAAAGTAGATTGGATTAATCATTAAGATGATCGGTTTTTTATGTATTCACTTCAAAATATGTATAAAGAATAAACAGTAATAATTTCAAGCGGCTAACAACTAGTTCAACCTGACATTGCTATTGTCACGAAACTTGCAGTCGCTTCGCTCGGCAAGTTTCGCGCCAATGTACGCAATGCAGGTTAACTAAATGTTAGCACGACGCCGCTAACGCGGCGCGAAAAGAATTAAATACATACAATACAAAGAGTTATTGTATATTATGTTGTTTATCAAATATTGCTTTTATATCATTATATGTGTATAATAATGATATATGGAGGTTGATATGCCAACAATTAGGCCAAGTGCTGATTTACGGAATTCTTATAATGAAATTTCTGAATTTTGTCATAAATATACTGAACCAGTTTTTATTACAAAAAACGGTCAGGGTGATCTGGCTGTAATGAGTATTGAAACATATGAATCATTGACTGGTAAAATGGAATTATATTCTTTACTTGCAGAAGGTATGCAATCTGCAATGGAAGGAAAAGGTCGTCCTACAAGGGATGTGATTAATGAACTCAGAAAAAAGATAAAATAGTAATGTATTCTATAACAATCACAGAACCTGCAGAGCAAGATCTTAATTCCGCTATAGATTATTATTTAACTGTATTAAAAGCACCAATAGCAGCACAAACTTTATTAGATGAAATCGAAGGAAAACTTAATTTCTTAAGTACAAATCCTCTTGTATATGAAATTGAATATGATGAATATTTACAAGAAAGAAATATACGATCCGTATTAGTAAAAAGCTATCTTGTGTTTTACATAGTGAATCTAGAAAAAAAAGAAGTAAAAATAATAAGAATACTTTATGCACGGCGGAATTGGTTAAATATCTTAAGAAATAATAGCTAATTACTTAAAGAAAAAAAATGCTAACAACTGCTTCAACTTGACATTTCCTTTGTCATGAAAATTGCAGTCGCTACGCTCCTTGTGCAATTTTCACGCCAAGCCCTTCGGGCACGGAAAAGCAAGTTAAGCAAATGTTAGGTTGACCCTTCGGGCCGAGGAAGATACAAAAAACAGTTTATCTTCATATGTGTGATACTGTTTTTCAGTACTCTTACTTGGCTTTTTATTGCAACATTCTTTATTAATCAATACATCTTTTTTTTGCTACCCACGTTCAATGACGAAGTGCGACAAAAACCTCTTCAGGTGTTTTGAATCCTAAACACTTCATTGGTCGAGTGTTAATCTTCTTGACTACCTTATCAAGTTGTTTTTGAGTAATCAAGGACCAGTC
>JAEZST010000018.1 GCA_023443865.1 Spirochaetota bacterium | reverse complement strand
TTCCTTTTTTTATTTGGAGCCACGATGGATTCGAACCGAGAGAGCGTCCCGAGTGAATACGAGGGCGAGGCGCATGGATGCGCCGAGAGCGAACGAGGCGGCCTGGAACGGCCGCGCACGACGCGCGAACGCGGAAGGCGATTCCATCGTGGCGCCTGACTTCGTCGCGCCGGCGCTCAATCAACCACGGGTATGTACCCCGAATCGTCGGAGCTGATAATGGAATCGGGCGGCGTGGCGATATAAAGCGCGATGCCGGCGAGGGAGTCTTCCGGGGTCACGTTGAAATGAACCGTGGAGTAGGTGAAGCCCCCTCCTTGCGCCGTTATGGAGTACGCCCCGTACGCGGGATTGAACCAGCAAACGCCGCCGTCCCGGCTCGTAACGGACTGCAAGGGATCCGGCTGGGATCGGTCGTTGAAATATACCGGTCCGATCGGCTCAACGGGAGAATCGCTCGATAAAAGGGCTTGGGCGCCCGGAACCCCGTGGGTTTGGCGGTGATAGATACTGGCCCAACTTTTCCCGACGGTGGTCACTATGGCTCTCTCCAGTATTTGCGGGCTCCCCGCCATAGAGCCGAGAAGCGATTCCACCATGGGCTTGACCGCGTATCGGTAATACAGGGGATCGATAAACTGTATGGCGAGATCGGTACGGTCCTCGTCACCGATCGTGATAACGTTGGACTTCGTGGTCACCCACCCTTCCTTTTCGTACACGAAGGAACAGGGAAGGCTTTGTCCCCGCGCCTTGATCACGTAGAGGGTCCACAAGCCCTCATCGTCGCTTACGAGGTTGAGTTTTCTGGTAACCGGGTATTCGGCAATCCATACCTTTACGCCGCTCACCGTCGCGTCCCAGTCCAGGTATTCCGGCGGATTCGCGCTTACGTCCATCCCGAAGTGGTTCACTTTTCCCTTAAGCGTCACCAATTCCAGAGACGGGAAAAAACAACGGTCGCCGCCTTGATCCGCGCCGCTCAGGTCCAGCACCCGGTCTTGGGGTAGGCCGTCGAGAAGGGCGCTCCGCTCCGGGTATTCGGAACTCCCCTGCTGACAGGACAATAACGCGACGCAAGTCAGGCCGCAAAGCGCCAAGGCCTTAATCGATTCGGTTCTCATGCGATCTCCTTTACATAGTGATTTACGTAAGAGGCTATCACGTTTTCGTTCGGTAAAGGCCACCAACGGCGCGAAAAGGCGAAAAAATGGGGGATCGAGGGGTACGGGCCGCGCTTACCGGATCGCCACGCGGTTGCGTCCAGCCTCCTTGGCCTTGTAGCAAGCGATATCCGCGGAAAGCAAAAGGGCGTCTATGCCCTTTATTTCCGGGGTAAGGCCCGCAAGGCCCATCGAGACGGTGAAACCGACCTGTTGGTCATCATAACGAAACGAGGAGTTCTCGAAGTAGCGGCGAATTTTCTCGGCGATGGTAAAGGCGCCGGAGACCTCGGTATTCGGGAAGAGAATGGCGAATTCCTCGCCGCCGATCCTTCCGATGGTATCGGTGGTTCGCAATTGGTTCGTCAGAACCGTCGCGAGAAACTCCAGGGCCCTGTCGCCCGCCGCGTGGCCGTGGATATCGTTGATCGCCTTAAAATGGTCAATGTCCAAAAAAACCAGGGCCAGGGGCTGGCCGTCCCGAATCGCGCGGCTTATTTCGTATTCCGCCCGCCCGAGGAAATACCGACGGTTCCATAACCCGGTCAGGTCGTCGGTGGCCGCGAGCATCTTGAGCCGCTCTTCCGCCAGGGCCTTTTCGGTTACGTCGGAAAAGGTCCATAGCCTGCCCGTAACGCGGCCGTCCTCGATGAGCGGGCACGTGAATTGGTCAAGGATTATGCCGTTTTTCAGGTAAATTCGCGTCGTGCCTTCCGCCTCGAGCGAGGCCTCCGCGTTCATAAAGAACTTTTCGTAGTCTGGCATAACCGCCTGCAAAAGGCGAGAGCGCGTCTCGGCCGTAAAGGTATCGCCCATTACCCGTGGCGGGATCTGCCAGAGCTGCATGAACCGGAGGTTGCGGTGGATTACGCGCATTTGGTCCGAGAGCACGAGAATGCCGTCGCTCGACGATTCCAGAATGAGGTGAAGCTCGTACGCCTTGTTGGTTAGGGAGGCCTCGGTCATGCGCTCGATATTTCGGATTAATTCGGCGATTTCGCCGTTATAAAGCCGGTAGCGCAGCGGCTCGAGGGACTTTCCGGCGGTAATGTCGGATACGCGTCCCTTGAGGGCTAAAAGCGGTTTTACGAAACGGGTCTCGTGAATGCGGGCCTGGGCCACGCCGAGAATCAGGGAAAGCGTAAGCATCAGGGTGATAATCCCGATTATCTTGTTTTGGATAGGCTCTCGCACTTCCGTGAGGTTGGCCGCGGATATGAGGATCCAATCCGTTATCCCGAGCCTCGAATAATAGGCGAGACGCGTATCCACGCCCGGCAGGCTATAGGTAAGTTCGCCCGCGTCGCGGGAAAAGTCCGAAAGGCTGCAGGAAGTAAGGTCCGCAATGTTTTTACCGATATATTTCGGTTCCTGGTGGACCAGGACGGTTCCGTCAAACCCTATCACGTAATTGTTCTGGGTCTCAAAGGTCCGAACCCGATTCAACATACCGTTAATCCCGGCGAGGCTTGAGTCGACCGAGACGACCCCGAGGATTTCTCCCTCCGATATGAGCGTCTCCGACACGGAAAGCAGCCATTCGCCGGTTTTTATGTCCTGATACGGGAACCCGATATTAATGCCGGGGCTTTTTCGCAACGCGGCGAGATACCAGGGCCGAATGGTTGCCTTAAACCCCGCGGGAATGTCGTAGTCGTTGATTAGGAGGGATCCGTCCTCGTAGCCGGCGTAGCAATACAGGACGTTTGAATTGGATTCCTCCACGAAACGGAAATAATCGAGGGCTCGGGCCCGGCTTTTCCGGTCTTCGCTTTCGCCGCCGATTACGTCGGGACTCGCGGCTATGATGCGCACCGTGGCCGCCAACCCTTCCAATTGCGCTTCCATATAGGCGGCGATTTGGCGATTCGAACCGGATATACGCTCCGTGGCGCTTTCCATGCCCATTTGGTACATGGCAAGTGATTGAAATACGGTTACCGCCACCGAGATAACGCACAACATGAGAAGTCCGACAAGGAAGAATTCGTTTTTGAGGCTAAGCCCTTTATTCCGCATGATCGTTGGCCGTCCGCGCTAGAGTATAATGCACTTCTGGCTGATTGAAAACAATCCGACGCGCACCTTTATCGCTGGCCCTGAAGGGACAAGAGCTCCATTTCGCCCTTGCCCTTGATCTCTTCCCTGCCCTTGGACGCCAGAGTGAACCGGCCTTCCAGCAGTTCGGCGGTTTCCCGGGAAAGGGTTATTTCGCCCGGGGAGGATATGCCCTGCAGCCTGAAGGCGATATTTACCGTATCGCCGAACACGTCAAAGATATATTTCTTAATCCCGACCACGCCGCCTACCACGGGGCCCGTATGCATGCCGATCCGAATTTCCCACGGCACGGTGGTTACTTCGCGGTACGAGGCGAGCCACGTAAGGGTTTCCAGCGCCGCGGACGCGAGGCGAGCCGCGTCGTCGGCGGTTCCCGCGCAATTCTCGCAGGGAGTCAGCCGGGCTACGGCTATATACGCGTCTCCTACGGTCTTAATTCGCTCGCAGCCGTGGCGGTCCATGATTTCGTCGAAGGCGCCGAATATGGTGTTTAAGGCGTCGATGGTGGCCGCGGGCGACAGCGCGGCGCTTTTTTCCGTAAAGCCCACGATGTCCGCCACGTACACCGTAACCCCCGGATGAACCCGGGGCTCGGCCTTGCCGTTGTTTTTTAGCTCGGCGGCAACGTGGGGCGGCAGGACGTTCAGCAAGAGGGATTCGCTCCGTTCGCGTTCTTTCAAGAGGTCCGAGGTACGCAGGCTAACGAGTTTTTCAAGCCGTTCCTTGCGCCGGGTTATGGCCCTCAGCCGCGCAAGAGTCGCCAGATAGCCGAATGCGAGCAAACAGGCCGCCACCAGGAACATGAAGGGTATGGTTTGCCAAAAGCGGGGGCGAACGCGGAGCGTTACCCAGGCGCCGAGCGGATTCGCGACGCCGTCGTTGTTCCACGCAGTTACGTGGAAACGGTACTTCCCGGGGGGCAGGTTCGTGTAGACGGCGCTTCGCTCGCCGTAGGTCGTTATCGGCACGCGGTCATACCCCTCCAAGGCGTAACTGAAGCCCACCTTTTGGGGAATCACGAAACTCAGGGCGGTAAAGCCGATACTGACCCGCCGCGTTCCGGCCGGAACGTTCACTTCTATTTCCTTTCCCGCGGGAACGTCGGTGGAGTAGCCGTCGACGGTTACCTGTTCCACGTACACCGGCGGCGGCGTGGGATTAATCGCGACCGATTTGGGATTATAAACCGAAAGCCCGCTGATGGTCGGAAGGAAAAAGACACCGGACGGGCTAATGAAGGCCCATGAGTTCGCCGCGGGCTGACCCGCCAGGCCATCGAGCCGATTGAGTACCCTCACGCGGTTTTTGTTTAAGAGCGCGCCGGGTTTTAAATTCACGAGCAGCTCGGGGCTGAATACGGCTATGCCCCTGCTCGTTATAAGCCAAAAATCGCCCGATTTCGGGTCCTGCAGGAGTTCGTACACGCTGTCCGAAAGAAGCCCGTCGGTGGCGCGAAAGGTCGTGAAACGGCCGTCGGGATTCACGAGCGAAAGCCCGTCGGAAGTGCAAACCCAAAGGCGCCTTTCGCTATCCTCGAATACGCGAAAGACCACGTTCCCCGCAAGTCCGTCCTCCACGGTCCACGAACTGAAAGTACCGTCGTCTTCGAGCCGTGCGAGTCCGCCGCCGTCAAGGCCTATCCACAACCGCTTTTGGGAATCCTCGAATAGCCCCAGGATAAACTCGTTCCGAAGGCCGTCGGCCCGGGTATAGATCCGCCCCTCGTCCAATAGGCATAAACCGGCGGAGGTTCCGCCCCATATTCGCCCGCGGGAATCTTCCAGGGAAAGCCGGAAGCGGTTTACCGGCAGGTTTTTCTCGGCCGAAACGCTCTTTCCCGTCGCCCCGTCAAAGCGGTAAAGTCCGAAATTGGAATAGGTAGAAAACCACAACTGACCCCGGGAATCGAGCCTGATTTGCCGAACCCGGGAGCCCCCGATATCGGCGAGCACCGCTTCCACGGCTGCGGTTCGCCCGGTCGATACGCCGTACGGATCCTCGACCGAGGGCAAAAAGGTGAGTCCCTGATCCGAACCGACCCAAACGCTGCCGTACCGGTCTTCCACCACGGAGTTCACGGCATTGCCCTTCAGGCCTTCCCTGGTGGTGATATTGAGAAACTTTCCCGAGGAAAATTTCACGAGGCCGCCCCGCTCCGTACACACCCACAGGCTTTTTTCCCGATCGAGCCACAGGGCGGTCACGCTATTGTTGGGCAAGCCGTTGGCCTCGGAAAAGAGCCGGAAACCGGTCAGATCGCCGTAGGCGAGGCCCTTATCCGTGGCTATCCAGACGGTGCCCTCGCCGTCCACCACGAAATCCTTAATGGTACCGCCCTTCAGTTCCGGCAATTCGAACCGGCGAACGAGAACGTTCTTTTTGATAACGAAGATATCGCCCATGGCGGTTCCGAGCCAAAGCCGGCCTTCGCCGTCCTCGAACGCGGCGGTGAAGGACCTATTGGTGAAGTCTTCCAGTCCGGTCGGGTTCCACAGGGCTATGCTGTCCGCGTTGGACAAAATAAGCCCGTTGCGATTGGTCCCAGACAGAAGCGAGCCGTCGCTCAGGGGCTGGAGAAAGGTGGAAATGCCCTCGGGAGAGCCGGCGGGGGCAAAGCGGCCGTCGCTGCCGAAAACCGCGAGCCCGCCGGCGGTTCCCACCCAGAGCGTACCCGAACGGTCAAAACCGAGGGCTCGGATGGAAAGGTCGGGTAAGCCCGATTCGGTTCCGTACGTCTCGAAGCTACCGTTCCGATAGGCGAAAAGGCCATCGGTATTCGTGCCGATCCATACGGTTCCGTCGGGGCCTTCCGCGAGGGAACGGGCCGAGTTGGACGAAAAACCGTCCCCGCTCGCCTTGTTGTAGACAATAAAGTTCTTTCCGTCGAACCGAATGAGCCCGTCGTAACTGGCGAGCCACATATAGCCCGCGCCGTCCTGCAGAACGTCCAACACGTTATTGGAGGGCAGTCCCGTCAGGTCGTCCCAATGGTCCATGATCATCCGCTCGGGCGCCATGCCGGTCTCTAGGGCTATCGCGGCGGAAGAAAGGAAGAGCATTACCGTGAGGGGAATCGACAAAAAGGAACGGGCATTCGGCTTCATAAAAAACACTATATAGTATTCCACGACGCTAAGCCAGCGAAAAACGCGTTTCTCCCGGACACTTGCCCGGCTTTCCGGCATAACCTATGATTAAGCTATGCCGAGAGCGCGCTCCACCGAACGGGAATCGTATCGAAACCTCATACGCACCAATTATACCTTAGCTACGTTGGGCATCGTGCTCCTGGTGATCATATTCGCCCTTTACCTTTCCGCGGATTACTCGAGAAACCGCAACGCCGAGAACGAGCGGCTCAGGCTCATCGCCACAACCTCCGCGGCCCGCTTCGAAAGCCTGGTCAACAATATGCTCGTAACCATGCGTTTTCTCGACCAATGGATTCACGATAATCCCGACAGGGATCCGCGAATGGACCCGGAGTTTATACGGCTGGTGGATATTTACCGCTCCCAAACGGGCAGGCGCATCGATATACGAATGGTAACCGACGCGGGGGGAATATATTATTTGCCCGCCACGTCGAAGGAACCCCGCGCCGACATATCGGATCGGGAATATTACCTCGAATCGAAAAAACTCAGGCCGGACTCGCTCTATTTCGCGAATCCCGTAGAGAGCCGGGTAACGGGAAAGTGGGGCATACCGATCACCTATCGGGTTCGAAACAATAATTTCGGGATATTCCTGCTCCTGGGGGCCATTGAGTTCGAGGTTCTGGAAGAGGTCTTGGCGCCAAGCGAGGTATTGCCGGAATTCTCGGTGGGGATACTCCGGTCCGACAAGACCCTGATTTACCGCGCTCCCTACGATTCCCTGCTGGTCGGAACCAAATTCGAGGCGCGGGCTCGGTCGGGGGAGGTCGGTATCGTGGATATTTACAATCCGGAACGGAACCGGCGCCTGGCCACCTACCAGGCCCTTAACGATTTTACCCTGGGCATCGTGATAAGCGAAAGCTGGCCTGCGGTGCGCAACAAGTGGCTTGCCTCACTTTCGATTAAGGCCGCCGTGGCCGCCGCGATGATCGTCCTTTATGCCTTCCTGTCGTTTCGGATGATCGCGGCGCAGAAACGAAATAACGATATACAGAAGAAGCTGCAAACCGCGGCGCGTTACGATACCCTGACGGGCCTGAAAAACCGGGGCTATTTTTTCGAGCGCTTCGGGGACGAGCTTGACCGGGCCCAGCGATACCGGGTTCCGCTGGTTTTCATGATCCTCGATATCGACCATTTCAAGGTTTTGAACGATTCCTGCGGCCACCCGGAGGGTGACGCCGTCCTCAAGCGCATAGCGTCGATTATCGACGCGGGAATAAGGGGCTCGGACATATCCGGGCGGGTCGGCGGCGAGGAATTCGCCCTGATCCTCTCTGACGTGGACCTCGCGCACGCGATCGCGGTGGCGGAGCGGATCAGGGAACGGGTAACGACGATTCGCGTGGCGGGCTGGAACGCCAGCGTCAGCATTGGGGCCGTCGCGTGGAAGGGGCCGGAAGAATCCCTGACCGACCTTTACAAGCGGACCGACGACGCCCTGTACCGCGCGAAGGCGGAGGGCAGAAACCGGGTCATAGCCTTGACCGAGTAAAGCGGGCCCACAAGGGAACGAGCCATGCGGCGGAACAGGCAGCGAAGGCCGCGACGGACAGCCATGACCCGCGAACGATAAAGTCGGATACCCAGAAGGCGGGAAAGACGCCAGCGGCGTAGGCGATGGGGTCTTTCACCGCGAAGGGAACCGCGAGAGACGCTAAAATGAGGCCCGCCAGCTTTCCCAAGGCAAGCCCTTCAACCCGGTTTCCCGAAAAGGAAACCACGAAGAGGGCCACGCAAAGCGAGACCGGGACCGACGCGACGGAGACGACGATCAATGCGGGCAAGGAAAGGGCCGAGGTACGGAAAAGGGCCAGTACCAACGATGTGAGCGGAACCGTGGCCGCCAGGGGCACGATAAGCCGCGAAAAAAGGTACCCGGTCCGGCCCAGGGGCGTAACCGCCAAATAGGAGGCGGTTCCGTTGTCGCGCTCCTCCAGCATGACCATGGCCGAGGCGAACGACACCATATACCCCGTCAGAAAACCGACAAACAGGTCCGCGAGGGGATAAAAGGGACTGACCGATTCGGGTAGGCCAAAGCGTTCCGCGACGAGGCGATTGGCCAGCGGAAGGGCAAGGCGGAAAGCCGCTCCCGCGAGGAAAGGCGCGACGAAACAGAGGGCGAGCATGGCGTCGGAAGAAATCTCCGAAACGAGGCGGCCGAGCGAACGGCGCAGCAGGCGAAGGGTCATGCGATGCCTCCCTGTCGGTCATCGAGGGCCTCGGCGGCGAATAGCCGATCCGCGCGCCGGATCGCGACGATGCAGGCGGGTACGAACCAGGCGAGAAGGACCGGCAACGCGAGGGGCCGGGCCGGAGATTGGGGTTCCAGAAGGAAAAGGATGAGCGAGCCCGGGTTCCACGAAAGCCATTCGGGCAACAGGCTAAACCGCGTCAACGGCCCGAGGGCAAAGACGAAGGCCCCCAGGGGGACGCTCCGCACGAAAAAAGCGTTCACCGAGGGGGCGGTAGCGGCCACGGCGAGACCGAGGGCGGTAAACAGGCAGGAGCCGACGAAGGCGCCGGCCGCGAATGAAAAGGAAAGAACGCCGCCGCCGGCCACCGTAATGACCGACGCGGAGGCAAGGGAAATCAAGCCGAGGGAAAGAAGCTTGGAAAGGGCGTATTCGTCGGCACTCGCGGGCGATACCGCGAGCGCGCTCACGACCCGCTCGCCCTTTTCGAAAAGCACGATCGCTCCGATGAAGAAAAAACCCAGCGCCGCCGGATCGGAGTATACGGTCAAGGCCCGGACCGCGGACCGCCACGCGGGGGGCGCAAGGCGCACGGCGGCGGCGTACGCCAGGGTGAGAATCGCGTACACGCCATAAAAGCCGTACCGCAGCTGAAAGCGGATGTCGGAGCTGAGCAAGGACAAAAAGCGTCTCATGAGAGCCCCCTTCCCGTAACGTCGATGAAGATATCCTCCAGCGTCGGTTCCAGGCTATGGACGGAAAGGAGCCGGCCTTCCCTCGCGAGGGAAAGGAAGGTCTCGTCCGTCCCCGTCGCGTCGCGGTTAATCTCCGCGGTTTCTTCCCGCAACGCGCCGGCGGGATCGGGGGAGAGCCAACTGTAGCGGATACGCGCCGCGCCCCGGCTCATGGCGAGGTTCCGCGGGGTATCGAGTGCCCGAACCGTACCGTCCACGATGAAGGCGACCCGGTCGCAGAGCTCTGCGGCGTCGTGCATGTTGTGGGTGGTGAGGATCACCGCTCGGCCCGCGTCGCGCTCGGCCCGAATCAGGGCTTTCATGTCCCGGGCGTTGGCGGGATCGAGCCCGGAAGTCGGCTCGTCCAGGAAAAGGACGTCGGGACGGTGAGCCAGGGCTTTGGCGAAATTTAGCCGGCTTTTCATGCCCTTCGAGAAGGCACCCACCTTTTTGTAGCCGTCCTGGGAAAGGCCGACCATCGATAGAAGCTCGTCCGCGCTTCGGCCCCGTCGCTCATAAAGGGAGGCGAAAAACTCGAGGTTTTCCCGGGCCGTCAGCTTTTCATAGAGCGTCGGGTACTCGAAATCCACCCCGATACGCTCGTAAAAGGAGCGGTCCCGCCGGCGAACGTCGCGTCCCGCTACGGTTACCGTTCCCTTATAGCCCGGAAGAAGCCCGGTCATGATCTTTTGCAAGGTGCTCTTACCCGCGCCGGAAGGGCCGAGAAAGCCGAAAATTTCCCCGGAGGCCACGGAAAACGATACGTCCCGAATAAAGGGAGACGCGGTATAGCTGAACGATACGTCGCGAACCTCGATCATAAGGAGCCATCCTTTGGTGCCGTCATGGCGGCGACCGTCTGCCGGATCATGGTTTCCACCACCCGGCCGTAGTAGGGTTCCCCGATTTCCCGCCGATGGAGGGTCAGGGTAAAAATGCCGCGAAGCATGGCGCCCCAAAACGCCATGTCAGTCTCGCCGAGGCCCGGAAGGCGCGTGAAAACCGCGGAAACCATGTCCCCGTCATCGGCTTGATGCGACGCGAGAACGGCCTCGTCCAGCCGCGAGGAGAGGTATTCCAGCTCGCCGTCGGCCAACGAGGCGGGTAAAAAGGAAGATTCCACCTCGCGGAACGCCAAAACCAGGGCGTCGGCGATATCGCTCGGGCGAAGCCCTTCGGGACCGGCCGCGGCGGCGTCTATCCGTTCGATGAGGGTAGTGCGGACGCGCGCGTGGTAATCCATGAGGACTCGATAAAAGAGCGCCTCTTTCGAGGGATAAAAGAGGTAAAACGCCCCCTTGGAAATTCCCGCCGCCTGGGCCAATTCGTCCACGGTCGTTTTGCGGCACCCGCCGGAACCGAAGCGACGCGCCGCTTCCTCCCGCAGTTTTCCGTCTATCCGATCGCGCTCGCCCCCGGAAAATGCCCGCGCCATCCTCGCCTCCTTGGCACATCTATGACCGTTTGACTATTTTAGTCTTCTTGGTCATATCAAAACTATATACCGCCATCGGTCCTTCGTCAATCGGTTGCGTTGTCGCCGATAATCCCCTATACTGAATTGACAGGAGGCCCGCATGTCGCTCAAGGCTATGGATCTATTCGAGGCTTACACCCAAAACAAGATGCCGCTGGATGAAGGCTATATCGTTTCGTCGTTTTTCAAACCCGAATCAACCTACAGCATCTACGAGGTCGTTTCGTATTCAGCCGTGAAAGACATTTACGCGGCCGGCAACGGCATAACCTTCCAGACCAACGGGAAGAAGATGTACGTGCTCGTTGAACCGCCGTCGTACCCGCAAAAGATGATCGAACCCTATTGCAGGCCACAGGATTTTCTGGTTCCCCTGCGCTTCAGCGAGGCGAATCTGATCACGGCAAAGAACCAGTCGCGGATTTACTTCAACAAGGAACCCCAGCAGGCCATTTCCGCCTTCACCATCGTTCGGCCCGAGGGCATGAACTTCGCGTTTCTCTTCTATTCCCGTCCCGACGTATTCCAGTCCATGGAACTGTTTTTCTCCAAGACGCTCAGCCAGGAAGCGGGCATTACCCAGGTTGACGCGGCCAAGGCCGCCAAAGCCATCGCCGAGCTGTGCTCAAAGACCCTTACCTGGCCCAAAGACCAGGAATGAGGCCGCTTCTCGTCGTTTGGGAGCTCGCGACCGACGACTACGGCTATTTTACGCAATTTCGCCCGGCGGTCCGTATCGCCGGGATATGCGAAAACCGGGGCATTCCGCTCCGGTTTTTGTTTGCCCGCGACGTCGCGGCCTATCTCGCGCGCCTCACCTCCGATACAACGACCGCGCCGCTTCCGGGCTATAGTCCCCCGTCAAACGAGGCGCGCGCCCCGTTTCGCGACCCCTCCGCCGTCCGCTGCCTTATCCGCGGCATGACCGATCCCGCGCGTATCGCCTCCCTCGAAAAGGCCGGAATTCCGTGCGTCAACGGTTCCCGGGCGACCCGAATCGCCAACGATAAACTGGAATCGGCCCATTTGGCCCGGAGGCTCGGCATTCCGACCCCGCTGGCCTTTCCCGCCGACGGGGCGGTCTGGAACGCCCGAAATCCGGCGGCGGATCCGCCCGAGGGCTTAGCCTATCCGCTCGTGATAAAACCGCGCTTCGGGAGCCGGGGACGGTGCGTTACCCTGGCAACGACCAGGGAAGAGGCGGTCGCCGCGATTCAGGGTCTCGAGGATCGGGGAGAGCGGGCCTTGGCGCAGGAATACGTCGCCGCTTCCCGGGGTCGTGACCTGCGGGTCTTTTTTTCGGGAAACCGGATCGTCGCCGTGGCCTGCCGGATTAACCCGGCGGGAGGACTCGTCTCAAACGCCGCGGAAGGGGGCCTCATGCGCCGCGCGAGCTTGCCCGATCCGGCCGGGGAGTGGGAGCGGGCGGCGTTCGCCCTCGCCGGGGAAGCGGGCCTTCTATATGGCTCCGCCGATTTTCTTTATACCGGCGACGGGGGGCTCACCCTCTGCGAGATCAACGCGGCGCCCGGCTTTGAGGCACTGGAAAGCGCCTGCGGGATAGACGTCGCCGGCGCCGTTATAGACGCCGCGACGGAATGGGAACGGCCGCTCACGGCGCGCTAACGCTCCCCGAGCAGCTGCTTGAGCTCCTGAATTTCCGCGGCCAGCTTTGACCGCTCCATTTTCTGGTATCGGGCGGGAACCATCTCGCGGCTCGTGCATTCGAGAACGGCCACGAGGTTTTGGAGCTCGATTTCGTAGGGATAGGCGGGCGGAATGAAATCCCTGACCGTTTCCTCCAGGTCTTCCTTGGTCACTATGGCGCGACCGTCCATGGTGGCGGTCATTTTCGCCCGCACCAGGATCGCCTCGATATCCGCCCCGGACATTTCGGAACGCAGTCCCTTAAAGAGATCCCCGAGGGGGAATTCCTTCACCTTTATCTCGAGCTTTCGCTGCAGGGTCCGGAAAAGCTCCGCCTTCGCCTCCACGGTTTCGGGGTAAAAGAGGGCGAGGTGCTCCTCCGCCCTGCCCTGGCGCTTAAGGTCGATGGGCAGGAGATCGGGACGGCTGGTGATGAGGAACCAGATGATCTTGCCGCGGTAGTCGGTATTGCCCATAAATCCCGCGATTTGGGCGAATACGCGGCTCGTGGTGCCCGAGTCGCCCTGCGTATCCCGGTCGCCCAGGAAGGCGTCGGCCTCGTCGATCATCACCGCGACCGGGGCCATGGCTTTCAGGATATTCAGCACCTTTTCCAGGTTGCTTTCCGTGGCTCCCTGCCACTTTGAGCGGAAGTTCCGGAGCTTCACCATGGGAACGCCGATTTCGCCCGCGAAGGCGGAAACCATAAAGGTTTTTCCGGTGCCCACCGGGCCCGCGATCAGGTATCCCATGGGAAGCACGTCGGTACGGCCCTGCTTGATCGCCTTGGCCGCGCTTTGGAACCGTTTGCGCACGAAATCGTGGCCGGCGACGAAGGACAGGTCATGGGCGGTTTCCACGAATTCGAGAAGCCCCGCGGCCTCGTTCTCGATTATGGCGCGCTTGCGGTCGCGAAGGTATTCGAGGGAGAGGGGCTTGTCCTCCTGATACGATTCCGCCACGAGCTGATTCAGGTTCAAGAGGTTGAGCCCGGAGGTAAGCGACCCGACCCGTTCGGGGTTCAGGCCGCGATCGAGCAGGAGGGTGCCGTTATCTTCCAAAAAGGCGAGAAATTGGCTCCGTACCGCCGTGTCGGGAAAGGGAATGGCAACCTTGACCGTGGAAGGCGACGACGAAAGGCGCGGATTGATATCGGTGAGGTTTTCGGTGAGCATGAGGATGGATACGTCTCCCCGGGTAAACTGGGGCTCATGGGACCACCGGTTAAGGGTTACCAGGCAATAGCGGTCAATTTCGTCGAGATGCCCCAACTCGTCGGCGGGAACGATGGTTTCCGCGTAGTCCACGATCAGCACGATGCGAAGGTCGAGGGGAAGGTTCATGACGAAGTAACGCTCGAGCCAGTCAAAGGCCTTCACGGGATCGCGGGACAGGAAATCCTCGGGAGGGGCGTCGGGGTAGCGGGCGCACATGGCCTTCAGGTAGTCCTTTTGCATTTGGCTCGTGCAAAAGGAGACGCCGCTCGACTTATCGTAGAATACGATTATATCGCGGTTGCCGAAGAGGACTTCCGAGATATAATCCTGGATTTTCACGAACATGAACTCGCCTTCGTTCATCTTGTGGGGAAGAAAATCGCGGATATTGCCGTGAACGAAGTAGAGATTGGCCGTTTTTGAGCAATACTTGACCGAAAGCTCTTGCGCCCAGGCCGGCAGGATATTTATGTAATCGAGATTTTTCTTGATGAGCTGCTGACTTTCCGCCATGAGTCCCCCCCTTAAAAAGGAGTGTACCATCAGATCACGGTCTTGTCATTTCCCTCGGGATGGGTTATGTTCCATTCATACCACATGATAAGGAGCTATACATGGCTTACGTCATTTCCGATGCTTGCATCAACTGCGCGGCGTGCGAGAGCGAATGCCCCACCAGCGCGATTTCCGAAAAGGGCGACAAGCGCGTTATCGATCCCGATACCTGCGTGAGCTGCGGCGCCTGCGCTGCCGTTTGCCCCGTCGAGGCGATTTCCGAGGAGTAATCCCCGCATAGCCTTGAATTGTAACCGCGGCGAAGGGAGACCCCTCTCGCTGCGGTTTTTTTTTATTGCCCGAACCCGGAGGCATACCATGGTTTTACGCATTCTAAAGGGATACCTCGGCCTTCTCGTCGCCCTTGGCCGTATCGTCGCGCTCGGCGCCGCGTGCGTCGGGGCGGGACTCGCCATCGTATATCCCCTTTGGCGGCTGGCGACTTCCCGCCCGGACGTATACACGCTGGTCTGCGGCGTTCTTTTCGTCGCCGTGGCGGGCTCAATCGCGGCCATCCGCATGAGAACGGCCCTCCGCGTGAATCCGGCGCGGTTCCGCCGGAATCTCCTGAAAATCGCGGTTCTCGCGGCGGGAATCTCGATTGCGGTCGCCCTGCTGCTATCCCTACACCGATTCCTGGCCCTCGCGGCGCTCGTGGTTACGGCCGCGGCCTGGGGCCTTATCGAGTTCGTCCTCGAGCCTTCCGTTTCAAACGGGAAATGAAAGGGGCGCCGGTAAGGACTGAAGGCGCCGCGCCGCGGGCTTTCATGCTCTGTTTCCTCGTATTCGCCGGGGCCCGGGCCGCGTTTGCCGCCGATTATCCGCGTATTCCGGCCCTCGACCCGACCGATCCGGTCTTCAGGCAGTATTCCGACGACGTGCGCGACGCCAGAATCGCCCTGGCGGGTGCGGCTAACCGAAAGGGAAAACGCGGCCTCCCCGTCGGCATATACGCCTACCTCGTTCTGCCCACGGACACCCTACTGGGCATCGCCGCCCGATGCAGCGTGCCCTACGACGCCCTGGCGAGCCTAAACCGCCTTTCGGCGCCCTCGGATCTGACGGCGGGAACCGTGCTCCTCCTTCCGACCCTTCCCGGACTATACCTCCCCGACGACGCGGCGGGCGCCTTCGAAACGCTCCTCCTTTCCTCCTTCGATCCCGACGATTCTTCCATTATCACGTTCGCCGTCCACGATCCGCGAACCGGAACGAAGCGAACCGTCCATTGCATTCCCGACGGCCTCTTCGACGGCACGGTCCGGGCGTGGTTTCTCACCCCCCGCTATCGATTTCCCCTCCCGTCCGGCGTGGTAACGTCGTCGTTCGGAATGAGAAAGAACCCCGTCACGGGTAATCTTATATTCCACAAGGGGGTTGACCTGGCCGCGCCCCGCGGGACTTCGGTCTATTCCTGCGCCGACGGAGAGGTCGTTTCTACCGGATTCGATTCGGTGTACGGAAATTACGTGATAGTGCGCCACGAGGGGGGAAAAGAAAGCCTCTACGGCCACCTCACCGCGGTAAAAATCGAGTTGCGGGAACGCGTGAAATCCGGTACTATTCTAGGTACCGTCGGCTCAACCGGCCAATCGACCGGCCCCCATCTCCATTTCGAGATTCATGAAAACGGGATTCCGAAGGACCCGGCGGGATTTATTAAAGGAACCACGCAAAGATGAACGAAAAACGGGTGGGAATCGCGTTTACCTTCACCATGCTCCTTCTGTCCGCCGCTGCGGCGGATACCTTTCGGGTCGGTTCAACGGCTATCGCCCAGATAGACGCGGCCAATCCCGAGGCGCAAACGTACGACGCGTCGTTTAACGGCGCGGTGGGGATCGAGTTTCCGAGGGATACGGCCTTCCTGAAGGGCATCGAGATCGAGGTTAAGGTTCCCCAGGAGATAATCGAATACCGGAACAGCATGGCCTACGGGCTTTATTCCAAGATCGATCCCCTGCCGGCGAAAGACCGTACGGACTACAAGGCGACGCAGATTACCCTGCAGCCACTACCCTCCCGCCTTTCGTTCGTGCTCCAAATTCCGCTGGTCAAGGACCATCGGCTCAAATCAGGCCCCTACGCGACGGTGCTCCCCTACGTGCACGACCCCAAGGCGGGCGCCTTGCTTTTCCGTCTCCTGCCGGTCATGAAGGTCTTGCCGGACACGATCGGAGACCTGACGTTCCAGGTTAAGGTAAAGCCCATCCTCGCCGACGAGGGCGGTTTTCGGCTGTCGGTGGTCTATCCCCCGCTGCCGGGAACCCCGGAGGCGCCGATATCGGTGCGTATCGACGAAATCGCCGTGAACAATCCCGGGGAACTGCAGATCCTGAAGCCTGGCCAGCACCACCTTTCTATCGTCTCCGATTCCTACCGCAACGAGGTTCGCGTATTTAAGGTTGAACAGGCCCGCGTAACGGAACTATCGGTCACCATGCAGGATACCGCTCCCCGCGTGTACCTGATCGCGCCGGAAAACGCCCTTATCCAGATGGACGGCGAAAGCGTGAGCCCCGGGAAGGAAGCCAGGATCGTGCAACCGGGCGACCACGTCATCAAATTCACCATCGGCGATTACGAGGTGGTCAAGCAACTCACCGTGGAAAAGGCGAGGGATTACACCGTTTCCCTCATCGTGGACGTAAACGTCTCCGAATCGCAGTGAGCGCCGCTTTTTTGTAAAGGTTTCCCGCCCTCTTTCCGATACATAAGTATCGGGCAGTTCAGTTCCCCTCCCACCCACTGACTGTCCGTAGCCTGATGGGCGGGCCGGTAGATAATACCGGCCCTTTTTGTTTTAAAGAAACCGCCAAAACGATACCTTGTAACGACGCCCCGTTTATGCTTTTATAGATGGTATGTTCGCCAAGGAAACCCGTAAACCGCTCGTTCTCGTATCCCTCGCCGCTATAGGCGCGATACTGTGCGGAGCCGCGCTGGGCGGGGCGTTAGCCGCCACCGCAAACCTGAAGAACCAGGAAAATTTCAGCGATTTCAGCCCCGCGCTCCCCACGCGCATTCTCGACGTTCGCGGGGAACTGATAACCGAATTCGCTTCGGAAGAAAAGCGGGAACTCATAACCCTTGACCAACTGCCCAAACACGTCATTCAGGCACTGATCGCCCGCGAAGACCGGGTATTCTACCAGCACGGCGGCTTCACGGTTAAATCCATCATGCGCGCCGTTTTCGGAAAGCTCACCGGCCAATCGCTCGGCGGCGGCAGCACGATAACCCAACAGCTCGCGGGAACCCTGTACCTCGACCGGAGCGATATCAGCATCAGCCGGAAACTGAAGGAACTGTGGTGGTCGTTCCAGCTCGAGCGCCGATTCTCCAAGGACGAAATTCTGGAGATGTACCTGAACAAGGTGTATCTCGGAAGCGGCACCTTCGGGATAAACGCGGCGTCGAAATTCTACTTCGGCCACTCGGCGAGCGACCTGACCCCGGCGGAAGCGGCGATCCTCATGATACAGCTGTCGAACCCCGCGCTTTACAACCCCTTCGAGCACCCGAACCGCGCCCAGGAACGGCAGCGCCAGGTTCTGGACCAGATGGTAGAGCTTGGGTACCTCACGAAGAAGCTCGCCGACGATTCCTTTGACGACTATTGGGGAAATTTCGATTACTCGCGTACCTCGTCGTCGGCCTATTTCTCGCGCGTGGACAAGGCGCGCTGGTTCTCCGAATACGTACGGCAGGAACTCGAGTCCATGCTCTACGGCTCCATGAACCTCTATACCGACGGCTACGTGGTGCACACGAGCCTCGACCTGGAAAAACAGGCCGAGGCGGACAGGGTTTTCCAGGCATGGCTCACGAGGGCCAACGACCGCTTCAGGCGCTCCAGCACGTCACGGTTCGACAAGGCGGACCAGTACGCGGACATAACCGCCCTACTCGCCCTCGCCTTCGATTTGCCCAAGCTTGCCGTCTCCCAGGAACGAACCCAGGTAAAGTCCATCGGCTATTACCGCGAGAAGCTCAATCCGCTGGTAGACGTCCTTTCCATGACCTTCGGCATGGACATCCTGAAAACCGGCGCGAACAAAACCAACGCGGCGATTCAGGCGGCCAGCGTGGAAACCACCGTGGAAGGGGCGCTTCTTACCCTGGATAACGATACCGGATACATAACCGCCATGATCGGCGGCAGCAAGTTCGACCAGTCGAATATGTATAACCGCGCCATGAAGGGCGAAATACAGCCCGGAAGTACCTTTAAGCCCCTGTATTATTCCGCCGCCGTCGATTCGAGGAAATTCACCGAGGCGAGCATGATCTCGGACACGCCGGTGGTGTTTTACAACGAGTCGGGAGTGCCGTACACGCCGCTGAACTTCATGGGCGAATGGCAAGGCACGGTACTACTTTGGGAAGCCCTGGCCCATTCCATGAACGTGCCCTCTATCCGCGTCCTCGACGGGATCGGGTTCGACGCCGCGATCAACCGCGCGTCGCTTCTCCTGGGCTATACCGACCGGGCCGAAATCGAGTCGCGCTTTCCCCGGGTATATTCCCTCGGCCTCGGCGTAATCAGCGTCGCCCCCTGGCGCATGGCGAAAGCCTTCGCGACCTTCGCCGACGGCGGCAAGGAACTGACGCCCATCGCGATCCGCTCCGTGGAAGACCGCAACGGCCGCGTCATTATCGACCGAGAGAAAGAAGTTCGGCTGGAACAAAAGCGGAAGGGCAACGCGATACAGCTTATTTCACCGCAAAACGCCTATATCATGACCGATATGCTGAAAAACACGGTGGCCTCCGGAACCCTGGCGAATCCCACGGGTTGGGGCGCGAAGTTCAGGTATAAGGACGAAAGCGGTAAAACCTTTCACATGCCCGCGGCGGGAAAGACGGGAACCACGCAAAACTGGGCGGACGCATGGACCGTCGGCTTTACGCCCTATTACACCACCGCCCTCTGGTTCGGCTTCGACAAGGGGGGCATGAGCCTTGGCCTCGACAATACCGGCTCGGTGCTCGCCGGGTACGCCTGGGCAGAATACATGGACGCGATCCATAAAGGGCTTCCCTACCGCGATTTTCCCCGGCCCCAGAACGGAATCGTGACCGCCACGGTCTGCAAGAAATCGGGCGATCTTCCCACCGACGCCTGCGACGACGGGACCATTACCCTGCAGTTTCTTGAGGGAACCGAGCCGAAAACCTATTGCACCTATCACGAAAACGGCGAGAATTTGAGACGAACGTCAGTGGAACGCCTGCAAAGCGAGGGCTTCGCGGCGGGACAGCGGCCCATCACCGTGGACACCTCGGCGCTCACCCTCGACCCGTCGATTTTCGAGGATCCGGCCCCGCGCGTAAAACCGCGAAACGAGGCGGCCCTTACCGCGGGAACCGAGGGGCAACCCGTAGATACGGAGGGTTCGGGCAACCAGGAGAGCGGCAATGTCCCGAACGGGGCGGAAACCGCCCCGGAAGGCGGCAACGCGTTCAACCCGCTTCTCGAGTAGAAGGACCAGGAGGGTAGCATGCAAATCGCGATCGAGGACATCAAAATCCGGAAACGGGTGCGGGTCAACCTCGACAACATTGATGAGCTCATGGAAAGCATCCGCCACTACGGGCTTCTCAACCCGATCACGGTAAACGCGAAATACGAGCTGATCGCCGGCCGGCGACGACTGGAAGCCGCGAAGCGGCTCGGGTGGCGTTCAATCAGCGCCACGGTGCTGGACGATACGGACCGGATCAGCGAGTTGGAGCTCGAGATCGAGGAAAACACCCAGCGGAACGATTTTTCCGAAGCGGAGCTCCTCGCGGCCTACACCCGACTGGAGAAGCTTCGAAACCCGAATATCTTTATCCGCATTTGGCGGGCGATCGTCTCTTTTTTCAAGAGCCTGTTCTCGCCGAGGATTTGATTGGGCGAGCGCTCACGCGAAAAAAAGGAGTTCCGTTGCCGGAACCCCTTTTTTTTACTTGGACACGACCCGAACGAATTTTTTCTTGCCCGCGCGGAGCACCAACTCGCCCTCGGCGTCCAGCCGGTCGGCGCCGATCACGGCCTTAACGTCGGTAACCGGCGAGTCGGCAACCGCGGCGCCGCCCTGTTCCACGAGGCGCCGGGCGTCGCTCTTGGTTCCGGCGAGGCCGGATTCCACGAAAAGGTCGATTACCCCGACTCCGGCTTCGAACCGGGAGCGGTCCATTTCCACGGTGGGCATGGAAGCCTTGTCGCCGCTGCCCCCGAAAGCCGCCTTGGCGCCCGCGAGGGCCTTGTCGGCCTCTTCCTTCCCGTGAATCAGCGCGGTCACCTCGTAGGCGAGGCGCTCCTTGGCCGCGTTCACGTTCCCCGTCATGAGAGACTCGATATCGGAAACCGGAAGAAAGGTGAAAAGAAGAAGGAACTTTCTCGTGTCCGCGTCGGTCACGTTGCGCCAATACTGGAAAAAGTCATAGGGCGTCGTGATCGCCGGATCGAGAAAGAGGGCGCCCTTTTCGGTTTTGCCCATTTTCTTGCCGTCTGAGGTGGTAATGAGCGGGAAGGTCAGGCCGAAGGCCTGGTTGCCGTTCATGCGGCGGATCAGCTCGATGCCCGCGACGATATTGCCCCACTGGTCGTCGCCGCCGATCTGGAGCGCGCAGCCGTGGCGCTCGTTGAGCTGGTAGAAGTCGTAGCTCTGGAGCAGCTGGTAGTTGAATTCCACGAAGGAAAGGCCCGTTTCCATGCGCTTCCGGTACGCCTCGAAGGTGAGCATGCGGTTCACGGAAAACTGGGAGCCGATATCCCGGAGAAAGTCTATATAGTTGAGGTCCGCGAGCCAATTCTTGTTGTTGTCGCTGTACGCCGTTTCGCTGTCAAAGCCGATGAAGCGGTCGAGCTGCTTGAGGATCGATTCGGAGTTTCGGTCGATTTCCCCGTAAGAGATCATCTTGCGCATTTCGGTCTTGCCCGAAGGATCGCCGATTCGGGCGGTACCGCCCCCCACGAGGGCGATGCCCTTGTGCCCGGCCTCGCGCAGGTGCCTCAGGGCGAAAAAGGGGACCATATGGCCGATATGCAGGCTGGGTCCCGTGGGGTCGCAACCCACGTAGAAGGTCACGGGGCCCTCGTCCATGAGTTTCGAGAGGGCGTCTACGTCGGTGCATTGCTGGAAAAATCCGCGTTCCTTGAGGGTTTCGAGTGCCTTGTTCATAATGGGAAAAAGTATATCTATTTTGCCTTTTTTTGTATACAATCGTAGGCATGATGCACGGGTTTTTGAGAGTCGCCGCCGCGACCCCGACCTGCACGGTCGCGGACTGTACGGCCAACGCCGCCGAAATAATCGCCCTCGCCGAAGAGGCCGCCGCGCGCGGCGTATCCCTCGTCGTTTTTCCCGAACTCTCCGTAACGGGGTATACCTGCGGCGATCTTTTCTCCCAGGAAACCCTCGGCGACGCCGCGATTTCCGCCCTTCGACGCATCGCGGCCAAGACCGCGGAATTGGAGCTGACCCTTACGGTCGGCTTTCCCCTGAACCTGGGCAACGCCCGCTATAACTGCGCCGCCGTTATCTCGGGGGGAAAGATTCGCGGGGTGGTCCCGAAAACGCATATCCCGAACTACGGCGAGTTTTACGAAATACGGCACTTTACCGCGGCGCCGGGCTATCAGGACCGCGCGGCGCCGTCGAGTTTCCCGAGCGACCGCTTTAACCCCGAAATTCCGGCGGGGCTTCTCGGCGCCGATCCGGTACCCTTCGGAACCGATCTTCTCTTCGTCGACGAAATCGAGCCGGACCTTGCCTTCGCCGTGGAGATCTGCGAGGACCTCTGGGTGCCCATTCCCCCCTCGTCCCGTCACGTTCAGGCCGGGGCCGTGATCGTCGCGAACCTTTCCGCGAGCAACGAGGTGATCGGCAAGGCCGAATACCGCCGCTCCCTGGTGCTGGGGCAATCGGGCCGGGGCATGTGCGGCTACGTATACGCAGACGCCGGGACCGGGGAATCCACCACCGATATGGTATTCGCCGCCCATAACCTGATCGCCGAAAACGGGAGCCTCCTCGCGGAATCGGCCCTGTTCGCCGGCGGGCTCCTGATCGCCGACGTGGACGCGGACCGACTCCTTCAGGAACGCCGCCGGGTCAATACCTTCCGAAACGAGGGTTCCTACCGCAGGATACCCTGCGCGCTGAAGGCCCGCGACCAAACGCCCTGCCGGATCATACCAAGGCACCCCTTCGTTCCCGCCGACCGGATCGATCTCGCGCGGAGGTGCGAGGAAATCTTCGCCCTCCAAACCGCCGGGCTCGCCAAACGCCTTGCCCATACCCGATCCGCTTCCGCCGTGCTCGGCCTATCGGGGGGCCTGGACTCGACGCTCGCCCTCCTCGTTACCGTTCGAGCCTTTCAGCTGCTCGGCCTTGACCGCGCGGGAATCCTCGCCGTCACCATGCCGGGTTTCGGAACCACCAAGCGCACCCGGGGCAACGCCCTCGCGCTTGCCGCCGCGCTCGGCACGTCCACGGAAGAGATCCGCATCCACAAGGCGGTGAAACAGCACTTCGCCGACATCGGCCATGACGGCGAAACCTACGACATCGCGTACGAGAACTCCCAGGCGCGGGAGCGGACCCAAATACTGATGGACAAGGCGAACCAAACCGGCGGCCTCGTGATCGGCACAGGAGACCTTTCGGAACTCGCCCTGGGCTGGGCGACCTACAACGGCGACCACATGTCCATGTACGCCGTGAACGCCTCGATCCCGAAAACCCTGGTGCGCCACCTGGTGGGCTATTGCGCCGAGCACCCCGCATCGTTCATCGGCGAAGGCGCGGAGAGCGCCGCCGGACAGGCGCGATTCTCGAAAATCCTGCGGTCCATCCTCGATACGCCGGTGAGCCCGGAACTCTTGCCGCCGAAGGACGGGGAAATCGCGCAAAAAACAGAGCATATCGTGGGGCCCTACGAACTGCACGATTTCTTCCTCTATTACCTGGCGCGATGGGGCTTCTCGCCCCGGAAAATCCTTTCCCTGGCCGTCGCCGCATTCGAGCCGGACTACGGCCGGAGCGAGATTCTCCGCTGGATGAAGGTTTTTTACCGGCGTTTTTTTTCCCAGCAATTCAAAAGGTCGTGCCTGCCCGACGGTCCGAAGGTGGGCAGCGTTACCCTGTCGCCCCGGAGCGACTGGCGCATGCCGAGCGACGCTTCCGCCGCCCTCTGGCTCGCGGAAATCGAAGAACTTGAGCGGGAGTAGCGGATATGACGAGGGACTATCTTTTCGACGGGGTCAAGGCGTTTAACGCCACCGACTATCACGACCACCGGGAACTATTCGAGAAAATAGGCCGGGGACAGAACCCGCATACCCTCTTCATCGGCTGTTCCGACTCGCGCATCGTGCCGAACCTGATCACGAAGACCCTCCCCGGGGAGCTGTTCGTGGTGCGCAATATCGCGAACCTCGTGCCCTGGTACCGCGAGTCGGAAGAATTCCTCGCCACCACATCGGCGATCGAGTACGCCGTAAAGGCCCTCAACGTGGAAAACATCGTCGTCTGCGGGCATTCGAACTGCGGGGGATGCAACGCCCTGTGGCTCGAGGGTAACCAGGGCGCGGACATTCCGCACACGAAAAAATGGCTGGAGCTGGCGCGCCGGGTCAAGGACAAGATCGTCTCCGACGGGGTAACCGATCCAGCGGAGCGCGAATGGCAAACCGAACAGCTCAATATCGTTGAGCAAATGAACCACCTCGTCACCTATCCCTATATCAAGGAGCGGTACCGGGCCGGGAAGCTCAATATACTCGGATGGTATTACATCATCGAGACGGGCGAGATTTTCAATTACGACAAGGAAACGCGCGAATTCAAGAAGATAGAGTAGCGCGGAACGCCTTCCAGTCTTCGTAATGGGCCGGGAGCGTTTCCCAGGGCTTGAGGCCGTAGGGACAGCGTTTGCCGCAGGCGCCGCATTTCGTGCAGTCGTCGATCCGCGCCATGAGGAGCGCCCATTCGTCGGTGAGCCACTGGGCGGGGGGTGAGCGGCGCAGGAGCTCGTGCATCCGGTTCGCGTTATGTATGGGAATTCCCGCGGGGCACGGCAGGCAGTACCCGCAGCCCCGGCAGAACGATCCCGCCAGCTCGGCGCGGTCCTTTTCGATTACCTGCCTGAGCGGCTCGTCAAGCGCGGGCGACTCCGATTCCAGGGCAAGCAGCTCTTCCAGTTCCGAAAGCCTCTGAATGCCCCATATGGGCACCGCGCCCTCGAACCGGCGAAGCCAGGCAAAGGCCGCGCGCGCGTTCGTAATGAGGCCGCCCGAAAGGGCTTTCATGGCGATAAAGCCTACCCCGGCGCTTTCGCACTCTTCGGCGAGGGCTTCGTCCTCCGGACCGGAAAGATAGGAAAGGGGAAACTGAATCGTCTCGTACAGTCCCGACCGCAGGGCCTCGGCCGCTAAGGCGCGGGAGTGGTTGGTTATCCCGATATGGCGGATCTTCCCCGCCGCCTTCGCCTCCAAAAGGGCGTCGTAAAGGCCGTCTTCGCCGCCGGGAACGGGCACGAAGATCGGGTTATGCAATTGATACAGGTCGATATAGTCGGTTTGCAGGTTGCGGAGGCTCGTTTCCAGCTGGTCCCTCAGGTCGCCGGCGGTGCGGGCCCCCGTCTTGGTGGCGATTATTACGTCCTTCCGGAATTCGGAAAACGCGAGGCCCAGTTTTTCCTCGCTGTCGGAATACATGCGGGCGGTGTCGAAAAAATTGACGCCGCCGTCGTAGGCGGCCCGCAGAATGCCCCCCGCTGCGTCGAAATCGCTTACGCGCTGGATGGGCAGCGCCCCGAAGGCGGTGCGCGAAACCATCAGTCCGGTGGAGCCGAGGCGTACGTATTCCATTCGTTAGAGTCCCTTAGCCGCGATTATATGCTCGTACAGGTCGAAACCCACCAGTTCCTGGAACCGGTCGGCGATGTCGGGCACCGAAAAGAGCTTTTCCACGAAAAGCCCGGCGGCGCCCATAGAAACGGAGCGGGTACCGTACTCCGAGAATTCTATCTCGATCTCGCGCTCCAGGTCGTATACCCAATTCCCCGCGATGGAACGGCGCATGGCCTCCTCGAGGTTCTCGCGGTTGGCGGGCAGGTCGCCGGTAAATACTATCTTGGTAAAATCCACCGTGTTCATCAGGAGCGCGAGGTTATCGCAGAGCTCCGCGTACACCTCGCGCAACAGGGCCCGATTGTCGGGCAATTCGCGAAACCGGGAATAGGGAATGCTGAACTGGCCCGACTCGGGGGTCGCGCCCACCGCGCGAAACTCGCCGGCGGTAAAGTGGTCGCCGTGCAGCACCCGCTCCCGGACGGTAAGCCCGAGGCCGACGGCTATGCCGTGGGGCGCCGTTGAGCCGGAAACCAGGTCGCGAAACTCGCCGAGCACGGCGATAAAGTTGCGCGCCCGGGCCGTTTTGCGGAAGGCGAGCTCGGCCCAGCAGCAGCAATTCGCGTCGTTCTCGATAAACACGTACTCGCCCGAGCGCTTCGAAACCTCGTCGCGCACCGCGTAGGGTTCGCACACGCCCAAGGAATTGGAGCGGATCAAAAGGCCTGAGTAGGGATCGACGATGCCCGGCAGGCCTATCCCCACGCCCAAAAGGGTTTTCCCCGTTCCGGCGACGTACTCGCGCGCGCGCTCGATCAGCGAGACCGCGTGGGAAACGAGCCCCTCGCGGCTCACCTTCCCTATGCCGTCGAAGGTATGCAATACCTCGCCCGAAACGGTGGCGATCACCGCCATGAACCGGGCGTCCTGTATCTCCAGGCCCAAGACGACCCCGAGATCCGGGTTTATCTCGAGGTTGATCTGGCGCCGCCCTACCCCGCTTTGCTGGCGGTTCTTGCCGGCGGTCACCACGATTCCCCGGTCGAGTATTCCCTGCATGATCTTCGTGACCGTCGAGCGGTCAAGGTCGAGAATCTCCGCGACCTTGATCCGGCTTATGCCGGGATTAAGCCAGATCGCCCGGATAATGCGGGAGGTATTTATGCTGTGCAATCGATTAGAATCGGCCATATCCTTTTTACCCCCCGCTTGAGCCTTAAACCCGTTTGTAGTTCTTGATTTCTTCGCGGATCTTCGCGGCCAACTCGGTTCTCGGGATGCGGATCTGCTCCATGGAGTCGCGGAAGCGCAGGGTAACCGTGCCGTCTTCCTTGGAGTCGTAGTCCACGGTCACGCAGAAGGGGGTTCCGATCTCGTCCTGGCGGCGGTACCGCTTGCCGATGGCGCCGGACTGGTCGTAATCGGTCATGAAGTCTTCCTTCAGCTCGTTCCGGATTTCCTGGGCGAGCTCGGCAAGGCCGTCCTTCTTCATGAGGGGCAGAACCGCCACGGTCACCGGGGCGATCTTCGGGTGGAACCTGAGCACGGTCCGCCAGTCGTCGTCGTTGCCCTTGTCGGCTACCTTCTCTTCCTCGTAGGCGTCGCAAAGGAACATGAGCACGTTGCGGGTGAGCCCCGCGCTCGTCTCGATGATATAGGGAATGTAGCGCTCGTTGCCGTTGTCCTGGTCGATATATTGAAGGTCCTTACCGGAATACTTCGTGTGCTGGGTCAGGTCGAAATCGGTCCGGTTGTGGATTCCCTCAAGCTCCTGGAAGCCCATGGGGAACTCGAACTCGATGTCGTAGGCGTCCTTCGCGTAGTGCGCGAGCTTCTCGTGGTGGTGCCAGCGGAGCTTCTCCGGCCGGATCCCGAGCTTCGCGTAATAGGCCATGCGCTGCTCGCGCCAGCTTTCGAACGTCGTAACGTCGTCGCCGGGCTTCACGAAATACTGCATCTCCATCTGCTCGAACTCGCAGGTGCGGAAAATGAAGTTCTTGGTCACGATCTCGTTGCGGAAGGCCTTGCCGACCTGGGCGATCCCGAAGGGAATCTTCAGGCGGTTCGACTGGGCGATATTCTTGTAGTTCACGTAGATGCCCTGGGCGGTCTCGGGGCGGAGGTAAATCACGCTCGAGGTGTCTTCCGCGGGGCCGATGCTCGTCTTGAACATCAGGTTGAAGGACCGGGGCTCGGTCAGGGGGCCGCCGCACTTAGGGCACTTCCGCGCCGCCACGGCCTCGGGGGAGATCTGCGTATCGTCGTCGGCCCGGAACCGGCTCTTGCAGTCCTTGCAGTCAACGAGCGGGTCGGAGAAGTTCGCCACGTGGCCGGAAGCCTCCCAAACGCGAGGGTGCATCAGGATCGCCGCGTCGAGGCCCACGATATTATCGTGGAGCTGGGTCATCTCCTTCCACCAGGCCTTCTGAATGTTGTTCTTGAGCTCGATTCCGAGGGGGCCGTAGTCCCAGGCGCCGTTCTGGCCGCCGTAAATCTCGGAAGACTGAAACACGAACCCGCGCCGCTTGGCCAGGCTCACAATTTTTTCCATGGAAACCGCATGATCGTCCATCTAAAGAAGCTCCTTTCGCCCCCGCTGGCAGCGAGGGACATAATATAGGAGACAATTTTAGCATACCAAGGCTGAACTTGTACAGCAATGGGTGATGAAGGAACATAATGAGAAGGGACGAAAGACCGAGGCAGAAGGCGCCACGGCGGTAGGTGCGCCATCGCGGGAGCCGCCCGCCAGAGAGGGCCACGGGGGGGAGAAAAAAGAAAGAGCCGGGAACTCGGAGTGGGTGTATAATTATCGCAAGCAACCATATCCGAAAACAAACACCAAACCGTTGTGACGGATCTACCATGATCAATGGAGCGAATCATGAAAAAAAAACGCTATCTCGCGGCTTTAGCGGCGGTCTCGATCGGCCTGGTACCTTTCATCGTTTCCTGCGACAACGTAACCGATCCCGCGGCGGAAAAAATCACTGGGTCGGTGGGAATCGTCTTTCCCAACGATTACCTTCGGTGGGACAACGATGAGGCCCGGTTCCGCGCGGCCCTTACCGCGGCGGGCGTGGAACACACTATCCTGCGAAGCGCTGATAGTTCCGTCACCGAGGCGTCGCATGTCGCGAACCTCGTCGAGTCGGGAATTAAGGTGCTCGTGCTATGCCCGGTCTCCTCGGCCGACGCGGCTACGGCGGCGGAAGCGGCCCACGCGGCGGGGGTAACGGTCATCGCCTACGAACGTTTGATTACTCAAACCGATGCCGTGGATTATTACGTCACCTTCGACAACGACGAGGTTGGCCGCATGCAGGGCCAATACCTTATAGATCACGCTACGGGAACGGGCAATCCGCTCTACCTCTACGCGGGGTCGCAAACCGACAACAACTCCTTTCTCTTCTTCGCCGGAGCATGGTCGGTACTGCAGCCGAAAATCGCGGACGGGACTTTCGTGATCGCGAATTCCGCCATGGCGGAGGGGCTCGAAGCAAACGCGACACTGAACACCACCCAAATCGGCGATATTATCGGCACGAATCCGATAGATTCAGCCACCCCGCCCGCGATGACCGTGAACGGCATTACCACCCACTGGTCTTTCAACGACGCGAAAATGCTTTGCGAGTTAAACCTCGCGGCCGTCGGCAGCGACCTCAAGGGCAAAGCGTTCGTCCTCGGCCCGAACGATTATACCGCCCGGGGCATCATCGAGGCTCTCGACGGCGATGTCGCCGTCACTTCCTACGTCATAACAGGGCAGGACGCGGAAAAGGATTCGGTACAGTCGATTTTGGACGGGCACCAATCAATGACCGTCTTCAAGGACGTTAGAACCCTCGCCAGCGACGCGGCGGTCGCCGTTATCGAGGTTCTCAAGGGCAAAACGCCCGCGACGCTCGGCTCCTTCAACAACGGCGTCAAGGAAGTGCCTTCCGTTATTAGCGAAATCGTTGAGGTAACGGCCTCAAACGTGCAGGCTGCGCTTATCGATACGGGATATTATTCGGCAAGCGACTTTACGGGCCTGTAATCTCGCGGCGTGAAGCCCCGGGCCTGCGGGGCTTCAAGGGCGGGCGACGACCCGGTTTCGGCCGCGTTCCTTGGCCTCGTACAGGCGGTTATCCGCGCGCTTGATCAAATCGTCTACGGTCCGGATATCGTCGGTCCACGAGGCCACGCCGAAGGACATGGTTATTCGAATAGAGCGGCCCTCAAACGATACGCCCAACGCTTCCACGGTTTCCCGCAACCGCTCGATGCCGACGGCGGCCTCGTCTTCTTCGGCGTTGTGCAGCAAGAAAAGGAATTCCTCGCCGCCCCATCGGGACAAACTGTCTTCCTCGCGCATTCGGGACCTAAGGGCGGACGAAAGGGCCGTAAGCACCAAGTCTCCCGCTACGTGACCGTATTCGTCGTTCACGCGCTTGAAATAATCGATATCGGCCAACGCGATGCTGAAGGTTCCCTCGTGGCGGAGTACCCGCGCGGAGGATTGCTCGATTTGCGCCAGCATGGCGCGACGGTTAAGCAAGCCGGTCAGGGGATCGAGATAGGCAATTTCCTCGATTCTTTTTTTCTCGTTTTCAAGTTGCCGGTTCTTATCCGTTACTTCCGCCTGAAGGCCGCCGATCAAGACTTCCATACGGCGCTCGAAGAACATGATAAGAGCCAGGGAAAGGGCCAGGGCCAAAACGCCGAGGCCGCAAAATAAAAATAGGTACGCGCGTTGGGTCCGGCCCAGGGCCTTCGCCTCCCGATCCCGTAGGGCATCGAGATCGTCAAGGTACACCCCGGTCCCGATAACCCAATCATAGGGTTTATAGAGCGCGGCGTAACTCAGTTTATGGGCGATTACGTCCGAATCCAATTTATTGACCCAATAGTCGAAATAGAGTTCCCCGTCCTTTTTTACCCCTTCCAACTCCGTTAAGTAGGGTTTATTGCCCCGGATGTCGGGTGTCTCAGTCGAAAGGAATGAACCTTCCTCGTCCGGAAGGTTGGGATGAACGAGACATATGGCGTAGCGCTCGCCCCCGTCGTAATCGACTATCTGATGTATCCAGATATAGCCGTCGTCGGCGAGCCGTTCGCGCCTAATCCGGTATATCACGTTTTCCCGAACCGCTGCCTCGATATACTCCCCGGAGATGCCTAAAAGTACCAGAAAAAGATCCGTTTCCGAGAGCATGGTCAATCGATAGCGGTCCGCCAGGTCGCGGAACGAGTCAACGCCGCCGATTCCCCGAGGGAGTGCCGTCCAGTCGGTAAGGCTATACAGTCGCCCGCTGTCGCGTTCCAGGCATAAGGCATCGATGCCATCGGATACCATTTTCCCTTCCCTAACCCGTTTCACGAAACCGGCGGTATCGCCGCCCCTCGCGAGCGCCGCGTCGATACGGTCCCACACCCTGCCAAGCCGGGCTTTTTCCGAGTCCGTCAATCGGTCTCGCTCTATATCGATCTCCTGTACGGTGAGGTCTATGGCGTCCTTTACGTATTTCTTATTCGTCTCGAGAATACTCTCCGAAAACTGCCGAATTTTATCGCGGGTTTGCGCGGCGTAGGAATAGAGATAGGAACCGCCCAAGGAAACGAGGAGAACCAACACAAGGCAAAGGCTGCCGGAATAATAGAGAAAGCGAATCCTGTTTCGGGCTATTTTCATCGGCTACCCCCGTTGATAGCGTAATTCCAGTATAATTCATCGAATCGCCTTTTTTCGGTACCGATACGGGTTTTTCGGGGAAATCTCCATTTTTACCCGCCGTCATTCGGGTGGACCCTAAACCCCTAACCGAAGACGAAAACGTAACGCTTTCTCGCACCAAAATTGTTTATATTGTGTCTATTAAACCAAGAAGTGAGGCACATAATGAAGAAACGGGGAATATCGCACGGTATTATCGGTTTTTTGGGGATGTTCTTCTCATTCACCTGGCTTTTTTGGCTGGTATTAAGCCTAGCCTCGGGGGTCCATTCCTACTTACGACCCTCGGAACGCTAACGTTCCCGCGCCGTACGCTTTCGTTTGTAAGCAACGATACAAAAAAAACGGGCTACCCGGTAAAATCGTCGGGTAGCCCGTTTTTGTTTCAATTAGCCGCGCTCACGAGGGGGTCAGGAAAACCGCTCCCGAACGGCGCGGTCGATTCGCTCATTGGCCTTGTCTGAGCCGATCACCTGGATCGAGCCCACCAGGGGCGGGCTCACCCGGCTGCCGGTAACGGCCATGCGGATCGGCATCATCAGGTCGCCGAGCTTTACGCCGAGCGATTCCGCCTTGGCGCGGAAAAGGCCGTCGGCCTCTTCTTCACCGAGCCCCCCGATATTGGCTATAACCTCTTTCGCGGCGATCAGTACCTCGCGGGTTTTCGCGGCATCGAGGCGCTTGGGCACTATGTCCTCGAGGGGCGGGACCGCGGGCTCGTTAAAAATGAAGTTCACCATGAGCGGCGCGTCGGTCAGGAAATGAAGGCGCTCGCGGACCAACGGCATGGCGCTCATCAGGATCGCGCGCTGGGCGTCGGTTGGCTTGAGGAGCGTTTCGTCGGCGAATCGAAGGCCCGCGGCGGCGCGGTTTTCCGGGGAATTTGCTTCCCCCGCGCCGCAGGAGCCGAGAATGCCCGAATTGGCGATGAAGGGCCAGGTCAGGTCGAAAAGCTCGGCGTCGGTTTTCAATCGCATGTACTGACCGTTAAACCACTCCAGCTTTTTGTAGTCGAACACCGCCGGGGCCTTGTTTATCTTTTCCATCCGGAAAAGGGAGCCCAATTCGGCCAGCGTATATAGGTCGCGCCCGTCCTCGTAAGAACAGCCGAGCATGGCCACGTAGTTGATCAGGGCCTCCTTGAGGTAGCCGTTATTCCGGAACTCGTTGCAGCTCGTCGCGCCGTGCCTCTTTGAGAGCTTCTGGCCGTCCTCTCCCATGACCATGGGAAGGTGGCAATAGTCGGGATACTCCCAACCGAAGGCCTTGTACATGATCACGTGAAGGGGCGTGGAGGGAATCCATTCCTGGGCCCGCATGACATGGGTAATCTTCATGAGGTGATCGTCCACCACGTTCGCCAGGTGATAGGTCGGGAAGCCGTCGCTCTTGAGGAGTACGGGATCGGGGCTCACGTCCTCGTTCTTCCATTCGATATCGCCGAGAAGCTCGTCGTGGAATTTCGTGGCGCCCTCGAGCGGAACCGCGAGGCGGATCACGTAGGGCTTGCCGGCGTCAAGATTCTCGCGGATTTCCTCCCGCGGGAGGGAACGGCAGTGCCGATCGTAGCCCAGGGCCGATTTGGCGGCGGTTTGGGACTTTCGAAGGCTTTCCATGCGCGTTTCGTCGCAAAAGCAATAGTACGCCTGGCCCTTTTCCACGAGCTCAAGGGCGAATTTCTTGTACAGCTCAAACCGTTTCGATTGCACGTAGGGCTCGAACTCGCCGCCGCGGGGGCCCCCTTCATCCCATTCAAGGCCGAGCCAGGCGAGGGTATCGTAGAGGTTCCGTTCGTATTCGGGCGAGTATCGGGTCTGATCGGTATCCTCGATGCGAAGGATAAACTTTCCGCCCGCGGATCGTGCATACAGGTAATTGAAAAGCGCGGTTCTCACACCGCCGATGTGCTGCATTCCCGTGGGGGAAGGCGCGTAACGGACACGTACGTTCAATTCAGGGCTCCTTTGAATGCGATATTATAGGTTTTTCCCCTTTCTTGGACAAGCGGAAGGTTTCGCCGCGGGTCACCTACGGGCAGGTACGCAAAAAAAACGCTTCAGCGTTATGGCATCATCAGGAATACCGCATTATAGTAAAGGGGTAATCGGAGGAATTTGATGAAAACACTGATCGCTGAAGACGACTTTACCTCGAGACTTCTACTTCAGGGAATTCTACAGGCGTATGGTGAATGCCACATCAGCGTGAACGGACTGGAAGCGGTTGAGGCTTTCAGGGCCGCCCTCGAATCGGGGAAACCCTATGACCTCGTCTGCCTGGACATTATGATGCCCGAAATGGACGGTCAAGCGGCGCTGAAACGCATCCGCGGCATCGAGGAAGACGCGGGCATCTTCTCCTCCGACGGGGCGAAAATCATCATGACTACCGCGCTGGACGACAAAAAGAATATCATGGGCGCCTTCAAGGAGCAGTGCGACGTGTATCTGGTCAAACCCATTGACCGAACGAAACTCGTCGAGCAGCTGAAGGCCCTTCGGCTCGTAGACTGATTCCCCCGTTATGGCGGCGAATCCGGCGCAAAAGCCGAACTGGGAATCGGCCTTTGAGGCCATTCCGCTCGGCGTTTTCGAATACGATTGCGTTCTCGACACCCACGACGGAAACGAGGCCTTCCGCGCCATAACCGGGGTTAAGGCCGGCGAGTCGCTTCGCGAGCACGGCTTCCGCATCGCGCCGTACGAACTGGAGCGGATACGGTCGCTTTATTCGCCCGAGGAGGACGACCGGCCCTTTCGTCACGAATTCGAGTATCGGCACCCCGACGGGAAAACCCGGAGGCTCAGGCTCATGGGCCGCCTCAGGCGGCCCTACCTGGACGGGGCGATCCTGGACGTAACCCCGACATGGCTCGCCGATACGGAGACATTGACCGCGGAAGCGCTGGAAAGCCCGCTTTTTTCCCAACTGCCCATAGCCATGGTCGTCATAGACCCCGAAACCCACCTCATCGAGCAGGCCAACGAATACGCGGCCAAATTATGGGGAGGCCCCCTCGGGAACCTCGTGGGAAAACGCTGCTACCACTTAATATGCCCCCATCAGGAGGCGACCTGCCCCGTGTCCGACTTTTCGCTCAACGAGACGAAAAGCAATTTCATTTCGGCGAAAGGGGAGCTCGTACAGGTTTCAAAGACCGTAATGGGCGCCAATATACGGGGACGGCGCAAGATACTCGAATGCATCGTCGACGTGTCTCCCCTCGCGAAAAAAGAAGAACAGCTAAGGACCCTCACGGACCGGCTGCGCCTGGCGACTCGCGCGGGAGGCGTGGGAATTTGGGATTACGACTTCGAGCGCGGCGCGGAGGTATGGGACGAACAGATGTTCAGGCTCTACGGCATACCCCGCGACGATACGAAGGACGGGTTTCGGCTGTGGGCGGAAGGAATGCACCCCGAGGACCGGGACACCCAACTCGACCTCTTTCGCACGGTGGTGGAAACCCACGCGGACTACAACGCGGAGTTCCGCGTGGTGTGGCCCGACGGGAGCGTGCATACCATCCGTTCCATGGCCCTCATGCAATTCGACAGAATGGGAAACCCCACGCACCTCATCGGTACCAACTGGGACATTACCGACCAAAAAATCACCGAAGCGAACCTGATTCGCTATAACATGGAGATGGAAGCCGCCGGGTTGAGGGCGAACGAACTAATGCTTCGGGCGGAAACGGCAAACGTGGCGAAAAGCGCCTTCTTGGCGACCATTAGCCACGAAATCAGGACGCCCCTAAACGGCATCATCGGCATGAGCGGACTTCTCCTGGACACGGATCTCGATCGCTCGCAGCGTCAGTACGCGGAACTTATCAGGTCGGGGGGCGCGAACCTTCTGGAATTGCTGAACCAACTGCTGGACCATTCGAAGATAGAGGCGAATAAAATGCTTCTGGAACTTATGGAATTCAGCGTTCCCGCCGTCATGGACGAAACGGTCATGCTCCTCAGCGGACAGGCCAGCCAGAAGGGCCTGAAGCTACGCGTCAGTTATTCCCCCGATATGGGCGAAACCCTCGTAGGCGATCCGGGACGGCTCCGGCAGATTCTCGTAAACCTCGTCGGCAACGCGATCAAATTTACCGAACGGGGCGAGATCCGGGTATCGGCGAAGAGGGATAAAACGAAAGAAAGGGAAATAACCGTCAAGTTTTCCGTTCAGGACACGGGAATCGGCATTCCGGACGATAAAAAGGACCTCCTCTTTCAGCCCTTCACCCAACTCGACAGCACTAAAACGCGAAAATACGGCGGTACGGGTTTGGGGCTCGCCATTTCAAAGCAGCTCACCGAACTTATGGGCGGCGAGATCGGCGTGGAGAGCCAAGAGGGCAAGGGCTCGGAATTTTGGTTTACCGCCGTTTTTGAGCTTCCCTGGAATGGGCAGGGCCGCGACGCGGGCAAAGCGGGGGATACAAAGCCCGCGGGAAGCGAAACGGCGACCGCGAAACCCGCCGAATCGTTTTCCCCGGCCCCGGGAGCGCCCTTAAAGGTACTGCTCGCGGAGGATAATCTGACGAACCGGCTCGTGGCCGAGAAAATTCTCGAAAAGTGCGGCGCGGAAGTCGATTCCGTCGCGAACGGCGCCGAGGCCCTCGACGCCCTTCGCCGGATTTCATACGACATGGTCTTCCTGGACTGCAATATGTCGGTAATGGACGGGTACGAAGCGGCGCGAAGTATACGGCGCGGGGAAGCCGCCTCGGGAACGGGCAAAAGGCTTCCTATCATCGCCCTTACCGCCCACACGGGCGAGGAACAGCGGGTCAAGTGCCTTCAGTGCGGGATGGACGAAATGGTATCAAAACCCATCGACGCCCGCAAGATAGCGGAAGTCATCTCGAACCATGCGCCAGCGTACGCGGGAGCGGACCTTTTCGACCCCGACGCCGTACGCGCGAGGCTCCTCGGCGACGAAAAACTCTTCAATAAACTCGTAACCGCGTTTCTGGACGACGCGCCCAAGAAAATCGACGAGCTCGAGCAGGCGATCCGCGCGGGAGACGCGAAAGCGGCCTCGCAGGCCGCCCACAGCATCCGCGGCGCCGCGCTGAACGTCGGTTCCCGGCGCCTGGCGACGGGCGCGTTAAAACTGGACAAGAGCGTATCGGAAAAAACCTTGGCCGAAAACCTGGAAAATTTCGCGCGGTTACGGAATACTTTTAATGATCTACGGAAAGCCCTGCAAAGGAATCGACCGGAGGAAAGCCGATGAGAATACTCGTGGCCGACGACGACGTTGCGTCGAGAACCATTTTGACGATGCTCCTCGAAAAAAACGGGCATTCCGTGCATACGTGCGACAACGGTACGGAGGCGCTGGAAATCCTCGCCCGCGCCGACCATCCCGAACTGGCGATCCTCGATTGGCTCATGCCCGGCCTAGACGGCATCGAGGTTTGCCAGAGACTGAGAACCGCCGAGCGGGACCTGCCCGTCTACGTCATCATGCTGACCATAAAGGGCGAGAAGAACGATATCGTGCGGGGGCTCGATTCGGGCGCGAACGATTACATTTCCAAGCCCTACGATCCCGGCGAGCTTCACGCGCGTATTCTCGCGGGGGAGCGGATCATCGGCCTCCAAAAAGAGCTGAAAAAGAGGGCCGACGAGGCCATGGAAAGCGAATTGCGCATCAAGGCCCTCCTCAGCGAAAAGGAAACCCTTCTTTTCGAGATTCACAGCAGGGTAAAGAACAATCTGCAGACCATTTCGAACATGCTCACGCTGCAGGCGGAGACCCTGCAGGATCCCAAGGCCTCACTCGCGCTTCACAATACCATCGCGCGGATCGCGAACATGGGAATACTCCATGACCGCCTCTACCGGAACGGGACGGCGGGAACGCTCTCGGTCAAGTCCTACGTCGAGCAGCTCGTCTCGAACATCGCGGGGCTGTACCCGGACCACAAGAAGGTGTCCTTCGATTACGACATCTCGGACTTCCCGGTGGATACGGCCCAAATATCCAAGATCGGGATGATCATCAACGAGCTCGTGATGAATTCCATGGAGTACGCGTTCAAGGGCAGGGACGCGGGAGAAGTCCTCATATCCATCCGGAAGCAGGACGGGATTATCCGCCTGGGCTTCGCGGACAACGGCAACGGGCTTCCCGAAACGGTGGATACGGAGAATCCCGAAACCTTCGGATTGCGGCTGGTACGCGGCATGTGCCGCCAGCTGAACGGCACGTTCACCGTGGACCGAACGGGGGGAAGCGGGTTTAAATTCAATTTCGCGGGGTAATGGCGTAACGAACTTATTTTATCTATATAAATGGTTTGCAAATCCCGAGTAAATGCTCAATGATTATTGTATCGCCGGAACGTGACCGCCGGATAGAAATCAAGGAGATAACAAAAAAACGATGGGCGCCCCGCTTGACGACGAGACGAAAGAAATAATCGTATCCTTTATCGAGGAAGGGTACGAGCGATTAGACGACGCCGAAAACCAGCTTTCGAAGCTTGAGGAAAGCGAAGACAAGACGGCGAAGCTCAATTCGGTGTTCCGGCTATTCCATTCGGTAAAGGGTTCCGCGGGCTATCTCGGATTTGACCATATCAAGCGACTGACCCACGTCGCCGAAACCCTTCTCGACGCCTTTCTCAAGGAACATTACGAGGCGACCCCTGATTCAATCGACGCGGTATTCCGTACGATCGACGTACTGCGGGGCCTTATCGCGACGGTGGAAAAGACCTGGTCCGATTCCGACGGGGAAAGCGCGGCCCACGCGCAGGCGGACGCCATCGAGGGCGTTATCGCCACGCTGAAGGGCGCCCCCGTTCCGGCAGCCGAACCGAACGGCGCGGCGGCCATGCCGAACGAGGTTCGCCTGACCTCCCTCGTTTCCCGGGACATGGTCGAGCGCTTTATCGGCGAATGCGCCGACACCGTGGACGCGACGGAGCGTATCGCGCTCTCCCTGGAAAACGGCAAGGTAGAGACGGAAAAGGTGAACGATATCTTCCGGGCCGTCCATACCTCAAGGGCAATTCCGGGTTTTTCGGCTATCTCCTGCTCGAAAGCTCGTGCATGGAAATGGAAAGCCTGCTGGACGACGCGCGAAAGTCGGCGACGGCCGTTACCGAGCCCTTTACCAACAAGGTTATCAAATTCATAGACCGCCTGCGCGGTATCCTTTCGAGCGTGGATATACGGGAAGGGGACGGGTCGGCCGAAACGCCGGTACCGATCGAGAGCCAAACCGCCCCGAAACCCGCCCCGGCCGGGAACGACGGCTATAAAACCCTTGGGGAAATTCTCGTGAGCATGGGGGCGGTGGATAGCGAACAGGTAGACGAGGCCCTGAAAGAACAGGTGAGGCCCCTCGGGGAAATCCTCGTCGAAAAGGGCGTAGTGGACCGACAGGTCGTGGACACGGCGCTCAGGGAGCAGCAAAGCCAGGCGGCCGCCGCCGAGGTCACGGACCACCACGAGGTGGTTCGCCGCGAAATCAGGGTGGATACCGCGAAACTGGATAAGCTGTTCGAATTGGTCGGCGAGCTTATCACCGCCGAGGCCATGGTGCTCAATAGCCCGGACCTCGCGGGGCTCAAGCTGGACAGCTTCGGGAAATCCTACGCGCGACTGACAAAGATCAGCCGGGAAATTCAGGAAACCACCATGATGATCCGCATGATTCCCCTGGACGGGCTTTTCCAGAAGATGCGGCGCCTGGTCAGGGACCTTTCCCGGAAATTCGACAAGCCCATAGACTTTATCGTGTCCGGCCAGGATACGGAAATGGACAAAAACGTTATAGAGCAGGTCGCGGATCCCCTCGTGCACATTCTCAGAAACGCGATCGATCACGGCATCGAGTCGCGCGCGGAACGGGCTTCCCGGGGAAAGCCGGAAACGGGCACCGTGCGGCTCAACGCGAAATACGAGGGCTCGGATATTTGGATTACCGTCAAGGACGACGGCGCGGGCCTGCACCGGGACCGAATTCTCGCGAAGGCGGCCGAGCGCGGGCTTCTCAAAGGCGACGGCGCGGCCATGAGCGACTCGGAGGTATGGCAATATATCTTTGAGCCCGGCTTTTCCACGGCCGCCGCGGTTTCCGAGGTTTCCGGGAGGGGCGTCGGGCTCGACGTGGTCAAGAAAAACCTGGAGCGAATCCACGGCAGAATCGATATTTTCACGTCGCCCGGCATCGGAACCGAATTCGTGCTGGTCATTCCCCTGACCATGGCGATCATCGACGGGATTACCGTAAGGGTCGGCTCAAACCGGTACTCGTTGCCCCTGGGCGACATTATCGAGTTCGTCAAAGTGAGCCGGGCGCAGCTCACGAGAACCGATTCCGAGGGAGACACGGTAAATATCCGACAAGAGTTTTTGCCGCTCATTAAGCTATCGGAGGTTTTTCGCGTGCGCGACGGGGAAACCGACCCGACCAAGGGTATCATAATTATCGTGCAGAACAACGGAAGAAAGGCCTGCCTCCTTATCGACGAGGTAGTGGGCAACCAACAGATAGTCGTAAAGTCGCTTTCCGAGTATTTGGGCAAGGTGGACGGGATATCGGGATGCAGCATTCTCGGCGACGGGAGCGTGAGCTTTATCGTCGATACGGGCAGGCTGCTGACCATGAAACTGGACTAATCGGCATTCAAGGAGGAAAAACATGAAAATAATGGCAAAACTGCTCACGGCCTTTTCGGGAGTGGCGCTTATCTGCGGGGTGATCGGTACGTTCGCCGTCGGCATGATCGGCAGCCTTGATTCGACAATCGATCAATTAAACACGAAGACCATACCTTCGATCGCCTATCTCGATACCATATCGAAGGAATTCAGGACGATACTCGGAACGGTCCAGAACCTCGCCAACCCCCGGGGCGGCTATACTCCCGGCTATATCGACGAACAGTTGGCGGCCATAGACGCGAGCCGGGCGAAATACCGCCCGGTAATGGACCTGTACGACGCGCTCCCCAAAACGGCGGAGGAGCAAATTCTGTGGAATGCCGTGAAGGACACGCTCACCTCGGGAGCCGCCTATACCAATACCACGGAAGAAATGACGAAAAAGGTTCTTTCCCTTCCCGCGGCAGAGGAAATCGCGGCGCAATACGATCAGGTGAACGCCCACGTATACGGGCCCGACCGCAAGGCGTTCACCACGCTCTTCGATAACCTGGAAAAAAACGTGGCGTACGTTTCCGACTACTACGGAACCCAAATGGCCCTCAAGGCGAGGAAGACCGGGGACTTCGCGAAGGCCGCAATGATAGCCATTACCTTCGCCGGCCTCGCGCTCGCCGTCGCCCTCGGCATACTATTCGGCAATTCGATGAGCGCGACGGTAAGGAAAGCGGTGGCGGCGCTGGAAAAGATCGCCCAGGGAGACATGGACGCGAAACTCTCCGTCCGGGGAAAGGACGAATTCCGGCAGGTAGCGCAGGCGATAGACACCGTGACCGGCACCATCTCGTCGATGATAGCGGAGGCGGAACGGCTCACGGCGGCCGCGGTGGCCGGAAGGCTCACGGTGCGCGGCGAGGCCGACAAATTCAGCGGCGGGTACCGCGACGTGGTCAACGGCGTAAATTCGGTCATGAACGCCCTTGTCGGTTTCCTGGACAACATGCCGAACCCCGCCATGATCATAAACCGGGATTACGAGGTCCAATACATGAACAAGGCCGGCGCCGCCCTCGGAAACGCCGAGGCGGACGACCTCGTGAGGGCGCGGCGCAAATGCTTCGACTTTTTCCACACCACGGATTGCAGAACCCAGAATTGCGCCTGTAACCGGGCCATGCAGCTCAATAGCGAGCAAAACTCGGATACCGAGGCGCGGCCGCTTACCGAGACTTTCGATATCTCCTACACCGGAGTTCCGATCCTTTCGAGAACGGGCGAGACCATCGGCGCCTTCGAGGTTATCGTCGACCAGACCATGATCAAGAAGGCGGAACGGAAGATGAACAAGATCGCCGCCTTCCAGAACGAGGAAATTGCCCGGCTCAAGGGAAATCTCCAGAAAATATCCCAGGGCAATCTCGACTGCGATTTCGCCGTATCCGCGGCCGACGAAGACACGAAGGAGACCGCCGAGCTCTTCATGAGCATTTCCGGCGCCTTAAGCCAATCGGTGCGGGCCATCGAGGCCCTCGTCGCCGACGCGGACATGCTCGCCGAGGCGGCGGTCGCGGGCGCCCTGCAGACCCGCGCGGACGAAACCCGACATCTGGGCGATTACCAAAAGATCATCTCCGGTTTCAACCGGACGCTGGACCTGGTGATAGCGCCGATCAACGAAACCATCGCGGTGTTCAAGCGCCTGGCGGAAGGGGACCTGACCCAGGCCATGACCGGCGACTACCGGGGCGATTTCGACGTGCTCAAAACGGCGCTCAACGAATCGCTGAGGTCCATCAACGATACCCTCGCGCAGATCAATATCGCCGTGGACCAGGTCGCGGAAGGTTCCGTCCAGGTTTCGCAGGCGAGCCAGTCACTCTCGCAAGGCGCCTCGGAGCAGGCCTCGTCGCTGGAAGAGATCACCTCTTCCACCACGGAAATAGCGAGCCAGACGAAGCAGAACACCGAAAACGCGCTGAGAATGAACAACCTCGCGCGGTCGGCCCAGGAAAACGCGACGAACGGGAACGGGCAAATGAAGGAACTCGTGGCCGCCATGAACGATATCAACACCAGCGCCGAGGAGATCAAAAAGGTCGTCAAAACCATCGACGATATTTCCTTCCAGATCAACCTGCTCGCGTTGAACGCCAACGTCGAGGCGGCCCGGGCGGGAAAATACGGCAAGGGCTTCGCGGTAGTCGCCGAGGAGGTGCGCAACCTCGCGGTAAGAAGCGCCGAGTCGGTAAAGGACACGACCCGAATGGTGGAAGAGGCGATCACGAACATCCAAAGGGGAAACGAGCTCGTGGACAGCACCGCCAACCAGCTTGACCAGATCGTCGCGGGCGCTTCGCAGGTATCGGAAATCGCGGAAGAAGTGGCGACGGCGGGACGGGAACAAACCCAGGGCCTGGAGCAGATATCGTTGGGCCTTACCCAGATAGACCAGGTTACCCAGAGCAATACCGCCAGCGCCGAACAGAGCGCGTCGGCCTCGGAAGAGCTGTCGTCCCAGGCCCAGCAGGTCAAGTCCATGCTCGCGCGGTTCAAGATCGCCTCGGAGGAGCGAACCATGGGCGGCGCGGGAAACGCGGAGCTTTTGGCCATGCTCAGGGCGGAGCTTGCACAGCGCGGCATTCGCCACGAGAGCGCGGGCGAGAAAGTACCCGCGGTAGCCAAAAAGCCCGGCGCGACGCAGGGAAGGCCGGCGACGCCCGCGCGTCCGGCGCCGGGCAGGACCGGCGCAGGGGGCAACGTACTCTCGTCCAGCGGCAGGACCACTCCGGTGAATCCCGCCGACATTATCTCGCTGGACGACGACAACTTCGGAAAATTCTGATTAAAGGAAGGGCGTCATGGTCGAATTGAAAGCGGGCTCCTCGGCGGACGATTTTCTCGTGGATGACGAGGACAACGAGGATACCCAGGCAAACAAATACCTTTTTTTCCGTATCGGCAAGGAGTCGTACGGGATCGGCATACGGTTCGTGATCGAGATAATCGAGCTGCAGGCCATCTCCGAGGTTCCCGATATGCCCCGATACGTGAAGGGCGTGATAAACCTGCGCGGCAAGGTCATACCGATCGTGGACCTCCGCCTCAGGTTCGACATGGAAGAGCGGGAGTACGATAACCGTACCTGCATCATCGTGACCGAGGTAGACGGCGTTTTGGTCGGCTGCCTCGTGGATACGGTGGAAGAGGTGATGGAGATCCCGGAGAAGGCCATCGAACCGCCGCCCAACTTCCGTACCACCTCCGGACGGGACCGGTATATCAGCGGAATGGGCAAGGCCGGAGATTCCATCAAGATACTGCTGGACGTGGAAAAGATCGTAAAGGACGAAAGCCTTACCTCCGCGGGGGAAGCCGGCGGTGAATGAAATCGGGGACGCCTTCTCGCAGAACGAGGACTTAATACCCTTAAGCGGGCGGGAGTTTACCTATATCACCGCGCTGGTTTACGACCGCTTCGGAATTCACCTGCCCGAGCAAAAAAAGGTGCTCGTTTCCGGAAGGCTCTCGAAGCGGCTGAGGCGTCTGGGATGCAAAAACTTTTCGGATTACGTGCGCCTGCTCGAGAACGACCCGACGGGCGCGGAAATTTCCGAAATGATCAACCTTTTAACCACGAACCATTCCTTTTTCTTCCGGGAAGGGGAACATTTCGATTTTCTGGCCAATAAAGTGCTTCCCGACCTATCGGGCGAATTCGCGCGCGGCGGGCCCTACCCCTTGCGGATATGGAGCGCCGGCTGCGCCAGCGGGGAGGAAGTGTATTCCGTTGCCATGCTGCTGCATGACCGCTTCGCGGGAAAGCCCGGAGCGCCCGACATAGGGCTTCTCGCCACGGACATATCGCTGCACGCGTTGAGAACCGCAAGAGAGGGAATATACGCCGCGCAGAAATTCAACGATATGCCGTCCCGTTTTCGGCAGCGCTATCTCAGCGCGACCGAAGAACGGGAATACGCCGTGGCGGATGAGATCAAGGCCATGGTGCTTTTCAAGCGGCTGAACCTGATGGCCGAATCGTATCCGATGAAGGGACAATTCGACGTGGTGTTTTGCAGGAACGTCATGATATACTTTAACCAGGAATCCCGTAACCGGGTCGTTTCCACGCTGTACCGGTACGTGAAACCCGGCGGGTATCTATTCATAGGGCACTCGGAATCGTTGCCCCGGGAATGGAACCCCTTCGATTACGTGAAGCCCGCGATATACCGCAAAGGCGTTCAACCAACGAAGTCACAAGGAGTAAGACGATGACCGGCGCGAAAATTTTCACTGTCGCGAACCAGAAGGGAGGCGTGGGAAAAACCTCGTCGGTAATCCAGATAGCCTCCGGCCTCGCCAGGCGCGGGGAAAAAGTTCTCATGATCGACGGGGATCCCCAGGGGAACCTGACGCTCTTCTTCGGCGCGAAGGATAAACGCGATTTTTCGGCCCTGGTAAGCGATCTTGCCAAGGGAGAAAAGACCAAGGCGGACGCGTACATAAACGCGCGGGTCAGGCGCAACCTCGACCTCATACCCGCGGGGAACAAGAGACTCCGGCTAGACGTTCGGGACTCCGAGATCATCGGCGATTACGCCCGTTTCACGGACTTTATCAACCCCTTGCGGGATCGGTACGAATGGATCATCATCGACTCGTCGCCGTCGAACAGCCCGCTGGAGCACATGCTGATCCGGGCAAGCGACGCGGTGATTATCCCGCTGGAATTCCAGCTCTATTCCGTTTCGGGGCTTGAATCCATACTCGACGAGGTCCGCGCCTGCTCCGCGGAGGCCGGCAGGGAAATTCACGTGCACTCCCTCCTTTTCACCAAGGCCGAGAACCGCCTCCACCGCGTGCAAACCTACCGCGAGCTCTTCTCGAGTTTCCACATTCCGGTATACGAAATTTGCAAATCCGAGTATATCTCCCGATCCCTCGAAAAATCCCGGACCATTTGGGAATGCGGCCCGTCGAGCTACGCCGCCCGGGATTATCGAACCTTGCTCGACAAAGGGTTCCCGGTGCGGCAATGACGGTAAAACAGCAAGAGGACAGGCTGGCGCGGCTCGCCCGCTCGATTGGCCATACGCTGAGCGAAACCCCCGTGGCGGAAACCGGATCCTACGAGTATACCGCCTCCTATAAGAACGCGGAGCGGCACGAGCTCAAGGGCTCGTGGCGGGTAACCTCGCATCTGGTAGACAACGTTCCGTACGAGCGGGTATACGCCGAGCATCGCTTTCCCGGCGAAGCGCCGAAAGAACTCTCCTACGATTCGGTATACGAATTCCATACCCATCACTGCGTAAAGCGCGTCCTCGTTACCGCCCGCCTCGAAAAGGGCGTTTACGAGTACCGGCTTACGGTGGTCCTCTCCTGGAGGATCCGGGAAAAGAAACTGACCGTCCAGCCCTTGATCGGGTATCAGTATATCAGTCTCGACGGAAAACCGGCGGTAATCCAGGAACTTCCCCCGGACCCGTCTCCCCTCAACATTACCGTGGCCATGGACGGCGAGACCCTCGTATTCACCGATAACCTCGACGTGAAACGGCTGGAGCGGATAGGGCAATGAACCTCCACCGGAAAATCCGGGTACTCGTGGTCGACGATTCGGCCGTGGCCCGGGAGTTGATATCCAAGGGCCTTTCCGGGTTTCCCGACCTCGAGGTCGCGGCAACCGCCTCGGACGCCTGGGCGGCCAGGGACAAAATCGTGCTCCTGAAGCCCGACGTCATGACATTGGATATCGAGATGCCGAAAATGGACGGGATCGAATTCCTCGCGAAACTGCTTCCGCAATACCCCCTTCCGGTGATTATCGTTTCCGGGGTAACGCCGAGGGGCTCGGAACGCGCGCTGGCCGCCCTCAAGGCCGGGGCAATGGATATCGTGGCGAAGCCCTCGGGCAGGGACACGGAAGGATTGTCCCACATGCTGGCCCAGCTCGCGGAGAGAATCCGAGAGGCGTCACGGGCGGACATGACGAAGATCGCGAAACGGAAAACGGTCGAGCCCCGCCCCGTGTACGGCCCGGCGGCGGTCTCCGGCGAGGGGAGACTGATCGCCATCGGGGCCTCCACCGGGGGAACCAACGTATTAAACCAGATTATACCGCAATTCCCGCCGGACATGCCCCCCGTGGTCGTGGTCCAGCACATGCCTCCCGTTTTCACCCGGATGTTCGCCGAAACCCTGGATAAAGCGTCCTCGGTGCGGGTACGGGAGGCGAAGGACGGAGACGTCGCGGAACGGGGCGTCGTATTGATCGCCCCGGGCGACTTTCACCTGCGCGTCGCGAAACGCGGGGATCGCTGGCAGGTAACCTGCTCGGGAGGCGACAAGATCAGCGGGCACCGCCCCTCGGTAGACGCGCTTTTCGACTCCGTGGCCGAGGCCGCGGGCGAAAAGGGGACGGGGCTGCTGCTTACGGGCATGGGCGCGGACGGGGCAAACGGCCTACTGCACATGAGGCAGCGGGGCGCGCGGTGCTTCGCCCAAAGCGAGGAAAGCTCCGTCGTGTTCGGCATGCCCGGCGAGGCGTGGAAACGGGGGGCGGCGGAACGGCTTTTGGACATAGAGGAAATGACCGCGACCCTGCTCGGAATACAGCATAAGCCGTCCACGGAAACGGGAAGGAGCGCAGTATCGCAACCCACACGGTAGGAATCGGGGAATGGATCGTGAGCGCGAATCCCGGAGACCAGATAAAAACCTTCGCGCTCGGCTCGTGCGTCGCGGTGCTCATGTTCGATACGAAACGAAACATCGCGGGCATGCTGCATTTCGCCCTGCCCGATTCCTCGATAGACGCAAAAAGGGGACAAGACCGGCCGGGCTACTTCGCCGACCTCGGGATCCCCTTCATGATCGAGGACATGAAAAAGATGGGCGCCGTCCGGCAGAACGTGCGCATCAAGCTCGTCGGCGGGGCTTCGGTAATGGACGACAAGGGACTGTTCGATATCGGCAAGCGGAACATCCTCGCGGCGAAAAAGATACTCTGGAAAAGCTCGCTCGGGGCGACCGCCGAGGACACCGGGGGCGAAATAAGCCGAACGGTCACGCTCTTCGTGGAAACCGGGGGAACGCTCATCTCCTCCGGTCAGCGCCAATGGGAGATATAGCATGAAAGGATTCCGTACCGTACTCATAGTGGACGACTCGGCGACCTCGCGCATGATCATTCAGCGCTGCGTGGAGATGTGCGGCTTCGAGATAGGCGCGTTCGTGGAGGCCGAGAACGGCATAGACGGCCTCACGGCCCTGGACGGGGCCGATACGGTAGACCTGATCTTCTCCGACATAAACATGCCGAAGATGGACGGCACCACGTTCATCAAGCTGGTGAAAAACAAGGGCGCCACCGCGGGCATACCCATCGTGGTAACCTCGAGCGTCGCGCTGAGCGCGGTTGAATCGGGACTGAAACGGCTCGGGGTAACGGGCGTTATCCAAAAGCCCGTGTCGCCGGAAAAAGTTCTCGCCGTTTTGGGAGGCCTCTCGTGAACGACCAAATCGATCCCGACCGCGCGGAAAAGCTCCTCGCGGCGGCAACCTCGGAAGCCTTCGCGGCGATGGCCTTTATCGACGCAAGCCCCATGCGGGCCGGAGAGGGCCTCCCGGAAGCGGGGCAAGACGCCCAGTGCGCGGCCATAGACGTCATGGCTCCCCTCTCCTGCAGAATAGAGATGAAGGTACCGCCCGCGATCCGGGACCGGGTAATTGACGCGCTTTTCAGCGAAAGCCCCGAACGGGACCGAAAAAAAAACGCGGAAGATTCCGTTCTCGAGATGCTCAACGTCATCACGGGAAATTTCCTCTCCGCGTATTTCGGGTCGCAAACAGAGGTCCGGCTATCGTTGCCCCGGTACCTCTACCTGGACGAACGGCTGCCGGGCACCGCGGTGGCGGACCTCCGGCTGAACGCCGAGGGAGCGCCCCTCGATCTTACCCTCTTCTCGGTCAGATACCGCTACTGATCGCCGCCAGCAGGGCCTCTTTCTGGAAGGGCTTCACGATAAATCCCTTGGCTCCCAAGCCCATCGCCTCGGTCTTGAGGGATTCCTCGTCTTGGGTGGTCAGCACGAACACGGGCACGCCCGCGATGTCGGGCCGGTTTTTCCGTTCCTTCAAGAACTCGATCCCGTTCATCTCCGGCATGTTGATGTCGAGCAATATGCAATCGACCTTCGCGGTTTTTAAGACCTCAAGGGCCTGTTTCCCGTTCTCGGCTTCCTCGACGGTATGACCCGCCCCCTTGAGCGCCAGGGAAATGATCTTCCGCATGGTCGAGGAATCGTCTACAGAAAGGAATTTCATAATCTTACCTCCATGAGTGCTTCCTTTTCGGCATTGGTTTTCGCGCGGGCGACCAGGGCCTTTCGAACCCGGTCGAACCGCTCGTTGAGTTTTCTTTGGGAAACGGGGGAGCCCGAGGCCGCGGCGCGTTCCGAAAGGCGGCGGCCGGCGGCATCGAGCATATCCACCGCGCTTTCAAGCATTTGCCGCGTCATGTCCTGAAACTGCAGGGCTTCGAGAATGCGGTCCAGGTCGGCGAGGGTATCGCCGCCGCCGTTAATCGAATCGCCGGAGGAAAGGCAGCGGGCGCGCAGGATATTCAGGGTATCTATGGCGGTAAGGGTCGCCACCTCCGTCTCCCGGGGAACCGCCGCCACGACCGCGGCGGCCAGGGGCAAATCGATCCGGGAAGCGTCCTCGATGGCCCGCTCCAGGGAACCGCGCCGGAGCGCGAGCACGATCGCGGCGGCCAGGGAGAATACCGAGGACAGGGCGAGCAGGATCAGGGGAATCCGAAGGGAATCGGCGCCGAAAACGAGAAGCGCCGCGGCGGCACACAGGTTGATCAATAAAGAAAGCAATATCGTTACTTGGGCGAATTTCATAATACTGGAAAGTATAATTCACTCTACGCGAGTCCGCCAGTATCGGGAGCCGAATTTAACGACTCGTTATCGTATTACCCGCCGCCGTCCAGAGGGGCCCCATGAAAACTCAACTCAAATTACCGGTAGTTGCCCAGCCCGCCCTTTTTGACCTCGTAGTGGCTAAAGCTCATCGCGAAGGAAGCGCGGCCCTGGGTCACCGAGCGGAGCGCCGTGGAGAAGCCGAACATCTTGGCCATGGGCGCCTGGGCGTGCACCACCTCGATGAAAGGCTTGGATTCCAGGCTCGAAATGAGGCCGCCCCGCTGGGTCACCTGGCTCATCGCGTCGCCCACGAAATCCTTCGGGCACAGGATATCCACGTTCATCACCGGTTCCAAAAGCTCGGGAGAAGCCTTGCGGCACGCCTCGTCGAAGGCGTGGCTCGCGGCGGCCTCGAAGGCGAAAGTGGTAGAGGTAAGCTCGTTCCATTCGAGGGCGGTCAACGTCACGCCCACGTCCACGCAGGGGTAGCCGTACTGTATGCCCGAGCCGAAGGCGCTCGTGACCGCGAGCTCGATCGCGTCGAAAATCTCCTCGGGAATTTGGGCTTTCTTGGCCTTGCAGGCGTACCGGTTTCCCGTTCCCCGGGGCAGCGGTTCCACGGTGAGGGTAACCCCCGCGGTGTTTTCCTTTCCGCCGAGCACCTTGCTGAAGGATTCGGAATGCTCCGCCGGGGCGGTGACCGACTCGCGGTACGTGACCTGGGGGTTACCCACCCGGGCCTCCACCTTGAAGTCGTCGATCATGCGGGTAACGAGCACGTCGAGATGGAGCTCTCCCATGCCGGAAATAATGAGCTGGCCGGTCTCGGCGTCTTCGCGGCTCGTGAAGGTCGGGTCTTCCCGCGCGAGAATATCGAGCGTCTCCTTGAGCTTGTCGCGCTCGGAAAGGGTCTTGGGCTCGATGGCGACGGAAATGACGGGCTCGGGAAAATGCATCTTCTCGAGGAGGATCGGCATGCCCTCGCTCCCGACCGTATCGCCGGTCTGTGCGATCTTAAAGCCGATGACGACGGCGATATCGCCCGCCTCCACGGCGTCCATGGGCTCGGACTTGTTCGAGTGCATGCGAAGGATTCGGTTCACCCGTTCCCGCTTTTTCTTTCCCACGTTGAACACCTGGTCGCCGGTCTTGATCTTGCCGGAGTACATGCGCACGTAGCAAAGGGAACCCGCCTCGCGGTCGTACTGGATCTTGAATACGAGGCCGAGCGCGACGCCGGAAGCGTCGCAGAGGACGGAAATATCCTCTTCCTTTTTGGTATGGAACCCGACGGCCGCCGGCACTTCGTGGGGCGCCGGCAGGTAATCGATAATGCCGTCGATCAGGGGCTGAATGCCCTGGTTTCGCCGCGAGGCGCCGCAAAGGAAGGGAATGAAGGCGCGCTCCAGGGTGCCCTTGCGGATTTCCGCGCGGATGAGGCCCGGGGGAATGTCGGCGCCCTCGAGAATGAGCTCGGTAAGCTCGTCCGAACGGGCGGAAATCGCGTCAAGCATCGTATCCCGCCAAGCGTGGGCTTCCGCCGCGCGGGAAGGATCGATCTCGGAATAGACGAGGGTCTCGCCGTCGTCAGCGGGATCGAAGCGTATTTCCCGCATATCGATTAGGTCGATCACGCCCTCGAAGTCGCTCCCCTGCCCTATCGGGATCTGGAGCGCCACGCACTGGGCGCCGAATTTCTCGCGCACGTCGTTCATGGCCGCGTAAAAGTCGGCGCCGACGCGGTCCATCTTGTTCACGAAACACACGCGTGGAACCTTGTACTGATCGGCCTGGCGCCACACGGTCTCGGTCTGGGGCTGCACGCCGCCCACCGCGCAGAGTACCGCCACGGCGCCGTCGAGCACGCGCAGGGACCGCTCTACCTCGGCGGTAAAGTCCACGTGGCCGGGGGTATCGATGATATTTATCTGATGGTCGCGCCAATAGGTGGTGGTCGCCGCGCTCTGAATGGTGATTCCCCGTTCCTGCTCCTGGGCCATCCAGTCCATCGTGGCCTCGCCGTCGTCGATCTCGCCGATACGGTGGATCTTCCCGGTATAGAAAAGGATCCGCTCGGTCGTGGTGGTCTTCCCGGCGTCGATATGGGCCATGATTCCGATATTGCGCATTTTGTCCAGATTCATCGATTTAACTCCTAAAGTTAATGGGCTATAGTACCGGTTTGCGCATTAATTCTCAAGGGGACTCAAATGGGGCGGAAAGAGGCAGGGAGCGCATGCAGGGGCGACGGTCAATCCCCGCAGCCGGCGGCGAGCGCGTCCTTGCGGGGGCGAGGGCGACATTCCCCGATACGCGATTCATGAAGACAAAAGGCCGTGCCCATGGTAAGGTTTCGGGCGGGTTCAACCCGTCCCCCGAAAATCCCAAGATATGACAAGCGCTAAAGAACGCGGCGTAGTAAGGTACAAGCGATGAAGGAAGACACGAAGACCGACTGGCACCGAAAGGTCGACGAGGCCCTGATCAAGCTTCTCGACCGTCTCGACGATCCGCCCGATTTCAGGCGAATAGCGGAGGAAGTCGCGGCCTCGCCCTATCACTTCCATAAGAAGTTTAGGGAATTGACCGGCGAAACCTTCAAGGCCTGCACGGACAGACTGAGGCTGGAAAAGGCCATGGCCATGCTTCGCGAAAACAAGAGCGTCACCGAGATTGCCTTCGATTGCGGCTATTCCACCGTCGAAATGCTCTCGAAAGCCGTTCGGAAGGCATGGGGCATGAGTCCGACGCGGCTGAAGCGGCAAGCTTCGTGGCATCCCTTCATTCCGTCCAGGGTTGGGGTTCATTATTCCGGAAAGAATGACCGCAAGACCTGGTTCTACGCACAGGGAGGCAATGATACCATGGAAACAAAGATCGTACAGTTTAACGAAAAGCGCTTTTACGGCTATCGAATCGTCGGGGACTACTGGCAGCTGCCGAAAGCGTGGGAGCGGTTTTTCGCCGCCGTCGGCAAGAACGGCATAGGGCACCTCGGGACCGAATACATGTCGGTCTTTTTAGACGCCTCGGACGCGGTTCCGCAGGAACGGAAGCGCGCGTTGGCGGGCTTCGTAACCGATAAAAAGCTCGAGGATTCATTCGATCTCGAGGAATTTACCATTCCCCCGGGGCTCTATGCCGTAACCGTTCATTTCGGCAGCTCAGAATCCATCGGGCCCGTCTGGGAGCAATGGACCAACCAGTGGCTGCCGGATAGCGGATGGGAACCGGACTTCACGCGACCGAACTATGAATGGTACCAGAACCGCCTGGAGAATCCGGAATTACTGTTAACCTTCCTCGTCACGGCCGTTAAGAGGAAAGAATAGGACGTACGCGTTACGGGCCGTTGAAAGGGTTCGCTCTTTACGACGGCCCGTACTCGCGGCGGGCGGTCTCGCCCCGGCAAGGACTTTCTGGCCGCCGCCGCGGCGCGGGACGAGGCCGGACCGAAGGTCCGGCCCGCGCTTGCAAGGACTTTCTGCGTCAATCTTGATTCTTTCTTTGAATGCCCCTGCTTGACCTACCTACCGGTCGGTAAATTTGTTGATAAATTCTACCAACCATCAATCTCTTTCCCCTTGCATTTTCCTCCAAGCCATGCGATATTTGTTTCTTAAAGAAACATATCAAGGAGCATTTCATGGCCGCACATTCACGCCCCTGGCTCGATTCAACCAAAACCGCCAAAGAGCGGGTTTCGCTTCTTTTAAACGCGATGACCCTGGAAGAAAAGGTCGCGCAGATGGTGCAGATCAGCTACAGCATTATCTCTCCCGAGGAAGCGGACGGCTGGGCGCGGCTGGGCGTGGGTTCGGTGCTCCATTGCCTGGGCGACGATGCCCGCAGGCTCCAACGGCTCGCGACGGAAAACCGGCTCGGCATTCCCGTGATTTTCGGGATCGACGCGATTCACGGCCACGGAATCCATAACGGCGCGACGGTATTCCCGACCCAGCTTGCCCTGGCGGCGAGCTGGAACCCGGAAAACGCGGAGCGGATGGCGGCGGTTACCGCGAAAGAGGTGGCGGCGGAGGGGCTTCATTGGACCTTTTCGCCCGTGCTCTGCCTGGGCCGGGACGCGCGCTGGGGCAGGATCGACGAGACCTTCGGAGAGGACCCCTATCTCGCGGGCAAGCTGGGCGCCGCGGCGATTCGCGGCTACCAGGGAACCGATACCGGGGCTTCCGACCGGATCGTGGCCTGCGCGAAGCACTATATCGCGTACGGGGAGAGTACCGGCGGCCGCGATTCCTACGACAGCGCGGTGAGCATGCGCATGGTGCGCGATATATTCCTGCCCCCCTTCGCCGAGGCGGTAAAGGCGGGGGTCCAGACCGTTATGGCCGGCTACGAGCCGGTCGACCGCGTTCCCTGTTCCGCGCACCGGGAGCTTTTGCGCGGCGTCCTGAAAGGCGAGCTCGCTTTCGAGGGATTCGTGGTGACGGACTGGATGAACGTACTGAGCCTGCGCACGCGGCACAAGATGGCGAAGGATATGGAAACGGCCTCGAAGATCGCGCTGGAGGCCGGCAACGACATGATCATGACCACGCCGGAATTCTATCGGGGCACACTCGCGCTTCTGGAGCGGGGCGAGGTCGATATGGCGCACGTTGACGAGGCGGTACGCCGCGTTCTCGGGATCAAGTTCGCGGCCGGGCTTTTCGATAACCCCGACAAGATAAAGACCCTTTCCCTGGCGGAAGACCCGCGGGCGAAGGAAGCGGAATCGGTATACAACTGCGCCGAGCACCGGAAGGCCAATCTGGAGATAGCCAGGGAGTGCGTGGTTTTGTTGAAGAACGACGACGTGGGCGGGAAGCCCGCGCTGCCCGTCTCCGGTCGACGGGTACGGAAGATCGCGGTGGTGGGCCCCAACGCCGATTCGGTGCGCGCCCAGTTCGGCGACTGGACCTTTTTCACGCATCCGGTGCCGCACTACGACGCGGTGCCGACCTTCCGGGTGGACACCATGCTCGACGGCATCAGGAAGCTCGCGGCGGAACGGGGCATAGAGGTGGCCTACGACAAGGGGTGCGACGCGACGGACTGCGCCGTAGAGTCCATCGAGGCGTCCCGCGCTGCGGCGCGGGACGCGGACGCGGTATTCGCCTTCGTGGGCGATACCCTGCCCCAAACCGGAGAGGCCCACGACCGATCGAACCTGGCCCTGACCGGCAGGCAAAACGAGCTCGTGGAAGCCCTCTCGGAGGACTGCCGCGCGCGAGGGATACCCCTCATCGCCGTTTTGGTGAACGGAAAACCGCTGGAGTTCGGCCGGGTAACCGCCGCTTCCGACGCGGTGGTCGAAACCTTCAATTCCGGCACCCACGGGGGCATCGCCACCGCCGAAATTCTCTTCGGCCTCGTGAATCCCTCCGGCCGGCTCCCCATTTCCTTTCCCCGGACCACGGGTCAGATTCCGGTATACTACAACCAGATTCCCGGATGGCACGAGGGGAAGTATTTTGACTGCCCCGCGACGCCCCTCTTCGCCTTCGGCGAAGGCCTTTCCTATACGAAGTTCCGGTACGACGGGGTACGCTTATCGAGGGAGAAGGCGAAGGCGGGAGAAACGGTAGAAGTGAACGTGACGGTGACCAACGTCGGCGACCGGGAGGGCATTGAGACGGTGCAGGTGTACGCCGCCGACCTCGACGCCTCCATCGTTACCCCGGTCCGGGAACTGAAAGCCTTCCGCCGCGTTACGATTCCCGCGGGCGCGACGGTGACGGTGAGCGTTCCCCTGGACACGGATTCCCTATCCCTCGTGGGGATGGACGGGCTGCGCGCGGTCGAGCCGGGCGATTTTGACATTCTCGCCGGTCACGATTCGCGGGAACAGAGTTTGCTTGCCGCCCGACTGACCGTTACGGAATAAGCATTTTGCTTTGACAGCGGCGGCCAAATCCGATATGATCTGATTATGGCCGCCCCGCGTTTTTATCCCCTTGAAGCGAAGTCCGCCCTGTCACGGGGCACGCTCCCGGAACCCTTTCTCTGCTGCCTTTACCGCGCCATGGCGCCGTATCGGGGGTGCGGTCACGGGTGCGCGTACTGCGACGGCCGGGCCGAAAAGTATTTCGTGGAAGGCGTATTCGACCGGGATATCGGCGTGCGCTTCAACCTCGGCGGCCTAATGCGAAAGGAAGCTTCGGGGCGTACGGCGCGGGGGGAATACGGGTCCGTCTGCATCGGTTCCGGCGTGACCGACGTTTACCAACCCTATGACGGCCGCTTTGCCCTCACGCGGGAATGCCTAGAAGCGTTGGCGAGCCTGGGCGTCCCCGTGGTGATTCTCACGAAGAACGCGCGAATCGAGCGCGACTTCGACCTGCTCGCCCGTTTTCCCTCGGCCCTCGTTATCCTGACCGTCACTACCCTCGATTCCCGCCTCGCCTCCGTCCTCGAAAGCGGCGCCTCGCCCCCAGCGAAAAGGTTGGAAACGGTCCGGCGCGCCCGCGAGGCCGGATTTCACGCGGGGGTAATGGCCATGCCCCTGTGCCCGGGCATCACCGATTCGCCGGACGCCGCCCGAGACCTCTTTCGCGCGTGTCGCGATGCGGGCGCCGAGTTCGTTTATCCCGGAGGCCTCACGCTCAGGCCCGGTTGCCAGAAGGAACGCTTTTTGGAGACCCTGACGGCCCATTTCCCGGAAAAGATCCCCCTATACGAGCGCGCTTACGCGGAAAACCGCCAATCCGGCATGCCCGATCGGGCGTACCGCACGGGACTGGAGCGGACCATAAGCCGCATTCTCGACGAGGAAGGCATTCCTTCCATGATTCCACACTCGGTGTACCGCGATCTCCTCTCGCCGCCCGATTCGATTTTCGTCCTCTTGTGCCACATGCAAAGCCTCTACGCGGCCCGCGGGGTAGACACCAGAGCGCTCAAGGCGGCGACCGAACAATACGGCGCGTGGCTCGCGGAAACGAGGAAGGCGTTGCGCCGGAAAAAGACGCCGCGGAACGCGCCAGCCGCATCGGACGAGGGACTGGCCCCCGCGGATTTATTCCCGAATGACCGCGAATCGGAGCATCCGACAGACCCGTTCCCGATCACCGCGGAGCTATTCGCCCGGCTCCGCGAAAGGCCCTTCGCCGAACGCTGCGGCAACCCCCGGCTGGGAACCCTCGTCGATACCCTCCTAAGCGACGGCTCCGTCTTCGATTACCCGACGCTCACCCTCCTTTCCCCGGATAAGACGCTTATTTCGTGATAGTATTATGGGGTTATGAACGTAAAAAACCCCCTTTTCAGAATCGGTTCCGGCCTTTTCGCCGCCGCGATTATCGTGACCCTCGTCTCGATATTCACCCATCGTTCCGCCCCGCTTCCGTCGTTTCGGCAGTCCGCCGTTTCCTCGGTGGAGTCAGTAAGCGCGTCCCGTCCGGGACCGGCGGATTCCCTTGTCATACGGTTTCGGGAGGCGGTCGCCCGCCCGGAACTATTGGCCAAGGCGGCCTTCGTATCCCCCGCGATCGGGGGCTCGTGGTCAATGGAAGACGACCGAACGGTTAAATTCACCCCCGATACTCCCATGAAAAGCGGGAGCGCGGTGAAAGTCGCGGTGGATACCGGGCTCCTTTCGGGAAAGGCCGCCGGCGCGGAAGGATGCGCCTTTACGTTCACGGTTCGGCCCGCGGCCTTCGAATGCGAAGCCGAGGGCCTCTACGCCGAAGACGAGGAATCGAGTCGGTTCACCTTAAGCGGAACCGTTTCCGCCGACGTGGCCCTTTCCGAAAAGCAGGCGGCCCAAGCCCTTTCGGTCACGCTTTCCGGGGGCGGCTCCCGGGTCGAAACGCTTTTTGAGCCGGTCCGCGACGAACCGGGAAGTTCGGCGGTTTCCGCGCGCTGGCGGTTTACGGTTCGCGGCATCGAGCGCGGAAGCGAACCGCGCACCCTCTCGCTGGCCTGGAACGGCCGCGTCGTCGGCTCGCCCGAAGCGGGAACGCGCGACTGGCTCGTTCCCGGCCGGGAAGATTTCAGGGTGCTCGAAATCGCCGCCAGCGAACCGACTCGCATTCAAGTGCGCTTTTCCGACAGCCTCGACCGAGCCCAAGACCTACGGGGCTTGGTGAGCGCGGGCACGGGCGGAGATATCCGGTATACGGTCGACTCGAACGTGCTGAGCCTCTTTAATCCCGACGGCTGGAATTCCGACGCGGACCTGACCGTGCGCGAGGGCATCCGCAGCGGTACCGGCAAGGTCCTATCCCTTCCCGCCGCCATGACCGTCAGGACGGCCTGGGAAGTTCCCTCGGTCCGCTTTCCCGACGACGGCGTGATCCTCCCGACTACCCAAGGCGTCATCGTGCCGGTGGAAACGAAGAACCTCAAAGGCCTCATAGTGGAAGCCTACCAAATATTCGGCGACAACGTGCTCCAGTTCCTCCAAAACAACGAGCTGGACGGGAAATACGAGCTTCGGCGCGTCGGAGAGCCGGTATGGAGCGACGCCATAGAATTTGCCTGGGACGACGGCATGAAAAACCGCTGGGTTACCCGCGGGCTCGATCTCTCCCGCCTCGTCAAGGATTACCCGGGCGGCATGTTTCAGCTGCGGGCGACCTTCAGGCACCGGCATATCATGTACGAGTGCGGCGTGAATCACCAGGACTTCTCGTCGTATCCCATGCCCGACGACTCGATCGCGGAGGATTCGAGCGGAGACGAAGAAAGCTATTGGGACTATTGGGGCGATATGGACTGGAAAAAACGCCAAACCTACTGGTCCTACCGAAACGACCCCTGCCATCCGGCCTTCTATCTATCCGATTATCACCGGGAAGCGCTCGCCCGCAAGAACGTGCTGGTTTCGGACCTCGGCATGATGGCGAAAAAGGACGCGGACGGGACGTATCTCGTCACCGTGGCGAATATCGGCACCACCGAGCCGGTGAAGGGGGCGGAGGTATCGCTGTATTCCTACGCCCAGCGAAAGCTGGTCTCGGCGGTTACCGGGAAAGACGGCACCGTTATCATGACCCCCGGCGCGGAGCCCTATTTCATGGCGGCGGCGTACAAGGGCCAGACCTCATGGCTCAGGATAGACGCCGGAACGTCCTTAAGCGTAAGCCATTTCAAAGTCGACGGAGTGAAGGCGGAAAAGGGCATTAAGGGCTTTATTTACGGGGAGCGCGGCGTTTGGCGTCCGGGCGACGAGATACACCTCGTGTTCCTGCTTCAGGACCTGGAAAAGAAGCTTCCGTCCGGCTTTCCCGTCACCTTCGAGCTGGAAGACCCCATGGGCAGAATCGCGAAGTCCGGTACCTATACCGAATCGCTGGACGGTTTTTACCGCATAGATACCGCGACGCAAACCGGCGATCCTACCGGGAAATGGACGGCGCGGGTTCGCGCCGGCGGCCAGGCGTGGACGGAAACCCTGAGGGTCGAGGCCATTATCCCCAACAGGCTGGCCATAAACCTGAAAACCGCCGAACCCATGCTCAAGCCGAAGGGAAATAAATTCACCCTGTCCGGCGAATGGCTTCACGGCGCGCCGGCCCCCGGGCTGAAAGCCGACGTTTCGGCGATCTTCCTGCCCGGTTCCACGACCTACGACGGTTTCGCCGATTACGTTTTCACGAATCCCGAGCGTTCGGTGGAATCGGAGCAGGAAACCGTGTGGTCCGGAAACCTCGGCCAGGATTCCGCCGCGCGGTTCGATCTTGACCTTTACGCCGGTGATACCCTTCCGGGCAAGCTCAAGGCCCGGTTGATCACGCGCGTATTCGAGCCCTCGGGCCTTTTCTCGATCGAGCAGGCAAACTACGATTACTCGCCGTACGACCGGTACGTCGGCCTGAAGCTGCCCAAAGGCGACGCCGCCCGCGGCATGCTCCTGACGGATACCAAGCATCGGGTAGACCTTGCCCTGCTCGGACCCGACGGCACGCCCGTCCGGGGCACGGCGGAAGTCGCCCTCACGGTGTATAAGCTGGAATGGAAATGGTGGTGGGAAAAGGACGCCCTAACCGACGCGACCTACGTGTCGGGCCGGTCCGCCCAGAGGGTCGCGAGCGGGACCGCTACGGTGAAAAACGGGCGGGGAAGCTGGGAGTTCGAGGTGAAGTACCCCGATTGGGGCCGATACCTCGTGGTCGCGACGGATTCTTCCGCCGGAGGCTACTCGGGCGGGCACAGCGCCGCGAAGGTCGTGTACGTCGATTGGCCGGGCTGGGCCGGACGCGGGCAGGAAGGGGGCACGGGCAGCGCCGCGATGCTTCCGCTCGCTGCCGATAAGGAGGGCTACTCGGTGGGCGACACCGCGGTGATTTCCTTCGAATCCTCCGCGGGGGGCCGCGCCCTGGTGACCGTGGAAAAGAACGGCGCCGTCCTTGATCAAGCCTGGGTCGAAACGAAAAAGGGAACCACGACCTGGAAGCTCCCCATCGGCTCGGGCATGGCGCCGAACGCCTACGTGCACGTCACCTTACTGCAGCCCCACCTCCAAACGGCGAATAGCCTCCCGATCAGGCTCTACGGCGTAATCCCCGTCATGGTCGACGATTCGGCCACCAAGCTTTCGCCGGCCATAGACGCGCCCGCGGCCTGGGAACCGGGGAAAAGGGCGGCGTTCACGGTAAGCGAGGCCTCCGGCCGCGCCATGACCTATACGGTAGCCGTGGTAGACGAAGGGCTCCTCGGCTTGACGCGCTATTCCGCCCCGAACCCGAGAAACGAATTCTACAAAAAAGAGGCTTCCCGCCTTTTAAGCTGGGACATATACCGGTACGTCATGAGCGCCTTCGGCGGAAAGCTCGAGACCCTGCTCTCCATCGGCGGTTCCGAGGAAATCCTCGGCGGAAACAACAAGAAAACGGAGCGGTTCAAGCCCGTCGTGCAATTCTTCGGTCCCTATAGGCTCGAGCCGGGAAAGAAAAACGCGACGAAATTCGACATGCCGAATTACGTCGGCGCGGTTCGCGTCATGGTCGTCGCCGGCAGGGACGGAGCGTACGGAGTCGCCGAAAGGCAGGTCAAGGTCAAGAGCGAGCTCATGGTGCTCAAGACCCTGCCGAGAACCCTGGGAGTCAACGAATCGATCGACATACCGGTCACGACCTTCAACGGCGCGGACCGATCGCTGCCGGTAACGGTAAGCCTCTCCTCGACCGGGGCGATCGACGGTACATGGAGCCAAACGGTCACGGTCCCCGCCCTCTCCGACGCCACCGTCAGCTTTACGGTGAAAACCGCGAAGGCCGGCGTCGCCCGCTTCGCGGCCAAGGCGGCCACGACGGCCATCGCGGTATCCGACGATCCGACGGACATAGAAATCATGTCACGGGGCAGTCCCATCGCGACGACGAGGGACTTCACGGTCGCGCCGGGGAATACGTGGCGCAATTACGTGCCGAGCCCGGGCGAGAAGGGAAGCAAGACCATAACGGCGGAGCTCTCAACCCTTCCGGTCCTGGATTTGGATACCCGGCTCCGCTATTTACTGGGCTATCCGCACGGGTGCATCGAGCAGATTACCTCGGGCGGTTTCCCGCAGCTCTATGCCCCCTCGATGATTGCCCTCTCACCGACCGAAACGGAGCGGGTTAAGGAGAACGTGAGGTCCGTTTTGGATCGGTATCCTTCCTATCAGACCGTCGGGGGCGGTTTCGCCTATTGGCCGGGACAAACCGAGGAAAGCGAGTGGGGAACCTCCTACGCGGGGCATTTCATGGTCGAGGCCCGTCGCGCCGGCTACGAGGTCAGCGACGATCTTTTCAAACCGTGGCTCGAGCGGCAGCAAACCCTCGCCCGGGACTGGCAACCGGCCGGAGATAAATACCGTTACCACAACCAGGCTTACCGCCTGTATACCCTCGCCCTGGCGGGCTATCCCGATATCGGCGCCATGAATAGGCTCGCGAGCCTCAGCGGCGTCGGCGACGCGGCCCTTTGGCAGCTCGCCGCCGCCTACGGCCTCGCGGGACACCGCCAAACGGCCTCGGGTATCGCCGGGGGACTTGCCACATGGCCCGGTTCCTATCGCGATACCGGCGACACCTGGGGCTCGGACCTTCGTGACGCGGCCATAGCCCTGCGCTGCTTGGCCGATTTGGGTGACGCCGGCCGCGCCGCGGACCTCGTGCCCAAGGTCGCGCGGAGCTTCGCCGACGGACACTGGTACTCCACCCAGGAAACGTCCTGGATGGTCATGGCGCTCGCGCCGTGGTACGCCAAGAACGATTCCCAGGAAACCTCCTGGAGCGTCGATTGGGACCGGGGAACCCAGGAGGGCACGGTCGGCAAGCAAGCCGCCGTGGTCAACCTCGAGGCCTTCGAGTCCCCTACGCAAACCATAGCGGTAAAGAATACCGGGAAAAAGGCATTGTACGGCCGCGTAACCACCCGTGGCATGCTCCCCCCCGGCCAGGAAACGGAAGTCTCCGACGGGATCGGGCTTACCGTCGCCTATTTGGACCCGACGGGAGCGGCTATACCCGTATCCGCGATCCGCTTCGGCGATTCCTTCACGGTCCGCGTCACGGTACGAAATTACCGCGGCGAAAAGATCGAGAACCTGGCCCTTGACCTGCCGGTTCCCACCGCATGGGAATTCGGCAACGCCAGGGTCGGGGATACGGGCGACGGGGACGCCGAGACCGCGCTGGGAGACTCGGCGTACGATTGGCGGGACATTCGCGATACGCGCGTTTCGACCTATTTCTCCCTGGAGAAGAACGAATCCAAAACGTTTACCTTCCACGCTACCCAGGCGTACTCGGGGGATTATTACGTTCCCGCGGTCCGCGCCGAGGCGATGTACGACGCCTCGATCCAGGGCGTGGTGCCCGGCGCGTTCGTGGCGGGCTCCGCTCGTTGACGCGCCGCTTTCCCGTAGGTGCCGCGCTGGTTTGCGCCGGAGCGGGCACCTTCCTCTTCTGTCTCTTTACGCTCGCGACGCCGCGGGGGCAGGCGCCGCTTTCCCAGGCGATCCGCGACCGTGAGGGAAACCTTCTCGGCGCGGCGGTGGCGGCCGACGGGCAATGGAGGTTTCCGCCCGGCCGGGCCGTTCCCGAGCGCTTCGCGGTCGCCATTACGGCGTACGAGGACAAGAGGTTTTACCTTCACCCGGGCATCGATCCCCTTTCTCTCGCGCGGGCCGCGGCGCAGGATATAGCGTCCCGCCGCGTCGTTTCGGGGGGGTCCACCCTCACCATGCAAACCGTGCGCCTGCTCTCAGGGAACCCCGCGAGAACCTTCGGCGAGAAGGCCCGGGAAGCCGTCCTGGCCGTGGCGCTGGAAACCCGGTACACCAAGCGCGATATCCTCGAACTGTACGCGGGTAACGCTCCCTTCGGGGGAAACGTGGTCGGGCTCGAGGCCGCCTCCTGGCGGTATTTCAACCGCTCGCCCGATTCTTTAACCTGGGCCGAGGCGGCGACCCTGGCGGTACTCCCGAATCAACCGGCCCTCGTGCATCCCGGCGCGAACCGGGACAGGCTCGGCGAAAAGAGAGACCGATTGCTTGGCCGTCTGCTCGGCCTCGGGGCCATCGATTCCGACGAATACCGATTGGCCCTCGCCGAACCGCTCCCGGACAAGCCCTGGCCCCTCCCCCGCCTCGCGCCCCATTACCTCGACCGCAATCGTGACCGGGGCGGCCCCGTTGACACGGACATCGACCGGACGCTCCAAGTCAGGGTAACCGAAATTCTCGAACGCCGCTCGGCCCGGCTCGCCGCGAGCGGCATCAAGAACGCGGCGGCGTTGGTTATTGAGACGAAGACGGGCGCAATACTCGCCTACGCGGGAAACACGGGGATGGACCGCGAGAACCGCGGGGACTCGGCCGTGGATATGGCCCGCGCCAAACGAAGCTCCGGCAGCCTTCTCAAGCCCTTTCTCTACGGGGCCATGCTGGACGCGGGCCTTCTTTTGCCCCGACAGCTCGTGGTGGACATACCAACCAGAATCGGGAGCTACAAACCCGAAAATAACGTTCCGGTATATCAGGGGGTCGTGCGGGCCGATCAGGCGCTCTCCCGCTCGCTTAACGTGCCCGCGGTGCGGGAACTGCGGGAATTTGGCATAGCGCCCTTTTTGGACGTGTTGCGGCGTTCCGGCTTCACCACCTTCACCCGCCCCGCGGACGAATACGGGCTCCCCCTCATTTTGGGCGGCGGCGAATGTACCATGGAGGAAGCGGCGCGCGCCTACGCTTCATTGATGAACCGGGCCGTCGGCTACCGGCAGGGCGCAGGCGCGAAAAACGAAGAGCGGCTTCCCGAGTCGCCCCTCTCGCGCGGGGCGGCGTATCTCACGCTTAAAGCCTTGGTCGCCGGAACCCGTCCCGAGGAGGAAGCGCTTTGGGAATCCTGGGCCTCGGGACGGAATATCGCCTGGAAAACCGGAACGAGTTACGGCAACCGGGACGCCTGGGCCATCGGCACCACGCCTTCGTATACCGTCGCCGTGTGGGTGGGTAACGCCACCGGCGAGGGGCGACCGGAGCTCAAGAGCGCGACCACGGCGGCGCCGGCGCTTTTCGACATCTTCTCGCTGTTACCCCAGTCGGCATGGCCCGGGGAGCCCGAAGCCGCGTTGGAGCGGGTTCGCGTCTGCTCCCGTTCCGGGTATCTCGCCGGCCCCAACTGCGATGAAACGGAGACGGGCTTGAAACCCTTGCGCGCGACTTCCGGCCATCCTTGCCCGTGGTGCCAACCGGTATCCTTCAGCCCGGACGGAGCATGGCGGGCCACCGCTGAAGATCTCGCGTCCATCGGGCCGGGGACCCTTCCCCTCATACGGAACAGATTCGTTTTACCGCCCGTCCTCGAATGGTGGTACGTCCGTCACGCGGTGAACTACCGCGCCCTCCCCCCCTGGATCCCGGGACACAAAGGCGGTTCCGTTGAATCGGACCTTTCGATAGCCTTTCCCGAGGCAGGCACCAACGCGTACGTACCCGTGGAATTGGACGGTAGCCCGGGCGCATTGATCCTACAGGCGGTCAGCCGCGAACGGGAAGCCGTTTTATATTGGGATCTCGACGGAGAATACCTGGGCGATACCAGGGAATACCATGAAATGGCGGTCAGGCCAAAACCCGGCGATCACCTTCTCACGGTCACCGATTCAAGGGGCAGGAGCGTTACCCGCCGTTTCCGCGTGCTCGGCGATAACGAGTGAAGACAGGCGGAAGCGGAAAAAAAATAGCCGCCCGGTCCGCTGACGGAATCCGGGCGGCGTATCCTTCTGCCGTACCGTTAGGCTTTTTGCTTTTTGGTTTTCTTCGCCTTATCCGCTCCCCGCGAAGTATCGGCAGAGCCTTCTTTCTTTGCGCCGGCGCCCGCGGCGTCCCGGGGCGGCCGGCCGCGCCGCTTTTTCGGCTCTTCGGAAACCGACTCTACGGCGGGGCTCTCGCCCTTTGGCGGGCGCCCGCGCGAGGCTTTCTTCTCGGTTACGCCGAGCTTCTCGGCGGCTTTCTTTTCCACCGTTCCGATTATCTCGGACAGCGACGGCCTTTTACCCTTTGCCGGCGGGAAGGCAAGCTCGATTACCTCTTCCATCCTGCTTACGGGGTGGAATTTTATGCCGTTTCGCACGTGTTCCGGAATCTCGTCCAGGTCGCGCTGATTCGCCTGCGGTATGATAATCTCCCTAATCCCGTTCCTGCGGGCGGCCACGGTCTTTTCCTTAAGCCCGCCGATGGGCAATACCTGACCCGTCAGGGAAAGCTCCCCGGTCATGGCCAGATTGGGCTTGATTGTCCTGCCCTGGATGAGCGACAAAAGCGTGGTCGCCATGGTAATGCCGGCGGAAGGCCCGTCCTTGGGCGTTGCCCCCTCGGGAATATGGAGATGCACGAGCCGTGACTCGTACCAGTCCTTCGCGACGATTTCCTTTTCCGTCACGTAGTGCTTAACCCAAGACCAGGCGATGGAAGCGGATTCCTTCATCACGTCGCCCATTTGCCCGGTGAGGCTAAACCCTTCCTTCCCGGGATTGGAGATGGCCTCGATAATCAGGGTATCGCCGCCCATGCTCGTCCAGGCGAGGCCCACCGCCGTGCCCGGCCGATCGGCCTTCTTGCCCTCGTCCTCGCGGAATATGGGTTTCCCGAGCATCTTTTCTATCATCGCCGGCTCGGGAGACACCTTCTCGCCCTTCTTTTTCTGTCCGAAGACGATCTCGGTCGCGATCTTTCGGTGAATCTTATCCAGGTTCTTCTCGAAATTCCGCACTCCCGCCTCGCGGGCGTACGAATTGGCGATAAAGAGCAGCGACTGGTTCGAATACTTGACTTGGCCCTTGCCGAGACCGTTTTTCTCGAGGCTGCGGGGCACCAGGTACTTCTTCGCGATTTCGAGCTTCTCGGTGTCGATATAGCCCGAAAGCTGAATCACCTCTGCGCGATCCATCAGCGGGCCGGGAATCGAGTCGAGGGTATTGGCCGTGAGGATGAAAAGGATGTTCGAGAGATCGAAGGGCAGGTCGAGATAATGGTCGCGGAACGCCACGTTCTGCTCCGGATCCAGCACCTCCAAAAGGGCGCTCGACGGGTCGCCCTGATAGCTCATGCCCATCTTATCCACCTCGTCGATCATGAAAACCGGGGCCTTGCTCTTGACGATCTTGAGTCCCTGAATGATCTTTCCGGGCATCGCTCCGATGTAGGTGCGCCGGTGGCCCTTAATCTCGGCCTCGTCGCGCATGCCGCCCACGGAAAAGCGGAAGAAAGGCTTGCCCATGGCCCGGGCGATCGATCGGCCGACGCTCGTCTTGCCCACGCCGGGCGGCCCGACGAGCAGGATAATCGAGCCCTTGGTATCGTCCTTCAGCTTCCTGACCGCGAGGTATTCTATGATGCGCTTCTTTACGTCGGTCAGGCCGTAATGGTCCCCGTCCAAGACGTCTTTCGCCTCGTTCAGGTCGTACGATTCCCGCGCCGGGGCTTCCCAAGGAAGGCTCACGATGGATTCAAGGTAATTACGCGTCACGATGTACTCGCCGGAATTGGAATCCATCAGCGCGAACTTCTCGAGCTCGCTTTCCACCGCTTCCTTAATCTCGCCCTCGAACTTCAGGGCCTCGATCTTTTCCTTAAATTTCTGGTATTCGGAGCTCTTGGCGTCGGTGGTCATGCCGAGCTCTTCCTTAATGGTCTTTAATTCCTCGCGGAGGAAGTATTCCCGCTGGTTTTTCTCTATGCGGTTGTTAATCTCGCTTTGGATCTTCTTCTGAACCCGCAGGAGTTCCTGTTCCTTCTTGATGAACACGAGTACCTGCTCCATGCGCTGCCGCACGTTTTGTATCTCGAGAATGCGCTGCTGGTCGTCCTTGTCGATATTGAGGATACTCGCTATGAAATCGGCGATCTTGCCGGGGTGGTCGATATTGACCATGTTCAGCCGCATTTCCTCGGAGAAAAGGGGGTTATTCTCGGAGATCTCCTTCATCTCGCCGATAAGCGCCCGGGTAAGGGCCTTCACCTCGAACGTGTCGGAATCCTCGTCTTCGAGATAATCCACGATGGCGATCATGGGAGCGCGCTCGCTCACGACCTTGCGCACGCGGAAACGCTTCAGGGTGGAAATAAAGATATTCACGCCGCCGTCGGGAAGGTTGATCTTCTTGATAATCCGGGCGACCGTTCCGACCTGGCTTAAGTCGGTTACGCCCGGGGAATCCACGTCTTCGCGCACCATGCAAATCCCGACGAATCCGTCGCCGGAATACGATTCCTCAACGACCTTAACGTCGTCCGGATTGTTGATCATAACCGGCGTGAAGATACCGGGAAAAATCGGCCGACCCATAAGGGGGATAAGAAATAGCTTGTTCGGGAGCAGCTGCTCAATCGGTACAATGGTTTGTTCAGGCATATTTTTAATATCACCAAATCGGGGGGAAATGTCAAACAGGATCGCGGCGTTTGCGCGGAAACGCCCTTCCGTGATACCATGTCTGTAAACGCGCAGTAAACGACGAGGAGAGCACGCCATGGAAGAGCAAAGCGCCTATCAGCGCCCCAGTTGGGACGAGTACTTCATGGAGGTATGCCACGCCATAGCCAAACGGGCCACCTGCGACCGCGGCCGCTCCGGCTGCGTCATCGCCCGGGACCACCAAATTCTCGTTACCGGCTACGTGGGCTCCCCCAAGGGACTACCCCATTGCGACGAGGTCGGCCATTGGTTTAAGAAAATCACCCACGAAGACGGCAGCGTCACACAGCATTGCACCAGGACGGTCCATGCCGAGCAGAACGCGATTTGCCAGGCGGCCAGGCGCGGGGTGGCCCTCGACGGCGCTACCCTTTACTGCAGCATGACGCCGTGCCGAACCTGCGCGATGCTCATCATCAACTGCGGCATTACGCGGGTCGTCGCCGAACGGCGCTATCACGATTCCGCGGACACCATCTCCATGTTCGAGCAAGCCGGCATTAGGTTGGAACACGTACGCGACGAGGTCCAAAAGTACGATAGGCAATAAGTAAGATCTATCCGATTTCCCTTGCCGCGTACTTCCGAATCTTGCCGACTTTACTCTCACGAGGCAAAAAAAGAACCGCCACGGTTTCCGTGACGGTTCTTTTCGTTAGCCGCAAGCAGCCTCTTACATGACATTCCTCATTAATTAGCCCAAGTTCGCCAAAAGCCAATCCCTGAATTGCGCGTAATCGTTGGCCATGGGCTGGGAACGGTCGCTCAGGTTCAGTACCCGCTCCAACCGCTCGGGGATCGAGGGTTCCCTGCCGATAGCCTCCCGAACGGTCTCGCCGAACTTCGCCGGATGCGCGGTTTCGAGGATGAGGCCCACGCATTTTTTTTCGGCGCAGTCCCGCGCCCATTCAGGGGCCGTGGCGGCCGTACCGACCAGGCCGGAACTGAGCGCGGGCACGACCTTTCCCTCAAGCAGGGCGGCCATGGCGCCGGAGCGAATATCGTCCCAGGCGCGCCACGCGACGGCGCCGTGAGGATCGATAATGTATCCCGTTCGGTCGTTGCACTGGCGGATAGCGTCCATGGTGCCGGCGTCGTCAAGCCAATAACCGGCGATACGGCGCCGCGCCTCGTCCAGGGAATACAGGGCGTTCATGCGCTCCCAGTTGCTCGGGGCGCCCACGTCCATGGCGTTGGAAAGGGTGGAAACGGAAGGTCGCGCGCGGTAACCGCCGCCCGACAGCCAGTCAGGGACCGTCCGGTTTGAATTGGTCGCCGCGATAAAGCCCCGAATCGGCGCGCCCATCTTGCGCGCGATCAAGCCGGAGGTTAGGTTTCCGAAGTTACCCGAGGGAACGGTCACGATAAGCGAGGGAGAATCGATATCGTTGTCGTATCGTCCCCGGTCCCTAATCAACAGCGCCCCGTACGTATAATAGAAGGATTGCGGCAAAAGCCGGGAAATATTGATCGAGTTCGCGGATGAAAGACGGAGGCGCCCCCGTAAAACCTCGTCGGTGAAAGCGGTTTTCACGAGGCGTTGGCAATCGTCGAAGGTCCCTTCCACCGACAAGGCGCGCACGTTGCCGTCAAAGGTCGAAAGCTGTTTTTCCTGAAGGGGAGATATCTTTCCCCGGGGATACAATATGGTCACGTCGATCCCCGGAACCCCGTGGAACGCGCTGCCCACGGCGCTTCCGGTATCGCCCGACGTGGCGACCAGAATATGCAGCGAATCGCTCTCGTCGCGGTTGAAAAAAGACATGGTTCGCGCCATGAATCGGGCGCCGAAGTCCTTAAAGGCGCAGGTCGGCCCATGGAACAGCTCAAGCACGTACGTGGTCGGGTCGATGGGGGCGATAGGCGCGGTAAACGGGTAGGCGTCGGCTATGATCGCCATGAGTTCGTCTTCGGGTATTTCGCCGCCCACGAAGGGCTTCGCGGTCTCGAAGGCAATGTCGCGGAAGGACGGAACCAGGTTCCTGGACAGAAACGACTTCGGCAGGCTCGGGATTTCGTCCGGCATGTAAAGGCCGCCGGTCGCGGGATCCATTCCCTGCATGACCGCGGTGCGGAACGAAACCCGCTTCGACGCATCGCGGGTATCATGGTACATCATGGCTCACTATACCATAAACCCCGTCGCTCGGGCAACGTAAAAAAAATATGCTATACTTTGGCTCATGGAACCCATTAACAGATACCTGGACGCCGCCATTCTCAAACCCGAACTTACGCGGGACGAGGCCGTCGCGGCGATCGAAGAAAGCATTAAGTGGAAGACTAAAACAGTGTGCGTAAGGCCTTGCGACATCGAGTTAGCCAAATCAATGTGCGCTGGCACGGAAACCGGCGTAAGTTGCGTTCTCGCCTTTCCCCACGGCTGTACCACCACCGCGGTCAAGGCCCTCGAGGCGAAGGAATACTGCCGTCTCGGGGTAGACGAGATAGACATGGTAGCCAATTACGGCATGATACGCTCGGGCAGATGGGACTACGTGGAAGCCGATATCCGCGCCGTCGCGGACGTATGCAAGACCGGTGGGGCGGGAGGCGCGAAGGTGCCGCTTAAGGTTATCTTCGAAACCTGCCACCTTACGGCCGAGGAAATCGCCAAAACCACCGAGCTTTGCGTGGCTGCCGGCGCCGATTTCGTGAAGACCTCCACGGGATTTTCTACCGGGGGGGCCACGGAAGAGGCTGTCAAGGTAATGCTCGACGCGGCTAAAGGAAGAATCAAGGTAAAGCCCTCGGGGGGAATCAGAACGAGGGAACAAGCCCTGCGATACGTGGAAATGGGGGCCCACCGCTTGGGCACGAATTATACCGCGAGCGAGGCCCTGGTCACCGGCTCAACGGGAAAGACCGCCGCGGAAGCCTCTAAGGCGGCGTATTGAACGGAGGAGCGCGGCCGCCGCGTGTCGAACCATCGGCGCGCGGTTAGACTGCTAGTCTATTTTTCTGCAAGAATCCCGAATCAGGAGCTGAGCGGGAATATTGACGATGGGCGGGAGTTCTTCCCCGCCCATTTTTTTCAGGAGCATACGGGCGGCGATAGTGCCGATTTCTTCGGTGTTCTGCCACATGGTGGTCAGTCTCGGCGTGATGTACTGGCCAACCTCGTCGCCGTCAAAGCCGATGATGGACACGTCGTCGGGAATGGAGCGGCCCGCGTCTTCCAGGGCAAGCTTTACGCCGCACGCGAGGGTATCGTTCGAGGCAAACACCGCGGTGAATTTCACGCCCCGCTTAATGAGGCGCCGCATCGCCTCGTACCCGGCCTCGCCGTGCCAAAACTGCGATTCTTCCACCATGGAATCGGAGTACTCTATCCCGTTGGAAAGTAGGCAATCCTTATACCCTTTCCACCGCTCGTCAGCCGCGGGTGCGGTAAGACGGCGCGGGCCGGAAATGTACACGATATCGCGATGCCCCAGGTTAATCAGATATTGCACCGCCTCATAGGCGCCCTTTACGTTTTCCGTCACGATGGTACTAATGCCCGCTATGGGCTCGTTGGCCGAAACGCACGGGCGATTGCTCTGCGCCAGGCGGATCACTTCCTCGTCGCCCGGTACGGGATTCATTATGAGAACCCCGTCGATATTGCGATAATCGCAATGCTCCACGTAGGACATTTGGCGGGGACCGAGGGTGCGGGATAGAAACAAAAGATCGTATCCCGCGTTCTCGACCACTTTTCTGAAACTGTTCAAAATATCGCTGAAGAGGGGGTGTTTAAACCCCTTCAGCATGTAAAAATCCTCGTAAATAACCCCTATAAGGTTCGAGCGGTTCGTCGTGAGCGCCCGGGCGGTCATATTCGGGGTATATCCCATTTCCTCCGCGGTTTTCAGTATCAGGTTACGAGTCGCCACGCTCAAGCCGCCGGTACCGTTCAGGGCCCGCGAAATCGTGGGCGGTGAAAAACCCGTGCGCTTGGCAATGTCGTAAATCGTAACCATGATACATTACACCTTATAAGAGAAATATTCGAAATCAGCGCTCGCGGAAAGGGATTGCGTATCAACGCAGAACATGCCGACAAAGGCTCCGGTAAACCCGAGACCGCCGAATTCGTCGGACAGGACTGACGCGTCCAAAACGGGACGGACCACTATCCAGTTAATGCCGTCCAGCGAATAGCGGAACTGTCCCCTGCCGTCTTTTACCGTAACCCCAAGCCAAACGGGCCCCTCTTCCGGAAGATAAATATCGTTCGTCCGGGCAAAAGCCTGATCGATCATGGTTATTACGTTCAGCGTCCGCCGCTTTTCCCCGTCGTTTCGGGAAACGGCCAAGAGATATTGGTTTTCCTCGTCATACCGCCAGGTAAGCCCCGCGAGATGCTGGAAGGAAACGGGCGACATTTCCAGTTTCGTTTCGGCTTCAAAATCGAAGTCGGTTTGCCTGCGAGCCAAAAGCGTCTGACCGTATTTGGACACCGGGGATTGACTGCCGACCAATCGGAGATACCCGGGGCGCGCCGAAAGCGAATACCGCGCAAGATCCCGCTGAATACGAAGGTTCTTGAAATCTCCGTGAATCTTGTCGGTATCGAACCGATAGGTCATGGAACGGTTCGGCACGACGAGGGTTCCGTCAGCATGAGCGGTTTTCTTGGCTTGCTCGGTCAGAATCGGCGGCTCAAAGGTATCGGTCGGCCAATTCCAAACCCGGCCGCCCTCGAGTACCTTCTTGCCTTCCGGGGGCCTTACGAAAGGCCAGTCGTCCTTCCATACCAACTCCACTATAGCCGTTTCACGTCCCAGGGGACACCGATCGGTACCCGGTAGCGGCCGTCCGCAGAGGAAGGCGAGATAGGTTCGCCCGTCCGGCGTATCGCACCAGCTGGCATGTCCGGCTTTCTGAATAGCGATATCCGGGTGGCCGTACGACGATATCAGGGGGTTATACGGATGGAGTTCGTAAGGACCATCGATAGTGCGGGACCGACCAACGGTCGCGGCATGTTCCAGGGTCGTACCGCCCTCGGCGGCAAGAATATAGTACCACCCGTTTCGTTTGTACAGGTGAGGACCTTCGACCATGGCGATCTCGGAACCGGGGAATATTTTCCGAATAGAACCAATCAGTCGTTTTTCCTTAGGGCTATATTCCTGCAACAGAATGCCGGAAAATTGATCGCTTCCCGTCTTACGATAATCCCATTCCATATTGACGAGCCATTTCTTTCCGTCATCGTCATGAAACAGGGATGGGTCGAAACCCGAGGAATTTAAATACACCGGATTTGACCAGGGTCCTTCGATGGAAGGCGCGGTGGTAAGATAATTAGGCGAATCTTTCCAGGGTCCCGAATTCCAACTGCGGACGTTGGTATAGATGAGCCAAAATTGGCCGTCTGCCCACGAAAGGCAGGGAGCCCAAATACCGCAGGAAGCCTGGGCGCCATCCATATCGAGAAGGCGCGACTCGGACAAGGGAGCAGGAACGCTTTCCCAAGTAACCAAGTCTTTTGACCGATGAATTTCCACGCCGGGATACCACTCAAAGGTGGAATTCGCGATGTAATACCAATCTCCCACCCGAAGGATGGAGGGATCGGCGTGGAATCCCGTCAATACGGGATTCACTGCCTTGAACATAGGTATACTCTCCAAGAATTACTCTTTCACGCCGCCCATGGTTATTCCGGAAATGATGAACCGGGACATGAAAGAATAGAAGATAATAATCGGTACGATGGATACGGCAATACCGAGATAGATTCCGCCGTACTCGGTGCGATAGATATCCCCGCGAAGCATTTGCACGAGCATGGGCAGGGTATATTTCTTCGTGCTGGAAATGAGCACGAAGGGCGTGAAGAAGTTGTTCCAAGAACCGACGAACGCGAAAATCGCCTGAGCCGCGAGCGCGGGGCTCATGATCGGCAATATAATCATGTTGAAGGTAAAAAACTCGTTCGCGCCGTCTATTCTCGAGGCGTCCACCAAGTCCATGGAAAGCACCGAAGCCAGATATTGCCTTATGAACAGTACCGTCGCCGCGCCGGCCATGGCCGGAAGGATGAGCGGTATGTAGTTGTCCAGCAAATGCAACATCGCCATAAACTTATAGAATCCGATAAATGACAGCGAAGCGGGAAGCATCATGACCAGGAGGATAAGTCCCCACATGAAGCTCCTTCCCTTGAATTTGTATACATGGAGCCCATATGCCGTCATTGCGGAGAAATACACGTTTATGAGGGTGGCGGAGACCGCGATAATCAGGCTATTCCAAAAGCCTTGCTGAATCTGGAAGCCTCGGCTCGTAAGCGCATGCCAGTTATACGCCATGTTGGTGCTTGGTAAAAGGGAAATACCCGAGTTGATCTGCTCCGTAGAGCGGGTCGCGTTCACCAAAAGCAGCCAGATGGGTACAACGGCGAGTAAGCCAAGAATTATCATGATTACGTAGATGAAAAATTTCTTTACGGCATAAGAGCTTTTATAGTTTTGCATCATAGTTCTCCTTACCGGGCCTTCTTGGGTTCGCTGCGATCCTGCAGGAAGAAGTAAATAACGAGGGCCAGAATAATGGTGATCAAGAACACGCCGATGGAGATGGCCGCCGCGTATGCGTAATCGTTAACCCCCTGGAAAGCCATGTTGTACAAATACACGTTGGTCGTCCGAATCTTAAAGTCCGGAGCGCCGCGCATATCGGTCAACAGGAAGGGGATTTCCAGCATCTGCATACCGCCGATCATGTTGGTGACCAAAATATAGAGCATCATCGGCCGAAGCATGGGGAGCGTTATGTACCAGGTGGTCTGGCGGCTATTCGCGCCGTCGACTACCGCGGATTCATAGAGCGAACTTGAAATACTCGTAATACCGGCCATCAGCATGATAACGGTATGGCCGTACCACATCCACCATTGGATAAAGGCTACGATACCCCGAGACATGGTAACGTCTCGGAAAAAGTTGAACGCTTCCTGAATCGCCACCCCGTCGCGGATGACCGTGGAATATTGCCCCAGCACCTCGGTGAGAAACCAGTTGACCGGCCCCAAGGGATAACCGAAAAGGCTCCGGAAGAGCATGGCGACGGATGCCGCGGTCAGTAAGTTCGGCATATAAATAATAGCCCGGAAAAAGGCCTTACCGCTCAGTTTCAATCGGAAATCGCTTAGCCAAATGGATAGAAGGAGCGCTATACCGAGCTGGGGAACGAAGTTCCAGCCCCAAATGATAAAGGTATTCCCTACCGCACCCCAAAAATACTGGTCATGGATAAGCTTATTAAAATTCTTCAGTCCCACAAAATTGAACGTATTCTTCAAACCCTTCAAATCGGTAAAAGAAAGCGTGAACGTATAAATTGTTGGATACAGATTAAAAACAAGGAAGGCCAAAATGAACGGCAGGATAAAGAAATATCCCCACCGGTTGGTCTGCGCCTCGCTGCTGATTATTTTGCGACTCATCGGTTTCCCCTCTCTCAAAGTCGTTTCATTACAAAAAAAGGTGCGGATCGGTAAACACCGTTTCCGCACCTTTTTTTTACCTAAGATACATCTCGCCTAAGGAGATTAGAGACCGAGCTGTGCGTTGACCTGGCTCTTGAAGTCTTCAATCGCCTTGTCGCGGGTCTTCTCACCGTTCTTGTAAGCGATGACCGCTTCGTTGAACAGGGCTTCGATAGCCTGGTCGGTACCCTGGATGAGCTTACCGTTGACGCTCTTGGCCATTTCGGCGAAGGCGGCATAGTGGTTCTGTCCGCCGAGGAAGGGCTCGGAGAAGGAATCCTTAATCTTGTTGACCACGTTCATGTTGGACACGAAGTCGCCCTTATCCTTCGCCCACTTCTCGAGGAAGCCGTCGTCGGAGGTCAGGTACTTGATGAAGTCCTTGGCAGCGGTAACGTTCTTGGTTCCCTTGTAGGCGCCGATCCAGGTACCACCCCACTGATAAGCGGCAGGTCCGGGGATCATGGCCCAATCGCCAGTGGTGTCGGGGGCGTTGGTCTTCAGGACGTAGTGGAGACCCCAGGTCGGGAGGAGGTAGGAGAAGACTTCGACGTTTTTTCCGGCTTCGTCCTTGAGGGTTCCCTTCATACCGGCGAACCAGCCTTCGGCCCACTGCTCGGCACGGGCTTCGTAGCCCTTGTCGCGGAGGGTCTTGGACATGTCCATGTAAGAGATCATGGCGGGATCGATCACGAGCTTGCCGTCAACAACCCAGGGATCCTTGCGAGCGCCCTTGTAAGGCATCAGCATGTCGCCGGTGGAGGAAACGACGGTGCACTTGCCACCGGACTTCTCCTTGAGGAGAGCGGCGGTTTCCATGAACTTGTCGAGGCTGGACATATACTTCTGGACTTCGGCGGGATCGTCGGTGCCGAGGTATTTCTTCGCGAGGCTGCGGCGATAGAACATGGCGCCGGGAGTGGCCTGCCAAGACATACCGTAGACCTTTCCGTTGTAGGAACCGATTTCGATCGGATAAGCGAGCTCTTTGTCCTTCACTTCAGCGGCGATGTCGCTGATGTCAAGGAGCAGGCCGGATTCGACGTACTTGCGTACGAAGGCGGCTTCAAGCGCGAAAACGTCGGGAGCGCCCTGTCCGGAAGCGAGAACCGGGTCAAGCTTGTTGGGGAACTGGTCCGTGGGGGTCATGGAATACTCGATCTGGACGCCAGGATGGGTCGGACCATAGTAATTGTCGCACATGTCTTTCAGTTCGTCGGTGAATGACCAGACGACCAGCTTGCCGGAAGCCTCTTTGGGGGCTGCCGCTTCCTTCTTCGCGCATCCGCTCAATAATACGGCGGCTGCGGCGAGAACGATCAGTACCTTTTTCATACCTTTCTCCTCTCTTTGTATGACAACCGGTTGCAGAATTGTTACGGCAACCGGTTACCTTCTCTGCTGATCAGATTAAACCCTGCCCGTAGTTCCTGTCAAATAGAAAATGTGCAGCTTAACCGGTTAAATTCACAAAATTTTACCCGAATTACTTCATCTCATTCCGTAATACCTTCCGGATAAAGATACCGGACGGAGACAAATCGGAGAGAGGCCATCTTCCCTTGGCGTCACGATCGGCATTGTATTTAAGGAGGCTCGACGCCTCGCCCTTGTTGTTCAAGGACCAATTCACCCAGGATATATTGCGTTTTTGCATCCAGCGGAGCCATTCTCCCGATTCTTTGGGGAAAATATCCCCGCCGCCGGTATTGAGGGTGGTGCCCCATTCGGTCACGAAAAGGGGGAGACCGGCGGCCAGCGCTTTTTCGGCCTTTGCCCGCAGTTCCTTGCCGTGACTCCCCGCATAGAAATGGAGCGAATACATAATGTTCGGTCCCATTTCGAGGGGGTCTTCTGCGGCGATATCCACGTCTTGGCTCCACGTGGGCGTTCCGACCAAGATGAGGTTATCGGGGTCTATGGCGCGGATGGCCGCAATGACCGTTTCCGCGTAGGGCTTGATATTCCCCGACCAGGTCACCTGGGAGCCGTTCGGCTCATTGCATATTTCGTAGATCACGTTCGGCGTGTTCCCCCACCGCCTGGCGGCGTCGGTAAAGAACTCGACGGCTTCCTCGGTATGGAGGGAGGGATCATGATCGCTCAGCACGTGCCAGTCAACGATAACGTACATGCCCAGCTCGATACAGGCCTCTACCGAGTCGTTTACCCGATTGCGGATAACCCGGTTCGAAAGATAGCCCCCCTCGCCCAGGTACATCGCCGCGCGCCAAAGTTGGGCGTTCCAGTCATCCCTGAGCCATTGGATCACGTCCCGGTTCGCGTATTTTCCGTAATACTGCAAGCCGTGGGAACTAATGCCCCGCAGCTGCACCGGCGTTCCGTCCGAGGCGCAGAGGTCGGTACCGCGCACCTGGAGGTTCCCGTACCGCTCTACCACCGTTCGTCCCTCCTTATCCACCGAAAGCCGGGTATCCCGCTCATGGCCGCCGCCGCAAGAAACCAATACCGCGATACCGGCGCACAGGGCCCCGAATAGAAGGAACGCTTTACCCGTCCGCGACGCTCCTGCCATACGAGTCCTTTCAAATGAATCAGAAAAAACCATCACTCCCTCTCCTTCATTTTGATCGGACGACAGTATAGCACGAGTTCGTAAATAGATGACGAAAGAAACCAATTCAAGTGAAATCTACGGTTTGGATATACGTTTTTCGGTACTGCAGGGGGGAAAAACCGGTACATTTCCGGAAAATGCGGGAAAAATGGAACTGATTTTCAAAGCCGAACCAGTCTGATATTTCGCCCACCGATTTATCGGTAGACATAAGAAGGGCGGAAGCGCCCTCCACCTTCAGTCGGGTGAAGTATTGATGCGGCGTCATTCGCACTTCATCCCTGAAAAGGCGGATAAAATGCTCTTCGGATAGGCCGATTTTTTTGGCGATCTCCTCGATCGTAACGCGTTCCCGCACGAATTTTTCCATATAAGCGAGCGCTTTTTCCACGTGATGCCGGTTTCCGGACGGGGTTTCCGCGGGCGTCGCGGCGCGGACGAACCATCGATACAGGAAACTTCGCAAAAGATGCGCCGCGGATTCCCGCAAGGAGGGCTCGGCGGAACGGGCCATTTGCAGGAGATCCTCAAACTGAAACCGGAAGTTGGGGTCCACCGAGAGTACGGTTTCGCGGGCCGCAAGGCACCGCTCCAGGGATTTCCTGAGAAATTCATCCTGGGCATTGAGCGAAGCCGCGGCCGTCGGATTGACCGGAACGGTAAGCTGATCGCTGAACGTAAAGAGGATCGCGTACCAGGAAAGGGGCCTTCCCCCGGGCTCGGGAGCGATGGAATGGAATTCCCGGGGGCCCGAGAGGAAGAGACGGCCGCCTGATATGGGGTAGCGGGTGCGGTTACACTGGTAGCTGCCGGAGCCTTCGAGGAAAAAGTGGAGTTCAAAATCCGCGGCTCCATGGGCATGATAGCGGCCATGCCAGGAAGTCTGGTCGCCGCCGGAAAGGCGGTACACAAGGACGGTATCGACGATCTTCACCTCATAAATATACCGCTGAAGCCGGAAAATATCAATTTTAGATATATAAAATCAGTTAGCGCCATACCAAACGAAACGAGCGGGCCCTATACTCAAAAACGAATGAGAGGGAGGATCGGCATGAATACCGTAGCCGGAATAGACATGGGAACCCAGAGCGTAAAGGTCATTCTTTACGATTGGGAAAACAAGAAGATTATCGCGCGGTCGCAGGTGCCCGTGGATATTATCGCGCGCAATGACGGAACCAGGGAGCAGAAGACCGAATGGTACGACGCCGCCCTTGAAGCGTGTTTCGCGGCGTTCAGCGCCGAACAGAAGTCCACCATCCGCGGAATCGGCATTTCCGGCCACCAGCACGGTTTCGTGCCCCTGGACGCCGACGGAAAGGCCCTGTACAACGTGAAGCTCTGGAACGATACGTCCACCGCTGAAGAGTGCGCCATTTTGACCGAGGCGGCGGGCGGCAACGACGCGGTAATTTCCGAGGTGTGCAATCTCATGCTTCCCGGCTTCACGGCCCCGAAGATCCTTTGGCTGAAAAGGCACCACCCCGAAGCGTTCGCGAAACTGAAATATATAATGCTCCCCCACGATTACCTGAACTTTATCCTGACGGGAGCGTACAAGATGGAGTGCGGGGACGCCTCGGGCACCGCGCTCTTCAACGGCATTCGCCGTGAATGGTCTAAAAAACTCTGCGGCCTGATTGACCCCGGCTTGATCGGTCTCCTTCCCGATCTCATCGAGTCGAACAGCGCCGTCGGGACTGTTTCCCGGGATGCGGAGCGCCGTTTTGGCATTCCGGGAGGCATTCCCGTTTCCTCCGGCGGCGGGGACAACATGATGGGAGCCATCGGCACCGGTACCGTCCGGGACGGATTCCTCACCATGAGTCTCGGTACGTCCGGAACCCTCTATGGCTATTCCGACAGTCCCGTTTCAGACCCGATCAGGGGCCTTTCGGGCTTTAATTCTTCCACAGGCGGCTATTTGCCGCTCCTTTGCACCATGAACTGCACCGTGGCGACCGAACAGACCCGCGCCCTGTTCAATCTTGGGGTAAAAGAGTTCGACGAATGCGCCGACAAGGCGCCGATCGGCGCGGACGGCGTGGTGTTCCTGCCCTTCTTCAACGGCGAGCGAACCCCGAACCTGCCGAACGGACGGGCAAGCATTACGGGGCTTACGGCCGCGAACTGCTCCCGCGAGAACATAGCCCGCGCCGCCATGGAATCGGCCATTTTCGGCATGAGAATCGGCCTAGAGGCCTTCCAGGCGCTGGGGTTCAGGGCCAGGGAGATACGGCTGATCGGCGGCGGCGCAAAAAGCGCGATATGGCGTAAAATGGCAGCCAATATCATGAACCTGCCGGTGAAACGCCCCACCAGCGACGAAGCCGCGGCAATGGGCGGCGCGATCCAAGCCCTCTGGTGCCTCCTGACCGCCAAGGGAGAAAAGGTCGCCATCGCCGACCTGACCGACGCCCACGTCACCATAGACGAGGCGGACTGCATTACGCCCGATCCGCAGGCGGTAGCGGCCTACGACCGCGCGTACGCGGAATACAATAGGTATCTCGGGGCCCTCGCGCCCTTGTACGTATAAACTTTCTTTAAGGAGACAGACTATGAAAAGACAACTTTCCATGCCCTTCTGGTGTGTTCGGAGCACGGTCGGCGACCCCTTCGGCGGTCCCGTGATGGACGAAGTTTCCGCCCTCGAGGCGTGCGACATTCTGTGCGAGGCCAAGAGCAAGGGCCTGATCGATTTCACCTCGACCCACGACGACGACATCGTTTCGTGGGATCCCATGAATCCCATGGACGATCAGGATCCCTCGAGCGAAACCTATAAGACCCTCCATGCCCTGAAGGACAAGATGGACAAGGCCGGGCTCAAGATGAAGATGGTCACCTGCAGCCTCCATGGCGACAGGCTGTTCCGCAACGGCGGCCTGACCAACCCCGATCCGGAGATCCGCGCCTTCGCCGCCCAGAAAGTCATGCGCACCCTGCGCATCGGCAATTTCTTCGGCGCCGAGTACTTCACCTACTGGGTTGCCCGCGACGGTTTCGAGTGCCAGTTCGCGGTGGACTGGAAAAACGTGTACAAGCTCATCGAGAACGGGCTTAACCTCGCCACCCGGTACATCAAGGAAAACAAGCTCTCGATTAAGTACTGCACGATCGAGCCCAAGCCGAACGAGCCCCGCGGCGAAATGTACCTCGCGACCACCGGCCACGCCCTCGCGCTCATCAGCCGCCTCGAGGATCCGTCCATGTGGGGCGTGAATCCCGAGCTCCTCCAGCACGAAGGCATGACCAACCTGTCCGCGACCAACGCGGCGGGCATGGCCATCAACGCCGGCAAGCTCCCCTTCCTCCACGTCGGAAACCAGAAGGCCGGCCAGTTCGACAACGATAACCCCATCCTCACCGGTATGGACGGGATCAAGGAAATGATCAGCGTTTTCTGGATCCTCGAAAAACTCGACTGGAAGGGATACATCGAGTTCGACAACCACCTCCTCCGCGCGGACTCCGCGCCCGGAGAGGCGAACCGCATCCAGCTCCGCAAGGATTTCATCAAGCATAACGTGGACAGCTATCGCATGGCCGAAAAGAAGGCCGAGGATCTCGCCGCGAACAAGGAACTCAATACCCTTCGCGCGGCCGCCCTCGAGAAGTCCGCTTCCATCGAGAAAGCCCTCGCGAGCTTCGACCTGAAGGCCATCCAGGCCGCGAAGCTGGACTACAAGAAAGTACTGGAAGCGCCCTCCTCCAACGCGAAGATCGACTTCGCCGCGAACAAGGCCCTTCTGGGAATGTAAGGGAATCGAACGGCGGCGGAAATCGGGCCTGCCGCCGTTTTTTCAAACCGACCAACGCGAATCTGGCGCGCGAGCGCGGGATGAGCGTTGGTTTTTTTTATGCCCGGACGAGGAAGCGGGGCGGCTTGACAACAATACGGGGCGCCCCGATACTGGCCCTACGATGGGCATTCAAGTCGATAAACAGGCCGCATATCTTCCAGGAGGGGAAACCCCGGACATTCAGGCGCTTGGCCAGTTGCCGTATGGCAGGGATACCTTCGCGTCTATCGCGCGGGGGGATGACCCAAGCCTCCTCGGCAAGGTGGAGCTCTCGCTCGGTTGCTGGGCGCTTTTATTCATTCACAAAGGGGTTCCGGGCATCTACGCGCCCGCCTCGGAATCGGCAATGGCCGCGCTTATGCGGGGACCGCTCGGCGATCGGCCCGAACCGATCCTGTTGCGCTTTACTCCCGAATCGCTGGTTCAGGTTGGCTTCGAAGCGGGCCGAACGAAAGACCCCACAGGATTATGCGCCGCCCTTCTCCGTTTTCTCGGCTTTGGGGGAAAGGACCGGTACGTGATCTCCTGGAAGGGTAAGAACGACAAGCCAATGACGCTTGACTTTTTCCCCCTGGCGGAAAACGCCGAATTCTCGAAGGCCTTTCGCGATCTCGCCTGGTATCGGGAGCCCCGGGCATGATCAAACCGTGCGAACAAACCCATTTTATCGGGGTGACCGTCTCGGGTCAGTTGGCCGAGACCGTTTCGTCGTGCAGGAGGTGGATGAACGAGCGGTTTGGCTGTAAGTCGGGGCATCAAACCCCGCCCCACGTAACGCTGATCCCGCCGTTTACCTTTCCCGACGAACGCAGGATAGTCGATTTGGAGCTCGCCCTCGAGGCTTTCATAAACCGTCAAAAGCCCTTCGATGGCCGATTTCGCGGTTTTGGGGCCTTCGCGGGACGGACGGTCTTTGTCCGGGTTATGGCGGACCCCCGTTGGAACGCGTGGCATGAAAGCGTATACGAAGCCGTTATCAAGGCCTTCCCAGACCTGATACATCGCGATAAGCGCCCCTTCACGCCGCACTTAACCGTCTCGAATCGGGATATTCCGTTGGGCGCGGTGCCTGAGGCATTGTCCCATTTCGATACCCTCGATCTTGACGTCAGCATTCCCATAGACCATATAGTGCTTTTCGAGCGAACCGGTACCCGTTGGGATATCCGAAATGGTTGGTACGCGCCCTGAGGGGTTCGATTCCCCCCATCTCGGATCAAAACAAAAGCCGCCTTTCGGCGGCTTTGTTTTTGGAGATGGGGGGAGTCGATTCTTCACTCAGCCCCTTCCTGGGGCTTCCTTCCGGACCGGGGTACTCACTTTCGCGGCCCTCCCTGGCCGCTTTTCCTCGCCTTCGCTCGGCGCTCGCACCCGTTCGGCTCCCCCCATCTCGGATCAAAACAAAAGCCGCCTTTCGGCGGCTTTGTTTTTGGAGATGGGGGGAGTCGAACCCCCGTCCTGAAGTGCGAGGCAGGGGCGTCTACAGGTTTAGCGGCGCGAGGTAATTGTCGGGAGCCGGTGGCAGCGCCGCAAGCGTCGGCTCCGTATCCGCAAAAAGCGTCCCTCCTCAAGTCACGGCCCAAGAGTCGGTAAGCTCCGGTTGGCGTCAGAATTCCGGGTGCTTCGGAGCAGCAGCACCCGGATTCCGCGCTCTGCTACTTACGCAGCGAGAGCGAAACTGTCGTTGTTTTCGGCAGTTATAGGGTTTGGTTCGTTTGGAGGACGGACCTGACCTCACCTGCAGCCCAAGCGTCGACCACCACAGTCGAAACCGGTGCACCCCCGATTGCTTAATGAATCGCCTTGGCGTTTCATTAAGGGTAATCATCGCGTTTTTTCCCGGAACGTATCCGGAACCTAAAGATACGGCTTTGACGCGCGGTTGTCAATGTGCCTCAATCGCCCGCGCCGCGACCGCGGAAGCCGTCCATGGCAGCGGATATGCCGAAAAAGTCCGCAATCAGGTCGAGGAGCGCAACGGGGAGGAGCCTGAGCAGATACACCGAATACACGAAGCGCGGAAGGATCACCCGTTTGGAGCCCTTTTCGACGGCCCGAACGATTCGCTTGGCGACGTAATCCGGCTTGAGAATCGGAAGAAGGAGGGGAAACCGGGTTTTCACCCCCTCAAACATGCCGGTTCCAACGAAAAAGGGGCATATTACGGTGGTTCCAACCCGGCTTTTCCGTTTTCTCAGTTCCATGCGCATAGCCTCGTGAAACCCGAAAACGGCGAATTTACTCGCCGAATAGTCGGCAAGCCCCGTAACGCCGATAATTCCCGCGGCGGAGGAAACGGTCACGATATGTCCTCGGTCGCGTTCAATCATTCCCGGAAGAAAGGCCTTCACGGTCCAGAAATTGGATAGAACGTTGATCCCCATGGTGCGCTCTATCTTCGCGTCGTCGGTTTCAAGGAACGTCGATCCCGAAACGATACCCGCGTTGTTGATGAGTACGTCGGGAGAGCCCCAGCTTTGCCGAACCGCTTCGGCGGCACGGTACACCGCGTCGCGGTCCGATACGTCGCAAAGCATCCCGCGAATATCGAGGCCGTCGGCCTTGGCGTCCGCTTCCGCACGCGCGAGGGCGCTTTCGTTCACGTCCCATACCGTAACGCGGCAGCCCTTACGGGCCAACGCCCGGCCGACGAGGAGCCCGATCCCGCTCGCTCCGCCGGTAATCAGGACGCGTGTTTCTGAAGAGAGTTTCATGGATAGCAGTATATCACGGTTTTTTTTGATCGCGGTCCCGTCAAGATACGATCGGCGGGCACCGATAGGATAGATAGGTTCAGGAGGGCTGCGCATGTCCATTTCCCGCCACGGCATTACGGCGTTTCTTATTACCCTTACCCTTAGCGTCGCGAGTCTTGCCGCCCAAAGCGAGATTATCAAGCTTGAGGCCACCGCGTCGTATTACGGCAAGGAATTTCACGGACGACCCACTTCAAGCGGCGAGACATTCGACATGTACGCCATGACGGCAGCGCATAAAAGCCTCCCCTTCGGCACGCTCCTGGAAGTGACGAACCTGGCAAACGGCAAACGGGTTATGGTCAGGGTGAACGATCGGGGCCCCTTCGTGGAGAACCGGGAGATTGACCTATCCTATGGAGCCGCCGAGGCGCTTGGGATGATCGAGGTCGGGGTCGCCAAGGTTTCAATCAGGAAAACGGGAATGGCGGCAACGGGTTCCGCCGCGGCGGCAGAACCGGGACTTACGGCGACGGAACCGTCAACCGGCAACCCGTCGGGACTCTGGCGCATACAGCTCGCCTCATTCTCAAGCGAAGAGAACGCGGAACGAATGGCGGCCAAATTGCGCTCGGAGGGTTTTAATCCCGAACTCGAGAAGGCCGGCGGGTATGTCCGGGTGATTTTGCCGAAACTGAGGCAAGGCGATCTCGAGACGGTCAAGGCGAGGCTCTTGGACCGGGGCTACAGGGATTGGCTCACGAAACGGGAAAACCGTTAAGCGGAAGGGACAGGGAGCGCTCCCGCGAACCATTCTATTCACGGTTTTTTATTTATGGTATAGTAAAAATCAATGAAATTTACCGATTTTCCCCTTGACGGCGGCCTCCAAGAGGGCCTCGCCGAAGCAGGCTACATTACCTGCATGCCTGTCCAGGAACAGGTACTCAAAAACGGCCTAGAAGGGGCCGACCTTTACGTGCAGTCCCAAACCGGGACCGGAAAAACCGCCGCATACCTCGTTACCATCCTTCAGCGGCTCGTCGGCGATCCCGCCCTCTCCGGCAAAAAAGCGCTCATCATGGTTCCCACCCGCGAACTGGCGGTCCAGGTAGAGGAAGAGGCGCGAATGCTCGGCGCGTGCATGAAGCTGAAATCCGCGAGCTTCTACGGCGGCGTTGGCTATGGCCATCAGTTGGAGCTCCTGAAAAAAGGGGTGGACGTCCTCATCGGCACCCCCGGACGGGTCATAGACCTTCAGGAACAGGGAGTCATGGACCTTTCCAACGTCGCCTTCCTGGTCATTGACGAGGCCGACCGCATGTTCGACATGGGCTTTTACCCGGACCTCCGGACCCTTATCAAGGTACTTCCCAAGGCCGAAAACCGCCAAACCATGCTTTTCAGCGCGACCCTTAACAACTGGGTAAAAAACCTCGCCTGGGAATACACGATCGAGGCGAAGGAGATCACCATCGAGGCGGAGAACGTCACGGTGGACATGATCGCCCAGATGCTGTATCACGTGTCCAGCGACGAGAAGATGAAGCTTCTGCTGGGCCTCATTGAGCGCGATAAGCCGGAAAGCCTGATCGTATTCTGCAATACCAAACGGATGAGCGAAGTGGTTTCCAAACGGCTAAAGCTCAACGGCATCGAAAGCGAATTCATTATCGGCGACTTGCCCCAGTCGAAACGGCTGCAGGTCATCGACTCCTTCAAGTCCGGCTCGCTTCGCTGCCTGGTCGCCACCGACGTGGCGGCCCGCGGCATCGACGTGGACGACCTTGCCATGGTCATTAACTACGATCTGCCCAACGAGGCGGAAAACTACGTGCACCGCATCGGGCGAACCGCCCGCGCGGGAAAAACCGGCAAGGCCTTTTCCTTCTGCTCCGAACAAGACGTATACAACCTTCCCGCCATCGAGAAATACTGCGAAATGAAGATTCCTTCGGGCGTGCCCGCCGAAACGGATTTCGCGGAAGACAAGAGCGCGGGGAAATATATCAGGACGGATCGCTACGACAGCGATTACGACGACGACGATTACGGCCGGGACCGCGGTCGCGGCCCCCGCTCCGGGGGCGGCAGGTCGAGCGGCCCTCGTTCCGGTTCCTCGCGTTCCGGAGGGGGCAGGTCGGGCGGGCCTCGGTCGGGCGACGGCCGTTCCGCCGGCCCGCGCTCCGGCGGCTCACGCGACGGCCGGAGCGACGGCAGGCGGCCCGATCGACCGGGCGACGGGCGCGGTCCCCGCGACCGCCGGTTCCCCGAGGGCGACCGCCGAGGCGCTCAGGGAGGACAAACCGCGGGGAACGGGAATTCCCGTCCCGCAACGGGACCTTCCGAACGGGATCTGGCGAAACTCAGCTTTGAGGAACGAATGGCCTACTATAAGTCAAAATACGCCGACGAAGGCGCCAAAGGCCAATCGCGGGATACCCGCAAGGACAATGGCCGTCGCGATGGCGCCCCGCGCGGACGGGAACAACAGGGGCAGGGACGCGGCAAGAGACCCGAGGGAACCCGAACCGACGCTCGGCGCGGGCCGCAAGGCCAAGGCGCGCCGAAAGGCAATCCGCGGAAGCGGGGCCCGAACGCGGGGGCCCAGAGCGCGCGCGACGCAGGCCCGCGCGGCGAAAACCCGCGAAACGCGGCATCACGCCCCGCCGCGACGGCCAAGGGCGCACCGTCCTCCGCTCCCCAAAAAGCAGGGGGAATCGCCGGACTGTTCAAGAAGCTTTTCGGCGGCGCCAAGTAAGGGCGTTCCCGGACATCGATCCTATCGGCAGGCAGCCGCGGCGCGCGTCGCGGTTGCCTTTCATTTATTTATCCGCCAGCCGGAAACGACGAACCGACCAGAGACCGTCTCGCAAAGGCCCCCGATCCCCCGGCGTTTTCCGGAATAGGCACCGTCTATTGAAAGGACATGCCCGTGAGGGATTACAGAGAATCGTTCGGCAGAATTTCGGGGGATATGAGGGCCCGAATCTTCGTATCAAGCGCCTTGGTCGGTATCCTCTCCGGCTTTATAATCGTCGCCTACCGCGCCTCGATCGCCTACCTGGAACATACCCGCTACTCGTTTATGGGCCGGATAACCGCGTCGGCGTCCGGCTTCTTTCTCTGGGCGTTCCTCGCGGTGATCGCGGGACTCGCCACGGCCGCCATGACCCGCGCTTCCCCGCTCATTCGGGGCTCGGGAATTCCCCAAGTAAAGGCCTATCTCATGAGGCGCATTCCCTTTAACTGGATGCGCGAACTGCCCCTGAAATTCGCGGGCGGCAGCCTTGCCCTCGGCGCGGGGCTCTCCCTCGGCCGCGAAGGCCCCTCGATCCAGCTCGGATCGCTCGTGGGCGTCGCGGTAAGCGACCTCGCGGTAGGCAAGCGGTACAAGCGGTACCTCGTTACCGCCGGCGCCGCCGCGGGCATTTCCGCCGCCTTCAACGCGCCGTTGGCGGGCGTGCTCTTTTGCGTGGAGGAATTGCACCGAAATATCTCCCCCCTCATGCTTACCAGCTCGCTCATCGCCTCCTTCTGCGCCAACGCCGTCATGTGGATGTGCTCGGGAAACGCGCCGGTGTTTTCGATCGGGCTGGCCAACGTGCTTCCCCTCCGCGCCTATTTCTCCGACGTGCTCATCATCGGCATAGCAGCCGGCCTCGCGGGCACCCTTTTCAATTATGCCCTTATTCTCTTCCAAAAAAAATACAAGCGAATCGTCCCGAACGATTTCGCGCGCCTCGCCTCCGCCTTTTTGCTCGGGGCCCTCGTGTGCGTCCTCATCCCGAAAATCACCGGCGGCGGAAACGAGCTGATTAACGCCCAGGAAATTTCGGGCTATTCACTCATCGTCTTACTCGCGCTCCTCGCCGCGAAATTCGCCTTCACCTTAGTCTCCTACGCCTCCGGCGCGCCGGGGGGCATCTTCCTTCCCATGCTGTCCCTGGGCGCGCTCTTGGGCGCCGTTTGCATGAAGTTCTTCCCCCTGCTGGGCTTTACCCCGGAATACCTCAATAACTATCTTCTTCTGGGAATGGTCGCCTTTTTCACCGCGGTGGTACGCGCCCCCATAACGGGAGCGGTGCTCATCACCGAAATGGCGGGAAGCCTCTCCCATTTCCCCGCGTTTATCTTCGTATCGGTCATAGCCACCATCGTGGCTTCCATGCTTCACACGAAACCGATCTACGATTCCCTCCTCGGAAACTTCGCCTCCGACGAGATACCCACCGAAGACACCGCGCCCGAGGTCATCCATATACCCGTGCTTGAAGGCTCCATCCTCGCGAGCATGCCCGAATGGCAAGAACTGCTTCCCGACGCCTGCGTTCCCGTTTCCATCGAGCGCGGCGAGGACGAGATTTTCCCGGGCCAGGACCGCCCGCTCCATCCCGGCGACGTGCTGAAGGTAATCGCCGAGGCGAAGCGCGCCAAGGGACTGAGGCCCATTCTCGAAAACCTCGGCGAGCCGGCGCGAGAGCCGCACGCCTAAGCGGGATAAAAAAGATGTCAAGCGAAAACGAAAACGAAACCGCCTCGGCGCTCTTCTACATTCACCTCTCCAACCTCTTCTTCGCCGCGGCCGCCCTGTTCATTTCCGCGCTCTCGGGAGCCTTCAGCGGCTACTTCACCTCGTTCGCCCGCTTCGCCATCGGCGCGGCGTTGGGCTTCGCGCATCTCGCGCTGATCGGAAAGCCCTTCAAGATCAACCGTTTCTGGCCATGGATCGGCCGCGGGGTGTTCGGCTCGCTGGCCATGACCCTCTACTACGTTTCCATCGAGTTGGGAACGGCCGGCCGCGCGAGCCTTTTGAACAATACGTTCCCCATTTTCGTCGCGGTCATATCGATCTTCGTTCTCCGCGAGGCCGTGCGGCCGGTTACGGTCGCGGGGATACTCCTCGCCTTCACGGGCGTGGCCTTCGTGCTCGCCGACGGTTCCGCCGCGTCTTTCGCGGCCGACGCGCTTGGCCTCGCCAGCGGCGTTCTCGGGGGCATTTCGTACCACTTCAACAAGAGGGCCACCCGCACCGAGAATCCCATCGTCATATACCTATCGGTCTGCCTGGTCGGCATGGCGTTCAACGCGTTCTCCGTCGGCGAGGTCACGCGCCTCCGACCGGTAAGCGCCGCCTTCATCGCCCTCGCGGCCCTCGCGGCCTACTTCGCCCAGGTCTCGGTAACGATCGGTCTCGCGAAAATCGACACCACGGCGGGCAGCGTGCACACCTTCGCGAAAATCCCCCTTACCATCGTCGGCGGCATTCTCCTCTTCGGAAACCCGGCCAAGCCCGCTTTCATACTCGGCACCGTCCTCCTCGCCGCCGGCATTCTCCTTGACAAGATCGTTCCGCCGAAGAAAAAAGGCTGAGGCAGACGGCGGTCGCAGGGGCGAAATCGCGGCGCCGCAGCCGGCGGACAGCGATGGCCATGAAGGGCGCCGTCGGGAATAAAAAAAACTCCCCGGGCATTTACCCGGGGAGCGCGTTCTTGAGTTTTCTTTCGCCTTGCCCGTTAGTTGGCGGTTACCTTCACGGCAAACGTTCCGGCGTAATACGAAGAATACGGCACCACCTTGAGGTAGAGGTAGGTTTCATCGGCGGTAATCGTCACGGTTTGCGCCGTCGTATAACCGCTATCGACCGCGGAGAAATACGATGCGGCTTGATCGGTTTTGTACCCGCTGACCTTAATGTCTGAGGAATACAGCGTAGAGGAGCCGGCGAACCTGTCTGCCCACCACACACTGTAACTGCTGCCCGCTGTTACCGGAACCCGATACCATACGGACTGGAGCGCCGTTACCGAGCCCGGAGTCCAGGTATCCCCGACGGCAAGGTCGTATACGGGATCGGTCATTTCAACGACCTTCAGCGCGTACGACCCGATTCCCCCCGAGGAGGCCGACGTGACCTTTACGTACAGTTCCGTCTCGCCCGCCGCGACTTGCAATCCCAAACCCGTCGCGTACGCGCTCGAATCATAATCGGTATAGCTCGCGGTTTTGTTTTGCCGGTACGCTTGCGCGATGGTCGCGGCGGTATAGGTTCTGGAACCTTCCGTCGCGTTGTCCATGTACACGATGTACCGTTGACCGGCGGTAACCGGTACGTGATACCAAATGGCCTCGTCCTCGTAATCGATCGTTCCTGCAGTCCAGGTATCGCCCACGGAAAGGTCTAAATCGGTTACGACGCGCTCGAGGACCCTGAGCCCAAACGAGCCGCTCGCGGTCGTATTGTAAGGCATTACCTTAATATACGCGTAGGTCTCCCCCGCGGCGGCGGTAAACCGATACGGGGCCGCATACGCGGAATTGGTGTACCCATACGAGCTCGTTTTATTTTCGCGATACACATACATACTTACGTCCGCGCTCTTCGAACTCGAGCCATATCTCGAATTGTCCAGGTATACCGAATACCCTTTTCCGGCGGTGACGGGAACTTGATACCATACTGCGTCGGTATCCGCGGTAATCGAGCCATCGGTCCACGTTTCCCCCAAGGATATGGTTTCGTTTATCTCGGAACGCTCGGTTACCTTAACGCGGAAGGTTCCCGCGGTTCCGCTGTAGGGAACGAATTTGAGATACATATACGTATCGCCCGAGGGAACGGTAGCGATCGCCGGCGTTTCGTACCCGCAGGACCCCGATACATTGAGGGTAGTAAGCCGATCCGCGCGATACGCGTATACCGTACCGGTAACGGTCATGTTGCCTGAACCCGAATCCGCCTCGTCAAGATAGACGGAATAGCGTTTGCTTTCGGATACGGGAACCTTGAACCAGACGGCCTTTTGCCCGGCAGCGACGCTCGCCGACGCCCAGGAAGTCCCCGGCGTTACGTCGAGATAGGTCTGCGGATGGGGCGTTACGGCAATGTCGAAGGTAGCGTTACTATCAACCTTTCGGTTGAATACGTCCAAGTAATAGGTAGTAGCGGGGCTTAACGCGACGCTGGACGATCCCGCCGCGGAGATCGATTGGTACGTTATGTAGCTCGAGGAATAACCAGTCGGTCCGTAAAGGTACCAGGAAAAACTCGCGTTCTCGCTTAGGTTGGAAAAATCCAAGGTATAATCGTAATCCGTGTCGTTCGTCGTAAAGGTATAGTAAGAATCGCAGTCATATTGGGGTATCCCGACTACGGCGGAATACGGGGTGCCGAGGGCGAGCGTAACCGGGTTTTGGCGGGAACCCTCCGATTCTTTAATCTCGGCAAAGGCGACCGGATCCAAAATTATGCCTTCGCTGATGAGCGCGTCGCTTGATGAGCTATTCGTCAGTTTCAGGTAATACGCGGTGCCCCCCGTAAGATCGAGGCTTATGCCGTCGCGTATACCGTACGCGGAAGCAAGCGTGGAGGAAAACGCCGCGTTTGAATATAGGTAAGCGTAATAGTCCTGAAGGGAAGGCAATTTAAGGCAGTACGTTCCCGTCGTTTCCGCGGTGAAGCTGTAGTAACTGCTGCCGCCCCGCGCTATCGTGAACGTGCGCGCGACGCCGGCGGTCAAGGATACGGGAGTCGCGACGCTTCCCTCGCTGATTTGCGGGACCTCGGTCGAGGAAACGAGAACCGTATCCTTATTCTCGAGCGCCGTATCCCGATACTGCGCGACGCCGATGTAGAGCGTGCCGGTATAGTCGGCGGTATAGGGGTAATACGCGTTGAACCAGGCGATCTGGGTTCCATCTTCCTTAAAGAGACCGATGTAGCGAGAGTTAGTCTCCTCGGTGAAATAATACGCCGTCCCCGAAACGATTTCGGTCTCGTACCAGGCCTCGGAGAGCGCCCCTAAATTCAGGGTAACCGGCGTCCCGATTACCATCGACGTGGCGGTAACGGGAACGCACTTCACGGTAACCGCCGTAGTGGCGTTTAGGGTCACGTTAATTCCCGAGGCGGTACCGCAAACCACCGGAACGGAGGCTGACACGCGGGGATTGATAATTTCCAACTCGATCCGGTACCCCGTTCCGACGGGAACGTTGTACAGCGTCAGGCCCGTGATGGAATTGGCCTCGGCAGAGGCGCTCTTCGTGTCTTCGCGTTCCACCGCGCCGGTCGAGTCGAAGAGGGTAAAATGAACGGTATACGCGAAGGCGTATGCCCGGGAAGAATCGGTTTCCGCGACCGCGGCCAAGCCGGGTGCTATGATCGGGATCGAGAGGCTGAGGCTGCCACCCGTCCCCGCCGAAACGGAATCCGATTTTTTATCGAGAATCGGATTGACGCAAGAGAGCGTCAGGACCGAAGCCAGAACGAGCATGATGCCGGAAACGGCATGGAATCGAAGTGCTTTTTTCATAGTTTTTTACCTCACTCAATCGTCACGATAACGGTACCGGAATCGACCATCTCAAGCAGGGCGAAGGCGAAGGTTCCCGTCCCGCTAGTGAAGTATGGTAGCACCTTAATATAGAGTTCGCTTTCTCCCTCGGGAACGGATATTTCCCCGGGATTGTTATAACCGTTATCCAAGTATGAGGAGGACTTCAACCAATAATAGGTCGTTTTATCGGGATGGTACGCGTAGAGCTTCGCGTCAAGAGTATACTTCCCGGAGCCGTCCGAGGCGTCGTCAAGGAATACCTTGTACTTTTTTCCGGGCGTTACCGTCGCGTGATACCAGAGTTCCTTTCGCGTCGAGGTGATTTCCCCCGTCTTATAGTATCCCATGTTCGTGTATTCAACGGGGGGAATCGGCGATACGGTGACCTTACAGCTATCGGTATACCGAACGCCGTTTATGTAACAATAGGCGATAACGTTTGAGGTGCCCACGGCCCTCGCGGTTACGAGGCCGCTTGACCAGCCAACCGAGACGATCGAAGAATCCTCAACCTCCCAGTATACGCTTTCGCTGTTGGTATAAGACGTTATTTTCGCGGTGAGGGTTTCCGTATCGCCCAAAAGAAGCGCGGATTCCTCTTTGTTGATTTTAACGCCAATGGAAGTTCCGCCGTCCCCGCTCCCGCCTCCGGATGACGTGGACAGATTACAGGACGACAGCACCGTCGCGGCAAGGACCGCCGCAAGGAAATACGAGAATGCGTGCCTCATGTTTACCTCGTTCTTTTTTAGTTTTTATAGTCTGATTGACTGGTACTACTATACCATCGTTTCGTAATACTGCACTAAGAATTTCGTATTGTTTTTTTCATAATACGCACAAACGCCGTTTTTTTTCATTTATTCATTGAAATATAAAAGGTCGGTGTTAGACTTATATGCCATATGCAAAAGTATATAAATGTCATGCAGAGATTGTAGGGCAATACTTTTTTCCGATTAATCACAATTACTCTGAACTCATTCCCCTAGTTGGAATAGTAATATTTAAATGGAGGCAATATGTATTTGTCTAAAAGTAAGCGGGCCGCTACAGCCCTCGCGTCCCTTTGCGCGCTCATAGCCCTGGTCGGCTGTGACGCTTTCGGTGCCAAGGAAGAATCTACTCCGAGCACGTCAAACGCCGTCACCGTACTGAGCCAGTCAAGCGCTATCACGCTTGACGCGACGAATCTCGGCGATGCCATCGGCACTCTGGTAACCCACAGCCCCGAAAATTTGCTCAGCGGCAATATCCCGTACTTGCCCGTACTGAAAACCGATCTCTACTCCGGAAACTCCCCGTACCTTACCTTCACCTTCAATAAGGCGGTAAAGAAGGTATACGGTTCCTCGCTGAACAACGGCGTAAACGAAGCGAACGATAAGTTCGTATTTCCGACCACCGGAGGAGTCGTCGGCAACGCGCTTCTTCTCGCGGACTTGCCCGTAATCAGCGACAACACGGTGCGATTCGTGCTCCCCTCCATTACGACCCACACCGGCGTTAACTCCGAAGACGACGGGGATACCCTCGCGCTCTACCAAAAATACATCGTGGACTTTTACGTCCAGACTACCGACGGCGACTTCGGCCGCCTGACCATCGGTTTTTATCCGATGGAAGCGCAGCCCAGGCTTGGCGCTTTCGGCGACAGCTATATCAGTCTTTTCGCCAATACCGCCGAGGGTCAGGCGACCTATTCGCTCTACCTGTTGGACCAGGACCGCGTGTTCTTCCTGAACCGGGGCAACGCGGCAACCCATACGAATCCCGCCACGCCCGCCGAATCCGTCGGCAACCAGTCGGGAAACGCCTTCGATACCTATTGGACCCGGTATGCCAACGGAACCGGCGTAAGCGGTACGTATAACGAGGTTTACGGCAGTCTCGACGCCCTCGCGAACCACGCGCGCGTGTCCGATTACGTGGAACTGCGCTGGACCGCCGTGGAGAACGCGACCGAATACGCGATCTATACCACCGACGAGCCCGGCAACACGACCGCGTGGACCTACGTCGGTTCCACCCCCGCTACCCCGGAATACGTAACGTACGATTTTTGCATCAATCCCGCCACGCTCGTACCGGGCGAGACCGGATACTCCATCGACGGGTACCGCGCGGTCCGCATCGTTCCCAAAAACAATATCCAGATCGGAACGGAGGGGGAAATCCGGCTCGTGGACACGGTTCGCCCCGTCACCTCCCGCATCGATAGCGAGAACGCCTTGGACAGCTTTAACTTCGCGACCTCGATCTCCTATAACGGTCACCTTCATGGAACCGCGGAAACGGACGGGGAAATCGAGCCTACCGGAACCAAGGCCCTCATGGGAGCGGCGCTGATTCCGCAGCCCGACATTAACCCCGAGGAATACGTTATCAGCAACGTGAGCGGAACCCTTACCGTAACGACTACCGCGCCCAACGGCCTTATTAACCCGATCACGATTACCCAGGTGCAGGCGGACAATCCGTCACTGCCCGCTTCAACCCGATTTTACCAGCTCGGCAACAATGCGGTCGGCGCGCTGGACACGGACGGAAACCTCACGGTATTCGTGCACCTCCGCTGTTATCTCTCGCCGTCGGGCAACATTACCTACAACTCGACGAATACCGCGATCAGCGGGGATATTTCGGTTACCTATACCGACCTTTCCGGGAACTACATGATAAGCCGCACCAATGCGACGACCTCAAAAAATAGCGGAATAGTCATTTTCAGTGAACAGTAAGAACCGTAGAAGTAACTAGAAACGCCGTTTCAACCGCGCAGGGCCCAGCCTTGCGCGGTTTTTTTTACCTTCCCGAGTTCGCCCCGGCAAGGGTACGCGCACCGCCGGCTGGCGGGATTACGATTTCTCCCCGGAATGCCCGTTCTGCCTCGATCCAGTTTTTTTACCGTCTGCGTCGGGCTTACCCCGGTAGAGCGGGCCCAGGAGGCGAAAGACCGCGTCGCCGAGTCGGGTAGCCTCCGCAAGGCCTTCCCGGAGGGGTTCGTCGCGGGAGTCGCTTTTCAGGTCAATAAGCCGTTCGGCCAAAAGGTGGGTCTTTTCGTGCAGGAGTTCCAGTTCCCGGCGGTCCTTTTCGGGCAAGGCGAAATGCTCTCCCCGTTCAAGCCACGCGCAGAAGCGGCACCGTTTCCGGTCGGTATTCGGCGGCGCGTCCCGTTGCCCTTCGAGGTATCGCCGCAGCGACAGGACCCAAGAGCGGTGCTCCACGGCGGCGTATACCGACGAAAGGCCTTCCCGCCCGATGTGGTCCCGGTTTTTCCAAATCGCCGGCGCGTCCCAGGTCCCGATCCAATCCCGGAAATCCGATGCGGGCATGGGCCGCGCGATGGCGTACCCTTGCGCCCATTCGCAGCCCATGCATAGAAGGATTTCGCCGTGGTCAATGGTCTCTACCCCTTCGGCGATGAGATGCCTCTTGAACGCGGAAGCGAGACCCACGACGCCTTCGAGTATGGCAAGGTCCTCCGGATTGTCCAGCAGGTCCCGAACGAAGCTTTGATCTATCTTTATCAGTCCGGCGGGCAGCCGCTTCAGGTATTGCAGCGAGGAGTAGCCGGTCCCGAAATCGTCGAGGGCGAATCCCACGCCCAGTTCCTCGCACAGGGCGATTAACTCGGACATGCTGCTGATATCGTCCAGGGCGCTCGTTTCCAGTATTTCCAGCTCCAGATCGCCGGGGCGTACCCCGGGGTGCCGTTCCAGCGTTTCCCGCAAGCCCTCCGCGAAAGCGGCGTTCTGCAATTGAAACGCGCTAACGTTGACGCTCACGGGAACGTCCAGGCCCTCGGCATGCCACGCCTCGATCTGGGCGAGGGCCGTTTCGATTACCCACTCGCCGAGCCGGATCGAAAGCGGGTGATTTTCAACGACCGGCAAAAATTCCGAGGGAGGGAGCAGTCCCTTTTTTGGATGCATCCAGCGGATTAACGCTTCGGCCCCGATGAGCGCGCCGGAACGCATATTGACCTTGGGCTGATAGTGGAGCGTGAATTCCCGCCTTTCGAGGGCCCGCTCGATTTGTTTTAGGCTCTCGTAACGGCCGCGCACGTTACGGTCATATTCCGCGTCGAAAACGTGAAACCGGTTCTTCCCCGATTGCTTTGCCTGGTACATGGCCTGATCCGCCTGGCGGAGCAGTTGTTCCGCGTCTACCTCCTCGCTTTGCGGATAGAGGGAAACCCCGAGGCTCGCCGATACCCGCAACTCGACGGTATCCACGAGGACCGGTTGGTTCACGGCCTCGAGAAGCCGCGCGAAAATGGGGCCCGCCGCGGACATATCGGGCAGGTCAACGAGGACGGCGACGAATTCGTCGCCCCCCAGCCGGGACAGGGTATCGCCGTCACGAAGCGATAGTTGCATGCGCCCGGCGAGTTTCGCTAACAGCTTGTCTCCCGTCTCGTGCCCATGGGTATCGTTGACCTCCTTAAAGCCGTCAAGATCGAGGTAGGCGATGGCCATATGCATTCTTCGTCTCGGGGCCTGCGCCATCGCCTGGACCATTCGGTCCTGCAGAAGGAGGCGGTTGGGGAGGCCCGTGAGCGCGTCGTAATGGGCGATTTTTTCGAGCTGGCTTTGGTATTCCTTCAGGGTCGTGATATCAGAAAACTGCGCGATGAAATTCCTAATCTCGCCCCGCTCGTCGCGGACCGAACTGATACTGAGCAGCTGGGCGTACACGCCCCCGTCTTTCCGCCGGTTCCATAACTCCCCGTTCCAGTGCCCGCGAGAAAGAAGGGTTTCCCACATGCCGGAATAGAAATCGCCCGTTTGGCGGCCCGAATTGAGGATTCGCGGGTTCTTGCCCAGGGCTTCCTCTCGCCCGTAGCCGGTAATATCGGAAAACGCGGGGTTTACGTCGATAATTTCGGCGTTGGAATCGGTTATCAGGATTCCTTCCCGGGAATGGGTAAACACGTTGGCTGCGAGCCGCAGGCTTTCCTCGGCCAAGGTCAGGCGCCGCTTGAGCGCGACGGACTTCAGTATCCGTTCGACCGCCGCCGGCAGGCGTTCTATAAGATCGGTATCCTTGATCAGATAGTCCGCGGCGCCCAGTTTCATGATCTCGACCGCCAGGCGTTCGTCGCCCTGGCCGGTCATCATGACGAAGGGAACGGCTACGCCCCGCTCGTTCAGGGAGACCATTAGGTCCCTGCCCGTCATATCGGGCAGGCGGTAATCGACGAGCATCAGCGAGGGGACATGCCGCCCGACCAAACCGAGGGCGCTATTCCCGTCCGGGGAAACCTCGACGGCATAGCCTTGCCTCGAGAGGGCCCGGGACGCGAGGTCGCGCAGTCCCGCGTCGTCGTCGACCACGAGAATCATCGCTTCGCCGGGTTCCGTCCCGCCGTTACCCATTCGCGCCGCCCCCGTCCAAGGGAGGTATCTGCACGACCAGGAGGAAAAGCCCGAGCTGGCGTATCGCGTTCACGAACGCGTCGTATTCCACCGGTTTCGTGATGTAATTGCTACAGCCTAGCTCATGGCAGTATTCCACCTCCCTCGGATCGTCGGTGGTGGTAACCATGACCACGGGCAATTTTCGCAGCTCCGGGTCGTCCTTAATCATCTTAAGGACTTCCGTGCCGCTCACCTTCGGCATCCTGATATCCAGGAGGAGCACGTACGACTTTCCCCGTTCGCGTTTCGGGCCCTCGCCCCGCCTGAAGAGAAAGTCGGTTATTTCCTGGCCGTCCCGAAACCGAATTATGGGGTTCGCGATCCCGGCCCGGATAAGGTTTTTTTCGATTAGTTCCGCGTGACCGTCGTTGTCATCGGCAATTAAGATGATCACTTCATTGTTCACGAGCGTGCCTCCAGTCGCTACTTGAATATGCTGTATTTCCACTTAACGTCCTCCCCGAGCCGACGGCATGGTGACGATAAACGCGCTTCCCTCGCCCACGACCGATTCAACCCTGATTTCCCCGTACATCCGGGACAGGGCCTGCCTTACGATGGTCAAACCGATGCCCTCGCCCTCGGTTTTATCGGGATCGAGCCGATGGAAGTGCTCGAAAACGTGCTGAAGATGGGCTTCCGCGATGCCGACGCCGTTGTCTTCCACCCGGTATACCGCCCGTTCCATCGCGACGGAGCCCCGGACGCGTATCACGGGAGGCCGCCGCGGATCCCGATATTTTACCGCGTTATTAATGAGGTTCGTAAACACCTGCGTCAGTTGGACGGCGTCGCCCCGACAGGGCGGCAGGTCATCCGCCTTCAGGTCAACGTCCTGCTCCTTGAGGATGAAGGACATTGACGCGACGAGCTGGGCGAGGCACCGGTTCATGTCGACGTCCTCGATCAGGAGGGCGGCCCTTCCCTGACGGGATAACTGTAAAAGCCCCTTGAGAAGCCTGTCCATTTGGGTCGCGCTGCTCCTGATGCGACTGACCGATTTATCCATGTCGGGCAGTTCGTCCCGAACGAGCCGCGCGAAGTCGCCCTGGCCCGTATCGCCCTCCAGAGCCGCGCGGATATCCTTCAGTGAATATTCGAGCTCCTTTCCGTATCCCGCCACGTTGACTAAAGGCGAGCGCAAATCATGGGAAGCCACGTAAACGATTTGCTCAAGCTCTTTGTTTTTCGCGTCGATTACCGCCTGAATGCGCTTTGATTCGGAAATATCCGTGGTGACGGTGGCAAACGAATTTTTGGCGGGAGAAACCACGGATACCGAGAAATGCTTATCCATGGGCGGAAAGTACGTTTCGTACCGGTACGGCTCCCCGGTGAGGGCTACCTTGGAATAAATATCGAAATACGGCGGCTCGGACGTTCCGTAAACGACGGAGGCCAGGCCGCCAACGGCGCGCTCCCGGGGTATGCCGGTGACGCGGGTATACGCGCCGTTACAGTCCTCGATGCGATAGTTCACCGGGGCGCCCGCCTCGTCGAACACGAGTTCATGGAGCGCCACCATTTCCGACATGGAGTCGAACAGGGCCGTAAGCTTTGCCTCGCTGGCGCGAAGGGCCTCGCCGGTGCGCTTCAGGTTCACGATCTCCCAGGTTACGTCCGCGAGAAAGGATACGATTTGCACGTCGGCCTCGGTATAGTCCCCGGCCTTGTTTCCGACCCCAAAGATCGCCACGACGCGGTCGTTCTTCAGGACCGGTACCGCCAAATCCCTGATGATCGGCGCGTGCCCTTCCGGCAAGCCCCGCTTGTGGGGCAAGGAAGCGTAATCGTTATGGATAACCGGCGAACGCTGCCGAATGCAGTCTACCCAAACGCCGGCGGCGTTCACGGGATAATGCGTTTCGAGGCCCTGAACCTTGCAAAATTCCCGCAGCGTTCGCGTTGACCAGGTTTGGAGGCTTATGGTCATTTGGTCATCGTTCACGAAGTGGTAATAGGCTATGGGGCTCCCGGTAAGCTCGCTTCCCCGGTCAAGGGTCTCCCGCAGTAATTCCTCCAAGGTGTGGGACGTCGAAAAATCGAAGAGCTCCAGCCGGAGCTGCATCAGAAGCTCGCCCCTCTTACGCGACGATATATCGATGCCCAGTCCGACGAAGTATTTTTGACCGTAGAGTGTGAGCGGCGTAGCGGTAAAATACATGGGAATGACGGAGCCGTCCTTGCGCTGGAGATCGGCTTCAGCCTCGCCGAATCCCGTTTCCAGGGTCGTTTTTAGACCTTCGGCAATGGACTTTTGGCTTTCATTATCGCCTTTGTACCAGTCCATAAGGCGCATGCGGGAAAGTTCCTCCGCGGTATAACCGGTCATGAGTTCGTGTTTCCGGTTCCAGCGGACCAAGCGGCCCTCCAGGTCATAGAGGTAGAGCATCCCCGGAACGCTATTGAATATGGCCTCGGTGAGCGCCTTTTCCCGGATCAATTCCTCTTCGGCCCGCTTGCGGGCGGTTATGTCGTGGAAATGAACCAACGATGCCCAAACCTGACCGTCCGCGTCCCGGATCGGCGAGCCGAACACTTCCAGCCATAACTCTCTGCCGTCTGGACGCTCGATAATCATGTCCTCGATATGGGAGCTTTCGCCGCGCATTCCCCGAAAGATCGGTATTTCGTCCACGGGATAGGGATCGTTCGAGCCGGGTTTATGGGCGCGGTAAAGCAGCGTAAGGTTTTCCTCAGAGGCATCGGGTAATCGGTCCCGTCCCAAAAGAACCTGCGCGGCGCGGTTGGCCGCGATAGGCTTCCCCCCGGGGGACTCGACCATGAATACGCCGATGGAAAGGTTGTCCATGAGCGCGTTCAAGATCTCGTTTCGCTGCTTTAAGGATTTTTCGCTCACCGACAGGGCTTTTTCGATCCGCTTCCGCTCGGTGATATCCATGGCAACGCCCAGAATACCGGTAGTCGCGCCTTTCTTATCCTTGAGCACGGTTACGGCGAGAACGACGGTAATCGCGGACCCATCCTTTCTAATATAGGTCCATTCCCGCTCGTCATTTCCCGTTTCCAGGGTTTTAACCAGAAATATGTCAAAGCCCTCTATCGGGCGGCCGTATTCTTCCGTGAGGATCCGCCCGCGTTCGGCGATCTCCGACTCGAGATGGAATATCCCTGGAGTTTGTTTTCCGACCATATCTTCCGCGGAGTAGCCGAGCATTCGCTCAGCTCCCACGTTGAAAAGGGTTATCAATCCTTCGGGGTCCGTCGCGATTATGGATACTATTGAGGAAGAGTCGATCACGGCCTGTAACCGTTTTTTTTCCCTGGATACCTTAAGCGCGCGAAAGGCGAGTCCAAGAAGAAGAATCAATTCGAGCGCGCTTAGGATACCCAGTCCAATCGTCATTTTTCCCCGCTTTCACGTGCGTTATCATTTCATTATAGGGTATCACCCCGTGATGCCGCCACGAGAAAACGCCGATTTTTTTCACCCGGTACGCCCGTCCGCGTAAGTCGCCATTCCTCGCACCCGACACGCTCTAAAAACGCCCGGTCATGGGTCACCATCACCAGGGCGCCCCGATACGAGCGAAGGGCGTCGGCAAGCAAGCCGGCTGAGAGGGCGTCGAGGTGGTTCGTGGGTTCGTCTAGGACAAGGCAGGCCGTTTCGTTCCGCATCGCGAGGGCGAGGGCCAGTTTTTTCGTTTCGCCGGGACTCGCGACATCAGCCTCAAGAATCGAGGAAGGCTCGGAACCGAGCAGATACACGAAGGATATCGCCTCCGCGCGTTCCCGTTCCCCCAGGAGGCGGACGCGACGGAGTACCCGTTCGCGCTCCTCCCTGCCGTATTCCTGCGGGATGAAGGAGAGCCGCCCTGAGCCGTCGCCGGAAATTCCCGCGTTGCGGCGGTCCTGGACGCGGCGAATGAGTTCCAGGAGGAGGGAGGTCTTGCCCGCCCCATTGTCGCCGGTAATGGCTACCCGGGCGTCGCAGCCCAGCGTGAGCTCCCCGTGCGATATGGTTACGGCGCCGCCGGCGACGCATGTGTCGCCGGCGGGAAGGCGGACGAGAAAATCGGAGCGTAAACGGCTACCGTTGAAGGAAGCGCCGGTTTTTCGCGATCCCGGGGCGTCGACGGAGCCGAGGGCATCCGCCTTTCGCGCGATTTCCGCGGCAAGCCTCGCCGCCTTGGCCCCGGAAGCGGCGTCCTTGCCCGTGACCCGGGCCGCGTCAATCCTACCCTTCCCGTCGTGGTCCTTGAGGGCCAAGCCGCGCTTAGAGAGCCGCTTCTTCCCCCGGCCGACTTCCGCCGCCGCGGCCGCCCTTCTGGAGTCGAGCCGCGCGATCTCGGCTCCCAGGGAATCGCGTTCGCCGCGAAGCCGTTCGTCCTCGGCGCGGTCCGCGGCGAACGCGGCGGAGGGAGCGCACGAATAGGAGCGCGCGACGGTTCCCCGCGGGGTTCTCTTAAGAATTACCGTGCGCTCGCACAGGGAATCAAGGAAGGAGACGTTGTGGGAGACGAGTATACCGATCCCCCGGAAGGTCGAGAGCGCTGAAGAGAGCGTATCGAGGGCGGCGGAATCAATATGGTTCGTCGGCTCATCGAGAACGAGGAGGTCGGGCTTCTTGAGAAGGGCGTCGGCAATCAGCGCCCGCCGCCGCTCTCCGCCGCTTAACGACTCCCATCGCCAGGGCCAATCGTCGCCGATACCCAGCCGAGCGATGGCCGCGAGGGCTTCCTGGCCCGAAGTAAGCTCGGGATCGGCGAAAAAGTCGGGCGGGCTTTCCATCTCCTGGCCGAGATATGCCGCCTTCCCCGCGCGAGCGCACCCGGTGACCGTGCCCGACTCGGGCGTCAAGCGGCCCAGGGCCAAGGAGAGTAGCGTGGACTTCCCCGAGCCGTTCACGCCGGCGAGGGCGGTCCAACCCGGCGAAAAAGTGACGGATAACCCGGAAAAAAGCGATTGGGACAGGGAATCGTGGGTAAAGAATATACGGGATAGAATTAGTTGATCGTTCACGGGAAGCCTTTCGCTGTAAGGTATTCGGCATCGTCGGGGCACCGGTACGAAAGAACGACGGAAGGACGCGATAAACCCGGACCGAACGCGGACCGCTTCGGTTATACCGTATTCGCCTGTTAATCCCCGTCGTCTTTCAGTTCTGCATTCTGCCGAAATCGCTCCCGTGTTCGTTTACGCCCATATTACCGAGTATACGGCGGGCCGGTCAAGCCGCGCGTATCGCGCGACTGCCGGTCCGCGAACGGTAACGGCTTATCGTTCAGCGCGATACGAGCGCCAGGTTCAGTCCCAGATAATACATCATGAGCATGCCGTCTTCCAACAAGTCCGGTACGTAAAGCCCCGTTATGCCGCCCCCCAGCCGGAGCGACGGACCCGCCCGGAACCAGACGGAAACGTCGGGGATAAGGACCCTTCCCGTTTGCAGGGAATTGAACAAGCCGAACGTTCCGAACAAGCCGCCGCCGGCCTGCCCAACGAAGGTGAATTTCCATACATCCTTCTCGATATAGACGTTCGGCCAAAACACGGATTCCAGAATGAACGTGTAAATCCTGACCCCGCCGCCGAATCGGAACGTATCGAAGGGCATCTGAAAATACACGTCCGCGTGGGGCAAAGGAATAATATGGGACGTTAAGAAATCCGTAGCCTCGCCGACCGTGGTTGTTCCCGAGGAAGAAATTCCCCCGAGGCCCAGAGGAACGTTAAAGCCTAAATCGAAACGCACCTCGGCAAGGGCAGGCGTGAGGAATACCATAGCTAAAACCACACCGGTAAGTATTCGTTTAAACATATGCAGCCTCCTTATCCAAAGTATAGGCCATTCTTCCGCCGCTTGCCGGAAAGGGCGTTACTTGACCGGCAATAGGCGATAACTAGGGCATAGAGGCCCAAACAACCCTATCGCGCCCCTGCGAAGACCCTCTTGCCGCCGGCTGCGGAGAAGGAAGCTCGCCCGAGCGCGATTTTCTGCCTCGGTCTTGATCAGGTATCACTATTTACCTACCGGTCGGTAAATATGTTGACGTCTTCACGTTATCTACCTACCGGTCGGTAGATTCAGGTATCACTATTTACCTACCGGTCGGTAAATATGTTGATAACTTCACGTTATTTACCTACCGGTCGGTAACCCCAGTCAACCCGATTCACGACCGGCTCATCGGTTGAAACTTACCCCCCTTTTCCGCTATTCTTCGATATATGATTACCGTAACCGACCTTTCCCTTTCCTTTTCCGAAAAACCCCTCTTCAAAGAGGTTAACCTGAAATTCACCCCGGGCAATTGCTACGGGATTATCGGCGCGAACGGCGCCGGCAAGTCGACCTTCCTGAAAATACTCTCAGGCGAGCTCGAGCACGACAAGGGCGACATCATCATCCCCGCGGGGCAGCGCCTGGCCGTCCTCAAGCAGGACCACTTCGCCTTCGACGACTACTCCGTGAAAGACACCGTCATGATGGGATTCCCGAAGCTCTACGAAACCCTCAAGGAGCGCGAGGCGATCTACGAGAAGGCCGACTTCACCGAGGAAGACGGCATCCGCGCCTCGGAGCTCGAGGGCGAGTTCGCCGAGCTCGGCGGCTGGGAGGCGGAAAACCAGATCGAGCAGATGCTCTCGGGCCTCGGCCTCGAGGAAGCCTTCCACGACCGCCAGATGGCGGAGCTCGACGAAAGCCAGAAGGTGCGCGTGCTCCTCGCCCAGGCGATCTTCGGAACCCCCGACATCCTCCTTCTCGACGAGCCCACCAACGGCCTCGACCTCGAGTCCATCACCTGGCTCGAGGAATTCCTCATTAACTTCCCGAACACCGTCATCGTGGTAAGCCACGACCGGCACTTCCTGAACTCCGTGTGCACCCACACCTGCGACATCGACTTCGGCAAGATCCGCATGTACTCGGGCAACTACGACTTCTGGTACCAGATGAGCCAGATCATGCAGCGCCAGGCGAAGGACCAGCAGAAGAAGCGCGAGGACAAGATGAAGGACTTGCGCGAGTTCATCCTCCGCTTCTCGGCGAACGCGTCGAAGAGCAAGCAGGCCACGAGCCGCAAGAAGATCTACGACAAGCTCGCCCTCGAGGAGATCGAGGTTACCACGAGGAAGTTCCCCTACGTCAATTTCAAGCCGGACCGCGAGATCGGCAACAACGTGGTGCGCGCCGAAAAGCTCAATTATACCGTGGAGGGAATCCAGCTCCTGAAGGACTTCTCCCTCACGGTGAACCGCTCGGACAAGATCGCCTTCGTGGGAATGGAGCACAACTCCAAGAGCGCCTTCTTCGACATTCTCGCGGGCGAGGTAAAGCCCGACTCGGGCGAGGTGGGCTGGGGCCAAACCTGCAAGGTTTCCTACATGGGCAAAGACAACACGCCCTACTTCGCGAACGACTACAACATCACCGACTGGCTCCGCCAGTATTCCCCCGAACAGGACGACGCCTACGTTCGCGGCTTCCTGGGCCGCATGCTCTTCTCCGGCGACGAGTCGTTGAAGCCCGTAAAGGTGCTCTCGGGAGGCGAGAAGGTGCGCTGCATGCTTTCCAAAATGATGCTCTCCGGCGCCAACGTGCTCATCCTCGACGAGCCCACGAACCACCTGGACCTCGAGGCCATCACGAGCCTCAACGAAGCCCTCATCGACTTCCCCGGCGTCGTGCTCTTCAACAGCCACGACCACGAGTTCATCAACTCCATCGCGAACCGCATCGTGGAAATCACCCCGAACGGCGTCATCGACCGCATGATGGCCTTCGACGACTACGCCAACGACGACCTCGTCAAGGAAACCCGAAAGGAACTCTACAAGGGCGAGTCGAAGAAGTTCAATATTTAAGACTGAGCGTGGGCGCTTCCCGATCGGGGAGCGAGCGCGGCCGGGAGCGGCAGAACGGGCCACGGCTTTAGGCGGGAAAACGCCCGGGAACGCCCAAGCGCAAGGAGTGCCGAAACATGGTTAAATACCTGCTTATCGGGGCGGGCTTTTGCTCCCTCGGCATCGGAATCGCCGGCATCTTCCTGCCGGTACTGCCCACAACCCCCTTCATCCTCCTCGCCGCCTCCCTTTTCATGAAAGGCTCCGACCGCCTGTACCGATGGCTACGCGGTCACCCCTGGCTGGGCCGGTATATCGATAATTACCTGAACCGCAAAGGCATCACCGCCCGGGACAAGGCCGTTTCAATCGCCATCCTGTGGCTCACCCTCGGGTTAACTGCCCTCTTCGCCGTCGACTCCACCTTCATGAGGCTACTTCTCGGCCTCGTCGCCCTGGGAGTGACGGCCCATCTCGCCTTGATGCGAACCCTGCGGGACGTCCCCGATACGGAAGACCGAGGGGCGCGCGAAACGCCGGTAGCGGAAACCGTCGACCCCGGTGTTGAATAAGTCATGAACAAAGCCGTACAAATCCTCGTTCCCCTGATACTGGTTCTCGCCCTCGCCGCGACCGTCGCGGGGCTTTGGCCCGCCGAGGGCACGCCCTACCCGGCCGTTTCGGTTCGGGGCGAACAAATCACCGTAAACGCCCGGGGCCTTTATTATTGGGACACCGTCAGCTCCGCGGCGCAGATGCGGGCGAACGACCTCGTGACCCTGGCCCTCGCGCTCCCCCTCCTCCTCGCCTCCTTTATCATGGCGCTCCGCGGCTCCCTTCGCGCCCGGATCGTTCTCGCCGGTACCCTCGCCTTCATCCTCTACACCTATATCACCATGGCCTTCGGCGCCCAGTTCAACGCCCTCTTTCCGGTCTACGTCGGCCTCTTCGGCTCGAGCCTCTATTGCCTGATTTTTGTCATGATGGGCTTCGACCTTCCGAGTCTTCCCTCGGCGTTCTCGGACAGGCTTCCCCGAAAGGGAATCGCGGGGCTCCTCTTTTTCGCCGCCCTCTTTTTGACCCTCGCCTGGTCAGGCCGGATCGCCGCGGGCTACGGGAAAGGCGCTACGCCCTTACTGGAAAACGGCACGAGCATGTTTATCCAGGCCATGGATTTGAGCCTGGTCGTTCCCCTGTGCGTCGTCGCGGGGGTCCTTCTCCTGCGTAAAAAGCCCTGGGGATACCTTCTTGCCTCCGTAGGGCTCGTGAAGTTCACGACCCTGGGCATCGCGGTTTCCCTCATGGCCCTCAACATGCTGAGGTCGGGAGTAACGGTAAGCCCGGCAGAGCTCGCGATATTCCCGGCAATGGCGCTCGCGGGCCTCGTCGCGACGGTCGCCCTCATCTCGAATATCTCCGGGAAAGGCAAAGCCTGAGCGAGGTCGCACTAGGAACGCCGAGCGCGCGGGGCCGAGAGCGGTAGATCGGGCCACGGTCCGGGCGACGTATTCTCAAACCGCCTCCGGAGCTGGTACAATCCGGTAGGCGGAGGCTCGCTATGGAACAGGTCGGCATCATCGGTTTTGGCAGCATGGGAAGCATGCTCGCGCGGGCACTCCTTCGCGGGGGAGTCGAGGCCCAAAGGCTCGGCATCTCTACGAGGACCCCTGAACGGGCCGCGGACTTTCTCAAGGAGCATCCGGGGGCGCGATTCTTCGCTACCCCTCAGGAACTCGCCGCGCGGGGAGGCATCCTTTTCCTCGCCGTTCCCCCGAAAGAAATCAAACCCGTTCTCGACCGAATCCGAAACGCCCTTCCGGCGGGAACCCGCCTCGTATCCCTTGCCGCGGGGGTCACCCTCTCCGAGCTTGAATCGGCCGTTCCTTGTCCGGTTTCCCGCATCATCCCGAATGTGTGCGCCGAGGCCGATGCCGGCGTGTACCTCTACATGGCAGGGATCCGCGAAAGCGAGGCCGGAGCACGTGAAACCGAGCGGCTTCTCTCCTCCTCGGGAACCGTCGTTCGGGTCGACGAAGGGGATATCGAGACCCTGACCGAAGTGACGAGCTGCGGCCCCGGACTCTACGCGGCCTTTTTCGACGAGTTCGCGAACGCCGCCGAACGGGCCCGGTCTTACAAGATAGCCGGCGAACTAAGCGGTACCGACAACGGGGTTCGCTCTGATATCCGGGAGCTCCTCCGCGAAACCGCGGCGGGCCTCGCGAGACTCCAGGCAGGGACGGCAATGGATTATCCCCGCATCATCGAGCGGGTGGCGAGGAAGGGCGGCATCACGGAAATCGGCGTGGCCCTTTTACGGGAACGGCTCCCGGGCCTCCTCGACGAAATCTTTTCACGCTCCCTCGCGCGCCACGCAGAGCGGGCCACGGAATACCGCGCCCAGTTCGCGGCGAACGATATAATAGAAGGAAACCCGGAGGCAACGAAACCGCGCTTGAGGGAACGTTTCCGTTCAAGCGACGCGGCGATCGAGATAGAGGAATACGCGCTGAACGCCTGGCCTACCCTCGAAACCCGGATTAGCCGGGGCTGCGTGCTCCGCTCGGCGCGGGGGTATACGCGCAGGTCCAATTCGGCCAATCCCCTCTATGCCCGAAACGGCGACGAAGCTGCCGTCATCGGCGCCTGCGAGGCTTTTTTCGCCGAACGAAAAGCCGTTCCCCGATTCAAAATCCTCGACGTCGCCGCTTACCGCGCCCTGGACCGTGCCCTCGAGGAACGGGGGTACGGTAAGGAAGCGGAATCCCTCGTCATGACCCTTCCCTTCGGCGACCGCGCCCCGATCACTTCCAAATCCGCCGCGCCCTCTCCCGTAGCCGAATCGGAAGCCGAAAGTTCCGGGACGGGCGATATCGCTGTTTCAGTCGGGACGGACTTCACGGATGAATGGACGGAGGCTTTCGCCCGCGCCGGATCGCTGTCGCCAAAAGACGCGGACACGGCGCGGCTCCTCCTCGCGGCGGTCCCGGAAAACCGCGTCGTCGTTTCGGCGGTAACCGAAGGGCGGATCGTCGCCTTCGCCTACGCGGCGATCGAAAACGGCCACGCGGGGATCTTCGACGTAATGGTGGAGGAAGGTCTTAGGGGCAAAGGCGTGGGAAAAAGGGTCATGGAAGCGTTACTACCAGGCGCGGCGGCCCGGGGCGCGCGTACGGCATACCTGCAGGTATCGGAAAACAACGATGCGGCCCGGCATATGTACGAAAGGCTCGGTTTCGCCGAACGGTACCGCTACTGGTACCGTTCGCGCCGGTAAAGGGGTTCGCTACCCCGGTGGGGTACTTATCGCACTGGCGGAGAGCTCATTGCCCCGGCGGGTCGCCGTGATTGCGTATCCTTTCGATATCGTCCCAGCGGAAATCCAGGTCCATGAACTCAAGGAGCGGTTCCCTCGGCGGGCGGCGGAGGCCGTTATGCGCGGTTATTTCCGCGTCCAGGTCGGTTATTGCGGAGCGGGTCAGCCAGGGATCGCCGAAGGCCAGCGTCGCGCCGTCGGCGGAAACCGTGACCCTCGCCGGGGAACGGTATTCGGCGGCGGTGCCTGGGTATACGATACGGTCCGGGGCAAACGCCATCTTGCCGTCGGAAAGGGACCAGGAACCGGCTTCGTAATTGCGAACCAGGGTACCGGTTCCCGTTACGCAGGTATACAGGGTGCCCGCGATCTCTAGAAATTTCGGGATCGGCACGTCAATGCCGTCGGTTCCGGCAAAATGGGCGAGAATGTCCCGCTTCCGGGCGTCGGTAGCCCAGTAACGGATGCGCCAGTAACGGTTTCCCGCGAAATAATAGGTATAAAAATCCTCAGCCGGCTCGCTTCGATAGAGGCGCATCGCGTCGGTGGCCCCGGCGGCGCGCCAAAAACCCCAAAGGCGCGCGGCCAGCTCGGCTGCAGCCGCGTCGGCAGATACCGCGTTCGCGGCGGCGCCGGCGGTCAAAACCGCGTCAGTGGCGGTCAAGGCCGCTTGGGTCCCCGCCGAATCTCCCTGCGCGGGGGGAACCCGATCGAGGCGGGAAAGGAAGCGGAACCAGAGGCCGTCGCCCAAAAGCGCCGCGGGAACTTCCGCGTCGTTCTTTTCCCCCGAGTACCGCACCGAGATGAGCGATACCCCCCCGGTAGCGGAATCGGGAGCGGCGGCGCCGTCGGCGCCCGTGACGGCGGCGGGAATCCACCCGGTATCCTCGTATACGAAGCCGTAATAGGGCTTCAGCACGATCCGCATGCCCTCCGTATCGGAGAATTGCACGAAGCGGCTCCGGTTTTCCCAAATGCCGGAAAGGGAACCGGCCCTGCCGGACGCGGTTGTTCCGCCGGACGCGGCCGATTGCGGGGCTAGGGGGTACGGGGAACCGAGGGCCAGGCTCAGGCATGCGCTGAGGACGGAAAGGCGTTTCAGGCCGAGGCGACGGGGCGGCTTCATGATCATTCACTATAAGCCGGAAAGCCGAAAACGGACAACCGCATGGCGTTTTTTTTCCGTTGGAAGGCCGTACCCGCACGGCCAGCAAATTGCCGGGGCCCGCGAGCCGCATCGCGCTCCCTTCGCCGCGCCCGGCGGCCATGACAAAGAAAGTCCCTCGTCCATCGCGCCTTCAGTCTCCCCTTTTCTCCCCCTCCGCGAAGTGATACACTCGAGGCCTACCCATGAAAGACCTGCCCCTCAATAAAACCGTGTTGAAAATCGCCGCGCCCGCGGTGCTGGAATTGGTATTGACCTCGCTGAGCCAGTTGGTGGACACCGTTATGGTCGGCGGGATCGGCGCGTACGCGATCGCGGGGATCGGCATAACCAACCAGCCGCGGTTCGTGATGCTCGCCTCTTTCATCGCGCTGAACGTGGGCACTACGGCGCTCATGGCGCGGTTCAGGGGGGCGAACGACAAGGCCTCGGCCGATATCGTGACGGCGCAGTCGGTCTTCCTTACCGCGGCCCTGGCGGCGGTGATCACGGTGCCGGGCTGGCTTTTCGCGCGTCCCATGATGCGGGCCCTGGGCTCCTCGGGAGAGGCGCTCGAGGCGGCGACGGAGTATTTCCGAATTACCTCGCTTGCCTTCGTGCCCACGGCCCTGCCCCTGGTTATCTCCGCCCTGCTGCGGGGCGTGGGCGATACGAAGATAGCGCTCCGGTTCAACGTGACGGCCAACGCGGTAAATCTCGCCTTCGACTGGCTTCTCATATACGGCAATCTCGGCTTTCCGGCGCTCGGGGTACGCGGCGCGGCGATCGCCACGGTGCTCGGAAACCTTTCGGCCTGCGTCATGGCGTTCGCGGCCATTTCGGGGCGGGGCCGCCGCGCGGCGTCGGGCGCCGGTGGAAACGCGGGGTTGCGCGCGCGGCTGAAGCGGTCCTCGGATTTCGTGGAACTGCGCCTGGTCCCCTCGCTTATCGCGCCGAACCCGTCTATGCTCGCCCGGATCGTCCGGATCGGGCTGCCCTCCGCCGGGGAACAGCTGGCGCTCAGGGTAGGCCTCGTGCTCTATACGGTAACCATCTCCGCCCTGGGAACGCGGGCCTTCGCGGCCCACCAGATAGCCCTTTCGCTCTTAAACATGTCCTTCGTGATCGGTCAGGCGTACGGCATCGCGGCGGCAAGCCTTGCGGGCCAGGCCCTGGGGCGCAAGGACCCGGCGCTCGCCCGACGGGCGGCGGCGGCGGCGCGGCGGCAGGGTACGGTGATCGCGACGACGGTGGGAGTCCTTCTCTATCTTTTCCGGTACCCGTTGATATCGCTCTTCACCCGGGAGAGCGACATCGTGACCATGGCGGCGGAAGTCCTTATCGTCGTGGCCCTCCTGCAGCCCTTCCAGTCGTCGTTCCAGGTCCTTTCCGGGGCGTTGCGGGGCGCCGGGGATTCTCTCTACCCCGCCCTCTCCCTCGCGTTCGGCATTCTGGTGGTCCGCCCCGTCCTTTCCCTCGCGTTCGTGCACGGGTTGGGCTGGGGGCTCACGGGCGCGTGGTATGCCCTATTAACGGACCAAACCATGCGTTTTTTGATGCTCTGGCTGCGGTTCAGGACGGGTAAGTGGACGAACGCGCGCGTATAGCCCCTTAAAGGGCGAGGGAGACGATGAGGACGGCGAAGGCGATATGCGTGAGCGAGAAGATGAGGCGATCGCCGCGAACGCGGGCCTTTTCGCGCTCGTTTCGGTCAAAGCGGCGCCACGCCAGGGTCATGGCGTCGAAGGCGACGAGGACGAGCGCGGCGAAAAGGGGCATGACGACCTTGGGCGATACGGATTTGATGGCCACCGCGATGGTTCCGGCGAGGAAACCGAGGGCCACGGCGTAAAAGATCACGCTCAGGCGCCGCCTGAGGGGCTGCAATTCCACGTTGGCCCGGTACTCCGCGCTAAAGCCGGCGAATCCCGCGATCCGCTCCCACAGGGGCAGCTTGAACTGTAGTATCAGCGCGATTATTCCGGAAACGATGCCGCATAGGGTACCCGCGACGATTAAAACCATGCCTACGTTTATACCGGGATCGTCCGCTCCCGTCAATGCGCGCGCGGGACGGGGAAGATCGCCGCCTTGACAGGGGGAAGCGCCCCCGCGAAAATGGGAGCGCCATGGCAGAACGAAGCTGGACCACCGAAGCGCTTATCCTATCACTCACCGCCTGGGGCGAAAGCAACCGGGAAGCGCTCTTTCTCACGCCGGACCGCGGACTCCAGCGAGCCTCGGTATTCGGCGGCGCGAAGAGCAAGCTCCGCGCCCAGGTAGGGCCGTGGCAAACCGGCACGCTGTGGGTGTATACGGACCCCGTGAAAAAAACCGCGAAGATCACCGATATCGACGTTACCGCGTGGCGCCAGGGCATTCGGGAATCGCTGGTGAGGACCTGGTGCGCCTCGCTGTGCGCGGAGGTGGTGACCAAGAGCCACGGCAACGCGGACTGGCGGGTGGTGAACGCCTTTTTGGACGGGATCGCGGTCTCGGACGACGACGAGTGCAGGAGGGGCCTCCTCCGTTTCGTATGGCGGCTCCTGATCGGCTCGGGCGTGAATCCCGAAACGGGCCGCTGCGCCCGCTGCGGCGAGGGCATATCCAAGAGCTTGCGCGGGGAACCTTTCCCCGTAGCCTTTTACTCGCCCCATGAGGATTCCTTTTTATGCCCCGCGTGCGCCCGCGCCGAGGAGCGCGGTTTTCCCCTTTCGGCCCCGGCCCTCGTGTACCTCGACGCGGTGGAACATCTCACGCCGTCCCAGGCGCGCGCCCTCCCGCTGGACGGACCGGCGTACGCGGAACTCAGGAGCCTTCTCTTTTTCCTCTTAACCCGTCTGGTGCAGGGACCCCTGAAAACCCTGGAAACGGGAGAGGGCATTTTATAGTAAAAAATGGTATACTAAAGGACGAAACGACGTTATTACCGGGAGGCTTCCTATGCGCGCAGTAGACATCATCATGAAAAAGCGGGGCGGACCGGGGAATCCAAGGGGCGCCGAACTGAGCCGAGAGGAGATCGAATTCCTGATCGGCGGCTACGTGGCGGGCGACATTCCCGATTACCAGGTTTCTTCCTGGCTCATGGCGGTCTTCTTTAACGGCATGACCTTCGCCGAGGCGGGCATTCTTACCGACGTGATGCTTCGCTCGGGAAAAACGATAGATCTTTCGGGCATAGAAGGGCCCTTCGTCGACAAGCATTCCACCGGCGGCGTGGGCGACAAGATATCGCTGCCCCTCGCGCCGATCGTGGCAAGCTGCGGCGTGCGGGTGCCCATGATGAGCGGCCGCGCCCTGGGCCATACGGGGGGAACCCTGGACAAGCTCGAATCCATAACCGGTTTCCGCACGGGGCTTTCCGTACCGGAATTCCGCGACTATATCGTGAAATGCGGCTTCGCCATGACCGGGCAAACGAAGGAAATCGTTCCCGCTGACAGGCTCTTGTACGCCCTTCGCGACGTGACCGGTACGGTGGAATCGATTCCCCTTATCACGGCGAGCATCCTCTCCAAGAAAGTGGCCGAGGGCGCCGAATCCCTCGTGTTCGACGTGAAATGCGGCTCGGGCGCGTTCATGAAAAACCTGGAAGACGCCACGGGCCTCGCGGAAAGCCTGGCGGGCACGGGCAAGGCCATGGGCAAGCGCGTCGCCTGCCTGATTACCGACATGAACGATCCCCTGGGCGAGATGGTCGGGAACTTTTTGGAAATAGAGGAAAGCCTCGATATATTGGAAGGCAAGGGGCCAGAAGACGTTACGGAACTCACCCTGGCCCTGGGCGCCTGGATGGTCGTACTGGGCGGAAAGGCCGCGACGCGGGAAGAGGGGCTGGAATTATGCCGCGCCGCCGTCGCCTCGGGGGAGGCCCGGCGCCGGTTCCTCGAGAACGTGCGGCTGCAGGGCGGCGACCCGGAGAAACTCCTCGCCGAGCGCGGAATCAGGCGCAGCCCCCACCACGCGGAATTCCGCGCCCCGGCCGACGGCTACGTTCAGGGCATTGACGCGTACCTGACGGGTCTCGCGGGAGTGCACCTCGGGGTGGGACGCAACCGCACCGACGAGGCCGTTTGCGCCGAGGCGGGCATGCGAATCCGCCGCAAGAAGGGAGACGCGGTCAAAAAAGGTGACCTTGTCATGGACGTGTGGGGCAAGGACGACGCCTCGCTCGCGCCCGCCCTGGAACTGCTTTCCCGGGCGCTCCGCATCGGGCCTGAAAAACCCGCGCCCGTACCCCTGGTACTAAGGGAAATTACCGCCGTATGAATTGGAACAAAAAAGATATTGGACGCGAAATGATCCGGGAGCTTACCGCCCGGTACGGATGCGACGCGCTCACCGCCTCCATTCTCGCGCGGCGGGGCATCGTGGAAGGCCCGGATCTCCTGTTTTACCTTGAGGACGACCTCAGGTACCTGCATAACCCCTTTCTCTTCGAATCGATGGAAGACGCGGTGGACCGCGTGCTCGACGCGAAGGACGAGGGAGAAAAGGTATTGATCTTCGGGGACCGGGACGTAGACGGAATCACCAGCACCACGTTACTCGCGCAGGCGCTCACGGACCTGGGCATGGACGTGGCCTGGCGCGTTCCCGAGGGCGACGAGCCCTACGGCCTTTCCATGGCCGCCGTCGAGGCACACGCCGCCGATTTCGGTACCCTGATAATCACCGTGGACAACGGCATTTCCTGCGTCGCGGAAATCGCCCGCGCGGCCGAGCTCGGGATAGACGTGATCGTGCTCGACCACCACAATCCCCAGGAAACGCTCCCCCCGGCGGTGGCGATCGTAAACCCGAAACTCCAGGACTCCGCCTACCCCTTCAGGGACCTGGCGGGCTGCGCGGTTACCTGGAAGTTTATCCAGGCCCTGCGTTTCGGCATGCTGGAACTCTATAAGCAACAAATCTGCCTTCTCAACGTGCGGCCCGCGAACGAAGCCTTTATCGTTGAGGCGGTGAAGGTCGTGAACATGAACGAGACCGACCGCCTCACCGAAACCATCGTGCCCGGCATGGTATCGATCTCCCAAACCCGGCTCGTGCCCTTCCTGAGGGGCCAGCAGATATTCGTGTGGGACGCGGCCATGCAAAAGAAGCAGCTCGAGAAGGTTTTCGGCAAGGGCGTAGAGTTCAATTTTCTCGATATGGCCCCCGAAATTTCCCGCGACATTCCCGCGGTGCGCGGCATGAGCCTTCTCAAGGTGAAGGACCTATCGAGGATCGGGCGGTACCAGGACAAGCCCGTGAGCGAACTCGACGGCTTCCTGAACGTGTTCATTACCTTCATGCAGCGCCGGAACGCGATTTTCGGCAAACGGGAAAACGAGGAACTCCAGCTGGTCGCCCTCGGCACCCTCGCGGACCTGATGCCGTTAAAAAACGAGAACCGCATCCTCGTGAAGCGCGGGCTCCTGGCGATGAACGAGAGCCCGCGGCCGGGCCTGGCGGAACTGCTCGCGCGACAGGGCCTCGCCGGCAAGAAAATCGGCACCGCGGACATAGCTTGGCAGGTATCCCCGGCCATCAACGCCACGGGCCGCATGGGAAACCCCTCCTTGGCCATAAAGCTCCTGACCGAATCCAGCCAGGGGGAAAGGAACCGACTCTCCGAGGAAGTGGTGCGCATGAACGCCGACCGAAAGCAGCTCGGCGCGGACAGCTGGGCGGTCGTGGAACCCCTGGCGAAGGAAAGCCTCGCGAAATTCTCCGAACGGCTCGTGGTCGCCTCGAGCGCGGACATTCACCGGGGCGTTACCGGCATTATGGCGAACCGCCTTTCTTCCTGCTTTCACGTACCCGCGGTAGTCGTTTGCTTCCAGCGCGACGGTACCGCGGTAGGTTCCATGCGCTCCGCCCGGGGCTTTCACCTGGAAAACCTCCTTGAGCCCTGCGCCGATCTCTTTATAGACCACGGAGGTCATGCCTTCGCCGCGGGCTTCAGCATGGACGAGAAACGCTTCCCCGAGCTCGTTTCGCGTCTCGCGCGGCTTTCGAATGACATAGCCTTCCCGGATACCGACGAGGCCGAGGAGCTCGCCATAGACGCGGAACTGCCCCACGAGTACGTGACCCCGGCGCTCCTGGAGCTGTCGGACCGGCTGGAGCCCTACGGGGAAGGCCACGAGCAGCTCAACTTCCTCGCGAGACGCATGAAAATCGTCACCGCGGACATTATGGGCAAAACGGAGAAACAGCACCTGAAGCTTACCTTTGACTGCGGAAAGTATAAATGGCCCGCCATCTTTTGGCAGGCAGCCGAGCGGCTCAACAGGGACTTTTCGGTGAACGACACGGTAGACGCGGTCTTTCAGGTAAACCGGAACGCGTTTAACGGCGCCGAAATACCCCAAATGATTCTGCAGGACGTGCAAAAGGGCTAGCATGCGCCCCCGAAAGCTAATCTGCGCGCCCTTGGGCGTCGCCTCCCTCGCTGTCGCGGCGTTTCTCGCCCTCGCGGCGGATCCAACCGCCGCCGATAGGAATGCCCCGCTTGCCGGTCCAGGGCCGGGATCTTCGCTTACAGCCGAGATGGAGGCCTTTCCGGAGGCGGGGGCTACCGCGGATGCGGGCGAGACAAAAACGGTCAAGCGCGCGGTGCCCGATGCGACAACGCCCGGGGACTGCCTCATAATCCGCCTCCCCGAAGAGGCACGGGAAGCCGACTGCATTCTCTACGACAACGCCGGCAAAGCGATCGCCCGGGCTGCGGGCTTTCGCGCGGGCGAAAGCGCGGGAGCCCCCTGGGTATTCGTTCTCGCGGTGCCCGCAACGGCACGGCCAGGGCTTGGCCGCCTCGAAACGGTGCTCCGCCGCGAAGACGGCTCCGTTATTGACAGGGCATGGGGCGTTTCAATCGCGGAAAAATCCTTCATGACGGAAGAAGTGCGGCTTACGGCCAAGAACGCCGCCATTCGAAGCGACTTTAGCCGGGAACGCATGAAACAGATCGACCGGTTAAACGAAATACTTTTCCGTTTCGATTCCGGCGCCCCCCGGTACTTCGGCCCCTGGAAGTCGCCGGTCGGCGGCGCGCCGAGGAGCGCGGCCTTTTTCGATACGCGAACCTACCTCTACCCCAAGGGAACGCGCGAAACGACCTACCACTACGGCATCGACTTCGGCGTCCCCCGGGGAACGCCGGTTTTCTCCTCCGGCGACGGGATCGTCGTGCTTGCCGAATCGCGTATCTCCACGGGCTGGTCGGTGGTGGTGGAACATCTGCCCGGCGTCTATAGCCTTTACTATCACCTCGACTCCCTCGCCGCCTCCGAAGGGGAAGCCGTGCGAGCGGGGACGCTTATCGGCCGCTCAGGTTCCACGGGCCTTTCCACGGGACCGCACCTTCACTGGGAATTTCGCGTTAACGGCGAAGCGGTCTCGCCTGACTGGTTTCTCTCCCGGGAATAATGGAATTCCGCCCTTTCCCATGCTATTATCAGATACGAGCGCTTCTCAGAGCGCGGAAGCCACTTCTCTTCTGCCAATTACGGAGAGAAGCATGATCAAAATCAGGAGATTGACTTGAAAAAACACCTGACCATCGCCGCGGCCCTCGCGTTCGCGGCGCTATTCCTCGGCAGCTGCGATCTCATCGCAGGAATTGAGGGAAAAAAAGACGAACCCGCCGTTACCACCGCTTCCTTCACGGCCGCCGTGGATTCAACGGGTAACGGAACCGTAAGCTGGAGTCCGGAAGGAACCACCTTTAACAAGGGAACGGTTATCACCGTCACCGGTACGGGAAGTCCGGGCTATGCCGTGGCTTCCTGGAAAAACGCCGCCGGTACCGTGGTGAGCACCGATAATCCCTACTCATTCACGATACAGGGAGATACGGAGCTCACCGCGACCTTTGCCGCAGGCTACCGTATCGTAGAAGATATGGACCACGCCTCGATCACCCTGGACCCGATCGGTCCGGTATTTGATCCGGGGACGGTCGTTACCGTAACCGTGAAACCGGACGAGGGCTACGCCTTCTGCGGCTGGACATCCGGCATTTTGGGGGCCCTCCCTTCGGGAACCGTTACCGTCGGCACGTCCAACGTGACGGTTACCGCCTCCATCCAGCCCCGCTGGACCTCGTTGGTGCACGTGGCGGCAGACAACAATATCGATTACCGTATGGAACCCAGTTTCGGCCCGGTTTCTGACTACCTGGCGACCCTCGAGGCCGTTAAGGCCGCCGATACCTTCAACGTTATGGATATTTTCGTTCTCCTCGACGGTTACGACACGACCGACCCGGTAGACGTAGATTATACAACGAAATTCACCGACGGGTATTACCGGCTGACGGGCGGCGCCATCGCCGAAGATCTGGTGGAGGACACCGGAGAGTTCAATTCCGGAAGCGTCGCCGTGACCAAGGCCTTCATGGATTACGCGATGGCCCGTTCCAAATCGAAGCGGACCTTTTATTCCGTCTTTAATCACGGTAGCGGCTTCGACGACCCCAATGTTACCGCCACGTACGGAATCGGCTTTGACGACAGCGCGAATAGCGATTCCCTCTCCCACAACGAGCTTGCCCAGGTAACCGCCTATCTAAAATCCCTCACGGGCAGGAATATAGACGTGTTCTTCCCCTACGCCTGCCTGATGGGCGGCGTTGAGCTCGCCTGGGAAGTACGGAATAACGCGGACGTTCTCGTGGCCTCCGAAGAGGTATTCCCCGCCGAAAAGTGGTCCTGGGAAGCTCTCGCCGAGGCGGTATCCGATCCGTCCATTTCGTCCTTGGATCTCGGAAAGGCCTTCTGCGACGACGCCCTGGACTTTTTCTCGAATACCGAACGCAGAACCTTCACCCTCGCGACGGTGGACCTTTCCAAGATCGGCCCGCTGTATACCGCCCTGGATACCTTCGCGAAAACAGCCGTTTCCTGGATCGGAAACGACCAGAGCCGGGCAGCCCGCTTCGACGCGGCCGCCAGCACCGCGCTGTATATGAGCACCCCATACTATACAGACTTGGGAGTGTATATGGACCGGCTCAACGCCGACGCCGACATGGGAACCTCCGTGAAAGCCGCGATTCCGGCCGTAAAAAGCGCCCTTTCCTCCGCGGTAACGAGCTTCACCACGTATACGAATACGGCCGAAGGCTCACCATCGTACGCCGCCGCGGGAGGGCTCTCGATCTATAAAAGCACCTGGCTTCAACAAGCCTATCACAAAGCCTATTCCACGGCGCTTTACAGAAGTATCCTCGCCTTCGGCGCATCAAACGGCTGGACCAATTTCGCGTCGACCATGGAAGCCCTCTACGTTCAACCCGACGCTGCCTCACCGGACGCCTATGAACCCGATGACGGCGCGACTACCACCAATGTGCTGACCGTCGGCGCTACCCCCCAGTACCATACGCTGCACTATACCGACCGCGATTCGAACAAAGACGGCTACGTAGACCCGGACATAGACATTATGATGGTAACCCTTACCGCGGGAACCGCCTACGTTTTCGAAACCTCGGCCGCTACCATTTTCGCCGATACCGCCATGGAGCTTTACGATTCGACTAAAACTTACATTACCTCGAACGACGATATCGATTATCAAGGGGGAGATTACTATTCCAGGATTACCTACACGCCCACGGTCTCGGGTACCTACTATATCATTGTATACGACCGGTATCTCTGCTTTGGGGACTACTACGTCGAAGCCCGCACGGGGACCGCGTCTCCTACGGGATCCCAGTATCCCAAATGGCAGCCCGAAGGCGTGCGGAACTTCTCGTTTTCTCAGTAAATACTGACTTTACTCGAATTGCCTTATAAGCTGGGCCGGCATGAGCCGGCCTTTTTTAATCCTAAGATAAGGATACTTTCATGGAATCGATAGTCAAAACCGGCTTCCGCGGCCTTTTCGTAGCCCTCACCATTCTCGCCCTTCTCGCCCTTTTCGCGGGCTGCGCTACCGCCGGGCGAACCGATACCCCTGCCTCCGGCGGCCTTCCCGCCTCCGCCCTTTCCCAATCTGATAACGCCGCGGCCATGGACCAACTCGATCCCCCAAGCCTAACGGGCACCGTAGTAAGCCGGGTTGAGGCCAAGGGAACCTTAAGCGAGTACGAGTACTTCCTTCTGAACACCGGTTCAGGCGCTCCCATACTCCTCTTTAACGCCAAGGGTTACTCCGCGGGTTTCGGGGATTGGGACGGCGTACTGGTTACGGTTACGGGCGAGCGCTTTGAGGGCCGGATCGGCAACGGACTCAAACGGGCAAAAGGCTTTCGGGTGCAATCGATACGGCGGGCGGAATAGCCCCGTCTCACGACCGGGGCCCAAAAACCTCTTCCGGCCTGCGACCGCCCTCAAGGACGGAGCGGGCCCGGGAGAGCTCTTCCGGTATCGCGATGCCCTGGGGGCATTTCGGCGCGCATTTCCCGCAAGAGCGGCACAAGCTTGCCGCGCCGTTCGGTTTCTCGAGATTCACCCGGCTATCGCTACGGGCCAGGCGGCCGTATTTCAGCCTTGAATAAGAGAACCGGAAATAAAGGTCCATGACGTTTCGCGCCTTCGTATTCGAGTAATTGAGGATCGCGAAGTTCTCGGGAATATTCACGCCGAAAGGACAGGGCATGCAATAGGAGCAGGCCGTGCAGGGAACGAGGATCTGGCGGCGAAAGCTCTCGACTAGGGCGGAGAGAGTCTCTTCGTCCGCGGCGTCGAGTGTTCCGACCCCGGACGAATCGGCGTACGCGCAGTTCTCCTCGACCATGCGAACAGACCCCATGCCGCTCAATACGGTAGACACTTCCGGACGGTTCCAGAGGAACTGCAGGGCCCATTCCACGGGCGTTCTCCGCTTTGCCGAACGGCGCATCAGGTCCAGCGCCTCCGCCGGGGGATTCACCAGGGTTCCCCCTTTCAAGGGCTCCATGATGACGACTGCCATGCCCTTTGAGTGCGCGTATTCCAGCCCGACGGTGGTCGCCTGAATGCCGGTATCGAGATAGTTATACTGTATCTGAACCGCGTCCCACGGGTAATAATCCACGATCTCGCGAAAAACCGGCAGGGTGTCGTGGAAGGAGAAACCGATATTGCCGATTTTTCCCGCGGAACGCGCCTTTTCCATCCGGGAAAGCAGGTCGAATTCCTTTACCGCGGCGAAGGCCTTCGCGTTGAGGGCATGGAATAGGTAGGTATCTATCCGTTCCACCCGGAGCCTACGGAGCTGTTCCTCTAAAAAGCGCTCAAAGTCGTCGGCCTTGCGAAGCAGAATCATGGGCAGTTTCGTGGTCAGATGCACCCGTTCGCGGTAACCGTCGGCTAATGCGAGGCCCAGGGCGCGCTCGCTGGCGCCAAGGTGGTAAAAATACGCGGTATCGAGGTAATTGATACCCAGATCGATACCGCGGCGAACGAGATCGACGGTTCGGTTAACGTCTACCGACCCCGGCACGAAGGGGCGTGAAGGCAACCGCATGGCGCCAAATCCGAGGGCCGAAACCGAAAAACCCGTTTTTCCGAAAGGTCTATACCGCATGGCTGTCGATTATACCACTCTTGACTTGCCTTGTGTATATTTGCTAAGCTGACCGAACACTGACGGTCGGACCGAAGGGAGGTGATTTTTTAATATGGCTCACATCGTTGTAGATGATTCCGAGAACCTCGAAAAGGCGATCAAACGCTTCAAGCGCATGGTCGAGAAAGAGGGCATTATTCGCGAATGGAAAAAGCGCGAATACTACGAGAAGCCTTCCACCATCCTCAATCGGAAGAACAAGGCCCTCCGCCGCAAACTCATGAAGAAAACCCGGAAAACCCGCGATTCCAAGGGTTATTGATCCCGGTTCGGGCTCAGGTCCGGTTCGGGCTCGTGCCCGAATATGAGTTTGAAAGACGCCCCGTCGATGCCTTCGGCGGGGCCTTTTTTTTGAAAAGGAACAATCGTATCCGATGCGCGATACCCCAATGTTGACCTTTTAAAAAAACCCCTCTATTATTAAGGAAATATGGGATACGCGACCAGTCAGCAGTTGGCCCGATACCATCAGCTGTATCAAAATATCGAAGTGACTTTTACCAAAGAAGTCATCCGCACCACCGGGCTCATACCGCAGCAGGTCTTCCTGAAATCATTGGGAGGCCAATGGCCGTGCGTTATCAACTCCACGTCGCTCGTGGGCGCGAAGGTAATCGCCGGAATCAAGAGCGGCGTATACGAGAAGATCCAACAGGGGGTCGCCTCGGTTAGCCTGCGGTTTTCCTTCCTTAACATGGAAAAAAACGAGCCCTTCTCGTTCTTCGTCGCCGCCAAGGTAACCGGCATGACCCCGTACGCCGGCTCGCCCGACCTCATCCTCATAAATCTCGCGTTTACCCAACGGGCTCCGGACGATTTAATAGAACGCCTGGGAACCCTTTTGGAGGCGAACGTCAATTCGACCAAGCGAAGGGAAGAGCGCATCATCGTCACTCCCGACGCCCTGAGAAAGCTCGGAATCGCCCAAAAAGAAACCATCGTGTTCATTCAGGGCATTCCGCGCCGCTGCATCCTCAGGGACGTGTCCTTTTCGGGCGCCAAGGTTATCATGGTGGGCATCGCGACCTTCCTCAACGAAAAGGAAGTGGTACTCCGGATCGATTTTGAGGACCCAAGAAACGCCGTGGGCATAAAGGGCAAGATAGTCCGCACCGAGGACGTGGAAGGCAGGCGCGACCTGGTCGCCCTCGCGATTCGGTACGATGAAGGCGAAGTGCCCATGGCCTATAAGATGCATATCAACAACTATATTTCCCAACAGCGGAAAACCGTTGAAGGCGACCGCGACGAGGAGCCGTCGCATAAGCCGACCGCGGCCAAGGGCGCTCCCGCCGCGAACAAGGGGAACGGCGCCGGGACCGAGGAAAAGAAAGAGGCGCCAAACGATTCCGCCCCTGCGCCCGACGCCCCGGAGCAGCCGAAAGAAACTCCCGCCGCGGAAGCGTAATTCCCGCGATTCCCAGACCATATAAGAGGTTTTCATGTCACATCCCCTCGACTCTGTCGTGTATATCAGCGTTCCCGAAGGCGCGGAAATTTCCGCGGCCATTCCGTCCTTTGACCCCTCAATCCCGCTTCCCGTGCAGCTCTCGGCGCCCATGGACGATCTGCGCCCCGAGGAACGGCCCGACTCCTCGACCCTGCGGCCGGAAATGATTCTCGCGGGCATACTTACCGTATTCGCGTACGATCCGGAGAACGCACACGCGGAGTATTACCGGACGATAATCAAGACGCTCCACCCCGATATCGCCGGAGAAATGACCGAAGCCGCCATCATGAAGGCCCGTAACGGGGACTATGACCTGGCGGAAGAGATATTCATGTCGCTTAAGGGGCTCGATCCCGAGAACATGCGCACCACGCTCAATCTGGCCCTCCTGAACGACGAGCGGGCCGACTCGTTCCGCAACGCGGGACTGGACGAGGACGCGGAAGCCTGCGACGCGCGGGCGTTCGGCTACTATCGGACGGTGCTGAACGCGGAACCGCCCCTCAGCGACGCCTTTTTTAACGCGGGCTTTTTCCACCTGAAGCAAAAGAATTACCGGAAGGCCAAGGAGACCCTCGTTACCTACCTGAAACTGGAAAGCGGGGATGACGCCACGGCCAAGGTCAGGATTGAGAAGGCCAAGAAAATCGTCGAGGAGATATCCTCCCGCGATCTTGACGACGACCTTTTTAAGTCAGCCTACGACTTCATTACCCTCGGCGAGGAAGAGCGCGCCCTGGAGCAGATCAGGCTTTTCATGGAGCACCATCCGAAGGTCTGGAACGCGTGGTTCCTCCTCGGTTGGGCCCTACGCCGCCTGGAACGCTGGGAAGACGCGAAGGCCGCCTTTACCCAGGCCCTCGAGCTGGGAAAGGGCCCGAATTCGGGTATCGAGTCCGGGTACGTCGATATTTGCAATGAATTATCCATTTGCCTGATGGAATTGGGAGAATTCGCCCAGAGCAGGGCATGGCTTATCTCGGCCCTGGAACAGGAAAGCGAGAATACCAAGATTATCTCGAACCTTGGCACCCTTGCCCTACGTGAGGGAAAACGGGAAGAAGCGGTCTCGTTCTTCCGTACCGTATTGGAATTTGACCCGCGGGACCAGCTTGCCCTTGCCATGTTACGGGACCTCGGCGAGGAGTAGCGCGGGGCCTTTTGTCCGACTCGCCGCCCGCGGGGCTTTACCGAGCCCCGTCGCCGCGGCGTAGCGCCCCGGCAAGGCTTTCCGCGCTGATCCGGTCGCCCGCGCGCACGCCGGCGCGCTCGAACCAGCCCTGGGGGACTTCCAGCGCATAACGCACCGACCCGGCGCTTTCCACCGTGGCCAGGCTCAAGGGTTTCATATCGTGAATTTCGCGAATGACCCCCGAAGAATCGATGTAGGCGATGGAAAGGGGATGGGGCGTATTCTTCATCCAAAAATACATTTTACGGTCCGCGGTATACACGAATAGCATCCCCGTGCCGTCGGGAATGATTTCCCGCCCCATATAGCCTTTTTCCTGCTCGGCCTCGGTCCGGGCGATCTCCGCCTGAACCGACGCCGCCGCGCCCGTCGCCGTTTCGATGTCCAACTTCGCTACGGGCAGGCTCCGCGCCCCCGAACAGGCGGCCAGAAACAGCGTAAGGCACGCGACCCTTCTCAGTACGGCGCCCCGCGCGGATAGCGAGCGGCGGACGAACGAGGCGTTAGAACCCATTGACGAAATCCTCCCTCAGAATATCGGAAGCGGCACGGGCAGCCCCGGATGAATCCATTATCTCGGCGAAGGCCGCCGTATCCACGTACTTGACCGTAAGCGGACGCTCCAGGGTAAGGGTAACCGAGGAATCGGCCCAGGTGGCCTTGTGGGGATCAAGGGAAGTCGGTTCGCCGTACTTGGATACCAGCCCCTTATATACGGAATAATAGTCCACTAAGGCAGGGTCTAGGCTGAAGGTCATGATATAGAGGGAATCGTCGCGAAACTGAAACCATGATCGCTTGATAAAGGAATAACCCGAGGTTTCTATGAGGGTTCGGTTCATGGTCGGCAGGAGCGAAACGTCGCGATCGCCCCGGTAACCGAAGATCGGATCGGCGAGGAGGGCGGCCTTTACCTCGTCCATGCCCATTCCCAGGGTTACCGACCGGTAGGTAGGCGACAGGGCGACGGTCTCGGTAGAACCGGCCTCGGTAGAACCGGCGGCGATCGGGACCGAGCCGTTTGCGCCAGCGCCAGCGCTTGACGGGGCCTGTTGCGGATACGCCCGGGGCGCGAGAACGAGCAAGGCCGCGAGGGCAATCATAATAAAACGGAGTTTCATAGTACGATTTTCGTCAGATACGGGATATTACTGTAGGTTTGTTCGCTCATAAGCGAACCGTCGCGCTTAAAAGGGCGAAAAGGCGTTGGGCCGGGGCGAAGGGACCTTACCAGATAACGGTGGTATTGAGCTGGGAACGGTTTTCGTTCCGGTTTCGCTCCATGTCCATGAGTTTCTTGCGGTAGGCGCTTTGCTTGCTGAGCTCGTTCAGGTCGGTCACGTGGATATGGTCGTCCACGAGGCGGATAATGGGCTCGCGCATGAACTCCGAAATTTTGAGGTGCACGTTTTCCTTGGAAAGGCCGCACATGTTCGCCAGTTCCGTGGGCCCGAAATCGAAGGTGTACGACTTGGCGGCGACGAAGGGTATGCGCTGCTTTTCAAGCTGAATGACGAGCATATCGTACATTCTGCCAACCGGATCGGTAATCAGGGTATTCGCCAGTTGCTTGTACATAAGCCAGATGCGGTCGGCAAGTGTGGTGGTGAGCCGGGCGATCAGCTGGGGCTGGGTAGAAACCATCTGGTTAAAGTTCTGGCGATTCACGGCCAAAAGCTGCGAGCCCGCGAGGGCGATGGCGCTCGCGGACCGGGGCTTGTTTTCGAGAAGGGCCATTTCGCCGAACATGTCTCCCTGCTTTAAGACGGCCAGGAGCACCTCGTTGTTGTCCACGATTTTGGTGATCTTTACCTGCCCCTTCTGGATGATATAGAGCTCGGCGCCGGGTTGGCACTCGCAGAACACCATGGAGTCCTCGGCGTAGTGCCGCTGCATCTCGCCGGACTTCGGCTCCAAGAGCGAGGGATTCACGTTAACGCCCATGGATTTCAGCGCCATGAAGCGTTCCCGGGCGACGGGCGCGTAGACGCCGTTCGGGGCGTTTTTCAGGTAATGATAATAGCCATAGAGGGCGAGCCCGTACTGGGAGAGTTTCGCGTAATACTCGCCGATGTTGAAAAGGTGCGTTATGTCGTCTTCCACGTTTTTCTTCAGCGTGATGCGGGTTAGGGCTTCGTCCAGATACCGCATTTTACGGGTGAAGGAATAGATAATCTTCATGGCGACGGGGGTGTTGTTCTCGATCAGCTCCGAGTACTGGTCCTTTCGGACCGAAATGAGGGTTACGTCGGTGGCGGCCACGGCGGTTTCGATCTGGCTGTGGCCGGACATGCTGGATACCACGCCGATAAAGTCGCCGGGCCCGAGCACGTTCCCGCCCTCTTCCGAGACGACTTCGGTTTCCTTGGTTATCTGAACCTTTCCGCCCTGGATAATGTAAAACCGGTCGGATTCGGCCTTGCCCTCCACGAGAATGTATGAGCCTTTTCTAAAGTTAACGAACGAAAGCTGTAACAATCGACACCACCAGTAATAACAGTATAGATTTGTCTTCGGCCCACTGTCAATTAAAAGTCCGAGAAGGGCGATATGCCGTCATTGCGGAGCATATACTGTTTTTCAGCCGCGGTGAACAAGGCGATGGCCAGCGTCACCTTTTGGGAATCACGACGGTAGGCGGCGATAAATTCGCGCACGGTCTTGCCGTTGGACAGTTTCTTGCCCATTTCCGCCTCGCTGACCAGGGGAATGAGCTCCTGTAAGCGGTATACCGTGATGATAACCGGAATCATGGGCTGCCGCATGGCGATCAGGTCCTGGACCACGGAGGGACGCTCCTTCACCCAATTCTGGAAAGTGCCGATGGATTTCCCCTTGGAGGCGGCGTCGAGCCAGGAAAGGAGGGTGCGGTTCGAGCGCAGTTTCCTGTCCGCGGCGAGCACGTCGGCGGAGTAGCGGTCCCAATTGCCGACGAACTGGTCGATAAAGGCGACGGGATTGGCGGAAACCAGATCCTCGTTAAAGGCGCGCCACTTGGCGGATACGGATTTCCAGTTTTCGTCAAAGCGGGCCTTGTCATAGGCGATAGGGGCGAAGGACCCGTTTTCGAGCACCGATACCATGGTACCCGGTTCAGCAAGGCTCCCTTTGGAGGACGAAACGGAACCCGTTCCCGAAACCTCGTCGTAGGGCGAGCACCATACGGAATGGGAACTGCAGCCCACCAGGGTAGCCCCGTTAAAGGTAGCTACCACGAATTCGGTGCCGCGAACGCCGAGCACCGAGGAGGGCGTGCGGACCTGAACGGAGGAATTCATGCCGGCGATGCGCTCTACCTTCATTTTGATGGAGCCCGTGAGGAGCTTAATATCGTTGGAGGGCTTTGAGTTGATCTGGTCCTGTCGGATAACCGCCGTGGTGGACGGTACGATCTGGAGGGTTCCCGTGAGCCCGGACTCGCGGGTAAAGGCTATGGTCACCGAGGAATCGCCGTCGGTCGTGACTATGTCGAGGTTTTCGATTTTCGTACCGATATCGACGCCCTTGAGAACCTCGCCGTTTCGGGTCAATTCCGCCTTCCCTTCCAGGTACTCTACCCTTCCTAAGGTTTGGCCGAACAAGGCGGCGGACAGGGAAAGCGCCAGGGCGCACAGCAGTACGGTCTTTTTCATCTCAGTTCCTCCAGTAGTTTTTACCAATCCCCGGCCAAGATCACTTCGCTTTCAAGGCTAAAGCCGGTGCGCTCAAGCACCCGGCGGCGGACTTCTTCCACCAGGCGACGGAGGTCGGCGGCGGAAGCGTTCCCGGCGTTGATCACTATATTTCCGTGCCACGGCGCGACCTGAGCGTCGCCGATCCGGAAGCCCTTCAGGCCGGTTTCGTCTATTATAACACCCGAGGGTTTCCCGAAGGCCCGGTTATTTTTAAACATGCTGCCCGCCGAGGGAAAGCGGAAATGGCCCTTCGCCTCCCGGTCGGCGATGTACCCCGCCATCTCCCGCTCAATGGCGCCCCGTTCCCCGGGGCGAAGCGCGAAGGAAACCGCGGAGATTACCCAATCTCCCGGGGAAAGGCCGACGGAATCGGCCGAGACCCGTTCCTGAAAGGGCGAGCGCTTATAGTCCCATTCGCTTTCCCGAAACGGCACCTTTAAAAGTGTATACCCTGACCGGTCGAAATACAGTACCCGCCCCCCGAAAAAAACGTCCGAGACCGAACGGTCGTAACAGCGGGCGTTCATGAAAGCCGCGCCGCCCACGGAACCCGGGAGGCCCGCGAACCGTTCAAGGCCCGAAAGCCCGCGCGTCGCGCACCACTCGGTCAGCGCCTTCATGGAGGCCCCGGAGCCCGCGGTTACGATCGCCGGCGATTCGACCGACGTGTTTCGTGGGGCGCCGGGGTTGGCCATCTCAACGTTTCTTCCCGCGTCGCTTCCGGCGTCTTCCCCCTTCTCCGTATAAATAGAAGAAAGGGCTTCCAGGGAGATTACGGCGCCCCGAATGCCGCGATCCGCGACGAGCAGGTTCGAGCCGCCGCCGATGAGGGAGACGGGCACGTCTTGGGCGAACAGAAAGTTCACCAGGGCGGCGAGGGATTCCTCGGAGGCCGGGCGCACGAAAAGATCGGCCGGGCCGCCCACGCGAAAGGTGGTGTGGTTCGCCATGGGTTCGTCGAACCGGGCTGAGGCGGCGAGGTCGGGCCAGTCCCGCGCAATATTGCTATTTTCCCATATTTTCCGTACATTTAGCATGATTCCGCACAGTATACAGTAAAAACGATCAAATTTTCGATACGGAGGCCGCATTATGGCGTTGCAATTGTTCAATACGATGGGAAGGGAGCTTCAGGAATTCAGGCCCCGCGAGGCGGGTACGGTCGGATTCTACGGCTGCGGACCCACCGTGTACAATTACGCGCACATCGGGAACCTGAGGGCCTTCGTGTTCCAGGACGTGCTCGAACGGTCCCTGACCTACCTGGGCTACCGGGTAAACCACGTGATGAACGTGACGGACATCGGTCACCTCGCGGGCGACGTGGACTCGGGCGAGGACAAGATGGTCGCCACCGCGAAGGAACGGGGCCAGTCCGTCCTGGAGATCGCGAAATTCTATACCGACGCGTTTTTCGCCGATATTGACCGCCTGAATATCCGCCGACCAACCACCGTATGCCGCGCCACCGAGCACGTGCCGGAAATGATCGCGCTGATCAAGCGGATCGAGGCGAACGGGCATACCTACATGGCCGGGGGCAACCTGTACTTTGACGTATCCACCTTTCCCGCCTACGGGGACCTGGCGAGGCTTAACCTGGACGACCTGAAGGCCGGCGCGCGGATCGACGTGGACGAGAACAAGAAGACGCCTTTCGATTTCGTGCTGTGGTTTACGAAGAGCAAGTTCGAGAACCAGGCCCTCACCTGGGATTCTCCCTGGGGACGCGGCTATCCGGGCTGGCATATCGAGTGCTCGGCCATGAGCATGAAATACCTTGGCGAGCAATTCGACATCCACACCGGCGGAATCGACCATATCCCGATCCACCATACCAACGAGAAGGCCCAAAGCGAGGGCGCTACGGGGAAGGAGTGGGTTCGGTACTGGCTCCATAACGAGTTTCTCGTGATGGACAAGGGGAAGATGTCGAAGTCGACGGGGAACTTCCTGACCCTGCAATCCCTGATCGACCAGGGCTACGATGCCCTGGACTACCGCTACTTCCTCCTGGGCGGTCACTATCGCAGCCAGCTTACCTTCTCGTGGGAGTCTATGGACAGCGCGAAGAATTCGCGGAAAAACCTGGTACAGCGGGTGGCGGGACTGCTCTCGGCGAGCGCTCTCGATCCCGCAGGCATAACCGGAGCCGCGCTTAACCGGGATTCCCCCGCGCGGGCCTATCTCGACCGGTTTACGGAAGCCCTAGAACAGGACCTTTCGACCCCGCGGGCCCTTTCGGAGCTGCAGGGACTCGTGCGCGACCAAGCCGTTCCCGTGACCGATGCCCTCGCGGCCATAGCGAAAATGGATACGGTATTCGGCCTAGACCTTGTGCCTTCCGCGGCGGCCTCGCTGGAGGAGCGCCGCGCCGCCGAGGCGGAGATCGCCTCCGATCCGCGGATAGAATCGCTGATCGCCGAGCGCGCCGAAGCGAAGAAGGCGAAAAATTTCGCCCGTGCGGACGAAATTCGTAACCAGCTCAAGGCAGAAGGCATTTTACTGGAAGATAGTCCCTCGGGCACGATCTGGCACAGGGCGTAACCATCGGGGGATTCGCTTGTTTGAATTGACGGAAAGGCTCCGCGCGAACGACGACGCGGACTTCAGGAAAATATACGCCCACACCATGCCGGTCCTCTTCAAGGTATCGGTTCGCATCGCGGGAAGCGAGGAAGCGGCCGAGGATCTGTGCCATGACGCGCTCATAAAGATGACCGAGAAGAACATGGAGTTCCCCTCGGTGAACGACGCGAAATATTGGCTAATCCGGGTGGTGAAAAACGCCTCGCTTAACTACGCGAAGCGTAAGGGCCGCGAGCGGCGAGCCTACGAACGGGCCTTGAAGGAAGAGCGCCGCCAGATGGACTCGGGCGAAACCGCGCTCCTCAAGAGCGACGCGGTAGTCCGTGTCCAAGACGCCATGGAAAAATTGCCCGAAAACCTGAGGATGGTACTTCACCTGAAGGAATACGGGGAGCTTAACTACAAGGAAATCGGACGCGTGCTCGGCATTACCGAAGGTAACGTGAAGGTCCGCGTGTTCCGGGCGCGGGAACAGCTCTCGCGATTGATAGGAGAAGACGATGTCTACATGCCCTAATCCCGATCTTTTTTCCGCGCTTTACGACGGCGAGGTGCCTTCCCCCTGGAAGGAAAAGCTTGAAGGCCACCTCGCCCATTGCGACGACTGCGCGCGGCGTTTTTCGCGGTACGGAACCATCGCGAAGGCGCTGCGGGCCGGATCGAACGAAATCGCGGCGAACGGGGAATGGCTTGACAGATCCTTCGATCGGCTCATTCATAAGGCTTCCGGGCAGGCCCCCGCCGCGGGTTTCCGCCGTCTCAATGCCGCCTGGTCGCGGCGGAGCGTTCGGCTTTCCCTCCCCGCGCTCGCCGCCATGCTGGTCGCGGCCGTCATTTTGCCCTCGACCCTCGTGTTGGTCGCCGGTCAAACGGCGGTCGCCAGGCACCGGGCCGTCGCGTCCTCGGTTAGCCCCGTTCAGCCGCTCAACGTTTCCACCGACGCCCCGGTATATAGCCCGGATCCCCTGCCCCAATCCGTCGCGGGCCAATTGCTGGTTTCAAACCAGCAACTCTTTACCATGGTAGACTATGCCCGTCAGTTTTCCCCCGATGACAGTCTCTTCGACGACGCGCAGATCATCATTATAAAACTGCCCGACCTGACCCACTTCGGCGGATCCGAAGACCCGCTTATCATCAATAAGGAACCGTTTCAGAGCGTCGCGAGCTTTTCTAAATGATTCGATTACTCTCCCTACTCTTCCGCAAACACCCCGCGTTGCGCTTTTTACTGCTACCCCTCGGTTTTCTCGTTTTTTCGCTTTTCTTTTCCGTTATTTCCCTGGCGTTCAACCGAAAGCCAACCATCGACTCGATAAATCCGGCGATCGGCGAGCCCGGCGAGATCATGCTGATCCGCGGGGATAATTTCGGCGACGAAATGGGCGATTCATGGGTCGAGATCGCGGGGGAGCGCCTTACCGCCTCTACCTCCCTGAGCTGGACCGATACCCTCATAAAGATAGCCCTGCCGTCTACCGTGAGCGACGGGCTCCTTTATGTCCGAACGCATAACGGGAAAAGCAATCCGGAACTGTTCGCGAATCGCGAGAATATCCCGGTTTCGGTCAACGAACGGACCGATCCGGGCTTGCCGTCCATCGCGGGCATCGGTTCCCAACAGGGCGCGGTAGGCGACAGCGTTACCATCTCCGGCAGCAATTTCGGGCTGACGCGCAATCAGTCGCAGGTATTCTTTTCCTGGCAGCTCGATCCGGCCATTCCGCGGAGCGGGCAGACGCAGTCGGAGCTGTCGGTCATCCCCTGTTCCGATTACGATTTTGACTACGAGTACTGGAGCGATCAGGAAATTCGGGTTCGGGTTCCCGACGGGGCCGGCTCGGGAAACGTATACGTTCGGACGGAACGGGGCATGAGCAACGGAATGCCCTTTACGGTGCAAAACCCCGTGGGAACCAAGAAATTCGGCGCCAAGCGCACGTACGTGATTTCTACGGAGGTAAGCGTGACCAACGTGGTGGCCGCGGGCGACAATATCCTGTATTTACGCATTCCGCGCCCGGTCGAAACCGCGTCGCAACAGGGCATAGACATATCCGCCTCGTCGGTGGAACCGTATATGAAGGATTACAAGGGCTCTATCCTGCACCGCCTCGACAACCTGATCGAGGGGGACAAGAAGCGAATAACCCACAGCTTTATCATGACCGGCTATTCCACGGAATGCGCCATTAACCCGGCAAAGGTGAAGGCGTACTCCCGTACCGATTCTCCCCTGTACACGGCCTATACCGCGCCGGATGCCCTGGTGCCCTCGGGAGACCCGGGGATCGCCGAAAAGGGCGCGGAGATCGTGAAAAAGGAAAAGAATCCCTACCGCAAGGCCGAGGCGATCTATAAATGGGTAACGGAAAACGTGGCCTGGACCAGGGACGTTCCGGCAAACCGCACGGCGGGACAGACCCTCGCGGCGCTCAACGGCGATTCCCAGGACCTCGCCGTATTGTTCTGCGCCCTCGCGCGCGCCCAGGGAATTCCTTCCATCCCCGTCGCCGGATTGCTCGTTGACTCGACGCGCAACTCCGCCGTACACTGGTGGGCGGAATTCTACGTCGAAGGGTTCGGGTGGGTACCGGTGGATCTCGCGATTCCCGCCGGCGGCGCGACGGCCGGCGAGGGCGGGAAAACCGAAAGCACCTTCGGCAGCCTGGACGTAAACCATATCGCGTTTACCCGCGGTTGGGCCAACGAGCCGCCGATGCTTCCGAACAGCAAGATCGTTTGGAGAAATAGGTCGTGGGCGAGCCAGCCCGTATGGGAAGAGGCCGCGGGAAATATCTCGGGCTATACCTCCTATTGGGCCGAACCCAAGATCGCCGGCGTATATTAAGGAGTAACAACATGGTGACCGTACTTTCTGTCGGTGGTTCGATCGTGGCCCCCGACGCCCCGGATACGGATTTTCTCTCGTCCTTCGTTTCGCTGGCGAAAACCTGGCTCGCGGAAGACAGTTCACGCAAGCTGATTCTGGTCATTGGCGGGGGAGGCCCGGCGCGCGCCTATCAAAAGGCGTTCAAGGCGGTTTCCCCCGACGGCGCCGACGACAGCGCCGACTGGATCGGCATCATGGCCACGCGGCTTAACGCCCAACTGGTCAAGGCTGCGTTCGGCGACCTGTGCCCGGCCGACGTGGTCTACGATCCGACGGCGGTAGAAGTATTCGCCGGGCGGATAATGGTCGCCGCGGGGTGGAAACCCGGTTTCTCCACGGACAACGACGCCGTGCTCCTGGCAGAGCGCTTTTCGGGAAAACGGGTGGTTAACCTTTCGAACATCGCAAAGGTGTACACCGACGACCCCCGGGTAAACCCCGAGGCTAAGCCCATTGATTCCATAAGTTGGGAAGATTTCCGGAAGATCGTGGGCGACGAGTGGGTGCCCGGCAAGAACGTGCCCTTTGATCCCATCGCGAGCATGCATGCCCAAAAGGCCAAGATTCAGGTGGTCTGCGCCGCCGGCAGGGATATCGACAACCTTCGCGCCATTTTGGACGACAAGCCCTTTACCGGTACCGTAATCGGCTGATTAACGCCATAATCGCATTATCGCCCGAGGGCCGCGCGTGATTCGCGCGGCCTTTATTATTTACCCACCGAGCGCATATATCAGGAATACAGCCTCGACAGCATGTTTAAAATCTTGTTTCCGTACTGGGGATCGGACGCCCAGGAGCCGGCCAGGGCGGCGATGAGCGGGGCCTTTCCCTTCGGCGTTACGTATCGGTACCGCGGGTCCACCAAGGGGAGCGCGAGGGGTTCGGCGGAAGCGTACGCCTTTAGGTGCTGAACGTGCGCGCGGACTCCCGTCCGGGCGTCGGGAAAGGAATTCCCGCGTTGGCCTGGCCCTATGGAGCCCAAACCGCAAAAATTATTCATATCCGGCGTTACCAAGCCGCCAAAGCGTAAAAAACCCGTTTCCACGCACATTTGCGAGAACGCGACGTCGGCGTTCACCCCTTCCGCTGCCGCCTCTTCCTGATACAGCCGCGCGATTACGCGGGCATACTCCCCGTCTAAGCCGGGATTGTTGGCCAAGAGAAAACGGGCCATCCGCTCATGGCTCGCCGCGCCCGTGCCCATGATCCGTTCGGGAACCGGAACGGGTTTTTCGGGTAAGGGGGCATGGCGGGACGCCGCGGTGGCGCAGGACGAAAGGAGGAGGAAGAAGCCAAGGGCGACGGCCGCGAGGAAGGAGGCGCCCATACGGACGTGACGGATTGGGTTATTCATGCCACTTCTATCGGCGCTCCGGCGCGCCTTCTTGAAAGGTCGCTCTGGAAGTTACGCCCCAGGTAGGTTATGCTCAACGTATGGAACATATACTTGCCGCTATTTCGTCGGCCGTCACGGCCTTTTTCTCGTTTCCCGCCTACGTAATTCTCCCCGCCTTCATGCTCGTCTTGGCCCTCGCGGCACGCATGGCGCTCAAGGAGGCCCTGCTCTCCACGGTCCGGATCGCGGCGGGCTTCGCGGGCGTATTCATCGTGTTTTCGTATTTCGTGGCGCAGATAGGGCCCGCAATCCAGTCGATGATCGACTTGCGCGGGCTGAACTATCCCGTCGTGGACGTGGGGTGGCCGCCGCTTGCCGCCATAACCTGGTCATCCTATCTCGCGCCGATCGCGGTCGTGGCGGTTATGGCGATGAATCTTGCCATGCTTCTGACGGGACTCACGAAAACGCTGTACGTGGACCTGTGGAATTATTGGCATTTCGCCCTTCTGGGAGCGCTGATTCAGGCGGTAACGGCAAGCCCCGTACTCGCCCTCGCGGCGACCCTCACGATCGCCCTGTATAATATCAAGGCGACCGAATGGACCGCGCCGTACGTTAAGCGGGAAACCGGATTGGACGGAATCGCGGTAAGCCCCATCTCAGTGGCGGGGTTTCTTCCCTATGCAGCGGCCCTAAATAGGCTTTTCGACGCGATACCGGGACTGAACCGGCTGCGCTGGGACCCGTCCCGCTCCTCTGCCTCCGCCCATGCAGGAACGGCTGAGGGGCCGAAACTGTTACGGGAACCCATGGTGATCGGGGCCCTGGTGGGCGCCTTTCTCTCGATTCTCGCCGGATACGACGCGAGAAAAACCCTTGAAACCGTAGTGAACGTCGCGGCGGTCATGTTTCTGCTCCCCCGTTGCGGCGAGCTGATCGGTCAGGGCATGGGCGCCGTTTCCAAGGCCTTCAAGGAACTGATGGAACGAAAATTTCCCCGCATGAACGGGCTATCGATCGCCATGGATACGGGAATTCTTATGACCAACCAGTCGGTGGTAGCCACGGGCTTGATTCTCATTCCCGTATCGGTGCTTCTCGCCTTCGTGCTTCCCGGCAACCGGCTCATTCCCCTGGGAGACCTGCCCAATCTCATGTCGATCATGTCCGTCATTACCCTCGTCATGGGAGGCAACGTAATCAGGTCGGTTCTGGCGGGAATTCCCGTCGTGGCGAGCTTTATGCTGATCGCCTCGCGCATGGCTCCGCTCTTTACCGATCTCGCCTCGGCTTCGGGGATGGAACTCGCAACCGGGGGGAAATCGATTACCGCTTTCACCGACGGAGGAAACCAGATCCGTTTCTGGCTCTTCCAGGCCTATCAGGGAAACTGGATCGCGCTGGCGATTATCCCCCTCGCCCTCTTTCTCTTGTGGTTCGCCTGGCGCGAACAGAAAGCCGTCGCGGAGAAGCTCGGGGACCGATAGGAAACGCGACGCCCCCCAAAAAAAGGACGCGTTTTTCCGATAAACGGTTCCCACTCGGGCACGGCGCGTCAATGGGGCGACAAGGGTGCCGGGGGAGCATATGAGACCAACGAACGCAAAAAACGCCGCGCCCAAACCCGACGTGCGGGAACGGATGCGGACCCGCGGAATCCGCTCATTGAGCGACCATGAGCTCGTCGCGCTGACGTTACGGACGGGCACGCGGGGCACGCCGGTAATGGCCCTGGCGGGCAGGGTCGTTCGCGCCCTCGAGAGCGCGGGGGAAGGCGGCATGCTGGAAACGCTGGGTAAAATAGACGGGATGGGAGACTCGAAAGCGGGCGTGATCCTCGCCGCGCTGGAACTCGGAAGGCGCTACTCCGGCGCGGCCCACCGAAAGGTTTCCTGCGCCAAGGACGTATACCCCCTCGTCTCGCATTACGCAGACCGCAAACAGGAACAATTTATCTGCGTTTCCCTGAACGGCGCCCATGAGGTATTGGGGATACGGGTGGTGAGCTTGGGGATTCTCAATAAGACCATCGTGCATCCACGGGAGGTTTTCGCCGATCCCCTGGCCGATCGCGCGGCGGCGATACTCGTCTGCCACAACCACCCGAGCGGGCAACTGGAACCCAGCGACGAAGACCGGATTATCACGAGGCGCCTCGCCGAAGCGGGCGACATTCTCGGCATCGCCTTGCTAGACCATATTATATTGAGCCCTCGGGGCGGTTACTTCAGCTTCGTCGAGGCGGGGCTGCCGATCGGCTGACGGGGAAAGGGAGCGCTCCCGCCGGGACACCGTTTTTTTTACATTATCTTTTGTGATGGGGAGAGACTGGTGTCCCGGAGGTTAATCGCTACCGTCAGTTACTATATCCCCTGTCAAGCCGCCTCAAAATAGGAATTTTTCCTATTTCCGTTTATCCCTGCAGAAGGTTCATTGCATAGGCGAGTCGGACCAGGTCCACCAGGGAATTCAAATCCATTTTTCTGAAGATATTTTGCCGGTGAACGTTCACCGTTTTTGGGCTAATGCCGAGCCGATAGGCGATTTCCTTGTAATTCACCCCTTCAGCGAGGAGGACGAAAACCTGTTTTTCCCTGAGGGAAAGCCGCTCAAAGGTATCTTCCGGCGTCGGCTCGCGGAGTACGGACAGGGCCTCAATGCCGGGCGAATGCCTGAAACGGGTCGAATCAGGGTCATTGAGGGCCTCGTATAAAGGGTCCATGCTTTCATCCTTAAGAAAATACCCCCGGGCGCCCAGTTCGCGGGCCGTTTTCAAGGCGCGGAACGAACGGTGCATGGTAAGGACGAAAACGGGAAGGATTCCGGCGATCTCGCCAAGAAGTACCAATCCCGACTCTGCCCCCAGGGTAAGGTCCAACACGCAGGAGGAAAAAGACTCCCCGTTCAAGGCCAGCCGAGCCGACTCGGCATCGGCGGTGTACCGGAAGGTAAGATCGGAATTCGAGCCCGCCTTCAATCCATCGTAAATGAGTTTATGATCGTCAACCACCAATACGTTCATGAAAGTGGAACCTCTATCTTCGCGGAGAAACCCGCGGAATTTGCGTCGCGGGAGAAGGCGTGGGCGGCGCCGAGTATTACGCACCGGTATTCAACGCTCCCGAGCCGAGGCGGAACCGTGCCTTGATAGCCGATACCGTCGTCGGAATATAGAATGCGCAAGGAGCCCGGCAGGGTATAGACGCGCAGGGTAATCCGGCCCGCCTTGGCGTGTTTATAGCCGTTAGAGAGGAGCTCTTGGACGATCCGCACTACGTGATGCCAGGCCGAAGCCGGGAGTAAATCGCGGTCAAGGCCGAACACGCTGGTTTCCAGCGCAATGGGGGCAAAGCCGCGAAACTCATCGAAGATTTCCGCGAGACGGGTTTCGGGTTCCGATTCTAAGTGGTCTTCCCGTCTCAGTCCCGCATAAAGGTCGCGCAGTTCCCGAATAGACTCGCTCACCAAATTCCTAATGCCTCCTACCCGATCGCAACCGCCGTGCCGATCCTCAAGCTGCTGACCCACGAAACCGAGTTTTTGCAGAACCGAATCGTGTAAATCAAGCGCGATCAGGTCGCGTTCTCGCTCGATAGCCGCAACCAAGCCTGCCTCCAACTCCTTACGCCGCTTTAATCGGGCGAGACGCATGCTCGCGGTTATGTCGATCCAAATGAACATTGCGAGGAAAATTACCGACAAAACCAGAAGGAGGGTTGAAAGGGTGTCGGAAGCGTTTTCTTGCTCTTCCGCGACGGTGGAGACGAAAGAATCCAGCGCATAAAGCTGGTTTGCCACGCCGGAAGGGCCGCCCGCGGTATCCGGTTTTGCGTACCGGGGCCCGGGAATTCCGGCGCCGTTGCCTTGTTCGTACGCCTTCACCATGGCCGCGAGGTCGGAACCGGAAAGAACGGTCGCGATCCGGCGCTCCATCTCGGCAGCCCGTAGCGGGAAGGAATCGTCAGCCAGGGAGGCAAGAACGCCGTCCTTCATATCTTCTATTTCCCGTTCGACCCGTTCAATGCGGGCCTTCGCGGACGTATCGAAGACCTTCATGATAAAGATGAGGACAATGAAGCAAAGGCAAATGAGAACCTCGGTAAGGCGCCTATACGAGTGAATTGGCTTCATTCGTCCATTCCGGACGGCGTTTCCCGCGACTCGAGAAACAGGCAGAGCGGAACCATGACGAAAAGGGCGATTCCCTTATCGACCACGTTAATAAATATTCGGCCGAGAAAGGCGGAGGTAAACACGCCGCGACCGGTGATGATCAGGGAGCGGACGATCGCGTCTAAGGGTTCGCCGGTGATTCCGCCGTACACGAAGGTGACGATCAGGGCGCCGAGGAGGGAGTTCCCCAACGCGAGCGCGGCAAGGAGCCAAAACGCGCCGACAAGATTCCGGGCAAAGCCCTTTTTCACCAGTACGGCGGTAATGATCGCGGAATAGGCGTTAACCGCGGCGAAGGGCCAAAAGGTACCTTGAAAGCCCCGCAGCAACTCCTCGAAGAAATTAGTGGCAACTCCCACGATCAAGCCCGGCCATAATCCGAAGCAACCGGCTACCGTTATGGTGAACACTGAGTCGAGGAATATGGGAAGCTTCGCGCTTTCGCAGAGAAAATTTAATAAGCCGTTCAAGACGATACCCGCGATGACCGCTAAGGTAACTACCGGGACAGAACGGGGGTTTCGCGTGAATTGAATGCTCATGCTGAGCATTAGTATACACCGAAATCGCGATAAACAAGGAAACTTGACTTTTCGCCGGTTCCGGGTTTTTATGTCAGGATATGCATACCCCTCGATTTCAGCCTTGGTCGCCGAAGCCCATGATAGCGCTCAGCCCCGGAAAGCCCCGCCGCTGGTTCAAATACCTGATTACCGCCTTCGGGCGCCAGATAATTCGCGGCATGATGGACGTATACCGACTCGACGTGGAAAACGAGTCTGCCGCCATCGAGCAATACCGGGCGGCCCGCGCGGGGAAGTCCCGGTTTTTGGTCGCGTTCCGGCACCCCGGCGACAACGATCCCCAACTCGCCTATTTTACCCTTAATAGCCGCCTTAACCGCGGGCTTCGGAAGGCAGGCCTTCCCGCCCATCAGGGAGCGATTTTCCTCGCGAGCACGGAAATTCCGCTCTGGGGCGGGCCGGTGGTGAGTTTTGCCCTGAAGAACGCGGGTACCATCCCGGTCAGTCACGGGGCCCTGTCAAAATCGACCATGGATACGATCATGGCGGCCGTTATGGACTCGCCCGTACCCGTCGCCATCGCGCCCGAAGGCCAAGTAACCTATTACTCCCACGTTATGCCGGATTTTGACCAGGGAACGGCGCAAATCGGGTTATGGGCCCAAGGACGGCTCGACGACCGCGCCAAAAGGGCGGGTACCGATCCCGTTACCGTGAACGTATTGCCCATGGGGGTGATATACCGATTCCCGACGGAAACCTGGGCGCGGCTTGACCGTTTTACCCGGGACTGCGAAAACTGGCTTGGCTATACGCTCGAACTTCCCGCCGCGCTGCGGAAAGCGTCGCGAAAGAAGGGCCACGCCGACTCGGGCTCCGCGGACGTCGCCGAGCTAACCGCCCACTTCCGCCGGCGTTTCGCCACGCTGTGGTCCCGTCTCGCCGACGCGGCGGCTGACTTTTACGCGAGCGCCTACGGCTATGACGAAAAAACCGCCGAAGAACAAGGCATGTGGCCTAAAGAAGCCGAGGACCCCGCGAGAACGGAACTCCGGTTTCGCGCCCTGTGCGAGTTCGCCATGGATCGGGCGGAGCGTTACTACGGGGTTACCGCGAAGGGAACCCTTCGGGAACGGGTTATGTTCCTGCGGGCCCATTCCATGAAAATGGCATTTTCCGCCGCTCCCAAAGGCAACAACCGGACCTGGCTCCGGGAACGCATGGCCGAGCGCGCTTGCGGCGACGCGTACTGGCTGCACCGCCACCAGGAGCTCGTGGACCTCTGTTGGTACCTCACCGCGCATACGGTTAGCGAAAGCGAAACCTTCGACCGGCTCGTGGAAACGGCACAAAACCTGACCGACCTGGCGCAGCGCCTCGTGGGGGGCAACTTCGGGACCCGGCGCCGTTACTTCCGGAAGGCCGTGGTCATCCGTTTCGGCGATCCCATTCCCGTAAGCGAAAGCCTCGCGCTCGGGCGACGGGAAGCCATGGGCGCGATATCGGCGCGAATCCGTGAAGGGTTTGAGGCATTGCTGCCGCGGTAACCGTTTCGCCTTTTATTTGTTGTCGCTTGAAACAAATAAAATCTGCTGCTATACTCATCAGTATGAACGCAAAAAAATCGGGCGCGACCCTTTCCCTCGTCATCCTCAGTTTCGTGGCCTTTATCGCCCTCGGCATGCCCGACGGCTTGCTCGGCGTAGCCTGGCCTTCCATTCGGTCCACGTTCGAGCTTCCCCTCGACGCCCTCGGAACCCTTCTTTTCGGGCTTACCTCGGGGTATCTACTCGCCAGCTTTTCGAACGGCTGGCTCATGGAAAAGTTTGGGGTGGGTAAACTGCTCGGCGCGAGCACCCTCCTCACCGCGACCGCCCTCGCCGGATATACCGTAAGTCCCGCCTGGTGGGCGATGATTCCCTTCGGGTTTCTCGCCGGTTTGGGCGCGGGCGGTATCGACGCAAGCCTGAACGCGTGGGTGGAAGCCCACTTGAGCCCCAGGATCATGCAGTGGCTGCACGCGAGTTTTGGCATAGGCATTACCTCGGGGCCGCTTATCATGACCGCGGGAATCGCGCGAAGCGGCTCATGGCGAACGGGCTACTGGATAGTCGCCGCCGCCCAGCTTACCCTAGGACTGATATTCCTCGCGCGGGCGCGACTGTGGGACAACGCGCCCAAGGCGCCGCATTACGAGGAAGAGACCGCCTCCGGCGCGGTGCCCGTGCCTTTTGCCCAGACCTTGAGAAACCCCGCGTCTTGGCTGAGCGGCTCCCTCTTTTTCGTGTACGTCGGCATTGAGCTGGGCATGGGCTATTGGGCCTTCACCTGGCTCAGCACGGCCCTTGCCCTTTCGGCGACCATCGCGGGAATCTGGACAGCCGCGTATTGGGCCGCCTTCACCGTCGGCCGAATAGTCGCGGGAGCCTTGGCGCACCGACTGAGCCCCACGCGCCTCCTCTCCGTCTCGATAAGCGCGGTAGTAACCGTAACCCTCGCCCTCGCGGCAGTCCCGGTCCGCGAGGCGAAAATCGCCGGAATCCTTTTACTGGGCCTGGCCATAGCGCCCATTTTTCCCTCCATGGTTTCCACCACCTCGAAACGGGTCGGGCGGGAGCACGCCGGTTCGACGATCGGCATGCAAATGGCCATGGCCGGCCTCGGCGTGGGAATAGTGCCGGGCCTTATGGGCGTAATCGCGAAGCGTTTTGGCCTGGACCTGATTCCCTGGATGATCGCGCTGTGCGCCCTCCTGCTCGCCGCGATCACCCTCTCTTTCCGGGCGCGAGTCGCGAAACGCGAAGGAAAGGAGTAAGCGTTCGGCCGCGCCCGTTAACGCGCATTTTAAAAGCTTGTGGCGCACGCGAAAGGGATGGTATCCTCTTGGTATATTTCCCAAAGAGGAGGACTCCATCCGATGGAGAAAATTTTCAAACTGAAAGAGCACGGTACCACCACGCGTACCGAGCTCATGGCGGGCGTAACCACGTTCCTGACCATGGCCTACATTCTCGCGGTCAACCCGAGCATACTCAAAGACGCGGGCATGAATCCCGGCGCGGTGTTCACGGCGACCGCCCTGGCCTCTGCCATCGCGACGTTGGTGATGGCCTTCGCGGCCAATCTCCCCATCGCCCTCGCGCCCGGCATGGGACTCAACGCCTTCTTCACCTACACCGTCGTTCTCGGCATGGGCTATTCCTGGCAGACCGCCCTAACGGCCGTACTGCTCGAGGGCGTCCTATTCATCCTGCTTTCCTTCATCAACGTTCGGGAGGCTATCGTCAATTCCGTGCCGCTCAACCTGAAAAAGGCGGTGGCGGTGGGCATCGGCATTTTCATCACCCTCATCGGCATGAAAAACGCCGGTATCATCGTCTCGGACCCGGCGACCATCGTCGCCATGGGCGACGTGACCCAGGGTACCGCGCTTCTGGCCCTGATCGGCTTGGTGATTACCGCCGCGCTTTTCGCGCTCCGGATTCACGGGGCCATTCTGATCGGAATTCTCGCGACCACGCTGATCGGCATTCCCATGGGAATTACCGCTCCCTTCGGCGGATGGAAAGGCTGGTCCCTGATCAGCCTTCCCCAGGCGCCCCACTTCCTCGCGTTCGATTTTTCCAACGTTCTCTCCATAAAATTCTTCACCGTATTCTTCTCCTTCCTCTTCGTCGATATCTTTGACACCGTCGGGACCCTCGTGGGCGTTTCCACCCAGGCGGGGCTCACCGACAAGGAAGGCAACGTGCCCCGCGTGAAGCAGGCGCTCCTCGCCGACGCGATCGGTACCGTTTCCGGCGCCGCGCTGGGAACCTCCACCGTCACGAGCTATATCGAGAGTTCCGCGGGCGTCGCCGCGGGCGGGCGCACCGGCATGACCTCGCTCTTCACGGGACTGCTCTTCCTGGTGGCCCTTCTCTTCTCCCCCGTCTTCCTGCTCATTCCCTCCGCGGCGACCTCGCCCGCCCTCATCATCGTCGGCTTCCTCATGATGAAGCCGGTTCTCGAGATAGACTTCACGGACCCCACCGAGGGAATCCCGGCCTTCCTCGCGATCGTCATGATGCCCTTTACGTACAGCATCGCCGAGGGAATCATGTACGGCGTGCTCTCCTACGTAATTCTCAAGGTCGTTACGGGCAAGTTCAGGCAGATTCCCGCCGTGACCTGGGCGGTCTTCGCGATCTTCGCGCTCCGCTTCTTCATAAAGTAAGGCAACGCCGCGCATGAACGTCGCCGGATTGGTTCTGCTCTCGGGATACGTACTGAGCTTTTCCTTCATCGCGTATATCCTTTTTTTCGAGCGGAACGAATCCGCGCGGCGCTTTTCCTGGCTCCTCGCCATCGCGTTCATACCGGTGGTGGGAGTCGGGTTTTACATCCTGTTTTCCGGCAATTTTTTTACCCGCACCAAACGCATGACCCGCGCGACGAAACGGGCAAACGACTATTTCGGCGCCCTGCTCAACCACCAAATCCATGACCTCGAATTTCTCCGCGAACACGGCAATCACCCCGGCATCGACGAGTATGGCTCATTGATTCGACTGAACCTGGTCAACGGCAAAAGCCCAATCCTATCGGGTAACGGCGTGGAGATCATAACTTCGGGGGCCGAGACCTACGACCGAATGTTCGCCGAAATCGCGGCGGCGAAAGAGTCGGTCAATCTTTCCTATTTCATCGTGAAAAACGACGGCACCGGGAAACGGTTCATCGAGATACTCGCGGAGCGGGCCCGCGCGGGCGTCGAGGTCCGCCTTCTGTACGACCACGTGGGTTCCATCTGGACGTCCCATAAGCTATTCAAGCCGCTTCGCGAGGCCGGCGGAAAGGTCTTGCGCTTTTTTCCCGTGTCGCTCCTGAATCCGTTCTCGCTGAATTACCGGAACCACCGCAAACTCACGATCGTCGACGGGCGCGTCGGTTGGTTCGGGGGCGTCAACATCGCGGACGAATACGCCAACCGCTCCGCCAAGCCGCGCTTTTTCTGGAGGGACACGCACGTGCGCATGACGGGCCCGGCGGTGAGCCTTTTGCAAAAGCAATTTCTCGTCGACTGGTATACGTCCGCCGCGGGCGACGTTGACCTGGAAGGGGAACGGGCCCGCGCGCTTTTTTTTCCCGCGCAGGCACGGCAGGAACGTAAGCCGACGGGGCCGGGCATATCGGCGAACGTTCCCGCGCAAATCGTCGTAGCGGGGCCCGACGACGCGAGGAACGACGAAATCCGCGACGCGCTGATCCACATGATCTCGCGTGCGAGGTCGACGGTTTTCATCGAGACGCCCTATTTCACGCCCGACCAGGCTTTTTTTTCCGCGCTCAAAATCGCGGCGCTCTCGGGTACCGACGTTCGGGTAATCATTCCGGGAGAGTGGGACAAGTGGTACGTCCGCCTGGCGGCCATGCCCTACGTGGAGGACCTTCTGGCCTGCGGCGTGAAATTCTGGACTTACCCCGGTTTCATTCACGCGAAAATGTTCGTGGTCGACGGCTTGGTCTCGAGCGTCGGTTCCACCAACGTGGACACCAGAAGCTTCTCCCTGCATTTCGAGCTGAACGCCTTTTTTTACTCGCCCGAGGTCGGGCGCGAATGCGTCTCCGTATTCGAGAAAGACCTCGCCGTCTCGACGCCGCTCACCCCGCTTTTTTTTTCCCGCTCCCACGTCATGCGCCGCGCGCTCTGGAATTTCTTTCGGCTTTTCTCTCCCCTTATGTAGCGAACCTCACGCGCTGGCCCGCGCGTCGGCGGCGACTTGATACGCGCACGGGCTTTCGGCTATCATTTAATGCGTCTTGAAAAAAAGTCCACCACACTACAGGAGATATCTATGAAACTATCCGCCCTTCAAACCGCGCGTTACCAATACGCGCCCAAACTGCCCGCGATCCTCACCGCGAAGCTCAATACCATCGCCATCGAGGAAGGCAAGCCCACGCAGGCGATCGCCGACCGCGACGACCTGAAGAACCTGTTCAAATACACGTACGGCAAGCCGATGGTGACCTTCGTCAAGGGAAAGAACGCGTCGGTATCGAAAAAGCTCCGCGTCGGCGTAATCCTTTCCGGCGGGCAGGCGCCCGGCGGGCACAACGTTATCGCCGGCATTTACGACGGCGTCAAGAAGGGAAACCCCGACTCCAAGGTGTTCGGCTTTCTCGGCGGCCCCTCCGGCCTCATCGAGGGCAAGTACGTTGAAATCAAAGACAAGCTCATGAACGATTACCGCAATACCGGCGGTTTCGATATTATCGGTTCCGGCAGGACCAAGATCGAGAGCGCCGAGCAGATCGCGGCCTCCATGGCCACCGCGAAGAAAATGAGCCTCGACGCGATCGTCGTGATCGGCGGCGACGACTCCAATACCAACGCGGCGCTCCTCGCCGAGCACTTCGTCGCCTCCGGAATGAGCACCCAGGTCATCGGCGTTCCGAAGACCATCGACGGCGACCTCAAGAACGAAATGATCGAAACCTCTTTCGGTTTCGACACCGCCACCAAGACCTACTCCGAACTGATCGGCAATATCGGCCGCGACGCGAACAGCGCCAAGAAATACTGGCACTTCATTAAGCTCATGGGCCGCTCCGCGAGCCATATCGCCCTGGAGTGCGCGCTCCAGACGCAGCCCAACGTCTGCCTCATCTCCGAGGAAGTCGAGGCGAAGAAGATGACCCTCCGCAAGATCACCGACGACATTTGCGAGATCATCGCCAAGCGCGCCGCCGGCGGCGAGAACTTCGGCCTGATACTCATTCCCGAAGGCCTCGTGGAATTCGTTCCCGAGATGAAGGCCCTCATCGCGGAGCTAAACGACCTGATGGCCGTTAAGGCCGACGAGTTCAACAAGCTCGAGGGCTTCGCGGCCCAGGCCGATTGGCTGGCGAAGAATCTTTCCAAGTCTTCCGCCGAGGCCTTCGCGACCCTCCCCGCCGACATCGCCCGGCAGTTCCTGATGGACCGCGACCCCCACGGCAACGTGCAGGTCTCCCGCATCGAGACCGAAAAGCTCCTTATCAGCCTCGTTGAGGCGAAGCTCAAGGACATGAAAAAGAAGGGAACCTATACCGGCAAGTTCAGCGCCTACAACCACTTCTTCGGCTATGAGGGCCGCTGCGCCTTCCCGTCGAATTTCGACGCCGACTATTGCTATGCCCTCGGCTTCACCGCCTTTATCCTGATCGCCGGCGGGCTCACCGGATACCTTTCCTCCGTGCGGAACCTTACCGCGCCCGCGAAGGAGTGGATCGCCGGCGGCGTGCCCCTCACCATGATGATGAACATGGAACAGCGCCACGGCTCCAAGAAACCCGTTATCCGCAAGGCCCTGGTGGAACTGGAGGGCAAGCCCTTCAAGGCCCTGGAGAAAAACCGCGCCGAGTGGTCGCTGAAGACCAGCTACGTATTCCCCGGCGCCATTCAGTACTACGGTCCGGACCAGGTATGCAACCAGCCCACGGTTACCCTCTCCCTTGAGCGCAAGCCGATGACGGCGGCGGCCCTGGCCAAGGCCGCAAAACCGGCGAAGCCCGCGAAGGCAGGAAACAAAGCCGCGGCTGATAAGCCCGCCAAAGCCGCCAAAACCCCGAAGGCGGAAAAGAAGGCGACGGCGAAAAAGAGCGCCGCGACCAAGGCCGCGAAACCCGCCGCCGAAAAAAAGGTAAAGGCTCCCGCGAAGGCGAAAGCCCCCGCGAAGGTAAAAGCCCCCGCAAAAGCCAAGGCTCCCGCGAAGGCGAAAGCCCCGGTCGACGCCGCCGCGGTAACTGCGGTTTCCGAGAAAAAGGCCGCGCCCGCAAAAGCGACGAAGGCCGTCAAGGGAGCGAAAGCCCCGAAGACGCCGAAGAAATAATCCTTACTTCTAGAAACCGCATAGCGCCTTAATCGGCGACGCAGAACCCTAGGAAATTCTCCAGAATTTCCTAGGGTTTCTTTTTTCAACGGGCGGATAGCCCGCGCGTTCCCCGATAACCCGTTTACCTCGTAAGATTTTCCTTTATGACGGCCCATGCATTGTCTAAGGCCGCCCTTTTTTCTATATTTTATGGGAGAATGCAAAGGCGAAGGAGAATCGATCATGCGTCTATATAGTAAGTATCAGGTTGCCGGGATCGTATTAATCGCGGCGGCATTGGCGTCCGGGGGCACCCTTGCCCTGGAGGCGGCGGGAATTTTGCCGGGCGCTGCCCGCTCGTATGCCCAAGGCGCGGTTGCCGCTACCGCGGCCGACGGAGACGGTCTCCCTACCCTCCAGCTCCTTACCAACTCGCCCGCCGAGGCCGATTCCCCGCTCCCCCGTCCCGCCGCCGACACCGTCGGTTACACCCAGGACGAGCAGCAAAACATTTCCGTCTACAGGAACGCCAAAGACGCGGTAGTGAACATCACCACCGAGACCGTCGGGATAAACTGGTTCCTTGAACCGGTGCCGCAAGAGGGCGCCTCCGGCTCGGGTTCCATTATCGACACGCGCGGCTACGTGGTGACCAACAGCCACGTAATATCCGACGCGACCAAGATATACGTTTCCCTTTCAGACGGAAGCCAGTACGAGGGCGCGGTAGTCGGCGTGGACAAGGAAAACGACATTGCCGTGCTCAAGTTTACGCCCCCGAAAGACATGACCCTCACCACCATTCCCTTCGGCGATTCGGGCAACCTTCTCGTGGGGCAGAAGGTGCTCGCCATCGGCAATCCCTTCGGCTTTGACCGCACCCTGACTACGGGCATCGTTTCCGCCCTTGGGCGCCCGATCAAGACGCAGAACAACACCATCATAAAGAATATGATCCAGACCGATACGGCCATCAATCCCGGCAATTCGGGCGGCCCCCTCCTCGATACCTCGGGCAGGATGATCGGAATCAACACGATGATCTATTCAAACTCCGGGGACAGCGCGGGAATAGGCTTCTCGATCCCGGTAAACACCGCGAAACGGGTGGTGTCCGAGCTCATTCAATTCGGCAAGGTCAGGCGCGGCTCAATCGACGCCGAGCTCGTGCAGCTCAATTCGTCCATAGCGAACTACGCGAGGCTTTCCACCGACAAGGGCTTGCTGGTTTCCCAGGTTTCCAAGGGAAGCCACGCGGAGAAGGCGGGCTTAAAGGGAGGGACCGAAGGCGTTCGGTACGGGTCCGGCAGGAGCAACTCGGTCATCTACCTCGGGGGCGACATAATCACGGCAATAGCCGGCCAAAAGGTGGACACCCTCACCGACTACTATTCGGCCCTGGAATCGCGAAAACCGGGAGAGACGGTGGAGATATCCGTACTGCGGGGCAGGCAGCAGATTAACCTCAAGCTTACCCTCGCCGAGCGGGCGAACTGAGGGGCCCATGAGACCGTTTAAGGTAGTATCCGATTACGAACCTGCCGGCGACCAACCCGAGGCCATCGCGGCCTTAGTCGAGGGAATCCGCGCGGGAGACCGCTATCAAACCCTCAAGGGCGTGACCGGCTCGGGGAAAACCTTCTCCATGGCCAAAATCATCGAGGGGGTCCAGCGGCCCACATTGGTGATCAGCCACAATAAAACCCTGGCCGCCCAGCTGTACCGGGAGTTTAAATCGTTCTTCCCGAACAACGCGGTGGAGTACTTCGTTTCCTATTACGATTACTACCAACCCGAGGCCTACGTGCCCGCGCGGGACCTGTACATAGAAAAAGACGCCTCGATCAACGACGAGATCGACCGGCTCCGATTGTCGGCGACCTTCAGCCTTATGGAACGGCGCGACGTGATCGTGGTCTCCACCGTTTCCTGCATTTACGGTCTCGGATTGCCCGAATCGTACCGGGACATGAGGATACACGTGGAGAAGGGCGAAAGCATCGACCCGGACGAATTGAAAAAGAAACTCGTTTCCTTGCAGTACGAGCGAAACGACGCGGTACTCGAACGGGGCCGCTTTCGTTCCCGGGGCGACACCCTGGAAATATTCCCGGCCTACCTCGAGGAGGCCTACCGCATAGAGTTCGACTGGGAGGAGATCGCCCGCATCCGCAAATTCAATCCGGTATCGGGCGAGATCACGAACGAGCTGGACGAGCTTTCCATCTATCCGGCGAAGCACTTCGTAATGCGGGAAGACGCGATACCGAACGCCCTCGAGCGAATCCGCGGGCAGTTGGACGAACAGCTGGAGCGATTCCGAATCCAAGGCAAGATCCTTGAGGCTGAGCGGCTGAAAACGAGAACCGAATACGACCTAGAGATGCTTGCAGAAATGGGCTACTGCCCCGGTATCGAAAACTACTCCGCCCCCATCGCGCAACGCAATCCGGGCGACCCGCCCGCCACCCTATTTCATTACTTTCCCGACGATTTTCTCCTTTTCATGGACGAAAGCCACGTCACCTGGAGCCAGGTGGGCGCCATGTACGAAGGGGACCGGTCCAGGAAGCAAAACCTCGTGGACTTCGGCTTTCGCCTTCCCTGCGCCATGGACAACCGCCCGCTCAAGATCGGCGAATTCGAGGGCATGATCAATCAGGCCGTTTTCGTTTCCGCCACGCCCCGGGAAGAGGAAATCAAGCGTTCCTCCCGGGTAGTCGAGCAGGTAATCCGCCCGACCGGCCTCCTGGACCCGAAAATAGAGGTTCGTCCCAGCGAAGGGCAGATGGAAGATATCTACCGGGAAGTGAAGGCGCGAATCGCGCTGAACGAGCGGAGCCTTATCCTGACGCTGACCAAGCGAATGGCCGAAGACCTCACCGACTACCTCACGGGCCTCGGGCTGAAGGTGAAGTATATCCATTCCGAGGTGGAGACCATCGAGCGCGTTGAAATTCTCAAGGGCCTCCGCATGGGCGAGTTCGACATTTTGGTGGGCATTAACCTCCTGAGGGAAGGTATAGACCTGCCCGAGGTTTCGTTCATCGGAATCCTCGACGCGGACAAAATCGGCTTTCTCCGCTCCACCACGAGCCTGATCCAGATTATCGGCCGCGCCGCGCGCAACGTGAAGGGCACGGTGGTTATGTACGCCGACCGAATGAGCGACGCCATGAAGGCCGCCATAAGCGAGACCGATCGCCGGCGCGCCATTCAGGAAAAGTGGAACGCCGACCACGGAATAACGCCCACGACCATCAAGAAGGCGGTGGAAGATATCCTGACCCGCGAAAACGAGCTCAAGAAAGAGGCGGCAGAAACAGAATCGGGAGTGCTCGTATCGAGCTATAACCTCCTCATCCCGCAGGAACGGAAAAAACTGGTCAAGGAACTCGAAAAGCAGATGGCCGAGTACGCCGAACTCCTGCAGTTTGAGGAAGCGGCGGTCATTCGCGACCGGATAGCCGAAATAAAGGCAATGGGATAAGGCGTTAAAAAAAAAGATACCAAGGGAAACAAGAATTTGACGGAATAAAGGATACCCTTTATCGTATATACCCGTGAGGTTACTAATGCGGAAAGCCGTTCCTGTGTTCATCGCCGCCCTTGTGATTCCCGTACTTGCGTGCTTGGCGTTGTTTCTGCTCCGAAACGACCCCCTGTTTGCCGTAGTCGGCGCCGTTTTCGCCGTTTCCGGAACGGTCACCGCCGTCCTCTCGTTCCGTCTATCCCGGCGGTTCTCCGAAATATCGGCCGACCTCGAGGGACCCCTCGCCAAGGCCGCGTCTCGGCTCGGTCGGGGCATCTCGACCTTTGCCTCCGGAGACCTCCGCGTGGAGATACAATTTCCCGATACGGAGCCGAAAACCCCCGAGGCGCGGCGACTGGCGGAGATCCTAAAAACCGATTTCACCGATTTCAACAACACCACCGCGATGCCCTCAAAGCGCATCTGTTTTACCGGGGCCAATAGCTACCAGGAAGGCCGCATGGCCGGCGAGGCTATCGCGCGCATCCTGGGCGGCAAGGGGACGGTGACCTGCATTATTCCCAAATTCGAGCAGGTTAACCACGTATTGCGCATGAAGGGCTGCCTTGATTATCTTTCGGGCATTCCGAACATCAGGTGGGCGGGAGCCTACGAGGGCGGCGGGAACCGCGACGAGACGACCGTGTGCATGGCGGGACTTTTGGAGAAAATCCCCGATTTAAGCCTCGTATACGACACCGACGGGCACACGCCCGCTGCGGTGGTCCAGACGCTCAAGGAACGGGGCCGCACCGGAATCAAGGTCGTCGCCTTCGACGCCATGGCGGAAAACATCGAAATGCTCAAAGAGGGATCCATCCAGTGCCTGATCGAGCAAAACGCGTACATCCAGTCGTATAACGCCATTATCCACCTCTATAACCATCTCGAGTCGGGCTGGAACCCGGTGAGCCCGAAACTCTTCATGAAGCCAATCGTCATCGATAACCAGAACTATAAAACCTATTGGGACGACGCTTCGGAAAGCCGCATTCTCAGGGAAGATGAAGTTAACCTGATGGCGAAACCGGTACCCCGAAAATCCCGAAAGAAATACCGCATCGCCCTGATCCTCCCCCTTTCCACCGGTTTCTTCGCCGAACTGACCCGGGGAAGCGAGGCCGCGAAAAAGGCCCTGGCGGAACTGGACGTGGAGCTCGAAACCGTGGACGTCTTCAACGATTGGTCCGATTTCGGCAGCGCGACGCGCTTTAACCCGGAGATCGAGCGCTTCGTACGGGAAAAGTTCGACGGCATCGCCCTTACCGTGAACGATCAGGCCGTCGTTGAAACCATCAACAAGGCGGTGGATTCCGGCGTCTCGGTAACCACCTTCAATACTGAGCCCTTCAGCTTCCGCGAGCTTATCCAGACCATGATCGATAACGTGGGGCACCTCCGCGATACGAGCCAGGGCCTCGCGGCGGCGGCGGAAGAATCGGCCCGGTCGAACGGGCAAATCGACTCGTCCATCGCCGGCATTAAGGGCGATATCGGCGAGCAAAAGCGGCGGATCGACGCCAACGACGCGGAGCTTTCCGGGCTGAACGGCATGATTTCCAGCGTGGTTTCCTCGGTAGCCGACTATTCCGGCTTGGTGGAGAAAATCACGGAAGACGCCCGGGTCGGGGCGGCCACGAGCGAGGCAACCCTCGACGACACGCAAAAGCTGAAGGGCATGATCGAGGCAATCGCGAAGGAATTGGGCGAATTCGGCGAACGGCTGAAGGCGGTCCAGAATTTCGTGGGGACTATCGAGCAGATAGCCGAGAGCACCAACGTACTCGCGATAAACGCCTCCATACAGGCGGCGCGCGCGGGCAACGCCGGCAAGGGCTTCGCCGTCGTTGCCGGGGAGGTTCGCTCCCTAGCCGAAAATTCGGTCCGCGCGGCGGAAGGAATCCGGGAAACCGTCGTGAGCATCGGAAACAACATGAAAACCATCATTGCCGCCGGCGAAAACGGAAAGCGGCAGGTAGCCGCCAACCTTGACCGGACGAGGGACACCAAGGCATCGTTCGATTCCATCGTAACCGTGCTGAACGAGGCCAATCAATCCATTAAGCGCATCGACGGCGCGGTTGGCGGGATCCGGGACGCGGGAGCGGGCGTTAAAACGAACATGGACGCGATCGAGGGCATGATCAACACCACGGTCAATCGCCTCGAGGAAATAACGATCTCGGTGGGAGAGATGGCCATTCAATCCCGGCAGCTGTCGGAAACCGCCAACGATCTCCAAAACATGACCGTGAACCAGAATCTCGTATTCTCGCAGATTTCCGTAAGAGAAGAATAGGCGGTTGAGAACCCTCCCCATATCGTATATGATGGTCGCCATGAAACGTATCGTGCCGACCGTCGCCCTCGCCCTCTGCGCCCTCGCGTCCTCCTTCGCGCTGCCCGCCCCCACGGGCATTACCGTCGGGGCCGAACTCCGCTACAGCCAGACGCAAGACGACATGGCCCATGAGCGGGAAGCGGGATGGGACATTGAGCTCGAGTACTATCCCGTTACCGCGGAAATCGGCGTCCAGTGGGACAATCCGCTCCCTTCCGCGTCTTTCGAGACCGCGTACATCGCGGGTTTCAGGGCCGGAATGGCCGGTATACTGGATACCGAGGCTCCCGACGGCTCGGTTCATTACCGCCTCACGACGGTGCCCTTCGGCGCGTTTACCCGCCTCGAGGCGGGGTTCCTGTATCTCGATCTCGGCGTCGGCGCCCACCGATGGTCCCTGGATTACGAGGTGAACGGGTTAACCCTTGACAATTCAGGCTTTGGGCTGGCCACCTCGGTTTCCGCCGGGTTTCGGGCCGCGCTTTTCCGGCACCTGACCCTCAGGACCGCGGGTATCGTTACCTATTACGGCATCGGCGACATTGGCACCGGGGTTTCGGCCAACTCCCTCGCCGCCGGTCTCGTATGCGCCGTTAACTACCACTGAAGGGGCCGAAAGGCTTCCGATCCTCCCAACGCCCTTTTCTCCTCACTCGCTTAGATGATGGCCGATCCATGCGCTATACTTACGGCATGGCACCCAAGTTTTTTACATCGTTAAGCGTCTTTAAAAAACCAAGGAGGCGGCGATGCGTACCCTACAAGCGCGGCTTTACGCATATTTGACCGTATTCGCGGTAATCGCGGCTTTGCCGGTCGTCGGGCAATCCAACGAAGCGTCCCTCTCGGTTTTACCGAGCCTCGCGCTGCCCATGGGGCCGAAACTGTCGAACGGTTTACTCTTGTACGATATGGGATACGGCGGCTCGGTTCGCGGAGAGCTGGTTCCGGGCTTCGCCCGGTTCGCGTTCGGCAGGCTTTCGTTCGACTTTGAAACGCTTCCGTTGAACGGCTCAAGCAAATCGGTTTCCTTCGCTTACGGCGGCGCCGATCTCGGCGTTTCCTACCGGCCGGTGCCCCGACTCGAGTTGCGGGCCCTCGCCGGCGGGGGAATCTACTTTGCCGCGGCGGAAAGCGGTTCGGTCAGGAACCCCTACGCCGAGGCGGGGGGCGAATTCATGATCCGGTTTACCCCTACCCTGGCGATGAACCTGGGCGCGAAGTACCGTTATGCGCCTATCCCCGACGATCTCTTGTATCAGGGCGTTTCCGCCCAGTTAGGGCTTGTCTATGACCTCGCGGGAAGCCGCAAGGGCACGGACCTCCGCCTGGAGCCGAATCTAACCCCGGTATTTCCGCTCTTTTACTCCTACTACGACAAAAACCCCTTCGGTATGGCGACGGTTAAAAACCGGGAAAATATACCGATGGAAAACCTGAAAGTCAGTTTTTACGCGAAACAATACATGGATACCCCCCGGGCTTTCGCTACCCTGAAAAGCCTCGCGCCGGGCGCCACGGCGGAACTCCCCGTTTACGGCCTCTTCAACGACGCGATTTTCCGGGTAACGGAAGGGACCAAGGCGGCGGGAGAGTTCACGGTGGAATACTGGTATCTCGGCAAGAAAATGAGCCAAACCATTCCCGTAACCCTCACCGTCGAAAACCGCAACGCCATGACCTGGGATGACGACAGAAAGGCCGCGGCCTTCGTGACCGCAAAGGACCCGATCGTCCTCGGATTCTCGAAAACGATTGCCTCGGCCGTTCGCTCCGACGTCTCCGCCCCGGCGATCTCGACCGAGTTCAGGACCGCCCTGGCCATCTTTCAGGGCCTCAAGACGTACGGCATCGGCTACGCGACCGATCCCGCCACGCCCTTCGCCGAACGCTCAAGCAGCGATACGGCAATCGATTTCCTGCAATTTCCCGGCCAAACCCTTTCCTACCGCGCGGGTGACTGCGACGACCTGACGGTCCTCTATGCCGCCCTCCTGGAGGCCGTGGGGATCGAAACCGCCCTCGTAACCACGCCGGGCCATATCTTTCTCGCGTTCAACCCGGCCCTCTCGCCCGAGAACGCCGGGCGTGCGTTCGCGAACCAGGACGATTTCGCGGTAATCGACGGGAAAACCTGGATACCGGTTGAGATTACCCTGGTGAAAGACGGCTTCCTCAAGGCCTGGACGGTCGGCGCCTCGCAATTCTCATCCGCGACGGCGGCGGGCACCGCGGCGCTTTACCCCGTGCGGGAAGCGTGGAAAACCTATGAGCCGGTCGGGTTTGCCGAGGCGGGAACCCTCGTCGCCCTGCCCCCGGCGGAAACCCTCGTTGCCGCGTATAAAGCGGAACTCGAGCGGTTTTCGCGCGCCCAGATCGCCGACCGGGTCGCGAGCCTAGAGCGGCTCATCAAGGCGGGAAAGGACGCGGATAAAAACGCGAACCGCCTCGGTATCCTCTACGCGCAATACGGCCTTCTCTCCGACGCCCGATCCCAATTCGAGTTCGCCTTGAAACAAAGCGGATTGCCTCAGGCCCAAATAAATATGGGTAACGTCGAATACCTGGGCGGGAATTACCCCGAGGCGAAGCGCCGTTACCAGATAGCCCTCAAGGCGCTTCCCTTTAATTCGGCCTGTCTCGTGGGCCTTGCCCGCACGCAGGAAGCGCTGGGGGACGGCAGCGGGCTCAAGGCAACCATTGCCGAGCTGAGGGCCGCCGACGAGTCGGCGGTCGCCCGGTATTTCCCGGAAGGCGCCGTTTCGCGCGCCGCGGAATCGGATGACAGGAGGATAGAATTATGGGGAGAATGAAACGGTTCGTATCCGGCGTATCCGCGCTGGGCGCGGCATGCGCAACCCTACTCGCCATGACCGTCCTCGTAACCTGCGAAAACGGCATTGACCTCAAGGGATCCCTCGAGGTAGAGGTGATGAAATCCAACGACAAATACCTGGAAGTGACCCACATTGACCTGGGAACGGAAACCCAGGTAAGCCCCACGGGGATAATCGGCGTTTATTTCGACCGGGCCATCGATCCCGCTACCATCGCCCCCACTACCATCGTCATTCGGGACAGCGAGGGCAACGCCGTTGATTATCCCGGGAAGGGGGTCGAATACGTCTCGAGCGCATTCCTCGTCAGGATCAGGGTATATCCCTATCTCGCGGCCAATACCGATTTCACCCTCATGGTCGCCGGGGTACGGGGCAGCGACGGCAGCGTGATTCACGACGTTCAAACCCGGCACTTCCGCACGAAAAACATCCTTACCGGAAGCATAGTCGGAATCGCCTCCAAGAACGCGACGAGCGCCGCCGGCTATACGGACTCGCCGATCGTCGACGTCGCGTGCAAGGTCAGCGACCAATTCACCCAAATCCAATACAAAATAGCCCTGGACTACGAAACCAGCGATTCTCCCGTTTGGTACGATCCCCAGGTAACCGTTACCTCCCCGGCCGGCGGTAATTTCAGCATCGAAAACCTCGATCTTTCCGCCATAAAACCGGGGGCGTACGGGCAGGGACCGCTCAGGCTCACCGTCCTCTTTCGGGGGAAGAATCCCGGCACGGAAGATTACGTAGACGGCGTCGCCGACACGGCCACGATCTTCGTGGACACCGCCAAACCTCTGGGCGGAAGCCTCTCGATAAACGGCGGCGCCGCCTGGTCGTCCGCGTCGTCCGTGAACGTCGCCGTTTCCGGCATGGACGACGGAACTATCTCCAGCGGTTTGGCCGCGGTTTCTCTTTCCAACGACGGAATCGCGTGGTCAGGCTTTGAGCCCTTGGGAAACGCGGCCTCGTGGAACCTCGTTACCGATGAGGGCGGCCTCGCCGATCGCGGCCAACGGACGGTATACGCTCAGGTCCGCGACGGGGCCGGAAACGTTTCCGACGCGATAAGCGGCGTTATCGGCTTCGACGACGCGAAGCCCGCGGCGGGAACCTGGCTCATAAACGGCGGGGCGCTAAAGGCTTACCAGGGCAGCGTCACCGTCCAGGCCGCCAGTTTGCCCTCGGACGGGGAAAGCGGCGTGAGCGAGATGCGCTTCTCCAACGACAACGCGGCCTGGAGCGCTTGGGAAGCCGTCGCGAATTCAAAGAGCTGGAACCTTTTAAGCGACGCGGGCGGCACGGCTGGAGACGGATCGAAGTCGGTCTACGTGCAGATCCGCGATCTGGCGGGCAACGTTTCCGACGCGGCCTCGGACGGCATTTACTACACCAGCGTCCTACCCTCCATCTCCCCGCCCGACCTTGCGCCGGCCCATGATTCAGGGGCTTCAGAATCTGATAACGTGACCAACAAGGCGACGAACCTGACGTTCACGGTCGCGGCGGAGGCGGGCTTGTCCATCGAACTCATGGACAATTCGACGCTTTTAGTCTATAACGGCACCGCTTCCGGAACGGCCTGGACCTTCTCGGGCATAAACCTGAGCGAGGGCACCCATGAGCTGATCGCCCAGACGAACGCCGGCGATTACTTTAGCTCTGACCCAATAACGGTAACCATCGATACCACGCCGCCCGTCGCGCCGGTCATGGGAACGAACGCAACCGTCAATACCCGCCTTCCCTCCTGGTCCTGGACCTCCGGCGGCGGCGGAAGCGGGCTTTTCCGGTATACCTGCGCCGCCATCGACGCGACGAACGCGGAAACGTCCAACGTATCGGTCTCGGCGACTGCAAGCCTTCCCGACGATTCGTATGAATTGAGCGTAACGGAACTTGACGCGGCCGGAAACGTCTCGGCGGCCGGAACCCAAACCATAATAGTCAACGCGCCGCCCAACGCGCCGAGCGTTACCGCGGACCAAACCATTACCCTCGCGACCAGCATGAAGTGGAGCTGGACATCGAACGGATTTGGCTCAGGAGTTTACCGCTACCAGCTTGATTCGGTCAGCGATACGGGCTGGACAACCACGAGCGGAACCTCGGTCACCCTGTCGGGGCTTTCCGACACGACGCACTATCTCTACGTGGAAGAGCGGGACGCGGGAGGGGAATGGTCAAGCTACGGCTCCCGATCGGTTCGGGTAACCCCGGTTATCCCCTATAACGGGCAAACGCGGGTTTCAACCACCCCGACATTGGAATGGCGCGCCGCCGGATTGACGACCGTAAGCTACACCATATACGCGCAAAACCCGAAAACCTCCCTTTTCGAGGAAGTGGCGACGGTAACGGGTACGAGCTATAAGATTACCATGCCGCTACCGACCCAAACGACGATCAATTGGAAGCTGACGGCAAACAGCAAGCTGGGAACGATCAATATCCCCTCCAAGGGGTATTACAGCTTCACGACCAACTTACGATAGCAGAGACCCCAACTCGCGCTCGAAGGCTTCCTCCGGGAAGCCTCCCGCGAGATAGTCTCGGATCAGGCCCCGCAGCGGCTCGGGGAATTTTTTCCAGTAGAGGGCGGTCCAGTCGCTCACCGCGTCGCGCAGGGCAGACTCGTCGGCAAGCGTCATGCGACCGGCGCTGTAGGCGACGAACTGCCGGGCCATTTCCAGCATCGCCTCGGCGGGTATGCCGTTCACGAGACCCTTCCGGGCGAGACCGGCGGGGCGAGAGCCGCCTCCGACCGCGCCTGAAGCGTCCGCGCCGCGAAACTGGGGCGCCGGCGGCAGGTCGGAAGAGTCGCCCGCCTTGCCGCGCGCGCCCGGTCGGGTGGGCCTATCGGGAATCCAGGCCTCCACCAGCTCCGCCATCTGTTCCTCCGAAAGCTCGGGCGCTTCCTTTCGGATCAGGTCCGCCGCGAACTGGCGGAAAGAACGCCGCATGCCCTCCATGCTCCCGTCGATAGACTCCTGCACGGCCTCGGCCATGCCCCGTGCGAACCGCTGCGGGTCCAGGGTATTCATGCCCGACAGGGAGGCGAGGTCTTTCCTGCGCCGTTCCACCGCCGCGGAGAGCGCGTCGATTTCCCGCAAACCGGCGCTATTGAGTATGTAATCCAATACGTCCATGAGCTGCGCGTCGCCGCGCGGGTTTCGAGTGGCCATGCCCATACCATACCCCGCGAGACGGGAGTGCGCAAGGGTTTTCGCTTGACGGAACGGAAGGGCTTCTCTATGCTGGTGCGATGGAATTCGAGATACTCGGTTCGGGAACGAGCCACGGCATACCGGTAATCGCCTGCGATTGCGCGGTATGCGCCTCCGCCGACCCCCGTGACAATCGCTATCGCGCCAGCGCCTTCGCCCGGACGGGGGAACGCGCGGGCATCCTCATAGACGCGGGCCCGGAATTCCGCCTTCAGGCCTTACGCGCGAAAATCAGGAAGCTCGACGCGCTCCTGGTCACCCATGCCCACGCCGACCACATCCACGGCCTGGACGACGTCCGCATCTTCACCCACGAGCGGGACCTTCCCGTGTATTCTTCCCGCCAAACCCTCAACGAAATCCGCGAGCGCTTCGACTACGTATTCAAGGAAACCCAAAAGGGCGGCGGAAAGCCGCATATCCGCCTCCTTCCCGTGGAGCCGGGAACGCCTTTCAGGATCGACGGAACGGGGGTTTTCGCGACGGCGGTGCCGATAATGCACGGGGAACTCGAGATTTTCGGGTGGAGGATCGGCGACACGGCCTATTTGACCGACTGCGGCGAGGTGCCCGAGTCGTCACGGAAACTGCTGGCCGGGGTAAAACGCCTCGTCATAGACGCCCTGAGGGAACGGCCCCATACCACGCACTTTAACTTCGAGGGAGCGCTGGAAGAAATCATCAAGATAGCGCCTGAGCGCGCCTATCTTACCCATATCTGCCACGATTTTTCCCACGGGGAAATATCCCTCTGGGTTGAAGACTGGCTCCGCTCAAACGGCGGCCGCGCGGAAGTGCGCCGGTTTACGGACGCGGGCAAAAAAATAGAGCCCGCGCATGACGGGCTCCGATTCGACCTGATCCCTTAATCCCGTTCGGGATGGGAAAAGGGGAATAAATCAGACCTTCTTGGTTACGTAGCCGCTCTTGAGGCAGCGGGTGCACATCTTAATATGCAAGGTCGTGCCGCCAAGCTCGGTCTTTACGGACACGATATTGGGCTTCCAAAGGCGGCGGCTGTGGTTATAAGACTTACTGACCTTATTGCCGCTCATGGTGCCCTTACCGCAAATTTCACATCTCCGGGACATACTATACCTACCTTTCAGAAGGGAAAAACCCTTTAAATTCGCATAATGGAGTCTTATACTACCAGAATAAAAAAAACGTGTAAAGGGGGAGCGCCATACCGTTCATCGCCGGGATTACACCGTGAACCTTTCGTAAAGCGCCGCAGTGAAAACCTGTCGCTAGGCTCACCTTCGGTGAGCGGTCCTCGGGCTTGCGCCCTGCGGAATCGCTCCAGGTCTCCCCTGCTCATTGCTTCACGAAAGAATCAGTTTTCTGCCTTCTAGGCGATGAACTTTCGGTCGCTTCCGCCGTTACACGCCTTACGGGGAGTTTGTTAGAGGCGGCTCCCCCTCGCTACAAAGTCCTCGGCGAAACCGTCGCTTCGCGCCGGCCCCGCCTCCGGGCTTTTCCGCTACCCCCACTCCTCAACAGAGGGTCAGACCCCTTAAATCGTTCCCTCGTAGACCAACTTTTCGCGGCTGTCGACCGTGACGGTGAAGCCGGGTTCCAGGATTTTCATGGACTCGGGGACCTGGGAAATCCACACGAGATTGGGGTTGATCATGGAAAGGATCTCCTCGTTCATTTCGGTGGGATTCTCGATAACCAAACCGTCAACCAGCCGTAAAATGGGCACGTAGGACATGTCGAGATTGCGTACCACGAGGATCTCGCCGCCCTTCTTGCGCAGGGCTACGAAGGCGTCCTCAAGGCTTTCGGCCCGAACCACGCGGCCGGTTACCCGGTACGCCGATTCGTCGGGATTCGCGATCTTCGCCGATTTCCGGTTAATGCCGCCGCCGTTCGCTCCCCGCGCGAGCACGTTGCCCACGTAGATGACGCGGATCGTGTTCACGACGATGGGGCTCACGATGGGCATGCCGAACATCATGACCACCTTGTCCGCGGGCTTTAACACCCCGGTATCCAGGGCCGCGCGCATGCAATTTTGGGTCATGGCCTCGGAATCTTCGGCCACGGGAACCATGACCGGAAAGACGCCCCAATGCAGCAAAAGTTGGCGCATGACGGTCTCGTGCGGGGTGGCCGCGATGATGGGCTGTTCGGGCCGGTAATTGCTCAAAAGCCGCGCGGTGGTCCCGCTCATGGTCGGCGTTACCAGGGCTGCCGCGCCGATTTCGGTGGCGGTCCGGTAGGCGCCGCAGGCCACGGAGCGCGATACGTCGCCGTTTACCCGCGATTCCGGGTTGGTGGCCCGCATCTTCGCCTTGTATTCCTCGGACGCTTCCACGGTGAGGGCGATCTTGGCCATGGTCTTCACGGCTTCCACGGGATACGCGCCGTTGGCCGTCTCGCCAGAAAGCATAACCGCGTCGGTACCGTCGAAAATGGCGTTCGCCACGTCCGTAAGCTCGGCCCGGGTGGGGCGCGGGTTCGTGATCATGGAATCGAGCATTTGCGTGGCCGTAATGACGGGCTTTCCCGCGCGGTTGCACGACTGGATAATCTTTTTCTGGGCGAGCGGTATGCGTTCGGTGGCGAGCTGAACGCCCAGGTCGCCCCGCGCGACCATCACGCCCGCCGAGACCGCCACGATATCGTCGATCGAGTCGAGCCCTTCCTCGTTCTCGATTTTAGCGATCACCTTCACCTTGGAGCCGAAGGGCTCGATGAAGCGGAGAATGGACACCACGTCGGCGGGAGAGCTGACGAAGCTCGCCGCGATGTAATCGATGCCCATGGAAATGCCGAACTCGATATCCTTCTTGTCCTGCTCGCTCAAGACCGGCACGTCGGGATGAATGCCGATCACGTTCACGTTTTTCCTGCTTCCGATCTTGCCCGAGTTCAGGGCCTTGGCGGTAATTACCGATTTTCCGTCGGTTTCCAGTACCAAGAGCTCTATAAGGCCGTCGGCGATGAGGATTCGGCAATCCTTCTTTATTTCCTCGGGAAGCTTTTTCCAGCTTAAGGCGATTCGGCCGGGCTTGCCCGCCCCGCCCGCCTCGGGGCTGCCCGCGGCGACCGTCGGGCCGTCGTCGTTGGTGCAGAGAATCGTGTCCCCTTCCCGGATCTCGATCTTGCCGTCGTTGGGCACGAGCCCGGTCCGGATTTCCGGCCCCTTCGTGTCCAAAAGGAGGGCGCAGGGGATACCCGTAATCCGGGAAGCCTCGCGTACCCGTTCCATGTTCGCCTTGTGATAGGGATGGTCCGAGTGGGAAAAATTGAAGCGGGCGACGTTCATGCCGGCCCTCAAAAGATCGCACACCACGTCCAGGTTTTCGGTGGTCGGTCCCATGGAACATACGATTTTGGTCTTTCTTGAAAACATATTCACCTCTTAAACGGTCATTCCGGCATGCGGAGCGACGTTTCGATTTGATCGAGTTCCCCCGCGGAAAGCGGAGCGCCTTCCAGCGCCCGCACGTTCTCCTCGAGCTGGGCGACGGAACTGGCGCCCAGGAGTACCGACGCGGTGCGGGAGTCCCGCAGGAGCCATTTTATGGCGATCTGGGAGAGGGTTTCGCCCCTCGCCCCGGCAATCGCGTTCAGCGCGTTGAGCTTCGCCAACAGGGCCTCCGTGAGCCGCTCGGGCTTGAGAAAGAAAGCCTTGGAGGCCCGCGAGCCTTCGGGCACGGAGCCGTTCAGGTAGCGGCCGGTCAATAGCCCCTGCGCCAGGGGAGAAAACCAGATTCCGCCCATGCCTTCCTCGCCCAAAACGTCGAGAAGGCTGCCCGCGGCCCCTGCCGTTTCGGGCTCCCGGGAGAGCATGGAATACCTGGCCTGATGGATAAGGCAGGGCGTGCCGAGAGAACGGAGGATAGCGGCGGCCCGACGCGTGTCTTCAGGACCGTAATTGGAAATACCGACGTAGAGGGCGCGGCCGGAGCGCACGACGTAATCCAGGGCCCCCATGGTTTCCTCAAGCGGCGTTTCGGGGTCGGGCCGGTGGTGATAGAAAAGGTCCACGTAGTCCAGTTTCATGCGTTTCAGGCTTTGGTCCAGGCTCGAAACCAGGTATTTTTTTGAGCCCCAATCCCCGTACGGGCCCGCCCACATGCCGTAGCCGGCCTTCGTGGAGATAAAAAGCTCGTCCCGGTAGGGCCTGAGGTGCCGATCCATCAAATGACCGAAAAAGGCCTCGGCGGAACCGGGCGGGGGCCCGTAATTGTTCGCCAGGTCAAAATGCGTTATCCCGACGTCAAAGGCGCGGAGCGCGATCTGTTCGCCGTTTTCGGCCGCGTCTACGCCGCCGAAATTATGCCAGAGCCCCAGGGATATCTCCGGTAGCTTAATACCGCTTTTCCCGCATCGGCGGTATTTCATCGTGTCGTATCGCCCGACATCGGCCGAGTATACGTTCATACAGAGCTCCTCGCGTGGCTAATCTTGTCGTCAAAGCGCCATGCTGTTATTATAGAACAAAACATGAAAACCCTAAATGCCCCCGGCGACCTTAATATCTCGCGCGTGCTCAGGCTTATCTGGCAAACCAAAGGAATCAGTCGAATAGAAATAGCACAACAGCTCGGAATTGACAAGTCGACGGTCACGAAGATCGTGTCGGCCCTGCAGGAGATCGGCATTATCCGGGCCTTCGCGCAGGGCAGCGCCGGGCCGCTCGGCGGGAGAAAGCCGATTCAACTGGAGATAGTGGGCGAGTTTGGCCTTTCCGTAGGCATCGAAATCACCACCGACGGATTCGTCGCGGCCATCGCCGACTTGAACGGCACAATACTCCACGAGGTTTCCCAGTCCCTCGAGGTAACCTCGATCTTCGAGGCCTTCGACGCGGCGGTGGGCTCGCTTAAACCGGACATAGAGGGGAGAAACACGCCCCTCTTGGGCATCGGGGTGGGAATTCCCGCCGTGGTCAACGCGGAATCGGGCACGATTCTCCAGTCAATTCCCCTCATGATCGAGGAAGAAACCGCCTTTTGCGCGGCCATGACCGAAAAGTACGGGGTACCGGTCTACCTTGAAAACGACGCGCGGTGCGGCTGTCTGGGGGAGATGGCGCTCCGTCACGGAAAGGGACTCGAAAACGCCCTGTTCCTGCTTTCGGAAATCCGCAAGATCACGGGGTCCACGGGAAGCCGCAAGAACCTTTCGGTGGGGTGCGGGTTCATTCTCAACGGCAATCCCTACTACGGGCGGGAATACTCCGCGGGCGAATTCCGGAGCATCCTGTGGAAACCCGGCAATTCGGGGCAGTTTCAGTCGAATGACCTGTCCGGGGAATTGGTCGGTTCGGACAGATCCGTTACCGGCAGCGTTTTTTCGGAGCTCGCCGCGCACGTGGCGCTCATGGCGAATCTATTAAACCTCGATTCGGTATTTCTCGGGGGACTGACCCCCGACTTAACCGAGGAACTGGCGCTCATGATACGGGAAGAAATCAATTTGAAATGGCCCTATCGCAAGCGCCAGCGGTGCGAGGTTATTCCCTCATCGCTCGGCAAAACGGCGGTAGCGTACGGCGCCGCGGGGTATTGCATTCTTCGGTTCTTTTCGCTGCCCAATCTCTACCAGCCCTCCGGCTCGGGCCCGTCACTGAAGCAGACCCTGGAGGGAATTCGGTCTTAAAGCCTCGGCGCCGGACCCAGTGACTCCCGGAGAATCAGCTCCGTTTCGAGGGTAACCGAGGTAGGCGTTTTCTTGTTGATCAGGTCAACCAAAAGGCGGGTCGCCGTTTCCCCCTTGCGGAACCCGGGCTGATGCACGGTGGCGAGGGGCGGGCTCAGGAAGGGAGAGAGGGGAATATCGTCGAATCCGAATACCGAGATGTCGCCGGGAATCGAAAGGCCCAAAACCTTGCATTCCTCATACACGCCCACGGCCTGAATGTCCGCTAGGCAAATAATCGCCGTGGGCCGTCGCGGCCGGGCCAGCACCTCTCGGGCCGTTTCTCGGCCCGACCTCATGGAAACCTCGGTATGATACACCTGAATGCCCGTATGGGCGCCCATGGAAAGGCCATGGCGCTGCAAGGCCGCGTTAAAGCCGCTCAGCCGGTTATCGTTCGTAAGGCTGAAGTGGTCGCCGTTTTCCGAGAGGGTAACGTTCTTCAGCATGAAAATGGCGATATCCCGGTGGCCCTGGGCGAGTATGGCGTTCATGAGGCGTTCCGAGCTGGCTTGCTCGTCAATGCCGACGTTCACGATTCCCTCGGCGTTTCCGCCGTCGATCGTCACGAAGGGAAGTCCCCGCTGATGGAACAGCTCGAGCACGCTCATGCCCGGCCCGATACCCAGCGTCATTATGCCGTCCACCGCCGCGTTCCGTATCGTCTGGGTGAGCACGCCCTTGAGGGGCGATAATACGCTCAGCGAAAGGCCCTCATGGTCGCACACGAAACCGATGCCCCGGAGAATCTCGCCGATATAGGGGTTTAGAAACACTTCCTGTATGGCCTGGGGCAAGAGCAGGCCGATGGAGCCCGTTTGTTTCATGGCGAGGGTGCGCGCGACCGGGTCGGGAACGTAGCCAAGCTCCTGCGCGATGCTCATAATCCGGGCGTACGTCTCCTGGGAGATCTTCGAGGGATTATTGAACGCGAAGGATACCGTGGTTTTCGATACTCCCGCTTGCCGTGCAATGTCGTTAATCGTCGCGCGCATGTTTCACTCAGCCTTTCACCGCGCCGGAGGCGATGCCTTTTATAATATATTTTTGTAAACCCAGGTAAAAGAGCACGATCGGCAGGGCCGACAACGTCAACGACGCGCTCATGGGACCGTATTCCTTCAGGAATTGCCCGTTGAACGCCATTTGCGCGAGCTGAATCGTGCCTTCCTTCACTACGATCAGGGGCAATAGGAAATCGTTCCACAGCCAGAGGGCGTCTATCACCGCGACGGTGGCGATGATTGTTTTCAGGAGCGGGAACACGATTTTAAAGAAGATGTAAAACGGACCCGCGCCGTCGATGGCCGCGGATTCCTCGAGTTCCCGGGGGACGCCCTTAACGAAACCGTGGAACATGAAAACCGCGGTCGGAACGCCGAGACCCCAATACATGGGTATAATGCCCGGTATCGACGTGAGTTTCAAGTCCGCGGCAAGGACGGCGATCGGCACCATGATGATTTGGAAGGGGATCACCAGGGCGAACACGAAAAAGCCGTAGATAATCCATGAAAGGCGCCACTCGTTCCGGGCCAGGGCATAGGCCGCCATGGAACTCGCCAAGACGATTCCCGCGACGCCGAACGTCGTGATTCCCAGGGTGTTCACGAAAACCGAGGGGAACCGCATTACCTTCCACGCGCGGGCGAAGTTGCCCAAAAAGAAGGAGGTGGGCACGCCCATGGGGTCGAGCGTGATCCGGGCTTCGGTCTTGAAGGCGTTGAATAACACGAAGATTACCGGGTAGAAGAAGACCAGGGCAATGACGACCATCGCCACGGTCAGTAATTCGCGCCTGAAAATTTGTTCCTTGGAAGCCATTACTGTTCAATCTCCTTTTTTTTCATCACGAACAATTGAATGCCCGTCACCGCGAATATCGCCGCGAACAAAAGCATGGCCTTCGCGGTGGCAAGCCCGGCGTGTTTCCGCGCGAAGGCGTCGAAGAAGATATCGAGCACCATGGGTACCGTGCCGAGGGTGTAAGCCGCGCCGCCGACCATGGCGTACATAAGGTCAAAGCTCTTGAGCGCGTTTGCCACGGTGAGGAACAGCGAAACCGTGATCGCCGGCACGAGCAGCGGCAGGGTAATGTTCGTGAATCGCTGCCAGGGCCCCGCCCCGTCGATCTTCGAGGCCTCGGTCACGTCGGTCGGAATGTTCTGCAGCCCGGCGAGGTACACGATCATATAATACCCCGCCCCCTGCCAAATCGCCACGAGCACGATGAGCCAGGGCGTTTTCGCGGGGTCGCTCAACCAGAGGCTAATTCCCGTGAGGCGGGGAAAGAGCTGGTAGAAAAGCATCTTCCATATCAGGGCGACGATGATCATGGAAAGCACGTTGGGAAGGAAGAAGATCGATCGAAGGTATTTTTGGCCCCGTATGCCCGTGTCCAGGGCGAGGGCGAGGACGAACGCGACCAGGTTTATGCCTACCACCGAAAAGAAGGCGAAGAAGAGGGTAAACCCGATAACGCCCAGATCGAAACCGCGGGCGTTCCATTTTCCCGCGAGGATCGCCTTAACCTCGCCGAGGGAGTAAATCCCGTTCGCGCCGCTCCGCACGGCCAAGGTACTCGAGAAGGACAGGGGCCAATCGTTCAGGAAGGAGTCGACGGCCCCGTTCAGTTCGGTGATATTGCGGCGTATGGAAGCCTGCTTCAGGGAATCGATGAAAGACGATACCGCGTCGGGAGGAATAAGGGCGTCCCGCTCGATCTCGGGACAGGTCCAGATCGTGTCCTCGAAGGAGAACTCGCTGTACGCGGAGTTGAGCTTCCAGGTATCGCCGTTGTCGAGATAGTAATTCTCGAACACGCTTCGGTCGAGGGGCGTAAGCTTGGGGAAAAAGTTTTTCTCCAGATCGGCCTTCGCGATTTCGCCGGGCAGCGCGGAGGTAATGGTATAGAAATTCTGGTCGAATGACCGGGGATAGAAGCTTTCGCCAACGTTCCCCTTCAGGATATCGACGTAGTTTTGGAAACCCACGAAGCGGTTCCGCTCCGGCTCGTAGCCGGCCCGGGAGAGGATCGCCTCGGTACGGCGGCGCGAGGAGCCGGTCAGCGAAAGGCGGCTCCAGGAGGCGCCGTCCTCGGTCTTCTTATATATCGAAAGGATAAAATCCTTGTCTGCGTCATTGTCGATTTTCCCGAGAATGCGGGATTCAAATTCGGGCGCGTCCATCGAGATCGGGGAGCGGGGGGTAAGTCCGTCCCAATTGGTAAGGGACACGTAAAATCCGTTTAAGAAGGGATACACGAAAAAAACGGAGTAAAGGACGAAGGCGGGGAGCAGAAAGATTCCGAAAAACAAATACTTTTGGAAACGGGGTTGTACCATGGCGCAAACACTCCTCATGTCAGAAAAAAGGGCCGCGATATACGCGATATCGCGGCCCTGCGGTTAGCTACCCTTACTCGGGGATCACTTCTTGACGGCGGTAGCCCAGACCTGATCGATGCTCTGGATTACCTTGTCGCCGGAGAGCTTCCTAAACATATACTGTTGGGCTCCGTTTTTGCAACCGTCCTCGAAGGCCACGGTCGGGTAGGCGGAGAACGCCCAGGGGTACGCGCCGTTCTTGGAAACCATCGCGAGGAGGTCCTGGAAGGGCTGCTTCATGCTGGAAAGGTCCGCGTCCTTGAAGGCGGGAACGAGCTTGTAGTCCTCGATCCAGATCTTCTGGGCTTCGGGGGTGGCGAGCCACTCGAGGAACGCGAGGGCGGCCTCTTTCTTCTCGGGGGCGGACTGGGCGGAAACGCCGAAGCACGAGTCGATATCGGCGTAGATCTTGTTCTTTTTCGCGTCGTCGAAGACCGGGAAGGGGATGAAACCGCAGTCGAGGGCGGGATTGGTGCCGATGGCGGCGCCGTAGCTCCAAAGGCCCTGAACCATCATCGCGGCCTTGCCCTCGGCGAACTGCGCCTGCTGCTCGTTCCAGTTGTCCTCAACGGCGTTGGGGCCCATATTGTCGCGGTAGAAGTCCATGACGGAGAAGAGTTTCGCCGTATCGACCACGCCGTAGCTGGCCTTTCCCGCGTTCATGTCGGAAACGAACTTGTCAACAGCGATTCCCTTGTCGCCCACGAGGAGGGCGGTGTGCACCATGGTAATGAAGTGGCCCGCGGACCAGTTTTCCTTCAAAAGGCCGGCGAAGGGGATCACGCCGTTGGACTTCAGCGCGGCGGTCACCCGCTGCAGCTCGCGGTAGGTGGTCGGGGGGGTAAGCCCGTACTTCGCGAAAATTTGCTTGTTATAGATAATGCCGATACCAGCGTAGTCCATGGGAAGGGCCCACTGCTTGCCGTTCCAGGTAACCGAAGCCTTGGAGCTGTCGACGACCTTGCCCATCACGGGCTGCTTGGAAAGATCGACCACGTATCCCTTCTCGGCGTATTCCCACACGCGGGCATAGCTCTGCATCTGAAGGATATCGGGAAGCTGTCCCTGCGCGGCGCGGGCGGACATGGTCGCGTCGGCGTCGTTCGGAATAATGAGGGTCTTGATTTTGACTCCCGTTTTAGCCATATACGCGTCGAGCAGCTTCTGCAAGCCTTCTTGATTCTCCTGCTTGTAGTAGTACAGCTCAAGCTCCACGGCGGAAACGCCCTGCTTCGCTCCCGCATCGGTCTTGCCACCGGCAAATACGGCGCCGGCGAGCAACACGAAGCTCATCGCGATGAACATGATTTTCTTCATTTCTCTCTCCTTCAAATTAAACCGGTTTTATAAACCGATTTAGTTCATTATTAAACCGGTTTATTTATTTGTCAACAAAAATCTACTTTTTTTTTACCGGAATAGGTTGAAGGCCGAAATAACGAAAGACCGGAAGGACCAGCCCTGACCCTCCCCCTTAGTGAGGGAGTATCCAGCGGTCGTTTTCAAGCACGAGCGCGTATTCGTTCGCCAGGAGTTGTATCAATCCCTCATGAAGCATCGCGGAAACCGAGGCCTGGCCATCGCCGCGCGAGGGGGCTCCCTGGGGGGGCAGGCTGGTCAGGATGTTTTCCATGAGCATTTTGGCCGCAAGGAAGCGTTTGGTCTTGTCGACCGCGAAAAAAAGGGGATCGTCCATGAGGGCGATTATTTCCCAGGTTATCTGCTCGGCCTGGGCATACCGCCCGGCGTCCTTATCCTGATCCGTAACCCGCAGGGGCAACTGGTACGGAAGATCGTCCAGCCGGGGAATGAGCCGGTCAAGGTCAAAAAGCCCTACCCCGCAATTGAACAGCACGGGCTTTCCCGACTTTTCGAAGGCCAATACGTCTTCGGTGGAGATTGCCGGGCCGATATCCGCGCAGGTTAGCTTGCCCGCGCGGTCGCACACGAGAATCCCGCCCTTCACGTCCATGGGGGTCCTCCAGGCTTCCTCGAAGGCGGCTTCCTTCCCCGAAAGGGCAAAAATGGCGAGGGAGACGGGATCGACGGTAAAGCCCATGTTGTCGATATTCCCGAGCCAGGCGTATCGGATGCCCAAGGAGTGCATGCGCCGGTAAATGGGCGCGAGTATCTCGAAGTTTTGCCCGTGCCCCCCGGGCATGGCCAGGCCGGTGTTCGCCTTTCCGTACGCGCGATCGAAGATACGCCGCGGCGAGCCCTCGGAGGAATGCGTGATCGCCGCCATCATGGATTGGGTTTCGGTGAACATCTCGATGGAGGGGCACCCCAGGGAATCGGCCAGGGCCTTCAGCTCCGGCCGGGTAACGTAGTCGCGATAGGCCTCGCCGATCGCCCCGTCGGTGTGGACGCTCGTCATCTGAAACGAGGGAAGAACGTCACGGGCGGAATTCCCCGTCGTTTCGGCGTAGAGTTTCCGGTGTTCCAACAGCATGCGCATCTTCAGGAGAAGGAAACTGTATCCGGGGGAACCGTCGGGATTGATGAAGGCCGGGGTAATTCCCTTCGGCCGGCCCCTGCATTCCCCGGCCAGCCGGTCGAACAGGTCCCGGTACTCGTCAAAAAGCCCGTCCGCGTATTCGCGGTTTTTCTTGAAATCGGCATAGGTCGAGGCGGAACCGCCGTTCAGTACCCCGTACGCGGTCTTGGGATACAGGTGGATGCCGATAAGGCGCAAGGCCGCTTCGTCGAAGGTCACGGTTTCCGCTCCGGCGCCCCCGGCTCCCCCGGCGGACGCCGGAGAGACGATGGAGAGCGGGTCCAACGCAATGCCGAGCTCCGCGAATTTCGCGCGGGCCTCAACGAGGGATACGGTAACGGAGGCTGGCTTCGTGCGGTCCACGATAGCGGGATTGTCAAGCGAAGGCACGGTTTCGGGGACCACCGTCAATTGGTTATCGAACTTTCCGGAATTTAAATCGTCGAGAAACCGGAGCATGCGGTCCAGGTCTACCCCTTCGCTCTCCAGACGTTCAACCAACTGCGGATTCAAATCCTCGATTTGCATTTCACGCTCTCCCTCTGTAACTATACCTCCATATAACCCTTATTTCATTCACAGTCAACGCACTACGCCCATAAACGAAGGCGGCGCTACCCCGAAAAAGGGGCTCGTTCTCCGCCCGAAAGCGCCGTTCCCCGGTATTTCGCCCGTTTCCGGATATCTTGGCGATTCCCGGGCAGGGCCGCCCTTTTTACGCGACAAGGGGCCGGGGGTACGACGCATGGAGATATACGGATTCGCGCAATTCGGATACGAGGGAGAGTTGGTGAAAGTGGAATCCGACCTTCGGCGCGGCATACCGGCGATAGACGTAGTGGGCCTGCCCGACGGGGCGATTCGCGAATCGCGGGAACGGATGCGGGCGGCAATCAGGAACTCGGGGCTGGAATTTCCGAAAGAGCGAATTTTACTGAATCTATGCCCCGCGGGATTGAAGAAGGAAGGGAGCTCGTTCGACCTGCCCATCGCGCTTTCGGTCCTCGGCAGCGCGGAGGGGCTGGCGGGCGGAACGGGAATGATAATGGTCCTGGGCGAACTGGAGCTTTCCGGCGCCGTACGGCCCGTGCCCGGCACCCTCGCCGCGGTTTCCTGCGGGCTAAAGGCGGGTATCGACCTTTTTATGGTACCCGCGGGAAATTTTGCCGAGGCATCCCTTGTTCCCCGCGCGAAGGTCTACGGGGTTGAAACCCTTGCCCAAGCCGTTGGCCTATTGCGCGCGCTATACTCGGCCGGCGATCCCCCCGGCCTTGACGGGCGAAGCCGCCTGGAGGGACTAGGCGATGCCGAGACGGTTCCGTCCCCTTTCGAAGCGCCGGGCGGAATCGAATGCGCCGCCCCGAGCGACGCGACGCGGTTCACGAGGGGGCACGACCCGAGCCCGCGTTTCCCGGAACCGGGGGACCTCCCCGGTTTTGAGGACATACGCGGACAGAGGGCGCTGGTTCGGGCGCTGCAAATCGCGGCGGCGGGAGGGCACCACCTGATCGCCTACGGTCCCCCGGGCTGCGGCAAAACCATGACGCTTCGGCGCTTTCCCGCCTTGCTCCCCGACCTCAATCCCGAAACGGCCCTTGAAGCCACCCGAATCCACGGAATAGCGGAAACCCTCTCGAGGGAAGGGCCGGCGCTCCTTTTACGGCCACCCTTCAGGGAACCGCACCCCAATGCCAGCCTGGAAGGCCTGATCGGCGGCGGCCAACGCTGCAGTCCGGGGGAAATATCCCTCGCCCACGGCGGGGCCCTCTTCCTTGACGAGGCGGCCCTCTTTCGCGCCTCTGCCCTGCAGGCCCTCCGCTCCCCCATCGAATCGGGAACGGTAACCCTGAGCCGTGCGGGGAAAAACGTGACCTTCCCCGCGCGATTTCAATTATTGATGGCGATTAACCCCTGCCCCTGCGGAAACGCGGGCTCCCCCGGCCGGGTATGCACCTGCATGCCCGAGGCGGTGAGCCGCTACTGGAAACGCCTGACCGCCCCCCTTCTCGACCGAATAGACCTCAGGGTAGAGGTCCGGCCGCCGGACGGCGCGGAGCTTTCGGGACCGCCGACGCATTCTACCCGGGAACTTACGCTCGCGATCGGCCGCGCGCGAATCATGCAGGAAAACCGGAACAAGGGGCTCCCGAACGGCGCCCTCGCGCCCGAGGCCTTGATGGGAGTGTCGAACATGACGAGCCAAGCCCGCGAATTCTTCCGGGAACTTATGGCAGACGAGCGGCTTTCCGGCCGCGGCGGACACGGGGTCCTTCGGGTCGCGAGAACCATCGCGGACATGGAAGGCGAGGCCATTCTCGATAGAGGCCACCTTAGCGAGGCGGCGGGATTCAGGAGATGGGGAATCGCGGTACCGGACTTTCTTTAGCCGAGGGCGCGCTCCGATTCTTCGAGGAGGGCCGAAAGCGACTCGTTGAGGAAGCGATCGTCTATATCCCGACGGCCGGCGGTTCGCCCGAGCTTGCGGTCGGGCCGGGCGGCCCCGTGAAAATCGCTGCCCGCGGTCACGCAGAGCCCCAATTCCCGCGCGAGGCGCTCAAGCCGTTCGCACTCAACGACCCTCGCCGCAGGGTGCCAGGCCTCCAGCCCGGCGATACCCCGAGCCGCGAAATCGCGCAACACCTCGCCGATCTTGCCCCATGACACGTACAGCGACAGGGGATGCGCCAAAACGGGAACGCCGCCCGAGTCGCGGATGGCGCTGATTCCCTCGTCCAGGGGGATTCCGGAACGGTCCATATAATACGGTCGGTCCTTCGCGAGGTAACGGTCAAAGGCTTGCTGGCGGTTTTTTACCTTCTTTACGGAAACGAGATACTCCGCGAAATGGGGCCGGCCGACCACGTCCCCTCCGGCCAGGGCGGCGACGCGCTCAAGATCGATATCGATACCGTCTTTCCGCATCAACGAAACGATTTCGGCGTTGCGGGCGTTACGCGCCATGACCTGGCCTTCCAACAGGGCGTTCAGGGAAGCGGAGGGACGAGCTAAGCCAAGGCCCAGCACGTGGCACTCCCCCCGTTTCCACGAGATATCGAGTTCCACCCCGGGAATGAATCGGATACCGGCCCGCCCGGCGGCGGAAGCGGCCTCCGCGTTACCCGCCACGGAGTCGTGGTCGGTAAGCGCCAGGGCGGAGAGGCCCCGTTCAACGGCGTGCGCGATGAGCTCGGAAGGGGTCATGGACCCGTCTGAGGCCCGGGAATGGGTGTGAAGATCTATCATACGCTGACCACTCTACCAAAAAAATGGACTTCTAGCCAGGTTTTGTGCTATACTTCTTTGTCGTAACAGAGTTTAAACGTTACGAGGGTTCAAGATGCCGAAAGCCTTACAATATAAACCCAACTCAGTCATCTATTTTGCCGGTGACGTTGACGATCGCGTTTTCTTGCTCCAACGCGGCCGGATAGCCCTCACCTCCACCGATATCGAAACGGGAAAGCAGATCACCGAGTACATCCGCGAAGGCGAGTTTTTCGGCGTAAAGTCGGCATTGGGCCATTTTCCCCGGGAAGAAAGCATCATGGTCATAACCGATTCGCTATGCCTCGCCTTCTCCACCCCCGAGTTCGAGCAATTCGTCCAGCAAAATACGAGAATCATCATGAAGATGCTCAAGGTCTTCTCCAATCAGCTCAGGCACATTCATCGGCAGATAGAATCCCTCTTGGACAGCGAAGAGCAAACCAACCCCGACGACGGCATGTATTCCGTCGCGTCCTGCTTTTTCAATTCCCAGCAGTTCAGCGCCGCGTCAGAGGTTGCCGTACGCTATCTGAGGCTGTACCCCAACGGAAAACACGCCATGGAGATGAAGCAGATCGCGCAAAACAGGGGGGGCGCGGATCACGGCTTTGGCGAACGTACCGCGGCCGAGCGGGGTCAGCCCTCCGCGGATTCGGGCCGACGCGCGGGAGGGCCCGTGGGCAACGACCCAAACCTCGCCCTGACGCTTGCCGAAGGCCTTGTCGGGCAGGAAAAATGGGACGAAGCCTATAAGCAATACCATTCGATCATAGAAATCGGCGACTCGCCCGCCCTCGGAAAGGCCTATGCCGGCGCCGGACGGTGCCTGTACGAACAGCAGGAATACGTTCGCTGCATACAGCTTCTATCCGTATATATCGGGAAGGATCCGAAAACGCTCCAACTGGCGCAGATTCTCATGTATATGGGCCTGTGCTATAAAGCCATGGAGCAGGACGAAAAGGCGAAGGCCTTCTTCGGCAAGGCCCTGTCCATGGCGACGCCGGACCTCGTGCCCCAAATCAAGCAATTGTACGCCGAGTGCGGAGGTTGACCCATGAGCGACGTATTCGCCGCGTTTTCGCGGTTCGCCAAAAAATTCCCGAAAGGCTCGGTAATCTTCTCGGAATACGAACCGGGGGACGCCTTCTATCTCATTCAAAGCGGACGCGTGCAGTTGATCAAGATCGTCAACGGCTTCGAGAAAAACCTGGACATCCTCCAGCCCTCGGAAATCTTCGGCGAAATGGCCATCCTCGAGAACTCGCCCCGATCCGCCACGGCCATAGCCTACGACGACGTGATCGCCCTCGAGTTCAACAAGGCGAACTTCGAAGTATTGATGATGGGGAATCCCGCCATCGCCATGAAACTCCTGAAGACGTTCGTTAAGCGAATCTTCGTCCAAAAACGCCGTTTTATGGTGCTGACCGTTCCCGATCGCCTAGCCCGCGTCGGCGACGTATTCCTCATGCTGGACGAAACCCAGCCCTCCCCCGACCGCAACACCGAAACCCGCGTCTTCAATATCTCTTTGGACGAGGTGGCGCGCTGGGCCGGCCTCTCCCTCGAGGCCGTGGAAGACGAAATGCACCGGTTTATCGACCAGGGAAAAATGGAAATGTACGAGGATCGAATCCTGGTCAAAAACCTGACCGAACTAAGCCGTTTCGTTAACGCCCGACGCAGCAAAGACCTTTAAAAAACGCCCCGGTTGACGCGTTTTCCCCTATTTGCTACTATAATGGCTCCCGCCAAGATAGCTCAGTCGGCAGAGCAGCACCCTCGTAACGTGCAGGTCAAGGGTTCGATTCCCTTTCTTGGCTAGAAAAAGGTCAGTCCAACGGACTGGCCTTTTTTTATGAGACAAGAAAGGGAATCGAACCGGAAGGGCCGCCGACCAACGGGAGGAAGAGCCGACAGGATGTCGGCGAAAGGCCCTGGAGGCGGCTCGCAGGGAGCGCACAGGATGTGCGCGACCGGAGAGGATTCCCTTTCTTGGCTGAAAATGAAACAGGTCGATCCGCAGGGTCGGCCTTTTTCATTATAAACCGAGACAAGAAAGGGAATCGAACCGGAGCGACGGCCCGACCGAGAGGGATTCGCAACAAAGTTTCCAGCGGGGCTCGCCGAAGGCTGGATCCGAGCTGGCGCAGGATTCAGGCGAGAGTCGCGGAGGCGGCCTGAAAGGAGCGTGCAGGATCGCGCACGACTGAAAGGCGATTCCCTTTCTTGGCTTAAAAGCCAATCCATCAAAATAAGGAAAAATACCTCGCATTTAAAGACTACGGTCAACTCATGTAACTACAAAATTTTTCTTGGTAAAACATACTATTGTGTTTGACATACCTAATAATTGCTTTATACTACCATGTATGACCGCGAAAGAATTTTACAATACGAAGACACGCTCATTCCGATGCCCAGGTTGCAATCACGAGATAAAACTATCCGAACAGGAAATTCGTACCCTGGCAGGCATGCTTATGGGTTCATCCATATCGGAACGAAAGTCGCGTGCTTCGGCTGACAATGGAAAGATGGGCGGTCGGTTCAAATCAGACGACCCACGAATTGGCGGGATTATCGCACCAGCTACCGCTTCACGATACGTCAAGGCAGGGAAGGCTGCATATGGAGATTATGTGGATGCCCGGAAGCTTCAAGAAATTTGGGAGCAGGCGTATGGGCAACGACAGGCCATTGAATTGGCGGAAAACCCATCCTTCGATCAGGGAACCCGTTATCGCATCGTATTCCGGAACGATATTTCCGGAAGAATAGACGCCTATAGCGTCGATTATTACCGTCAAAGGAAACTAGAATGATAGATTCGGCAAAACTTTTCTGGCTCGATGAAAACGAATCATGGAGCGACCAAATACAGAATGCTTGCGAGCATTATAAAAAAACGCATATCGTTTATCCCAACCTGATGTTCGCCTCCACCAAGACGGATGACTATGTAAACCAACAGGCAAACAAGGAACTCGAAAACGTCTTCATGGTAGACGTTAACGGCTTTCAATACGGAGCGGTCGACATCGATGATACCGATGAAGATGCTGGACCGCTGACTCATCTGGATTTCAACGACTTCCTTATACGTTTATGTCTGGATGAATCCTTTCCCTATATGGCATTCGAAGTCGATTTTATAGAAAACCCCACCTTTGACGGTGAGGAAATACCTGACGAAACAGAACAGGCAATATAAAAGGAGTAAATATCCAAATGAATACATCTTTTATCACACTGGATCCGTTAACATGGCGACGATCCAAAAGAATCCTTTACATCGACATGGATAATGTTCTGGTCGATTTTCCATCCGGTATCGATCGAGTAGAGGATTCAATTAAAGTTGACTATGAAGGGCGATTTGATGAGATACCGGGGATTTTCGCTTTGATGAACCCGATGCCTGACGCTATCGAAGCGTTTAATATTCTCTCAGAATGCCACGACACGTACATCTTATCCACAGCACCCTGGCGAAATCCTTCAGCATGGTCCGATAAAGTTGAATGGGTTCAAAAGCATTTAGGCGAGAAAGCACATAAGAGACTTATTCTTTCACACCATAAAAACCTGAATAAAGGCGACTTTCTGGTTGATGATCGTGATAAAAACGGAGCAAAAGATTTTGAAGGGGAACTTATACGCTTTGGGTCTGAACAATACCCGGATTGGCAACGAGTCACCGAATATCTCTACTCGGATTGGCTTCACACCAAATACTATATTGACTGATAGCTAGTTAGACGAGCTAGAGGGATGGATGATACTATCCCTCTATGAGTCTTCCGTTACTTTCCAGCTTTTAACGGTCGATTTTTCGTTACATCGAAAATACCATAAGGAACATCTTCTTTATTTCGATACAACGAAAAGTGTAATAAACCATCAAATGAGACATCTAGAAATATTCCCGAACGGGAATATTTTAATGATTCATACGAAATTTTGACTTGTTTTTCCCGAACGGGAATATTATACTCCTAACTATGGCAGATATCTCAACGATACACGACCTATCTACTCTCATCCGCTCCAGACGAAAGGAATTGGCTTTAACCCAGGCTGAAGCCGCAGGGCTCTGCGGGGTTGGATTGCGGTTCTGGTCAGAACTGGAAAACGGAAAAGAAAGCCTCCATATCGGAAAAGTACTGACCGTCCTTTCTCGATTAGGCATCAGGATAAGCGCGGAGAATTGATCTGGGGGTCCGACCTAGGAGGTCATGCAGTGAACCTTATCGTTCGGCAATTCGATCACAGAATCGGAATTCTCTCCGGAACCCCTGATAGGGGCATCATCTTCAAGTACGACAATGATTACTTATCTCGTCCGAATGCTATCGCGATATCCCATTCACTACCCTTGGATGGCAGGGAATACTCTACCCGTGAATGCCTACCCTTTTTCACAGGACTACTCCCCGATGGAGAACTCAAGCGAAGAATTTCCGACTATCTGCACGTTTCAGAATCAAGCACGCTCAAGCTACTTGAGGCGCTCGGGGGAGAATGCGCGGGAACCATTTCACTGACAAACGAAGATGAGGAAGACCTTGCGGGCTCAGATTCTACGAACACGAAATTCGAAGCCCGGTATCGAAAACTCGAAACCGCCGAAATTGCTTCGATGATCGATCGAATGGCCGAGCGCCCCCTACTGACCATAGACAGAGACCTTCGCCTGTCACTCGCAGGTGCCCAGCAGAAGATTTCCCTGGCTCGTTTTTCAGATATGTGGTTTCTACCGCTCCACGGATCGCCTTCCACCCATATCCTCAAACCATCCCGGGATCCAGGAGCTTCTTCGAACCTCTTGCCTGACCTGGCCGTGAATGAGTATTTCTGCATGCAGGCAGCCAAAGCAGTCGGCCTCCCCGTCCCCGATACAGAACTATTCTTTCTCGATGGCATACCGGTCTACATAATCGCTCGTTATGACCGTGATTTGTTCGAAGCCATCGATTCAGGATGGATCGAACCAAAGGTCAGACGAATCCATCAGGAAGACGCGTGCCAGGCAAATAACATCATGCCTGACCGGAAATACCAAAATGACGGAGGCCCCGGTTTCGCTGAACTCGTCACGCTGATTAACGAGTGCAGCAAGGCCCCAATTCTGGACATCCGAATTCTCCTGCAGGCGGCGATCTTTAATTATTTGATCGGCAATTGCGACGCGCATGGGAAAAACTTTTCGATACTATATGGTCAGACGATTTTAAAAGCGAATAACACCCGGCTTGCCCCTCTTTACGACCTGGTAAGCACAACGGCATACGAAGGCCTAACGACCAAGCTGTCCATGAGTATCGGAGGGGAATACCGAATTGAACGGATACGATTGGAACATTTCATGCGCCTCGGCGCTATCGCGGGGGTCACGGAAAAATACATGAGAGGGCTAATTGACTCCAAGTTGATTCAAGTGCCCCAAGCGATTGAGAAAGCTTCGGGATTAAGCGCGTTATTGCCGTACAAGGACTTAACCGATCGTATAAAAAGGCAGATGCTCGAACGTATCAACATCTTACGAACTAGTTGATTCATTAAGCGCAATAATTTCATAATCCCAAAATCAGTTTAATCCCATCCTCGACCTCTTCAAGAAGGGCAGAACTTAGTCGGGATTCCTTCTTAATCAATCGTAATTTATTAATTACCGATATTTGCGAGACGACAACTACGGAATCTTTCGTTAATTTTGTGTCTTCTTGTTAAATGAAGACATTACCAGGGGCATTTTCCAGTAGTAAGTTAGTGGTAAACGGAATAACGACAACCGTATTGATCTTACTGATATTGAGTGCGTCTGTTTGAATAATCAATACGGGCCTATAAAACCCCGGTTCACTCCCAAAGGGAATTCCGTAATTTGCCCACCGTATTTCACCACGTATCATTTTCAGTTAAATCCCTCAGATTTTGAACCGTTATTGTCTCTACCTGCGTGAAATTCTCCACGTGGATATTTGAATAAATTTCGTTATATTTCTCGGTTATGCTTTCATTCCGATGCCGGGCAATAAATTCTTCCAATGCCTTAGCAAATAACTGACTACGAGGTAGTCCCATGGATTTTGCCGTTTCTTCTGCGGCAAAATAAAGAGAGGCAGGTAGAGAAACGGTAATCTTCATACCTTAACTATCGCCATGGTATAACCGCTTGTCAATTTCAATAATAAGAAATGATTTCCTGCTCTACCATGACGCCCGCTTCGAGGATCGTCTCGAGGAGCTCCCCGAGGCCGGAGCGTTTTCTCGTCTCGTCGCGAACCAGAAGGGCTCGCCGGTGGGCTTCGGCTTCAAGGGGGCGGCCTAGGGAGCGATAACGCTCGAATACAGCGCGGTCCATTTGCCAGGGAATGACGGGACAACCCGCGGCGTCGGAAAGTTCCTGAAGGATGAGGATACCGTCGGGGTCAAGGTCGCCCGCGTGGTGAAGAGTCCACCCCGATACGGAGAAGCGCCGGATCAGGGTTTGCACGGCGCGGTTCGGGTGGCCGCCGGAGTAAAGGAGGGCGTCGAAGGGGAGAGACGGGAGGCGCGAGGCAAGGTCGAAAAAGCTTTCCTTATTCTCTACGCTGAGGAGCCGTGGGGAAGTAGGCCGTACCGGGACGGGACTCAGGATATCCAGTTTTACCGCGGTTTCGAAGGGAATTCCCAGAACGCAGCCCGAGGGGTTTGATATTTCCCCGCCGAAGCGGAGTCCCAGGATAAGGCTACCTGCGACGAAGGTTTCGGGAAAGCTCCTGTCGGCGAGTTCAAAGGGAGGAAGCGCTATGCCTGCCCGTTCAGCCCGGCGAAGCGATCCTTGAAGGGCGCGGAGAAGCCGCTCGATCCGCTTCGAGTCGGAAAAAAGTTCCACGGACAGGGCGCGGGGAAGTTTAGGCGATGTCTCGCCCTTCGATACGAGTTCGAGGGCCCGGGCAAGACGGGCGGCATCGTTAATCGTGGTTGGACTGGGTTCGAGGGTGTCGCTCTCAAGATCCTTGGGCGAAAGGTTATCGGCAAGCCAGGCGAATAAGGGGCCTGCTTCGGCGTTGACCCGGGCGGCGGCCCTGCTTTCGGCGCAGACATCCGACGGGGAGGCGCGGTCCAGGGCAGAAAAAAGGGCGTCGGGATTTTCCAGTACGAGGGATTCCAGGTTCTCGCCCTTTGCGCGCCGAGCCCATACGATCGTGGCAATGCCCTTCTTCTCGAGGGACTCGCAGGACTCGAGAAAGGATTCGTAGTCGTCGGGGTTTCGGCGGTCAAGGGCGGGAAAGGCTTGCTCGGGACGAAGCCTGAGTTTCCGCCCCCCGGTCGCGTGGGCAGACTTTTGATACCGCCGGGCAAGCTCCTCGAGTATCGTCAGCTCCCACGCGGTCATGACTCGCTCCAGTGGGAAGCGTCATGAAAGTCGACGACCTTTGCCCGGTGTCCCCGGCGTACCACGAGATTCACCGTGTCCATGTGCGGGGCAATGGATTCCATTTTTTCCGAGGGCACCGAGAGGAGAACCTGAAGGCCCAGGTCGCGGTAAAAGTCGATGATCCGGGCGATCCTCTGATCGTCTAGGCGGTCGAAGGCCTCGTCGAAGGCCACGAGGCGCACGGTCGCGTCCGGCTTCTCCCGAAAGAAGCGAAAGAAGCTCGCGGCGATGGCGACGTAATACGGGGTTTGGGCCTCGCCGCCCGATTTTTCCTTGAGCACCCGGGAAAGGGAGTACTCCGGGTTCTTTCCCGTAGCCGGGTCCGTGGACTGCATGTCGCGCACCCGGATATCGTAGGTGAAGTAGGTGCGGTAATCGCAGAGATTTCTGAGTTCCGCCGATTCGAGATTCGATGTGAGGATACGGTTGAAAAGCTCGTTCGCCGCGTCCCGGTCGGCCCCTTCCACGAGGGCGTCGAAGAGGCTGTTTTCATACTCCGCTATCTCGGCGGTCTTTCGGATCACCTCGATTTGCCCGCGACGTTCAGCCTTCTCCGTCAGGGTGAAGCGGTATTGGTCGCGTCCGAACGTGAGGCTTTTCAATGTGGCGTTGATCTCTGAGAAGCTTTCCTTCGCTTCCTCGATGAGCTCGTTGAGCCGGGCGATGAAGTGCTCCTTGAATTCCCTTTCGGCGTCCATTTTGGCCTGTCGTATCTTATCGATATATTCGGGAAGCTCGGAGGCCTCGAGACGGTCTTTATGGGCGCGAATTCCGGGAAGGGCCGAAAGTTCGGGGGTAAGGATCTCGCTGAACTGAGCGCCGAATTTCGCGATCCGCGACCGGAAAGCGCTCAAGGCGGTTTCAAGGCGGGAAACGAAGCCTGTCCGCGCTTTATCGAAATTCAACAGTATCTCGTCGATCGATTGGGATTTGAGCCGTTCGCTCACGTACCGCTCGCAATCCCGTTCCGCCTCCGCGTGTGTATCGCGGAACAGGACAAAGGCCTCTTCCGCACGCGCGCGTTCTTCCTGGAGGCCCGCGATCCGAACCTCGAGCGCCTCGCGACGGGAAGAGAGAGAACCCCCTTCGGCGTGGAGCGCCGCGAGCTCCCGTTCAAGCCCCGCGATGAGAACGGATAGCTCGTCGAGCCGGCCCTGAAGCCCCGTGAAAGCGGAGGTGTCGATAGCCTCCAGGCGCTCCCGTAACTCGGTGAGGTCCCTTTGGATGCGTTCCCGTTCTTCAACGGCCGGGGTAAGACGGTCCGCCTCGACGAGGTATTTCGAAAGGGAGCGGCAGGCGGAAAGGCCTTCGTCGATACGAACGATTTCCCCCGCGATACGCCCATGGGCGGCGGAAAGAGACTCTATCTCGGCGACGAGCGCTTCCCTTCGACGATCCCGCGCGGCGGCCCCAAGCCAGGCGACGCGGTACACCTCTTCCTTGATCCGGATCGCCGTATGACGGGACCAGCTCATGCATTCCCTGGTGACAGATTTCGGGTACCGCCTCAAGCCGGCGAGGTCGGTGGTCATTACGTCGCCCAGGACCGCGTCGAGATAGGTTCGGGCCCAGGGATTGGCGGTATCCACAAGCCGGGCGAGGGAACCTTCCCGGGCTACGGAGGCCTTCGCGTCCGAGGCCATGCGCGCGATGTCGGGAAGGGGAACCCCCGCCACGGACCGGGGAAGGGAATCGTACAGTTTTAGCGCCTTCGGGAAATTGTCGGGCTCGACGATGCAGGCGAAGCGGAGCGTATTGAGCCAGCCCTCGACCGCGTCCGACCAGGCCGGATCCTTTACTTCCGCGAGATCGCACAGAATCCACGCGTCCATCCCGGCTTTTTTCAGCGCGTCCCGGAGCGAGGCTGGGGCCTCGGGAAGCCGCCTTATTCCCCGCTCCAGGTCGGAAAGCTCCAGGCGCGAATCGGCGAGCCGTTCCTTGATTTCATCCGCCTCGTCACTCTTCCGCTGCCTTAACGCGGCAAGGCGTTCCCGTTCGGCGTCCACCCGTTCCGCCGAGGCCTCAAGGGCGCCCGGGACGAGAGCCTCGCCGGCGAAGAGGAGAGCGTAGAGGGGAGCGCATTGGGAAAGGAGGAGCTCGCGGCGATCCGCATCGGCGGTAGCTTTTTCCCCTTCCCGCGTTAATTGGGCCATTCGCTCCGTAAGGGATCGATACAGCTGATGGGCGTCGTCCCTGGCGAGGGCGCTTTCGGTTTCGCGCCGCTCCCCCTCGAGGGCACGTTTTTTACCTTCCTTGGAACGCAATTCCGCGTCAACCTCTCCCGCGCGCCGCCTGAGCGAATCGGCTTCCTCTCTCGCCTTGAGCGTGAGGGCATCGATCCGGTCCCGGTCAAGGCGCTTCTTGAGCCAATCCTGCTGGAGGATTACGCGTTCGAGACCGAGACAGTCTTCGCCCTCTGAAAGGATGAGGGAAAGGGCGGCGATCCGGTCCCGGGTTGCCTTCGCCAGGTCTTCCGCCTGGCGGTAACTTTCGAGGTTCTGCTTCATCACCGAAAGGTCGATGGTCTGTTCCTCGAGGATATAGTCGCAGACGAACTGGTCCACGGACACTAGGGGGGTAAAGTGGAGAGACCGGAGAAAGGCTTCCACGTAAGGGTTGGTCTCGCTCATGCGTCGCCATACGCCGAGTTTCGCGGTAAGATCCCGGCGAAAGCCCGCGCTCGAATCGTAAAAGGCTGCGCCCCGGGGCGCGAGGGCGTCCTGGAATTGCCGACCTAAAAGGGGAGAGAGAGATTCGGCCGTCACGACGGTACGGGAAACTTCCAGACCGTCGCCTATCCAGAAACGGGTAGACACCCGCCCGTCCTTCCAGGCTTCAACGCAGGCCCCGGCGGAAAAACCGCCTTCCCCGTCGGAAAACTCGAGCATCACATGGCCCACCGCGTCGCCCCGAAGGTATTCCGTGGAATCGCTTCCGAGCTTGCACCGAACGTAACCCGCGAGATCGCGCCCGCCGCCGCGATTCGCCGCCGCCGCGTTAAAGCGCACCTTACGAAGGTCCGAGGCGATGACGAACTGGATCGCGTCGATGATGGTGGACTTTCCCGAGGCGTTGTCACCCGATAGGAGGCAAAAATTGCCGATAGGTATGGTTTCGTCCCGAAAGTAATGCCAATTGACCAGGCGCACGCGCTCCAGGGTTATCATGAGTCGCCCTCCGATTCACTCCCGATATCCCGGTCGGCATCGCCCGCCGGGTCGGCATCGGCGTCGATCCGGTCGACGGAGCCTTTTTTCTCCCGTTCCAGGGCCGCCTCGATTTCCTCAATCGCCTCCTGATCCAGGGCCAAGGCGAGAGAGGGATATAAGACCATGGTGCCCTCCGGGTCCGCGGGATCAGAGGAGAGGGAGATGAGGCGGAAAAAGGCTAAGCGGCGGAAGGTTTCGGCCATCCGGGTTTTCTTGGGTTCAAGGCCCGTAATGGCGGCGAAACGGCGTATAAAGTCGCCCACGGTCACCGAGGGAAAACGGGAGAGCCTGAGGGCGCCGCGCTGTTCCTCGTAGAGAAGCCTCGCCACGAGAAGTGCCGCCGTTTCCTCCCGACCGAGGCGCGCGCGCATTTCATGGCCCGAACGACAGGCGATTACCCCGAGTCCCTCATCGCGGCGAAGTTCCATATCCGCGCAGGAAAACCAGAGTTCCAAAAGGCGAACGTTCCTGAGGGCGAATTCATAAAGAGACTCTTCCCGTTCGATGCCCCGCATGATAAAGGTGCGGGACAGGAGGGCGCGGGCGCAGGCGCGAAAGGAATCGAATTCCGCGTCCGACAATTCCCCGATCATGGCGATCTCCGAAGGATCAGGCTTCATTTATCGTTTTCTCCTCAAGGTATAATCGGGAAGGTCATACGGGCCGGAACTGACCCGCCCTTCCCCTTCCCGCTCCGCGGTATAGCCGAAGGATTCGCCTCGCGATTCGGCGTAAAGCACGGCGTACAGTACGCGTACCCAGGATTCGCTATCCGCGACGAGGGAGGCCGCCGGAAGGGGACGGTCCTTGCCGCCTTTCGCGTCCAGCCAGGAAGCTACCCGTTCGGGATTAAGCTGCTTCGCGATGCGCAACCGCAATTCCGCCTCGGCCCGTTCCAACTCCGCGTCATCCGCCAGGGAACGGTCAGAAAAATCGGCCGCTTCGGCCGTCCTGTTCCAGCGACGGTACCGCGATTCCGGCGTTAGGACCGCTGCCCGGTAGAGCCGGTGGGAAAGAAGGTTCCGTAAGTCGCTTCGGTGAGAGACCGCGCGGGCTATCTGGGCGAAACGGCTAGCCAGGCTGGAATCGGGCTCCAAAAGGAGCCGGAGGCGTTCGGCGCTTGATCGGGCATACTGCATATTCCGCCGGTCAATCTCCGCGAGAAGGGGGTCGAGTTCCTTGAGCACTTCCCGTATTTCATCGAGCATCCTGAAAAGGCGATCCTTCGCCTCGTCAATCCCGATCCGCGCGCTTCGTGCGTATTTGGCCGCGCTGGCGGCGAGCCAGGCCGAATCGCCCTTCAATTCCTGCACCCGCCTCAGTATCCGGGGGCGGTAGCGGGAGAGATTATCGGAGGTCTTGAGCCGTTTGTACGCCCCGTCAAGGATTTCCTGGGCATAGAGGTCGTAATGCCGATGAAGCAACTCGGCCACCGAACCGTCCCCGTCGGAGCCGCCCAAACGCTCGTAATGGTCCTTGATCCCCTGCAGGAGGGCCTTAAGCGAATCGTTCAGGGCGACCGTAGACTCGTGGGCGTTCAATACCGCGTAATGGCCGTTATCCTCCGCCGCGTCGGAGCAAAGAAGGGAATAAATCGCCACCACATGGCTTTCGTATTCGGTGGAATGCCCCTCATCAATGCGCGAAAGGGCCTCGTAAAAGGGCCGGGCCCAGGAGGTCACGTTTACCATCTTGGTATAATCTTCCAACGTCTCAATGCTCATCCACCCAGCGGCGACGAGAGCGCGCAAAAAACGCCCGGCCTGAAGCCGCGCCGGCTCTTCCGAGACGAGGGCCACATCGGTATCTAGATCGCCTTCGCCGCCGGTGAACAGTTCGCCTTCAGTATTAGCGAGAACCGCCCCGTCCATTTCCCCCGTGTCACCGATCGGCTCCCCGTCCTCTTCCGCCACCGCGTCGCGGCAAAGATCGAAATACTCGGTAAACCGGCGCATGAGTTCGGCCCGCTCCACTCCCCGCGGAAATTCCTGGAAGGTCCTCCAATAGAGGATTAATAATGCCGCGTAATGGCGGCGATTCGGGCTCGCGAGGGGAGAAAAGAAATTGTCGGGTACTATCGAAAAGACCCCGGTTTCGCTCATGATTACCTATTATAGGGGCGAATGACGGTAATTGGCCAGGGACCGGAATGAGGAAAAACTCGTTCGCGAGCGACAAGGCGCCGCGACGTAAAATCCCGACGCAAAGTATATTACTGTATATAGTGAATCAACTATTTGAGTATTTATTAATCAAACCCAGCCGCGCTCTTTCATCGCCTCAAGCACTACGCCCGCGCATCTAGTCGCGTCCTTTTTCACGTCCGAGGCCCAAAACCGGATCACGGTCCATCCGTCGGACTTAAGCGTCTCGTTCACGAACGAATCCCTTCGCGCGTTCCTGCGAAATTTATCGCGCCAATATTTCGGATAGCGCCGGAACATTTCCTCAGGTCCGGAGTACCCCTTCAAGGCCCATTCATGACCGTGCCAAAAGTCCCCGTCCACGAATATCGCGAGCTTATATTTCTTCAGGCCAAAATCCGGTTTCCCGATGGCTCTTACCTGCTTTCGCAACCGCAAGCCCAACGCCCGCATGGCGGCGCCGAGCATCCGTTCGGGAAGCGTGTCCCTGCATCGGATGCGGCTCATGATACGGCTCGTCGTCTCGGGCGATCTGCCGCGTCTTCGCGTCCCGAACAAACGCCGCGGCGCGCCGATCGGGTCGATTAACGGATTCCGGATTACCATTTTACCGCCAACGAAAAGGACTCCACTACGCGCTCCTGAATTCCGCAAACCGCACCTCGAGCCGCTCCCGATCCGGCCGCTCCGCCACCCGCCTAGGCAGTATCAAGCTCGACCCGTCCAGTTCTTGCAGTCCGTGCTTGAGCATAGGCCCGTCCCGCTCGTGAAGGATATCCTCCCTGATGTGGACGCGGTACTCGGGATCGATGCCGAGTATGTTCTTGTCGTACGCCGCGTGATGAATCTTGCATAGGGATAATCCGTTCGGAATGACCGGCGTTCCCCGCTCGTCAGAATCGGGGATAATGTGCGCGGCGTCCAACAACTCCGGGTGGTTGAGCCGGCAGATCGCGCAACGTTCGTCGTACGCGTTCACGACCATCTCGCGGAAGGCGTTTTGATGGAGCCGGTGCCGCGTTTGTCCCCAGGCGTATCGCCTCACGTCGAGCGGAGAGGCGGCGATGTCGCCGAACCGGATGCCCGGCTTCAGTTCCCCGTACGCGGGGTCAATCGCGGCCCGCACGCAGAGGCGCTCGGGCATGTCGTCGAGCACGATGACCGGCCATATCGCCTGATACCGGTGCCCGTCCATTTCCTTGAAGTACACGAGCGGGGTTCTCGTCCGCATGGCGTTTCGGAGTCCCGCGTTATCCCGGTGGTCGGGGTCGGTCCCCCGGTACGCGTAGGTGAGGAATCCGTCCTCGCCGATGTCGTCCAGTTTGTAGGGCCCGTTGTTGGAAGTGGTGATCGAGACGGGCATGGTCCACCCCGCGGGGAACCAGATGCCGGTCTGTCCTTTCAGGGTAACGCGCCGCCCGGCGACGGCGATTCCCTCGTTGAGCGCGCGTCCGCTGAATATGCCGTTGTTCCATGCCTCTTGTTCCCGAAGCCACTGAAAAACCGCGATCCGTAAGCCCGTCTCGTCAAGTCCCACGTCCATGCCGAACTCCTTTTAAGAATCAAGATTGAGGCAGAAGGCGCTACGAGGGTCGAGAATCCTCGTTCGGAGCCCCCTCAAACGAACGATGTTGCAGGGGCGAAATCGTCTCTCGCAAAGTTTCAATCTACACCCGAGCCGCCACCGCCTCCAGCAACGCGCTTTCCTTCGCCGTCCGCTCGTCGATCTGTTTGTCGAGCTTGTCGCAGAGCATCATCAGCTCGTCGACCTTCGCGACGATACGGTCTTGCTCGGCGAGCGGGGGGAGAGGCAAAGGGATTAATGACCATTTTTGCTTATTGATAATCGGTGTTGCTGATCCGCCTGCATTATCAATAACAGCATTTTGAAAAAAAGAGGCTCCCATTGAATAAAACAAGTAAACTACTGAAATCAAATAAGGGGTTACAGTATTGATCTGCTGATTACATGTTAAGTCAATTGAATTGACTGCATGCTTACCGATACTTCCACCAATACATACCATTAAAATAGAGTTTTTCGAAATCAAACGTGCATAGTCCAAACCTTTCTTTGAAAGGCTAGTATTTGAGTTATTAATTTTACTATTTTGAATGTCTCCCGGTCCTACAAACGGAATAAAATCACCATAATTATCAGGATCTTTTGTTGCGGGAGTTGTTCCGGTTTGTGTATTACCTATATCTCCCAACCTCACCCACTCCCATCCCTTCGGTACCTGATACGGTACTTCCTCCGGTTTGATTGGCGGGAGTGGTTTCGGTTCCTTGATCTTCCCTTCCTGAACGAGGCGTTTCTTTTCTGCTTCGATCTCCTTGAGGAGTTCCGAGGCCGGTTTATCCTGCGGGTCATGGGGCACGAGGCGGCCCATCACGGCAAGCTGGAGAACCGCCTTGCGAAGCTCGGCGACGTTTTCCTTGGTTCTGTAGAGCTCGCCGAAATGCGCGAAGATAAAATCGCGACCTGATCGCGAGGCGTTCGCGTCCCCCGCGTCAAGGAGCCGCGCGATCGCCGCCTGATGCATCGCGAGCCGCTTCTCGTTCCGCGCGTCCCGCCTCCGCTCAAGCTCCTCCGCCCGCGCCATCAACTCGTCGATCTTCGCGACGATCCGGCGCTGCTCGGCGAGAGGTGGGAGAGGAATAGGGATAGATACAAGACGAGCTTGGTTTAGCTTTGGAACAGTCATACCTGTGATATATTGAGATAAATCATAACCAATTAGAACATTAACAAGGTATTCATCAATAGTTAAGTTTCGATTAGGACGTATCACATGTGCATGATTATTAACCCATGTTTTCCCATTTATAATAAACGCAGTCTTATCCCCTTTTCCCCATTTCGCTCCATCTTCTCCAATTAACACAAGTTTTTCGTTGAATATGTAATCATCTACATAATCAACAATTCCTGAAGCACCGTAATAAGGTATAATCCCTTTTTTTCTATCGCTTTTTGTAACTGGCTTACGTTGGCTATCAAGAACATCTATTATTTCGCCTAACATGAACCACTCCCATCCTTCTGGCACTTCATACGGTACTTCCTCTGGTTTAACCGGCGAGAGCGGTTTCGGTTCCTTGATCTTTCCTTCTTTCACGAGGCGTTTCTTTTCCGCTTCGATTTCCTTGAGAAGTTCCGAAGCGGGGTGATCCTTCGGGTCCTGGGGGACGAGCTTGCCTTGCATGGCGAGGGCGAGGATCATCTCGCGGAGGCGCTTGATGCCATCAGGGGCGTTGATCGCGAGGTCGAAGTGCTTGTCGAGAAGGGAGATGGTGTCGGTGTTCATTTTTTCTCGCTGTCTTTTTTTGGCTTTGGTAAGTGCCTCATCGACTCGACCATACGGTCAAAGTCGGAAGAGCGGGCATCCAGCTCGGCTCGTTGTTGGGGTTCAAAGAGCGCGAACTGCTCGAGGGCGAGCCGATCGGCCACGTCTTTTTGAATCTTGCCGGGATTCTTCAACACCGGGCGATCGTTGAACTCGAGAAACGCGTCGAGCTTGTCCGCCCACTTTTGCATCGTCATCGGATTGTGGCGTTTCGCCTGATCTTCGGCGTAATCGAGATACATTGACACGATGCGATTCAAGGCCTCGAGCTCGTCCGCCTGGAGATAGTTCTTCGCGACCGTAACGTCCTGCTTCCGGATCGGGCCGTCAGGCGCCTGTTTCCAGGTCGTCAATCCCATCTTCGGCTCGTTCGCGTCGGCGCGGGCTTTGATGATTTCGGCCGCCGTCATGCCCGTAATAGCCCACTCAAGCTTGTTCTGAACGGTGGCAAAAAACGTCTGGGTAACGGGGGCTTTCGGGTTGTAATCGACGGCGGTCGCGTAGATGTCGGTAATCTTCTGGTAAAATCGACGCTCGCTCGCCCGGATATCCCTGATGCGCTCGAGAAGTTCTTCGAAATAATCCTTGCCGAAAACGGATTGGCCTTGCTTGAGCCGCTCGTCGTCGAGGGCAAAACCTTTCACGAGAAATTCACTCAAGACCTCGGTCGCCCAACGGCGGAACTGCGTACCCCGTGGGCTACGAACCCGATATCCGACGGCGAGAACCATTTCCAGCCGAAAATGCGCTGTTTTATAGGTTTTTCCGTCAGAGGCAGTTATTAAGTAATCCTTAATAACTGAATCTTCGTCCAGTTCACCTTCCTCGAGTATGTGCTTAACGTGTTGATTAACGTTTGGAACGCTTGTCTCAAAGAGCTCGGCCATCGCCTTTTGCGTCATCCAGCAGGTATCTCCGTCGACGAGAATACGGACCTTTGCCTTTCCGTCTTCGGTATTGTACATAAGGAAATCGGAAATACGGATATCACCCATCACTTTCCTCCTAATGACAGAATTTCAGTTATTAAGCAATATTTTACAACTAATGCTAACATTCCCATCACTTTCCCCCGAGCGCCTTGACGAGCTCTTGCTTCAGGGCTGCTTGGGTGGCTTCGAGGTCTTTCGAGATCGCGACGTATTCCTTCCAGAGCTCGTCGGGGTCGCCGAGTTCTATCGCTTTCTCGTGAGGATTCTTGCAGTCAAGGTTGTAATTGCGCGCGGCGAGATCCTTCGCGCTTACCTTCCAGGCGTATTCGGTTTGCTTGCGGCCCTTGCGTTCCGCGCCGCCCCACCAGGCTTTCTCGCGGTCGAACTCCTTGATCGTCAGCGGCTTAGACTTCGAATAGGACTTGTACCCCTCGGGATAGGGATGCTCGAAAAACCACACGTCCTTCGTCGGCCCGCCTTTCTCGAAAAAGAGCACGTTCGTGTTGATGCCCGTATAGGGACTGAACACGCCCTTCGGGAGACGTACGATCGTGTGGAGATTAAACTCCTCCAGGAGCTCCCGTTTGAGCGTCGACTTCGTGCCCTCGCCGAAAAGGAACCCGTCCGGCAGTACCACCGCCGCGCGGCCCGTATCGTGCTTGAGAAGGTGCATAATGAGGGCCATGAAAAGGTCCGCGGTCTCGCGGGTTTGGTATTTTCGGGGAAAGTTCCCCTCGATGCCGTCTTCTTCCATCCCGCCGAACGGTGGATTCGTGATGACGATGTCGACGCGATCCTTCGGGCCGTAGTCCTTCAGCGGGCGCGTAAGCGTATTATCGTGCCGGATATTCGTCGGAACGTCGATCCCGTGAAGCATCATGTTCGTCATGGCGAGCATGTGCGGGAGCGGCTTTTTCTCGACTCCGTGAATGCCCGCGGCGAGCCGCTCCTTGTCCTTGGCGGTTTTCACCTGATCTTGCAAATGCCCGATCGCGCAGGTAAGGAAGCCGCCCGTGCCGCACGCGGGATCGAGAATTTTTTCGCCGAGTTGGGGATCGATGACGTCGACCATGAACTGCGTGAGCGCGCGCGGGGTGTAGTACTCGCCCGCGTTACCCGCCGACTGCAAGTCGCCGAGGAGCTTCTCGTAAATGTCGCCGAAGAGGTGCCGGTCGCTCGACGAGTTGAAGTCGACGTCCTTCTCGATCGTATTGACGACCTGCCGGAGGAGCGTTCCCGATTTCATGTAGTTGTACGCGTCCTCGAATACCGAGCCGACTACCTTCCCGTGCGGCGTCGTTCCCTCCGTCGTCGAGAGCTTCTTGAGGAAGGGAAAGAGCTCGTTATTGACGAAGTCGATGAGCTCCTCCCCGGTGATCCCCTCCGAGTCTTTCGCCCAGCTCGACCAACGGAACCGTTTCTGGAGCGGGCTCTTGTAGCCGGGAACGGTGAGGCCCCATTCCTCTTCCTTGTCGTCGAATATCTTGAGAAAGAGGAGCCAGACGATCTGGCTGATGCGCTGCGCGTCGCCGTCTACGCCGACGTCCTTTCGCATAATATCTTGAATCGATTTAATGAGCGTTCCGATTGCCATTTAGTATCTCCCGTTGTAGATCACGCGGTGTAGAGCGCGCGCTCGAGTTCCTTTACCGCTTCCTCGTAGGCGTCCTTGCCGCCAAAGGCGCGGACGATCTCGATCGGCGTGCCGAGCTCGCTCACCGGGGGCACGCTGATGATCTGCGGCTCCTCGATCGACACGACGCCCTGATCGGCGTATTTCTCCAGAAGCGCCTCGAGCACCGCGCGCGCCTTCTCGCCGTATTTCGCGAAGTAATTCCGTTTCTTGACGTTCTCGGCCCGCTCGCGCCGCGTGAGAGGCGGCATGTCCCACGCGACGTGGCACACGAGATCGAAAGGATCGAAGTCTTTCCCGATCTCCTCGGCGAGGGCCTCGAAAAAAACGCCGTGTTCCTCTAATGCCCCGATGACGGCCTCTTTCTTCTCGGCGGCGGACCATCGGGTAAGGAATTCGTCCATGCTTCGGAACTCGTTCTTTAGCGCCCGCTGAGTATACTCCTTAAGCGACTCGGTAATCAATTTGCCGGAGGCGTCGAGATACTGCACCCGCTCGGCGAGTACCTTCACCTTGACGTTCGAAACGACGTACCGCTTAACCGGCGGCGGATCGACGCTCGTGCCGCCTTCTTCGCCGTCTTCGCCCGTGGGTAGCCAATCGCCGCCGTCGACAATTGCGCCCGGATCGTTCACCTCGCCGCCTTCGTCGTTGCCTCCGGGGTACCCGCCGTCGACCTCGTCGGGATCGACCGGGTCCGCGTCTTTCGGCTCGTACACCTTCACCGGCTCGCCGTCGAAGTCCTTGTCGGCGAAAAGCTCGGTCGCCTTCTTGAAATCCATGATGGTGAACCAGAACTTCCCGTAATCCTCGTTGATCCGCGTGCCCCGCCCGATGATCTGCTTGAACTCCGTCATCGACTGGATGTGCTGGTCGAGCACGACGAGCTGGCAGGTCTGCGCGTCGACTCCCGTGGACATGAGTTTCGAAGTCGTCGCGATGACGGGATACCTCGATTCCGGGAAAATGAAGTTGTCGAGCTCGGCTTTCCCTTCCTCGTTGTCCCCCGTGATCCTCATTACGTATCGTCCGTTTTCGGCGACCAAATCGGGATTCTCGTTGACCAGGGCCTGCCGCATGCGTTCGGCGTGGTCGATATTGTCGCAGAATACGATCGTCTTCGAGTATTTCCCGATCCGCGCGAGGTATTCCGTAATCTTTTTCGCCACGACCTGCGTCCGGTGCTCGAACACGATCGTACGGTCGATATCCTTCTGATTGTAAATCCGGTCTTCGATAAGGTTTCCGTGCTTGTCGACCATTCCCGCGCTCGGGCGCCACCCCTCGAGGTCCTTGTCTATGTCGATCCTAATAACCTTGTACGGCGCGAGGAAACCGTCTTCTATGCCCTGCTTAAGCGAGTAGGTATAGATGGGCGCTCCGAAATAATCGATGTTCGAAACCTCTTTCGTTTCCTTCGGCGTCGCCGTGAGCCCGATATGGGTCGCGTTCGAAAAGTAATCGAGGATCGCGCGCCACGCGGAGTCCTCCGCCGCGCTTCCGCGATGGCATTCGTCCACCACGATAAGGTCGAAGAAGTCGGGACTGAATTGCTTATAGACGTTTTTCTCTTCCTCGGTACCCGTAACGGCCTGGTAGAGGGAAAGGTAAATCTCGTAAGACTTGTTTACCTGGCGTTTCTCGATCTTGGTCATCGCGGCGCCGAAGGGCTTGAAGTCGTTCGTTCGCGTCTGGTCGACGAGAATGTTCCTGTCCGCGAGAAAGAGAATGCGCCTCTTCGTCTTCGATTTCCAAAGCCTCCAGATGATCTGGAAGGCCGTGAACGTCTTGCCGGTTCCCGTCGCCATGACGAGGAGAATCCTGTTCTGACCTCGGGCGACCGCTTCGACGGTCTTGTTGATCGCGAGAAGCTGATAGTACCGCGGCGCTTTCCCGCTACCGTCCGAGTAATAATCCTGCGTTACGATAGCTTCTTGGTCGGCATTCATCCCTTGCGCGGCGCGTAAACCGTTCCAAAGCGATTCAGGGGACGGAAAGTCATCGAGCGAGATTTCGCGTTCGACGGGGCCCGAGGCGAGTTTGTCATGAAATAAAAAACCCTTACCGTTCGAGCTGAATACGAAGGGGACCTGAAGCATCTCGGCGTAACCGAGGGCTTGCTGCATGCCCGAGCCGACGGAGTGGGTCGCGTCCTTTGCCTCTATGACCGCGATAGGCATGTTGGGCTTGTAAAAAAGGACGTAATCGGCCCGTTTATGTTGCCCCCGGGCATGGACCTTCCCGCGCACGATAATACGGCCCTTGGTAAGCGAATACTCTTCCCTGACTTGGGTATCGATGTCCCAGCCGGACCGACTAAGCGCGGGGGTAATAAACTTCGTACATACATCGCGCTCCGAGAGGGAATTACTAATCGCCATTTAAGAATCCATGGAGTTTCATAATGCGTATTATGATACCACTCTTTCATGGCTTTTTTGGAGATATTCACATAAAATAACCGTAAGCACATTCCCCTCAACGCGACGTACCCGGACCGGTTGCGCCTTCTATCGGGGGTTCCCGCGGGGACCCCGGCGCGCGGGGCGCTGGCGTTCGGTTAGGCGACAATGGTTCCGAAGAGAAGACCCGCCAAAGCGGACAATGCTACGACGAGGATTACGTATACGGAGGTTTTTTTCCAGCCGAGCTCCCCGTTAATGACGAGAATCGACGGAAGGGAAAGGGACGGTCCCGCCAGGAGGAGCGCCAGCGCCGGCCCCTGCCCCATTCCCGCGCCGAGAAGGCCCTGGATGATCGGGATCTCGGTCAGGGTCGCGAAATACATGAGCGCGCCCGAAAAGGCGGCGAAGAGGTTCGCGAAAGCCGAATTGCCCCCGAGGAGCCTGCCGATCCAGGAGGTAGGGATGAGCGCGTCGTGGCCGGGCCTTCCGAGAAGGAACCCCGCGACCAGCACGCCCCCGAAAAGGAGGGGAAGAATCTGTAAGGCGAAATCGCGGGTCGCGATAACCCATTCGACGCGTTCAGCGCCGGTAAACCACCGGATCAGGGTATAGGCGAGCACGAGCGTAAAGCCGCCGGTTACCCACCATTTTGCCGCGAAAACGGCGTCCCATACGGCGCTGCCGCCTTTCGAATTCGCCCAGTTGGCGAATACGAGGATCCCGGCCATCGAGGCCATGTAGACGATCATTTGCGCCAGGCTCCGGGGCGGCTTTTCGTCCGGGGCGGCGAATAACCGCGCGTCGGCGGCCCGCTTCGCGTCGTCTTTCCGGAAGATAAGCGCCATGACCAGGCCGATTATGATGGAGAAAAGAACCGCGCCGACGGCCCGCGCCATGCCGAGTTTCCATCCGAAAACCTTTGCCGAAAGCACGATGGCCAGAATATTGATCGCCGGGCCCGAATAGAGAAAGGCGACCGCCGGGCCGAGCCCCGCGCCCTTTTTGTAGATTCCCTTGAATATCGGAAGTACCGTGCAGGAGCACACCGCGAGGATAGCCCCCGAAACCGAGGCCACGCCGTAGGCTACGGGGCGTTTCGCGTCCGGCCCCAGGTAGCGCATAACCGCCCGCTGGTTGAGGAATACGGTAATCGCCCCGGCGATGAACATGGCCGGAACCAGGCAGAGGATCACGTGCTGGCGCGCGTACTCGCCCAGCATCAAAAAGGCTTCCTGGATGGCCCCCGCGACTACCGGCGCGTCGAAGGGAATGAAGTACGCCGCGAGAAAAACCAGGGCGACGAGTCCCAATGCCTTGTTTGGCGATAATTCTTTATTCGCCATGCTTACGCCTTCGCCTTTTCGGCGATTCTCGCGGCGACGTCTTCGATTATCTCGCCGGTGATGGGCGTTTTCCCCTTCTCAACGCCGTAATCGGTCATGACGTAATGCTGAAAGGCAATCCCGTTTTTCTGGAAAATCTTTGCCCCGCAGGCGACCTTGCAGCCGTCCAGCACGATATTCCGGGTCGGGTTTTGCGCTGATTGCACAAAACCCGAAAGATCGGCGCCCATGGCGGCCAGACAGGTACTGGAATACCCGCATTCCCGGTTGAGCTTTCTCATTACCTGATCGGCGAGCAGCCCGGTATTCGCCGCTCCCGAGCATGCGTACACCAAATTCGTTTCCGTCCCGCTGCCGCAATTGCATCCGCTCATACGTTCCTCCTCTCTGCGTATCGATCAAATTCGTACGTATCCGGTTATATATTCCCTTGATAGTTTCAATATTTAGAAACTCTGACACTTTTGTCAAGAGGATATTGACGAAGTTTCCAAATATTGCAACAATTAGGGTATGGATACCGCCAATAAAACGAAGTACGAACGCAGGGCCCATATGTTCAAGGCGCTGGCGCACCCGGTACGCATCGAGCTCCTGGAATGCCTGAGGGAACGGCCCTGGTGCGTATGCGATCTTGCCGCGGCGGTAGGCATAGATAAGTCGGTAGCTTCGAAGCACTTGAGCCAGCTCAAGGAAGCGGGCCTGATATGCGACGAAAAGCGGGGAACCATGGTGGAATATCGGCTCGTGGCTCCGTGCGTCCTTGAACTCGCCGAATGCGCGGAAACGACGGTACTCCTGAACCGGAAGAAACTGTTGGGCGTTGAATAAGGAAGCCGCGGGTTATTCCCGCGCCTCAATTCGGGATCTATTAGAAAATCCGATCTTTTCGTTAATTCTCGGTTAAAAAGGCTACACCCGACTCGAATCGGACGATAGCCGCCAAACGTCACATTGACAACCGTCTATACGTCGTCATATCCTTCGTTTATGGAAATTGATTTCGATCGGGGCACGCGGATCATGAAGGTTCTCGCCGACGATACCCGCGCCCGCATCGTCCATATCCTCTCGTGCGGGGAGCGCTGCGCGGGAGAGTTACAGGCGTATTTCAATATCACGCAGCCTACTCTTTCCCATCACATGGCGTCTCTCGTCGCGGAGGGGCTCGTCGAAAGCAGGCACGAGAGTCGGTGGGTCTACTACTCCCTCGTTCGGGAGCCCTTCGATTTCCTGTCGGATTACGCGATGAAACTTTCGACTGAAAGCGAGACGTGCCTGTGCAAAAAGATTCCCGCGCGTTGCCGCGGGGAAGATACAAACCAGGATAAAAACGGGAGCGGCCATGAACGTAAAGAATGAACGGGATACGGGTATAGGATTTTTCGAGAAATACCTGTCGGTTTGGGTGGCATTGTGCATGGCCGCCGGCGTAATGATCGGTACGTTCTTCCCTGCCGTTCCCGCCGTCCTCGGGAAGATGGAATACGCCCACGTTTCCGTCCCCATCGCGGTTCTCATTTGGGTCATGATATATCCGATGATGCTGAAGGTCGATTTCGCGAGCGCCCGCCGTATCCGCGAGAATCCCAAGGGCTTGTACGTGACGTGGATAGTGAACTGGCTCGTCAAACCCTTCACGATGTACGGCATAGCGGCCTTTTTCTTCTTCGTGGCGTTCAAGGCCTTCATAAGCGTCGGTCTTGCGCGGGAGTACCTTTCCGGCGCGATACTCCTCGGGGCGGCGCCCTGCACCGCCATGGTATTCGTGTGGAGCCACCTGACGAAGGGAAACCCCGCGTACACCGTAGTGCAGGTGGCCACGAACGACCTGATAATCCTCGTCGCCTTCGCGCCCATCGTGGCCTTCCTGCTCGGGGTCGGAGGCATCGCCGTCCCCTGGGATACCCTCGCCCTCTCGGTGGTCCTCTTCGTGGTCATTCCCCTGGTCGGCGGAATCGCGACCAGAAGGGCGGTTATCGCGAGGAAGGGAGAAGAATGGCTCAGGGAGCGGTTCATTCCGAAGTTCTCGGGCATAACCGTCGCCGGGCTGCTCGCGACCCTCGTTATCATCTTCGCGTTTCAGGGCTCGGTAATCCTCGAGAATCCCCTCCATATCGCGCTTATCGCGATACCGCTTACGATACAAACCTATCTGATTTTCGCGATTGCCTATTTTGCCTCGAAACTGCTCAAACTGCCGCACGATATCGCCGCGCCGGCGGGCATGATCGGGGCGTCGAACTTTTTCGAGCTTGCCGTCGCCGCGGCCATTTCGCTCTTCGGCGCCGAATCTCCGGTGGTTCTCGCGACCGTCGTAGGCGTGTTGGTAGAGGTGCCGGTAATGCTTTCCCTTGTCCGTTTCGCGAATTCGACGGCCCGTTGGTTTCGCGTTCACCCATAAACGCTTAAGGAGTATCAAACATGGAAAAGAAACGGGTTATGTTCATCTGCATCCACAATTCCGCCCGAAGCCAGATGGGAGAGGCCTTCCTCAGGCATTTCGCCGGCGACCGTTACGAGGTAGCGAGCGCGGGAATCGAGGCCGGCAAGCTCAATCCACTCGTGGTAAAGGCGATGGAGGAAATCGGCATTGGCATGGAAGGGCATTACGCGAAGAAAGCCCAGGATTACGTGGACCGGGGAGAGCATTTCGATTACGTGGTCACGGTATGCGACGAATCGAACGCGGAACGGTGCCCGATGTTCCCGGGAAAGCACGAGCGCATGCATTGGGGGTTCCCCGATCCCTCGGCCCTGACCGGTACCGACGAGGAAAAGCTTGCCGGAATCAGGCCGATCCGCGACCAGATCGGTAAAACGGTTAAGGATTGGGTCGATTCGCGAAAGTAACCCCGGGGGCCCGCGCCGCGCGAGCTTCAGAATTGCGCGGCGATTTGATCAACGGTAAGCACTTTTCCGACGCTCTTCACCTCGCCGTCGATCGCGAGCGCCGGGGTCATCATGACGCCCATCTCCATAATCGCGTCGATGTCCGTCACCTTCTCTATATCGGCCACGATACCCTTCTTCGCCACCGCTTCCCTGGCGTTGGCCTCGAGCTGCCTGCATTTGGGGCATCCCGTTCCCAGAATCTGGATTTTCATACGCATTCTCCTTGTTTCCAATTATGGAAACTTTGAAATATATTGTCAAGGGACGGGACAACGGGGCGGACGGAATCGGTTTCGCGTATCGAGAACCCGATCGTTGCCAAAAAAGAGACAATGGTATCGCGCGTTACGAGAAACGGTATATTCCCGGCGGAACGGGCTAATAGGCTTCGCCAGCGATTTCGCGCGCGCCGACGAACTCGCCCAGCGTTTCGGGACTTTCCCCGAGGGAACGCCTGAACCGTTCGAGGGTATCCCCCTCGCGGCCCGCTTCAAGGCGGCCCTTCCAGGCCATATTGACGGCGCGGTTACGCCCGTTGCCCTTGGCGATATACATGCCCCGGTCGCTCATCATGACCGTTTGTTCCAGGGATAACGCGCCGGGCGCGTCGCCGATGAACGGGAGCGAGGCGTAGCCGACCGAGCAGGTTTTCGAGATAAACCCGCCGGAGCCCGTGGGAACGGAAACGGAAGCCACCGACTTCAAGACCTTTCGGGCAAAGCTTTCGAGATACTCCGCCTTCGTGTTATTGAGTATTACCAGGAATTCCTCGCCGCCCCACCGGATAATGAAGTCATCGGCGCGAACGAGCGACCGGAGCGCGTTTGATACCCCCACGAGCATATCGTCGCCGACCGCGTGGCCCCATTCGTCGTTTACCGTCTTAAAGTGGTCAATGTCTATGAGAAACACCCCGAGAACCGTGTCTTGAGCGGACTGGCTCCGGTGTTCCGCGCGTTCCCGGGACCGTACGATTCTTTGGATATACCGCTCGGCTATGCCAACGACGTAGTTCAGGAAATACCGGCGGTTATTCAGCTGCGTGAGCGGATCGATCAGGGTAAGCTCTTTCAGTTTCGCGTTGGCCTCGTTCAATTCCCTGGTTCGTTCGTTGACCTTTTCTTCCATTCGGGAGTATAGCCGGGCGATTTCCGTCGAAATGGCGGCTTGGGCCGCGATGATTTCCAGAACGGCGAGCCGCGCGGCGTTGAAAACGCCCTCCGAAAGGTTGTTTTCGAGGTAGAGGAGTCCCCGAAAGGCGTTACGGCGCAGGATGGGCACGCAGAGAACCGACTTGACCCCGTATTGCCGGACGTACGGGTCGTCGCGAAAGGGGCCCGAACCGGAGGCGTTGTCGAGCGCGAGGGTTTTCTTTCCCCGTTTAACGGCTTTCGCGAGGGCGAGGCAGAGGTCCTCGCTTTCGCCGAGGGGCGTCGAATTCACCAACTCGACGCATTCCGCCGACGGCGTTTTCCGCGCTTCCACGGTGAGGCCGCGGCCGTCGTCGTTTTCGAGAACGATGCACCCCTTTTGGGCCCCGGCGTTCTCCATGACGATTCCCATGAGGGTTATGAGGAGCTGGTCCGCCTTGATTTCTCCGGAGATAGCCTGGACCGACTTCGTGATCGAGCCGAGATCGAGCGAGCCCGAAGAAACGCTCCCGTTCCCGAAAGTCGGCCCGCCGGACTCGTCGCCCCGGGCCGAGAACAAAAGGGGATACGCGCGTTCCATGCATCTCGCCTTCCGTATCGCCCCCCACCGCTCGTACCGATAGCGGGAATCCTGAAGAAAGGCCTTCGCGATGGATTCGTCACCGAAGCGGAGCCAAAAGCGGCCCTCCAGCTCCTTAATAAGCGCCGCCATATGCGGGAAGTCGCCCGCAGGTATCGATGAGGCGGCCCGACGGTACAGCGCAAGGGTCTCTTCGATGGGTTCTTTTCGATACGCCGAGAGCTCCGCCGAAACGAGGAGGAATTTGTGCTCGAAATTCTCCGGGCAACTATAGGCCCATTTTTTCAGCGTCGCGAGGCTAGATTCGATCCTGGCGAAGGCCGCGTCCCGATCTTCGGATTCGGCCGATTCCAGCCGGTCGATCGATAGAAGGGCCCGTACCAGGTAATGGTCTGCGACGGGAAAATCGGTTCCCGAGGCGAATATGGCCCCTTCGGCCATGTCGTTCCATTTCTCCGCCGCCTCGCGCTCTCCCGTGAGGTAATGGAAAAAGGCGTTAAATTGCGCGAAGCGAACCAGAAGGACCATGTTTTTCGTTTGGTGAACCTGCGCGAGCAGCTCGCCGTCCGAGCGGTCCCAGCCGGCTTCCGCTTGGTCTCCGGGCGGGGTTCGAAGTTTCCGTATCGCCTGCATAACGAGTTCGGCGAGCTTGAGCTGGATAAAGCCCCGCATTTCCGCGAGGAAAGAAACGGCGGCGGCGGTTTCGCGTTCGCATTCTTCCAGCCCAATGCCGGCCCACGTCATGAGAAACGCGCGGTGGGAAAGCGCGTACATCGCGTGCTGCATATCCCCGTTCTCATGCCCCGTACGGTAGGAAAGCCCGTAATACTCAAGGCTTTCCCGAAAATGCCGGCGCATATGGGATACGTAGGTAAAGGAAAAGTAGACCGAGGGCCGCGACCCCTCGGCCTTGAGCCGGTCCAGGAGCGCGAACGCGGCCTTGCCCAACCGATACCCCGTCTCGTACTCGCCGAGCATGGAGGCGACCATGATTCCCGCGTCGACCACGCATTTGCACGATTCCTGGGACAGGCCCTTGGATAGGGTGAGGTCTACCATGGCAAGGGTCGTGACGAGGTACAGCTGATAATTTACCTGGATAGCGGCGGGAACGATTTGCGCCAAGAGGCGCATCGACATAGCCGCCGCCGCGTCGCGCGTTTCGTCGAGGACGGGAAGGCTTTCGATCGGCGCTTGGGCGAGCGTTCCCATGATTCGGCCCAAGCCGTCGCCGAGGGCGGCCCGCGTTTCCGCGTCGCTTTCCGGGAGCCGCACCCCGAAGAGGACGAGGATTCGCCGTATTTCGCCGATGGCCCCGTACAGGTCCCCGCCGAATTCGAGAATCCGCGAACGGACTATGGAAACGCGGGCCGAATCAAGCGGGCCCGCCGCCAGGGAGTCTGCCTCGGAAAGCGGGGGCTGGGCGGAATCGGGATCGCCCGCGAGGAAGGTCGCTTCCGCCTGTCCGAGGGCGAGATTGAAGCGGGTTTCCCGAAGGCTTTCTTCGCCGTCTTCGTTTAGGAGTTCCCTCCCCTTGCCGTAAAACTCCGCGGCCGTCCGAAACGCCGTGGACCGCATGGCCCGATCTCCCGCCTCCCGGTTAAGGGCGGCGAGTTTCCGCCGTTCCCGGCCGTCGGCGGGCGCTATGCCCGCGTTCAAGTGGTTTACCAGCTCGATAAGGGTTCCGTCGGCCTTCCCGTTCTCGTAGTCCGCGAGAAGCGCGGCGCCGATCCGCGCGCGGATATTCCGCATTTCCCCTTCGTCCGTTATGGAAAGGATCGCCTGCCGGAGACGATCGTGCCGGAATTTAAAGGTTATGCGCGAACCGGTAGCCTCGAGTTCCAGGCGTTCGAGGGACAATAACCCGACTTCCCCGTTCAAGGGCACGATAATCTCGCGCTCCATGGCGGCCCGCAGTTCCGCCTCCAGGCTCGATAGGGGCATGTTCCCGACGAGGGACAATAGGCGCGCGTCGAAGGAGTCGCCGATGCATGCGGCGATTTTTAGCGCGGCCAGGGCGTTCCCGGACAAGTCCCGGGTTTTCGCCACGAGAAAGTCGATAACGTTGGCGCCGAGTTCCGCCCGCTCGATGGCGGCCATATCCCAATTCCAGCGATTGTCTTTCGGATCAAGGGCGAACGCTCCCGAATCGCGGAGGGAAAGGAGGATTTCCTTGGCGTAAAAGGGGTTCCCGCCCGACTTCGCGTACAGCACCGCGGTCAGGTCGCCGGTCGCCCCGGGATCGCGCCTGAGGGAGTCGGAGACGAGAAGGTTCAGCGAGTCGAGGCCCAGGGGGCCAAGCCGAATCGAGACGGTATCGGGGGATCGGATCAGCGAGTTGAGCGGGTGGCCTTCGGGCACCTCGTTCACCCGGTACGAGCCGACGGCCAAAAGCCGCGGCACCGCGATTTTTCCCGTGATGACCGACAGGAATTCCATGGAGGCCGCGTCGCACCACTGTAAATCGTCGAGGAATACGACCAAGGGCCGTTCTTCGCCGGCGACCGCCGCGAGAAGCTCCCACAAGGACAGGATAAGCCGCCGTTGCGAGGCCGCGGGTTCGAGGGGCGCGGGCGCCTCCGATTCGCCGAGAAGGCGCGATAGCTCCGGCACGAGCCCGATTAACGGCGCCCGTACCGGGGCCAGGCGGGACCGGAGCGACTCGAGATAGGGTTCGCCCATCATGGAGAGCTCGGCTTCCAGCTCCCGAAAGGCCTGAAGGAAAACCCCGTACGGGACGTTACGCTCCAGTTGATTGCACTTGCCGGCGACGAAAACGGATTTGCTGAGCGCCACGGACGCGTGAATTTCCCGTACCAGGGTCGTTTTCCCGACGCCCGGCTCGCCCGAAACCAAAAGGAGCCGCGAGGCGCCTTCGGTTACCTCGGCGAAGGTCCGCAGGAGGGTCTCGGTTTCTGCCGTTCGCCCGTAGACCTTGCCCGGGAGGAAAAACCTGCCGTAGCCGTCGTTCTCGCAGAGCGTAAAGGGCGCGATCTCTCCCGCGGACGCGTACTCGTCCGCGCAGCGGCGCAAGTCCTTGGCGAGGCCGACGGCGCTCTGGTACCGCTCGTCCTTGGACTTGCACAGAAGCTTCGCGACGATATCGCCCACCGGTCCGGGCATTCCCGGAACGAGCTTCGCGAGGGGCTCGGGCCTTTTCGCGATATGGGCGTAGACGAGCTCGAGGTCGTCTTTTCCCGTGAAGGGCATCCGTCCCGAGAAAAGCCAGTACAAAACGGCGCCGAGTGAATAAAGATCGCTCCGGAAATCCACGCGGCTTTTGAGCCGCCCGGTTTGCTCGGGGGCGACGCAGGACAGGGTGCCGACCAGCTCGCCCGAAACCTCGATCGCGAGGCTTTCCTCGGAGAGCTCGGTGGCGAGGCCGAAGTCGATAAAGGTCGCCCCGACGGCCGCGGAATCGGTCAGTATATTGGAAGGGCAAATATCGCGATGGATCACTCCCTTTTCATGGACGCGGGAGAGCGCTTCGGCCATATTCACGGCAAGGGTAAGCTTTTCGCCGATACTCGCGCCCAATACGTTCTCGTGCCGGTCAAGGGCGATTCCCCGGGTATCCTCGAGGACCATGGCGAGGGCGTTTTCCGCCGAGACGAGGTCGAGGGCCCGAACGCCTCCATGCCCCCCGACGAGCGCGGCGATCCGGTATTCGTGCCTGAATCGGGACAATTCGATCGCCGTGGGGTATTCCCGATTAAGGACCTTGCAGACTACGGGAAAGCCGTCATCCGTTCGGCTTCCGCGGTATACGACGCACTCCCCGCTTTCGCCCAAACGCTCGCCAAACGCGTACCCATGGATTTCAATCATTTTTCATTTATCCCCTTATACGCCAAGTATATACGGGAAAACCGAATATTTCACCATTATAGGAAAGCGCCAGCGGAACGGCCGGGCAAATTCATTCGTGGCATTCCCGCCGAAGCTCGCTTACACTTTTAGCGAGGAGTGGCGAAGAAGTCAGACCGCGTAACGCGAATAGTACCCGTTGAATTACGGGTAAGTTATGATTACATTAATCAAACCGTCGCCTGAAAAAAGGCGGTGTTATCGTGTATGTAACGATTTTTATAAATTCGTAGGGAACTTTGGCGGGAGTCGGAATGTTACTGTTTATTTCCTTCGTGACGATTTTAGCGATATTGTCGACAAAAATTAGTTCGCGGCTTGGTTTGCCGTTATTAATTGGCTTCTTATTGATAGGCGTATTGGTAGGAAGCGATGTGCTCAATCTTTTCTACTTTGATAACGCGGTATTGGCGAAGCGAATCGCCGATAACCTGTTGATATTCATAATATTCGATGGCGGCTTTCGCGTTAGCAAAAACGCTTTCCGTAGCGTAGCGGGTCCGTCATTAACGCTAGCGACCCTTGGCGTGGCTCTTACGTCCGGCATCTTAGGATTACTGATACACTTCATCTTTAAGTTCGATATAATATACTCCCTCATCATTTCTTCGATCATTTCATCGACCGATGCGGCAGCCGTTTTTATGATTACCAAAGCCAATCCAATAAAGGCAAAGATGGCAACCACGCTAAATATTGAATCCGCCGCCAATGATCCCATGGCGATAATCCTTACCATTACTTTTATACAAATAGCCACAAGCGCTTTCGAATCCCCTTTCATCGCCGTGATTAAGCTACTATGGCAATTCGTTGGGGGGACTTTAGTGGGCTTCGTATGCTTTAAGGCAACGACTTTCATTTTCAATCTGCTTCGTTCCGATGATAGGGGGAACTACAGCGTTCTCATTTTAGGTTGCATACTTTTTTGCTATGGCTTCTCCGACTTAGTCGGCGCAAACGGGATAATCTCGGTGTTTTTCATGGGGTATTGGCTCGGTAATACCCAATTTCCCGCGAAGCGTAGCGTAAGCAGTTTTCTTGAGAGTATGGCTTTCATTTTCAATATGGCATTGTTCATTATGCTGGGCTTATTATCGTTTCCGCATCGCTTTATTTTTATCTGGAAAGAAGCGGTAATAATCGTCGCGGTAATGATGCTCGTGGCGCGCCCCCTATCCGTGCTGATCGCGACGATACCTTTCAAGTATTCCCTCAAGGAGAAAGCCTTTTTAATGTGGGGAGGGATCAAGGGCGCGGTTCCGATAGTCCTCGCGACCTACCCCTTGGCCGCCGGAATCGATAACGACGGTTTTATTTTCGATACGATTTTCTTTGCCGTTTTCTTATCCTGCCTGCTTCAGGGGTCGACGTTGGGCGCCTTGGCGAAAGCGTTCCGCTTTACCGAGAAGAGAAAACAGGAATCGCCCCATACCGTGGAGCTACATTCCTTACAATCCAGCGATATCGATATGTTTGAGGTTATAGTCGAGGAAACGTCGCGCAATATCGATATACCCATAAAAGAACTCAATCTCGATAAAGAGGTATTAATAAGCTCGATCGTCCGAAACGGTCAGATAATTTTACCGAAAGGCAGTACTCGGCTGCAAGGAAACGATATCCTCTATATTCTGTCTCACTCATCAAAAATCGACAAAACTATAGAATTCATAAATAACGATCCCGGCAATCACTGATCGACACAAAGGGAAAAAGGAAAACCGCGATGCGCTCAAGGCCCATTATGGAATTCATCCATCGCAAGAGCGTTTAGTCGGCGGATATAAGGAAAATAACCTCTTCCGGAAACCGAAAGGCTGCAGTGAAAAGGCGGTAAAGTCGCGCTTAACGCTGCAGCCCCAAAGGTTCCGATCGCACAAGGAGCGCGATTCTAAGCCTTAATCCTTCGCGTCGGAACCCGCGAGCCCAGATTCGTTTAGAATCAAGTCGAGACACCGTCGTATGGATAACGAATCATCATCCATTCTATTTAAATGGTTCATGTACGTTCTCCTTTCCGCTCGCTTTTGTTAAAAATTGTATCGGCATCCACGAGAGACTCAACCGTCTCTAGGTCGTTGGAAGTTAAGATGTCGAAAATATTCAATATGACGATAAACTCGCCATCGACATGGCCCATTCCGGCGATAAAGGATGTTTGTATCTGCGCCCCGATTCGCGGGGCCGGATCAATCATATCCGGAGGTAGTGATATGACTTTTTTCACGGAATCGGTGTAAAGCCCGATGTGTTGGTTTCTTTGACTTGTCTCGGACTCTTCCTGCGATAATTCAATCACTATAATGGCGGTTTCGTCTGTAATATCGGTCTCTCCCATACCGAATTTGGTTTTCAAGTCGAATATGGGAACAACCGAGCCCCGAAGGTTAATAACCCCTTTCATCGCATCAGGCATACGGGGGATATGCGTGATTTTGGGGACCGTGAGTACCTCTCGCACGTGGGTTACCGGCATTGCGTACTGTTCGTCGCTAATGGTGAACGTGAGGTACTGATTCGACGCGTTCTGGATATTTATCATGTTTAGAAGTCCTTAAAGTTGGCATCAAGATCATCGTCCAACACGTAGTCTATACCCTTGCCATTTTTATTATTCTTATAGCTCCCCGGAAGTTCTTTCGAAGGATTCTTTGAGGGAACGATATTGCTCTGCGGCGCCTTTTTCTCAAGTTCCGGCTTTGCTCGACTTGAATCAATTTTAAAGAAACCGATAGAAGAGATCATCTCCTCGGCTTGGGACGCAAGCTCTTCGGACATAGACGCGGATTCTTCCGCGTTCGTAGAATTCTGCTGGACGACGCTCTCGAGCTGAACGATTGCCGAGTTTATCTGTTCCGCGCCTAAATTCTGTTCAACGCTTGCGGCGCTGATGTCCTGAACAAGCTCAGCGGTACGCTTAATATCCGGTATTATTTGTTTGATGGTATTTCCGGCATTTTCGGCGATCATCACGCTTTCGCTCGAGAGCTTACTGATCTCTCCAGCCTCCTTTTGGCTACGCTCCGCGAGCTTCCCTACCTCAGAGGCGACGACGGCGAATCCTTTTCCGTATTCCCCGGCGCGGGCGGCTTCTATCGAGGCATTGAGCGCAAGCATATTCGTTGAGCGGGCGATTTCTTCGATAATGGAAGTTTTTACCGCGATTAATTTCATTGCCTCGACCGTTTTGGAGACCGCTTCCCCGCCGGTTTCGGCGTCAAGCGCGGATTTTTGCGCGATTTTTTCGGTTATCTGGGCGTTCTCCGCGTTCTGTTTTATGTTTGACGTCATTTGTTCCATTGAGGCGGAAATCTCGACGACGGAAGACGCCTGTTCGCTGGCGCCTGGCGCAATGCTTTGCGAGGTACCGCTCAGTTGCTGGCTTCCCGAGGATACTTGATCGGCCGCCGCAGACATGGACTGGATTACTTCCCGTAATCGTATAACCATACGAAGAAGGGCGTTAAGGATACCCGTTTTATTCTCCGCGTCGGCCGTATTGACCAGTAGATTCCCGGAGGCGACTTCGTTCGCGACTGCCGCGATGTCAGACGGTTCGCCGCCAACGGTTTTTAATACGGAATTTGAAATTACGATTCCGATTAAAAGCCCGAGAACGAGCGATAAGGAGATTACGATTATTTGAAGTACGACGCTTGTTTTATATAACGCATTGCCCGTTTCATCGAGATCTTTCGCGTTGCTCTCCATCTTAAGCGAGGCATCGGTCACGCTCTTATCAAAGAGGTCAAATCGGTCCCGGGCTTCCCCAAACGACAGGTCATGTGAATCATCGCGTATTATGAGTGCATTATCGCTTCCGAGAGAAAAAACTTTTCAGCGATAGGTTCCCACTCATTAAAGTATACAAACATGCTTTTATAAATTTCTTTCCCCTCATCGGTATAGAACTTCGGTTCTGCCTGTTTGAGGAGACGTTCGGCTTCGGCAACGTACTTCTTCCAACTTTCATATTGGCTTTGCCGGTATTCCGCCGTGTCCGCGAGTAAAAACTACTTTTCTGCGCGATCTGCGTAGAGCAAATAGATATTTGCCTCTTTAATCAACGAAATTGCCTGTAACTCCCGATCATACATCACCGTGCTGGTTTGATTGATAGTGAACATATTCTTCATGCCTATGATCCCTACCACTAACGACATGACGGCTACGACGGAAAAACCGACTAATAGCGTTGTGCGTAATTTCATGCGTATACCTCGTAAAAAATAATCTTTGCTTGATCAGGCGAATGCACGATGCGATCGCCCCTATTTCAAGCGTTTTCCATAGGGATAAAAACAATCATTCGAATTTCTTCGTTGGTGACTGTTACCGCTGAGAGCGCGTTGCGATACTGATTCCGGTGAGGATTTAATTCTTTAGCGAATTACTCTTTTAGAATTTTTGGGTCTTGATCGAAAGATACCGAAACAGAATGAAACCACGGGACCGCGTTGTTGTCGTTCATACGAACTCCTCAGAATATTTTTAACTTTATTGATACTGTCAGCATTAATCACTATTAGTTATATGTCAAATTCGATTGGTTATAGTTATAGAATGAATTCTTACGAGGAAACGTATGCATAATAACAAAAAGCGATTGTCGCCGCAGCGAATAGGACATATTCTTATAGCCATGGTTATTGAAAATATCAAAATCGTATTTGGGAAAAATTTACGGCGGATTCGCGTCTGTGAACAAATGACCCAAGTTACGCTAGCCGATAAGGCCGAAGTCGCGGCTAACTATATAGCCCTTCTAGAAAGGGGAGAAAAATTCCCGTCGGCTAAGACGATTGAAAGACTCGCTATAGTACTAAAGGTCGAATCGACTGAGTTCTTTATGAAGCCGTACAACGACTATTCAAACCCATGGGGTATAGATTAGGCGTTTCGTCGCGTTGGAGTGACCTCCGAAAAGAACAAACAGAAAAAACCCTTTCGGGGACTTATTGCGGTCACGTTGAATTTCCTAATTTTTGAATGGGCATACATTGTCGTTCTGGTGATTCCTTCCCCTAACGCCACGGGGGAGAATATGTCTAGCCAGTAACGAAGTTCCGTAGTTGAAAGTTGCTCGCTCGCGCGTCTGGCAATTACCTTATCTTTTGAGGTTTCCAGCAATTGCAAAAAAGCGGGATTTACGTCTAAGGTTATATAATCAATAGGGGTGCCGGTATCGTCAATAATCAACTGAAGATATGACGCGCCGCAAGGAAGCGCGATAAACGCCTTAGGAAAGAAATCCGAACCAAAATGGGAAACATATTCTGCCTTGATTGATTCCATTACGGTACAATACCGTAAATAACCGGGATTCGTTAAGCCGTAACCGGCATCTTATAGGTTCTATGAATAGTAAAAAGAAATTGGCTTCCTCCGCATAATCGAGCGACAATACTACTTTCTGCCTCGGGAGCCGCGGCCGGGCAAATTCATTCGTGGCATTCCCGCCGAAGCTCGCTTACACTTTTAGCGAGGCGTGGCGAAAGCGGGAGGCTCTCATGGATATTATCGACAACGTTTTGGGAATGGTGGCGCGGCACTATAAGCTGGATTCCTTTATGCCGCGGCTCGAGGCCCTGAATAATCTCGGAAAGGGAAAGGGACTCGAGGTTCCCGACGAGCTCGTGGCCCTGAACCTGGATATGCTATCGCGATCGCTCTATAACATTATGGCGATCCAGCCCAACAACGACTGGGTGTGGCCCTATTGGGCCGAGAAGCAATACGACGCGGCGGACAAGAGCTTTCTTCCCTCCTCGTACCTTTCCATAAACCTGACCCACCGGAACTGGACGGGCATTTCGAGCCCCCAATCGGACCGCGAGGCGATCGTTGATCCCCGGGGGTTGGTCACGCCGCTGTACGACGGTTGGTCGCTGGATTACTGGGTAAAGCGCGACGGCACCGTGATCGTGCCCTCCCGACTTGACGCCGTGGACCAGCGATTGGTGAACCGGTGCCCCGTGGTGAAAAGCACGTTCTACAAAAAAAACGTGAAGGTTATTTCCGAGGCGCTCATGCACGACGCCGACGGCGAAACCTACGTGGAGGTCTTTTACCGCGTGGAACCCTGGGAAAACGTGACCACGCGCATGTCCTTCTACCTGGCGATCCGCCCGTACAATCCGGAAAGCGTGATTCCCGTCACGTCAATCGAGTACCTCGCGCGTGAGAACGCCTTTCGCGTGAACGGCACGGACTTCGTGTACCTCGACGAGAAGCCCGACCGGGTGGTCTGCTCGAACCAGGACGCGGGGGATTCCTTCTTCCGCGTTAACCGGACGGAAGGGGACGGAACCGGGGATTCGCATTCCGCCGCGGACCCGAGCGGCCTTTGCAACGCCTTCGCGGAGTTCACCCGCGACGTGGTGGCGAACGAGCCCTTCGCGTTAAAGGCGGTGATTCCCCTCAACGGAAAACCGGTTCCCGAACCGGTGGTGAGGGCGCGCTATTCCCGGGTTCGAGCCGACGCGGTGGGCGTATGGACCCGGCGAAAGGAAGGGGCGATTAAGGTGCGCACCCCCGATTCCCGAATTAACGAGGCCTTTGAGGCGAGCCTCAACAACGTGCTTATCCTGGTGGACAAGACGGAGGTGACGCCCGGCCCCTTCACGTACCACAAGATGTGGTTCAGGGACGCGGCCTATTCGGTGACCGCCCTTTTAAAATTGGGCTTCACCGCCGACGCGAAGCGGATTCTGGAGCACTACTTCAAAAAACAGACCGCGGACGGATATTTCGAGTCGCAAAACGGCGAGTGGGACTCGAACGGGCAGGTACTGTGGACCGTTTGCCAGTATTACCGGTTCACGCGCGACCGGGCCTTTATCGAGGCCCATTACCAAAGCCTGGTAAAGGGCGCAGACTGGGTATTCAAGACCAGGAAAAAGCACCGGAAGGACGACGGCGATCTCCATGCAGGGCTCTTGCCCCCCGGGTATTCGGCGGAACATTTCGGGCCGTCCAATTACTATTATTGGGACGATTTTTGGGCGTACGGCGGCGTTCGCGACCTTATCGAGGTTTCGCGACGGATCGGCAGGAACGCGGACGCGCTGGAGCGGGAAAACGCGCTTTTCATGGAAGACATCGAGCGGTCGATCCGGCGGACGCAGGAGCTGCTCGGGGAGGCCTATCTTCCCGCCTCGCCCTATCGGCGGAAGGACTGCAGCCTTATCGGAACGGCGGCGGCGCTGTACCCCCTTCAGATATTCAAGCCGGACCGGGAAGACATGAGGGCGACGCTGCGCCTGATCCGCAAGCAGTATATGGGATCGGGCGCCTTTTTCCACAAGCTCCTGCATTCGGGCTACAACGTGTACCTGACCGCGCAGATGGCCGAATGCTATCTCCTTCAGAAAGCGGCGCTGGCCCTGCCCATACTGGACTGGATTCTCGACCACGCCACCGGTACCTGGACGTATCCGGAGGCCATTCACCCCGAAACGGGCGGCGGCTGCATGGGCGACGGTCACCACGGATGGGCAAGCTCCGAGCTCGTGCACCTGATACGAAACCTCCTTTTCATGGAACGCGACGGCCGCCTTTCCTTCTTCCCGGTCATTCCCCAGCGGTGGCTCGATATCGGCAACGTGATAGCCGCCGAGAACGCGCCAAGCCATTTCGGGACGCTCAGTTTCACGCTGACCAGCGAGGCCGAGAGCCTCCTTTTCGCCATGGAATCGGATTTCCCCTCGCCCCCCGATTCGATCGAAATAAATATGCCGGTCAAGATCGCCCGGGCGGTCGTGAACGGCGAGGAGCGGGCCGTGGACGACCGCGCGGTACTGATCCCCTACGCGCCGAAAATAGAGGCGAGAATTTTCACCTAAGCGCGCGCCTTTTTTTTTACCGCGCGTGTACCTTCCCGCCCGACTCCCGATTTGACAGCGGTTTTTTCCGGTCCTACGCTTGAAGGAGAGGCTGATATGAAGGAGGCGAAACATGGCAGTACTTACGTTTTCGCAGGAATTCGGCAGCGGGGGGACGGAAATCGCGAAGAGGGTCGCGGAGGAAACTGGATACGCGTTCGCGGACAAGAAGACGATCGGCGAACTGCTCGCCCAATACGGACTCGTGGGGTTTCAGAAGGTATACGAAAGCGCGCCCGCGTTCTGGGAAGCGCTCGATACGCAAATGATGGAACAGCGGAAGATCACCATAGGCATGATGAACCGGACGATACTCGCCCTCGCGCGCCGCGACAGGGTGGTGATCGTCGGACGGGGCAGCTATCTCGTGCTCGCGGGGTTCGCGGACGTAATCAACGTTCGCGTGCAGGCGCCGTTCGATTTCCGGGTCGCGCGGGTTATGGACGAGTTGGGCCTTGAAGACAGGGACAAGGCGAAAAGCGCGGTACGGGAAAGCGACGCGAAGCGGGAGCGATTCATCGAGTCGGCGTACGGGAGCCACCGGGACCGAGTGCAGGATTTCAACCTCGCCGTGGATACCCGGCTGATCCCCCGCGATACGGCGGTTCGGTTCATCGTCGGGGCCGTCAGGGACTTGGAGAAAGCCGGCGCCGAAGGCGGGAAACGGGTTTCCTCCATCGAGGTGGAGCCGGTTCTCATGCACGCCGTGGAGGAACTGTTCGCCGCGTGACGGCGGGCGGGAAGCCTTCCGCGGTTCAGATAAGGCCGGCGAAGGCCGCGAGGGGACTCCCGGATACGGGGCCGTCAGCGCAGGCGTCGGTTGAAGAGCCATACGAAGAGCTCCCTATCGCGGTAGCAGGTCCCGGATTCATGGCCCATCCCCGTATATTCGCTGTAGCGGAAGGTCGGCTCCCCCGCCCTGCTGAGGGTTACGGTGGACCGGGGAACGCCGCAGGTTTCGTCGGCGACGGACGCTTCGACCGCGTTCGCGTACGAAGGGTACGCGCGGAAATTCGCGAGGGCGGCGCGGGCCACGCTTACGCGCGCGGGTTCGTCGTTCAATCCGACGTGGTACCACAGCGCGGTTTTCGCCGCGATGCCGTCGCCCAGGTCAGATTGGCTTTGACCGGCCACGCGGAGTATGGCGGCGAAATATTTCCCCTTATTGCCCATGCCCCTCGCCAGGGGAAAACTGCCCGAACCGCCACGGGAAAAGCCGGTCAGGTAAACGCGGGAAGGATCGACGCGATAGCCGGACGAAACGGCGAGGTCGATCCAGTCCGCGAGGGCTTCGCCGTCGCCTACGCCGTCCTTTTGCCAGTCCAGGACGAAGGCGGGATACCGCTTATTGAAGGAATTTACGGAGGCGGTATATTGGTTTTTCCCGTCGCCCCAGAAGCCGGATACCAATAGCGGATACAGGCGGTTCGCGTTCGCGGCCCGCGCGTAGCCCCAGGGGCCCGTAACGGATACGCCGCCGACCGTGAAGGTTTCGCCCGAATCGGCGACGGTGAAGGTCTCCTCGGGATTGAGGGTTTCGTTCACCGCCTCGTTCAGGGCGTACGGGGCAGGAGGTCGCGCGGTAGAAAGGGAACAGGCGCATAGGGCGAGGGCGAGGAAGGCGACGGCGGATAATCCGGGCGCGGCCGCGCCGGCGGAGCGTTCACCGCGGCGGGGCGGCGTATCTTTTCCGGTTTCTCTCATGGATAGTAATGATAGCACCGCCGAAGGCGGGATTCTTGGCGGAGAAGGGGGCGGACCGGGACCCCGCAGGGACGGGGGAGCGCCCGGCGCGACCGCGGAGCGAGGAGGCCCGGGCCAGGGGGAAGGCCTTCCCCCCCATAATGATAAAAAAAGCGCGTAAAGAAAATCACCGCTTGCCTTTGTCGATAAGGCGGGGTACAGTGGTTTTATGGCGAATGAATCCGTTGCCCGAAAAGAGTTTAGCCTTTTAGGAAAGGATTCCTTTCACGTGAAGATCCGGATTATCGCCTTGATCGGCCTGGCGTTGGATATCGCGATACTGACCCTTGAGCTGACGAACGTCATGCACGCGAACACGGTGAAGCACGTAACGGATTCCATTACGATCGCGCTCCTCGCGGTCCTTTTCGCGAAGCCGAACCGGACGGGCATTCTCGCGTTTATCGGGATCGCGCAATGCGTGATCAACATTTATTACGGGGGCCATATTCTCGGTTTCCTTTTTTACGTGTTCGGCCTGGGGATTCTCCTGAAAGACGGCTTTTTCCGGTCTAACCGCGCGCTGAAAATTTTGCTGCTGCTTACGATTCTGGCGGCGGTTACCCTTTCGCAATTATGGACGTTCAGCCTGCAGCGGTTTACCATTTCGGTGGTGAATATCGCGTTGGCCAGCGCCATCGTGTTCGCCTTTCTGTATCTGTTTCACGACACGCTGAGAAACCTCTATCAGGAAAAGCCCGTGCTCGACCTGGCCAAGGGCGGACTGACCGACCGGCAGCTCGCGTGCGTCCGGGGTTGCCTTGAGGGCAAGCGGATCCGCGACGTGGCGGAAGGGCTCTGCGTTTCCGATTCGGTGATCAAGAAGGAATTTTTGGTGGTGTACGAGGCCTTGGGCGTGACCGACTACCGCGAACTGCAATACCGGCTGGAAAACAGCAGGGTACGGTTCCCGGAGCGGCAGGAGCCGCGCGATCCGGCCACGCCCGGGCGGCCGGACCAGGAAGCCCCGGTCGAGGACTTTAAGCCAATCGCTTCAGTATAGCCGCGCCGATCTGATACACGCCGACGAGAACCAGGACGACGGTCACCGCGAGCGCGGTCGAGCTGACGGCCCGGACGGCCGGAAGCGACGCGGCCAATATGACGAAGAGCGCAAGGCCGATTACGGTAACGAAGATAGCGATACCGGCGGCCTTTCCGGCGAGCCTCGCTTCCCGCTCGTCCACTTCGCCGAAGCGCCTGCCGCCCGCGATCCGCCGGACGACGATCAACGCGATTATCGCGATCAGGACGGAGCCGAAGCCGATAAAGAGGCCCCGTGTAAAGTCGGCTCCGGGCTTGAGCACGATGACCAGCGCCAATAGAACCAGGCCGGCGATACACTCGTTTACCAGAATCAAAATATCCTTCGCCAATTTTTTCTTCATTTTCTTTCTCCTTCCGGTTTATGGGGCTCCGGTTCGCCGTAATGGAATACTTTCTCGATCGTCGTGCCAAAAAGGCGGGCGATCGCGAAAGCCAGGGGCAGGGACGGGTCATACCGGCCCTTTTCCAGGGAAATAACCGTCTGCCGGGAAACGGATAGGCGTTCGGCCAGGTCTTCCTGGGTAATGCCGCGCGCTTCCCGCAGGGCCTTGATTTCGTTGTTCACGGGGTGTGCGACCTCCTTTCGGTTTGATTTCTTTGTAAAGCTAGCTTTACGTCTAATATACTTTACGTCGGATTAGATGTCAAGCTTACTTTACGGGATAAGCCGATTCCCCGCGACTGGCGTTTTTTATGCTATACTGCTCCCATGAGCGAAGCATCTTCCGAAATCGCCCGGGTAGGCGAAGTGGCCGCGGCAATTCTCGATTCCGTCGGGTCGGTATTTAAGGGCAAGAGGGAAACCCTTGAGCATCTTTTGGTAACCCTGTTCGCGGGCGGCCACGTGCTTATCGAGGACGTTCCGGGGACGGGAAAAACCGTGCTTGCCAAGGCGTTGGCGAAAAGCGTGGACCTGCCCTTCGCCCGGGTACAGTGCACGCCCGACCTCATGCCCGCCGACGTGACGGGCACCGCGGTTTTTTCGCCCAAGACCCAAACGTTCCGGTTCCGCAAGGGGCCGATTCACGCGTCGGTGGTGCTGGTGGACGAATTGAACCGGGCCACGCCCCGCACCCAATCGGCCTTTTTGGAGGCCATGGCCGAGGCCCAGGTGAGCGCCGACGGAAGGCTTTTTCCCCTACCCGCCCCCTTTTTCCTGATAGCTACCGAAAATCCCGTTGAATCGGAAGGGACCTTTCCGTTGCCCGAGGCGCAGAAGGACCGGTTTATGCTGTCGCTGACGCCGGGCTATCCGAGCCGGGAGGAAGAGGCCGACATAATCGAGGCGCAGCGGCGCTCGGACCATCCGGTGAACGACGTTCGCGCCGTTGCCTCGGCGGCCGACGTGCTCGCTTGCGCCGGGGCGGTGGTTTCGGTACACGTTGAGCCGTCGGTCAGGGACTACCTTTTGGCACTTGTCGCCGCGACCCGCGCCGATTCCCGGGTCGCCGTGGGCGTTTCGCCCCGCGGCTCGATAGCCCTCTATAAGGCGGCGCAAGCCCTGGCCGCGATCCGCGGCAGGACCTACGCCACCCCGGAAGACGTTAAGGAACTTTTGGTTCCGGCGTTCCGTAAGCGCCTGATTCTTAAGGGTGACTACCTGGCCAGGGGCTACGTGAGCGAGAGTATTCTCTCGGAGATCGCGGTATCGGTGCCGATTCCCGCCTTTAGGGACCGCTGATGGGCTTCATGAGGGGCTTCGCCGCCTTCGCGGGGCTTGCGTGCTTTCTTTTCGCGACGAACGGGCCGCTTCGGGCCCTGGGCATGTTCGAGTTCGCCGTTACCGCGCTTTGCTGGGCGTACAGCCGGCACTGCCAGGCGAGCTTTACCGCCCGGCGCACGGTTTCTTCGCTGCGGGTGCCGCGCAATGACCGGCTTGAGCTCGTGATACTCGCCTCAAACCGCTCGCGCCTTCCCCTCTATTCCTGTTTTTTCGCCGATACGCCCGGAATGCTTTCCGTGGGCGCCGACGACGCGCGGTGGCTGTTAACCCTTCCTCCCGAATCGACCGTAGCGCTCCGCTATACTATCGCGGGGAGTTCGCGGGGCGATTTCGGGATCGGGCCCTTCCGCTTTCGCTGCGGGGATCCTTTGGGCCTTTTTCCCTTCGATATCCGTATCGACGACCGCGCGGAGGTATTGGTGCTTCCGGCCAGGATCGACGTTGACCTTCGGTTCAATCGCGGGGTTCCCCAGGGAGAAATCGCCGCCCGCGACCTGCGGTACGAGGACGTTACCCTGTGCCGATCGATTCGGGACTACCGACCGGGCGACGAGCTGAAGCGGATTAACTGGAAGGCGACGGCGCGCCTGGGCAAGCTCTACACCAACGAATACCTGAATACCCTCAACGGCCCGCTCATGCTTTTTTGCGATCTTTCCGCGGGAAGGTATCCGCTGCGGCTCAGGAGGGACCAGGCGGAACGGGTCATAGAAACCGCCGCCGCCCTGGTGAACCTCGCGGCGAGAAAGAGGCAGGAATGCGGTTTCGCGAGTACCGGTACCGGCCGGCCGTTTTTAAAAAGCGGCTCGGCCAAGGCGCCGACCGTGCTGGATTGCCTGGCGAGAATCGATATGGCGGCCGAGCGGGACGGCGATACCGAAACGGACCGCGCCTTCCTCGCGCGGGCCATCGCCTCGACGCCGGTCGGGGGAAGGTGCCTGTACGTGGGGCCGGACATGCCGGGAACCCTCGCGGAAGGCAGGGTTTTCGAAAAAGCGGCGGAGTACGTATATGAGTACCGACGCCGATAGCCGCGCCGGGGATTCGGCGCCCCTTTCCTTTTCCCACGGACTGCTCGCCCTTACCTTTCCGGCGCTCTTTATCGCCGGCGTATTCTCCCTCCTCGCGGACTGTGCCGATTCGATTCGCTTCGGCGATCCGGCCTTCGCCCTGGCGGTGCTGGCGGGAGGCGTGGCCTCGGTGGCGTTTAACGCGCTGTTCACGCGAATTCGGGGAGGGGGGATCGCGCGCCACCAGGCGCTCGCCCTCGCCTTGGCGGCGGCGTACGCCGCGCGCGCGGGACTTATCGACGGGAGCCTGGCTGAACGCCTCATACCCTCGGCCCGCTTTGCGGCGTGCCTGCTTTCCTACGCGGGAGAATGGATTTGGGCGGGCATTCTTTTTCGCTTTCTCGCCGACCGGGAACGGTTCGTGTCCGATATGCGCGAGCGCGGCAACGAAACCATTTTTCACGCGGTACGCGAGGAGGACTATCTCCTGCGCGACGCCGCGGGGGGCGTTTCCCAAGCGTCGAAGCTTTCGGGACTGCTCGCGGGCTTTCTCCTGGCGGCCCTCTTTATTCCCCTGCTGTTGGGTACGGTCCCGTCGTTGCGTTCGATAGCCCTCGTCGGCGCCTTTTTCGCGTACCGTGAGTTCCTGGTCGCCCTGTTCCGCCATTTTCGGGAGGAATTCGCCCTGGCGGGCATGGGCCTTGCCAACGCGTTTTCCTACGCGAGCGCCCGCATGGGCCCGGCCGCGGCGGTGATAGCCCTGGCGGCGATAATCGCCATCGCCGCCTCGCTCGCCCTGCCCCCGGTGCCGAGCGCCTGGTTTTTCGCCCTTATCGCGCGGCTTTTCGCCTTTTTGAACCGACCGACGCCCCATGAGGAGCTTCCGGAAGATTTTCTCGCCGAGCCGGAGGGCGAATCGGATACCCTGTTTCCCCCCTCGATGCCCGACGCCGGGGAACCGCTGTTCGATCCCCGCGCCCTTTTCCTGTTCTTAAAGTACGCGGCCCTCGTCGCGTTCGCCTGCGCGGCGTTGTGGTTTCTCTTCGGCCCCTTTTTCAAGCGGGAATTCAGGCGGTTTTTCGCCGAGGGCGCGGCGCTGCGGTACCTGCGCGCCTTAATCGGCACCGTTCGCGCGGGCTTCGCGGCCATGGGACGGGCCATTGCCGGCGCCTTTCGATCCCGCTTTGGGTTCCGTTCGCTGGGGCGCACCGCGGGCGACGGCACGGAAGCCCGGGCGTTCAAGGCCTCGTTGAGGAAACGGGCCGATTCGGCCAAGAGCCCCGAAAAGAAGGCGGAGATAGGAAGGCTTACGGCGGTTTTTGCGACGCTGATCGACTGGGGAAGCGCCGCGGGGACCGGGTGGGAGCGCCACGAGGCGCCGCTCGAGTACGCGCGCAGGCTGGCCCGGGAATTCCCGCCGCACGAGGAAGACCTGGCCCTCGCGGGAGTCCTTTTCGAAAAGGCCCTGTACGCCAAGGAACTCTTAGGCGCCCGCGAGGAGCGGGATTTTACGGACGCCGTAAGCCGGATACTCGCGAGCGCTCCGTAAGCGGTGCAATTAAACCCGATCCGTAGTACACTAGTAATACATGGCCTTCGATACGGAACACGAATCATTTTGGCGACCCGATAACAGCGCAGTATTTACGGCGGCGGTTTCGGACCGCTCGGGGCCGTTTATCTTCAGGCTTTCCTGCGAAATGTCGGAGACGGTGAATGCCGACGCCCTGAACACGGCCCTTCCCCGGGCCTCGAAACGATTTCCCTACCTTTTCGTCCGCCTGCGCAAAGGGGTGTTCTGGCATTACTTCGAGCCCTGTTCCGCCCTAATCGAAACGGAGCGGGAACGCACGGTACCCTGCCGGCAGGAAGCCGGGGACGAATCGATGCGACTGTGCCGGGTTTACGCCCGGGGCCGGAGCATCGCCTGCGAATTCCACCATGCCATTACCGACGGCACCGGGGGCATGATCTTCCTACGCGCCCTGATAATCGAGTACCTCACGGCCCTCGGCGTTCCCCTTGACCGTGAACGGAACCGCCTACTGGATTTTATAGACCGCGAGGCCGAGCCGGAAGAGGAGGAGTGGGAAGACTCGTACCGGAAGCATTTCAGGCGGGACATTCCCCCTCCCGACAAGGTGCCCAAGGCCTGGCTCCTGCCGGGGGCGCGGATGCGTTCGGATTACCGGGTGACCACCGCGGAAATGCCCCTGGACGACGCCCTTGAGATCGCCCGGAAGCACCGGGTGAGCCTGACCGAATGGCTTACCGCCTGTTACCTCGCCGCGATGCAGGAAACCTACCTCGCCGAGGGCGCGCTGCATTCTAAAATCCGCATGAGCGGGAAGCGGATCACCGTCCAGGTGCCGATAAACCTGAGGAAAATGTATCCTTCCCGCACCATGCGCAACTTTTTCCTGTTCGCCGCGCCGAATATCGACATGAGGCTCGGAAAATGGGATTTTCCCGACATACTCGAGCGGGTACACCACCAAATGAAGCTTGGCATGACGAAGATGGAGCTGTACCGACAGCTCAGGCGGAACGTGGGGGGCGAATTGAATCCCCTGGGGAGGGGGGTCTTCCTGCCGCTCAAGAATTTCGCCCTGCGAATCATGAACCGGAAACTGAATCTCGCGCTCTATTCGGGTTCCCTGTCGAATCTCACGGCCGTTAGGCTGAGCGACGACGCGGCGGCCCACGTAAAGCGCTTTCATTTTTTCCCGCCGAGCAATCTCGCCACCGGGGCGAACGTCGGGGTTTTGAGCTGGAAGGACCGGTTATGCGTCACGGTCGGAAGCACCATAGCCGATAACCGCATAGAGCGGGCCTTTTTCGGCTTTCTCGCGCGGCAGGGGCTCGCGTTGCGCGTCGATTCCAGCGGCGAGGCGGCCCATCACCCGGAAAGGAGACGATAATGGCCTATTGCGAGGGATGCGGGGTAACCTTCCCCGATTCGAAAGCGCGGTGTCCCCTGTGCGGCTCGCCCGCAACGGCGGCACGTCCCGCGACGGCAGAGGCCGGCGGCTTGGACTTTCCCGGTGAACGCCCGTTTTTCGCCGAGGTACTCGAGAAGGAATCGCTTACGCGAAAACAGCGGCGGCTCATATATTTTGAGGTGCTATCCATCGTCTTCGGTTCGGCCCTGTTCATAACGCTGCTTTCGGACCTGATCTCCAACCGGGCCATTACCTGGTCGCGCTATTCCTCGCCGGCCATATGCTGGGGTTTCCTCTTGGTGGGCATGCCGATCCTGCTGCGGCGCCACCCCTGGATCCTGTTCGCCATCCTTGCCCCTACCCTGCCCCTTACCCTCTTCCTCCTGGACGCGGTGGACGGCCGGGTGGAGTGGTTCCTTCCCTGGGCCCTGCCCATCTCGTGCTGGCTGATCGGATGCATCGCCGGCATGACCGGCATCGTTTCGGGAATCCGGAAGCGCGGGCTTAACGTGATCGCCGTCGGACTTCTGTTCGCGGCGCTTTTCTGCGCGGGGCTGGAAGCGGCGATCAACCTGAATAGCGGGTACCGGCCCGTCTTCGCGTGGTCGGTGATCGTCACGTTGGCGGCGGTTCCCGCCGCGGGCATGCTCCTGTACCTTCACTACCGCATCGTGCGCCAGGCCTCGCTCGCGAAGCTCTTCAGAGTGTAACTTCGGTCACGGAAGTCCCGCGGCGGCGGCCTTATATTCGGTATAGAACGGCGACGGACCCAAGGGATTCGGCGCCGTCCGCAACCGATTCATAAGGAGGCTCCCATGAGCGTACAGGTGTATACGACGCCCAGCTGCGGCTACTGCCGCATGGTAAAAGGCTATTTTCAGGAACGGGGCGTAAAGTTCACGGAATACGACGTTTCCCGCGACCAGCGCAAGGCGGAAGAAATGGTCCGTAAATCCGGCCAGATGGGCGTGCCCGTCGTAGATATCAACGGCAAGATCATCGTCGGCTTCGACCGCGAGAAAATCGACCGAAGCCTGAGGGCGTAAGGAAGAAACCGGGTCAAAGCAGGGACTCGAACCGGCTTACCAGCGATTCCAGGGTGCGGAAGCCCGCTTCCATCGCCGCGGGGCCGGTCATGTCCACGCCGGCGCGCCGGAGCGCGTCCACCGGGTACAGCGAGTCGCCCGCGGAAAGGAATTCAACGTAGCGTTTGGCCGCGTCCCGGTCCCCGGCGAGTATGGGTCCCGCGAGGGCGTGGGCCGCGCTGATGCCGGTCGCGTATTGAAACACGTAAAAGTTCATGTACAGGTGCCCAAACTGGGCCCAGGTGGAGCCTTCCCGCTCCCGGTCTACCTCCACGGCGTCGCCGTAACCCGCGGCGAAAAGGTCAGCGGTCAATTCGTTGAGTTCCGTGGCCGTGGGACCCTCGCCCGCCCATACCCTGCGGTGCGTTTCGCGCTCGAAAAGGGCCAGCGTGGGCATGATGAAGAAATACCGATGAAAGTTTTCCATGGCTTCCTCGATCAAGGCGATCTGGAAATCCCTATCCGCGTTGTGGCGGAAGAGATAGTCACGGGTCATGGCCTGATGGAAATTCGAGGCGACCTCCGCTGCGAAAATGCCGTAATCGGCGTACGTTGCCCGCTGCGCGGAGCGGGTAAGGGCGCTGTGCATGGAGTGCCCGAGCTCGTGCGTGAGGGTGCTGAGCGAGGAAAGGTCGTCGGCGTAGCTCATCATGATATAGGGGGCGGTCGAGCGGCTTCCGTAGCTAAAGGCTCCCTGGCTTTTTCCCTTGGTGGGATACGCGTCTACCCAGCGTTCCTCGAGACAGCCCTTGCGGAGCCGCTCCGCGTACGGCTCGCCCAGGGGCGCGAGGGCTTCGCAGATCCAGTCCACGGCGGTCTCGAAGGGAACCTTCGGGGGATTCTTCGATAGGGGCGCCCAAATATCCCAATGAGACATTTTCTTCAGGCCAAGGGCCTTCGCGCGGGCCTTCCAGTAGCGGTGCCACAGCGGGCGGTTTTTCTTGAAAACGGCCAGGGTGGTTTCGAAGGTCGCCAGGGGGATATTGTCCGCCGAAAGGGCGGCCTCGAGACTGGAGCCGTACCCCCGGGCGCGCGCGAGAAAGCAGTCCTTCTTGACGTCGGTCACGAGGGAGGCCGCGAGGCTGGGGGCGAAGGCGAGGTGCGCGTCGCAGTAGCTTTCCCAGGCGGATTTCCGGAGCGCGCGGTCGGGGCTTCCGAGCAGGGTATCGATGGTGCTTTGCTCCACCGGAACCGCGTTCCCGGCGGAATCGCGGGCGTCGCCGAAGGGGAGGTCGGAGTCTACCAGCATGTCGTGGATCGAGGCGGCGCCCGCGAAAACCTCCTGCGCGGCGCCCAGGACGGCCTCTACCTCGGCGGAACGGACGTGGGAGCGCAGGCGGAAGAGGTCGTCGAACCAATGGCCGAACGCCGCGAGCTCCCCGTTCTCGGCCTTCCAGGCCGCGATGGTTTCTTCGCCCAGGGCGAGCAGCTCTGGCTCGAGAAAGGCCACGGCCTCGGCATAGCGGCCGGAGAGGGCGCCCGCACGGCCGGAAAGGCTTTGGGCTTCTTCGTCGCCCGAATCGCAGGCTCCCCGCATGGTCGCGTAAAACGCGAGGGTTTCCACACGGGCCTCGGTCCGCTCGTTCAGGATAAGAAAATCGAGGAGGGCCGCGGGGCCGTCGGACAGGGTTCCCGCTCGCTCGGCGAGGGACGGGAGGAGGGCGGAGACGGCTTCGTATTCCCGTTTCCAGGCGGCGGAATCGGCGAAGACCGCCTCGTCGTTCCATCGGTATTTTTTGTCGACCGTCGAGCGGTCAGGTAGGTTGTGCATAAGGAGCTCAATATACACCTCGACGCGGGAATAGGCAAACCGTCAGTCGTCGCGAAGGGCCTCCTCCAGGGCGGACCAGTCGGGGATACGAATTTCCGAGCGGCCCGTGGAGAGGATTCCCTCGGCCTCCAGGCGCGAAAGGTGCCGATTCACGGTTTCGCGGGTCAGGGCGAGGTCCGCGGCGATTTCGGCCTGGGTCGCCGATACGGCGCGGTTCTCGGTTCCGCCGAGGGTTTTCCGCCGCGACAGGAGCCAGCCGATCACCCGTTCCCGGTTTCCCCCGCCGAGGAGATAGCCGTGCAGGATCAGGGTCTCCCGGGCCAGGATCGACGGGAGGGCGCGCGCGAACTCAGGCTTTCGCTCGAGCAGTGCCAGATTGTAGGCGGGAATGACGAAGAGCTCGCTTTCGCGGTCGGCCCGGTAGTCCGCCTGGGAGGCGGCCTTCGCGACGGTTTCTGCGAGGCAGGCCCAGCCGCCCGGGCCGATGGGCGGCAGCGCGACGGGCAGGGCCCCGATGCGGTTTTTCGAGGGAAGGAGGCGCCCCGACAGCACCAGGGCGCACCGGTCGACCGGATCGTCCTGCCAGGCGAACGCGCGGCCCGGCCGGAGGCTCTGCGCGGCGCCGTAGGGGGAAAGCAGGCGGGCGAGGGCTTCCGGGGAGGATACGGCGTCGGTCCGCGGGAACAGGGCGGCGAGCCGCGATTCGAGGTCAGGGCCGCTCATGAATCAAGGGCCGCGAGAACGGGCTCGAGGACGCGGAGGGGATAGGCGACGGTCAGTTCATGGCCCCTGTCGCTGACGATTACCGCGATCGCGACCATTTCCCATTCGCCCGAGAAGGGGGCGAAATCGCGCGCCGAATAGCCGGGGGTTTCCCCGCGCGAGATCGCGGGGCCGGGACGCGGGCTCAGCGTGCCGTACCGTTGCCATTCGTGGCGCAGGGCTTCCAGCACCGCCGACGCGGATTCCCGCGCGAGGGGACCTGCGAGCAGGATCGAGCCGCCCACCGGGCGCGAAAGGGAGTCGCGGGCCCATCCCTCTACCGTTTCGACGGGATAGCCCGCCGCGAGCGGGCCGGCCGCGAGGAACAGCCGTTCCGGGCGGCTGGCCTCGTCCAAATAGGGGCGAACCGAGGCGGTGGCGGGGGCGGTAAGAACCGGTTCTCCCGGGGCGAGGGACTCGAGGTACTCCGTGAAATTGAGCTGGTCCGCGCCGCTGACGCGCAAGCCCGGGGGCAGGGCGCCGGTAATCAGGGCGAGGGAGCGAAGCGCGTTCTCGTGCAGGGCGGCGAGGGAATCGATCTGCCGCCGGGTAAAGCAGTCCGGTTTCGAGAAATCGTAAAGCTTGACGGAGGCGGCGGTTTTCCCGGCGCTGATTATGCGGCCGGTGGAAGCGAAGGGCGCGTCGGCGAAGGACGCGGGCGGAAAGCCGGGGGCGAGGGAGTCGATTACCAGGGCCATGTACTCGCCGGAAACGGCGACGGTTCCCCGGGCGGCCTCCATGCCGGCGACGGAAAGGGTCGCCTCGGCCCTCCAGGCGGCTTCGTCGCGCTCGGAAAGTTCCCGCTCGGCCACGATACCGAGCTCGACGAGGCTCATGCGGCCCAGGCCTCGGAGCGCCTCGAGCGGAACCCGCGCGCCGCCGAAGCAAACGGTTACGGGAAGCAATGCCGTCAGCTCGGAGCCCCGAACGGGCTCTATTTCCGGGAGGAGCGCCGGCGCGAAGGCGGCGATCCGGGCGGTAAGGCGGGCGGCGGGCCGGCTCGCGGCGCGGGGGGCAGAAGCGGGCTCGGGCGGCAGTTCCACCAAGAGCGTATCGGCGTCGGCGATTCGCGCGCCGTTCAGCCGAAGCTCAAAGCCCGTACCTGCCACCCGGTCGGTCACGACGACCGAGCCGGGCGCGAGGCGCGCCAATTCGAAACGGGAAAGCCAGGCGGTCCCGGCCACCAAGGTCAGTTCGCAGGAATTATCGCTAAATGGTTTCATGGGTTTCTCCTTAACCATACGATACCGCCAAACGTTTCCCGAGCGGGTGAAACGCGTCTGTGAGGGGCGTCACACGGCGCGAAACCGATTCGCCGCGCGGCGCGCCGCCCTTTCCGCTCAGCCCCGCATGTCGGCGGGAAGCGCCGAGACCACGATGTCGCGGACGCGGTCGTGAAGGCCGGCGACCTCTTCCTTCGTAAGGTTGGCGGTGGGCACGGGCGGGTGCACCGTCACGACGACATGTCCTTTGGCCATGCGGCCCGTGGCCTCGAAGAGTTTCCAGGAGCCGTCGACGGTGACGGGAACGATGGGAACGCCGGCTTTGACCGGGAGCTTGAAGCTGCCGGCCTTGAATTCGCCGACGGGCTTGCCGCGGCTGCGGGTTCCCTCGGGAAAGATCACGAGCGAGTAGCCCTTCTTAGCCGATTCCACGGCCTCCGCCATGGCTTTCACGGATTGTCGGGGGCTCTTGCGGTCGATAAAGGTGCATTGCATGAGGCGCATCCACTGGTTCAAAAGGGGAACCTTGAGGATCTCGATCTTCGAGATAAAGGCCTTTTGCTTGGCCAGGTAGCCGAGCAGGATGGGAATGTCGAAGTTGCCCTGATGGTTGCCGATGAAGACTACGGCCGTGTCCTCGGGAACGTTATCCTCGCCGCGCACTTCCACGGTGCCCCCGGCAAGGCCGACCACGTACCGGGCCCAGTCATGGACCCCCTTGTTTACCCATTCGTCCCGCTCTGCGATCTTTCCCTCGCGCTCCAGCTTCTTAACCGCGCGCAATTGGGGCATAGACAGCACCAAATACCAAAAAAAGCGGACGATTGCCCAAAATGTCTTTAGCATGATTCTTCCTTCCCGCCTATCATACACCGAAACCGGCGTCCGGCGGTAGCGGGAGCGGGTAAAAAACCCGACGGGATCGCGGCCTTCTCAGGCACTGCCGGTAAGGGCCCGGCAATTGAGGGCCCGCCAGCGAAGGCCAGGCCCGCGAAGACCGACCAGCGAAGACCAGGCCCGCGAAGGCCGGCCCGCGGGAACTTCCTTTTCCCTTGCCCGGCGCCGCGGAAAAACCTATCTTTGTAGTATGAATAATCCGCCGATCATGGAAGTCCATGAACTGTATAAAACCTACGGTAAGGTAGAGGCCGTTCGGGGCGTTTCCTTCGCCATCGAGGAAGGAAGCTGTTTCGGCCTTCTGGGACCGAACGGCGCGGGAAAGACGACCACCATCGAAATGATGGAGGGAATTCTCGAGCCCACCTCGGGCAGCGTTCTCTTCCGCGGCGAACCGGTGGGGCGCAAATTCCGCGAGAAGGTCGGCATCCAGTTCCAAAACACGGCCCTGCCCGAGTTCATTACCGTGCGCGAAACCCTGGAGCTCTTTCGCTCCTTTTATCCCGCGCCCCGTTCCATGGACGAGGTAATCGAGCTTTGTTCCCTTTCGGACATTCTCGACCGGGACAACCAAAAGCTTTCCGGAGGCCAGCGGCAGCGCATGCTCTTGGGTATCGCCCTTCTGCCCCGCCCCGAGATGCTTTTTTTGGACGAGCCGACCACGGGCTTGGACCCCCAGTCGCGAAGGAATTTCTGGGACCTGATCGAGGGCGTGAAGAAAGAAGGCACCTCGATCCTCCTGACCACGCACTACATGGACGAAGCAGAGGCGCTGTGCGACCGGATCGCCATCGTGGACCGGGGGCGGATACTGGAAAGCGACACGCCCTCGAGGCTTTTGGACAAGCATTTCACCGGGCAAATCGTTCGCCTGCCGAAGCAGGAAGGCGACGGGGACGCCGCAAAGGCGCTTGCCGAGTTGGGGGCCGAAAGCTCCGGCGACAGCTGGGACATTTGCAGCGAGGCCCTGGACGATACCATGCGCCGCCTGCTCGGCGCGAAGCTCAACCTGGACGGCCTTTCGATACACCGGCCCGACCTGGAAGACCTTTTCATCAAACTGACCGGCACGTCGCTGCGGACCTGAGGATAAAAGGAAACCTACGATGAAGAAATTTTTGGCGGTGCTCAAGGCCCGCACGATGGAATACGTGAGGGACCGGGGAACCTTCTTGTGGAACCTCTTTTTCCCGATCCTGATGGTGGCCGGCTTCGCCTTCGCCTTCGGTACCGGCGAGAGCAAGACCCTGTTCAAGGTGGCCCTGATCGGGGAGGGCGGCGCGGACGCGCTGAAAACGGCGATCGCGGACCGCTCCTTCGACACCGGCTCCGAGGCCATGGACGGCTTCCTGGCCATACCCCAACTGGAACTGATCGCCTACGGCGGCGCCGACCGCGACGCGGCCCTGGATAAGCTGAGGAAGCACCAATTCGACATGGCCGTGGACTTCTCGGGCGGCGCCTGGTATATCAACGACCAGGCCGCGGGCGGCCCGCTTTTGAGAAAGCTCCTCACCGGGTCCGAGGATCCCGGAACGGAAGGGGCCATGCCCTCCATTCCGGGCTTTACGGAAAAGCGCGTTTCGGGAAAGGCGATCCGCTACGTGGACTACCTCGTTCCCGGCGTTATCGGCATGAACATGATGTTCTCGTGCCTCTTCGGCGTGGGTTTCGTTTTGGTGCGGTACCGGAAAAACGGGGTACTCAAGCGGCTCAAGGCGACGCCGGTCGGCGCGCTTAATTTCCTCACCGCCCAGGCGGTTTCCCGCATGATTATCGTGGTGCTCACCTCGGTCTTCGTGTTCGGCGCCACCAATTTCTTCCTCCGCTTCCGGATGGAGGGAAACTACCTTACCCTTCTCCTCGTTTTAACGCTCGGCATTTTCGCCATGATCTCGCTCGGGCTCGTGTTCGCCTCGCGCCTTGCCAGCGAGGAACTCGCCTCGGGGCTGATGAACCTGGTGACCTTTCCGATGATGGTCTTCTCCGGGGTATTCTTCTCGATCGAGGGAAGCCCGGACATACTGAGGGCAATCGCGAAGGTATTCCCGCTTACCCACTTTCTTGACGCCGCCCGTGCCATCATGCTGGACGGCGCGGGACTCGCCGCGGTATGGCCGCAAATGGCCGTCCTGTCCGGCATGACCGTCCTCTTCCTCGCCGTTTCGGCGAGCCTTTTCAAGTGGGAGTGAGCGGTCTGTAAAACGGCCGCGGATCAATCGTTGGGGTCGCGAATCGAGCCGCAGCGGAGGTTCAGGGCGTTTCGCGTGGCGCACCGGCTACCCGTTTCAAGGGCGGCCTCCATGTCGCGCACCGCGAGCCAGGAATGCAAAAAGCCCGCGGTGAACGAGTCGCCGCAACCGGTTGCGTTCACGGCCTTGACCGCCTTGACAGAATGGGTAAAGGAGACGCCGAGATAACCGGCGTAGGTGTCCTTCGAGCCCCGGGTTATCACTATCGCGTTGGCGTACTCCGCGCTTTTTTCCGCTATGCGGCCCCGCAGTTCATCCGCGCCCAGGGGATACGGGTATCCGAAGGTCGAGCAAAATTCCTCTTCGTTTATTTTGATCACGTCGGGAACGCAGCGTTCCAGCGTAAGCGCGAGGTCCCTGCCGTGAAAGTCGGCGACGAGGGTTTTACCCGCGTCCTTGGCGAGGCCGCAAATTCTGGCCACCGTATCGTCGGGCCAGGCCTTCGGCCGGCTTCCCGCGAACAGGAGGGCATCGACGCCCGGGAGGAGGCGTGCCGTCGCGGAGAGCGTCTCGTCGGCGGCACTGGCGAACCTTTCGACGGCGGCGGCTCCCCGGTCCACCGGTTCGTCCACTACGAGCTCGGTGGTAGTACCGGCTCCGGGGTCCACGCAGGTATAGCAATAGCGCGTTCGCCCCGGAACGGTAACCCAATCTACGGGGAGCCGGTCGCGCGACGCGAGATCGAGAAAGAGCAGGGCGTTCTCCTCGCCGAGGGGGGAGACGCAGGACACGCAGCCTTCCTCAAGCTGGTTCAGTACGCGGGCCGCGTTCACCGCCTTGCCCGAAGCGTCCAGGAGATACTCCGTCGCGCGGTTTACCCGATCAAGCGTAAAACCAGGTACCACGATGGTTTTCTGAATGGTGGAACTCAGGCCCACCGCCAGAATTTTATTCATCTTCCCCTCCGCCGCGCGCCGCGTTCTTCGGCGCCCGTTTATAAGTGTACCCGACGTTGACGGAAACCGCTACCGTGGGCGGACGCGCGGTTGGCGGGAAGTTTCCCCGGCGGGAATGGCGTAACCTTCCCGGCGATACGTTATATTCTATATTATGAATAAACCCGTAACCCGGGCGTTCGCGCTCATACTACTGCTCTTGATCGCCCCTTCCCCGTCGCCGGCCCAGGAAGGCGAAGGCGAAGCCCCGATCGCCGCCGACGCCGTCTCCGGCCCCACGCCCCGCTATGACGGTCCCGAAAGCGGGCGGCCGAGGGTCGCCCTGGTGCTCGCCGGCGGCAGCGCGTACGGCCTTGCCCACATCGGCGCGATTCGCGTGATCGAGGAACTGGGCATTCCGGTGGACCTCGTGGTGGGAACCAGCATGGGCGCCATAATCGGGGGGTATTACGCCGTGGGAAACGACGCGCAGGACCTCGAGGGAATCGCCAAGGCCGCCGATTGGGATAGGCTGCTTTCCGACAGCGGGCCGAAAGACCCGTCCGCCTGGAGCGATATGCGGGACCGCGCGCGATACGTCGCGGCCGTCAACTTTGACCGGAAGGGCGTTTGGGCCCAGGGAGGCGTGATAACGGGGAACCGGATCGCGCGCTACCTCGATTCCACCCTCCTCGACGCTGAAAAGAACGTCGATTTCGACTCCCTGCCCCGCCGTTTCCGCGCCGTGGCCACCAACGCCGCCACAGGGGAGCGAAAGGCCTTCGATTCAGGCTCCCTTCCCGACGCCATCCGCGCCAGCATCAGCCTTCCCGGCGTTTTTTCTCCCTGGGAGGTCGACGGCCAATGGTACGTCGACGGGGGAACGGTGGACAACCTGCCCATCGACGTCGCCCGGGAACTCGGCGCGCGCTACGTCATCGCCGTGGAGCTGAACGACGATTCTCCCTTCGACCCGGACGCCATCAAGCGAACGCCCCTACCCGCCCTCACCCGGTCCTTCGACTATCTCATGCGCGCCACGAGCCGCTGGCAATACCCCAACGCGGACGCCGTGATAAAGGTGAACCTAAGCGGCCTGTCCCGGGCCGATTTCAACCGGGTAGACGAGTTTATAGCCAAGGGCGAGGAGGCGGCGCGCGGCGAAAGCGAGCGGTTGATCGCACTGCGCTCAGCCATTCTCGCGGACGGGGAAACCGGATCGAAGGCGGAACCGCTCCCTGAAAAGACCCTCACGGGCGTGGTCGCCGCGGGCGTTTCGGCCAACGATCGGGAATATATTGAGAAAACCGCCGTAAAACTCGCCAGGCAACTCGCGGGAATTCGGGGAAACGAGGGCTTCCCCGCCCTTTCCGGCGAACTGAGAACGGCCTTCATGGAAAGCCTATCGAGTAGGCTCGACCGATCCGGCCGGTTTGAGCGGATCCGCTACGCGACCCAAAAGACGCCCGACGGGACGTTCCTCGCGGTTTTCGCCACGCCGCGCCCGAAGGGCGAAAACCAAATGCGCCTCGGCTTTCTCTACGAGGCCACGATCTCTTCGTCCATCACCGGCAACCTCGACCTCATACCGGGCATCCGTTACGCGAACCTCACCGGAGCGGGCTCCCGGCTGGAGGCCGACGCCGAATTGGTCGATTCCCCCGGCGTGGACGTTCGCTACGTCCAGCCAATCGGGGCGGCCTTTTCGCTCATGCCTTCCTATCAATACCACCACGATTTCGAAACCCGCCTCGCGGGCAGCTCCATCGGCTATCAGTACCAAACCACGGTTTCACGCGTCGCCCTCGCGCTCCGCTATGAGGGCCTTCCCGGCGCCGCGGTCACGGCGGGACTGTCCCGCGACTGGCTTTCGAGCGTGGAGCTTCCGGGCGTGGAAGCCGACCGGAATCCTTCGACGAGCGTCATCGCGTCGGCGGGGATTCGGGTGGATACCCTGGACTTTCCGGTATTTCCCATGAACGGCCTGCTCGCCAACCTCGAGTACAGCGCCTCCATTCCCGTCTTTCCGGGAGAAATGCGGTTCGAAAGCCTCGCCTTCGACGGCTGCGCCTTTCTTTCCCTGGGAACGCCCTTCGCGGTCTCGCTGCTGTGGCGGGGCGGAACCGATTTCAGCAACCTGACGGACGGACGGGCCCCCGCGCCCCCCTACTACCGGCCCGATCTCGCGGACCGGAGGATATTCCCCGGCCCCTTGCGGGTTTCGGAGCGAATCGGAAGCCACGTTCTCGGCATGGGGCTCGACTTGAAGGGGAACCTGAACTGGGGGGCGAAGGGAATAACCGTGCCGTTTTTCTTTTTGGTGCACGGGGCGGTGGGGGCGGTCATAGCCGACCCGAACCATACCGATTGGAAAACCGACGTGTTTCACTGGAACGCCGCGGCGGGAATCGGAACGCGGCTTTCGGACTCGTTCGGCATAGAAATACGGGGCGGTGCGCAACGCGACCGCGACGGGGAATACCTTCCCTTCATCGCGCTCGACGTTGGCTCCATCGGCCGCGGGGCCAGATAGGGGCCGCGCCCCGGCCGCCAGGCCCGGCTCGGGCGGCCCGACTCCGTCTGGCTAGACCTTGAAAAAGCGGACTTCAGAGTCCAGGGCCGCGCTCACCTCGCCGACGGTCTCGGCGTGGGCGGTCACGGAACGCACGGTCTCGCCGATATGGTGAATGCCCGAATTGATCTCGGAAATATTCGTGTACACCTCGTGGGAAATGCGCTCCAGGTCCCGGGCCGTCTCTATGATCGTGCGGGAACTCGCCGACATGGCGTCCGAACCGCTGCCGATTTTCCCCGAAATATCGTTGAGCTCCCGCATTGCCCGCGACACCGAGGCCGAATCGGTAGAGGTTTTAACGATGCTTTCCTGGATCCGGTTGATGGAATCACCCATGGCCTCGAGCCGTTGAAGCATGCCGTCGAACGCCGTGTTGGTATTGGCCGCCAATTCCTGGGTTTGCTCGATTTCCTTCACGATCGCGACGATGTTCTTGCCGATCTCCTTGGAGCGGGCGGACGAAGCCTCCGCGAGGGAGCGAATCTCGTCGGCGACTACCGCGAAGCCCTGGCCGTATTGTCCGGCGTGGGCCGCCTCGATCGCGGCGTTCATGGCCAAGAGGTTGGTGCGGGCTGCGATTCCCGCCATCACACCGGTAATCTCGCGGATCGTTCCGGCGCTCTCGTTGATCTTCGTAATGCGGCGATAGGTCTCCGAAAGCTCTTCCCTGCTCTTTCCCACCGAGTCGGCCAGTTCGTTGGAGGCGTCGCGGCCCGAGGACACGAGGGACACCACCTGTTCTAGCGAGCCGATAACCGTGCCGATGGCCTCAGAGGCCCCGGCGACGGTCCGGTTCTGCCGGCCAACGTCGCCGTGCAAGGTCTCGATCTGACCCGAAACGGCCTTTATTTCCGAGGAAGTCAGGGCGACCTGGTCGTTCAACTTGCCGATCTGGCGCGTAATGGACTCGGAATTGCTCTCGATCTCCGCGACGGAAGAAGAGGCTTCCTGGGCGGCGGCATGAAGGAGATTGCGAACCTCAACGTTTTTGGCGGAGGCGCGGTGAATGCCGGATACGGTCTCGGACAGGGTAACGAGAAAACCGTTGAGCCCGTCCGCCAAGGCCCCTACCTCATCGCGCGACGTCCGTTCGAAACGCCCGGTCAGGTCCCCGGTTTCCAGCAAGCCAGCGTTCCGGCCGAGCCGCTCCACGGAGGACGACATTCGCGTCGCCATTCTGAGCGCGATCGCGATGGCCGATAAAACAAGGACCAGGATAATGCCGAGGGCGACTGAGCCGAAACGGTCGCTGTACGCGGCAACCACCTTCGTAATCGTGCTTATTTGGTTCCGTATAACCTTGTCCTGCATTTCCAGCGCCTGGTCCAACGCCAAAAGGGAATCGGAATACCGGTTTCTCAGGATAATCACGTCATGCCGGCTCTCGGGCGACATATTGGCGAACGCGTAATCCGAGGCCGATTGCATGGTCATTCTCTGCGGATTGAGCCCCATTTCGGTCTCTATGGCGGCCTCAAAATCCTTTTGAACGGTTACGGTCTCGTCGATACGCCGTTGTACCACGTCCTTGACCGAAAAAAGGGTATCCAGCGTGGCCGAAACGTCTTTGCCGAGGCCGCGCAGCCTTTCAAGGCCCCCTATCGCGTCGAAGCCCTCCGTAAGCCGGTCTCTCGCGGCGTTCAGGCCAAGATCGATCGAATCGAAGGTCCGCGTATCCATGCGGTTCACCTCGGCGCGCAAAAGGTTCACGGAAAGGGTTAAATCGCTGAGCTGCTGCACCTGATCGTTGAGACGCGCCAGGTACCCGTTGCCGCCTACGTACACCGAGGCGCCAATGGCGAAAAACGAAACAAGACCGAAAACCAAAACGAGCAATTTTCGCCTAATTTTCACGAACATACCTCCAGAACCACGGGTTTTTCGCCCGTCCCTTTGGTATAAACGAATTCACCGCTTAGGACAAGGAGAAAGAAAAGGACCGTCGAACCGAAAGGCCGGCATTCCGTTTATTCGGCGGCTCACAAAAAATCGAAGGGGCGCGGTGACGAATCGTCGTCGTCGTCAAGGCCGGCAAGGTCATCGTCAAGGTCGTCAAGGTCGACCGGGCCTGCCCCGATCCCGGCGCCGACGGTCGGTCCCGCGAGGTCCCCGCCCAGGAGCTTCAGCCGGGCGAATATCGTTTCCAGCCGGTCCTCGTGAATGGTATAGCGCCATATGTCGTCGTCGAGAAAATCGATTGACCGGGATTCCCGGGAGATATACGGCCGCGTGTTGGCGCCAACGGTCCAATACACGAGGGAAATATGAGCGCCCGCGATTTCCAGCGCGGTAATGCCGTGCTTCCCCGTGGCGCACCCGGAATTGAAAAGGCAGGGCACCAGGAAGGGACTGTCCCCGTAAAGGCTCTCGGTCTTCCGCCGCCGCTCCTTCCTGGCCGACAATCTCGCCATTTCGCGCCGGAGCATCATGATCGTTTCCTCGATCTCGGACCGCCGCCCCTCGCCCGCGTCGGAGTATTCCCGCGTCAGGTCCTCCACCATGAAGCGGATATTGTCGAACTTGGACATGGACTCGAACAGGGGATGGTGGGTATGCCCGGTCACGGCCAGAACGCCGAAGCGCCGGGCGGCCCGGTAAATGCGGCGCTCCTTCGCGAAACGCCGCCGCGCGTCCTTCGGCAAGCCGCCGGAGTTCCGTATATGCAGGGGCTTCACGAGGTACCGTATGAGAAACCCCGTCATGTTCTCGTATTTATTGTAGAGGTCCGAGGACTGGTGGCCGTGAAACACCGCGATCCGGTCCTCGCCGCTTTCGTAGATCAGCCCCGGATACAGGGGCCAGGGATAATCCTTCTCCTCCAAAAGCGCGATATCGTGGTTCCCGATAATCTTCCTCAATCGGCCGCGCCGCGCGAACTCGTCCACCGTTCCCAGGAGCCTCGGCCAGGCGGAGCGAATGTCGGCCAAGCGGAATTTCTGCAGTTCCTCGATATCCCCGTTCATCACCAACGTATAGTCGTGCTTCAGGTACCACCGCTCCAGGATCGACTCGATCAGGAACCGGTTGCGCTCGAGATCGTCGCGGCCCCCGCCGTTGCCCATATGCAAGTCGCTGATAAAGAGGTATCGCCCCTGGGGGTCCAGGGGCTCGCGGGGACAGGATTCCAAAAACTCGGAAAACGTGGGAAGGTAGGTTTCGAACTTCATACCATGAAGTTTCTACCCTTTGCGCCAAAATATCCAACCCCCCGCCGCCCTTTTTTTCGGGAAAAGCCGAAAAGGGATCCGGCCTTGACGGCGGCGCGCCATCCGGGGGATCATGGGGCGCAGGGGAATTACGCCATGACACTGCAACAGCTCAAATACGCGGCGGCCGTCGCCCGGTGGGGCTCCTTCAACGAGGCCGCGTCCCGCCTCTTTATCTCCCAGCCGAGCCTTTCCGCCGCCGTGCGCGAGCTGGAAACGGAAATGGGCGTGCGCGTGTTCGACCGCACCAGCCGCGGGGTCGTCGTGACCGAGGAGGGCGCCGAATTCCTCGGCTACGCCCGCCAGGTACTCGAGCAGGCGAACCTTCTCGAGGAGCGCTACCGCGACGCCGTTCCCCGCCGCCGGCTCTTCTCGGTCTCGGCACAGCACTACGCCTTCGCCGTCAACGCCTTCGTCGAAACGGTCCGCGACCTCAACGTGGACGAATACGACTGTACCCTGCGCGAGACGAGGACCCACGAAATCATCGAGGACGTCGCGACCTTCCGCAGCGAGCTCGGCATCCTCTACCTCAACGACTTTAACCGCAAGGTCCTGGAAAAGATATTCCGCGAGCGGCTCCTCGCGTTTACGCCACTGTTCGAGGCCACGCCCCACGTCTTCCTCAGCGCCGCCCATCCCCTCGCCGGCCGCGAATCGGTCGCCCTCGAAGAGCTCGAAAGCTGGCCCTGCCTCTCCTTCGAGCAGGGCGAGCACAATTCCTTCCATTTTTCCGAGGAAATCCTGAGCACCGTGCCCCACCGGAAAAACATCCGCGTTTCGGACCGGGCAACGCTCTTCAACCTCCTCGTCGGCCTGGACGGCTATACCGTCTCCACCGGCGTGCTTCCCAGCGACCTCAACGGGAGCCTCATCGCGTCAGTCCCCCTGGAATCCGACGAGCGCATGACCGTCGGCTACGTCACCCGCCGCGATATCGGCCTCGGCGAGGCGGGAAAACTATACCTCTCCCATATGGAAAAATACCGGCTCGACGCGGGGGGACCATAAGCCGAGGCAGGGGGGGCCATTTTCTTTCCCGCGGGGACGGTCGGAGCCCCCTCCCCGGGCGGGCCACGTTGCGGGGGCGCGCCAAGATGTGAGATAATCCGGCCGTGAGCCTGGAAAGCCTTTTCAAAGTCCTCATACCGATTCTCTTTGCCGTAACGGCCCTTCCCCTCCTTGCCCGATTCATCGTCGGCAACCTGGTCTTCTTCAGGGTGCGCAAGGAATGCCTGACGCCGCCGGAAACCGGATCGCCGGGGGAAAAGGCCGCGCGCGAGGCCTTCCTCGCCTTCCTGAAGGCGAAGACCCATTCGCCCTTCCCCGTAAGGGTCGCCGTCCGCCAGGATTTCGACGCGCTCGTCCTCCTCTTTCAATCCGCCTTCGCCGCGGAACGCGGGCCGAACGCCCGATTCTCCTTCTCGGTCTCGGACCTGGTCAAATGCTCCTTTCTCTTAATGGAAGAACTCGATTCCCTCTTGCGGAAAAGCGGGCGGTTTCGCCGGCTCGCGGCCACGCGGATAGCCACCGTCAGGCGGATCAACCGGGTAAGCGAAACCTATAACGCGCTTTACGAACGGCTTCCCTTCCTCAAGGCGATGCGGGCGGGGCGCGTCACCGGAAAGGCGGTGCGGCTCGCGTTTATCCCGCTTCTGGGCCTGCCCTCGGTGGCCATCAGCCTCGTCGCGTCCCTCGTTTCCCTCGTCCTGACCGAGGCGCCGTGGCGCTATTATTACGCCGTCATTCTCGCCAGGGTTTTCCGCTACGGCCTCATGCTTTACGGCGACCGCAGGGGGCAAATACGCAAGGGCCTGGAACGCTTTTCCGCCGACCGGGTCAAAAAGGACGCGGCCAGCGTGGAGTGGATCCTCGATCCGGAAAACGCCCGGGAAAGGTCTCCCCGGTACGAACGCGCTTTCGTGCTCTATCAAAAGGCCCTGGAAGACTTGGGCATCGGCCCCGAAAAGGACGCGGACTTCGGCGGCGTCGTTTACCGCTTCAACCGCAAAAGAAGCCTTTTAAAGCGGCTCCTCCGGCTGCCGCTCAGGGCGGCCGACGGGTTTAACCCGTTCGCCGACCCGGAAAACCGCGACGCCGAACGCCTCCTGGGCCTGGTGAAAGCCGTCGCCTCGCCGTATAACGACGCCGAGCGGTTTTACGACGACCTCAGGCTCATCGACCTTTTCGACTCGCTGTACATGCTCTCGCTCATGGGCTACGCGCGTATCCTGACCGGCGCCTTCCTCCTCGACAACGTATCGGTGGATTTCCTCCTCGCGGCGAAAAACCTGGGCGACGAATGGTTCGGCGAGATACTCGGGAAACGGCTCCCCCTCCTCTCCCGCTACTGGCGGTCCATGCGCCTTTACGGCAAGGTACGCCGGCTGTACCGGACCGTCCGCGTCGGAAACCCCGTCTCCCTCATCTGGTCGCTCACGGGCCCCATCGCCGCGGAAACGGCCAAGACCGCGGTGCGGGAATACGTGTTCCGCCGGGTGGGAAGAATGACCCTCTACTGTTACGAATGCAACTACCTGAAGAAAAAAAGGCTTTTTTAGGGATATGCGCGCGTTCGCCGGCGCCGTTCGCCGCGTCGTATGCCCGCCGCCAGATTCGCCGCCGTATGCCCGCACGCGCGCGTCCGGTCGAGCGGAACCGCTCTCCGGCCAAAATAAAAAAGGCTAATTTTTTAGGTTTCTCCCGATGCGTGATATACTAAAAAATCGGAAATAAAGGAGTTATAAAACAATGATCGATCTCGCCTTACTCATCGACTATTCCTGGCTCGCCGTCCCCCTCGTCGTCGCGGTGGTGCTTATCGCCAAATCAGTCCTGAACGTAAAGGCCGACGAGCTCGCCACCATCGAGCGGCGCTATATCGGCAAGACCATGAAGGACGGAAGAACCGTCGCCCTCCCCGGGGAGATCGGTATCCAGGCGCGAATCCTCGGCCCGGGCCTCCATTTCCTCGTGCCCTTCTTTCAGGTCGCGAAAAAATTCAAATTTCTCGTTATCCGCGACGACGAAATCGGTTTGGTGCAGGCCGTTTCCGGCGCGCCCATCCCCTCCGACGAGTTTATGGCGAAGGACGTGCCCTGCGACACCTTTCAGGACGGCGTGGCCTTCCTGAGAAACGGCGGCCAAAAAGGGCCCCAAATCAAGATGATTCCCCCCGGCGAGCACCGGATCAACCCGCACCTTTTTAAGGTGGAAATCGTGCAGGCCACCACGGTTATGGAAAACGAAATCGCCATCGTCGAGGCCATAGCCGGCAAGCCGATTCCCGCGGGAAAGATCATGGCCGAGACGGTCGAGTGCGACCTCTTCCAGGACGGCGCCGCCTTCCTGAAAAACGGGGGGCAAAAGGGGCCCCAAGTGCAGGTGCTCACCCCCGGTATGTACCGCATCAATACCTATATGTTCCGCATTACCCGACAGCCGGCCATCGTGGTTCCCGGCGGCCACGTACGGATGGTGACGGCGATGGACGGTACCCAAATTCCCGACGGGAGGCTCCTGGCCGATAAAATCGAGGGCCACAAGAACTTCGAGAAGGGCGACGTGTTCCTGGCGAACGGGGGGCAAAAGGGACGGCAGATCCAGCACCTCATGCCCGGAACCTACCGTATCAACACGAAGCTATTCGAGGTGAGCGAGGCGAATCCCTGGGTGGAAGTTCCGCCGGACGGGATCGGCATCGTGACCATCCTCGAGGGTAACCCGATAATCGGCCAGGATAAAATCGCCGCCGACGAAATCGACCTGAAAACGCATAAAAACTTCCAGGACCCCGACGCCTTCATCAAGGCGGGGGGGCAAAAGGGCCTCCAGATTCCCGTATTGCGCGCGGGCGCCTACGCGGTCAATCCCTGGTTCGCCCAGGTACGCATCGAAAAGATGATCAGGGTCGAGGTCGGGTTTTGCGGCGTGGTCAACTCCTTCATCGGCGACGACGGGGTCGACGTGGCGGGCAGCGAATTCAAGCACGGGAAAATCGTGAAAAAGGGCCAAAAGGGCATTTGGGAAACGACGCTCGACCCGGGCCTCTATCCCGTCAACAAGAACCTGCAGGACATCCTCATGGTGCCCACCACCAATATCGTGCTCAATTGGAAGGACGAAACCCACGAGAACCACGGGCTGGACCAAAAGCTGAAAACCATCAAGGTGCGCTCGAAAGACGGCTTTACCTTCAATCTGGAGGTTTCCCAGGTCATCAATATCTCGAATACCGCCGCGCCCAAGGTCATCGCCCGCTTCGGCACCGTAGAAAACCTCATCTCCCAGGTGCTGGAGCCCACCATCGGCAACTATTTCCGGAACAGCGCCCAAACCTCGGAAGCCCTCTCCTTCGTGGAGGGCCGGTCCGAGCGCCAAATGGAAGCGCGGTCCCACATCGAGCGCATACTGAACCAGTACGACATAGAATGCGTCGACACGCTCATCGGCGACATCAATCCCCCCATGGAACTCATGAAAATTCTCGCGGACCGAAAGGTGGCCGAACAGCAGCAGGAAATGTACCTGATGCAAAAGGCCTCCGAGGAAAAGCGGCAGGATTTCGTGAAGGCGCAAACCGCCGCCACCAAGGAAGAGGAACTGACCGCGGCCCGGTACAACAAGGAAATCGCCACCCAGGTGGCCGACGCGAAGGTCGAAACCGCAAAGGGCGAGCGGGAGTCCGCCAAGATAACGGCGGACGGCGAGGCATACGTGCTCACGACCGTCGGCGCCGCCAAGGCGGACAATATCGACAAGGTCGGTACCGCCGAGGCCGGCGTTATCCAGAAGAAAACCGACGCCATGGGCCGCGAGCAATTCGCCATCGTGCAGGTGGCCGAGCATCTGGCGAAAAACCAGGTGAAAATCGTTCCCGAAATACTTATCCAGGGCTCGGGCGACGGCGCGGGCAACGGAAGCCTCGTGGAAGCCCTGATCGGCACCGAATTGCTGAAAGGCAGGCTGAACGCCGTCGCCGAGAAAACGGAAAAGCAGTAAGACACGCGCTCTATCCGGGGATTCCCGGCCCCGGATGGAGGCGGTTTACCGCATTGGTTATAGTATTTTACTATAACCAATAATAAAAACAAAGTCTTGGACTATATCTTTCAGACCTGGTAGGCTGTACCCAACGCCGGCTTTTTCGTCGGCAGGAGGTACGCATGTTCACACAGGTTTCCGGTTGGCCCCGGATCGGCGCGGGGCGCGCGCTCAAATTCGCCACCGAATCATGGCTCCGGGGAGAGATAGACGAGGCGACGCTCCAAGCCAAGGCCGCATCGCTCCGCCTGATCGCGTGGAACTGCATGAAGGCCGCGGGCATAGACCGCATTCCCTCCCAGGACTTTTCCTTTTACGACGGCATGCTCGATACCGCCATCCGTTTTTCCGCCATTCCCGCGCGGTTCCGGATCGCGGGGGCGAGCAGGCTCGAAACGGCCTTCGCGATGGCGCGGGGCACGCCGGAACGGGCACCCCTGCCCATGAAAAAGTGGTTTATCACGAATTATCATTACATAGTCCCCGAGTTGGACGGCGATACGGAACTCCGCCTATCCGAATCGCCGGAAGAGGCTTTTTCCGGCTGGCTCGAGGCACGCGCGGCGGGAATCGAAACCGTGCCGACCTTTATCGGGCCCTGGACCTTTCTTTCCCTCTGCCGCTACGGGGAAGGCCGGGGGCCGAGTTCTTTCGCCGACGGGGCTTCCCGCGCGTGGGCCGAGCTCATAGCCGCCGCGGAACGCCTTGGCGTGAGGGAAATCCGCTTTGAGGAGCCCGCGCTTACCCTGGATACGGGAAAGAGCGAAAACGCCTTGTTCGCCCGAATATGGGAACGGCTCCTTGCCGCCCGATCGGTGGTACGCATAACCGCGGGCTTCCCCTTCGGCGACATTCGCGATTCCTGGGACGTCGTCGCGGCGCTGCCCTTCGACGGAATCGCCCTCGATTTCGTGGACGGTACGCGGAATCTCGGCCTTCTGCGGGAACGGGGCTTTCCGGCGGACCGCGAACTGAGCGTCGGCCTCGTGAACGGGCGAAACGTCCGAAAGAACCGGCAAGACGACTCGGTCGCCCTCCTTCGCGAGATCGCGCGCCGCACGAAGGCGCCGCTGGGCGTCGAGACCTCCTGCTCCCTCCTCCACGTGCCCATCTCGCTTGCCGAAGAAACGGAACTGGACCCGCTCGTTCGCGAAGGGCTCGCCTTCGCCTCGGAAAAGCTCGGCGAACTCGTCTCAATCGCGCGAAAGGCGGAGCGTTCCCGGCCCTCAGGGCGCGGGGAAGGCGCGACGGGCGGGGAAGCCGATGGAGAATCGGTCGAAAGAAGCGACGGCGCCGGGGCCCCGGATAGCGGATACGTTCCGGATACCGTTCCCTTCCGGTCGCCGTCGCGCTCCGAGCGGCGCGCCATTCAGGCGGCGCGGTTCAAGCTCCCCCCGCTTCCCCTTACCACCATCGGCTCGTTTCCCCAATCCGCCGAGGTGCGCGCCCTCCGCTCCCGGCTCCGCTCGGCCCAGATCGGCCGAAGCGCCTACGACGGGGAAATTTTCCGCCTGATCGAGGAATGCGTGCGCTATCAGGAACGGCTCGGCCTGGACGTATTGGTACACGGGGAATTCGAGCGGAACGACATGGTGGAATTCTTCGCGGAAAGCCTCGCGGGCTTCGCCTTTACCCGGCACGGCTGGGTCCAGTCCTACGGGACCCGCTGCGTGAAGCCGCCGGTCGTTTCCGGCGACGTTCGGCGCGCCCGCTCCCTTACCGCGGACTTGGCGGTACGCGCCCAATCGCTCACGGACAAACCGGTCAAGGGCATGCTCACCGGGCCCGCGACCGTCCTTGCCTGGTCGTTTCCCCGGGAAGACATTTCCCTCGCCGAATCGGCCTTTCAGATCGCCCGGGCCCTCCGCGAGGAAGTCCTCGAGCTGGAAAGGCGGGGCATCGCCATAATCCAGATCGACGAGGCGGCGCTGCGGGAAAAAATGCCCGCGCGGAAGGCGGATCGGGCCGCCTATCTCGGCTGGGCGATCCCCGCGTTCAGGCTCTGCCACGCGTCGGTTCGCGCGGAAACCCAGATCCATACCCATATGTGCTACAGCGACTTTACGGAGATTATCCGCGAAATAGACGGCATGGACGCCGACGTGATTACCTTCGAGGCGGCGCGCTCCGCCGAGTCGCTCGCGGAAACCCTGGCGCGCGAGGGGTTCGAGACGGCGGTGGGACCGGGCGTATGGGACATCCATTCGCCCCGCGTGCCCTCGGCGGAGGAACTCGCCGAACGAATACTCGCGATGGCCCGCGCTCCCGGCGCCGACCCCGGCTGGATCGGCCGCCTCTGGGTCAATCCCGACTGCGGCCTGAAAACACGGGGCTGGGCAGAAACCCGGGCGTCCCTGGAAAACCTCGTCGCCGCGACCCTCGCCGCGCGCGAGGCCCTCGCCGCCGCCGGGAAGAACGTTCCGGGAGGCCGCCAGTGAGCGGGGCGCCCGTGAGCGGGCCGCCCGTATCCGGGCCCTTTATCGCGGTGGAACTCGATTCCCCGGCAGCGAACGGCGGACAGCGGGAAAACCCGGGGGCGTTCGGCAGATACCTTGAAGCGGCGACGCGGCTTCGCGACGCCGGGGCCCGCGCGATCACCGTCGCCGACAATCCCCTCGCCTCGCCCCGCGCGGATTCATGCATCCTCGCCGCGGCGGTCGTCCGGGAAACGGGCATTCCGGTCATTCCCCATCTCGCCTGCCGCGACCGGAACCGGAACGCGCTCCTTTCCGCCCTCCTCGCCCTGGACCTCCTGGGAAACCGCGAAATTCTCGCGGTTACCGGCGATCCGGTGCGGCCCGAAGACCGTGCCTCGGTGAAAAGCGCGGCGAGCTTCGATTCAGTGGGCTTCGCGAGGCTCGTGGCCGGATGGAACGAAACCCTGTTCGAGCGGCCCTTCGCCGTATCCGGCGCGCTCAACGTGAACGCGCCGAACTTTTCGGCCGAACTGGCCAGGGCGGAACGGAAGCGGGAAGCCGGGGTACGCCGCTTCTTTACCCAACCGATATTCTCCGAACGGGCCTTACGCAACCTGGAACGGGCGCGCGAGGCCCTCGACGCCGAGCTTCTCGCGGGAATACTCCCGGTACTGAGCGCGAAAAACGCGCGGTATCTCGCGGAGAACGTGCGGGGAATCGGGTTGGACCCGGGCCTGGAACGGCGGCTTGCGGGGGCCGACCGGGAAGGGGCCGCCGGCATCGCCGCGGAAACCGCGGCGGAAACGGCGAGGTCCGCCCTCGGCGTCGTCGCGGGCCTCTATCTCATAACGCCCTTCCGCCGGATAGACATCGTCGAGCGTATCCTGCGGGGTCTCGGTTTACAGCCGGAAGCGGGCCCGGTATACTTCCCCCATGAAGCACCTGAACCGCGCCCAAGCGCTTTTCCTGTCGGGATACAACTGCGCCCAGTCCACTGCGGCGGCCTTCGCTGACGATTTCGGCCTTACCGAGGCGGAGATCGCGAAAATGACGGCCGGTTTCGGCGGGGGCATAGGCGGGCTGAGAGAAACCTGCGGCGCCATTAGCGGCATGGCCTTCGTCTCGGGACTGGCCCGAGGCTCCTATTCCCCGGACGACACCGAGTCAAAAACCGCCTTTTACGCCCTGATCCAGGAAGCGCACGGCGAATTCGTTTCGCTCTTCGGTACCGGCGTGTGCCGCGAGCTCCTGGAGAAATACGACTGCGGCTATTCCGCCGCCCCGTCGGAGCGGACGAAGGAATATTACGAAAAGAGGCCCTGCGCGCGAATCGTGGGCGAAGCCGCGGCCATCATCGCGCGAAAGCTCGGCTTGGAAGAAGATAGCCGGTCCGGCCAGGATACGTAGAACGCCTCGCGCCGGCCGGCCCGGCCGTTTACCACAGGTGATGCACCAGCGGCTTAATGTCCACCTCGTAGATGCGTTTCACGATTTGGTGCTCGCTTTCGCTTAAGGGCGGCAGGTCCGAGGCACGGCAGTTCGACCTGATTTGGTCCGGCCGCGAGGCGCCCGGAATGACGCACGAGACCTGCGGGTGGTCAAGAATCCACCGAAGCGCCATGAGGGCAAGGGGCGGCTCGAGCGGGAACACTTCCTTGAGCCGCTCGGTCGCCCGAAGGCCCGCGTCGTACGGAATTCCCGAAAAGGTTTCGCCCTTGTCGAAGGCTTCCCCGTTCCGGTTGAAGTTCCGGTGGTCGTCCTTGGCGAAGGCGGTTTTCTCGCCGAATTTACCGGTAAGGAGGCCGCTCGCCAGCGGCACCCGCACGATCACGCCGATATTCCGCGCCGCCGCCTCCCGGAAAAAGAGCTCCCCGGGCCGCTGCCTGAACATGTTGAAGATGATCTGCACGGTTTCCACGTTGGCGTACTCGATGGCCTTGAGCGCCTCCTCGACCTTTTCCACGCTGACCCCGAGATGCGCGACCTTGCCCTCTTCCCGCAAACGCTCGAACAGGCCGAAGATTTCCGGCCGATAGTATACCTCGGTGGGGGGGCAATGCAGCTGCACCAGGTCAAGCCGTTCCAAGCCCGTGTTCTTCAGGCTGTCTTCCACGAAGGCGCGAAGGGCTTCGGGGGTATACGAGGCGGCCACGTGGGGATTCAGGCGCCGCCCGCATTTCGTGGCGAAACGAACCTTCCCCGCGTGCCGTTTGGCGAAAGCCCCGACGGCCTTCTCGCTCAGGCCGTCGGAATAGACGTCCGCGGTGTCGAAAAAATCGATTCCGCTTTCGAATGCCGTCTCAAGGATCGCGTCGGCGTTCGCGCGGTCGAATTCGGAGCCCCATACGCCGCCGAGCTGCCAAGTTCCGAGGGATATCTCGGAAACCGTAAAACCGGTCTTTCCCAAAGTTCTGTATTTCATACCTTAATGGTAAAACCGGACCGGCCCGCTGTCCAGTCCCGAATCGCTCAAGGGAAGGGGCGGGAGCGAAGGCGGGCAAAAAAAAGGCCGGAATCCCGAGGATCCCGGCCCCACGGCGTCGCGAAACGCCGAATAGAACGCCCGCTTACGGAAGCGCCTTCAGAACGTCTTCCATTTGGCGGAGCAGGCCGTTGTCGTAGTTGATGTACTGCGCCTGGAGAAGCGCGTTCTTGACCAGGGGATTCCTCGCGGTTTGCATGCTGGAAAGCAGCTGCTTGATCAGCATTTTATCCCGGGCGGTATTCGCCTGGCTCCGCTGGCGGGAATTATAGGCCGTCAGGAGGGAGGCCATGTAGCTCGCGGCGGCGTCGGTGCCGTTTACGCCCATGGCAACCAGCGTTCGCGCGGTTTCCTCGAGCGTGGCGTCGTTCTTTTTGTCCATCTCGAACACCCGTACCAGAAGGGGCACGGTATCGACCGACTTGTCCTCGAGGGAAACGAGGCCGTTTATGGCGGTCAGGCGGATCTTTTGCACGGCGCGGATCCTGATGGCGTCTTCCTCGGCGCGGTCTACGCCCCAGGCCAAGGCCTGCCGGGCCATGTCCCGTTTTTTATCCGTCGGCGCCTTGGAATTCAATTCGGTTTCAAGGGCGGCGAGCTTGATATCCAGGGAGGGATTGGCCAGGAACACCTTCAAGAGGCTTTCCGTCGGATCGTCTACCATGGCGGCGCTCGCGTCCTTGGCAGTCTCCTTTACCGCGGATTTACCCGAGTACCAGCCGAAGGAGGCGAGGAATACGGGCTCAAACCCCACGGGGGAGCGCATGGCGCCCAGGCCCCGGACGAGCCCCAAGGCGACGATTTCCTGGTCCCGGCCCTGGGAGGCCACGGGGCCCGCGTTGATGGCGGCAAGGTCGAAGGCCAGGTTTTCGGCGTACTGGGCGGCGCGCATATTCCCCAGGGACTCGGCGGCGGCGGCCTTCAGTACCGCGTCGGCGGAATCCTTATAGGCCGCGAAGACGCTTTCGGCGGCTTCAACGCTCTTCAGGTTGCCCAACTCGGTCACCAACAGCTTGGCCAGCTCGATCTTGTCGTGCCTTTCGCCGCTGGAGCCAAGGTCAAGCCGGCTCGCGATAAGTCCGTCAAGCGCCGACTGGAGCATGGGCGTGAACTCCCGATCCTTGAACTCCATGATCTTCAGCATTATTTGGTACCGCTGGGCGTTGGAATCCATCTGCTTGTAGATCTCTTCCCAAACGATAACGTTCTCGTTGATGGCGAAGGCGTTAACCCCAAAGAGGGCCAACGCCGCGCCCAATAACAGCGACTTCTTCATGTTCTCCCTACCCTATCTATCACTTCTGGCGCACGAGCTTGGTATAACCCGTCCACGCCTGTTTTCTCGTTTCGATCAGGCGTCCGGCGCGGTCAAGGAAACTGACCGTCACGGGATTGCCGTTTTCGTCGTTTTCGTACCGTATGGCCGAAACCATGCCCCCGGTGCCGTTGCGTACCTCTTCGCCCGTCACGAAACCGTTCTCGCTCGTATAGGCGATCGAGCGAACGAGGGTTCCCTTCGCGTCATACTCCTTTTCCGAGAGCGGAAGGCCGGAAGCGTCGTACGAGCGGACGAATTTCTTGATTTCCGCTCCCGTGGCGTCCTTGACGGAAATGCCGGTCAAAAGGCCGTCGGTCCAATAATAATCGGTAGTTACGGAGCTTCCCTTCGCGGTTTGCACGGAATAATGGGTTTTATTCCCCGCGGCGTCGTATTCGTATACCTCGGTGGATTGGATCTCGTCCTTCGGCGTTAGGCGGGTTTCCTTCAGTAAAAGCCCGTTCGCCCACTCCTGCACGCCCTTGCCCGACAGGGCGCCGGAAGAATCGGACATGGTTACGCTCGCCGTATCCCCGGCCCAGGAATACGCCTTCACGCTCACGACCGCGCCCTTCCCGTCGTAGAGCGTATCCGCGAGAACGCGACCGGTATCGTCGAGCGTAAATTCTTCCACCGCGGAGATAACCCCGTCGGGATAGGCGGTTTCTACCCGGTTAAGCGCCCAGTACGGAACCGAAACCGTTACCGGTTCGGGGGCGGGCGGGGTTTGGACGGCCTCGGCGACGGATTCCGAGGGCTTTACGGTAGCGCAGGATATAAGCGACGCGGCGAGGGCCAACGTTGCCGGAACGATACTGATTTTTCTCATATATTCAACCTCCCGATATACGATCAAATAAAATAAAAAAGCGACAAAGAGCCGGACCGGAATACCGTCCTTCCGGGAGTATAGTTTGCGCGTTAAAATATGTCAAATGGAGATAATGGAATTAATGCACCGCGCCTCCATGGAACACGCACTCATAGGTTTTCACGCCCCGTACGAGAATTTCCTCGCCGCCTTGAAACCACGAAAGGTCGCCCGAAACCATGCAGTGGTAGGCAAAATCCCCCCGCTCGAACACCCGCGGCCCCCGGAACGGCAGGTCGGGAGGCACGGCGCACAGGGCCTCCTTCAAGAAATCGGAGGGGAAAAGGCCGGATACCAGAACCCGTCCGGCGTAGTTCATGGACCACGCGGGCGTATCGCGGATCCAGACCGCCTCTTCCCCGACGAAGGCCTCGCCGCCGAAATAGGTGTCATAATAGTAGAAATCGCCTTCCCGATAGGCAAGGTCGTGGGAGGACGGCCGGGAGGAAGCGGTTTCGGCGCCCTTGCCCGCGTAGGTCGCGCGCTTTGCCCGACGCAGGATTTCGCCGAACGACAGCGAGTCCAGGCCGCCGGCCGCGAGTCCGGGAAACCCGCGGCCGGGAAAGGGCGCCCCGGACGGCGCGGCGCCGCAGGAATCGGCGCGAATAAGGCTATCCACGGTTACCCCGAAGAACGAGGCAAGGGCGATCAGGTTTTCCAGGTCTGGCTGGGATTCACCCGCTTCCCATTTGGTAACGGCCTGCCGGCTCACGCCGACGCTTTCCGCGAGGGCCTCCTGGGAAAGGCCCCGGTCCTTTCTCAGCGCCGCGATACACGATCCGATATTCATTGCGAGACTCCTTGTTCGATACGGCGAAGCCGAACGGCTTTCCGCTTGTTTCTTTCCGTACATATTCGCCGCTTTACCGTACCCGCGCCACCAACAAAATATACCAAAAATCGCAACCCAGGGTTGCCGGAATGCGCGATACTGACCGCGGCGGCGTCGCGCTAGCGAACGGAGGCGTGATGACGCGGGAATACGGCCACGGCATGAACGGCGAGCTCTTGCGGGAGGTTTCCCGCGCCCTGCGCTGACCCGGCCGCCTTACCGGGAGGGGGATCGCCCGGAAAGCGCGGCGTCGCACTCGGCGATCGAGGCGAATAGCGCCTCGAGCTCTCCCTCGCCCCGGTTTCCGTAGCCGACGAGCAGGATGTCGCGAAATCGAGAATCGGCAGGCCCGGCCGGGCGATAGTAATCGGAAGCCAGCTCGACGACGAAGCCCCTGCCCCGGACGAGCCGCACCAGGGGGGTGAGGTCCCGCGCGCCGGCCCCGCTGTCCGGGGATCGGCGCAGGGAAAGGTGCATGCCCGTGGTGGAACCGAAGACGGTCCAGCGGGGCGACAGGTATTTCGAGGCCAAAGCCAGGGTGAAGGCGTTTCTTCCCGCGTACACCGACCGGCAGTGGCGCACGTGGCGCTCGAGCTGGCCCCGGGCGATGAAGAGCGCGAGGGCCTTTTGCTGAAACCCCTCATTCCATAAATCCCAGCGGCGCTTGAGGGTTTTCACGCCCGCGCTCAGCCCGGGGGGAAGCGCCATGAAGCCCAGGCGAAGCGCCGGGCTTAAGGTTTTGCTAAAACTCCCCACGTACGCGACCCGGGACGCGTCCATGGCCGCGAGGGGCGTCACGGGATTCCCGGAGTACCGGTATTCGCTGTCAAAATCGTCTTCCACGATCCAGGCCCCGGTACGACGCGCGTATTCCAACAGGGCGACGCGCCGCGCCGCCGACAGGGTTCCCCCCAGGGGAAACTGATGGTTCGGCGTTACGTACAGGTACTGCGGGGGTTCCGTCGGCAAGAGATCGCATACGATGCCGCCTTCGTCTACCGGGCAATCCGTAATCGTCGCGCCAAGCCCGTCAAAAACCCTGAAGACGAAGGGCGCGCGCGGGTTTTCCATGGCGATGCGGGGGTTCGGGACGATCTGCGCGAGCATGGCGAAGGCCTGGGACGAACCGGCGGTAACGATAATCCGCTCGGGACCGGTCCTGATGCCCTTGGCGGCCAAAAGGTACGAGGCTATCGCGACCCGAAGGTCCCACCGGCCCGAGGGCGGCGCGTAACCCAGATCCGTATCGGCGGCGTACTCCACCGCCTCGCGGTAGCAGGAAAGCCAGGCCCGTCGGGGGAATAGGCCCACGTCGGGGAGTCCCGGCGCGAAGGAAAGGGGGCTTTCCGAAGCCGGGGCCGTTCCGCGCGGATCGGCGTCGGGGCGGGACGCGCGGGATAGCGGGCCCGGGGCGGTCTCGGCGCGAAACCGAAGGTTCGGGCAAACGTAGGTCCCGGATCCTCGCTTGGTAAAGAGATAGCCTTCCATTTTCAGTTGATCCACCGCCTCGAGCACGACCGCACGGGCGATTTTCAGCGACGCGGCGAGCTCGCGGGTAGAGGCCAGTTTCGCGTCGCCCGAGAGCGCGCCGTCCAGGATAAGGGACCGAAGGCCATCCACCAACTGGCGGTATTGGCTTAAGGGAGAAGCGGGATCGAACCGTATTCCGTACATGGAACCATTCTAGCCTTGGGGACGGGATGCCTTCAAGTGGTTCGTAAAACTTGGAGAAAAGTGGCGCTATCGCGTACCACTTAGTCCGCCTATGATAGGGACAACACGAGGAGGCAATCGTATGAACATGATTCAATTCGCGGATACCGACGAGAAAATCAGCGCCATGGGGCTAGGCTGCCTGCCCTTCGGCTCGAAGCTGGACCGCCCTTCTTCCTTCGCGCTTCTGGACCGTTTCGCCGAGGAAGGGGGGACCGTCCTCGATACGGCCAATAACTATTCCTTTTGGGAAGAGGGATGCCGGGGAGGCGAAAGCGAGAGCGTTCTCGGGGAATGGTTTACCGCCCGGGGCAACCGCGACCGGTTCTTCCTGGCGACGAAGCTGGGCGCCTTCCCGACGGTGAGCCGCGCCGAATTTTTCGCCTATAAGGGCGACCCCTGGCAGGATAAAACCCAGGGGCTTTCGGCGAAAACCATCGCCGCGTCCGTGGACGAAAGCCTGACGAGGCTCAAAACCGACCGCATCGACCTCTTGTACGCCCACGTAGACGACCGCAGAACCGATCAGGAAGAAACCCTTGCGGCCTTCGACGCGGTGGTGCGTTCCGGAAAGGTCCGGCACGTCGGCTGCTCGAACTTCAAGGTGTGGCGGATCGCGCGGTCGCGGGAAATCAGCCGGCAAAGGGGCTTCGCCGCCTACCGTGCCTATCAGGGCTTCGATACCTACTTCCAAAGCGAGAAGTTCGCCAATACCGGTATATTCGACCAAATGGGCGAGGAGCTCTTCGATTACGCGGGCTCGCAAACGATGACCCTGTTCGGGTATACCCCCCTTCTCTGGGGCTCGTACACGAGGCCCGAGAAATACGCCGAAATTCCCAGGCTCAAGCACTTTGAGCGGCCGCAAAACGCCGAACGGCGGCTTCGCCTGGAACGGGTCGCCGGGGAAACCGGTTGGACGGTCAACCAGGTAATCTATGCCTGGATGCTTTCCCGCGCGCCCGCGGTCGTTCCCCTGGTCGCGGTCAGCAAGATGGAGCACCTGGCCGAAGACCTCGCGGCGGCCGAATTGCGGCTGCCGGAAGAGCTCCTCGCGGTCCTGGACGCCCCGCTGGACTGAACGCGTGAGGGATTGCAGCGGAAAGCCCCGCCCGGCGGAAGCCGGGCTTGGCCGCCAGGCCGGGCTTGCAGCGGAAAGCCCGACCCGGCGCCCGCGCCGGGGCACGCCCTTCTCCGGCTTCCCTCACGCTCTCCCTCGGGTCGCCTCCGTTTCCCGCACGATCCTGAGGTAGCGCCGGCGGCCGATGCGCAACACGAGCCCTTCCGCGGGGACCGTGGCCGCGGCGAGGGATAGGCGGGATTCGGACACGCGTTCCGTTCCCGCGAATACAGCCCCTTCCCGAATGAGCCGCCGCGCCTCGCTCGTGGAAGAAACGAGGCCGCCCGCGCGGAGGGCGCCGGGAATATCCATGCCGGTCCGAAGCGTAAGGGTCGGCATAGACTCCGGTTCCTCGCCCCGTGAAAACCGGCTCTCCCAGGCGGCCCGCGCGCGAATGGCGCGTTCCGTCCCGTTCAGCTTTTCCACGATCCGGGTCGCGAGGCCGAGTTTGAGGTCACGGGGGTTTTCTCCGCCCAGTATCCTTTCCGCCGCTTCTTTCCGAGCTTCCGGCGACTCGAGAAGGACCAGGGCGAGGTACTGGTCGATTTGAGAATCGGCGATGGACATGAGGCGGGCGAATTGCTCTTCCGCTTCGCAGGCGACGGGTATGTCGTTTCCCAGGGACTTGGACATTTTACGGCCGTCGAGCCCGTTTAAGAGGGGCACGAGCAGGGCGCACTGGCTTTCCATGCCGCGGTCCCGCATGAGGTCCCGGCCGGAAAGGATGTTGAACTTCTGATCGGTGCCTCCGATCTCTACGTCCGCGCCGATCGCCACCGAGTCGTAGGATTGGAGTATCGGGTAGAGAAGCTCGTGGACGCCCACGCGCGCGCCGCCCTCGTAGCGCTGGCGGAAGGTCTCGTGGGAAAGCATGTGGGCGAGGCTAAAAGACCCCGCGAGCGAAAGTGTCTCGGCGAGGCTCAAGGCGCCGTACCATTCGCTTTGCCGGCGAAGCTCCGCGCGGTTCCGGTCGACCACCCGGAAGATCTGCTCCGCGTAGGTTTCCGCGTTTTCGCGCACCGCTTCCAGGGAGAGGGGCGGCCGCTCGGCGTTCCGTCCCGAGGGATCGCCGATCGAGGCCGTGTAGTCTCCGATGACCAATACCGCGACGTGCCCCAGGTCTTGAAACTGCCTGAGCTTTCCGTACGGCACCATGTGCCCCAGGTGCACGTTCTTCGACGTGGGATCGATACCGAGCTTGACCCGTAACGGTATTCCCGTTATCGCGCTCCGCTCGAGTTTCGCGAGTAAGCCCTCCCGGGGCACGATTTCCTCGCACCCCCGCTCCAGAAGCGCCAATTGGCGCTCCGCCTCTTTTTTCGCGTCCATTATTCCTCCTTTTATTTCGCGCCGCGACGCGAGCCCGGGTGACCCGCGAAACCGGGTTCGCCGTGAAGGGGGAAGATGGGGACGCGGGCGCTTTAAAACGCGAAAGGCCCGCGACCGGCTCCCCCTCAGGGGAATCCGGCCGCGGGCCTCGCGGCATACGAACACCGCTACTCCTTCGCGACGCCTCCGATGAGGTCGAAGCGTAATAGCGGTAATAATACTTTTTCGCGGTAAATACGGCGTTCATGGCGATACGGTAACGGAAAAACGACGACGGCGCAAGGGGGTTCGCACGCTAAAGGCCATCGCGCCGGTTCCCGCTTCTTTCACGGCGTCAATGGTCGCATCCGTTAACGCCGGTAATCAAGGTCCCGGCGAGAAAGTCCGCGACGATTTTCTCGGTTTTCTCTGCGGGCGCGCCGACGCACACGGCGATTCCCCGCTCGGTAAAGAGGTCGCGCGCCCGGCTCCCCATTCCCCCCGCGACGATATGGGTCACGCCCTTTTCGCCGAGGAATTTCGGCAAGAGGCCCGGCTCGTGGGGCGGGGCGGCGATGTAATCCTTATTGACGACGGTCTTTCCGTCCTCGGCGACGTCGAAGGAATCGAACCCCGCGCAATGGCCGAAATGCTGGGTCAGCCGCCCTTCCGCTACGGGTACCGCGATCTTCATCATAAAAGGCTCCTTGTAATCTCGTTATATACGTCGCTCGCCGGCGACTCCTTGAACTTCAAAACGTAGGGAACGCCGGAATCGCCGGCCTCCCCGATGGCGGGATCGAGCGGCAGGGAGCCGAGAAACGGCACGCCGTATTCCTCAGCGAGCCGCCTGCCGCCCCCCCGCTTGAAGACATAGGTAATCTTCCCGCATTCGGGACACACGAAGCCGGACATGTTCTCGACGACGCCGGCGACCGGGAGGCCAAGCTGCTTGCAGAAATTGACGGACTTGCTCACGTCGATCGCCGCGACTTTTTGAGGCGTCGTGACGACGATCGCCCCGTCAGCGTTACCGAGGAGCTGAATGACCGACATCGGCTCGTCTCCCGTCCCGGGAGGGCAATCGACGACGAGGCAATCGAGCTCGCCCCATTCGACATCTTCCAGGAATTGCTTGATCACGCCGTTCTTCATCGGGCCGCGCCAGATTACCGGGGCGTCGGGCGATTGGAGCATGAAGCCGATCGACATCACCTTCAAGTTGCCGAGTTCCGGGATCCCGACGGGCAGCATCTTCCCGCCGATCGCACCGAGCCGGTTTCCCTCGAGCCCGAGCATGGTCGGCACGCTCGGTCCGTGAATGTCCACGTCGAGGAGCCCGACCCGCTTGCCCCGCAGGGCGAGACTCGCGGCGAGGTTCACCGCGACCGTGCTTTTCCCGACGCCGCCCTTTCCCGACATGACGATATACTTCTTCGCCACGCCGTCCATCTTTACCGTTTCGATTGACATATCTTCTCCCATATTCCGCCGACTATCGACGGTATGTTTTGCCCGCAGCTTCCGCCGCTTTCGCAATACTCGATCACGCTCTTTCCCTCGATCTGGGCCCTCGTCACGGCGCGGTCGTACGGGACCTTCCCGAGAAACGGCACCCCGTTCCGCGCGCACCAGGCCTCCGTTTCGTCTGCCATGGCCCGGTTGATGTCGGCCTTGTTCACGACGACCGAAAACGGGATCGAGAAATGCCGCGCGAGGCCCGCGACGCGCTCAAGGTCATGGTGTCCGGACATCGTGGGCTCGGTCACGATCAGCGCCTCGTCGGCGCCGGTGATCGAGGCGATGACCGGGCAGCCAGTGCCGGGAGACCCGTCCACGATGATCCAGTCGGCCTTCGTTTCGCCCGCGAGCCGTTTCGCTTCCTTGCGGACGGCCGTTACGAGCTTGCCCGAGTTCTCCGCGCGCGCGTCGAGCGCCGCGTGGGCGAGCGGGCCGAACCGCGTCTCGGAAACGTACCATTCGCCGCATCGCCGGGGTACGAACTCGATCGCCTTTGCGGGGCAAAACCGAACGCATACGCCGCAGCCCTCGCACGAGCCCCCGTCGATCTCTATGCCCGAATCGCCGGAGCGCCGTATCGCGTCGAACCGGCAGAGCTCCACGCACTTCGAGCAGCTTGAATCCTCTCCCGAGGATATACACCGTTCGGGATCCACGCGGGCGACGCGTCCGGAAACAAACTCGCGGCGTTCGAGAATCTCGGGCGAAAGAACGAGGCGCAGGTCCGCGGCGTCCACGTCGCAGTCGGCCAGGACCGCGTTTCCGCGCCGGGCCGCCAGCGTCGCGAAGGCGGCCGTGAGACTGGTCTTTCCCGTGCCGCCCTTTCCGCTTATTATCGCGATTTCCTTCATCGGTCCCCTCCCCGTATCTCGCCGGCTATGACATCCGCCAAAACGGCGAACTTCTTCCGGTATTCCGGAGCCGACTCGATAAGCGGTTTTCCCTCCGAGTAACCCTCGGCGACGCGGCGGTCTTCCGGTATTTGCATGAGAATCCGGATACGCTCCCCTGCGCAGTACGCCTCCACGCGGCCGTCGCCCGAATCGCACCGATTTATGACGACGCCGAAGGGGATCCCCCTCGTTCGGACGGTCTTCACCGCGAGGTCAAGGTCATGGAGGCCGAAGGGCGTGGGCTCGGTCACGAGAACGACGAAGTCCGCGCCCGCGACGGCCGTGCCCATCGGGCATGACGTTCCCGGGGGAGAGTCGACGATCGTCAGTACGTCGGGGTCTCCGCGCCCTTCGCCCCCCCGGTCCGATCTTGCCGCGCGAGACTTGACCGCCCGGATCAGCGGCGGTGACATCGCCTTTCCGATCGAGAGCAGGCCCTGAAAAAAATCGAGGGGATAAAGGCCGTCGCGAAGAATCTCGCTTTCCGTTAACGTACCGATCGCGGACGGTTCCTCCCGAATCGCGCCAACCGGGCATACGAGCGCGCAGCCGCCGCAGGAGTGGCACAGTTCGGGGAATATCATGACGGTGTCCCCGATGCGCGCGATCGCGTTAAACTCGCAAAACGACGCGCAAGCGCCGCACGCGGTACACTTCGCCTCGTCTATGACCGGAACGGGGACGGTAACCTCCCGTTCGCGGATATCCCGCCGCGAGAGAAAGATCCCCGCGTTCGGCTCTTCCACGTCGCAGTCGAGAAGCTGCGCCTTCCCCGGAAACGAGAGCGCGAGGGAAACCGATACGGTCGTTTTGCCCGTTCCTCCCTTGCCGGACGCGACGGCTATCCTCATACCCAATGGCCCTCAACGTCGGCCGCAACGATGGCCTCGAGGGTGCCCGCGCGGAAGGCGGCGATCGCTTCCCGCACGGTCCCGCCCTCGGCCAGGAATACGGGAACCTTCGCGGCCTCGAGTACCTTGAAGGCTTTCGGCCCCGTGTGGCCGGTTACGAGCGCCCCGACTCCCGCGTTGACGACATGCTGCGCCGCCTGGATTCCCGCGCCCTGCGAGGCCTCGAGATTTTGCGTATTGTCAGCGACGGCGAACGCGTCGCCGTCAAGATCGTAGACGATAAACAGGGCGGCGCGGCCGAACCGAAGGTCAAGCCGATCGTCGAGCGTCGGTCCCGATGAACTGATTGCGATTTTCATGAGTGTCTCCCCTTGTTTCCTATAGATTGAGCGATCCTCCGCGCCCTCTCCGCCTGCATCGGCGGCGGCGCGGACAGCCGCATCCCGGCATGGAAAACGGTGCCCCTATCAGGGTCCCGGCGTTCCAGGCCTCGATTACTCGCTCCACCGGCCCGGCTATAAACGAGACAATCTCGATACCGCGCGCAATGAAGGCTTCCTCGTATTCATGGGACACCGCGCCGCACACGACCGTCGACACGCCCTTGTCAGCGAGAAAACGGGCCTTTTCGTCGGCGGTCCGGCACGAAAAAACGACAAGATCGCCGATCGAGCCGGAGGAACCGGCGTCGACGATCAGGCACCGTTCCGATGCGTCAAAGACGGGAGCGATTCTGCCATTCCAGACCGATAGGGCAAGTTTCATGGTTTTTATTGAGCAATTTCCGTGCCATCTCGAATAATCGCGAAAATGGGGGCGGCAGGCCCCGCATTACAGTGCGGAATCGCAACGCGAACGCAATGGATAGCGCATATCCGCAATCATTCGCGCCGCGTTTTCGCCTTCGCTCTCCCGTCGGGAGCATAAAAAGGCGCTTGGCACGCTTTTTGCATCACGATGGGAAACTCTCAGCTAGAGGAGGTACACTATGCCTAGAGGAAATGGAATGGGACCGCGGGGATGCGGTCCGATGACCGGCCGCGGAGCGGGTTTCTGCGCGGGATATGACGTTCCGGGATACGCGAGCGGCGAAGGCCGGGGCTTCGGAGGCGGACGCTTCGGAGGCCGGCGACGCATGCGCGGGGCCCTACCGACCGAATCGATGGACGGGGAAGAAAAGGCCTTCCTCGAGAACCGCGTCGCGATTCTCTCGCGCGAACTCGAGAAAGCGAACGGGCGGCTCGCCGAACTGACCGCGCCGAAGGAAACGTGACCGACGGCGGACGATAGCCCCCGCGCGGCTACGGCTCGGTAATGCCGAGCTTTTTCACCTTCCGCCACAGGGTCGCCTTGTCGATGCCGAGCGCGGCGGCCGTCTCGGCGCGCCTCCATCCGTGCGCCTCGAGGGCCGCGGCGATGCATTCCCGCTCGGCCTCGTCGCGCACGCGCGCGACCTTCGCCGGGCCGGCTCCCGCTAGCGCTTCCTTTAGGGAAACGCCGGGAGCCAGCAGTTCGCTCGGCAAGAGGTCCCGGCCGATAATGGGAGCGTCCGCGAGCACGACCATGCGCTCTACGACGTTTTCGAGCTCGCGGATATTGCCGGGCCAGTCATACGCGTAAAAACGAGAGAACACCTCGGGCGCGATCCCGTCGATTTTCCTGTTCATTTTCACGGCGAACGACGAGAGAAAGCCCGAGGCGAGATCGGGTATGTCTTCTTTCCGGTCTTTTAATGGAGGCAGTACGAGATTGATGACGTTGACGCGATAAAAAAGATCGCGCCGAAACGTTCCCTCGGCGATCAGGGCCGCAAGGTCCGCGTTCGTCGCCGAGACGAGCCGCACGTCGGCGCGTACCGGCTTCGTGCCGCCGAGCGGCTCGTACTCCCGTTCCTGAAGGACGCGCAAAAGCTTTACCTGCAAGGCAGGGGCAATATCGCCTATCTCGTCGAGAAAAAGGGTTCCGCCCTCGGCGAGCGCGAAGCGCCCCGGCTTGTCGCGGTCGGCGCCGGTGAAGGCGCCCTTCTTATAGCCAAAGAGCTCCGATTCAAGGAGGTTTTCGGGGATCGCGCCGCAGTTTACCGCGACGAACGGCCCGTCCTTTCGGGGGCTCAGGGAATGGATGGCGCGGGCCAGCACTTCCTTGCCCGTGCCCGTCTCGCCCCGTATCAGGATAGAGCTCGTAGAGTCCGAAACCGCGGGAAGCATCGCGAGAAGTTTCTCCATGGAAGGGCTTTTGCTCCGGAAAACGGGGTTTGGCCCGCGGGAGGCCAGTTCCTTCTTCAGTTCCTCGAGTTCGGTCAAATCGCGAAACGTCTCCGCGCCGCCGAGCACCCTTCCCCGGGCGTCAACGAGCAAGGCGGTCGATACGCTGATCGGGATCCGACTGCCCTTTTTCGTCACGCAAAAGCCCGAACGGTCGACGAGCGGCTTTCCCGTCTTCATCGTTCGCCGTAAGGGGCACGACGACTCGCACATATTCGACTTGAACACCTCGAAGCAGTTCTGACCGATCGCCTGCTTCCGGCCCACCCCGGTAATCCGTTCCGCGGCCCGGTTAAACGAGGTAATCTTCCAGTTTTCGTCGACCGTGAATACCCCGTCCGAAATGCTCTCGAGGATGTTCGCGGTAAGGCTGTCGTCGCTCATTTTAAAAATGATAACCGCATAATTGCATTTCCGCAATATACGCAATTGCACTATCGAAACATCGTTTCCGTAAGCCTCGCGGAACCGGCGCCCAATCATGGCGCCGTGCCATCGCTCCGGTACGTACCGGAGCAGTTTATCCTTTTCCTTGATAAACCGGCGCCCAATTCAGGCGCCGATCCACAGCCACGGCGTATGCCGGGGCATTCGATACATTTCCTCGCGGAACCGGCGCCTCAAAAAGAAAAGCCCACCATATGGTGGGCTTTTCTTTTTGAGGCGCCGATCAGAATCGAACTGATGCATAAAGGTTTTGCAGACCTCTCCCTTACCGCTTGGGTACGGCGCCAAAATCGCGAAGCAATTTGTTACAATCACTTCCTCTCGCCGCCCGCCGGAACCGCAGGTTCCAAGGACAGGCGCCAAAATCGCGAAGCAATTTGCTTCAATCGCAACGTTCGCTAAATATACCAACATGATGGGCTTTAGGCAAGGGGTTCTGTAAAAATCGCCCGTTATCGGGTATCATGTACCCATGTTCGAAATGAAACCCTCGCTTACCGCCAGCGTCACCGGCGACACGATATCCTATACCCTGGTTTGGTCGCCGCTGAAAAAGGCGGATAAATACGAGATAAACGCTTCCGTACCCTCCGTTTCCGGCCTCTTCGAGCTGTACCGGATGGATGAACAAAAAAAACTGAACCTTTTAACGGTAACCCACGCCTGGTACGGCGGCCTGAGAAGCCAGCTGCGGGCCGCGGTAGATCCCGACGCGACCACGGATCCCCTCCGGCGTTCGCAGATAGAAAACCAGGAACTGTGGTTTCGCTACTGTCCCTCCGATTCTTTCGCCTCTATCCTCGACGCGGTTTGGTTCCTGCACTGTACCTATTTCCCCAAGGACGTGCGGGTCGAGCATTCGGGCCGCTACAAGACGATCCGCATGGCGGAGAAGGCGCCCGACAAGGTACACTGGCTTGACTGAAAGCTAAAACCTTCCTTACATTGTTCTTATGGAAACCATATACGATATGATAATCATCGGGGCAGGCGCGGCGGGCCTTTCGGCAGCGCAATACGCGGGACGGGCCAACCTGAAAACCCTCGTGATCGAGGAAAAATCAGAGGGCGGCCAGGCCGTGCTCATCGACCGGCTTGAAAACTATCCCGGCATTCTCGATCCCGTCAACGGCTACGATTTCGCGGCGAACATGAAGGAACAGGCCGTCCGCTTCGGGGCCGAATTCGTATATGGAAAGGTTACGGGACTGGGCAAGAAAGACGGCGTTTTCGTGATACCGATCGAATCGAGCGAGGAAAACCCCATCACCTATTCGACCCGGACCGTGGTTTTGGCCACGGGCGCCGAGCATCGGCACCTCGGGGTCCCCGGCGAGGAAGCCTACTACGGCCGCGGCGTATCCTACTGCGCGACCTGCGACGGTCCCTTTTTCCGGAACAAGCATATCCTGGTGGTGGGCGGCGGCGACGCGGCCTGCGACGAGGCGGGTTTCCTGGCCCACCTGACCGACCGTGTCACCATGGTCCACCGCCGAAACGCGTTCAGGGCGCAAAAATCCATCGCCGAACGAACCCTGCGCAACCCCCACATAAACGTGCGCTTCAATACCGTGGTGAGGGAAATTCTCGGCACCGATCAGGAATCGGGAAAGGTGACCTCGGCGCTTCTCGAGAACGTCGAGACGGGCGCGAAGGAAGAGCTCGCCTGCGACGCCGTATTCATCTTCATCGGCATGAATCCCCGCACGGAACTGGTCGCCCTCGCCAAAAAGGACGACGAGGGATACGTACTGACCGACGAGGGGATGCAGACCTCCATCCATGGCCTCTTCGCGGCGGGAGACATTCGATCCAAGCCCTTCCGCCAAATCGTTACCGCCACGTCCGACGGGGCGGTGGCGGCCCACTCCGCCTCGAACTGCATCGACGCGTCCATGTGCGGGGTAGGCTCGTGAGGAAAAGCCGCGCCGCAGCGGTTTTCGCGACTATTACCGGCCTTCTCGCCGTAACGGCGGCGGCGGCCCTCATGCTTTCCTCCAAGGCGCCGCCGGAGGGCCTTCCCCGCTTTGACGACCCCCTTCCCGACGAAGACCTGGCAAACGCGTTGGTCGCCGCCATGACCGACTCGGAACTGCTGGCGCAAACCCTTATGTTCGGCTGGGCCGGAACCGATCCCAGCCCCCTGGTCACCGATTGGGTGGCCGAGCGGGGATTGGGCAGCATCAAGATCTTCGGCTGGAACACCGACGACACGCGAAAGGTCGCCGAATCGGTAACGGCGCTCCAAAAAAAGGCCGCCGAGGGCAGGTTCGGCATTCCCCTCTTCGTGGCCACCGACCAGGAAGGCGGATGGATCAGGCATATCAAGGGCCGAACCACCGAAACCCCGGGAAATCTCGCCATCGGCGCGTCGGGGCTTCCCGCCGACGCCTGGAATACGGGCTATTATATCTCGCGGGAGCTGGGAGCCCTCGGCATCAATTTGAATTTCGCCCCCGCGGTAGACCTCTATACGGACCATGAATCCACCGTAATAGGCCCGCGTTCCTTCGGCGAGGACCCCGACGCGGCCGGCATCCTCGGCGCCGCATTCGTCGCGGGCAGCCGGGCGGCGGGGGTCCTCACCACCGCCAAGCACTTTCCCGGCCACGGCGACACCGGCATGGACAGTCACGGCAAGCTCCCCGTCATACCCATAGACGGAAAGACGTTCAGAAGCCGCGAGCTCGTGCCCTTCCGCTACCTGATCGACGCGGGGGTCGAGGCCGTTATGAGCGGACACCTCAATTTTCCGCAAATCACCGGAAACGACGAACCGGCTACCTTCTCGAAACTGCTTTTAAACGACGTCTTGCGGGACGAAATGGGCTTCACGGGGCTTATCGTAACCGACGATATCATGATGAACGGGGCCACGGAATACGCGGGAAGCGTTTCCCGGGCCGTTCAGCTCGCGCTGGAGGCGGGCAACGATATTATCGAATCCTCCACCACCCCGTCCTTCGGCGACGCGTTCTGGGCCAAGAACCTTGACCGCATGTCGCGCGTTCCGGCGTTCAGGGACCGGGTAAAGGACGCGGCCCGGCGGGTCATTCTCGCGAAGCTCTCGTATTTCAAGGACGACGACGCGGTCCCCGTGTATCCTGACCTCGCGAAACTTGAGGAGCGAGTTCCCGATCCCGAAGGGAAGGAGTTTTTCCTGTCCCAGGCGGTTCGCTCGGTCACGCTCGTGCGGAACGCGGGGCTCCCCCTCGGAGAGCCGGGCCGGGTGCTCCTCGCCTCTGCCTTTCCCTCCTTTTTAGAGGCGGGTACGGCGCGTTTTCCGGGCGCAGAGACGTCCGGGGTAAACTGGAACCTCCCAAAACGGGCAAGGGCCTTCGACACGGTCATTTTCTGCCTCTCGTCCCGGGAACAATTACCCGTACTGAACGCGCTGCGGGGCGAAAAGTGCCGGGTTATCGTGGTATCGGCCCTGTCGCCGGTCCTCCTCGAAAACGCGCCCTGGGTCAATACGGCCCTGGCGGTATACAGTTACGCGCCCCTCTCGTTCACCGCGGCATTCGGGGCCTTGGCCGGCGATTTCACGCCCGAAGGCATTATGCCGCTCAAGGGCATTAATTGACCCGATTACGGCCCGCTACCCCGTCAGAGCTCGGCTCGTGCCTCGCGTTCCTCGAACCCCGGGAGTTCCGCTGCGTCGGCCTTTCCAGCCGTCTTAATCGTCCGGGCGAAGGAACGCTATGGGTTCTCGGGAATCCGGAGCAAGGGCACGAGGGCATCGCGGCGCTTTTCCTAACGACGCCCGGGGGCATGCTCTTTCACTGCGTCCGCGAAGGTTTCGATCTCGTTCAGGCGAAAAGCCAGATCGTACGGAACCTCTTCGCCGATTGCCCCGCCGCCATCGTCGGGAGCCTCGACGAGACCTCCACGCTGGAAACCATGGCCGGCGCAGAACCCCGCCACATCGTGGATTACGACCTTCTTACGCTGGAAAGCGCCCCGAAGGGCAGCAACGCGAAACGGGAAGAGCCGGGGCTTTCGGTTTCCCGCGCGGGGCCCGAAAGCCTGGAAGCGCTCTTGCCCCTGCAGGAGGGCTACGAGCGGGAGGAAGTGCTTCTCCCCGGCGAACCGTTCCGGATTGAACGCTGTCGCGCCATGCTAAAGGCCACACTTTCCTCCCAACGGATATATGCCGCCTGGATCGGCGGTCTTCCCGTGGCCAAGGCGGGGACGAACGCCCAAGGGTTAGCCTGGGACCAAATCGGGGGGGTATATACGTCGAAAAATTACCGCGGAAACGGATATGCGCGATCTGTTTTAAGGGAATTATGCCTTGATCGGTTCGATAAAGGAAAAAAAATCGCCCTTTTCGTGAAAAAACACAATTTTTCGGCGAAAAATCTGTATATCTCCGAGGGATTCGCCTTTCAGGAAGGATTCCGGATAATATATTGGTAATTTTTCTCATTGACGTTTTGAAAATTTGGGATATATTATTTGTTCAGGTGGGTTACTAACGTATGTCGCCAGTACTTGTTGTTGAGGACAACGAGATAAATGCGGAAATTCTAACGGGCCTTCTCGAATCGTTTGGCATTCCAAACGAACTCGCGACCGACGGGGTTGAATCCGTGGATCTTTGCGGCTCAAAGCCGAAAGATTATTATTCCCTAATCCTCATGGATATTCACATGCCTCGAATGGACGGCTATGAGGCCGCCCGAAAAATCAAGACAGAACTTGAGGTTACCGCCCCCGTCATCGCCCAAACGGCTACGCACACCACCGACGAATCGATTCGCGAGCATCAACCCTATATCTCGGATTATCTGTATAAACCCTTCAAGCCAGCCCAACTATTCACCCTCTTAACGAAATACCTCGAGTTGAATTTCTAGGCAATCGACGAAAGAAAACTATTTTCCCAATTCCCGCGATCGTTCCCAGGCGGCCATTGCGCCCTCGATCACGGCATGCCGGAAACCCTTCTCTTCCAGCTTGGTCACCGCCGCTATGGTCGTTCCGGCAGGGGAGCATACCGAATCCTTGAGGGCGCCGGGGTGCTGACCGGTCTGGAGGACCATTTCCGCCGCGCCCTTCAGGGTTTGGGCGGCGTAACGGATCGCCTGGGCGCGGGGCATGCCCATGCGAACCCCGGCGTCGGCCAGGGCTTCGGTAAAAAGGTAGGCATAGGCGGGGCCGGAGCCGGAAACGGCGGTGACGGCGTCCATCAGGGATTCGCCGGTCAGTTCAGTCAGGCCCGCGGCGGCAAGCAGTCGCTGAAGCTCGCGGGTTTCCCCCTCGGTAACGGAGGCGTCGGGGGCGATGGCGATCATGCCGGAACCGACCGCGGCGGGCGTGTTCGGCATGATCCTGACGATCTTGGCGTGCCCCCCGAGGAAGGCGCGGATTGCCTCGATTTTTACCCCCGCGGCCATGGAAACCACCACGGTGGAGGAATCGAGCGCGGGGGCGAATTCCTCAAGCGCGGCTTTCAGGTATTGGGGCTTCACGGCGATAAAAAGGTAGCGGACCGACGAGGCGATTTCTCGATTGGTTTGGGCCGGTACGCAGCCGGACGATCGGCAGAATTCGCGGGTCCGGTCCGGGTCCGCGTCGCGAACGAGCACCTGAGCGCCCCCCGCGACCTTGGCCACCGCGTTCATGAGCGCCGAGCCCATCACTCCCGTTCCGATGCATCCTGCCGTCTTTTTTTCCATCTGTCCGTATCCCCTTCTCCGAAAAAAGTATCAGTCCCGCGCGAGAAACACGGTTCCCCGGTTCGTCCCGTTCGCGAGGCCCTCGAGGCACCGCCCCTGGGACCCGTTGGCCAAAAGCATGGGTATGCCGTAGGAGGTAACCTTCTCGGCGGCCTCAAGCTTGGTGGCGATGCCGCCGGTTCCGAAACTGTTGGTCGCGCCGATCGTAATGCCCGAACGCAGATCGTTCAGGTCGGATACCTCGCCGATATGCCGGGCGTCGGCGTGCTCTTTCGGGTTCTTGTCGTAAACCCCGTCTATATCGCTGAAAAGGATCAAGAGGTCGGCGCTCCACAGGATGGCCGTGAGGGCAGACAGGTTGTCGTTGTCGCCGATCCTGATTTCCTCGTACGATACCGAATCGTTTTCGTTGATTATCGGGATCACCCCTTCGTCCACGAGGGTAAAGATCGTGTTGCGCATGTTCAGGGTACGCTGATCGTCGTTGAAATCTTCCCGGGTAAGGAGGAGCTGCCCGATATGCAAGTCGCGGGCCGCGAAGGCCTCGCGCCAGTTCTGCATGAGTTCCACCTGCCCGATGGCGCACAGTGCCTGGCGGTAGTGAATGTCCCTCTTTCGGGCCCAACGGTCCAGGGTGGAAACCCCCGCTACCTGCGCGCCGGAGGAGACGAGCACGATCTGCTTGCCCGATTTGACGAGATTGGCGCATTGCTCGGCAAAATCGGCCATGAACGCGCGATTCATGGTCCCGTCGCCCATGGCGAGGGTATTCGACCCTACCTTGATGACGATCTTGCGGGCATCCGCGATGACTTTCGGTATCATGGTCTGACCTGGCCTTCACCTTCGATGAGATATTTAATGGTCGTGAGCGCCGTAACGCCCATGGGGCCACGGGCGTGGAGTTTTTGGGTACTGATTCCGACCTCCGCGCCCATGCCGAACTGACCGCCGTCGGTAAAGCGGATCGAGGCGTTCACGTAGACGCAGGCCGCGTCGACCCGGCTCTGGAAGGCACGGGCATTGGCGCGGTTTTCGGTGATAATAACCTCTGAATGCTTCGTATTGTGGGCGTTGACGTAGGCGATCGCCTCGTTCAGGGAATCAACGACGCGGACGGCGAATATATAATCGAGGAATTCCATGCCCCAGTCCGATTCGACGGCCGGAATAACGTTCGCCGGGCGGGCGCCGCCCGAGGAAAGCAGGGAGAGGGCGCGTTCGTCGCAGCGCATTTCCACGCCTCCCGAACGGCCAGTCTTGGCTTCGTATTTCCCGAAAGACGCCAATACCTTCGGCAGCACCTCCGCGGCGCGGGAGGAATGGACCAAGAGGCATTCCAGGGCGTTGCAGGCTCCGGGTTTCTGGATTTTCGCGTTTTCGATTATGTCCACGGCCATGTCCGCGTCGGCCGACTCGTCTACGTATACGTGGCAGGTTCCCGCGCCGGTCTCTATCACCGGTACCTTGGCGTTCGCCACGACCCGCTGGATCAGCGCGGCGCCGCCCCGGGGGAGCACCACGTCGATCTTGCCCACGGCGTTCAGTATCCAGTCCACGTCGGCGTGGGTATTGTCCCCCTCCGTGGCGGGCTCCGAAAGGGCGACGGCGCGGTTTTCCCCGCCGGAAGCGGTAAGCCCCGCCTTTATGGCCTTAAGGAGGGCCCGGTTCGATTCCAGGGCGGAGGAACTGCCCCGGAGCAAGACCGCGTTCGAGCTTTTATAGGCCAGGGCAAAAACGTCCACGGTCACGTTGGGGCGGGATTCATAAATGACCGCGATTACGCCGAGCGGTACGCGAACCTGGCGAATCTCGAGGCCGTTGGGCACTTTCCAGCCCGAAATGACCTCCCCGATGGGATCGGTTTGCTCGATAAGTACGTGAAGGGAATCGATAATCTCGTTCAGGCCCGCGTCGGAAAGGGAGAGCCGGGCGAGGAGGCTGTCCCGCATTCCGCCCGCGCGGGCCTTGGCCACGTCGCGCCCGTTGGCCGAAAGAATTTCGGCGCGGTGGGCGTCCAACGCTTCGGCTACGGCGAGAAGGGCCCTGTTTTTCTCTTCCGCGGTCCGCAACGAAAGGCTCGAAGCGGCAGACCGTAGTTCATCGCATAAGGAGTCGAGATTCATGGGTCTCTCCTTGAAGTCGCGCCTTACAAAGGGCGCAATACGTAGAAAGCCGTTAGAAATTGGCCAGAAAGAATATTCCCAGCAAAACCGCGGCGCGGCATTTTTCCTCGGACCACGCGTCGTGGGCCGGTAAACTGTTTATGTAGTACCAGAAGAAGCCGAAATCCGGATCGATGCGCACCGCGTATTCCAAAAAGGAAGATTGCTTTGCGAGGGAACCGAACAGCAGATACACCACGTCGTGCAGGACCGGAAGGAATTCGGACAGGGCCCGATGATAATCGTAGGTAACGAGGTTATGGCAGAGCGTGTCGATTCTCAGCAGCATTTCCTCTTTCATGGTCTCGTCAGCCTTCTCGACCCAGGTTTTCTGGACGAGCAGCTCGAGATTCCTCTCGAAACTGGCAACAAGCTTCCTCTCCGCCTCATCACGGGATTCATTCTTGTCCGACATGACGGCCTTAAAATCGTCCTGGGCGCTGAAGGCCGCGGCGATGCGCACGGCAAGCGGGGCGAGATCGATATCGGTACGGGCCTCGATAAAGGAGGGTAAGGCCTCGGTTACCGCGGTTTTCACGACATCGGGCATTGATATGTCATTCTCGAAGACAGAAGTTTGCATACCTCACTATGGATTTTTTGCCCGCCTTGGTCAAGAGTATCCCTTACGGAAGGACAGTCGGGCTTCAGGATCGGCACTCTCATTGAAGGACGCGCCGGGAGGGGCGAAACGTCAAACCTTGACCAGAGGCCTCCTGATTGGGTACTTTAACGGTATGGAAGTTTTACGACTCGGAAACGAGACCTTGCGCGAGAAAGCGGTTCCCGTAGGGGAAATAACCGATGAAATACGCGCCCTGGCGACGGAAATGTTCGCTACCATGGAAAAAGCCGACGGAGTCGGCCTAGCGGCGCCCCAAATCGGGAAAAGCATCCGCATGTTCGTCCTCAAGGCCGATGACGGGGTCAAACGCGTTTTCATCAATCCGCAGATTATCGAGACCTCACAAGAAACGTGTTCTTACGAAGAAGGATGCCTGAGCATCCCCAAATACTACGAAGACGTCATACGCCCGGAACGGATAACGGTTCAGGCCAGAAACGAAAACGGCCGACGGTTCACCCTGGAAGCCGACGGCTTTCTTGCCCGGGTAATCCAGCATGAATACGATCACCTTGAGGGCGTGCTGTTCATAGACCGCATAGACCCGGCAAAGAAGGCGAAAATCGAGGAAAAGTTCCTCAAAAAAGCCCAAAAGGACGCTCTGTAACGGTGCTAAACGTCGTTTTCGCCGGGTCGCCCGAATGCGCGGTACCCAGTCTTGAGGCGATCGCGGGCGCGCACCGTATCGTCGCCGTTCTTACCAATCCCAGCTCCGCCAAGGGCCGATCCAGGGAGCTTGTGCCCACTCCGGTCGCGGCCGCCGCAGAACGGCTCAGGGCCGAGGGGCTCATTGAGCCGGATACGCCCGTTTTAACCCCCGAGAAGATCACCCAGGAAACCCGGGACGCGATAGCGGCCCGCAAGCCCGACGTACTGGCCTGCTTCGCCTACGGCAAGATTTTCGGGCCTAAATCCCTCGCGCTCTATCCCAAGGGCGCGATCAACCTGCATCCCTCCCTTCTGCCCCGCTGGAGGGGAAGCACTCCGGTACCGGCGAGCATTCTCGCGCGGGACGCGGAAACCGGCATTACCGTTCAATTGATGTCACTCGGTATGGACGAGGGCGATATCCTTATCCAAACCCGGTTTTCCCTGAACGGCACCGAAACCGCTGGAAGCCTCCTGGAGCGGGCGGCCGTCGAGGGAGCGCCCCTCATGGTAGAGGCGCTCCGCCTCATCGATCGGGGGGAGGCCGTCGCCCGGCCCCAATCGGGAGAGCCGACGTATTGCGCCGAACTGAAAAAGGAAGACGGGGAGATTGACTGGAGCCGGACTGCCCCGGAAATCGATGCCCTCGTTCGGGCCTTTACGCCCTGGCCGGGAGCCTATACCTCCGCCGGCGACGCGGTGTTGATTATCCACGAAGCGGTTCCGGTAGCGACCGCGGGCGATCCGCCCGCGGCGAAACCCGGTACCGTGGTCGGAATAGACAAACAAAAGGGAATTCTGGTACAAACGGGAGAGGGACTGCTTGCCCTACGAACCCTTCAATGGCGGACCAAAAAGGTCCTCGACTGGAAATCCTTCATAAACGGCAGCCGCGATTTCGCGGGAACCCTGCTTGGCTCCATGGCCCAGGAATAAAAGGAACGAATAATGAGATTAAAATTGCCCGATTTTTCGAATTTCCCCAGGATTCCGTTCAACCTTGACGAGGCGCTGGAGGCGTTCGCCCGAAACGCCCGCGTCATCGTCATTACCGCCATCACGACCCTCGCCCTGGCGGTCGCCGCGTCGGTGGTCGTTTTTTTCCTTTCCCTGAAAGGCAGCGAGCAGGTCATGGTCCCGAACGTTACGGGGAAGGACCTTTCCGTCGCCATGATGGAAATGCAGGCCAAGGAACTGTACCCGAAAATTCAGCTTAAATACTCGGATAAAACCGACGACAAGGGCGCGATACTCGAGCAAAGCCCCGCGGCGGGCTCTATCGTCAAGGCGGGCCGAAGGATCAATCTGGTCGTGAGCCGGGGTATCATCGTGGACCGGGTGGAAAATTTCATCGGCCAGAACGTCGACGACGTGAAGATTCACCTGCAAAGCCTTTTCACGTCCATGTCGTCGCCCCTTATCGTCATAGCCGAACCGCCCCTGTACCGGTTCAGCACGGCGGGCGCCGGTACCGTCCTGGAGCAGGACCCGCCGCCGGATACCCCCATCACCGCGCCGGTGCAGGTTTCCCTGGTGATCAGCCGCGGCCCCGAAAACAACAAGGTGACGGTTCCGGAAATCGCGGGGCTTTCCATCGGCGAGGTACTGGGCATGCTCGGTTCCAGCGACGTGGTGTACGACTTTACCGCGCGGGCTCCCGAAGGAATGGAGCGGGCGGGAACGGTAGTGTCCCAACTGCCCGCCGAGGGCTCGCGGGTCAACGCCTTCTCGCGCGTGGCGGCGGTGGTGGCCATGCCGGTTACCCCTACCGACGGGCGCGTATACGGAATTTTCAGCGAGGTATTGCCCGAATACCCCTACCCCTTCCAAATCCGCGTGGACGCGGTGAACGCAAACGGCGAGCGCCGAACGCTCGCTTCCTTTAAGCATCCGGGCGGGCCCTTGAGCTTCCCCTACGCCCTGAGCGAGGGAACCGTACTTTCATTGAATATCCTGAACAAGGAAACGGGTACCTGGGAAATAAAGGCCGGGGAAAACGCCGGCGACGGAACGGCGGGCATGAGCGCCGTGGGCGCGGAAGCTTCGCCCCGATCAGAATAATACGAGCGAACCGAAGGGCGCCGGCGTTGAACGCGGGCGCCCTTTTTTTGTATACTCCTTCCCATGAAAACGAAAATTTGCCTGGTACTGACGGCTCCCACCATCCACGAAAATTTGGCCCTGGTGGAGCTCTACCGGTCGTGGATCGATATCGCGGAACTTCGCGTGGACTGCCTGATCCCGGAAGAACGGCTGAAATTCCGCCGATTCCCGGAAATGGCCGCCCTTCCCTGCGTCCTGACGATTCGCCGTACCTCGGACGGGGGCAAATTCGCCGAGGGGGAGGGCTCGCGAATCGCCCTCCTTGCCCGGGGCCTCGCGTTCGCCGACACGGACCACCGCAAAAACTTCGCCTACATCGACCTGGAAGAGGACCTCGCGGTACCCAGCATCGAGGAAGCCGCCCGGGCTTTCGGCACCAAGATAATCCGTAGCGTGCACGATATGAACGGCCCCGTGGGCGACCTTCGCTCCAGGGTCCAGAAACTCAGGAGAACGAAGGACGAAATAGCGAAAATCGCCTTCATGCCCCGAAACCTTTCCGACGTAACCCGGCTCTTTCACGAGGCCAAGCAATGCGAGGGAGACGATTACATACTCATCGCCATGGGGACCTACGGCATGCCCTCGCGCATTCTCGCGCCGATCATCGGCTCTTCGATCGTGTACGTAACGAGCGAGGAGAACGTGCGGAAGAGCGAGAATATCCTGGGCCAGCTCGATCCCATCACCCTTAACGAAATTTACAATATCCGCAACCTGGGCCCTAAAACCCGCGTCTTCGGCATAACGGGAAACCCCCTTACCATCACGTCGAGCCCGCTTATCCATAACGCAGAATACCGCAAGCAAGGCATCGACGCGGTATACGTACCCATCAAGGCGGAAAACGTGGACGAGGCCATCGACTTCGCCGAAGAAACGGGAATCGGCGGGCTTTCGGTCACGCATCCGTTCAAGGAATCGGTAATACCGAACCTGGACCAAATCTCCGCCCAAACGGGAGAGATCGGGGCCTGCAATACCATCCTGAAGCAGGGCGACGCCTGGCACGGCTACAACACCGACGCGCCGGGATTCAGCAGGGCGCTCCTCGAATTCCTCGGCAGGAAGGACCTCAAGCGGATGAAGGTGGCCATAGTGGGAGCGGGAGGCGCGGCAAAGGCCATCGCGCACGTGGTATGGGAACTGGGCGGCAAGGCCTGCGTGTTCAACCGTACCACCGACAAGGCCCGGGAGCTCGCCCAAAAGTACAACTTCAAGTGGGCCACGCTGGACGCGGGAAACCGGATCACGCTCGAAAACTATTCGGACCTGATCGTGCAGACCACCAGCGTCGGAATGTTCCCCGATCTCGAGGACGATCCCATTGACTTCTACGCCTTTAACGGCACCGAGTACGTGTACGACGTGATTTACAATCCCGAAAAGACGAAGATGCTCCGCCGCGCCGAAAAGGCGGGCTGCAAGACCTGCAACGGGTATACCATGCTGCAATATCAGGCCTATATACAATACGAAATGTTCACGGGAGTTGAATATGCCCAATGAGAAAGCGAGCGCGGGCGCCCTGAGCGCCGCGGCCCAGAAGGAACTGGTGGCGCGGTTCGCGGTAGACGACCTCGTACGGCGGGGGCTGCTGCGGGCCGGCATGAAACTGGGGCTCGGCACCGGATCGACCGCCATGCCCGCGGTACGGCGGATCGCCGAATTGATGAAGGAAGGGGTACTCGCGGGCATTCGCGCCGTTCCCACGAGCTTTCAGACCGCCATCGCCTGCGAGGACCTCGGCATACCCGCGTATTCGATGAACGCGCGGGAAATCGGGGGCTCGCTTGATCTCGCCATCGACGGCGCCGACGAGGCGACCCCCGAGGGCCACCTCATAAAGGGCGGCGGCGCGGCCTTGCTGCTCGAAAAGATCGTGGCCTATAACGCCGCGCGGTTCGTGATCGTCGCCGATTCATCCAAGGCGGTCGACCACCTCGGGACGGCGTTTGCCCTCCCCGTGGAGGTTATTCCCGAGGCGCGCGTCAGCGTCGCCGCGGCGCTGGCAAGGCTGGGCGCGACGGCGGTCCTTCGCGAAGGGGTACGAAAGGCGGGTCCCGTGGTCACAGATAACGGCAACCTGATCCTTGACTGTACGTGGGCCCGACGCGCCGACGGCTCGTCGCCCGTGAATCCCCCGGAAATGGAAGATACCGTCAATGCCATCGTCGGGGTGGTTGAAAACGGCTTATTCACCAAAAACCCGCCCATAATCTACGTGGCGCGCGCCGACGGAACCGTGGAAAGCAGAATCTGATACCCGAGGCGCGTACATGGCCCCGAGGAAACGGCATTGCCTTTCCTCGGGGCTTTTTTTATTTGCCTACGGTATCGATATGGAGGGGAAGGTAGAGCGGGCATACGCGCACAGCCGCGGTCGCGAGCAGCACCGCGCCCACGATGGCCAGCCACCACAGGCCCGAGCCCGCGAACGCCAGGCCGGCCGCAACCAGCGCGAGTCCCGCGATCGCGCGCACGACCCTATCGACTTTTCCCACGTTCTTTTTCATAAGTGCCTCCCGGGGCAATGTAGGCCCCTTTTCGTTATTGAGACAAATATACGCCTTGGAACGCGCGGCAATCCGTGCCAAAGTCACAGAACCGGCCCCCGTTTTTTTCGCGCTCCCGAGCCGAGGGTATCCTGCAGGGTTCCCATGGGACAGACTGCGCACCAGGCGCGGGGTTTCCAAAACAACGCCATCGCCGCGCCGAGACCGACGGAAACCGTATACATGAGCCAAAAAACCCTGCCCACCAGGGCCCACTCCCCGCCGGTTCGGGAAAGGAGGTTGATTACGCAGAAGAGCATGAAGGCGCACAGGGCGTTTCGGGCCATGGGGGAGCGAAGTACGCGGGGAAGCGGCTTGCCGCGGCTAAGGCGGGTGAAAGAAGCCGAAAGGGCCCTTCCGTTGGGGCATACGCCGGCGCAAAAGGAGCGCCGGCCGAACGCGTTGAAACCCAAGGCGGCCAGGATCAGGACCGGGACGGCAAGTCCTGCCGCGGGCCAAAAGAATCCGGCGACCGAGATAAGGAGAATCAGGGGCGGCGAAAGCCATTTCCAAAGGCCGTCGTAAAAGCGTGGCGTGAGGGGCGTCATGATACGTGAAAGTATACCGAAGCGCCCGATCCCGCACCGTGACTAGGTCACGCTCAGGCTACCGCTTCGTAAGCCTGCCGATAATCGGGTCCTTTTGCCGCCAGTTTTTGTTTACCTTCACCTGCAGGTCAAGCTGTATGTGATAGGGGAAAATCTGATTAAGTTCCTTTTGGGCCTCGGTTCGGATCTTCTTGATCATCGAGGCCCCCTTCCCGATCACCATGGACTTTTGGCTTTCGCGCTCCACCACGAGGAACGACCGCACCCAAAGCTCCTTGCCGTTTCGCCGCATTTCCAGGTCCGCGATCTCAACGTAAATCGCGTGGGGAATCTCCTCCCGGGTATTGAGCATGGCCTTTTCCCGGATTATCTCCGCGATTCGGAAGTCGACGTCCTGGTCGGTGTAGAATTCCTCGGGATACAGGATGTCGCCCTCGGGAGCCAGGTCGAATAGCCGCACGAGAAGGGGGTCGATATTGGTGTCCTTCTCGGCCGAGATCTCGAAAATTCGGTCTTCGGGAATATCGGGAAGATGTTGGGCGAGAAAGGCGCGGACGGGAGCCGCCTTCGCCGAGGCCAGGTCGGTCTTGTTGATCCCCACGACGACCCGCGCGCTGGCGCGTGCGAGCATGGCGGCGATAAGTTCCTCTTCCCGTCCCGGCTCCCGCGCGGCGTCGATCAGGTAGAGTATCGCGTCAGCCTCGGGCAGTCGGTCATGGGCGATGCCCCGAAGGAGCTGGTTGAATTTCTTGTCGGACTCGTGATAGCCGGGCGTGTCCACGAAGACGAGCTGGCCGCGGCTGCCGTTCACGATGCCGCGAATGGCGTTCCGCGTGGTCTGGGGCACGGGCGAAACGATGGAAACCTTCTCGCCGCAGGCGGTATTCAGGAAGGTGGACTTGCCGGCCGAGGGCCGGCCGATGATCGCCACGACGGCGGAGAGCTTTTTGCCCCCCGCCGGGGCGGTATCTTTGGTATCGGACATGGGTCCGATTATCGCACGAGGGCGACCTTCTCTTCAATAAGGGCAAGCACGTGGGTGGGACAGGCTTTCACGCATTCGCCGCAGGAATCGCACAGGGCGTAATCCACGACCGGTATGCCGTCGGTCACCTTGATGGCGCTTTTCGGGCAGACCTTCTCGCACTTCATGCACTTGATGCAGCCGATCTTGCAGTCCTTGATTACCTGGGCCTTCCGCGGGTTGCGGTTGGAACAAAGGGCGATCGCGCCCTTTCTCTCGAAGGGAGTCAGGGTCAGCGTTCGCTGCGGGCACTCGGCCACGCAGATGCCGCATCCCGTGCACTTGGCATAGTCCACGCGGGGCAGCCCGTCGGCACCGACGTGAATCGCGTCGAAGGGGCACGCGGCCTCGCAGTCCCCGAAGCCCATACAGGCGTAGTCGCAAAGCTTCGTCCCGTTGACCGAGAGCTTCGCCGCCCGGCAGGTCTTAACGCCTACGTACTCGGCCTTGGGCTTGCAGAATTCGGTCGATCCCTGGCACAGGAGCATGGCGACATTCTTTTCCGCCGAACCTTCCACGCCCATAATGCGGCCAACTTCGGCCGCGCACGATGCGCCCCCCACCGGGCAGGCGTTTACCGGGGCGTCGCCGCGAACGATGGCCGCCGCGAGCCCGTCGCAGCCCGGATAGCCGCAGGCGCCGCAGTTGGCGCCCGGCAGCGCGGCCCGCACCGCAGACTCGGTCGGGTCCACCTCGACGTGGAAAACCTTCTTGAAAAAACCGAGCAAAAAGCCGAGCAGGGCCGAAAGAACCAGGGATACGACAAGGGTTGTCACGATTACGTTCATCTCATCAGCTCCTTATTTAATCAGGCCGGAGAAACCGCCGAAGGCCATGGAAAGCAGGGCGGCCGCGATGAAGAGAATCGGTGTTCCCTTCAGGAACGAGGGAATCGGGGCGATCTTGATCCGCTCGCGAATGCCCGCGAGGAGGAGGAGCGACACGATAAAGCCCGCCGCGGCGCCGGTGGCGTATACGATCGATTCGGTAAAGCTGTAGCCCTTCACGATCACGTCGAAGGTAACCGCGAGGATAGCGCAGTTCGTGGTGATCAGAGCGAGGTACACGCCCATGGAACCGTACAGCGCCGGGGCCGACTTCTTCAGGTAGAATTCCACCAGCTGCACGAGACTCGCGATGACCAGGATAAATGTCAGGATCTTCATGAACTCGAGGTGCAGGGGAACGAGGACGAAGTTATACAGCGGATACGTCACCGCGGTGGCGAGAACGGTCACGAAGAGGACCGCGATGCCCATGCCCGTGGATTTTTTCACGTCGGTGGACATGCCGATGAACGGGCACAGCGCGAGGAAGCGCATGAGCACGACGTTCTGAATGAGCATGGCCGAGAGGAATATGCTCAGGTACGGGTTCATTTGGCCGCTCCTTGAAACTGCGCCGACTTATCGTCGGCTTTATGGCCCGCGCGTTTATTCTCAAGCATTCGGGTAAACAGGAGATTCAGCGCGATGAACATGCCGAACACGAAGAAGCCGCCCGGGGATTGGGCGAAGAAGCCGACGGTATACGCCTCGGGGATCACGCGGAGCCCGAGCACGGTACCCGCGCCGATCAGTTCCCGCACCAGCGAGATGCCCACGAGGACCCAGGTATAGCCGAGCCCCATGCCGAGGGAATCGAACACCACCTCGTCCACGGATCGCTTGGAGGCGAAAGACTCCACGCGGCCCATGATGATGCAGTTAACGACGATGAGGGGAATGAATACGCCCATGGACTTCGACAGTTCCGGGGTAAACGCCTGCATCGACAGGTCCACGATCGTGGTGAACGAGGCGATGACGATGATGAACACCGGTATGCGGATCGAATCGGGGATGAGCTTGCGGAACAGGCTGATAATGATCTCGCTCATGAGGAGCACGAAGGTCATCGCGATGCCCATGCCGATTCCGTTGGCCACCGTGGTGGTGACCGCGAGGGACGAACAAAGCCCGATCATCAGCGCGAGAAGCGGGTTCTCGCGGACGAGGCCGTTCGTGAACAGTTTTCCGTAGTTTTTCATGACGGTCTCCTTATATTACCGGGCGGCGAGGAAGGCGTCGGCCTTCGTCGCGGCGAGCTTCACGAGGTTCGCGACCGCCTTGGAGGAGATGGTTGCGCCGGAAATGGCGACAACGTCCTGGCCGACCTTGAACGCGTCCGTGGCCGGCTTGGCCGTGAACTGGTCGATGAAGGGCGACTTTGCGGTTTTGGTGCCGAGACCCGGGGTATCGGAGTTGGCGAGGAACCGGAGGGGCTTCAGCTTTCCGTCGGAACCCACGCCCACGACGACGGTGGAACTCCCGTAGGTCGGGCCGGTCACCTGAATGACCATGCCGATGGTGAGCGAATCCGATTTCGCGAGATAGGCCTTGTCGAAGGTCACGTTTTTCGCGCCGGAATCCAGCTTTTCGCCCACGGCCTCAAAGGACGAGGCCTCGGGAAAAACCACCTTGAGGGCGGCCTGGGTTTCGCGTTCCGCGGCGGCGGCAATAAGCGGCGAGGTCGCCTGGTACACGAACGCGAGGCCCACGCAGGCTACCACGGCGTACGCGGCGAGGGAAAAGGAAAGCTTGAACATGGTTTTCATTTGGCGCCCCCCTGGGCCGCGCCCGCGGCGGCGGCCTTAGCGGGTTTCGCCGGCTTTACCCATCCGTACTTTTTCACGATGATCCGGTTCAGGAAGGGCACGACCGAGTTCATGATGAGGATACTGAACATGACGCCTTCCGGGTAGCCGCCGGCCACGCGGATAAGGCCCGTGATAAGGCCGCAGCCAATGCCGAAGATGATCCGACCCATCGGGGTTACGGGGCTCGTGGCGTAATCGGTGGCCATGAACACGGCGCCGAAAACGAGACCGCCGGAAAGAAGGCTGATCAGGGGGTCTATTCCCGCTATCCAGGAAACGGCCACGGCCGTGGCCATCATCGAAACCGGGGCCCGCCAGTCGATCACTTTCGCCGCGACGAGCAGGACGAAGGCGATGAGGATGAGGAAGACGGGCGATTCCCCGATGGAGCCCGCGCGCTGGCCCAAGAAGAGCTTGAGGTACACGTCGGGGGCGGAGGTTAAGCCGAGCTTGGCGGCGATCGCGCCCGCGTCGAGCACGGGGTTCTCGCCGGGCTTCACGTAGGAGAGGGTCGTCGCGGCGGATACCGCGTCCAACCCGGTGAAGGGCTTCGTCCACTTGGTCAGGCTGGTCGCGAAGCTCACGAGGAGGAACGCGCGGCCAGAGAGCGCGGGATTGAACACGTTCGCCCCGAGACCGCCGAAGAATTCCTTGGCGATCACGATTGAGAAGAACGCGCCGAGCACGGTCATCCATACCGGCGTCGAGGGGGGCAGCACGAGGGCGAGGAGGAGACCGGTAATCACCGCCGAATAGTCGCCGACCCGGATATCCTGCTTGGTAAGGGCCCGAAAGCCCGCCTCAAAGCCGACGGTGCACGCCACGGATACCACGATGGTCACCAGGGCGGGAATGCCGTAAAGCCACACGCCGAAGGCGGCGATGGGCAAGAGCGCCGTTACTACCGCGAACATCACGTGACTGGTGGTCAGCGGAACCGAGTAGTGCGGGCTCGAAGAGAGGTAAATTTCGTTTCTGTCGGATTCTGCCATTCTTATTTCCCTTTGGCCGCTTCTTTCGCGGCGGCTTTGGCTGCCTGCTTTTGCGTTTCCGCGCGGACCTGGGCCTTGCCGATCCGGAACCGCTGTACCAACTTGATTCGGGCGGGGCATACGTAGGCGCAGGTTCCGCATTCCACGCAATCCATCAATCCGCACCGTTTCGCTTCCTCAAGGTTATCCGCCTTCAGGGCCCTGATAATGAGCACAGGGGAAAGGCGGCAGCTGCAAACCTGCATACAGCGGCCGCAACCGATGCACGGGGTTTCCTCGAGAAGGGTCGTTTCCTTCTCGGTGATGAAAAGCACGCCGGAGGTATTCTTCTGAACGGGGAAACTCGCGCTCTTCATGGCAAACCCCATCATGGGCCCGCCGGAAATGATTTTCACCGTTCCGGGCTTCAAGGTCACGACTTCGGGAATAAGGTCGCCCACGAGGGTCCCGATGGGCACGGAAACGTTCTTCGGGGTCAGGCAGGCGCCTCCCGAAATGGTCAGGCCCCGCTCGATCAGGGGTTTTCCCTCGCGGAACGCCTCGGAAAGGGCCTTCAGGGTTCCCACGTTCGCCACGGCGCACCCCGCCGCGGAGGGAAGGCCTCCGGAAGGAACCTGACGGCCCGTAACGGCCTCAATAAGCATTTTCTCGCCGCCCTGGGGGTACTTGGTCTTGAGCAGCTGCACCCGGATTTTATGGGCGCCCGCGCCGACGGGGTACGCTCTCTGCGCGGCGATAGCCTTCTCGAGGATGGGAACCAGGTCTGCCTTGTTATCCTCAAGGGCGATAACCCCTTCGGGAGCCCCGGTTATATGCATGGCTATGGCGACGCCGTCCACGACTTTGGAAGCCTGATCGCGCATGGTTCGCGCGTCTATGGTGAGGTAAGGCTCGCATTCCGCGCCGTTGGCGATCAAATAGTCGATTTTCGCGCCCTTGGGCGGGTTAAGCTTCACGTGGGCGGGAAAGGCCGCGCCGCCCATACCGACCAGACCGGCATTCCTTACCCGGGCAAGGGCTTCCTCGCGGGTACAGGTAAAGGGATCAAGCGCGCCCATATAATCGGTCCTGTCGGAACCGTCCGCCTCGATCGCGATACACGGAACGTCCGCGTTACCGGTAACCAAATGGGTTTCGATTTTCTTCACGGTACCCGCAACCGAGGCGTGCACCGGAGCCGACATGAACGCGTCGGATTCGGCGATCTTTTGGCCTTTCGCGACCGCGTCGCCGACCTGAACCAACGGCTTGTTCGGGGCGCCGCCCTGAGTCACCGGTATCCAAACGGTCTTTGTCGAAGGAAAGCAGGACTCGACGGCTCGCTCCTCCGTCAGTTCTTTACGCTCGGGCGGATGCACGCCGCCCTTGAAGGTTTTGATACTCATAGGGGAGATACTAGCCTTAGGAATACCTCAACGTCAAGAGAATCAAAATCGCATTATATAGGTAAGAAAATATCGAAATCATCGTTTTTAAGATATTTTTTTATCGATAAAAAAGATCTTATTACTATTTTGACCGACCGATAAACGACGTAAAAACCCGCTCCAGCTCATCTCGGGCATAGGAGGCGGGAATCCGGGCGAGATCGGTCAAGGAACGGTCACGATAAGCCTTCGCGCGCGCCGCGGCCTCTTCGATAGAGCCCGTCGCGGCCACGATCTTGGCGATTTCCGAGCCGGCGCCGGAACCGATCGCCTCGGGCGTGAGAAGCGGGGCCAGGGCTTCGGGGGCTTCCCGGAGGGCCAAGGCAAGCGGTAGGGTGCAAAACCCTTCCGCAAGATCGTTCCTCACGGTTTTACCGGTTTCAGTCTCGTTACCGGTCCAGTCGAGAATGTCATCCTGTATTTGGAAAGCTATTCCCGCTGCCCACGCTGCCCTCGATACCGCGGAAACGATCCGTTCGGGGGCCTTCGCCTCCACGGCGCCCGCGCGGGCCGCCAGGGCAAACAGGGTGGCGGTTTTTCCGCCGATTTTCCGAAGGCAATCGCGAACGCTCGGCGTAAAGACCCAGCGCCCGGCATCCTGTCGCATTTCCGCGCTTACGATAATATCGATGGCGCGCGCCAGGTTCCGGGCATTCTCCGGACTGGACCGCTCGGCGGCCAGCAAAAAACACCGGGAAAAGAGCCAGTCCCCCGCCAGCACGGCGTCTTTCTGGCCGGTAACCACGTGAACCGCGGGGAGGCCCCGGCGCGAGGGAGAGTCGTCGATCACGTCGTCATGGATAAGCGTGGCGGTGTGCAAAAGCTCTACCGCGGCGGCCAGGGGCCTGATGCGCTCGGGCGCGTACTTGCCCGTCATGGCGGAAAGGAGAAGGATTCGGGGGCGCAGGAATTTTCCGCCGGCATGAAAGAGGGCGCCGACCGACGCGGTAATTTTCGCGTTCGCGGCGCCCCTTCCGGTCCGCAGGGCTTCGTCTATCACCTTGCGGACTTCGGCGAGTTCCTGTTCTAGGAAATCTGAATTCACTTCGACGGTTCGTCCAGGTACAGATGGTTGCGGCGCACCCAGCCAAAGCCGTTCCAGAGCTTCTTCGCGAAACGCACGATCCAGTAATCCAGGCCCAGCACGCGTCCGGCGCCGCCCATGCACAGCACGGCGGCGAACACGAACCACAGTTGGTCCCAGGCGAACATGCCCGAAAGGGTAAAGATAAGGCACATGCCGATACTGACCACGGCGGCGATCCAGGTGAAGGCGCCCCCGAAGAGGGCGAGACCGATCAAAAGCTCGGTACCCACGACCATGGACTGGAAAATCTCGAACGGTATGTTCGCGAAAATGCCGTCCATGAAGGTAGTGCGGAACCAGGTCGCGACCTTGCCGTTTATGGAAAATATGCTCTTGGTAAGGTCCAGGTAGGGGCCAAGGGCGCGCTGGGCAGCCTCTGCCGCGTTTTGGGCGACCTGGGACACGGTTTCAACCACTTCCTCGGAAGCCTGGGTAACCGCGTCTACCGCCGCGGGCGCCGAATCGACGTAGTCGCCCGCCTCTTCCGAAGCCTCGGACACGGCGTCTACGACCGCGAGCGTCGCCTGCTGTACGTCGGGCGAGAACATCCACCCGGATTTGGAGCCCAAATCGAACCGGAGCCAGCCTTCGCCGATCTTGTTCACCGCTTCCATTATCCAGCTGAAGCCGAGCCAAAGTCGAATGGGAAGGAGCCAGTAACCGCGGGTTTTGTGCTCGATCATGCCGCCGATAACGGAGCGGCGCTCGTGAATGTCCAGGAATTCATGCTTAAAATATTCCCACACCTGGTTAATGCCGGCTATGGTGAATAGGTAATACATGTTGATCATGTGCTTCATCGCCATGGCGAAAAAGCCGCTGGTCTTGATTCCGCCGGCGTCGGCAACGCCGTATTTGCCGCCGATGGAAACCATGAAACCGTGGTAATTCGACTTAAAGGACTTTAGCTCGCCGCCGTCGAGGGTGGCGATAATGTTATGGGCGATCAATTCGCCGGTCTGATGCGCGGTTTCCACGATCTGGGGCAGGGGCTTCTCGTTCTCGATGAACCAGAGGTTGTCGCCGCCGATCCACACGCCGTCCTTTCCGGGGGCCTTGAGCTGCTCGTTGGCGAGCACGCGGTTCCGCTTGGCCTCGAAACCGAGGGCGCCGGCGAAACTGCAGCCGGAAACGCCGCAGGTCCAGATAAAGGTTTCGGCCTCGACGACGGAACCGTCCTTGAGTTTAACCACCCCGGGCTCGGCCGCGACGATGGGGGCGCCGAGCATGATTTCGCAGTTTTTCTTCGCCAGGTATTTCTTGGCCTTGAGGCGCTGGGGTTCGGCGAGCATGGCGAGAATGTCGGGCATGGCCTCGATCACGAGGGTACGCACCTCGCTCTTGGGAATATGGTAGCGCTCGCACATGGTATCGCGGAGTTCCAGGAGCTCGCCCACCATTTCTATGCCCGTAAAGCCGGCGCCGGCAACGACGAACGTGAGGAGTTTTTTCCGCTTGACGGGGTCCGGTTCGGCGGCGGCGCGCGCCCAGGTGTTCTCCAGGTGACGTCGAATTCGCATGGCGTCGTCAAACGACCACAGGGTAAGGGAGTTGTCCCGCACGCTATCCATGCCGAAAAAGTCCGGTTGGGCGCCCGTGCCGATCACAATCTGATCGTATTCGATCTCGGAAGCGGTAAGAACCGCTTTTTTCGCGTCGAAATCGATGGACTTGACGGTATCTACCACGACGCGAACCTTGGTTCCCCCGAAAATCTTCCGGAAAGAAACCTGTACCGATTCGGGCTCGGTTCTCATGCCGGCCACTTCATGAAGCTCGGTCATCAGGGTATGGAAGGGGTTTTTATCTACGAGAACGATTTCCCGATCTTTGTTCTTTCGATATTTCTTTTCAAGGGTTTTCGCGACGCTGACACCCGCATAGCCGCCTCCGACTATGAGGATACGCTTCATATTTGGCATGAATGCCTCCGGAATGAGATTATATTGAAAGTTTACCGGTTGATATGCCCCCCTGTCAACGTTTAACCGTCCAAAAAAGCCCTAAAACCCATCGGCATTGTCGTATATAAGAAATGTTTTTGACGCTTCCTCCGGTATTTGTTACACTGAACAATGAAAATTAGTGAAGTAACAAAGCCCGTCGCTCTCTGTTTTAAGACATGAAACGAGTGCTATCACAAAAGAATCCAAGGCACTACGCCAATGAGCCGACTTCGGTCGGCGACGTTTAAGGAGGACATCATGAACGTCCGAATGCCCGTACTTTTCACCGCGCTCTTCCTGTGCGCGGGAATCGTTGTAGCCTATAATCCGCCGGCCGGAGGAGAAAACGCGACGACGTTGCTTTCGCCGGACATGCTCGCCGGAACGGCAAGCGTCGCCGGCGGACCCTTCGGCGCTACCTTGCCCGGAGAGCTTTCGGCGAACCCCGCCCTGGCCGCCGGTGAGCAGCGCATTACGTTGGACGCCTCCTATGCGGCCCTGGCGGGCACCGGGGACGAATCGGGATTGGGGCACGCGCTCACCCTTGGGGGCATTTACCCTACCCGCTGGACCGTTCTCGGGGCGAGCCTCGGCTTCCTTACGTCGCCCTTTGACGCCGTTCCCCTGGGAACGTCGGGTTCGGCACGCTTCAGCGCCTCCAAGGATCTGACCGACCGGCTGTACGTGGGCGCGGGGCTTGCCGCGTCGGCGGGCACCGGTTGGGGCGTCGCGGGCGACTTAGGGCTCCTGTATCTCCGCGGAGACCTGGGCTTCCTGAAAAACGCCCGGTTCGGCGCCGCGTTCACCGGTCTCGGCATGCCCTTCGCGCCGGGAACCGAAGGAATCAACGGGGGCACCGCCAGCGGCTATCCTTCCATGATAACCCCGCGGGTCGGTATCGCGGGCACCATGATCGACTCCGCCGCGGTAAAACTCGGCATGACCGCCGACCTTTCGGCGCCCACCTTCCAGAATCTCGTGTTCGATACCGGCCTTGAGGCGGTGGTTAAAGACGTTTTGACGATTCGGGCTGGATGGAATTTTAACCTGGTCGAGACCCTGAAATCGGCACAGTCCTACCTCCCCTCCGTGGGCGTCGGCGTAAAGCTTAAGCTCAATTCCCCGCAGGAAGACTCCTTCCTGGCCAGAAACGGCTGGGGACAAAGCGAAATGACGCCCTCGGTGGGCGCGAAACCCCTTCCCGGAGACGTGTGGGCGGTAGGTGCCGGCGTTAACGTAAAGCTCGGGGTAATCGACAATACCCCTCCTGCCATAACGGTAACCTATCCCGAACCCGTGTATATATCTCCCAATAACGACGGCGTTCAGGACGTTCTGGAGTTCCCCGTAAAGATCGAGGATTCCCGGTACGTGCTCGCCTGGTCCTTCGTGGTAGAGGACGCCTCCGGCAACGTGGTCCGCACGATCGCCAACAAGGAAGCCCGCCCCGAAATGCAGGACCTGAAATCCTTCTGGACGTTGCTGAAAAAAAAGAAGGAAGGAATCGCCCTTCCGGAATCCCTTCGCTGGGACGGAATAATGGATTCCGGCGAGGTTGCCCCCGACGGCGCCTATCTCTTCTCGGTTAACGCCGAAGACGACAACGGGAACCGGGGCTCCACCGAGAAATTCACCGTCTACCTGGACAAAACGGCGCCCACGGTAACCGTCACGCCGCCTTCCGGCGCAAACGCAATGATTTTCAGCCCCGACGGAGACGGCAACAAGGACAGCTTCACCGTCGCGCAAACCTCTTCAAGCGAAGACCTGTGGACGGGCGTGATAACCAACGCCGCCGGCGCGGTCATGAGGACCGAGGAAACCAAGTCTTCCGCCCTGTCAAATTTCACCTGGAACGGCAAGAACGACACCGGGGCCCTCGTAGCCGACGGCGTGTACGCCTATCGGGTTACCGCCACGGACCGCGCGGGCAATACCGCCGAGGCGAAAATCGACAATATTATCCTCGATACGGAAAAGCCCTCCATCAACGTGAGCATCGACATAAACGCCTTCTCCCCGAACGGCGATAAGGTCAAGGACACCGTGACCCTGACCCCCAGCGTACCCGTGACGACCGGCCTGATCGGCTGGAACGTAACGGTGGCAGGACGAGACGGTACGGCGATCCGGCGCTGGTCCGGCACGGGCAGCCCCAAGGCGATGCCTTTCGACGGGCTTGACGACTCGGGCAACCGCGCCCGGGAAGGCGACTATCAGGCTATCATTTCGGCTACGTACATCAACGGTTTCGCCCCGGTGGCAAAATCGCCCTTCTTCACCCTGGACGTAACGCCTCCCGAGGCGAGCGCCATCGCTTCCGGCCCCATCTTCTCGCCCGTCGGCGACGGAAAGCTGGACACGGTTACCTTTACCCAGTCCGGCTCGAACGAACCCTCCTGGACGGGAGAAATCTACGCCCTGGACGCGTCGGGAACGCCCGCGGGTAAGGCCGTGCGGACCTGGCAATTCGGTCAGGCGCCCGACACCTCGGTTACCTGGGACGGCCGCGACGATTCGGGCAAGCTCGCCGGCGACGGCCGCTACGGGTACGTAGTAAAGAGCCTCGACAAGGCGGGCAATTCGGGCGCCTCGGCCGTGGCCATGGTGGAACTGAATACCGAAAAGGCCGACCTGATCCTTCAGGAAAACCTGACGGCTTTCTCGCCCAACGGAGACGGCGTTAAGGATACCATTACCTTCACGCCCATCCTGAAAGCGGCCACCGCGGTATCCGCCTGGAAGCTGACGGTGAGCGACGTTTCCGGCGCCGTGATGCGTACCTGGAACGGCACGGGGAAGGTTCCCGCCACCATAACCTGGAACGGCACGGGCGACCCCGCGGCCGGAGCCGCCACCGGTACCAGGATACCCGACGGCACCTACCGGGCGGCGTTGGAGGTAACCCTGGTGAACCAGCAAACCTCGCGTTCCCAGGCCCCTGACTTCGAGATCGACACGGTCTACCCGACCATCGAAATTTCGGCGCCCTATCTGGTATTCTCGCCCAACGGCGACGGACGCAGGGACGACCTGCCCATAACGCTCCGGTCCTCGAAGGAAGACCTGTGGACACTCTCCGTCGCGCAACCCGGCAAGGGCGCGGTCCGACAGCTCCGCTGGAACGGTAACGCGGAAAGCTTCGCCTGGGACGCCACCGACGATTCGGGCAACAAGGTAGCGGACGGCGCGTACGCCCTCACGGTCGCGAGCGAGGACAAGGCCGGAAACCGCGTGTCCCAGCAGCTTACCGGAATATCCGTCGATTCCCGCACGCCCAAGGCGTACCTTACCGCCAGCCTCGCGGCGTTCTCGCCCAACGGCGACGGCATTAAGGACACCCAGCAATTCAGCATCGTCACCAGCGTGACCGAAGGGCTTGAATCGTGGTCGCTCTCCATAAAGCCGGAAGGTTCCGCCTCGGCGGTGAAGGCCTGGAGCTCGGCCGACAGCGCAGCCCTGCCCGCCTCGGTAAACTGGGACGGCAAAACCGCCACGGGCTCTAAGGCGCAGGGGAAGTATTCCGCAGAACTGAAACTCGCCTACGTTAAGGGCGACCAGGTAACCGTTTCGACCCCGGTGTTCCTTTCCAACGCCGTCGCGCCGGAACTGGGCGTACGGCTGAGCCCGAAATACTTCAGCCCCGACAACGACGGAATCGAGGACGAACTGACCATCGCGCTTTCCGCCCGTTCCGCCTCCCCGTTCACGGACTGGTCCTTCGAGATTCGCGAGCCCGAGGGAACCAGCGGCAACGTCTTCTGGAAAACGGGCGGCTCCGGAACCATCACCGACCAGATAATCTGGGACGGACGCTCGGCCAAGGGCGAATTGGTGCAGGCCGCGACCGACTATCCGTTCACCTTTACCGTCCGCGACGACGTGGGGCAAACCTCGGTAGTCAAGGGATACATTCCCGTGGACGTGCTCGTGATCAGGGACGGGGACCGGCTGAAAATCGCGGTGCCTTCCATTATCTTCCGAAAGGACGCCGCGGACTTTAACGGGCTGGATTCGGGAGTGGTGGACAAGAACGTGCAGGTGCTTCGCCGCATCGCGGAAATCCTGAACAAGTTCAAGGACTACAAAATCCAGATCGAGGGACACGCCAACAACGTGACCGGAACGCAAAAGGAAGAGGACACGGAACTCATTCCCCTTTCCCTGAAGCGCGCCGACGCGGTGCGGGACTTCCTTATCAGAAACGGGGTAGACTCGGGACGGCTTACCACGGTAGGCATGGGCGGTACCCGGCCGGTAGCCCAGCGGAGCGACCAGGAAAACTGGTGGAAAAACCGTAGGGTCGAGTTCATTCTGATAAAGTAACGAATAAACAAAGGCCCCCGGGCGGTCATGCCGTCCGGGGGCTTTTTTTCCGGAGGCGGCGGGCGAGGCCCGGTATCGATACGGCGAAATTATCGCGGGCGATGCGCCTTAAGGTAATCGGCGAAATCCGCGAACGGCAGGCTTTTGCTGTAGAGCCATCCCTGAGCCAGGTCGCAGCCGCGCTCGGCGAGGTACTGGGCCTGATACGGGGTTTCCACGCCCTCGGCGGTAATCACGAGGCCCAAGGCCTTGCCCATGGAGATAATCGCGTCGATAACCGGCGATTTCTCGTATCCCTCTTTGCCCTCTTCAAGGGCCCGCACGAAACTTTGGTCAATTTTCAGGTCGTGCACCTTCAGCCGGTGCAGGTAGCTCAGGCTGGAATAGCCCGTTCCGAAATCGTCAATGGCCAGACGGAACCCCAATACGAGTAGGTTTTCCATGTTGATCCGTATCCACGGATTATCGTCGATTAAGGAACCCTCGGTTATCTCGAATTCGATTTGGGCGGGGGAAATCCCCGTATCGCGAATCTCCCTGTTGATAAAGGTCAGGAGCTCTTGGTCCTTCAGGTCCTGAATCGAGAGATTTACGGCGATCAAGGCGGGGGCGTTACCGGCCGCGGCGACGAACGCTTGGCTTGAGAGGTCCTTAAACACGAGGCGGATCATGGTACGGGTCAGCCTGCGGATGCTTCCGATCTCCTCGGCAAGCGCGATAAACTCGGCGGGAGATACGTACCCGTATTCCGGGTGGTTCCAGCGCATGAGCGCCTCCGCCCCGGAACAGGAACCGTCCGAAAGCCGGACCTTGGGCTGGTACTGCACGGAAAAACCCTCAGAAAAATCGCCTTTCACCAACCGCTCGAACAATCGGTACCGATGCCGGTCCGCGTCGTGCTTGGTTCGGTCGAAGAAGATAAGCTCGTCGGGCATGGTCGCGTTGCGGTCCAAGGTGGCAAGCACGTTTCCGATCAGATTCTCGGCCGAATCGGTATCGTCGGGAAAACGGGTGATCGCCACGGAACAGAGAAGTACCACGGCCCGCCCGTCTACGGCGATTGGCCTGGAGAGGGAAGCGAGCAGCTCGCGGCAGGAGGAGTCGATGTCGAGGAAGTCGTTGGTATCCAGGGCCGCGAGAAAGACGGAACTTTGCCATCGGCTCGCCGTTTCCACGTGGTTTCGCCAGTCTTGAACGCGGAGGCCCACCTCGCGCATGGCTTTCTCGCAAAGGACCGGGTCTTCCATCGCGTAAATGCGGTTATAATTGAGTATGCGAAAGCCCACTACCGCGAAGCCTTCTTCCAGCCCCGTAGACGAAGGCCGGGAAAGCCGGGCGCGAAGCCAGGACTCAAAGCGGAACTGCAGGGGCAAACCCGTTTCCAGGTCGATCTCCGCAAGCCGGCCGAGCCGTGAGGTCAGGGCCTCAATGCGAAAATTGACCAGAAATACCGTAAACGCGGAGTAGACGATCAACGCGATCGTCTCAGAGGAGGCCCCGTACAGGAGGAGCCGGACGGTCATGCCCGCGGCGCTGAAGAGGACAAGCGCCGTACCCCAGCCCACGCCGACGAGAAAGTACATGAGGGGAAACAGCGGCAGCGCGAACAAAAGGCCGAAACCGGTAAGGTCGCCGGTGTCGATCACGACGGACAAGAGCATAATGCCCATGGCCGCGACGAGCGGAAAACGCGTTAGCCGATAATTTCGGGTTATGCGGTATACGGCATTGGCGAGCGCGAGGATAGCGAGGAATAACAGCTGGAAAAGGAGCGAATGGGAATGCGAATGCGCGACGGCGCGGTACAGGTTGTAGACGCCTCCCGCGACGCTGATCGCGTCGAAGGTTAGAAGGGCGCTTACGCGCTGCCGATCGATAAAGCGTCCGGGCTCCAGGGGTATGCGGGGCCCGGAAGGGTATCGCGGCGCGAACTGGGCAAAAAAGCGGTTACTGAACACGATTTGAGCATACGCCTCCGCCCGCGGGTTTGCAATAATCCCGGGCCGATTTTTTACTTTCGGGCCACCAGAACCATGGTCCGGGCCTTCTCGTTATACGGGGAGAAATCGAAATCGCCGTATATTTCCACCGAGGAAAAACCCGAGGCGAGCATGAGCCGCTTGAGTTCCACGGCGGAGTACAGGCGCTGCACGAACACGTGGTCGATCTTTCTGCCGTTTTCGTCGATCAGCATCCAGCGCGAGCGTAAGCCCTCCCAGGCGCCCACTACCGAAAACTCGGTCAGGACCGTAAAGCCGCCCCGCTCGAACCATTCCCCTTCGGTAAAGTCCCGTACGGCGATCTCCCGGCCCGTCATTTCCAATATGAACCATCCGGAACCTTTCAGGGATGCGGCGATGTTTTTCAGTATCTGCAGGTCTTCCTCGATGGTGTCGCAATATCCAAAGCTCGTGTACAGGCTTACCGCGGCGTCGAAGGCCCCGGGCCGGGAGAACGTGCGCAGGTCGGCCTGCTCCAGGTCGAGCGTTACGCCCTCGTCCTGGGCGCTTTCGAGGGCGGCGTTCAGGAAGGGCCGGATCAGGTCCACGCCGGTCACCCTCGCGCCCCGCGCGGCAAGCTCCACGGCGATCCGCCCCGGTCCGCAGCCGGCGTCCAGAATGGCGGGGGAGGAGCGCTCGCGCCCGCTTTCCTGACTCGCGCCGATAATGCGCAGGACCCCTTCCGCGACGGTCGGGGCCTCCGCCCACCGTTGGGCGTCGAAAAGCACGGGCGAATATTGCGCCCAAAAGGTTTCGTTTTCGAACCAGTCTTTCTTTTTTTCGCTCATAATCACTCCCGTCGCCCGGCGCGCGTATCCGGGTCGCTTGAAAAGTATACCATATTCGCCATATACTTGTTACATACTCACAGTTTCTCTCTCACCAGTTTCAAGGAGATATCGAATGGTCATTCTCACGCTAAATTGCGGAAGCTCCTCCGCAAAGTATCAGGTTTTCGATTGGGACAATCAGGATGTCATCGCTTCCGGCGTCGTAGAGCGCGTTACCCAGGAAGGCGGGTCCATAACCCATATCGCCAAGGGCAAGGGCGAGGTGAAAACGAACCACGAGTGCCCGAACCACACTATCGCGGTTGAGCTGATCATCCGCACCCTCACCGATCCCGAGGTCGGCGTCATTTCCGACATGAGCGTAATCAAGGCGGTCGGCCACCGGGTCCTGCACGGCGGCGACAAGTTCACGAAGTCCGTGATCGTCACCCCCGAGGTTCTCGAAACCTTCCGTTCCGTCCAGGACCTCGGGCCCCTTCACAACCCCGCCAATATCATGGGAATCGAGGCCGCGCAAAAGGTGCTCCCCGACGTGCCCCATTGCGCCGTCATGGACACCGCGTGGCATCAAACCATGCCCGACACCAGCTTCATGTACGCCGTGCCCTACGAATGGTACACCGACTACGCCGTCCGCCGCTACGGTTTTCACGGCACCAGCTTCCTCTATACCGCCAAGCGCGCTTCCGTCGTGCTGGGAAAGAAACCCGAAGACACCAACGTCATCATCGCCCACATCGGCAACGGCGCCTCCATGTGCTGCGTGAAGAACGGCAAGGGCTTCGATACGACCATGGGCATTACGCCCCTGGAAGGGTTGGTCATGGGCACCCGCTCCGGCGATTGCGACCCCGCCCTCGCCTTCTACATGATGCGGAAAACGGGAATGTCCGTGCAGGACATCGACAACGCGCTGAACAAGAAATCGGGACTTCTCGGGGTTTCCGGGAAATACGCAGACCGACGGGATATCTCCAAGGCGATGGCCGAGGGCGATAAGCGCGCCGAGCTCGCCTTCAAGCTCGAAACCTATCGGCTGCGCAAGTATATCGGTTCTTACATCGCGGCGATGGGCGAGAAGCCCGACGCCCTCGTCTTCACCGCCGGCGTGGGAGAGTTCCACGCGGGCGTGCGCGAGGCGGTCTGCTCCGGCCTGGAACACCTGGGCATAAAGATGGATCCCGCCAAAAACGCGATCGCCCGTACCCGAAACGCCGAAACCTGCATCAGCGCCGACGATTCGCCCATCAAGATCTTCATCATACCCACCGACGAGGAGCTCGTCATGACCGAGGACGCGTACGCGCTCATGAAGGGAACCTACGACGTCCACACGAAATTTACCTATTCCTTCCAGTCGCCGAATTACGTGAACAAGGGCCGCGCGGAAGGGCTGGTACGGGACCTTGAGAAAAACCCGGATCTCGCGAAGATAATCGTCAAGATACCCGGAGCGAAATGATCCATGGATATCCTCGGGATCGGCAACGCGCTGGTAGATATCTTCTGTTTTACCGACGATGAAATCTCCCCGGCGTTGGGGTTATATCCCAACGCCGCCGCGCACGTCGCTCCCGAGAGGATGGACGAACTGCTCCTCGCGGTTACGCGCCCCGTTCCGGTTTCCGGGGGGGGCGCCTCCAACGCGCTTAAGGCCGCCGCGGCCCTGGGCTCCTCGTGCGCCTTCGTCGGCTGCACGGGGACCGAAGACCGCGAAAGCGACCGGTGGGCGCGGATTTTCGAGCGGGACCTCGCGGCGTTCGGCATCCGCGCCTTTTTGGAGCGCCGCGCCGTCGCGACCGGCCGCTGCCTGGTCATCCGCATGCCCGGCGGCATCAAGGCCGTCGCCTGCGCCCCCGGTGCCGCGCCCACCCTCAGGCCGGAGCAAATCGACCCCGTCCTGATCGCCGACGCCAAGATCGTGCACCTGGACGGACAGGTCTTGCGCAACGCGGAACTGACCGACAGGATCGCGAATCTGTGCCGGTCGCTGAACGTGCCCCTCTCCATCGATATCGCGTCCGCGGATATCGCCCGAAGCCGGGCCGGCCTGGTCGATTCTATCCTTCGAAACAACCGGTGCGTGCTTTTCATGAACGAGGACGAATCCCACGAGTTTTCGAAAGCCATCGCCCCTACGGGATGCGAAGGTACGCTTTTTGCGTCGTATACGGAAAACGGGTCACGGAAAACCTGCATCGTGCGGAAACGGGGAGCGGCGGGAGCCCAGGCATGGATTGACGGAGAGATGATCGACGCGCCCTCGGCGACGGCGGTTGAAGCCCCGTTGGACGATACCGCCGCGGGGGACTGTTTCGCGGGGGCCTTCCTGAATCGATGGCTCGCCGGAGGGGAGGCGGGCCCCATGCTGGAAACGGCGAACGCCTTCGCCGCCGCGGTTCTCGGCGTTCCCGGCAGCGACATCCCCCCGCCCGCGAGGCCCGCTATCGGCTAACGGGCAAGCAACCCGATTCTCAGCTTATTGGCGATCGACTCGCCCGCCGTATGCGCGACCAGCACCAGGGCGAACTCTTCCGCCGTTCCGGCCGCCCGCGACGTGATCAGGTTTCCGTCGACCACCACCCGGTCTTCGAGTGGCGCGGGCCGAAGGCTGTCGCCAGAGCCGGGGTAACAGGTCCACTTTCGGCCGACCAGCAGGCTCCAGCCCCCGAGGACGACCGCGGGAGCCGCGCAAATGGCGCCCACGAGCTTTCCCGCGTGCATCATTCCCTCGACGATCGTACGTACCCCTAAAGACTCAGAAAGGTGCTTGCTTCCCTGTCCCCCGCCGGGCAAAACGACCAAATCGGGCAGGGGCAAAAGCAGGACCTCCTCGACCGTGGCGTCGGCTTCCACGGTAAGCTCGTGCCCGGACTTTACCTTCTTGCCCGTTACGCCCACGACCACCACGCGCAGCCCCGCGCGACGGAGATAATCGATCGGGGTGATCGCCTCGACGTCCTCGAATCCTTCGGCCAAAAACACGTACGCACTTTTCATATAAGTTCCTCTTTAAACATCCTGAAGGCGCTAGTATAATACTAATCGATGAAACAAGTATTGTTAATAGACGACTCGAACATATTCAGGGATTACATACGTTCCAAATTCGAATCCAGGCACGTGGCCCTTTCCATCGGGGTGGGAATGCTCGACAGCATCTCCAAAATGCGGTCCATGGTGCCCGAACTGATAATAATCGACTTCCTTTCGGCGAAGGGTTTCCTTTTCGATATTCTGGAGTCTAAACGGACCGATCCGAACGCCAAGGATATCCCGGTAATCCTCCTTGCCCAGAAGATAGAAAAAAAGGACATTTCCCGGCTCGCGGAATACGGCGTGCGTAAAATCATCCCGAAGCCCCTGCGGATCGACCAGCTTTTTTCTATGGTATCGCCCATCCTCGGCGTCGAGTTCGACATCGACAATACCCCGTGCATCCTCGAGGCCAGGGTCAACGACAATATCATCTTCATAGAGCTGGCGCAGGGCTTGAACCGGGAAAAAATAGACCTTTTAAAATATCGCATCAAGGAATTGATCGATCTGTACGGCCTGACGCTCCCGAAGATCCTCATGATGATGACGGACCTCTCCCTTTCCTTTATCGACGCGCCGAACCTGGAACACCTGATGAACAGCATCCTCTACGATCAGGGCGTGAGAAACCGAAACATCAAGATCCTTACGCTCGATCCCTTCGTTCGCGACTTTATCAACGGTAGCAAGGAATACGCGGATATCCAGATCGTGACGGACCTATCGAAGGCCATAGATTCCCTCCTGAAGGACGTGAACCCCACGGACGATTCTTCCACCGTCATATCGGAGCGCATCCTCTCGGTGGATAAAACCCGCGAGGAGGACTCTTCCTCGCTTCAAATGCGGTTTAAAAGCGAGCTGGAATCGCTGAAGGCCAGCGCGCGGGAAATCCGCATCGCCGTGGTAGACGACGATATCGTGATCCGGACGGTTCTCGGCAAAACCTTCCAAACGATACGGGCGAACGTGGACCAATTCGAGTCCGGGGAGGCCTTCGTGCCGGCGGGCCTGTCGGGGAAATACGACCTCGTGTTCCTTGACCTGATGATGCCCGGCATGAACGGTTTCGAGGTACTCCAAAACATGCGGCACAACGGGATAGCGACGCCGATTATCGTGCTTTCGGCGATAAGCCAGCGCGAGGCGGTACTTAAGGTGCTCTCGGCCGGGGTCAAGAGTTATATGATCAAACCGCTAAAACCCGATGCGATATTGAAGAAAGCCATCGAGGTTTTACAGGCCAACCTGTGAGCATGAGCGGCCAAAGCGCCCTGATCGGCAAATACCTGGAAACCTCGGGAATACCCGCCCTGGTCTTCGGGACAAACGGAAAGCTCCTGTCCTGGACGCCGCCGGCGGAAGAGCTGTTCCCCGAAATTAGGGCGGGCGGACAGGGCTCCTGCGATATCCGAACCGTAATCCTGAAACGGGTATCGCCCGAGACGAGAATCAGGCTTAAATACCTATTCGAGAACGGGACCCCGCACTTTGAGATCGAATTCCCGAGCGGCCCGCGGGAAGACCGCCGCTGGCACCGCATGTTCGTGAGCCGACAGGGCGACGGCAACCGTTTTGCGCTGATCCAGGACGTGACGGGGCAGAAGATCAAGGAACGCCACCTGATGCTCGCCAAAAAGAACGCCGAAGAGGCGAGCCTATCCCGCAGCCAGTTCCTCGCGAACATCAGCCACGAAATTCGCACCCCCATACAGACCATAATCGGCATGATGGAGCTATTGGGCGACACCAAGCTGGACGAGGAACAGACGGAGTATTCCCGACAAGTCCGTTTCAGCGCGGACGTCATGCTCACCCTTATCAACGACATTCTCGATTTCTCCAAGGTTGAGGCGGGGCAGCTGAAGATAGAGTTCATCGATTTCGATTTCGCCGACGTGGTTGAGCGGACGGTGGACCTGATCTCCATGGAAGCCCACAAAAAGGGACTGGAGATATGCATTACCGTCGATCCCGAGCTGCCGCTTCGCGTCCAGGGAGACCCCGGCCGCATACAGCAGATTTTGCTGAATCTCGTGAAAAACGCGGTCAAATTCACCTCGACGGGCTCCATAACCGTATCGGCGGAGTGGAAAACCGGCGACAAGATTTCCCCGCGCAACGGGGAAAATTCCTGGGTGCACTTCGAAATTCGCGACTCGGGGATCGGCATTCCGGACGACGTGAAGACTAAGCTTTTCACCCAGTTCGTGCAGGCGGACACCTCGACTACCCGCAAATACGGAGGCACCGGGCTCGGGTTGGCCATCTCCAAAAACCTCGTGCGTTTAATGGACGGAGAGATCGGCGTGAAGGACAATCCCGGCGGCGGCTCGGTTTTCTGGTTCGATCTGCCCATTTCGGCCTCGAAAGATCAGCCGGTCACGGAACCACTGGAGCTCGATCCCGCAACGAGGTTCCTCCTCGTGGACGATAACGAAAAGACCCTCGATATACTGGGAAAAATGCTTGCGTCCCTGGGGTACGAAAACGTACAACGGGCCACCTCGGGTTCCCTCGCCCTGCGAAAGCTCCGTTCGGCTTCCCACGCGCAGCTGCCGTTCGACATCGTCCTGATCGATATGATCATGCCCGAGATGGACGGTTGGCGGCTCGCGGCGGAGATTAACGCGAACAGGGAGATCAATCAGGCCCAGCTTTATCTGATGGTACCGGAAGGCAGTTTCGGCGCCGACGCGAAAATGAAGCTGCTTGAATGGTTCAACGGATATCTTTACAAGCCGGTGAAGCAGCGCCGGCTCGTGGAGCTGCTGCGCGAACACTGGCAGTCCTCCATCGACCTCGAGGTGGTAGAGGAAATCGGGGAATTGCAGGAAATCGACGAGAACGCGCAAACCGTCCCGGCGGGTCATGGCGCGCCGAAACCGAAGGCGGCCTTCGAACCCGACCAACAGCCGGACGATTCGGCGCGGGTCGCGGACCTAACCGGCATTACGGTGCTGGTAGCCGAGGATCACCCGGTCAACAGCAAGCTGCTGAAAATATTCCTCGAGAAGGCGGGGGCCTCGGTACTCTTGGCGGAAGACGGGAAACAGGCAACGGAACTGATACGCGCCAACGCCGTGGATATCGTTTTTATGGACATTCAAATGCCCCGCATGAACGGGTACGAAGCCGCCGCGTGGATACGGAAAAACGAATACCCGCAACCGATCATAGCCTGTACCGCCAGCGCCCAGGAAAACGAGCGCGATAATTGCGTTTCCTACGGCATGAACGAGATATTGCCAAAACCGTATAAGCGAAACGACGTGTACCGGATCGTCGAGACCTTCGTGCCAAAGGCGAAAAAGCGCGAACCCGCGGGAGGAGCCATGCCGGAACGACCCAAAGACAAGGACACGCCGCCGAACGAGCCGGCGTCCGCCGAGATATTCGACGCGAAGGCCTATCTCGAGATCATGGGCGACGATGAAGCCATCGCGGCAAGCCTGGTGGAAGGCTTCCTGGACCAGACGACCCGGCATATGAAAACCTTGCGCGAGGCCCTGGCCGGGGGGGATTTCGGGAGCGGACGCCGTACCGCCCACCTGATCAAGGGAAGCGCCCTCAATATCACGGCGAACCGTTTGGCCGCCGCGGCGAAAGAGATCGAGTGCGCCCCCGACAATACCAATACGCACGGGTTCGCGGAGCGGTTCAAACGCATGAGCGAGGCCTTCGCCGAACTCAAGGCAACGCTAAAGGCCCAATACGGCGGGGGAGGCGCACCGTCATGAGGCTCGCCACCTATCACGCCCATACGACCCGTTGCGACGGAGGCGATTCGCCTTCCCGACTGGCGGAGGCGGCGCTCGCCTCGGGAATGACCGACTTGGGTTATTCGGCCCACGCCGCCTGGCCCTTCGCCACCGAATGGCACCTGAGTCCCGGAGACTATGAGGCCTACGTGGCCGAGATCCGGGAACTGGAACGCCGGTTCGCAGGAAAGCTCAGAATTCGCTGCGGCTTTGAGGCGGACTATCTTCCCGGCGTGAGCGCGCCGGATAAGGGTCTTTACGCCCGCTTTAAGATCGATTACCTCATCGGCTCTATTCATTACGTGGGCGCCGACTATCCCGGCGAGATAGCCGAACCGTGGTCGGTGGACGGACCGACGGAAACCGTCGCGGCGACCCTGGACGCGGCCTTCGGAGGCGACGGCAAACGGGCCGTGCGCGCGTATTGGAGCCTGATGCGCGATATGGTCGGTTATTGCCGATTCGACATCGTGGGACATGCCGACATAATCAGGAAGAGGAACGGCGCGTTGGGCTTTTTCGACGAATCGGCCCCGTGGTACCGGAGGGAACTGGAAACGACCGCGAAGGCCATCGCGCGCGCGGGAAAGATCGTGGAAATCAACACCGGCGCGATTAGCAGGGGAGCCATGGACGATCTCTACCCTTCCGCCGAATTTCTTTCCATCCTGTCCAAACACGGGGCGCGGTTAACCGTCAATTCCGACGCCCACGCGGCCAAGGACCTAACCTCGGCCTATGACCGCGCCTATCGCGCCGCAAGGGAGGCGGGCTTTACCCAACTTTGGTTCCTTGATTCCGGGGGATGGGTTCCCGAGTCGCTTTAAAAAAGATAAAGGGAACGGGCATAAGCCGTTCCCTTTTTCGTTTCGACGCCCGCCGGATTATCGGTTACGCCGCTCGTCGGCGCTTTGGCACTCGATACACATCAGCGCGTACGGAATCGCCTCGAGCCGTTCCTTCGGGATGCGTTTACCGCATTTCATGCAAAGGCCGTACTTGCCCTGCTCTATCCTGCTAATGGCCGAATCGATCAATCTCATGCGCTTTATATCCTTGGTCCCGATGGTTTCGAGCATTTTTCGGTCCATATCGTCGGAAGCTATATCGGCAAAGTCCTTGGGGTCTATTCCTTCCACAATCGCGCGAAAGTCTTCGTTATTTGATATTAAGGTATCGATAATTTCTTGTTTCAGGGCGTAAAGGGCGGTTTTCATCTGGTCGATGAATTCTTTTTCCATACAAAGTACTCCAGTTGACAAATATATAGATAGACCATAGAATTATACGAACGAAATCTGTAAAAATCAAACGAATTTGAAAGATTTCTCGGCATTTTTTTGGAGGCATTGTGGCGAAAGAAGAAGCTATTGAAGTGGAAGGTATCGTAAAAGAGTCCCTTCCTAATACTATGTTCCGGGTAGAATTGAAAAATGGACACGTAATTCTCGCCCACCTTTCAGGAAAAATGCGCAAGCACTATATCCGTATCGTTCCCGGCGACAGCGTAAAAGTCGCCCTATCTCCCTACGACCTGAACCGCGGCCGTATCATTTACCGCGAGAAATAAAAACCCTTTATTCCTTCATCGAAAACAAGAGTCTGATCGCGCGCAGGGTGTTCATGAGACCCCTGCCGATCGAGCCAACGCATATTAAAAGCCCGAAAATACCGAACCACAGCGAGAACCGAAATAGCAGAACTCCCAAAACCGTGGTTGCGACGCCGCGAACGAGCATTTCGTAAATTTCCTGCTTCGTGTACGGGCGGTACGTCGGCCTCTCGCCCCAGGAACCGGAACTGCCGAACGGCCCGTACCAGTTCCACGTATACTGCCCCGTCCAGCGGGGGTCGCTGCCCTGTTGGCCGAAGGGGTTTTGCCCCTGGCCTGCGCCGGCCCATTGCGAGGCCGTATCGGCGTAACCGCCCATGTCGTATCGCGATTTTTTTGCCGGATCCCCAAGCACAGAATAGGCTTCATTGATACGCTTGAATCTTTCTTCGGCGGCGGCGTCGCCCGAATTCCTGTCCGGATGATACTTGAACGCGAGCTCGCGGTACGCTTTCTTTATTTGGTCTTGCCCCGCGTCGCGCGAAACGCCCAGGGTCTCATAATAATCGGACATTGCAATCAACCTCGTATCTGGATTACCTTACTAAGGTACTCATAAACGGCCGGGGTTACAAGCGCTCATTTCAATAAAACCCACGTAGAGCCGCTTCCCCCCTCGGCTTGATCCGGATGCCCGGATTCCCCGGCATGGGGATTACGCTCCAAAAAAAGGCGAACCATGCCCTTGAGAACGGGATCGTCTTCCGAATGGGTACCCTTACCGTGGATAATCAGGATTTTCGATAGTTTTCGGCGCATGCAGTCGGCGAAGAACGATTCGAGCCGGGCCCAACCCTCTTCCCGGGTAAGCCCGTGCAGGTTGATGGTCGCCTCCGGTTTCATCGCGTGCAGTCGCCGGCGCCGCGCGGACGGGCTTTCAATCTCGCCGGTTCCGTCCAGGCCCGTGTCCTTATCCTCAACCCCGTTGCGACGCAACCACACGTCTATGGGATTCGCGCGGGGCGCCTCAACCGTCGCTTTCGGGGTTTCGGGCGCGGTCCTTTCCCCTTCCTTCATTCTCTTTTTCCCGTACGGTTTCGCCGTAGACGCGTCCCACTGATCGAGAATATCGCCAAAATTCATATCCGTTACTCCGTACTATCCGTCGGACCGCTATACGGACGGAAACGCTCCCGCGGAATCCATCCCCTCGCGCCGTCAACGCCTTCGACGTATGCCCAGTCCCCCGCTTCCCGCAAGCCGAAGAGGGCAGTACCGTCCGGTATGCTTTCCAGGGTACGGGAACCGTATTCGGGCACGTTATAAAGCGGTCCTCCCTCGGCAACGCCGGCGGGATGGGTATCGCGAATATACAGCGAAACCGCAAAAAAGGCGAGAGCGATGGCAAGAAAGCCCGCGGCGAGGCCCGCCCCGCCGAAAAGGGGGATTTTGGACGATAGCAGGGAGAAGAATAGGGCCAGGGCGAGGAAGATCGCGGATCCGAGAACCGCCGGGAGTTTCCAGGCGGCGGGAGGAACGGGGAGCGTTTCCCCGAGACCGGAATCCCGTTCCAGGGTAAGCCGTTCCGCCCGGGTTTTACCGGGGAAGAGGGATCGGTATTCTTCGGATCGCAAGCGGGCAAGCCGTTCCACAAGCAACGCCGTATCATGCGCCGTGTCGGATACGGCTTGGGCAGACCGTGAAGGACCGCTTGCGCTAAAGGCCTTGGCCAGGCCCGGCAAAACGGACTTCGCCCCGTCCTGGGCCACGGCAGGATACACCGTGACGGAGGCGGGAACGCTGAAAAGGCTCATTCCCCCGGGAAGGCCGGAAACCTGGGCTGAGGGGAGCGCCACGTCGCCCGCAACAAGCGGCGTCCATCGATAGGACGCAAGGGTAACCAAACCGCCCTCCGTACCCGCGCCGCCCCCGGCGGGGGCTTCCATCGGCTCCAAAAGCGCGTTCTCGGGGGCCGGGCAGAGGATATCGGCGGAGAGGGCGATTTTTGGCCCCATCAAGGCGATGGTTCGCCCGGATCCCGCGCGCGGAACGCCGTCGCCTTGCATGGCCCAGCGAAGTTCCTGTCCCCCGTCTATTCCCGTCACGGTTCCGGGAACGGTAAGGTTGACCGTCCCGCCGTTAAAGCCTTCGTTTCCGGCCCTAAGCACGAAGGGGCCAATATCCCATACGCCGGGCGTGACCGCGCGAAAGGTGACGGTGAATACCACCGAAGGCATCGCTTCGCCGTTATTCCGCTCCGGGGGCGCCAGGCGGGCCGCTTCCTTTTTTCCGCCGGAAAGCTCGAACCCCGCGGGTAAGGTCCCGTAATCCAGGGAAGTCTCGCCGAGCGTCGCCCCGTAAGCCGTTACGAGAACGGTCACCTCGGACCCCACTTCGATAACCGATCCGGAAACCTCCACGCTCACCGATATGGCCGCGAGGGGCGAAGCGAGAAAAAGGAGGAAGGCCGCGAGACTCGGGGCACGGGCCCTCAATAGTCCACCCGAGTGCTTTCCGCGCTGTCGCTTTCCTGGTTTTTCCATCGGTCCTGTTCCTTCTTTCTAATAAGATTAAATATGGAATTCGCGGCCGGATCGGTAGCGGGCTCGGTCCTGACCGCCGTTGGTCCGGCGGAGGAACGCGATCGCGATTCGTCCCGGGAACGGAGGCTCAACTCCATATTAACCCGCGCGTCGGGGGCGGCGCCGCCGGTTTCGATAGACCGCCGAAAGGCCTTGGCGGCCGCGTCGTAATCGCCGTCGCGGTACGCGATTATCCCGCGCTGATACCATACGGAGGCGATTATCTCGACCGGCGCGTCGGGACCGATCGAGTCGAACCGGTCACCTGCCGCCTCGCGCTCGTCGCCGGCCAAATACGTTGAACCGAGCCCGTAAAGGGCATAATCCGAAAAGGACGAATCGGGTTCGGTTTCCGACCGGGTCAGGGAATCGAGGAAGTGCGTCGTCGACGCCGGAAAATCCTGGCGGGCCCAGGCGATAACCCCGGCGAGAATGTCCGCGACCTCCGCTAGCCTTGCCTTCTTGAGGGGCGTTCCGCAGCCGGTCAAGACGGATGAGAGGCACAGAAGGGCCACGATTGCCCGAAAGCCGCCTATCGCTGCTTTTTTCGCCATGACGCGCCTCCGTTCAAGAGCGCCGCGCCGAAAAACGCGAGCGCGGCAAACACGAATTCCCCGTAACGGTCCACGGGTTCGCTGGTATAGCGCAATTCCGGCCCGGAAGGGCCCGACGAACCGAGGAGCTCCATAACGCGGAGCGCCGAACCGGGATCGGAGGCGTTCACGTATACGCTCCGCCCTCCCGCCGCCTCGGCCGCCGCCCGGAGGGAATCCTCCCGAAGGGACGTCGTACGAATGTCCACACGCTCGGGATCGGGATCGGGATCCACGTCCATCGTCGCCCCGGCGGCAGTGCCGACCCCCACGGCGATCAAGGTAATGCCGGAACGGCCAATCTCGCGCGCTGCCTCCGCCAAAGAACCGGCGGTCTCGTCGCCATCGGTAAAGAGCAGGATCTTTCGGGCCGCCGCGTCCGATTCGGGAAAGGATTGGGCCGCGACGCGCACCCCGGCGGCAAGCGATGAGCCGGCGCCGGTAAGGAGGGAGGGAGAAAGGCTGTCGAGCAAGTCGCCGACGGCTTGCCGGTCACGGGTTAAGGGAACGGCGAGGACGCCGCTGCCCTTGGCCAGGGTAATTCCGCAGGAAACCGGACCGAGCCTATCCGCCAGCAATGAGGCGTACTGGGCCGCGAATGAAAGCCGGTCGGGCAATACGTCCGATACGGTCATGCTCCGGGAAATATCCATTACCATCATGACCGAGGCGCCTTCCTGGCGAACCGGGACCTGATGCGTCCCGAACCGTGGACCGGCGAGGGCGAGCGAAAGGCAAAGCCAGGCGGCGGCGAAATAGGCGGCCCGCCGACGAAGGGGCGTAATCAAACGGGCGGGATCTTCCCCGGTAAGGCGTGCGAGTCCCGAGCCGAGTCCGGAAAGCCGAAAGAGATAATACCCGTACGCGGGCAGGATCGCCAGGATACAGATAAGTAAATGGGGACGCGCGAATATGCCGTTCATACGATCGCCCCCATGAATAGCCTGCGAACGGCCCAAGCCAGGGCGGCGAGGATCGCGGCCGCAGCGATAAAGCCGGTTTCAAGCGGCTCCTCCACCGTTCGGGTCCAGGAGATCGGGGAAGAAGGAATGGAGGCGCCGATAGCCGTGAACGCGTCGGCCAGATCGGGCGCGTTCGCGGCAGATACGTATTGCCCGCCCGAGCGGAAGGCGATATCCCTCAGGGAGGATTCGTCGAAACCAGAATCGAGAAACCCGGAATAGGCGGTGCCGGTGGAAGGATCGACGTAGTCCACGGGCACCTCGCCGCGGGAACCGATGCCCACCACGTAAAGGGCGATGTTACGGTCCCGGAAAACGGAGGCGGCGGAACGCGGATTGATCGCTCCCGCGTTGTTTTCGCCGTCGGTGAGCAAAACCACCACGGAACGGTCGGAAGTCCGCGCGGCCAAGTGCGCGGCCGCGACGCCCAAGCCAAGGCCCAAGGCCGTTCCGTCGCCGAATTCGCCGATTCGCAGGGATTCGAGGCGCCGGGAGAAAGATTGAAGGTCCCTGGTGGGAGGCACCAATAGCGCGGCGTCGGAACCGAAACCCACGAGACCGCAGGAATCGCCGGGCCTTTTTTGCGCGAAGGAACGGATGTACGACTTTGCCGCGTCCAGGCGCGATTCGCCGCGCATATCCCGGGCGGCCATGGACGGACTTACGTCAAGCGCGAAAATCACCGAATTGCCGCGCGAGCCGTAGAGCGCCTCGCTCCGGTAGCGGACCGGGCCGGCGCCGCCCACGACGGCCATGACGAACGCCAGGGAGAGAAAAAGCCGTGAGACGAAGGAGAGGAACCGTAAAAGGGGCGGCGTCCACCTGGGCGCGCTCCCGTTCCAGTCCGACAGGGTCAGGGGAAAGACGAAGCGACCGATAATGCCGGACCGGGAAAGAACGGCATACAGCGGAAGCGCCAAAAGCAGGAGAAGGAATAACGGTCGTTCAAAGCCGCCCATGTGACTCCCCTTCCCGCCCTACCCGCTCGGCGCGTTCCGCCTCGAACGCCAGATCGCGTAAAGCCGCGATATGGTCCCGCCGCGAATCTTCGGCGGGTTCCCCGCTAAAACGGATTCTATCGAAGGTTTCCAGCCATAATCTGCCGTCGCGCGGAATTTCGGCGCTCGCGAAGGTTTCACGGAGGAACGTTTCCGCCTCGCTCGGGGTTAAAGCGTCTAACCGACGCTCGCTTGCCCCACCCAAAAGCGCCAGGTACCGCCTGACCGCCGAGGACAGTTCGGCATACCAGGCTTGGCTATCGATCTTACGGATACGCCGTTCCAGGCGGGAAAGCTCGCCGCGAATGAACCGAATCCGCCTGGAGGCGAGCCGAGCGTCCTTATTACCGGAGGATAGCGCCAGAATTTTGCGGATCGCGAGCCAAAGCGAGATACCCGTTACCACGGAGACGAAGGCCAAGGCATACAGCAACCAGGTCGTTCCGGGCACGAGCAGGGGCGGTCGGGGCGGTTCCAGGGAAATGGTTCCCGTTCGCTCCACGATGGACGCGATGGTCACCGCCGGCGGAGAGACTGTCACCGATTTCCAGGAAAACGGGGGGAGGTTTACCTGACCGACGTTCCATGGGATAAAGGCAATACGGGCGATCGCCTCGTCTTCGGGTTCGGTCCCGCGGGTAAGGATAACCGACAGCACCGTCGCGGAGGCGGTCGGCTCGGGAAGCTCGGAAGGGGCGAGCTCCGCCCGCTCCCCGGGCGCGAGTACCCGGCCAAGGCTGGCCGAGGGAAACGAAAGAACGGCCTGATCGCCGATATACACTTCCCGGGGAACGAGGGAAACCGAACCGAACGATCCGTCGCCATTGGACGCGCGCCCTTCGTCGGCGACGAGTCCGGGCAGTACGAGCATGAGCGCGATGACGGCCGCGGGTTTCATCGCCTGACTCCCGCGAAAAAAGCGCTCAGTTCGCGCAACGAATCCGTTTCGGTCGACAAAAGCAGGGGGGTGGCGCCGCGACGCAGGCACGATTGTTCCCAGCGGGCCAGGTGTTCCCGGTGTTCACGCTCCCAGGATTCGCGGAACGCGGCGGCGCCGGTGGGTAAAAGCCCCTCGATTCCCGTTTCCGGGTCCCGAAAGGGAACGAGGCCCGCTACGGGTAAGGCGGAATCCGCGGGGGAACCCACGCGAGCGGCCACCACGTCGTGACGGCGCGCCAGAAGCGCGAGGCTTTTTTCGTATCCCGCCGTCCTGAAATCCGAGAGCACCACCACCAGAGAGCGGGTGCGGAGTACCCTCGCCGCGCCCGCCAGGGCCCCGGAGAGGGCGGAACCGGGCCCCGAGGGGCGGTCATGCTCCAACGAAACGAGAATGGAAAGGATCTGGTCTCGGGACGTGGAAGGCTTGTACACCGAGATGAGTTGCCGGTCGAAGGTAACGGCGCCCACGGGACTCGCGTTGTGTCCGGCCGCGAAGGCAAGCAGAGCCGCCGCTTCCAGCGCCTTGGCGCGCTTGGTCACCGTTCCGCCGTTGGTGTCCATGGAAAGCGATACGTCGAAAATGAGGAAAACCGTAAGCTCCCGCTCTTCCCGGAACATCTTTACGTAGGGGTGTGCGCTCCGTGCCGTAACGTTCCAGTCGATGGACCGTATATCGTCGCCCCGCTCGTAGGCACGCACCGCGTCGAATTCCATGCCCTGGCCGCGAAAGCAAGAGCGGAAACCGCCGCTTCTCATGCCCTCCGAAAGGGACAGCGAGGCGAGCTTGAGAAGGCGCGCCCGTTCTGCGATGGAGGAAGCGCTCATCGAATCGACCTCACGGCAGGGGAACGACGGATAGGATCTTGCCGATGATATCGTCCGCCGAAAGGCCGTCGGCGCCGGCCTCGTAGGAAAGCACCAAACGGTGGCGAAGCACCGGGAGCGCGACGGCCTTAACGTCGGAGGGAAGCACGTAATCTCGCCCCTCGAACAACGCGTTTACCCGGGCGAGGCGGCCAAGGGCGATGCTCGCGCGGGGGGAGGCACCGAAAGAAATGTATTTGAGGTAGTCCTCACGCGTCCGACGGTCCTTTCGGGCTTCTTGAGACGGTCGCGTCGCCGCCACCAGGGAGACGATATAGGATACGATAGCCCCGTCGCACCGAACCGAGGCGAGGTCTTCCCGCAGGACCGAAAGGTCGCCGGGACCGATCACCGGTTTTCCCGCACGCAGGGCCTCGGATTTGCGTCCCGTCACGGACGGGCCTTCGTGGGCCGGGGCGGCAAGCACGATGGCGGTTTCTTCCTCGGGTGTGGGATACGGGACCTGCAGCTTGAGCAGAAAGCGGTCGAGTTCCGCCTCGGGCAGGGTATAGGTGCCCTCCTGCTCAATGGGATTCTGCGTGGCGAGCACGAAAAAGGGATCGGGCAACGGATGGGTTTCCTCGCCGATGGTTACCTGCCGCTCCGCCATGGCCTCTAAAAGGGCCGACTGGACTTTCGCCGGGGCGCGGTTAATCTCGTCTGCAAGGACGAGGTTCGCGAACACCGGCCCCTTGCGGACGGAAAAGGTGCCCGCGCCTTGCTCGAAAATCAGGGTGCCCACCAAATCGGCGGGCAAAAGATCGGGGGTAAACTGAATGCGTTTAAAATCGAGGCCCGCAAGGGATGAGAAGGTCTTAACGGCCAGGGTTTTCGCGAGGCCAGGAACCCCTTCCAGGAGCACGTGCCCGCCCGCGATCCACGCCATGAGCATTCCGGTCACGAGACTTTCCTGGCCCACGATCCGTTCGGCCATGCCGGCCCGGCAGGATTCGATAATGGCCTGACTTCGGGCGAATTTGGTTGCGTTTTCCGTCATTTTCCGTCGCTCCGCATCGTTGTGTAGTATTTTCATACTACACGCCTTATCTGACATTGACAACATGATTCAGTCTATTGTATACGATTAATACCATGGCTAACAAAAAACGTACCAATCCCCTCGCCGAGGAACTCAACGTGATCCTGGCGAACACCGTCGCCGGAAGGCTCCTATCAGACCTGGGAGAACGCATGTACTTTCCCAAGGGCATCATTGCCCAAAGCGGAGAGGCGAAAGTCCACGGCAAAACCGCGAATGCCACCATCGGCATGGCGGTCAGCGGCGGCACGCCCATCATGCTCTCAGCGCTGAAAACGCATCTGCCTACCCTGTCTTCCGCCGACGCGGTAGGGTACGCTCCCACGGCGGGCAACGAAGAGCTGAGGAAACTCTGGCTTGAGGCTATCCGCCGAAAGAATCCCACCCTGGGAGATGCGCCGGTCTCGACTCCCGTCCTCGTTCCGGGTCTCACCGCGGGCATATCGTACCTCGCGGACCTCTTCCTGGGCGAAGACACGGTATTGCTCACCGGAGCTCCCGCGTGGGACAACTACGTACTCATCGTTGAAGCCCGCAGAAACGCCATACTGGAAACCTATCCCGTATTCAAGGGCAACGGCTTCGATATCGAGGGCTTCCGCTCCGCGATCGCCGAGCGTTCCAAAACAAGCGCGGTACGGGTCCTGCTCAACTTTCCGCAAAACCCCTCGGGCTATACCCCGACTAAAGCCGAGGCCGCCGAGATCGTAAAGATACTCATCGATACCGCGAAGGCCGGGACCGACGTGCTCGTCTGGTGCGACGACGCGTATTTCGGGCTTGGCTACGAGAGCGATATCGAAACTGAATCGCTTTTCGCCTGGCTCGCCGGCGCCCACGACAAAATCCTCGCGGTGAAAATCGACGGGCCCACCAAGGAAGACTACGTGTGGGGCCTTCGCACGGGGTTCCTCACCTTCGGCTCGAAAGGCATGAACGCAGCCCAGTACGACGCCCTCGTAAAGAAACTGATGGGAGCCATTCGCTCCTCGGTTTCCTGCGCGGCAAGCCCCTCCCAGTCCATCGCCCTCAAGATGATGAAGGATCCCCAGAGCGAGATCGACAAGGCCGAATACCGGGCCCTGCTCTCCGAACGCTACGCCGTGGTGCGCCGCTTCATCGACGCGCATAAAAACCACCCGGCCCTTGAGGCGCTTCCCTTCAATTCCGGTTACTTCATGAGCATGAAATGCAAGGGAATCGGGGCCGAGGACCTGAGGCTCAAACTCCTGCACGAGCACGGGATCGGCACCATCGCCATCGATCCCGGCCATCTTCGCGTGGCTTTCTCTTCGGTCGACACGGATAAGCTCGAAACGGTTTTCGAGACCATCTTCGCCGTGGCGGCGGACATGGCGAAATAAACGAAAAGGCAGTACGGGGATGTCCGTACTGCCTTTTTTTTAGGCGCGCGGGCCGCCGGGATACCGCTGCCGCCCGCCGATGCGTCGCCTTCGCGAGCCCTTAATGCTGAACCAGGTACCGGCCGATTTCCTCGAGGCCCGGAATGCTCCGGTAGACGGGCTTCCCGGTACCGGCCTTGGATTTATCGAAATTCACGGTTTTCATGTATAATTCGTTCACGTAATCGGCCAGGATCTTCAAATTGGCGCCGAAGTTGTTCATGGCCATCTCGCGGTACACGTGATTCGAATCGGTGGCCTTGCCCTGGCTAACGCCGGAAAGGCTTCGCAGGTTCGGCAGGACCTCGAGCCGCACCAGGTATATAAAGCGGGCCATCGCGTGTATCTGCGAGTACAATTCGTCGATATGCACCCCTTGGGAGGCGACGGTCTCGCTGTGCTCGGTCATATCGGAGATTCGCCGGGCAAGATCGGTATCAGAGAGGATTCCGGCGAGCGAGGGACGCAGAAAGCGGGTGGCAATATTCGAATTGTAATGTTCGGCGACTTTTTCAATCGCCTCGACGATGGTTTGGTCGTGGATCATCATATCGGCTCAGTATACCCCACAGATTCCCGAATTGGCAATCACCGTGCCGGATCGCGCCGGGATTGACAACCCCCGGCCGGAACCCTACAGTGGTGCCATGAATCGCCATTTTCCCCTTCGCGCGCTCGCCGTCTGCCTTTCGGGGCTTGCCCTTTCCGCCTGCGGGGGCAAAAAAACCGAACTCATGACCGTCTGGACCGACCGCAGCGAATTCGTCGCCTATGCAGAACTATTCAACGCGTCCCAATCGCAGTATAAGGCCGTGGTGGAGTATCGAGAAAACCCCGCCCAGGCGTTGATCAATACGGACTCGCCCCCGGACGTGATCGTCGGGCCCTGGCTCAAGGGCGAAAAGGCCCGCGCGAAACTCATCCCCCTCGATTACCTTTTTAACGAGATCCGCATCAATCAAAGCCTATTCTATCGGCCGCTCCTTGAACTGGGCAACGTGAAGGGGCGCCAGTATCTATTGCCCGTAAGCTTTAACCTGCCCGCAGTCATCTTTTCCAAAGACCGACAGGCCCAGGTAACGGACAATTTTTTCATTTCCCTGGATAAGATCAAGGAATTATCCCGGGAATTCAACGCCGAGAAGAACGGAACCGTTACCCGCATGGGTTTTTCGCCGCGATGGAACCCGGAGTTTCTCTATATACTGACCCGCATGTTCGGCGCGCAATACGAGGAAGGCGGGAAACTGTTCAGTTGGAACGCGAAGGGCCTATCGGAGGCCATGCATTACGTGCGGGACTGGTCGGAAACGATAAACGGATCGCAGCGCGCCGAGGACGATTACCAATTCAAGAACCTGTACGACCCGCCATACCGGCAAGTGACCAGCGGCCGCTGCATGTTCTCGTACGTTTCGAGCAGGGACCTTTTGATTTTGCCGGCGGACAAGGTCGCGTCAATAGATTTCCGGTGGATCACGCGAAACGAGCTTACCCCGGTGGACGACGGGATGATCTATCTCGGCATTTGCAAAAAGGCAAAGCGGCTTGAGGCGGCGGAGGCCTTTCTCATTTGGTTTTACAGCGAAAAGAACCAAAGGGCAATGCTCCAACGAAAGGCGGATCTGGGGCTCATGGACCGCAATTTTGGGATTGCCGACGGCTTTTCGTCGCTTCGCCCGGTGAACGAGAAAATCTTCCCCCTTTTCTACCCGAACCTGCTCGGCCACCTTCCCGCCCTGGAATCGCTCATGGCGCCGCGAATACTCCCGAACGATTGGGACGCCCTAAAAGGCGGGATACTCATGCCCTGGCTCACCGAAACCCTCGGCGCGCCCGAGCAGAAAGCCGGAACGAAACCCGGCGCAGGCACCCTGGAATCAAGAATACAGGACTGGCAAAAGGCCAATTGATTTTTTTCTCAACCCGCCCTTCTCCCGACCCGATAATGTGGGTAAGGAGGATGACGGTATGTTGTCGAACATCGGCTCGCTGCAAACCATTTCGTACAGCGCCGTTCCTTCCGCGTCGGCGGGAGGGCGGACCTATATCCCCGTAGATCCCCACCAGTACCTCTACTCCCAGTTCCAATACGTCGCGGGCATTCCCGCCGCCAAGGGCCAATCGGGAATCTCCGTTGACCGCCTGAAAATTCTCAATACCCTGATCGATCATCTGGTAAGCATGAAGGAAAAGAACGTGATGCCGAAGGTTCAGGGAGAGACGAAGCTGACCAACGACCAGATAGACACGCTCATCAAGCAATATCAGGAACAAATCCGCACCGTCACCGCGGCCGCGGAAAACCTTCCCTACCGGCCGGCTCCGCTAGAAACCGGCATCGCCGTTAACCTCGTCGCATAATATTGTCAACGCCCTCTTACATCCCTTGAATAAAAGCCCGGTTTCCGCTATGTTTTTATCGATATGGAGCGAGAACTCCGCGATTATAACTATGTAAGGAGCCTTGTATGACTATTAATGACATCAAGCATCCCAAGCTGAAAGCCTGGGTTGAAGAAGTCGCGAAGATGTGCGAACCCAAAGACGTTTACGTCTGCGACGGATCGCAAGCCGAGTACGATCGACTCATGAAGATCATGATCGATTCCGGACTCGCCACCCCCCTCAAGAAGCGCCCGAACAGCGTGCTGTTCCGCTCCCAGCCCTCCGACGTGGCGCGCGTAGAGAACCGCACCTACATCGCCAGCAAGACCAAAGAGGCCGCCGGCCCCACGAACAACTGGATCGATCCCAACGAGCTCAAGGCCACGATGAAGGGGCTTTACAAGGGCTGCATGAAGGGACGCACCATGTACGTGATCCCCTTCTCCATGGGTCCCGTGGGCTCCGACATCGCCAAGATCGGCGTCGAGCTTACCGACTCCGAATACGTCGTGTGCAACATGGACATCATGACCCGCGTGGGAACCAAGGTTCTCGACGTGCTCGGCACCGCGGGCGAATACGTTCCCTGCCTCCACTCCGTGGGCAAACCGTTAGCCGCCGGCGAGACCGACAAGGGACAGTGGCCCTGCGCTGACATCGACAACAAGTACATTTCCCACTTCCCGGAAGAGCGCGCCATTTGGTCCTACGGCTCGGGCTACGGCGGAAACGCCCTCCTCGGCAAGAAGTGCTTCGCGCTCCGCATCGCTTCCGTGCAGGCGAAGGAAGAAGGCTGGCTCGCCGAGCACATGCTCATCCTCAAGCTCACCAACCCCGAAGGCAAGGTGAAGTACGTTACCGGCGCCTTCCCCTCCGCTTGCGGAAAGACCAACCTCGCCATGCTTATCCCCTCCATCCCCGGATGGAAGGTTGAGACCGTCGGCGACGACATCGCCTGGATGAAGTACGGCAAGGACGGAAGGCTCTACGCGATCAACCCCGAGGCGGGATTCTTCGGCGTTGCCCCCGGCACCAACGAGCAGTCCAACAAGAGCGCCATGGACTCCATCAAGAAGGACACCATCTTCACCAACTGCGCCCTCACCGAGGACGGAGACATTTGGTGGGAGCAGATCGGCTACGACGCCCCCGGTCCTCTCGTTGACTGGAAGGGAAACAAGTGGGTACAGGACAAGGCCAATAAGGCCCAGGAACCCGCCGCCCACCCGAACGCCCGCTTTACCGCCCACGCGGACCACTGCCCCGCCATCGCGAAGGAATGGAACGATCCGGCCGGCGTGCCCATCGACGCCATCCTCTTCGGCGGACGCCGCCCCTCCACCATCCCGCTGGTCCATCAGGCCACCAGCTGGAACCACGGCGTGTTCCTCGGCTCCATCGTCGGTTCCGAGATCACCGCCGCCGCGCTTGACCTCAAGGCCGGCACCATCCGCCGCGATCCCTTCGCAATGCTCCCCTTCTGCGGCTACAACATGGGCGAGTACTTCCAGCACTGGATCAACGTGGGCAAGAAGAGCACCGAGGACAAGCTCCCGAAGATCTTCTTCGTGAACTGGTTCCGCAAGAACGCCGAAGGCAAGTTCATGTGGCCCGGATACGGCGACAATAGCCGCGTCCTCGCGTGGATTTTCGACCGCTGCGACGGCAAGGACAACGCCGTGAAGACCCAGATCGGCTGGATGCCCAAGGCAGACGCCCTCAATATCTCCGGCCTCGACGTAAAGAGCGAAACCATAAAGGAACTCCTCTCCGTGGACGTGGAAGGCTGGAAGAAGGAAATCGCGGACGTTCGGGCGAACCATTACCCGAAGTTCGGCGACAAGCTCCCCAAAGAGCTCATGGCCGAAATGGAAGGCCTGGAAAAGAGGCTTAATGCCTAACGGCATTAAGCGTGGAGAATGACCATCGGTCATTCTCCACGCCTAAACGCGTAAGCGTTTAATCCAAGTTGGAGACGCGTAAGCGGATCCAACCAGGCTCAGGCGCCTCTCGGCGTTGGGGCACAAAAAAACCGTACCGGATGACCGGTACGGTTTTTTTTTAATTCCCCGCTTTTCCCATAATCCTCGAGAGATCCGCCCCGCTCACGGCGTTTTGGGGGCGAAAATGCTTGCCGTCTGGCAAGGCCATAATCTCGGATTCCACGCACCCCATGACCGAATCGAAGAAGGGGGAACCGATCGGAATATCGGGTATGGGCGCGGCGCTTTCCGCCGCGCCGGTCCACCGTTTTGAGTATTTGTTCAGGATCGATTTGTCCGCGCGGTTTTCCGCGATGCCATGCCAGACGAACCAGGCGGTTTCGGCGCGGCTAACCGAATCGGAAAGGAGGGGGAACGTGCCGTTTTCCCGGGCAGGCACTAAGCCGGAGGCTATCAGTTTCGGGAAAAGCTTCTGCGCCGACGTCGGTTTTCCCGCGGTCTCAAAATTAAGGAACGCAGTTTTAGCGAGGCACCAGGTCACCGTATCCTGCCACGAAACGGAAGGCGAGGCGAGGATGGCGGAAAGGGTTTCGTCTTCGGCCGAGAGCGCGCCGCGAAGTTCCCAGGCCCGATCGCGAACGGATTGGTACGTTTCCCGGTAGAATGAAGGAAGCCGGCTTAACGCGCCGTCGAAGGCGGCGACGGAATCCGCGTATTTACCGAGCCTTGAAAGGAATAAGGCGCGCTCGACGGAAAGCCGGGGGTCGCCAGGCTCGATCAGGAGCGCCTGTTCAAGCGAAGCGAGGCCAGCGTCGTCGTTTTTCGCGAGCCGGGCGCCCAGGATCGCCGTCGGTACGTCCGAGGGCAAAAGGCGTTTTGCCGCGTCGTAGCGCTTCGCCGCGTCGCTCCGTTTTCCCGCGCTCAGGTACAGCCGGCCGGACCAGGCCAATAGCCTGGATTGAAAAACGGTATCGCTCGCGTTCAGTTTTTCCAATGCGGCAATTTTCGCGCGGGCCGCCTCGATCGCGGAGGCCTTCTCCTTGCCCGTCAGGGAGTCAACGCGAACCGCGTCTTCCTCTACCGCGGACAATCGATCCGCGAGGGTTTGATCGTCGATTGATACCAGGTGATCGTCTTGCATGGTAGCGCAAGAACCCAAGAGGGCAGCGAGGCAGGCGGCGTACAGCGACGCCATCGCGGCCTTGCCCGCGCCCCGCGCGACAGAGAACCGTGCGTCGCCCATTATTTCCGCTCCTTGCGGAATTGCCATCCCGCTATGGTGTTATCCATCGTTACCGCGAGGCAATCCATGTCGCCGTCGCCATTTAAATCGCCGAACCAGGGCTCGCCCCACGCGGCGAGTGGAAAGCCGCCAAGCAGGCCGAAGGAGGCAGAATAGCCGTACAGCGCGTTGCCGTCGCCGGTAACGAAAATCTCGGGGCTTCCGTCGCGGTCCGCGTCGGCGGAGACCAGGTGAGCCCCCTCCGCCTTGAAATCGGGAATGGACTGGGAAAGGACCTCGCCTTCGGGACTCACGCGCCAGAGGGTGCCGTCGGCGGACAGGCACCACAGATAGGCGCCGTCCCACACCGGTTGGGCGTAAAAGACGCCTTCCAGTCTCGCCGGGAAATTGGGCTTTACCGCCCCCTCCCCGTCGAAGAGGAAGAGATCGCCCGCCTGGGTAATGAAGGCTACCTGCGGTTTTGAAACCGAGCCGAACAATACCGGCGACCCGTAGGCAATGCCCGTGACGGTTTGGGGCCAACCCGTTTTCGGCGCGCCCGTTTCGTCGGTGAGCCACACTTGCGAAAAGAAACTCTTTGGGTACATGGCCATCGTCGTCGTTTTCCCGTCGGTAAGGAACGATGGCGGGGAACGTATAGGATCGGTGAAGGGCATGGAAACGGCGGTTACCGTTCCGTCCGAACTCACGGCGCGCAGGGATGAATCGGGATCGGCCAAGTACAGGGTTCCGTTAAACGCGGCGGGTTTCGCCGTAGGGCGAATTCCGGTAACCACGGGAAAGCCGGCGACCGGTTTCAGGTTTCCGTCCAGCAAGGATACCTCGCCCTCGTCGGTCACTGCCCAAATCGAGGGATCGTTCGGCGTATCGGGCGCCGTTTCGGGATCGAAGGTAAAGGTTAAGGGCCGGCCGGGCGCGTACCGCGACCACGATCCCGCCGCGGGGTCGTACGCGGACAACGCGGACCCGCCTTCCACGCAGACGATCCGAAGCCCGCCCTTCTTAGCGAAGCGGATAACGCCCACCGCGGTCCCCAGGGAAGGCCGAGGCGCGGGGTTACCCCGGTCGTTCGAGCCGGCTACGGGCTCTCCGCCCCTATCCGCGCCCGGAATCAGCGGAAAGCCGGGTATGGGAGCGAGTCCCCCGCCCGTCCCGGGTACCGCCGAAAGATTCATGGTTATGGTCCCCGCAGTCCACCGGACCGAGAGACAGCCCTGCGCGTACAGGCCCAACACGCGTTGAACCGGGCCGGTCCCTTTCAGGAAGAACGGAACCGACCGGTCAAGGGTATAAAAAAGGCTCGCCGAAACGCGGGAAGACTCATTTCCGGCAAGGTTTTGCCAGGTTTCGTTTCGGGCAAGGGTTTCGCCCTTCCGCCGCGACGAAACCGCCGCGAGCAGGGTTTCCGGCGATTCGGAGGCCAAAAAGTACCCGTCATCCACGATCCAATACGGGGAAGGCAAACGGACGGAAAACATCGTGAGCAAGCCCGAAAGGAAGTCGGGCAGTTTCAGCCTAGAAATGCGATACCCGTCCAGTACGGTGGAATCGTCGCCCGTTACCGCCACCGAGGAAAGAAGGCGGTCAAAGGCCCTTTTGCGCGCCCCTTCGTCGGCTATTTGGAGGGCGAAAACCGGTTTCGGCCTGCCTTCCAAACCGAATACCGCCACATCGGGCCCTATCCAGTCGAAAAGGAGCTCGTTCAAGCCGATCCCGAAAAGGAGCCTCGAGGCACGGTCGGCGCTTTCGAGATTGGCGGCGGCACGGGGATCCAAATCGCGATACGCGGCGAGCAGGGAATTCACATTCCCCGCGGAAAGCAGGGTTTCGTACTGGGTAGACGCCGGAAGCCGCGAGAGCAGGGCGGGAACCGCGGAATCCTTGGCCATCAAATCGCTTACCGACTGCAGGCCCGACGTTACCCGGGCCGACACGGACAGGTCAAGCCGATCGCACTGAACGCTTACCGTTACCTCGGAATAGCCGTCCCACGAGAGGGATCGGACCAAGGGGCCGAGTATCGGGTCTTCCGCGGGCAACGAGGCGGCGATAAAGTCCGGATTCGCTAAAATGCCGGCGTTGAAGCTTCGCTTTGAAAACTGATGGGTAACCAACGCGGTATTCGCGGCCGGCCCGGCGATCATGAGCTCAAGCATGGCCGAGGAGTCGGACGCCATAAGGAGGTTGCCGCGTACTACCGCGTAAACGACGGCGCCCGAAGGATCGCGGTATTCAAACCGGGAAAGCTTGCCCGCCTGCACGTAATACAGATTCGGGACGTTTACTCGCCCCATGAACGAGGGAAGCAGCGAAAGGAAGGAGGAAAGACGGCCCGTGTCGAACGATACGGCCCAATGCCCGTCCGGGTAGAGGCCCGCCGCGAGCTCGCCGTTCAAGGCGCCGAGGAGGGCCCGTTTTCCGAAGAACGACGAATCGCGCAAGAGCGTCACCAAAGGGACCGCGGCGGTGAACGCCGGATCGGAGAGAATCTCGCCTACGGTTTCGTGGTCGGCCAACCGTTCAAGGGTCTCGCTGAAGCGCGGTACCCGAACGCCGAGGGAAAACCCCTCGGGGATAGCCGAAACCGGCGACGACCGCCCGATGAACGAAACGGCCACGAAACCGAGCGGGACGAACACGATAAGGGAAAAAACCACGGCAAGGGCGATTAGAACGCCGCGTCCGCGACGCTTATTTGATTTTTCCATGGAATGATTTTCCCCCGATTTGGCGAAAAAATCAATTCATTACGGGCGTTTATCGAGCGTCAATTCCGCGAGAAGGGGCAAATGATCCGAATAACCGCCGTCGGTCCCGATCCTATAGGGCCGCGGCCGCGATCCCGCGTCGGTCAAGGGAGGGTCATTCAGGGGAAACGAGCGCGACACCGTCCATAATCCGCCGCCGGATGAATCGCCATGGCCAGACTCGAGGGTATCCGACCACAGGATATTATCGATTCGCTCCCAGGAACCCGAATACCAGTAAGACCCCCCGTCGTCGCCGTACCGCTCCCAAATTCCCGGCAAGGCGCCGAGCAAGGCCGATTCTCCCGGTCCGCAATTAAAATCGCCGCAGACAATATACGGGACCTCGGGGCAATCCCCGCGCAATTTCTCGATACACGCGCTCAAGGTCCCTTCCTGGGCATACCTGACCGAAGGCGGGGCGGTTTCCGAGGGCGCGGCGGTTTCCCCGACCTTGCTCTTCCAATGGACCACGAACAGCGCGAGCGGTCCCAACGGCGTGTCGAGGGTAGCCTGCAATAGGGGCCGAACCGAAACCGAAGCGACATGCGGCGTGTGGGCGGTTACCGATCGAATGGGGTACTTGCTCAGCAACGCCACCCCGAACGCGCCCTCGGCGGTGGGAGGAACGAAGGCGGCATGGGAATACGCTCCCAAGGCGGGCATGCGATTGCATATATCCCGCAACACCCGGGTATTCTCTATTTCTTGCAACGCGACGATATCCGGTCCCCGGTCTGAGCCCATTCCCAATTTTTTCCCGGCCTGCAAAAGGGTATCCCGCAATCGATTCAGCCGCCCCTCGTATTTCTCCGCGTTCCACCGCGATTCCCCGCCCCTGAACTCATCGAATTCCCTGCCGCATTCCTGATCGTCAAAAAAGGTTTGCGTATTCCAGGTCATTATCCGGATTCGGTTCGGGTCATTCCCATGGCCGAGCGCCGCCCCGACGGAATCAAGGGCGCAGGAAAGCGTTGAAACCGCTACGCAAAGGAGCGCCGTCCACCGCTTTAAAAACAAAAAAGGGTTCCCCCTCGGCATAATCGCCTCCTTGAAACCCTTGTCGGCCGTTCCGTCCCGGCTTGCCCGAAAGCGCGCCGGAGAATCGGTTCATTCTATTATTGGTACACCCTGACGTAATCGACCGTCATTTCCGCGGTTTTCAGCCGGGAATCGACGCCCTGCTGTCCGCCCCACGACCCGCCGATCGCCACGTTCATAATAAGGTGAAAGGGTATGTCGAAGGGCCATTCCGCGGTCGTCGCCCGCTCGTTATCGAAACGGTACGCCTCAACCCCGTCGATATACCAGGTAATGGAATCCTCGCGCCAATCCACCGCGTAGGTATGGAAGCCGTCCTGCGCGCCTTCCACCTTCCGGCTCGCGCTTTTTTGGGTTCCTATCCGGTGGTTATACGCCTTGGTATGCGCCGTAGTGACGATGACCTCCGGGTCGAAGCCAACGTGCTCCATAATGTCTATTTCGCCGGATCGGGGCCAATTGCCGTATTTTGCGTAGCGGGGAAGCATCCAAATGGCGGGCCAGGTACCGATTCCCTTCGGGAGCTTCGCGCGAATCTCGAAATACCCGTATTTCCATTCCGCCTTTCCCTCGGTCTTCAGCCGGGCGCTCTTCCATAGGCCGTCCTCTTTGCGCGCAACGATATGGAGCATGCCCTTTTTTACGTACGCGTTTTTCGCGTCCGATGTGTAATTCTGCAGTTCCTGATTGCCCCACCCGTTTCCGCCGAGCGAGTAGTCCCACTTCGAAGGATCGGGCGCACCGTCCAAATCGAATTCGTCTGACCACGCCAGCGCCAAGTCCGCCGGAACGTTCGAAACCGGGGCCGCTTCCTGCGCCGCCCCCTTATCCGGGAAAAGCATCTCCTTCCCGGCCATGACAAAGTAATACGCGGCGATCGCCAACACGATCCAATGGTATGGCTTTAATTGCAGGCGGCCCTTTCTCGTCTTGCCGCCGTCCGCGCGTTCGGTTTCGGTCTCGGGCCCGGAGGCGTCCGTTATCGTGGCCCGTTCTTTGCTTTTATCGCTCTCGTCCATCGTTTGGTCCTATACGTTGAATTTGAAGAAGATAACGTCGCCGTCCGCGACCACGTATTCCTTTCCTTCCTGGCGCAGCCGGCCCGCTTCCTTAATCTTTTGCTCGGTGCCGTACTTTACGAAATCGTCGTAGGAGTACACCTCGGCCTTGATAAAGCCCTTTTCGAAATCGGTGTGTATTACGCCCGCGGCCTTCGGGGCCGTATCGCCGGAGTGTATGGTCCAGGCGCGGCATTCGTCCTCGCCGGCGGTAAAGAAGGTCCGCAGTCCCAAAAGGTGATACGCCGCGCGCGCGAGCGACGTGAGGCCCGATTCGGTGAGCCCGATCTCCTCGAGAAAGGCGAGCTTCTCTTCCAGGCTTTCCAGGTCCGCCAGTTCCGCCTCGAACTTGCCGCATATCACGACCACGTCGGCGCCTTCCGCGGCGGCGATCTTCTTCACCGTCTCGATATGGGCATTCCCGTTTTTCATGCCCGCCTCGTCCACGTTGCACACGTACATCTGCGGCTTCATGGTGATAAGGTGGCTATCGTACATGGCGTCGCGCTCTTCGTCCGTGAGGTCCGCGAGCCGCGCCGGCTTACCTTCCTCGAGCAAGGGGCGGATCTTCGCGATCGCGCCGAGCACCAGGGCCGATTCCTTTTGGGCGTCCTTTCCCTGTACCTTCGCGGCGCGGGAAGCGCGCTCGGCCCGCTTCTCGACGGAATCGAGATCGGCCAGGGCAAGCTCGATGTTGATCGTTTCGATGTCGCTCGCGGGATCTACCTTGTTGCTTACGTGAATGATGTCGGGATTCTCGAAACACCGCACGACCTGCGCGATCACGCCCACTTCGCGAATGTGCGAAAGGAACTGGTTGCCCAGCCCCTCTCCCTTCGAGGCTCCCTTCACGAGTCCCGCGATGTCCACGAATTCCACCGCCGCGGGTATGGTTTTCTTCGGGTTGAACTTGGAAGCGAGATAGGAAAGCCGCGCGTCGGGAACGTCCACGATGCCGACGTTGGGGTTTATCGTGCAAAACGGGTAATTCGCCGCTTCTGCCGGAGCGCTGGTAAGCGCGGAAAAGATGGTAGACTTGCCGACGTTGGGCAGTCCTACTATGCCGCAATTTATTGCCATGTGAAAATCCTCGGAAAATAGTATCGCTCCATTGTACCGGCGAACGGTCCAAACTGCAAGACGACGAAAAAAGCCCTTCCAGGATCCGCCGAGCGCGGAATTCCGACCGCCAAACCCAACTTTACAAAGGCTCAAGATACTGCTAAATTATTAAATAATACCCTTTTTGGGGTTTTTGGAGGCATCTTCGATGGCGTTTAATCTCGCAATGTATCCTATCTCCTACGTGGCGCAATTCAATCCCGTAACCGGCGGCTGGGACGAACAATGGTTTCAGGCCGACAGCATCAGTTTCGCGGAACTGTCCGCCATGAGCGAGGCCGATCGCGCGAAGGTATACGCCAAGCGAAATCAGTTTCCCCTCCCCTTGGTCAATTACACCTCCCAATACGCGCTCGGCTGTTTCGAGGGCATGAAAGCCTACCCCCAAAAAGACGGAACACTCGCCATTTTCCGACCCGACCGAAACGCTAAACGCTTTTACGACTCCATGAAAGGGCTCTACGCCCCCGCCTTTCCGCAGGACCGCTACCTGAAGGCAAGCGTCGAATTCCTGAAGCGAAACCGCGAGCTCGGCTATATTCCCGAATACGATGACGCGTGGGAAAAAGACAATTACGCCGGGGCGAGCGCCGTATACGTTCGGCCGTTTATGTACTCCGAGGGGGCAATCGGTATCGGAACTTCTAAGGCGCCCTACGTCGTTATTTGCGCCACCACGGTTTCCAGTTACTTCAAGGGCGCCAACACCAAGGCCGTGGTTACCGACCGAATCCGCGCGACTCCCAAAGGCACGGGGTGGATAAAGTGCGCCTCGAACTATGTCGTATCGATGCTCGCGAAAAAGGAAGCGGAAGATTCCGGTTATATGGAAGTGATCTTTCTCGACGCGGTAAAGCGGAAGTATATCGAGGAAGGCTCGTCCTGCAACGTTTTCTTCCGGCTGAAAAACGGAGACCTTATCACGCCCGCCCTGGGCGATACGATTCTTCCCGGAATTACCCGAGCCTCGGTAATTGAGCTGGCGCGGGCCGAAGGCGTCAATGTCCTTGAGCGTAAAATATCCATTCAGGAAGTAGCGAAAAAATGCGTAGAGTGTTTCGTTACCGGAACCGCCGCCGGCGTTACGCCCATTGAGAGCATTACGTGGAACGGCAAGGAATACGTATTCAACAACCGTAAACCCGGCGAGCTCGGCGCCCGCATTCAGGCCAAACTGAAAGGCACCCAGTACGGCGCCATCGACGACGTTCGCGGCTGGAACGTACGGGTGTAACGATGCCCCGCGAGGCGACCGTCGCCTACCGCGTCACCGTAACCGGAAGGGTTCAAGGCGTGGGCTTTCGCGCCTGGACCCAATGGACCGCCCATCGCTTGGGCGTAAACGGTTGGGTAAAAAATACCTGGGCCGGTACCGTAGACGCCTTCGTCGAGGGACCAGAAAGCGCCGTAAACGCGCTCCTTAACGCCCTAGAAACCGGCCCCAGTATGGCCCGGGTAGAAAACATTCAAAAAGAAAGAACAACCCCGCAAGGCTACGCGGGGTTTGACTAGAGTAAGAAGAGATCAAATTCACACAGAAAACCCCTACCAGAACATTAATCATACGACTATGAATTCCAAAGAAGCATACCGCTGCGGTCTAGCTATCAATTTTTAGTCTACAATTCCCTAACCATTTTTTATAAAACAAAAAAAAAGGGCGCCCCCGAAGGGACGCCCTCTCTCTTAAACCGGATCCTAGATTAGTAGGAGTAGGTGTAAGAAGCCTTCACGACGAAGGGGTTGTAGTTGGAAGAAACGAAGGCACCATAAGCGGCGTCAACATTCTTCTTCTGGGCATCGGTAAGACCGGTCAGATACAGATCAGAAGCAGCGGGTACACCGAGGTAGAGGTTAACGTCGGTGCTGATTCCGAGCTTGGACTTCTCACCGGAAACGATGGTGCATCCGAGGGTGACGGTGTCAACGCCATAGGAGCCATAGACGTCCTTGGTGTTAAGGATGGTGGAAGAATCTTTCAGAGCTCCGTCATTCATGTTGAACACGTTCTTACCGTACACGCTGAGGGTGTCGCTAACCTTGTAGTCGGCGCGCACTTTCACGATAAGGGGCTTAATACCAAAGATGTTAGCAATTGCGCCGCCTTCGTTATAGTTATCCTTATAGTTGGTAGCGGTGGGAAGATTGGTGTCATTTGACATTTCGCTGAAGGAAACGCCTGTCACACCCTTGATATCATAACCGGCAAGGGTCATGAACTGGGCGCTCGCGAGGAGGGTCAGAGCGTCAGAGGCAACCATCTTGAACTCGGCACCGGCGCGAATGCGGAGCGCGGTACCAACGTCAAGCTTGTTTGCTTCGGTGGCAGAATCAGTGTCAGTAGCTTCTTTGTTCGCGAGGATATAACCCTTCTGGATGAAATCGGAGAACACGAACAAGCCGTTCTTTTCGCCCACGAGACCGCTGAGGTTCGCGTCTACCCAGAAGGCGTTTCCGTCAACGAGGTCGTCCTTTTCAGGAGTCTGGTTTGCCTTGTCACTACCAGGAGCAGGGGCGTTGAATTCCGCCAAAAGCTTCGAGGGACCCTTGAATCCAGATGCGATGGTTTCATAGTCATTGCGGACCTGAGCACCAACGGCAACTTCACCAATGGTTCCGATCTTCATGGCAACCTGGGCGTCGAGGTTCGCGCCGGGGTTATTGCCTACACCCTGCTTGTCACCGGCGATCCAGTCACGGAAGGTATAGGTAGCCTGGGGAACGCGCATGGCGGCCTTAACGGTCACGTTCTCGCCAAAGGTCATGGTGTTGAGCATGTTCATGTCGTGACCGCCCTGGAGGCCGTCACCGCCGTCGATCTTGAACTCGGCAGCATAGTCGCCATTACCGAACTTGACATCACTGTCGAGGTTGGCAATGCGGAGACCCATGTCGTCCTTGCTGTTCACGAGGGCATTCCACACGCCGAAGAGCTTCTTGGCTTCGAACTGGGCTACGTCGAGAGAGGCACTATTACCGGGAACGGCGGAATTGTAAACAACCTTACCGCCGAAAGCGTCGTTGCTGATCTCAAAACCGATTTCCTTGAAGGAGTCAACCACGCTGTCGATGTTGGAACCGGCAGTCAGGCTCAGAGCGCTCAGTACGGTGTTGTTGTACTTGGCGTAGAACTTGTAGCCCTCGGACTCAAGGCGATCAAGGGTGATCACGATTTCATTGGTCGGGTTCTTGTTCAGGGTCTTGGTAGCAGCAGGAGTGGTCGCGCCCAATTCCTTGTTATCGACCTTGAGAACGTCTTCAACCTTGAAGCCGAAGAGGTCTTTCCAGGTAGCGGTGACGTACATCCAGCTGTAGTCATCGGCGGTGGAGCGGAAGGCGTCGTACTTGCCTTCGGCCTTGATGCTGGCGAGCTTCCAGTCCATGTTCGCCCAGGTGTTCGCGACGAGCTTGGTAGCCTTGAAACCGTTGGGGGTCTCGGCGGCTTCGTTCTCGGCGAGGGTGCTGGAGGTCTGGGAGATGGTATTCTCCTGAACGAGCTGGGTTTCCAGGTCTCCGGAGAATCCGTATGTCAGAGTCGGGGCAGGCATGCCTTCGGCAAAAATCGCGGGTACGATCAAAGCCAAAGCGCTAAGAATTGCAAGAGCTTTCTTCATTTAAGAAATTCCTCCTTAAAGTTCGGGGAAGGTCAAACCAACGGTTTTTTTATAACCTACCCTATCTTTTGGTCCAGTATACCTTTGGAATTTTTAGCAGTCAAGTTTTTTTTATGAAATTACGGTGAATACACCTTACATTTCGGCGATAAATGTCATTTTCGGTTCCTTACGTAGAAGAAACAGGCGAACGCCAAAAGGAGTATAGGGAAATTGTCCGAAAGAATGATTCCGAGCGACGCGCCGTAGACGAGCAGGTCGCCCTTGGGAAAAAGGCCGAAGGCCTTCAGGGCGCGGTAGAGGGTTCCCGCGTAGGACGCGAGAATGGCCGCTATCACGAAAAACCAGTCGAGGGTGCGGGTGCGGGTCCAGGAAACGATGGCGAGCACGCAGGCGAGCGCCCCCAGGGCAAGGCGAACGATCAGCTCTATCGCGGTGCCGTCGGCGATCAATGGCTGTAAATTTTCCATGGCGGCTCAGCTCTCTCGCGCCTGGGCTTTCCCGGACGGACCCTTCGCCAGCGACTTGAATTCCCCGGCGTCGGCGACGATGGGCACGATGGACGGGGTTTCGTATTCCGGGGAGATAAGGAGGCCCTTGTCGAGACAGGTCCTGAAAAACTCGGGGTACTTCGACTTGCGAATTTTCGGCACGAGGTAAGGGCCGCGGCGGTCCCAATAGGGGGCGGTGTACGAATCGAAGCGGGACCAATCGGATTCGGTACGCTCGGCGAGGGCGGCGGCAAGGTCGTAAAAGCCGCGGGCCAGGGCGCCCAAGAGGGCGGGGGCGATGGAATCCGACGGCATGATGGAACCCTTTCCGGACCCCTGCGCCCCGGAAGTGCCGGGAACGGGCGGGTCGTCGGCGAACACCGCGATGGCGCAACCGCCGGCGAACGGGAGGGGCGAAACGAGCACCATGGTATCCAGCGTGTCGTTCGCCTCGCGGAGAAAGGCGGAATCGACCCGGTCGCTCATGGTGTAATAGGCCTCGTCAAGCCAGGGGCGCCAAATGGGCACGCCGTGAAGGGCGCGGGCGGCGGAATGGGGAGAATCGCCCGGGGGGCCGATGTCGACGGTGGCTTCGGGATGCAGGAGGGGCGATTCTATGAGCGGTATTTCGCTCCAGAGGCCGAGGTACTGGGCGCAGGCCATGCGGGCCCGGTCGCGGGTAGCGTACCAGCGGACGGTACGGTACTGGGGCAAGAGTTCCTGCACGGCGCGGACCAGTTCGTCTTCCAATTCCGTGGGAAAGGTTCCGGTGATGCCCCGGTCGAGGGTATTCTTGAAGGCGAGCTTGGAGCGGCCGCCGCGCCAGCCGAGAATGGCGGAACCGCCTTCCTGGCACAGGTCTAAAAGGCGCACGCCCTTGGCGGTATAGAGGTGGTAATCGTACACCCGGCGCACGGTACCGTAGCGTTTGCGAATTTCGTCTTTAATATCGATTCGGTCGCGGTTTTCCATCATAGACCTCCGTTATTGTATACCCTTTTCAAAGTTCCGCAAGTTTTTTTTGCACCCCGTCGGCCGCGGCGCGGGGATTCGCCCGGCCCCCGGAGCGCTTCATTACCTGGCCGGTCAGCCAGGCGGCCGCGTTCGTTTTACCGTTTTTCCAGGCCGCGACGGCCTCCCCGTTTTCTCTGAGCACCGCTTCAACCAGCGCATAGAGCGACTCCGGGTCGCTCATTTGGGAGAGGCCCCGCTCCTCGATCACCGCCCGGGGCATCTTCCCGGTTTTCAGGCATTCGGCGAACGCCTCTTTCGCCTGGGCCCCGGAAACGAGATTGACGGCTAGGGCGTTCACGAGCTCGGCCACGTGCTCCGGCCCGATACCGAGGCGGGCGACGGAGACGGAGCGGGCGTTCGCCGCCGCAAGAACTTCCGTAATAACCCACGAAGCGGCCTTTCGCGGGTCGGCGCACGAGCGCGCGGCCCGATCGTACCATTCGGCAAGGACCCGATCGGCGGTAAGAACCGTCGCGTCGGACCGGGACAAGCCGTAGGTTTCCAGAAAGCGACGGCGCATGCCTCCGGGAAGCTCCCCTACCCTCGAACTCGCCCGGGCCATGAACGTATCCGATATACGAATCGGAAGTATATCGGGCTCGGGCGCGAAGCGGTAGTCGACGAAGGAATTTTTTTCGCGCTGGGGCACCGTGACGCCCCGGTCGGGATTCCAGCCCATGGTCCGCTTGAAGCCCGCGGAAAAGGCGGAGCGGCCGGTTTTCGGCGTATCGAGGAATTCGGCAAGCTGGCGGTCCGCCTCGTACGCGCAGGCATCGCGGACCGCGCGGAAGGAATTGAGGTTCTTGATTTCCGAAATGGGGGTTCGCCACTCGGCGCCGTCGGCGAGGATTATGAGGTTCACGTTCGCGTCGCAGCGGAGGGAGCCTTCTTCCAGGTTGCCGTCGGTAACGCCGACCCAGCGAAGAACGTCGCGGGCCTCGCGCATGAAAAGCGCCGCTTCCTCGGGGCTCCGCATGTCGGGCTTCGTGACGATCTCCACGAGGGGGACGCCGGCGCGGTTGAAGTCCACCAACGTGGCGCCCGCGTTGCCGTGAAGGCTCTTCCCGGCGTCTTCCTCGAGGTGGACGCGCTCGAGGCGCACGCGCTTCGACGTGGGCGGACCCGAGACGGCCGGTATTTCCAGATCGACGAACCCGCCTTCGCACAGGGGCAGTTCGGCCTGGGTGATTTGATAGCCCTTGGGAAGGTCGGGGTAAAAAAAGTGCTTTCGGTCAAACCGGGTGAGGGAGGCGATTCGGCCGTTCAGGGCGAGACCGGCGACGGCGCCCCGTTCGACGAATTCGCGGGCCGGTACCGGCATAGCGCCCGGCAGGCCGAGGCAGACCGGGCATACGCGGGTATTCGGCTCTCCTCCGTGACGGTTCTCGCAGGCGCAAAAGGCCTTTGTCGGGGTGAGCAGCTCAACGTGTATCTCGCAGCCGATGACGATCTCAAAGCTGATGCCGCTCTCTGCCAGACCCTTGTTCGACCCCCTCAATCTTGAAAATTCCTCGCCCATTATCGAGCCTCCGCCAAGGCGCGGGCGACGGAGAGGAGGAAGCGGTCTCCGAAGCGGGGGCCGCACAGCTGCACGCCCAGGGGAAGGCCGGCGGCATTGCGGCCCGCGGGAACGGAAAGGGCGGGGATGCGCGCGAGATTCGCGAAGGCGGTAAAGGAGTCGGAAAGGTACATGGATAGGGGATCGGCCACGCGGCTTCCGAGGGGAAAGGCTGGAGCGGGGGCGGCGGGACAGAGGATGAGATCGCGCGTGGCGAACGCGCCGGCGATTTCACGTTCCGTACGGTCGCGCGCGGCGAGGGCCTTTTGGTAGGTATCTCCCGAAAAATGCGCGGAGAGTACGTAATTGCCGATGATGACGCGGCGCTTAACCTCGTCGCCGAAGCCCAAAGAGCGGGTAGCGGCGTAGAGGGCGCCAAAGCCGTCGAACGGCTCCCCTTCGCCCGGTTCGGCGCGAAACCCGTACCGGACGCCGTCGTAGCGGGAAAGATTGCTCGCGGCTTCCGAAAGGGCGATGACGTAATAACAGGCGGCGGAGGCTTCGAGAACGGGGAGCGATATCGTTTCGACGACGGCGCCCCGGGAAGCGAGAAGGTCTGCCGTTCGGCTCACCGCGGCCGCCATATCGGGGTCGAGGCCCGGCGCGGCGAGGAATTCAGCCGGAACGGCGACGCGAAGGCGCGCGAGGTTTGCCGAACAGGCAACGTCGGCCGGGTCGGCCGGATTGGCCGGGCTGTCCTGCGTGGCCGGTTCCCCGGTGGGAGCGGGAAATCCGCTGGTGGCGTCGCGGGAATCGCCGCCGGCGACGACGGAGAAAAGAAGGGAAAGATCGTCGGGGGAACGGGCGAAAAGCCCGATCTGGTCCAGGGACGAGCCGAAGGCGACGAGGCCCGAGCGGCTTACGGCGCCGTAGGTGGGCTTGAGTCCGTAAATGCCGCAATACGAGGCGGGGAGCCGCACCGAGCCGCCGGTTTCGCTTCCCAGCGCGGCCGGGGCCTGGAAACCCGCGACGGCAGCCGCCGAACCGCCGGAACTGCCGCCGGGGGTCAGGTCGCGGTTTGCGGGATTGCGGGAGGGGCCGTACGCGGAAAATTCCGTGGATGAGCCCATGGCGAACTCGTCCATATTGGTACGGCCAAGGAGGATCGCCCCCGCGGCGAGAAGGCGCTCGATGACGGTCGCGCTATACGGGGCGACGTAGCCTTTGAGCATGGCGCTGCCGCAGGCGCACGCCTTGCCCTGGATGGAAATATTGTCCTTTACCGCCACGGGGAGCCCGAGAAGGGGCTTCGTTTCGCCGGCGCGGCGGGCAGCGTCGGCCTCGCGGGCGCGATCTTCCGCGTCATCAAAGAATTCAACGTACGCGTTGAGCGGTTTTTCGCCTTTCTCGTCCGCTTCCCACGATTCCCGAAGCGCGGCGACGATTTCACGGCTCGTGAGGGTATCGCTTTCAAGATGTTTTTTCAGCTCGCAGAGACCGAACGAGCGAACCTCGGATGAAGTCATCGGTCGCCCCCGAGTACCCGGGGAACGCGGAAATAGCCCTCCGAGAACGCGGGACTCAGCCTTGTAAGGTCCTCCGGGCCGAGCGGTACGGCGGCGGGGCCGCTTCGCAGCGAGTCGGCGTCTATCGGTTCGCGGGTTTCGGTCGGCGCGTCGGGCTCCGCTAATTCGGAGAGGAGTCCGAAATAGCCGATGATCCGGTCGAGCTGGGGCGCGAGAGTCGTAAGGTCGACGCTGTCCGCGCGTATGCCGGAAAGGGATAAAAGACGCCGGAGGGTGTCCCCGTCGAGGCCGCGGGAGAAGGGAACGGGGTCGCGATCGTCCGCATTGTCGGTCACGGCTCATTCCTCCACGAGCAGGAGGTTTTTCGCCTGATAGCGCGGCATGAAGCGCTTTTCGCCGCCCGTTTCGAAGCGAACCATGATAACCAGTTCGTCGGAGGCGTAAAAGCTCTTGGCTATAACCCCGTAGCCGTAGTCGTCGTGAAAGAGTTTCCGCCCCGTTTTCCACCGCTCGGCGAGGGCCGCGTCGCGGACGGTTTCGCCCGAAGGGGAGCCGTCGGAATCGCCGGGTATGCCCTGGCGGCCGAAGGCGGGCCGGTTTTGGCGGGCGAGGAAGGCGCGGGGAGCCTTGCCGAGTACCTCGACCGAGCCCGGTTCCATCTCGGAAAGGAAGACGCTGGGTTCCATGAACGCGGTGCGCCCGTAGAGGCGGCGGGCGGCGCAGCTCGTCAGGTAGAGTTCGTCCATCGCGCGGGTGCATCCCACGTACATCAGGCGGCGCTCTTCCTCGAGGTCGTCGCCCTTTTTGTCGTCGCGGGGAAACACGCCGGATTCGAGGCCGGTAACGATAACCCGGCGAAACTCCAGGCCCTTCGTGTTATGTACCGTGATGAGGGTAACCGAGTCGGGGTTTTCCTCCTCGTCGGCCATGGAACGGTCCAGCTCTATGTGCTCGAGAAATTCGATCAAGCCCTCGCCCGACAGGGGATACAGGCTCGCGGCGTTCACGAGCTCCTCGAGGTTCGCGACCCGCTGGGTTCCCGCGATTTCGTCCTGTCCCTGATGGTACGCGAGGAGTCCCGTCGATTCGACCAAGCGCTCCACGAAGGCCGCGAGTCCCGCGGCGCCGCGCTTGCGGCCGGTCCGCTTCGTCGCGCCGGGACCGTCCGCCCCATCGCCGGTCCCCGTCTCCTGCGGTATATCCTCGGGGGCGAAGAGGGAGTCGGCGGGCCCGTCGGATTCGGCCGGTACCGAAGCGGCGGCCGCCGCGAGGGACTCGGGGCCCGCAGGCGCGGTTCCCTCGGGGAAAATCATGGAGCGCAGCGTTTCGTGGATGTGGAGAAACTCCGACAGCCCCGAGCGGGCCTTCTTGGGAAGCCCTTCCAGCACCCGGCGGGCGGCGGTAACGAGATTGGTCGCGCTTTCGAAATCCAGCGCGCCCGCCGCCTCGTCGCGGCCGAAAAGGATTTTCCGGGCCTCGTCGACGATCTTGTCCTGGGTAACCGCGCCGAGGCCGCGGGCCGGCTTATTCACGACGCGGCGAAAGGCGATCTCGTCGCGGCCGTTGGCGATAAGGGCGAGCCACGCGAGCGCGTCCTTGATCTCCTCGCGCTCGTAGAATTTAAGGGAGCCGACCACGCGGTACGGGATTTTCCGGTGGAGGAATTCCGTTTCGAAGCCGAGGGACTGGGCGTTGGTCCGGTATAAGACCGCCCAATCCGCGTAGGGACAGCCCTTTTTCTTGGCGTTTTGAATCAGTTCCGCGCAGAGGGCAGCTTCCTCGTCCTGGTTGGCGAGGAACATGAGCACCGGTTTTTTGCCGCTGCCCCGTTCCGCGACCAGGGTCTTCCCGAGCCTGCCCTCGTTATGCCCCACCACGGCGCCGGCCACCGCGAGGATGGGCGCCACGGAACGGTAGTTTCGCTCCAGGCGCACGATCTTGGTTCCGGGAAAGCTCTCGGCGAAGGTGAGGATGTTGCGCACCTCGGCCCCGCGAAAGCGGTAGATGGACTGATCGTCGTCGCCGACCACGCAGAGGTAGGTTTCGCTTCCCGCGATTTCCTTAAGCAGCTCGAACTGCGCGACGTTGGAATCCTGGTACTCGTCCACCATAACCACGGAGAACCTGCGGCGCAGCCGATCGCGTACCTCGGGATGCTCGCGCATCAAGCGCACCGGCAGGAGTATGAGGTCGCCGAAATCGAGGTTGCCCGTTTCCCTCAGGCGCGTTTCGTAGATACGGTACGCCTCGCCAAAATCGGGATCGGGGTCTATCTCGCTCAATAGCGGGCTGTCCGGGCCGAGGCAATAGTCCTTGGCCCGCGCGATCTTGTGGACCACCGAGGAAATTTGCTGGCGAGTCAGGGCGGGCATGGCCTTCGAGAGGAGGGTTACCGCGTCGTCGTCGTCGTAAATGGTGAAGTTGGAATCGAGGCCGGCGAGGGCCGCGTTGCGCCTGAGCAGCCAGGCGCCGAAGGAATGGAAGGTGCGCAGTACCGAGCCTTCCGCTCGGGGCTCAAGCCGGGTGGCGCGCTCGGCCATCTCTCGGGCGGCCTTGTTGGTGAAGGTAACCGCCAGGATCGAGGCGGGGTCCACGCCCCGCTCTCCGATCAGCCAGGCTATTTTCGTGGTAATGACCCGGGTTTTCCCCGAGCCGGCGCCGGCCAGGATAAGCAGGGATGAACCCTCGTGGGTTACCGCGTCGAGCTGTTCGGGGTTTAGGACAGAGAGGTAGCGCTCCGCATTCATCGCACCACCGCTTCCACGTCGACCCCGTTCACGCCCATGACCACGGCGCTGACCACGGAGCCCGGACCGATCGGCTTACCCGCGGAGTCGAGCTGGTTATCCTCGAACTGAAGCACCACGGAACCGTCTACCTCGGGCGCCTGGAACCACGCGCGTCCCAGCGCGAGCCGGGAAACCGGGGCGGACCCCTCGTCCCCCTCGGAAGGCGCGCCTTCGTCCTCCGCGGTAACCGGGATCAGTTCCTCCACGAGAACGTCGAGGGGCTTCCCCATGAAATAGTTCAGTTCTTCGGGCGTAATGCGGCGCTGGATCTCGAGCAGGGTATCGAGGCGGGCCTTCACGGCCTTTTTGGTCGGCCGTTTTTTCATGTCGGCGGCCTTGGTGCCTTCCTCCTCCGACCAGGCGAAGGAGCCGGACCAGAGGGGCCGAATGTCGGCGAGGAACCGGGCCGTGTTCTCGAACGATTCGTCGGTCTCGCCCGGGAAACCGGTCAATATGGTGGTGCGAAGCGCGATGCGGCCGTAAGGGTTGCCGGGCGCGGCGAAGGCAGCGCGAATATCCGCGATCAGCGATTTATAAGATTCGGCGTTCCCCTTCCGGTTCATCGCCGACAGGAGATTCCCGTCGCCGGACTGGAAGGGTATATCGAAGTACGGAAGGAATCGGGAATCGGAAGCCATTACGGGGAGTATATCCCGGGGGAAATGATCGGGGTGAATGTATAAAAGCCTGACGCGGAAGTCTCCCTCGAGGGATGAGAGGGAACGAAGCAACCGCGAGAGCGGGCTGAAATATTCGTTCCCGGCAGAGTCAGCCGCGCTCGAATTCGCGTTCGCGTTCGCGACCCGATCCTTGCCGGCGAACGAGTCCACCCGGTCCAGAGACCCGGTCCCGTAGGCGGCAAGGTCCTGGCCGATCAGGTTGAGCTCGTAGTAACCGCGCGCGATGAGGTCTCGGCATTCATCGGTAATTTCGGCTATGGAGCGGCTTCTCAACGCACCGCGAATAAGGGGAATGGCGCAAAAGGAGCACCAGTTATCGCAGCCCTCGGTAATCTTTACGTATACCGAGCGGGGGAAGGACAGGATTTCAGGCCGCTCGCCCACGCTCACCCCTTTCTGGGGCGTGACAAGCACCGGGTGCGCGGAACCGGCGCCGTTCGAAAAGAGGGCGTCGACCGCCTCCCCGATACGGGATAAATCCCCGTTCCCGAAAAAGCCCGCGGCCTCGGTCAGGCCCTCGGAGAGGTCGTCGGCATACCGCTCGGCGAGACAGCCCGCGAGCAGCACCTTCGCGCGGGGATGCGCCGAGTGCGCGGTCATGACGGCGTCTATCGATTCGGTTTTGGCGCTTTCGATGAATCCGCAGGAGTTCACGATTATGAGGTCGGCCCGGTCGGGATCGTCGGTGCGCTCCCACCCCTTCGCGCGCAGGTGCCCGATGATCAACTCGCCGTCTACCTGGTTTTTCGCGCAGCCGTGCTGGTCAAGAAAAAAAAGCATGTCGTTAGTCGATTTCCATGGAGACGAACTTGTATCGCCCGGACTCCTCGTCCTTTATCCACTTCAAATCCCGGACCACCACTTCGCCGGGGCGGCTGATCTCGAGATCGACGGTCTTTCCGCCGGCGATCATCTGGATTTTGACCGCGTTTCCGTTCGAGGCCCATACGCGAATGCCGTTGTTGGCCTGAACCGTTAACAGCTCGGATTTTTGGTAGTACCGCTCGTCGCGGGTGGAACGGTCCGACTCGTACCGGAACAGGCAATAGCCCCGGAACGTGGCGTTCATGGTCACCGGGTAGGCGGAACCGCTTTCGAAGAGCACGGTTTGGCGCGCCGTGTCGACGGCGGTTCCGGATTCGGATACGAGGGTTACGTCGGCGACCTCGGCCTGGGCCGTCGCTGCCGCGTCGGCGGCGGTTTCGGCCACGGTGGCAGCGTCTATCTTGACCTCGGCGCCCTTGGACGGGTCGTTCTTAAAGAGGTCGGCCACGAATACCTTAACGTCCGCCTCATCGTTCCCCGAAAGGTCTATGGAAAGCTCCTGTCCGAGCTCGATAACCCGGGAACCAACCGGTGTCTGGAGTTTCAAAACCGGCGCGGTTTCTTCCACCGTCAGGCTCCAGGTTTTCCCCTCGGCGGTCACGTTTATCGTGTCGCCGGCATACACCCACTCGGAAAAGCCCGATCCCTGAACGTCCCAGGTAACGGGTTCATGGGCGGGAACGGCGGGCCCCTCGGATTGGGAGGCGAGAAGCCGCGAGCCGATGGCGAAAGCGCCGCCGACTACCGCCCCGACGGCCAGAACGATGAGAACGCCGATCAAAACCTTACCGGCGTTTCCCCGGCCGAAAAGGACCTCGGAAACCGGACGCGCGGGCATGAGTTCCCGAAGCGGCACGGGAGCTTCCTGTATCTTGAAGTTCTTATAGGCGGTGATGATTTCGTTGCTGGGCAAGCCAAGATATTCGGCGTAGTTCCGCAAGAAGCCCAGGAGATAGGGCTCGCCGGGGAATACCGAGAAATCCTCCGACTCCAGGGCTTCCAGGTATCGGCGAGCAATATTCGTTTCACGGGCGATCTGATCGAATTCCAGGCCCTTTCGCGTTCGGGCTTCCGTTAGTCTTTTGCCGAAGGCTTCCATATTTTTTACTCCGTTATTCTGTGAAAAGGAAATTATTGAACATATTGGCCGAAGCGGGAGAATCGTAGACAAACCTGCTATCGGGAAGTTTCTGATTGAGCTTATAGGCGGTAAAATCGAAGACGATCTGGTCGCCGGCGAGGTTTCGGGCGTCGATCCTGCGAATGAGCTTTGTGGCCGGGTCAATCATGAGGCGCATGGACCTGAACGATTCGGTCGTAGAACGGCGTAAGAGGCTGAGCACGACGACCGTCTCCTTGGAGCCTTCCTCGAGGGGAACCGGTTTCGCGTCTACCTCGTAGGCGATGGTATAAAACCGCTTCATGAGATACAGGCCCTGCGGCGTGGCGAGGGAAGCGCCGGCTGCCCCCCCCGAATTGGAGGAGTCGACCGTTTGGTTCAACACCACGTTATAGCCGGGTAAGTAGATCGTCAGGGTTTTCCCGTCGAACACGATCGTCTGCTGCGCCGGGGAGGAAAAATCGATCCGAAGCAAATCGGGTTTCCTGAACGCGACTTGCCCCTTCATGACTTCGGACTTGGCGCCGGAACCGACGGTGATGGCGATATTGGCGGTATAATCTGATATGGACGCGTAATTGTCCGATATTTCGGAAAAAAAGGTATCTGCCGTGGTGATGGTCGCCGCCTGGGCCCAAAGGGCGCCGCCGGACAGCGCCATCGCCGCAAGCAGGCAAAAAACGAGACGAAAGCGGGAAATTTTCATGGTTTCAAGTAAACCAGAAAGAAGGGCATCCGTCAATTGTTTTCGGATTCAGCGAGCCTTTCCTCCGCGCCCACGATCTCCAGGAATTCCTTTCCTTCTATTATCTCCTTCTCAAGAAGCCGCTTCGCGATGTAATCGAGAAGGTTTTTCTTTTCCGCGAGCCGGGCCTTTACCGCCTCGTATCGGGTTTCGATCACCGAGGCGATCTCCTCGTCGATATATTGCTGGGTAGACTCCGCGTAATCCCGGACGAGCTTGGGGTCGCCGGCGCCGTAACCCGCGCCGTGCTGGCTTAAGGCCACGTTGCGGAATTTCACGCTCATGCCGTAATCGGTTATCATGCGGCGCACGATTTCCGTGGCGCGGGAAAGGTCGTTCGAGGCCCCGGTGGAAATTTCCCCGAAGGCGATTTCTTCGGCGGCGCGCCCGCCCAGGAGCACGTCAACCTCGCCCAGAAGCTCTTTCTTCGTACGCAGGTAGCGGTCTTCCTCGGGCATCTGCAGCGTGTAGCCAAGGGCCGCGATGCCCCGGGGAATAATGGAAACCTTATGGACCTTGTCGGCGCCGTCGGTAAACGCGGCGGTAAGGGCGTGGCCGGTTTCGTGGAACGCGACGATACGGCGCTCGTCTTCCTTGATGACGCGGCTCTTCTTTTGCAAACCGGCAATGGCCTTCTCCACGGCCTCGTGGAGATCTTCCATCATCACCTCTTTTCTGCCGGCGCGAACCGCGAGGAGGGCCGCCTCGTTGATAATATTCGCGAGGTCGGCGCCGGAGGAACCGCTCGTGGTCTTGGCGATGGAGGACAGGTCCACGTCCCGCGAAAGCTTCACGTTTTTCGCGTGAATCTTGAGAATCTGTTCCCGGCCCTTTACGTCGGGGCGGTCCACCACTACCTGGCGGTCAAAACGGCCGGGCCTGAGGAGGGCGGGATCCAAAACGTCGGGACGGTTGGTAGCGGCCAATAAAATAAGGCCGGATGAGGTATCGAAACCGTCCATTTCGACGAGGAGCTGGTTCAGGGTCTGCTCGCGCTCGTCGTTGGAACTCATGGTGTTCAACCGGGATTTACCGATGGCGTCGAGCTCGTCGATAAAGATGATGCAGGGCGCTTTCTCGCGGGCTTGCTTGAAAAGGTCCCGCACCCGGGAGGCGCCCACGCCCACGAACATCTCCACGAAGTCGGAGCCGCTGATGCGGAAGAACGGGACGCCGGCCTCGCCGGCCACCGCGCGGGCGAGAAGGGTTTTACCGGTTCCGGGAGGGCCCACGAGCAGTACGCCCCGGGGAATCTTTCCGCCGATATCGGTGTATTTCTTGGGGAATTTCAGGAAGTCGACCACCTCGACCAACTCTTCCTTGGCCTCGTCCACCCCGGCCACGTCGGCGAAACGGGTGGAAACCTTACCTTCCTCCACGGCGGCGGATTTCGCCTGTCCCGCGGAGAAGATGCTCCCGCCGAGCCCGCCCATGCCGCCGCCCATCCGCTTCATGAGGAATCGCCACATGAAGAAGAAAAGCGCGAAGGGAAGAATCCATTGCAGGACAAAATCGAGGATAAAGTTGCTTTGCTCCGACTGCATGGCGTACTCGACGCCCTGATCGTTGAGGAATTTGAGGAAGTCTTCGCTTAAAAGGCCGACGGTCTTCCAGCTTTTCCCCCGCGCGGAGGAAGCGCCGAAGACGTTTAAGGCCCTTTCGGAGCCCTGGCTGCCGGAATCCGCGCTTGGGGAAGCCGAACGAACGGAGTATCCGACGAAGGTCGATGAGGAAAGCTGGACGCGCACGATCTCGCCGGACTCGATTTTCGACCGGAATTCGGAGAAGGGTATCAACGATTCCGTCCGGGAAAGCATGACGTACTGAATGACGACGGTCAGCGCAAAAATGCTCAGCAGTACCGCCCACATGGGAATTCGGGGCATGCGAAAGCCGTTTCCAGGGCCTGAGGAACCCGATTCGGGACTGAATTTGAAGAAATTATAAGGATCGTTCTTGTCCTTATCGTTGTCCTTGGGGTTCTTAGATGAATTCTCGTTGCTCATAGGTTATCGTTACCGCCTTGCTACTATAATACGAAAAAGGGGCAAGCCCGTCGAGTTTTCTATGGCATTTTGAGTCGATTTCCTCTAAAGTAGAAAAGAACGCTGCCGATAGGAAATGTGGGGCGTAATAACCTGCATCTTTTTTCGAGAGCGAGGGGGCATTGTGAGTTACAATCAGGCATTGAGCGCGTATCGCGAAACCCGCGTCAGGACGGCCAGTCAGGGATCCCTGATTATCATGCTGTACGACGAAGCCATAAAGCAGATAGGAGCGGCAGTATCCCTGTTCGACGAAGACTTCAAGAAGAATCCCGGACGGATCGAGATCGCCAATCGGCATATCCTCAAGGGCCAGGAAATCATTACCGAGTTGATGGCGTCCCTCGATATGGAAGCGGGCGGCGAAATATCCCAGAATCTGCTTGCCCTTTATACGTGGTTTAACCAGCAGCTTATCGAGGGCAATATGGAAAAGAAGCCGGACAAGCTCGCCTTCGTGAAGGACTTGATGGAACAGCTGCGACAGGCTTGGGTCGAGGTCGTGAACAACACAGCCGTTCCCGCGCCGGTACAGTCAGCCCCGGCGGGCATAAACATAGCCGGCTAACGGGGCGCTACGCATGGCTGCTCAAACGCTTACCGACGGGGAAGTCGCCGAAAGAGTCGCGCTCCTGAGGCGATTCAAGGCCCTGCTTGAGGAACAGCGGGAAAAATTCCGCCAGTACCTCACGGTCCTCGAAAAGCAGGAAACGGATATCGACTCCGGCGACATAGACGCCATGGTAAGCCATACCGAGCTTGAGCAGTCCATCGTATCCGAGATTTTCACCATTCAAAAAGTCGTTGATCCCATGGAAAGCCTCTGGCGCGACGCCCATCCCGCCGCGTCCGAATCCGAAATACCCCGCCTGAAAACCGATTTGGACAGGCTCAAGGCCGACGTTCTCGCGCAAAACGAAAAAAACCGCGATCTTTTAAAATCCCGCATGAGCTTGATCCGCGAACAGGTGGTCTCCCTGAAAAATCCCTATGCCAAACGGTCGAGCGTGTACGCGCAATCCGGCCAAACCGGCACCAGGATCGATATAGAATCCTAGCCGATATTCCCGTCAAGCGCGGCGGCTTTTGTGCTATACTCCAGCCATGAAGAAAGCCGTTTATATACTCGACGCCTACGGGCTCATTTATCGTTCCTATTTCGCCTTTATCGCGAAACCCCTCACGAATCAGGACGGAAAAAACGTCTCCGCCGTTTTCGGGTTTTTTCGAAACCTCTTCACCATTCTGCGCGACTACTCCCCCGAGCGCTTTATCGCCGCGTTCGATTCACGGACCCCCACCTTCCGGCACGAAATGTACGCCGAATATAAGGCAAACCGGGCCAAGACGCCCGAGGACCTGCACGATCAGGTACCGATAATAGAAGAAATATTGACCGCATTGGGCATTCAAACCCTTCGGCAAGACGGATTCGAGGCCGACGACATCATCGCGTCGGTGGCAGAGCGGTGCCGAGCCGAGGGGCGCCCCTGCGTCGTGATATCGGGAGACAAGGACCTTATGCAGCTTGTCGGAGGGCCGGTGAGCATCCTGAAACCCGGTAAAACGGGGGGATGGGAGGCCGTGGATTCCGAGGGAGTTCGCGCCGAATGGGGCGTCGGTCCCGAATTGATGCTGGACCTCCTCTCCTTGACCGGCGATTCCTCCGACAACGTTCCCGGGGTCAAGGGCGTCGGCGATAAGACCGCCCTTAAATTGCTCGCGGAATACGGCACCCTCGACGGGATTTACCAAAACGCCGAAAAACTTACCGGCGCGATCGGCAAGAAAATCGTCGAAGGCAAGGATATGGCCTACTTCTCGAAACGGCTCATTGCCCTCAGCGCGGACGTGCCCATCGAACGCGATCTGGACGGTTTCTCCTGCGAGGAATTGGACAAGACCGCCGCCGCGAGACTGCTTATGAGGGAAGGGCTCCCGTCGGTAGCACGGCTTTTTTCCGGGCAAAGCGAACCGGAAGGACAGGGGGCGGGGGGAGCCTCGGCTCCCGCGCCGCGTTCCGGTTCGACCGCCCGCTCCCCCGCTCCCGATTTCGTGCCGCCCCTCTCCCTGGAGCTTCCCGCGACGGCTCCGGCGAAAAACGTCGGCGACTACCGCGCGGTTACGGATCCTGCCGAACTGACGGCGCTGGTTGATCGGGCCATAAAGGCGGGAACCGTGGCCTTCGATTGCGAAACCACGGGGCTCAATACCCTCGTAGACCGGCTCGTCGGCTTCTCCCTATCGTTGGAAACCGGCGCGGGAGTCTACGTGCCGATCAAAGGGCCCGAACCCGAGCTGGGGGTCGAACCCCATGCTCTCATGGACGAAAAGGTCGCCATAACGCAGGTTACCCGACTTTTTGCGGCGCCGGGACTCACGATCGCGCTTCACAACGGGAAATTCGACCTTGAAATCCTGTCGCGCGCCGGAGCCTTCGATACGTTGCCCCGAAAAAGGCCGGTCGCGCATCTGTTCGATACGATGATTGCCGCCTGGTTACTCGATCCGGATTGGACGGGCCTCGGCCTTGAGTCCCTCGCCCTGAGCCAACTCGGCCTCGAAACCGTCTCCTACGCGACGGTAGCGCCCAAGGGAAAAACCTTCGCGGACGTTCCCATCCCGGACGCCGCAACGTACGCGGCCGAGGATACGGACCTTACGCTTCGCCTCTACCGCCGGTTCGCTTCCCGACTGGAAGAAACCGGGTTGAAGCGGCTTTTTGAAACCCTTGAAATGCCCCTGGTACCCGTACTCGCGGACATGGAAGCCGAGGGCATTGGACTGGAAAAGTCCGCTTTGGCCGAATTCTCGGTCGAACTCGGGGCGGAAATAGAGCGCACCGAGAAGGAAATCCACGGGATAGTGGGGCATGAGTTCAATATCGCCTCGCCCAAACAGCTCCAGGAGGTGCTGTTCACGGAACGAAAGCTTCCTACCGGAAAGAAAACAAAAACCGGATACTCCACCGATAACTCCGTGCTCGAAGACCTGGCCTCCGAAGACGTGATCCCGGGAAAGATCCTCGATTACCGCGCCCTTACGAAGCTTAAGTCCACCTACGTGGACGCCCTTCCTTCCCTCGCCGACGCGAACGGCCGCATCCATTCCAGTTTCGTCCAAACGGGTACCGCCACGGGGCGCCTTTCAAGCCGAGACCCCAACCTTCAAAACATACCGATCCGCGAGGCGAACGGACGCCGTATCAGGAGCGCCTTCCGGGCCAAACCCGGGTACGAGCTGATTTCCGCCGACTATGCCCAGATTGAGCTGGTCATACTCGCCCACCTTTCGAAGGACCCGAACCTGGTGGAAGCATTTCGCTCCGGGGTCGACGTGCACCGAAAAACCGCAAGCCTGATATTCGGAACGGAACCGGAGCAGGTTACCCCGGACATGCGCCGGGTGGCCAAGACCATCAATTTCGGGGTTATGTACGGCATGAGCGCCTTCCGCCTGGCCAACGAGCTGAGAATACCCCGCGGACAGGCAGCTGGCTTCATCAATTCCTACTTTGAAACCTACGCAGGGGTAAACTCCTTCATCGCCGAGGTAAAGGCCCGCGCCCGGGAAACGGGATACGTGGAAACCATCATGGGCCGAAGGCGGTACATCAGGGGCATAACGAGTCCCAATAAGCTCGAACTCTCAGGCGCGGAACGAATAGCGGTAAACACGCCGATACAGGGTTCGGCGGCCGATATCGTCAAGCGCGCCATGCTGAAGATCGACGCGGCGCTTCCCGGCAAAACGCCGGGGACGAAGCTCCTCTTGCAGGTACACGACGAGCTCATCTTCGAGGCCCCGAAAGCCGAGGTTTCCGAGGCCCGCGACCTTATAAAGCGGGAGATGGAATCGGTGGTCTCCCTGGCGGTCCCGCTGAGGGTCAGCGTGGAATCGGGCGCGAATTGGGGCGAATTCCATTGAAGCCCCCCGTTATCGGACTCACGGGGCCCATGTGCGCCGGCAAAAACCTCGCGGCCGCCTTTCTTGCTCGTCGCGGTTATGCCGTCGCCGACGCGGATAAAATCGCCCATCAAGCGCTCGAGGACGTTCGCGACCGCGTCGTCGGGGAGTTCGCCGAAGAGGCTTCGCGCGCGGGCATCGCGTTAACCCGAGCGGACGGCAGCTTGGACCGCAGGGCGCTGGGGACCCTCCTCTTCTCGAATCCGGCAAAGCTCGCGCGGCACGAAGCCATCGTCTACCCGCGCATCGATGAGCTCCTCAGCGCCTTCGTCGACATGAATATTAACCGCGGCGTGGTGATTAACGCGCCGCTTCTGCATAAATCATCCGTTCTTTCCCGTTGCGACTTCGTGCTTTTCGTCGATGCCCCCGTCGTACTCCGGTTTTTCCGCGCCCTAAGGCGGGATCACCTGTCTCCACGGCAAATTACCGCCCGTTTTTCGGCTCAAGGCAAACTCTTCGCTCAATACCTTTTAATAAATGTCGATATTGAAAAGGTACACAACCGCGGAAGTTTACGGGCTTTGGAACGCAGGCTCGAATCGGCTCTTTCGCGCAGGGGTTATTGAGGTTCTTATGGAACAGAAAAAGATCTTGTGGGTAGTCGTCGCCGTGAGCGGCTTTCTCATTATCGTATTCGGCTTTGCCATGATCTTCTATTCCTCGGCCCGAGAAGCAGCTCCGTCCCTTCAGGCCGTAAGCCTACCCGCGGCGTCCTCAGGCAGAATAGATACGCCCAACGCGACGCGCCCCGACGCGGACGCTCCGGGTCAGGGAGCCGCGAGCGCTTCAGCGGACAACGCGCCCCAGGCCGGGACCTCGCCGATTAACGTAACCATCGTGAACGGGGAGAATGCCAGCGCGAATTACACGACGCTCGACGTTTCGGGCCTTACCGGCGACCAGGGCGCCGCGGTAGTAGCCGCTCCCCTCGGCCTTAATCCCGCCGAAACGCAAAAATCCGGCGATACGGCCGCGACGGTCAAGGCCAACGCCGCCGAGAACGCCGTTGCCTCCGCGGCGCCGCGGATGGAAACAAATAAGGCCGCGCCCTCGAAAGCCAGTACGGCTTCAACCGCCGCAACGCCGCCGAAAGCCGCGGGAACCGCTACGACCGTCGCCAAGGCTTCCTCCGCCAATTCGGTCAAGCCCGCAGTCACGGTTACCGAGTATTGGATTCAAACGGGATCGTTTAATGGAAAGCTGAACGCCGAAAAAGCCCGCGAAACGCTCAAGGCCCGTTACCTCAATACCGAGATATTCACCAAGGAAGTCAGCGGCGCCACGGTATACCGGGTCAGGGTAGGCCCTTACGCGAAAAAAACCGAGGCGGATTACTGGCTCGGCGTGGTCAAAGATATCCAAGGCTTCGCGGATAGCTACGTTTCGGAAGTGAAGACGAAGCGTTGACCGCGTAATTTCTCGGGCAGCGATTAGGCCTGCCACGAAAAAGACGACATGAGAACGAGTCAAAAAAGGCCGGTTACCATCCGGCTTTTTTTTTGCGTTATGCCCGTCGTATCCTTGATTTCGTGCGCTTCCTGCGTAACCCATACCCCCTCATCACCCAAGACGCCGAAGGAAGGCGCCGTATCCCGCGATTATTCGATTGCCCTTAAAAGCGAGCTAACGGCGAGCGAGAAAGGGACGGCCCTCGGCATGGATGTGGGCGGGCGGTATACGATTCCCTTCGCGAACGGCGGCCAGTCCGCGATAGCGGGGCGCGTCATATCCGAAAGCTCGCTTTCCGGCATTCGCGACGAAGCAGGGTCCGAACCGAAAACGGCGGTACCGAACGTACGTTCGTGGAACCTTTCGGTCCAACCGGTATCCGGACTGACGTTTCTGGCGGGTTCAGTTTCCGTTTCGGGCCTTGCGTCCCGCGTTTTCAAGCCGGTGCCCGCAAAGCCGAATGCCTTTCAGCTACCGCAGGCCGACGCGTACGCTCCGATCGCCAACCGGTCAGAAACCCGTAATGCCCAAAGGGCGGCGGTCGAATGTCGGGCAGAGCGGCTACGAACCATGATCCTTGTCGACGCGGAAGCGACGGTTGTAATGACGGCTTCCGCGTTTTACGGCAAGGCTTCGGACAAAGCGCTCAACACCTCCGTCGTTGTCGCCTCCGGACACGCGGACAGGGAAACCGGTGATTCATGGTTTTCAGAGCGGGCCCCCTTACCGTATCGCAAAACAGCCATTTCCGGCGTCGAGCTGAGGGGATTATCCGGGCCCGTGCGGTTCAACGGCACCCTTATGGCGTACCTGGACGGATTGCGCCCGCCGGCCCATTATGGATCTATCGAGGCCGGTATCGATTTACCCTGGGGCGGGGGCGCCTCAGGCGCGCTTTGGATGGATCGCGACTTCGCGGCGCTGGACGGCTCATTGCCGGGAACGGTTGGCCGCTTCTACGCGACGCCTTATATCTCCCTTGTCCCCCTTTTTCCTTCGTTTGACGGCTTTCGCCTGGGGGGAGCGGTATATCTTACGAGGGAACGGCGGGAACGGGCTTGGGAAACGGAAACCCTCCACATGGAACGTCGAGGCGCGCTCGATATAAGCCGAAATGGGTTTGAAACGGTGCTCGAGGCGCGGCAAGACGACGCAGAACAAAGCATTGAAGGACGGTTCCGGCTCCCCTTGCATACCCAAAGGAAAGTACTTGCCGGCGCGTCATTCAAGGGATCCTCTACCGTATCATCGCGCAACATCGAGACATACGAAGCGGCCGTCTCTATTGGCGGAACGATTTGGCGATTTCTGAGCGTGACTCTCGGAGGGAAATATTCGGTTCGCGCGACGACGACGACAGCGGAAAAGGAAACGGCCCTGATAACCGCGTCCTTTTCGCTGCAAATATCCCCTTCAGGAACGCTTTCCGGCGCGCTGACCCGCTCCTTTAGCCCTACGGAATCTAATTCAAGCGCGGAAGCGTCGCTCGGTCTCACAATATCGATAAAGTAAGGGATCCTTACCGTATTGCCACTCATCGAGGTTTTCGATACAATGCTAAAGAATAACTGTTTCTTGAAAACTTTTGCGTTTTTCGCAAAACCAATATGAGTGAGGTATAGTGTTATGGCCTTTGATATTTCCAAGATGAGGAATATCGGTATCAGCGCCCACATCGACTCGGGAAAGACGACTCTTTCCGAACGTATCCTTTTTTACTGCAATAAGATCCATGCGATCCATGAAGTCCGCGGTAAAGACGGTGTCGGCGCTGTTATGGACGGTATGGAGCTCGAGCGAGAGCGCGGAATCACGATTCAGTCCGCTGCGACCCAGGTCCAGTGGAAGGACTACACGATCAACGTTATCGATACCCCTGGACACGTTGACTTCACCATCGAAGTCGAGCGGTCTCTCCGCGTGCTTGACGGGGCAATCCTCGTTCTGTGCTCCGTAGGCGGCGTACAGTCCCAGTCCATCACCGTAGACCGACAGCTGAAACGTTACCATGTACCCCGCATCGCCTTCGTAAACAAGTGCGACCGAACCGGCGCGAACCCCCTGAAGGTCCGCATGCAGCTTCGCGAGAAACTTGGCCTCAACGCCTACATGATGCAGCTTCCCATCGGGCTTGAAGACAAGCTCGAGGGCGTGGTCGACCTGGTTACCATGAAGGCGATCTATTTCGAGGGCGAAAGCGGTACCGAAATTCGCTATGCCGAAATCCCCGCCCACCTCGTTGCCGACGCGAAAAAATACCGGGAAGAGCTCCTCGACGCCGCTTCCATGTTCTCCGACGAGCTTGCCGAAGCGTACCTCGAAGGGGCCGAAACCGAGGAAATGATAAACGCCGCGATCCGAAAGGGCACGCTTTCCGAGCAGCTCGTGCCGGTGTTCCTCGGGTCCGCCTATAAGAACAAGGGCATTCAGCCGATGCTCGACGGCGTCACCAAATTCCTCCCCGATCCGACCGAAGTCAAAAACGTCGCGCTCAACCTCGACAAGAACGAAGAGCCCGTTGTCCTTTCCTGCGACGAGAAGTCGCCCACCGTCGCGTTGGGCTTCAAGCTCGAGGACGGAAAGTACGGTCAGCTCACCTACGTGCGCATCTATCAGGGCTCCATCAAGAAAGGCGACGAGCTCTACAATACCCGCGCCCGCAAGAAATTCAAGGTAGGACGCCTCGTTCGCATGCACGCCTCCGAAATGCAGGACATCAACGAAGGCGTTCCCGGCGATATCGTCGCGCTCTTCGGCATTGAATGCGCCTCCGGCGATACCTTCTGCGGCGGCGGCCTCAACTACGCAATGAGTTCCATGTTCGTGCCGAACCCGGTTATCGACCTTTCCATCACCCCGAAGGACAAGAAGTCTTCAGACCAAATGGCCAAGGCCCTCAACCGCTTCACGAAAGAAGACCCCACCTTCCACTGCTTCGTCGATCCCGAATCCAACCAGACCATCATTCAGGGTATGGGCGAGCTTCACCTCGAGGTTTACATCGAGCGCATGAAGCGCGAATACGGTTGCGAAGTCGAGACTGGTCAGCCGCAGGTCGCGTACCGCGAGGCAATCACCCAGCGCGCCGAGTTCAACTACACCCACAAGAAACAGACCGGCGGTTCAGGACAGTACGGCCGCGTCGCGGGCTTTATCGAGCCCATCGAGGATAAGGATTACGAGTTCGTCGACTCCATCAAGGGCGGTTCGATCCCGAACGAGTATATTCCCTCGTGCGATAAGGGTTTCAAGGAATCCATGAAGAAGGGCGCCCTTATCGGCTTCCCGATCGTCGGCGTTCGGGCGACCATCAACGACGGTCAGTTCCACCCGGTTGACTCCTCCGATATCGCCTTCCAAATCGCCGCCATCGGCGGTTTCCGCGAGGCATACCTCAAGGCGAAACCCGCGATTCTCGAGCCCATCATGAAGGTTTCCATCGAAGGGCCCCAGGAATTCCAGGGAAATATCTTTGGACTGATCAATCAGCGCCGTGGTATAATTCTTTCGTCCACCGAGGACGATAACTTCACCCGCGTTGACTCCGAAGTGCCCCTGAGCGAAATGTTCGGGTTTTCGACCATCCTCCGGTCTTCGACCCAGGGAAAGGCCGAGTATTCCATGGAATTCGCCAAGTACGGCAAAGTTCCCAACAGCGTCGCCGAGGCCTTGATTAAGGAATACGAGGCCAAGCGCAAGGCAGAACAGAAATAAGGAGAGGTCAATGGTTAAGCAGGATCTTATTGAACGCAGCCCCGTGCGAAATTTTGAAAAAACCCTCGGCGGCGGCGTGAAAGCCGGCGAAATCGGCGTAATCGTCTCCAAGAAAGGGCTGGGTAAAACTTCCATCCTGGTTCAGCTCGGCATAGACCAGCTCCTCCAGGGAAACCACGTCGTACACGTATCCTTCAACCAACAGGCTGCCCACGTCATGACGTGGTATGAGGATATCTTTACCGAGCTCGCGAAAAAGAAAAACCTTGACCGCGCGGCAGACGTAAAGGAAGAAGTGGTGAGCAAACGCATCGTGCTCAACTTCAATCAGGACACCGTCCGTACCGCTCAGGTAATCAAGACCATAAAAGCCCTTGCCGAGGGAGGCGCCAAGACCGAGGCCGTCATTATAGACGGATTCGATTTTACCAAGGCCCTTCCCGAGAGCATGAAGCTCATGAAGGAATTCGCAAAGGAGTCTGGCCTTTCGATCTGGTACAGCGCCAACGCGGAAACCGCGGATAAGGGCCTTCCGACCGATCTGGTCCCGTTCTCGAATGAGCTCGACGTGGTGCTCTACCTGGAGTCCAAGCCCGATAGTATTCAAATTAAAGTACTGAAGGAACACGCTAAATCAGATTACAATACCGACCTTAAGCTTGACGTGAAAACGTTGCTAATAGCCGATAAGTAATCAAAAAAAGCCGTCGCAAGACGGCTTTTTTTTTATCTCCCCCTTGCGAATTTTATTGGAATGACTTATAGTGAACTAAACCGGTTTACCACCGGATTTTATTGAGGAGTTTCACCAGATGGCGTTACCACGAGCAAGCGGCATTCTTTTGCATCCCACTTCACTACCGGAAACACCCGGAATCGGTACCATAGGAAAACAGGCGTACCGTTTCATTGATTGGCTACTTGAAGCAGGGCAATCGCTTTGGCAGATACTCCCCCTTGGCCCAACCGGTTATGGCGATTCACCCTATGCCGCGTTCTCAACCTTCGCGGGGAATCCTCTCTTGATCGATCTAGACATATTACGGGACCAAGGCCTTGTCTCACAGGACGACATTAATCCCCCTGAGTACATTAAAAACAACGGGCCCGTGGACTACGGCTCGGTCGTATGGTGGAAAATACCGGTATTAAAGAAAGCCGCGGGGAATTTCCTCGCAAAGGGCAAAAATTCCGCCTATCTGGAATTTTGCGCTTCGCACGCGCATTGGCTCGATAATTACGCCTTGTTCATGAATATTAAGGAATTTTATGACCGTAAGGCGCAAGAGGAAAAACTCTTCGGAAAGCTTTGGAATAACTATTGGCCAAAAGACCTAGCGACATATCAGCCAGAAGCGGTGCGCCAATGGAGGGAAAAGAACGCGCCCGGTATAGAGATTCAGAAAGCCATCCAATTCTTCTTTTTCACGCAGTGGCACGCCCTAAAACGATACGCGAACGAGCGGGGAATATCCATCATCGGCGATATCCCAATATTCGTCGCGTCCGATTCTGCGGACGTTTGGTCGAACCAACACCTCTTCCAGTTAAACGAAGACGGAACCCCCAAATTCGTGGCTGGCGTACCCCCTGACTATTTCAGCGCCACCGGGCAACTGTGGGGAAACCCCTTGTACGATTGGGACGCGATGAAGAAAAACGGGTACGAATGGTGGAACGCGCGCATCAAGGCAACGCTCGACCTCGTAGATTACATTCGCGTTGATCATTTTCGCGGGTTTGAGGCATACTGGGCCATACCGGCGGGAGAATCCACCGCGGTGAACGGGCAATGGATAAAGGGTCCGGATCATGACTTCTTCGATAATATCAAGGCTTCCTTAGGAGACCTTCCCATTCTTGCCGAAGATCTCGGGTTGATCACGAACGAGGTAATGAAGCTCCGCGATGACTACAACCTTCCGGGAATGAAGGTTTTGCAATTCGCATTTGACGCCAATGAGGCCGGAAAGGATGGCTTCACCAACGCGTTTCTGCCTCATATGTACGGCAATAATTGCCTCGTTTATACCGGAACCCATGACAACGACACGATGCAAGGATGGTTAAACAGCGCCACGCCGGTAGAGTTATCGATGATTCAGAAGTACTTGGGCGATCATGTGTCCCAGGAAAAATTCTGCGACGAACTGATACGGATCGCGCTCATGTCGGTTGCCGTATTCGCGGTTTTTCCCCTTCAGGACATTTTTAGGCTGGGAACGGAAGCGCGGATGAATACGCCGTCTACGTTGGGAAATAATTGGGCATGGCGCATGACAAGTACCCAATTCGATCCAGAAAAGGCCAAGTGGCTTCGAACAATATCGCATCTTTACGCAAGGAACATCACTAAATAGGCCGTTCACGAAAGCCAGTCATAATAGAAAAAAGAGCCAATGAATTGAGAATTTCTCTTTCATTGGCTTCGGTTTCTATCGTCTTTTGGGAAAGAGATTCCTAAACGCCTCAACCAGGGGCTGTCGGGCCACGGTTAATTGCTGTTGAGTGAACTTTATTATGCTCTGCTCGGTACCGACCACGAGCAATATATCCGTATCTTTGAAAACGTATGACGGATCGTTTATGAAGAAAAAATCCTCAGCCTCGCCCTGTTTCATCGCCACGACGTTGATACCGTAATTCTTACGAAGGTTGGCTTCCAGGAGCGTCTTTCCCACGCAAGATTCATTGATCCGCGTTTCGGCGAGTGCCAACGTTTTTGAAATCGGGAGGAAATTAAAGAGCACGGATGACGCCAACATGGGCGTAATCCGTTTCGCGGCTTCCTGATCGGGAAATATCACCTCAGTAGCCCCCACCATTTTCAGGACCTCCCCGTGTTCATCCGTTTGGGCCTTCGCGATTATCTCCCTTATGCCCATTTTCTTTAGGTAATTCGTGGCCATGATCGAGGCCTCGACCTTTCCTCCCAAATCCACGATAACCGCGTCGATCTCGGGGGGAATGATCTTTAGCAACGCGGTCTCGTTGATCGCGTCGGTAATATACGCGGATTTAGCCAGATCCTTATATTTCTCGATTATTTCCCGATCTTTATCTATAATAATTATCTCATTCGTTATCTTTAGAAGCTCCTCAAGCATCCGAAGGCCAAACGCGCCGAGTCCAATAATCGCGAACTGTTTCATACTCCCCCCTAACCTACCATAATGCTCGCTGACGGGTACTCAAAGTACCGCTCTTTTTCGTCACGTATAAAACCGAGCGCCATCGCGACGATACCCGTTCTTCCGATAAACATGGTTAAGATAATCACGATCCTTCCCAGGAAACTTAAATCGCCGGTTATTCCCATCGACAATCCCACCGTGCCGAACGCCGATATCGATTCGAACATGATGTCAAAAACCTTGAATGATCCGCTCACCAAAGAGGGTCGTTCCGTTATCGAAAGCAGCATAACGGATAAAAGGATTATCATAAAACTTTTCGCGATAATGTTGAAGGATTTCTCCAACGCTGCGGTATTTATATTTCGTTTCAGTAAGTTCAAACCTCTTTTATCCGCGTTTCCGCGCAAGGCATACATGACGACGATTAAAAAAGTCGTGGTCTTTACCCCGCCGGCGATTGATCCGGGGGACCCGCCGATAAACATCAGCATCATCACCAATAAGTTCGAGGTTGGCGAAAAATCAACCTGATCGATCACCGAAAAGCCCGCGGTCCGCGGGGTAATCGATTGAAAGAGGGAAGCGATTACTTTATCGCTCAAGGATAGGCCGCGAAATGCATGGTTATACTCAAGCAGGAAAAAAAGGAAAGATCCGGATAGGATCAAAAAAAGGGTAAAGAGCATAACGATCAGGGAATGGTGAGACAGCCTGTTCTTTTTTCGGCGTATTACGGATAGGGCGTCTGATAGTACAATAAACCCCAATCCGCCTAAGACGATCAGCGCCATTATTATCGCCAAAAGCAGACGGTCATCTCCCAGTGAATTGAGGCTCGTCGAATAAGTCGAAAACCCGGCGTTGCAGAATGCGGAAACCGCATGAAAGATACCGTCAAGAAAAGGTTGCCGCGAACCGTCTTTCTTGAAGAGAAAGAAAAGGAACAGGGAGGCGACTATCTCGCAAAAGAGGGTAAACGCTATAATCGACGCAAGAATCTTCTTTGGATCATATTCAACATCATCCACGAAAAACTCTTTTATAATCGTCCGGTTAACGAGGGAAACTTTTCTTTTTGGCGCGGCTAAATAAAACGCGACGAAGGAAATTAATCCCAAGCCGCCCAATTCGATCAAAGCCATGATTACCACAAAACCGGCGGTTGAATACACATCCATATTGAGCGTCGACAGGCCGGTTACGCATACCGCTGAGACCGAGGTAAATAACGCATCGATATAATCGGCGGGCACGTGATTTTTATATACAAATGGCATGCTCAGCACGAACGAACCCAATAAGGCTATGCCCAAGAAATATGAAAACAATTGCACCTTATCGGCGGTTAACTTTATCCGCATACTGCATTATATGCCGTAATCCTGGTTAGTGGAAGCGTTCCGCGGAAGGGTAAAACGGTCCGATCATGATATGGTTTTAAAATAAAAAAAGCCTGGCAGCTACCTACTTTCCCACTTTGCAGCAGTATCATCGGCGTTAGAGAGCTTGACTTCCGTGTTCGGGATGGGAACGGGTATTGCCTCTCCACTATGGCCACCAGGC
>JAEZST010000015.1 GCA_023443865.1 Spirochaetota bacterium | reverse complement strand
GGGGGGGGGGGGGCCCCCCCCCCCCCCGCGACTCCGTTTACATGGCGTTCTTTTTGTTATCGAGCATGAGCTGGCATTGTTCCACGAATTTCTCCAGGCTGATCTCGCCGGAGACGAAGGCCTGCGTGCAATACCGGTCGAAGTTGCCGTTCGCGTCCTCGTTGAGGAGGAGCGTGTTGAAATCGAGGGTGAACGGCCGCTTGAGTATCTCGCCGACCAGCGGGTAGCCGAGGCTCTTGATGTCCACGTTCTTGTTGGGAGAAAGGGCGCCGGTCATGCCCATCCATACCGCGTTGCCCTCGCCCCTCGCGTAGCCCTCGATGACCTTCGCCGCGGCGTCGGGATTCTTGGACCACTTCATGACGCTGTAGCCGATTCCGGCGGGCTGGCCGACCTGCAGGTCCTTGTATTTCGCCTCGGGGAAGTTGATGGTGGGGAAGTAGCCGAGATTCTCGTTTCCGAGCCCGTCGGCGAATACCTTCCAGTGGCACACGTCGGAGAGGAGTCCGACGAACATCGCGCCCTTTCCGGCGGCGAAATTGTTCGCGGCGTCCATAAAGTACGGGGTCGAGGTTCCCGCGGGATCGACGTAGCCCTTCTTGAACATTTCCTGGACGTAGACGGCGGCCTTCATGAACGCCGCGTTGCCCTTGAAATTCTGCTTGCCGGTCCCGAGGTCCTTCACGTCGTTGCCGTAAATGTTCGCGACGAAGCAGCGGAAGAGGAAGTCGACGGTGTAGGGGCCGCCCTGGAGACCGGCCGTGATCGGCACGATTCCCGCGTTTTTCAGCTTCTCGCAGGCCGCCATGAACGAGTCGATGTCGGTCGGCGCCTTCTCTGGATCGAGGCCAGCCTTCTTGAAGAGGGCCTTATTGTAGTAAATGCCGAAGCCCTGAGTCGTGAGCGGAACCATGTGCACGGGCTTGGAGCCGTCGCCGCCGGCCGAGCAGTAGGCCCAGCTGAACTCGGAAATTTCCGGGCGCCAGGGGGCCACGTACTTGTTCAGGTCGATGGTGTAATCGTCGAACTCGTAGGCCTGCACGCCGCCGTGGAACATGACGATATCGGGGCCGCTGCCGGCCTGGACCGCGGCGCGGACCAGCTGGTAGTAATTGTCGTTGGCCTGGCCCACGTGGTTGATCTTGATGCCAGGGTTTTTTTGCATGATCAGGTCGTCGATCTTCTTCATCGCCGGCTGGACTCCCTGCACGTCGCCGTACTTGAAATCCCAAATGGTGACGGTTACCGGGCCTTTTGCGGCCGGTTCCTTTTCCTTGGTTCCGCTTGCCCATACCGACGTGGCCAGAGCGGCCAGCAGCAAGCAGAATACAACCAAAGCGCGAATTTTCATGATTGCCTCCTTGTAATCAAGCCACCCACACGAGTTACGATGCAAACGTTTAACCTTATAGAAGTTGTTAACTGTATAAGCGCTTATACTGACTGTAAACCCGGTACCAAAAATCTGTCAAGGAAAAAAGAGGCCGATATCAGGTACTTTCCCGTTCAACCAACCGCGTTTGCACCAGGGTATGCGACGGCTGGATACGTTTTTTCTCGATTACGTCGATCAGTAATTCGGCCGCCTTGAGCCCCATGTCGTAGGAATCCATGTCCAGGGAGCTGATCGAGGGCGAATGGATGCGGGTTATCATGGTATTTCCGGCGCTCAGGACGGCGATCTTCCCGGGGACCGGAACGTTCTTTTCCTTGAGGGCCCGAAGCACGCCGACCGCGATCGTATCGTTGAAGGTAACGACCGCCGTGCAGCCCGTGCCGGAATCGAGGATCTGGCTGAACGCGCGATGGCCTTCGTCTTCCAGCATCTGCACGTTTACGATCCAGGACGGGTCGTATTCCAGGCCGTTATCCCTGTAGGCAAGCACGTAGCCGGCCCGGCGCTGCTCGCTCTGGGTGTATTCCGAAGAGCCGTTCATCAGCACGATTTCCCGGTGCCCCTTCTTTATCAGGTAGCTCACCATGGCGTAATAGCCCGCCGTCACGTCCGCGTCTACGTAGAAGGAATCCTCGCGGCGGTCCGGGGTTCCGATTACCACGTACGGGATATTCCGCTCGCGGATGTTTTCTATATAAGCGTCGTTTACGCGGGGATTCATGATCAGGGCGCCGTCGATCGGCTGGGTCATGTTCAGGTCGGGATGGTCCTGATCGTCCTCGTCAAGGTAATCCGCGTACAGGTGAATCTGGTATTTTTTGGTATGGAGGGTATCGAGGATACCGGCGAGGATATTGTTGAAAAAGTAATCTTCCCTGATGTTTTGGGTGGGAGAGGCGTATAAACCGACGGTCCAGGTTTTATTGCTCGCGAGGTTTCTCGCCGTTATGCTGGGCCGATAGTTTAACTCTTCAACCGCTTTCAGGATTTTCTCCGTTACTTCACGGCTGATTTTCCGCTTGCCCGACAGGGCGTAGGAGACGGTGGCGGTTGAGACGCCTACTTTTTGGGCTACGGTTTCAATAGTGACCTTTGACATACCATCCGTTCCATTGCTGTTTAATCGTTTAAGCAACTTTACGGAAAATACCCCGTTTCGTCAACAGAATATTCGTTTATGGGATACGCATCTGTTCCCGATGCGGTTTAACGAACCTGCGGCGTTTAACCGCGCAACTGCCGCAATGACGCCTGCCCCCCACCACGACCGCCACAAGAGGGGGTGGCGAAGAAACGTTGACGCGAAGCGGCGACTTTCGTAGCCAGGGGGAGCCTTCCCCCTCCCGTCCTTACTATCCGTGAATTTTTCGTTATTTCCCACGAAATACGTTGACTTCTTTTTTCTGACGCGTTATATATAACATACGTTACGCAACATATGTTACGCAACGTAGTTTTTAATTTGATAAGGAAGTCGCCACATGCCCCCGAAACCGAAGGTAAACAGGACCGATATTATCGCCGCAGCCCGGGCGCTTTTGGATGAGGGCGGGCCGAGCCTGGTTACCGCGAGGGCCGTGGCGGACAGGCTCGGCGTTTCGACCCGGCCGATCTACTCGCTTTTCGCGTCCATGGACGAGGTACTGGAGGCCATCATTCCGGAACTCGAGGCTGAGCTGCAGGACCATATGTCGAAGCCCTGGACGGGGCGCGACCTGGCGGACCGGGGAATCGGGATCCTGGTTTTCGGGCGGGACCATCCGGAAGCCCTTTCCTATTTGCTCAGTTCGCGCGACCCGAAAGGCCAACTCACCCGGGGCAGCCGGATGCATGGGGAATTCATCGGGGCGCTGAAGGGAACCGAGGGGACGGAGGGGCTCGACGACGAGGACTTTGAGTGCATCCTGTTCAAGATGGAGGTATTCACGCAGGGATTGCTGAGTACCATGAGGAACGGTTCGGCGCGGCTCGAAAACGACGAGATCGTGAAGCTCACCCACGATATCGGCGAGGCGTTGATCATCCACGCCGTGTTAAAAAAGGGGGGGATGCTCCCCAAGGAGTGACATATTTCGCGGATACGGGTGTTTAATAACAAACGGACGATTTTAGACGAACGGATTTCAAGGAATAACAAGCCATTATACAGACAAACCAATCGTGGATTGGAGAGGATTTAAGGAGAAAGTATGAGTATCATCCAGCTTAGCCAGGCAAAGAAGCATTACATGCTCGGAAAAACCGTCGTGGAGGCGGTCAGGGGCGTGGATATCTCGATCGAGGCGGGAGACTTCATTTCCATCGCCGGCCCTTCAGGTTCGGGCAAATCGACGATTCTCAACATGATCGGCCTCATCGATACGCCCACCGAGGGCGAGGTTTTCATCGACGGGCAGGCCACGTCCAAGCTCAAGGACAAGAAGCTTACGGACCTTCGCCACGATTTCATCGGCTTCATCTTCCAGAGCTTCAACCTTATCCCGGTGCTGACGGTGCGCGAAAACATCGAGTTCCCCCTCCTCCTGGGCAAGAAGCCGAGGATCACGAAGGAACACAGGCAGTGGATCGACACCCTGATCGAGGAAGTGGGCCTGACCGAGCACCAGAAGCACCGCCCCAACGAGCTTTCGGGCGGGCAGCGCCAGCGGGTCGCCATCGCCCGCGCGCTGGTGACAAAGCCCCAGGTGGTGCTCGCCGACGAGCCGACGGCCAATCTCGACTCGGTGACCGGCGAGCAAATCCTCAGCCTCATGAAGAAGGTGAACCGCGACCTGAATACCACCTTCGTTTTTTCCACCCACGACTACAAGATCGTGGAAATCGCCGACCACGTCGTCCGCCTGAAGGACGGCCTCGTGGTGGAGAATACCCGAAAGGAGAAAGCATGATATTCGCGATTGCGATCCGGAATCTCCTTCAGCACCGGACCAAGACCCTGATCATCGGCCTGCTCGTGAGCGTCGGCATTACGCTGACCTTCGCGGGAAACGCCCTGATCGACTCGGTCATCCGGAACATTTCGGAGATCTTCACGGAATACTACACCGGCGACGTGCTTATCACCTCGACGGAAACCCTCGGCGCCGGGGTCTTCGGCGCGCAAAGCGACGACGTGATGGGCTTCCCGACGATACCGATCATCCGCGACTTCGACCAGGTAACGGAAATCGTCGACTCGACGCCCGGGATCGAGTCATGGGCCCGGCAGATATCGGGATACGCGATGCTGAACCTCGAAAAGGAAGGGGCGGACTTTTCCCTATTCTTCGGCGTGAATCCCGAGGAGTACTTCAAGGTCATGCCCGATCTCGAGATCGTGGACGGCAGGATGCTCAAGGGCGACGAGGAGGGAATGCTCCTAAAGTACGACACCTGGAAAAGCCTGCGCGACAATAAGGACGTGGACATAAAGATCGGCGATTCCATCCAGCTCAACAGCTACGGGACCGCCGGCATGAGGATCCGCGAGGTGCCCGTGGTGGGCATTTACCGGTTCCCCCGGGGCAACGACCGCATGTTCCCCATGAGCTTCATCGATACCAAGAGCCTGCGCTACGTGCTCGCGGGCATGGGAGGCAAGCCCGAGAAGGTGGAAGTGACCAAGGCGGCCACGGAATACCTCGACGCGGACCTGGATAGCCTCTTTTCGGACGGCTCGCTCATCGTGGATTCCTCGTCCATCGGGCCGACCGTCGTCGATACCCCCGCCGTGGACGCCTCTGCGTCCCGGGCCGCGGTAACCCCGGGAAGCGGCGACTGGCACTTTATAGTCATAAAGGTGAAAAAGGGCGTGAACCCCGATTCGGTCATCAATTCGCTCAACCGGGCCTTCGACGACCGGGACCTGCTCGCGCGGGCCCAGGGCTGGTGGGTTTCCGCCATGCCCGATTCGCTCACCTATTCGGGGCTCCAGCTCCTGTTCAACGTGGCGATTTTCATCCTCGGCTTCGTTTCGATCATCATCATCATGAACACCCTCGTGGTGTCGGTAATGGAGCGGACCAGCGAGATCGGCACCATGCGGGCCCTGGGCGCCCAGAAATCCTTCGTTACGAAGATGTTCATCGCGGAAACGGGGATCATCACGCTGACGTTCGGCGCTATCGGGCTGGCCGTCGGCGCGCTGTTGATCCTGATCCTGAACGTGGTAGGCATACCCACCGACAACGACGCGCTGCGGTATATCGGGGGCGGCGGGATCCTTCGGCCCACCGTCGGGATGCAGCCCCTGACGCTTTCCCTCGTCCTCATGGGGATTATCGCGCTTTTCTCGTGGATATACCCCGTGCGCATCGCGCTGAAGGTGAGCCCGCTCAAGGCGATCGCCACCGAATAGGAGATTAGTAATGATATTGCCAAAAATAGCCCTGAGAAACCTGAACCGCCAGAAGCGGCGGAGTATCCTGCTCGGGAGCGCCCTTTCCTTCGGGATGTTCATTCTCGTGGTGGTCAACGGGGCGACCGGCGGGCTCGTGTCCAGTTTCCAGAAAAACTTCACCGACCTGGTGGCCGGGCACGTCCTGTTCCTGCAGCTCGAGAAGGATTCCGACGGGAAGCTGGTAAACGTGATCAAGGACGACTCCGCCCTCCTGGAAGCCATAGAAAAATCCGGCATGAAGTACGAGAGCGTGTCGCGAAGGACGCGGCAATCGGCCACCGTGCTCTATAACGGCGAGGCGGCGAGCCGCGTGGTTTCGGGCGTCCTCTGGGACGAGGAAAAGAACCTGGCCTCCTCCTTCGACATAATCGCCGGTTCCGCGGACCGCATGTCGGGCACCGACGGGATCGTGATCTCGGACCTGCTCGCGGAAACCCTCGGCCTGGTGCCGAAGACTAAGGTGAGCTACGCGGAGAAAGCCCTCCTCAGGCGCGACGTTAAGGCGCGCTGGCGCGCGGAAAACAAGTCCTTCGACCTGGAGAAGGCGGTTACCGCCGAGGTAGACCGTATCGAGGCCGAGCGCAAGGCGGAACAGGAAAGGCAGTTCCCCAAGATAATAGGGGATGAACTCCTCCTCCAGTTCCAGACCATCACCGGCCAGCAGAACGTGGGGGCGTTCCGTATCGCGGCCGTCATGCGCTCGCAGTTCGACACGTCGGTCTTCGTCGACCGGGGCGTGCTGAACGGGCTTATGGGGATGGCCCCCGCGGAATACACCCTGTTCGGGCTTACCCTTACCGACTATTCCAACCTGGACATGAAGACCCTCATGATTCAGCAGATGCTGAAGGACAAGTACAACCTGGTCCCCTACGCGAAAATCCGCGGCAAGGCGGTTGAAAGCCTTTTGTCCGACATAAAGAAAGAGGACTTCACCGGCACGAAAACCGTGGTCACGAACCTCAACAACGAGCTCGCGTCCTTCACCGGGATCATTCTCGGCGTGCAGGCGGGAAGCTTCGGGCTCTTCCTGATCATCATTTTGGTGGTCATGGTGGGCCTCGTAAACACGTTCAGGATCGTCGTGTACGAACGGACCAAGGAGATCGGGACCATGCGCGCACTCGGGACCCAGCGGAACCAGGTGCGCAACCTCTTCCTCCTGGAGGCGAGCTTCCTCGCAGTGGGCGGAACCCTGCCCGGGGCGATCCTGGGCATCGCGACGCTGAAGCTGGTCGGTCTTATCAAGCTCGACTCGATCGCCGAGCTTGCGCTTTTCCTGGACAACGGCAGGATCGGCTCGACCGTCAGCGTCGGGCTCTTGATCGGTTCCGTCGTGACCGTGGTCGCCTTCACCCTGCTCGCGGCAATGCTCCCGGCCCGAAAGGCCTCGCGCATGCTGCCGGCGCAGGCGCTCCGCACCCAATTCTGATTAACCCTCGGAGGTATACGCAATGACTGGCACTGGAAAAAAATCGGCGTCACGGCTGGCCCTCGCCGCCGCGGCGGCGCTCCTGTTCGGCTCTCCGCTCGCGGCCCAGGCCGCCGACGCTCCCGACTGGAACAAGATCCTCACCCGCATAGACGATATGGGCGATTTCGAGAACAGCGATTTCGCGGCGGAAATCACCGTGGTAAGCAAAAAGCCCAACGAGGACGACAACGTTATCGTGGCGAGGTATTATCGCCGCGACAAGGACAAAAAGTTCACGATGATCCTGGTAAAGCCGGATATCCAAAAGGGCCAGGGCTATTTCAGCGCGGGCGACGACCTGTGGTTCTACGACCCCGAAAGCCGAAAGTTCGCCTATTCCTCGCTGAAGGACAGCTTCCAGGACTCCGACGCGCAAAACTCCGACTTCGCGGCCAGTTCCCTCGCGAAGGACTATACGGTCGCCGAGTCGTCCTCCGCGAAGCTCGGCTCCGCCGACGTTTGGGTGGCGACCCTGGTCTCCTCCAACAAAAAGGTCGCCGTCGCGCAGCGCAAGATGTGGATCCGCAAGGACAACCTGCTGGTTCTCAAGGAAGAGCATTATTCCGTCTCGGGCCGGCTGATGCGCACCATCGCCTACCCGAAGTACCAGACCGTGGAGGGAACCTTCGTGCCGGCGAGCATGGTAATCGTGGATAACCTGAAGGTGGGCGAGAAAACCCAGATTACCTTCACGAACCCCTCCGTGAAAAGACAGCCGGATTCCCGTTTCAACAAGGAATACCTGGCGAACCCGACGGAGTGACCAAGCGATGCGACTAACCGGTACAACCACCCTCAGGCTCCCCGCGGCCGCCCTGGTAACCCTCGCCCTCTCGCTCGGCTCCCTATGGGGCCAAGACGCGGCGACGGACGATATCGACGCCCTCTTCGACGATCCCGGAGCCATGGAAATAATAGATTCCGCGGCCGGCGACTCCGGCGCGACGGGGGGCGCGGCCGTCGCGGTTTCGCCGGCCGCCGCGGCGCCGTCGGCCGACCAGGGATACTTCCGCTGGTTCGGGGATTTCTCGAGTACGGTAGGGGTGAACGCGAATTACGCCGATACCCTGCCCTCGCTCTCGGACCTTCAAAGCCCCGACGAGTCGCTGGACCTCGGCGTGACCGCACGGCTTTGGTTCGACGCCTCGCCGGACCGGCATTACCGGGCCTTCGGCAAGCTCAAGGCGGACTATCCCTTCGAGAAAAGCCACGTCGTTACCGACGTGAGCGACCCGGCCTCGCCCGCGACGGCGACCGTCACGGCGCCCAACGTTTCGATCTTCGAGCTCTTCGCGGAATTCGACTGGAATGACCGTCTTTTCTTCCGCTTCGGAAAGCAAACCGCCGGCTGGGGCCTCAGCAGGTTTTACCAGATCGCGGACCCCTTAAGCGTGGGCGTGAAGGACCCGGCCGACCCGGGAATGGACCTCGAGGGCCCGCTGGCCCTCCGGGTAGCCTTTCCCCTGGACGTGAACAACCTGTATTTCTACGCCGTTCTCAAGGACTCCTACCTGCCGAAGGACGGGGAAAACGCGAGCGTTACGAACGCGGGCTACGGGGTGAAGGGCGACTTCCTCGTGCGCGTGCCCCGGAACCCGGTTCTCTCCAACGGCGAGCTGACGCTCGGCGCGTACTACCAGAAAGACCTCGCGCCCAAGGCCGTGATCGGCTATTCAACCGGGATCGGCACGGTGCAGGTATTTACCGACCAAGCTTTCTCCTGGGGCCTCGATTCCGCCCGTCTTACCGACGAGGAGGAATTCGCGCCCGGCTCCGGCATCTACAAAACCGTAAAGCCAGACGAAGAAATCTTTTGGAGCGCGACGCTGGGGGCCATGTACGTGAATAACGACTGGCATTTCACCGGCTACGGCGAATACCTTTATAACGGGGCGGGGACCGACGATCCGCGCTACATCGAGAAATGGACCGCCCGCTACGGCGCGGAGGCCATGCATGGCTCGCCCCTCGAGCCGAGCCTCGTCGCCGCCGACCTTTTCGGCTACCTGGGAAGGCACAATTCGGCGCTGAGCCTGTCCTGGAGCGAGCTCTTCGGCAGCGACAAGCTTTCGGCCTCGGTCCTCTATTTGCAGAACTGGATCGACCGCTCGGGCATGGTGAGCCCCTCGCTCACCCTCTCGCCCTTCGACCACTTCGCCGTCGTCGCGGGCGTCTCCATGATATGGGGAGGAAGCAATAACGAGTGGGTCCTCAAGAACGCGGGCCTCTCGGCGTCCGATCCGGGCAACGTCTCGTACCGGCGCTTCGTCGGCAAGCTCGCCTTTAAATTGGGCGGCGGAAAGTTTTAACGAACGGGGGGCCGGAACGATACCGGCTCCCTTTTTTTCGGGTTAAGCCGCACGCGGGCCGCTCACGCCTCATGCCACCGGAAGCAATCGGTCGTGTGCCCGTTCACCATGCCCACGGCCTGCAGGAACGCGTAGATAATCGTGGTGCCCACGAAGCTCATGCCGCGCTTTTTCAGATCCTTCGAAATTCGGTCGGATAGCGCGTCGCTGGTGGGAATGTCGGCCAGGGTCCGAAAGCGCGGGTTCACGGGAACGCCGCCCACGAAATCCCACAGGTAGGCGTCGAGGCTTCCCCGCTCCTCGATTATTTTCAGCGCCGCCTGGGCGTTTTTCGTCGCGGAACGGATTTTCAGCCGATTCCGCACGATGCCGGGGTTCGCCATGAGCTCGGCGAATTTTTCCTCGCCGTAGGCGGCGACCAGCCCGATATCGAAACCGTCGAAGGCCGCGCGGTATGCCTCCCGCTTGTTGAGGATCGTGCTCCAGGAAAGGCCCGCCTGCGCGCCTTCCAGGATCAGCATTTCGAAGAGCACGCGGTCGTCGTGAACCGGGACGCCCCACACGCGGTCATGGTAGTCCGCCATGGGCCCGTCCGCCGGACCGACGACCGAACCCGCCCAGGCGCAGCGCGCGAGGCCGGACGCCTTCGCGCCCGCCGAATCGTTTCCCATCTTTTACCCCCTCACAGGATTAGCACGAAGGTGCCCGCGGTAATCAGTAAGCCCCCGGCGATAACCTTTCCCGTCACCTGTTCCTGCAGGATCAGGAAGGACAACAGGATAGTGAGCACCACGCTGAACTTGTCGATGGGGGCAACCTTCGATACCGGCCCCTTTTGGATGGCGCTGAAGTAGAAAAGCCAGGAAAGGCCCGTCGCGAGGCCGGACAGGACGAGAAAGAGCCAGTTCTGCCTGGTCAGGTCCCTGATACCCTTGATCTGGCCGGTCCCCAGCACGATGCCCCAGGCCAGGGTCAAGACCACCACCGTTCGTATCGCGGTGCCGAGATTCGAATTGACGCCTTTCATCCCGAGTTTCGCGAGAATCGAGGTGAGGGCCGCGAAAAGGGCCGAAAGGAGCGCGTATAGTTTCCACATGCCCACAGTATCGGCAATCGGGCCGGGGAAATGGAGCGATTGGGCGCCTTGCCCCGAAAAGTTGACCGCGGACGAAGGCAGGGCGTCCAAGGGTACGGGTTTCCCTTTTTATTCGCGTTTTACTTGAATGCGCGAGGCACTTGGGTTACGTTTGAAACAAAAGAGGAGGTTTTATGCACGCTTCCGCTCAAAAGGCCTTTACGGTCTGCCTCGCCGGCGAGGCCGGCCAGGGAATCCAGTCTACCGAGGCCATACTCGCGTCCCTCGCCAAAAAGGCGGGCTTTCACGTTTTCGCCACGAAGGAATACATGTCCCGGGTCCGGGGAGGGGTCAATTCTACCACCCTCCGCTTTTCCTCCGCTCCCGTTTCGTCCCTGGTTACCGGGGCCGATCTCGTGGTTCCCTTCTCCAAGGAAGCCCTCGACCACGTCGCCGACCGGATCGGACCGGGCACGGTAATCGTCGCGGACGCCGAGGCGACCGGGATCGTAACCGACGCGCCGGTTCCCTTAGCCAAGATCGCCGCAGACATGGGCGGGCGCATCTACGAAAGCACCGTGGCCGCGGGCCTTATCGCCGGCATTCTGGGGATCGACCCAGCGCTGACCGGCGAGGCGGCGGCCGCGCGGTTCGCCGCCAAGGGGGCGGCGGTTAGCGGGAAGAACCGGGAGGCCGCCCTTGCCGGCCACGAACGGGGAGCGGCGCTCGCCGCGCGCTTTACGGTACCCAAGGCCGGCGCGATTCCCGGGGAGCTTACCTTGTCGGGAGCCGACGCCATCGCCCTTGGATTCCTCGCCGGGGGCTGCGACTACGCGTGCGGGTACCCCATGTCGCCCGCCACCGGGGTATTGGAGCGGCTAGCCCGCTATTCCCTTTCCCACGACCTAATCGCGGAACAGGTTGAAGACGAGATCGGCGTGATTAACATGGCCCTCGGCGCGGCCTACGCGGGCGCGCGGGCGGCGGTCAGCACGTCGGGCGGCGGCTTCGCCCTGATGGAAGAGGGCTTGAGCCTCGCGGGCATGATTGAAACGCCGGTGGTAGTGCATCTCGCCCAGCGCCCGGGCCCCGCGACGGGGCTTCCCACGCGCACGGAGCAAGGCGACCTGAACCTCGTCCTCCACGCGGGCCACGGCGACTTTCCCCGGCTCATCCTCGCGCCCGGCACGATACCGGAAGGCTACGCCCTCGGGGCCAAGGCCTTCGAGCTCGCCGACCGCTACCAGGTACCGGCGATTGTCCTCACCGACCAGTATTACGTCGATACCTATTACGACGTGCCGGCCTTCCAGCCTCCCGAGGCCCCGGCGAAACGGCATATCGTAAAGACCGCGGGGGATTACCGGCGCTACGCCCCCGGAGAGAACGGCGTTTCGCCCCGGGGCGTTCCCGGTTACGGCGAGGGGATCGTGTGCGCGGACAGCGACGAGCACGACGAGGGCGGCTACATAGTCGAGGACGCGGCCACGCGGATCGCCATGACCGACAAGCGCCTCCGAAAGGGCGCCGCCCTGGCGCGGGAATTCATCCCGCCGACCCGGGTCGGTCCCGCCGACGCGAAGCGGATCGTCATCGCCTGGGGTTCGACTTTCCCCGTCGTCGCCGACGCCCTGACCGCACTCGCCGAAGGCTCGGCCGCGCTGCTCCACTTCTCGTGGCTTTATCCCCTTCCTGACCTTTCCGCGCTTTTCGACGGCGTGGAGCTCATCGTGGCGGTGGAGAATAACGCGACGGGCCAATTCGCGGACTTGATCGAAAAAGAGGCGCGGGTACGGATCGCGAAGCGGATACTCAAGTACGACGGTCGACCCTTCACGGTCGAGGAACTGACCGAGCGGCTCGGCGCGGCGTTGGCGTAAGGGGGAGCATATGACGAACGAATTCGATTTTGCGGAAAAAAGGGACATCGCCTGGTGCCCGGGCTGCGGCGACTTTTCCATCCGAAGGAGCCTCCTCGCGGCGCTCAAGGAACTGGGCCTCGAGCGGGAAAAGGTCGTGATGGTTTCCGGAATCGGCCAGGCGGCGAAGATGCCCCAATACGTGAATACCAGCTTTTTCAACGGCCTTCACGGGCGCGCCCTGCCCGCGGCGACGGCCATTAAGGCCTCGAACCCGGAGCTCACCGTGATCGCCGAGGGCGGCGACGGGGACATGCTCGGCGAGGGCGGGAACCACCTCCTGCACGCCACGCGGCGCAATCCCGACCTTACCCTGTTCATCCACGAAAACATGATTTACGGCTTGACCAAGGGACAGGCGGCTCCCACGAGCCGGGTCGGCCTCAAGACCCCGCTCCAGGTGGGCGGCGTGTTCGAAAAGCCCCTAAACCCCTGCGCCCTCGCGGTTTCCCTGGACGTAACCTTCGTTGCCCGCTCCTTCTCGGGCGACGAAGCGCTCACCGCGGAGCTCATGAAGCGGGCGATCGCCCATCGCGGCTTCGCCGTGGTGGATATATTCCAGCCCTGCGTCTCGTTTAACAAGGTGAACACCTTCGCCTGGTTCAAGGAAAACACCTACCGGCTCCCGGACGGCTACGACCCGACGGACCGCGTGGCCGCCTTCGCCAAGGCGATCGAGGAGGAGCCCTTCCCCCTGGGGGTCATTTACGAAACCGATACCCGAACGCCCTTCGAGGAATGCCTGCCCCTGTACGCCAAGGACAAAACGCCCCTGTACCGGCGGGAACGGCCGAGCGCCGAAATCGCGCGGGAAATAGACGCCTTTAGGTAAGCGGCCACGGGAACCGCCGGCAGCCGACGCGCCGCCGCGGTTTCCCGCTGGACGCGCCTCGCAATACCTGTTATTATATGTAGAAACATGACAGGGGGCGAGGCATACATATGGGCGAATCGGGAAAAATCGTAATAATCGGCGCGGGCCACGTCGGGTCGCACTGCGCCTTATCCCTCGCCCTGGCCGAAGCCGCGACCGAGATCGTCCTCGTGGATTCGCTTCCCGACAAGGCGCACGCCCAGGCGCTCGATATCGCCGACGCCCTCAGCTTTCCCCCTCGCGCCGTCACCGTGCGCTCCGGCGATTACGCCGAGGCGTCCGACGCGGATATCGTGATCGTCGCCGTCGGGGAAGCCCGCAAGCCCGGACAAACCCGGCTCGACCTTTTCGACAGCTCCCTCCGCATGATTTCCGGCCTTGTGCAAACCTTGAAGCCACTGAGCATCCCCGGCATCGTCATCACCATCACCAATCCCGCGGACATCGTGGCCCATATGGTCCGCACGGGACTCAACCTTTCGAGGGAACGCTGCTTCGGCACCGGCACCCTCCTGGACACGGCCCGCCTCGTTCGCCTTCTCTCCGAGGCGGCAGGCGTTCCCCGGGCGGAGGTTTCCGGCCTCGTCATGGGCGAGCACGGCGATTCCTCGGTATCGGTGTTCTCCCAGGCACGGCTCGCGGGCAAGTCCTTCGCCGAATTCGCCGCCGGCGATACCGCGACTCCCGCCAGCCCCCCCCTCGACAAGGTCGCCCTTACCCAGGGAACGCGCCAGGCCGGCATGACCGTCATCATCGGGAAGGGTTCAACCGAATTCGGAATCGGCCAGGTCACGGCCCGCCTGTGCGCCTCCATCCTGGGCGGCAAGTCCGAAGTATTCCCCCTTTCCGCCGCGCTTGAGGGCGAATACGGCCAGAGCGGCGTCAACGCCGGGGTTCCCTGCCGGGTGGGGCGGAACGGAATCGAGGAAATACTCGAGCTTCCCCTGGCCCCGGAAGAAAAAGAAGCCTTCGCCTCGTCCTGCGCGGTCATCCGCGGCTTTATCGCGCGGGCCGGAACCTGACCGGCGAACCTGACCGGCGGCCGAGCTTGCGGCGTTACCGGCGAACCTGACCGGCAGGCATAACCGCCTGTACCGATTTTTAATCTGCGCCCGTAGGGGCGAGAACGCATACAAAGACGAAAAAAAAACTGGAGAATGATATGAAGCACTTCGCGAAACGCTCGAACGTCGCCCGCGTCCTGATCGCCGGCGCCCTGCTCGTCGCCGGGATCGCGGCCCCCCTCGCCGCCGCGCCGAAAAAAGTCCGGGTCGCCATCGTCCAGCCCATGGCCCACAAGTCGCTGGACCAGATCCGCGACACCATCGTCGCCGAACTGAAGGCCAATGGCGCCGCCGCCGGTTTCGACTTCGAGATCGTCGCCCTCGACGCCCACGGCGACACCTCGGCCCTCGCCACCATCTTCCAGAACGAAAAGGCCAAGAAGGCCGACATCGTCGTGCCCATCGCCACCCCCTCGGCCCAAAGCGCCAAGGCGGTCTACGACGGCTCCAAGACCCCGATCGTCTTCGCCGCGGTCTCGAACCCCGTGGCCGCGGGCCTCACCGGCGCCGACGCCAAGTACATCACCGGCGTGTCGAACAACATCCCCGCCGACAAGATCGTCCAGCTGATCTCCGACTTCCAGCCCAAGTACAAGAAGATCGGCTTCCTCTACACCTCCAGCGAGACCAACTCGGTAGCCACCGTCAAGGTCGCCAAGGATTACTGCGCCAAGGCCGGCATCGCCTTCGAGGAAGCCTCCATCGCGAGCCTCACCGACCTCTCCGCCGCGGTTAATACCCTGATCTCCAAGGGAGTCGACGCCCTCTACACCGGCAACGACAACACCATCGCCTCGGCCATGCCCACCTACACCGACATCGCCTACGCCAAGGGCATCCCGATTTACTGCGGCGCCGATTCCATGGTTGCCGACGGCGGACTCGCGACCATCGGCGTGGACTACGTGCAGCTCGGCAAGCAGGTCGCGGCCATGGTCGTGAAGGTAGCCAAGGGAGCGGCCCCCGAAAGCCTCCCCTACGAAACCCTCAGCGACTACGCCAAGTTCGTGAACCTCCAGGCCGCGGACAAGCTCAAGCTCGCCCTCTCCGCCGACGTCCAGAAGAACTACAAGGTCCTGGTCGAGAAAAACGGCGTGAGCCACTTCGGCAAGTAAGGGAGCGTACGGGGTGGACCTACTTATAGCGGCGCTAGGCCAGGGAGCGCTCTACGCGCCCATGGCCCTGGGCGTCTTCATCGCCTTCCGCATCCTCAACACGCCGGACCTCACCATCGACGGAAGCTTCGTCTTCGGCATGACGGTCTCGGCCTACGTGGCGATAACCGGCCACCCCTACCTCGCCCTCCTCTCCGGGATCGCCGCCGGGGCCCTCGCGGGCTCCGTCACGGGCTTTCTCCAGACCAAGCTCAAGATCAACCCGATCCTCTCGGGAATCCTCACCATGACCGCCCTTTACACCGTGAACTACGCGGTCTTGGGCGGCCAGTCAAACCTGTATCTTCAGAAGATGGTGGAAAACGAGCTCGGCATCGAGGTGCCTACCGCGAGCGCCACGGTCTACAAACTCCTCGCCTTCGGCGACGCCCGGGAAATCTCGGACCTCGTCCTCACCGCCGCCGTCACGGTCGCCGTCGTCGCGGGCCTCGCGGTTTTCTTCAAGACCCGCCCCGGCATCGCCATCCGGGCCACCGGCGACAACGAGGAAATGGTGCGGTCCTCTTCGATCAACGCCGACGGCACCCGCATCGCGGGCATAATGCTCGCCAACGGCCTCGTCGCCCTCTCGGGCGCCCTCGTCTGCCAGCAGCAGCGCTACGCCGACTTAGGCAGCGGCTCGGGCATGCTCGTCGTGGGCCTCGCCTCGGTCATCATCGGCCAGGCCTTCTTCGGGCGCAGGGGCGTCACCGTCGGCCTCGTCTCCGCCGTCCTCGGCTCCCTCTTTTACCGCGTCATATTGCAGATCGCCTACCAGATCGACATGCCGACCTACACGGTCAAGCTCCTCTCGGCGGCCATCGTCACCGTCGCCCTCGTGTTGCCGCTCTTAAAGGAGCGCGCCGCCTACGGGCTCCGCCGCAAAAACGCGGCCGTCAAAGCTTCCCGGGAGGCGCAACAATGACCGCGCGCAACGACAGCCCGACGAGCCAGCCAACGATCCAGCTCTCTGTTCGCTCCTTAAGCAAAACCTTCGAAGCCGGCACGCCCAACGAAAAGGTCGCCCTGGATAACCTCAGCCTCGAGGTCGCGAAGGGCGACTTCGTCACCATCCTCGGCTCCAACGGCGCGGGGAAATCCACCCTCTTCAACGCCGTCCTCGGCAAATTCCTCCCGGACTCGGGCATCGTCGTCCTGGACGGCGAGGACATCACGAACCAGAAAGACTACCGCCGCGCCCGCTCCATCGGCTGCCTCTACCAAAACCCCATGCGCGGCACCGCGCCGAACATGACGATAGAGGAAAACCTCGCCCTCGCGTACACGCGAACCGCCTCGCGCTCCTTCTTCGCAGTCCACAAGCGCGACTCCGCCTACTTCCGCGAGCTCCTCGCCCGCCTCAAACTGGGCCTCGAGGACCGCATGAAAACCAAAATGGGCCTCCTCTCCGGCGGCCAGCGCCAGGCGGCCTCCCTCGTCATGGCCACCATCGCCAAGCCCAAACTCCTCCTCCTCGACGAGCACACCGCCGCCCTCGACCCCGCCACCTCCGCGAGCGTCATGGACACCACCCGCCGCATCATCGCCGAAACGGGACTGACCGCCCTCATGATCACCCACGACATGGACCTCGCCCTCAGCTCCGGCAACCGCACCCTCCTCATGGATTCCGGCCGCGTCATCCTGGACGTCTCCGGAACCGAGCGCGCCGCCCTCACCCCCCAAGCCCTCGTCGACCTCTTCCGCACCCGCGCCGGCCACAACCTCTCGGACCGCGCCATGCTTTCTTATTGAGGAAGATTCAAGACCGAGGCAGGGCGAGGGAAGGCAGGCGAAAGGGCCTCCCTCGAAGCCCCCTCGGAGAATGATTCACGAGGGGCGCGATTTAGCTTGGGGTCTAATTAGCGTGGGGTCTGACCCTCGGGGTTTACCCGACGGAGCTGGCGTCGCGGACATCGTCCACCACGAGAAAGCAGCAGGGATCGAGCTCCCTCGCGAGGGCGGAAAGCCTGCGCGCGTAGCGGCGCTTCGTCTGAACGAAAAGAAGCTCTACCTTGCCGTCCCTGCCTGAGCCCTCGAACAGGGTGACCCGGAAACCCTCGTCTCGGAGCGCGGCCGCGAGGGTTTCTCCCCGACCGCTGAAAATCCGGACGACCTGCTCTCCGATCTTGAACAAGCCCTCGATGGAAATGCCGACGTAGGTCCCCGTGGCGAAGCCCGAGGCGAAGGCCAGGGCAGTGAGCGGGTCGGTCACCATGGCGATAACCCGCGACACGGCGTATACCCAGATGAGGGACTCGGCGAAGGCTAAAAGGAACGCGGGGAGCTTTTTTCCCCTCACGATCATTGCGTGGCGGAAGGTGCCCAGCGACACGTCGCATACCCGGGCGACGAATACGAGTATCGCCAACGCTATTTTCTCAGCGTCGAACATAAAAATCTCCTTAGCCGACTCTTGATGCCTCGAAACGGGCGTAGTCGGCGTACGCTTCCTCGTTGAGCACGAAATCCCAGGCGCCCGAGCGGATCATCCTCGTTCCGCCGAACCCCGACTTGAACAGGGAAAGGCCCTTCAACGGATGGTCTTTCATTCCCTTCGGGGCGACGCCGAGAAGATCAACGCACGAAAAGCCGTCTTCCGCGCAGTCTTTTAGGGCACGATACAGGATCGCGGTAGGGCCGGCGGCGTGCCAAAGCCCGGGATCCGAGGCGGCAAAAAGGTACCAGGCCTCCTTACCCGCTCGGGCAATGACGGCGGATGCCGCCGGTACTCCCGAAACGCGGGCTAAGTAGAGCTCTAGCTCGAGGCCCTGGTCGCGGGCCGAGTGGAACAGGCGCCGGAAGGCGGATTCCGGGTGTATCCTCAGGCCCCTTTGCCTTTGCGTAACCCGGTAAAGCGCGTAAAAGTCGCCGAGTCCCGCCTCGCCCTCGGGGTAAACGACGGTCCCGCGGCGATCGGCGAGGCGTACGGCATACCGAACACGAGGCGATAGGCGAGAGCATACCGCCTGCCAGCCGCCGCGGAGGTCGACGACCACGGTATCAAGGCACAGCGTTTCGTTCGCGGCCTTGCGAAAACTCCGACGGTTCGTGGGCGCGTTCATGCGAAGCTCAAGGAGCCAGTCCGCCATACGTTCGCCCCCCGGGTCGAGAATCGGCTCATCCATAAGGTCCCATCGCAGGAATGCGCACCCGGCGGGAAGGAACGGGAGCGCGCGCAGGGACAGCTCCTCAAGACGGGCGCCGTAATCGTCCCCGGCTCCGCCGGGTAGGGGCGAACCGGCCACGTAGGCCATAGAAGAGAGGGAGTCGATCTGCCGCCAAAGCACAGGGTGCCCGTCTAGATCCCCGACCCGGCGCCAACCTTGGGTTTCCTTCCAATTCACCCAGGACGGGTGACGATACAGCGATGTCGGGATACGCAGGGGAGTATCCGTTCGGAAGTCACGGCAGCCCATGGACAATTTCCTCCACGCGCATCCTGACCGTGCCGCCCGGGCTCTGATAGCTGAATACCTCGCCGGCCTGCCTTCCGAGCATAGCCGCGCCAAAGGGGGAAAGTATGGATATGCGGCCGCTCGCAATGTTTGCTTCCGCGGGAAACACAAGGCGGTACACGTAAGATTCTCCCGTCCCCAGGTCCGTGAGTTTCGCGGTAGACTGCATGCGCACGAAGGTGGCGGGCAATTCGTTTTCCTTGAACACGATGGCGTTCCTCAGCCGTTCGGCGAGCGCCGGAGAGCCCTGGGATCCCGCCGTTCGGCCAACCGCCTTAGCAAGGGTAGCGAGCCTTGAGTAATCGAAATCGGTAACCGTGGTTCTTTCCGTCATGCGTTTCCTCCCTGGCCTTTCTCTTCAAGGCCCAGGATGAGGGTAACCGGAAAGATGTAGGGGGAACATCATCAGATAGCTTGTATGAAACTTGTATGCCTTTTTACAAGCCCTACGGCTTAACGCGCGGGATATGCGGGTCCTTCGCCCGCGGAATCATCGTTGGATAGGATACCGGCCAGATTGACGGCCTTGTTCGCGATCTTGAATTTCCTTCGAATATTGTGCCGATGCCGCTCGACGGTGGCCTCCGCAATGCCCAGAAGCTCGGCGATTTCCTTGCTGGTTCGCCCGTTGCGGACTTGTACGGCCACCTCGCGCTCCCGGGGGCTCAAGGCGCCATGGGCCGCGGGGTCGGGCCCGAAGGCAGTGACGTCGCGGCCGATTTCGTCGATAAGAAGATCGAGGTAGCCCTGCCTTTTTTCGTCCGTGAGCCCCGGATCGCGCGCGCGCTCGGCCAGTGGCAGGAGCTCGGCGGAAAGGCGTTCGCGGAAACCGGCGAGGGCCGCGCGGCGCTCGTCCTCGATTACGGAAAGCACCTCCCGAAGGGCAGTGTTCTTCGACGAAAGATCCGCGATGAGGCTCGAGGTGCGGAGTATGGATGCGGCCACGATCAGAACGGAGTCAAGGAGGGCCTTTTCCTGGGGGAGAAACCCTAAAGAACCGTCGCCGTAGCCAAGCCGAATCGAAAGGCGCCAATTCCCCGAAAACGCGTCCGCGCCCACATGGGCCTCAATGGCCTTCGCGTCTTTCCCGGACGTAGCCGGTGCCCCGTCGCCCCGGGTGAGACGAACTGTCCTTCCGCTCAGGGCGTTCCTGAAGTCCACCTCGCACCAAGCTTTCTCCTCATGGCGCACCGCGGAACGGAGGGAGCGCGCAACCCCATCGGCGACGGTCTCCGCGTCCGGCGCCTCAGCGGCCAAAAGGCATATCGAGTAGATGCAGGCCAGTTCTTTTTCCCGTTCGGCGAGCCTTTCTTCGGTGGTCATATTCAAGGGATACTACCTCCCGCCGAGATAATCAAGCCGCGCCCCGCTCCCGTGCTATACTCAATCCCATGTCCGATTACTCGTCCCGAATCAACCGCGTTCTCGACTTTATGGACGCCAACCTTGACCGGCCCCTCGCCCTGGAGGACCTTGCGGCCCAGGCCTGCTTCTCGCCCTACCACTTTCTGCGCATCTTCATGACCCAGACGGGAGAGACGTCCTTCGGCCTCCTGCAGCGGCTTCGCCTGGAAAAGGCCGCCAACCTCCTGACCGCCCGGCCGGACCTCAAGATCCTGGACCTTGCCCTCCAGTGCGGCTTTACCAACGCCCCGGCCTTTTCCCGGGCCTTCAAGGCGCACTTCGGCGAAACCCCCTCGCGGTGGAGGTGAAGGGGCTCAAGGGCATGGACCTGGCCTATATCCGGTACACGGGGCCCTACAAGGGAGACGCGGGAGACTTTGACTGGGCCGCGGAATTCGAGAACGCGCGGTAGCGCCAAACCGCCGGCGGGGTCCTGATCACCCGGGGGAAAAATCTTCCCCCGGGTCGGCCGAGCTTACATTTCGCTCTTCCCGTCGAATCCGAAGGCGACCAGGCGGCTCTCGGTCTTGCCGTCCTTGGACCGGGACTTCACCATGCCGTTCACGGGCACCGAGGGGTGAAACCACGATTCGGTCTCGATCTTCATGCCCATGACCTTGACGATACCGTTTACCTGATTGGTTCCGGCGAAAACCCCCGCGGGAACCGCGACGGTTCCGCCGTCGGTGAAGGTGAGAATGTCGATAACCATAGAGTCCAGGGTGCTTTTCGCGAACAGGTTATAGAAGGCAAGCTGGTCGCCTTCGACGGTCTGCACGGTCCCGTCCTCGTTCCGCATCTTCATCCACCCGATGGTCACGCCGCCGGCCTTGCCGCTGTTGATGGCCTCTTCCATGCCCAGAAACAGGGTTTGGGAGACGTTCTTTTTTCCCTTTTTATCCACGGTCACGGTTTCGACGATCCAGCCGTTTTTTTCCTTTCCCACGAGCAGGGTCTTCGAGACGCTTTCCTTCTTGCCCTTGGCGAGGTTTTCGACCTCGACGTACTGGCCCGCCTTCCAGGGCATCGGCTTTTTATACTGCCCCGAGGCGGCGTATTCGGTAAGATTCATGGGCGATTCGGCCTGTGACGGCGCCGGCGAAGGATCGCTTACGCATCCGAGGGTTGCCAAAACGAAGGCAACGCCCATCGAAAGAAGGGCTTTTCGTGAAGTGAGCATGAGATTCCTCCTGAATTTCCCTAAAAGAAAACTTTTTTGCCTATGGCTCCGTGAAGTGTAGCCCTTCTTCGCGATCCCTTCATGAAGGTTTACGGAATTATAGTCGGCCGCGCGATGTCTTGGGGTCTGACCCTATTCATTCCCGTTTCCCTTGCCTCGCGACCCCAAATATGGTACCCGTTAGTGGGTAACGCAGGCGATTACCGCCCGGGAAAACCATAGTCGATCGGGATACGTATAACCCGTCCGCCTGATTCGCAAAACGAGGAGACCTTTTTGACTGACTCGTATGAGATTTGCCCGACTTTCGAAACGGAAAGCTTTATCTTAAGACTCGTGTCTGAGGACGATTCAGAGGCGTTACTATCGTGCTATTCCGATAGCAAGGCCCAGAAATTTTTCAACTCCGATAGATGCTCCGGCGATTTTTGCATGGATAAAATCGAGGACATGCGGCTCTGCGTCAGGGCCTGGCGAGAAGCGTATTCGCAACGGGATTACGTGAGATTCGCGGTTATCGATAAATCGCTATCGAGGGCGATCGGGACGGTGGAAATGTTCGGTTATGTCGGTACCTATAAAATCAAAACCGGCATTCTGAGGGTTGACGTCCGTTCCGACTACGAACGAGAACGCTACTTGGGCGAATTATTCGCTGTCTGTAGCGAGAACTTTTTTGACTTGTTTGAGGTCGATACGATTGCGACCAAGGCAATTCCCTTAGCCGTTGAAAGGCGGAACGCCCTAATGAAGCGCGAATTCCGCGAAGGCAGCGTATACGAGGGAACCCACTATTTTTTGCGTTCAAGGCCAGGCGGCCCGCGATAACGGGCATGGATAATCCCCCCGTTTCGATTGCCCGGCCCCATCGCTCACTCGTCCCGCGCTTCCCGCGCCGGCCGGCGCGTCTCGGGCAGGTTCATCGCGATAAGCCCGGCAACGAAAATGGCCGCGCCCAAGAGGGACCATCCGTCGGGCATCTCCCCGCGGAAAAGGACTCCCCAGAGGAGGGCGAATAGGACCAGGGAGTTGGACGAGATCCCGGAAACCAGGAAGGGAACCCGCTTGAGGGCGACGCCCCATAAGAGAAAACTCGCGCCGGTGATAAAGCCCAATGCCGTCATGGCCGAAACCGCGGGGGCCGTCATCGTCCCGGAAAGCAAGGGGCCCGAAACGGGCAAAGGCAGGGCCGTCACGAGGCAAGCCGCGGCGAACACGCTCAGGTTCATGCTCGGCGAGTCGAGGGTTTTCACCAACGCCTTCTGGCCCGTCATGTGGACCGAGGCTCCCAAACCGGCTACGACGAACAGCAAGAAATCGACGGAGCCCCCGGTTCGCGCCGCAGCGATTCCCTTCAAGCCGATCAAAAGGGCCCCGATAACGCAGACCGCCGAGGCGGCGACCTTGCGAGGGGTAGGCCGTTCCCTGAAATAGAACGCGGCCACGAATAAAAAAGCCACGGCTTGCACCGGCTGCTCCACGATATACCCCCAGGAAGCCCCGCGGGTGATCGCCTGGTTCTCGGCGATATAGTTTATGCCCTTTGCCCCCGCGGCCGCCCATACCCAGGGGTTCGCGAGATTGAAACGGACCCGTTTCCCGCGAACGAGCACGAAAGCCCCCAGGAAAAGGAACCCCAGGAAAAAACGCAGAAAGCTGATGAAGGGCGGCGCGAACGAGGCGGCCGCGACCTTGACCAGGATGCCCACGCTACTCCACATAAGGATGGGGATGAACAACAACGCGATATTCATGGCACGCTCCGGCGCATACTATGCGCGAAACGGCCCGTAATTTCTACGGGCAACCCCCGAGAGCGCGCGGGTTTATACATTCAGTCCCGTTTACCGTAATTCCGGATATTCTCGGGAATTAAATCCTCCATCGGGGTTTCGGGCGGGCAATAGCGCCCCACTACCCTCAGGTACGTGCCGTCGGCGTATATCGTGGCGAGCCCTTCCCGAAATTTACGGACAAGGCCGCTATCTTCCTTTCTGAGTACGATACTGACTTTTCTGGTATAAAACGTTCCCTTCGTGCTCGCGAACTCGGCGGCCTTTTCCGGAAAAAGGCTTTGAACGATCAGCTGCCCGGAAAGATCGCCCCCGACCACCGCGTCTATCCTTCCCGCGTCCAGGTTCCTGAATGCCTGAAAAAGATCGGTAAAGAGATGGGGGGTAATCCCGGCGCCTTCCAGAATTCCCAGCGTCGAACTTCCCCGGATATTCCCGATCCTGTACGGCCGCAGCTCTTCCAGGCTTGAAAACGTCAACCCCGCGGGGAATTGGCTCCTTTTATAATAGAAAATGAAGCCAAGGTTCAGGATATCGATTACCTCGGGCTCGAAATTCTCGCCCGCGACCCAATCCGCAAGGCCGAGGAGGGCCTGGTGCTTCCGCGCGCCTATATACCAGCCTGCGCGCGCCATGGGCACGATCTCGATCCGCACGTCAATTCCGGACGCCTTGCCCGCTTCCGTCGCGATCTCGGAAGCGAGACCGATCGCCGAACTGCCGGCGTTACCCGGAAAGGTATAGGGCGGGTAATCGACGGCGGACATAACGATCTGCTGCCCGAATATCGGCCCGAGCGAGAGGACCGCGACAAAGAAGGGTAATAGATGCTTCAGGGCTAAGGGTTTTCCCATAGAGTTCTCGAAAAGACTTTGGCTTACTTTAAGTATATGACCTATCGGCCGAAATTCCATTGCCCTGTCGCGGCGCTTACAAGGCGACGGTTACGGCGGAAACACACCGAAACCCTACCCCTTCTCGGTTAAATACCCTATATCGTGGGCGCGGTTCCTGTCCCCATACTGTCTGAAAGATTCAAGAACAAGGAAGGTATAATGAACCGATTCGTCAACGACCGAGGCGGGCGTTCGCCTCGCGCGCGCGTTTCCCGCGCGATTAAAGCCGCGTTGGCGGCTATGGCCCTCTTCGCGGTGGCCCTTTCCCCCGCCGCCGCGCAAAAGCTCGACGCGTTCGCCTATGACTTCGAGGGCGGCAACCGCCAGGGCTGGGGCCCGCGCGGCACCGTCGGCATAGCGGTAACGGGCCAGGCCGCCCATTCAGGCGCTTCCGGCCTCGAGGCGACCGGCCGCGGGGAAACCTGGAGCGGTCCCGCGATCCAACTCGCGACCGCCCTTAAAACCGGCGGCAAGTACGAGATCTCGGGATGGGTCCGGCTCGCGAAGGCCCCCGCCGAGGCGAGTTCCGTAAAATTCACCATGGAAGAAAAGCCCGCCAAGGGCGGCACCAATTGGGTAACCGTCGGCGAGGCGAAAATTTCCGATACCGGTTGGGTCCACATCAAGGGCAGCTACTCCTTCTCGGCGCCCATGACGGGCCTTTCCCTCTACGCGGAGTCCTCGGCGGCCTCTGACGACATTTACCTCGACGACGTCTCAATCGTCATGACCCAGGCCGCTCCCGCCGAGGCCCCGCTTACGATACAGGCCGAGCTGAAGCCCATCAAGGACAAATTCGCGGGAGCCTTCGCGATCGGCGCCGCGGTAACCCCGGACAATATCTCGGGAACCACGGGCGACCTCCTCCTCAAGCATTTCAACAGCGTCGTCGCCGAGAACGCCATGAAGTCCATGTACATCCACCCCACGGAAAACTCCTACTACTGGGACGAAGCGGACAAGATCGTCGCCTTCGCCAAGAAAAACGGCATGCAGCTCCGCTACCACACCCTCCTGTGGCACGAGCAGTGCGCCCCCTGGTTCTTTATCGACGCCGACGGCAAGGACATGACCGCCGAGACCGACCCGGCGAAAATGGCCGCGAACAAAAAACTCCTCCTCGCGCGCCTCGACTCCCACGTAAAGACGATCGTCTCCCGCTACAAGAACGACATCGCCTCCTGGGACGTGGTGAACGAGGTGATCGACGCGGGCGAGAGCGACGGGCTCAGGCGGAGCAAGTGGTACCAGGTCGCGGGCGAGGACTATATCGCCACCGCCTTCCGGGCCGCCCGCGAGGCCGGCGGAAGCGCCGTCAAGCTCTACATCAACGACTACTCCACCGACAATCCCGCCAAGCGCGACGCCCTCCTCAAACTGGTCAAAAAACTCCTCGCCCAGGGCGTCCCCATCGACGGCGTGGGCCACCAGTGCCACGTCAACCTCGACTCCCCCGCCACGAGCCTCATCGGGGAATCTTTCAGGCGCGTGGCCGAGCTCGGGCTCGATAACCAGGTCACCGAGCTCGACGTTAGCGTCTACGGCGACAACGTCACCTCGTACGCCTCCGTTCCCGCCGACCTTATCGCCCGCCAGGGATACCGCTTCAAGGAACTCTTCGAGGAATTCGCGAAATACAAGGACTCGATCTCCAGCGTGACTTTCTGGGGCATCGCCGATAACGCGACGTGGCTCCACGACCGGCCCGTCCCCCGCCGCGACGCGCCCTTCGCCTTCGACGAAAAGTTCCAGGCCAAGCCCGCCTACTGGGGCATGATCAACCCGATCATGCTGCCCAAGGCGCCCGAGCCCCCGAAGCCCCTCGCGCCGCCCAAAATGGCCGAGGCCAAGTACGGCACGCCCAAGGTTGACGGGAAAATCGAAAGCGCCTGGAACAAGGCGAAAAAGATCGACATAAAGCTCGCCGCGACCGGCAAGCCCGCCGCCTCCGGGACCGCCCGCGTGCTGTGGGACGAAAAGTTCCTCTACGTGCTCGTGGAAGTCGCCGACCCCGTCCTCGACAACAAGGCGAAAAACGACTACGAAAAGGACTCCGTGGAGCTCTACCTGGACGAGAACAACGCCAAATCGAGCGCCTACCAGGCCGACGACGGCCAGTTCCGCGTCACCTTCGAGGGCGTGCAGAGCTTCGGTTCCAACGGCGCCGACGGCCGCTTCGCCTCCGCCGTGTCCCCCGTCAAGGGCGGCTACGTCGTGGAAGCGGCCATACCCTTCCGCACCGTAACGGGAGCAAAAGACATGATCCTCGGCTTCGACGCCCAGATCAACGACGGCGACGGCACCGGAACGCGCGCGGGCGTCTCCAAATGGAACGACCCCACCGACAACAGCTGGCAGAACACCCTGAACTGGGGCACCGTCAAGCTCGTGAAGTAACCCGGCCTTTGCTGGGGGGAAAGCCTTCCCCTCGGGCCAGCCTCCTCACGTCGCGCGCGCGCCGCTGCGGGGTCTGGCCCTACCCCTTCTCCGGGGCTTCGCCCCGGACCCCCTGCGCCGAGCGGCATTACTGCGATCGCGCAGGGCCTGTCATTGGGCCCGCAAACGTGTACTTCAGTCAGCCGACCTACATAGGCGGAAACCAATATAACTATAACGGCTGACAGGAGTGTAGCCGTCCCGGGCGGCACATCGAAGATACATCGCGGAATAGCCCCAGCCGCCGCCGCGATACACGCGGTAAAAACCGTTTGGCGGGCCCTTGGGATTCGTTGCCGACCCGCCATAATAATCACCCTTCCAGTCGTAACACCACTCGTACAGGTTCCCGCCCATGTCCCGTAAACCGAGGGCATTCGCGTTCTTTTGGCCAACCGCCTTGCATCCATACGTTGGGTTGCCATAGCTCCCATTGTTACCGGACCACCAGGCATAGTCGCTGATACGTTCATTGCTGGACAGCGCATGGGAACAGCCGGCCATGGCTAAGCATGCGTATTCCGTATCTCCCGAAACATGATTACCGTGATTCCAGGTCGTACCGTCGATGTATCGTGCGGAATATTCCCATTCCGCTTCCGTGGGCAAACGGAAGCCTTTTTTGTTCCAGTCCGCATACACGGCGCTTTTATCTGCCGCATCGGCCTTTGTATAGGCGATAGTGAGCGCGGCGTTCGAGTAGTACACCTTCTCGTCCGTCGAAATATCGCCGTCCGCTTCCGTCAGCAGGTTACAGAACGCCGCCGCGTCATACCAATTTACGTAGTAGGCAGGGTGGTTATCGCCGAGGCCATCGCTGCTTGACGGCACTGATCCAGGCCAAGTCGCCCCCCATACGGACTCCCAGAGCAATTGCGTAACCTCCGTCTCGCCCATCAAGAAGTCGTTGGTCAGGGTTACCGTTACGGGATCGTCATCCACCAGCTCGCCCATGAGAAAGGTCCCGCCGGCGGGCACGTAGCGCATATTAAAGGAAGCGGCGTTGGCCGTGTGCGCTTCGATAGCGCCGGCTATCGGAATGTCGTCAAACTCCGCAAGAACCGTCACGTCGGCCCCGGGCATGCTAAATGACGCGGCGCCGCCGTTCTCGCTTATCGCGGACGGGGTAATGGTCACCCCCGCCGCGCTTAGGGCGACGCGCCGACCGGTGGTCAAGGCTGCCGTCAGCGTGACGGTCGTACCCGCTTCGGCGTTGGACACGCTTGGGGTGACCGCCTCTTCCCCAGAGGCGTTTACGGGGCTCACGGTCACAGAGTAAGTCGCGGCAGGCCGTACGGGGTCATCGCCGTTAGAGGTCGACGAACAAGCGTAAAGCAACGTTAGGGAAACGGCAAGAAACAAAAAGAGGCTCGTAATTCCGGATACTTTTTTCATGGGGCATTCCTCTTCAAATGGATGGTAAGTGCTAGTGAGACTATATCACGAAAATTATCGTCATTGTTACATACAGTTACGGCCAAAACAAAGAAGGCTGGCATGGCTTTAACTTCAATAAAGCGCGGATCGGTATAAAAAAACGGGATGAATCCGTCCGTACGAAACGGCGAGATCCATTCCCATAAAAAGCTCATCGCTTTTTGATCAGTAATTACAGTTTAGCACAGGTATCGCTCACATACAGTCTTCACTCTATTTTCTTTTTACGTGCATTGGGCGGCAGAAAATTCTCGCCGGTTACCACGCTTTTCCCCGTTTTTTGTTCAAGCTCCGTACGCGCCCTTCTGGCGATCTTTCCGCCCTTTTTCCCGGCTTCCGCGTTTTCCGCCATGCCGGTAGCGTCGACGCTTTCGGCTATTTGCCTGGTGGAAAGTTCTGCCAACGCGGTAAAAATGAGCTCCGCCTCATTCATGTGGTCGCGCAGATTTTGGGTCTTGAGTCCCTTCAGGTCTTTATGCCCCTTTACGGTAAGCCCGCTCCATTCCTGATGGATGATATTCGTCAGGATGGCGTATTCACTTTCTTTGGTAATGTCGTGTTCTTTCCAGTAATCGGTAAGCTTATTCCGGGTTTCTTGACCCATCATGCGCTGCTGGATCCACTTTTCGCTTCTCCCGTGCTTTTGCCAGTATTCCCGGGCACGATCAAGCGATCGCTCGGGATCGCTCATGTCCTGTAGGCGTTCATAACCGACTTTGGCGAGCCATTGCTTGAAGGGCTCCGCTTTTGGGGACGGTATGGACTGGACGATCCGAAGTAGGCCCTGTACGTCTGCGCAATCGGTAGCATACTTTTTTCCGTCGGAAGAAGGCAATTTCAGTTGTCGACAAATTGTCGACAACTCAATTCCATCTTCGGTTTGCACGCGAATTTTCATTTTAAACCAGTAGTCGCGGGGGTTTACGCTCGCGGTGAGGGCGGCTACCACGTCGATCACCGAGAAGTACCATTTTTCTTCGGTTTCGTCGAAGAATCGTCGTACGGGTTGGTTTTCAAAGTCTACCGGGTTGATTTCGTTTGCCATTCCCTATATCTCCATGGCCGGGAGTCCTGAGACGATGGCGTTAGTCTCGAGGCTGACGGTGGCGACGCGGAGGAAGAGGTCGAGGGGGTAGCGGGGGTCGCCGACGGTCTCTCGTGCCCAGCGGTTGGCGTCGCTTTCGATTCCGGAATCCTTGTCGGTTTTTACGCACTGGCGCTCCACTACCCAGTCGAGGGCGGCCTTGCCGTTGACGACGTAGTCGTAGGCCGCGAGGGGAATGTTCGAAAGGGTGATCCAGCTGTTGTAGGCAAGAGTGTCTTTGGTTTTGCCGTAGCGCATTTTTTCCACGCGGTAGAGCTTTTCTGGCTCTGCGGGCGCCCCGGGGGCTACGGTGACGGCGATGCGCGCGCAAGGCGTTGCCTTTTCGTAGCCGATGTGGAGGTCGGCGAGTTTTCTTCCGGCCGTGCTGAAGGCCCAAAAGTCGCCCGCCTTTTTTACGCAGGGGATGCGGGGAAGCTCTTTGGAAAGGTTGTCGCCGTAGCGCGAGCGGTAGTCCGGGGAATGGAGAAGGCCGTAGATGTAGTAGAAGATATCCTCGCGCTCAATCTTCTCTCCCGGATACGCGGCGCGAAAGTGCGCGAGCCCCTCTGCCGTAATCGCCTCCCGCCGCGTTCTCCCGCTGGGCGCCTCGTCAAACAATCCCCCCTGCTCCGAAACAGCGGAAGGCTCGTCGTAGAGATAGAGGGGGAAACATTGACTGTCACCATTGCAATGGAGGTCAGGAAGGACATCGCTTATGAGCGCGATATGCCCATCGCCGCGGAAGTTCGCGTTTATCTGGATCACCCGATTTTCCGCGGAGGCGTCGGGGAAGATACGGGGCATTTGAAGAACTCTTTCGTTTATACGTCGATTATAATAAAGCCAATTTTTACTAAACGGTCGATATAAACTAGGAATTAATGCATCAGATGAGTAAAGCAGAGGTTTTTTTCGAAGCAAGTCTTGTTTCAGATTCACCGTCCAACTGATCTTGGTCGGATCAGTATCGATAAAGTTATCGACTAGTTCTTCCTGAACTTCGCGATCCTTTTCTCCATGCGCCTTCTGAAAACGCCTCACTTCCGAAATATAAAACGCGATCATGCGTTCCATATTATTTTCTACAACGGGGCGTGAGGGATTATAGCACCATGCGTCTCGATTCGTTTTGACGCCATTCGAGTAATTCTCAAACACTACCTTTTGCTCATTGCCGCCCTTATCGCCCAGCACGATGAACTCGCCGAAGGAGTCGTCGCGCTGGCGAAGCCAGTCGCCGTGGGAATCGGGGGTTATCTTCCGCCAGGCGCCGGCGGCCTCAATACCTTCGATGCTGCCGAGCTCCGCGATCTTCGCGAGCTTTTCTTCCCGGGAAAGGTAGTCGCCGATATCGTAAAAATGGATCTGGCCCATTTCAGTTACGCCGGGATTCTTGACGAAGAGGTTAATTGAAACCGGCGCGCGGCTTCCCGCGTCAAACACGTTGCCAGCTTCCTTTCTGCGAAGTTCGCCTTGCGTACGGGCATTCCCTCGGAGGTGGAAGATGTAGAGGCTGGAAAACTCTTCCGCCAGGCACTGGCGAAGGCCGTCGGCGGTGTTGGCTTCCACGAAGCCCGCGTTGGTGACGAAGCCCACGATACCGCTCTTTCCGACACGATCTGAGGCCCACCGAATTGCGCGGATATAGCTGTCGTAGAGCGCGTTTTTTAGCGTGGCCTTGGAACGCTCGGCGTAGGTTTCGCGGATACGCTCGTCCAGGCTCGGGTAGGCGACGTTGGCGTTGTTGTCGTTGGCGCTTTCCTGACCCGCCGAATACGGAGGGTTGCCGATGATTACCCGGATGTCCAGGGACTTCTGGCGCTTGCGGCGCTCGGAATTGTCCACCATGAGGGCGCTCACGAGGTCTTCCTTTTCGTAGAGCTGGAAGGTATCCGTAAGGAGGATGCCCGGAAAGGGAACGTAGGCCGGGGGCGTTGCGGGGGTGTCCCCCGCTGAGGGGGGTGGGCTGAAAGGCGAGGCTTCGCCTTTCAGCTTAGGGGGGAGACTTCCCCCCACCAAATCGTGATACACCGCCTCGATATTGATGGCGGCGATGTAGTAGGCGAGGAGGACGATCTCGTTGGCGTGAATCTCGTTCCGGTACTTGCGCGGAAGGTCGGAGGGCGGGATGAGGCCGCTCTGGAGGAGGCGGGTGATGAAGGTGCCCGTGCCCGTGAAGGGGTCCAGGATATGCACGCCCTCGCTCGCGAGGGTTTGGCCGAAGTGGCGGGCGAGGAGCCGGTTCACGCTATGGAGGATAAAGTCCACCACCTCCACGGGGGTGTAGACGATGCCGAGGCGCTCGGTCATGCGGGGGAAGGCGTTGCGGAAAAACTTGTCGTAGAGCTCCACCACGATGCGCTGCTTGCCCGCGGCGTTCTCGATTCCCGCCGCCCGCTCCCGCACCGAGGCGTAGAAGGACTCGAGGGTATCCGCCTCCTTTTCCAGGCGGTGCTCGTGGAGGGTATCGAGCACCTTCTGCATGGCGCGGCTGATGGGGTTATGACTCGCGAAGCTGTAGTTCGCGAAGAGGGAGTCGAAGACCGGCTTGGTGATGAGGTGCTGGGCGAGCATCTCGATGACTTCGGAATCGGTAATGGAGTCGTTAAGGTCGTCGCGGAGCTCGTTGGCGAAGGAGGCGAAGGCTTCGCGCTCGCGTATGTTTTCGGTATTTTCGAGAATGCCCGTAATGCGGTCGATATGGGTGCGGGCGATCTTGGCGATGTCGTTCGCCCAGTCTTCCCAGTGGTGGCGGTTGCCGCATTTCTGGACGACCTTTGCGTAAATGGCCCGCTCTATCTCGCCGATCTCGAACTGGAGCTCGCCCTGGGTTTCCGAGTCGGGGCGGCCGGGGGCGGCGGTGCCGATGGCAAAGCCCGAGCGGCCGCCGGGGCCGGTAAGGCCGTTTTTCTTGTCCGCGTAGGAGCGCTCGCGCTTTTGGGGGGCCTTGTCGCTCACGGCGACTATTTCCATTTTGGAAAGGATTGAGCGATTGAGCTCCAGGTCCATCTTGTTGATCATGGCGTCGAAGCGGTCGTCGTGGGAACGCAAGGCCTGTAAAACCTGCCACACGACGGCGTAGGTTTTGTTGTCGTTGAGCGCGTCGTGGGGCTCCACGCCGGCCGGAATCACGACCGGCAGGATCACGTAGCCCCGCTTTTTGCCGGGGGCCTTGCGCATGACGCGGCCCACGGACTGCACCACGTCCACCTGGGAATTGCGGGGGGTGAGGAAGAGCACCGCGTCCAGGGCGGGCACGTCCACGCCCTCGGAAAGGCAGCGCACGTTCGAGAGGATGCGGCAGGTGGGCTGCGGCGTAGCGTCGGCATGTTGCTGGTTAGCCGCGCCGGGGTGTGGGGAGGCGGCGAGCAAGTCCTCGCCGGGGGCGGCGGTTTCGCGGGCGGCTACGGTATCGCGGCCGGGGTAGGCTTCGGATTCCGGCCCCGGTTCGGCCTTGAGCCAATCGAGTTTTTCCTGCTTTTCGCTGGCGTTCATGGAGCCGTCCACGTGCCGAGCCTGGCAGCGGAGGCGAGCCGCGGGTTCGATCTCTTCCGCTTCCTGGTAGGCTTCCACCACGCGCTGGAAAATGCCCGCGATGTTCTTGGAACTTACCTTGTGGGTTTTGGCGCGGGTATTACCCGGTTCGATCACCTGGCAAAAGGCGACCGCGCGTTTCATGGGCTCCTCGTCGCCGTTCAGTTCCTCCGCGAGACCCTGCTTGGCGAGGGCCTTCCAGCAGCCCACAATCTTCGCGGCGTCGTCTACCTTCAGGTTGTTGTCCTCGCCGGCGAGGAGGTCCTGCAGGCGTCGGCTCACGTGGCTTTCCTCCACCGCGAGCACGAGAACCTTGTAGTCCACCAGAAGGTCCTGCCGGACGGCTTCGGAGAAGGTGATGACGTGCAGTTCCTTGCCGTAGAGGCTTTCGTCGTCCATGGAGCAAAGCGCGATGCTGTCTTGCTCGGCCTTGGCCTTGGCGGCGTTGCCGTAAATGCGGGGCGTGGCGGTCATGTAGAGCCGCTTTTTCGCCCGGATATACGAATCGTCGTGCACGCGGACGAAGGCGCTTTCGTCGTCGTCGCCGAAGGTGGCTCCCGTGGTTCGGTGGGCCTCGTCGCAAATGACGAGGTCGAACGCCGGCATGTCGTGAAGGAGCTGGGCGTCGCTCACGGTCGCTATGGAGTGATAGGTGGAATAGACCACGGTGAGGTGTTCTCCGTCGGCGCGGGCGGCGATTTCCCGGGCCAGGGATTTGGCGTCGGTGGTGGCGGGGTACTGAAGCTCGTGAATTAAAGTGGGGACTATGTCGTCGTCGAGCCTTTTCTTGCCCACGTCGGAGTCGGAGCAGACGGCGAAACTGTGGAGCGGAATGGCGCTTTCCTGGGTCCACTCGGTAAGGGTTTGGGAAAGGAGGTTGAGGCTCGGAACCAAGAAGAGGACGCGCCCGCCCTTCCCTACCATTCGCTCGGCGAGCTTGAGGCTCGTGAAGGTTTTCCCCGTGCCGCAGGCCATGAGGAGCTTGCCCCGGTCGGCGGTCTTGAAGCCCTTCAGGACCTCCGTTATCGCCTTCGTCTGGTGCGGCCGCAGGGTCTTTTTCGCCTTTTTCGCCACGGCGCGCCCGGTCTCGTACCGGCTCCAGTCGATGACCGAGTCTTCGAGGGAGCGAAGGTCTATCTTGGTGACCGGCGGCTGCTGGTCTTCCAGGGCCGCTTCCGCGTGCACGCTCCAGCGGTTGGTGGTGCTGACGATAATCCTGCGGGTGAAGGGTTTTTTGCCGGAAGCGGTAAAAAAGCTGTCGATATCGCCCTTCTGGAGGGTATACCCCTCGTCGTAGAGCTTGCATTGTATCGCGTGGAACTCGCCCTCAAAGGTGCGGGCCACGAGGTCTATTCCGGTGTCGCGGGCGTCAAAGCCCTGTTCCCGGGCCCAGTCGGAGTACATCCAAACCTTGTCGTATAAATCGGCGTAGGCGGGCTCGACGGTCAGGTAATCCCGCATCAGGCGCTCAAAGTAGGTGCCCTTTTCCCGTTCCGAAAGCGATACGTCGCGATATTGGTTGAGAATGCATTGAAGGGCGGTCATTTATAACTCCGTTATTGGTGTGAATACCGGTAGTATATCAGGTAGTCGTGGGTCACGCAATTTTGGAAAGAGTTGCATTCACGGTACCTAAAGCAGCGGGGATTCGCCCTCACGTCGCTGCTTCGCCGCGAATCCCCTATTCTCCCTATCGTCAGAAATAAAAAAAGGCCGTCCACCGGACGACCTTTTTTCGTTTGGAGAATAGGGGATTCGGCTTCCGGTCGCCGCTTCCTGCGGCTCCCTCCAGCCCGCTGGTCGCACTGAACCGGACCTCCTGTCCGGTTCCCCCTGCGCCGCTTCGCGCCTCCGGGTCGTTCGACCCTTCGAATCCCCTATTCTCCCTATCGTCAGAAATAAAAAAAGACCGCCTTTGGGGCGGTCTTTTTTTATTTCTTCCTGGAGAATAGGGGATTCGAACCCCTGGCCTATTGATTGCGAACCAATCGCTCTACCAACTGAGCTAATTCCCCGTTGATTGAGCTCAATATATACGAAAATGAATTTGAAATCAAGCACCTTATGGTTATAGTATTGTCGTATGAAGAAGACCGAATTCGCGATTCTATCGCTTTTACTCGCCCTGGGCCTCTTGGCGGGGTGCGCGAGCGTGACGCGACCGGCGGGAAAGGCGGGAACGGCGGAAAACCGCGCGCCTGCCCTCGCGGGACCGACCGTCAAGCCCGGCCCCCAGGGCGCCGCATGGCTTACGGACCGGGAATGGACCATTTCGGGCTTCAATACCGGCAGCCAATTCGTGCCCCTCGAGCCCGGCCACGGGGGAGACGCCTGGCTCTACTTCGCAGCCGACGGCTCGCTCAGCGGCTTTACCGGCACGAACAGCTTCCGGGGAACCTGGAAACTCGGCTCGAAAAACCCGAAGGGCGCCTACCCGATCGTCCTTTCGCCCGGCGCGATGACGAAAAAGGCCGCCATCAACGAGATAGCGGCCCGCTTCGAGATTACGTTTATCGCCGACCTGCAAAAGAGCGCGTCCCTCGTCCCGCTCAAGTCCGGCATCGAGCTATTCAATTCCGCGGGGGAACGCCAACTATCCTTCGTATTTCTCGGTCCCCCCGGGGGCGAATAGCGTCCCGGAATCCTTATTTCTCTTTCTGCCTCAGTTTCTTGCTGCTCTGGAGGTACGATTCCTTGTCGTTGACCATCAGGATGGGCTGGCTGGTCGCGTCCAGGCAATCGCGCCACAGGGAGCCCTCGGGGTCCACGTAGTTTCGCTTGCTGGTGGCGACCTTGATGGGCAGGTGCACGAATTTGTTGTGCACCAGGCCGATCAAAAGCTTCGTCTTCCCGGCCATGGCCGCGTGCACCGCGTTATTCCCCAGGCGCTCGCAGTAGATCGAGTCGATGGGGGCCGCGGGGGCCGAGCGGATCTGGTAACTCGGGTCGATGTATTTCAGGTTGATGTGCATGCCGATGGACTTAAAATAGTCCGCGATCTTGTCCTTCAGGAAGGCGCCAATGTCCGCGAGCTTTTTATTGCCCGAGGCGTCGGTGCCCTGAACGGCGTCCAAAAGGTCCTGTCCCGCGCCTTCCGCCACCACCACCACCGCGTGGTGCCGCGCGCGAAGCCGCTCTTCGAGGTGATGCAGGAATCCCTGGGGCCCGTCAAGCTCGAAGGGCACCTCCGGGATCATTACGAAGTTCGCCTCGTGGCTCGCGATGGCCGTATGGGTCGCGATAAAGCCCGCCTCGCGGCCCATGAGCTTCACGAGGCCGATCCCGTTGATCTGGGAATGGGCTTCCATGTGCGCCGCGGCGACCGCCTCTGCGGCCTTCACCACGGCGGTGTCGAACCCGAAGGATTTCTGGATAAAGGAAAGGTCGTTGTCCACCGTCTTCGGGATCCCGACCACCGCGATCTTCAGGCCGCGCTTCTCTATCTCCTCGGCCACGTCCAGGGCGCCCCGTTGGGTCCCGTCGCCGCCGATAATGAAAATCATGTTTATATTGAGGTTTTCGATCGCGTCGGCGATCTCGATCACGCGGTCGCCGCCGCCGCGGGAAGTGCCGAGGATCGAGCCGCCGGTCTTATGGCAGTCGTCTACCACCACCGGGTTCAGGGGCATGATATCGTAGCCGTATTCCGGAAGGAGGCCCTTAAAGCCGAACCGGATGCCGGAAATGCGGCGAACCCCGTACCGGTGCCAAAGGGAGCGGGTTACGGCGCGAACCACGTCGTTCAGTCCCGGGCACAGGCCCCCGCAGGTAACGATCGCGGCGTGCACGTGGCTCGGATTGAAGAAAATCTTCTCCCGGGGCCCGGCCTTTTCGAGCAGGTCGCCGCGCGTGCACGGGCCGACCACGTCGTCAAGCTTCGCGTCCATCTTGTACCGGACGAATTCGTCTTCGCTCACGTAATTCGCTATGAAGTCGCCTTCGACGTTCGACAGCTGAATGGGTGACTGAACCTTGCACGGTCCGAGGTTGGAAATGGTAAAATCGTACTTGATTGAGGACATGGCTCGCTCCTAATTCCTTAAGTATAGTGATTTGGAATTGGCTGAACAATACGTAACTTGACCCCGCGGGGGGTAAACGGGTATCTTTCACACAGGGCGCCGCGGCGTCCAGGAGGTACTTCTTATGCTCGCAGAAGCAGTGAAAACCGCTCTTGAAGATATTCGTCCCCAGCTCCAGGCTGACGGCGGCGATCTCGAACTCGTTTCCGTTTCCGACGACGGCAAGGTCACGGTCAAGCTGACCGGGGCGTGCGGCTCCTGCCCCATGTCCACCATGACCCTGAAGATGGGCGTCGAGGCCCATCTTCTGAAGAACGTTCCCGGAGTCACCGAAGTTATCCAGGCCCGCGCCTGATCGACATGAGCGACCGGTCTTCCTTCCTTCCGGTTACCCGGGCGGACATGGAGGCCCGGGGATGGGACCGATGCGACTTCGTCCTGGTTTCGGGCGACGCCTACGTGGACCATCCGTCCTTCGCGGCGGCCCTGCTCGGGCGGCTCCTTGAGTCCAGGGGCTACCGGGTAGGCATAGTCGCCCAGCCCGACTGGAGGGGCGCCGGCGAGGATTTCGCCGCGCTCGGGACGCCCCGGCTCGCCTGGCTCGTGAGCGCCGGCGCCATGGATTCCATGGTCGCGCGCTATACGGCCAACAACAAACCCCGATCCGAGGATTCCTACTCCCCCGGCGGCAAAAGCGGCCGGAGGCCCGACCGCGCGCTCATGGCCTACGTCGCCAAGATACGCGAGCTGAAAACCGGGGCGCCCGTCGTCATCGGCGGCATAGAGGCCTCGCTCCGCCGCTTCGCCCACTACGACTATTGGTCAAACACGGTTCGCCGTTCCGTCCTCCTCGACGTCAAGGCAGACCTCCTCGTGTACGGCATGGGCGAGCGCCCGATCCTCGAAATAGCCGAACGGCTCGCGAAGGCGCGCTCCGCCGCGCCCGACGGCCCGTTCCCGGAAACCTGCCTTCGGGGTATCCGCGGGACCATGTGGCGGACCGGCCGCGCGGAAGACCTGCCGCAAAACGCGGAAAGGCTTCCGTCCTTCGCGGAAATAAAGGCCGATCCGAAAGCCTACTGCCTCCACTATCTCGTCCAGGAACGGAACAGCGACCCCCTCAACGCGAATCCCGTCGTCGAGCGAAGCGAGGACCGGTACGTCGTCCAGGAAATCCCCGCCCTCCCCCTCGAGCCCGCCGCCTTCGACGCGGTTATCGAGCTTCCCTACGCGCGCCGGTGGCACCCTGTCTACGACGCGGCCGGGGGCATTCCCGCCCTCGAGGAGGTGCGGTTTTCCCTCACGAGCTGCCGGGGCTGCTTCGGCGCGTGCGCGTTTTGCGCCATAACCTTCCACCAGGGCAGGCAAATCCAGGTCCGAAGCCACGAATCCCTCGAGCGGGAGGCCCTCCTCCTCGCGAAGGACCCCGAATTCAAGGGCTACATCCACGACGTAGGCGGCCCGAGCGCCAATTTTCGCGTACCCTCGTGCGCGAAGCAGGCCGCGTCGGGATCCTGCCGCGACCGGCAATGCCTGGGCACGGAGCCCTGCCCCGCCCTCAAGGCCGACCACCGCGACTACGTGAAATTGCTCCGCAGGCTGCGCGCCCTACCGGGCGTAAAAAAGGTATTCGTCCGCTCGGGCATCCGCTACGACTACGCCATGCTTGACCTCGACCGGACGTTTATCGAGGAGCTCTGCGCCCACCACGTCTCCGGCCAGCTTAAGGTCGCCCCGGAGCATACCTCCGACCGGGTGCTTTCGCTCATGAGAAAGAGCACGCGGGAAACGTACCTGCGCTTCGAGAAGGCCTATCGGGAAACCAACGAACGGCTCGGCAAAAAGCAGTTTCTCGTTCCCTACTATATCGCGAGCCATCCCGGGGCCGACCTTTCCGACGCGCTCCACACGGCCCTCGCCCTGAGGGAATCGGGGTTCGTGCCGGACCAGGTCCAGGACTTCTACCCGACGCCGGGAACCCTGGCCACCTGCATGTACCATACGGGGCTCAACCCCGAGACCATGGAGCCGGTCTACGTGGCCCGCGGCGCCCGGGAACGGAGCCTGCAGCGGGCCCTCCTGCAGTTCAACAAACCGGAAAACCGCGCCCTCGTCGCCGAGGCCCTGCGCCTCTTGGGCAGGGAAGACCTGCTGGGCGCGCTCTGTCCCGGCGGTTCCGGTTCTGGTTCTGGCTCAAGGGCCGGGCACGGGCCAAAAAGCAAAAAAAAGCGCCCGGAATAGGCTTCCGGACGCTTACTTCGGGGTCGCTTACCACCAGCCCCACAGTGTTCCGAGCCGGGTGCAATACCAGGAAACGACGATCAGGTCGGCGACGGTAAGCGCCTTGTACCAAAGCGCCACGGAAACGTCTTTTTTGCCCAGTTTCATTTCCTGATACACCGATACCGCGAGCACGCCGAGCAAGCCGATAAAGGCGACGACTCCCAACGCGACGTTTCCGTCGCCCACGGCCGGGAAGGTCAGAAGGAAAAAAACCGCGAAAGCGGCGAAAACCGCCGCGAACAGCGCGAGAACCGATTTTGTTACCATACGTTTCGCTCCTTTGGCTTCCAGTATAAACCCACAATGCGGGTTTTACCATCCAATGCGTTATCTGCTTGCCGATGCAAGCGCAATATGTTATTTTCACGGTATCTTATCGCAAGGAACTCATATGACCATTTCCAAAGACAGCGTGGTTTCCATCGAATACACGCTTACGGACGATGACAACGAAGTGCTAGACTCCTCCGAGGGCGCCGGGCCCCTTGAATATCTCCATGGACGCAACAACCTGATTCCCGGGCTCGAGAAGCACCTGGAAGGCAAATCCGCCGGAGACGCCTTCAAGGTATCCGTGGCGCCCGCCGAAGCGTACGGCGAGTACCAGGACGAGCTCGTGGTAGAGGTGGCGCGCAACCAGTTTCCCGACGACGTGGAAATCGTGGAAGGCATGCAGTTCGAGGCGGGCAGCCCCGAAGGCTCCCGGGTCGTGACGGTTACCGAGGTGAACGGCGACAAAATCAAGGTCGACGCCAACCATCCCCTCGCCGGGGAAACGCTCCATTTCGACGTTAAGGTAGTCAGCGTGCGCGAGTCCACCGAGGACGAGCGGGCGAACGGGCTTGACCAGGGCTGCGGATGCGGTTGCGGCGATTCCTGCGGGGACGACTGCGACGACGGTTGCGGTTGCGGCGACGGCTGCGGCTGCGGCCACTAAAAGGCTAAAGCCGGCCCTTCCGGGCCGGTTTTTTTTACCCCTTGGCCGTCGCGCGTGACCACATGAAGCAAAACTCCGTCGATACGGCCACCGCCTGGTTCGGGGCCCTCTGTTTTTTCCTTTCCACCGTTGAGTACATGATCCCCAAGCCCCTGCCCTTTCTCAGGCTCGGGCTCGCGAACCTGCCGATCATGCTCGCCGTGGACATTTTGCCGCTACCGGCCTTTCTCACCCTCGTGGCGATTAAGGTCTTGGGACAGGGATTGGTCGGCGGCACCCTCTTTTCCTACATTTTCGTGTTTTCCGCCGCGGGCAGCGTGACCTCGGCCTTTCTCATGGCCGGTATCCGCAAGCTCTTTAAAACGCGCGTAAGCTGGATCGGCGTCGGCGTGGCGGGGGCCTTCGCCTCCAACGCGGCCCAGCTCACCCTGGCGCGATTCTGGATATTCGGCGCCTCGGCCTGGTATATCGCGCCGCCCTTTCTCGCCGTGGGCACGGTCACCGGAGTCCTACTCGGCGCCTTCGCGAACGTTTTCGCGGAAAAGTCCGAGTGGTACGCCGACGTGCGGGCCGGCACATTTGTCCCCGCGGAACGGCCGGAAAGCCCCGTCGCCGGGAACAGGGGCGGCCTCGTACGGGCGCTAAGGGTAGGGATCGGCCTCGCGCTCGTCCTCGCGGTCATGTTCGCGCCCGGCCCCTACACGAAGGGACTCCTATTCCTTCTGTCCATTATCCTGCTCGCCGTCGACCGCGCCCGGATCCGCTGGACTCCCGTGGTTATCATGAGCGCGGGCATCGTCTTTTTTAACCTGCTCACGCCCTTCGGCCGCGTTCTCGCCTCGCCCTTCGGGTTATCGGTCACGGACGGGGCGCTCCGGGCGGGAATAGAGAAAGCCCTCACCGTGGAGGGCATGATCTTCATATCGAGATGGATGTTGCGTTACGGGATTAGGTTACCCGGGAAGGCCGGCATGCTGGTGACGGAAGCCTTTGAAATACTGAGCCGTCTCACGGGATCGGGGAAGGCTAAAAGGGCCAAGGGCGGCGGCAAAGGGCGAAAAACGGCGGATAGGAAGCGGTTCAACCCGGCGACCGTGATCGCCCGGGTCGACGCCGTTATGTACGGACGCGATTGAGCCCCTCGTTCGCGTCCTTATAGTCCGGGCGAAGCTTCAGCGCCCGCTGGTACGCGGTCTGCGCGCCGGCTTTGTCGCCCACCGACTCGCGGACCGTTCCGAGCCGGTACCACCACAGGGACAGGCCGGGCTCCAGGTAGACCGCCGTGGAATACGCGATATCCGCGTGGTTGTATTCCCGGTTCAGCCGGTATATCTCGCCGACGAAAAAATACGCGGTGCTTATCCGTTCCCCCTTCGGGGCCGCGTCGACGTACCGCTCGAACTGCTTCAGCGATTCCTTGTATTGCCTCAGGTAGAAATAGGCCTCGCCCATGGTTTCCACCACGCGGTAGTCGTTGCTAACCTTGAGCGCTTCCGCGCAGGTATCCACGGCGTCTTGGTACTTGCCGAGCCGGACTAGCGCCCAGGTCTCGATCGTATAGGCGTCCATGTTCTTCGGGTTGTCCGTCAGGTCCTGCTTGCACACCTCGATGGATTGCCGGTATGCCGCCGCGGCGTCTTCCGTCCTGCCCGCGGCCTCAAGGTCGCGGCCGTTCCGGTATAGTTTCAGGGCGTCCGGCTTTTCCTGCGCGGGGGCGGAGCCGACGGCGAGAACGATAACGACAAGGGCGGTGATAATGCGTTTCATGGGACCACTATGCCCCTTTTTGCCCCTTTTTTCAACCATAACCCCCGTCCTCAGTTCCGGAAGCTGTGAATGGGCGGCGGCAGGCGTCCGCCGCGGTTAACGAAGTCGGCGCAGGAAAAGCGGTTAACGGCCATGACGGGCGCTCCTCCCAGAAGCCCGCCGAATTCCGCCCACTCTCCCGCTTCCTTATTCGGCACGGGAATAACCCGTACCGCCGTGGTCTTGTTGTTCACCATGCCGATGGCGAGCTCGTCCGCCATGATCCCCGAAATGGTTTCGGCGGTGGTGGAACCGGGAATCGCGATCATGTCGAGGCCCACCGAGCACACGCAGGTCATGGCCTCGAGCTTTTCCAGGGTAATGGAACCCGCGCGGACGGCGGCGACCATCCCCTCGTCCTCGCTCACGGGGATAAACGCGCCTGAAAGGCCGCCCACGTTGGTCGAGGCCATAACGCCGCCCTTTTTTACCATGTCGGTAAGCATCGCCAGGGCGGCCGTGGTGCCCGGGGCGCCCGCCGACTCAAGCCCTATCTCCTCGAGAATCCTCGCGACGGAATCGCCCACCGCCGGTGTCGGGGCCAGGGAGAGGTCCAGAATGCCGAAGGGCACGCCGAGGCGGCTTGCCGCCTCCTGGCCCACGAGCTGGCCCATGCGGGTAATCTTGAACGCGGTTTTCTTTATTCCGTCGGCGAGCACGTCAAGGGGGGCGCCGCGGTATTGCTCGCAGGCCGCCTTGATCACGCCCGGGCCCGACACGCCCACGGAAAGAACCGATTCCCCCTCGCCGGGGCCGTGAAAGGCGCCGGCCATGAAGGGATTGTCCTCGGGGGCGTTGCAAAACACGACGAGCTTCGCGCAGCCAATCCCGTCCCGGTCCGCGGTGGCGTTCGCCGTGGCCTTCACCACCTGGCCCATGAGCTTCACGGCGTCCATGTTGATCCCGTTTTTCGTGGTTCCCAGGTTGATCGAGGAGCATACCCGCGACGTTTCCGCGAGGGCGCGGGGAATGGAATCGATCAAGCGGCGGTCGCCGACGGTCATGCCCTTTTGAACCAGGGCGGAAAAGCCGCCGATAAAGTCCACGCCCAGCTCGATCGCCACCTCGTCCAGGGTCTTCGCCCAGGGGGTATAGTCGGTCTCGTCGCTGGATTCGGCCACCAGGGCGATCGGGGTAACCGCGATCCGCTTGTTGATGATCGGGACGCCGTACTCGGCCTCGATCTCGCGGCCGACGGAAACGAGGCGCCCCGCGACGCGCAAAAGCTTATCCCTGACCCGTCGCCTCGAGTCGGCGCCGGAGGGGCCGGCGCAGTCCCGGAGCGAAACGCCCATGGTGATGGCGCGCACGTCCAGCTTGTGCCGCATGAACATATCGACGGTCTCTCGAATTTCCAGGGGAGTAAACAGCATCGAGGGCGCCCCTTAAATCCGGTGCATGGCGGAGAACACCCGCTCGTGCATAACGCTCACGCTGATGCCGATCTCGTCCCCTAAGGCGGCGAGGCCCTTTTTGCACTCGTCCATCGGAAGGTCAGAGGCGGAAAGGTCAACCATCATCATCATGACGAAATTCCCCGAAAGGACGGTCTGCGTGATGTCCGCTATATTGATGCCATGCCCCGAGAGGAAGGCGGATACCTTCGCGATTATGCCGACTTGGTCGCTCCCGACGACCGTTACGATTGCGTTCATGCGGATTACCTCTTCTGTATGCGATTATTTCGTCAACTGAACAGGATCGGCTTCCCGGCGTTCCGGGACGACTCCTGCAGCGATTCTGTGTATTGGGTTTCGCGGCGCCCGAGGGCCGGGGATTCGACCTTCGAGAACCGCATCAGGACTTTCGCGTTTTCCGTGAAGAAATATATCTTCCGCGGAAGCGAGCCCCCGACGCTATAGGAATCCACGGGTATCTTTTCCGCGTCGAGAAATTCGAAAATAAACTGTATGTTTTTCGCCGCCACGGTCAGGCGGTCCCCGTCTTTCAGGTCGAACATGGTGCTCCCCCCGAAAACCTTGGCCCGCAGCCGGTCTCGGCGGCCGCCCAGCTTGAAAACCTCGTTGATCAGGACTTCCATCGCGTTAATCCCGTAACGCGCGTTGGTCGACAGGATAGACGAATCGCCGGCGTTGGGGAAGGGGAGCATGAAATGGTTAAGGCCCCCGATACCCCCCTCCGGCACGAAGAGGGCAACCGAGATACATGACCCAAGCAGGGTCGAAATCACGATATCGTCCTTCGAAGCGAAAAATTCACCCGGCCCGATAATCTTTTCGGGCCGGTCGAGCTTTGGGTTGAGCATGGTCAGGGGATGACTTTTTTAATCGTCTCCAGGAGTTTTTCGTTGTTGAAGGGCTTCACGATCCAGCCGGTAGCGCCGGCCTTCTTACCCTCCTCGACTACCGAACCCTGGGATTCGGTCGTTAACACGAGTACGGGGAGGAATTTGATCCCCTCGGTTTCGCGGATTTTCTTAACGAACGTAAGCCCGTCCATATTCGGCATGTTCACGTCGGTAATGACGAGCTGAACCTTCTGCTCGCCCAGGCGGGCGAGACCCTCAACCCCGTCCCCGGCCTCGAAAACGGTGTATCCACCCTCTTCGAGTATGAACCTGACGCTCTGGCGGATGGAAACGGAATCGTCTACGACTAGAATGGATGCACCCATGCGGTATTCCTCCGAAAATCATTGTATAGGCCCAAGGGGCCGATTGCAAGCCTTTACGGTATTGCCTAGCGCGCTTTACTGCGCTCGAGCACCAGCGCCGCGATTTGCTCGAGCGGCACGGTCTTATCCACCGCGCCGAGCTTTATCGCCTCCTTGGGCATGCCGAACACCACGCAGGAACTTTCGTCCTGGGCGATATTGTACGCGCCCGCCTCTTTCATCTCGAGCATGCCGCGTGCCCCGTCGTCGCCCATGCCGGTCATTATCACCCCAATGGCGTTTTTCCCCGCGTATCGGGCGGTTGAGCGGAACAGCACGTCCACCGAGGGGCGGTGCCGCGAGACCAGGGGGCCGTCCTTGACTTCCACGTAATAACGGGCCCCTGACCGCTTCATCAATACGTGCCGGTTGCCCGGGGCTATCAAAACCTGGCCGCGGAGCACGGTATCGTTATTCTCCGCCTCCTTGACGCGTACCGCGCACAGGCCGTCCAGTCGCTTGGAAAAGGCCGCGGTAAAATGCTCGGGCATATGCTGGACGATCACCACCCCGGGGCAATCGATGGGCAGCCGCTCCAGAAACACCCGCAGCGCCTCGGTTCCGCCCGTCGACGCGCCGACGGCCACGACCGACTCGGTGGTCTCGATGGACACCTGGGACCGGGAGGGCGGCGGCAGTACGGCGTCGGCGGTGAGCTTCGGCTGGGGCGGCGCGAGCGGCGCGGCGATTTTCTTCACGGAGGTGAGCTGGGCGGCGCGCACCGCGTCGGAAATCATGACCCTGGAATCCTCGAGGAACTGCTTGGTCCCGATTTTCGGCTTTTGGATAATGTCCACCGCCCCGAACTGCATTGCCTGGAACACGTTGTCCGAGCCTTCCTCGGCCTTGCTGGAACAGATAATCACCGGAAGGGGATGCTGGCTCATGAGCTTCCGCAGGAAGGTCAGGCCGTCCATCCGGGGCATTTCGATGTCCAGGATAATCACGTCCGGCACGACGCTCCGAAGCTTATTCGCCGCGTCGTACGGGTCGGAAGCCGTCGCGATAATTTCGATATCCGGTTCCGCCGAGAGGACGCCGCTCAGGGTTTGCCGTACCACGGCGGAATCGTCTATGATCATGACCTTAATCACGAAGACCTCCTAAGGGCTTACCTTTCTGTAGACCGCCGTGCTGACGCTCTTGAGTCCCGTTTCCAGCACGCCCAGGTTTTCCGAATGCCCCATAAATAGGTACGCGGCCTCGTCCATATGCGCGCAAAGCCGCTCGATCACGGCCTTCTGGGTCGGACGGTCGAAATAGATGAACACGTTTCGGCAAAAGACGATCTGGTAGCTCCGTTTCAGGGGATACTGGTCGTCCATTAAATTGAGCTTCCTGAACTTGATCCGATCGCGCAGCGCCGGCTTGAAGCGAAGGGTTTTGTCCGCCGGGTCCCGGCTCCGCATGCAATACCGCCGCCTGAACTCGTGGGGAATTTTGGAGGCCTGGTGCTCGGTATAAATCCCGGTTCGGCCGATGGCCAGAACCTTCTCGGAAATATCCGTCGCCAGGATCGAATAGTCCACGGACAGTCGGTGGGCCGCCAGGAACTCCTCGATGGTCATGGCCAGGGTAAAGGCTTCCTGACCGGTCGAGGCGGCCACGGACCACACGTTCAGTTCCTTCAGCCCGCGCCGGACCAGCAGTTCCGGCAAGACCGTCTCCCTGAGAAAATCGAAATGCCGGATCTCGCGGAAGAAATCGGTCTCGTTCGTCGTGACCACGTCTACGAGCTGCTGGATCTCCCGCTCGAACCCCTCGGGGCTGAACACGTAATCGGCGTAGGCCTCGTACGAATCGAGCTTCAAAACGCGCAGCCGCTTGGCGAGCCGCGACTCAAGCAGTATTTTCTTCGCCGGCGGCATCCTAATGCCGAGATTCGGCTCGATAAAGCCCTGAAACCGAGCGAAAACCTCGTCGGTCATGCCTCGAGTTTCTCCGCCGCGTTCATGATTTGCTCAACGTCCAGTATCAAGGCGACGGACCCGTCGCCGAGAATAGTGGCGCTCGACACGCCCTCGGCCCGCCGGAAGAGCTTGCCCAGGGGCTTAATAACCGTTTGGTTCCCGCCCACGACCTGGTCGACCAATACGCCGACCTGAATGTTCTTTATCGCCACCACCACCATCTGCTCTATCGCCGGCCGCGGCGAGGCGAGGCCGAAATAATCGTGCATATTGATAAAGGGCAGCTGGCGGTCGTGAAAGATCACGATGCCCTTCTCGGGCTTGCCGGGCTCCCGCGCGTACTCCAGGCAGCCGACGACCACCGATTGGGGAATGACGAAATAATCCTCGCCGATGCGGACCAAAAGCCCGTCGATGATCGCGAGGGTCAGCGGGATCTTCAGGATAATGCGGGTATATTCCTTCGGCTTGCTTTCTATGGTCACGGTGCCGCCGATAAGCTCCATCTGCCGATTGACCACGTCCATTCCCACCCCGCGGCCCGATACCGACGATACGGTTTCCTTGGTGGAGAACCCGGGGGCGAAAATAAGGGCGAAGGTCTCTTCCTCCGTCAGCACGTCCTCGCCCTTGATCAGCCCCTTCGAGAGGGCTTTCCGACGAATCGCGTCCACGTCGAGCCCGTTTCCGTCGTCCTCGATCACGATATGGACCGAAGCGCCGGTTTGGGCGGCCGACAGGGTTATCGTCCCCATCTCTACCTTGCCGCGCTCCTTTCGCACCTCCGGAAGCTCGATTCCGTGGTCCAGGCTATTGCGGATAATGTGGATCAGCGGGTCGCCCAGCTTTTCGATCACCGTCTTATCGAGTTCCGTGTCCCCTCCCTCGGTTACGAGGTTCACGTTCTTTCCCAATTCCGCGGAAAGGTCGCGCACCAGGCGTTTGAAGCTCGAGAAGGTGGTACCGATGGGGACCATGCGGATGCTCATGGTGTTGCTGCGCAGCTCGTCGGTCAGGCGGCCGAACTGCTCTATAACGGAAAGCACCTCGTCGTTTTCGTTATAGAGCTTCGTGGTTTGGAGGATCCGCGCGTGAATGGTCACCAGCTCGCCCACCAGGGCCATGAGCTGGTCGAGCTTTTCCGACTTGACCCGGATCGTACTCATATCAGCCGCCATTTGCTTGCCCTTTTGCGCGCGCTGCGCGAGCTTTTGCTCTTCAAGCGCCACCTTGAGGTGCGTTTTCGAAACGAGTTTTTCCTCTACGAGGATTTCCCCTAATTTTTTCTGCCGGCTCACGGCATTCTCGATCTTATCGGATTCGATAAGGCCGCGGGAAACCAGGATTTCCCCGAGCTTTCTCGGCGTGTACTCCTCGTCGCCGGGCAGGCACTCTATATCGATTTTGGCGAAGTCCTGAACGAAGATGAACGCGTCGCGCAATTCGTTTTCGTCGGCCTTGGTGGTCACGAAGACGTAGAGCTCGCTCTGGCACTCGGCGGGGTCAAAGGAGGAAAGGGGCTTTATCCGCTCCACGTCGGGAATGCATACCACCTCGCCCAGCCCCGCCAAGTCCTGCACGATGGAGAAGGGGTTCGTGCCCCTCATGAAGATGTCCTTGTCCGGGGCGAACCGTATAAACCAAGTCCTGACCGGCCGATTATCCGCGACGGGAGCCTTCGTCTTGACAATCTCCACGGGCTTTTCTTCTTGCTCGGAAAAGCCTACGGCCTTCCTGAACGACTCCAGAAACCGAAGCATATCGGAGGGCAATTCGTTTCCCTCGGGCTCACCCGAGGTGATCATGTCCCTGATAATGTCCCGGGCCAACAGCGTATGGTTGATCAAGGGGCCAGATAGCGGTATTTTCCCGTCCCGCAGCGCCGCGAGGATCGACTCGACCTCGTGGCTGAATTCCGAGATCCGGTCCAGGCCAAACATGGCGGCGGAGCCCTTGATGGTGTGCATTACCCGGAATACCGCGGAAAGCAGCTCGCGGTCCGCCGGGTTTTGCTCCAGCTCCAGCAGGTTGCTCTCGAGCTTCTCCAGGAGTTCCATCGCCTCCTCGCGGAAGGTCTCTATAAATTGGTCATTGGCCATCGGTTCCCCCTCAATTGCACAGGCGCGAGAAATAGTCCGTAAGCTGCTCCCCGCTCTCGATGGGGATTTCGCTTAAGCCCAGCCGGTTCAGGCGCGCCGAGATATCCCGGTTGAGGGTCCCGGTCAGCCGCACGGTCACGTTACGCCGGGCCGCCTCGCGCCAGAGGGCTACGATTAGCTGGAATCCCGCGAAGTCGACGGTTTCCAGGTCGGATACGTCAAAGGCCGCCACGCCGTTCTTACCGAGCTCGGCCAGCAATTCCTCTTTGAGGTCCGCGGCGTTCGCTACCGTCAATTCACGCATTCGGGGCCTCCCGCTGCTCCGCGGAGCCGAGAAGTTCCCGTTCGGACAAAAGCCTGTCCAAATCGAGCAAAATGACGAATGAATCGCCGAGTTTGCCCATGCCGCTAATGAACGACGTGTCGATACTGAAGCCGAGTTTCGGCGGCGGCTCAATATCGCCGGGAAGTATGTCCACCACCTCTTCCACGCCGTCGCTGAATAGGCCGATGGTAAGGGTTTCGCTCTCCCCGTCATTCAGGATGCCGGTCACCTCGATCACGATAATGCTCGTGTTCTCGGTAATATCGGTCTGGCCAAGGCCGAACTTCTGCTTTACGTCCAGCACCGGGATCACGCTGCCCCGCAGATTGATGACCCGGCTAAGGTATTCCGGCATCCGGGGAACCCGGGTAATCCGGGGGACCCAGAGCACTTCCTTGATGTGGATTACCTCAAGCCCGTAGATTTCCTCGCCCAGCCTGAAGGTTAAATACTGATCGACTTCGGTCGCGATCATGGCGTCCATTCAGTCCTCCTGCCCTTCGTTTAGCTCTCCCGAATCCCCTTCCGAAGCGACCGCGACCGCCTCGCCGCCTTCCGCGCCGTTTTGCAGTGCCTGAAGCTCGTTCCCGGTCAGGATTTTATTGATATCGAGAATGACGATAAACTCGTTTTCCACGTGCCCCATGCCGACGATAAAATCGGTATCGATGGCCACGCCTATCTTCGGCGGCGGCTCGATATCCTTCGGCTCGATGGAGATTACCTTCTGAACCATCTCGCTGAACACGCCGATGACCAGCTCCGATTCGCTGCCGTCCTTTTCGCGCTTCGTTATCTCGGTCACGATAATCCCGGTTTCCGGCGTCATGCGGGTCTCGCCAATCCCGAATTTCTTGCACAGGTCGAGAATGGGCACGACCGTTCCCCGCAGATTGATTATGCCGTTCATGAAATCGGGCATTCGGGGAACCTTGGTGATCTTCGGGATCATCAGGACTTCTTTAATATTGGAAACGTTGACGGCATAACTTTCGTCGGCCAGTTTGAAGGTGAGATACTGATGAATATCCTTCGACCTGTTATCGTTCATTCCCTTCCTCCTCGAACTTACGCCGATCAAGATCGGCTCATTGGACAATCCTTTTTTGAAACGATGGGCTCAGTCCGCACGCGGTCAGAATTCCTTAAAATCGTTGTCGAGATCGTCCTTACCATGGGGAAGGACGTCATCGTCGAGCACCAAATGAATACCCGTCAGGGGCAATCGCTGTTTTTGTTGGAGTGAGCCCGCGGGTTTTGCCGGAGCCGCCGCGGGCTTCGCCGGGGCCGCCATCGCGGGTTTCGCCGGCTTGGCCACCGCTGAGGTCATCGCGGGCGCTGCCGCCGCAGCGGGCTTCGCCGGGGCCGCCATCGCGGGTTTTGCCGGCTTTTCCGGTTTACCCGCGGAAGCCGGCGACGTCGATTTGTCGGCCGCTACAACCGAAGGTTTACCCGGGGCCGCCGCAGCGGGTTTCGCCGGGGCCGCCACCGCTGACTTCGCCGGGGCTGCAATCGCGGGTTTTGCCTCTATCGGTTTCCGCGTTCCGCCCTTCGCGGCGGAATCCTTGGCCGAATCGAGCGGCGCGGGCTTATCCGGGGCGGTATCCCCGAAAAACCCGATCAAGGCTTGCATCCGTTCGGCCTGCTTCGCGAGATTCTCGGACATTTCCGAAGACAGCTCGGAAGAGGACGCGTTATCCTGAACGACGTGGTCAAGCTGCGTTATCGCGCCGTTAATCGATTCGATTCCCGCCTTTTGCTCATTGAGCGCGGCGCTAATTTCCTGAACCAGGTCGGCGGTTCGCTTAATGTCGGGTACCAACGCCGAAATGGTTTCGCCGGCCTTCTCGGCGATTTCCACGCTGCTCAGGGAAAGGGTACTTATCGCGCCCGCCTCTTTTTGGCTTCTTTCGGCGAGTTTTCCCACTTCCGACGCGACGACGGCGAAACCCTTCCCGAATTCCCCGGCCCTGGCGGCCTCTATGGAGGCGTTTAACGAAAGCATATTGGTAGACCGGGCGATTTCCTCGATTATTCCGATCTTAGAGGCGATTTCCCGCATTGCCTGAAGGGTTTCCATTACGGCGGTACCGCCGTCAGCGGCGGCCTGGGAAGACATTCGCGCGATTCGCTCGGTTTGTACCGCGTTTTCGGCGCTCTGCCTGATATTCGAAGACATTTGCTCCATGGAAGCCGAAACCTGCTCCACCGACGCGGCCTGTTTCGAAACGCCTGAGGCGAGGTGGGTCGAGGTTTCGTTGAGTTTGTTGCCGCCGGAAGCCACGCCGGAGGCGACTTCGCGCATCTCGGCGATAAAATCGCCCAAGCGCTCGAGCATTTGGGATACCGCCTGCGCGAGAATGCCCATTTCGTCCTTTCGCGCCAGGATCTTTTCCTCGAGCTTAACGTTTAAACGCCCGCCCGCGATGGACTCGGCGTTTCTCGTCAGGCTCACGAGGGGCCCGGTAATGCTCCTGGCCAAGAGGATCGTGAAGAGGATCGCGGTCACGAAGGCCGCGAACGTGGCGATTGCCGTGGCAAGGATCGAGAGACTCAGCTCCTGCGCTACCCCGGCGTTCACGGATTCCTTGGCGGAATAAAGGTCGCTTCGCGCCTTAAGGAGCGCCTCCGATACCTGGGACTCCGCGGGATTCGCTGCGCCGGCCGCGGGGGCCGCCTTGTCGAGGGCGGCGGAAACTGGCTCCAGTCCGGCCGCTGCCTTCGAGAGGAAAGCCCTGGTAGTATCGTCATGCTCAATGGCCAAAAGGGCTTTGACCGCGGTAAGCGTCGCCGTTATTCCCTCCTTGGCCCTTTGACGATCCGCGGGAGCGCCGGTTCGGAAATAAGACGACGCGGAATCGCCCACGCCGCCGATTCTCGTTAATTCCGCGGAAAGCGCGTCTCCCGTTTTAAGGGCGGTTCTCGCGTTAAGGGTAAAACCAACGCTAATTGCCGCGATCAGCAACGTAAAAAGCGAGACGAGGGCAAAACCGCCGCCGATCTTGTAAACCATTTTTATGTTTTTCAGCATCGCGAAACCCCTTGAAACGTCGTTATGGCCCGCGTATCGGCCAGAGACTCTGGGTTAAGTGTAGTTCCGCGATTTTGCCGTGTCAAACCGTCGCTTTACGCCCCAGCAGGAATGAGTCTATTATGGGCCATGCTCAGCTACCAGCACTCGTATCACGCGGGAAATCACGCGGACATGCTCAAGCATGCCGTTCTCGCCCGGCTCATCGCCAGGCTTATGGCCAAGGATAAACCCCTTACCTATATCGATACCCATGCGGGAACGGCCCTGTATCGCCTTGACGACGAGCGGGCGAAAAAAACGGGCGAGGCGAAAACCGGTCTCGAGCGCGTTCTCGCCACGCCGACGGGGCCCGAGATACTCGAATCCTGGCTTGCGCTTATCCGCGACACCGCCTCTCGGGGCGCGTATCCCGGTTCGCCGGAAGTGGCCCGCCGGCTCTTGCGTCCCGGGGACCGACTGGAACTCATGGAATTGCATCCGGCCGAGCACGAAACGCTCGTTCGGGCCATGGCCGCCGATTCCCGGGTACACGTTCACCGGCGCGACGGCTTCGCGGGGCTGGTCGCCCTGACCCCGCCCGATCCCCGCCGCGGTTTTTGCCTTATCGATCCGAGCTACGAAACCGACGACGACTGGCTGCGCCCGGCTGAGGCCATCGTGGCCGCCGCCCGAAAATGGCCCGCCGGGATTTTCGTCCTCTGGTATCCGGTCGTGCCGCGCCGGGACGGGGAACGGGATACCCTCCTCGAAAAGCTGCAAAATGCCGGCATTCCCGGAACCCTCCGCGCGGAACTTCACGTGAGCCGCCCCGAAGCGGGCGCCGAGTGGGGAATGGCCGGGTCCGGGCTCGTCATCGTTCGGTCGCCCTGGAAGCTCGACGAGGATATAGCCCTCGTCTTGGCCTGGCTCCGGGGGGTCCTTGCGGACGATACCGGTTTTACCCGGCTCGACTGGCTGGTTCCCCCGGCCTGAAAGAACCGTCTTGACAGCGTCGCGCCATCGGCCTACTATAGGCCCACAGTACGTCTTCAGGGCGGGGCGCGATTCCCCACCGGCGGTATAGCCCGCGAGCGGCGCTTGGCGAAAGCCTTGCGGCCCGCAGACTCGGTGTAACTCCGAGGCCGACAGTTATAGTCTGGATGAAAGAAGAACTACCACGATCGGCGCGAGGTCTCTCGCGTTCCCGAGCCGTTTTCCGCCTTTTCGCGCGGGGCGCGGCCCGTCGGAGCGAAGGAAACCCGAACGCGGGCCTCCCGCGCGCGGCTATTTGGTGAATTCAACCCCGAAGGCAAATTTTTTGTTTTCGGGGTTTTTTTATGCACGATCACGCCGAAACGGCCGCTGAAGACGACCGCTACATGAATCTCGCCCTGGAGCTCGCCCGTCGGGGCGGTACCCTGGTCGCCCCCAATCCACAGGTGGGCGCCGTATTGGTCCGGAACGGACGGATATTGGGGGAGGGTTGGCACGAGCGGTACGGCGGCCCCCACGCCGAGGACAACGCGGTTCGGAACGCGCGCGAGCGGGGTGTCGCCGACCTTCGGGGCGCCACGCTCTACGTCACCCTCGAACCCTGCAGCCATCGCGGAAAAACGCCCCCGTGCGCGGACCTCGTTATCCAGTGCGGCGTCGGCAGGGTCGTGTACGGCATGCAAGACCCGAATCCCGCGGTGTCCGGCCGGGGGCTCGAACGGCTTTCCCGCGCGGGAATCCGCGCGGAGCCCAGCGGCCTCGAGTTTCTATGCCGCGCGCTCAATCGTCCCTTCGTCAAGCACGTTACCACCGGGCATCCCTTTATCACCCTCAAGACCGCCCTTTCCCTCGACGGCAAAACCGCGACCGCTTCCGGCGAATCCCGTTGGATCAGCGGGGAAGAGTCGCGCTCGGACGCGCACCGCCTCAGGGGAGAAAGCGGCGCCGTTTTGTGCGGCATAGGCACCGTGCTTTCCGACGACCCGGCGCTTACCGCGAGGGGAACCGTACGCCCGGCATTCGCCCCTCCCGTCCGCGTGATCGCGGATTCCCGCCTACGGATTCCCGAATCCTCGACGGTGGTCCGGACGGCGGGAGTAACGCCCACCTGGGTAATGACCGCGGAAAGGGCCCTGGAAGCCCCCGAGGCGGGCGGAAAGCTGGAGGCCCTGCGAAACGCGGGCGTTACGGTGATTCCCGTGCCCGCCGACGCGCGGGGAAGGCTTGACCTCCGCGCCCTCTCGGCCGAACTGGGCAGGCGCGGCATTAATTCCGCGCTTTTGGAAGGGGGCGCCGCCCTGGCCGGCGGGGCCCTGGAAGCCGGGATCGTGGACAGAATCCGCTACTATCTCGCGCCTACCCTCTTGGGCGGAGACGGGGCCCTGGGCGCCGTCGGCGGGAGCGGGTGCGGACCCCTGGCCGCCGCGTGGCGCCTTGAGGATATTGTCCTGGAACGCCTCGGCGCCGACTTCGTGATCGACGCCCGCGTGGACTATTCGGGGAGGCGCCCGTGTTCACCGGTTTAATAGAGGAAATCGGAACGGTCCGGGGCATGGTCGCCGGAGGCGATTCGGCGAGAATCGAGGTCGCATCCCGCGCCGTACTGCGGGGGACCGAATGCGGGGACAGTATCGCGGTCAACGGGGCGTGCCTCACCGTTACGCGGCTGGGAGCCGGCTCCTTTACGGCCGACGCCGCGCGCGAAACGCTCGCGCGCACGAACCTGGGAACGCTCGCGCCGGGCAAGGCGGTTAACCTGGAACGGGCGCTTCGCCTGGGGGATCGCCTGGGCGGGCACCTGGTGAGCGGCCACGTGGACGGCACGGCGATTTTGCGCGCCGTGGAGCGCGACGGCATCGCCCGCCTCTTTCGGTTCGACTGCCCCGCAGGATTGCTACCGCTCGTGGCGGAAAAAGGCTCGGTGGCACTCGACGGGATCAGCCTTACCGTAGCGGCGCTCGCCCCGGAAGGCTTTATCGTCTCGGCGATACCGCACACCGTCGCGCATACGACACTGCTTGCCCTCAGGGAAGGCGACGCGGTGAACCTCGAGTGCGACCAAATCGCCAAATACCTCGCGCGTCTGGCGCGCTTCGCCCCGCTCTCGGAACGCCCAAGCGGTGGTCCGGGACTGACCGAGGAAACCCTCGCGCGGTTCGGATTCTGATCATTGCTCGCGAAAGGAGGCCTTTATGGCGCTGGATTCTATTGACGACGCGGTCCGCGATATCGCGGAAGGCAAGATGGTCGTCGTGGTGGACGACGAAGACCGAGAGAACGAGGGAGACCTCGTGATGGCCGCCGATCGGGTCACGGCCGAGGCGATAACGTTCATGGCCCGTTTCGGCCGCGGTCTCGTCTGCGCCCCCTTCGAGGAGGCGCGCCTGGCCCAGCTGGGGCTCGGGCCGATGGTAGCCTCCAACGCCGATCCCCACGGAACGGCGTTCACGGTCTCCGTCGACCGCCGCGGCTCAACCACCGGCATTTCGGCCGCAGAGCGGGCCGCCACCGTACGCGCGCTGGCCGACCCGGAATCGCTGAGCGCCGACTTCCGCGCGCCCGGGCACGTCTTTCCGCTGGCGGCCCGGCCGGGCGGGGTCCTGAATCGCCGGGGCCACACCGAGGCCGCCGTGGACCTCGCGCGCCTCGCCCGCGAATACCGCCTACGGAACGGGGAAGGCGGCGGAGAAACGGAAAGGATGTTTCCCGGCGGGGTTATCTGCGAGATCATGAAAGACGACGGGACCATGGCGCGCCTTGGCGACCTTCGACCCTTCGCGAACGAACACGGCCTCAGGCTCGTATCCATCGAGGACCTTGCCGACTATCTTGCCGCCCGACGCCCCGCGGTGACCCGTGAGGCGGAAACCAGGCTCCCGACGCGCTACGGCGAGTTTCGGATGGTCGGGTATCGCGACGCGAGAACGGGGCAGGAACACGTGGCCCTGGTCATGGGCGACGTTTCCGACGGACTGCCCGTGCTTACCCGGGTCCATTCGGAATGCCTAACCGGCGACGCCCTCGGCTCGAGGCGCTGCGATTGCGGCGAGCAATACGACGCCGCCATGAAGGCAATCGCCGCGGAGGGACGGGGCGTTCTCGTCTATCTCCGGCAGGAGGGACGGGGCATCGGGCTGGTCAACAAGATTCGCGCCTACGCCCTGCAGGACGGCGGCCTCGATACGGTAGACGCCAACCTTCGCCTCGGCTTTCGCCCCGACGAGCGCGACTACGCGGCGGGCATCGGCATTCTCAAGGATCTCGGCGTCGCGAAACTCGCGCTCATGACGAACAATCCCGCGAAAATCGAGGGGTTACTCATGGACGGACTGCGCGCTTCGGGCCTGGAAATAACGGAGCGCGTTCCCGTCGTCATAGAGGCGAACGAGGAAAACGAGCGCTACCTTCGCGCGAAGGAGGAGCGTATGCGCCATCAATTCGGAGGAAAGCAACATGAAGCGGTATGAGGGAAAACTAGTATCGGAAGGGGCCCGCGTGGCCATCGTAGCGGCGCGCTTTAACGATTTCGTCGTCGCGAGGCTCATTGAGGGCGCCCTGGACGCCCTCGCCCGCCACGGCGTCTCGGACGAATCCGTGAGCGTGGCCCGGGTGCCGGGGGCCTGGGAAATTCCCCTGGCGGCGAAACGGCTCGCGGCGCGGAAAGACGTGGACGCGGTCGTCTGCCTTGGCGCGGTGATCCGGGGTTCCACGCCCCACTTCGATTACGTCGCGGCGGAAGTAGCCAAGGGCGTGGCCCAGGTTTCCCTCGCGGCCGACAAGCCGGTGGTTTTCGGGGTGCTCACGACGGACACGATCGAGCAGGCGGTAGAGCGCGCGGGCACGAAGGCCGGCAACAAGGGCTTTGACGCGGCCGTTACCGCCATTGAGATGGTAAACCTGATGCGGGAGCTTACGGATTGACGGGAGGCGGGCCGTACCCGTTCGCGGCCTACAATTCCTCGATGACCGACACGCCCGAGGAGCCGTCGCCGTTGGTCCAGCGCCATTCCTCGCGGATTCTCAGCTTCCCTCCCGGCCCGAAAATCGGTTCCGGGGTGGAATGGCAAACGCCGGTGCGCAGCTCCATCTCGCGGTTCAGGTGCTGGTAGCCGAAATCGAGGGAACCGTCGTCCGCGGCGGTACCGATCAGGGAGCCGCGAAGCACCGGCCCGCCCTCGTAATCCGCCCAGACCATGCGGCCTTGCTGGCGATAGCGAAAGACCGTTTCCTCGGTTACCTCGCCGTTATCGCTATTGGTCAGGGTCCGGAAGGCCCTTCCGTCGTAATTGACGAAGGAGAGGGTTTTTTCCATGGCGTTGAAGCAGAGCACCCGGCCGGAACCGGTCTCGATTTTCTGCCACGCCACGGGTACGTATCCCGCCTTCAGGTACATGCTGTACGCGGGAAGGGACGAATCGAGACGGGAGCGGCCGTACGTTTCGGCAACCCTGCCTTCCAGGGTGCGCAGGAGCGCCGACCCGAAGCCCCGGCCCTGATACTGGGGCAATACGAACATGCGGTATATCTCGTCGCCCCGTATGCTGCCGGTGCCCACGACCGTTTCCTCCTGCTCAAGAATCTTATCGTCGGCTTGGTTGGCGGTTACGAGATACACGTTTCCGGAGGCGATATCCTCGCGAATCGACTCGTCCGAGTGGTATTGAAGGAAAAAGGCGACCACGTCTTCGGGATAATAGCGCGGGTATACCGTTTTGATCGTTGAATTCACGATACCGCGAACCGTATCGAAAAAATCAACCGTCGCGCGCGTGATTTTCACGGTTTCGGCCCTCCTTTCCCACCCTTGAGTATGAAGCACGATCGCGCCTCGCGCAAATTTACGGGGACCGCCGCCGAGCTAGCGTCTTTCGTCGGATTCCGCTACAATCGCATCCATGGCAAAGACCGTCGACGACAAGAAGATTATCTATACGATGGACCGCGTCTCCAAGAGCCACGGTACCAAGCAGGTCCTCAAGGACATTTCCCTTTCCTATTTTTACGGCGCGAAGATCGGCGTACTCGGCCTCAACGGCTCGGGTAAATCGAGCCTTCTTCGCATCCTCGCGGGAACCGACGCGGAATTCCTCGGAGAGACCTCCTGCGCGCCGGGTTACTCGATCGGCTTCCTGGAGCAGGAACCGCACCTGGAACCGGGCAAAACCGTCAAAGAGGTGGTTTCCGAGGGCGTAAAGGAGATCGTGGAGCTCCTCGCGGAGTTCGACGCGATCAACGAGGCCTTCGGCGACCCGGACGCGGACATGGACAAGCTGATGGACCGCCAGGCGAAGGTTCAGGAACGGCTCGACGCCACGAACGCCTGGGACCTCGACAACCAGCTCGAGCTCGCGATGGACGCCCTCCGCTGCCCGCCGCCCGATCAGGTGGTAGACGTGCTTTCGGGGGGCGAGCGGCGCCGCGTGGCCCTGTGCCGCCTCCTCCTCCAAAAGCCCGATATCCTCCTCCTGGACGAGCCGACGAACCACCTGGACGCGGAAACCGTGGCCTGGCTCGAGCGGCACCTGCAGCAATACGAGGGCACCATCATCGCGGTGACCCACGACCGCTACTTCCTCGACAACGTGGCGGGGTGGATCCTCGAACTCGACCGCGGCGAGGGCATTCCCTGGAAGGGGAACTACTCCAGCTGGCTCCAGCAGAAGAACGACCGCCTTGCCAAGGAAGAAAAGGGCGAGAGCGACCGACGCAAGCAGCTCGAGCGCGAGCTCGAGTGGATCGCCATGAGCCCGAAGGGCAGGCACGCCAAGAGCAAGGCGCGCATCGGCCAGTACGAAAAGCTCCTCGCGGAAGACGGCAAGGAAAAGATCAAGGACACGAAGATCACAATTCCCGCCGGGCCCCGCCTCGGAAACGTGGTAATCGAGGCGAAAGGACTCGCCAAGAGTTACGGCGACCGGCTCCTCTTCGACAACCTGGAGTTCACCGTTCCGCCGGGCGCCATCGTCGGCATCGTCGGTCCGAACGGCGCGGGTAAAACCACCCTCTTCAAGCTGATCGCGGGCGCGGCCGGGCAGGAAGTTCCCACTGGCGGCCCGAACGGCGAAACCGCCGTCGTGAAGCCCGACGCGGGCACGATCAAGCTCGGCGAGACCGTGAAGCTCACTTACGTCGACCAGATGCGCGGCAAGCTCGACCCGGACAAAACGGTCTGGGAGCAGCTTTCCGACGGCCTGGACGTGATCAAGCTCGGCGCGGTAGACGCGAACGGCCGCGGCATTAACGGCCCCGTGCGCGAGGTTAACTCCCGCGCCTACTGTTCCTGGTTCAACTTCTCCGGAGCGGACCAGTCCCGCAAGGTCGGCGTCCTCTCGGGCGGCGAGCGCAACCGGCTCAACATGGCGATGATGGTCAAGGACGGGGCGAACGTGCTCCTCCTCGACGAGCCCACCAACGACCTGGACGTGAACACCATGCGCGCCCTGGAAGAGGCGCTCGATTCCTTCGCGGGCTGCGCGATGGTCGTGAGCCACGACCGCTGGTTCCTGGACCGGGTGTGCACCCACCTGATAGCCTTCGAGGCGGACGGCGAGGTGATTTGGTACGACGGAAACTGGAGCGAGTACGCCGAGTGGCGCAAGGCGAAATACGGCAAGGACGCGGATACCCCGCACCGGGGCGTGTACAGAAAGCTGCAACGATAGGAGACGCGCGAGTGAACGCGTCGCGGAAGCGAACGAAAGGCCGCCGGGACGCAAGACCCGGCGGTTTTTTTATGTATCGCTCCGGCGGGCGGCAAGGGCCCGGGAGGCCTCGGCGAAGAGGTCTTCCAGGCGGAACTCCCCGTCGGCCGGCATTTCCGCGGCGCCCACGCTCAGCGTCAGCGTAAAGGGGGCGTTTGCCCGTTCGTTCCACGCGACGGCCAGCGAATAGACCCGGGACTCGAGCGTTTCGGGCCGACACTCGTCGGTATCGACGGCCAATACGCCGAAAAGGTCCGCCTCGATCCGCCCGACGACGTCGAGGTTGCGGAACGCGGCCTTCAGCATCCGCGCCGTTTCGCGCACGGCCCGTTCCCCGGACTCTTCTCCGAACCGCTCACGCGCCTCGTTAAGGCCCTCGAGAGCGACGAAAAGCAGAACGCCGCCCCTCCGCATGCGCCGGGCAATGTCGGAGATCTCGCCGCTGAAGGCGGCAAAGCCCCGCTTGTTGTATAGGCCGGTAAAAGCGTCCCGATACTCGTCGTACCCCCGCGACGCGGTCCTCAGCCGGTCGGTCCTCACCCGGCCCAGCCGGTTCTCGAGCTCGAGTTTCTCGGTGAACAAAAGCGAGGCTTCCAGCGCGTTGGATATCAGGGAACAGAGGAACTCCACGTTCTCCAGGCCGAACCCTCCGGGCTCGAAGACCAGATAGCCGAGCTGATCGAACTGATGGTACAGCGAGTGGGCGATCGCGAAGGGGGCGGTTTCGTCCGGCGCCGGGCCGGGAAGCATGGCCTCGCGCGGGTTGAACCGAAGCCATTGCCCGTCTACGCGCCCCGCGGCCCCCTTCCCGAAACGGAGCGCCGATTCCGCAGTCTCCGGAAGCCGAAAGGGTTCGTTCCGGAGCCGGGTCAGTCTCCGCTCGAACAGGACGAGATGGGCGGAATTCACGCCCAGGTCGGAAAAGATTTTGCGAAGGGAGGGGAGCAATTCGTCCAGGGGCATAACCGTATTCAGCTTCGAGAAGTGTTCCTGAATCCGGTACAGCTCGTCGCTCATTCGGTAGCGCTCCAATCCGGCATTGGCGTAAAAAAGCTCCGAAACCAGGCTTCGCGCGCTCTGGAAGGCGATATGCATCCTCTCCGAAAAGCCCTGATCCCCCGCTGCGGGAAGGAATTCCCGAAAGAGGTCATTAAGCACGTTATTCCAGTGGCGCGGGTCGCGCATGTCGCTCGGCGCCCCCTCGATCAATTCATGGATCTCCCGCGCGAATCGCGGGAGGTCCATGGGGTTTCCCGCGAAAAAGCCCGCGAGGGCGAGCCGGATTCTCGTCCGGTACTCGGCAAGGCCGGGAAGGGCCAACTCCTCGGCCGATTGCGCGATCAGGCCGGAAATGGTGCCCGATAGGCATCCGCAGCTCGAACGGACCACCGGTTCCGCGGCCATTCTCGTTTCGAGGGGCACGCGCTTGCCTTCCAGGGCATCCATGGCGTATCCCGCGGCGATATACGCCTGCCGGTACACGTCCTGGCGCACGGTGGTGAGGGGCGGTGCCTCAAAGCGCGCCCGGGCGATATCGTCGAAACCGATTACCGCGACGTCGCGCCCCGGGACCGCGCCGGCCTCACGGAGGTATCGGTACACGCCCAGGGCCATATTGTCGTTCGCGCACGCGATGGCCTCGCAATCGGGCCGATGGTGGCCGAAATACTGTTCCATGGCGCGATAGCCGCTCTCCACCGAGAAATCGCCGCATAACTCGCACAGCGGCGAGGCCGGAATGGCTCGGTCCTCGAGGAAGGCGAGAAAGGCGGCCTTGCGTTCCCGGGCCTCCCCGTTGTTTTTCGGGCCCGAGACGAACGCGAACTTTCGGTAGCCGTGAACGTCGGCGAGGTGGTCCAAAAGGGTCCGGAAAGCGTTTCGGTTATCTATCAGGATCGACGGAATTCCCGGAATAGGCACCCCGAAACTGACCACGGGCATGGGGGAGAGGGAGCGGACGTGGGCGTCGAATTCTTCCGGGCTTACGTAATTGCACTGGGTGCCCGAGGCCAAGACCAGGGCGTCGGCGTTAACCGGGGTAATATGGGAAAAAATCGCGGTATTCTGGTAGCCGTGGCCGTAGGGCCAGCCCGGGGAATTGCCCGTGTATACGGTCAGCCGGCCTCCCCGTTCCTGACAGAGGTCAGAAACGCCCCGCACGATTTCCTGGGCGTAATCGGAATCGATCTCGCTAAGCTGTAGGGCAATTCGCACGTTGATCGACATACTTCAAGTATTCGCCGAAACGTCCGAAAAGCAAATTTTTCCCCCGGCTTTTTTATCGCTTTCACGTTTTCGCGAAAAGCGCCTTCTTCCCGGGATCGTGGGAAAAGCCGTTTCGCAGGTAAAACCCTTCCTTTTCCGCGTACGAGATCAGGCTCACGTGGTGAAAGCCCCGGTACGGCTTCATCGCCTCCCGCAAAAGCCTGCTGCCCAGGCCCAGTCCCTGGTAGTCGGGACGGACCGCTACGTAGGGGAAATACGCGCAAAGGGCCCCGTCGCTGATCGCCGTTACCAGGCCCACGAGGGTATCCCCGTCCCATAGGCTCGTGACGGTATGGGAATTGGCCACCGCGCGAACCAGTTTTTCCGGATACCGCCCCGACGACCAATGCAGCGATTCGAAAAGCGCGGTGAGTTGATGCCCGGGAATATGCTTCTCATCGAGAATCCTGAGCCCGGAAATATCCTTCCCAACCATGGCGTCCGCCTCCCGTAAAAATTCCTTGAATCGTTTAGAAAACCAACGCGAGACGCGAAAGGCGATCCCGCATTTCCTCAATCGCCCGCGCTTCCCCGTCGGCGCCCTCCGCCTCGAAGGTAACGGAAAATCGGAGATGCGGCCCCGTTTCGTCCCAGGGCACCACGGATACCAGGGCGTCCCGCACCAGCCGCTCGGCGCAGTGGGCGGCGTCGCGAAAGCGCGTCCCGTCTCCCATTCCCGTCGGCGAACGAACGTAGCAGTAAAACCCGCCCGCGGGCCGTTCGGCTTCAAAGCCCAACGATCGCAGCGCCGGCACTAAAAGCTCCAGCCGCCGGTCGTATCTGTCCCTCGCAGCGCGGGTGATATCCGGCCTGGTAAGGGCGAACGCGGCCGCCTTTTGAATGGCCCGGAACTGGCCGGAATCCAGGGTGTCCTTGACCGCGGCGTAAGCCGCCACCGCGTCGGCGTTCCCGCACGCGAACCCCATGCGCCAACCGGTCATGTTAAAGGCCTTCGAGAGGGAGTGAACCTCAACGGCGACCTCTTCCGCGCCGGGTATCGAGAGAATGCTGAAGGGCTTCCGCCCGCCGTAGACCAGGGCCGCGTACGCCGCGTCGTGAACGATGAGAATCCCGTTTTTCCGGGCGAATTCCACCGCGCGCTCGAAAAAGGCCCGCTCGGGCATGGCGCCCGTGGGATTGTTGGGATAGTTCAGGTACAGCAGCTTGGCCTTTCGAACCGCCTCGGCGGGTATGGAATCGAGATCGGGCACGAAACCGTTCTCCTTAAGGAGCGGAAGCCCATACGGCACGCCCCCTAAGAATTTCGCGTGGGTCGCGAGAATGGGATAGCCGGGGACGGTCGCCAGCACGGCGTCTCCCGGATCCACGAACGCCAGGGGGAAGCCGGCCAAAATCGGCTTCGAGCCGATCCCGTGCACCAGCGATGTCCCGGGGCTTTCCAGCCGAACGCCGAAGACGTCCTCCATCCAGCGCGCCGCCGCCTCGCGGAACGCTTCGATTCCGTTATCCGCGTAGCGCCGGTTCTCGGAAAGGCCGGCTTCGGAGGCCAGGACGGAGACTACCGCGCGATCGGCGGGAATATCGGGTTCTCCCACGCCGAAATCCAAAAGGGGCAGGCCGGGATTCGCGGCAACCGCCGCCGCCTTCGCCCGCTTAATGGCCTCAAACTTGAACGCCGTGCCGCCGCCCGCCAATCCGGCCTCCGCCATGCGCCGCGCGAGCCGGGAGTTGATCGCGCTCATAGCGGTCCCTCCCCGGTCTCTGACCGAGACAGCCTTATCTCGTTCCGGAGCGCGTCCTTGAAAAGGTCGGCGAAGTTCTTTTGGTCGGAATACAGGCAGGAAGGCTCGATCCCGCTCAAATCGCCGGTAAGGACCCGGCTCGAGTCGACTATCAAACGGAGCTCAACGGCCCCCCTTGGAATCCCGTGGAATTCGGGGCTTTGGCCCCGTAAATTCGCTTTCGCGCCCGCGGCCCTCTCGAGCGCGAGCGGCGTCGCGAATTCCCGGTCGGTTAAAATCACGACCCGGATCCCCGCGGCAGCCCGCTCGGCCAGCGGGGCGGCCAACTCGCGCAATTCGCCCCAGGGAAGCGCGATGTACAGGCGTTCGGCGCATTCGTCTATCATCGAACGGACCCGCTCGATAATCCGATCCCGGCCACGCACGGTAATGAACAGGCCGGGCTCCGGCTTTCTATCCGGCAACGAGTCCGTTAAGGCCTTTTTCGCCCGTTCCAAGGCAGCTATCCGTCCCGAACAAAATTCCCCGGGAGGCACGGGCACGTACCGGGCCGGGCTTCCGTCGGCCAACCAGGCCGCGCCCTTGTCAACCAGGCTGGAAAGGGCCGTATACGCGTTGGAACGGGAGATACCCAATTCCTTGGACAGCTCATACCCGTTTAAGGGACCGGAAACGAGCAAAGCCCGATAAACGGCCGCTTCCTGACGGGTTAATCCAAAATCGGCGAGCATTTCATCCGCATTAAAGTGTTCCATATCTGGAACACTAATACCAAACTATCGGAATGTCAATATCCTTTTCATTGTCTCGTTCGCGGAACGAGGATATACTGAAAAGAACCGTATTTCCCAGGCTGAGCCACAGGAGAATCCATGCTAATCAAGAAGATAAGCAGGCTCTTGACGACCGTAGTCATCGCGTTAACCCTTCTCGAGTTCTCGGTTTTCTCGTACGCCCTTTACCTTTCATCCTCTCTCCATACCGATACCGCCGAGGCATACCGTGCCATAGAGGCGCTTTTCGTGTATACCGACGGTATCGAGGGACGTATGCTCGACTTGCACGGGTTTGCGGCCCAATCCGGACGGACGGGATCCGTAACCACGGCCGAGAACGTAGACCGCGCCCACGCGGCTCGGGAAGCGCTCGACGTTTTGGAACGCGCCAACATGACGGAGGAAGAGCGTTCCGAATTTATCTCGGCGAAATCCTGGGCCAACGGCTTTACGAACCTGGAAGCGGAAATCCTGGCCGCCCAGACCGCGGGCAGGACGGACGAAGCCCTCTCGATGATCGGGGGAACGGTCTTGGCTCGCACCTACGCCAACGCGGTTCGGTCCCTGGAAAGCGTTAACGGCCTAATCCACCAGCGATTGAAGGCGACCTCCGCCGCGAAAACCCGTTCCATCGCGGTAGTGGAAACGGTTCTCGCGATACTATCGCTCGCCACGCTCGCCATGACCCTGTATGCCCTGATCGTATTTATCTGGCGCAGCGTGGTTACCCCCGTCAACTACCTGACCGACGCCATGGGCCGGCTGCAAAGGGGCGAAAGCGACGTTCGCTTCGAGGCGGTTTCGGACCGCACGGAACTGGGCCAGCTCGCCGCGGCGCTGGAATCCTTCAGGGAGGAACGGGCCGACGCGGAGCTAAAGCAATGGGTAAAAAACGGGATCGAGGAGATCATTGACCGGCTGAGGAGGGCGGAGGGGCTTGCCTCCTTTACCCGGGTTTTGCTCGATTCGCTGGCCCATATAACCGGCGCGGGCGCGGGCATTTTCTACTACTTTAACAATCAGACCGGAAAATTCTTTCCCGCGGGAACCTGGGGCGTCGCGGAGCATGAGGTTTCCGCGGGAAACCCCAATTCCTTCGGTTTCGTGCAAGAGGCGGTCTATTCCACCAAGTTCATCGTTATAGACAACGTTCCCCCGAACTATATACGCATACATTCCGGGCTCGGCGAATCGCGGCCCGCCACCATCGTGGTAATTCCGATCAACGCGAATACCATCCCCCTGGCCTGTCTCGAGCTCGCGCTGTTCAACGCCCCGGACACCAGGCTGGAGACCCTCATGCGGGAGCTCCCCAACGCCATAGCCCCGCACCTCCAAATCCTCCAGCGAAACCTGAGAACCCAGGAACTCCTGGCGGAAACAGAGAAACAGGCGGACCGCCTCCAAGAACAGACCCGCCAGCTCAGGGACATAAACAACGAGCAGCAGGCTATCTTCGACGCGGCCACCACCGGTATCGTGCTCCTGCAGAACAATATCATCCTTCGGTGCAACAAGCGGCTCGAGGATATCTTCGGGTACCCGCCCGCCTCGCTCATCGGAAAGCCGACGCGGCTCTGGTTCTCCGACGAGGCGGGTTGGACCCGCCTTACCGAGGAAAGCGTCAACGCCTTCAGGAACGGGCAAATCTACGCGAGGGAACTGAAGCTCGTGCGGCAGGACGGCTCTCCCTTTTGGGCCCGCATCCGGGCCAGGGTGCTCGACCAAATACCCGGGGGCTACCGCCTGGTGAGCATCGTCGAGGACATAACCGACGAGCGGGATACCCGCGAGGCCCTTCGCATCGCCAAGGAAGAGGCCGAGGAAGCGGCCCGGGCCAAGAGCAATTTCCTGGCGAACATGAGCCACGAAATCCGCACGCCGCTGAACGCCATAATCGGCATGTCGCACCTTACCCTGAACTCGGAACTGAAACCGAAGCAGCGGGATTACCTCTCGCGAATAGAGGCCTCGGGCCAGCACCTTTTGGGAATAATCAACGATATCCTGGACTTCTCGAAAATCGAGGCGGGCAAGTTCAACGTGGAAGCCGTCCCCTTCGATCTGGAAGGAATGTTCGCCACCGTTTCCGGGATCCTGATCGAAAAATCCGCCGAGAAAGGGCTTGAGCTCATATTCGACATTGGGCCGGACGTTCCGCGGCACCTTGTCGGAGACCAGCTCCGCATCGAGCAGATACTGCTAAACTACGGGTCCAACGCCATTAAGTTCACGGATAAGGGCGAGGTCAAAATCGGCGTACGCGCCGCCGAACAGGATCGGGACTCGGTGAAGCTCCGCTTTACCGTCTCCGATACGGGAATCGGCCTTTCGGCTGACCAACGGAAGCGGCTTTTCAGCAGCTTCCAGCAGGCCGATATGTCGACCACGAGAAAATACGGGGGCACGGGGCTTGGCTTGGCGATCAGCAAGCAGCTGGCCACGCTGATGAACGGCGAGGTGGGCGTGGAAAGCGAGCCCGGCAAGGGCAGCGAATTCTGGTTTACCGCCCGGGTCGGCATAGACAACGAAACCCATGACGCGCTCCCCTCCGCCCCTGCCCCACGGGGCTTGCGGGCCCTGGTGGTGGACGATAACGCGAATACCCGCGACACGATCGCCGAAATGCTGAAGGCCATGGATTTCGAGGCGGACGCGGCGGAATCCGGAGAACGGGCCCTGTCCGCCGTGAAGGCCGCCCAAGCCGGCGGCGCGCCCTATCGCGTCGTATTTTTGGATTGGAAGATGCCCGGGTTGGACGGAATCGAAACCGCGCGAAGGCTGCGCGAGGCGGGCGGGACAGAGGAGACGGGTATCGTGCTCCTGACCGGGTTTGATCCCGCCGGCATACAATCTGACCTTGAGGCGGCCGGCATCGATAAGGTGCTCGGCAAGCCCGTAACGCCGTCCATGCTACTCGAAACGGCCATGTCCCTCGTCACGGGCCAATCGACGGCGATAGCCGCGCCCCGGCATGAAACCGCCAAGGGCAGGGGCGAAACCGCCTTCCATGGCCTTGCGGGGGCCAGGACGCTCCTGGTAGAGGACAATGAGCTGAACCAAATCGTCGCCGCCGACCTGCTCGGCGATCTTCGTATGATGGTGGATATCGCCGAAAACGGCGCGCAAGCCCTCGAAATGGCCCGAAAGCGGACCTATGAGGTTATCCTGATGGACATGCAGATGCCCGTGATGGACGGCGTAACGGCGACCAGGCTCATGCGACAGATCCCCGAACTCGCCGAGACCCCCATTCTCGCCATGACCGCAAACGCCATGAAAAGCGAACACGACGCCTGCACGGAAGCGGGCATGAACGGGGTAATCCTCAAGCCGATCAATCCCGAAACCATGCGCGCGATCCTGCTGGAGCACGTAAGGCTTTCAGCTCCCCTTCCCGGCGACGACGAACCGCTCCCCCCGATAGAGGGAGTGGACACGGAAACCGGGCTCAGAAACGCGGAAGAAGACCCGGCGCGCTACCGAATGATACTCCGGAACATGCACGAACAGTACCGAACCCTGCCCGAAGACCTTCGCTCCGCCGCCGGCCCCGAAGAGGGAGCGAGCCTCGCGAAAGCCCTGCACGGCCTACGGCACATGCTTTCCGCCGTAGGCGCCCATGGGCTGGCCGCCGGCGCCGAAGACCTGGAAAACGAGCTTTGGGACGGAATCGCGGATACGACGCAGGAGCGTCTCCGCGATTTCGCCGAGGGAATGGAACGGTTCCGGGACAGCGTCGCGGCCGCCCTTAGGCTTGACTAAGCGTCGATACGCCGGTCTGTTCGGCCCCTTCAACGGAAAAAAACGAAAGGGACTGCGACAGGTTCACCGATTGCGCCGATAATTCCTCGGAAGTCGCGGCCAACTCCTCGGAAACGCTCGCGTTCTGCTGGATGACGGAATCGAGCTGCTGCAAGGCCGTGGCGATTTGCCCCACCCCCTGGTTCTGTTCCCGTGCCGAGGCGCTTATTTCCGAAACCAACTCCGCGGTTTTCCTGATATTAGGAACCAGTCTCTCGAGGATATCCGCCACGTTCGTGGCCGCCGAGAGCGTATCCGAGGAAAGGTGCCCGATCTCGCCCGCCGAGCCCTGGCTCCGTTCCGCGAGCTTTCGAACCTCGGCGGCTACTACCGCGAAGCCCTTCCCGTGCTCTCCCGCCCGCGCCGCCTCAATGGCCGCGTTCAAGGCCAAAAGATTGGTCTGACGCGCTATTTCCTCGACGATGGAAATTTTCTTCGCGATTTCGGTCATGGCGTTGACCGCCTCGGCAACCGCGCCGCTGCCCTCCTCGGCGTTCGTCGCGGCGTCCACGGCGATACGGCTGGTTTGGCCGGCGTTCTCGGTATTCTGGTTGATCGCGGAATTCATCTCCTCCATGGAGGCCGACACTTCCTCCGCGAGCGAGGCCTGGGTATTGGCGCCCTGCGCGATGGTCTGCGCCGTGGTGCTGACCTCGCGGCTCCCCCGCATTACCCCGTCCGCGATGGAAAGGGACTCAACGATAACGCCCGAAATGCGGTCCCGCATATCCTCAAGGCTCCGCGCGAGATCGCCGAATTCGTCCTTCCGCGTAAGCTCCCTTTGGGTCAAACGGGCGGAAAGATTGCCATGGCCCACCGAGCCGGCGAATTCCCTCAGCGCGGAGACCGAGCCATTGACCGTGCGCGCGAGGATAATCGCGAAGACGGAGGAAACCGCGGTTATGAAAACGAGGATCAGGATCAGGGATAAGCGGATCCGTTGATACGCCGCCTGGGCGGACCCGTAGCTCGCGGCGGTCGCCTCAAGCATGACGTTCGTCAGCTCGTCCATGGCGCCGCGCATGGAAGAGAACGCCTTTTCGTAGTCCCCGTAATATAGGGATTCGAGCCGCGGAAGGTCGCGGGCATCGATCAGGGACAGCATCTGGGCCGTGAGGGCCGAAAGCGACTCATGGTCGCGTTGAAAGGTCGCGAATTGGGGTTGGGAGGGCAATCCCATTTCCCCGTAAACCGTCTCGAAAACGGCAAACCGCTCGGATATTTGGCCCAGGTTATCGGTAACGTCCTTTTTCAGGCCCTCGAGCCGCTCGCTCTCCCCGCGGGAAATTGAGCCGAAGGACTGAATGAGGGCCAGGTTGGACTGATACGCGTCCCGATCCGCCTCAATCAATCGTTCCACCCCGATAAGACCTGCATTGTAAATATTCCCCGTGGCCTTATTAATCACGTCCAGGGAGTACGCCACGAAGGCGAACCCCGCCAGGAATACGACGAGAATTGTAGCGAATACCATGGCCATCTTGGCGTATATGGACGCGTCGCGATAAAACCTCATTTAAGCCTCCATGTTTGTAAGTAACGTAATAAATGTAAGCCATGGCGGAAAAAAATGCCAAACCCCGCGTTGCAAAGCAAAAAGGCGGAACGTATAGTTAAAGGTATGGCATATTCCGCGCCCCATGCGCTCGAACCGACCAACCTCTCCGATTTTCTGTTCGACTCCACGAACGCGGCCGTTTGCGTCGTGGACGGGGCCTTCCGAATCCGGGAGATCAACCAGGCCTTTTCCCAAAGCTTTTCGGTCGACGCGAATCTCGTCGCCGACGTGCCCCTGGGCAACGCGATGGGCTGCTGTCACTCGGTAGAGGAAAACCGAAACTGCGGCGAAGCCTCATTCTGCGGCGGCTGCGAGCTGTGGCGGGCCCTGGAGAAAACCAGGGGGACGAATCGCGGAGACCCGGTCCGCGCCTATATCGCCCGCCGTTTTTACGTAAACGGCAGATGCGAACGAAAGAGGCTCCGCGTTCACGCGCGGGGGTTTGACCAGAACGGGGAAGAGCTCATCGCGGTGATGCTTGACGACGTTACCGAGCTCGAATCGGGCCGGGAATTGATCGCGGAGCTCGCCGAACTCGACCCGCTTACGGGGATTCATACCCGGCGAACCCTGGACTCCGCGGGCGAAATCATGTTCCAGAACGCGCTTCGCGGAAACCTTTCCATTGCCGTCGCCCTTTTCTCCGTTACCGGGACGGAACGGCTTGCCGACGAATCGGGTACGGGGGCCAAAGACCGAATACTCGCCGCGACGGCGCGTGCCTTGGCCGCGAACACGCGAAAGTCGGACCTTCTCGCCCGGTTCGGGAACGAAACGTTCGCCCTGGTCATGCATGGCGCGAAACCGGGCGCGATCGAAGAGGTAATCGCGAAATTGCGGGCGGCGGTCGAGACGGGCGCCTTCGCCGATTCCTACCGCTCCGGCCGCGTGAGCCTCTCGGTGGGAATCGCCGAACGGCTCGAGGCGACCCTTGGCGCGATGCTGCGTCGCGCCGAAGGCAATCTTCCGTCTAACGGCGCGGAGTAGCGGCGCAACGGCCCCTTCGCCTCGGTCCCGCCGGGATTTACGGCGCGCGCATGGCCTTTTTCTCGAATCCGCGAGACAGCGGGAGCATATCGCTATATTATGTAGAAAACCACAACGGAGAATGACATGCCTGATACCTTCTCGAGCATCGCGGTGCTCATAGACGCGGAAAACGTATCCCATACCTTTTTGGAGGATATCTCCGAGAAAATCGCCCTTTACGGGGCCGTTTCGGTACGGCGGATTTACGCCGACTGGACATCGGAAAAAATGAAGGGATGGCGCGCGCTCCTGCAGGAGTTCGCGATCCAGCCGATCCAGCAGTTCAGCAATACCGTGGGCAAAAACTCCACTGACAGCGCCCTAATCATAGACGCCATGGACCTTTTATACCTGCAGCACATCGACTGTTTCTGCATCGTATCCAGCGACTCCGACTTTACCCGGCTGGCGAGCCGCATCCGGGAACAGGGCAAGCACGTCATCGGGATCGGCGAGAAAAAGACGCCGTCCTCGTTCGTAAACGCGTGCAACGAATTCCTGCATATCGCACCCCACAGCGCCAAGCGGCACGAGGACCGAAGGGCGGCCGAAAAGCTCAACAAGACCGAGATCCTTCTGGAACGCGCCGTGGATCAGCTCGCGGACTCCTCCGGCTGGGTTATGCTCTCCCAACTCATGCAGTATATCCGCCAGGTCAAGCCCGACTTTGACCTACGCGGGGAATTGGGCGTGCGCAAACCGTTGGACTATTTCACGAGCAGGAAAGAAAAGTACCGGGTGCAAAAGGAGCGCGAAGACGCGCCGAGCGCCATATTCATCTCGAAGATCCGGTAAGCCCCTCGGCGGGGCCTTGGCGCCTAAAAGCCCAATAGCCTTCCGATCTGGAAAACCCCGAACGAAACCGCCCACGCCATCCCCGTTTGGAATAGAATCGCCGCGGCGGTCCATTTCAGGGAGCCAAGTTCCCGCCGGGTGGCGGCGACCGCGGCCACGCAGGGAGTGTACAGCAGGGTAAAGGTCAGGAACGACAGGGCGGATAGGGGCGTAAAGGCCGATTCCAGCCCCCCCGATAAAATGACCGAGAACGTGCTGATTACAGCTTCCTTGGCCGCGAAACCGCTCACCAGGGCCGCTACCGACTGCCAGTTCCCGAATCCGTTCGGCGCGAAAACGGGCGCCACCAGCGAGCCGACCGAGGCGAGGATACTATCCGTACCGTCGGCGACCAGGGAGAAGGTCCAGGAAAGGTTCGTCAGAACCCAAATGGCCAGGGATCCCAAGAAGATAATGGTGAAGGCCCGCTGGGCAAAGTCCTTGACCTTGTCCCACAGGTGAAGGATCACCGACCGGGGCGAGGGAAAGCGATATACGGGCAGCTCGAGCACGAAGGGAACGGAATTGCCCCGGAACACGGTTTGCTTGAGAAGCACGCCGCTGACGATGGCCACGAGTATTCCGCCGAAATACAGGGCGGTCATGACCAAGGCCCCGTGCCGGGGAAAGAAGGCCGCGCAAAACACCGCGTAAACGGGAACCTTCGCGGAACAGGACATGAAGGGCGTGAGCAGGATCGTCAGGCGTCGGTCGCGCTCGCTCGAAAGGGTTCTGGCGGCCATGACGGCGGGAACGGTACAGCCGAACCCCACCAGCATGGGAACGAAGGATCGGCCCGAAAGGCCGATTTTCCGGAGCAATACGTCGAGCACGAAGGCGATTCGCGCCATATAGCCGGTATCCTCCAGCAGCGAAAGGAAGAAGAAAAGGAGCGTTATCACGGGAAGGAACGAAAGCACGCTTCCCACGCCGGTGATCGCCCCGTCTACCACGAGGCCCCGCATCCAGTCGCTCACGCCCGCCCGCGCGAGGCCGGAATCGGCCAAACCGATCAGCGAGTCTATGATCGCCGCGAAGCCGTCGCTGACGAACGAGCCGACCGGCCCGAAGGTCACCCAGAACACGAAGCCCATGATCGCGACGAAGACCGGGATACCGAATACCCGATGGGTGAACAGGCGGTCAAAGCGCAGGGATCGCCTCTGTTCCCGGGATTCAGCCTTCTTGATCACCGTATGCCTCATCAGGTCCTCGATGAAGGTATAGCGCATGTCGGCGATTGCCGCCTCGCGGTCGGTTCCGAGTTCGGCTTCCATCTCCGCGACTATCTTGCGCACGATCTCCCGATCCGCGCGGTTCATATCGAGGATAGCTTCCATGGGAGGATCGCCCTCTATCAGCTTGGTAGCGGCGAACCGCGGCGCGATTCCCGCCTTTCGGGCGGCGTCCTCAACGATATGGGTAATGGCGTGCAGCGCCTTGTGGACGGGGCCCGCGCAAAAGTCGACCAGGCGCCCGTCGGAGCCGAAGGGGACCTTGCCGGCCGCCGCCTCGGAAACACGTTCCATCAATTCGTCCAAACCCTCGCCGCGGTTGGCCACGATGGGCACCACGAACACGCCGAGTTTCCGCTGAATGCCGTCTATATCGATGGTACCCTCGTTCGCGCGGATCTCGTCCATCATGTTCAGGGCGATGACCATGGGCACGTGGAGGGTCATAAGCTGCAGGGAGAGATACAGATTCCGCTCGATATTCGTGGCGTCTACGATATTGAGTATCACGTCGGGCTTATCCCGCGCGATAAAGTCCCGGGAGACTACCTCCTCGGCGGTGTACGGGGAAAGGGAGTAGATGCCGGGAAGATCCACCACGGCGATGCCGTTACGCCCCTTGATGAAGCCTTCCTTTTTCTCGACGGTCACGCCCGGAAAATTCCCGACGTGCTGGTTGCTTCCGGTAAGCCGGTTGAAAAGGGTCGTTTTCCCCGAGTTCTGGTTTCCGACCAGGGCAACGGTCAATTTCATGCGGTAACCCCGTCCAACTGTATGTTTTTCGCGTCGTCGCCCCGCAGGGTCAGCTCATACCCCCGCAAATGGAGCTCCATCGGATCGCCAAAGGGCGCGACCTTCCGAACCGCCACCCGGGTACCCGGGGTAAGCCCCATATCCAAGAGCCGCCTTCGCAACGCTCCGGTACCGCCCACTATACTGATTACGCCGGCTTCGCCGGGTTTTAATTGATCAAGCGACATAAGTTAGCCCCTTCTTACATCAAGCTAGCCTAAATCGGTTGTTTAGTCAACGAATATACGATATATTTGTCCCATGCCGGATTCACTTAGCGCATCGAAACAGGATTACCTGGAAACCATCTTGGAATTCTCGTCTGACACGGGACAGGCCCGGTCCATAGATATCGCGAGAACGCTCGGGGTTTCCCGCGCGAGCGTCAACAAATCGCTTGGCTTCCTCAAGGATTCGGGCCTTATTGAGCATGAACACTACGGCGATATTAAACTGACCGAAACGGGCCTTCGCATGGCCAAAGCGGTCCGCGCCCGCCACGAAACCCTAAAACGCTTTTTGGAAGAGGTGCTGAAGGTATCCCCGGAGACCGCCGAGCGCGACGCATGCCGCATGGAGCACGCGATTAGCCCGGAAACGGCCTCTAAACTCCGGGATTATCTGGAAACCGTGCGCCCGGACAGCCTCGCGTAGCCGCCGCCGGGCGCCTGGATCGTTCGGCTATTTTCCCGATTCCACGTATTTTTTTAACTGTACCGCGGCCACCTTCGGGTTCGTTATCACCGAAGGTCCGGCGATGCACCCGCCCGGACAGGCCATAACCTCGACCAAATTCGCGTCGAGCGGCTTTCCCGCCGCGGCGTTCTTCCCGTACGAGGCGAGCAGCTTCATGCCGGCCGTATCCAGCCCGTTAACAAGGGCGGGCCGTAGCCTTTCGGGGTTTTTCAACCGCGCGCGAACCGCTTCCGCGACGCCGCCCGACCTGGCAAAGTCGCGGCCCGTGGCCGTTGGAATACGGGCGTGCTCCATCGCGCCGCATCCGCCAATGTCGATTTCCTTCGCCATGAGGTAGGCGCCGAGTTCCTCCGCCGAAAGGACGTAATCCACGAAAGGATCGTCGATTCCCTCCTTCCGTTTCGCGAGACAGGGCCCTATGAAGACCGTTACGCATTCGGGGTCGTCGGCCTTCGCGAGTTCCGCGGTGTAATGCATCGGGGAACGGGTTTCGGACACGCACGAATCCAGCTCGGGAACGTGGATATGCACGGCCCGGACGTACGCCGGGCAGCACGAGGTGGTCATGAGGGCGTCGCCCCGTTCCATGCGCTCCTCGAACTCATGGGCTTCCTTGTCCGCGGTTATGTCGGCGCCGAGCGCCACCTCGTACGTCCGGGAGAAACCCGCGGCGGCAAGGGCGCATTCAAGCTGCCCCGGCGCGGCCCGGAACTGCGCGGCGATGGCCGGGGCATAGAGCGCCACGACCCGCTTCCCGTCCATGATTCGCCGGATCACGTCCACCAGTTGGCCCTTGTCCATCATGGCGCCGAAGGGGCATTCCCGCATGCAGGCGCCGCAAAAAATGCACTTCGAATAGTCTATCCGTTCCTTTCCCGATTCGTCCTTGGAAATCGCGCCCACGGGGCACGCTTCCTCGCAGGGAACCGGCACCTTGATAATCGCGTGATAGGGGCAATTCTGCATGCACAGGCCGCAGTTAACGCATTTTTCCGCGTCGATCTTCGCGCGCCCGCCGGTTATCTCGATGCAGCCCTTGGGGCAGTTCATCATGCAGGGGCGGGCAATGCAGGCCTGACAGGCGTTGGTGACGAGGTAGTGGGCGCGAACGCAGGCGTTACAGGCCTCGTCCAGTACGGTGAGCATGGGCTCGGTGGGCTTTTCCCGCTCCAGGGCCTCCTGGGCGTACTCGGCGAGCTTTTTTTCGTCGTCGTAATCCTCGACGCTGTGCCCGAGCCGGGCGATCACCCGCATGCGGAGCACTTCGCGGTCGTGGTATACGCAGCAGCGCAGGGCCTCGCCGTCGCGCGGCGCCATCTCGCGGGGAATGAAGTGAACGCCCTCGGAAAGGTTTCCCGCCAGCTGCAGCTTGGCTATGCGCACGAGAATCTCGCGCTTAAGCTGGGTCGCGCCGTTATTTATGTTTAGCATCTATCAACTCCCGAATGCGGGCCGTGACCTTCGGCAGCGTCGCCGAGGCCATGACCTCGCCGTCTATCGTAACGAAGGGGGCCTTTCCCGCCTTCGCGTCCTTGCAGTATCCGAGGCAGGTTACGCCCTCGATCTCGACCGTATCGCGCAGCGCTTGGGGCAATTCCTCTTCGAGGAGAAGAATATCCGACGCGCCCATGACGTAACACGCGGTACCAGAACAGATAACGACCTTGATTTTCCCCGACATATCAAACTCCTCTATACGTAGCGGATCACGGCTTCCTTGAGGTACCGTTCCGTCAAAAGTGACTGGATTTTCTTGACCACGTTCCGCCTGATTTCCAATTCAACCGGCATGTTCGGGTCCTGATGCGCCTCGTTTATTTTGGTGCCCACCACGAAGGTGATCCGGTCGCTGTCCAAAATCAGGTCCACGAGCCGGGTTGCCCCGTTTTGGGAACGCTCTCCCGCCCGCGGATCCGCGCCGTTCGGCTCCGAGGCCAAGATCTCGGCGACGCGTCCCAAGGTAATAATTCCCTCGGTCACCAGGTCCGCGCCCTCCATGATTGAGGTCGGGGGCACCACGGGATCGAGGTTTTTCATGTCCAGCTTCAGGGGCTTTCCCATTCCCCGAGACACGATATTCGCGGTAGTCCCGCCGCACACGGTCTTTTTTCCGGGAAATTCTCGGAATTCGCGTACCAGTTCCTCGTCCCGCTCGGGGCTAACCGGCGGTCCGGTCATGATCAAAAGTTCCCGGGGATGCCGGAAATACACCACCGCGCAGCTGATATCGTCCTTTGCCGCCATGCCGTCGTTCAGGTGGGCCCTGCCCACGACCTGTCTCGCGAGGTCGCGGGCGCTCACCGAGGGCGATCCGGCGACGGTTTCCAGGATAAAATCGCGGACCGCGACGGCCCCCCAGCCCAGGGGGTGCGTTCTGGAGCCCATGCCCGATTGGGTCACGCCGTCGGAGAAAAACACGAGCCGGTCCCCCGGCCGCGCCTTGAAGGCCGAATGCAAGAGAAACGCCTCGCGGGTCGGCGCGGACTGTTTGCTCTTTCGCCCTACCCGGGCGCGGTCCTTGATCGGCTCCACGAGGGTCGACTCCCGCACGATCACGTAATCCGGGTTATCGTACTCGATAATCCGCACCGAAGCGCCCGGACGGATATCGACCAGGGTAAAGGTGGCGTAGCTAATGCCCCGCTCCCGGCACACCGGCAGGGTATTCATGATTATCTCGGCCGCGCGTTCAGGCGGTATCTCCGACTCGACGAATTTGAGCGCCATGGTCGCGGTAAGGGTGGAAAGCACCCCGGCCTTGATCCCGGAACCCAACCCGTCAGAGAGCACCGATACGAGACGGCCGTCCTTTTCCTGTTTTCGCGACAGGAAAGTATCGCCCGCGGCGCCCTGACCGTTTTTGGAGACGCACCAATGGCCCACCTCGATAAAGGCGCCGGCCGTGAGACCCTGATTCACGGCTCGCCCTCCCCCGCGGAGAACGACTCGATGATCGAATTGAGCGTCGCCTCGGTCTCCGCGGCGTTCTCGCCCAACAGATAGGCGATTTTCTGAACCACGGCCAGGTTTTTGTCTATGACTTTTTTGGTCTGGCGGATTACCCGGTCGCGGCGAACCTGGGGCGCGGTTACGTCTTGTACGACCGCGCAGGCGCTTTCCCCCTTCTCTATGGAGAACACCGTCGCCTGGTAAATTTTCCTCCGCTCCCGGAATTCATGCTCGCTCACGTCCGGCCCGTCGCGGGCTATGGCGTCGGCGCAAAAGGCCGCGAGGCCCGTAATCGCCGCCAAATCGGCCCCTTCCATCCCGGGCTTCGCCTCGTACATCGAAAGGATATCCTCCCCCATTAACCGGGCGAAGTTCTCGTTGCATTCGACTATCTTTAGGGCGGAATCGCAAATCACCACGCCCGAGGGCATGGCGCGAATCAGGCCGTTGGCCTTTTTTTGGGCAAGCTTTCGCATGTACGAAAGGCACATGGTCTTTTCCGCGCGGGCGTCCAGCATCGCGGCCGCGAAGGCGCGGCAAGTGTCATACCCGCAGGAGCCGCAATTAAGCTCGTCTCGGGCGGTTACCTTGCCCGCGCTCCTGAGGGCGTTTCTTATTTCCTCGTCGGTATGCGACGTCGGGAACGTCGGTTTCTTGGGCAAGGTGCCGGTCATGTCGGGCCCCGCCTTCCGCGCGTCCCCCGATCCGTCGGGGGCGGTTTCGGCATACTCGAGAAGCCGCACGCGCCGCAACGCGGAACTGTGCCCCGGGCTAACGAGGGGGCCGTTCACGCAACCGCCCGGACAGGCGAGCAGCTCCATGAAAAGGGGCCGATCCAGGGCTTCTTCGCTCAAGCCCGACAGGGCATTCCGTATCTCCGGAAGGCCGGAAACGGTCATCATCCGCACGTCGCTCTTCAGCGAGGACCTTTTAATGGAAGCGATCATGCCGCCGTCCACCGGATAATAGGAGCCGGAGGCGGCCCTCCAGGGAATAAAACCGTCGGCGGGACCGTCGCCGGCCGCGTTTCTGGCCAAGCCCGGCGCGGGTTCGACCCCGGAAGAGGCGAACCAGGCGCGCAGGTCCGAGAATGAAATCGCGCAATCGATATCGGGCCAGGCGTCGGCCTCGCGCTTTTTCGCCACGCACGGCCCAGCGAACACGATGCCGATATCGTCGCCGTAGGTTTCGCGGAGAAAGCGGGCATGGGCAAGGAGGGGCGAGGCCCGGTCGGTAAGGTTTCCCGCGAGCTCTGGCATATACTGCTTCACGAATTCCACGGCCGAGGGGCAGGCCGAGGACAAAAAGAGGGTACGCCCGGGCTTTTTATCGCCGTCGCCGTCCGCGCCGACGGCGCGAAAATCCGCCGCAAGGCGGGCGGAAACGAGATCGGCTCCGATAGCCGTCTCGGAAACGCCGAAAAAGCCGAGAGCGCGGATCGCGGCGGCAAGATCGGCCGGATCGATTCCGGCAAATTCAGAGGCGAACGAGGGGGCGAGGGAGAGTATCGCCTTTCCCTTGAGGGTCAAAAGCTGGCGGGCGCGGGACAGGTCGTCGCGGACCCGCTTCGCCCCCGCCGGACAGGCCAAAACGCAATGGCCGCAGAAAACGCACAATTCGGAGACCACCATCGCGTGTCCGCGTTCTACACGTATTGCCTTAACGGGGCATTCACGGATACATTTATAGCAGTCTTGGCACTGGGTTTTTTCGGTGTAGATGGGGCTTTGAAAATTCATTGGTCCCCCAAAAGCTTATGGGTCAGAAGATCGGCAAGCATACCGGGCTGTACGCCCCGAAAAACCTCGCTGTCAATCTCGATAACGGGAGCATCCTTGCAGCGGCCGCTACAGAGGCAGCCGCGAAGCTCGACCCGGCAGGTCAGATCATGATCGCGGAGGAATCTGTCGATTATCTCCGTGTTAACGTTATTGCCGCGAGAGAAGCAAGAACTTCCCATACAGACTGTAATGACGGTTTCAGGCGCTTCCACTTCGTGCTCCTGAAAGGTATTGTATAAAAATATATCGATTTCGTCAACGTAACAGGAGAAGCCTGATGGAATACAACAGTCCGCATGGCGCGGATGAACCGGACTACGCAGAGAACCTGCAGGAATTTTACGACGCTATCCGGGAATACTATGACGAGCTTTTTCCCGTTGACGAAGGGGCAGTGGCCCTGATTACCGGCCTGGTCGAGGATTTCCGCAAAAACTCCCCCATCCAGCCCCCGCCCATCTGCAGGTATCTCGGCATCGGATGCGCTACCGGAACCCTCGAAAACAGGATATCCAGCCCGGCGCTCGACGTTACGGGCATTGACCGCAACCCCGGAATGGTCGAAACGAGCCAGCGCCGCATGAAGCGGGGCTATTCGTCCACCCGTTTTTTCGAGATGTCGGCCATCGACATTCGGCGGTTCCTAAAACCGGGTTCCTTCAATATTATCGGCTGCGTCAACAATACCCTGCCCTACCTCGCGGACGAGACCCTCGTGCGCAAATTCCTGTTCGACGCCAAGGCCCTTCTCGCCCCCGGGGGAAAGCTCGTGCTCCAGTTCATCAACTTCGATTCCTTCGGGCCGAACGAAGCCGTGCGCCTCCCGGACAGGAGTTCCGTCCGGGTACGGCTCTCCCGCTCCCTGCATCCGGTAGAAGAGGGAGTCTACGAACTGGACGCGATTTTGGAGAAAGGAAGCGGTACGTTCCTGGAACTCGACGAGGGGACCGACCTCTTGGCGATAACCCGCCCGCGCCTCGAGGCCTGGGGCCGCGAAGGCGGGTTCGTCAATTTCGAGTACGGCGGCGATTATCTCGGCCGGCCCTGGACCCCCGAAAGCCACTACACGGTGGCCATACTCAGCTAGCCTACCTATTGTACGCGCCACTTCCCGTCGACCCGGACCATCCGGGTCGAGGGGATTTCAAGGACGCGGCCGTCTTCGCCCTGGAGCCTGATCATGCGGGTCAGGGGATTTACCTCGGCAACCCGAAAATTCGAATCGTCGTAATGCAGGCGAATTCCCTCGTTGGGCAAGGTCTTCCGCTCCTCGCTGTACCACTCGTGCTCGTAGGCGAGGCAGCACAAGAGGCGCCCGCACTGGCCGGAAATTTTTAGGGAATTAAGGGATAGGTTTTGGTCCTTCGCCATGCGGATCGAGACGGGCTTGAGCTTATCGGTTACGGAATGGCAGCAATACGAGCGGCCGCACACCCCCAAGCCGCCGGTAATCCGCGATTCGTCGCGCACGCCGATCTGGCGCAATTCGATGCGCATCTTGAATATGGAGACCAGGTCCTTCACCAGCTCGCGAAAGTCCACGCGGTTTTCCGCGCTGAAGAAAAAAAGGATTTTCGGCTCGTCCAAGAGGTAATGGGTGGCGATTAGCTTCATATCAAGCCGATGCTGGGCCACTTTTTCCCGAAAGACCGAGAACGCGTGGGCTTCCTTCTCGCGGAATTCGGCGATTCGGGTCAGGTCGTGCTCCGTAGCCTTTCTGTCCACGGCTACCACGTCATCCGGCTTTATTCCTATCGGAACGCGAACGCGCCCCATAACCTTCGCCAAATCCTTTCCGTAACGGGTGGGAACCATTACGAGCTCCCCCCCCGCCAGCTCTTCGCCCTCATGGGTCGCGTAGAGGCTCTCGCTGGAATACTCCAGTTTCAGGTGGTAAAGCACTTCCGGAAACACGTACGTGCCGGAATGGGTTTCCTGGGCCTCCGCCTGGGGGTCTTCCAGGCTGGAAAGATCCTCGCCGTGTATATCGTCATTGTATCCCGATGCCATTAAGGGTACCGCCTTTGTGTGCCCGCCCGCGTTTATTAGGACAGTAAGTCCACGAGCAAGCCATTGATTTCCTCGATCCGTTCGAGCAACGCCAATTGCGACTTTTGCCCGCCCAAGATCCCTGCAGCCAACTGCTCCAGCTTCTGGTCGATTACCTGCACCTGCGTGAATTTCTTACGCTTCAGGATATTCCCGCCCGAGGTGCGCTCGGACACGTCGTACGCGCGGTCCACCACGTATTTCACGAAGGACCGAACCGCGCCCTTGTAGGCGACGATATTATCCGGCAAGGGCTTGTCCTTGAGGAGGTCGCCGGCGGAATGCACGTCGTCCAGCAGTCGCTCCAGGATTTGCTCCGGCGGGAGGCCACGATATTGTGCCGGAATGGATTCCGCGAGAGACGCTTCCGCGGATTCGGTCGCCCGTTCCCTTACCAAGCGGCCGAATTCGGCAGCCTTGCTTTTTTCTTTTCTGGCGCCGCCCCGTACCGCACCGCCCGAAAGGGCGGCCTGACCGGCCACCGAGGCGAAAAAGGGGCTTCCCGAATCGATGGGGCCCGGTCCGGCCATTAGAGCGAACCGGCCGCGCGGGAGGCGGCGTAGGTGGCGGAGGCGTACGCCTTCCTGTTATTGTATTCCGAAAGCGCTTCTTCGAAGCGCGCCTGATCGTTCACCGCCACGCAGGGACCGTTCAAGAGAACCTCTTCCTCCACGAGGAGCCTGCGGGTCAATACCGCGCCAAGGACCATGCCGGAGGAAAGAATGGTCACGCCCTCGGGCGCGACCACGTCGCCCTGGATCACGCCGCCGACGGACACCGAACGCGCGCGCACGGTACCGCGTATGCGCGCGGCCTCGCCGACGATCACGTTGCCCGGCGTATCGAGATTGCCGTCCAAGTCGCCGTCAATGCGGATAAAGCCGTTTACCTTGAGATTGCCGTGAATGGAAGAGCCGGGACCGATCAACGTATTGATCGCGACTTCGTCCGGAAACTGAAAAGCCATCGCGATCCCTTATTTACCGTTTTCTATCTTGATGTTCAGGTATTTCATGGGGTCCACTACGTCAGAGCCGATATGCACCTCGTAGTGAAGGTGCGGGCCGGTGGAAACGCCGGTATTGCCGATATAGCCGATAACCTGACCCTGCTGCACGTACTCGCCGCGCTTCACGCGGTAGGACTGCATGTGGGCATAACGGGTATAGAACCCGTGCTTGTGCTTGATAATGATGTAGTTGCCGAAGCCCGGGTCAAAATCGGTGGTCACGACCTGGCCGTCGGCGGTGGCGAGAATCGGATCGCCCGAGCGATAGGTGGAAACGTCTACGCCCTTGTGAATGTACCACTGCCCGGTAAAGGGGTGCTTGTTCTGGCCGAACTGCATGGAAATGTGGCCGATCCCGCCCTTGATGGGCCAGAGGCTCGGGATGTCCGAAAAGAGGGCGCTCTGGGAGTCAAGGAGCTTACCGATTTCCTGTATGGGCTGAACAGAATTCTCGAGGTAGCCCCTCAGTTTCTGAAGCTCGGCGATCTCCTTCATGGAGCCCTGGGCGCTTTCCTTAACGTTGAAGAACGAGGTCAGGTCCCCGTTCTGTATATCGCTTTTAACGGTCGTCGCGCTCGAGTCCAGGCCGATGATGGACAAGGTGGACGAAAAGGCGCTTTGAAAGTTCTGGGCCGCCTTGAGCAGGCTGCCGGTTTCGTCTTTCAGGCGGTCAAGGCTCGCCCGGGTCTCGCGGCTTTCCTGCTGTAATCTGGTTATGGTCGCGGTGGAATCGATGGAATTGCGGGTAAACCAAAAGAAGGAGGCGACAATGCCCACGGCGATTACGATGAAGGATACCAGGGAAAACATGGTCGTCTGGAAATTGACGACGCGCTTTTGGGAGTGGGGAACGACCATAATGGTGAGCTTGCGCCGTCCGCCGTGAAAGACCGCGGATACGAAAGAGCCGACGGCCGAAATGCAGGACCGAAAAAAACGCCCGAGCGTTCGGACGAAGGAAATTTCAACGCGCTTATAGCCCCGTGTCTTGGCCACTATGCAACTCCATAACTACTATATTGTATCATAGCATGGATCAAAAAAATGTGTCAAACCGTTAAAGGCCCCTCCCGGCTTTTTGGTTGACGGCACCCCGGCGGTGTGGTATCCTAAGGCATATAAACCTGCCGCAAGGCGGTTTAACTACTCACCAACCGGATGAAAGCCATGCAATTTTTTGATACTCACGCTCACATCGGGCTTATCTATGATGATCCCATTGAGCAGCTTCGTGTAATACAGGAAGCCAAACAGTCCCACGTTACCCGCATCGTCAGCATTTGCAACAGTCTGCATGACTTCAGCGTCGTTTATCCCACCCTAAAATCCGCTTCGTCGGTATATCATGCCATTGGCGTTTCCCCGTCCGAGGTGACAAACCCGGGAAAGGACTGGATTCACACGATCGAGGAGGGCCTCAAGCTCCCGAACGTGGTCGCGTTGGGCGAAATCGGGCTCGATTATTACCGAAAATTCGGCGATAAGCGATCGCAGATAGAGCTTTTCATTACCCAGCTTGAACTCGCGAACAAGGCGGACGTTCCCGTCATTATACATAATCGGGACGCGGGCAAGGATATATTAGACATTCTTGGCGAACGGCTTCCCGAGGCGGGGGGCGTGCTCCATTGCTACTCGGAAGACGCCGAATACGCCCGGATCGCGCTCGACCTGAACCTCTATTTCTCCTTCGCGGGCAACCTGACCTACCGAAACGCCCGAAACCTCCACGAGACCGTGCTGAGCCTTCCCCTTGACCGCATTCTGGTCGAGTCGGAAAGCCCGTTCATGGTCCCGGCGGAATTCCGCGGCAAGCGGAATATGCCGTCCTACACGCCCTCCACCGTCCGTTTCATGGCCGAAATGCTGGAAATGGAAATCGAGGAGCTCGCGGCACGGCTGTGGACCAACAGCTGTACCTTCTTCAAACTCCCGGAATGAGCGAAAGGGCCCGACCCGAAAGGGTTCGGCCGGGAACGGACAGTCCTGCCGATACCCTGAATCGCGAAACCGACCCCGCGGGACGGAGCCTATACCGTCCCGTCTCCATCGGGAACCTCCACCTGGCGGGAAACGTTTTTCTCGCGCCGGTGGCCGGCTATTCCGACCGGGCGTTTCGTTCGCTCTGCATAGACTGCGGAGCCGATTTCACCTACACGGAAATGGTGTCCTCCGAGGCGCTGACCCGCAATTCCGGCAAAACCGAAAGCCTCATGCTCCGCGCCCCCAACGAGGAACGCTACGCCGTCCAAATTTTCGGCGGCGACCCGGAACGGATGGGCGAAGCGGCGTTTATCGCCCTCTCGCAGACGGGCGCCGAATGCCTCGACATTAACGCGGGCTGTCCCGTACCCAAAATTGTGAAAACCGGGGCCGGTTCCGCCCTTACCCGCGACCCGGACAGGCTCGCGCTCGTCACCCGCGCGGTAATCCGCGGCGCGAGGCGCTTTTCGGAAGAAACGGGCTCGGTTCCCGCGGCCGTGACCGTGAAGATCCGTTCCGGCTGGGACGCGTCCGACCTCAGTTGGGAACGGGCGGCCAGGGCGGCCCTGGACGAGGGAGCGCAGGCAATCACCCTGCACCCCCGAACACGCGCCCAGGGCTATGAGGGAAAATCCGACTGGTCCGTTCTCGCCGCCCTTTCGGCCCTGGCGCGCCGCGACTATCCCGGCATACCGGTTTTCGGCTCCGGAGACCTCTTTGCCCCAGAAGACGCGGAGCGCATGCTCTCCGAAACCGGTTGCGACGGGGTAATGTTCGCCCGGGGCGCCATGGGAAACCCGTTCATCTTCACGCAAACGAGGGAACTCCTTACTTCGGGCTCGTATGCCGATATTCCCGCCGAAACGCGGGTAAGGGCCGGATGGAAGGAACTGCTTGACCTGGTTTCCGATTCGGGCGAAGAGGCGGCCTGCAGGGAAATGCGAAAGCGGTTTTGCGCCTATACGAAGGGAATAGAAGGCGGAGCCGCCCTGAGGGCCGAAATCGTCCTTGCGGAAACGGCGGAAGACTATCGGAAAATCATTGAAACCCGCGGTTTTTCGTTATTCGACCGGTAATGGACCGCCTTATGCTTGTATTACCCTTCGACAGCCGGTAGAATGGCCCCATGACCTTCCTGGGAGACCTGATCCGAATCCTTCAGGATTTTCTCGAATCTCTTTTTTCGTCCTCATCGCCGGAGTACAGAAAAAAAACGGAACTCAGGCATATCCAAGCCGATTTGCGCGCCATCTCCCCGCCGATTTGGAGGGCGGACGGCGCGCTCCTTCCCGCTTTCCCCACCGCGATTCAGCAAGTGAACGCCTTTCTCGCCTACGTTAGGGAAATTCTGGACGCCACCGTAACCGCCCAGGACAAGAGGGCGGCAGATCGGTTTCGGGAGCTTCTTTTCGAGGCGGAACTCCCCCCGGAACAGGCCGTGGCGCGGGATCACCTCACCCTGGCCTTTCGGGCCCAGGAACTTGCCGAATCCAAGGAAGTTCCCGAGCGGGTGGTGGAAGACCAGGGAAAGCGGCTTACGCAATACCTTAAACAGCTCGAAGGCCCGCAAGGAAAGCAGGCGGAGAGTAAGGTCCTCGCGGTCCTGGCGCTGGCCGATTTCAGCCATTTCAACTTCAATGAATTCTTCAGCTATTTTGACCCCGCCTTTTCCTCGCATATAGGCCAGGGGACCACCGTGGAAAACCCGAGCTTCAAGGCGGTGGAAGTGGCCGAGATCATTCCCTCGCTCCTGGACCTCTATTACCTCATGACCGACCTGCGAATCGGGGAATCGCTGGCCCTCTCCGTCGCCTCCCTTGACGCCTTGCGCAAAAAAACGGGCCTCAGCGAGGAGCTTCGCGCGAAATCCTCCCGGCTCTTCCAGGCGATCGGCTACCTTCTCGATAAGCGAATCCCCGCCGCGACCCTTCTTTCGATAATACGCGTGGCGAAGGAAGATCCGGCCTACGTTCCCGACCATCCCCAGGAAAAGGCGGATTTCCTCGAGCACTACCGCGCGCGGCTCACCGAAAGCTTTGACGGGGATTCCCGAAAACTGCTCAAGGAGCGGCAAAACAACGAGACGAGGCAACGCCTTCGCGAGGTGTTCGGCGAGGCGGAACTCTCGGAGATCGAGGGGTACAACGACGGCACCAACGCCCTCATTCAGGAATTCACGAGCCTTTCCCTGGAGTGGATCGAACCGCTGAGGATACTGCGTACCTTCACGGACCGCTTTTTCATTCCCCATTTCGCCACAATCGTCAGAAGCGTGGTGATCGAGGGTTATTTCCAGAACCGGACCCTTCAAAGCACCATGAGCGCCACTTATTATTATTGCGAGCTCCTCCCCTCAAAATTTTCCGAATTCGAGCGGCTGTTCGCCGAGGGGGAGCCCTGCAGCCTAAAGATTCTTACCGGCTATATCACCGAACTGGAAAAGGGCATGGATTTCGAGACGCCCCTCAGAAAAATGATCGAGAACATGAACGGCTTCGCCAAAGGACTTCTACAGCAAACGGTCATGGAATACCTCGAATTGTACAAGTTCTGCCTAATGATCGTGGAGGACAGCAAAAAATCGCTTCCGGAGGTCATAACCAATATCCGTACCCTGGTTACGTCGGCGAAAAACCACGATTCGTTTCGGGCGCTTGAGCAAGAAATTGGAGTTTTTCGCAATTTTCTTGAAATAATGAAGAAATATGCTATAGTGGGTTCGTTAACTGTTTCCATGCGCGCCGGCGAGCAAGCGGAGAATTCTAAATAATGACCAGAACAAAAAGAGCCATTCCAAACGAAGCCTCAAAAGAAAAGCAAATCTATGATCTTAAACAGCTTCTGGAAATTTCCAAGAGCCTTACCTCGGTTATCGATTTCTCCACGCTTATAGAAGCGATCCTGTATACCTGCATGGGGCAAATGAAAACCCTGGGCGTGGCCATTTTCACCAAAAAGAATTTCGACGCTACCTATTTCCAGCTTAACCGTAACTACTGCGGCTTCGAGCTCGAGGAAAACTGCGACTATTCCTTCCCCGAGGAGCATCCGCTTATAGCGCTCCTTTCCCGGCCCAGCGCCTGTTACACGGTCGAGGACATCGGCGCCCTTATCCCCGCGGACGCGCCCCTGAAAGCGCTCTTCGCGCTGGAACCGTCCCTCATCGTCCCCCTTAAAACGAAGAACCACATCAATGGCTTATTGGTTCTGGGCGAGCAAATATCGTCCGAGCCGTACTCGAACTACGAGAAAGAGCACATTCTGAACATAGCGTCGCTGGCGTCCATCGCCATCAGCAACGCCGCCCTCCTCGAGATGAGCACGACGGACATGATGACCCACCTGAAGCTCAAGCACTATTTTTACACCGTGCTGATCGAACGTATGGAATTCAGCGTAGAACAAAGCCTGCACCTTTCCGTGGTCATGATCGATATCGATTTTTTCAAAAGGTTTAACGATACATACGGCCATTCCTGCGGCGATACCGTGCTTCAAATGGTAGCCAGCGTGATTCAGCAGAATACCCGGAGCCAGGATATGGCCGCCCGGTACGGAGGCGAAGAATTCGTGGTGATGCTCTGCGAGACCCAAGCCAGCGCCGCGATGAAGATCGCCGACCGCATCAGGTCATCCATCGAAAACCTGGACATCCTCTACGACGGTCAGCACCTGAGCCTGACCGTTTCGGCCGGCGTCGCGGAGTACGACCCCCTGCGGGATAAAACGGCAAAGGCGCTGGTGGACCGGGCGGACAAGGCCCTCTACGAAGCCAAGGAATCGGGACGAAACGCGGTTAGGCAGTCGAAATGACAGGGCCCTGGTGGCGTTCCTCCGTATTTTATCAAATTTACCCCCGCAGCTTTCTCGACACCAACGGGGACGGAATCGGCGATCTTCCCGGGATCGTGTCGAAACTCGACTATCTAGCCGAATTGGGCGTAAACGCCCTCTGGGTTTCCCCCTTTTTCACGTCTCCCATGGCCGATTTCGGCTACGATATCAGCGATTACCGCGGCGTAGACCCTATCTTCGGCACCATGGAAGACGCGCGTCGCCTAATCGCCGAGGCGCATAAACGGCATATGAAAATCATCTTCGACCTGGTGCTCAACCATACCTCCGACGAGCATCCCTGGTTCGTCGAGGCGCGCTCTTCCCGGGACAACCCGAAGCATGACTGGTTTATCTGGAAGCCCCGGACCGATCCGGTCACGGGCAAACGTTTACCGAAGCCGAACAACTGGGTATGCCAGTTCGAATTCAAGAGCGCCTGGTGGCCCAACGAGGCGACGGACGAATGGTACCTGGGCACGTTCACGAGGCATCAGCCCGAGGTGAACTGGCGCAATCCGGGGCTGCGGCAAGCGATGTACGACGTCATGCGGTTTTGGCTCGACGAGGGCGTAGACGGCTTCCGGCTCGACGTGGTGAACTGGTACGTCAAGGACGCGCAATTCCGTTCGAACCCGTTCTCCTTCAAGGCGAATCCCGACATCTTCCAACGGCATATTTACGACCGCAACCAGCGCGAGACCCACGAAATTTGCTCGGAAATGCGCCGTTTGGCCGAATCCTATCCCGGAGACCGGCTCCTCACGGGGGAGATTTTCTCGCAGGATCCGGCCATCGCCGCCTCTTATCAGGGTAACGGCTCCGATGAGCTGCACCTGGCGTTCAATATGGAGCCCCTCTATCTCGGCTGGCGGCCCAAACGCCTCGCCCGGGCCATTCGGGAATGGTACCGCCTGGTTCCCGCGGAAGGGTGGCCCAATCTCGCCTTCAGCAATCACGATCAGCCCCGGCACGCGACCCGGTTCGCGCCCCGGGGTCTCGCCGGCCTGCTCGCCAAGGCGGTTCCCGACCGCTATAAAAAGGAGCGGCTCCAGATCGCCGCGATGATGCTTCTCGCCTCCCGGGGAACGCCGTTTATCTATTACGGCGAGGAAATCGGCATGGAAAACGCCCCGATACCGAGAAAGGAATTGGTGGACCCCACGGGCATCACCTTTTGGCCCCTCCCGCTCGGAAGGGACGGGGAGCGCACGCCGATGCAGTGGGACGGCACGCCCCATGCGGGGTTTACCGGGGAGGGCGCCAAACCCTGGCTCAGGCTTCACCCCGACTGGCCGAGCGTTAACGTCGAGTCCGCCATGCGCGACGGCGATTCCCTGTGGCATTGGTACCGGAAACTGATCGCGCTCAGGAAGGCGGAACCGGCGCTTTCCCGCGGCTCCCTCGAATTCGTCGCCGAAGGGGAGCGGGGCGTTATCGCCTGGCTCCGCCGCGACGTAAAAACGATCGCTTGCCTCATGAACCTTTCGGGGCGCCAGCGGACCGTCAGCCTTGGTTCCGCAGTACCGGCGACCGGGACGGCGGCGACCGTCCTTCTCGGCAACCGGCGCGCCGCGGGCGCTTCCGTCCCGGTCGGGCGGGTCCCCCTTGCGCCGTACGAGGCCTTGCTGGTAACCTTACCGGTATGACCCTCAAGAACACCCTCCGAAAGCCCTTCCGCTACGAATTCTGGAACGCCGCGTTCATAGTTATCGGATTAAACCTGCTCGTCTACCTCCTGATAATGCTGGACCCGACCCTTACCCGGGTTCTTTCCATGAATCCGCTGTACGTGATCAAGGGCGGCATGTGGTGGCAGCCCTTTACCTACCAGTTCGTGCACGCCAATATCTCCCATATTTTATTCAACATGCTCGGCGTGCTCTTTTTCGGGGTCGCCGTGGAGCGGCGGATCGGCTCCAAGGAATTCCTCCTGTTCTATTTCCTTTCCGCCACCCTCTCGGGAATCGTTTCGCTCGTTTTCTACCTTATCGCGGGAATCGACTACGTATTCCTGATGGGAGCGTCCGGCGCCGTATTCTCCCTTCTGCTCGCCTACGCGACCCTTTACCCGCGCTCGGTCATATATCTGTGGGCCATCGTTCCCATTCCCGCTCCGCTTTTGGTTCTGGGGTACGCCGGTTTGGAATTTTTCAACCTGATCACGGGCTCAAACCAGGGCGTGGCCCATAGTACCCATCTCGTCGGGCTCGGGATCGCCTGGGTCTATTTCCTGGTCAGATTCGGGATAAACCCCGCCAAGGCATGGTCAGGCAGATAAGGGGCGAACGGGCCCGGCCCGCGGCGGAGACCGGCTCCGCGCGCGACCGCCGTCGCGGCGCGCTCCTCGCCGCGGCCGCGTTCGCCTTCTCGGTTCCCGCTGCCCTGACGGGCCAAAGCGCGAGCCAGGAAGAGCGGATACGGGCCCCGGTGTGGGTGTACGCCGAGCCGGTCCCGGGAACGGCCCGCGAGGCCGCGGCGACGCTCCCCGTCCGCGAACTTACCGAACTTTCCCGATTCGTCCTCGCGGGCATGATCTACGGCTGGAAGTACGAATACCGGCCCAGCGACAAGCTGCGAAACGTCGCGGAAGAGTTCGCCCTACGGCCCATCGGCGCCATCGAGGAGGGAGATCCCTCCTTTTCCCTCACCGGCCTCACCGCGGAATATCCCCGCCTTGCCTGTTGGGCCCAGTACGCGCCCAACGAGACTACCGCGCGCTGGCAGCGGCATTGGCAGGGAATAACGGTTCGGACCGGGAAGGGAACGGGCCGGGGAGAGCGCTTGGACGGCACCGCGGGAATCCGGGCGGCCTATGAGGCGGCGCTCCTCAACGCCGTGCGCGAGCGGGCGCGAAAGCTGGAAAAGAACAAGCCGAAGGAAATACGCGGCGAGGTTCTCCTCCGGCCGGAGCCCCGGCTGTACGCCGACGCGGGACAGTTCGTCGCCGACGTCCGCGTGCTCGTTTCCATCGACGAATTGGTCCCTTGGACCTCCTTTTAGAAAGGCGCTTTTCCCTTTTTCCGAATAATGCTATAAATGTTCGAATAATGGGGAATCCGAACGGCCTATCGGGCGGTTTGGCCGACCTACCGCCTCAGGAGTGATAAATGGATGTTTCCGCAATCGTAAAAAACCTGCATCCGCTCGAAATCCGCGTGCTACGGTCCTTCGCGCCCGGCGTCGAACTGACCGCGGACAAACTCGAAAGGGAACTCGACTACAAGCCCGGTCACGCGAACCAGGCCTTTTCCTGGCTTGGCGGCAAAGGCCTCGTGACCGAAACGCGTCGCGAAGCCCGGACTTTTTTTGAAATAACCGAACTGGGCCGCGACTTCGCGAAAAACGGAACCCCGGAAGAGCGCATTATCGCCCTCCTCAGGGACAAGGGCCCCCATACCCTCCCCGAAATCGCCGCCGCCCTCGGCCTTGAAAACAAGGACGTCGGCTCCGCCTTCGGTACCCTGTCGAAAGAGGGCGCCGTGAGCATGGACGGCGACAAGAAGGCCGCGTTCGTGGCGATGCCGGCCGACAAGCGTTTCGCCGTCACCGTGGCCCTCATCCGGCTCGCGAGCGAAACCCCCTCGGGAACGATCGACCGCGCCCACCTGACCGACGACGAGGTTGCCGTCATGGGAACCCTCGCCAAGAAACGCGGCGCCGCCGACTCGCCCTTCCGCGTGCTCGAGCGGGAAACCGTAGTCTATACCCTCTCGCCGGAAGCGACCGCCGTAAAGGCGGCCCTGGACGCCGCCGGAATCACCGGCGAGGAAATCGGCTCGATCACCCCCGCCATGCTCAAGTCCGGCGAGTGGAAGAAGGGCTCCTTCCGCGGCTACAACATCGCCGTTCCCCCGGCCCGGGTCATTCCCGGCCGAACCAATCCCTACGTAAGCTTCCTCGAAAGCGTCAAGGACAAACTGTCGTCCCTCGGCTTCGAGGAATTCGACGGACCGTTGGTGGAAACCGAATTCTGGAATTCCGACGCCCTGTTCATGCCCCAGTTCCACGCGGCCCGCGATATTCACGACGCCTACTACGTGAAAAACCCGACCCACGCGAAATCCATCGAGGAACCGTGGCTCTCGAACGTCGCGGCGGCCCACAAGGACGGGGGCAACACCGGAAGCCGGGGCTGGAACTACGCCTTCGACCGCGAGTTCACCAAGCGCCTTATCCTCCGTAGCCAGGGCACGGCCCTCTCCGCGCACCAGCTGCATACCGCGAAAATTCCCGGCAAATACTTCGGCATCGCCCGGTGCTTCCGCTACGACAAGGTCGACGCGACCCACCTCTCGGACTTCTACCAGACCGAGGGCATCGTGCTCGGCGAGGAAGTGAACCTCAAGACCCTCCTCGGCTTCCTCGAGATGTTCGCCGTCGAAATCGCCGGCGCCACCGAGGTCAAGTACGTGCCCGGCTACTTCCCGTTCACGGAGCCTTCCGTGGAAGTGCACATCAAGCACCCGGTGCTCGGCTGGTTCGAGCTCGGCGGCTCGGGCATTTTCCGCCCGGAAGTGACCCGCGCCATGGGCGTAGACGTTCCCGTCCTCGCCTGGGGCATCGGAATCGACCGCATGGCACTCATGGCCTTAGGCCTCAACGACCTTCGCGAGCTCTTCTCGCTCGACATCGAGGGCGTCCGCCTGCGGAAAGCGAAGTACTAAAGCGACGACGAGCCGAACAAGAAGCTTTTCTTTTCGGTAAAAACGTACAGACGAATGAAAAGCATTTCGTTCTGGATTGCGGAAGGACGCCGGGGAACCGGATTGGCCACCGCTTGAGCCCCTTGGGCTCACTCGCGAGGGCAGATCCAATTTCCGAAAGCTGGCTCCGCCACCCACCGGCCAGAAATAAATCACAAGGAGACTTCCATGCCCAAGATTGAAGTAAACGAAAAACTCTTCTTCAGCCTTCTCGGCCGAACATACGATTACGACGAACTCGAGGAACGCCTTACCTGCGGCAAGGCAGAGCTCGACGAAAAGCCCGATACGACCCTTAGCGCGGACGAGCGCACCATCAAGATAGAGCTCAACGACACGAACCGGCCCGACCTTTGGTCCACCGCCGGCGTGGCCCGCCAGCTCCGCCAGCACGCGGGAATCGGCCGCCCCTCCTCGTCCCGCTACGCCGCGTACCGGGAATTCTTCTCCGACGAAAAAACGACCCGCGATTGCGGCAATCGCGTCGTGAAGGTCGATCCGGGCCTCAAGGACATCCGCCCCTACATGGCCGCCTTCGTCATCTCAGGCAAGCCCATCGACGAGCCCATGCTCCTCGATATCATCCAGACCCAGGAAAAGCTCTGCTGGAACTTCGGCCGCAAGCGGCGCTCCATCTCCATGGGCGTATACCGCTCCGCGAACATAACCTGGCCCATCAGCTACAAGGCCGTAGACCCGGACAAAACGAGCTTCGTCCCGCTGGCCTGCGACGCCCCCATGACCTGCCGCCAGATACTCACCGACCACCCGAAAGGCAAGGAATACGGCTTCATCCTCAAGGACGCGCCGAAATTCCCCCTCCTCACCGACGCCAAGAACGAAGTGCTCTCCATGGCCCCGATCATCAATAGCGCCACCCTCGGCGCCGTGCAGGTGGGAGATTCCGACCTCCTCGTGGAAATGACCGGTACCGACATGCCCACCCTCACCCTGGCGGTGAGTATCGTGGCGTGCGACTTCGCCGACGCGGGCTACGAAATTCTCCCCGTGAAGGTCGAGCATCCCTACGACACCGGCTTCGGCAAGACCGTCACCACCCCCTACTATTTCCAAAAAACCGCCTCCACCACGGTCGGCGCGGCGAACAAGCTCCTCGGCACGGAGCTCACGGGCGTTGAAGTCGCCGACGCCCTCGCGAAGATGGGTTGCGAATCTGAAATCGCGGGAGACAGGGTCACCGTCCGCCCGCCGGAATACCGAAACGATTTCCTCCACGAGGTGGACATTATCGAGGACGTGATGATGGGCAAAACCCTTCCCTGGTTCAAGCCCTCCAAGCCCTCGGACTTCACGATCGGCCGGCTTACCCCGGTCACGGTTTTCAGCCGCAAGGCGAAAAGCCTCATGGTGGGCCTCGGCTACCAGGAAATGATCTTCAACTACCTCGGCTCCGGAAAGGACTTCATCGAGCGCATGAACCTCGCGGGAACCCCCCAGGGCGACGCCGTCATCGAGATTTCCAACCCCATGACCGAAAACTTCCAGTTCGTGCGGCCCTCCATCCTCCCGAGCCTCCTCGCCGCGGAAGCCCCCTCGGGCAACGCCGTTTATCCCCACCGGATCTTCGAGATCGGCAAGGTCGCGTACCGGGAAGACTCGGAAGTGACGGGCACCCGCACGCGGCAAAACCTCGGCTTCCTCACCGCCTCCTCCGACGCCAACTTCAACGAGGCGGCGAGCCAGGTCGCGAGCCTCCTTTACTACCTGGACCACGAATACGCGGTCGCCGAATCCGACGACCCCCGCTTCATTCCCGGCCGCCAGGCCGCGATACTGGTCAAGGGCAAGCGCGTGGGCGTCTTCGGCGAGATTCACCCCCAGGTCCTCGAAAACTGGACCATCGGCACTCCCTGCGCGGGCGGCGAGATCGACCTCGAAGAACTCATGTAAGGCGCGGGCCGCATGGCTCTAACGCCGCGAGCGGACGAAAAAGGGAACCCGATGCGAGGGTTCCCTTTTTTTTTATAAGAGGCAGAACGGGCGACGGGGGCGCGCGACCGAAGCGCGGAGCCCCCGCGGAGAAGGCCCTTGCAGGGGCGCGTCGGGCCGCTCATTCTCCCGAAAAGGCGAGCATGGAAACGCTGCCGTTTTGGATCTCGTCGTACTCGACGGTAAGCGTCCCGGCCGTCATGCCCAGGATATAAAGGGCGGGAATGAAATGCTCGGTCGTGGGGGCGGCGCGGGAGAAATCCGGCATTGCCCGCTCTGCGTCGACCAAGGCCCCGCTTTCGTTCGCCTCGAGCCGTTCGCGAATCCACCGATTCGCGCGTTCCGCCCAGGCGAAAGCCGGCGCGCCGTCCCGAAAGTCGACATCGTACAGATTATGGACCAGATTGCCGCTTCCGACGAAAAGGACGTTTCGTAAGCCTAAGCCCGCGATTTTCTTGCCAAGGGCGAAGTGTTCCTCGAAGGTGAAATCGACGTTCAGGCTCATCTCCAAGAGGGGGACGTCGGCGTTCGGAAACAGGTGCCTCATGACCGCCCAGGCGGCGTGGTCTATGCCCCGATCGGGGTCCACGGCGATTTCCGGAAGCCCTGCCGCAATGGCCGCGGCCGCCGCGGGCGAGCCCGGCGGCGCGTATTTCAGCCGGTACAGCCCGTCGGGAAAGCCGTAAAAGTCGTATATCTGCGGCGGCGCCGCGTGCCCGGTAATTTTGGTGCCCCGGGTTTGCCAGTGCGCGGAAAAAACGACGACGGCCTCGATAGGGCCCTCATGCCCCTCGATGCGCCTGCCCAATTCCCGCAAAAAACGCGCGTAGGCGTTGTCGGCAATCGCGTTCAGGGGCGACCCGTGTCCGATAAAATACGGTTTCATGGTCGACTATTTCCCCGAGGCCGTTCGGACGAAGGTCCCGGCTTCCAAATCGGCCCAGGCCTGCCGGAGCTCTTCCTGGGTGTTCATGACGATGGGGCCTCGCCACGCGATGGGCTCCCCGATCGGAGTGCCGGAAATGAGGAGAAACCGCGCCCCTTCCTCGCCCGCCGTTATCCGCAGGGAGGAACCGTCGCCGAAAAGGGCCACGTCCCGGTTATGGACGATGGCTTTGGAACCGCCCGATGCCGCCAGGGGTTCCTCGGCGTCGGCCAGGAACGCGCCTTCGTGCGCATAGACGAGACAGGTATCCCCGACGCGGGTATCCAGCGAAAAATCCTTCCCGGCGGGCACGAATACGTCCAGGTATATCGGCCTCGACACCACGTCCGCCACGGGACCGGATACCCCGTCGCACGAACCGGCGATAACCTTAATTTCCACGCCGTCCCCCCGCCTGACCGCGGGGATGTCCGCCGAGGAAACGCCGCGATACCGCGGTTCCGTCATTTTATCCCGGGCGGGAAGGTTCACCCAAAGCTGGAAGCCGTGCATGGAGCCGTTTGGGTCGCCCCGGGGCATTTCCTGGTGGTAAATACCGCCCCCCGCCGTCATCCACTGCACGTCGCCGGCCCCAATTTCCCCGCGGGTTCCCGTGCTGTCGCCGTGGGCGACCGTGCCCTTGAGCACGTAGGTTACCGTTTCTATCCCGCGATGGGGGTGCCAGGGAAAGCCGGCGCGGTAGTCAGCCGGATCGTCGGAGCGAAAATCGTCAAAAAGCAGGAAGGGATCGTATTCTTCCGGTTTGCCCAGGCCGATTGCCCTGCGCAAATGAACTCCCGCGCCCTCTATCACGGGGCGTGCCGTCGTTATGGACCGAATTTTACGGGTGGTTTCCATGCTCTCTCCTTTATCGCGGCGACGCCGCCTGTCCTGCATTATCAACCATTTTTCCGCATCTTTCAAAGTCTATAGGTTGCTTGCATCAACAAATGGGATGTGCTTTACTTCGGGGTATGCAGCACAACGGCCTTTTTACCCTTGATCTCGGCGGTATCTGGACAGTCGACTCGTCCTGCGGCGCCTGGCATTTCGAAATGAGCGTTCCGGGTTCCATTTTCGCGGAACTGGAACGGCTCGGGGCCTTCGGCGCCGAAGGCGCGTTTTGGCGCGAGAACAATCGCCTTTGCCAGGATATGGCGGAGCGCGATTTTACCCTGACCCGCTCTTTCGACCTGGGCGACGGCTTTCCGCTCGACGAACGGCGCGACGCGCTCTGGCTCGAATGCGACGGCCTCGATACCCTCGCCGAAATTACGGTCAACGGCGCCCCCGTCGGGAAGGCGGACAATATGCACCGGCGATGGCGCTTCCCCGTCGGGCCCTTTCTTCGCGCGGGAAAAAACGAAATCGCGGTAACCCTTTCGAATTCCCTCGCGTACTGCAGGGAAAGGGCGGCGAGGCGACCGCTGTGGCAAACCTACGAAAACAACCCGGAATTGGCGGCCCCCCATTTCAACCAGATTCGCAAGAGCCACTGCAGCTTTGGCTGGGACTGGGGTCCCGTGGTTCCCGACGCGGGAATCTGGCGCGATATCCGCGTCGTTTCGTATGCGGACTGGAAGCTCGACTCGGTGTCCGTCCTGCAAAACCACGGGAGCGGGGATTCCGGCCCGTCGGTCGCCCTGGAAATTCTTCCCGAACTTCTTCCCGGCCCGGCTTCCCGCCGGGACCGCGCGGGGCTCGGCGCCGAAACCCTTCTCGCCGACTCTTTTGACGCGGGCTATCGGCTTTCCGGGACCCTCAGCCATCCCGACGGGTCCATCCAGGTTTTCGCCGTCGGGCGAGACGGCCCCACGGCCCTCACCGTCGCGAATCCGCGCCTCTGGTGGCCCGTCGGGCTCGGCCGGCAGCCCTTGTATTCGCTTACCGTCACCCTAACCGCTCCCGACGGAGCGGAAGCGGGGCGCACGAGCCAGCGAATCGGCCTTCGGGCCCTTACCGTCCGACAGGAACGGGACCAATGGGGAGAAACCTTCGAATTCGCCTGCAATGGGGTATCTTTCTTCGCCCGGGGCGCGAACTATATCCCGGAAGACGTTTTCCTTTCTCGGGTAACGCCTGAACGCACCCGGACGCTCCTCGAAGACTGCGCCCTCGCAAACTTCAACGCCATACGCGTCTGGGGCGGCGGCGTGTATCCCCCCGACGGGTTCTACGACGCATGCGACGAGCTGGGCCTCGTGGTCTGGCAGGATCTCATGTTCGCCTGCGCGGTATACGACGTGAAAAACCCTGCCTTCATGGAGAATATCGCCCAGGAGGTCCGGGACAACGTGCGTCGGCTCAGGCACCACCCGTCCCTCGGCCTTATCTGCGGGAATAACGAAATGGAAGTGGCCTTCGTCGAATGGGGATTCCCCCACACTCTCGGCCAAAAGGCGGAATACATCGAGCAATACGAGGTGCGATTCCCCGAAATCCTCGCGCGCGAGGCGCCGCAAACCTTTTACTGGCCCGCTTCCCCCTCGACCACCGGAAGCTTCGAAAACCCGAACGCCCCGGACAGGGGAGATTGCCACTATTGGGACGTGTGGCACGGCTATAAGGACTTCCACGATTTCACCCGGCACTATTTCCGTTTCATGAGCGAATTCGGCTTCGAGTCGTACCCAGACCTCAAGACCGTCGAGTCCTTTACGTTGCCCGAGGATCGCGTTCAGGGCAGCCCCGTGCTCGAAGACCATCAGCGCTGCGTGTTGGGAACCGTCAAGCTCGCGGGTTACATGGCCCGCTATTTCCGCTCCCCGAAAGACTTCGCGTCCCTCGTGCACGTCTCCCAGATCAACCAGGCCGAGGCGATCCGCACGGGAATCGAGCATTGGCGGAGAAACCGGGGCCGCTGCATGGGTTCCATTTACTGGCAACTCAACGACAACTGGCCGGTAAATTCCTGGTCAAGCCTGGACGGCGCGGGACGGTGGAAACTCCTGCATTACGCGGTAAAGCGCGCCTACGCGCCCGTGGTCGCCTCGGCGGAGGCCCTCGCGCCCGCGGGGATAGAACGCGCGCCCGCCGATAGCCCGCGCATCGCGCTGCACCTTTCCAACGAGAATCCCTTCGCCCTCTCGGCAACGCTCTCCTGGTCCCTCGTCGCCACTGACGGGACCGAACTGGATTCCGGAAGCGCGGCGGTAAGCCTTCCCGCCTTCGCGAGCCGGGCGGTAGCCGAATTGGATTACGCGAGCAAGCTCGGGTATGCAAGCGGGGACCGGCGGGTCGCCCCGCTCAGGAACGCGCTCCTCTTCTTCCGTTGGACAGCCCGACCGCACGGCGACCAGGCCGCAACGCCGGCCGCTTCCGGGACCGCCGATCCCGAGGTCGCCGGCCGCGAAATCGTCGGCCCCGTTTCCTGCCATGCCTTCGCCCCCTGGAAGAGCGTCGAGCTCGAGCGGGCCGCGGTAACGCTCTCGGTCGGCCGCGACGGGGCCGGACGGCGTACCGTTACCCTGCGCTCGGATAAACCCGCCCTCTTCGTAACGGTCTCGGGCCGTGACTTCGACGCCGTTCTGGACGATAACGGCATACCCCTGGACGGCAGGAACGAGCGGGTCCTGACGGTCGTCAGGGGCGGGGAAAGCCTGGATGACCGGGAATTCGCGGCGGGCTTGCGGGTATCCCATTTACGGGAATCGTATTGACGCGCCGCGCGGGGCCATGCCGGCCCGCGTAACAAAATCACAGACCGCTCGGGCGCTCCGGGCGTATTCTTAAGCCATGTTCGAAACCGCCGCAAAACCCTCATACCGCCGCATATCGGCGGATACCGCCCGCCGCGTGATCGGCGATAAAGGCTTCGGGGTAACCGTCGTGGACGTGCGTACCGTCGAGGAATACGCCGAGGCCCACCTGCCCGGAGCCGTGCTCATTCCCGATTTCGCCCTCGCGGATCGGGCCGCCGCCGAGCTTCCGGACAAGAACGCGCCCATCGTCGTCTATTGCATGAGCGGGTGCCGCTCCTATTCCGCCGCCCAAACGCTCATCGCCCTGGGGTATACCGAGGTTTACGACTTCGGCACCGTCTATAATTGGCGCTGGGAACGGGAAAGCGGGATCGAGCATCCGGAACGTTACCCGCAGGCTTCGAGCCCCTCGGCCTGCGGCGTTTCCCGCGGCTGAGGGCCCCGCCGCCCCCTCACGAGTCCAGGGGCCTCGCGTTGATCGTCCGGGCCTTTAGGCCACTGTCCCGTATCCCCCTGCGCCACCCCGCCTCGCCCATTACCTTGAATAGCCAGCGCGGCAGCCCGTGCTGGGTGAGTATCGTCTCCCCAAGGCTCCTGGCGTCCGCGATGGCCGCCGCGAGCGCGCGTATCGCGCCGACAACGGGTTTCCTGATTCCGGCTTGGGGCGGAACGCCTTTCATTGGGGCGATCATCTCGCCGGTCCCGATCCCGATGCCCCCCGACCATTCAAGCCCGTAAGCCGCCGCGAAATTCGCGAGCATCTCGAGGGCCACGGCGTTTTGCGCCCCCTCGAAAAAGCCGCAATTCGCCGCCCCATACAGGCGTCGCGCCCGGATCCCGTTCCCAAAGCCCTTTCGCGGGGAATCCTCCCGCGCGGCTACCCTTTCCGCCTCCAAGGCGGAGCCGAAGGCCGTAAGCAAGGACATAAGCGATGCGGGCAAGCCGTCCACGTACAGGGGGAAGGCCACCACGACGGCGTCCGCCTCCATGAGATCCCGTACGCCGGATCCGCTCTTTCTCGCTTCGCCAATGGAAGATACCGTCTTCCATTCGGGATCTTCGGGGCGACGCGCGGCGCATTCCGCCCGCAGCTGGGAGATAATTTCCGCCGAATTGGATGAGGCCCCCTTGGGGCTCCCGTTAATCGCCGTCACGTTCATACCGCGGTCTCCTTTTCGAACCAACCTATCGCTTCCCCCGCCGGGAGTGATCCGTCGGGGCCCGCTCCCAACACGAGGCACCCCGAGCCGCGGGAAAGGCCGGACTGATCCCTGTGGCTCTCTACGTATCGGCGAAACGTCGATTCCTCCGCCGCGCTCCGGTTTTAATGTTTACAGTGGCAACATCGACTATACCACCCAATGTTTACAGCGTCAACATCTTCTGGTATATTTTTCCCATGACCGAAACCTATCACCACGGAAACCTGCGCTCGGAACTGATCGCGGGCGGGATACAAATGCTCAACCGCGACGGGGTAGCAGCTTTTTCCCTGCGAAAGCTTTCCCAAGAACTGGGAGTGAGCCACACCGCGGCGTACCGCCATTTTTCCTCGAAGGAAGAGCTGTTTCTGGCGATTTTTCAGGAAGTTTCCGAAAATTTCAAGAACGCGCTGATCCAATCGGTAAAGGGCACCGCCGAGGAAGGCCAACCCGACGCCAGCCGGGATCGCCGCGCCCTTACCCGCCTGGGCTTAGGCTACGTCCGCTTTTTCCGCGACCATCCCGAATACGTCCCGCTCTTTTCCCTCATCAATTCGGCGAATCCCTTCATGGAATCGCTCTTTCCCGGCAAATCCGGCGACGCCCAAGGCGGGGGAACGGAAGAGCTTGAGCGCGACGAGGGTTTTGGGCTTTTCAGGAGCGTCGCAAGCGCGGTCCGAGGCGATACGGAATACCGGGACCTCGAGGAAAACGAGATTCTCCTGGGCTTTTGGGCGAAGGTCCACGGCCTCGCCCTTTTGATCGTCGCGCATCCCCGCATGATTCCGCCGGAACGCTTCGAGGAAAGCCTTTTGCGGATAATGGAAACGCGTTTTTAATACAGCGAAACGCAGAAAGCGAAAGTCACCTCCCGGAGCGAGCTCGGCGCGAGAACGGCGCCAATATTGTAACCGCCCGACGGCCGTGGTACATTCAATGTATGCTAAAACGTATGCAGGCGCAGATAGAGGACGTGGGCCGCTATTTCGTCTTCGTGGGGAACGTGATCAAGAGCGTCGCCCGAAGGCCGTTCCGCGTCGGCCTTTTCTTCGAGGAGATCGAGCATCTCGGCGTGAACTCCATCGTGGTCATCCTCCTTGCCGGCCTCGCAATCGGCATGATCTTCGCCCTGCAGATGGTCTCGCTCCTCCAGCCCTTCCAGGCGGAAATCGGGACCGGGGCCGCCGTTTCGGTCGCCCTCGGCCGCGAGTTCGCGCCCATTATCACTATCCTCATGCTTATCGCGAAAAACGGCTCGGCCATGGCCGCCGAACTCGGCACCATGCGGGTTACCGAGCAGATAGACGCGCTGGAATCCATGTCGGTCGACCCGGTGCATTATCTCGTGCTGCCCCGCGTGCTCGCGAGCATCCTCACGTTCCCCGCGCTCACCATGCTCGCGAATCTCGTGGGCGTCATCGGCGCGTTCGTCATCTCGACAACTCTCTACGGGATCGATTCCGCCAGCTACGTGGACTATATGTTCGACGTACTGAAGCCGAAGGACATCGTCATAGGCCTGATCAAGGCGGCGATCATGGGCATCATCGTGGCGACCATTTGCTGTTACTACGGCATGAACACGAAACAGGGCGCGAAGGGCGTGGGCGATAGCGCGACAAAGGCGGTGGTTTCTTCATCGGTCTCCATTCTGATAGCGGATTATATCCTGGCCACCCTCATGATGACCCTCTTCGCCAAATGGTGACGCGATGGAAACCCCGATAACCCCGAACGGCCAGGCGACGATCCGGCCAGAAGCGACGCCCGCCGAACGACGGCCCATTATCCGCGTTCGGGACCTGAAAAAGTCCTTCGGGAACCAGCATATCCTGATCGGCGTCGACCTGGAGATACCCGAAGGCTCGGTATTCGGCATCGTCGGGCAAAGCGGAACGGGAAAAAGCGTGCTTTTCAAGAGCATTATGGGAATGATTCGTCCCGATTCGGGCAAGGTCTGGTACCGCGAAACGGAGCTGACGGACCTTCCCTACGCCAAACTGGTGGAAATCAGGAAGAAATTCGGTTATGCTTTCCAAAACGCGGCGCTCTTCGATTCCATGTCCGTAGGCGAAAACATCGCGTTTCCCCTCAGGGAAGTGCTGCAACTCAAGGATCGCCGCGAAATTGCCCGCAGGGTGAGGGAAATGCTCGACTGGATCGAGCTGCCCGGCATAGAAGCCAAACGGCCGGACGAGCTTTCGGGCGGCATGAGAAAACGCGTGGGCGTGGCCCGCTCGCTGGTCATGCGTCCCGACGTGCTTTTCTTCGACGAACCGACCACCGGGCTCGACCCGGTGCTCTCGGAAACCATCAACAATCTCGTGGTGCGCGTGAACCGGGAACTCGGCGTAACCTGCATCCTCATCACTCACGATATTCCCGCGGCCTTCCGAATCTCGGACCGGCTCGCCTTTTTGCATCGGGGAACCATAGTCGCCGAAGGAACGCCGGCCGAAGTGGCCAAATCCGACCACGAACTGGTTCATGACTTCATCAGGATTTCGTTTAACGAGTTAAGCGTATGAGCGTAATGAGATACGTAAAAGTGGGCCTCTTTTTCATTTCCCTCGGCGTGGCGGGCACGGGCTACGTCGTCATGTCCACCGACGGGTTCAACCGGTTCAACACCAAGGACTACGAGGTGGTCATGGCCGACGCGACGGGGCTCTCCACCAACTCCAAGGTATACCTCGCCGGCGTGCCCGTCGGAAAGATACGCGCGATCGACCTCACCGGCGACCAGGCCCTGCTGACGGTGTCCTTTCTCAAGGACGTCGAAATTCGCGGCGACGCCACCGTGGCGCGAAAGTCCTCATCCATCCTCGGCACCTCGATCCTCGCCCTCACGCCGGGAACGGCGCAAAGCGCGGTTCTCAAGCCGGGCGACCGCATACGGCCCACCGCGGGCGAGACGAGCATGACGGCCCTGCTGGGCTCCACGCAAGACCTGAGCGCGCAGGTTTCGGACATGATCAGGGAATTCCAGGAAAACCAGATGAAACTCCTCGCCGTGTCCCTGGAAACCTTCAATTCCATCGCGAAAAAACTGGACGAGCGCAGCGACGCGGAACTGGAACGGGTTTCCCGCATCCTCGAGTCCACCGCGGCGATCACCGAGCGCATGGACGCGATTCTCGCCGGCCGGGAGGGCGACATCAATTCCTCCGCGACCGACATCGCCGCGGCCATCGCGAACCTACGCGCCATTACCGAGGAAATCCGCGGCGGTCGGGGGAACCTGGGGAAAACCCTCTACGACGACGAATTGTACGACAGCCTCCTGAAAACCGCCGAGGAAACGAACGTCGCCGCGACCAAGCTGCAGGAGGCGCTGGACAGCGTGAACCGGCTCGCGACGAACGCCGACGGCGTGGTTCGCGACGCGGGCTCCATCGTGTCGAAGGCGAACGGCCTGGGCGTCCAGGTGAACGCCGCGGGGCGCTACGGCGTGCTGTCTTCCGCGTTTCGGGGAGGGGCCTCGCTCCGGCTGGAACCCCGCTCGAACGACCGCTGGTACCGGATCGGGGTAAACGACGCCCCGGACGGGAACCGCGCCCGGTCGGTGACCGAAACCACCACCGCCTCGGGCACGGTGCGCGAGGAAACCGTCACCACGGATTACGGGGTTACCGTCGACGCGGAGCTCGCGCGGCGAATCGGCGCCTTTACCCTTCGCGGGGGCCTTCTCGAGAGCACTCCCGGCTTCGGGCTCGATTTTACCCCCGCGAGCTGGCTTTCCCTTTCTGGCGAAGCCTTCGCGTTCGGGGGCGGCGCGCTGCCGAACCTCCGGGGAACCGTCACGTTCTATCCGCTCTTCGACCCGTGGTCCAACAAGCCCTGGAATTGGGTGTACCTTACCGGCGGCGTATCCGATGCGTTGGGACCGAAACGCGACTATTTCGTCGGGGCGGGGCTCCGCTTCGCGGACGAGGAAATTCGCGGGCTCGTGGGGCTCGTTCCCCTCGCGGGAAAATAGTAAGACGCCTTTGACAAGCGCATGGGTCGTGGCCTACGCTTAATCCATGACGCATGCCTTGGGCTTCAACCTTGAGCTCAATCTCTTCACGCTGATGCTCGTCGGCACCCTGCTCGCCGCCAGCTCTCGCCGGCAGGCCCTTGTCTACCTCAGCGCCCGCCTCTTCTTTTCCCTCCTGGCGCTTATCGGAATCCTGATCGCGCTCGAATCGATTCGGTCCCTCATCGCCATCGCGAGCCCTCCCCGGGGCGCCGCGATCGGATATGCGGTAAACGCCGCCTATTACTCGCTGGAGGGCGCCTTATACCTGCGTTACTTTACCTTTATCGATATACACGTATTCGGGGACACCGTCCGCACCCGGCGGCTCGCGCGCCGCGTTACCTTGGTATGGATCGCCTATTCGATTCCCGTAGTCCTTTCGGTATTCACCGGTTGGATATTCTCCGTCAGTCCCGCCCTAAAAGTTGTCCGCGGCCCGCTCTTTGCCTATGTCCCGATATTTTCCTACGCCGTCCTGGGAGCGGGCCTTCTCAGGACCTTTCAGTCGCGATCGCGGGTCGAGCGGAGAAACTTTTGGCCCCTGTTCGTTTTTCCGCTCCCGACCATCGTCGGCGGCACGGTCCAATTACTGAACGCCGAACTTCCTTTTTTATGGGCGGGGGCCTCCCTGTCCATGCTGATCGTTTTTCTCCATATCCAAAACGAACGGTTAAACCGGGACTATTTGACCGGCGCCTGGAACCGGCGCTTTCTCGACGAGTATCTCGAGTGCCAAACCCTTTTCAGCGATCGGGAACCCGCGCTTTCGGGAATTTTCGTCGATCTGGACGGGTTCAAGCGCCTTAACGACGCCTATGGCCACGCAACGGGCGATCAAGCCCTCCAGATGACGGCGAGCATCCTTAAAACGTGCATTCACGGCGACGACTTTCTCGCGCGTTACGCGGGCGACGAATTCGTTATCGTTCTCGAAACCGCGAACCCCAGTACCCTTACCTTGGTTATATCGCGTATCGAAGATGAAATTGAACGCTTCAACCGGGGAAAAACCCGGCCTTATAGGCTTTCCCTAAGTATTGGCAGCGCCATTTACAGCCGCGATCGGGACGAATCGGGACAAGCGTTTCTCAAGAGGATGGACGCGCAAATGTACGAAATGAAACAGGAGCGCAAACGGCTCAGCGACGAGGCCGAGGCGGCCAACGCCGTCATGGGCGAATCGGGTCCGAACGAGCCCAAATCCGGAAACTAAAGCGCGAACGAGCGCGTTCCTTTCCCTGAGAGGATAAATTCCTCGTCCCGGTGGAATAACCGGAGCGACGGCCCTTCCTCCAGCGCGTACTCGGCGCTTTGACCCGTTACGCGGACCCTGAGCAGGGAATCGCCCAGGCGAAGGCGGAACGTGAGCGATTCCCAACGGCCGGGCAGGGCGGGGGAAAACCGCCACTCGCCGCCGTAATCGCGGAAGCCGCCAAAGCCGTACACCGTCGACATCCAGCTGCCGGCCATGGCGGCCGTGTGAATTCCGTCCCGGGTGTTCCCGTGCAGGTCGGCGATATCCATCCGGGCGGTTTTGTCGAAGTACCGTTCGGCCTTCTCCGCGTCCCCGATTTCGCAGGCCATAATGCATTGGATGCAGTGCGATAGCGAGGAGTCTCCCGTGGTCAGGGGCTCGTAAAAGGCGAAATTAACCGCCTTGCTTTCCCGGCTGAATTCGCCAGAGAGGAGGAACTGGGCCAGGACAAGGTCGGGTTGCTTCAGGACGCGGTGGCGATAAATCACCAGGGGATGATAATGAAGGAGCAGCGGGTAGTTCTCGCGGGGCGTATTGGCGAAATCCCACTCGGCCTTGCCCATGAACGAATCGTCCTGCGGATATATGCCGGTCTTCGCGTCGAAGGGCACGTACATGCGCTCCGCCGCGCGCTTCCAAAAAGAAAGTTCCTCCGCCGATACGGAAAGCCCCGCGTCGGGCGCGAATCCCGATCCCGCCGCCTCTTTGCGACGCGCAGACTCGACTACCGAAATCGCGAACCGCAGGTTTTCGCGGGCCATCAGGTTGGTGTAGGCGTTATTGTCGACGCACGCCGAATACTCGTCGGGACCGGTTACCTCGTTGATGCAGAACGCGCCCCCTTTCTCTTCGATGAAGGAACCGAGGCTCGCCCACATCCGCGCGGTTTCCACGGCCATTTCGTACGCCGCGGCCGCCTCGAACCCCGCGCCGCCCAACGGGTCGAACTCGCCTCCGCCGGCACGCGCGGCCAGGTATTTCCTGAGCGCGAAGATTATGTCCGCGTTAATGTGGTACTGCGCCGTTCCCGCCGGGTAATACGCGCTGGTTTCCTCGCCGTCGATGGTTCTCCAGGGGTACAGCGCGCCCTTAAGGCTCATGACGGCGGCCCTGCGCCGCGCGGCGTCGAGGATCGAATGGCGGTACTCGAGGAGCTTACGGGCCACGTCGGGCAGGAGATAGGTAAACGCGGGGCACACGTACGCTTCAGTGTCCCAAAAGTAGTGACCCTCGTACCCCTCCGCCGTGAGTCCCTTGGCGGCGATGCTCGTCTTTCCGTCCTTCCCCGCGGATTGCAAAAGGTGGAACAGGTTGAAATGGAGGGCGAGCTCGCTGTCCCCGTCTCCTTCTATCTCGATGTCGGCGGTCTTCCAGAAACGGTCGAGATACCCTTTCTGCTCCGAAAGCAGGGCGTCAAAGCCCGCCGCCGAAAGTTCCCGGGCGCCTTCGGAAACCGTTTTCCGTAATGGCCCGTCCCCGTCCGTCGCCTTCCCGTGGCGGTAATACACGTATTTTTCGAGCCGAATCGCGCTGCCGGCCGGCAGCTCCGCCTCGTATTCAAACCACGCGCGGCCGCCGGAAACCGCCGAGCAGCCCGCAATTTCCCCATCCGGAGCCGATACCCGATGGAACGCGCATCCGGCGACGGAGAGGCCGCTATTCCGCGTGGTTCCGTAAAACCGGCATTCGGGGCCGTCGGCGGCGAGCTCAGCGATTTTCAGCGGGGCGGAAGTGAATTTCGAGCCGACACGGGGGTCCTCCTCGGACCCGATATTGCGGACAGTCGCGTCAATGCCGCTTCGAATCGAGACCCGCACGGGCGAACCCCGAACGGTAACGGTATACCTGATGGCCGCCGCGTACGGCCGCTCCATCGGGACGATCCGCTCGGCGAGCACTGATACCTCGTCTCCCGCCGGGCTCCGCCAATCCAAGGACCGGGTCATGGTACCCGCCCGGAAGTCCAGCCGCATGAGAAAATTCGAAACGGAGCCCGATTCCAGCGAAAAACCATGGCCGTTTACGGTCACTTCTATGGACTTAGGGTCAGGCAGGTTGAGTATCGTTTCGTGGTTTTCAGCGTAACCGTACGCCGATTCCCCGTAGCGAATCGGCTCCGTGTCGAAAAACCCGTTAATATAGGTGCCTTTATGGAACGTCCCCGAACGCTCCTCGAAATCGCCGCGAAGGCCGAGGGTCCCGTTCGCCACGGTAAAAAGCGTTTCGTTTCTCGCGATTCCCCCGGCGGTGAAATCGCGCGATTCGTATGCCGACTGTCTCATAGCCCTCGCTCCCGCATGAACCGTTCGGTTTCCTCAAGGCTCGGCATGGCGGGAATCGCGCCCCGCCGGGTCACGCAGAGCGAGGCGACCGCGTTGGCGAACCGCAAATCGGCTTCCAGCGCCGCGCTTTCCCGACGGAAGGGGTCCTCGCCCCGGTCCGCCGCGGCGGAAAGCCGGAACAGCAGCGCGCCCACGAAGGAATCGCCGGCCCCGGTCGTATCCGCCACCGGCACGTCCGCCGCACCCACGACGCCCTCCGCGCTATCCGTCTTGAAAAAGACCCCTGCCGGGCCGAGCGTAACCAGGACAAGGGACGGTCCCGCGTCCAGGATTTCCCGGGCGCCGGCCGAAAGGCCGAGAAGGCTGTCCGTCGAGGCTCCGTACAGCAGCGAGAGTTCCGCGTCGGACACCTTAACCATATCCGAAAGGGGCATGAGCGAACGCATCGCGTCAACGCCGGTTTTCTCGTCGGGCCAAAGGGCCCCGCGCCAATTCGGGTCGTAGGACACGAGGGTTCCCGCCGCCCTGGCAAGGCCGATTGCCCGAAGCGTCGCGCCCCGGGACGGTTCATGGGTGAGGGAGAGCGAGCCTACATGGAGGAACCGGGCCGTTTCTATCAGGCGCGCGTCCAACTCGTCGCCCGAAAGCCTCGTATCGGCCCCCGGGTTTCGGGCGAAGGAAAAGGTTCTTTCCCCGTTCGGCGCCAGGCTGACGAAGGCCAGCGTGGTGTGCTGGTCGCTCGAGACCCGCATGCCACCCGTTTCCACCCCCGCCGCCGAAAGGGTTTCCCGCAAAAATGCGCCGAAGCCGTCGGCCCCGGTCTTTCCGATAAACGCGGAGCGCCCCCCGAGCCGGGCCACGGCCACCGCCACGTTGGCGGGCGCCCCGCCCGGATTCCGCTCGTAGAGCGCTTGCCCGGAGAGCGAAAGCCCGGCTTCCGTAAAATCGATCAACACCTCGCCCAACGCGGTCACGCACCGTTCTTTCATTTCACCTCTCCTTCAGCCAGAGCACCCGATACGGGCCGAGCGCGAACGAATCGCCCTCAGCGAAGGGCTCCGATGTCAAAAGGTCTACCGACGGCGGGATAAAGCCCGGTCGGCACAAAATGCTCCGGTCGGAAAAATTCGCGAGCGCGGTAATTTTTCCCCCGGCCCGGGAAAACCCGAGGGCCGCGTCGTCGCCGGCGTCGAAAAAGCGTATTCCCGTTTTCCCGAGGCCGCTTTCGGCCTTTCTCGCGGCGATAATGCCCCGAAGGCCCGTATATACCCGGAGCCGCCGTTCCGAAAGCCAGGGCTCGGCGGCGTCTTCCCGGGAATCCCAAAAGGTCCCTTCCCGCATCGGGTTCCTCGCCTTTCGGTGCACCCACCGCGAATCGAGGCGCTTTACGGCATCGTCCTTCCAGGAGCCGTCGTTCAGCGAGGCGGTCTCGTCGCCGGCGTACAGGAGGGGCAAGCCGGGCAGGGCGAAGAGCGCGCCGAAAAGCATGAGCATTCTGGCTACGGCCATATCGGCGTATAAGTCCGCGCGGCCGTCTCCCGCGGCATGCAATTCCGCCGCCTCTTCCAGCCCGCAAAGCGAGGCCAGGGTTCCGCACACCCGGCAATCCCCCGTTTCGGGATTGAGCTGGAACGCCTCTCCGCGGGCGAAGGAACCCTCGAACCGTCCCGTATAGAAGCGGTTTAAGAACCTTCGGTGCTCGAAGCCGTCTATCCCCGCCTCGCGCGCGTCCTCGTCGGAGAAGGTCCAGCCGATATCGTCATGGCATCGTATATAGTTCACCCAGCCGGTCCCCTCGGGAACCGCCCACCTGCGCGAGAGGGAATGCCGCAAGAGGCGGGCGCTCCTCGTGGCCGTGGCCTCCCAAAAAAGGGCCATCTGAAGCGGGTTGTACGACAGGCGGCATTCGTCTGCCCCGATGTACCTGATTACCTCGTCGGGATGCACGATGGCCTCGCTCTTGAAGGCCATTGACGGGGCGACGATGCGGGCGACGAACTGGAACGCCTGTATCAAAAGGTGAGCCTCTTCCAGATTCTCGCAATCGGTTCCCTTTTTTTTCCACACGAAGGCCAGGGCGTCCAGGCGAAGCGCGTCTACGCCCAAATTCGCGAGAAAGAGCATTTCCCGGCACATGGCGAGGAAAACCCGGGGGTTCGCGTAATTCAAGTCCCATTGAAAGGAGTTGAAGGTGGTCCAAACCCAGCCTCCCGCCGCCTCTACGAAAGTGAACGATCCCCGTCGGGTATCGGGGAATATCTCGCGCAGCGTCCGGTTCCATTCGTCGGCTTCTTCCTTTTCGGGAAAGATGCGGTAGTAATCGCGAAACTCCTTCTCGCCCCGTTTCGCAGCCAGCGCCCACTCATGCTCGTCGCTCGTATGGTTAAACACGAAATCGATGGCCAGGGCGATTCCCGCCTCGTGGAATCGCGACGCGACGCGGCGAAGGTCCTTCATGGAGCCCAGGCGAGGATCGGTCTCGCGGTAGCTGGAAACGGCGTACCCGCCGTCGTTGTGGGACTCGGGCGACCGGAAGAGCGGCATCAGGTGCGCGTAGGTAATGCCCAGCCTTTGAAGATCGGGGATCCGCGCCTCAAGGCCGGAGAAATCGCCCGCGAACAAATCGACGTACAGGGTAAGTCCCACGCCGGTTTCCCGAAGGAACCAGTCCGCCTCACGCTCGGCGTTCGCGTCCCGAGCCAAGAGGCCCGAATCCCGCTCGCCCGCGGCGTCGTCCATCAACGCGACGAGGTCCGACAAAATGAGGTGAAAATCCCACCGGGCCCCGTACAGGCGAAAGAGGCGCGCGGTCAGCTCGCCCATATACCGCTCGAATCTATTCCGATACATCTTCGCCTCCGCCGCAGGACGCAACGTTCGTCAGGGTCCCGCGGTCCTTGACCTCTAGGGCCGCGAGGATTTTCCGCGGCGAACGCCCCGGTTCCTGCAGTCGGTCCAGTATCATCTCCGCGGCGAGCCGGCCCGATTCGTCCAGGCCCTGGCTTACGGTAGTCAGGCTCAAATATTCCGCGATATCGAGATCGTCGAACCCGATCAGGCCCAAGTCTTCGGGGACCCTCATCCCCCGCGCGGCGGCGAATTTCGAAACCCTCAGCGCGATCATATCGCTCGAGGCGAAAACGCAATCCGGAAGATCAACGCCGCCCAGCAAGCCCTCTATTCCCCGATCGGCCGTCCCGGAAGAAAACTCGCCCAGCCAGGTATGCCGGTCCTCCAGCGTTATGCCCTTTTCAAGGAAATAGTCGCGAAAGCCGCGCAGGCGGATATCGGTAGAGGGAACCGCGAAGGGGCGCGAAGAGGCTTCCCCGATAAAGGCGGGGCGCCGATACCCCTTCTCGTGAAGAAGCCGCGCGGCCAATCGTCCGCCCTCGTAATTGTCCACCGCCACCGAATCGAAGCCCGATACGTCCGATTCCACGAAGCAGGCCGGCAACAGCGAATCGCGCAGGGTTTGAAGGGTTTCGGGTCCGAAATTGAGGCAAAGCACCACGAGGCCGTCCACCCGACGATTCGCCGCGAGCATATCCACGTACTCATCGAGCTCTTCCACGCTCTCGATGGCATAAACGACCAATTCGTAATGTTTTCCCGAAAGCACCGAAGAAAGGCCCCGCAGCCGCTGCATGAACGAAGGTTCGGTAAAAAAGGGCGCTATCACCCCGATCTTCTTATACTGCTTTCGGGCGTGCGCGACGGCGTCGGCCTTCGGGACGAAACCCAAGGCGCCAATGGCTTCCATAACCCGTTTTCGGGTACCGCTTTGCACGCGGGACGGTTCGTTTAAGACCCGGGAAACCGTTGCGGGACTAACGCCTGCGGCGCGCGCCACATCGTATATCGTTGCGGGCGATATTGCCATTTCATCCTCCAGGCCATGAAACCGCTTTCATGGTAACGGTTTCATTATAAGGCATAAAAGCCCCCTGTCAAGGGAGATATACAGCCGTTCAGCGCCTACCCCTCAAATCCGATGCATTTCTTTAACCCGGCAGGATCGGTTACCTTCAACTTCCCCCGCGAAAGCTCAATATACCCGTTCTTTTCAAAATACTTCAGCATCCGGCTTACGACTTCCCGGGCCGTACCCAATTCCGCCGCGATTTCCTCATGGGTAGAATAGATGATCAGGCTGGGCCTCGTGAGAAGGAACTCCCCGATCCTCCGGTCCATGCCCCGGAAGGCCACTTGCTCCACGACCCACATAACGTCGTTGAGCCGGGCGTTCATCGTGGACAGCATCAGCTTTTGAATTTCGGGGCTTTTCTCGTGCAAAACGGAAAATATATCGTTGGAAAGGCTCGCGATCCTGCAGTCCGTGTCGGCCTTGATCATCGCCTGCATCGGCATGGTCCCCATAAGGCAGGAGATAGAGAGGGTGCATACGTCGTTTTCGAAAAGCCGGTACAGCGTTATCTCCCTCCCGCTTTCCGAGACGATATACACGCGCACCACGCCCCGGATAACCACCAAGACGCCCTTGCACGAAGTGGAATCGAAGAGAACGGTTCCGGCTTCCACGTCCTGGATACGCATATGCTGCCTCACCAACGCCCGGTCCGACGGCGAAAGGTACTTGTTCAGGGGAAATTCGAATTCCGTATCGGCTTGCTGGCTCATGGGTATATTTTCCCCGAAACTGGTCCCAAACGCAAGGGCATCCCGGGCAACGTTGCGAAACGGAGGGTTCCGTACTAATATCAAACGAGAGATCGGGCATTGCGCAGGCGAACGGTAATGCCGCATGTAATACAGAGGAGAGACTATGAAAGAATCGTTCCATTCGACACTAACGGGCGGGAAATGGTGGAAACCCTTCCTCGCCATGGTCGTGCTGCTGGTCATTACCCTGGGAGCCTATGAATTCTCCATGTTTCGGCTCGACGAAAACGCGAGCCCGCAATTCGTGGGGGTAAGCCTTCTATTCGGCATCGTAATGCTTTTCGCCTATATCGCGGTCGTATCGGCGTTTACGATCGTGCTTACGAGAATATCCGCGGCTACGGTCGCGTACAAGGAGAAGCCCTTCTCCTTCGACGGAAAGGTATCTACCTTCGTTAAGCTGGTTCTGGGGGGCACGGCCCTCACCTTCGTTACCTTGGGGTTTTATGGCCCCTGGTTTATCCGGAAGTATACCGCTTACATGGTTGCCCACGTCGAATACGACGGAGACCGGCCGCAGTTTCTCGGAAAGGCGGGAAAACTGCTGAAATACGGGCTCCTCTCCCTGGTATTGCCCGTAATTGTCCTCATGGGAATCTTTATCGTCGCCCTCATGGTAATCGGCGCCGGCGGTAACAATTACGGTCCCCAATATTCACTGAACGTGGCGATAAGCACCCTGTTATTCGAAATAGTCCTTTTCTTCGCCCTTATCCCCTATGAATACCTCGTATACCGTTGGTATATGAACATTAGCTGGAAAAACAGACTGTTGAGCTGGAAGACCGAATTCTGGCCCTCCGTCGGGTACATCGCGGGACAGCTTGCCCTGACTATCGTCACGATCGGCATTTATTGGCCCGCCTTCCTCCTGCGCCTCATGCGCTATTTCTCGGCAAAGACCGTGTTGACGGAAGACGCCAGGGAACTCGGCCGCTTCGGACAGGACATTCCCGTTCTCAAGGGATTCTTCTTCATTTGGGGACAAACCCTTTTATCCATAATCACCGTCGGGATTTACCTGCCCTGGGCCTACGCCAACGTAATCCGTTTCGTCGTCAACGGAACCTATTTCGATAGCCAGGAATAAAAAAAAGAAAGCCCGGGGGGCACATCGGATACCGATTGGCCTCCCGGGCTTTCTTTATTCCCGGTTTCGTTCGCTTCGCTGAGCGCCGGAATCAGTCGTTCACGACCTCGCTCTTGTTGGGGAGCACGAAGGCGCACACCAGGTACAGAAGAATTCCCGTGCCGTAGCACAAGCCCAGCACGGCCCAAACGATCCGAACGAGCGTCACGTCGATATTGAGATACTCCGCGACGCCGCCGCACACGCCGAATATTTTCCGGCCGTATTCCACTTTATAGAGCTTTTTCACGCACTCCTCCTGAAATGCCTAACGGGGCAAAACCGCGAGACTGTAATACATATTATCGCCGGGGCTGTACCAACGGCGCGCGATAAAGGCGCCATGCAGGGTCTTCGCGTAGGTTTTCGCGGAACCCGATACCGCCGGCTCGGAAATTTCCGGCAAAAGGGCGCCGATGGCGTTCATGTCGGCGTAGCCGGGCGCGGAAGCGGGATTCGCGGAAACCCGCACGTTTCCCACCGCGGTTACGAAGCCCGTACCCTCGGGCTTTTTCGAAACCCAACGGGGAAGGCCGTTCGCGTCCAGCCGATCGTCGATCGCCACCCGGGGAACCTTGTAGGGCGATTTCCCGGTTATGCGCACCACGGCGGACGTGCCGTTACCGGTTTGCGACACCGTAAGCACCTGCATGCGGTCCAGGAGGGTAACGCTGTAATCCTGATCGTAGCCAAGCTCCGAACGGACCATGTTGCCCGAAACGGTATACCGTACCTCAACCCGATCGCGGACAGACACCTGCCCCGCAACGAGCATCAGGCAATCGGAAAGCTCTTTTTCGCGGGTTTGCGCGGTTGGCGCGCTGGCGAAATAGGTGTCCGCCGAGAGGGTATCCTTCGGCTCGCCGATTTCGGCCGAGGGATACTTCCCGGAAGACGCGCAACCCGCAAGGATCAGCCCCAAAACCGCCGATCCGAAAACGGCAAAGCCAATTCCCGTTCTTTTCATGATTATGGTCTCCCTTGCGGCAGCGCGCGCCGTTTTCCTTACTTAGCGGTCTCGGCGTCCAGGAACTTAAGGGCTTCCTTCGCCTTGAAATCGGCGAAAGCGGCGGCCTCGTTGCGAACGAATTCGCCGGTTACGTTCTCGAAGCTCTTGCCGACGTTCTCCTTGGGCATGGAAACGAGCGCGTACACGCCGCCTTCCTTGTCCACCCAGGTTTCCTCGATCTCGGATCCCACGAGGCTCTGGTCGGACACCTGCTTGGAAATGTTCTCGAAGTACGACAGGGCCTGGGTGTTGTCGCCCTCGCCGGACTCGTTATAGTAGTTGGTCAGCGCGTTTTTCACGTTGGTTCCGACCCAGCGGGAAATTTCGTCGCGGGCCGACTGGGCAGCAGCGGTTTTGGCCTGTTGGCGGTTTTTCAGCTTGTTGTAGCCGACCGCGTAGAAGGTCTCGGTGCTCTTCGGAATCTTATTGACCCACGCGGGCATCGGAACGCCGTCGGCGCCGATTACTTGCGATACCGCGGGGGTTTCGTCGGCCGGCTTCTCCTTGGGCGCCGATGCGCACGAAACGAATACGGCGGCAACCAGGGATACGAGGGCGATAAGGGATACGGATTTCTTAAACATTCTTTCCTCCTAGTAACTACGCTTTCCTACGGAAAGCTTGTTGGACGATACCTAGTAACTACGCTTTCCTACGGAAAGCACGTTGGAATAATCCAAGTATACATATTTCAAAAAAAGTGTAACACACCGACAGTTACTAAACAAATTCAGTCAATCTGCGTGTCACCCGAATAACACTTTTTTTAGTTTTCTATCGCTTCCATAAAATGGCCGCGGGTAAGCCGTTCCGCGTCGTACAGCATGGCCTCGGGCACGCCGTACGCCGCCTCAAGGGAATCTTTCGTCAACACCTCTTCGGGCGTTCCCATTTCGATCGTCCGGTCAGGGTGGAAAAGCATGACGGTATCGGCGTATTTTCGCGTCAGGGCCAGCTCGTGCAGCGAAACGAAGACCGAAACGCCCGTCTCGCGGTGCAGTTGCCGAAAATAATCCAGGGCCTTTTCCTTTTGCCGCATTTCCATGGCGAAAACCGGTTCGTCCATCATTATCGCCCGCGAGCCGTACAGGGCGGAAAAGCCCAGCAAAACCCGCTGCAGCTCGCCCTTGGAAAGCGCCCCGAGGGTTCGTCCGCGAAGGCCCTCAAGCTCAAAGGCGCCGAGGCATTCGGCGAGGAAGGAATCGGTTTTGCGCCCGGGCGCGTGGCCGCCCCCCTCGAGTACCCGTTCCAGTAAGGCGCCGACTTTCGCGCCGCCTTCGCCCGAATCGTCAATTTCCATGTTTTGGTAAATAAAGGAACAAACCAAATTCCTGCGGTGCCCTATCTCCTCGGTCAAGCCGGGTCCGGGAGCGCCCGCTTCATCCGCCCAGGCCCCGCTCAAAATACGGGTATTTTCCCCCGCCAGCTCTATTCGGCCGCGGGTCGGCAGTATCCTTCCGCCCGCCAAGAGCAAAAACGTGGACTTTCCCACGCCGTTCGGCCCCGTAAGGCTCGTAAACCCCCCGGGAATGTCCGCCGTAAAGGCGTCAAAGACGGGAGCGGGGCCCGGTTCCCCGGTTTCGGGATCGGGCCAGGTAAAGGAAACGCCGTAAAATCGGAGAAGGGGGGCGCCGGTTTCGCCCGGTAACGTATCGCGCTGATTCATGAGCGGGAGTATAGCATACTTGAAAAAAAACGGGCATAAAGGTATTTTTAGACGTTGGATAAGTAAATTTTTACTTATTGGTACCCCTCTCACTTCATTTCTTTATTAAGGACGGAAATATGTCTGAGAAAAAGCTCGTTATGATCGACGGCAATACCGCGGCCGGTCACGTGGCTCACGCGCTGAGTGAGGTTATCGCGATTTATCCGATCACCCCCTCCAGCCCGATGGGCGAGGTTGCCGACGAATACTCGGCAAAAGGCAAAAAGAACATCTGGGGAACGGTTCCCGAGGTCGTTGAACTGCAGTCCGAGGCCGGAGCCGCCGGCGCCGTTCACGGCGCCCTCACCACCGGCGCCCTTTCGTCGACCTTTACGGCTTCTCAGGGTCTCCTCCTGATGATCCCGAATATGTACAAAATTGCCGGTGAGCTCACCAGCACCGTCTTCCATATCGCCGCGCGCGCCGTGGCGGCCAGCTCCCTTTCGATCTTCGGCGACCATCAGGACGTAATGGCCTGCCGCCAGACCGGTTGGGCAATGCTTTCTTCCAACAACGTGCAGGAAGTCATGGATCTCGCGGTCATTTCCCATGCCGCGACCCTCGAGTCCCGCGTGCCCTTCCTGCATTTCTTCGACGGTTTCCGCACCTCCCACGAGATCCAGAAGATCGAGGAAGTGTCCTACGACGTGATGCAGAAGATGATCGACGACGAGCTCGTGCGCGCCCACCGCGCCCGCGGACTCACCCCCGAGAATCCCGCCATCCGCGGAACCGCCCAGAACCCCGACGTATACTTCCAGGGCCGCGAGGCCGTCAACGAGTACTACCTCAAGGTACCCGCCATCGTCCAGAAGGCCATGGACAAGTACGCCAAGCTCACCGGCCGCCAGTACAAGCTCTTTGAGTACTTCGGCGCCAAAGACGCCGAGCGCGTCGTCATCGCCATGGGCTCGGGCTGCGACACCATCGAGGAAACCGTGGAAATGCTCGCCGCCAAGGGCGAGAAGGTCGGACTCCTCAAGGTTCGCCTCTACCGCCCCTTCAGCGCCGAGCTTTTCGTGGCCGCCCTCCCCGCGACCGTGAAGGCCATCGCCGTCCTCGACCGCACCAAGGAGCCCGGCTCCCTCGGCGAGCCCCTCTACGAAGACGTCCGCACCGCCATCGGCGAAATGCACGGCAAGACCCCCTTCGCGGGCTATCCCGTGGTTCTCGGCGGCCGCTACGGCCTCGGTTCCAAGGAATTCACCCCCGCCATGGTCAAGGCCGTCTACGACAACCTCGCGGGCGAGAAGAAGAACAAGTTCACCGTCGGTATCGAGGATGACATTACCAATTCAAGCCTCAAGTACGACGAAGACTTCTTCGTGGAAGACGACACCATGACCGAGGCCATGTTCTACGGCCTCGGCTCCGACGGTACCGTCGGCGCGAACAAGAACTCCATCAAGATCATCGGCGAGGCGACGGACAACAAGGCCCAGGCCTACTTCGTGTACGACTCCAAGAAGTCCGGCGTTATCACCACCAGCCACCTCCGCTTCGGCATGAACGCGATCCGCAAGCCCTACCTCGTGAGCAAGGCCGACTTCATCGCCTGCCACAAATTCGCCTTCCTCGAGAAGTACGACATTCTCGCCAACGCGAAGAAGGGCTCGGTATTCCTCCTGACCAGCCATTACGGCAAGGACCAGGTGTGGGATCACCTCCCCATTGAGGTGCAGAAGCACATCATCGCCAAGGAACTCAAGTTCTACGTCATCGACGCGGTATCCATCGCGGAAAAGGCCGGCATGGGCGAGCGCATCAACGTCGTCATGCAGACCGCCTTCTTCAAGATCTCCGGCATCCTCCCCGAGGCCGAGGCGGTAACCCTGATCAAGAAGTTCATCGAGAAGTCCTACAGCAAGAAGGGCGCCGACGTCGTCAAGAAGAACATCGACACCATCGACATGGCCCTCGCGGGCGTCGAAGAGGTCAATTACCCCAAGACCGCGTCCTCCAAGCTCAAGATGCTCCCCGCCATGACCGCCGACGCTCCCGAGTTCGTCAAGAAGACCCTCGGAACCATCGCCGTGAACAAGGGCGACTCCGTGAAGGTTTCCGAGGTCCCGAACGACGGCACCTTCCCCACCGGCACCACCCAGTACGAGAAGCGCGCCATCGCCGAGCGCATGCCCATCTGGAACCCCGACGCGTGTATCCAGTGCGGCCAGTGCACCGTGGTCTGCCCCCACGCGGTCATCCGCGCGAAGGCCTACGACCCGAAGTACCTCGCCAAGGCCCCCGCGGGCTTCAAGAGCGCCGACTATAAGACCAAGGAGTTCGAGGGCTGGAAGTACACCATTCAGCCGTCCGCCGAAGACTGCACCGGCTGCGGACTCTGCGTACAGCAGTGCCCGGCCAAGGACAAGGCCAACCCCGAGATCAAGGCGATCAACATGAAGAACTTCGCCGAGAACCGCGCGGTGGAAGCGGCCAACTGGAACTACTTCTTCAAGGACATCCCCGATCCGGACCAGTCCAAGCTGAACCTCGGCAACGCCAAGTTCCTCGCCATGAAGCGCCCCCTCTTCGAGTTCTCCGGCGCCTGCGCGGGCTGCGGCGAAACCCCGTACGTGAAGCTCCTCTCCCAACTCTTCGGCGACCGGGCGGTCATCGCGAACGCGACCGGATGTTCCTCCATTTACGGCGGTAACCTCCCCACCACCCCCTACGCCAAGAACGCCGCCGGCCAGGGCCCCGCGTGGTCCAACTCCCTCTTCGAGGACGCCGCCGAATTCGGTTACGGCATGCGCCTGACGAGCGACAAGCTCGCCGTCTACGCCCGCGAGGTCGCCGAGACCGTGAAGGGCAAAGGCATTGCCGCCGCCACCATCGGCGCGATCCTCGCGAACGACCAGGCGGACGACGCGGCTATCGAAGCCCAGCGCGCCTCCATCGAGACCCTCAAGAAGGAGCTCGCCGCCAGCAAGGACGAATCCGCCAAGGAGCTCGCCTCCCTCACCGACCACCTCATCAAGCGCTCCGTGTGGGTTATCGGCGGCGACGGATGGGCGTACGACATCGGCTTCGGCGGCCTTGACCACGTCATCGCTTCCGGCCGCAACATCAACCTCCTGGTGCTCGATACCGAAGTGTACTCCAACACCGGCGGACAGATGTCCAAGGCCACCCCGATCGGCGCGGTCGCGAAGTTCGCCGCCGGCGGAAAGTCCATCTCCAAGAAAGACCTCGGCATGATCGCCATGAGCTACGGCTACGTGTACGTCGCCAAGATCTCCATGGGCGCCAACATGAACCAGGTCATCAAGGCCTTCCGCGAGGCCGAGGCCTACGACGGCCCGTCGATCATCATCGCGTACAGCCACTGCATCAACCACGGCATCAACATGGAAAAGGGAATGTCCAACCAGAAAGAAGTCGTGTCCTGCGGCCTGTGGCCCCTGTACCGCTACGATCCCCGCCTCGTCGAGCAGGGCAAGAACCCCTTCCAGCTCGACAGCAAGGAGCCGGATTTCAACCTCGCCGACTTCATGTACAAGGAAGTCCGCTTCAAGAGCCTCAAGGCCGCCGATCCCGCGCGCGCCGAAACGCTCCTGAAGAAGGCCGAGGTAGTCGCCCGGCGCCAGTGGAAGGAGTACGAGTACCTTTCCAAGCGCGAGTTCTAAGAATCGCGTAGCGTAAAAAAATTAAGCCCTTCCGGAAAACCGGGAGGGCTTTTTTTATCCGAGGCAGAAAGGGCCATAGGGGCGCGCGTTCGGGCCGCGCGGAGCCCCCGCGAAGCCGGCGCAAAGCGGGGCGTTCGGTCTCTTATACCGTGAACTGGTCAACGGCCCCGCTCACGCCGTTCAGGCTCTCGTTGTTCAGTTCCGCGGCCATGCCGAACCCGGACACGATGCCCCGCAGCCGGTCCGCCGTGCCGTGGGCGTGGCTCACGCTATCCAGAATGTCCCGAGACGCGTCGCGGAGCGCTTCCACCTGAGCGTGCATGGCCGTAACTTCCTCGGCGATCGAATGGGATTCCCGCGAAACGATCGCGAACCCCGAATCCACCGAGCCAATATTGCCCAAAACCCGTTGGGAATCCCCGTTTTGGCGGGAAATGCTCTTGAATAGGGCGTTAACCATGCCGTCAAGGGTGCCGATCTTTCCGTTAATGCCCGAAAAGCTTTCCAACGAACGTTCGGTGGCCTCCACGATTCCCGAAAGCTGCCCCCCGATATCCTGCAAAAGGCCGCTTATCGAGTGTGACTGGTCGAGAGACGTGGAGGCGAGCTTCCGAATCTCGTCGGCTACCACCGCAAAACCCTTGCCCGCCTCTCCGGCGTGCGCCGCCTCGATCGCCGCGTTCATGGCCAACAGATTTGTCTGGTCCGCGATGGCCTTGATGAGCGTATTCGCCTCGGAAAGCCCCTCCGAATGCCTGATTACCTCTTCCACGAGCGAGGCGACGCGGCCTTCAAGCTCCATTCCCCGCTCGGAGTCCGCTACAAGGGTACGGTATTCGGCGGCTATTTTCTCGATCGTCAACCCCATCTCCGCCAAGCCGTCGGTCATGCCATGGATAGACTTCACGGCGGCGTTCAGCGATTTGGACTGGGATACCACCTGATAATCCAGGGACTCGATTCGTTTCTCAAGTTCCGATATTTCCCTGAACGTCTCGGCCGACATGCCGTCCTGCCGGGAGGCGCACGACTTGATCCCCTCCAGGTCGTCCACGAGGGAAAGGGTGGCTTCCTCGGTCTTTCCCGAATCCTCATACAGCGTTTCGCCCATGGCCTTGAGATTCGAAACGGATTCTTTGATCGCCAATACCATGCCTCGAAGGGTTTCCTGAAAGGAGTTGAAATTCTCGGCGAGTATCGAAATCTCGTTCGAGCCCTGAACCGGGATAGAAACGGTCAGGTCTCCCTTCCCCTGGGATAGTTTCCCGAACGGCTCGGATATCCTCTTAATGCGCCCGAAAACGAGGGAAGAAAGGAAGGAGATTAGCGCGATGGCCAGAATGAGGCTCAGGGCGCCCACGATGAGCTGCGTCCGGATGAATTTCAGTATCGCCTCGTGTAGGGTCTCCCCGCTGTAATCGCACCCCACTATTCCCACGACGTTGCCAGCGGAATCCTTAATGGGCGCGTATATCGAAATGAGCCAACCCCACCCTTGCTGGTATACCAATTCCGTCGACGTGGCGACGCCCTCGTCGAAGCATCTAAAAAAGGCGTCGCCGTAACCGGCGGTGTTTTCCTCGTCGCCGGGGGCCGAAAGGTCGTCCGGCCGATCCAGCGGCGCGCTGCCGTCTATTACGAAGCGATAGGCGCCGCTCGCGGTTCGGTCCATAGTATAGAGGTAGACCGCGCCAGAATTGTCCTTGATATCGAACATCCACCGCTGTATCTCGAGGAACCAGGGGTTCGTCATGTCCAAAGTCGCCGCAAAATCCTTGAATCGCTCCGCGTCGATTCCTTCCGCCACCTTTTCCACGATCGGAAGCCCGTTCTCGGCCGATATTTCGGTAACGGTCGAAACCATGGACCGAACGGTCACGTAGGAGATCATACACGCGAGGCCCGCGAGAAATACGATTGAAAGGGAATAGAACCTGAAGCGAAGCGATTTGGCGAATTTTAACATTGAGCCCCCCCGGGGTTTTCCATAAGTATAATACCGCGGGGCGCTTTTTTGCCCGGGAAACCGGGCTGGAAATACCGAAATTATTTCCGCTTAATCATGCAAACGTCTACCTCAAAGGGACCCAGGGGAGAGGCGAAGGGAATGGCGATCACCGGAATGCCCTTCGGCCAGGTTATTTGATGGTGTTCGCCCCGAATCACCAGGGGAGGCGAAATATCGATCGAGGCGTGATCGATGGCGGAAGAAGCGTTTCCAGAAATGATATTCGTCAACTCGCCGACCATGCCGTAGACCGTCTCCTCCCGCTCGCTTTCGGACTCCGTTTTAATGCCGGTTTTCTGGAGCATTTTGTCTCCGAGGATACGGGAAAGGCGAAAGCCCACCAACCCGTGATAGTCGCCCGTAATGCCGAGAACGCCCGACGTATCCCATCGATGGTTTATTTCGCCCTCCATGAGGTATGGCGCGCCGGGTTGGGGCGATATCCCGAACATATTCTCGAAAACGCCAATCGCGGCATTTAAAAAGGGGTTAATAATCGCGGCGTCCATGGTTTCCTCCTCGGTCCTTAGCGTCCATTATACGGTATTTTCGCGAAATGGGTGCCGGAACTTCTTTCTTCCGGAGAGGGATAGGTGAATAGATAGCCCGCCGGTCCCGTTCCGTCCCCGAAATCGAATATCTCGAATTCGCTACGGGCGTAGGCTATCCGGCGAACGCCGCCGCACCGCTCCAAAAAGCCCGTCGATTCTAGGGCCGAATCGTGCGCGTCCTTTGAATGGTTCCGTACTATCCAATCGGGGAGCCTTCCGGGCTTTACCTGCATGAAAAAATCGAATTTAAGCCATTCCAGGGCCTCTGGGAATCCCGTTGTAGCGATATAGCCCGCAAGGCAGGAAAACGTATCCCAATGACGCCGCGGTAAAAACAAATCGCCGTCGGGAAACCATGCCCTGATAAACCCCGATAATTCCCTGAAAAAGGCGAATGCGGAAGCCTGGCGTTCGGTTAAATACCGCAAAGCGCGGGTGAATACGCCGGAATTCCACAGGTTATCCACAACATGTTCAACGTCCTTGAGCAGCAGCAGCCCCGGGTAGTCAATATCCGAGGTGCGGAGAATTTCATAGGGCGGATACGGGGACCATTTATACCCCCGATTCTCAAGCGCGATACGTTCCATTTCCGTTCCCTCGAGTACTTTCAAAAAACCGAGCTGAACCACGTCCGCGGACAGGGCGAAGGCGTAGTCGAAGGAACGCCCGAACGATTCCAGGTCCTCGTGCGGCAGGCCCGCGATAAGGTCCACGTGCGAATGAATGGCGGGGGGAAGGCTGCGCAGGTTATCCGCCAGGCGGCGAAGGTCGGTTACGCGACGCACCGCGCGAAGGGTATCGGGATTCGCGCTTTGTATCCCGACCTCAAACTGAATGGATCCCTCCGGCATCCGTTCCAGAAGTGAAAAATCCTCGCTCCCGAGCATATCCGCCGCGATCTCGAAATGAAACCGCGTTACCCCGTTATACCGCTCCCGTATATGGTCCCATATCGCGCGATAGCGGGGCGGATTGACGTTAAAGGTACGGTCAACGAATTTCACCAGGGGCCAGCGACGGTCCAGAAAGTAATCGAGATCGGAAAAAACGCGTTCCAAGGGATAAAACCGAACCGAACGCTCTATGGAAGAAAGGCAATACGCGCAGGAATAGGGGCAACCCCTGCTGGATTCGTAATATACTATGCGGTTCGCGGGGTCAAGCGCGTCGTCCGGAAAGCCGTAGGGGAAGGGAATCTCGCCGAGATCCTCCGCCAGGGGCCTGCTTTCGGTCCGTTGTATTCCCCCCGTTCGGGTCCGAAACGCGATGCCGGCCGTCGCCGCCAACGCCTCGAAGGCTCCTTCCCGGGTAACCCCGCCCGTAGACGTTCCCCGATCGGCCATTCGGTCTGCGAGCTCGGAGAACGTACGCTCCCCTTCGCCAATAATGATAAAATCGAGGGAGGGGCAATCGGTAAAGGCCCGCTCCGGTCGGTACGAAACCTCGGGCCCACCGGCCCCGATGATCAAATCGGGATCGATCGCGCGCAAGTCCTCCGCCGCGCGGATAACGGTCTCCCGATTCCAGATATACGTTGAAAAAATAACCGCGTCTGCCCCGTGCTCGTAAATGCCCCGTACGATCGCGTCGGTTTGCGTATTTACGTTCCACTCCGCGATTCGCACCCGCGCGTCCCCGTCTCTCACGCGGCGGGAGAAACGATCGGCATAGGCGCGGATAAGCCGGATGGCGAGGTTGGATTGAATGAATTTGGCGTTAATGCCCGCGAGTAAAAAAGTCACGGGTTGAGCTTATCACGGCGCGGGGGGTTATGGGGACGGTGTTGGGCAAAAAAAAACCCTTCCGAGCAGCCCAGGTACACTACGGCACAGTCATACGCTGCCTGCCGTTGCTTCCTTCCGGACCTGGCGGAGTCCGGCAACGATGCCTTGCATAGGACCTGGGCTATTCGGAAAGGTCCCCGGTTCGAATGAACCGCAAACGTTCCGTAAGAAATAGCGGAGAGAGAGGGATTCGGTTTCACGCTCGGCCGTCCTGGCCTCGCGATCAACCCGCCTACGCCCCTGCCGGCGGCTCCAGCCGCCTTGTCCTCCCGTTCGGTCGGCGGGGCTTCGGTTCGAATCCCTCGGGACTAACGGGAAAAATCCGCATTAAATAGCGGAGAGAGAGGGATTCGAACCCTCGGTACTCTCTCGAGCACACACGCCTTCCAAGCGTGCACCTTCGACCACTCGGACATCTCTCCAATAAAGAAACGCAACCCGGAGAAAGGGAAAGCTTTCAAGCCCCGAACCGTAGCCCGGATCATGACTGCGCCCTCTTGCGGCGGCTCCGGCCGCCTCACCCTCCCATTCGGTCGGCGAGGGCTTCGGTTCGAATCCCTAGCGTCTTCCAAATCAAAAGGTGTGCCGGAGAGAGGGGGATTCGAACCCCCGGTACCTTTCGGCACAACGGTTTTCGAGACCGCCCGATTCAGCCGCTCTCGCATCTCTCCAATCGACCCGAAGGTCTTCGCGTCAAAAAAGGCTGCCCCGTAAGACAGCCTATGAGACTAAGTGGGTTCGAACCACCGGCCTTCAGATCCGCAATCTGACGCTCTATCCAGCTGAGCTATAGTCTCAAAAATGGTGACAGGCTAACTGTCAATCCGGAGCAGGGGGGATTCGAACCCCCGGTACCCTTTTGGGGCACAACTCCTTAGCAGGGAGCCCGATTCGGCCTCTCTCGCACCGCTCCAAAAGACGCAATTCAGTACGGTTGTCCCGGTTGTAAACCGGAGCAGGGGGGATTCGAACCCCCGGTACCTTTCGGCACAACGGTTTTCAAGACCGCCTCCTTAAACCGCTCGGACACCGCTCCAAAGTGCTACTAACAATAGCGTGAAACGGTTCAGCATGTCAATAGCGGAGCCTTCCCGCCGAGCTGTACAACGCGTTTATGCCGCGATATACTCTTTGCCATGGCACATTGTATTATTCAGGAAGCAGAGGCTATCCTCGACAGGGAAATACCGGTACTCGATAAGGGTTTCGTGCGGCTGGTCGATTATATGGGCGGCGATTCGCGTATCGTTCAATCGGCGCGGGTATCCTACGGGGAAGGAACGAAAACGGTCCGGGAAGACGGCGCCCTTATCGACTATCTTCTCCGTCACCAGCACACCTCTCCCTTCGAGCAGGTTATTCTGACCTTTCACGTCAAGCTCCCCATTTTCGTGGCGCGGCAGTGGATTCGCCACCGGACGGCCCGCGTGAACGAAATTTCCGGCCGCTATTCGATAATGAGGAACGAATGTTACGTTCCCGCGCCGGAAGACGTCGCGTTTCAAAGCGCCGACAACAAGCAGGGCCGGTCGGAAGAAGCGGTAGCCGTCGAGACCGTCGAGCGGGTCCGCGAAGCCATGAAATCGGCCCAAGAATCGGCTTTCGCGGAATACGAAGGCTTAATTGAATCGAATATCGCACGGGAGCTCGCCCGGATCAACCTGCCCCTTTCCGCCTATACCGAATGGTACTGGCAGATCGACTTGCATAACCTCTTCCATTTCCTCCGCTTACGGTGCGATTCCCACGCGCAAAAGGAGATTCGCGCCTACGCGGAGGTCATGCTCGATATATGCAGAAAAGTCGCGCCCCTCGCGACGGCGTCGTTCGAGCGCCACCAAAAGGGAGGCGTCAACTTCTCGAGCGAGGAAATGGCCGCCCTGCGCCGGCTCCTCGACGGCTCGCCCTCGGGCCTTGAGGGCAAGGCCCTGGAACGGTTCAACGAAAAAATAAAAACGGGAAAGCAGCTATAGCATGGGACGCGCGACGGCCCGATGAAAGTCGGAGCCGTCGGCCTATAGGGAAAGCCGCTGACGAACCACGCGCGCGAAAAGCGCGTCAGTATCGCTGCGGGAGTTAACCCCGAACGCGGGAACCGGGCTGCCCGGTTCTACCACCCGATACAGGTATTCGGGGGCGAAGCGGTACGCGTAACTGTCCTTGTCGTTGATCCACCAATTCAATACCGCGAGAATCGCGAAACTCTTTTTAATCAAAAAGGCGTTTGTCCTCAGCCGCGAGGTTTTGCCGCCGTACAGCGCCTCAAGCCGCTTCGAAACGACGTTGGGAATCTCAAAGCGGTACGGTTCCCAGGGATTCGCTATTCCCGGCACGCTCGCGGTCCCGTTCAAGTCCGTTCCCGGCGCGACCGCGTCGAACTCGGCGCATAAACGCGACATGACCCGGTACAGCTGCTTCACGCGCAGGTGGAATGAGGGCAATCGGTCGTCTTTTGAGGTTTTCGTGGTACCGTACATCCGAATGTCAAAATACGGCAAGAACATGGCCTTTATCGTTGAATAGAGGTTAGAGAGCAGCTTTCGGCCGTAGGGCGTCTTGTTGAAATCGGGCTGCGTATAAATCTGGTGGGTATACGACTTTAGGTCGGTGCTGAATTCCTTGTCGAAGACCGCTTCCTGATAGAGCACCCAGTCCTCAAGGATTTGCGACACGTCGACCGCCTCGTCAAAGGCGTTATCCGGCGACTGCGGCTCGAAAACGATATGCCGCATGCCTTGGAAAAATTCCCGGAGAATCCAAAAGAGGATCATGGTCTGATGCAGCGGATTGTCCGGCGATAGCTGAACGAAGGCGTCGGGAACGTGCAAAATCGGCTGAAAATAAGGGCACATGTCCGGCATACCCTCCAGCGCCGTCCAGCCCGCCTCGGGAAAGAGCGTCTCCAGAAGCTCAAGGCCCTCCACGACGTCCTCGTCCAGGGCGGATTCCTCTTCCGACGCCTCCGGTTCGGGCGGCGCTTTCGGGTCGGAGTCGGACGAAAAATCCTGCGTTTGTCCCGATTGGATCAGGACCTCGTCGGGAGACATATCGAGCCAGGCAAGGACCTTTGAGCCGTTGGAATAGAAGAGCTTGTTCAGGGGAAGCGTAATCGGGGAGCACATGCGGAGCACCAGGGGATACATGCCGGGAATGACCGTAGAAAAGACGTACTGCCATTCGTCGATGGCGGTGAGCGTGTCGTTTTTCAGGGCCTCGGAGTCCGCGGGAACCAATTCGCGCAGAATCCAGGAATACGCGTGCCGATAATGGCGCGCAACGTTATTCGCCCCAAGGTAGTAGGCGCGGATCAAAAACCGGAATAGTTCCTTCGTAAACGGCACGAGCTGCGAAACCGAGAGTTCATGGGCCTGTACCTGCAGGGAACGGAGCTGACCGCTCAGGGACCTGAGGTCCACGTCCGCGGTAAGCTTCAGAAGCCGCCAGGTAAGCCGGTCGGAAGACGCGAATCGCGTATTGAACGAGCTGTTTTCGGAATAGGGAATCATTTTCCGGGTCGCGGCCACGCAGTTTTGGATATGCCCGAGAAAATCATTGAGGCTATAAAGGACAAATTCGGGATTTACCTTGTCGGTACGGTCGGGCCGGAGGGGATTTCCGGGCAGTTTTATCCGGTATTGACGATCCGCCATGAGGCGGTTCATCTCATGAAGTTCTTTTTCTGTAACGGTGGGAAGAATCCCCCCCTCCGCAGGATTATTCGTGGCCATTTTTTTATCCTTAAACCCGTAGCAATATTTTTTTTCCTATCCCGGGAAAACCCTTCACCATGATTTTTTCGTCGTCTCCGGTGCGTAACATGCCCTCGAACGTCCCGTACACCGTATGATAATCGGTGCGAAAGATAAAGGCGCTCAGTTTCCTCGCGTTATCCGAAAGGGGCGAGAACACCAGATCGACCATGTTTTCCGTGTCTTGAATCACCCACTCGCCGCCGATACCGAAGGGCCGGGTGATTTTCACCGGGGGAAGGGGCCAGGCCTTTCCCTCGATAAACAACACATTATCATTATACCGATAATCGTCGTGATTAACGGAATTTCCCAGTTGAAACGAAACGATTTTCCCGTCCAGATGCCCCATCCCGGTGAGGCGGTTAATTTTCGTGCGGCTGGTGAGATAGGCCTTACGAACCTCGTAAAACCCGACGCCGGCCCCCTCGGGTATCCGATAGTCCTCGTACCCGGTACCGATCCAACCGTGGAGCGGGGCCGTCAACTGGTAGGAAGCCACGCACCGGCGCTTTACCCCGTACGGAAGGACCGAGGACATATCCGCGGACGAAGGATGCTCCAGGTTCATCTCCAGGCGGCCGTGGCAGGGAGGGCGTGACCCGGAACCCAAAAAGTCAAAATCGGCGTGAATGTGCCGTTTCAGCAACCTCGAGTGAATCCTAATAAACCGACGGGCCGTCCTGCACGATTGTATGCCGTTTTTGAAACTACGGCCGAGTTGGCGCAACCCCGGAACGAGGAATTGCCGATAGGCTATGCGGCGCTTGGTAACGCGGTTCCAGAGCGTGGTTTCCAGGAAGGAAAAGTACCCCGCGTTGAAAAGCTCGATTTCGCCGATATTCGCCTCGTCGCAAAACATGAACCGGACGGTTTCCATAACCCGGCGATTCGTGAAGAAAACCGGAAAGGGAATGTCCCCAAACGGGCGGCGCATGCCGCGAATGTCCATTTTGCCGAAGGGCCCGGAAAACGTGCCGAAATCGGGAATTCCATCCTGGACCGGCGCGTCGGGGGCGGGGCGTATCTCTCTCGTATACAATGGCCACCTCGTGAAACGGTATTATACCATAGGATTCGGGTTGCAGAACAGCGTCGGTTCGGCTTATGATTTTTTCATGAGCATATCGCTATATTCCCTCGGCGCCGCCGAAGAGGTTACCGGATCAAAACACGTACTGGATGTCGACGGGCATATCGTCCTTATCGACTGCGGCGCCTTTCAGGGCCGAAGGGCCGAGGCGGACCGGAAAAACCGGCAATTCGAGGTACCCGCCGACAAGCTTGAGGCCGTCGTCCTCACTCACGCCCATTACGACCATTGCGGCCTACTGCCCATGCTCGGAATTAACGGCTACAACGGCAATATCTACGCCACGCCCGCGACCCGCGACCTCGCGAATATCATTATGATGGATTCCGCGCGCATTCAGGCCCGCGACGCCGAGTATCTTGCCAAACAGGCGGCAAAAAAAAAGGAAAAATTCGATTGGAAGCCGCTCTTTACCGAAACCGACGCGATCGCCACCACGAACCAGATCGTCACGGTATCCTATAACCGACCCGTATTCATTATCCCGCAGGTTAAGCTCGAATTTTTCGACGCGGGCCATATTCTCGGCTCGGCAATGGCGATACTCACGGTTACCGACTCGGACGGCCACACGGTAAAGATCGCCTATACCGGCGATCTTGGCCGCAAAAACAAGGCGATTATCCGCGACCCGGCGATCATCCCGCCGGTGGACTATATCGTCCTCGAAAGCACCTACGGCGACCGGCTCCATGAGAGCAACGACGACGCGCTGAATAAGCTCGCCGAGATCGCGAACAAGGCCTACAAGGCAAACGGAAAAATCATCATTCCCGCCTTCGCCATCGAGAGAACCCAAGAACTGGTATATTACTTCCATGAGCTCGTGGACCGAAGGGCCATTCCGCCCATCCCCATTTACGTAGACTCGCCCATGGCCGTGAACGCCACCAGCATCTTCCAGGTTCATCCGGAATGCTACGATCAGGAAACCCATGAGGCCTTTATCAAGCACCACAAAAACCCCTTCGGCTTCAACCAGCTTCGCTTCGTCACCAGCGTCGAGGAATCGAAGTCCCTCAACGATAAAGAGGAGCCCATGATCATCATAAGCGCGGACGGCATGTGCGAGGCGGGCCGCGTGATACACCATCTCGCGAACAACGTGGGCGATCCGAGAAACCAAATACTCATCGTCGGCTATATGGCCGAGCATACCCTGGGGCGCCGCCTGCAAAACCGGGAGCTTGAGGTGAAGATTCTCGGTGAATGGCATGCCGTACGGGCCGAAATATCCCAAATAAACGCCTTCAGCGCCCATGCCGACTACGACGAAGCCACCAAATGGCTCCAAGCCCTCGACGCATCGGGTCTGCAAAAGATATTTCTCGTTCACGGGGAGCCGGACGTTCAGGTCGTATTCCGCGATCACCTTGAAACGAATGGCTTTCCCAACGTGCAAATCGTTAAATACGGGGAAACGTACGAGATATGAGAATAATTACCGGCTTTCATGCCATCGAAGAGGAGTTGCGCGCCCTGGGCTCCCCCGACAAGGGTAAAAAGGGGAAAGGACTCGGCGGCGTTACCCTCGTGCATACCAAGCCAGGGCCGCGGGTCAAAAAGATGATTGAGACGGCGGGAAAAATCGGCGTTCCCTGCCGGCAGGCGGACGAAAGCGAGCTGAATCGCCTGGTTGGGGCCCTTCCCCCAACGGCCCGGGACCATCGCGGCGTCGTGCTAGAGAAAGCCAACGAGGAACAGCCCGCAAAGGCCGGTTTTGACGAAAGCGTGGCCGCCCTGGCCGAAAAAGACCGGGCCTTGGTATTGATCTTAGACTCCATTACCGATCCCCACAACGTGGGGGCCATAATCCGAAGCGCGGATCAGTTTTCCGTCGATCTCGTGGTATTGCCCGAGAACAGGAGCGCGACGGATTTCGAGGTAATCTCAAGGACCAGCGCGGGAGCCTCCTCATGGGTCAATATCTCGCTTACGAATAACCTGGTTCGGGCGGTGGAACGGCTCAAGGAAGCGGGCTTCTGGATATACGGGGCCGATGCGGGAGGCGTCTCTGCCCCCGAAATCGAGCTTTCGCCGAAAGCGGCCATCGTGATGGGCAGCGAGGGAACGGGCATCGCCAGGCTTCTCAGGGAAAAATGCGACCGGATCGTCTCCATCCCGACGGCGGGAAAGCTCGATAGCCTGAACGTCTCGGTCGCCGCCGGCGTGCTCCTGTACGAATTCCGCCGACCGCGGAAATAAATGCTCCGGGCCGTGCAACCCATCCGGCCGCGGCCCGGTCTTTTCTAGCATGAACCAAAACAGTAAAACCTATCGTCTCGGAGAAGAGATCGCCAATGCCGTCACCCACGGCCTCGGCGTATTGCTCGCCATAGCGGGAACCGTCGTCCTCATCGTACGGGCCGCGAGCCACGCGCCCCGGGGACAAACCGCCTATTTCGTCACCGCTTTCAGTATTTTCGGTTTTTCAATGATTTTTCTCTATTTAATGAGCACCCTGTACCACGCCCTTAAAAAGACCAAGGCCTATACGGTTTTCGAACGGCTCGACCATTCAAGCATCTACGTCCTGATCGCCGGAACCTATACCGCGTATTGCCTTACCGTCCTTCGCCCAAGCGTCGGCTGGTGGGTATTCGGCATAATTTGGGGCCTTGCGGCGGTGGGTATTTCCCTATACGCGGTTTTTGGCAGCAAGCTTCGCGTCGCTTCGCTCTTTACCTATATTCTCATGGGCTGGATCATCATATTCGCCGCGAATCCCCTCAAGGCCGCGATATCCAACGAAAGTTGGGCCCTTCTCTTGGGCGGCGGCATCGTGTACACCGCGGGCGCGGTCGTATATGCCCTGAAAAGGATTCGATGGACGCATCCGGTATGGCATTTGTTCGTTTTAGGCGGCACCATCCTTCATTTCTTCTCGATCATGGCCGCTTTTTAGGCCTCGGGCCGTCCCGTATTCCCGCGGCCCAATCCGTATTCGCTTCCAAACCGATCGGATTCTTGCCATTCGCCGGGGGTTGTGGCTATACTGTCGGCTATGGAAAACATGAAACGGACCGTCACCTGCGGGGAGCTCCGCGCTGACGATACGGGTAAAACCGTAATATTGAACGGATGGGTGCACCGCAAACGCGATCACGGCGGCATTTCTTTTATCAACCTGCGCGATCGCTACGGCCTGACCCAGGTCGTGGTAGACGCCGACTCGCCCGCCGAACTCGCGCCCGTCGCCGCGGAGCTTAAAATGGAATACTGCGTGGCCATCGAGGGCGTGGTCCGTGCCCGACCCGACAGCATGGTAAACGCCGACATGGGGACCGGTGCGGTAGAGGTCGTCGCCAAGAAGATAACCGTTCTCTCCGAATCGGATACGCTCCCGTTCATGATCGACGAAAAGACCAACGCCAGCGAGGAACTCCGGCTTAAGTACCGGTATCTCGACCTCCGTTCCGATTCCATGCGCAAGCACCTTGAGCTGCGCTCCAAGGTAACCTTCGCGACCCGCGAATACCTGACGGAACGGAACTTCCTCGAAATCGAGACGCCCACCTTTATCAAGTCCACTCCCGAGGGCGCCCGGGATTACCTTGTCCCCTCCCGCCTGTATCCGGGCCAGTTTTACGCCCTTCCCCAATCGCCCCAGCTGTACAAGCAAATTCTCATGGTCTCGGGCTTCGATCGCTATTTCCAAATCGCGCGCTGCTATCGCGACGAGGACGCGCGGGGCGACCGCCAACCCGAGTTCACCCAAATCGACCTCGAGATGAGCTTCGTCTCCCGCGACGATATCCTCGCCCTCATCGAGGGAATGATGGGCCATATCTTCCGCAAGACCATGAACGTCGAGCTTCCCCCGACCTTCCGCCGCATTTCCTACGACGACGCGATCGACCTTTACGGCTCCGACAAGCCGGAGCTTCGGTTCGGCATGGAAATGCGAAACGGGGCCCCGCTCGCCGACATGGGCACGTTCCAGGCGTTTAAGGACGCCCTCGCCGCGGGAGGCGCGGTAAAAGCCCTGGTCGTTCCCGGCATGGCCGAAAAATACAGCCGCAAGATGATCGAGGACCTCGAGGGAACCGCGAAAATCTACAAGGCGAAAGGACTCGGCTGGATGAAGGTAGGCGGCGCCGGGGATTCGCCCGTCCTGGAAGGCGGCGTTTCCAAATTCTTCGAAGGCAAATCGGCCGACGTGTGCGCCCTGCTTGGGGCAAAAAAAGGCGACCTCCTCCTCTTCGTGGCCGACGCCAAGGCCAAAACGGCCTGTACCGCCCTGGGCGCGGTCCGGACCCGGCTCGGCAAAGACCTGGGCCTCTGCGAGGAAGGTAGGTTCGAGTTCGCCTGGATCGTCGACTTCCCCATGTTCGAATGGAACGAGGAAGAGTCGAAATGGGATACGGCGCACCACATGTTCACCTGGCCCCAGGACAAATACCACGACACGCTTGAGTCCGATCCGGGCAGCGTGAAGGGCGACCTCTACGACCTCGTGCTGAACGGGTACGAACTCGCTTCCGGCTCCATTCGTATCCATGACCCAGAGCTTCAGAAGCGTATCTTCAAGATCGTCGGGTTTAACGAGGAAGAAGGCCAGAAAAAGTTCGGATTCCTCACCGAGGCGTTTAAGTACGGGGCCCCGCCCCACGGCGGAATCGCGCCCGGGCTTGACCGGCTGGTCATGCTCATGGCAGGGGAAACGTCCATTAAGGAAGTAATCGCCTTCCCGAAAAACAGTTTCGCCCAAAGCCCCATGGACGAATGCCCGAGCGAGGTTGACCAAAAACAGCTTGATGAATTGCGTATCCGGTTTGTAAAATAAGGGCCTTGCTTCGATACTAAGTACCATAAAAAGGAGGACCCGATGGATTACGGCAAAAAGAATGACCGAATCGCGGTCGGCGTCCTCCTCGATTCCGTAAGCGGGTATTTCAATCATCGCGTGATCTCCGAGCTCTTGGCATCGTCCGCGGAGCTCGGGATTAAGCTCGTTTTCTATTTCGGCGGACAGCTCGACCGGGACCGTACCAGCGGTAACTTTTCATGGATTTATTCGCTGCCCGATCCCGGAATAATCGATGCCCTCATCGTGCTTCCCCATTCCGTCTCCCCCTACAATCCCCGCTCGGCTACCATGGCCGTCCTGGAACGACTGGGGAACATACCGGTATACACGCTTTTTTATTTACTTGAGGGCCATTACGGTATCGACTGCGACGAAACCAAGGCCCTGGAGCGGATGATCGACCACCTGACCGACTATCACGGCTATCGCCGCTTCGCGGTGCTCCTCGGCCCGGACGGGGAAGGCACGATAAGCCGGAAACGGCTCGGCGACATTGAGCGTCGCCTGCGCGATCACGGGATATCGCTTCGTCAGGAAAGCGTATTCTCCGGCGACTACTCCCCCGAGTCGGGCAAGGCCGCGGCCCATGAAATCCTGAACCAGGAAGGCGATTCGCCCGAAATCCTGATCTGCATGAACGACCAAACGGCGACGGCCGCGATAACGGAACTGCAGAACAACGGAATCGCGGTTCCCCAAGACATTGCCGTAGTATCCTTCGACGAGATCGACAGCACGACCGTGCTGCCCTGCGGCGTTTCGACCATCGCCTTCCCCCTGAGCTCCATGGTATTGCACCTGCTCGCCCGCATACGGTCCGACGCGGAGGGAACCACCTCGTACGAACCCGAGCAAATGCTCCTGCCGGCCCGGTTCGTTCATCGCACCTCTTGCGGCTGTTCCCAGTGGAACGAGGCAGAGCTAACCCGGGCCGACGGGTTTACCCCTCCGGACGACCGCGTAGAGGACGACGAACAGCTGCGAAAGGCCGCGGCGCTGCAGCACGACCTTCGAAAGATCGTGGATCGCTGCGTCTCCTCCCGAAACCCGGAACCCTTCCGCTTATTCATTGACGAGACGATTCAGAACCAACGGAGCGTCGGCGAATTGCCCTCGGTAATCCTGGACGCTTTTACTATGCAGTGGACCATCTCCCTCGTTACCCACCCGAACGCCGAGGACCAAACCTTCCTGAACGCCCTGTTCATAGACGCCTTCAGGAGAATCGTGCAATCCAATATCGACGCCTTCAAGAGAATGCACCAACGCGACTTAGGAGCGTTAAATTTTTACAAAAACGGCCAGACGCTTCTCGCCGAAAAGATATCCCTCCACACGAGCCTGGTCGGGATCGGCGCGAACATTACCTCGCTGGGCGTAGACCGGGCGCAACTCGTTTTGATAAGCCCCTATAATCCGGAACTGGGCGAGGTTCGCATCGATTACCGCCGCAGATCCCGCCTGGACATCCCAGAGGGAAACTATCGGACCATGGAGATAAAAAGGCTTTTGATGGAAGGCATAGACGCCACCACCGACCCCATAATGGTTTTTTGCCTCGCCCATAACAACGCGACCTTTGGCTATCTCACCATGGCCATTTCCGATTCCCAATACGACCAGTATTCCTTGGTGCAAGAAAGCCTTTCGCACATTATCGAGGCGGCCGTCACGAACGACGAGCTGTCGGCCCACATCAGGAAACTGACCCGGAATAACGATACCCTGTCCCGGATATCCCAGATAGACGAATTTACCGGGCTTTTTAACCGTCGCGCGCTTTACGGGCGGGGAAAAGACCTGTTTGACCGGGCCTTGGCCGCGGGTAAATCGAGCTGCATCATCTTCGTGGACATGGACGGGCTTAAAACCATAAACGATAGCTGGGGGCATAAGGAGGGGGACGCCGCCATTAAATCCCTTGCCGAGATTTTCAGGCGAACGTTCAGGGAGAACGATTTGTTGGTCCGTTACGGGGGCGACGAGTTCGTGATAATCATGACCGACATATCTCGGGAAGCCCTGGACGGCGCCTTGCAGCGCGTAAAGGCCCAGTTGGCAAGCTTCAACGAAAAAAAGAACCACCCCTGGACCCTGTCCGCGAGTTGGGGCTTCGTGTTCAACGCGCCCGGCGAACGGGTAAAGTCCTTTGAATCGATCATAGAAGAAAGCGATATCAACCTCTACCAAGAAAAGCGGAAGAAGAAGCGCGCTCTTTAAATAACTCGCCCGCATCGATATAGTATGCATACCATGAAACGCCCATTATCCGCCCTTTTACCCCTTCTTATCGCCTTGCCCGTCCTTTCCTCGTGCGCGAAACCGGCCGAGCCGCGGACAGAATTCGTGCTGGGAACGGTTTGCACGGTCAATCTCTACGAAAAGGGGACCGATGCCATATATAACGAGATCTTCGCGCGGCTCAGGCGCCTTGAAGACATACTCAGCGCCAATCGAGACGATACCAACCTCGCGGCCATAAACGCCGGCGCGGGGATTCGCCCCGTCAAGGCAGAGCCGGAAACCCTGGAAATCCTCGATGAAGGGCTTCGTTTCGCGGAAATATCCGGCGGGAAACTCGATCCTACCGTGGGACCCCTCGTAAAAACGTGGAATATCGGCACGGAGTACGCCGCGGTTCCCTCATCCGACGCACTTCGCGCCGCCGTGAGACTGATAGACTGGAAAAAGGTTCGCATCGACCGAACCGCGGGAACCGTGTATCTGGAAGAACCCGGGATGAAACTTGATTTGGGTGCCATCGCGAAGGGATATGCCGCCGACGAGGCTGCCCGTATCATAAAAAAGCGCGGCATCAAGCGGGCCATCGTGGATTTGGGGGGAAATATCCTCGCGGTGGGAGAAAAAGCCCCCGGCAAGCCCTGGAAAATCGGAATACGAAACCCGGAAACGGAACAAGGGGGCTCTGTCCTCAGCATGGAAATCAACGATAGCGCCGTCGTTACGTCGGGAGTATACGAGCGATTCTTTATCGAGAACGGGCGGCGGTACCACCACATTCTCGACCCCTTCACGGGCTTCCCGGCCGAAAACGGATTGCTATCGGTATCCATCGTCACCGCCCGATCCATCGACGCGGACGCGCTCTCCACGACGACCTTTTTATTGGGATTGGACAAGGGGATGCGGCTCGTCAATTCCATGGACGGGGTTGAGGCGGTCTTTATCGATTCTTCGAAAAAGGTGCGCGTGTCCGCGGGACTATTAGGAAAGGTAGCCATCCTGGAAGACGGCTACGCAATGGCGGAGTAGGGTTAAACGATAACCACCGAATTGTCGCAATTACCGAAGCTTGAGGCCGCGTATTTATCGGCGCTCCAGTCATTCTCCCAGCGTGAGCCGTCCATAAGGTAGCGAAATTGGTATTCCCTGCCTTGTTCAAGGGTTAAGGTCAGGGAAAAAAGGCCTTCCTTATTTTGCTTAAGAACGTCTTTACCTTGGTCCCAATCGTTGAAATCCCCGACTAGCGTAACGGAGGATACGCCCCGCGTCGCTTCTTCGGGCAATTCGAAGGTTACCTTGCAGGTTTTTCCCTTTTTGGGATACGCCTTGTAGAGTGCCATAAACCGCTCCTTCAGTTCGTCGAAACGGGCCTTCTGGCCTTTCCGACATGTTTCGTTTATATTTAAGGTTAATATGAATCAATACGCAATTCAAGGGAGACCCAAACAATGAATTCGACCCGCCATCTTTTTACCTCAGAATCCGTGGGTGAAGGTCACCCTGATAAACTCTGCGACCAGATATCCGACGCGATTTTGGACGCGTGCTTGCGCGACGATCCCGCGAGCCATGTCGCCTGCGAAACCTTCGCCTCCACGGCTCTCGTCCTGGTCGGCGGGGAAATTACCACCAATACGTACGTCGACGTGCAGGACGTAGCCCGAAAGATCGCCAGGGAAATCGGGTACACCGATTCGGATTACGGCCTGGACTGCGATTCCATGGCCGTCCTGGACATGATCCACGCCCAATCGCCCGATATCAATCAGGGCGTGGCGGGTACGGGGCTATCCGAATACCAGGGCATGCAGGGCGCCGGCGATCAGGGAATGATGTTCGGCTTTGCCTGCACCGAAACGCCGGAACTGATGCCGGCCCCCATCATGTACTCTCACTCGATCCTGCACCGGGCGGCGGAAATGAGAAAGGCGCGAATCATCCCCTGGCTTCGGCCCGACGCGAAAAGCCAGGTTACCGTCGAATACGAGGGGCACAAGCCCGTCAGGATCGATACGGTCGTGGTTTCACACCAGCACGATCCCGATATCTCCCACGCCACCATTACCGAAACGGTCATTGACCAGCTTATCAAGCCCGTCCTGGAGCCCACGGGACTCCTCGACAAAAATACCCGGTTCTTTATTAATCCCACCGGACGTTTCGTCATCGGAGGGCCCTTCGGCGACACCGGGCTTACCGGGCGGAAAATCATCGTCGATACGTACGGCGGCATGGGCCGGCACGGCGGCGGGGCCTTTTCCGGCAAGGACCCCTCGAAGGTCGACCGTTCCGCCGCCTACATGGCCCGCTACGTCGCGAAAAACGTGGTTGCCGCGGGCTTTGCCGAACGCTGCGAAATACAGCTCGCGTACGCGATCGGCGTTCCCTTTCCGGTTTCGATAATGGTCGACACCTTCGGCACCGGTACCGTGGACGAGCGGAATATCACCGAAGCGATCCAGGCGACCTTCGACCTTAGTCCGGCGGGTATCGTGAAAACCCTCGACCTCTGCAGGCCCATCTATCAGGCAACCGCCTCGTACGGGCATTTTGGACGGGAGCAATTCCCCTGGGAAAAGACCGATCAAGTCGCCGCGCTCAAGAAAAACCTCCGTTGAGCGACAGGTCGGAGCGGAACCGAGCGCCCCGTAACCGAACCCTTACGGTTACGGACGCGGAGCGGTCCCTTTACGGGGAAAAGGTCTATCGCCCTGCGCCCGATTCCGCGTTAACCCCGGAAATAATCCTCGGAAAAACGATTAACGGCGATTTTCTCGAGTTGGCGCCCCGACTCCCCGGAAAATTCGCGGACCTGGCCATCCTTGATCCGCCCTATAACCTTACCAAGAATTTCCACGGCAATACGTTTACCGAAACGACGCCTGAACGGTACGCGCTTATGGCCGACGCCTGGTTCTCCGCGCTCAAGCCGATTTTGAAGGACGAAGCGAGCGTCTACGTCTGTTGCGATTGGCAATCATCCCCCGCGATATACGCTTCCCTTTCCCGGCATTTTACCGTGCGCAACCGCATTACCTGGCAGCGCGAAAAGGGCCGGGGCGCGAAGAGCAACTGGAAAAACTGTTCGGAAGACGTCTGGTTCGCCACGGCGGGAAACGCGTGGACATTCAACGTGGACGCGGTAAAGCTGAGAAGAAAGGTGCTGGCCCCCTATCGCGCTGACGGAAGGCCGAAGGATTGGGAAGAGTCTGACGGGGGCAGGTATCGGCTTACCCATCCCTCCAATTTCTGGGACGATATTTCCATTCCCTACTGGTCCATGCCCGAAAACACCGATCATCCCACGCAAAAGCCCGAAAAACTGATTGCCAGGCTCATCCTCGCGAGCTCGAATCCGGGCGATGTCGTGTTTGACCCCTTCCTGGGCTCGGGCACGACGTCCGTTACGGCAAAAAAACTGGGCAGATTGTGGTGCGGAACGGAAATCAACGGAGAATATTGCGTTTGGGCGGAAAAGCGCCTCGCGCGCGCGGACGGGGAAAAAACGATTCAAGGGTACGCCCACGGGGTATTTTGGGAACGCAATACGCGAATACCGGCCAATCCCGCGGAAAGCGAACCGCGCTAAAACCCCCGTTCCTCCAGCAACTTGATCATTGCCTCGAGCTCGCTGTCGCTGTAACGGGCGTGGCTTGATTCGGTCAGGACGAAGCGGCCAACGCTTGCGCGCAAGGTACTGGCCTGTGCCGAAAGTTCCTCGCTCGTGGCCGCGCATTCATGGGAAAGGGCCGAGTTGTCCTGAACGACCTGTGAAACCTGCCGCACGTTTGCCTCGATTTCCCTGAATCCCGCCGATTGCCCGTCGGAAGCCGACGATATGCCGTCCACGATATCCGCGATTTCGGCCGAAAGGCTGCCGATGCGGCTTAAAACGGCGGCGGTGGAATCGGCGATACCCGTCCCGACGCTGATCCGCTGAGCGGCGTTTTCGATCAGAACGCCGCTTTCCCGCGCCGCGTCGGAGCAACGCCCGGCCAGGTTCCGCACCTCTTCCGCCACGACCGAAAAGCCCTTGCCGTATTTACCGGCCCGCGCGGCTTCTACCGCGGCGTTCAAGGCGAGAATCCTCGTTTGGAAGGCAATATCCTCGATCGTATGCAGTATCTTCGTGATTCCCTGGGACGCTTCCGATATCTCTCCCATGGAATCCAGCAGGGCCCTCATCCTTTCATTGCCTTCCTCGGCTGATTTTTTGGAATCGACCGTGAGCTGACGTGCCTTTTGCGCGTTTTCCGCGTTCTTACGGGTATGGTCTCCCAGCGTCACGATTAAATCGTTGAGTTTTTCGACGGCGACCGTTTGATCGGTCGCGCCCCGCGCCAAGGCGGAGCTCGCGACGGAAATTTGCGCCGCCCCCGCGTCGAATTGCTCGGTACCGCTCTTTATGTCCCGTAGGGTGTCGTTCAGAACGCCGAGGATTAACACGAGGGAATCCCTGATTTTCGTGAACTCGCCCGAGAACTCCCCGTCCAGCGTCACCGTCAGATCCAGGGCGGCGACCATATCCAAGGCGTCCACGACGCGATTCGTGTAGCCGGAAAGCTCCTCGATCTCATGGACCTTGTCACGGATATTCTCGGCCTCGATCCGTATTTCCGCCTGATTGAACCGAATGCAATTCTCCCGGGCGTTTATGCCGTTAAAGATTGCGACGGCCATTTCGCGGCAGGTTTCGTATCCGCACGCGGAACAGTCGATCTTCTTTTCCGTCTCCGTCTCTTTTCTCATGCTTGAAAAGATTCGCCCCAATTCCGTTTCCGTCGGGGTTTTTATCGTGACCGGCTTTGCCGTATATTGCCTGGTGAAGTCCCCAAGCCTCAAATGGGCATCGAAATACCCGAACAGGCTCTTTTGCCGCCCTTCGTCGCCCTCGCCCCGCCCCGCTTTCCGCATCCGCTTCTCTGTATTCAGCGTAAGGTCCGCGTCGTCTATCGTTACGGTCTTTCCGGTCGCGCTTCCCCGATTGCAGCCGTGGGCGCAATTTAAAATATCCACGAGTAAGGGCATTGTTTTACCCTTGGCGAGCCGGCGCGAGTATTCGTCGAGATAGGGATACGCGTGGGAAGGCCCTTCAACCTGGCGAATCCACGCGTCTTCTACCAGTAGCTCTACGTTTTCCCTCAATCCCCCGGGACGGCTATATATCGCGCCTAGCCAGGCGTCTCGGTTATCGAAGTCGGCGGGGACCGCCTTGGACAAATCCACGCCGTTCGAATCGAACCAGGCCTTGAGCTTTTCGTACGTCACGTTATACGAAACGGCGCCCTTGGTATTCGGGTCGTTGAACTCGTCGAATTTTCCCAGGCAGGGGGATATAAAGGCGATCCGGTCGTCGCACCCCGCGTATTTTTTCATGTATATCGCGGCGCAAAGCGTTGGGCTATGCACGGGAGCCAAGCGGGGAATCAGTTCGTTTCTGTATTTTTCCACGTAATTGACGATCGCGGGACAGGGTTGGGCCACTACGGAATCGAGGCCGCGCTCGCCAATCGCCTTGAGATAGGCCCACGTGGTAATATCCGCCCCAAAGGATACGTCATAGGCGATTCTCACGCCCAAACCCTTCAAGGCGCCGATCAAGCGCCGGTAATCCCCGAAATTTACCCTTGCCGCCGGGGCTAGCACGGCCGATATGGGAATTCCCGCCGCGAGGTCCGAAAAGAACCGCTCCGTATCGTCTCGATAGAGCCGGGCACCATGGGCGCAGGAATCGATACAGGACCCGCAGCGAATGCACTTATCCTGATCGACCCGCACTTTAAAGACGCCGTCTTCCTCGAAGGAAACGTTAGCCCCAAAAACGGGACAGCTTCGTATACACCTGTTGCAGCCAACGCAGCGTTCCTCCAACGTATACACGATTTCGGCGCTTTTCGGATTATCGGACATGATCGGCCTTCCTTACGATACATCAATTGTTCTCCCCCGTTATCCGTCTGTCAAGACAAAAAAGCCCGACCGGATTCGCCGATCGGGCTACGGGCCGCGTTCAGGCGGAATAGAAGAGGCTTAGGCGATCACTTCCTTCATGGCGGTCATGTACGCGCGAAGGGTTTTTCCCACCTTCTCCACCGGATGATTCCGAATTTCGTCGTTAACCCGGACGAGTTCGCGGTTGCCCACGGAATTGTCCTTGAGAGACAGGCCCTTGCCGATGACGTCGGTATCGATCTTGGCCATGAAATCCTTGAGAAGGGGACGACAGGCGTTATCGAAGAGATAGCAGCCATATTCCGCCGTATCGGAGATAACCTTGTTCATCTCATAGAGCTTCTTGCGGCTGATAAGGTTCGCGATAAGCGGGGTTTCGTGCAGCGACTCGTAATAGGCGCTTTCGGCCTTTATGCCCGCGTCGGTCATGGTCTCGAAGGCGAGTTCCACTCCGGCCTTCACCATCGCGACCATCAGGATGCCCTTATCGAAGTACTCCTGCTCGGTAATTTCCGCCGCTCCCGCGGGAGTCTGCTCGAAGGCGGTCTTGCCCGTGGCCTCGCGCCACGCCAGGAGGTTTTTGTCGTCGGCGGCCCAGTCCTTCATCATGGTGGAGGAGAATTCGCCGGAAATGATATCGTCCTGATGCTTTCTGTAGAGGGGGCCCATGATTTTCTTGAGCTCCAGCGAAAGGGCGTTCGCCTTGATCTTGGCGGGATTGGAAAGCCGGTCCATCATTCCGGTGATTCCGCCCCACTTAAGGGCCTCGGTTATGGTTTCCCATCCGTATTGAATGAACTTGGAAGCCCAACCCTTATCGAGCCCTTTCTCCACCATCTTGTCAAAGCAGAGAAGGCTTCCGGCCTGAAGCATGCCGCAGAGAATGGTTTGCTCGCCCATGAGGTCGGACTTTACTTCAGCGACGAAGCTGGACTCGAGCACGCCGGCGCGGCTTCCGCCGGTTCCGACCGCCAGGGCCTTCGCGATGGCCCACCCGCGCTTGTCCGGGTCGTTTTCGGGGTGAACCGCGATCAGGGTAGGAATGCCGAACCCGCGGGTATATTCCACGCGGACTTCCGAACCCGGCCCCTTGGGAGCCATCATAACCACGGTAATATCCTTACGGATCTGCATGCCTTCCTCGACGATATTGAAGCCGTGGCTATACCAGAGCGCGGAACCTTTCTTCATGAGCGGCATTACCGAGCCGATTACGTTGGAGTGCTGCTTGTCCGGAGTGAGGTTTCCCACTACGTCCGCGGAGGGAATAAGCTCGTCGTACGTACCGACCTTGAACCCGTTCTCGGTGGCGTTCTTCCAACTCGCGCGTTTTTGCTCGATGGCTTCCTTTCGGAGCGCATAGCTGACGTCGAGCCCGGAATCGCGCAGATTCAAACCCTGGTTAAGGCCCTGGGCGCCGCAACCGACGATAACGATTTTTTTGCCCTTGAGGGCTTCGGTGCCTTCATTGAATTCATTGCGGTCCATAAACCGGCAGGTGCCGAGCTGCATGAGCGCTTCGCGCCAGGGAATGGAATTAAAGTAGTTCATTATAATCTCCTCATATAAATATTCCGTGTGGTATCTCTTTTATACCGCAATCGAATTAGTGCGTAAAGCGAATCTTTTGCACCAGTCTATTGCGTATTACGCAACTCAACGGCATAATAAACCATGGATTTTCATGAACTTTCGGCCTTCGTCGCCCTCTGTGAAACCCTGCATTTCGCCCATGCCGCCGCCCGTATCCACCTGAGTCCCTCGGCGCTGAGTCGGCTCGTCTCGCGGCTCGAAGAGGAACTCGGGACCCGCCTCATCGAACGAGATACCCGTTCGGTAACCCTCACCCGAGAGGGGGAAACCTTCCTGGATTTCGCGCGTAAGGCGGTTCACGAACGAAACGACCTGGGGCTCCGCCTCGCGGAGCGGGATGACCGGCTTCGGGGAATTTTACGGGTATACGCCTCCGTTACCGCGTGCTATTCGATTCTCCCGCCCTTCGCCGAGGCGCTCAGCAGGGAGCACCCGGGGTTGCGGCTTTCGGTAGATACGGGAGATCCGGCCGATGCCGCCGACGCCGTTCGCGAGGGACGGGTCGAACTCGGGCTCGCCGCGATACCGCCCGGGGGCTTTCCCGATCTTGACTGTCATTCCGTCCAAAAAACACCGCTCGTGTTCGTTACGTCGGCCACGGGCCCGTACGCCGCTCTCCCGCGTCCCATAAACGCGATTCTCGAAACGGTTCCGGTAATTCTCCCGAAAAACGGCTTGGCCCGCGAACGGTTCGACCGATGGGCCAGGAACGTATCGGTTAAGCCGGCCATCGCGGCGGAAACCTCGGGCAACGAGGCGATATTGGCCCTGGCCCGCCTCGGGTTAGGGCTTGGCCTGGTGCCGCGCCTCGTTCTGGAAAACGGCCCGTTCGCGGCGGGTCTCATTCAGTACGAGGCAGGGGTCGAATTCGGGGATTATGATATTGGCTTCGTCCAAAAGAAAACGGCGGGCGCCGGCGCGTCCCAAAAAAAGCTGCGCAAGGCCCTCACGGACATCATTATCAGAATATATCCTGAATGACTACGTTGTTTCGGCCGTTTTTTTTCGCCTCGGACAGGGACATGTCGGCCAACGAAGTCAGGGGGTCGAAAGCCTCGCGGGAACACATCTCCGAGAACGCTGCCCCGACGCTGACCGTGAGCGTTTTCGACTGTTTTCCTTCATATAATAAGCGGGCGTCCTGCACCGCCAATCGTATTCGCTCGGCGATGGTAAAGGCGCCCAACCGGGAAATGCCGGGCAGTATCACCACGAACTGTTCGCCCTTGTATCGGCCCACGAAATCTGCTTCCCTATACAGGCAATTCGTAATGAGCGACGCGATGGCTTTCAACGCGTCGTCGCCGGCCAAATGACCGCGGGCTTCATTGTACTCCTTGAAAAAATCGACGTCGATCAGGATGATGGCCAAGGAATCGGGCTTGCGCGCGAACACCGCTTTCCAGAATTCGATGGTTTCCTCGATCTTGCGGCGGTTGGGAAGGCCGGTTAGCCCGTCCCGTTCGGAAAGCGCTTTTAGCTCGTTATTGAGCCGATTCAGGGCTCGTTCGCTTTCAAATTGCCGCTCCTTCATTTTCATATTGAAAAGCGCGAGCACTCCCGCGAAAAAATGAAGGGCCGTTACGTTTACCAGCACCGCGATCAGCCGGGAAGGCTCTATGGTTTTGGAAAAAAGGCCCACGTACAGCGTAACCAGGCCGGGCACGACGATGATCATGAAAGAGGCGGAATCGAGGAAAAGAAAGGCGCCGATAAGTAAAACGACGACTATATACACCAGGGTCGCCGTGTCCTGCGACACGTTATAAACGGTTATGCCGCTCGCGAAGAGGCAACAAAGCATGGAAGCCAGGGTAAAGGCGAAAGAATGCCCCTTACCGGGCCTTTCGACCCCGCGAATAAAACCGCTTACGGCAAAATACCCGAAGGTGGCGACTATCCAGCAAATCCGTAAAATGGACACCGGCTCGGCCAGCCCGGCTATCCCGCTTCGGATCGCCGATATCGCGAGCAAAATCGCGTTTACCGGTAGGCCGACCAGCCCGATAACCTGAAGCCTTCGCAGGTTTTCGCCGAGTATCTGGCTATCGAGTTTTTCCGTTTCCGTTTCTTGATAATCCAATTTCATATTCTTCTCAAACGCCATATCTTCAGTGTATTGTATACCATTCATGGAAATAAATGGCAAATTGGAACGGAGAATCCTCTCCTTTACGGATTATTCGATGGGCCTGCCGGAAAACGATACCCTCACGGTCACCGACTGGACGTGGCGGCGAGGCGAGCATTGGCTCCTTACGGGAAGCAATGAATCTGGCGCGGAAAAGTTAGCCCAACGGCTTGCCGGACGAACCCTTCTGGGCGAAGAACGGGGCATGGCCGAAACCTTCGTCGACCCAAAAAGCATCCGTCTGGTCTCTTTCTCCGAATCCGCGCTTCTTATAGAGTACGAGCGCGCCCATGACGATTCCGACTTCACGGAAGGAGGGATCGATCCGGGCAGGACCGCGTTTCGACTCATTTCGGAACGTTCGCTCTTGCCCCTCGAGGACGTTACGGCACATCCGGTCGTTGAGGCGTGCGGCGTAGCCGCGTTCGGCCATCGGGGCATTAAATACCTGTCCACCGGGGAAATTAGGCGCTTGCTCCTTTGCGAGGCACTGGTGTCCGAAGCGAATCTCTTGATCCTGGAAGACCCCTTTGACGGCGTCGATCAAGCAGGGCGACGGGTCATTTCCTCCCTTCTCGCGGCCTATATGAAAGGGCCAGGGGCTTTGCTCCTCGTTATGGAACGCCCCGCGGGCATTCCCGACGGCATAACACACGCCTTGGCCATGGAAAACCATACGGTCGCGTTTCGGGGAACCCTCCCGGAATTCCTTCTCCGCCGGGAAAAATCGCACGTCACCCATGACGCGGCAGAGGAATTGCCCGTCGAAAAATTCCCGGGCGCGCTCATTCCTCAGCCGCCCGCGACCGCGCGGAATGAATCGGGGGCGAATGAAGCGGAGGGAAACGAACCCCCGCTCGTTGAAATGAATAGGGTTACCGTCGAGTGGTCCGGCCGGAAAGTGCTCGATTCCCTCACCTGGAAACTGGAAAAGGGACAGCATTGGCTAATACGGGGACCGAACGGCAGCGGCAAGACCACCTTTCTCGAGCTCATTACCGGCGATAACCCCCAGGTGTACCGAAACGACGTATGGCTCTTCGGCAAAAAAAGGGGCTCGGGCGAAACCATCTGGGAAATCAAGGAACGAATGGGTATCGTGTCATATAAAATGCACCAGGAATTCCGCATGGTCTCCGATATGGACGTTGAATCCGTCATTCTGTCGGGCTTTCACGATTCCATTGGGCTCTATCGTCAGAAGGGAGAGGAAGAGTCGCTCAAGGCCCGATCCTGGCTTGAATTGGGCGGTTTTGCCGGAAGGGAAGCCGAACGGTTTTCCGCGCTGTCCTACGGGGACCAACGGGCGGTATTAATCCTGCGAGCGGTCGTGAAAGGCCCGTCGATTCTCGTATTGGACGAACCCTGCCATGGCCTTGACGACAAACACCGTAGCCGTATCCTCGCCCTTTTGGAGGCAATCGGGAATTCGGGCCGGACAACCTTGCTTCACGTAACGCACGACCCCGACGAGACGCTGCGATGCGAACGAAACGTCCTCGAGCTTAGGCCCGGGGAAACTCCCATGTATAAAGCGGTACGCAAATGAAAAAGCCCTTTGGAATCGAGCCTCACCGGCTCATGTACGCGTTCAATTTCCTCAAGAGCCTACAGTTTTTCGGCGCCTTGGCCGTGCCGTTTTTTCTCGTCCGCCTCGGGTTTTCCTACACGCAAATGTTCCTGCTCGAGTGCGTCTTCGGCGCGGGCATGTTCCTCTTCGAGATACCGACCGGTGTCGTCGCGGACCGTTTCGGCAGGAAGGTATCCCTCTGCCTTGGCTCGTTTTTATTCGGCGGGGGGTTTGCGCTTTTCGCCTTCACCCGGTCCTTCCCCGTCCTCGTGGCCGCCGAGCTTATCTGCGCCATCGGCATGACCTTATTCTCCGGCGCCGATACCGCGCTCTTCTATGAGTTGATTCTTTCCCGGGGAAAAGAAACGGAAAGCTCGCGCCTTTTGTCCCGGTACGACGCCGCGGGAACGTTGGGCATGCTCATCGGCTTTCCCGCCGGGACCCTTTTCGCGGGATCGAACGTCGTTCCCTTCGAAGAGGCGCTCGGCCTCGTATTCCTCGCTACCGGCTTGGTAATCTTCATCTCCGGCTTCATTGCCCTCGCCATTCCGGAACCGCCCCGGGAAAAGGAAAGCGACCATCCCCTCAAGGCCGGCCTGGACGGTTTTAAATTCATATTCCGCCAAAAAAGCCTGACCCGGTTTTCCCTCAATTACGCGGCGATCTCGTCCATGACGTTTTTCATGTTTTGGTTTTATCAAACCCTCCTCATGAATAACCGCTTTCCCGTCGCGTTCCAAGGCTTTGTCCCCGCGGCCTTTAATCTCGGCGCCACCGCCCTCTTGGTCTTTTCCGAACCGATACGGAAGAAGTTCGGTACCGCCAATACCCTGCTCGTCTCATCGGGCGTTCCCGGCCTCCTCTACCTGCTCGTGGCCTTCGTTCCCGGGATTCCCGCGGCGATGCTCGCGATCTTCGGGGTTACCATGCTGAAAATGTTCAGGAGGCCCATGCTTTCCGCCCTCATGAATACGCATATAGAAAGCCGCCGAAGGGCAACCGTTCTTTCGGGGGTCTCCATGATCGAGCGAATCCTTACGACCCTTTTATATCCCGTCGTCGGACTTCTCAGCGATTTTTCGCTCCCCGCCACCTTTGCGCTTCTCGGCGCGATAACGCTCGCCTTTACCCTGTTCCTCCGCGTCGGGGAAGAACACCTCACGGAAGCGGTATCCCCATAAAAAAAGCCGCCCGGGGGCATGCCTCCGGGCGGCTCCGTATCGCTCCTTCGTATGCGGCTTCGGTTACTCCCCGATAAAGGCCTTAATGCGACCCAATAGTTCGCCGTACTCCTCAAAGGCCGGCAATCCGGGATTTTGCGCGCGTATCGACTCGGGGGCCCGGAAAAGGGCGCCTGAATCGGCGGTCTTGATCATCGAGAGGTCATTGAACGAGTCTCCCGCGGCGAATACCTTCATATTGATTGAATGCAGGGCCTCCACGGCCTTGCGCTTGCCGTCTTGTTGCCGAAGCTCATAGCCGGAAACGCGACCGTTCGGCTCAACCGTAAGGGAATTGCAAAACAGGGTGGGATACCCCAGCTTTGCCATGAGCGGCTTGGCGAATTGCGTGAACGTGTCCGAAAGGATGATTACCTGGGCCAGGCCTTTCAGCTCGTCTATGAAAGCCTTCGCTCCCGGAAGCGGGTCCATGCCGCCTATAACCCTTTGAATGTCCGCGAGCTTCAATCCGTTCCGGTCAAGAATGGCGAGCCGGTATTTCATGAGCTTATCGTAATCCGGCTCGTCCCTGGTGGTAATTCTCAACTCGCCGATAGTGGTCGCCTTCGAAAATTCTATCCAGATTTCGGGAACGAGAACGCCTTCGAGGTCAAGACAAACGACATGCATGGGAAACTCCTGGAAAAAACCGTAGGCCCCGCCAATTTCCGAAACGGCGGACCCTCGAGTGATACCCTATCAAAAAGCGGGCGCCTTCTCAAGCGAGAATGCGCCCGCTGAAGTATTTTTTCAGCCCCTTTTCCGGAACCCTTTCTTTACCCCGTTCGTCAGGCGCCGGCCATAACCTGCACGGCGGCCTGCGCGAGAGAGTCCTCGTCCAGGAACTGACGGGTGTACAGCTTCCAGTAAGAACCGCGAAGGGCCATAAGCTCGTCGTGGGTCCCGTCCTCTATCACCTTCCCCGCGTCCATTACGACGATCCGATCGGCGTTCCGAATCGTGGAAAGCCGGTGCGCGATCACGATACTGGTACGATTCGCGAGAAGCCGGTCCACGGCGCCCTGTATAAGCACTTCGGTTTCGGTATCCACCGAACTCGTCGCCTCGTCGAGCACCATAATCCGGGGGTCCGCCACCAGGGCGCGCGCCAAGCTGATGAGCTGCTTTTGGCCCACCGAGAGAAGCACCCCGCCTTCGCCGACCGTCGTATCGAACCCTTTCTCAAGCCTTTCAATAAACCCGAGGGCGTTCGCGTCGCGCGCGGCGTTCCGTATTTCCTCGTCCGTCGCGTCCAGCCGGCCGTAGCGGATATTGTCCCGAATGGTTCCCGAAAAAAGGAGCGGCGTCTGCAGCACGTACCCGAGCCGGCGGTGAAGCCAATGCTGGGTCCGTTCCCGATAATCCGAGCCGTCCACCAACACCGAGCCTTCCTGCGGTTCGTAAAACCGGCACAGCAGGTTTACCAGCGTGGATTTTCCGCAACCGGTTTCGCCGACTACCGCGAGGGTCTGACCCTCCGGGATCTTCAGGGAGAAATCCCGGAAGATCCACGGGCCGTTCTCCGAGTAGCGGAACGAGACCCTTTCCAACGCAAGCGCCCCGCGAACGTCGCCCTCGGAGATCGCCCCCTCCCGGTCAAGAATTTCCGGCTGGGTTTCCACCAGGCCCAGAAGCCGCTCGGCGCTGGCCTGTGCGGCCTGGAACTCGGAAAGCACGCGGGCCACCTCGCGGGCGGGATCGAAGAACATCATGGCGTAATTCACGAACGCCACGAGGGTCCCGAAGGAAATGATTCCCTTAACCACGAAAGACCCCCCCGCTCCGAGGGCCAACGCGGCCCCCGTCGCGGCGAGGAAAATAACGATCGGAAGATACAAGGCCGATAGCCGCGCGGCCTTGATCGAATAATCCCGGAGCGTTGAGCTTCTCGCGCCGAATTCGGTACGGTTGTACGATTCGAGCACGAGGGTCTTGGAGGTTCGAGCCCCCTGCAGCCCTTCATTGAACGTCCCCGTAAGGATTGAGTTGGCTTTCCGCGCCTTCCGCTGGGCCTGCAATATCCGCTTTTGGAAAGCGAACGTGGCAAGGAGCAAGAAAGGAACGAAAGAAAGCGATATCGCCGCCAGAAGCGGGTGCATCGCCGCCATAAAACAGATAATCGAGACCATCATCGAGCTGCCCCAGACCAAGTCGACAATTCCCCAGGCGATTGTATCCCCCAGTTTCTGGGCGTCCGAGGTCATCCGCGCCATGATCCACCCCGCGGGCGTTCGGTCGTAGTACGAAAAGCTCAGCTCCTGAAGGCGATTGAACGCCCGGTCCCGGAGGGTGTGGCAGAGCCGTACCTCGATAATTCCCGCGATGATGATGAACCCCCAGACGTTAATTCCCTGCCAGAGGGCCAATAAGGCATACTTTGCGATGAAAGCCGCGATCCTGTTTTCAATACCCGGCGTTCCGAGCGCCGGCACCAACGTGTCTATGGCGAACCGGGTCATCTGGGGGAATACGCCGTCAATGACCGCGACTCCCACCATGATGAAAACCATGAGCCCCATAAGGGGATACAAGGGTTTCCCGAAACGCAGAATTTTTTTCCAAACGTCCCAATCGAATCGGGAACTATAGTCCTTTTCTTCAAATTCTTTTTTTTCGGACATTTCTTTGCCTTTTTTGCTCAGCCGCAGATCGCGCTCTGCAGCTCGGCCAGTCTCCGATAGAGACCCGGCCGTTCTAGAAGGTCCTCGTGTCGGCCATGATCGGTGATCCTGCCGTCCTCGAGAACCAGAATTTGGTCCGCCTCCGCCAGGGTGGTCAGACGGTGGGCGATGATGATCGTGGTGGTACCCCCCGGTCCCGCCGACGACCCCTTACCGATCGCTTCCCGAATCATCCGGTCGGTTTCGGTATCCACCGCGCTGAGGGAATCGTCCAGCACCAGAATCGGCGTTTCGCGGATCAAGGCCCTCGCCAGGGAAAGCCGCTGCCTCTGTCCTCCCGAAAGCGTTACGCCCCGCTCCCCGACCATGGTCGCGTACCCGTCCTGGAACCCTTCGGCCACCTGATGGAAGGCGGCCTTTTCCGCGGCCTCGACGATCCGCGCCTCGTCCAATTCAGCCTGCCCTATGCAGATGTTTTCCTTCACCGTCTTGCCGTACAGGAACCCGTCCTGCAAAACCAGGGCGATTTTGGAACGCAACGCGCGCTTCGCGATGGTTCGCACGTCTCGGCCGTCTATCAGTATCCGGCCCGATGTCGGCTCGTAGAGCCGCAGGAGCAGATGCACCAAGGTAGACTTCCCGCTTCCGGTCGGGCCCACGATTGCCAAGTGCTCCCCGGGCCGCACCTTGAACGAAACGTCCTTCAGCACCGGGGTGCCGTCCGGATAGGTAAAGCTCACGTTGCGGAATTCTATCGAACCGAGCGACCAGTCCCGCTCATGGTGCCTTAAATGCCCGCTTCCGTCCTCTAGCTCCAGAATCTCCGTCTCGTCCAAGTCGTTTTCCTTTCGCAGGGCGAGCAGTTCGGCCATGCGGCCTAAGGCGACCTTCGTCTTGCCCGTATCGGCGAGAATGCGCCCAAACTGGCGGATCGGCCATAAAACCTGTTGCTCGTACGTCATAAAGAGCACGAGGGTTCCCAGCGTCACGCCGCCGACCGTATAGAGCCGCAAGCCCGTCCCCAGCACGATTCCGAGCTGGAAAAGCCCGAGAAAGCTGGAAAAGCCCCAGTAGAAGGCCAACCAGGCGATAAGCTTGAAAACCTGGTCCCGAAAACGGGTATTCGCCGCGGCGAACCGTTCCAATTCGTACTTTTGCCGCGCGAAGGCACGGACTACCCGGACGCCGGTCACGTTTTCCTGCACGATTCCTGAAAGAACGCCCTCTCGCTCGTCGGCTCCCAGGAACAGCTTTTCCACCACCTTATGAAAGAAAAAGGAAAAGGCGATGATCACGGGCATTACCAAAACGCCCCAAAGCGTCAGTCGGGGGCTCAGGCTCATCATTACCGGGAAGGCGAACCCCGCGAGAATGAAGGTACGGAACATCTCCACGAATTCGAAGGCGATGAACCGGCGCGTCGTGTCGACGTCGGACGTGCACCGCTGGAGCCAATCCCCTGTCTGCGCCCGCAAGAGCGCCTCGTAGGGTAAATCCTGAATATGCCCGTAAAGGCGGTCCCGCATCCGTTTCGCCGCCCGCTCCGCGGACACGTTCACCGTGTACGAGGTGACGAAACTGAACAGGGCCTGCAAGAGGATGAAGGCGATGAAGGCAAGGCCCACGGCCCACAAATGGGTCCGGAGCCAGGGTCTCCATACCCAGGAAGAGGCTGCGGCTTCGCCAATCGGTACGTCGTATTCCGAAGCGACCGGAACCGGAAGCAAACCGCCGCCGGCGAGATCCTTCCCCAAAAACGGTTCCACAAGATAGATCAATGGCGCGGGAACCCAAGGCGCCGAGGTACCGATAACGCTGTCGATAGTCAGTTTGACGATGACGGGCGACGCGAAGGTGAAGAAAACCTCGCAGACGAGTGCCGCGAGTCCCGCGAGATAGGCAAGGCGCCACCCCGACAGGGATTCCCATAACAGGCCGATTCGCCCGAAACGGGCCCACGCGTTTTTTTGAATACTGTACGTTTCTTTGCTCTGTGACACGGTCTTCCTCCCGGAAGCATCACTAAGGGGTCATGAAGCCTGATCCGTGTCTTTTTTTCGCGTATGGGGGGAATGAAACGCAAAAAAAAGGACCAGGCCTCCTACGGCGCTGGTCCTCTTTTCCGGTTAAAAGGATATCAGTCCAGATGGACAGACCGGATGGGCCAGGCGCCACGATTTACGGACACGACAGTGCCGCGATTAAAATCAAAGCATGCGGTGAGGGTTGCATTCTTAATCATTCCGGTCTCCTTTCTCTTTGAAGTTTTCGGTTTCCCGAGGCGTTATAAAGCGAACTTACTCCCGATCAAAAAACATGTCAAGCCGGTTATTAAACAATTCTCGTTATTTTTCATAAAAAGCAAAAAAAAGGGCCATTCACGAATCTCTTTCATGAATGGCCCTCCTCGTTATCGATCATCCGTACACTTTTAATCTGCCTTCCAACGGGGAGAATTCCTTCTCCACGGGATGGTTCAAATCCTTTCCGAAGGGAATCTGGGCAAGGAGCTTCCAGCTGGCCGGAACGTTCCAGGCGGCCTTAACCTTGTCGTCTACGACAGGATTATAATGCTGTAATGAGGCGCCAAGCCCCGCTTCCTCCAGCGCGGTCCAAACGACGAATTCGAGCATCCCGTTGGACTGAAGGGACCAAACGGGGAATTTATCGGCATAGAGGGAATACTGTTCCTGTAATCCCGTAACCACCGCCTCGTCCTCGAAAAAGAGGACGGTTCCGTATCCCGCGGAAAATCCGTCCAAACGTTCCTGTGTTTTGCCAAAGGCGTCCGGCGGAACGAGGGGTTTCAAAGAATCGCCCACGAGCTTCCAAAACCTATCGCTTTCTTTCCCGAATAAAACCACGACCCTCCCGCTTTGGGAATTGAAGGGAGACGGGGTATGAAGCACGGCGTCGCTTACGATGGTTGTTACCGTATCTTTCGGCACGACCTCTTCCTTACCGAGGCTGTACACGCTTCTCCGGTGCTTTACCGCTTTCATAAAACTCATATATATGCCTCCTACAGCTTTATATTGTATACAATTTAATGTAAGAAGGGTCTTACAAAAAGGCAACAATAAAAGAAAGATTCTAGACCAAACCCCGACGATCTGTTATTACGAACCCATGGGCACCAGTCTCGGTCTTACGGGTATTATACTGCTCAGCTTCAAACTCTGCCTTTCCGGCTCCTCGCTCGTCGAGCTTCCCGCCGTATCGGATCGCGCGGTGTTACTCTTTCATCCCGGTTGCGTAATTCGGTATAACGCAGAAACCAGACAACCCGATTGGGTTTCCTACAAGCTGACCGCCGAGGAAGTCCGCGCGACGGCGGCGACTCGGACCAATGCCTTTCGCCCCGATCCGGAACTGAAAACGCGGCTTCCGACGGCAAAAGACGCAGACTACGCGCGATCGGGCTATGACCGGGGACACCTTGCCCCTGCCGCCGACATGAAGCAATCCATGGGCGCCATGGTAGCCTCGTTTTTCCTAAGCAATATCTCGCCTCAATCTCCCTCTCTCAATCGGGGTACCTGGTCAAAACTGGAAGAGGCGGTCCGGCGCGAGGCCGTACATTCTCGAGCGGTATATATCGCGAGCGGGCCCGTTTTCTACGAGGATCGGGTAACCAGAACGAGAACCCGTATCGGTCCTTCGCGAATTCCGGTTCCTGACGCCTTCTTCAAGGTACTCCTGGCGCGCGACGCGTCCGGCCCAAAGGCCATCGCCTTTATACTGCCCAACGATTCGGTCGGCTCAGACCTTTTTCAATACGCGATGTCGGTGGATGAGGCGGAACGGATTACCGGGCTGGACTTCTTTCGCTACCTTCCCGACGAGGAAGAATCCGTGGCGGAATCGTCATTCGACGAGTCGGCCTGGTTTACGGAATAGCCGTTCCGAGCCAGGATGGTTTCGGAAACCAGGGATAAGACGTTCGCTTCGGCTGCCAGCGTGAGCGCGAAATAATCTAGATCGGTTTCGCTTTCCTTGCCAAAAACCGTCGTAGCCTCAAGAACTCCGGCGACCCTTTGTAACACGTCGTCGTTGATCTCGGCGAATCGCTCCGATACCGCCCGCATTGAAAGGGCGCCAGATAATCGTTCTATCGCCTCAGAAAGCAACGAAAGCGGCAAAGCGCCCTTGGTCATTCGCAAAACATAGAGACGCGCTAAATGCTCACGCGAATACCTTCTGTTTTCAGGTCGAGGAAGATAGCCTTTTTTTACGTAATTATTTACCCGATGGGCCGTAATCTCAAACCGATTCCCCTCGGCAGAACCATCTCCAGATCCAGCAAGTTTCGAATCGTCAAGTTCGAGCGGAGCGCCCGCACAGCCGAGTAGTTGTTCCATGTATAAATCGAATTCCGGAAAAATGTCCCACCGCGCCGATTCATACTGCTTGATTTTTTTGGCAATCTCGTTAAGCATAGCTCTCCCCATTTCAATTACTATATCATCGGGTAATGATATCTGCATATACCCTTCCTTTTAGCGCTCTTGACCGTTTTCATGCAGTACTGAATACTGACCCCCATGAATGAAGCAGAACTCAGAAAATCCATAGCCAGCCTCCTCTCCTGCACTTTTTCTCGCGCTGGCGGTCCGGGCGGGCAGAACGTTAACAAGGTGAATACGAAGGTTAGAGCCACCATTGTCGTACAGGATCTTCTGGGCATCACAGAGAGAGAGCGGTCAAGAATTATCGAAAAGCTGGCAAATAGAATAGATCAGGAAGGGAATCTTTCCCTCTTCGTCGATACGGAAAGAACACAGCAACGAAATCGAGATATTGCCTATGAAAGAATGGTATCCCTAATTCTTTCTGCCGCGCGAATACCGAAACAAAGAATTCCGACCAAAGCGACAAAAAGCTCAAAACTAAAGCGCTTGGAAATCAAACGCATAAGAAGTTCAATAAAAGAAGGCCGTTCACGCCTCTCAGAGGAAGATTAATGTTTCACGTGAAACATTTCTAATAGAAAACCCTACTCCTGAGATATTCCTGTATGGTATACCGATCGTTATTCTTACGCTCCTGAGCTTTGTATACCGCCTGTATTCAGGTTAAAAAAATGTCAGTTACAAATCGTATAAAGCACCTTTCACTTTCCGATACATGGGATTGTTCCTCTTTGAACACGCTATCCCTACCTTCAAGCGGTATTGAACCTCCAAATAATAATGAAAATAACAGTTTTCTATCCAGTAAATCGATCTACTGAGCTGTAATAAAAAAACAACTCTCTCCCAAGATACCCTAAACAATATGTACTTTCCTCGTTACCTTTCGTATTGAAAAAATAAAAAAAAAGCTGCCGGATCTTTCGACCCGGCAGCGCCTGATGGAACACCGTATTCCCCATACGGTCTTGTTTTTTTGTAAAATTGTTTCACGTGAAACAATATCGAGCAGCCTCAGCGGTAATGAGCGTAGCATTATGAACCTTGGAAATACTGTAAAGGAGGATGTCTGGGTAACTGACCCTACCCGCACGCTTGATTATCTTCGTTTGAGTTTCCGCGGCAAATTTAAGTACCTCTAAATCGGGGTGAATGATTTGAACCGAAAGGAGAAATTTTTCTACCAAGATACGATTGCTCACCGGGCTCGATGAAGTATTTGCGGCATAAAAAAGCTCCTGTGCCGTAATTGATGAAACGCACACCGCTTCGCTCGTGTTCGCGTATCCTTCAACGAGTTTTCTATTTCCCTTGAGCATCGCCAGGCAAATGTCGGTATCAAGTAAAATCATTTGGCCTCGTCCTCTCGTACCGTATTGTCCCGGGTTTTATACACGGTGCCGTTAATCTCGGTAAAGGTTCGAGAATCTTGCCACGAACCGCATAAGTCATTCCATATTCTTTCACGCCCTGCCGGAGAAATAACCCCTGCGACGTTCTCGATATTTGCCCCGGTTTTTTCCAAAATAGCGGCTGATAACCCTTTCTCAATGACGATCAACATCTCGCTATTTAAGCTTCTGCGTTCTTTCGCCGCAAAAATACGTATCCGTTTGAGAATTTCATCTGGAATGTTTCGTATCGTTAGATTAACCATTTTGTAACCATTATATGCATAATATAGTTATGAATCCGTATTCGTCAATCAAAGATGAACCCCGCGGAAATAAAAAAACCGTCTGACGAATCCCGGTTTCCCGGTTTCCGTCAGACGGTCCTCCTTTTATATAAACGGTCCTTTCTAACCGTTTATGTCATTCATCATCGGAATTTTCCGTTTCTTCTGTAGCCCCATTATCGTTTTCCCCGAGGTCGGCTTCTTCGATTTCGTTATCGGACTCGGCGGTATCGGATCCGTCAAGATCCAGTTCTCCGGCTATGGAAACCTCGCCGGTATCGCCTTCCTCAAGCTGTTTGGCTTCTTCGTCTTCGTTCGCCACGGTATCGAGTCCGATCAGCATATCCGGCCGTTCGATATTCAGAATGCGCACGCCCTGCGCGGCTCGTCCCATTAACGAGATGGTATTTGCCTTAACCCGAAGGGTTTTCCCCTGACTGGTTATGCAAACCACTTCGTCATTGTCGGCGACGTTGATGAGCCCGACGATCTCCCCGGTTTTCTCGGAAATCGTATAAATCCTCTGGCCGCCGGTCGCGCGCCCATGGGGCGTAAATTCGGAGAAATCGGTCCGCTTGCCGTACCCGCATTCGGTCATGATCAGCATGCGGGTTTCGTCGACTACGCGAAGCGCCCCGGCCAATTCGTCGCCGCGGGAAAGCCTGATTCCGGTTACGCCGCGAGAGGCCCTTCCAAGCGGGCGAATATCCTGCTCAGACATGCGGAGCGCCTGACCCTGCCGGGTGATAAGCATGATCTCGTCTTTTCCCGAGGTGAGGGTCGCGCCGATGAGGCGGTCGCCTTCGTCGAGCTTGATCGCGATTATTCCCCGGGTTTTGGCGTTCTGGAAGTCCGAAGTCGTTACCTTCTTGACGACGCCCGCGGCGGTGGCCATGAGAAGGTACTGGTCGTCCCGGAATTCCTTGAGGGCGATTACCGTCGTGATTTCCTCGTCGGAAGACACGGTCAAAAGGGACTTGATGTGGGAACCGCGGCTTGCCCTGGTCGCCTCGGGAATTTCATGAACCTTGATCCAGTACGCCTTTCCCGCGCTGGTTATGAAAACCACGTGGTCATGGGTTGAGGCGGTAAAGAGTTGGCTCAGGAAGTCGTCTTCCACGAGCTTGGTACTGTTCGAGCCCTTCCCTCCCCGGTTCTGGCTCTTGTAGGCCGATGTGGGAACGCGCTTGATATAGCCGACGTTAGAGATCAAAACGACCATGGCCTCTTTCTGGATCAGGTCTTCTATATTGATTTCCTCTACCTCGTCGGACACGATATCGGTCCGTCTCTTGTCGCCGAAGCGATCGGAGAGTTCGTTGGTCTCGGTCTTGATCAGCTGGAGTATCTTCGGGGGATTGGCCAGGAGGTCCTTGAGGTGGGCGATGAGAGACTCGATCTCGGCCAACTCCTGCAGGATTTTCTCGGTTTCGAGGCTGGTGAGCTTTCCGAGGCGCATGTCCACGATTGCCTGGGCCTGGGCGTCGGAGAACTCGAAGCGCTCCATGAGGGCGTTCTTCGCGGCCTCGACGTTTCGCGACTTTTTGATGATCGCGATAACCTCGTCGATATTCTCGAGGGCGATAACCAAGCCGCGGAGGATGTGGGCGCGCTCTTCGGCCTTGCGAAGGTCGAACCGGGTCCGCCTGGTAACCACTTCCACCCGGTGTTCAACGAAGTACTGTATAAGCTGCTTGAGGGTGAGGGTTTCGGGCCGGCCCTTGACCAGGGCGAGGTTGATGACGCCGAAGGAGGACTGGAGGGCCGTGTGGGAAAAGAGCTGGTTGAGGACGATCTTGGCGATGGCCCCGCGCTTCAGCTCGATGACGATGCGCATGCCCTCGCGGTCCGATTCGTCCCGTACCTCGGAGATCCCGTCGATTACCTTGTCCCGCACCAGTTCGGCGATACGGGCAATCAGCGTGGCCTTGTTGACCGCGTAAGGAATCTCGGAGAAGATGATCGTTTCCTTGCCGCGCTTGTCCACCTCGAGGGTGAACCGGCCGCGGACGATGAGCTTGCCGCGCCCGGTCTTGTAAGCCTGACGAATGCCCTTCTTCCCGAATATGATGCCGCCCGTAGGGAAATCGGGGCCCTTGATGCTTTTCATCAGGTCCTCGATCGTGCACTCGGGATTGTCGATATAGGTGGCGACCGCCTCGGCGATTTCTTTCAGGTTGTGGGGAGGCATGTTGGTGGCCATGCCGACCGCGATGCCGCTCGCGCCGTTGGCGAGGAGGAAGGGAAAGGCGCCGGGAAGGACCGTCGGCTCCTTCATGGAGTCGTCGTAGTTCGGCCCGAAATCGACCGTTTCCTTCTTGATATCCTCGATGATGGCTTCGGCGATCTTGGTCAGGCGGCTTTCGGTATAACGCATGGCCGCGGGCGGGTCTCCGTCCACCGAACCGAAGTTACCCTGACCCTGAACCACGGTATAGCGAAGGGAGAAGTCCTGGGCAAGGCGGACGAGGGCGTCGTAAATGGACTGGTCACCGTGGGGGTGATACTTACCGAGCACGTCGCCGACGATACGTCCGCATTTCTTGAAGGGCGTATTAGACCGGATTCCCATTTCTTCCATAGAATAGAGAATTCGCCGGTGAACCGGCTTGAGCCCGTCGCGAACGTCCGGGAGGGCCCGGCTTACGATAACGGACATTGCGTAATTGAGGTACGCGGTCTTTACTTCTTCTTCTATCGGAATGGGTATGAGTCTTCCGCCGGACTGTTCCTGTTCACTCATTGAACGATACTCCTGGCAAAGTTCGACCGGTTACGTTACACGTCAAGGTTGGATACGTAAACGGCGTTATCTTCTATAAACTTGCGTCTTGGTTCTACGTGCTCGCCCATAAGGGTCGTGAAGGTGCGGTCTGCCTCGACGGCGTCGTCAAGCTGCACCCGCATCATCAAACGGGTTTCCGGGTTCATGGTGGTTTCCCACAGCTGGTCCGGATTCATTTCGCCCAAGCCCTTATAACGCTGGATATTGATCTTGTCGGGGTCTTTATCGATCGTTTTGAGGATCTTTTCCTTTTCCGCGTCGTCGTAGGCGTAACGGATATTCCTCTCCCAGGATATTTTGTACAAGGGAGGCATGGCAAGGTAAATGTATCCGCCCTTTACGATATCGGTCATGTATCTATAGAAGAACGTTAGTAAAAGGGTGCGGATGTGGGAGCCGTCGACGTCCGCGTCGGCCATAATGATGATCTTGTGGTAACGGAGCTTCTCGGCGTTGAAAGTTTCGCCGATCCCGGCCCCGAGGCTCGCGATAATGGGCTGAAGCTTGTCGTTCCCGATAACCTTGTCGATCCGGGTCTTCTCGACGTTAAGCATTTTTCCCCACAGGGGAAGAATCGCCTGGAATTTCCGGTCGCGGCCCATTTTAGCGGATCCGCCTGCGGAGTCGCCCTCAACGATATAGATTTCGCATTTGCTTGCGTCTTTCTCGGAGCAGTCGGCGAGTTTTCCCGGAAGTCCCGCGCCGTCGATGGCGTTTTTCCGCCTGGTCGCGTCGCGGGCCATGCGGGCGGCGATACGGGCCTTGGCTGCGAGAACGCTCTTTTCGAGAATCGAATTGATGACCGCGGGGTTTTGCTCCAGGTAAACGGTGAGCTGGTCGTTGACGAAGCCTTCGACGATGCCCTTTACCTCGGAGTTCCCGAGCTTGGTCTTGGTCTGTCCCTCGAATTGGGGCTCGGGCACCTTGACCGAAAGCACCGCCGTAAGGCCTTCCCGTACGTCGTCGCCGGAAAGGGAATCGTCCATTTTCTTGGCAAGCTTTGAATTCTTGAGGAATTCGTTCAAGACCCTGGTCAGGGCGCTCTTGAATCCCACCAGGTGGGTACCGCCCTCGCGGGTATTGATGTCGTTAACGAAGCTCAGCATGATCTCGCTGAAGGAATCGTTATACTGGAGGGCTACTTCCACCACGACGTCGTCCCGCTCCCCGGTTATGAAAACGGGCTCGCCGTGCAGGGTGTTTTTATTCTCGTTAAGGTAGCTTACGAAGGAGCGAATGCCGCCCTCAAAGCTGAATTCCATTTCTTTGGGAACCGTTAGCCGTTCATCTCTCAAAACGATGGTTATACCCGAATTGAGGAAGGCGAGCTCGCGCAACCGGTTCGCGAGCACGTCAAAGTTATACGTGGTCGTTTCCGTGAAAATGGTCGGGTCGGCAAGCCAGCGTATGGTTGTTCCCCGTTTTTCGGTCTCTTCCCGCTTTTCGACGGGGGCGACGGGTATGCCGGTCTCGTACTTTTGGTAGTGGTTAAAGCCATTATAGGCTACGAGGGCTTCGGTCCAAACGGAAAGGGCGTTCACTACGGAAACGCCGACACCATGGAGGCCTCCGGAAACCTTATAGGACCCCTTATCGAATTTTCCGCCCGCATGGAGGCGAGTGAGGACGAGTTCAAGCGCGCTTACGCCTTCCCCGGCGTGAATGTCGCAGGGAATGCCGCGTCCGTTGTCCTCAACCCGAACGATATCGTTTTTTTCGAGAACGACGATGATACGATCGCAATGCCCGGCCATGGCTTCATCGATACTGTTGTCCACGACTTCGTATACAAGATGATGGAGTCCGTCGGGACCGGTTGAACCGATATACATTCCGGGGCGCTTTCGCACCGCTTCAAGACCCTTTAAAACCGTTATGTTATTGGCTGAATACGACGAGGCAGAAGTCATTCCATATCCTTATATAGTAGAAACACGTAAGTTCCATCTTACCGTCATTGTCAAAAAAAGTAAAGAAGGAGTATAATGACGCTCTATGGGTACGTGGGATTATAGCGTCTTCTGGAAAGAAACAGTAAGCCAGTTAAAAAGTGAACTCAGTGAACAGGAATTCGCCATGTGGTTTAACATGGAATACGAGACTTCCGGAGATCAATCAATTACCTTATCCGTACCATCGGCTTTCTACCGGGATCAGGTTAAGCAGCGGTATCAGGGACGGATTGAGGGAAAACTGTTCGATCTGTCCGGTCAGCATATCGGCATCGATTTTGAGGTTAGGCAAAGAACCCGCGAAGAAGCCCATAAGGGACCGTCCAAGCCGGTCTCCGCCCCGCTGAACGAAACGGTACAGTCAGGGCCGAAGGTCTATAGCTCGCCGCGCCAAGCCGGCGGACCGATCGCCGAAAACCATAAGGCGGAGCGAGATTCCCACCCGCAGCTGAGGAAAGACTATATCTTCGACAATTTCGTCATCGGCGAAAACAATTCCTTCGCGGCCAACGCCGCCATCGCCATCGCGAAAAACCCCGGCGTCGCCTATAACCCCTGTCTTATCTACGGGGGGGTCGGACTGGGTAAGACCCACCTCATGCAGGCTATTGGCAATCTTTCCTGGCAGGAAAAGGGCTGTAAAATCATCTATATTACCGCGGAAAATTTTACCAATGAATTCGTTGAGGCCATTAAGAACTCAACCACCCAGAATTTCAAGAACAAATACCGCAACGCGGACATGCTATTAATCGACGACATTCACTTTCTCCAAAAGAAGAACGAAACCCAGGAAGAGCTGTTTCACACGTTCAATGCCCTGTACGACGCGAATAAGCAAATCATATTTACCTGTGACCGTCCCGTTTCTGAGCTGAAAAACCTTTCGGAACGGCTTCGCTCGCGGTTTGAGCGCGGTTTGAACGTGGACCTTCAACCGCCCAGCTACGAAACCCGATGCGCGATTCTTTCCAAAAAGGTTGAGACGAGGGGCGTCCATATTCCCCAGGACGTCATTAACCTTATCGCGAAAAATATATCCTCAAACGTGCGCGACCTTGAGGCTTCCTTAACGAAGCTGATTGCCTACGCGGAATTGACCAAAAAGCCCGTTACCCTGGAAAGCGCCCAACAGCAGCTTCGGGATACCTTCGGGTCCCCGAAGCAGAATAACGTAACCATAGAGACTATCCAAAAGGTGGTTGCCGAATATTTTTCGCTTTCGTACACCGATTTAAAGGGAAAGAAAAGGACCAAGGCCATTTCTTTCCCGCGACAACTCGCCATGTTCATAGCCAGGGAAATCACGGAGTACTCTACGACCGAACTGGGCATGGAATTCGGGGGAAGGGACCACACCACCGTCATGCACGGATGCCAAAAAATAGAGGAACGATTAAAGGCGGAGCCCTCATTGGAGAGCACTATCCAAAAGCTTACCAAGCTTATAAAGGACTACAATAGCTAACGAATTTGCGTGTTTTTTTCCTGTTGATAATATGGTAAAATACTGTGCATTGAACGGGAATAACGTGAGGCGCCGTGGATATGTGGATAACCGCGCATTAAAAAAACGATAGTTGTTAGAACGGTAATTCGTTCTTTTATAAAGATTTAATCTGGTTATCCAGAATTTAACAGGCTCTATTACAACTACTACTATTTTAAATTTAAATTTAGAATAGATAAGAACCGGGAGGAATCATGAAATTCAACTTCGATCGTGACGCTTTGCTTAGGGAAATGTCCATTGCCCAAGAGATCATCGCGACTAAAAACGCCATATCAATACTTTCAAACGTCCTCTTAAACGCGGAAGACGGAAAGCTGACCATCAAGGCCACCGACATCAAGGTCAATTTCGAGACGAGTATTCCCGTTGACGTGATCGAAGCCGGATCTACCACGGTATTCTGCGATAAGTTCACCGGGATTATCTCGTCTTTGCCTCAGGGCGAGATAGAATTCGAGCAAAACGATATCAAGATCACCATTAAACCGATGACCAAAAAGGCCCGTTTTCAGCTGAAAAGCATTACGAGCGATAAATTTCCCGAATTTACCGATCCGGACGGCCTTAAGTTCTTTGACGTGCCGGCAAAAGAATTCCGCGAGATGATTAACCAGACCGTCTTTTCCGTTTCCGACGACGAAACCCGTTACTTCATGAACGGCGTGTACTTGGAAAAGCAGGAATCCAAGCTTAATCTGGTTGCCACTGACGGACGGCGCCTCGCCTTCATTTCGAAGGACTTGGGCATATCCATTCCCGACTTTAAAAGCGTAATAATCCCCCCGAAGATTCTTTCCGTAATCAACAAACGGGCAGGCGATGAGGGTCCCGTCTCCATTGCGGTAGGAGAAAAGAACGTTTTTTTCCGTTTCGGTAATTACGCGTTTTCGTCGGTCCTGATCGACGGTCAATTTCCCAATTACGGCCGCGTGATACCCGCTTCCCAGGACAAGTCCTTCGAGGTGGATACCAAGGAGCTTCTCGAGGCTTTAAAACGCGTTTCGCTTTTGGTGGAGCAGAAGTCAAGAAGAATGTACCTGACCGTCTCTCCGGGAACATTGACCATCAGCTCCCAGGAATCGGAGATTGGTACGGCCAAGGAAGAGATACCCTGCAGGTATGACGGCGACGAGGTTACCATAGCGCTCAATTGCCTGTACCTAGAGGAACCGATCAAGGTTATCGGTACCGAGCGGGTTAAATTCGAGTTTACTGAATCGATGAAAGCCGTTACTATCCGCGCCGAGCCCTCGGGGGATTTCTTTCACATAGTCATGCCGATGCAGATGGAATAAGGCGGCGTGCCTTTCTTATCCGTTTCCTTTTCGGGTTTCAGAAATATTCACGACGGCAGAATGGACCTCCTTTCCCGGGAGGTTTATTTCGTTGGGGACAACGGACAGGGTAAGAGCAACTTGCTCGAAACCCTGTACATGTCGGCGTATGGGGCTTCCTTCCGCACCAGAAACGACGATGAAATGGCGAAAGAAGGCCAACCGGATTACGCCATACGGTCCATCTTCCGCGATTCCAAGGACCATACCCATACGATATCCATTACCTATCGCGACGGTAAAAAGAAGCTGGAAAAAAACGCCAAACAGGTGACCGACCGTAAGGAATTGGTGGATACCATTCCCTGCGTTCTATTCAGCCATGACGATCTCGATTTCGCCAGCGGTTCTCCCGAACGGAAGCGGTTTTTCGTCGATCAATCCCTGTCCATGTACGATACCTCTTATATTGACGTGCTTCGGACGTATAAAAAGGTTTTGAAGGCGCGCAATTCGGTATTACGCGAGCGAAAGGCGGATTTACTCGACATACTCGATATTCAACTCGCTCAGGCGGGCCTCGAGGTCGTTAGCCGAAGAACCAGGACGATACGGGATTTTAACCGCGTTTTCGCCCGGCTGTACCATGAGGTAAGCGGAATCGAGAACGTAAAAATAGATTACTCCCCGTCATGGAAAGAAGATTCGGTAGAGTCGATTCTCGCGCGTCTGGCGGATAAAAGGGATTATGATCTTGGCATGGGAACCTCCCTATCCGGGCCGCACCGCGATAGGATCCGCTTCGTAAAGGACCGTCAGCCCTTTGTTCCCACGGCCTCTACCGGTCAAAGGCGCCTTTTGTCCCTTTTGCTTCGTACGGCTCAGGCGACGTTTTATACGGAGGTATCGGGCGGGAAAAAGCCCGTTCTTTTGATGGATGACGTGCTCCTGGAGTTGGATCCCGAAAAGAGACAACGGTTTACCGCCCTATTGCCCGAATATGACCAGCTTTTTTGCACCTTCCTTCCCGGGGAACCCTACGAGCGCTATAAAAGAAGCACGACAAAGGTGTATCGTATCGAAAAAGGAACGTGGAATGGCGAATGATTTCAGGAAGGCCTCCGAGGTTCTCAATGCCCTTTTTTCGGGTTTCGACAGCGACGGCTTGCGGCAATCGAACGATTTTATACGCGGCTGGAAGGAAACCGTCGGGGATAAGATTTCGGCCCATAGCAGGGTGGTCGACGTGGACCGCGGCATTTTGACGGTCGAGGTAGACCATCCCGGATGGAATCAGCAGATTCAATACCTGAAAAAGCGGATTATCGGCAATTTGTCCAAGGCCTTCCCGGAATTGGGTATCGTTTCGATCGCGATCAGGGTAAAAAGCGAAAATGCCGTACCGTATCAAAGGCCCGCGGGAAAAATCGGCGAAGGCCTAATTAGGGTCGCGGACGAAAGGGCCCCTGACGCCGAAGAAACCGACGTACCGGTCAACGAAGCCTTGAATCCAGAGCTTCAGGACGTTTTTGCCCGCCTAAAAGAGAGCATTAAACGGGGTAAGCCGCGCTAACCCCGAATCGCGGTATGTCTTGACCACGGAAGGGCGTTATAGGTATACTGCCATGCCTGTTGTATACGAAGAACAGAACTCAAGGAACCGGATAAAATACGATACCGGTTCTTGCAAATAAAGGAGTCATTGATCCATGAAACGGACATACCAGCCCAGTAAGACTAAACGCACCCGAAAATTCGGTTTCCGCGCCCGCATGGCAACCCGTGGCGGACGCCTCATTCTGAAGCGCCGCCGGGCGAAAGGCCGCTACAAGCTTACCGTTTCCGACGAAAAGAAGCCGTATTGACGCTTCTTTGAGCCTTGAAACGCTCAGGATTCAAAAAGGCGGAGCGGTTAACCCGTTCCGCCGTTATCCAGACTGTTTTCCGGAAGGGTAAAAAATACAGCTGCAACGGGGCAAAACTGTTTGTCCTGTCCAACGGGTTGGAGCGGAACCGGGTGTTATTCACCTTTCCGCGCGGATACGGTACCGCCGTTGAGCGAAATCGTTCCCGGCGCCTGAGTCGTGAAACGTACAGACTGATTAAAGCGAACTTGAATAGTGGCTATGACTTGGCGTTGCTCGTATTTCCGGGCAAAGACAGTTTTTCCGAACGAATGGAAGAATTACGCGTTCTATTCGGAAAGGCCGGGTTATGGTTAAGCGAATGAATAACCTGCTAAAGCGCTTTTTTTGCGCGTTGATTCGCCTGTATCAGAAATATATCTCACCTCTGTCCCCCCCCTCTTGCAGATATTACCCGACATGCTCTGCGTATGCATACGAAGCGATATACAGATACGGCCCTTTCAAGGGCTTGTATCTCGCCGTTAAACGTATCTTGCGCTGTCATCCCTTCCACGAAGGCGGTTATGACCCCGTACCCTGACTAAGGAGCTATCAGAGTTATGGACAAGAATACGATCACGGCGATTGTCCTTTCGACAATCGTAATCATCGCCGGCTTTACGGCCCAATCCATTTTCTTTCCCCCCCAACCCGCCCCCCTTCCCGCCGCGACCGAACAGGTTAACGAGGCGGTTCTCGCCGAACCAGCCGTAAATTCCCCGGAAGCGGCCGTACTTGAACCGGCCCAAAGCGCGGTAACCCTCGAAACCGGAACCGACGACGAAGTCGTTTCGGAAGAGCGGCCCGTAATCGAGACCCCCCTTATCCGCGTCGAATTTACCAATCGCGGCGGCGACGTCGTTTCCTACAAATTAAAAGAGCATAAGTCCGGTACCGATTACCTTGAAATGGCCGATTACGTAACGTCCGGCAACCGCGCTTTCTCCATCATTCTCGGCGACGCAAAGGGCGCCGCGGTCGACAAGCTTTTCCACGTGAAGCGGATTAGCGACACCGAAATCGGTTTTTACCGGACCATCACCCTTAAAAACGCGGACGGCAGCGAGAGCCGCTTTACCCTCGCGAAACAGTACACGTTTAAGAGCGACGATTATATGTTCGAGCTCAAGGTGGTGATAGACGGGGACGACTCCTTCCGCGGGCTTTCCATGCAAAACGCCGCGTACACCATCAGGACCTCGCCCCAGATCGGACCCGACTGGGACCCCAAACAGGACAAATACGAATACCGCCGCTTCTATCACCTTCTGAACGGCAAGAAAAAGACGATCAACGTGGGGCTTGGCCAGACCAAGGCCTTTACCGACGCCTTTTCCTGGTCGGGCGTAGCGGGTAAGTACTTCACCCTGATTGCCGTTCCGGGTTCTCCCGTTCTCCAGTACGAGTATTCCACCGCGCAAATCGCTGGCAATAAGAACGCCGCGCAGATTTTCCTGACCAGGCCCGCCATCGCGGGCGGCCGTCAGACCGATACGTGGCGCTTTTACGTGGGTCCCAGGACCGATAAAAGCCTCGCGAAGTACAATGTCGCCGGAAATAATCCCTGGGGCATCGATAACCTCAAGGCCAACGATATCGTCGATACGAGCGGAATACTCGGTCCCCTCGAGGTGTTCCTGAAATGGATAATGGAACTTTTCTACGCCCTTATCCCGAACTGGGGCGTTTCCATCATCCTCATGACGATCCTGATGCGCGTCGTGATTTTCCCGCTGACGAAAAAGAGCTCCGAGGCGACGCTTAAAATGCAGGAACTTCAGCCGAAGATCCAGGAAATTCAGACCAAGTATAAAGATAACCAGCAGAAAATGAACGAGGAGATGGCGAAGTTCTATCAGAGCGCCGGGTATAATCCGCTCTCGGGTTGCCTTCCCATGCTTATTCAGTTTCCGCTGATTTTCGCGATGTACAATCTTTTCAATAACTATTTCGAATTCCGCGGCGCCATGTTCATCCCCGGTTGGATTCCCGACCTTTCCCATGGCGACAGCATCATGGCGTTGCCCTTTACCGTACCGATAGTCGGATGGAGCGAACTGCGCATCCTGCCGATCGTGTACGTGGTTTCGCAGTTGCTTTTCGGAAAGGTTACCCAGACGCCGACTTCGGGACAGCAGAACGGAACCATGAAGATCATGATGTACGGTATGCCGTTATTCTTCTTCTTCCTGTTCTACAATGCACCCGCCGGATTGATCCTTTACTGGACCCTTTCCAACATTCTCACGCTGGTTCAGCAGGTAATCATCAACAAAATGATGCACGCCAAGAAAAAGGGCGGCGAGCTCAAGCTCGTTAAGTGAGTAACATATTATCGCCAGGAGCGTTTAAATGACATACGAATTCGAAGGTAAAACCGAGAAGGAAGCCATCGAGATCGCCGCGGAGGAATTGGGCCTGGAGAAAGACCAATTCGACGTCGAGATTATCGAGGCGCAAAAAACGGGCATTTTTAAAAAGGGCTACGTACGCATCCGCGTTCATACCGATGACGTGGCCAGCCCTTCCCGCGGCGCCGCGGAGCAAACGGAGCGCCCGAGATCCATGTTCCAGGATCCCCTGCCGAGGGACGATTTCGAGAAAGCCGTGGTTAATTTCGTGGCTTCCATGATCCGGAAGATGGGTTACCAGGTAACCGTCGAGGTAATGTCCCGGGAAGAAAAAAAGCTCGGGCTTCAGCTTAAGTCGCCCGATTCTTCCATTTTGATCGGCCGAAAGGGCAAGAATCTCGACGCCATCCAGCTTCTCGCGAACGTTTACGCGGGCAAGATCGGGCGGGAAGACATGCGGATTATCCTGGACTCGGAACAGTACCGGATCCGTCGCGAGGAATCCTTGGTCCGACTGGCCTACACCACCGCGGACCGGGTTCGCAGTTCGCGCGGGTCGATCCTTCTCGAGCCCATGAATCCCTTCGAGCGCAGGCTCATTCACACGACGCTGAACGATATCGGCGACATTGATACCAAAAGCGAGGGCGAGGGCCTTTACAAGCAGGTCCGGGTCTTCTACAAAGGACGCTAAATGAAACGATTCCTGTTCGCCCTGTCCGCGCTCCTTTCGCTCTCGGGAGCGTTCGCGGACGATTTGGACCGGGCCCTTACGGGCGAATTGCCGGCAAGGGCCGCCGCGGAACTGCGCGAACGGGGAACGATTCAACGCAGCGTATACCGGGACTCCAAAGCGGTCCTCGAGCTCACGCCGAATACGGCGTTGGCCTCGGAGGCCGCCTCTTTTTGGGACGGCGATAAGCCGCCCTTTTTTAGCGAAACCCTGTATCTCTACGAAAAACCCGCGGCGAGAAAAGGCGCTTCCGGCGGCGAAACGTCGAGGATAGGGGTGATCTTGCGGTCTCTCTCCCGGCTGGAGGGCATTGAGTACTTTTCCACGAGCCGCCAAAAAATGCGGACCCTGTACGCCTCTTCGTACGCGGTATCGAGTCCCGAAAGGCGCGTACGGATCGCGGACCCCACGGGGGGCAACGCCGACGGGCAGACCATTTACGCGGTACAGAAGGACCTGACCTTCGGAGAATACCTGTACCGGTACGATTACCGACAAACGGGCGATTCGGTGGCGTTTCATTCGCGGAACGAAGACGCGCTCAAATATACTCTCTTAAAATTAATCGATCCCGAACGAATGCGCATTTCCCTCGTCGTGCAGGATTTGGGAAGCCATTTGCTCATATATTCCCTGACCCGGGTCGATTTTTTCGCGTTTCCCGGCATTGAGGGAAAAATAAACGCCTCGTTTACGACCCGTTCGGAGGCCTTATACCGGTGGTTTATAAAAGAGTATGAAAGATCCTAAGGGGTATATACTTGCGTTAGATCAGGGAACCACTTCTTCCCGCGCCATCGTCTTTGACCGTTCCGGAAGTATGCTCGGGAGTTCCCAGAAGGAGTTTACCCAATATTATCCCGAACCGGGCTGGGTAGAGCATGACGCGGAGGAGATTTGGGAGAGCCAGCTTTCCGTCGCGAGGCAGGCGATAGCCAACGCGGGCATCGCGGCGAACGACGTCGTTTCCATAGGGATAACGAATCAGCGCGAGACCATCGTCTTATGGGATCGCGATTCGGGAAAGCCGGTATACCGCGCAATCGTTTGGCAATGCCGCAGGTCAACGTCGATCTGCGAGGAACTTATCCAGTCGGGCCTTGAGGGGGAATTCCGTTCCCGGACCGGGCTGCGCCTGGACCCGTACTTTTCCGGAACGAAGCTAACCTGGCTCCTCAGGGAAAACGTGGCCTTGCGGGCCTTGGCGGAAAACGGGGATCTCCTTTTCGGCACCGTCGATTCCTGGCTCCTTTGGAAGCTAACCGGCAGGCACGTGACGGACGTTACGAACGCCTCGCGCACCCTGATGTTCAATATTTACGAGATGCGCTGGGACCCCCTGCTCCTGTCCTTTCTCGGCGTTCCCGCGTCGGTTTTACCCGAGGTCCTTTCCAGTTCGGACGACTTCGGAACGACGAAGCCGGAACTGTTCGGGTGCCCCATTCCCGTAAACGGGGTAGCAGGCGATCAGCAAGCCGCCCTATTCGGCCATTCCTGCTTTAAGCCGGGAATGGCGAAAAATACCTATGGGACCGGGTGTTTTTGCCTTTTAAACACGGGAACGCGGCCGGTGGAATCAAAAAACAACCTATTGACCACGGTCGCCTGGAAAATCGGGAATACCGTTACCTATGCCCTAGAAGGCTCGGTTTTTATCGCCGGAGCGGTGATTCAATGGCTTCGGGACGAAATGAAGCTCATTGATTCAGCGCCAGAATCCGAAACCGTGGCGCGATCCGTCGAAACGGCGAATGGGGTGGTCATGGTACCGGCCTTCGTGGGGTTGGGAACGCCGTATTGGGACCCCGATGCGCGGGGGGCAATCCTGGGAATCACCCGAGGCGTAAATCGCGCCCATATCGTGCGCGCGGCCCTTGAGAGTATCGCGTTTCAGTCCGAAGATCTATTGGAGGCCATGAGCGGCGATTTTGGCCAGGGAGTGCAAACCCTCAAGGCCGACGGTGGCGCCACGGCAAACGCGTTTTTAATGCAGTTTCAGGCGGATGTCTCGGGAATTCCCGTGGTGTTGCCGGAAATCGCCGAAATTACCGCGCTCGGGGCCGCGTATCTGGCGGGCTTGCGGTGCGGGTATTGGGAAAGTTGCGAGGATATTGAGCGAAACTGGCGTTTAAAAACCCGTTTTGACCCCGATATGAGCGATAAAAAGCGGAATAAGCTGCTGGAATCCTGGCATAAGGCGGTTGCCGCTACGAGGGAGTATAAGCAATGAAGAAGTACGCAAAAATTTTGCTGGTTTGCGCCTTTTCGATGGCGATCGTCGGTACCGCTACGGCGGCGGCGATCGCGTTCGCGAATTCGAATTCCGGCCCTGAGGAGAAATTGAGGATGAATGAAGACAAGACCGCGGCCGCCATTTCCAAAGACGGCCTATACGCGATCATGAACACGAGCAAGGGCGCGATCGTGCTCGAACTGTATTACCAGAAGGCGCCCCTTACGGTAAGTAACTTCGTGGGTCTCGCGGAAGGAACCCTAGACGCCGCGAAGGGCAAGAAGTTTTATAACGGCCTTACGTTCCATCGCGTAATCGCCGACTTTATGATCCAGGGCGGAGACCCCCTGGGGACGGGGACCGGCGGACCGGGGTATAAGTTCGCGGACGAATTCGATTCAAGCCTGAAATTCGACGGACCGGGCGTGTTGGCCATGGCGAACTCCGGCGCCAATACCAACGGTAGCCAGTTTTTCATTACCCACGTCGCGACACCCTGGCTCGATAACAAGCATACCATTTTCGGCCGCGTAATCGAGGGTCAGGACGTGGTAAACGCCGTGGCGCAGGGCGATAAAATCGTTTCGCTAAAGATCGAGCGGAAGGGAGACGCGGCGAAGAAATTTACCGCCACGCAGGAAGATTTCAACCGCTACGCCTCCGAGAGGGTCGCCCGGGCGAAGGCTCAGGCCGAAAACGCCAAGAAGGATTCGATCGCCACGATCGAGGCAAAATGGCCGACCGCGAAAAAATCCTCTTCGGGCGTGTATTACGTAGTGACCAAAGAAGGCACCGGCGCCGGCGTGAAAACGGGACAGGCCTTGACCATGAAATACAAGGGCTATCTCCTGAACGGAACCGTTTTTGACGATTCCGATATGCGGGAACCCTTAACCTTTGCCGTAGGCCGAGGACAGCTTATCCCCGGTTTTGATTCCCAGGCGCTGGAAATGAAGGTTGGGGAGAAGAGGACGATCGTTATCCCGCCCGAGCTCGCCTATGGCGCTACCGGCGCAGGCGGAGTCATTCCTCCCAATGCCTATATCGCCTTTGATCTGGAGCTGCTTTCAGCCAAATAAAGAGCGGTATATCATGATTAGGCCGTCTGGTACCCCCAGACGGCCTTTTTTTATGCGCCTAAATTTGATTGAAACACGATTGTGGAAAAGTTGTTGACGAATTGACTAATAACCGGTGGGCTTAGCTTTAAATTGTGGATAATCTGTGGAGACTCGGTGATTATTCCGTTATCTTTTTCAAGGGAAATCTTGATACCCTCAGGAGTTGCGCGTATCGCCACTTGAAGTTCCGATAAGGGATTATCTTGAAAGCCCGCTGACGAAAGCGCTGACGATATCCTTTTCTCGACGTTTCTCTTGATGGAAGGATCGATAAAAATGCGAACCTGGAGGTTTCGGTCGTCGAAAAGGAATCGGGACGGATCTAATTGATATAATCGATCGGAAACGTCTGCCCGTCTGGCCAGGTCGCGTCGTGCCAGGGTTTGAAGCCGTTTTGACAAGGCTTCCGAGAGTATTTTCCGTTCCCAAAGGGGATCCAGGGTTCGTATAGCGTTATCGAGCGCGGCAACGTCGTTATAGAGCGCGCCCCATTCATAGTAGTAAGAGGGTTGCGCCATGGGAATATGAAGGGTTTCTATGGATTGGGCCGCCTGAAGGTGGGGCTTCGCGAGCTCGGGCCAGCGGTCCAGGGCAACGTATTTAAAGCTATGGTAGTAAAGCCCCCTTCCGGAATCTCCTTCCTTGGGTACCGTATAGGACCGGGAGATCGCGAGGGTTGAGATTCTGAATTTTGCGTCGAATAACCATTCACGAAATGAAAAAAGGGCTAGCGAAAAGAGTCGTTTCATCTCTGTGGAAAAACTGTGCATAACCTTGCGTTTTTCTTGATTCTTTCGAATACGCCAATAATCTCTTTCCAAACGGTACAAGTCCGAAGAGAATTGCTGGGTGGTGGTCCCGTAATTCGCGATCCACGACCGGTCGGTTTTAGCGGTAATCGATTGTAGCTGGGCGTACGCCCGTTCGGGATAGCCGGCTTGCAGCAAGGTTTCGGCCAACCCGAGGGTGGCAAGGGGCGTTGTGTCGAGGCTTTGGGCTTTCGCGTATTTTTCTATCGCGTTACCGTATTCCAGCTTTCGCTGCTCAAGTTCCGCCTGCATGAGGAAGCCTGACGCCCTGGGCGCCGCTTCAAGAGAAAGCTCGGCGTCATGGTAGGCGTCGTCGAAGCGGTAAAAGCTTTCTTCGAGGATGGAGCGATTGTAGTAATAGACCGAGGCGAGATATTGTTGGTTTTTCTCGTTCGCGAGGTCAATCGCTTGGGAATAGCGCGCTTTTGCGTTTTCGTAGTCGTATACCGCGCTATACAGGTTCCCCAGGCCGACGAGGACGTTGCCGTCGGCCCCCCAGGTTTCGGTAATCCGGTTTAAGGTTTCTATCCCTTCCTCGAACCGGTGGGTTTTATAGCAGAGCCAACCGAAGGACGCCCATGCTGAAAGATTATCCGGTTCCTCGGTTACGTAGCGACGGAGCCAAAGCAGCGAGTCTTCGTCTTGGTTTTCATATCCCGTCGCGTCGGAAAGCTTGAGGTAAATTTCGGGGTTGGCGTACCCGAGGTCCAAGGCCTTTTCCAATTCGCGAATCGCGGCCGGATAGAGGCTTTGCTCCAGGAAAAGGCTGCCCAGGGTATACGGGAAGGACGGGTTGGCCGGGAATCGCTGCTTTCCTTCCAGGAGAAGCGCGGTCGCTGTTTCCCAATTTTCCGCCGAAATTGCCCGGTTAGCCCGTTCGAGTAAGAGTGTCGCGACGGCGTCGGCGCCTGCCTCGCTCGGAATTTCCTGCGCGTGCAGCGGGTTATCCGAGCCGATAGCGCCGAGAAGCAAGGCAAAAAAGAGTATAATGCCCGCCTTTTTCCCTTTCCTTCCCTTTTTTCGATCAGCGCGTAAAGAGGCGCGAATCCTGCGTAAAAGGCTTCGCGCGGCATCGGCCTCTTCTTGATCCATACCGCGGGCGAAGCGAGCCTTGTTGGCGAGGCGGGTGAGCTCTTCGCGAAGTGAAAGTATTTCCGGCGAGGGGATTGTCCTTTTCAGGGCCTTACGCGATTGCCCCTCTGCGAGTAATATCGCGAGCCGGGCATTCTTCGTCGTTCTCAAAAGGAAGCGTTCCTTGGCTTCCCTGAAAAGCGGGTAAAGGGGTAAAAGCGCAAGGAGAAGGAACGCGTACCTTTTTTCCTTGCTCAAAAAGTCGGCGAGCATTCTCAGGGGATTACGCGGGGCGGTCGCCGTTTCGGAATCGTCCGCGGCGAGCGTGAGCTCATTCTTGCGTTCGATAATCTCGTTTAATAAACCGAGAAATTCGTCGCCCCTGGGGGAGAAATCAAACGGAAGGGCTTCCCCCTCCGCGGGATTTTGGTTCGTGGGGTCAAAGGCGATCCAGCCGTATTCGGGGAAAAAGACCTCTACCCAGGCGTGCGCCATATTTGACCTGATCGGGTAGTAATCCAGGGCGCCCGAGTCAGGCGCCATGAAAAAACCGGCGGCTACCCGGGCCGGTATGCCGAGGCTCCTGCACAGCAGCGCGAGGGAAAACGCGTAATACGTACAGTATCCCTTGCGGGACTCGGTAAGGAAATAGCGGAGCTGATTGCCGTCGGGGGCTGTTCCGGGGTGAAGCGAATACCGGAAGGAATTGCCGAGGAGCCAGAGATTTAAGGCCATAACGCGGTCGTAGTACCCGCTTACCCCCCCGGACAGGGCGGTCGCGATGGGGCGTACGAAAGAATCGGTTTCGGGATCTATGCGGGTATAAAACGCGAGGTCTTCGGCGGACAGTTGCTTCGAATTATCGCCCGCGTTCGAAGGATCAGGCGGGGGCGAGTCGTAAAGCTCGAAGGGCATATACCCGGTAGCCCGGCTGGTAACCGCGTACGCCCCGTTGAACGAGTCCGTTTTCCAAATTTTGAACGGCTCGATACGGATGGGGTAATCCATGGCGATGAGGGATTTGGGGTCAAAATTAACGATGAAGAATTCTTGGCGGACCGTATTGCGAAGCGCGTAGCCGGGGTCGCTCAGGGCAAGCGTTTCGGGGGGAACCGCGGTTATTTGCGCGCTTTCCCCCGGCGCGGATTGCTCGTAGAAACCCTTTGCGGGATCCCACCCGGAAAGGCTCATGCGGCGAAGCAGAGACGACGAGTATTCTTCCGGGACGTGGGCGATAAGAACGAGCCGATCGTTTAGGGAAATATCGCTTTGGAGGCTGAGGAAGGGGGAAAAGTCGAACCGAAAGAGGGTTGGCTGAATCAAGCCCCCGTTCGCGGTAACTGACCCCACGCTGAAATGACCGATAACCAGGAATCCGGAGAGAAGGAGAACGGGCAGGAGGGCGGTAAGGGCGGCGGTCATTCGCCTCATTCTCCCGTCGGAGAAGAGCATCGACGAAAACGCGACGATGCATACGATGAGCGCGAAGAGCGCGGCCTTGAGCGGATGGTTGAATACCGTCAAATGATAATTGCCCTGAGACCAGAACCCGAGACCGAAGAGGGCGAGCAGGGCGAGGGGCTCCAGGGCCTTCCAGGCGGAACTGGCCCGGTACAGTCGCGAAGAGGCGAATGCGGCGATGGAAACGAGGAAAATCGGATATGCGGTAAGCGAAACGCGCGCGTACCATGCCGTGTAGGCCGTGTCGCCCAGCGCGCCGGCGATGACGCGCGCGAAGGCGGACGCGAGCGCGAGAACGACCGCCAAAGAAAGGAGGGCCGGGAAAAAGCGCAACCTCTTGAAATGGGTAATTTCCGCGAACGCGAGGCCGAATAGGGCAAAAAATGGCAGCGTCCAATACGCGAATAGCTCGTTTTGAAACAGGGAGGGAAGGGCTGCCGTTATCGCGAATAGGGCCCAACGGAGGATCTCCCGGGCCTTACAGGGGATACGCATTGAAGCCCCCCCTTTCAAGTATGGCGATGAAGCGCTCCATGTCCCGCGTTGAGGCGTAGTGGCCAAGTTGGCCCTCGTTATTTGAGCCCGAACCGTCTTCGTCAAAAAACAAAACCCGCGTAATGCCCCGTCTCCGCCGTCTTGCGGTATCGTGCCCGACGGGTCCGACAAAAAAGGATAGAGGCGCTTCCGGCCCGGGGAGGTCCGCGGTAATGCGGTTTCTTTCCGGCGTTCGGGAGCGTTTGGCCCGTCTCTCGCTCGGGGGCAGGGTAAATACGAGGCTTTGGCCGCCCGAGGGGGAAGCGTGAACCGAGGGGAACCGCCTGATATCGTGAAGGGCCGGATAGGTCAAGGCATATTGAAGATGTTCCCGCGCGAGGCGGTCATCATGGCGAACCAACCGGTTCCCGGCCTGGGGGAAACGAAGGTTTTTTCCCGATTGAAGCAGCTTCACGCACATTGATAACGAGCGGGAAACCAGGAGATCAAGGGCCCTTCGATCCCGAATCTCGCGGGCCTTATCCGCTGCGTCTCCGGGAGGCGCCCAGAAAAGCACGGTATACTCTCGGGACGGCGGGGGTAGCAGCTCTCCTTCGCGGGTAAGGAGTTCTCCCGTATGGGCGAAGGCTTTCCAGTTGATTTTTCGCCTGTCGTCACCGGGACGGAATTGGCGAATTTCGTACAATTCCTGGGAACGAAGGTACGAGCTCGCCCCATCCGCGTTTCCCGCGGCGGATTTGGCCGGTTTCGGCTTTCCGGAAGCGCCTTCGCCGGGGGGAACGATAAGGGAACGGCCCGAGAGATCGCGCGATTTCGAGGTGGTAACGGAAAAGAAACCGGCAAAATCGCGTATCGCGCATCGGCCGAATTCCACCGTATACCTTCCCCGCGGCGGCAGGGCGGGGCGCGTTCCGGAAAAGGCGTCTGGCAACGGTAATTCCATCGCTTCGGTATCGCCGTACGAGGCCGATCTGAGGGTTAGCCGGTACGCGACCGTGGCGAAAAACGTCGTGGGCCCGAGCATAAAGGAACGGGCGGGAATGTCTGAGCATACGAGCGAATATAACCCGTCTTCGCCTTTCTCTATCTCCGGCGAAAAACGGTTCCACCTGAATCGCGCGGCCATTACCGTAAGCAGCGCGAACGCGTTCAGGGCCGCGAGAAACGCGCCCGTGAGGGTCGCTATCAGTTCTCCCCGCAGGAGCCCTTCGGCGAGAAAAAACGCCGAAAGCGAGAGGGAGAACGCGCCGTGAGGGGATAGGCGCGGGTTATGCCTTCCGTTCATACGGTCGCGGTTCCCGGGACCAGTCGGTTACCCGAAGCATTCGTTTTAGGTTGCTTTTGGCGATATCCGCGACTATCGTCCCCGCTTCAAGGCGGTCTTCCCTCGTTAAAACCCGATGGGCGAGGACCGGGGCAGCGAGGTCGAGCACGTCGGCGTCCTCAATCCAATCCCGGCCGCGGACCAACGCGAGTGCCCGCGCGGCGTGAAGGAGGGATAGCGTGCCGCGCGGTGAAACCCCAAGCCGGATGGCCTGATGGGTACGGGTTTGCCGAACGATGGAGACTATGGTTTTTTCGAGCTCGGGGTGGCAGTACACCTCTTTCTGTTCCGCGCGGGAGGCAATGATATCCGTGCGGGAGACGACGGGCATAATCCGGGGCAGCGCGTTTTCCGCGGGGTCCTCGTGGAGGATCTCCCGCTCCGATTCTTCGTCCGGATAGCCCAGGCTCAGCTGCATCATGAAACGGTCGAGTTGCGCGGCGGGGAGGGGATACGTACCGACGGACTCGACGGGATTTTGCGTCGCGGCGACGAAAAAAACGGGGCTCACGGCGCGAGTCGTTCCGTTCGCGGTAACCTGGCGCTCGGCCATTACCTCCAGGAGCGCCGATTGAACCTTCGGCGTCGTGCGGTTTATCTCGTCCGCGAGCAGGATATCGCAAAAGACGGGCCCTTCGATAAATTCAAACCGTTGGTCCCGGGGATTGAATACGTCGACTCCGGTTATGTCGTAGGGGAGGAGGTCGGGGGTAAACTGAATGCGCCGAAAATCGGCGGTTCCCTCCGAGCTTCCGGGATTGCCGACCAAACGCGCCAAGGTTTTCGCGAGGGTAGTCTTGCCGAGTCCCGGGGCGTCGTTTATGAGGACGTGCCCGCCGGCCAAAAATGCGGCGGTAAAAAGCTCAAGGGTACTATCCTTTCCCCGAATCACCGAGGCCAACCCCTCGGTTAGGGCCTTGCCCGCTTCGAATGTGGTCATTCTGGCAGTATAGCATAGGGCCCCGTTTTTTTCCCGCTACGAGCGTTCCGTCAGTTTCTGCGATCGCGGGAAAGAAGTATGATTCGGGCAAGGCTCGCCACTGCGGTTAGCGCGGACGCGACGTAGGTAAACGCCGCGGCGGTCAACACCTTTTTCGCTCCCGTCATTTCCTCCGGGGAGAGGATCGCGTTTCGCTCGAGGTGGGCGAGCGCGCGGCGCGACGCGTCTATCTCGACCGGAAGGGTGATCAGGTAAAAGGCGACGGCCGCGCCGAAAAGGACGATGCCGAGGTTCAGAAGGATGGGCAGGCGGAAAAAGATTCCCGAAAGGGCGATATAGGGGCCCAGGGACGAACCCAGGTTCGCGACGGGAACGAGGGTGCTCCTGAGCACGAGGGGCGCGTAGGATTTGGCGTGCTGAATCGCGTGACCGGCCTCGTGCGCCGCCACGCCCACCGCCGCGATGGAGGTTTCCCGATAGACCGGGCCCGAGAGCCTGAGCGTTTTGGACGAGGGATCGTAGTGGTCCGTAAGGCTACCCTGAACCGGGGCTATTGAAACGTCGCGGATTCCGTTAATTTTCAGTACCGAGGCCGCGGCCTCTGCCCCCGTTATGCCGTGACGGTTGCGAATCTCCGAATACTTGGAAAAGGTGGCCTTGACTGATATCTGCGCGATAACGGACAGTAAAAGCGCAGGTACCACGAGAATGAGGTAATATTGGTCGAAATAGAACATAAACCGCGTTCCTCCGTAGACTTACAATATACCCATAATGAGCGTCTCGCGGGGAGGGAAGGCCCATGAATTACGCGCTTTTTACCGTGTTTCTCCTCATTATGGCCCTGATCGGCGGGGCTCTTTTCTGTTCCGTTTCGGGCTTTTTCTTTTTGCGCGCTTGGCTTGGGCGCCCTGAGGGTAAGAACCCCCGTGACGGATTCAAAAACGCGTTCCCGAATGCCTCCCGGGTATTCCTGCAGCGGGGCGAACGCCGAAGGAACGCCTCCGCCCGGCTCTATTGTCCTCCCGGTTCGGACGGTGCCTCTACAAAGGGGCACATAGTGCATCTGGGCCCCAACGGCGACGAGGCCGAACTATCGTTTTTTCTCGGCGAAGGATGGTCCGTCCTCCGGCCGGAAAGCGCGTTTGTCGACCTTCTGTCCTGGATCAAATGGTGCTCTGACCGCGCGCCGGAACGTCCGGCGGTTTTGTACGCGAAGGGTTACCGCGCGGGCGCGGCGGCGGATTTCGGGCAATCAAGCGGGGGCGAGATACCGGGGCTCGGCGGAATTATTCTCGACGAGCCCGCGGCGCTTTTTGACGACGGGTATGCGGAGGCGGTGCGACGGGTCGTGGGTTCCCGTTTTCTCGCCGACGGGATGGTATTCTTCTCGATAATCTTCGCGGCGCTTTTTTTCGTAAGAAGGCCGTTCTGGACGGGGACGAAGGCCGGCGCCTCGCTGACCGACGATCTATCGCGTATCCGGGCGCCGCGTGTGTTGTTTGAAGGGAAGGATTCGGCGCGTGCCGACCGTGAAGGGAAAAACCGACGAATCAGTGAATTCCTAAGGAGCTTAGAATGAATAAACAACGCCTTATCGCGATTCTTTTTGGAGTATTCGCCGTTTGGGCGACTCCCGTAATTGCCCAGGGAACGCAGGTCCCTACCGGAAACGGCGCGGCGAAAATCGTCGACGTGCCCCTGGCCGGGGTATCCCTCTATTCCTCCGGGGTCGGCTATTTCGTGCATCGGGGAAGGGTTAGCGGCGACGCGGCGGTCGAATTGGAATTTGACCTTACTTCCATCGATGACGTACTGAAGTCCCTGACCGTCTATGATCCGAATACCCAGGGAATTTCGGTAACGTACGACGCCGAGGATACCCTTTCGCGCACCCTTCAAAGCTTGCGGGTGGATTTGTCGGGAGCCCCTTCGCTCGGGGAAATGCTCGCCAACCTGCGGGGCGAGGCGGTGAGCCTTCGGGTTCCTGACCGCGTGGAAGGGAGAATTCTCGGAGCCGAGCGGATTCAGTCCGAGTCGGGCGAAACCTGGCGGCTTTCGCTGGTAACGCCCTCGGGGATACGCCGCATCGGCCTTGACGAGATTGAGTCCCTTTCCTTTTCGGACGCCGCCCTGTCGGCCGACCTGACTCGCGCCCTGGACGCGCTTTCCGGCGGCGCGGGAAACGGATTGCGGAAGGTTCGCCTGAACCTTTCGGGGAAGGGGGACCGTGAGGTTACCGTCGCTTATGTCGTTCCCGTTCCGGTCTGGAAGGCCGCCTATCGCCTTGACCTGTCCGGGGAAAAACCCTTTTTGCAGGGTTGGGCGATCGTGGACAACGCGGGTTCCGTGGACTGGAAGGCCGTACGCCTTTCCCTCATGAACGGAAAGCCCGTCTCGTTCATTCAAAACCTGTATAACCCCTTTTATATTTCCCGTCCCGTGCTTCCCCTGTCCATAGCCGGCTACGCCGACGCCAAAACCTACGATTCCGGTTACGGCAATGAGGCCGAATACGCCATGGAGGACTACGCGTACGCTGAAATGGCCGCGCCCGCGCCCGCGATGGCGAAAAGCCTTTCCAGGAGCGAGGCCAAGGCCGAGAAGGCCCCGGTCGGCTCTTCGGGCACGCAGGCGACGGCTCGGTCAGCCGGCGACTTGTTCGAATTTACGCTTCCCGGCGCGGTAACGATCGATCGGAGAAAAAGCACCATGCTGCCCTTGGTAGAGGGCGCCGTGGCGGCGGAACGACTTTCCGTTTTTTCGGGCGCCGACGCCCTTTCCCTCGGCTCGGTCCATCCCATGCTCGCGGCCCGGTTTACGAACACCACCGGGCTTAAGCTGCCGGCGGGCCCGGTCACCGTATTCGACGGCGGAACGTACGCGGGCGACGCCTTGCTCGATTTCCTTGGGGAAAACGACGCGCGCCTCATCGCCTACGGGGAGGATACCGCCGTGTCCGGGTGGGCAGACCGTTCCGCGTCGCGGGAAACCGTTTCGGCGAAAATCTCGAAAGGGACGATGACCATCGTACGGAAAAACCTGACCGTCACGAAATATACGCTAAAAAACGCCTCGAACGCTGCGCGCAAAATATCCCTTGAACATCCGATAACCTCCGGAGCCTCCTTAGCGGAACCCGCGGGCTACGATGAAAGGACCGATAGCCTGTATCGTTTTTCTTTCGGCCTTGGCGCGGGAAAGGAAAGCTCGCTGACGGTACGCGAAGAGACGCCCGTAAGCGAAACCGTCGTCCTGGATCGACTCAAGGGAGAGGCCCTTCTCTATTATTCGACGAACCGGGACCTCAGCGATACGGTTCGCTCAGCGCTTTCGAAGGCCGCGGAATTCCGGCGCCGGGCCGACGACGCGCAGACCGCCCTGAGCGACCTGCAGGGCCGCAGAAACGATTTTGTACGCGAACAGGAACGGATTCGCCTTAACCTGACCGCCGCCGGAAACGCGACGCAGCAGGGGAAGGAATACCTGAAGCGCCTGACCGAGAGCGACGATTCCATCGCCCGGCTCGATTCGGAAATCGAGGCCGCCAGGAAAGCCCTGGACGCGGCAAATCGCGCCTTTGCCTCCTATTTGTCCGGACTGGAGCTATAGGAACGCCTTAAAACAGGCCGGGGTAGAGCTCAGCCGCTTCCGCCTCGTGACGGGATTGCTCGCACGCGAGCTGATACTCGATCATTTTGCGGAAGACGGCCATGAGCGGCTCCGGAGAGGCGTCTTTCCGCGCCACTTCGGCCCGCTGCAGCTCCTTAACGAGGTAGTAGGCCGTTTCTATCGTGGAAAGGCATTCGGGCTGCGGCTGGGTTTTAAACTCGAACCCCGAACGGTACGGCGCGGAAAAGGTGAGCGCCGGTATGGCATGGAGGTTTTTGCTCGCCTTGAGCGTTTTCTTGGCGAAAAACCACGTCGCGTCAATGAGGATGACCAGTGGAATCCTTTGTCCCACGGCCGCGCGGAAAGAGGGGGAGTCGGTCACGAGGGCCCGTTCCGATGGGTAAAGGACGAAAGGCGCGTAGCGCGGGTCCCGGATAAGCGCGTTGAGTCGCGCGTTGTCCGTAAAGTCGGTCCCGATAAGAATTTCTGAGTCCGCAAGGCTGAGCGCGGCAAGCCTGCCCGTGCCGGTTTTCTGCCGATACGCCTCGCGGGGATGCATGAGAAAAACGAATTTAATGCCCGTTTCGACGGTTACGATGTCGCCGCAATAGCAGGAAACGAGGGGCCTAAAACAGCGATAGCATTTTTCCGACACGGGTATTTCCCTCCTTACGGGGATTGAAACCATACCTTGACGCCGCCCGGTTTGTCCATAATCATTAAGGAAAGGAGGCCCGGTATGAGTTTTTATTCGAGCATCGCGGCGTATTACGACCTATTGTTCCCGTTCGATCAAGCCCAATTCCGCTTTCTCGAAACGGTGATCGATCCTTCCCGCGGCGAATGTCCGGGGGTCCGGTACGGCGAGGAAAGGCTTCCCGGCCATGCCTACCTGGATATCGGTTGCGGTACGGGGACCATGCTTTCTGCCCTGTCCCCTGAATTCAAGAAAGTGGTCGGAGTGGACGGCGACGAGGGCTTGTTGTCCTTGGCCGCCGAAAAGATGCTGCCCGGCGAGGGCAAGAAGGCCGAATTCCTCGATGAGAACATGCTGGAGTTGGGCGAAATTCTCGGTGAGGACGAGTTCGACCTGATTACGTGCTTAGGCAACACCCTTGCCCACCTGATCAAGCCTACGGATATTCACCGGTTCCTTTCCTCCGCGCGGAACCTTATCGAAAACGGGGGCGTATTCGTGTTTCAAATCATAAATTACGACCGTATCCTTACTCGGGACATTCGGGGCCTTCCGTCCATAACGAAGGAAGACGTTACCTTCGAGCGTTATTATTCGGAACCCAAGAGCGACGGCACCATCGATTTCGACACCGTGCTCACCGATCCCCAGCAGGACGTTGAAATCAAAAACACCATCCCCCTCTTTCCGATTACCAAGGACCAAATGACGGAATTCCTGAAGGCCGCAGGCTTTGGTCGATGGACCTTCTATGGCGATTGGATGGGGAATCCCTGGACGCCCGAATCCTTTATGCTCATAGGCGTGTGTTCATGATAGCCATTGCCCATGCGGCCCTCTGGGTAAAGGACCTCGAGGCGATGAAGGCCTTCTACGAAACCCATTTCGGGGCGAAAAGCGGGCCGCGATACGAGAACCCCGCGAAGGGGTTTTCCTCTTATTTTCTATCGTTCGGCGCCGGGGCCCGGCTCGAATTGATGAACAAGGTCGATATGCCCTTTCCGCCGCCGATGGCCTTTGATCCGTCCAGACTCGTGATACCCGAGCACGCGGGTTTCGCGCATCTTGCTTTTTCCGTAGGAAGCGAAGCCGCCGTTGATGAACTGACGGAGCGACTGTCCGCTCTTGAGATCGCGGTAGTATCTGGTCCGCGAAGGACCGGCGACGGCTATTACGAGAGCGTAATCGCGGATCCTGAGGGCAATTTGATCGAAATAACCGCATAAGCCATCGGAAATGCGTTTTTGCGTTGCATTTGCAACATAGATTCCGACAAAAATACGGTAGCCTCCTTTGCATACAGGAGGTTGACTCATATGTCCATGTTTTGTTTTCAGTGCGAACAGACCGTAGGCGGAACCGGTTGCACCGTAGCCGGCGCGTGCGGAAAGAAGGAATCCACGGCGAACCTGCAGGATCGCCTTACCGGAAAAATCGTTCGGCTCGCGAATATCGCCGGAGAGGCCGGCGGATCGCGCGTTACCGACGACTTGATCGTCGACGCCCTTTTCATGGCGATTACCAACGTCAATTTCGACGACGCGGCAATTTCGGCGCTCGCGCTCCGGATTGACGACGCGGCCGCGGCCCTCGCCGTATCGCGCGGCGCGGCGCCCGTGGAAGAAAAGGACTTTGACCTTTCTACCGTATGGGCAAACGCCGACGAGGACGTTCGAAGCCTTAAATCCCTCTTGCTTTTCGGCATTCGCGGTATCGCCGCCTACGCCCACCATGCCGCGGTACTGGGAAAGCGTGATCCCGCCGTGTACGCCTTCCTTTACAAGGCCCTTCGCGCCCTGGATTCCGAGCTCGGGGTTCCCGCCTTATTGGACCTGAACATGGAAGCCGGCAAGGTTAATCTCGCCTGCATGGCGCTGCTTGACGGGGCCAATACGGGAACGTACGGCATACCGACCCCAGTAAAGGTTTCCACCAACGTAGAACGCGGCCCGTTCATCGTGGTGACGGGCCATGATCTCCGCGATCTCGCGCAGTTGCTTGAGCAAACCGACGGAAAGGGCGTAAACGTATATACCCACGGCGAAATGCTGCCCTGTCACGCGTATCCGGAGCTAAAAAAGCATCCGCAGCTGAAGGGGAATTTCGGAACCGCCTGGCAAAACCAGCAAAAGGAATTCGACGAGATCCCCGGGGCCGTTGTTTTTACGACCAATTGCCTCATGCCGCCCAAGGCGTCTTACGCGGACAGAATTTTCTCCACGTCCGTGGTTGGCTATCCCGGCATGGCGCATATTCCCGAGGTTGGGGGAAAAAAGGACTTTTCCCCGGTCATTGAGAAGGCGCTTGCATTGGGCGGATACCCGAACGGAAGGGCGATGACCGGCATTAACGGGGGGAGTACCCTTACCACGGGATTCGGGCACGGTACCGTGCTTTCCGTCGCCGATAAGGTCGTAAACGCCGTGAAGGCGGGCGATATCGGGCATTTCTTCCTCGTGGGGGGATGCGACGGCGCCAAGCCTGGCCGGAATTACTACACCGATTTCGTGGCGCAAAGCCCGAAAGACTCGATCATTCTTACCCTTGCGTGCGGTAAATTCCGGTTCAATGACCTCGATTTAGGGGATATCGGCGGGTTGCCCCGCATTATGGATATGGGACAGTGCAACGATTCGTACGGCGCGATTCGGGTTGCCCTCGCCCTCGCGGAAGCCTTTAACTGCGGCGTGAACGATCTGCCCCTTACCCTCGTGCTGTCCTGGTACGAGCAAAAGGCCGTGTGCGTGCTCTTGACCCTGCTTTCCCTCGGCATCAAGAATATCTACCTGGGGCCAACCCTTCCCGCGTTCGTTTCGCCGAACGTTTTGAAGGTTCTGGTGGACAATTGGGGCGTTACTCCCATTTCAACCCCCGAAGCCGATCTTAAGAAAATGCTCGCGTAAAAAATTGCCTCGCGAGCGGCGTCGATAGAAAATAGGGCCGGGTCTCCCTGGGGCGACCCGGCCCTTGCTTTTTTTTTTAACCGATTACGGTGAAATGTTCGCAGGTTGCCGAGGCTTTGCGCGGCGCATGAAAGACCCTACAGTGGCCTTCCGCCGATTCGGACACCTTCATGAGTTTTTTATCCGGATACCATGTCCTTTGGCCATCCCATTGGATGCATGCATAGCAACGTTTCACGTCGATTTTCTTAAACTCCTGCTCCATAGAACAACCTCCTCAGGAATCAATGCCTACATATTGAACTTCTGGGGACCGAGTGTCAAACACATTTTGTGCTTTTTACGCAACATCTATCTCTTTATCCTGTATAGAATAAACAAATTTGAGAAATTGGACTTGAAGCCCGGCGCTTCTTCGCTTTTCAGGTCAAACGCATTGGTTGCGGAGGGGAAAAGGCTTTGCCGATTGCTTCCGAAAAGGAATGCGGGTATGCTCATGGCCATTGCGAGGAGCGTGTATGGTAACCCAGTTTTCCAGAAGCGAATTGGTCTTGGGGATCGGTTCGACATCCGTTTTGGCCTCGTCGCGGGTCGCGGTTTTCGGTCTTGGCGGCGTGGGATCCTTCGCCGTGGAAGCCTTGGCCCGTTCCGGCATCGGCTCTTTCTTGCTCGTGGATTCGGACGCGATTTGCCTTTCCAACGTTAACCGGCAGTTGTTCGCGACCCATTCCACGTTGGGGCGTCGCAAGACCGAGGTCGCCCGGGAGCGGGTACTCGACATTAATCCCTCGGCGGACGTGGAAACGTTCACGGGGTTTTTCGGGCCTGAATCGGCCGACCGGTTCGATTTCTCCTCCTTCGATTACGTCGTGGATTGCATCGATACGGTGACCGCGAAGCTCTTGCTCGTCGAACGGTGCAAGGCCGCGGGTACGCCCCTCGTCGCGTCCATGGGGACGGGCAATAAGCGGGACCCGTCACGCTTTGAGTTCGCCGACATTTCGGAAACGTCGGTTTGCCCCCTGGCCAGAGTGATGCGGCACGAGGTAAAAAAGCGCGGGCTTGGCCCCTTGCGGGTGTTATATTCGAGGGAAGAGCCCGTTCCGGCGCGGGAGACTTCGTTGCGGGCGGAGATGGCGGGTAGCGCCGAGAGCGGGGCTTCCTCTGGCTCCGTAACCAAACGCGTCGTGCCGGGAAGCCTGCCGTTCGTCCCCTCCGTGGCCGGGCTATTAATCGCCGGCGAGGTTGTCATGAACCTGCTTGCCGCGCGGAAATAACGGCATTCCATTGAAGGTCAGGCCCGAAGCGCTATACTTCTAATCCAGGAGCCGATAAGAAAATATCGGAATAATCAGCGGGATGAAGATTAGGACGAAACTGCTCTTGCTTACGGCGATTCTGATACTCCTCTTCGTGGCGAGCATGCTCGCGGTTACCGCGGGCGCGGTCAATAAGGGAATACGCGAGACGGAATTGGAAATTGCAGCGGCGGATTTGTCCCGCGTCACGGGGGCGATAGATTATGAGTCCGAATCCCTCGCCAAAACCGTCGCCGATTACGCGGTGTGGGATTCCGCCTGGCAATACGCCCGGGGGGAAAACCCCGGGTTTTGGGAGGAAAACTTCCTTTCCTCGACCTTTGAAAACCTGGGCGTTTTCGCGGTTATCTTCCTGGACGGCGCGGGGCATACGGTACAAACCTCGGTATACGACCGCAACACACAGAGCGTCGTCCATGGGCAGACCGTCATGGACTTCGCCGCCGCCGCTTCCGCCTCCGCCCCGGGGCGGTCCGGCCCTGGTTTCGCGGACTGTATCGGCGAAGCGGTCCTGTATAGGGCTTCCCCCATCCTTAAGAGCGACGGTACCGGGCCCGAATCCGGTACCTTAATCATGTGCGTGCGCCTTGACCCGGGTTTTACCGAGCGGATCGCGGACCGCACACGCGTCGCGCTCGGCCCGTTTTCACGGCCCTTCCCCGATCGCCTATCGGGCGTTCGCGAGACCGGTACGCTGATCACGGGCCTGGAGGAGCATACGTCGCGCTCGGTAATTTTCGGCTATGCCTCCTACCGAGACGAAACCGGCAATCCGGTATTCACGGTTCGCACCGAAACGTACCGTTCCCTGACCCGGGAAGAAGGGCGCATTATCCGGGGCCTACTCGGCATTTACCTTTTCCTGGCCCTGTTCTTTATAGCCGCCGTCAATTTCGGGTATCTCCACTCGTTCGCGAGGCCCCTGGCGAGCCTTGAGTCCGAAGTTGACTCGTTTGTCCTTGAAAGCCCCCACGACGGGAAAGCCTTGGCTCCCCTTTCGGGTAGGAACGATGAAATCGGGAAGATCGCCCGCTCGATTCGGGATATGCATGCCCGGGTGAGGACGTCCCATGAGGAAGTTCGACAACTGAACGATGAGCTTGAGGAGATGGTCCGAAAGCGGACCATCGAGCTTATTGACGCCAACAGCGAACTGACCATTTTCAAGAAGATCCTCGACAATACCGGGGAAGCGGTGGTGATAACCGATCTCGACGGCTCTATTATCGAGGCGAACGAGGCCATGTGCCGCATGACGGGTTACGCCCGGGACGAAGTGATAGGCCGGAATTCCCGCATGTTCAAGTCGGGCCGCCACACCAACGATTTTTACCGGGACATGTGGGAACGGCTGCGAACCGATGGCCATTGGGAAGGGGAAATTTGGGACCGGAGAAAAGACGGCTCCGTGTATCCGAAATGGCAAACCATCAACGTTTTGCACGGGGAGAACGGGGTTCCCCTGCACTATATCGGGGTATCGACCGATATCTCGGTCATCAAAGAAGCGGAAGAAAAACTGAACCACCTGGCGTACTACGATCCGTTGACGGGCCTGCCGAACAGAATGCTTTTTTCCGACCGGATCGAGCATGAAATCGCGAGTTCCCGACGCGAGGGGTTTTCCTTCGCGGTGCTCTATCTGGACCTGGACCGGTTTAAGCACGTTAACGACAGCCTTGGCCATGTCGCCGGGGATACCCTCCTGGTGCAGGCCGCGGACCGAATGAAGGAGTGCGTGCGCGAATCGGATACCCTGTGCAGGATCGGCGGAGACGAGTTCGGCATCGTGCTTCAGAACCTGAACCGGGAGGACGGGGCGGGCATAGTCGCCCAAAAACTGGTGAATAGGCTTTCCCAGCGGTTTGAGATAAACGGAAACGACGTTTATATCGGCGTAAGCCTCGGCATCGCCATCTATCCGAAAGACGGCGCGGACACGGACTCCCTGATAAGGAAGGCCGACGGCGCGCTGTTCATCGCGAAGGAAGAGGGGAAGGGCCTGTATCGGTACGCCTCGAGCGAGATTGAGCTGGTAAATAAAAGCCGCCTCGCCATCGAAAGCCGGATGCATCGCGCGCTGGAGCGCAATGAATTCGTGCTTTACTACCAGCCCCAGGTTAGCGCGGAGCACGCTACCCCGTTCATGAATAACGGCCTTACCGGTTGCGAGGCGTTGATTCGCTGGCAGCAGGATTCCGATACCATGGTTTCGCCGGGAGAATTCATGCCCGTCGCGGAAGACACCGGGTTTATCGCCCCGCTGGGCGACTGGGTCCTGCTTCAGGCCTGCCGCGACGCGAAGCGGTGGGAAGACGCGGGCCATCCGGTGGCGGTGGCCGTAAACGTGGCGACCCGGCAATTCGATACGGGCAATTTCGAGGACCGCGTCGCTTCCGTATTGGCCGCCACGGGGCTTTCGCCCCATTTGCTGAAACTGGAAGTGACCGAATCCGGTTTCATGCGCAATATAGAGCGGGTTACCGATATCATGAACCGTATCCGCGAGACGGGGGTTACCTTCGCCATCGACGATTTCGGGACGGGCTATTGTTCCATGAATTACCTGAATCGCCTGCCGGTAAACTGCCTCAAGATAGACCAATCATTCGTGCGCTCAATCGACGACGGGGGTACCGGGGGCGATATAGTGGACGCAATCGTCTCCATGGCCAAGGCGTTTGGGCTGGTCTCCATCGCCGAAGGCGTGGAAACCTTCGAGCAGCTGGAACGGCTCAGGGGGCACGGCTGCGACCTGATTCAAGGCTACCTGGTTTCCCGACCGCTGCCCCGCGAGGAATTCGAGAAATTCATCGGGATGAGCTGAACAATGCGCGCGAAGCGGGTATGATGGGCCCATGGAACGGGTTCAGGCCAGGGGATTCATCGTGCACGCGTATACCGATCGGCGCCGACGGCGGGAACACGTAATCGGTCGGCTTACCGACGGGCGAAGCTTCGCCGCGAGTTTCCCCGAACCGCCCCGGGAAGTCCTGATTCCCGAAACCTCCCTTTCCCTCCTCCTTTCCTCGTGGCCAAAAAACCTTGCCGCGCCAGGGTATGGGCCGGTTCCGTGGAAAACCTTCGCGGGAGAGCCCTGCCTGTCCCTGACCGATTCCCGGGGCTTTCCCCTCGGCGCCCAGGAGGTCGCGCGGCTTCTCGATTCGGGCATTCCCGTGCATCGCGACGGCCTGAAGGGCGCCGCCGCCTTTCTCGCCCGGCGGGGAATCCGTGGCGGCGTGGGCATACGCGGGGAATGCCGGGAAGGCCGTAACGTGGACCTGGTCTTTTCCGACGCCGAGCTTACGGCCGACCATGACGTTCGCGCGCCCTTAACCGTGGTTTCCCTGGACATCGAAACCGCCGAACCCGCGGGAACGGTCTTGGCCGTCGGCCTTTCGTCGTTCATTTTTCCCCCCAACGGCGCCCCGACGGAACGGGCGCGGGACGCGATCCTCCTTTTCGGCGACTTTCCCGAGCCCCTTCCCCCCGACCTTCCCCTTGCCTCCTTTTCATCAGAGGCCGAACTACTCCAGGCCCTGTCCGATACCGTTCGGGAAATGGACCCGGACATAATCACCGGTTGGAACGTGATAGATTTCGACTTTCCCCGATTGGCGGCGGCGTACGAACGGAACCGCCTTCCCTTTGCCCTGGGACGCTCGGTGGAGCCGGGAATTTTCTTTCCCGCGGACTCAGGCGACGGGTCTGGCCGTATCTCCCGGGGCTCCGCGGCCGTTTTCCTGCCGGGCCGGCAGGTGCTCGACGCCCTTCGCCTGGTGCGCACCGGTTCCTGGGGGCTTGAATCCTACGCCCTCGACGCGGTGGCGCGCGAGGTGTTGGGCCGGGGCAAGACGGTGGAATCGTCCGGGGCCGATAAACTCGCCGAATTGGAGCGCCTGTACCGCGAGGATCGCGAGGCCTTTTGCAGGTATTGCCTGAACGACGCGATCCTCGTTAACGAAATACTCGACCGGAAGGGCCTGATAGGCCATACGGTTGAAAGAAGCGCCCTGACCGGGGCCTTTCTCGATAAGGCGTGGACCAGCGTCGCGTCCTTCGAGCGGGTATACGCCGAGGGGCTTTTCGCCCGGGGAATCCTTGAACCCGGCGAGGATGTCGACCGCCGCGTTTCCGGGGCGGCCGGCGGGACGGTATTGGACCCCCTCGCCGGCTTTTTCGATTCCGTGGCCGTTTTCGATTTCAGGAGCCTGTACCCGAGCGTGATGCGCACGTTTAACGTGGATCCTTTAGCCCACGAATTGGCCCGTCGGGCCTTGGCTGCGCGGTCGGGCGGCGCGGAAGGCGATTCCTTGATCGTCGCCCCCAACGGGGCCGCCTTCGCGCGGGAGCCAGGCATCCTACCGGCGCTCATCGAGCGGTATTTCGCGGAACGGCTCGCCGCGATAGACCGGGGCGACGACGCGTCCGCGTACGTCTATAAGATCCTCATGAACTCCTTTTACGGGGTGCTGGGAACCCCGAAATGCCGGTACGCGCGAACCGAGCTCGCCGGGGCCATTACCTCCTTCGGGAAATGGTGCCTGCTTTTCGCGCGGGACTTTTTTACGAGCCGGGGCTTTCGGGTACTGTACGGCGATACGGACTCGGTGTTCGTGGAGATGAAGGGCGGTAGCGGGGATCTCGAAAGCGGGGCCGTGGTACTTGCAGACCGCTTGAACGAGGCTTTATCCGCGAGCGTCGCCGAAAAATGGGATCGCGAATCGCATATCTCTATCCGGTTCGAGAAACTGTACCTCCGTTTTTTCATTCCCCATTTGCGCGGAATCGAGCAGGAAGGGGACGATCGCGGGCGGGCCAAGGGTTACGCCGGGCTCAGGCTGAGGGCGGACGGGGAAACCGAGACGGAAATCAAGGGGATGGAGGCCGTTCGAAGCGACTATACGCCCTTTGCCCGCCGGTTCCAGCGGGAGTTGCTGGGAATCGTCTTCGGAACGGAGGGAACGGCCGAATCCGAGGCTTACGTGCGCGACCAGGCGGAGCGGCTCTACCGGGGCGAATTCGACGGCGAACTGGTTTTCAGGAAACGGCTTCGCCGCGCGCCCGACGATTACGTGGCCTCTACGCCGCCGCATATCAAGGTCGCGCGCGCCCTCGGGTGGACGAATCGGCGCGGAACGGTAGAGTACGTCATGACGGCCAACGGACCGGAAGCGCTCTCCCTCGCCGGCGGAAAGATAGACCGCGCCTGGTACGTGGGTTCGCAGCTCCTGCCCGTTGCGCGCTCCGTTGGCCTGGCCGCCGGGTTCGACGCCGACGCGCTTCTCGCTTCCCTCCATGCCGACGGGCAGCTGGAGTTCGAGTACTGAGCGGCCGCGCGCCTTAGTCCGTCACGGTCGCGAAGGCGGCGCCGAGGGTTTTGAGCGAAATAACGTGTACGAGCGGCGTTCCGAGAAAGCCCCGGGCGGCGCATGCAGAGCCGTGGAGCGTTACCGCGAAACCGAAATCGAACGCGGCGCGGACGGTGGAATCGACGCACATGTTGGTCATCGCCCCGGCCACGTGCAGTTCCGTTACGCCGAGTCCCTTGAGCGTCTCCGTAAGGCCCGTCTCCCTGAACGAATTGGGGTAGTGCTTAAGGATAACGATGTCGTCGTTCGCGGGCAAAAGGGACGGGTGGAATTCGGCGCCGCCGGTACCCGGCAGGAAAAAGGCGCTTCCTTCCCGAATCGATTCGTGCCGCACGAATACTACGGGCTTTCCTTCCGCGCGAAAGCGCTCAACGAGCCGTTGGGCGTTTTTCGCGGCTTTCTTGATTCCCTTCAGGGGAAACCGGCCTCCGGGAAAATAATCGTTCTGCATATCGATAACGATAAGGGCCTCCATAGCGTATCTCCTTAATCAAGTAAGTGGCATTGGGTAATGGTAGCGTTCCTTTTCCCTGAGCGAAATTGGCCGTATAGACAAAAAGAGTGCGAAAGAAGACAATTGAAGCATGATTCGAGTCGCCATAATCTCGCTTCCCGGCGCGTATCTTTCAGCAGTTTGGGGAATTTCCGACATTCTCAATTACGCGAACGATGCGTACGGACGGCGGTTTGAGGCGGAAATCGTCGACATGGACCGGTTTATCGATTCCTTCGACGGGTTCGACTACGTGATACTCCCGCCGTTTCGGGCCGGGACAAACGGCTCGTTCGCCTTTGCCGGTTTTGCCGCGCTGGCCCGCGCGTTGGGTAGCGCCGCCGACGCGGGGGCCATTCCGGTGTCTGTGTGCGCGGGCGCCTTTATCCTGTGCGCCACGGGTATCGCCGACGGCTTTCAGGTCGCGACCCATTGGCGGTTGGCCGAAGCCCTGGCGCGGGAGTATCCCGCCGTACGGGTCCGCAAGGAATTGACATTGAGGGACGAGGGCCGGTTTATCACCGCGGGCGGCATAACGAGCTTTCAGGATTTGTCGGTGTATCTCGTGAAGAAGCACGTATCCGCCGAGGCCGCGCTCGCGGTTTCGAGGGTTTTTCTCATCAATCCCGAAAACCGCAACCAGCTTCAGTATACGGCATTACGGCTCGAGGCGACGGGGGGCGATCCCTGCGTGGAACGGGCCCAACGGTTTTTTCTCGAACGGTATCGGGACCCCGTGGGGCCGGCGGACGCCGCGCGCCATTGTTCGGTGAGCGAACGGACCCTCTCCCGCCGGTTCGCGGCCGCCGGCGCGGGGTCTCCCGGCGATTACCTGCGCGGGGTCAGGCTGGAGCAGGCCCGCGCCCTGCTCGCGGATACCCGATTGACGCTTTCGGCCCTTGCCCCCGAATGCGGGTACCTCGACGTTCCGTCCTTCTGCAGGCTTTTCCGCGCCCGCTTCGGCGTTTCGCCCGGCGAGTACCGCCGGAAAACCGCGGACCGTTAATCCCTGATCTTGAAGCCGAAAACCTGGTTCTGGACCTTGTTGATGGACGATATGCTTTCGTTCAAACGCATGAGCGAGTCGGTAATATCGGCCTCCACCTGGCTGGCGTTTTCGGATACGCGCAACGAGGAGTCCTTGACGCGGTCGGTGATGCCGAGCAGGTTGACCATCTCCGCCGAAATCGCGTTTGTCCCCGTCAGTATTTCCCGCGACCCCCCGTGAATTTCCTCGGTGATGTTGCGGATGGAAGAAAGGGCCCCGAGAACCTCGTTGCTCCCGCTGGATTGCTCCTCGACCGAGTCCTTGATCTGGCGTTCCACGTTGGTTACCGTATCGACGGACCGGTTGATGCCCTCGAAGGCGGTTTCCGTTTCGCCCGACGTGTGGACCGAGAGCACGATGGATTTCTTGAGGTTGTCCAGGTTCACGGCGATGACCCGCGATTGCTCGTTGGAGACCTCGGCGAGCTTGCGTATCTCGTCGGCGACCACCGCGAATCCCCGTCCCGCGTCTCCCGCGTGGGCCGCCTCGATGGCGGCGTTCATGGCCAACAGGTTGGTCTGGCTCGCGATGCTCGCGATAATATCGTTCGCTTCCATGACGGTATCCGACTGCCGGTGCAGGTCCCCGATGGTAGTCCGCAGCTCCTCCACCGAGCTGCGGCCCGCGGCCACGGCCCCGTTCAGGTTCTCGAACTCATGGGAGCTTTTTTGCAGGTTGGCCGCGATCGACTGGATATTCGCCATCATTTGCTCGATGGCCGCCGAGCTTTGGGACACTATGGCCGACTGGGACTCGATTTTATCGTCCTGGCTTTTCATGGTCCGGGCGATTTGCTCCATCGTGGCCGAAATTTGGGTAACCGCCGCGGCTTGGCTCAGGTTGTCTCCCTTGACCGCCTCCGCGATGCGGTTGATCTCCGCCGCCTCGTTCATCGCCTTTTCCATGGCGTCGAGCAGTTCGCCGCTTTTTTCCTCGCTGTCGCGCACGCCGGAGCGTATCGTCGCGATGATCGCCGACAGATTGTCCAGGAAGGAATTGAAGTTTTTGCTGAGGATGCCGAGCTCGTCCGCGGATTTGGAGTCAAGCCTGATGGTCAGGTCCTTGGCCCCCACGGCGAGCTCATGGGCGACGGTCGCGGCATGCTTTATCGGCAGGCTGATTCGCCAGTTCAGGATCATGAAGAAGGCCAAGCCGACGATTACGCAACCGCTTGCCGTGAAGGGGTATATCCCCGGCCCGTACATTCCGCCCAAAATTCCGAGAAAGATCTGGCTGAGGGAATAGAGCACGAAGGGTACCATAATCGACCTCAGGAAGGATTTCTTGAAGAAAACGCGAACCAAAACGAGGAAAAGGGGTACCCCAATGGCTGAGGCTACGACAAAAGCGATGTATTGACCCATACTGACTCCGAAAAAAGTTCTGGTTACAATGATATCCCGGAGTAGGGCGAATCGCAAACATTCAAAACCTCCAAAATGGCATTTATAGTTAAAAATCCGGTTTTTTTTTCAAATCAGTGATAAGTTTCCCCCGATAGACTATCATTATGTAAGGCAAAAAAAATAAGGTGCGTATCGCGGCAGGTGCCACGGTACACGAGACTTGGGTTATATAAGGAGCGATTATGAACGCTAAAATGACCGGCCTTGCCGCACTCGGCATGGCGGTTTTATTCGCCAGTTCGTGCGGCTTGACCATGCCCACGAAACTCCAGGTTAAGGCAACCCCCACGGTGATCGCGCCGTTCGGGAGTAAAGAGTACCTGATATCCGATCAGATTTCCGTGGAAGACATTCAAACTTCCCTTGAAGGCTCTTCTTCGGGCGTCGAGGTGTACGATTACCGGGACTCTTCCAGCGATATTCAAAAATTCATGCTGTATTATCCACTTACCGAGGTAGACCTGGATTTTAGCTCCTATATGTCGGACATCGCCACCGCATCGGTTAGTTTCCCGACGCAGACCATTCCCGTTCCCTCCGTCGCCCTGTCGATGTCGAATGAAGCGACATTCGATATTAGCGCGACCATGGTTGCCACGGCTAATGCCTCTCTTGGCGCCGTCACGGCCCCGTTTTATGAAAGTAACGCGCCGGTAACGTTGCCGAATATCGAGTCCGGGCCAATCACGACGACGACTTTCGACAGCGTAACCTTCAGTTCCGGCTCGCTTAACCTTGCGATCTCCTTGAGCGGGGCAAGCGCCGGTTTAACGGTAACCGTCGACTCCGTCGCCATTCATAACGCTTCCGGTACGACCCTTTCCAGCTCGACGACCCCGGTCAACGTGACCTCGGGGGGCATCGTTTCGGTACCCCTGAGCAACGTTACCCTGACCGCGCCGTTTACCCTGGTATTCACCCTGAGCGAATCGGGCGGAGTGGTCTCCGCGACCCCGATTGATCTCGCGATCGTGCCGAGCCTTGACCCGGGAACGAAGGTAACCGCCGCGACGGGGGTCGATTTTTCGGATACCGTGACGATTAACGTTACCGCGCCGGTAAACGCGGGCGCTTCGTTCGTCGGCGCGACAGTCTCCTCAGCGGCGAATTCCGGCTCCCTTTCCATAGATACCGGCGCCTTCCCCGCTACCTGGTCGGGCTTTACGAAAACGACCGACGTTTCGATCTCGCAGGCGTCGGTCGCCGCGCCAGTCGCGTATTCCGGCTTCAATCCGGTCGCGAAAACCGGCGAGACCGCCCAAACGGTCAGTTTCGATTTGACGGGACAGGATATCTCCAATCGGGACATCAATGTCGCGGTGACGGTACACGTCGTCGCGTCAAACGGCTCTTTCAGCGCGCTTCCCTCCGCGGGATTGACCATGACCGGTTCGGCATCCGCTTCCGTTACGGAATTCGCCGACGTTACGGTTGCCCTTCCCGTCGGAATGGACCTTTCGCAGCTCTATAGCGAAGAGGCCAGCGACGACATGAAAAAATGGGTGCAATGGATCGATATCACCAAGGCGGGGCTCTCGATCAGGTTAACGACCAACCTTCCCGCGGGAAATGCCGTTTCGGCGACGGTGAGATCGACCGAGTTCGGGATTAATCAAACGCATCCCCTCGTTTCGGGATCCGACGTTGAATTCGTGAACGGGGACGGTTCTTCCGTTATCGATCACTTCGTTCCGAATCCCCCGTTGCCTACTCTTCCTCCAAAGATCGATTTCTCGGTCGATATCGCGCTTCCCGGGTATATCGCCGGGGCGACTTCCTCGGATCCGAGTTACGTAACGCTCCATAACCTTCAGACCGGAACCAACCTGACCTTTGCCGCGAGCGCGACGGTCTTGAGCGATTGGTCGCAAATATCCATAGATCCCCAGACCGGATACGTGGGCACGTTCCCCGATGACGGGTCGGGATTGGACTTGGGCGCCGTGAACGATATTCTCGGCGACGGTATAGGCTTTAGCGAGGTACCTTCCTATCTCTATTTGAGCGGGCTTGATACGAGCACCAAACTGTACGGAACGCTCGAGTCGACGTGGACCGGCGGAAGCGACGTGTACCTGAACGCGGCGAACGCGTCGGACCCGAGCGCGATAAGCTTCGTTGACGTTCCCGACTTCACGGCGGGGATCGACGCCCTGGATCCCACGGTATATTCAGGGGTTCTTCCCGCGTACAGCATGTGGTTCGATCTCGCTGATGCCCTGAACGCGAAAGCGACGGACCTCGTGATCGACTACGACCTGAAACTGACGCCGGTAACCCTGAACAAGGCGGACGTTGCGACGGGGACCAAGCTTAAGGCGGAAATGGTCATGATCCTGCCGCTTTCCCTGAGCGTACAGTCAGGGGGCGCGGAGCTCGATATTTCCCAATATATGGATCCTCTCACCGAGGACGTTTTCGGCAGGACCGATATCAACGACGATGCGGCGAACGAGGATATCAACCGCGTTCTTGACTCGCTTTCGTCCCTGTCCTTGAATCTTCATATCGTTAACAATATCGGCGTGGCGGTTGAGGGTACCCTTTATCAGGACACGACCCCGGGGGACACTTCGAATCCGTTTGAGTTCAGCAAGACGATCTCCATCCCCGTGGCGGAAAGCAACGTTCCGCTTCTTCTCGATTCCGCCGACGTCCAATTCATGAAAGACAACCTCTTTATACCGCAGTTCAAGGTCGTGTTGCCTAACGGTACGGGTTCTGCTATCGATTACGGCCTCAACCGCGGCGGCAATATCACGATCGGCATTACGGCGTCTGTCTCGACTAACGTCGACCAGGTAGTCGAGTTTTAAGGCGAGGAGACAACGATGAAAAAGACAATTGCGATACTTATGATGCTTTCGGCCGTCGCTCTCCTCTCCGCCCGCGTGCATGACCGGTACGTGGAAACGGGTTTTAGCGCGGGAGTGAGCGGCAGTAACAGCTACTTCGGGCTCGGCGATATCTTTACCGATACCATCGTGATAGACCTGAACCAGATCGCCTCCGACCTGGGGGACAACGGGCTGGCCTTCAATCTGGGCGTGGGATTGAGCAATTTTACGAACCTCAACTTCGGCCCGAAATTCAAGCTGGGATTCTTCCTGAACGCCGAGGGCTTCGCTTCGTCCAGCATTCCGAAGAGCTTTTTCGAGCTCGCGGCCGAGGGTAACTCCCTCAATAAGACCTATACCGGCGACCTCAACATAATCGGCGACGCCTTCGTGGAGGCGGGCGCGTATTTCGGCACGCGGATCGCCTTCCTGGACGTGAAATTCCAGCCGGCGCTCTTCATGCCCTTCTTCCATATCGAGGACCCCACGGCGAGTTACTCCTTCCGGACCAATTCCGACGGCACCCTCTATGCGGACGTTCAGGCGAGTATCCCGATTTACAGCGTGGTTCCGCTGGACGGGGAGAGCGATATCGTCGCGGGCGAGGCGATCAGCAACCTCGTCGCCTCCAGCGGCCTCGATTTCTCCGGCGGCGCGAGCTGGGATCTCTTTCCCCGGTTCCTGACCGTGGGAGCCCGCGTGAAGCACCTGCCCCTGATTCCCGCCCGGCTTGAGAACCGGACCCTGATGACGGCTTCCTACACGGTGGACATGAGCGACCTGATCAACAATATGGGCTCGGGCGATATGTTCAATACCACCGAATCGTCCGACTACGTGTCCGATAAGAAGCAGGTGTATATCCTCAGGCCGTTCAAGCTCGGCGTGAACGCCGTGTTCATGCCCCTCCGCAACGAGTTTATCTCCCTGGAGCCGAACCTTGACCTGGGCGTGTACAAGAGCGTGTACGTGGACGCCGGAATAAAGGTTAAATTCGACCTTTTCAATATCCTAGCCCTCACCGCCTCTTCCAATTACGAGGACATGATTTGGAAGGAACAGCTTGGGTTGATGCTGAACTTGCGCGTGTTGGAGGTGGACTTCCTCGTGGGCAGCCAGTCCGACGATTTCGTGAAGAGTTTCGCCGGGGCCGGCCTGGGCGCCTCGTTGGGAATGAAGTTCGGCTTCTGACGGACCGACCCGCGATGCGGGTTTCCGTACCGCGTTATTGGGCCGCCCGGGCTGTCGGGCGGCCCTTTTTGCTATATGCTGTATCCCGTGTACGACGAAAACGAAACCATCGCTCCCGCCGAGCCTTCCCCTCCCGTCAAAACGCCCCGCGAGGCCCCCGGCCTCGTTGACGTTTTGGTTCTCTACGCCCTGGCGCTTCTCTATACGAACGTCATGGGCACCCCGTTCGCCGCGCTGCCCCCCTTTTGGGGAATGTCTCTCTTTACCCTCGGAATCGGCCTTATGCCCGTGCTTTACGCGGCGGTCCGGGGCTTTCCGCTTTCCTCGTCCTTTCCCCTGGGAAAGATCGCGCCCGGGCAGCGTACGGGCGCCCTATTGATGACCCTGGGGCTCGTTTCCCTCGCCCTGGCGGCGACGGGCCTTCTCATACTGCTGATGCCTTCGGGGATGTCCGGCTTCGAGGATACGGCGATCGCACTGACCGGGCTGAACGATTGGGCGGCGGTTATCGCGGTGGGGGTGCTGCCGGCGTTGTGCGAGGAAATCCTGTTTCGCGGCTTTATACTCTCCGGGCTCGCCCGCATCACCGGAAAGTGGCGGGCCATCGCCGTTTCGGCGGCGCTTTTCGGCATTTTGCACCAGGATCCGGCGCGCATACCCATTACGGCCGGCGTTGGCCTGGCCCTGGGCTACGTCGCCTGGGAGACCCGCTCGATCGAATTGAGCGCGGCCATGCACTGCCTGTATAACCTTTCGCTTTTTTTCATGTCGAGGCTCGCGGGCGCCGCCCAAGGCCTTTCCGAAACGCAGGGCCTCGCCCTGGACGCGGCGGGATCGGTTTCCGCGCCGTGGGGCCTGGGGATACTCTCGGCCCTGATGCCCCTGGCGCCCTTCGTCGCGTTCGGCGTACTGCTCGTCCGCGCGGGCGCGAAGCGCGTTCGGGCCCGCCGCGACACGGAATCTATCCCGCGACTATAGCGCCCTTCCCAGAATGAGGCCCCAGTCGCGTTCTTCCAGTTTATCGAACCCGAGCTTTCCGTAAAACCCGATGGCGTTTACGTTTGTGCCGTCCACGCCCAGGTGAACCCCGGGGCAGCCCCGTTCCGCGAGGGCGGAGAAGAGTCGTTCCATGAGGAGCCTCCCGCAGCCCTTCCCCTGCAGCGCGGGCAGAAGGTCTATGTGGAGGTGGGCCGGATAGTCCGGCATCCAGGGTGCGTTGGCGCGGGAAGGATCGGGATGCGGGGCGTTTACGGAACGGATCAGGCCGCGCTCGTTTTGGCTTAACGTCTCGGCGGGCGGGCTTTCCAGGAGCGCGAGGGGATAGCGCTCGCGGAGGGGCGGGAGCCATTCGCTTTCCAGCCAGGTTTCGTAGGCGACGGTATTTTCCGCGGCGACGGCGTAGCCCTTGGGAACCCGGTCTTCCTCGGCGATAAAGCAGAGGCCCGGGTCGCGGACGATATAGGGGGCCGCGTAGTATTGGCCGACGAGATAGGGGTCCGAGAAGAGCGCGGCGGCGTCGGAACCGGAAGCGGCGGTGCGCAGGCAAATGTCGTAGGCGTAGGGGAGGTCCGTGAGATGGGCCCGTCGGATGATCGGCGTCATGCCCCGATTATACGACGTTTTCCGGGAAAAGTCCGCCCTTTCACGGGCCGCCTTTTTATGCTATCCTTGACGCCATGGCATACGTAGTTACGGCAACCAGGCGGAGGCCCCGCCGGTTCGAGGATATGTTCGGCCAGGATTTCGTCGTGGCGACCCTCCAGAAATCCATTCAGGCCGGGAAGATAGCGCCCGCGTACCTTTTTTCGGGACCCCGGGGCTGCGGCAAGACGACGTCGGCCCGGATTCTCGCGAAATCCATCAACTGCGCTTCCGGCCCCACCGGGACGCCCTGCGGCATCTGCCCCGCCTGCGAGGAGATCGCCCGCGGCTCGAGCCTTGACGTGATAGAGATAGACGGCGCCTCGAACACGAGCGTAAACGACGTGCGCCAGATCAAGGACGAGGTCCTTTTCCCGCCCAATTCCTGCCGCTATAAGGTGTATATCATCGACGAGGTTCACATGCTCTCCACCAGCGCGTTCAACGCGCTTTTGAAGACCATCGAGGAACCGCCGCCCTACGTGGTGTTTATCTTCGCGACGACGGAACTGCACAAGGTTCCGGCGACGATCAAGAGCCGCTGCCAGCAGTTCAACTTCCGGCTCGTGCCGGTGGACCTTTTAAAGGGCGCCCTTGCCGCGGCGGCCGTCGAGTCGGGCATAGAGGCCGAGGACGAGGCCCTGTATTGGATCGCCCGCGAGGCCACGGGCAGTCCCCGCGACGCCTATACCCTTTTCGATCAGGTGGCGGCCTTTTCGGACGGGCACATTACCTTCGACAAGATACGGGACAAGCTCGGCCTGGTCGGCGTGGACCGGATAAACCCCCTCGCGGAAGCCTGCGTTGCGGGTAACGCGGCCCAGGCCATCGAGCTTTTGGACGGCATTCTTCAGGCCGGCGTTTCGGTGGAGCAATTCACCGTGGACTTGGCCGAGTATTTCCGAAGCCTTCTATTCGTGAAAAGCGGCATACGCCAGGAAGCGCTGCTGGGACAAAGCCCCGAGCGGTTTTCGCCCGTGGCGCTGGAAGCCTGGTCTTCCGTGCAGCTCGAGCGCGCCCTGGGCGTGGCGCTCCAGCTTTTCCGGGATATCCGCTACTCCCTCGACCCCCGCTACGAGCTGGAGCTCGCGGTTTCTCGGCTTTCCTGGCTCGGGGATTACGTTTCCCCCGCCGAGCTGAAGCGGGCCATCGCGGGGGCGAGGACCATGCTCGAAAGGGGCGCTACCGGCCCTTTTCCTGAGGCGGACCGCCGGGCAGCCAGCGCCCCGACGGCCCGCGAAATCGGCGCGGAAACCCCCGGGGACGCCGCGCGGAATGCGGCGGCGGTCCCCGTTCGGGAAACCGTCGGCGAGCCCGCGGACGAGGAGGCGCCGGTCCAGGACCCCTTCGCCGCGTTGAAGGCGCGGATGGGCATGGGCAAGCCGTCGCCGGTGCCCGCGCACCGGGTAGAGCGGGAAGGGGACGATCTTCCCGAGGCGCGTTCGCCCCTCCCTGAAGATCGCTCGGCGCCCGCTGCGCCGATCCCCTCGGCTCCAGCCGAGCCGGCTCCAGCCGAGCCGGCTCCGGCCGAGTCGGCGCAAGCCGAGACCGCGCCCCTCGAGGAACTTTCTGCGTCTCCCCGAATACCCTTCGGGGAACTGCAGGAAGCCTTGGTCGCCTTTTTTCAGACCACGAAAAACATGGTGGCGACGGGACTGAAGCAGGCCTTTGACTGGGAAGACGCGCAGGACGCCGTCCGTTTCAGCGTGGATAAGCCCCTGGTGCACAATTTGCTCGAAACGGAACATAAGGCGATCGCCGTCGAGGCGTCGCGGCTTTTGGGGCGGCGGGTGGATATCGTCATTTCGATGGACCAGAGCAGGGCGGGCGCTGCGGCGGAAACCGAGGCCGTTCCCCCCGAGGTAGAGACCGTTCGGCAGATGTTTCGCGGGACGATCCAATAAGATGGCAAAGAGAGCGTGAGAACATGAACCCATTCGAACTTTTAAAGAACGCGAAAAGCATGCAGGAACAGGTTTCCAAGATTCAGGCGGAACTCGCCGAGGTGCGGGTTACCGGCTCGTCGGGCGGCGGTATCGTGAAGGTGACGGTGAACGGGCAGTTCGACATGCTCGCCGTCGAGCTGGACCCGATAGCCGTGGACCCGCGGGATATAGCGATGCTGCAGGATTTGATCGTGGCTGCCCATACCGACGCCTCCAACAAGGTGAAGGAGCTTATCAAGGAGCGCCTTGGCCCGCTGGCCGGCCCCTTGGGCAACGCCCTGGGCGGGAATTTTCCGCTGCCATGAACGCCCTCGACGACCTGATCGAGTCCTTTTCGCGGCTTCCCGGGGTCGGGAAGAAGAGCGCCTCGCGGTTGGCCCATTTTCTCCTGCGGAGCGACCGTTCCCTGTGCGAGCGGCTTGCCCGCGACCTTTCCGTGCTCCATGACCGCATTCGGCCCTGTACCGTCTGCGGCGCGTATTCCGAAGGGGATTTGTGCCCGGTCTGCTCCGATCCGGGGCGCGACCGCACGCTTCTGTGCGTGGTGGAGCAGCCCCAGGACGTGCAGACCATCGAGGCCGTGCGGGAGTTTAACGGGCTTTTTCACGTGTTGGGGGGCGTTATCGCGCCGCTGGAGGGCATCGGTCCCGATCAGCTTCGGCTTTCCGAATTGGTCGCGCGCGTGCAGGAAGGGTCGGTTACCGAGGTGATCCTCGCGACGAATCCCACGGTGGAAGGCGATACCACCGCGCTCTACGTGCAGCGCATTCTCAAGAACCTGAACGTTACGGTCACCCGCCTCGCCTCGGGATTGCCCGTGGGCGGGGACCTCGAATACGCGGACCGGCTGACCCTGTCCCGCAGTTTCCGGGGCCGGGTGTCCTTTTAGCCTCTTTTCAGGCTTGGTTGCGTATCCAGTGGGCTATGATGGGCTCTATGCGGGGAACCGCGTAGCCCAGGGCCTCTACCCGTTCCCTCTCTCCGCTGCGGCCCCAATCCTGATAGGGATTATCGTATTGCTCGTATAAAAACCCGTAGATTATCTCTTCGGCCTCGTTTTGCCGTGAGCTGAAAATATTCGCCTTTTTGCCCGACCCGACCAATATCTCGCGGATGGAAGGCCGAATTCCCTTGAAAAAAAGGTCCTTATAGACCGTGTACGTTTTCCCGGTTTCCTTTCGGATCATGTCGGCGATGGAGTTCGCCGCGGGAATTTTCGCCGTTCTGATATGCGAGCCCGGCCGGTATTCCGCGCGGACGGTTTTCGCCTTTTTGAGGAGCCCGTTTTGCGCGTCGGCCCGCTTGGATTCGGCCTTCGGCGCTTTCGGCGCGGGAACCGCCTTTTTTACGCGCTCGCGCTGGGGCAGCGCTTCCCGCGCGCGGGTTTCCTTGCCGGCTTTCCTCGCGCGCGCTCGCGCGCGGGAGGGCGCCGCGGGGCGTACCCGCCGGGTTTTTGCCCGTGCGGCGGCCGCTTCGGCCAGCTCGCTCGCCTCGGTAGGTTCGGGTCGGGCGGCGTTGGCCTCTGCCGGGTTTGCCGGGTTTGCCGCCGCCGCGCCGCCGAGCTTGGCCTTGTAGCGCGCCCAGGTGCGCTGCAGGTAAAGGTCCCCGGAGATGCTGTAATAATAGCCGGTCACCACGTTGGCGAGCACCGCGTTCAGGATTTCCTCGTCTTTCCAGCCGTGGTCGCGGCCGTTTTTTATGGCGGAGAAAATCTCATAGTGCCGGGTTCGGTATTTACGGCTATAGAGGAGCACCGTTTTCTCGAAGGCCGGGTCGCCGGTTAGGTTCCAGTATTTCAGGCAGTACGCGATGACGGTGTCTTCCGTGCCCGTGATGGCCTGGGGAATGAGGATGCGGCGGACGTCTTCTTCCGAGAAGGTTATGTTCGAAAGGTCGAGGCCCGCCTTGCGGTGGCGTTGGCTGACCGCGCGTTCCCGGTCGCGCTTCCGGCGCTCTTCGGCGTCCTTTCGGAAGGCGAGGACCGAGTCTATGGTGTCGGTTACGTAGAGCCTGATCAGTTCCGCGGTTCGCTCCATGGCCTCGGCTTTCCAGTTAAGGACGCGGGCCAGGCGCGCGTAGCGCTCCGTTATCGCGATGGCGGCGTACCGGTCGGGCGAAATGACCGAAAGAAGCCCCTCGGCGAGCCTGATGACCGCGTACGCGTCGGTAAGGTTGACCGCGTCTATGTCACGGGTGAGAAAATTGATGATGGCGGTGGTTTTTTTCAATGCCCGCTGGGCAAGGTCAGCCACGCTTTGCTCGAGGATTACCCGGAAATTCGGGTCCCGGGAACGGTACGAGCGTAAAAGCCGTTCCCGTATCGCGTCGTCGGGGTATTTTTTCCGCAGTTTCCCGTTATACAGGGATAAGGCATCGGCCAGGCGGCCTTCCTTGCGGAGCTCGTAATAGCGTTCAATATCCGCGTCGCCGGAAAGGCTGACGTTCGGGTATTCTTCCCGGAGGAGCAGGAAGGCGGCGTCGTGCGTATCGTGCATGATCGCTCCGTTATACCATAAAAAAGGGCCGATTCCCAGCTCTTGGGAACCGGCCCTCCGTCTCTGCCGCGGAAGGTTACTTCAGCAAGCTCAGGACGCCCTGCGTTGACTGGTTTGCCTGGGCAAGCATCGCGGTTCCGGCCTGGGTAAGGATCTGGTTCTTCGTGAAGTCGACCATTTCCTTTGCCATGTCGGTGTCGCGGATGCGAGACTCGGCGGCCTGAAGGTTCTCGGCGCCGACGCCAAGGCCCTTCATGGTGTACTCGAGGCGGTTCTGGTAGGCGCCGAGATCGGCGCGCTGCTTGCTGACCTTCTTCAGCGCTTCGTCAACGGTTCCGATCGCGCGGTTTGCGTCGTCGGGTCCCGAGAGAGACATAATCTTCTCGTCCCCGACGTTCCTGATACCAAGGGCGCCAGATGTCATGGTGCCGATGAATACGCGGGTGCGCTGGTCCATGTTGGCGCCGATATGGAACCACATGGACCCCGTTACTGTGTTTTCTCCGGTTTCCCGAGCGAAACGTCCGGTGAGCATGTTCATGCCGTTGAACTGGGCCTGGCTGGAGATCCTGTCGACCTCGGCTACGAGCTGAGATACCTCGACCTGGATCTGCATGCGGTCTTCCGCGGTATAGATACCGTTGGAGGACTGCACGGCGAGTTCACGGATGCGCTGGAGAATGTCCTGGGTTTCCTGAAGATACCCTTCGGTGGTCTGAATGAAGGAAATACCGTTCTGAGCGTTGGTATTTGCCTGATTCATGCCGCGAACCTGGCTGCGCATCTTTTCGGATACGGCAAGCCCGGAGGCGTCGTCCCCGGCGCGGTTGATCCGCATTCCGGATGAAAGTTTTTCTATGTTCTTCTGGTTAGAACCGGCGGTTTCTCCGAGGGTTCTCGACGAGAACATAGCGCTTAGGTTGTGATTGATGATCATAATGCTACTCCTTTGGCGATTTTCGACGACGTTTCCGTATAGTCTGTCGCGGCATCCCTGCCGATCCTTCAATTTGTACCGGATCCTCTGACGTTACCAGCGAAAGAAGACGGAGCCCGCATTCCTCCGGGACCAGCTGTAATCCCTCGGGTTTGCGTGCGTACCTTGAATATCGGAGGGGCAAAAAAACTCTTGAGGGGAAAAAAAGCGAAAAAGGGTTCGCGCGCGGGTAGCCGGCGCGGGGAGGGCGCGGCAGGACGCCGCGGCCGCCGCGGCGTCCCGCGGCGCGGGCTCAGGCTTCTTTGTTCTTTTTGGGGAGGCGGCAGCCCATGCAACCGAGGATGTGCACGTGCCGTTTCTTGTGCGGGCGTTCGAAAAGCCGGGCGATCAGGTAAGATTCCTGCGCCACCCGCTTTTTGCATACCGGGCACTTTCGCTCGATATCCTGTTCCGCGAAGGGGTGGCAGTGGGGACAGCCGAAAATATGCACCAAGCGTTCCCCGTTCCCGGGAAAAACCGCCGACTTGATTTGCTCTCCGTTTTTCAGCACCGTTCCGCATACCGGGCACACGCCCTGATCCCCTTTCCTGCCCTGTTCCCGCCGCCTTACCGGGCGTTTTCGCCCGTCAGGGGTCGTAAAAAGGCCGTAGGCGAATACGAGGAGCGCCGCGCCGACGAATACGAGGATCAATATATAGAAGGGTCCGGGAATCATGCCTTCCATAATGCACCAGAAACGGCCTTGTCGCAATCGGTAAAAGGGATTATCATTGAATCGTGGCAACATTGTTTGTGGTGGCGACCCCGATCGGCAACCTTGGCGACATAACGTACCGGGCTCTCGAAACCTTCAAGGCGGTGGACGCGATTGCCTGCGAAGACACGCGGCATACCCTGCAATTGTTGACCCATTTCGGCATTCGAAAGCCCTTGCTTTCCTGCAGGGCGCGCAACGAGGAAATCGCCTCGGAACGGGTGCTGGAAGTGCTTGGGAAGGGTCAGGACGTAGCATACGCGAGCGACGCGGGCACGCCGGGCCTGAGCGACCCGGGCGCTGTGCTCGTGCGGACGGCGCGGGCAGCGGGCCACCGAATCGTTCCCATTCCGGGAGCGTCGGCGTTCGCGAGCGTTCTAAGCGTGAGCGGCAGTTCCGACAAGACCGTCATTTTCGAGGGCTTTCTTTCCCCGAAGCCCGGACGGCGCCGAACGAGGCTGCGGGAATTATGCGAGACCGGAAACGCGTTCGTTTTGTATGAATCGCCGTACAGGATCCTCAAGCTTTTGACGGATCTTGCCGAAATTGAAGGTGACCGGGCGATCGTGGTGGGACGAGAGCTCACGAAGCTCCATGAAGAGCTCGTGACCGGGACGGCAGTCGAGGCCAGGGACGCGTTTGCGGCCAGGGACAAGATTTTAGGCGAATTTTCCGTGTACGTCGCGGGAAAAAATCGCTCAATATCCGCGGATGACTGACCGATAAGTAAGGTGAAGGCAGGAACGTTATGACAATTGACCGCTTGGGGGGCATTGATCCCCTAAAAAACGTAAACAGCACCCAGAAACCCCACCGGGTAAGCGGTACCGCTCCCTCCGATTCCATCTCGCTCTCTTCGGAAGCCAAAGAGCTTTCCGAGGTATACTCTGCCATGGAAGCGGCGAATTCCGCCCCTGACGTTCGCTCCGACAAGGTGGCGGCCGTTATGGAAAGGATCAAGGATCCGAATTATATAAACGATGCCGTGGTCGACCTGGTCGCCGATCGTTTAATGGACGTTTTTGGCGTTTAATCGGGCGCGCAGTCGCGCGATTTGAGTAAAAAAGGCGGGACCGCTTCGGATTCCGCCTTTTTTATTTTAAAAAAAATGCTACATTTATAGGTATTAGAGGTTTTTATGGCAGATTTCGTGTTCAAGATCTCGCCAAACGTCATTCTCGGCCCGTATACCCTGGCACGGCTCGGTCAGGTCGCCGTGACCTGGGGCACGAAATATATGATGGTGGTAGATCCGATCCTGAAGGAATTCGATATTCCGGAGAAGGCGACCCAGGCCCTGGGAGACAAGGGTATCTCCGTTCTCGTTTTCGACGACGTGCCCTCCGCGGCCACGTCCGCGACCCTTGAGCAGGCGCTGTCCCTCGCCCGCGGCGCCCATGTCCACGGCATCATTTCCCTCGGGGGCACGAAGACCGCCTCGCTGGCCCGCGCCGTCGCCTCGCTTTTCAACGAAACCCACGACATTTTCGACTATCTACTCGGCTCGCAGCCCTATTCCGGGCCCCTCCCCTTTATCGAGGTGCCCTCCACCTGCCGCGACGCCTTCGTGTTTTCCGACCGGACCCCGGTTATCGACGCGCGAAACCGTCAGGTCCGCTTGATGAAGATGCAGGCCGGCGTTTGCAAGGCCGTGATCGTTGACCCGAACCTGTATATGCACATGTCGCCCAACACGGCGATTTCAATGATTTTCCACGCGATATCGATGGCGGTGGAAGGGTACGTGTCGACGAAGTCCAATTTTTTCTCCGAAACCATACTCGGGAAATCCATAGAGATGCTTCTGTTGGCCCTGGACCCGGAGCAGTCGAAACTGGTGGGAACGCCGTCGGAAACCCTCGTCGCGCAGGGGGGGATATTGGCCTCCATGGGCGTGTCGGTGGCCTCGCCGGGCGTTTCTACCGCGATATCGCTGGCGTGCAACGCCCGGTATAAAACCTCGACTTCGCTCGTTTCATCGGTGCTCCTCCCGTATATCATGGAAGACGCCTCCCGAGCCAAGGTGGACCGCATCGCGACCATCGGGAAGATGCTGGGCGTGGCCTCCGACGGTCTCGCCGCGAGCGATATCGCCCGGGCCGCCATCGAGGACATTCGCCGCAGGCTAGCCCTCGCCGGCCTTCCGATGCGCCTGAAGGACTTGGGCCTTTCCATCGACCAGCTGGTTCCCGTCGCGGAAGACGCCGCGGCCCTCGATATCATGAATTATATCCCCCGGTCCCTGTCGGGCGACGAGCTTTTCGATCTGATCAAGCAGGCGTACTAGAGCCCATGATACCCGTTCATAAACTTTCCCAATTGTCTCCGGGGCAGCGCCGGCGGAAGCTTGCCCTGCTTTTGGCCCAGGCGGAACGCGAATTGCTCGCCGCGGGAAGCGGTACCGGCGGCCGCACCGCCGATTCCGATCCCGAATACGTTCGGGTCCTCTCCCTGCTTGCCGCCGAAGACCCGAAGGTAGAGCCCGCGGCGGCGGATAAACTGAAGGCGCTGGCCCGGGACGCCCTGCCCGCGGACGGGGATGGCGCGGAAGCCCTGCTTCGGCTGTGCGACGTCGCGCGCCACGCGGTTCTTGCCGCCATCGGGACCTTCCCCGCGGAATGGGACCTCATTCACCGCCCGGTTTCCGACTCGACGGCAGCCTCGCCGGTTCGGCGCTTTTTTCCCGGGGTCGCCGTTTACGCCGAGGATATCCGTTCCCCGTTTAACCTCGGCTCCGTGTTCCGTACCGCCGAGGCCTTCGGGGCAGAGCGGGTGATGGTTTCTCCCCTGTGCGTGCCTCCGGAACATCCCCGGGCGCGACGGAGCGCCATGGGCTGCATGGATTACCTTCCCTGGGAGCGCGTTTCGCTGGGGGAAATCCCGGAGGACGCGCCGGTTTTTGCCCTGGAAACGGGCGGCACGCCCATAGAGGAGTTCGATTTTCCTGAACGGGGAGTCGTGATTATCGGTTCGGAGGAATTGGGGGTAAGCCCCGAGGCCTTGGCCCGCGCCACGTACGGCCGGGTGAGCATTCCCATGCATGGCATAAAGGCCTCGCTCAACGTGGGCGTGGCCTTCGGGGTCCTTATGCAGGCCTGGACCGCCTACCTCAGCTGTTCGGCCTCAAAGCCCTTTTGAAAGCTTGAGCAGATCTTCCTGAGCTGGGCCTCGGAATCGATATTGAAGTGGTAGAGGAGCTCGGGAATGATTTGGTAATACTCCAGGGTTCCCTCCACGAAGTGGACGAGCATATCGGCCAGCGAGACGGTGAGGGCCAGGTCGCGGAATTCCTCGGGCGCCTCGTCGGGGCTGTGATGCCAGCGGATGGTGGCGATGAGCGCCGGCGGGAAGTTCCATTTCGTGGCCAGTTCGGCGCCGATTTCCGCGTGATTCGCGCCCGACATCAGCGCGTCGTAAACCCGGTCAGGCAGGTTCCGCGCCTCGCGGATTTTTTGAATGCGGTCCAGGAGCTCGGGATACATGAGGCTGAACACGATTTTTCCCAGGTCGTGAAGGAGCCCGCACACGTAGGAATCCTCGGTTACGGCCCGGTTGTGCAGGAAATTGCGCGCGAGGTTGTACGAGAAGAAGGCGACCTTGTAGGAATGCTCCCAAAGCTGTTTTTGCTCTTCCGTGGTGGAACCGAGTATCCTGATGGACCCGATGGAGTACAGGAGGTTCTTTATGCCCCTGATGCCCACCAATTTGACCGCCTCGGTGATATTCGTGCACTTTTTAGCCAGGGAAAAGGCCGCGGAATTGACCAGTTTCAGGAGGTCGGTGGTGAGGGCCACGTCGTTGCTGATATGGGCCGCGATCTCGGAGAGCTTTGATTCGGGGTCGTTGAGCAGCCGCTCTATAATGGCGATGTTTTCCGGGAACTGGGGCAGCGTGTCGATGTAGGAAACGATTTCCGCGGCGAGGGACGAAAGCTGGACCTGGATCTCCATGTTCATGGGCATCACGATTCTCGTGATCGTCTCCCCGTTTTCCACGAGCAAATGGTAGTTTTCGTCGTCCAGGCCGACCTTTTTGAGCATGAGGATCATGATGACCAGGCCGAGTCCCGCGCCCTCGGAGTCGTCGAGCACCTGGGAGAAGGCCTCCTCGAGGCTCGTGAACTGCTTCGAGCGCGCGATCTTGTCGAATACGCGCATGTATTCCTTTTTGGTCATTTCGGAATTGTTGCGTATTTCAAGCAGTATGTTCTGGTTCTTCGCCTGCATGATGACCTTAACGTACAGGCCGGCTTCCTTCTGGAGCTGCAGGTAATGATTGATGTTCGAGAGGGTCTCTTCCTTGAAATTTTTCATGCCCCGGTTGTAATCCGCCGGGTCGTTTATGTCGAGGCTGAGTTCCTTAAAGTAGATGCGCTTCGTATTCGCCTTTTTGGCGTTGGTGGAAAGCTCGTTGATACAGTAGGTAAGGTAGTCCTTCAGCTTTTCCTGACCCATTTCGGCCAGGAAGCATTCGAGTACGTCGGCGATGTAGAGTTCGATTTCATGGGGCATGGTATAGGTCGTGATTGAAAGGGGAACGCCCATTCGCGTAGCCTTGCGGATTTTGGCCACGTCGACCTGCGTTTTTGCCGGTGCCTGACTTTTTGCTTCCATAATAGGGTATTTTACTCCAGGATACGTTTTTTTTCCAGCCGAGCGCGTTCAGCGGTTACCGGTATTCCCTCATTCTGCCCGCGTACTCGCGTAACACAGTATACACCCGCTCCCTGAAATCATCGGCAGGAATTCCCGAAAAAATCTCCAATCCTTCGTCCACCGTCGAAATGGCCCACAGATGGAACCGCTTTTCCGCGATGGCCCGCTCTACCCGGTCCGCGAGGATCAGGTTGTTCTCGTTTCGCGCGGGCACGATAACCCCCTGGGTTCCCGAAAGGCCCAAAAGCGAGCAGGTATCGAAAAAGCCCTCTATCTTTTCCGCGACGCCGCCCACGGGCTGAACGTCGCCCAATTGGTTGAGGCTGCCGGTGATGGCCAGGTCTTGGCGGAGCGGGATGCCCGAGATCGCGGAAAGGAGGGCGTAGAATTCCGCGCACGAGGCCGAGTCGCCGTCTACCTCGGTGTAGGACTGCTCGAAGCAAATGCTCGCCGACAGGGCCAGGGGCAGGTCGCGGGCGTATTTGCGGTGGAGGAGTCCCTGGATGATCAGGTGGGCCTTGTCGTAAATCTCGCCTGAGAGGCCCGATTCGCGCTCGATATTGATGACGCCCTTGTTTCCGGGACCCGCCTGCGCGGTGACCGCCACGGGTATGCCGAATGCGTGGTAGCCGCGGTCGTGGACCGCGAGGCCGTTTACCTTGCCCACCATGGCGCCCGCGACGTCCAGCACGATTTCCCGGGCGCCGATCATTTCGGCGTACTTTTCCTCCGGCAGCCGGTGCAGGTACCGCCGGTTTTCGATGGCGTCCGAGACCGCCGCCGCGTCGATTTCGGCCGCGCCGCGCTTGCGGGCGAGGAAATCAGATTCCAGGACCAGGTCCGCGATATGGGTGAAGCGGGTGGTGAGCATGGTGCGGTATTCGGATAGCCGCGCCCCGTGGGCGATGATCCGGGCGACTCCCGAGTCGGCGACGGGCAGGGCTCCCCGTTCCCGGGCGAACCCGTCGATAAAGGCGATGCAGTGGCTCATGTTTTCGTCGTTTAGGGGCATGACCGAGTCGAATTCCGCGCATACCTTGAATAGCTTCTGGAAATCGGGGTCTTCTTGGTACAGAAAATCGTAGGAATGCTCGCTGCCGATGATGACGACCTTGAGGTCTACCGGGAGCGCTTCCGGCTTGATGAAGCTCGGCACGTGGTTTCCCGAGGGCGGGCTTTGGATTTCGCATTTCCCCGACTGGAGCACGCGCTTGAGGTAGAGCCAGGCGCCTTCCTCGCTCAACAGGTCCTGCAGGCGGAGCACGAGCACTCCCCCCGCCGCCCGGTGCACCGCGCCCGGGCGTAGCCTGAGGTGGCCGTCGTCTAGGTCGTCGTTCCCCGCGGGCGGCTCGATGCTGCCGAAGAGGTTCGAGAAGGTCGGTACCTCCTCGTGGATCACGTAGGATCTTTCGCCGCCGTGCTCGCAGATCAGGTTAACGGCGTACCGGGCGTAAAAGCGCTTCTTCCTCGCCGGGCTCTTGAAGGGCTCGGTTAGGGTTCCGATCCGGGAAAGGAGGTCTTCGCGCACCGCCCGGAGGAATTCCAGGGCGGGTTTGTTTTCGTTTTCCCGGGAGCACAGGCTGATGAGCACGGCCAGTTCGTTGTCGATGATCGGGGCGGCGGATTCGGCCTTGAGTTGCCGGATTCCCCGGTCGGTGGCGCGGCGCTTTTCCCGTATTTGGTTGAAAAGCTCGGACATGCGGTCCAGGTTGCGGTAATACCCCTCGCGCAGGGCGTTGAGCCGCTCGGGGGGAAACTTGCCCCGCGAGGCCCGTTCCTGCAGCTCGTCGAAGGGGACGGTCGCGCCGCGGACAACGGGTATGAGGTCCATGGAACGCGCGTCGTCTTCCTTGACCTGGATTACCTTGAAGCCCTCGGCGGCCATGGCGATCTCGAATTCGGTCAGGAGCTGGTTCTCTTCCGCTTCCGCCGACGAGGCGACCCGCTTGCTCGCCGCCGCGAATACCTCGCTCTTTACCATGAGAAGGGTTTGCCTGCGAATGGATTCGATCGCTCCCTGAAGGGTTTTCCGGAAATAGCCGCCCCGTCCCGGGGGAAAGAAGAGCGCCTTCGGTTCCAGGGGGCGCTTGAAGTTATGGGCATACGCCACGTCTTGTAGCGTCTCGGTATTTGCTTTATAGTTTTTCAGCAACTCGTTGAGCACGGTTCTTCTGCCGGTCCCGGACGCGCCCATGATGAACGCGTTATAGCCGGGCCTTTGTATGCCCAAGCCCAGTTCAAGGGCGGCGAGGGCCCTGTCCTGCCCGATTATGGGCTCCCGGGGCTTGTTTTCCCGAAGCCGGTGAACGTCGGATTCGGGGACGGTGAATAGTACGCGATCGATGGGCAGTTCTGTGACGGTAACGGGCATGCTATATAGTATAATCCAGATTGAGTCGATACGGGGGCATCATGTCCGATCTTTTCGTGGCTGAACTATTGATATTCGCGTTGCTCGTTCCTCCCCTTTTACGGCCCTTCTTTTCCGCGCTCCAGCGCCTTTCGGGCATAGCGGCCCTTCCGCTGGTCGCCCTGATACTCTCTTTCGCCACCCTGTTCGGGGATCGGTTTCGGCTTTCCTTCGCGCCGGCCCTGGTTTTCACGCTGGCGGTCTTCCTGTATACCCTGCCGCGGCTCGTTAAGCTGGTCACGGGCTTTCCGTCGGACTGGTTCGGCGCGGGGACGAAGGTTTTCTACGCGCTGTTGATCGGCCTATTCGGCATCTCGCTTTGGCTATCGGCGCGTTTCGCCCCCGAGCTCGCCTGGGCGCCCTCGTCGTCCCTGATAGAATCGCGTTCGGTCGCCGAACTCGGCTATGGCCGCCTCGCGCGGCTGTACCGTCTGGAATCCGCCGAACGGGGCGCCGTTGGTACGGTGCTCCTGATGGGGACCGCGGCCATCGGGGAGCGCTCTACCGCCGCCCAGGTCCTCGCCGAGGCGGGATACCGCGTTACCGAAGCGCGTTTTTCGGGCCGTTCAGGCTTTCAGGGCCTTTCGCTCCCGTTCTCGCCATCCCAAGCCGCGGACCTGATCGGCCGTATCGCGCGCGCGCGGGAGGGCGACGGTTCGGCCGCATCGGGCGCGGCGCCCGCGAACGGTGGGGCGACCCCAACCGACGTATTGACCCTCGCCCGGAAACTCCGGGAGGAATCCGGTTCCTCGCTGCCCCTTTTCGTTCTGGCGGAGGGCTCCGGCGTTCCGGTGGCCCTTGAGGCCCTGGCCCGGGACAAGGGCCTTTTCGCGGGCGTTGCCTGCCTGCTCCCGCCGGGTTCTCCCGCGGCTTTCGACGGCGCGGCGACCTTGCGGGGCGCGTCGGGGTTCATGAGCCCCGGTTCGGAACGCGCTTCCGCCCTGCTTTTTTACGGCGAGGGGGAAAACCTGTACGGGTTCGGCGAGGTGGGCGCGGACGATCCCCTGGCCGCCTTTTTATCCGGCGGCGGGCGCGACGCGGGCCGAAAGCTCGCGGAACTGACCGCCAGGCGGCTTCTTGCCTGGTTTGAGGCCCGTCGGGAAACCGATTCGGGCATGAGGAGCGCGAATGACGACCAATGACCTTGACCGCTGGTTTTCCGGCGTTCTTTCTCCCGAGCGGTTCGAGGGTCCCGACCCCTCCCTGAACGGGATTCAGGTGGATAACGACGGCTCGGACGTACGCCGCGTCGCCTTCGCGGTGGACGCCTGCCTCGAGACGGTGGAGCGGGCGATTCAGGCCGGCGCCGGGCTCCTGTTCGTGCACCACGGGCTTTTCTGGGGAAGGAGCCTCGCCCTTCGCGGCCGCCATTACCGAATCGTGAAGCGGATGCTGGAGGGAAACCTCGCGCTCTACGCGAGCCACCTTCCCCTCGACGCCCACGCCGAGTGCGGCAATAACGCGGGAATCGCCGAGCGGCTCGGTTTGGAAGGTCTGGAACCCTTCGGTGAATGGCACGGCGCGACCATCGGGTTCCGGGGCCGCTTTCCCGAGCCCCTGTCCCTCGACGCCCTGCTGGGCCGATTGTTCCCCGATGGCAAAAAACCGCTGCATGTGCTACCATTCGGGCCTGACAAGATTCGGACCCTCGCCGTGGTTTCCGGCGGCGGGGCCGACGAGACCGAGCAGGCGATACGGCTCGGTCTAGACTGTTACGTAACCGGCGAGATAGGCCACCAGCAGTACCATGCCGCCCTGGAAAGCGGGATAACGGTCATAGCCGGGGGGCATTATCAGACCGAGACCGTGGGACCGCGGCTCATCGCGGAAAGACTCGCCCGGGAAACCGGGATCGAGACGCTCTTTATCGACGTGCCCACGGGCCTGTGAGCCCGAAGGAAGGATATGAACGTTAAAAACCTTGAGAAGGCATTGCCCTTTTCTCTCACCCTTGCCGTGATTTTGGCGGACCAACTGTCGAAATGGATCGTTACGCTGACCGTTCGGCCCTGGTCGGTCGGCTTTACCCTCTTCGGCGACTTTTTCAGGATAATCCGGGTGTATAACCCGGGTATCGCCTTCAGTATGGGGAGCGGCCTTTCGTCGGACATTCGCGCCGTCGCCTTCGGGCTGCTTCCCCTCGCGGTGATCGCCGTGGTGTCCTTCGTCTATTTCCGTAGCGAGGACCTGACCCGGCTGCAGCGCTGGTGCATCGCGGGCATTATCGGGGGCGGCCTTGGAAACCTCATTGACCGCTTCTTTCGCCCGGAAGGCGTTTTGGATTTCCTGGACGTGAAATTTTACGGGCTCTTTGGCCTTGAGCGCTGGCCCACCTTTAACGTGGCCGATTCGAGCGTCGTGGTGTGCGGCATAATCCTGATGGCGTCGCTTTTCATCGCGGCCAGGGGCGCGGGCCAAGAGACCGGGGAAGGAGATAAGGCATGAACAAAAAAATGAATACCGTGCTGTTTATTATTGGCGGTACGCTCGTGAACCTGGTGCTCGCCCTGCTGTGCATCTTGGCGCTTCTTTTCGCGCTGTCGAGGGTGAGCGGCGCGCTCGGCGATAAAACGGCGTCGCTCGTTCCCTTCGCCTTCGTGGGCGGGGTGTTAATCGCCATGATCATTTACCAGAAACTCACCCGATGGGTGATCGAGCGCTTCAATCTGGGGGACAAGCTTTCTCCCCTGTTCGCCGCCCGGCACAAGAAGCCCAAGCGGGATTGAGACCGCGAAAAAAAAAGCGAACCGGTACCCCGATGGGGCGGTTCGCTTTTTTTTGGGCTTTCGGCCGCGGCGCCGTCAGTACCCGTCGGACATGGCGCGGTTCATGTCCCGCTGGCACAGTTCCTGGTAGACCTGGGCGCGAACCTTGAGCTTGTCCTTGATTTCCTGACGGAAGGGCATATAGCGCCAGAATACCTTTCTCACTTCCTTGTCCAGCTTCTGTATCCCGTCGCTTTCCTTCAGCATCCACAAAAGATAGTCGTTGATGAAATATTCTTTCACGTCGCCCTTGAGCTTTTGGGCCTGGAACCACTGATAGTAGTTTCCGGTCAGGCCTTCTTCCATCCAGTAGTAGGAGGCTTTCTCCTTCGCGACCTGCCAGCGCAGGTCGGCTACCGCGGTGAGCACGGCGATGCGGAGGCTTTTCCCGTACATGGGAATGGCGATGCGGCCGCGGCTGGTCACGCGGTTGTAGCGGTCGAAGGGTTCCCAGCAAAAGCCGTATTCGCCGTAGGACGGGATGAGTACGACGTAGGGCGGTATGCGATTAAGCTGCGATTTGTATTGGCGGCAATAGGCCTCCGGGTCGATTTCCTCGATCCAGCGGAGCGTATCCAGCACGTTCTCGCGCGTGCCGAGTTCCCGCGGGGAAAGGTGGAAATACTCCCGGGTACAGATGGGGAAATGGTTGCCCTGGCGCCCGCAGGTCATTTTGGCCATCTGGCGGACGGTATCGAATTCGACCTGGATTCCCGAAACGTTCGTCGTTCCCCCGCCCGAGGAATCAACCTTTTGCTGGAGGGTATGGACGTCCGTGTCGGCTTCGCTGAAATCGCGGATAAAATTCTGCAGTTCCTTGTCTTGTTGCGCGAGCTTCCGAAGCGTTTCCGAGATATCGCTCATGGCCCTTTTTTGCGCGTCGGTGTACGCGGCCTTTACGCCGGAGAAGCCGGGAAGGGAATCGTGCTGAAAAATGGATTCGATTTTCGCGCGTAATTCGGCTTCCGTCCGCTCCCGTTCTTCCGATTTCGCGCGCACCAGGTTTTCGGCGCTCTGGAGCTTGCCTTCCGCCTTGGAAAGAAGCTGCTGCATGCGCGAAGACTCGTCCTTGCGGGTGGTCTTGGCCTCGTCCGTGCTCGAGGGGCCGATTTTTCCGGCGCCGATTTCCCTGAACCATTCGTCCAGGTAGAAGACCGGTTCCTGGTAGACGTTGTCCTCAAGTACCTTGGCGAAAAGGTCTTTCTGATCCAGCGTAAGGAGCGTCGGCAGGATGATCCCGAATCGGAGGGCCATTTTTTTAGAGGGTTCGATGCGGCCGCTGCCCGCCTTGAGCGCGAGGTTTTGGGTGAAGTCCCAATAGGCGGTAATGAGCTGCTGCCGGTATACCCCGCGGTCCTTCGGGTCTTGGCAGGTCAGGTATTTCGCGAGGAGATTGTGGAGCCGCTGGGCGGTTTCGTTTTCGTTGCCGAGGACGCGCTTGTAATAAGCGGGATCGTCGTAGTGCTTGGCCGGGGTATCCGAAAGGAATTTGGTAACCGCGGGGAAGGAGGTTTTCGTGAGATCGACGTTCGAGGTTTCGGTTTCGATGCTGGCGTCGCGGGAATTCGAAAAAAAAGAATGCTTTTTCGGCGAAGAAGACCGTTCAACCGGTGTATTATCGAGAAGTGCTGCCAATTCGGGATCGAGACCAAGATCGTCCATACGCGTCCGTTTTTTGATTGGCTAAATAAGAAGAGACTCGTGGAGGTGAGGGGAATTGAACCCCTGACCTCTTGCATGCCATGCAAGCGCTCTAGCCAACTGAGCTACACCCCCGAGGCAAGATGAGTATAGCAAAATCCATTCCCGAAGGTCAATCCCCCGGAATCCCATTTCCGGATAAAGTCCGGCGTTTTTGCCTCGGTTTCAGTATAGCAGTATTCGGGAAAATATAAAGAAAAACGTTTCCGATTGTAAGCATTATGTAAAATTAACCGCAACGCCCCCGGCGGCGGTACCCTTTTTTTACGCGATGTGCACAATCGTATGGAGGAGTAGATATGCGAAAAATAACGTTCCTTTGCGCCCTGGCATTCCTTTCCGCGACGGCGGGAGCGGAGACCGTGGCGCTTTCGCTGGACGAGGCCCTGCGGGGCGCGAGCGAAAACAATAGCGCCCTGAAATCGGCCCGCATAACCCTCGGCGTTTCCGAGACCGAGGCCGCTTCCGCCTGGAACGCCTTTTTACCCTCGCTGAGCGTTTCTGGCCGCCTTTCCTCCTCCCATGCGCTGCCGAATTCCGAAGCGACGGTGGACGCCGCTAAGGCGACCACGCTGAGCGTTTCCGCCGGCGCGAGCCTGACCGTACAAGGGGGCGTGGGGGAGGCCCTCCGCCAAAAGGCCTTGGCAAAGGCGGCCGCGCGGGTATCGTACGAAAAGGCGGAAGCCGATTTAGCGGTACAGGTGAAGAAAGCGTATTACGGCCTGGTAACGCAGGAAAGAAGCGTTGCGGTAAGCGAGAAAAACCTTGCGATTGCCCGTGAGCAGGAAAAGCGCGTGGGCGAAAACTACCGGAGCGGCCTTAGTTCGGAGCTGGATTACCTGACCGCCCAGTATACCCGGGCGAGCCTCGAACAGGATTTGCTCAACCTGCGGCAAAGCCGCGCCAACGCGCGTAAATCGTTCAATATCCTCCTGGGGCTTTCCATGGATACGGAACTGAGCCTTACCGATTCGGTGCCCGAAGATATTCCCGAGATCGCGAAACCCGAGTCGATTGGCGGGTTCGTGGAGCGGCGCTACGACGTTATCGCGGCCTATTACGCGCTGGAAATAGCCAAGAGCCAACGGCTGGCCTCGACGATAAACCGGTACGGGCCGACGCTGAGCGTGTCCGAGTCGGTGAGCGCCCAGGCGAACCCGCCGAAAGACCTGGAGGCGCCCAAGACGGGAACCCTGACGGTGTCGGTCAGCGTTCCCCTGGACGGATACGTGCCCGGTTCCGCCGCCTCGGTCGCGGCGAAAAAAGCCGCGGGAGCGGTGGAGAAGGCGACCCTCGCCCTCGAAGACGCGCGGCGCGCGGCGTTAAGGGAAATAGAGACCCTTTTCGACTCGGCGGATCAGCTCCGCGAGACCGTTCGCCTGGCCCGGTTCAACGAGCGGATCGCCCTGAGAAAGTTCGAGCTTTCGGGGCAGGGGTACGAATCGGGCCTGGTTACCCAGGGCAGTTTGGACGAGGCGCGCCAGAATTACCTCTCCGCCCAGCTCAAGGTCCTTTCGGCCCGGAACGCGCTGGAGACGGGCATAATCGATTTGGCCAACGCCCTGAACGTGGAAGAAACGGCCCTGTACGCCAAGGAGAATTGAAAGATATGGAAGCGACGAAAAACAAACCGGACTTTGACAAAATCGTGAAGGTAATCCTTCTTGCCATGATCGGGCTGTGCTTGATCGCCCTTGCGCTTGCCGCGGTAAAACCCGCCGGAAAGGGCGGGAGCGCCGGCGGGCCTCCCGGTATGTCGGGCGCGCCGAGGGGGGCCGGAGCAGCGGGAGCAGCCGGTCCCGGGGCAGCCGGAGCCGGCGTTCCAAGCGGCGGAAGCGCTCGAGGCGGCATGGGCGGCGCGGCGATCACGGTAGAGGCGGTTACCCTGAAGCCGGATTCGATCCAAACCTCGATTCGCCTAAACGGCGACGTTTCGGCCAAATCCCAGATTTCCGTATACCCCGACACTTCGGGAAAGCTCGTACGGTACGAGGCGAGCGTGGGCAGCCACGTGAACAAGGGCGACGTGATCGCCTACGTTGACCCCTCGAAGCCCGGCGCTTCGTACGTGGCGAGCCCGGTGCGCGCCCCCATCGCCGGAACGGTGATATCCCTCTCCCAGGACTCGGGCGGCACGGTCTCCGTTTCTACCCCGATCGCGACGGTAGGCGCCCTCAGCGATCTGGAAATCGTGACCTACGTTCCCGAGAAGTATATCGCGGTGGTTCATAACGGGCTTCAGGCCAAGGTTAGCCTGGCCCCCTACCCGGACAGGGAATTCGCGGCCACGGTTTCCCAGGTGAGCCCGGTGGTAGACGCGGCCTCGCGGACGATTCAGGTGAAGCTTTCGGTGGCCGACGCCGGCGATTACGTCCGTCCCGGGATGTTCGCGGTTATTAGCTTGGTAACCAGGGAGGCCAGGGGCGCCATGGTAGTGCCTTCCTCGGCCCTGAAAACCTATAACGGCGGGACCGTCGCCTACGTAATCGATTCCGAGGGCAAGGCGCGTCGCCGGGAAGTCGCGGTGGGGCTCGCGAACGATACGAGCGTTCAGCTCCTTTCCGGAGTTGCCTTCGGCGACCGGGTTGTGGTATCCGGCTCGGTGACCGACGGCACGGCGGTTCGCGTCGCCTCCCCCGCGGGGGCCGCCGAATGACGCTTTCCGAAGTTTCGGTCCGCAAACCGGTGACCACCGCGATGATTTACGTACTTTTGTGCGTCATCGCGGCGATCTTCGTTCCTCGTCTCGGCGTGGCCATGTTTCCTTCCACTTCCATGCCCGTCCTGTCTGTCTCCACGTCGTGCAGGAATCTCGGCCCCGAAGAGGTGGAGAAAAACGTGACGCAACCCCTGGAAGCGGCCTTAAGCGCCCTGTCCGGGCTTGAGTCCATGACCTCCACCTCCTCGGCGAGCTCCAGCCGAATTCAGCTGACTTTCGGCTACGACCGCGACCTGGACGACGCATACGCCGACATTCAGCAAATACTCACCCGGGCGGCGAGATCGCTTCCCGAGGGGGCCTCGTCGCCGTCCATCATGAAGTTTGACTTAGGGTCCATGCCCATCATGCGTCTTACGGTGAAGGGCGACCTCTCCTTAAGCGATCTGAGAAACCTCGCCGACGACAAGATCACCCCGCTTTTGGAGCGCGTTGAGGGGGTTGCCTCGGCGGAGAGCCGGGGCGGCGCTAACAAGGAAGTCCGGGTAACGGTTTCGGAAAACCGGCTCAGGGCCTATAACCTGACCTTATCGGAAATTTCTTCGGCCTTGGCGAAGCGGAACGTGACCGCCTCGGGCGGAACCCTCGTTGAAAACGGGATGGACTACGAGATCTACGTGGACGAGGGCTTCGATACCCTGGACGATATCCGTCAGACCGTGATTTCCACCGTCTCGATTCCCGAGCAGGGGCGGTCCGTGAACCGTTCCAACGTGGTACGCCTGGCCGACGTGGCCGAGGTGTCTTACGACTACGATTATTCCGGGCAGCTGGTCTATATAGACGGCGTGCCGGGGCTCTACGTGTCGGTGACCAACGTGACCGATTCCAACAGCGCCACCGTTGCCAAGGCCGTACGCGAGGCGTTGCCGTCCATTAACGCCGTTTTGCCCTCGGGCGTCACCGTATCCGTGATCAGCGACGATACGAGCATGATTACGTCGACCATGGGACAGGTGTATAACTCGGCGATCCAGGGCGGCATTCTCGCCATGGCGATCATCCTGCTCTTCCTCCGCAGCTTTAAGGGCACCCTCATCATCGGTCTTTCCATGCCCATATCCATTTTGGCCACCTTGCTGGTCATGTCCCTCATGAACCTGACGCTGAACATGATGACCATGACGGGCCTGATCCTCGGCATCGGCATGATCGTGGACTCCTCCATCGTGGTTTTGGACAATATGCACCGGTACCGCGAAAAGGGCGAAAACGCGGCGGTCGCGGCCATTCACGGCAGCGGCGAGATGATTACCGCCATCGTCGCCTCTACCCTGACCACCCTGTGCGTGTTCGTGCCGATCCTCATATACAAGGACCAGCTGGAGATGCTCGGGCAGATGTTTTACGAGATGGTGATCACCGTGGTCGCGTCCCTTTCCGCCTCGCTCATCGTCGCCGTTACCCTGGTGCCGGCCCTCGGCGGCTCGATCGTCAGGCTCGACACCCGGACCCAAAAGCCCCTGCGGCATCCCTTGGTGCGGAAGGCCGACGAGGCGATTGAGCGGGGCTTTGCCGCCCTGGAAAACGCCTACGCGGTTGCCATACGCTTCGTTCTGCGGAACCGGTTTTTGGTATTGACCCTCGTGGTGGCCCTGTTGGGCGTATCTGTCCTGAAATTCTCTACCTTCGGCATGAGTTTCGCCCCGTCCTCGAGCGTCGACGACACCATCAGCGTCAGCATGACCCTTCCCGTGGGAACGGACAAGGCGGTCACCTCGGAACGCCTCTTCGCGGCCCAGGACCTGATCAGGGAGAACGTGACCGGCTACGATTCGATAATCGTGACCCTGGGAACGCAAAACACCGGCGACATTCAGCTCAACCTGCCGGAACCCGCCAAACAAACCGTTCCCGCGGCGGAGATGCGGAAAAACGTGCAGGCGTTGCTCGCGGCCATCCCGAACGCGACCTTTTCCCTTTCCTCGGGGCGGGGCTTCCGGAGCGGGGCCGCGGTGGACGTGCAGCTGAAGTCAAACGACTCGGACGCGGTACGTGAGCTCGGGCCGAAAATCGTCTCCCTTTTGGAGGAGCGCGTTCCGGGGCTGACCGACGTGAAATTCGACCTGGAAAGCGGGAGCCCGCAGTATACGCTGGCGATAGACCGGGACCGGGCCTCGGCGCTGGGCGTTTCCGTTTCGGCCATCGTTTCGGAAATACAGAGCGCGCTGAACGGCATAACGGCCACCACCATGCAGGACGGCAACGACGAGATCGACGTGGTGGTTTCCCTAAGCGAGGGAGATATCGCCTTCCGGTCCGACCTTTCAAAGCTGTACGTGGCGGGAAAGGCGGGGAGGGTTTCCCTGGACGGCCTCGTTTCCTTTAAGGCGACTTCGGCGCCGATTTCCATCCGGCGGGAAGAGGGCATACGGGTGAACCACGTTACCGCGAGCCTGCAAAGCGGCTTCGTCGCCAGCAAGGTGCAGCCCCAGGTGGAGGCGGCGATCCGCGACGCCCTTGCCGTGCCCGATTCGGTGGAAATCGGCTACGGCGGCGAGTCGCGGGACCTTTCCCGGTCGGGAGGGGCCATGGTGACCGTTATCCTGATCGCGGTCTTTCTCGTGTTCATCGTCATGGCGGCGCAGTTCGAGTCCCTCGTGGATCCCTTCATCATCTTTTTCTCGATTCCCCTGCTTCTCATCGGCGTGGTGTGGACCTACGCGTTCACCGGCCAAACCTTCAGCCTTTTTTCCGCGGTTGGCATCGTGGCCCTGGTGGGTATCGTCGTGAACAACGGTATCGTGCTCGTGGACTACGCCAACGGCCTATTGAGGAAAAAGATTCCCGTGCTGGAGGCCTGCGAGATCGCGGGACGAAGCCGGCTACGGCCGATCCTGATGACCTCGCTGACGACCATTATCGCCACCGTTCCCATGGGCTTCTTTCCGGGCAAGGGCGGCGAAATGATGCAGCCCATCGGCGTTACCATCGTCGGCGGCATGGCCTCGGGCGCCTTCATGACCCTTTTCGTGACGCCCATCATGTACAGCCTCCTGAACAAGCGCCGGGAAAGGCGCTTTAACGATCCCGATTCCCTGCAGAACATGCTGGCGGTTTTGGATACCTAACGCGCTGCGATCCGATCCCGAATCCCGTTCCGGGGCTATGAGCTTTCCCCCGGCCGGGATTGGGGGTCTTTTTATTACGGGCGCCTCCGTCTTGCCGACGGGGGCGTCTTTTTTTACTTTCGCCGTTATGGTAGACTGATCGGCGTTTTGATAGGAGATTGATTCATGGACAAGAAAGCATGCCCCTGCGGCTCGGGTAAGGAATACGCCGCCTGTTGCGGCCCCGTTATTTCGGGAAAGGCCGCCGCCCCCACCGCCGAGGCCCTGATGCGCGCCCGGTACTCCGCCTACGTGAAAGCCGAAATCGGGTTTATCGCCGATTCCTGCGTGCGCGCCGAAGGGCAGAACGATATCGATATGGAAGAAACCCGGAAGTGGAGCGAGGAGTCCGAGTGGCTCGGCCTGACCATCCATTCCGTTACCAAGGGCGGCACCGGCGACGACGAGGGCCTCGTGGACTTTTCCGCCCTCTATTCGCGGAACGGGCTGAAGGACGAGCACCGGGAAGTCGCGGGCTTCAAGAAGGTTGACGGAAAGTGGCTCTACGCCGACGGCAAGATCGTCGCCACCACCATCGTGCGCTCGGCCCCGAAGGTCGGCAGAAACGATCCGTGCCCCTGCGGCTCGGGCAAAAAATACAAGCACTGCTGCGGCAAGTAAGCGGGTGCTGAAAGCTAAGCCGCGCTGAAAGCTAAGCGGGTGCTGAAAGCTAAGCCGCGCTCTGACTGTCGCGCCGCCGGGAACGCCTCGGGCACCCCGCGCGGCGCGGCCGCTTCCGCCGGGATTCCCCGGCTTTTAGACCACGCAATGGAGCCATTTACCGCTCCTGAGCCGCCACCAGCCCAAGAGGGCCTTAAACGGCTCCTCGGTAACTACCGCCGCGTACACGACCCAGGCGGGCGCGCCGAGGACGAAGGACGCAAAGGCCGCCAGGGGCAGGGCGAGAGCCCACAGGAAGAGCACGTCGTAGACCGCGCAAAACCTCGTGTCTCCCCCCGCGCGGCACACCCCGATCACCATGGACATGTTAAAGGCCCGGAAGGGATACGTGAACGCGAGAATGACGAACATGACGTTGGCGGTCGCGAAAACCGCCGCGTCTACCCGGAAAAAGACGGGCAGGAGTCGCGAAACCGGTACCAGGACCAAGGCGACCGCCGCCGCCAAAAGCGGGGCGAACCGGGTGATACGCGCCGCGTACTCCCGCGCACGCGCATGGTCGCCCTCGCCGATCTTTTTCCCGATCATCACCGCGACCCCGTTCCCCAATCCTATGAAAACGACCCAGGCGAGGCTCGAGACCGTATTGGTGATATTGAACGCCGCGATGGCGTTCGTGTGCGTCCGCGCGAAGATGGCGTTTTGAAGGGTGATCCCGAAGGACCAAAGGAATTCGTTTGCCATAACCGGCATGGCTACCGCGAAAAAGCCCTTGGCGAAGGCCGCGTCGAACGCGAAGAGTTCCCTCGCCGAGGCAGCCGGGGGATACCGTTTGGCATACGTAACGGAGACGATGATAAGGGCCTCTATGGTTCGGGCTATCAGGGTAGCAACGGCGGCGCCCGTCACGCCCATGGCCGGGATCGGGCCAAGGCCGAAAATGAAAGCCCAATTCAGTATTACGTTGACCGAGAGGGAAATGATCGTCGCGGTCATGGCGAGCCGCACCTTTTCGACCGTCCTCAGCATGATGGTAAAGGCGAAACTGATCGCGAAGGGGACGAAGGATAGGGAGAGTGTTTTTAGGTACTCCGCCCCGGTTTGCACCACCGCTGGATCGTTCGAGTAGAACCCGATCACGAACCGGGGCGCGAAAAAGCAGGCCGCCATGAAAACGAGGGCAAGGCCCAGCGAGAGGGAGAGGCATAAGCCGAGGGTTTTCCGAATGCCCGAAAGGTCCCTTTTTCCCCAGTATTGGGCCGTGAATACCCCGCCGCCCGAAACGATCCCGAAAAGCAGGATATTGAAGAAAAAGAACACCTGGTTTCCCAGACCGACTCCCGCGATTTCCACCGTGCCGAGCCGCCCGATCATGACCGTGTCCGCCACGTTAACGAGGGAATTCACGAAGTTCTGGAACATTATCGGCAAGGCGATGGCGAAAAGGCCCGCGTAAAACGCGCGATCGTCGAACAGGCGAAGTTTTTTCATGCCGCTTTCCTATCCTTATGGCTGGGCCGTTTCCGGGGCGCGGAGGCGAGGTACACCCCGCCGATGGTCAGCGCCGCGCCGGTCACCGCGGCGGCCGTTACCGGCTCGCCGATCAGTAGGGCCGAGAAAATCAGGGTGAGGCCCGGAATGAGGTAAATGATATTGTTGGCCTTCGTGGCCCCCAGGGCGTTGATCGCCGCGTTCCAGGCGACGTACGCCCCGCACGAGGCGATAAGGCTCAGGAAGGCCAGGTTTCCCAAAACGGATGCGTCGCGGAAGGCCGAGAAATCGAGCCGCACCGGGGAGAAAAAAAGGACCGGGACCATGCATGCCAGGGTGTAGAAGAAAATCTTTCTCGTCACGTACAGGGGATGCAGGCCGTCGCCCAGGCGGCGGACCGTTACGGTGTAGAGCGCCCAGGAGGCGGCGGAAAGGAGGGCCAAGGCGTCGCCCAGGGGATTCAGGCCCAGATTGAACCGGCCGTTAAAAATCGTGAGCGCCACCCCCGCGAGGGCCAAAACCGAGCCCGTTACGGTCCGGCCGAGGTCGCGCCCGGCCTCCGCTTCCCGGGGCAGGAAGATCCGCACCGCCAAAACGGTCAGGAGGGGGGCGGTGGAAACCAGGAGGGAAACGCTTGAGGCGAGCGAATAGCGGAGCGCGTAATTCTCCCCCATAAAATAGAGGGCGCCGCCGAACGCGCCGCCGAGAAAAAAGGCGAGTTCCTCCCGTACGCTCGCCGGTTTCCTGAATTTCGGGTAAACGGCGAGGAGGGCGACGTAGGCGATCGCGAAGCGGTAAACGAGAATTTCCACCGGCGAAAAGCGCGCGAGGAGGACCTTGGTCGAAAGGAACGTTACGCTCCAGACCGTGACGGTCAGGACGGCGAGCGAGTAGGCGAGCGGTTTGGTGAGGCGCATGGTTTTCCTATGGTTACCAGCCGAGAATCTCCCGGCGATGGAACAGCCCTATCCGGTCCAGGTTGACCCGCAGGCTGTCCGCCGGATTATAGCGCTCCTTCAGGTCGATGGAAAAGCGGTTCATCGAGAAATGCTGAAAAAGAAGGATTTTCGGGAAGATGGCGGGCGCGTCTCGGGCCGATTCGGGCTCTCGCCCTCCCGGCGAGTCGGGGGCGGCGGCCCGGCCAGCGGGGGCGCCCGCGTTCTCCCCGGCGGCGAAGGCGGCGCTTTTCAGGGCGGCCGCGTATTCCGCGAAGAGGCCCTTTTCCCGGAGCTCGCCGTAGCCCACGAGCCAGATCTCGCAGGAAAGGTCCCGCGCGAGGCGCAGGGTTCGCTCGGCCATCCAGCGCTGGGAAGCGGCGAAGAGGTTCTCGAAATCCTTCCCGCCGTTCCGCCTGATCCAGGCGAGCTGTTTCGTTTTCGCTGTATGTATCGGCGTTTTGTTGAGGATTACGGCGTTTTTCCGAAAATCCACGCCCAGTTCGGGGTTGGCCCGGAAAAAGCCCGCGCCGAGCTTTCCGGCCTGTCCCACGAGGTATCGCCGGTTCTTGAGAAGCTGTTCGTCTTTTCCCGGATTGTCGCCGATAACCAGAAGCCGAATATCGTCGGTTTCGGCTATACTGTCCAACGCTTGGTTGTAGACGACCGGCGTTTCCAGGGGATACGCGGGGTTCCGGTCCGCTTCCGCGGCTCCCTTTTGGAGTTCGGCCAGCCAGCCCGTCGCGGCGGCGTCGCCCGCGGCGCTCTCCGTCGCGGCATGGCCGGGAAGCGCCCCGGCATCGCGCGCCCATTCGGCGCATTTGGCGCGAAAATCGTCCCTGAACGAGGTAAAGGCGTTCCACTGATCCTTGGTCATGGGCGTGAGTATAGCAGAGGCGGGGCGGGCGGGGAAGCGCGGGGAATGCGCGGGCACAGCGTAGGCAAAGCGGGGCGGGCTTACCTACCGGTCGGTAGATGGCGGCGCGAAACCCCCGTGAATCGTTCGGCCCGGCGTCTTGCCACTGTCAACCCCAAGCGATAATTAAACGTTAAAACACTATGTAATTTTAAACCTATACTGTAGAATCTGGCAAGATATAATAAGAGAGGTACCGTATTTTTATGAAATTCACACAACAACAGGCATT
>JAEZST010000007.1 GCA_023443865.1 Spirochaetota bacterium | reverse complement strand
AATGCCTGTTGTTGTGTGAATTTCATAAAAATACGGTACCTCTCTTATTATATCTTGCCAGATTCTACAGTATAGGTTTAAAATTACATAGTGTTTTAACGTTTAATTATCGCTTGGGGTTGACAGTTGAAAATGACATTCGCATAGTCAAATGTCATCTATATCCGCGCTCGTGCGCCGCCCCTGCGCTCATGCGGGGGCGTTTTGCTTCGCGGTTTCGCGAATTTCTACCCGTCTTATTTTCCCGCTGATGGTTTTGGGAAGCTCTTTCACGAATTCCACGATACGCGGATATTTGTACGGGGCGGTTTCCTTTTTTACGTGATCCTGCAGTTCCCGCGCAAGGGCGTCGCTGGGCTCGTGCGTGGGGGCGAGGATTACGCTGGCCTTCACGATCTGGCCCCGCTTATCGTCACGTACCCCCGTCACGGCGCATTCGAGCACCGCCGGATGCGTCATGAGGGCGCTTTCCACCTCGAACGGCCCGATCCGGTAACCCGAACTCTTGATCATGTCGTCGGTTCGGCCCACGAACCAGAAATAGCCGTCTTCGTCGCGCCATGCCGTATCGCCGGTATGGTACACCCCGCCCTCGAATACCCGCTCCGTCAGCTCCGCGTCCCGGTAGTAGCCGGCGAACATGCCGAAGGGCCTTCCGGTCTCGGCGCCGCCCGGCCCGAGCCGGATCACGATCTCTCCCGTTTCGCCGGTCGCGCAGGGGCTCCCGTCGGGGCGGATAATGTCGATATCGTAGCCCGGCGCGGGCACGCCCATGGAACCGGGTTTGGGCTCCATCCAGGGGAAGGTCCCGATGGTCAGGGTGAGCTCCGTCTGGCCATAGCCCTCGAACAGCTTAATGCCGGTCATCTGGAGCCAGCGATCGTAAATTTCGGGGTTGAGGGGCTCGCCGGCCACGCTGCAGTGGGTCAGGGCGGAAAGGTCGTATTTGGAAATGTCCTCGCGGATGAGGTACCGGTATACCGTGGGGGGCGCGCAAAACGAGGTAACCCGGTATTTCGCCATGCGATCGAGCAGTCGCTTGGGCTGGAAGCTTTCCAGGTCGTAGGCGAATACGGCGCAGCCGGAAAGCCATTGTCCGTATATCTTGCCCCACATGGCCTTCGCCCAGCCCGTATCGGCCAGGGTCAGGTGCAGGCCGCCGTCGGCCACCCGCTGCCAGTATTTCGCGGTCACGATATGGCCCAGGGGATAGGCGAAATCGTGCTGGACCATTTTGGGGTGCGCCGTGGTTCCGGAGGTAAAATAGATAAGCGAGATATCCCGGAGCGTCGGCGCCGAATCTCCCGCGGGCCGCGCGAAGCCGGCCTCGGCCGCTTCGTAGCCTTCGTCGAAATCGTCCCACCCCGGGCGCGGAGCCCCCGCGGAAGCAACCTGAACGTAACGCTCGACCGAGGGCGAGGCCTGACGGACCGCGTCTACCCGGGCAAGCAGGTCCCGGTCGCTTACCGCGACGATCATCTTAACGCTGGCCGCGCGATTCCGGTACTCGATATCGGCCTCGCGCAAAAGATGGGTAGCGGGTACGGCGATCGCGCCGATTTTGTGCAGGGCAAGGAGGAAATACCAGAATTCGTAGCGCCGCTTGAGCATGAGCAAGACCGCGTCGCCCTTGCGGATTCCGCGGGAAACCAGGAAATTCGCGGTTTTATCCGAGGCGGCGGCCAAGTCGGAGAAGGTAAACCGACGCTCCGCTTCCTGGTCATCGCACCACACCAGCGCCACGCGATCGCGTTCGTCCCGAGCGTAGCGGCCTACCACGTCGTAGGCGAAATTGAACGATTCGGGAACGTCGAGCCTGAAATTATCGGTAAAGTCGGCCATGGAGGCGAAATCGCGGCCGGTGTATTGGGTATAAAGCACAGTGAGCCCCTTTTTGCGTATCGATATCGCAGAATTGGACAAGTCTTTCGGAAAAAAGTTGCGTCTTTACGACACATTTTGTCTTATTGTCGCTTTAAACCCGATTCCCGACGGCGACATGGAGCGGAGGGGAAAAGGGAGGTATACTGAAACGAGAGTCGCATTCGCCTTTTAAAGGGGGCAAGCCATGTTCGAGATTACCTTATTGGGTACGGATACCATCGATGAGGCGACCGCGCTATACCGCAGAATGATCGAGGAATACCGCCGGACCGATCCGCGGCTTTCGGAGATGCCGGTAGACGATAAAAGCCTGAGAACTATGGTAGCCTTCAGCTTGGACACCGAAAACTGCCTCCTATTCATCCTCTACCGGAACGGCATCCCGGCCGGTTTCATAGATAGCGCCCGAGTCAACGCCGAAGGGGTCGAATGGTATATAAAGGCGGTTTGGCTCGAGGAAGAGCTTCGCGTTCCGCCGGTTTTTCAGGAATTGGTAAGCCACCTTGAGCGGTACGTGAGGCTGAAAGGCGTGGAGCGTATCTTTAATACGGCGCTGTTGGACGACCCGATAGCCGACGACCTTTGGGCCGGGGCGGGTTACGAGAGGGAAGCGGGCCGCCGCCTAAAACGCCTGCGGGAATAAGGCTCCCCGCGGGCGTTCGGTCGCGCGACCTTGGAAAATGGGAAAATCACGCTTTGATTAAGGTATAGGCGCGCGTTCCCAGGCCGATCCACGCCGCGTGCTCGAGTCCGGCGGCCCAATCGGTGTCCGGGTGGATATGGCCGAATTTCTCGCCCGTTCCGGAATACTTTTTGTCCGTAAGAGCCGTACCGTTGATGGGAGGGGCGGCGTTCACGGCGTCCACGCAGGCCTGGTCCAGGGCGACCGGATCGGCGCTCGCGAAGATGCCGATATCCGATACCACCGGGGCGTCGTTATTGGCCCAACAATCGCAGTTGGGCGATACGTTCATCACGAAGTTAACGTGGAACGAGGGCTTTCCGTGCAGGATCGCCTCGGTATACTCGGCGATGCGCTCGCTGCATACCCGGCTTGCGGAGCCTTCCGAGGCCCGCGCCGCGTTGAACTGGCAAACCGCCACGCATTGGCAGCAGCCAGTGCACAGATCGTGATCGATCACCGCCTTTCGCTCGCCGTCCAGGGTAATGGCCTTGGCCGCGCAGTTCTTCACGCAGACGGCGCAGCCGGTGCACGCCTTTCGGTCGATGACGGGATGGGAAACCTCGTGCAGGAACTTTTTACCCGCGCGGCTCGCGCAGCCCATGCCGAGATTCTTGAGGGCGCCGCCGAAGCCGGTAAGCTCGTGGCCCTTGAAATGGTTCAGGGAGATCACCGCGTCCGCCTCGGCCACCGCGCAGCCGATTTTGGCCGTGGCGCTGTGCACGCCGCCGTGCACGGGAAGCTCAACGTAATCGTTGCCCTTGAGCCCGTCGGCGACGATCAGGTCGCAACCGGTGGCGTCGCGGGAAAAGCCGTTCTCGTAACCCGCGCGCAGGTGATCGTAGGCATTGTGCCTTCGGCCGGAATAGAGCGTGTTCGCGTCGGTCAGGAAGGGCTTTCCCCCCAATTCGCGCACCAGGGCCGAGACCACCGCGACGTAGGGCGGGCGGATATAGCTCATGTTCCCGGGCTCGCCGAAATGGATCTTGAGGGCGGTATATTTCTCGCCGAGATCGAGCTTGTCCATTCCCGCCTTTCGCAGGAGACGGTCCAGTTTCTTCAGTATAGAGAGGTTCGGATTCGTCCTCAGATCGATCCAATACACGTTCGATTCGCCCATCGCGTCGCTCCTTAAAAATGATTGTAAACGACCGTCCCGGAAAGGGGTCGCCGCTCGGTCCCGTGGCGCGAAGGGCTTTTCTTCGGCCCCGCGGGATAGCCGATCGCCAAAACGTTCACCGGCGTCAGATGGCCGGGAATGCCGAATTCCTCCCGGAGCGCCGGTATGCGGAAGGAACAGACCCAACAGGAACCCAGGCCCAGGTCCTCGGCCTCGAGCATCATGTGATCGGTCGCGATGGACGCGTCTATGTCGAGTGAATCCTTCGCGTCGAAGGTCCGTACCCAAGCCTCGTTATTGTCGCCCGCCACCACGATGGCCAACGGCGCCCCGAAGGTGCGGCAGGCCTTTGACAGCTTCGCGATGGATTCGGGATTGTCCAGCACGAGAAAGCGGTAGGGTTGATTGTTGCAGGCGCTGGGCGCCGCCCTGCCCGCCTCGAGTATTCGCGCGATTTTCTCCGCCTCGACCGGCCGATTCTCGAAAGCGCGGACCGAGCACCGCCGACGCGCCAATTCAAGGAATTCCATGGGTCACCTCCCGGTTTCGATTTCCTTAAAGAATTACTGTAACGGCATTAGTTTATTTGATCAAGTAATTCCAGAACGGTTTTCCGCAACCGACACCCTTGGGGTACCTGATGAGGCCCCTGCCGTTCGTCCCTTATCGATCGCGGCGAAATTTCGCCAACACCCCGCCGGTTTTCGCCGTATTATGGGTATATGGACGATACGGGCGCGAATTTCGAAACGCTTTACCGACTCTGGTACGCGAAAATGGTCCTCTTCGCCGGGACCTTCGCCCCCTTGCGGGCGGACGAGACCGAAGACCTGGCCCACGACGCGTTGGTCCACGCATGGTACCGCATGGACCGCTACGACCCGGAAAAGCCGTTCGCCCCGTGGCTCTATAGGGTAGCGAGGAATTTTATCCTCGATTACCTGAGGAGGCGGCCCAGAACGGTATCGCTCGAGGTCCCTGGGGAAGGCGGCTCAGAACCGCCGGCGCCCGAGCCGAATCCCGAAGAACTGGCGGTTACGCGCCGGATGGCCGCCTTGGTGGATGAGGCGGTCGCCCGGCTCGATCCGTCCGATCTCCGGATCGCGATGCTCGTACTGCGCGACGGGCTGACGGCCCGGGAAGCGGGCGGCGCGTTGGGTATGCCGGCGGGGACCGTTCGGTGGCGGGTTTCGCGGATCCGCGCGACGGTCCGGCGCGCCGTGGACTCGCGGCCCCGTCGGGGCGGCAAGGGGGAAGCATGAATAAGAGAGTTAGGGAGCAAACGGACGCGTTTGTCGCCGAAGCGCTCAAGAGGCTGGAGAAGGGAGTCGGCGAACCGGAAGCCAGGCCGAAACCGGTTTACCGCCTCATGGGCTCGCATGCCGCGGGGGAAAGCGGGCAAGGGGCAAAGGATCGCGGCGGCCGCATCGGCCGAAGCGACGTCTCCTTCGCCTTCGCCCTCACCCTCTTCGCGCTCGTCACCGTCGTCCCCGCGGTGGCATCCCTCGGGAAGCCAGGATTCGCCGAAGTCGCGGGCGAGAATATCGTGAATAGCGAGGAGCTCTCGGAATACGGGAACGCCCTCGCGCGGGGGGCCGCGCTCCTCGGAAACTACAGCGGCGCCAAGGCGCCGTTACGCACAAATCCTTAAGGGAGGATTCTATGTTCAGGAAATTATTCGTACCGTTTTTGGTCAGCGTGGCCTTCGTGCTGTTCGTGCTTTGGGTGGCGGGGGGCTTCCTCATGCCGTACGTATTGGTGGATTTGCCGAGCCTGCTCATCGCCCTCGTCGCGCCCTGCGCGGTAAACGCGGTGCAGTTCGGCTGGAAGAAAACCAGGATGGCCTTTAGCGCGCCCTTCGCCCTCGATTCCGACAGGGAAACCCTCACGGCGGCGAAGGCGTACTTCACGAGCCTGGGCCGCTACCTCGGTGGCTTCACTGTTTTCGCTGTTATCACGGGCACCATTTTGCTCCTCGCCAACATCGGCGGGGGACAGGCCAACCAGATAGGGAGAAACCTCGCGGTAGCCCTCGTATCGGTATTCTACGGATCGCTCGGGGCGATACTCTTCGTGATCCCCTGGCTCGGCGCCGTTGACGAACGCCTCTCGGAAGAATAAAAAAAGGAAAAACCGAACCGCGAACCGGCGTGCGGCAGCGCCCCGGTTCGCCTTTTTTTAGCTTACAGCCATTCTTCCCCTTCGTCGGATAGCCGCGCGTCGGAGGCCAACCGCCCGATCACGTAATCGTAGCCGCCGGCGCCGTGCGGAACGGCGCACGCCGAACAATCCTTTATGCCCGTTTCGGTGACGGTCCAATTCCCCCCGCAATCGGTCGGATACAGCGGGCAAAAGCAAAACAGGCAGTTGATGCTCTCAAGGTCGTGGCAGGGCCAATACTCGCAGGCGCGGTTTTCGAAAAACCGGTGGCTGGCGGCGGGCGCGGCGGCTTTCGCGCGGTCTTCAGCGCGGCCTTTCGCGCTCAAAGGGCGATGCCCCGCATGGCGTCGAGGTTCCCGTACCCCTTCCTGGCCATGAAGGCCTCGAGACCCGCGATTATTTCCGGCATGGCTTTGGGATTCGCGAAGGTCGCGGCTCCCACCTGAATCGCCGTGGCCCCGGTCATGATAAACTCCGCGGCGTCGCGCCACGTCGCGATCCCGCCGAGGCCTATTACGGGCACGAACCGGCCGGAAGCCTTTCCCCGGGCGCGGTCCAGGGAACACTCGGGAACGTTGAGCATGATATCGCGCAGCATCCTTAGGGCGATGGGCCGAATTGCCGGACCGCACAGGCCCGCGGTCTTGTTCTCGAACACCGGAACGCCGCGCTCTACGTCAACGGCGAAGGCCGTAAAGGTATTCACGAGGCTTAAGGCGTCGGCGCCGGCCCCTACGACCGCGCGCGCGACGCCGACGAGGTCCGGCGCGTTGGGCGAAAGCTTTACCGCCAGCGGCTTCTTCGTGGCGGCGCGCACCGCGGCGGTAATGGAAGCGGCCGAAGCGCAATCCACGCCCCAAATCATGCCGCCGTCGCTGACGTTCGGGCAGGAAATATTGAGCTCGATCATCTGCGCGCCGGTAGCGTCGAGCAGTTTCGCGCCCTCCACGTAGGTTTCAAGCGTCGAGCCCGAAAGGTTGGCCAGCACCGCCGGACCGAGCGCCAGCATCGTCGGAAGCTGGTTCTCGATAAAGGAGCGGATGCCGGGATTCTCGAGGCCGATGGAATTGATCAATCCCGAGGGGCTCTCCGCGAGCCGGACGCCCCTGTTGCCCGAGCGGGGTTCCAGGGTAAGGCCCTTGGAGCAAATGCCGCCGAGGGCGCCCACGTCCATGAGGCTCGCGTACTCGGTGCCGTAACCGAAGGTGCCCGAGGCCGCGATAACGGGATTCCTGAGCGGGACGCCGCACAGGGAAACGGAAAGGTCTACGCTCAAAACAATACCTCCGAGGCGGGGAACACGGGCCCGTCAACGCAGCAGCGCCGGTTGCCGTTCGCGGTCTCGACGGTGCAGCCGAGGCAGGCGCCGGCGCCGCAGGCCATGCGCCGCTCCAGGCTCACGTAGGCAAGGAGCCCCGCGCAGGCTTCCTTCACGTATTTCAGCATGGGCGTGGGCCCGCAGGCGTACACGAGATCGTAATCGGCGCCGTTGAAGACGGCGGGAAGCATCCCCTTCGCGCCTACCGAGCCGTCCTCGGTGGTCACGATGACCCGGCGGGCCCGTTCGGCGATACCCTCCAAGGCGTAGGAGCCGGTCCTGAAGGCGGCGTAAAAGTCGAAGCTCCCCGCTTCCAGTCCGGTTTCGCTCGAGGGGTCCAGGGCAAAGCCGGCCACGGGGGCCACGCCGATTCCGCCGCCGAGAACAGCGATCCGGGGTTTCGCCGGAAGCGCGTCGATCAGCGCCAACTCCGCTTTAGAAACGGAAGCCCCGTCGGGGGCGAGCCGTCGCGCGCCCAGGGCCGCGAGAGCCGCGGGGGAACGGAAGGTATTGCCGACGGGCCCCACGAGATCCGCCCTATCGCCCGCCCGTAAGGCGCACAGTTCCGCCGTGCCCTCTCCCTTGTTCAGGATAAGGAAGGTAACGGAAGCCGCGTCGGAGCGGTACACGCTAATGGGCCTGCCGAGAAAAACGGCGGAAGGCCGGGCGCGTATCATGAAAAACTGCCCCGGGCCGGGTGCCGGCACGGAACGGGGAATCGCGGGGACAAGCGGCCCGGTAGCCGCGGAAACGGGCCGCCGGGAAACGGCCAGCGAAAAGACGCCGTCCGCGATTTCCTCGTTGGAAACGACGGTAACGGTTTCCGCCGACCGGGGATACCGCCCATCGTTCCGCCCCGCTTCGGCGCCGCCCGGCGCGCACATCAGAGCGTCCCTCCGGCAAGGGATCCCCCGGCAAGCAGGGCCTTCGCGCCAAGAAGGTCGTTCTTCGCCTCAAGGGCGGCGCGGCCCGCGGCTTCGGCGATATCGTCTATGGTTAAGGCGCCCGATTCGCGCTTGGCGGCGAGCTGCGGGTCTTTTTTCCACGCGGTCAGTATTCCCCGCGACGAGTTCACCGTACCGCCCGCGCGGTCGAGCAACGTCGCCGCGACGCGGGCCGCGCCGCCCTGGGCGCCGTAGCCGGGAATCAGGAAGAACAGGTTCGGGTAACGGTCGCGCAGCGCGCGGGCGTCCGCTTCCTCGGTACAGCCCACCACGGCGCCGAAGGGGGCGACCCGGCCCGAATCGGCGTAACGCCCGGCGATCCTCGAAAGGCCCGCGCCCACCGCGTCGAGAACTCGGGGAACCGCCTGCGAGCCATGGCCTGCCTCGGCCCCGGCCTCCGCCGACAGGGGCAGCCACTCGATATCCTTCATGCCGGGATTCGAGGTGCGCAGGAGCACGAACGCTCCCTTGCCCGCGCTTTCAACGTATTCAAGAAAGGGTTCCAGGGTATCGAAACCCATATAGGGATTTATCGTTATGATATCCGCCTCGAACTCGCCGGTAAAATGCGCCCGCGCGTAGGCTTTCGCCGTATCGGCGATATCTCCCCGCTTCACGTCGGCGATGGCGGTCAAGCCCGAATCGCGCACGGCCTCGAGCGTCGCCGCGTAGGCCGAAAGCCCCGCAAGCCCCATGGCCTCGTAATACGCGATCTGTACCTTAAAGCAAGCCGCGTAGGGCCTGGTCGTTTCGATCATCGCCCGATTGTACGCGAGTACGGCCTCCGCGGGATTTCCGAAGGCGCGCAGCGTCTCCGGGGGCAGATACGAAGGGTCGGTATCCAGACCGACGCACAGAGGGCCCTTCTCGGCGCAAGCGGCCTGCAGGCGGTTCATGGCTCGTTCATTGGTTATCATGGCCCGATAATACCACAAAGAATCGGAATGAATCCAGAAGAGTAAGATCGAGGCAGGGGGCCGAACGGGGGGCGAACGCGCCGCCTCCGCAGCCGCGGCGAGAGCGCCTCATGGGGCGCGCGATCGTTTGCGCATAATATACGAATACAATTCGCCGCAAAACTTTTATTTCCGGTCGATAACTCGCCGAATGCACACTATACTCGTTCCTATGAAAGAAATACTGTCAATTAGGGCAAAAATAATGCTGTCGTTTGTGGGTATGTCCCTCGCGGGCATTGCGCTTCTATGGAACTTCAATATTTTTTTCGTCTTGCGCGACTGGAGTAAATACTTTACCGAACTGCCGCTGTTCGCCATAAACTCGCTCATACTCATATTCGTCGCCTCTATCGTCATCTGGGTCCGCTGCTCGAGCCTGGCGCGGGCCGAGCGGGCCATGTGGGCGGCTCCAGATTCCCACGGCGTCACGAAGGCCTTCGTCTCTGAACGCGTCAGGGTGCTATCGAAAACCTTTATCGTCGCCAACGTTATCGGCTACCTCTTGGGCCCGAGCCTGCAATTTCTCATCCGCTCCTTGCTCCTGGGACAGCCCTTCTTCAGCCTGTCCCTTCTGGTGAGTCTCCTGTATTCCAGCGCGATAGGCATGTACGTATCGCTTATGGAGGTTCGCTTTACCGAGCGGTTCGCCCTGCCCCTCATCCAGCGCACCGGGCAAACAACCATCGAGGGAAGCCGCAAACGCTCGATCATTACCCGGCAATTCCAGATCGGGGCGATCCTGGTCTATCTCTCCTTCTCCCTGTTCTTCGCGGCGGGCTTCGGGTTCCTGGATAACCACGTGGACCGACTCTCCCTGGTAGACGCCGAAAGCGCGGCCTCCGAAACGGCGGCGGAAAACCCCCTTCCCGAGTTCACCCTCAAAATGTGCGGGCTCGGTGCCTTCGTGCTCGCCCTCGGGCTATTCGCCCTCTGGCTCGAAAGCCGGCCCCTGGCGGCGCGGCTCCAAGACCTTATATCCGGGCTGGACAGCCTGGCCCAGGGCGACGGGGCGGAGATTAAAGCCCTCATCGTCAGCCAGGGCGACGAGATCGGCGTCATGACCGACGGCTTTAACCGGATTATGGCGCGGCAGGCCACGCTCTTGGGAGAGGTTAAGAACGTGGCGCGGGAGGTGGGAGAAGACGCGAAATCCCTGATGATCCTCGGGGAGCGCTCCCGTACCGTATCCGGCGCCATTTCCCGGGCCCAAGACGCGGTCCAAAGCGCCATTGAGCAGCAGCAGAACGAGATCGAGCAGGCTACGGACCGCCTCACCGCCCTATGGAACGTTAACCGCGAACAGGATCAGCGAATCCGCGAACAGTCGGCGTCCATCGAGTCGGGCGGAGAATCCATTACCAATATGACCGGCAGCATCGACTCGGTATCGTCATCCGCCTCCGACGCCCTTGAGCGCACCAAGGCCCTCATGGAAGGGGCGAACGAAAACATGACCGCGATGGAAGGGCTGGTAAGCGAGATAGAGAGCGTGAGCGAGGCAGCCGGCGAGGTGACCGTCCGGGTTTCCTCCATCGCGAAGATCGCGGCCCAAACCAATCTGCTCGCCATGAACGCGGCGATAGAGGCGGCCCACGCCGGCGACGCCGGCGCCGGTTTCGCGGTAGTGGCCTCGGAGGTCCGAAACCTTTCGGAGCAGGCGTCCCGCGCGGTAAAGGAAATCAACGAGCACATCAAAAAAATGGGCGATCGCTCGCGCTCGGGGCTCGACAAGACCAAGACCGCCCGTCAGCGCATGAGCGAGCTCAACGGCGAGGTCGCGTCCAGCGCCGAGCTTTTCACCCGAATAACCGAAGACATGAAACGGCAGGGCAACGAGACCTCCAGCGTGCGCAACGCCATCGACATACTGCTCCGCACGACCCGTGACATCCGGGCCCTCACCGACCGTCAGCAGGCGGAAGGCGAGAACGTGCAAACCCGCATGTCCGCCCTCGGTTCCGCCGCCGACGAGATAGAGTCGGGAATGCGCGAGCTGGCGGATTCGTTGGGAGAGCTCAACGCCTTTACCGAAAACCTTGAAAACCTGATCGAGCGGTACGCGAACATCACCTTGCGGCTCACGTCGCTCTTCGAGGAAAAGAAAGCCTAGGGGAAAGCGGCCGCCTTGCTCGGGCCGTACTCAAAGCCGGGCCGTACTCAAAGCGGGGCAGTTAAAACCGGAGGCTGGCCGAAGCCTCGAGGGTTCCCTTCGTTCCCGTCGCGTCGGGCGAAAACTCGCCCGTTCCGCCGGCGGGATCAAGGCCGAACCGGGCGGTAAGGCCGAGGCTCATGCCCTGGAAGGGTTCATGGGTCGCCGTGAGGGCCGGGGCCAGGGACCGGTCTTCCAGGTTCGCCAGGCAGGAAAGGGCGAAACGGGTATAGTCGTCCCACTGCCACGCGATCGTCGCGAATCCGTACTGCCGCTCCGTTACCTCCCGAATGCCGTTTACCCCGCGATCGCCGGGACCGTTCCACAAATACTGCCCCAAGAGGTACAGTTTCGCGTCGAAGGCGGACCAATCGGCCGAAACCGAGGCCTTTAGGCTTTCGGCGAACGGCGCGTCCCGGTCTTCGTTGGTCCACAGCGCGTCCAGGCACCAGCCCGCGCCCGCCTCCATCTTCAGCGATATTCCCGCGTATTGGTCGGGCACGGTACCGGCGCTCTCGGGCAGCCTGACGAGATAAAGGGGCTGGGCGCTGAAACGGCGCCCGTTCCAGTCCGCCGACAGGCCCGCCAGCGGGCGAACCGCGGCGGTTGACGCGGCGCCCGTATCGCCGAAGGCCGCCGTCGCGCGCGAGGCGAAAAAGCCGCGGAGTTTCGCGTCGTCCGAGGGATATGCCGCAACCGCGACGCCCAGGACGCCCCGGAGCCGCGCGTTCGGATAGAGCGGGTTCGGCGGATTCAGGATATCGGTGGGCCGGAAGGCGGGGGAATAGCCGAAGGCGATGCGCATGAGTCCCGCGTCCGTATCGGCCTTCTCCCCTCGCAGGGAAACGTAGAGCCGCTCCAACTCGCCGCCCGAGGAAAGCTCGGTCCTGAGGGCCTTCCCGTCGAGACCCAGGGAGGGGTCAAGCGTCGCGAGCGAAACGAGCCTTTCCGGCGCGTCGGCGGTCCAGGCGCGCAGGTTGAAAGAGCCGAACGCGGTCCCCCGTTCTCCCGCCGCCGCCTTGAAGCGGAGGTTCGCCGATTCCTCGAAGGACCAGGCGACGGAATCGTCCCCGGTAGAAAGCCCGTCTACCAACAGCGTTCCCGCCGCCTTCGTTTCGAGGGTTCCCGAAAACACGGGTTCTTCCGCCGCAGGGGGAACGGCGGTTACCGCAAGGAAAAAGGCGCACGCGAAAGCGGGAAGCCCGCGCCAAGGCCGGGTCATCGTTCCAGGTTCCTCATGCTGAAAACCGAATCGGGGATAACCCCGTCCAGCCTGACGTTCCGCATCACGAAGGAAGTGCGGCTGTCCTTCCGCAAAAGGTCCTTCATTTCGGCTTCAATGGGGAAGCGGCGCGCGCCGATGGTCTCGGCGCGGATCAGGTTGTATTCCTTCAGCTTGGCCCCGGACAGGGCGAAAAGCTCGTAATGCATAAGGTCGCCGGTTTCCATCGAAACCCAGACGCGCTCCTTTTGGTAGCTTTCCGTCTTCTTCTTCGCCGTCAGCTCGAGTACCCGGCACGCCGTTCCGTTCCAGTCCTCGGTTCCGATTATCGCCGCGTCGTAGCGCTCGGAGAGGGTACGGTTCTCGATGGTGTCCTCGTAGGAAAGGTCCGAGCCCATCATCGATTCCTTGAGCATGTGGCCCGAGATGAGCATGACCTGCTCGGTATCGGGCGAATACACGTACAGCCGACCGTCCTTTTTAAGGTACTTCGTGCCCCGGTCCTCGCTATTGGTGAACTCGATATAGCTGTCCCGATTGCCCCGGGTAGAGGCGGTAAACTCCTTGACGTAGCGCTTGCCCCTGTATTCGATAACCATCTGGCCGTCGTACTGGATCGAGTCGTACACCTCGTTCCGGTCGATCATGGCGATTATCTCGGCCGCCGTGGTTCGCTCGGTAATCGCCGGCGCGGCCGCGAGCTGCCCCGCGAAAAGGGCCGCTAATACGGCGCCGAGGATTGGGACGCGGGCCGCCAGCCGGGCGCGGGGGTTCGAGCCGCGGGTACCGGTCGCCCGTTCCGTACGCGTGATCGGCTTTCCGGCATGCGCGGGTTTCTTTTCCATATGCATCGCTCCTATAATAAAAAGTAAGTCATTCACGGGGAGCCGGCGAAACGGCCGCTCCCGGCCCGCGTTCCGATCAGCGGCGGAGGGCTTCCACCGGCTGAATGAACGCGCTTTTCAAAGACGGGAAGAGGGTACAAACCGACGACACGATCACGCCGAACAGGAACCCGTTCACGATCGATTTCGCCGAAAAACTGAGGTAGATGGTGCCGGCGATGGGAAGGTCCTTCATGCCGCCCCCCATGAACGCGTTTACGTCCAGGGGGAAAAGGGAGCCGAGCCACGCGGATAGCCCGCCGACGATACAGCCCGCAAGGGAACCGATCACGCTTAGGGTCACCGCCTCCAGGAAGAATACCGTTACGATCTCGCGCCGGGTCATGCCGAGCGCCCCCATCATCCCGATTTCCTTGATCCGCTCGTGAATTACCATCAGCATCGTGTTGATGATGAGGAAACTGGCCACGACCTGGAACACGAGAAAGACGATCGCGAAAAGCACCGTCATGCTGGACCACAGGGCGACCCAGTAGTCGTCCTTCCATTCGAGTACCGAATCGGCGCCCGCCTTGCCCGAGAGTCCGGCGAGGGCCGCCGCCGTCTGGTCGCGAACCCTTCCCGAATCGCGCGGGTCGTCCAGGAATAGGGCAAGCTGCTGCAGGCCGCCTTCCATGCCGAGAACGCGGGAAAGCCGGTCTACCGGCACCACGACGGTCGATTCGTCCACGGGCCGATAGTCGAACTTGAAAATCCCCGTCACCACCGGGCTCCAGTACTTGTCGGAAAATTCCGCCGAGACCGTTTTAAGGGGAATCCGGTCCCCGACGCGTAGCCCCGCCTTTTTGGCGAAGGTCACGCCGATCGCGCACTCGTTGGCGCCGGTTTCGGGAAACCGCCCTTCCACGAGGCCGTCGGAACGCTCGGTCAGGTTAAACCAATGGGCTTTCGTTTCCGCGGGAAGGTCCAGGCCCCAGAGAATCGCGTGCTTTACCGTGCTGTCGAAAAGGGTCGCGTAGGCGCTTATCCGGGGCAGGGCGGCCGCGACCCCGGGTATCGCGCGCGTCGCCGCGAGGATCGCGTCGCCGTCCGGGGAATCCGAGATCGGGTACTGGACCGGGAAGTATTCCTTTTCTTCTTGGTACCGGGCGGAAGTGACCGAAACGTCGCCCGAGCTGAAGACCCGCACGATCTGTGCGATGCTCTCGAACATGCCGTCTACCCAGGAGGTCATGAAAATATTGAAAAATACCGCGATGCCCACCGCCGCGACGCACAGGGCGGTGCGGCGCTTGTTCCGCCACACGTTCCGCCAGGCCACGGTCACGAGGGCACCGAAACCGCCGGATTTGCTTTTTTTGCCGTTCACGTTCATGGTTTCCTCGCTATTCGAACCGGAGGCTCTCGGTCACGGGCAGGGAAAGGGCCCGCAGGGTGGGCGGTATGGCCACGAGTCCGGAGAGGATCGAGGCCCCGACGAAGGTATAGGCGACGGTCGGGAAATTCCAGGCCGATCGGAAAAAGGTCGCGACCCGGTAGCCGATATCGCCGTTAAGCGCGCTGGTCATTCCCGAGTAGTCGACGCCCACGAGCACCATGGGAATGTTGAGAAGGCAGCCCAGGACGGCGCCGATCGCCCCGCCAATTATCCCGATAAGGGTCGCCTCGAAGGCGTAGGAAAAGAGGAGCTGGCGGTCGGTCATGCCCAGGGCTCGCAGCATGCCGATTTCCTTCGTCCGCTCCAGGATGGCCATAAGCATGGTGTTCGCGATCCCGATGAAGGAAAGCACGAAGAGGAAGAAGATCATCAGGCGGCTCGAAACCTGGTCGCCGTTGGCGGCGGCGAAATAGTCGGGCACGTAATCCCTCCAGGACCGTACCGAAAGCCCCGCGGGAAACGCCGCTCCCGCTTTCGCCAAGGCGGCGTCCACGGCGGCCCGAATCGTTTCGGGGGCCTCAAAGGCGCCTGGCAGCGCCTCGTCACGGGCCGTCGCCGAGCGGACGAGTATTTCCGTCACGGCGCCGTCGAGCATCAGCCCCGACTCGTCCTGCAGGGAATCGAGGGGTATCCACCCCATATTGCCGTTTATCGCCGGGTTCGGGGCGTTCACCACCCCGACGACAACCGCGTCGATCAGCTGGTTCACGTGGACCACGGCGCCCGGAAAGCCGGCGTCGAGCATGGCCCGCAGGGCGCGCGACCGGACCGGGCCGTCGCCGGGAAGCGCGCCCTCGGGTATCAGCTCGTAGGAGCGCGTATCCGGGTTCAGCCGGTAAAGCGCGTCGTAGTCGGCGCGGGTTTCGGCGCCGGCGGTTTCGTAGAGTTCCCGCTCGAAGCGCGGGGCGTCAATCGAATCGGGAAGGGCCGCCGCGTCGATGGTGGTCGAGACGCGCACGTCGTTTCGCCCCGAGGCGGCCAGAATGTCCCAAAGCCGGGCCCGGTCGGCGGCGGTCACGTCAGGGCGCAGCGCCATACGATCGTCCAGCGCGGCATCCGATTCCTTCGGGGCAAAGAGGCCCTCAGACTTTCCGAGGCTCCGCCAGCTTACGTACAGGGACCGGATAAAGTCGGCGTCCTGCGGGGTTTGGGCCGCGGCGACGAGATCGGTTTCCAGTTCCTCGGTCGAACACCGGGACGGAATGCCCACGCGGAGCTTGTCCGCGACCAGGGCGCCGACCGCGATTTCCTGCCGCCCCGCCCGGATCATGCGGCCCGACTCCACGTAGTCGGCGTAGCGCAGCAAGGCCTTCTCGGCTTCCACGTCCACGGCGTTCATGACCATGGGCGCCGTTCCCCCGCGGGAATAGAGGGTGCCGGTGAACACGAAGCGCGGCGCGGCGCGGTAGCCCGAGGCCTCAAGCGCCCGCGCGATCGGTTCCCACCCCCGGAACGATTCGTACATCGGCAGTTCGTCCTCGCGCGCGAAGTAGGCGTCGCCCTGGATCTTGGCGGCCCCGGTCTCGTAATTCACGATATTGCGCCGGGAATCCAGGTTCATCCCGAGAAGCCACGCGTCCATGAAGATATACAGGCTCACGCTCACGGCTATGGCCGTCACGGTGATGATCGTTTTAACGCGGTGCCGGGAAAGGTTTTTGGCCGCCATGGCGCACACCGTCAAAATGCTGTCCGTTTTCATTTTACGGTCTCTTCGACGATTTTCCCGTCCCGGAGGGATACGAGCCGGCGGGCGTATTCCATGACCAGCTTATCGTGGGTGGAAAAGACGAAGGTGGTTTTGCCTTCCCTATTGAGCGCGAGCATCAGGTCAAGGATTTCCCGGGCCGTTACGGAGTCGAGGTTGGCCGTGGGCTCGTCGGCGAGGATGAGTTCGGGTTCCTTGGCGAGGGCGCGGGCGATGGCGACGCGCTGCTGCTGACCGCCGGACATTTCTTTGGGCCTCCGGTCGCCCATGTCGGCGAGCCCCACCTTGACCAGGGCGTCCAGGGCGGTTTTTCTGGCCGCCGCGCGGGGCTGGCCGAGCAGGACCAGGGGCAGCGACACGTTTTCCAGGGCGGTAAGCACGGGTATCAGGTTGTACGCCTGGAAGATAAAGCCGATCGTTCTCCTGCGGAGCATGGCCAGTTCGTCGCGCTTCATGAGGGCCACGTCGGCCCCGCACACGCTGATGGTACCGGCGGTAGGCGCGTCCAGGCAGCCGACCAAGTGCAGGAAGGTCGACTTTCCGCTTCCCGAAGGCCCGGCGATGGCGGTGAATTCGCCGGGTTCCACCCGTATGCTCACGCCGCGCAGGGCGTTCACCGTAATTCCGTTCAGCTGATAATCCTTGACCAAATCGGTCGTCGCAATAACGCTCATTCGGTTTTCTCCTTCGGCGCGGCGGCTTGCCCGTCCCGTCCGTGTTGGCCGGCCTTTCGAACGGCCTTCTCATTCGCCTCGATCTTGCCCAGGGCCTGCAGGCCGAACAGGTCCTTGCCCTCGAGCTTTTCGGTGATGGAGTTCGGCACGAGCATCATGGAGTTGCCCGAGGCGAGCCCCTCGTTCAGGATGGCGAGGTTCTTCAGGTTCATGGCGGTGGGGTTCCGGTCGTAGATCATGGCCGCTTCCTCGTATTTCCGGGCCACCTCCACCTCCGCCTCGGCGAGGAGTATCCGCCCCCGCTTTTCGCGTTCGGCCTGCGCGACCCGGCTCAGGGAAACCTGCAGGCTCTCGGGTATCTGAATGTCGGTCAATTCGATGTGCTGGACCGTAATGCCCCATTCGGTGGTTTTTGCGTCTACCTCGGCGCGGATAATTTCCTCGATCTTCTCGTTCTCCCCAAGGAACACGGAAAGGTCGTGGCGGCTCACGGCGCTCCGCAAGGCGGTCTTCGCCGAAAGGATAACGGCCTCCCGATAGTCTTCCACCTCGCAAATCGCCTTTTCCGCGTCCCATACGAGCCAGAAGCAAAGGGCGTCCACGGTAACCGTCACGGAATCGCGGGTAAGGGTGGTCTCCGCGGTGAAATCGCTCACCCGAATGCGCAGGTCCACGGTCTCGGCCACGCGGTCCGCGAACGGCACGAGCAGGAAAAGGCCGGGGCCGCGAACGCGGTGGAATTTCCCGAAGCGGAGCACGATCGCCCGCTCCCACTCCTCCATTTTCTGTATCGAAGGGACGATGAGGGCCCCGGTAACCACGATCACGATGGGAAGCAGGCCGCGAAACCCGGGCACCTCGTACACCGCGATGCCCATCAGGGGCAGCATGGCGAGCATGAAGAGCCATCGGGGCAAAAGGGCCATCAGCGCGAGCACCAATAGGGGCGCGCAAATATACACGACGACTGCCAGGGGCGCGAGCGGTCCCGCGGTCCTGAAAAGCCAGGCGAGGCCGGCGACCAGCACGAAGGCGAAAATGACCACGCCCTCGGGGGTTATCCGGTAATCCTTTCGGCTGTGGGGAAAGGAACTTCCCTTTACCAGCGGTTTTTCCGATTGCTCGTTTTTATTCCAAAACATGTTCTACCTTCCTTATTTATTCCGGAAAAGGTCGGGGATCTCGGAGCGCTGCACGCCCAGGGATTCCAGTTCCCTTATCGCGCGCATAACGGTTTCGTCTATCCGCGCGAGCCGTTCTTCCACGTCGGCGCCCACCGACGACGAGACATAGGTCCCGCTGCCTACCTGGGTTTTCACCAATCCGCGCAGTTCCAGTTCCGCATAGGCCTTGGCGATGGTGTTCGGGTTCATTTTGAGCTCGATCGCCAGGGAACGGATGGTGGGAAGCCGATCGCCGGGCAGCATGCGGGACGATACGATTGCCCGCTCTATCTCCTGAATGATCTGGCGATAGAGCGGAATTCCCGAAGCCTCATCAAGGGATGGAATGAACTTTTTCTCCCCACTTGTACTACTCATCTAGTACAATCGTAAATGTACTAGTACAATATGTCAAGAGATAATCGGGTAAAAATCCACAACTTTAAGAATAGGGCATGGAAACGCGATTTGCCGACAACGCTTTCTTTGATTATGGTAGAATTATCGAGAATAGCGCGACCAGGAGGATTAGCGTCATGATTGAGAGTCTATCGTCGGACAACCCCGTATTGCTTGCCTTGTTGGCGGGGCTTTTTACTTGGGGAGTGACCGCCCTTGGCGCCGCCCTCGTCTTTTTCTTTAAATCGATAAACCAGAAGGTACTCAACGCGATGCTCGGTTTCGCCTCGGGAATCATGATAGCGGCGAGTTTCTGGTCCCTACTCAATCCCGCCATTAAGATGGCGACGGAAAACGGGTCCAATCCCCTGTTCCCGGCGGTATTCGGCTTTCTCGGGGGAGGGTTCTTCCTTTTTCTGGTCGACCGTACCCTGCCCCACCTTCATATGGGTCTGGAGCGAAACCAGGCGGAAGGAATAAAAACCTCGTGGCAGCGGAGCATTTTGCTCGTGTTGGCCATTACCATGCATAATATTCCGGAAGGGCTCGCGGTGGGCGTGGCCTTCGGCGCCCTCGGAAACGCGGCCTCGGGAGCGTTAGGGAATTCGGCGGCCGTCGCCTCGCTTGGGGGGGCGATAGCCTTGGCCCTCGGTATCGGGATCCAGAATTTTCCGGAAGGGGCCGCGGTTTCCATACCCCTGCGAAGAGAAGGCATGAGCCGCCTGAAGAGCTTCTGGTACGGTCAGGCTTCGGGAATCGTGGAACCCATCGCGGCGGTGCTCGGCGCCTTCCTCGTCGTGATCATGCAGCCTATCCTGCCCTATGCCCTGGCCTTCGCCGCCGGCGCGATGATTTACGTGGTCGTGGAGGAACTCATTCCCGAGGCGCAGCAACACGGCAGCTCCGACTTTTCAACGATCGGGGCCATGTTCGGCTTCGCCGTCATGATGCTGCTCGACGTGGCGTTGGGCTAAAGGGGGGCGGTTTGGGGCGGTCGGGAAATTCGAATCCGACGCCCTATTCCATCGTATACGCCGCCAAAAAGGCTTCCGTCTTGCCGCGGCTTAGTTTCTTATACGTCATGCCGTTGTGCTTGAACGCGTTAAAGGAAATTTTCAGCAATTCTATCTGCCCGTTCCTTTCCGCGTCCTGGTACAAAACCTGGATATTCTCGGCGTTTTTCCCCCATCGCCCGCCGTATAGCGCGCCGTTCTCCCTGAGCCGGAAGGTGCCGTCTTCCAGGAACCCGAATACGTTTTGACCGTCCTCGCCGCTCGCGTAAATAAAACTGACGGTATCGTCGTAGGATTTGAAGGTTTGGCACGAGGCCAACACCAGGAAAGCGCCAAGCATACACGCGATAAATCTTTTCATTAATCTCTCCTTTTCGGTTAGACCGAAGCCCATTGTATCAGAAGGGCGGTAAAAACGCGAAACAAATCCACGGCGTCCCGCATGGTCGACGCATTCGGTCGGCTTTTCCTTTACCACGCCCATGTCGACCTCCTGGGGTCGCTTGGTGGACGGGAGGCTCCGCCCCTTATTTCTTATTCGAAGGGATACACCCGCCTTCCCTGGCGGAACGTCGAAAGCACTACGCCCGAAAGCCGGGAGCCCGTAAAAGGCGTATTAACGCTCTTGGAAAACCAGGAGGACGAATCCCGGGGCCGAACGATCCATTCCTTATCGGGGTCCACGAGAACCAGGTCCGCGGCGTAACCGGGGCGGAGCAGTCCCCGGCAAAGCCCGAGAATTTCGGCGGGACGGGCCGACATGAGGGCCGAAAGCCGGGACAGGCTGACCCGCCCCGTTTTCACGAGCACCGTATTGCACACGGCGAAGGCCGTCTGGATGCCCGAGAACCCGGGCGCGCCGGAAGCCTTGTCGGCGGCGGTATGGGGGGCGTGATCCGTCGCGATGGCGTCGACGGTGCCGTCCAAAATGCCCTCGATCAGGGCTTCGCGGTCGGCGGCCGGGCGAAGGGGAGGGTTCACGATGGCGGGAACGGCGGAAGTTAGGGCAAGATGATGGGGGGTAACCTCGCAGGTTATCCGGCAGTCGGCGCGGTTCCCGAGCCGGCGTTTCGCCTCGCGGACCGCGTCCAGGGAGCCGACGGTGCTCACGTGGGCAAAGTGAACCCGCGCGCCGGAATCGACGGCGAGGGCAACGTTCCGGGCGGTCATGGTGTCTTCCGCGAGCCGAAGGAGACGTTCCGCCGCGGAAAGGGATTCCTTTATCCCCTCGCGCATGGACGTGCCGCTCTCGGCGAAATCCGCGGAACCCACGAGGCCGCGATCGGCGAAGGAGGAGGCGACGGGAACCACGCGTCCGCCCTCATCGCCGGAAGCGGCGCCCGAAAGCGCGGCGGCGGCCTCAAGGGCCTTCAGCCGGTGGGGTCGGGCGGCCGCGGCGAGCTCCGGGTCCTCGCAATGGCACGATACGATCACGTTCCTGAGGGAGCATTTTTTCATGGCCTCGAGCATCACCGCTGCGGAAGCCACTTCCTTGCCGTCCTCCGTGGCCAGCGGCACTATCGCCGGGTCAAGGGCGTCAAGGGCCGAGGTATCGGTTCCCTCGAAATTCCGGGTAAGGCTCGTGGCCTGAAAGGCGTCGAGCAATCCGATTTTCGATACGCGCTCGCGCACCGCGGCGGCCTGGGAGAGCTCGGAGCACGCGGGATTGGTGTTCGCCATGAGGACCACGGTACCGTAGCCGCCGGCGCACGCGGCCCGGGAAGCGGATTCAAGGTCTTCCTTGGCCGTGAGCCCCGGATCGCGGAAATGGGCGTGGAGATCGACGAAGGCGGGCATGAGCGTCGCGCCCTCGGCGTCGAGGACCGTCGGGGAAAGAGGCGACCGGGAGGGCCGCACGCCGGGAGGGGAACCGTCGCCGCGATTCGGCGCGAATTCCGCGGGAACGCCCTTGAGGCCGAGCCACACGAGGTCGATTATCCCGTTGCGGACCAGAACGGCGCCCGCGGCGTCCAGGTCGCGGTCCACGAGGCGGGCGTTCACGATCAGGATATCGGAGCCGGAACGGGAAGCCGCGCCGCCGGAACGCTGAGTACCCGCGCCAGCCGGCCCCGCTCCGGTTTTCGCCGACGTTGGCCCGTTACCCTTCGGGCTCACAGGAATTCCCCGATACCCGCGCGATAAAGCTCGTCGCAGTACTTGCAGGCGTATTCCGCGCGCTTTCGGTCCACGAGCACGAACTCGTGGGGAATGCCCGACTCGGAACTGGTAATGCAGCGGGGGTTCTTGCACTTGATCACGTTTTCCACCCGCTCGGGCAGGGTCAGGGTGATCTTGCGCGTGACGTGCTCGTCTTCCACCACGTTCACGGTGATGTTCGGATCGATGAAGCCCAGCACGGACAAGTCTATATCGATCACGTTATCGATCTTGATGATATCCTTCTTGCCCATGTGGTTCGACACCACGTTCATGATGAGGGCCACCGAGAAGGGCGCGCGGTCGAGCTTGAGCCAGTTGAATATCCGTGGGCCGATTCCCGCGCGGATATGGTCTATCACGAGTCCGTTCTTGATCTTCTGCACGTTCATTTGTTCTTTCCTTTCCTTCGCAGGGAAACGGGGGCGCCCGCGGGTATGACCGCCGGGGAGCCGGACTGACCCGCCGCGCCGGACGCCGACGGGGCCAGGGAGGCGGAGAGCCCGCCGGTATAGCCGGTAAGCCGGGCGATAAGCGCCATGCGCGCGTACATGCCGTACTTTACCTGCGCGAAATAGGCCGCCCGGGGATCGGAATCCACTTCGGTGGCGATCTCGTTCACCCTGGGCAGGGGATGGAGCACGCAGAGGTCCTTGCGGGCCATTTCCATCTTTTTGGAATCGAGGATGTAGCTGTCCTTCAGGCGAACGTAGTCCTGCTCGTTAAAGAAGCGCTCCTTCTGGACGCGGGTCATATACAGGATATCGAGGTCGCCGATCGCCTCTTCAAGGCGGCGGACCTGCGTGAAGCTCACCCCCGCTGGCTTAAACACGCGGGAGATGATGTAGTCGGGGATCTCCAGTTCGGGGGGGCTTATGAGCACGAATCGGTTTCTCGGGTAGCGCGACATGGCCTTGGCGAGCGAGTGCACGGTGCGGCCGAACTTCAGGTCGCCGCAGAGCCCTATGGTCAGGCCCGAGGCGCCGCCCTTGATTTCCCTGATGGTCAAAAGATCGGTGAGGGTTTGGGTCGGGTGGTGATGGCCGCCGTCGCCGGCGTTGATGACGGGAACGTCCGAGTGCTGACTCGCCAAGAGCGCGGCGCCTTCCTTGGGGTTTCTCATCGCGATGACGTCGGCGTAACTGGAAACCGTCCGGATCGTGTCGGCGAGGCTTTCGCCCTTGGAGGTAGAACTCGCGCCTGGTTCGGCGAAGCCGAGGGTGGTCCCGCCAAGGCGGAGCATGGCGGCCTCGAAAGAGAGCCGGGTTCTCGTACTGGGCTCAAAAAAAAGTGTGGCGAGGATTTTCCCCCGACACACTTCTAAATAGTCTTCCGGTTTTACGATCATTCGGCCCGCGAGATCGAAGATATCGTCCAGTTCCTCGATCGAAAGATCCCCCGGCTCGATCAAATGTCGTCCTTTCAGCATGGTCCCCCCTTATTTGTTATCGGCGGCCATTATATCAGAAACGTCCACCTTTTGGCAGTATCGTCCCGTTGCGAACCCGTTTTTTCGGGACAATCATATAGGTAAACCGTTTCAACGAGGAGGAATCGCCATGAAACGCATCGCAATCGCAGCGCTCGCCGCGCTCGCCGTCATCACCCCCGCCTGGTCGGGAGGAGCAAAAGACAAAACGACGGCGGAAACGGGTCCCGTGGAAATTACCGTATGGACCCATGAAGACGTAAACCGCAAGGCCATCGAGGAAGGCTACATCGCCGAATTCATGGCCGCGAACCCGAACATTACGGTGAAATACGTTACCTACCCCTCGGACAAGATCCAGGACGTGGTGCAAGCCGGATTCGCCGCGAAAAACGGGCCGGACATTTTCAACATGGAAATCCAGAAAGCCTATCCCTTCCTGGCCGAAGGCTTCGTGGCTCCCGTGAATCTCGCGGCTTCGGGATACAAGTCCTACGGCGACATTCAGGGCAAGTACATGGCCGGAACGCTCTCCCCCGTCACCGTTGACGGCAAGGTATACGGACTTCCCCTGGAACTCACCAACTGGTGCGTCTACCTCAACAAGAAAATCTTCAGGGACGCGGGTCTCGATCCGATCAAAGACGCGCCGAAAACCTGGGAAGACGTAATGGCGGTTTCCGAGAAACTCGTGAAGCGGGACGGCGAGATCATCACGCGGCGCGGCTTCGACTTCCGCTACGGCGATTACCTCATCGGTTGGCTCCCCATGGTCGAGCAGCTGGGCGGCAAGCTCGTTTCCGACGACGGCAAGACCGCCATCGTGAACGACCAGGCATGGATCAAGGCGCTCGCCTACATGGCGGAATTCGGCCCGAACGGGAAGAACCTCGGCTCCCCGACCTATACGGCCGCCCGGAAGGTCTTCGATAACGACAAGAACGAGATCGCGATGCACGTCTCCGGGCTCTATCAAGAACAGCGCATGAAGGCCGCCAATCCCGAATTCTACGCGAGCGACGACTGGATGGTCATTCCATACCCCGTATGGAAAGGCGGCAAGCAGATACCCAACACCTACTACGGCCACTACTATATGGTGAACAGCCAAGTATCCGAGGCCCGACAGGCTGCGGCGTGGAAGCTCGTTTCTTTCATGCTGTCCCACGGCGAAGAATACCTGACCAAGGTCGCGCTGGTACAGCCGACCAAGGCGCTCTTCGAATCGGCGACCTTCAAGAGCATGCCCTATTCCTCGGTCTTCCAGTCTGACCTCCAGAAAGCCCATATCGTGTACTACGGGGAAAGCTCCCTGTTGATCAACAATCTGGTCAAAGAGGCGGTGGAGTCCGTCATGCTGCAGAAAACGGCGCCGGAAAAGGCGCTCGCGACCTTGCGCGCCAAGGTCCAGGACGCCCTGGACGAACAGTAAAACCGAATCGCGCCGAACCGCCGTCCGGCGGCCCGGCGCGTTTACCGCACATTTACCCATCGGGGAGATACCATGGCATCGCCGACAAACTTTTCCTACGAGCAGAAAAAAGCCCGCTGGGGGTGGATATTCACCGCCCCGGGGCTTCTTTTCTTCTCCGTCTTTTCCTTTTTTCCCATCCTGAACGCGTTCTGGACGAGCCTGCTCAACCGGAAACTCGTGTCCCTCAAAAAGCCCGATTTCGTCGGCCTTGCCAACTACGCGAAGATTCTCGGCAACCTAGACTTCTGGAATTCCGTAACCGCAACCGCCGTCTTCACCGTCGGCTGCTTCATTCCGATCGTCGTGGTGGGGCTCATCCTCGGCATGGCGATCCATTCCCGCCGTCGGCTTAACCGGGCGCTTCAGCTCGTATACTATTCTCCCGCGGTGCTTTCCTCGGCGGTGGCCGCGCTCATTTGGCTTCTCATGCTCGACCCCCGGGGACTCATGAACCAGGCGGTCAATGCCTTGCTCGGTACCCCGGGCATCGACCGGAAATGGCTGGCCGACGCCGCCATGGTCCGCGCTTCCACGGTGCTCGTGTATTTCTGGAAGTACATCGGCTACTTCACGATCCTCTATATCACCGGGCTTGGAAAAATTCCCGCCTCCATCCGGGAGGCCGCCACCATAGACGGCGCGGGGGGCTGGGCCCGGTTCCGGCTGATCACCTTACCCCTTCTGAAGCCCACCACGGTAATGGTTTCGATCATGGCGATGATCCAGTGCCTGAAGACCTTTAGCACCCAGTACCTGTTTACCCAGCGCGGCGCCCCCCAGGGACCGATCAACGTGATTACGCTGAATATCTATAACACCGCCATGCGCGACAACAACCTCAGCAGGGCGAGCGTGATGAGCGTACTCCTTTTCCTGCTGATGCTCACGTTAACCCTGGTCCAGCTCAAGGCCAGCAAGAGCGACGACGTTACCTACTGACCCGGAGGCAGATCGTGACCAACTTTACGGCAATTACGAAAACCGAATCCCGTATTCCTTCCCGGCTCCCCGAACGAATGGGAAACGCCGTTACCTGGGCCGCCCTCGCCGTCTTCGCGGCCATAGTGGTGGCGCCCCTCGTTTTCATGCTCGGCGCGAGTCTCATGGACTCGATCGAGATCATGACCATGCCCTACCGCTGGATTCCCTCGAAAATTAAATGGGCGAATTACGCGCGCGCCGTGGCGGGCAACGACGGAAGCTTCGTCTTTCCCCGAAACATCGCGAATAGCGTTATCGTATCGGGTACGATCACGGTAACCACCGTGTTCCTTTCCGCCATGGTCGGGTACGGCCTGGCGAAGTTCCGGTTCAAGGGCAAAAATATCGCCTTCCTCGCGATAATGGCCACCATGATGATACCCTTTGAAACGATCATGATCCCCGTCTACCTGGTGACGCTCAACCTGGGCCTGCAGGATTCCTACGGCGGGCTCATCGTCCCCTTCATGCTCAACGCGTTCGCGGTGTTCCAGATGAGGCAATACCTTCAGACCTTCCCGGACGAAATCCTGGACGCGGCGCGGATCGACGGCACGAGCGAGCCCTCCATCTTCGCCAGGATCATCCTGCCGAACTCCGGACCGGTGATCGCCACCGTGGCGGTGCTCACCTTCCGGCAGCAGTGGGACAACCTTTTATGGCCCCTCCTGATCACCCAGCGTGAAGAAATGAAAACCATTCCCGCGTACATCGTAAAATTCGCGGCGGAAAAGTACGCCGACGAAGGGGCGATGATGGCGGTCGCGGTCATTGCGTCGGTACCGGTCATTGCCTTATTCTTAGCGTTATCGAAGTATTTCGTGGGCGGTTCCGCCATGTACGCGGCGGGGAAGGAATAATATGCTTTTCATTTTCGATATGGGCGGCGTGGTCTCGGGAAACGTGGAGACCCTTCCCGCCATGGCTAAACGGCTCGGCCTCAGCGGTCCCGATTTTCTCGCCTTTTGCGGGGTCGATCCCGACGAACCCCCGGAAACGCGGTACGAGCGGGGCTCAATCGCACAAATTCAGGCCGGCAAGATGGATGACCGAACCTTTTGGGCTGAATTCCGCGTGCGGGCGACGGCCCTCCTCGGAACCCAGCACCCCGCGATTGACCGTATCCGCAGCGTGACCGCCCGCGAGGATCCCTGGGTAACGGCCTTCAATCCGGCGCCCATTCCCGATACCCGCGCGGTGATCGAAGAACTGAAAAATAACGGACACCGGGTGGTCTGCGGCACCAATACCCTGGAAGCCCACTTCCGGGCCCACCAGCGTATGGGCGACTACGCGGGATTTCACCGGGTGTACGCGTCGCATCAAATGGGCCTGATTAAGCCCGATCATGCCTTCTGGGAGGCGATCCTTACCCAAGAAGGGGCGGACCCTTCGCACGCGGCGTTTATTGACGACAATCCGGTCAACGTTACCGCGGCGGCGGCGTTGGGGCTCATCGCGTTCCGCTACGAGAACCCCGGCAAGCTCAGGGAAGACCTCGCGCCCTGGCTCGACCTCCGATGCCGGGAGACGGGATCTTGAGACGAGGCCGAATCCCGCCCCTCGCGGCGATCGCGGCCGCGGGAACGGCGCTCGCCATCGCGGCGGCGATAGGCGCGTACGGCCTTCGTCCCGCCAGCGGGCAGGGAACCGAAGGCGGTGACCGCTCGGGCGCCGACACGGACGCCGCGCCCCTGGTCATCTACACGCCCCATCCGACGGAAATCGCCGAAACCATAACCAGGGAATTCCGTCAGAAAACGGGAATACCGATTCTGCTCGTGCAGGAGGGGACGGGCGAGCTCATGAGCCGGCTCGTATCGGGGGAAGCCCCGCGGGCCGACGTGTTCTGGGGAGGCGGGGTGGAATCGCTGGAAGCCGCGGCCGATTATTTCGAGCCGTACGTAAGCGCGGCGGACACCTTCATCAGGACGGAGGTCCATTCGACCGGCCATCGATGGAATCCCTTCTCGGTATTGCCCGTGGTCATCGTGTATAACGAAACCTTGGTCCCGCCGGAACATGTACCCGAAGCCTGGGCCGATCTGCTCGATCCCTGGTTCGAAAACCGGATCATCATGGCAGACCCCGAAAAATCGGGTTCGGCGTATACGACCCTGTTAACCATGCTATCCGTCATGGCCGAACCGGGAGAAGGGACCTTCGGAGGATGGAAGTACGTTAACCGCCTGATAGCGCAATTGGGACCGGGAGGGATCGCGTCCAGCTCGTCTTTGGTCTATTCCTCGGTGGCCTCCGGGGACTTTTTCGCGGGCATAACGTTCGAAAACTACGCCCTGACCCTGCAAAAATCGGGCACCAATCTGCGCTACCGCTTCCCGAAAGAGGGGACGAGCGCCGTACCCGACGGGATTGCCCTGGCGAGAAACGCGCAGAATCGCGAAGAGGCGGTGGCGTTCATCGATTTCGCCCTGGGAAAGGACGTACAGACCATCATGCGCTTACGCTGGGAACGCAGGCCCATTCGTCCCGACGCCGACGCCAAGGGTTCGCTGCCCATTCCCAAAACCGCGCGTTACCCGGTGGCGGAAGCGGCCCGCAACCGGGAGGCTATTCTGGGGCGCTGGAGGGATTCACGCGGATTATTGAGTCCCGGTACTCCCGGGGATTCATCCCGGTAACCTTGCGGAACACCTGGGCGAAATACCGGGAGTCCGCGTAACCCACCAGATCCGCCACCTCGTACACCCGGATGACCGGGTCGCGCAATAGCTCCATGGCCCGCTTCACCCGCACGTTCATCAGGTAATCCCCGAAGGTATAGCCCGTTTCCTTCCTGAAAAGCCTGCTCAGGTGGCCGGCGGACACGCCAAGCCGTTCGGCCGCTTCCTCTATCGTTATGCCCCCGATAAAACGCTCGGCGATAAGGCGGACGGCCCCTTCCACGTATCCGTCCCGCCCGGTTCCGGCGGCGGAACCGAGATTTCCGTACTCCGCGAAATACACCCGTTCCGGGCTTTGGGACGCCTTCCGTTGCGTATAGCGCGCGGCGGAACGGCGGAGCGCGTCCGCCAATTCCTCTTCGTCCACCGGCTTTAATAGATACTCCCCCACCCCGAGCCTGATCGCGGACCGGGCATACTCGAATTCGGAAAAGCCCGAAAGGATGATGTATTCGGGAACCGGTATTCCCGCGCGCGCCCGTCTGGCGCTGCACTCCTCGATGAAGGCGAGCCCGTCCATGCCCGGCATGCGGATATCGGTGATCACGATATCGGGCACGATTCGGTCCGCCAGTTCCAGCCCCGCGAGGCCGTCTCCGGCGTCGCCCGCGCACAGGAGCGAGAGGGACTGCCAGGGAGTGAGCAGTACCAGCTCTTTCCGTACCAGGGGTTCATCTTCAAGCACCATGCATTTCAGCATACTCACGACTCCGCCTCGCGGGGCACGCACACCGTGACCGTCGTGCCCTTACCCGGTACGGACTCGACGCTCACGCCGTACGGCGCCCCGAAAATGAGGCAAATTCTCCGGTGGGTATTGATGAGGGCGATTCCCGTCCCCCCCTTCGGGGAAACCGCCGCGTCCGGCGCGGCAGGAGGGTCCTCTTCCGGCGAGAGGGAGGCCGCCGCGAGCCGGGCGCGCAAGGATTCGAGCGTATCGGGCGGAATGCCCACGCCCGTATCGGTCACGCGCAGTATGAGATCCCCCGAGACGACGGAGGCGTGCACGGTCAGCCGTCCTTCCCCCTGAAGGGGCTCAAGGCCGTGAACCAGGGCGTTTTCCACCAGGGGCTGCACGACCAGACTCGGAAGCCGCGTGTCCAAGGCGGCGGCATCTACGGTCTCGGTATAGGTAAAGCGGCCGGGCCAGCGAAAGGACTCGATTTCGAAATAGTCCCGGGCCAGCGAGAGAGCGCGCGCAAGGGTAGAAAAATCGTCGCGGGGGCGAACGCCTTCCCGGAGAATGCGCGCGAGACGGGTGGTCATCACCGCGATTTCTTCCTGCCCTTCCAACCGGGCCTTCGAGCGGATGGAACTGAGGGTATTATACAAAAAGTGGGGATTCATCTGCGCCTGCAGGGCCTTTACCTCGGCGGTTCTGAGTTCGCGTTCCCTGGTTACCAGGTTTTTCACCAAGTCCTTCACCCGATCTATCATCTGATTGAACCGATGGATGAGAATGGCGATCTCGTCGCCGGTTTCCCAAAGCCCGGTCTCGGCGCAGCGCGCGTCGAGCCGCCCCTGGGAAACGAGTTCCATGGCGACGGTAAGCCGGTGAACCGGCCTGGCGATGGACCGGGAAAGGAAAAGGGCCATCGCCAGGGCGGCCAGCGCGCACAGACCGGCAAGGAGAAGGGTAACCCCGGCCATACGCTCGGAGCCGTCCCGGGCGGCGGAAACGGGATAGGTACCCGATAGCACCATGCCGTCCCTGATCGGAAAAGACGCCGAGAGGGAGGCGGCGGGAATTTCGTTCCCTACGGCTCCCGCGTCGGAAAAACCGGCCTCGGACGCGGCATCGGTCATATCGTAAAGAATGCAGCCGCTGGAGTCGACGACGCGAAGGCCGGTAAGCGTTCCCCGGGCGAGAGACGGCGCGCCGACCCGCTCGGCAAAAAGGGAACGGCTCACGTCAACGATCACGTAGCCCGCCGGTTTCCCGTTGAGGGTTACCGCGACGCCGGCCGCCACGGGGACCGAGGCTCCCGAATCGGGATGGGGCTGGCCCCAAAACGCCGGTTCTTTCGGCTCGGCCCCCTGGCTGCCGAGCAGGCCCAGAATGCCCCAACCCTCGTACAGGGGGTATTCATATTCCGTGGGGAGGGGCGCTCCGGCTATCGCGGGCCGCCCGTCCAAGGGGATAACGTAGAGAGACCAGGAAAGGGCGCCGCCGGTGGCGGTGAATATCCGGTATACTTCCGAAGCAAGCCGGGGATCGTCGTCTTGAGCGGAAAGATAGGCCACGACCGGTTCCGAAAGGGAAAGAAACCGCGCTTTTTCGGCAGCCTCGCGCAGCAGGGAGTCGGCCAGGTCCCGAGCCCCGGAAACCGCTTCCAGCGTGCGGTCGCGATATGAATTTTCAAGGAGCCGGGCGCTGGCCGTCCCGTAGAGGAGGGCCAGCAGGGAAAAGGGGAGGAGACCGACGGCGAGGAACGCGATGGAGAGGCGCCAAAAATAGGATCGCGGACCGAATGCCATCGGCGGTTTCCGGTTCAGAACCCTTTCGAGACCGCGGCGCCGGGAAGCCCGATATCGCGCCTGAAGCTCATGCCGTCGAAGGAGACGGCTTCCAGGGCTGAATACGCCCGGGCACGGGCCTCGTCCAGGTCTTTTCCGACCGCGGAGGCCGCGAGTACCCGGCCGCCGGTGGTAATCAGCGTGCCCTCGGGCCACTGGGGCTCGCCGATTCCCCGGGGCGAGCGCCGCTGGTCAACGGTAGCCCCGGCGATAAAGACCTTGGCCCCCGCTCCCTCGATCCTTTTATGGTCGAACGCGATGGCATGGCCCTTTTCGTAGGGCCCCGGATAGCCCCGGGAAACCGCCACGGGGGCGCAGCACGCGCCTTCTTTCCAGGCGAAATCGAAAGAGGATACGTCGCCGTCGATGATGGCCGCGCACATTTTCGAGAAATCGAAGTCCATGAGGGGAAGCACCGCCTGGGTTTCGGGGTCTCCGAGGCGCACGTTGTACTCAAGGAGCTTCGGGCCGTCCTTCGTGACCATTACGCCGAAGAAAATAAAGCCGCGGTAATCGAATTTCTCGGCGATGAGACCGCGCAGGGTCGGCTCGAGGATGTCGGAGCGGAAACGGGCGAGGGTTTCTTCCGACACGCCGGTAGCCGGGGCTATGGCGCCCATGCCGCCGGTATTCGGTCCCTGGGCCCCGTCAAGCCGGCGCTTATGGTCCCGGGCGGTAACGAATGGTACGATGGCTGCCTTCCCGGCGGCGGCGAGCTCCTCGGTTACGCTGACCGCCGCGAGGACGGATATTTCCTCGCCCTCGAGATATTCCTCAACGACTACCTTGCGTCCCGCCGCCCCGAGGGTCGATTCGACCATGAAATCGCGCACCGCGTCGATGGCCGCGTCCGCGTCGGGCGCCACGACCACGCCCTTCCCGGCCGCGAGACCGTCGGCCTTGACCACGATGGGGCCGGAATGCCTGCGGATTTCGGCGATGGCGTCCGCGTGTTCTGTGAAGGTGGCGCTTTTCGCGCAGGCCACGCCGTACTTATCCATAAATCGCTTCGCCACGTCCTTGCTGGCTTCCAGCTGGGCGCCCCGCGAAAGGGGGCCGACGGTGCGGATACCAGCCTGGGCGAGCCGGTCCGCAAGCCCCGCGGCCAAGGGGTCCTCGGGACCTACCACGACGAAGGAGCCGTCGCTCAGGCCTGAAAGTTCCGCGGAACATACCCGTACCACTTCCGAAGTCTCGTTCACCGAGACGGCGACGTTTCGGCATTTGGGTTCGGTTGACGTTCCCCCGTTTCCGGGAACGCAGACTACTTCGGATATATCCGGCGACGAGGCGAGGGCCCAGGCGATGGCGTGTTCGCGGCCGCCTGAACCGATAACTATTGCTTTCATGGAGGTCATAATAAAGGATGATGGGGAAGCCATCAAGGGAGAAAACGAACTAAGTTTCGGCGGGGGCGCCCTGGTACGTCGGGCGCCGAATGACGGCCTTACTCCGGACCCTTAACCCGTTCGGCTTGGGACGCGACGCGATCGGCCGCCGAGGAATCGCCGAACACGGAGGTCAGGCGGGTCCGGTCCCGCAGCTGGAACACGAGGGTGTAGGGGTCGGGCCGCTCGATAAAGTCCAGTTCGTCGAACAGGACCCTCGACCCGTGCCAAATCAGGCCGTTTTCGTAGAGCCCGCCCATGCGGGCGTAGAACATGTCGTGGAAGGCGATATAAAACCCGAGCACGCCCACGCCGCAAATGGCGATTCGCACGTACGCGTCGAATTCGCGGAAAAAGTTAAGCCCGATCAGGATGGGAGTGACGAGCATCACCCCGAAAAACTGAAGGCGATACGGCCTAAGAAAGCACTCTACCCGTTCCCCCAAACGGCGCTTGTCGACGCGGACGGACCACGCGATTTGGAGAACGCAAAAGGGCAAGAGAACGTATGCCACGACGGGGATGGCGGTTGCGACGGAAATCATTCTCCAATACTATGGGAATACGGGCCGAGAGGCAAGGCTTTCCGGAGGGGTATCGGGATGAAAGAAATCGGCGAGGTATTGATAGCCGGAGCGGGGGCCATCGGGTCCATGGTCGCGTGGCAATGCGAGCGGGCGAACCCCGGCTCGGTCGGCATTCTCGCCGGGGGCGAACGGCTGGAACGGTACCGCAAGGCCGGCTTTACGGTCAACGGCGAACGCGCGCCCTTCCGCCTGGTGGACGCCGCGTCATCGAGCGGCAGCGACCTCGTGATCGTCGCCTGCAAATACCATCACCTGGGCGGGGTAATACATGACCTCAAGCGGCACGTGGGGGAACACACCCTCATCCTCTCGCTCCTGAACGGCATATCCAGCGAGGCCGATCTCGGCGCTGCCTTCGGCGCCCACCGCGTGCCCTACGCGATGATCATCGGGACGGACGCCGGCCACCGCGCCGGGGTAACGACCTTTACCCGAACCGGTACCGTCTTTTTCGGCGACGCGGAAAACGCGGCCGAGGGCCGCGCCGCCTGGTCCCCGCGCGTGCGCGCCATCGCGGATTTCTTCGACCGGGCGAACGTCGCCTACGAGGTGCCGAAGGACATGTACAACCGGCTCTGGTTCAAATTCATGATGAACGTGGGCCTCAACCAGGTTACCGCGGTGCTCCGCCAGCCGTACCGCCTTTTGAAAACCGGGAGCCGGGTAAGCGAGGCGGCGGCACTGTTCGAGGCCGCCATGGCCGAGGTAATCGCCGTGGCCGCCAAGGAAGGGGTTACCCTTACCCGGGGCGACATAGATTCCATCTATAAAACCCTCGACACCCTGGCGGACGGGGGAAAAACCTCCATGTGCCAGGACGTGGAGGCGGGCCGCAAGACCGAGGTGGAGCTCTTCGCCGGCACGGTCATGGCCCTCGGGAAAAAGCACGGGATACGCGTGCCGGTAAACGAGACCCTATACGCCCTGTTGCGCTCCATCGAGCAAACGTACCCGAAGGGCTAGCGCCGCGCCGCTACAGGCGCTCCAGGGAGACCGAGGCGACCTTGAAGGGGCCGTTCTTTCCGCCGGTAATCTCGGCTACGGCATAATACCCGTCGCAGAGGGGCCCGGGATTCACCAGTGTCGTTTCGCCCAGGGTATCTATCGCGCGCCCCTCGTGAATGTGTCCCGAAACGGCCAACAGGGGCCGTTCCGCCTCTAAAAAGGCGCGGATGGAGGGCGAACCCGCGTGGGCGCCGCCGGGAAGCAGGTCCAAAAGGGTGTTCGCGGGCGGATGATGGGCGATCACCACGAGATTGTCCCGCAGCGCCGGCTCTTCGCCTTCCGCGCCCCGGGACGCCTCCGTCGCCATCGTCAAACCCGCGTCGCCCGCGCCCGCGTCTTCGGTTTCCGATTCCCCGTACTCGATCACGTCGGCTTCCTCCGCGCTGCCCGCCGCCAGGCGAAGGTCAGCCGCGAGGTCTTCGTCGTCGCGCTCGTTCGGCGTTACGCCCCGGTGCCGCGCCCCTCCCCCCGAGCCCGCCAGGAGCAGGCCCGAGAAAAAGGAGAGGCTCCCTTCCACGCTCATGCCCCGTTGGTCAACCTCGTCGCGGAAATCGGGGGCGTCGCAGTTACCGGTCACGGCGAACACCTGTTCGTGGAGCCGCGAGAGCCGGTCCAAAAAGGGCTTGGCCGTATCGAGGCGGCCGAAACGGGCGAAGTCCCCGCCGAAAAGCACGAAATCGCAGGAAACCGCCACGGGAGAGAGGGCGTCGAGCCGCTCGAGATCGCCGTGCCCGTCCGAAATGATCAATACTTTCATTTGCCGGAGCCCTCCGCGTCGATGGAGGCGAGCACTTCCAAAAGGCCGTCCATGTCCTTGTCCGTTCCGACGCTGATGCGGACGAAGTCGCGGATTCCGGGATGGTCAAAGTGACGGATAAGGTACCCCGCGTCGCGGGCGCGGCGGTACAATTCGGGCCCGGTGAATCCAGCCTTGCGGGCGAACACGAAATTCGTCAGCGAGGGGAGCACCTCGTAGCCCGCGGCGCGCAGGCCCGCGGCGAATCGGTCACGGGTGGCGCAGATGCGGGCGTTGATGAGCCGGTAGTACGCGTCGTCCCGGCAGGTCGCCACGCCGATTCGCTGGGTGAGCGCGTCGACGGGGAAATGGTTAAAGGAATTTTTCGTGGTAAAGAGGGCGTCGATCAGGCGGGGATTCGCGATCACGAAGCCGAGCCGGGCGCCGGCGAAACAGTAGCTTTTCGAGAAGGTCCGCACGATCACCAGGTTTTCGAACTCCTTCAAAAGGGGTACCGCGGTTTCCCCTCCGAAGTCGATATAGGCTTCGTCTACCACCACCACGCGGGAGCGGGGGCACGAGGCGAGCAATTCCCGGATTTTGGCCACCGGGAGAAACACGCCCGTGGGCGCGTTGGGGTTCGCGAGGATGATTCCCGAGCTTTCTCCCTGGGCAAGGGCGTGAACGTCCACCGACCAATCCGGGGCCAGGGGCACCCGCTCGAAGGGAATGCCGTAATAGCCGGCGTACACGGGATAGAAGCTATAGGTATGCTCGGGGAATTTCAGGGGCCGGTCGGAGTCGAAGAAGGCGTAGAAGACGAAAGAGAGCACTTCGTCTGAGCCGTTTCCCGCGAAGACCATGGAGGGGGTAACGCCGTGGCCCACCATGGCGGCGATCGCCTCGCGAAGCTCCGTGGCGTCGGGATCGGGATACAGCCGGAGCAGGTTCGGGTCAAAGCCGGAGAGTACCCGGCTCACCTCCGGCGAGGGGGGATAGGGATTCTCGTTGGCGTTGAGCTTCACGTACACGCGGTCCCGGGGCTGCTCGCCGGGAACGTAGGGCTTGAGATCGGAAAACCGTTTCGCGAACATGGTGCGTTTCCTCCGTTTTTTGCAGAGTACCCCATTTTTGGTGAAACTGACCAGAGCGGGAAGCGGGTTTATCGGGCGACCGGGGGCATTGGACGGGGGGGCGGGGCCGTTAGCCCCCCAGGACCGCCGGGAAGCTCAAGGCCTCGCGGACCTTGGCGGACGAGAAGAAAAAACTGACCCGATCCGCGAACAGGGCGAAAAAATCGAGGCACAGGGCCTCGTCCACGGTTTCGGGGAAGGAGAGGGCGAAATGCCAAGCCCGGGGAACGGCCTCCGGATTGGCCGAGGGGATGGTCCGCGGGCCGGCTACGATCCGGCGGCCTTCGGCAAGGGCTATCCAGCGGGTTTGGGCCCCGGAACCGGTTCGTTTCCACCGTTCGGCGCTGAAGAGCACCGGATCGCTTATCGCGTAGGCGTCTACGGAACCCAGGTCGCCCAGGGCATAGCGGCCGTAGAGGCAGGGGATACGGTTCGGCCCAAAGCCGGGTACCCCGGCTGACGCGACCGTCCCGACCTCCAGAATGGCCCGGGGAAGCGTTTTTTCAGCCCCAAAGCACGCAAAGAGCGTCAGATAAAGGAAAAACGAGATTGAGAAAACGGTTCTCTTATTGTAAACTTGACCCATGGCGACCCCAACCGAGCTTCCGGTTCTTCTGAGACTATACACCAGTAAGCAAAATTCCCCTACGGTTATCATACCGGATTTTTGCGATTACCTCCAAAAATACGCCCGTCATTATTTGCAGGAAGCCCCGGTTCTGGCGACCTTTCTCGACGATACCCAAACCACCGTAATCAGGGAACTCGAGCGCCTGGAAGCCGATTCCAAGATCGTCCTTCAGTCGGACCAAAAAGGCCGGAGAACCGCCTTTATCCCGCAGTTTTTCGTGGACAGGATCGCCATGCGATACCGGGAAATCGACGAGCACGCCGACGTGCCCTACCCCTTGGCGTCGGAGCTGCCCGCGGGCTTTCCGTCCAATTTCCTGAAGCCGATCTACATAACCACCGATTTTACCGCCTTGCTGGACGGCGAGGACCGGAGCGCCGGAATACTTCACCAGCTCATGTTCCCCGACGAAACCGCGCCGCTCCTCTACCCGTCCCATATTTCCCCGGAAAAGATGCTCGATTACGCCCTGGGAAAGATTCGGCTCTTTCTTCGCAAGGACGAGTCGCGGGACTACATACAAAAAAGGATGATGGTCGCGAATCCGGGCAAGGAAATGACGATCAAAAACCAGCTGATCCAATTCCAGAGCCGGCCCACGGAGTCGCTCAGGGCCATGAAGCACGCGGGCGAATCCTATCTGTTCTGGAATTACATGTGTTCCTTCATTCGCCAGGACTACGCGAAGAAGACCGAGAAAACCCCGGAAGAAACCGCCCTTATCCAGTCGGTGTACATCACCGAATACATGAATAGCCATTATAAGTCCAAGGCGCAGGCTGACCTGCAGCGCGAAACGGCCCTGAAGAACCTGGAACTCGCCTTCCAAAAGCCGCCGTATTACTTCGACATGGAAACCATTACCCGCTTCACCGATTCCCGCGGGGTGCCGCTGCTCGGTCAGTACCGAAATACCGACCTGGAAGCCTTCATTAAGGAACGGACCGGGGAGGGCAGTTTCAACACCCTGCCCCCGTTGGTGGTCTTTAAAACCGAGAACGGCAACCGCTACTTCGTCCTGAAGGAAAAGATAATCCCCCTCATCATGAAGCTCTGCAACGAGGGCCGCGTGCTGGTAAAAGACGCGATCACCCGGGATTGGTACCAGCTCCTCAAATCCTTCCGCCAGGAAGACGCCATGAAAAACCAGGCGGAATTCGAGAAGAAGATCGCGTTCCTCAGCAAGAGCTGCGCGCCCATCCTCTATTCGGTGCTCAACGCGACCTTTATCCCCCTCCTTGCCCTGGAGGGCAACTCCGAGGCGGAACGCGAATCCGGCTTCCGGATTTTCGAGCACGGAAGGCTCATGAGCTATTCACAGCTTCTGATGCTGAACCGCCAACAGCTCCTCACCGATACGAGGATCATGCTGCCCTTCTGGTACACCATTCCCATACTCTCGGCGATCTTCGCCTTTTTCCGCAGGCCGCGGGATCAAAAGCGCAGGAAAGCCAGGAACGCCGGACAGTCGAAGATCATCGCCAACGGCGAGTCCGACTCTTTCCAGGGCTCCGACCCCAAAGAGGTCAAGCAGCAGCGGAAGGAAGAAATCAGGGCCGCCGCCGTCGCCATTCAGAAAAAGCTCGTGCCCCCCGACTCGAGCCTGGAAAAGGAAATTTCCGCCCGGCTCGACCTGTGGAACAGAACATTGGACCCGCAGCAAAAGGATAACCTGACCGAAGACGTGAACTCGCTGATACGGGACTATATCCGAAGGATCATCAAAACGATCCGCGGCTCGAACTTCGACCTTTCCCGGGTGGATAACCTGGCGACCACGTTGGTGGACAGTCCCGGCCTGATGAAGATAAAAAACCGCGACGCGCTCTTAGACTACGTGAAACTGTATATAGTCAGCCTTCTGAAAAATCTCGCGTAATAATAAAGGGCCGTTTTTTTTACAACCGGCCCTTCGCCTTATTTGCCCCGCCTGGGCGGCCTTGAGGGCTTTCCGCCCGAGTCTTTGCCGCCGCCGCGCTTGCCGGCGACCGAACGCGGAGAACCCTGTTTCGGGTCTTTTCCCTCGGCGGGGGCCTTACCCTTCGCCGCCCCGGGGCCAGGCTTTCGCGCGCCCGCGCCGCGTGCCGCGACCGCCTTGCCGGTTCCTGCTCCGGCCCGGCCGGATCCCGCGCCCGCCTTGCCGGAACGCTCGTTCATCTGCCGGTATTCCTCGATCTGGTCGGGATTATAGAAACCGTCCTTCCAGTTGAACCGCGAAACGTTGAGAAGCGGCTTGTCCTTGCGATAGGATTCCATGATCGCGCGGTAATCCTGCTTTTTCACCGGCGTATGGGAAAAGTCCAGTACGAAGCGGGTAAAGCCGGCCTTTTTGACGTGGGGAATCTTGTCGATGATGGAGAACGGCACGTCGGGCATGACGAACGAGCCGCCCTCGCCGGATACGGCGCGGAACCTTCCGCCCTGCCGATCGTTGAAATAGGTAAACTCGTAATCGTCCGGGAGCTTGAACCGCATTCGAAAGAGCGCGGGATAAGAGAACACCGTTATCAGGGCCTGTTTCCGGTTGGCGGGGTCAAGGGTTGCCTCGAGGTTGGCCCGGGAATTTTCCAGCGGCGTTATCAGGTTGAAAAGGCCCTGCCCGTTCAGCCAGTTTACGGCCCACCGGTTAAAGGTATAGAGATAGGGGCCGGCGATCAGCTTCAGGGACCGATTGCGGAGCATGCCGATATGGCCGGGATTATTGAGGATAAACTGGGTATAGCCGTTTTCCACCAGCCGGTCGATCGTCGTGGATAGCCCGTCCTCTTCGGATTGGGGCAAGAAGGGATCCAGCGAAACGATGATTTCGCGCTTCGAGAAGGGAAGCGGGCCCGCGTTGGTCCCGCCGTCGGGCCCGTTTTGGCCGAGCAGGGCGGCGCCGGTCTTGGCGTTCAGCTCGACTATGACCCGGACGGGGCGGTCGGCGAGAATGGTATACAGGTCTTCGGGGTACGACACCTGCACGTATATACCCTCCGGGAAGCCCGTTTCGTCTTCGGGATGGGGCTTGCCGGGAAGTTTTTTCGCCGGAACGGGAATGGGGGCAAGCTTCAGCTCGGGGAGCTTTTCGCCGCCCGGCTGGCTCCGGTAGGACCCCAGGTCGTTGGGCAGCACGTGGGGATACCGTTTGCTCATGGCCTTCGTCTGCAGGAGGTAGACGGAGTCGCCCCGGCCGAAACCCTCCGGCAGGTCGATCATTCTCGAGCCCCGATCCTCCCGGACGGCGGCGATTTTATGGCTGGAACGGGCGGAATCGTCTTTTTTGTGGAACCGGACGGAATCGCCCACGTCGGGGTCGTAGTTCCCGCCCCGGAGCAGGGCATAGTTCACGCCGCCGTCCTCCACCACGGTTTCCACCTTTCCGAGGAATATGCCCGTTCCGCCGGCCTGGGACGGGTTCAGGATATTCTCCGCCTTGGAGGAATCGTACCAATAGCGGGTTTTCGCCCGGGCAAAGTCGTTAGCGAGAATGCGGCGCCCGGTTTCCACGGCGCCCTTGCGGTCCTCTTGCCAGTGGTCCAGGACGTACCGGTACGCGGAAACCACGGTACCCACGTATTCTGCGCTCTTCATGCGCCCCTCGATCTTGAAGGAATGCACGCCCGCCTGGACCAGGTCGGGAATCTTGTCGATGAGCTGGAGGTCGTGGGGGGAAAAAAAGTACCCCTGCCGCGCGCCGCCGGTAACCTCGGCGGAGTACAGCCTGCGGCACGCCTGGGTGCACAGGCCCCGGTTGGCGGACTTTCCGCCGAGATAGCTTGAATAGAGGCACAGGCCAGATTCGCTTACGCAAAGCGCCCCGTGGACGAATACCTCAAGCTCGCAGGAAGTGCGTTCCTTGATCTCGCGGATCTCGCTGAGGCCGAGCTCGCGGGCGAGCACCACCCGGGAGACCCCGGCGCGGCCCATGGCGTTCGCCGCCTTGGCGCTGGCGACGTTCATTTGGGTGGAGGCGTGGATGCGGAGCTTCGGGAAATGGGCGCGCGCCATGTCGAGCACGCCGAAGTCCTGGACTATGATGCCGTCCGGGCCCATACGGTCGAGGTAGGCGAGGAAACGGTACATGCGCTCGCTCTCATGCTCCTGCAGTACCGTGTTCACGGTGACCAGAACCTTTTTGCCCCGCTTGTGCAGGGCTTCGAGGGTAGCCTCGAACTGGGACCACGCGAAGTTGGACGAACGCAGGCGCGCGTTAAAGCTCTTCAATCCGAGATAAACCGCGTCGCACCCTTCGTTGACCGCCGCGTCGAGCGCCTCGGGGTTTCCCGCGGGAGCCAGTAATTCTGCCATTCGTTCCTCCGTACCTGACCCCAGTGTACTCCGAAACGGGCGTATATGCCAACACGCGGGAAATCAGGGGGCCCAGTTCTCCCGGCCGGGGCTGCACTTTCCCGTGGGGCAGACGAGCCACGCCCCTTCCGGGGTCTTTCCGAGGGTACGGGTCGGCGACATGCCGTCCGCCCGAACGGCTCCCGCCACACCCGCGCCGCCGGGCCACAGGCCCGAATCGAAGGCCTCGCGGGCCGCGTCGCGGCAGGCCTCGTTCGGCCAATCGCTCGCCGCGGTTTCGGCGGACAAAAGCGCGTCCTGCAGGGTTCCGCCAGTCCGGGTGCGGACAAGGATCGCGTTGGTCGGCTTGAGCGGCGCGCTGGTTTGGTCGTCCCACAGGTCCCAGGCGTCGGGGCTGGAATCCACGCCGGACGACTCGTCGCGCGATCGGGTTTCCGTGACCAGTCCCTCGTCCACTGAGCGGAGGTGCCAAACCACCATGTCGCCGGCCGATACCTCCAACGCGGGCAGCTCAACGAGCGGCCGCTTCTCGTTTCGGGCGTTCACGATCTGTATCCCGGCAAGGTTTCCCGATTCCCGCACCGTAAACTCGATGTACTCGGCCTTGGGCCTGGAATAACTGGCGCGAACCTCGTTTATGGCCAAACGCGCGGGCCGATCGTTGTACCCCGAAAAGGGAACCGCGAAGGAGAGGGTATTTCCGGACGAATCGATCACGCTCGCGTCTATTACGCAGGCGGCGCCGACGGGCACGGGACGGTCGAATTCGAACGTGACCCGCTCGGCCGCATCGGGCGGACTCCAGGCAGCCGAGGCCTCCACGACGGTCACGGGAGCCGAAAAGGCAATTTCCACGAGGGACGGGGAAACGGGCGTTACCGAGAGAAGGGTCGGGGGCGTTGCATCGCCCCCCCAAAGCGCGAGTATGTCCGGATTCGCGGAACAGGAAAGGCAGCCGCACAGGGAAAACGCGGCGAATAGCGGTACGAGGGGCAAGAGGGCGCGTTTCATCATAACCTCCGCGCTCCCTTGTCGCGTAGCCTATCGCCTTTTGCCCGCTTTTTCGGTACAGTGGCCCATGGCCCATTCCATTCACTCTCTCGAATTGCGTAAATCCATTACCGCTCCCGGCGCGGACGGGACTCTCGAAATCAAGGAGTTCCGGTCCCTGGTGGGACGGGGCAATCTGGAACCTGCCCCGCAGGACCATTTGGCCGAGCTTGAGGGCATTGACGGCGGGGATCCGTCCGCATTGCGCGTAATCCGACCCGGAACGTATCTGTTCACGCAGGTTCCGTACCCCGCCAACGCCGAAGAAAGGCTTCCGGCGTACCGTTCCGCCGCCGAGGCGATCTGGCTTGAGGCGCTGTGGAGAAACGTCCCTTTAAAAAACGACAGGGTCCTCGTACGGACCCTGTCGGAAGACGGAAAAACGGTGTTTCAGGTATTCAGGGAGATCGAGCCGAACCCCTAAAGCCGCAGGGTCTCGACCATATAGCGAACCGAATCGCCCTTGCGGTCGTATACGGTTTTTTCGATAACGAACACCACGGATTTTCCGGTATCGTCGGTGAGGACGCGCCGGACGAGATAGTCCTTCACGCCAGGGCGTTCGTAACCGGGAAGGCCCACGGTTTTGACCGTCGCCTTGCCGGACTTGTCGGTAACGGACACGGTAAGGTAAAAGGACGAACGAGCGTCCGCGCCGGAACCGGAAACCTTCACCGTAACGGAAACCTTATAGGAAGAACCCGTTTCGAAATCGCGGAAGGCTATTTCCCTCAGGGAGGGAATATCCTCTGCCTGAACGTACAGGGAGCGCCCCTTACGGGAGCTATCGATCCCGTTCTTGGCCAGGAAGGGCGCCGCGGCGTTCTGAAGGGCCGCGAAGACCCCGTTTCCGTCCTTACCCGCCGTGGCCGCCGAGGCCGCGGTAGAAAATTTACCCCCGGTCAGGAAGGCGTTTTTGGGCACGTCCACGGCCCAGATGTCCGCATAACCCGCGAAATCCCCGTCGCTCACGCCATGTTGGCCGAAAACGAACCGGTTCCCGTCGGCGGAAAAACCGAGATTCACGAAATTGGCAATGTCGCCGGCGAACAGACCGGACACGGAAAAGAAAAGGGCACAGATAATCGCTGTTTTTCGCATACACGCTCCCCGTATGGCTTTGTTTCTATATCGACACGGAAGCGGATCGACTTGAGATTCCCTTTCCGTCTTTTTAGTGGTATCCTCATTACCATGACCATCGCAGCACGAAACCGTTTCCTGCGCGCGGGGCTGATCCTCGCCGCGATCATGATGATTCTCACCGGCGTCGCGGCGGTCCTCGTGCTGACCGGCGGTTCGCTGCCGAAGGCCGCGCCGGGCACCAGGGCGCTGCCGATCCTCGACAGGATTCCCTTCGCCCCCTACAGCGCCGTCGCCTCTACCGTCGCCATCGCGGTTTTCCCCCTCTTCTCGGTTTTCACCCTGGCCTATATCCTCTTCGGGTTCGAGAAAACGCAAACCATCGAGCTCACGTTTTTCGCCGCCACGGCCTTCGCGATCTCCCTGGAATCCTTCCGCGTCCTCATTCCCCTGTGGGAATTATGGGCTTCTACCGCGGGATACGCGGCGGAAGCCTCCAGGATCGCCGTTTTCGGGCGATTATTCGCGATGCTCACCATTCTCGCGGGCATTCTTTTCGTAACCGGGGACAATGCCCAGCAAACCGGGGCGGGCATTTTCATTCTGGCCTTTTTCGCGTTTACCCTGGCAAAGGCGATACCCGTCAATTCGACGGACGTAAGCTCGAATTTTTTCGTGCGGAACGGGTACGCGACCGCCATCAATACCTTCATGTGGGTGCTGGGAATTCTCGCCGTGGCCGGATACCTGATTCATGGCCTAACCAGGGGCACGCCGGAGTACGTGAGGGCGTCCGTCGCGCTCGCCTTCATGTGCGCGGGCTACGTACTTTTACTGGGATGCGATTCCTGGATCGTGCTGGGAGCCGGCGCGCTCTCCCTGACAGGGGGAACGAGGCGCTTCCTCAAGAGCCTGCACGCCCTGTATTTATGGCAATAAGGCGGCGGCCGAGGCGATCGCGAGCGGGATGACGAGATTGTCGTAATCCTTGACGGGAATCAGTTCAACGGCGACGGCCAAGCCGGCTATCTCCAAAGACTGGAGCGGATTCCGATTCACGGTCAAGGCGGCGCAGTAAACCGCCAGAAAACAGGCAAGGCTGCCTTCGAGGGTCTTGCCGCCGGTAAGGGGTATCCTGGTACGGCCCCACAGCTTTCCCGCGAGGCTCGCGATACCGTCGCCGAACGCAAGGGCGTAAATGCCTACACGGGCCGCCTGGGGCGGGAAAAGCAGCAAGGTGAGCAAAACCCCGACCGCCATGGTCACGGGCCCGAGCACGAACCGCCCCTCGTCCCGTTTGCGGGCGGCGAGAACCGTGATTCTGGACATGACGGGCACGGCAAAACCGCCGAGGCGACGGTATTCGCTCCAGGAATAAAAACATACCACGGCGGATAGAAGGACGATCGTCAGGTCAAAATGGCGCGCGGCGAACCAAGGGACCAAGGCCGCGCAAAAGTGGATGGATTTCCGGAAAAATTCCTTCAGGAGATCGTTAACCGTGGCGGTTTGCGAAATTCGGCGATATCTGAAATCTACAAGGAAACCCATCACTGCACCTTTCATTCGGCAAAGTATAACACATTCATAACATCGTATCTCGGGTGAAGGTTAAAAAGGGAAATTTTGGCTTTACGGCGAAAATCGGCGAATACGACCGCGACCGCGGGGCGCATTTGAACCGGTGACCGGTCCAGCGAAGCTGGACTCCGCGTGAAGGAAGTTGACGAATGCGTTCAAATAAAAAAATCTTTTTTTTGGACGATACTGGATTTGAACCAGTGACCGGTCCAGCGAAGCTGGAC
>JAEZST010000001.1 GCA_023443865.1 Spirochaetota bacterium | reverse complement strand
CAACAACTACGGGCCGTGCCAGTTCCCTGAAAAGCTCATCCCCCTCGTCCTCAACCGCGCACTGAAAGGGGAGTCCCTTCCCGTCTACGGCGACGGCATGAACATCCGGGACTCGCTCTACGTGGAGGACCACTGCCGCGCCCTGCTCACCGTCCTTGAAAAAGGACGACCGGGCGAGACATACAACGTCGGCGGGAACAGCGAGCGGACCAACATCCACATCGTCCGCACGCTCTGCGGCCTCCTCGACGAATTCCGCCCCCGGGAAGACGGCAGGAAGTACGAAGAGCAGATCACCTTCGTCCCCGACCGTCCCGGCCACGACCGCCGCTATGCTATCGATGCCGGAAAGATAAAGAGCGAACTCGGCTGGCAGCCATTGGAGACCTTCGAGACCGGCATCCGCAAGACCGTCCGATGGTACCTCGAAAACAGCCGGTGGATCGAATCCATCCTTGACGGCACCTACCGGTGCGAACGCCTCGGCCTGGGAGGGAAATAAAATGAAAGGCATCATCCTTGCGGGGGGAAGCGGCAGCCGCCTGCACCCCATCACAAAAGCCGTGTCCAAGCAGCTGCTCCCCATCTACGACAAGCCCATGATCTACTATCCCCTCAGCGTCCTCATGCTTGCCGGCATCCGGGAGATCCTCCTCATCACCACCCCCCACGACCAGGATGCCTTCAAACGGCTCCTCGGCGACGGATCCGACTTCGGGGTGGATCTCTCCTACATGGTCCAGCCCTCACCGGACGGCCTTGCCCAGGCCTTTCTCCTGGGGGAGGAGTTCATCGGGAACGATACCGTCTGCCTCATCCTCGGCGATAACATATTCTACGGTCCCGGATTCTCCCCCCTCCTCAAAAAGGCCGCCTCCCTGAAGGAGGGAGCCGTCATCTTCGGCTACCAGGTCATCGACCCCGAACGGTACGGAGTGGTTGAGTTCGATTCCGAAAAACGGGTCCTCTCCCTTGAGGAGAAGCCGAAAAACCCCAGGAGCGATTTCGCCGTCACCGGCCTCTACTTCTACGACAACGACGTCATCTCCGTGGCGAAGAACATCACCCCCAGCGCCCGGGGCGAGCTCGAGATCACCGACGTGAACCGGGAATATCTTCGCCGCGGAAAGCTGCGGATAGAACTCCTCGGAAGGGGATTCGCCTGGCTCGACACGGGAACCCACGAAAGCCTCATCGACGCCGCCCAGTTCGTCCAGACGGTGGAGAAGCGCCAGGGCTTCCAGATCGCCTGCCTCGAAGAGATCGCCTTCAACAACGGCTGGATCGACCGCAATCGCATTCTCGCACAGGCGAAAAGCCTCTCCAAAAACGCCTACGGCAAGTACCTCAAAGAGATCGCCGGAAAGGAAGGAAAAGAATGATCCCCGTCACCAAGCCGTACCTCCCCGAACGAACCAAGCTTGACGCCTACATCGACCGCATCTACGAATCGTGCTGGCTCACCAACAACGGTCAGCTCGTGAAAGAACTCACCGAAAGGCTCAAAGAGTACCTCGGGGTGGAGCATCTGCTCCTCGTCTCCAACGGTACCCTGGCTCTCCAGGTAGCCTACCGTGCCCTTGGGATCACGGGCACCGCCCTCACCACGCCCTTCACCTTCGTCGCCACCACCAGTACACTCGCCTGGGAGGGAATCACCCCAAGGTTCGTGGACATCGACCCGGAGACATTCTGCATGGACCCAGACCTAATAGAGCAGTCAATCAACGAGGACACATCGGCCATTGTCCCCGTCCATGTCTTCGGAAACGCCTGCGAAGTAGAACGCATCGAGGAGATCGCGAAAAAACACAAACTAAAAGTGATCTACGACGCAGCCCATGCCTTCGGAGTCCGCTACAAGAATGAAAGTATCCTCAACTACGGCGATGCAGCGACCCTTAGCTTCCATGCCACCAAGCTCTTCCACACCATCGAGGGAGGAGCAATCGTTTTCAAAGAAAAAGAAGCTTTAGAAAGGGCGAAACTCCTAATCAACTTTGGCATAACGGGGCCGGAAAAGATCGAAGGCCTTGGCATCAACGCCAAGATGAACGAATTCCAGGCGGCTATGGGCTTGGCTGTTCTTGATTCCATAGACTACATACTGGAAAAGCGTTCAGAGGTATGGCACTATTACCGTGAAAAACTCCAGGACGATTTCCAACTGCAGAAATTAAATCCTCATGCGACAAACAACTACGGGTATTTTCCTGTGCTTTTCAAAAGCGAGGAGGAACTCCTCGTCAGCAAAAAAAAGCTCAATGATAATGGTATTAACCCCAGGAGGTATTTTTTCCCCTCACTTGATACGATGCCTTATCTAAAATCAAGGGAAATGGAAATTTCACAAAATATATCATCGAGAATTTTATGTCTTCCCAATTTCACAGAACTGTCGAGAAAGGAAATAGTTGAAATTTGCCTATTATTGAGGGGTGGCAACATTTGACTATTTCTTTTATGACACAAAAAGAAATTGAGAAAATAGGCTTTGGTGCTGTTGGAAATAATGTTTTAATCAGCCGAAAAACTTCTTTTTATTCACCGCATTTAATCTCAATCGGGAATAATGTACGTATTGATGATTTTTCACTCTTGAGTGGCCGAATAATATTAGGGTCCAATATACATATTGCCTCTTATGTCTGCTTGATGGGAAGCTACGGTATTATTTTGAATGATTTTGTCCAAATATCCTTGCGAGCTACCCTTTTGTCGGCAACGGACGATTTTTCCGGGGAATTTTTGGTTGGGCCTCAGATACCTTCAAAATTCAGAAATGTATCTGGAGGCCAAATTGTTCTTGAAAAACATGCCCTCGTAGGGGCAGGTAGCATGATTTTCGCCGGAGTGACTCTCAGGGAGGGAACTGCTGTTGGCGCAATGAGTCTTGTCATGCGAAGCACAAAAAAATGGACCGTCTATTTCGGAAATCCTGCTGTTGCGATAAAAGAAAGAAGCCGAAACATGCTGGAACTGGAAAAGCTCATGAATGCAGAGGTGAATGGTTAATGAAACTCTCATATTATCTGCCTTCCTCTTCTTTGGATAATGAAAAAATCGCATCTCACTACAACGACCCCAAATGGTCCGCTGCAAAGATCTACCGAAAGACCGGCATCCGCTCCCGTCCGGTAGTGAGAGAAGAGCTTGTCTCCGACCTTGCTACCGGTGCTGCGGACCGGCTGATCAAGGAAAACGGAATCGACAGGAACAGCATAGACTTTTTGTTGCTCTGCACCCAAAGCCCGGATTACTTCCTGCCGACAACCGCGTGCCTGGTGCAGGACCGTCTCGGGCTGTCCACATCCATCGGAGCTCTGGACTTCAACCTCGGATGCTCCGGTTTTGTCTACGGTCTCTCTCTCGCCCAGGGGCTGCTGAGTACCGGGGCAGCGACGAAGATTCTGATGATAATGGCGGAAACCTACACCAGGCATATACACCCATTGGACAAAAGCACCCGCACGATTTTCGGTGACGGAGCTGCGGCGACACTTCTCGATAGAGACGACGCGGCACGGATAGGTAAATTCATTTTGGGAACGGACGGCTCTGGGGGGCCGAATCTCATCGTCCCTGCCGGAGGCATGGCCCGTCCCCGTTCGGCTGAAACCTCCAGAGAAGAAACCGACGAGGCGGGAAACGTCCGTTCGATGGAAAACATCTATATGAACGGACCGGAGATATTTTCCTTTACTCTCCGGGCAGTTCCGGAAATGGTCCGAAAGACTCTCGAGAAGAACAACCTTGCCGGAGACGAAATAGATCTCTATGTCTTCCACCAGGCCAACCGGTTTATACTTGAAAATCT
>JAEZST010000017.1 GCA_023443865.1 Spirochaetota bacterium | reverse complement strand
AACCTTCCTGTTCCTTCGGCTGCTCAAGAAGAAGCCTTACGGCCCTTCTCGACGCTTATAAACAGCGTCCTTCTTTCCCTTCCCTTATTTTTTCAAAGACCGGCGATCGGTTCGCCTTTCTAAGGCGTTAAAAACCCTTTCGGATTCCCGATCTCGCTCCCTCGCGGTTTCCGCGTCAGGAGCGTTTTATATGAGCCGGTTAAAACCGGAACCATAATTCGAGATATTTAATTCTTTGGATTACGTTACGAAGCGCAAGAAACTGAATTACAAGCGATCAATCTGTAAGCGATATCAAAGAACCGCGGCGTTTTCAAGGCAGTGCTTGGCAGCGGCGCGACGTTGTAATATATATCATCAACGCCTTATGAAGGTCAAGTACCGAAAAAGGAAATCGTTACTTTTTTTCGGAAATCGTATTTTGACGGAGGATAGCGCCGAAAGTAACCACGTAGTCAATGAAAGAAATTATGGAAACGACGACAGCGACGCCATAGAACGCGATATTGATCCAGCGAAAGACCGCTAGTTGGCTCTGCGCGAGAATTCCGAGCCGAACGCCGGATTCAATGGCGAGGGAGATTCCCGCCGCGACTATATAGAGGACGGTCTTGGTTTTTCCGCCTTTACGGGCGCCGATGGCAACCCCCTGCCTGGACGCGAGCATCCGCACGAACATAATGCCCATTTCCCGATAGAGAATGACCAGGAAAAGCAATGCAGGCAGATACCCCGAGAGAACGAAGGCGAATAAAACGGTCAGATTGGCGAGAACGTCGCCGAAGGGATCGAAAAGCTTTCCGAAGTCCGAAACGAGACCGAGACGGCGGGCATAATACCCGTCAAGGAAATCGGTAAATTCCATAAAAACGAACAGAGGGATCAAGATAAAAACGGAAGGGACCGAGCCAAAACCGGTCCACAGGGGTATCGAATATATGAGGAAAAAAACCGGCGCCATAACGATTCGCAAGGCGGTAAAGAAGTTAGGCAATTTCATTTTTTTACTATCCTATTTGACAAAGGAAGTGTCAAGCTATAGGATTTCCTTATGCAAAAAAGCATCGTCCTGACGATATCGGGTTACGCAATCGCACAGATCGGTATCTTAGCGATACTCTCCGCCCAGGGCTCTACAGGATTGCGGGAATTTTTCGCGTTTGCCGCGTTTGCCCTTTTTCTTCACGGAGGGCTTCTCGTTTTTCTTTTACGCTTCAAGCGCTACTTCAAAGACCAGCGAACCGGCATGCCGCTCACGAGGATTAATACGGCGAATCTCATTACCCTGCTCAGGATCAGCAGCGTGCCGACGGTGGCGTACCTTCTTATGAACACCCGATTTTCGGAAATGAAGATCCTGCTTCCCATCGTATTGGCGCTGGTATTTTTGACCGATAGCTTTGACGGCCAAATCGCCCGAAGAACGCATCAGATAACGAAAATCGGCCAGATGCTCGATTCCATAAGCGATTACGGCCTGCTCGTGGTGATATCCGTCGTGTATTACCGAAACGAAATCGTCCCTTTATGGTTTTTTGCGCTCATCTTCCTGAGACTCTTCCTTCAAGCCTTCGGGATGCTGGTTTTCCTGATCTTAAAGCGTCCGGTGGAGACGAAATCAACCTGGGGCGGAAAAATAGCCATCGCCACTACCATGTCCCTGTATGTCGCGGAAATCGTCGGCATGTACCTTCCGCACCGATTCCGGCCCTTCTTTACCGGGCTTGAATACGCGGCCGGAGGAATCGTGTTCGCGTCTTTTTTCGAGAAAGCGCTCATATTTTTCCGCCACGGGAAAGCGACGAAAACCCGATAAACGCCTCAGGGATAAGACTTATAATCCTGAACGATGCTTATGCCTGAAAGAATCTTCTTTTCGGGCGACATGGTTCGGGCCGCCTCGAGAACCCGCTCGATGACCGCCGAAGAATCCGCGACTCCGTGCAAGGTAATCTCTGTGGACGTGGCAGTGGCCTCTAGGAAGTGAACGGGTATTTGCAGGTCAAAAACGATGTGGTTCACGATTTTTTGCGCGAGCAAGAGCTCGGCGATCCGTTCCCGCCCTATTCTTTCCTGATTCGAGTCGACCGTAAGATTGCAGGTCTCGGCGATGATTTTCGCGGCGGCGACGGGCGTTATCGAATCTGAATTGAGTATCAGATTGTAGCTCGAGGGATCGTCGTGATCGATATTAAAAAAAGCCTTATGGAAGCCGCGGCGATTACCGTCGCTTTCCTGTATCAATGCCATGGCTTTCTTCTCCGGCCACGAAAATTCGTTCATGAGCCGTTCAATCCTGATCGGAAGGGACGCGACGAGCCGAACCGCGATACAGCCAGGAACGTCCTTTAGAATCGCGAATCCGCCTCGCCCAATGAAGACGCAATTTCCGTCCTTGGCGCGCTCATAGACGGCTTCCCGCAGGTAATCAAAGTATTCGTCTCGGTCGCGGGCAAGGGACGCCCAGAAACCGGGTTTTTTCTCATCGTATTTATGGAGTTTTTCCTTGGTAATGCCGTGCTTGAGCAAATCCTCTTCCAGCGCGTCGCGATTGATGAAGGTATAGCCGAGCTGTCGGGATAGCTCGGCCGCAACCTCGTCTCCCATCGAGGCAATCTGTCTCGAAATCGTGATTATGGCCATATCGAACCTCCCTTATTTGGTATATCATCTACCTATAGGATAAGACCGAAGCGTGTATCTGTCAAAAGGCGCCCGAACGGGCGGAACAATCGGCGCGTTACGGGATAGAAGGAGCGTAGAGAATGAAAGAATCGCTATCGTGGCAACCGCAGCGCAAGAAATCGATCTTTTCGACCAGGGTCTTCGATATACATGAAATTATCAGCAAAGCCCCGAACGAAACCGAAGGAACCTATTACGCCCTGCACGCCTCGGATTGGGTCATCGTCGTACCGGTCCTTGAAAGCGAAGTGGGAGAGAGGGATTTTCTGATGGTCCGACAATGGAGACACGGGGCCGAGGCGGAAAGCGTTGAATTTCCGGGCGGCGTTATAGACCGGGGAGAGACGCCGGCCGAGGCCGCGGCACGTGAACTTCGGGAGGAAACGGGCCATACGGCGGGAAAGCTCGAACGGGTGGCGGCCATCTCCCCGAACCCGGCGATCATGGACAATACCTGCCATATATTTATCGCCGAAAACCTCGTTCGCACCCACGAAACCGACTTGGACGAAGACGAATTTCTCACGGCCCAACCCATGTCCGCAGCCGCCGTATTTCAGGGAATGGGACGACCGCCATTCATTCACGGGCTTATGGCGGCGGCGCTGTTCGCCTATGTACAAAAAAAAGGGCTGCCGGTTTAACCGGCAGCCCCGTAGTCAGGTCACTGGGCGACCTGATTTTTAAACGGCTCGTAGGTCCGCTCCGGGTCATAGGTTCCTTCGCGGTATTCTCCCTTGATGCTCGGGATCACGATATTCTGTCCCGGCATGAGAAGGTTCGGGTTCGAAGGCTGTTTCATCGATTTCTTATTCGCCTCGTACAGCTTCTCCCATAAGAGAGGATTACCGTATACGGCCGGGTTCGCGGCTATATTCCACAGGCAATCCTTGCTCGGATCCCAGGGCTCCACGTGCCAGTTCGCGGGCAGGGGGATTATTTCCTTCACGACCGACAGCGCGTCGAGGGCAGCCTGGGCGGCGGCCTTCGACTGGGGCCAAGATTCGGAAGCGAAAGCGGCGGCCGAAACGTCGATCGAATCGGAGGCGGATTTCACCGCGCCGGGAAAGTATACGTCGGCCTTGATGCCCTTTGCCCAGGCAAGCCGGGTGCGGGCGGCGTACAGGGTCTTTTCCGCGTCGGATCTCGCGATCATGCCCTGGATAAAGGCGGCCGATAACCGGGCGTTTTCTTCGGCCAGATTCGCGTACTCCACGGCGCCGGCGTAATCGCCGTCGTCGTAGGCCTTCGCGGCAAGCTCCGTATAGGCCCGGCTTTTCCGCTGGTACTCATTATTGTCGTAGCTGGCGGCCGCGATGGGCAGGAAAGACGCGACGCACAGCGTGAGTGCAAAGAAACAGAGGATTTTTTTCATTGCGCTACCTCCCCGGAAGCAGAGTCGTCGATGACATAAGGATCGTCGCTAAAGCCTTCGGCGTCTTCAGGCAACGGAGCGGTCTCGTCGGCCTGTCGGGCGAGTTCGGAACTTTCGGTTTGGCGATTTTTCGCCGCGGAAATGGCAAGGTCGGCGGCGTTGCGTCGAAGCGACACTTCCTGATACACGTTGGTAAACGCGACTTCGGCGTCGGAATACGCGTTAAAGGAGGCTTTCCAGTCATTCGCTCCGGTACCGAGCTTCTCGGCATCCGACGCGAGCTTATCGGCCGCCGCGTATTCGTTAGGCATGGATCGCTTGGCCTTTATGGCGTCGCATAGGCTCTTGATCTCGCCAACCTTGTTTTGCTTATCAAGGGCCCACGCCTTGTATCCCGCGTTGCTTACCTTCTTGAGATAGGCTACGCACTCCGAAGCCGCTTCGAACGCGGCGGGATCGGCGATTCCATAGGCAGCGGCGGATTCCTCGTATTTTTCGCCGGCCTTCGCGTAATCTTCGGAGGAGGCGGCGGTAAAATCGTTTCGGACGATGTCGTCGTTCAGGGCGACGGCCTCCATTCCGAGGATAAGCGTCCGATATCGCATGAGGGCGATTTGCGCCGTGGCGTAGGATTCTTCCTTCGAGCCGGCTTTCAGCGCGGAAGAGGCAGAATCGAGCGCCTCGTCGGCGAGGGCAAATTGCTCGGGGAAGTATGAATCGGCGCCGAGCTCGATGGCCTTCGCGCGGGCTTCCAGCAACTCTGCCTCGAGTTGAACCGAAATCTCGTCAAAGGACGCGTTGATCAGCGCATTGTACTTTTCGATGGCGTCTTTAAAGGCGGCTTCGGAAGCGTCGTAGTCTTTTCCGTAAGCGTCGAGTCCGGCGTTACGGGAAGATTCGGCTTCGCCCCAGCCCTCGGGCTTGTAGGCGTTCACTCCATATTTCATGCCCTTCTCTCGAAGCGCTTCGCATTCGTCTCGAAGGGAGGTGAGTGCCTCGTCTACCGGCTTTACGGGTTCGACGCTGGGCTCCACCGCGGGCTGTACGGCAGGTTCAACCACCGGTTCCGCTTCCGGCGCGGCGGGAGGGGCGCTTTTACAGGCGGCGAGCAGGACTACGGCGATAAGGGCCATACCCGCGACTATTCGCATCTTTTTTTGATTCATCGGTACCTCCGGATTTCAGAGTTCAGGGTACACCGTAACGGTTTTTAATACAAGGAATTTTTGTCCTATGGTATACTTGGAGAAGAAAATCAGCGGGAGGCGGTATGGCAGACGACTTCAGTTTTGAAATAATGGAGAAATTCGGAATCCTGTCCGAGGGCAAAGGCGGATGGACCGTCGAATTGACCGCCGTTTCATGGGGCGGACGGCCGCCGAAATACGACATTCGCAGTTGGTCGCCGGACCATCAAAAAATGGGAAAGGGCATCACCTTGAGTACCGAAGAGCTCAAGGCCCTCAAGAAAATTCTCGAGGGCATGAGCCTGTAGCGTTCTATCGGTGCTTCGCGATTTCCTCTTGGGTCAGTCGGTCGCACACTTCGTTATAATGAATTCCGGCATGGCCCTTCACCCAAACCCATCTAGGCTTGATCGCCGCGGCGAGGGAATCGAGTCGCATCCAGAGATCCTGGTTTTTCACGGGCTGCTTTGAGGCGGTACGCCAGCCATTCCGTTTCCAGCCGTTGATCCACTCGGATATGCCCTTTTGCACGTATTGCGAGTCCGTATACACCGCCACTGGCCGGGCCGCCCACTCGGGCGTACGCGATACGAGGGAGAGCGCCTCGATCACGGCGATCAATTCCATGCGATTATTGGTGGTTACCTTCTCGCCGCCGGAACGGATTATCTCACGGTCGATGCCGGGTTTCATGTCTTGCGCGAGGGCCGACAGGGACGAGGGGGACGAGGGATCGGCAACGCGCCCCCCGGGGATATCCTCGTCCACGATAATGCAGCCCCAGCCTCCCGGGCCGGGATTGCCCGAACAGCCGCCGTCGGAAAAAACGATCAGTTCATTCATGCCTTCGCCGCCCCGCTTGCCTTTCCCTTATGGTCGCCCTGAAGCGGTAGGGGTTTCGCAGAACCGGTTGCGTCCACGGGTACGTCGCCCGCGGTAAAGAAGCGCTCGCCGAGGAGTTTATAGGCCTCCGCGAGCGCGCTTGCCGTCATGTCCCAACCAAGGCAGGGATCGGTAATGGACACCCCGTACTTCAGGTCGTCGGGATCGGCGGTAATCGGCTGAGAGCCGGTTTCGAGATAGCTTTCGATCATGCAGCCGCAAAGGGGCGAAAGGGGATTATCGGCGTCGTTTCGCAGGCGAATCGTCTCGAGAAGCACGCCTATCTGGTTTTCCGGCATCTTCTGGGAATTCCCGTGAGAACAGTCCACCATTATGGAAGGGCGGATTCCCGCCTTCTTCAGCAAGGCGATCGCGGAGGTTACGGAGTCGCGGTCGTAGTTCGTGCCGTGCTTGCCGCCCCGCAGAATCAGGTGGCTATCCGGGTTCCCCAGGGTCTGCATGATGCAGGAGCTGCCCGACCGGGTAATACCGATGAAGGAATGGGACTGGCGGGAGGACACGATGGCGTTCACCGCGATTTGCACGTCGCCGTCCGTGGCATTCTTAAAGCCGACGGGCATGGAAAGGCCGGAAGCCATTTCGCGGTGGGTTTGGCTTTCGGTGGTTCGGGCGCCGATGGAAGCCCAACTAACGAGGTCGGAGGTATACTGGGGCACGATGGGATCGAGCATCTCGGAGCCCGTCGGAAGGCCGAGCTCGTTCACCTTGACGAGAAAATCGCGCGCCATATGAAGGCCACGGGAAATGTCCGCGGTGCCGTCGAGCCCGGGGTCGACGATGAGGCCGCGCCAGCCGACGGTGGTCCGCGGCTTTTCAAAGTAGACGCGCATAACGATGCACATGCGGTCGGCGTACCTTTCTCGCAGCTCTACGAGCCGGCGCGCGTATTCGAGCCCGCCCGCCGGGTCATGAATGGAACAGGGGCCGACGATGACGAGGAAACGGTCGTCCTCGCGGCGAAGTATTTTTTGCACTTCCTCGCGTCCCTTCAGGACCGTTTCTGCCGCCTGCGGGGTAGCGGGATAGGCTTTCGCAATGTCCTCGGGGGAGATGAGGGCCTTGGTCGCGAGGATCCTCACGTCCCGTATCTTGTTGTCGTTCATGGGCTTTCGCTTATCCTTCGTTGGGTAATGTGTCAGACGGCAGCGGCTCTGAGGGCGTCCATCAGTTCCATCACCATAATGGAATCGGCCCATGTTTGTATAGCGCTTTCCGTCTTCCCCGCGGCCAGGCAGGACTCCACTTCACGGATCTCGTACTCGTAGCCGTTGCAGTCGAAAGGCGCCGAATGGGTCTCGCGCGCGTTGCCCTCGGCGTCGAACCAGGTAACCTGCTGGGCCATCCAGAAATAAGGGAGCGCTATGGAGCCCTTGTCGCCCACGATGACGGCCGACCGGAGCGCCTCAAGGCCGGAGAGCGCGATCGAGCACGACAGGTCCATCTCCACCCCGCCGGGATAGGAAAAGAGAAATTTATCGTATACGTCGACCCCGGTATCCAGCCGCTTCATATAGGACGAAAAGGATTCCGGCGGGCGTTTCCCGGCGAACATGAGCGCGCACGTGATGGGGTATATGCCCACGTCCAGTATGGCGCCGCCGCCGAGGCGGGGATCGTAGAGGCGGCTCGCGGGATCGTAGGGAGCGTCGAGGCAAAAGTCCGCGCGAAGGAATTTCATTTTACCGATGCGCCCCGCGTTCGCCCACTCGAGGGCCTTGAGGAACGAGGGATTGAACTTCGTCCACATCGCCTCCATAAAAAAACGTTTTTCGGCGCGCGCGGTTTCGATGACGGGATAGAAATCTTTGGCCTGGACGCTCACCGGCTTTTCGCAGAGCACGGCCTTGCCGGCCTTGAGGGCGGCGATGGACAGTTCGGCATGCAAGTTGTGCGGGGTCGCGATATAGACCGCGTCTATCTTCGGATCGGCGAAAAGCGCCTCGTAGGAGCCGTACGACGCCGGAATGCCCCACTCGGAGGCGAAGGCGGCGGCCTTGGCGGAATTCCGGGACGCCACGGCGGAAAGGACCGATTTACCCGAACGTTTCGACTCGAATGCGCAAGCTTCCGCGAATTTCCGCGCGATCCCGCCCGTCGCGACGATTCCCCAACGTACCATACCCATAAAACGCCCCCTCATATTCGAAAAAGAATCCATTGCCGATTACGTTCTTTTTCGCTATTTTATACTGTAGCTCCCGATGAAGAAAGGGGCTATTCCTCACATTATTTCATTAATTAACGCGTAGACAACGCCAAAAGAACGTTGGGCTCGCGTAGGTACAAGGAGAATGAAATGGCTAAACAGTTGATGTTCAATGAAGAAGCCCGGAAAAAGCTGCTTTCCGGCGTGGAACAAATTTCCCGCGCCGTGAAGGTAACGCTTGGACCCAAGGGCCGCAACGTCCTTCTGGACAAGAAGTTCGGGGCCCCTACGGTTACCAAGGACGGCGTTTCTGTCGCCAAGGAAATCGAGCTTGAAGACCCCTATGAAAACATGGGCGCCCAGCTCCTCAAGGAAGTGGCGACCAAGACCAACGACGTAGCCGGTGACGGAACCACTACCGCGACGGTGCTCGCCTATTCCATGGTCCGCGAGGGCCTCAAGGCCGTGGCCGCGGGCATGACCCCGATCGAGCTGAAGCGCGGTATCGACAAGGCCGTGACGATCGCCGTCGAGGAAATCAAGAAGAATTCCAAGGAAATCAAGGGCTCCGACGAGGTTGCCCACGTCGCGTCCGTCTCCGCGAACAACGACGAGGAAATCGGCAAGATCCTGGCCGACGCGATCGAGAAGGTCGGCAAAGACGGCGTAATCACCGTCGAGGAAGCCAAGACCATGGATACCACCACCGACTACGTGGAAGGTATGCAGTTCGATCGCGGCTATATCTCTTCCTACTTCGTGACCGACCGGGACCGCATGGAAACCGTGTTCGAAAACCCCTACATCCTTATCCACGACAAGAAGATCTCCAACATGAAGGACCTTCTTCCCCTCCTGGAGAAGATCGCCCAGTCAGGACGCCCCCTCCTCATGATCGCCGAGGACGTGGACGGCGAGGCCCTCGCGACCCTGATCGTGAACAGCCTCCGCGGCACCCTCAAGACCTGCGCGGTCAAGGCACCCGGCTTCGGCGACCGCCGCAAGGCCATGCTCGAGGACATCGCGATCCTTTCCGGCGGAGAGGTGATTTCCGAGGAACTCGGCCTCAAGCTCGAAAACACCGACATCACCCAGCTCGGCCAGGCCAAGAGCGTCAAGATCGACAAGGATAACACCACGATCATCGACGGCGCCGGCAAGGCGAAGGACATCAAGGACCGCGTGGCCCAGATCAAGGCCCAGATCGACGCCAGCACCTCCGACTACGACAAGGAGAAGCTCAAGGAGCGCCTCGCGAAGCTCGCCGGCGGCGTCGCCGTCATCAATATCGGCGCCGTGACCGAAGTCGAGATGAAAGAGAAGAAGCACCGCGTGGAAGACGCCCTTTCCGCGACCCGCGCCGCCCTCGAGGAAGGAATCGTCCCCGGCGGCGGTACCGCCCTCATCCAGGCCGCGATCGCCCTCGAGAAGGCCGACCTCGCCGCGCTCACCGACGACGAGAAGATCGGCTTCAAGATCGTCAAGCGCGCCCTTGAGGAGCCGATCCGCCAGATCGCCGAGAACGCCGGCGTAGACGGGGCCGTGGTCGCCGAGAAGGCCAAGAACGAGAAGAAGGGCATCGGTTTCGACGCCGCCAAGATGGAATGGGTGGACATGATGAAGATCGGAATCATCGACCCCGCGAAGGTAACCCGCTCTGCCCTGCAGAACGCCGCCTCCGTCGCGAGCCTCCTCCTGACCACCGAATGCGCCATCACCGACCTCCCCGAGAAGAATCCCCCCGCCGCCCCCGGCGGCATGGGCGGAATGGGCGGAATGGACGGGATGTACTAAAAAGCGAAGCTTTTTAGTACTCCAAGCTGAAGGAAGCGACAGCGGACTTCAGCCGGGATGTACTAAGCCTTCGGCTTAGTACATCTTGGAGTTTCACCAAAGGTGAAACTCCACGGTGTTTGCCGAAAGGTTGCCTAAAAATCTGCGAGGACGCCCGAAAGGGCGTCCTTGTTTCGTTTAAAGGCCACGCATTCCGCCGGAAGCGGAATATCAGGGTGGCACGCCGCCGGCGATGAGACGACGGGCGCGAGAAGGCGCTATTTCTTGATGTATTTCGAGATGTCGATCGCGGTGGACGAGCCGGTGACTTCCGGGAAAACGGTGTAGCCCTTTTCAGCGGCGGCGTTAATGTACTTGATTAACGCCTTTTGCATGTCGATCTCGATCCAGGTTCTTTCGTAGGTTACGAGCTCGGATTTTGCCTTGAACGCTGTCAGCTGGTCCTTCGCCGCTTCCGCGGCCATTTTCTGGATCATTCGGTTGTCGATTTGCTTCTGGATTTCGGGGTTGTCGAATTGGATGCCCCCGATGATGCCCAATTCCGTGATCTCGACGCCGTAACCCGAAACGTATTTTTCGTTGAGCCTGTCCTTGAGCCTTTTCGTGATTTCGGATTTCTTCGTCGTGATTTCCTCGTCTTTATACGTGGAGATAGTCTCGCTGACGAGGGAACTCAGGGTGGTATAAATCGTGTTATCGCCGAAGGTGGCGAGATCGGGATCCTTGCCTTTCCAATAGAGGTATTTTTCCGGGGCCGTCACGTTGTACGTGATATTGAAGCCGATCATTAGCCCCGTAGAACCCGCTGACTCGGTCGCGAAGCCCGGTTTGTCGCCCTTTTGCTCGTACACCACGTTTCCGGCGGCGTCGGCTTTAACCACGCTGTACCAGGTCCGCGATATCGGGGTTCGTTTGGTCTTATACAGCGTAAAGGCCGGCACTTTATAAGACCTGATCAAGCCCAGTTTTATCCGCTTATAGGGAATCGTGATGGTTTTCCCCGAAACCAGGGAATCCTTGTACATGGCGTAAGAATTGTCCTTCGCCTGTTGCGTGGTGTCGCCGTCTACGGGGACCAGTATGGCCCACTCGTCGGGCTCGATGACTTCCAGCTTATAGCCCGAGCATGCGCTAAAAACCAAGGCGAGAAGTACGGTAGCGAGTAGAACGCTTTTTTTCATGGGGTTATTCCTTTCCTTTTCTATACTTGACGACGCTAATTACGCAAAAAGCCAAAAGGGCTACGCAGCAAAGCGCGAAAATTCCGTTGGCCAGGGTAAAATAGGCATTCATGGCCGTTGGGGTCGAATTCGAGTTTGTCAATTGATCCTCGACCAGTTTATTGGTCAGGGGCCGCAAGACCACGTAGATTACCGCTTCGTAGGCGGTAGTCGCGAGGATAAACCCGATAACCGCGGCGATAAGCCGCGCAATCAATCGCTTGAGTGGCATGAAATACTCCTTTTTAAGCCCAGTATACCATTCAAGGAAGGAGGAGTCTAACGGCCGATCACGAAGCCCGAGACGGAGCGAATTTGCGTTAGCGGCCCAACGAAGGCTCGCTGTAGACTGCCGTGGAGAAAATCACTACGCGATTTTCTCCAAGCTCAAGGCCGCTTCGCGGCCTTGAGCCAGGTTAGCGGGCGAAGTGGTACCCCACAGCGAGGGCCGGCGGAGCCGGTCCGAGCGAGGAGTACAAACGAAGCACGCGCCCGGTCCGTTTCCGCGTGCGCGGGAACGGACCGGGAACCCCCGTAGGAAAATTAACCCAGGGCGGCGGCGGTCTCTTTTAGCTGTTTGCGGATTTCGAGCTTTTGCGGGCACTTTTCCTCGCACTCGCCGCATTCCACGCAAGAGGCGGCCTTTTCGCCCTTCATCCAGTCGACGGTGCCGATCATGTTGTACTGGGATTTGGCGTAGTCGGTGAGGCCGTAGACCCGGTGGTAGTTCATGATCTGGAAGTTGAGGGGGATGTTGACGCCGGCCGGACAGGGCATGCAGTAGTTGCAGCCGGTGCAATAGAGGCCTTCGAGTTTTTTGTTTTCGGCCATGGCGGCGTTGACGTGCTCGATTTCCGAAGGAGAGAGGGGCGATTCGTTGCTCGCGATTTCGGCGTTTTCCGCGACCATCGCCTCGGTTCCCATGCCGGAGAGGGCGCAGTCTACCGCGGGGTTCGAGAGGACGAATCGGAGGGCGATTTGCGGGCTCGACTTTACCTTGCCGGGGAGGAGGTCCGCGATGGCGGCCGATGAGTAGCCGAGACGACCGCCGCCGACGGGCCCCATGATGACCGTGCCGAGGCCCTTTTCGTGGGCGTAGGCGAGGGAGCCTTCGTTGGAGCGGTCCATGAGGTTGTACTGCATGAGCACGGTCTCAAAGTAACCCGAATCGATGATGGGGATCATGTTTTCGGCTTTATCGTGAAAGGAAAAGGATATGTGGCGGATGAGGCCTTCTTCCTTGGCGCGGAGGGCGGCTTCCATGGGGCCGCCGGGGACGTCGATCTTCGTGCGGAAGGACTCGAGGGAGATGCCCCACATGTGGTAGAAGTCGATCCGATCGGTGTCGAGTTTCGCGAGGGAAGCTTCGAGGCGTTTTCGCCAGTCGTCGCCGGAATCGTTCTCGATGGGGTTTTTGGTGGAAAGGTATACCTTGTCGCGCCAGCCCTTGAGGGCCTTGCCGACGATGATCTCGCTTTCCCGGTCGCAGTAATAGGGGGCGGTGTCGATATAGTTCACCCCGAGGCTGAAGGCTTTATGGATGATGCGGACGCTTTCCTCATGGTCGAAGACGGTTTTGCCGTTGAGTTCGAGCGTGGGGAGCCGCATGGCGCCGAAGCCGAGGGCGGATATTTTGACGCCCGTTTTGCCGAATTCCCTGTATTTCATGATGAGCCTCCTTAGGCGATGGAAAACGCGGGGCTATGCGCGGATTGTTGCCGATGCGCGCGGTAACGCAGGGGTATTGCCCGGTCGAGCGCGATCAAGCCCGGTCATGCCCGGTTAATTTGTTGCATTATACCACAAATTACCGATGAGGGGTACCCTTCGGGAGGATGGATTCCTGGACCGGCGTGTTTTTTTTTCGCGACGCGGGTAAAGGGCCCCGACTTCGATTATAGTTCAAGGAAAGAACATGAAAACGCGGATACGAACGGAAAAGGGCCAAAGGCGCATCGTCCTCCTCGGCATCCTGTTTCTCGGCCTCGGCGGCGCGCGATTGGGCGCCCAGCAATTACCCTTCGCGGTCGGTGAATGGCCGCCTTATACGGGCAGTAAGCTCGAGAACGGGGGAATGGCGGCGGAACTCGTCGTCGCGGCAGCGCGGGCCGCGGGTATGGAAGCGACGCTTTCGTTCGTGCCCTGGAGACGGGCCGAATCGACCGTCGCCGCGGGGCGTTCCTTCGCGACCTTTCCCTACCAAATAACCGAGGAAAGGGAGGAGAGGTATCTCTTTTCCGATATTCTCTTTACCTCGCGTTTCATCGTGGCGTACCGTACGGGCTCATTGCCGGAACGCGGCGCCGGGTATAGAGGGCCGGAAGACTTTCGGGGGCTCCTCGTGGGAGCGGTAGCCGGAACGGACGCCGTTACGCGGCCCCTCGCCCGGGCGGGGGTCACGGCGGTGGAAGTGCAAGACCCCGTACAGTTGGTTAAAATGCTTGAAGCGGGCCGGCTCGACTTCGCGATCGACGACGAGCTGGTATTCGCCCGCGCCCAGACGGAAGCGGCGGCCCAGGGCATTTCGACCCTCCCCGAACCCTTCGGGAATCGGTGCGAGTTCCGGCTCATGGCGTCACTGAAATACCCGGGGGCGGAACCGCTCCTGGAACGGTTTAACCGCGGCCTATCGGCGATTCGGGAATCGGGCGAAGCCGCGGCGATCGTCGGGAAATACGGAACCGAGGGCTCCCCTACCCCGCGCGACGACCGCCGCTTTTAGGGGGCGTGAACCGGTCAGTCCCGGTGTAGGCGCTCCCCGTTCGATTCGATGACCTCGCGGTACCAACGGCCGGAATCCTTCACGGTGCGCTTTTGGGTTTGGTAGTCAACGTGAACGAGCCCGAAGCGCTCGGAATAGCCGTGGCTCCACTCGAAGTTATCCATGAGGCTCCAGTGGAAGTACGCCGCCAGCTCCGCGCCGTCGGCGGCCGCCTTTTCGTATTCCAGTAGATACCGTTTGGTAAAGTCGATCCGGGCCGCGTCGTGCACCTTGCCGTCGGAATGCACCCAATCGGTATTCGACAGCCCGTTTTCGGTGATCACGATGGGCTTGCCGTACCGTTCATAGAGGAATCGGGGGGCCCAGCGGAGGGTTTCGGGCTCGACGTTCCACTTAATGGCGGTTTTCGGCTGGCCGACGGCCTCTTTCACGCGAGACGGCATGCCGTTTTCGTCCACGCCGATCCGGACGCCCGAATAAAGATTAATGCCGAAGAAATCCAGGGGCCGGGAGATGAGCGCCAGGTCTCCTTCCCAGCCGGCAGGAAGGTCTTTTTCTATTACGGGCAAGAGGTCTTCGGCGTAGTGGCCGAGGAACACGGGGTCGGTAAAGAGTGTGAGGGTCCAATGCAGGGGCTTGGCGGGAGAGGCGCCGAAGAAGGCCAGCTTCGCCGCGGCGATATGTTCCGGGGTTTCGCGGTCGGGGACCATCGCCTGTGTCGTGGGCACGTACCCGATCTTAAACCGGTTCCCGCCGGCGGCACGAAGCGCGTCGACCGCCTTGCCGTGGGCCACGAGGCTGTTATGCGCCGACTTCACGAAATCGGCCTGCGATATCTTCCAGCCGGGCGCCTGCACGCCGTCTACCGTGCCGAGCCCGAGAAAGCACTGGGGCTCGTTGAAGGTCATCCAATGGTTGACCCGGTCGCCGAGGGCGCCTGCCACGGCGTGCGTATAGGCGGCGAACGCGTCCGCGATATCCGGGTTCATCCACCCGCCCTTGAGCTGAAGCGCTTCGGGAAGGTCCCAGTGGTAGAGCGTAAGCCAGGGCTCGATTCCCGCTTCCAAAAGGTTGTCCACCAACCGGGAATAGAAATCGAGGCCCTTTGGGTTTACCGCGCCGGTACCGCCGGGAATAACGCGGGGCCAGGCCACCGAGAACCGGTACGCCTGCAGGCCCAGATCCTTCATGAGTTTCACGTCTTCGGGCATTCGATGGTAATGGTCGCAAGCCACCAGCCCCGAATCGCCGTTAAAAACCTTGCCGGGCCACTCGGTATAGGCGTCCCAAATGGAACGGGACTTGCCGTCTTCGTTCGCCGCGCCCTCAATCTGATACGACGCCGTCGCGGCGCCCCATACGAAATCTTTTGGAAAAGCCATACCTACCCTCTCATCGGTGCTGATAGGTAGAAGTGTAGCGAATGAAAAAGAAAAAGTGAAGAGGTAAACATATTATTATGTGACTTTATCAACAATTATAATGGCCTCGACAGATCACGGCTTTTCAGGATACCCTAGAGCCGCCATGTTTTCGCGCATCAAACGTCTATTTTCAAAAAACAGGGAACAGAAGCGGGACCCCGACGATACGATAACGGAACTCTGGACCGCCGAATTCCGAAAACCCGCCCAAGCCCGTTTTGTCCCGGAAACGGGCGATGCCTACGCGAGCGCGCTCACCCCCGCCGGACTCCGTTTGAATCTCCAAAAGCGCCAAATCTTCGCCTGGACCGTCGATCCGCTCTATCGATACAGGAATTGTATCGTCGAGGCCACGGTGGTTTTCGAGGATGACGCAGAGAGCGCAAAGGGCGCGCTGCCGGGCGAAACGCCCTCGAATAACGGCCGCGGCGGCGGCGAGCGGGCGGGTTCCTGCGCGGCGGGCCTCCTGTTCCGATACCTCAATGAATCCACGTTTTACAGTCTCCTTATCTCGGACCGCGGGTTACTCCGCCTCGACGCCGTGGTAAACGGCACTCCCCTGCCCGTCCTGGGCTGGACCGAGACCGGCGGCTCCCCGCAAGAGGGCGCGCCGATTGGCGGACCGACGGCCCGAAAGCTTCGGCTCATCGCGCGGGACACGAGCTTTACCCTGATCGTCGACGACGCGTGGGTGGCCGAATGCCACGACGACACGATTCAGGCCGCGGGGAGAATCGCCTTCGCCGGCCAAAACTGGGGCGTGCGCGAGGCCGCGTCGCCCCTTCTTTCCGCCTTGACCGTCGACTCGAGGCCTTTCGAGATAGAGACCGTCCATACCCGCTGGGCCCGGCTTATCCCCATACCGGCCGAAGCCCGGGTAAACCTGGCGAAAACCCTGTATTCCATGGGCAAATACGTGCCGGCGATACTGGAACTCAAGCGGGCGCGAAAAACGGGCGCCCCGGACGCGGAACAGCATCTCTTGGCCGCTCAAGTCTATTTGGCCCAGCAGCTCTTCCCCGAGGCGGAATCGGAATCGCGAGCGGCCCTGGCCCTCGAAAGCGGGAACCTGAGCGCGGCGGCGGAACTGGGGGGCATTCTCTACCTTCAAAACCGATTCCCGGAACTGGAAACCCTTCTCGGAACCCTTGAGCGATCGGGGATCGAGGATTCGCCGTTTCTTTCCAATTTGGAAGGCCACCTGTGCCATTGGCGGGGAGAAAGCGAGGCCGCGGCGGAAGCGTACGAGCGGGCGGCGGCCTTAACCCCGGACCAGGGCATATTCCGCCGAAACGCCGGCGCGGAGTGGAAGGACGGCGGAAATACCGACCGCGCGACGGAAGCCTGGCTCGAGGCGGGAAACGTATTCCTGGGGACCAACGCCTACGACGACCTGGGAGAGCTTCTCGTTTCCTTGAGGGAATTGGCGCCGAAGGACCCGCGGGTACTCGCCCTTGAGGGAAAATTCGAGTATGGACGCGGCAATCATGAGCGGGCCGAGAAAGCGCTGGATAAGGCCATCAAGGCAGGCTCCGAGGATTCGGGCGTTTGGTATCTGCACGGCATGCTCCTCTCGGAACGGGGCAAGACGGCCAAGGCGATCGAGGCGTTCCGGAAGGCCGTTGAACGGGAGCCCGAATACGGGCCCTACCGATTCCGCCTGGCGGAAACCCTCTTCTTCGCGGGCCTTCCCTGCGACGAGGAAATGGACGGGGCCTTCGAGACGGGAGCGGAGAACGGGTGGGTACACAATCTCGCCGCCCTTCGCGCCCTGAGCCGCGACGATCTAGGGTCGGCGGCGGCCCACGCGGCCGAGGCGCTCAGGCTTCTCCCCGAAGAACGGGACGTGATCGTGAATTACGCCGAGGTGGAACGGCGGTTCGGCCGGCTCGACGCGGCCCTTTCCCGGTTCGACCAAAACGACGCCGCCTTTCTCCGCGCCGGGGCCAATCTCCTGGTGGAGGACCGCCGCCACGAGGAGGCGGACGAATGGTACCGACGCGCGCAAAAGCGCAGTCCCTACGATCCCGACTTACTCGCGGATCGGGCGGCGAATTGCATAGAGCTGAATTACCTGAACGAGGCGGACGATCTTTTGGGCCGTGCCCTGGATTACGCGAGCTCGCCGAGGCTGTATAAACTCATAAGCTATCTCGCCTCCCGAAAGGGGGAATTTACGCGAAGCGAGGTGGCCCTGCAGCAGGGGCTTTCGGAATTTCCGGAAGACCCCGACCTCCTGTACGAGCTGAGCGCGGTGTATCTCGCCACGAACCGACCCGCCAAGGCGGAGGAAGTGCGCGCCCGCCTTGAGGCGGTAGACTCGGGGGAACGGATTCGGGCCCTCGAGGAGGAAATACTCGAAAAAAGCACCGTATCCTTCGGCTGTTCGGCCTGCGGACGCCGCTGGCGGGTACCCAAGGACTTACCCCCCCAAGGTTCGCTCCACCTGACCGCGCAACCCCCCGACGATCTGCCCGCCGGAACCTGCCCGCAATGCAAGACCGTGCTCTGCATCGGCTGCGGCAAGGAAACCCTCGGCGAGGACGGCCGGTTCCGGTGCCGCTCCTGCGGCGTTCCCCTCAAGCTTATCGACAACAATATCATCTGGATACTGAACCAGTGGCAGGCAAACGCGCCCGCGGAAGGCGAATAGGGCCGGCGTGACGCGCCCTTATTCTGCCGAAAGCTGCCACGCCATATCGAGCTGGTCTCGGGCGTTTTCGAGCGACTCGGCGGCCTTGGCGAGCTGGTATTCGGCGGAAAGCATTTTTTCCGTCGCGCTGTCCAGCGCCGCCTGCGCCGCCTCGCCCCGCTCCAAAAGGAGCCTTGTCTCGGTTTCCGAAAGCCGGGCCGATTCCACGAACCGCCGCGCGTTCTCGTAATTCCGCCGCGCCATGGCGAGGGCCGAGGCCTGGTTCGCGTAGGCGGTCCTCACGTTCCGCTCGGTCGTCTCGAACGAGCGCTTTTGGATCGCGAGGGACTCGTCGGCGCTCGACTTGGTCTTTTGGAAGAATACGTCCGGCGAAACGCTGATCTTTGCCGATACGCTCCAGTTCTTCGCGTCGTCTACGGAAGTCCCGATCGAGAGGTCCGGGAGGGAAACCGCCGAGGCGGTTCCCTCGGTTTGCGACCGCAGGGCGAGCCTCGCGAGACGGATTTCCGCGGAACGAGCGTACCAGGCGTCTTCGTCGGCGAGGGTTCGCTCCGCGGAAGGGTCAAGGGCTTCCAATTCCGCGTCGGCGGTAATGTCGAGGCCGGTTCGGAGGTTTAGGTTCTGTACGGCCGTCGCGAGATTGTTCTCGGCGGCGTCCAGTCCGCCCTGGGCGTCCATCAGGTCCGAATAGGCGCTGATCTCGTCGGATTTGCGTTCCTTGCCGAGCTCCACGAGATACTGGATTTTTGAAAGGGCGTTCCGGGCCGTGGTCACGGCGGCGGCGCGGGCCGCGTACTCTGCCTTGGCCGTGAGAACCGCGCGGTATTCCCGGCGAACGGAGAGCATGGACTGGCGCACGGCGCTTTCGGATTGAATGACGGCCTTTTGCCAGGCGGTTTCCGCCTGCGAGTCGGCCTTGGCGAAGGGAGAAAGCGAGAGGGATAGGCTCGCCCCGTTCGTTTCAAGGTCGGTGGAGCCCGAAAGGGCGACGGTAAGCCACTTCGCCAGGGGAACCGACAGGCTCGCGGTTACCGATTTCGTTATTCCCGACGGGGAAGCGCCTCCGGGCGCGGGGACGGATTCGGTTCCCGCGGAGCCCTTCGCGGAAGCGGAGAGCGAGAGGCTTGAGCCGTAGGGCGCGGCCGCCTTCGCCAGGCTATTCCGGGCGATGACGAGGTTGCTTCTCGCGTCGGCCAGGGATGAGTCGTTTTCCAGGGCGGCGTTCATCGCGTCGGCCAGGGTCACGGGGTGAACGGCGGCAGGGAAGAACAGCGCCAAGGCCGCCAAGGCCGCGAAGGCGAGGGCGCGTATGGCCCCGGAGCCGGCGGTTTCTTCCGTCAGACGGGTACGGAGCCTTCCGTTACCCGCCGCGCGGCCGATCGTGATGCGAACGAGAGTGCGTGTTGCCATAATGGGTTCCTTATCCGAGAAGCGGGCGGGGCTCCAAGGGCGCGCCGAGGCTACCCCGCCGAGGCCGATTGCCGGCCGGGCTCGTTTCCTATTCCTTCAAGCCCTCGACGATCGATGAGCCGGCGGCGCGGGCCGCGGGCAATAGACTAAAGAGGAAGGCGAGAACCAGGGCCGCGACGGGCGCCAATACGGTGCGGAACTCGAAGAGGCGCGAGGTAAGGTCGCCGGAACTGATGCCCAGGGCATCGAGATACGGTACGAGAATTTCCCTCATGGGCAGGGAAAGGGCAGTCGCGAGGGCAAGACCGATAAGGCCGCCGGCTCCGGCTAGCACCATGCTGCGCCCTGAAAGCTCGGCCGTGCCCTGGTAGACCGTCATGCCCAGGGCGCGCTTCAGGGCGATTTCCTTGGCCCGGTCCGCGGCGTCCACGAGGAGGCCCGAGACGATGCCGAACGCGGCTATAATCAGGATCAGCACGCCGAGGCCGGAAGTGACCAGCGACAGGTCGTTCAGCGACTGTCTCGCCTTATCTATGGTGGATATCCCGGGGCTATTCGGGGACCCCTCCCACGCGGCGAGCTTCACCTGGCCGCCGGTCAATTCGTCGAGCCGGGCGCGTATGGCGGACTCGACGTTCGCCACGGTGGTGCCGCTCACCCGGGCGACGAACATGCGAACCGGCATGGCGAAGTTCATGCCGCTCGGCAGGAGCGAGGTATAGGGCATGAGATAATCCTCGATCCCGAAGTTCTCCGCCTCGAAGCGGGTCGGGTCCTCGTACACGCCGATAACGACGTAATTGCTCCAGGGCGACACGCGCCGCGCCGCGTTGGCCCCCGAACCGCCGGCGACCTCGCGGGTGAACATCCGAAAGCCGTTGTCCACCGCGACGGTCTGACCCAGGGCGGCCTCGGCCCCGCCAAAGAGGGTCTTCGCCGCCCGTGCCGAGATTACCAGCACCTTATCGCGGTTTGTTACGTTTTCGGCCGAAAGAAAAGTTCCCGACGTCAGGGTCAGGCCCATCACGTCGTCGTACGCATCGTCCGTCCCCAGCACGCCCGAGGGCTTCCAGTACTGATTGTTCACCTGTATCTGGTCCATGGGCATGTTATTCACGATCGAGACGGCCTTCACGCCCCGGATATCGGAGGCGATGGTCTCGCGGTAGGAGGCGTCGAACTGAAAGGGCATGGTCCAGTCTAGGTCCCCGTCCGCGCCGATTTCCGCGTTGGCTATCACGATACGCTTTTCAGCCCCGCCCGTTGTTTCCCGGACGAGCCGGTCCAAGCGCGCGGTGGTCTGCATGGACAGGGCGAGGGCGCCCGTTCCTATGCCGGTGGTCAGTATGAGTAGAAGATTGCGCACCGGATGCGTCATGACCACCCGATACCATCTCCAGAACATTCGCTTTACCATATAAGTCCCCTTATTCCGAGCGCAGGGCGTCGGTAATCACGAGCCGGGACCCCGAACGGGCGGGAATCGCGGCGAACAGAAGCGAGACAAGGAGCGCCCCGAAACCGACGGCCGTCAGGACCGGGAGGTTCACCGAAACGGGGATACTCTGACCCGAGGAATTGTTTTCCAGCATGCGGCCGAGAACGCCGACCACCAACGGCGATACCGCGAGGCCCAAAACCGCGCCCGAAGCGCCGATCACCGCGGCCTCGACCATGATTTGGCCGAACACCCGCATATTCCACGCGCCTATGGCCCGCATGATCGCGATGGGCCGCCTCCGCCGCACGACCCGGCTCGTCATCAGGTTGAAGAGGTTAATCGCGGCGGTTAGGGCGCTGGCGGCGGCTAGGATCGCCATAAGGCTCAGGATTCGCTCCCGCTTGGTCACTTCGGACCGGAAGGTATCCAGGTTGGCTTCGGCGACGACCGCTCCCTCGCCGTACTTCGCGTCGAAAAACCGTTCCAGCTCGATCGCCGCCTGGGCGGGGTCGCCGGTTACGGGAACGGAAAAACTCAATTCACGGAAGCGGGACCGGCGCGCGGCGCCGAAGCGAAGCTCCATCGTGGGAACGAACACCATATCGTTAAATGACACGTTCCGGCCGGAGCTGTTCCACGGATCTTCGGCGAGCACGCCGACTATCGTGTAGGACTGGTTGTTCAGGATAAGCTTCATGCCCACGAGTTTGGCGGGATCGCTTACGCTCGCGTACAGCTTCTTCGCGACGCCCGAACCGATCACCGCCCCGTTGGCCGCGGAACCGGTGGCGGAATCGGAGAGCACGTCGCCGTACCGGGCGGTAAGGCGATAGGTCTGAAAGAAGCCGCCTGAAACCATGGCGCCGGGCAGTTCTTCCATCGTGGGCTTTTCCAGGGTGGCGTCTATCTCCTGTTGCTGCTCCATCATCGGCGGGGGCATGTCGCCGTCGGGAGGCGCCATATCGCCCTCAGGAGGGGCCATATCGCCGCCGGGACCTCCAGAATCGGCCGCTCCGGAGGATGCCCCCGGGGCGGCTCCGCTAGCGGAGCCGGAAGCGGCGCCTCCCGAAGCGCCTGTGGTCCGGGGCGTGGCGACCATCATCGGCCCGCCGAAGCCGCCCGGACCGCCGAAGCCGCCCGACTGGGAGCTGCTGGCGGCGGTATTGAAGCTCCTGAACTCCGCTTGGTAATAGCTTTCCACGTTATCGGTCTCCGCGACGGCCTGCGCGGCGTCGTCCGCGGTAAATTCGATATTCTCGATCTCCGTCGCGCCGATGAGGACCGCGGGCTCGTCGCTCTGGCTTCTCGTGCGGGTCGCCTGACGGACGGTCACCTGGCGTGCCTGGGGCGAGCTGGAGAATTCGTCGAAATACTTCCGGTAGCTGGAGACCAGGGAAAGCGTGCCGGCCAAGGTCGCCACGCCGAGCGCGATTCCCGTAAGGGCCAGCGCCGATTCAAGTTTACGCGAGCGGATATACCGCGCGCTTAAGGATAGGGCGTTCATCGCTTCCCCCTTACCCGAGAATGCGGCCGTCGGCGAGGCGCAGGCACCGCGAGCCCATCTTGCCGAGATTGTCGTCGTGGGTAACCATGATGATGGTCATGCCCTCCGCGTTAAGGTCCCGAATGATATCCATGATCTGCCGGCCCGTTTCCGAGGGGAGGTTTCCCGTCGGCTCGTCGGCGAAGAGGAAGCCGGGATCGTTGGCGAGGGCCCGGGCGATGGCGACGCGCTGCTGCTCGCCGCCGGACATGGCGCGGGGATGGTGGGTCAGGCGGTGGCCGAGGCCAACCTTTTCCAAAAGCTCGCCGGCGCGCTCGCTCCGCTGTTTCGCGGGTATCCCCGCGTAGGTCATGGGAAGCTGAACGTTTTCAAGGGCGTTCAGCTCGGGCAAGAGGTGGAAGCTTTGGAAAACGAACCCGAAAAAGCGGTTCCGGACCCGGGCGAGTTCCTTGTCTGAGAGGCCCATCACGTCCTGTCCCTCCAGCGAGAATTTCCCCTCGCTCGGCAAGTCCAATAGCCCGAGTATCTGCAGGAGGGTCGACTTTCCCGAGCCCGACGGGCCCATTATCGTCACGAATTCGCCCCGGGCTATATCGAGGTCCACGTCACGCAGGCCCCACACGCGCTCCGAACCCTCGGCGTTGGCCGACTTGTCCCAATATTTGCTAATGCCTTCTAAATGGATCATGATCGTCTTTCTCCCTTATTTCGCCAGATTTATGCGGGCCAGGTGTATGAATTCCTGGTACGCCGACGTTATTACGCGGTCACCCTCTTTTAAACCGGAGAGAACCTGTATGGCGTTGCCGTCGGTGACGCCGAAGGTCGCCGTTTTCTTCGCCGCGGTATCCCCGTCGATGACGTACACCGCCGAGTAGTTTCCGCTCGACAGATAGGGGCCGCGCGGCAGGGTCAGCGCGTTTTGGATTACCCCTACCTCGATCTCCGCCGAAACCGATCCGCCCACGATCGCGTTGGAGGGAACCTCGGCGAAATCGGATACCACGCGGACCGTCGAGGTCGACGACGAAGAGGAGGAGGTCGCGGAGCTCGATATCGACGTGACCTTTCCAGCGCTTACGGTATCGCCTACGGTGATGGCCACCGGGTTTCCCACCCGCACCTCGCCGATCCGGTTTTCCGCCACGTCGATCCCGACCTGGAGATCGGAGGGATTCGCTATGACGGCGACGGCGGAATACTCGGAAACGCGGTCGCCCGCCGCGATGGAAAGGGTATACACCCTGCCGTCCATTCCGCTCCTGACGGTACAGGCGGCAATGGACGCCTTGAGGTCGGCAATGGTCTTTTGCTTTTGCTCCACCGTGCTCGCCCGGTTAGAAAGATCGATATCGTGCTGGGCCTTCGACTGCTCCAGCGCGAGGCGGGCGAGATCGAGGGAATCGCTCGCGTCCGCGACGTTGTTTTTCGCGACGGTCAGCTCGCTCAGTGAGGCGATGCCGCGGTCGAAAAGCCCCTGGGTTTGCTCCAGCGTATCCTTGGCGGTTTGCAGGTTCCGCTCCGCGGTCTTAATCGCGATATCCTGCTGCCGGGTCGTAAAGCCGAATTGCGTATCGGTCATGGTCGCGGCCCGGAGAATCTCGTCGAGGGAGGCCTGGGCCACCACGAGCTGCCAATCGAGGTCGGCGGTAACGAGTTGGGCGATAGCCTGGCCCTTTTTCACCGTATCGCCCTCGCTCACGTACACGGCCGAAACCTGCGAGGTTTCGGGGGAGAGCAGGGTCTCCTTGTCCCGCAGCTCGACGGTGCCGGCGGAGGATACGGCGTTACGGATCGTCGCGACGGAAACGGGCGCCTCGTTCCACAGCTTTAACGTGAAGGCCTCGCCCGAATTCTTGGGCGCGATCAGCCAGACCAAGGCGGCGGCGGCCGCGATGACGGCAATTATCGCCATAGGCAAAAGGGCCTTGCCTTTTTTCCGCCCGCCCGGGGAGGGGGCGGCCTTACGGTCAGAATCGAAAATCAACTGGGTATTCGGCATTTTATTCTCCTTACCAATTCCTAACCTAAGGATAGGGCAACGGAAAAAAAGGAGTGTTACAGGCGTGTAAAATGGGGGGCGGGAAAGCCCCGCTATTGTTACAGGCGCGTAAAAATGCGGTAGTATTAAGGCGTGAGAAGAAATTTGCCTTTTTTATGGATAATCATCGGGATCACGATACCGGCGCTGGGCATGCTCGCGTGGAACCAGTTTAACTGGCTGGAAGAGCTCCAGGTACGCGATAAGGCGAGGATAGAGGCCCGCATGATAGACGGGGCCCAAACCCTCTCCAAGCGCATTAAGGAAGAACTCTACTATTTGCCCTCGGTGTTCCGCATTCGCGTTTCCGACCCCAAAGCCGTGGACTCCGTGATCGGCGAGCGGATGGATTTTTGGAATTACTATTCCGCCGAGCCGGCGCTCCTTTCCGAGCTGTATTTTATGGGCGGCTCCGACGGTGACGCGAAAAAATGGAACGGCGCCTCGTTCGTCCCCGCGGCCCTTCCCGAAGCGTTTTATTTCCCCGACGGCGATTCTGACCAACGGGCCTTCTTCAACGCCCGAATCGTCGATTCGCCCCTGGAAACCTTCCTCCTATTGCCCGTGGACGTCGGAACCCGCAAGAACGCCCTCATGCTCTGCGGCTTGGACAAAGGGGTTTTGCGATCGCGGGTAATCCCCTCCCTCGCCGAGGAAACGCTGGGACACGCCGAGGCCTACGCCTTCCGGGTACTCGATTCCCAGACGGGCGAAATTCTGTGGACCTCCAACGGAAACCCGAATGACCCGGTTTTCGCCCGCGTGGACTTGGACGTTCCCCTGTTCGGGCAGTTTGAGTTGCCCTCGTTCGAGCAGGGGCCTTCCCTACGGCTCCAGCGGATCGACGGAGACTACGTTGAGGTATTCTCGATCGTCAAACAGCGCGTGAAAATCGACGAATCGATGCCCCCCGGCGACGTGCCGCCCCAATTATTCCGGAATATCCGGCTGCAAATCGCCAACCGCGACGCCTCGCTCGCCGCCCTGTCCCGCCGCGCCACCGTTCAGAACGCCGTATTGAGTTTCGGCGTGGTACTGCTCCTGGTAGCCGTCATGATCGTCCTCGTCGAGGCGAACCGGCGATCGATCCGCCTGGCGAAAAGCCAGCAAGAGTTTATCGCCACCGTGACCCACGAGCTGAAAACCCCGCTGGCCGTCATTTCCTCGGCCGCGCAAAACCTGACCGACGGGCTAATTCGGGACCAGCGCAAGGCGGAGCAGTACGGCACGATGATTCGCAAGGAAGCGGTCCGGCTCGGCGCCTCGATCGAGCATTTTCTCCTTTATTCGAACACCAATTCCGTTACCCGAACGAAGCCGGAGCGCATAACCGTCGCCGACCTGATCCAATCCGCCCTTCGCTTTACCGAGGAGGAGCGGCAATTGAACGGGTTCAGGACGGAGGTGAGCCTTCCCAAGGAAGATATCTGGGTGGAGGGCGACAGAATCGCCCTGGAATCGGTATTCAGGAACCTCGCGCAGAACGTGTTGCGCCACGCGGGCGAGGGCAAATACATGGGGATACTCGCGTCCGCCTCGGAAGCGAAAACGGGGCGAAAACGCGGCGAAACCGTTACCGTTAAGGTACGGGACAAGGGGCCCGGAATATCGCAAAAGGAAAAAAAGGCCATTTTTGAGCCGTTCGTACGCGGGCGGTACGCGGTTACCAACCAGATCCCGGGAAACGGAATCGGCTTGAACCTCGTCAGGAGAATCGTAACCCTCCACGGGGGCGCGATAGCCGTGGAAAGCAAGCCGAACGCCGGGAGCACGTTCATCGTTACCCTCCCCGCGGCGAAACCCGATGCGACCGCCCAAACCGACGGGGATTCGCGCGCTTTCGGCGAAGGAGAATGATATGGGCGCGAAGATACTGATGATCGAGGATGAAGCGGGCATTATTCTCACGGTCGGGGACCGGCTTGCGGCCGAGGGCTTCGAATTCGAATCCTGTCCCGACGGGATCGCCGGCGAGGCGATCGCGCGAAACGGAAACCATGACCTGATACTGCTGGACGTTATGCTTCCCGGAAAGGACGGGTTTGCCATTTGCGAATCCCTGCGGGCCGCGGGGATAATCAAGCCGATTCTCATGCTCACCGCGCGGGGACAGGTTTCCGACCGGGTTACGGGACTCAGGCTCGGAGCGGACGATTACCTCGGAAAGCCCTTCGATATGGCCGAACTGATAGCCCGCATACAGGCCTTGCTCCGTCGCGCCGAGGCGTCGGCCCACGCCTACGACACCGGCGCGGAACGGGTAAACGGGGACCTCGTCATCGATCTAAAGCGCGGCTACATCTCCCTGAAAGGGGACGAATCAGCCCTTTCCGCCCAGGAAATCAAACTGTTGGATTACCTGTACCGCCACGCGGACGCCATCGTGTCGCGGGAGGAGCTGTTGAATACCGTTTGGGGATACGATTCGGAGATTACAACGAGAACCATCGACGTGCACGTGGCGAGGCTGAGGCAAAAGCTCGGCGACGTCAAGGACGTTTCCCGCTACATTCACACCGTTCGCGGCATCGGGTACAAGTTTACGCCCCCGAGGAACTGAGCAAATCGGGGCGCCACAGGCCGCGGGAAAGGGGCGAGTCAGCCAATAACGCGTTCAGTTTTCGAAGATACGCGGTGCGCGATATGTTCGTCCCGCCGAAACGCGCCATATTATCGGTGTATACCTGAGAATCGATCATTTTCCCGCCGAGGTCGCCGAAGAAACGCGTAGCGAACGTAACGAAGGCGATTTTTGCCGCGTCGGGAACCCGGGTAAACATGGATTCGCCGAAAAACACCGGCCCCAGGCGCACGCCGTAAAGGCCGCCCACCAAATCGCCGTCTATCCAGGCTTCCACCGAGTGGGCCAACCCTTCCCGATGCAGCTCCGCGTACGCGGCGATCATATCGTCCGTTATCCACGTCCCGTCCTGGCCGGGTCGGGCGACGGCGGAGCAGTATCGAATAACGCGGTCGAAGGCAGTATCGGTTTTCACGGACACCCGAGACGCCTTCATGGTGCGGCCCAAACGCGAGGGGATATGGAAGGTTTCCGGCAATATGACGAAACGCGGGTCGGGAGACTGCCAATACAGGGGATCTTCCTCGTTAAACCAGGGAAAGATACCCTGGGTATAGGCGGAAACGAGCATGCCCGGGGAAAGGTTCCCTCCCACGGCCACTACCGTTCCCTGCGTCTCCTCGGGATCGGGAAATTCGAATCGATCGTCTATGTCCAGGTACGGAAAATCGGGGTCGCACCGGCTTTCCGAGTCGTATTCCCTACAGCGGCGCACGGACGCTCCTTATGCGACGGGAGAGACGCGGACGGTCTCGGTTCCGTTTTCGAGCACGGCTTCGCACCGAGCGGTTCCGCCCGAAGAAAGGTCCCCGAAGAGCACCATATCGACCAAGGGCGTGGTGATCAGGTCTTCCACGAGCCGGGCCACGTTTCGGGCGCCGAACTCCGGCGAATACCCCAGCCGGGCGATGAGCGCCACCGACTCGGGCGTGGTCTCCAGGGAAACGCCTTTATCCGACAGGCGATCCCGTACCGCATCGAGCTCCTTCCGAACGATGGATTCCATAACCTCGGCCGAAAGGTGACTGAATCGGACTACCGCGTCCAATCGGTTGCGGAATTCCGGCGTAAAGGTGCGGTCCACGGCCTCGTTTACGGCCTCGTCGGAAATTTCCCGGCCGCCGAAGCCGATCATGGGTTTCCCGATGTCGCGGGCGCCCGCGTTGCTCGTCATGATGAGTATCACGTTCCGGAAATCGGCCTTTCGGCCCTGATTGTCGGTGAGCGTCGCGTAATCCATAATCTGGAGCAGGATATTGAAGATGTCGGGATGGGCCTTTTCGATCTCGTCCAAAAGGACGACCGCGTGGGGCGTTTTCCGCACGGCGTCGGTTAAAAGGCCGCCCTCCTCGAATCCGACATAGCCGGGCGGAGAACCGATGAGGCGGCTCACCGTGTGCTTCTCCTGGTATTCGCTCATGTCAAAACGGTGCATGGCCACCCCGAGTTCGCCGGCAAGGGTGCGGGCAAGCTCGGTTTTCCCCACGCCGGTCGGGCCCACGAAGAGGAAATTGGCCACGGGCTTGCCCGGGGCGCGGAACCCCGCGCGAGACCGCTTGACCGCCTTGGAAACCGCCTTGATCGCGGCGTCTTGGCCGAATATCGCCCCGGAAAGAACGGACTCAAGCTCGCGCAGCCGCTCCGTTTCGTTGGTGGTAACCGTTCGCTCGGGAATGCGCGCGATCTTCGCGACAACGGTCTCGATAAGCGCGCGGTCTACTACGGGAATGACGCGATCGGGGGCCGTCGAGCTTTCGCCGTTTATCGCGTCGCCGCCCGTAACGGCGCTCTCCGAATCGATCGGCCTGGGTCCGGCGAGGATACGGGCCTTGGCTCCCGCCTCGTCGATTATGTCTATGGCCTTATCGGGCAACCGCCGCTCGGTAATGTACTGGTCGGACAGCTTCACCGCCTGTTCTATGGCCTCGTCGGTATAGGTTACCGCGTGAAAATCCTCATACCTACGCTTCAGGCCGTGAAGGATGGCGATGGTATCGGTCACCGAGGGCTCCACGATATCTATCTTCTGAAACCGCCGCGAGAGGGCATGGTCCTTCTCGAAATACTTATTGTATTCCTCGTACGTGGTCGAGCCGATACAGCGGATCTTTCCCGAGGTGAGCATGGGCTTGAGAAGGTTTGAGGCGTCCAGTGTCCCGCCGCCCGACGAGCCGGCCCCGACCAGGGTATGTATCTCGTCGATGAAAAGTATGGCCTTTTTCTTCTTGAGCAGCTCCTCGGTTACCCGCTTGATCCGCTCCTCGAAGTCGCCCCTGAATTTCGTGCCAGCGACGAGGGCTCCCATGTCAAGGCTGTACACCTCGTATCCCGAAAGGAGCTCCGGCACGTCGCCCGAGGCGATTCTCTGCGCGAGTCCCTCGGTAATCGCGGTTTTGCCCACCCCCGCGTCGCCCACGTGGATGGGATTGTTTTTCATGCGCCTGCACAATACCTGAACGGTGCGCTCAATTTCCTCGGCCCGGCCGATAAGGGGCTCCAGTGTCCCGGCCCGCGCCAGGGCCGTAAGCTCCACGGCGTACCGCTCCAGGAAGCTCTTCTTTCCCTGCTTTTGCTTGCCCTGGTCGCCAAACGCGGCGTCGGACGGCCCCTGTTCGGCCTGAGAGGGGGTTCCATCCCCGTCGGGGCCGTTTTCTCCCGCGCCGTCGGCGGCGCCGCGCGGCATTCCGTCAGACCGGCCGGGGTTGAATAGTCCGCCGGAAAAGAGCTCCCCGGGAGGGGCCCCGTCGGCGTTAGAATCGAAAAGGCCGTCGTCGGTTCCGATTTCCGCGTCCATGCCCTCCGGGTATTTTTCGTCCTCGTTAATTCCCCCGTGGCTTATCACCTCGAGGAGCATAAGCCGATCAAGCCCGCCGCGCCTCAGGTAATAGGAACTGTAATTGCGGTCCTCGTCGAGAAGGCTCACCAAGATATCGCTTAACTCTAAAACGGGCTTTTCCGCGCTCTCGCAGTGAATCACCGCGCGCTGGAACACGTTTTGAAACCCGACGGTCTGCAGGGGCTCGCGGCTCGTCATGACGGGCATGTTCGTTCGGAGATACTCGTCCACGCTGTCGTGGATATACGCGATGTCCGCGCCGCAAAGGGCGAGCATTTTCAGGGCGGGAGGATGGTCGAGCGCCGCGAGCAACACGTGCTCGGGAGTTACGTATTCGTGGCCCCGGGTTCTCGCGTCGGTCCAGGCCTGGTCAAGCACCTTCTGCACGGCGCCGCTTATCTTGATTTTCACTGGTTCTCCATTACGCACCGAAGGGGATACCCGTTGGAGCGGGCTGCCTCGTGCACCTGAACGCAACGGGTCGCCGCGATGTCGTAGGTATACGACCCCACCACGCCCCGTCCCTTTTTGTGAACGTCTTCCGTTATTCTCCAGGCGTCTTCCTGACTCTTGTGGAATACCGCGATGAGCACGGCTATCACGAATTCCTTGCTCGTGAAGTCGTCGTTGAGGAGTATGACCCGAAAATGCTCGGGTTCGCGCAAGTCTTCGGATAGGCCGGTCTTGCTTTCGGTTCCGTTCATGAATTCCATACGCTATAAAAATACTGCAAATCCGGCGGGGAAACAACAGCAATAAGCCTTGCGCGAAGCGGTCCCGGCGTGTCATTATAGGGCCATGAAATCGGTGGTATCCTGGAACGTGAACGGCATCCGCGCCGCGGAGAAAAAGGGCTTATTGGATTGGCTTTCGAGGGAACTTCCCGACGTGCTCTGCCTGCAGGAAACGAAGGCCCATAAGGGCCAAGTCGCCGCCGAGCTCGCCGAGCCGGCCTTCGCCGGGACGGTTTACAAGTCCTGGTGGAGTTCCGCCAAAAAGGCGGGCTATTCCGGGACCGCGATCTATAGCAGGATCGAGCCCGACGACGTACGCATACTCGGCGCGAGCGAGTTCGACGACGAGGGGCGCGTGACTATCGCGAGCTTCCCCGAAGCCGATATCATTTCCGCCTATTTCCCCAATTCGCAGGACGCGGGGGCGAGGCTCGGCTACAAGCTCGAGTTCAACGCGGCCATCAGGGAAGAGTGCGACCGCATCGTCGCCTCGGGCAGGAACGTGATTCTCTGCGGGGACTACAACGTCGCCCATAAACCGATCGACCTCGCGAATCCCAAAAGCAACGAAAAGAACCCGGGGTACCTGCCCGAAGAGCGCGCCTGGATGGACTCCTTCATAGGCGCGGGCTATATAGATACCTTCCGCGCCTTTTGCGCGGAGCCGAAGCAATATACCTGGTGGAGCTACCGCTTCCACGCCCGGGAAAAAAACGTAGGGTGGCGGATCGATTACGCCTGCGTGAATCCCGGCTTTATGGACCGCGTCGCTACCTCGACCATACTCTCGGACGTCATGGGCTCCGACCACTGCCCGGTAAAGATTACCTATGCGGATAAAGTATAACGCCCCGACTACCCTCACCTACGCCTTCCTCTGCTCGCTCGTGGTTTTCCTCGACGGCTCGGCCCTTCACGGGCTGACGCGGGCCTTTTTCACCGTTCCAGACGCCGTCAGTTTCGACCTCCTGAATCCCCTGGACTATCTTCGGTTATTCACCCATATCGCGGGCCACGCGGATTGGAACCACCTGATCAACAACTTCGCCTACATCCTGCTTCTGGGGCCGATGCTCGAGGAGACCTACGGGTCCCTGACCATGGCCCTCATGATCGCGGTAACCGGTTTCGTGACGGGCGTGCTCAACGCCTGCTTTTTTCCCCACCCGCTCCTGGGAGCCTCGGGCGTGGTCTTCATGATGATACTGCTCGCCTCCTTCACCAACCACGGGAAGGACGACGTGCCCCTCACGTTCATCCTCATCGTTATCCTGTATCTCGGCAAGGAAATCCTCAACGCCTTCAAGGGCGACGATATATCCCAATTCGCCCACCTCGCCGGAGGATTGTGCGGTAGCCTCTTCGGCTTCTTCCAGCCTCCCGCGCGGGCGTCCGAGCGGGCAAAGGCCGCCGCGAAAAAGACGCCCGTCGGGCCAGACGCCGGTTACCGAGCGATACGGCCCGGAAGCGCGAAAACCCAATCCCTGACCCCCCCGCGGGCTGCGGAGGCCAACGGCGCAAAAATAAAAACGCGCCCGAGCGTGGACGCACGCCCCCATCCCTCCAGGCAGCCGAGAACCAAAACGCTGCCCCATGACGAAACGCCGCAGGGGCAGGGAAAGGCCATTACCGGCGGAAACCGAAAGCGCGCGCCCAAAGACGGCGCCAACGTGGCCCTGAAAAAAGGCTGATCTGCAGGCGGCGGGTTCCGAATCCCGCTCGCGAACCGCGCGAATCGGGCGAGCCGAGCGAACCGCGCGGTAATTGAAAGCCCTCTCCCGTTCTGTTATATTTTCCCGTAAGGAAACCGATGCACGATAGATTACAACGCCTCAAGGCCCGCTTTATGGAGCTGGAAACGGAAATACAGAATCCCGACCTCGTCCGCGACCCGGCGCGCTACAAGGACACCATGCGCGAGCATGCCTACCTGTCTAGCCTCATGGAAGAATACGAAAACTACGTGAAAATAGAAGAAGGCATACGGGAAACGCGCGCCCTTGCCCAGGAAACCGACGATCACGACCTTAGGGAAATGGCGAAGGAAGAGCTGCGGGAACTTGAGATCGCGCTCCCGGCCAGCGAGGAACGGCTCAAATTCCTCCTCATACCGCCCGACCCCATGGAAGAAAAAAACATTATCATGGAAATTCGTGGCGGAACGGGGGGCGAGGAAGCAGCGCTCTTCGCGGCTGACCTTTACCGCATGTACGCCCGTTACGCCGAAACCAAGGGATGGAAATACGAAGTACTCTCCTCTAACGAAACCGGCCTCGGCGGATACAAGGAAATCACCTTTTCCATTTCGGGAAAATACGTGTACGGAAGCCTCCGATACGAATCGGGCGTTCACCGGGTACAGCGCGTCCCCGCGACGGAGGCTTCCGGCAGGATCCACACCAGCGCCGTAACGGTCGCCGTTCTCCCCGAAGCCGAAGAGACCGAGATTACCATTCGCCAGGAAGACCTCCGTATAGACGTAATGCGCGCGGGCGGCCCGGGCGGTCAGTGCGTCAATACCACCGATTCGGCGGTACGGCTCACCCACTTGCCAACCGGCCTCGTGGTCATATGTCAGGACGAAAAAAGCCAGATCAAAAACAAGGCCAAGGCCATGCGCGTCCTCCGTACGCGGCTTTTCGAGCTGGAAGAGGATAAAAAGAACGCGGAACGCGCCGCCAACCGAAAGAGCCAGGTCGGATCGGGAGACCGCTCAGAGCGCATACGCACGTATAATTTTCCGCAGAACCGGCTCACGGACCACCGAATCAATCTCACCCTCTACAAGCTGGATCTCGTCATGCAGGGCGACATAGGGGAACTCGTCGAGGCCCTGGCCATGTCCGCCCGCGAAGAACAGCTTAAAGCCCAAGCGGGCTGAACGGCCGCGCCATGACCGTCCTTGAAGCCCGCGCCCGCGCCGTTGAACGCCTTACGCGGGCCGACGCAAGCGGGTCCGCCCGCTTTGGCACCCCCGGACTCGACGCTGATTTACTCCTCTGCCATCGGCTGGGCGTCTCGCGCTCGTACCTCTTAGCCCACCGAGAGACCGAACTCGGCGACGCGGAAAGCGCCTTTTGGGCCGACGTGGAGCGTCGCGCCGGCGGAATTCCGGTCGCCTATCTCGTGGGCAGTAAGGAATTCTGGGGGTTATCCTTCTCGGTATCGCCCGCCGTCCTTATTCCAAAACCGGATACGGAAACCCTCGTCGAGCTTGCCGTAACGCGCCTCGCCGAACGCGACGGGAACCCTTCCGCGCCGCCCAGGGTACTGGACGCGTGCACCGGGTCCGGCTGCGTTGCCGTATCGATCGCCCATTCCCGCCAAGACGCCCGGCTTACCGCCACCGATATCTCCGGCGAGGCCCTTGCCGTGGCGCGGCTCAACGCGGACGCGCTCGTGGGCCCTAACCGCGTAACCTTCCTTCAGGGCGATCTTTGGGACGGGTTACCGTCAATCGCCGGCGGATGGGACTTAATCGTCAGCAACCCGCCGTACGTCCCGACGGAAACCGCCGAAGCGCTCCTTTCGGACGGCAGGGGAGAGCCGCGCCTCGCGCTGGACGGCGGGGCGGACGGCCTTGACCTGGTGCGTCAATTGGCCAGCGTTGCGCTTACGTCACTGGCCCCGAGCGGTATACTCCTCGTAGAAACGGGCGAATACAATGCCGCCGAGGCGGCGGCGTACTTTGAACGCCTCGGGTATTGCGATATAGTCGTGCACAAGGACCTTGAGGGACAAGATCGCGTCGTGGAAGGGAGAAAGAACGATGACCGGTAAACTCGACGAGTTTTTTTCCGCATTTCCCTGGTACACGGACGGGGAACGGGACCTTGTCGCTTCCGCGTGGGAATTCATGCACGAGCGCAAGGGAGATACCCGTAGGCGCGACGGGGAGGCCTTTCTCGAGCATCCCCTGCGGGTCGCGAAGATACTCGCCGAGCTGAACCTGGACGCGGAAAGCCTCGCCTGCGCGCTCCTTCACGGAACCATGGAAGAACTGGGCATAGGCGAGGAGGAGCTCACGGCACGCTTCGGAAAGACCGTAGCCGCCCTCGTCAGCGGAACCTCGAAGGTATCGGCCCTCAAGACCGGAAAGAAAACCCTCCACGGCGCCGAGTCGGTTCGCCGCATGTTTTTCGCCATGATCGCGGATTTACGCATCATACTCATCCGGCTCGCCGACCGCCTTGACCGGATGCGGCACCTAAAGGGATACCCCGAGGAAACCCAACGTTCCATAGCGCAGGAAACCATCGATATCTGGGCCCCGCTCGCGAACCGGCTCGGTATTTCCTCCATTAAGGACGAACTGGAAGACTTAAGCCTGAAGTACATCAATCGCGAGGTTTTCGACCATATCAAGTCCATCGTCGCGTCCAAAAAGGGGGAACGGGCCGGGTACCTCGAGCAGGCAGAGGCGGAAATTCGCAAAGCGGCCTCCTCCGCGGGCATACGAATCAGCGTGAAGTCCCGGGCAAAGCACTTTTGGTCTATATATCAGAAGATGAAGAAGCGCAATAAGGCCGCTGACGAGCTTTACGACCTGCTCGCGATGCGGGTGCTGTGCGATACGCCGAACGAATGTTACGCGGTGCTCGGTCTCGTGCACACGGTTTGGAAACCCCTGGAAGGGCGATTCAAGGACTACATCGCCATGCCGAAGGCAAACGGCTACCAAAGCCTTCATACAACCGTAATGTGCTACGGGGGGCAACCGCTAGAAATCCAGATTCGTACCCATGAAATGCACCGGGTAGCCGAAAACGGCATCGCGAGCCATTGGCTGTACAAGAAGGGAACGAACCGCGACAGCGTCAGCGTCGACGGGCTATCGGTAATCAATAGCCTCAGGGAAGCCTCCGCCGACCAGTATACCGACGAGGAATTCCTCGCGAACATCAGGTCAGAGATTTTGGGCGACTCGATCTACGTTTTCACGCCCCGCGGCGACGTAATCGAGCTGCCAGCCGGTTCCACCGCCATCGATTTCGCCTACGCGATCCATACCGCGGTAGGCGAGAAAATCGTGGGCGCGAAGGCCGACGGGGCGATAATTCCCCTGTCCCAGGCCCTAAAGAACACCCAGGTGGTCGAAGTAATTACCCATCCCCAAGCGCACCCAACCGCGAACCAATACAACAACGTGCACACGGCCAAGGCTCGGCAAAAGATTCGGGCCTGGCTGCAGGAGAACGAGCCGCAAAGCGGTTTCGAGAAAAAAGAAGCGCACGATACCGAAAAAACCGTTGCCCACACCGGATACGCCCACCATAAAGGCAACAGCCCGCAGGATGAAGCCGCGGAACGAACGTTCGACGCGGCGGTCCTGAAAATCCGCGTGGGCGACACAACCAATTTCCTCATCAAATTCGCCGCCTGCTGCACGCCGGCCCCCCCCGATCCGATCATTGGCTATGTTTCGCGGGGCCGCGGCATAATTATCCACCGGCAAGGGTGCCCGAATCTCGTGCGAATACCCGAAATCGACCGCCGAAGCATACCGGTCGAATGGGAAATACCGCCTGAGGAAAAGAAACGCAAAAAATAAAAAAGCCCGTCGACGGTAGACCTCGGGCCACCTGCCGACGGGCTCTCGCAATTTCTTACCCCGATTCGGGATTACCGAATATCCTCGATCTTGATCGCGTACGGCTGTACCGCCGCCAGGAGGGTATCCCGCGACACGTTCGCTACCTTAACGATGCACATGCGGTTCGTCACGTCCTCCCCGTCGCTTATCGCGAGGGCGATAATATCCCCGCCGCATTTCGTGATGGCCTGGGTCAGGTTTTGCAGCTCGCCCCGTTTCTCGGGCACCAATACCGTCAGCCGCACGCCTTCCTGCCTGGCGCCGAATAGCTCAATGAAAATCCTGAATATATCCCCGTCGGTTATTATCCCGACCAAAACCTCGCCCCGCATTACCGGGAGGGCGCTTATATTGTTATCGTCCATGATCCGCGCGGCTTCCTCGATAACCGTATCTTCCTCGACGGTTATCACCTTCCGCTCCATGACTTTCTCCACCTTCAGCTTCGAGAGCAGATAGCCCATTTCATAGATATCGAGGGTCGTCGCCACCGACGGGCTCGCGTTCACCAAATCCCATTCCGTGACTATGCCCACCAGGCGGTTTTCCCGGTCCAGCACGGGCAATCTCCCGACCTTTTCCTTCCTGATCAAAGCGCGAGCATCCGGAACGGACATGTCCGGGTGCACATAAAGCGGGTTTCGGGTCATCACGTCGGCTACGATCATGTAAGGTTCCTCCTAGAAACTGCGCCAATCAAAGATTGGCTTGTTGGTTCAATGCCTAGAAACTGCGCCAATCAAAGATTGGCTTGTTGGTTCAATGCCGGTAAAAATCATTGGATAACCAAATTATAATACAGGTTTCGATCCCGCGCCGAGAAAAAAAAACGCTCCCGCGCAATCGGGGAGCGTTCTAAAAAAAGGCGAAACAGGCTGGATACCGCCTCGCGTCCAAGTCGGCCGTATACCCTTAAATGCCGAGATAGGCCTTTCGGACTTCTTCGTTAGCGAGTAGGTTTTCCGCGGAATCCTCGATCTTGATCCTGCCGTTCTGAAGAACGTAACCCTTATGCGCGATTTTCAACGCCATATGCGCGTTTTGCTCTACGAGGAAAATCGTCGTTTTGCGCTCCGCGTTGATCTTCTTGATTATCTCGAAGATATGCTGCACGAAAATCGGCGCGAGGCCCAATGAGGGCTCATCGAGCAAAAGAACGCGCGGGCGCTGCATCAATGCCCGGGAGATCGCGAGCATTTGCTGCTCTCCCCCGGAAAGGGTCCCGCCGGCCTGATGCCTCCGTTCCGCGAGTCGCGGGAAAAGGGCGAACACCTCTTCCATGTCGGCCTTGATTCCCGCCTTATCCTTGCGCAGGAACGCGCCCATATCGAGATTTTCCGTTACCGTGAGCTGCGGGAAAATTCTCCGGCCTTCCGGTACCTGCGCGATGCCCAACTCGACGATGCTATTCGGGTTGAGCCGGGTAATGTCCTGGCCGTCCAGGTATACCGATCCTCCCCGCACGGGGGTAATTCCGCATATAGACATTAACGTGGTCGTCTTGCCGGCGCCGTTAGCGCCGATAAGCGTCACGATTTCGCCTTCCTCCACGCTCAGCGAAATCTCGCGAAGCGCCTGTATATTGCCGTAGTACGTGCTGATTCTATCGACTTTCAGTATCGCCATCTTATTCTCCCAGATATGCCTTGATAACTTCCGGATTACCCTTTATGTCCGCGGGGTTTCCCTCGGCGATCATGCGACCGTAGTCGAGCACGTAAATTCGTTCCGAAACGTTCATGACGAGGCTCATGTCGTGTTCGATCAAGAGTATGGAAACCCCTTCCTGCCCGTTGATCATATGGAGGGTTTCCTCGAGTTCCTTCGTTTCGTGCGGGTTCATTCCGGCGGCGGGTTCGTCCAATAGGAGCAAAAAGGGCTCGGTGGCGAGCGCGCGGGCTATTTCGAGTCGCCGCTGGGCCCCGTAGGGCAAGTTCCGCGCCGTCTCGTTCACGAAGGCGTGAAGGTTCATCTTCCGAAGGATATCATAACTATCTGCGATAACCTTGCGTTCTTCCTCGCGGGTTCCCGGGTCCCGTATTATGGACCGGAATACGCCGGCCTTCAGGGAATTATGGCGGGCAAGCATCACGTTTTCGAGCACGCTCATGTTCCCGAAAAGGCGAATGTTCTGGAACGTGCGGGCCAAACCCTTTCTATTAATCACGTTGGGCTTTTGGCCCTGAATCCGTTCCGGCCTATTTCCGTCACGGTTGATCGTCACCGTGCCGGAGGTGGGCTTATACACGCCGGTAATGCAGTTAAAAATCGTCGTCTTGCCCGCCCCGTTCGGCCCGATAAGGGCGGTTATTTCGCCGCGGCGTACCTGCATGCTCGCGGAGTCTATGGCGCGCAGGCCCCCGAAAACCATGGAAAGGGAGTCGAGCGAAAGTATTACGTTCTCGTCCATGCTCATTTCGAGGCCTCCCCTTCAACGTTTCCGCCCGCGGCAAAGGTATATTTCTTCCTATTTCTCGGGATAAGGCCGTCGGGCTTGAAAATGATGATGACGATCATCGCCACGCCGTAGATCAACATGCGATACTGGGCGAGCGCGCGGAAATACTCCGGCAAGAGCTTTAAAAGGAGCGCGCCGGCGATTACGCCCGGTATTGATCCGGTACCGCCGATAACCACCGCCATAAGGATGATGATCGATTCCCAAAGGGTGAAGCTGTCGGGGTTGATGAACGTGGTTTGCGCGGCGAGCACGACGCCCGCGATACCGGCCCAAAATGCGCCGAGGGCGAAAGTGATCAGCTTGTTACGGACAAGATCGATGCCCATGGCCTCACAGGCGATTTCGTCTTCCCGCATGGCTTCCAGCGCGCGGCCGACCCTCGAATCCTCAATGCGTCGTACCACGAAAACCGTTAATATGACCAACGCCAACACAATGTAGTAGATATAGGTCGCAGCGTCGGCGGGATGCAGTTTGAGCCCAAAGAACCACGGTCGGGGAATGAGGCTTATTCCCGAGGCGCCGCCGGTCAAGTCTCCGGAATTTTGCAGGAACATGCGCAAAATCTCGCCGAACGCCAGGGTGATGATCGCCAGATAATCGCCCCGCAACCGCAATACGGGTAAGCTCAGCAGAATGCCGAAAAGTGTGGCGAGAATTCCCGCCAAGGGAAGGGCTATCCAAAAGAGCCAGCCGGTATGGATATTCGCCGCGGCGAACGCCGGCCCCGCGTATTTCCATAGGAGACCGTACGTATAGGCGCCCACGGCGAAAAAGGCGGCATAGCCCAGGTTTAAAAGGCCTCCCAATCCGACCACGATATTCAACCCCAGTGCCAATATAACGTAGATGAGGGCGGTAATCATGATGTTGGTATGATACATGCCGAAGGCCCAGGGATATACCACGACCGCCGCGATGGCCACGAGAAGACTCGCGTATTTTACCCGAGACTGACCGAAGACCGGAGCCAAACGGGCTTTTAGCTTTCCGACAACGGTTTCGGAAGCGTCGCGCGACGAGCGGCTATCGTTCCATTCCAAGGCCCGTTTCCAGACGAAAGAAAGCACGAAAGAAACCACGGCGACGATCGGTAACGCCAGCCAACGAAATTTAACGGTTGCGGCGCCGCCGGTAACGGACACCTTCATAACGGTTAAGGGGAAGAGCAGGAACGCGAACCAAAGCGTAACCCGAAGGGTATCGAGAAGTTCAGGGATTATTTTCTTGCGCGCCATCGTGTTACACCTTCTGTTTTTGGTTTTTGCCGAGGATGCCCGCCGGCTTCAAAACGAGGATAAGGATAAGGATTACGAAGGCAAAAGCGTCTTCGTAATCGCTAGAGATATATCCCGTTCCGAGACTCTCGGTCCAGCCGAGAATAAAGCTGCCCAACACCGCGCCGGGTATGCTGCCGATGCCGCCGAGAACGGCGGCGACGAAAGCCTTTATACCCGCGATAAAGCCGATATAATAGTTGATTTGGCCCATATATGAGCAAATGAGAACGCCGCCAACCGCCGCCAGGGCAGAACCGATGATGAAAGTCGAGGAAATTACCTGATTGACGTTTACCCCGAGGAGCAAAGCCATGTCCTTATCCTGAGCGGTAGCGCGCATCGCCTTGCCGATCTTCGTAAACTTTATAATCCCGATAAGGATAACCATAATGATCGCGGTGGTAACCAATATGATAAACTGCGTCGAGTTCACGTATTCCCGCACGGGCTCGAGAAAGGCAAGCTCGGGCAGATACGAGGGAAACGACAGGTATTTTTCGGTTTGAACGAGAAGCACGAAATTCTGGAGGATCATCGAGATTCCGATAGCGCTGATAAGGGCCGAGAGACGGGGCTTATTCCGAAGCGGCTTATAGGCAATCCGCTCGATAGTCACGCCGAGGGCGGAAGAAATTACGATGGCCGCGAGAACGGAGAGAATGAGAACGCCGTATACGGGTACGCCCAACGTGTACAGAAAGCCCCCGATTATCAGGGCAGTGAATCCGCCGATCATATAAACCTCGCCGTGGGCGAAATTAATCAGCTGGACAATACCGTACACCATGGTGTATCCGAGCGCGATGAGGGCATAAATGCTGCCCTTAGCCGTTCCGCTGAGAAACAGCTTCAGAAAATAATCCATGAAAGATATCCTTACGGGGTATAAACGCCACGAAAGGGCAAAGCCTCCAGAAGGAAGGCCCGGCCCTTTCATGGGAAACGCGTAGAACGCGCGGTTCTTTGCGCGAAGCGTCGGAACCCGACGCCTATGTCATATTTCGGTTACTTCAGCTCCACGTACTTGCCGTTCTGCACCTGGAACACGGAGAAACCGAAACCGATAACGTCGCCTTTCGCGTCAAAGCTGATCTTGCCGAGGGAAGTATCGACGAATTCGCCGCGCAGAGCCTTGGTGATCGCTTCGTAGTCGGTAGACTTCGACTTCTCGAGGGCGTTCACGATCGCGAGGGTAGCCGCATAGGCTTCCTTGAAGAAGGCGCCCGGCTCTTCGCCGTACTTGGCCTTGTGTCCTTCGATCGCCTTCACGGCGATGGGCAGGCTAGAGGTATCCATGGGCCCGGTGGCATACACGCCTTCGGCGTACTTACCCGCGACTTCGATAAAGGTATTGTCCTTCACGCCGTCGTCTGAAATGAAGGGAATGTTGATTCCCTTGTCCCGCATTTGCTGGACGAGCTTGGAGGCTTCGGGGTGATAACCGCCCCACACCACGCCGTCGGGAGCGGCATTGCCGATCTTGTTCACGACCGCGGAATAGTCGGGAGCCCCGGGATTCACGCCCTCGAAAAGGACTACCTTCAGGCCCGCTTCCTCGGCGAACTGCTTCACGAGATCCGCAAAGCCCTTGCCGTAATCTCCCTTATCGTGCAGCACGGCGAGGGAATTCAGCTTGAGCGTGTCCTTGATAAAGGTAACGGCAAGCTTGGCCTGGGCATCGTCCGGCGCGATGGTACGGAAGAAGTTGGGGTATTCGCCGGATTGGGTGAGCGGCGGGTTCGTTGCGGAGGGGGAAATGCAAACGACGTTCGAATCTTTATAGATTCCGAGGGCGCTCTTGGTCGCTCCGGAACAGATATGGCCGATAACCGCCACGACGCCGTCGCTGACGAGTTTGGAAGCGGCATTGGTCGCCAATTCGGGCTTGCACTGGTCGTCGACGATAACGAGCTCAACCTTGCGGCCGTTGATGCCGCCCTTGGCATTTACCTCGTCGATAACCAGGTTCGCGGCATTAACGGTCGGCAAACCGTAAGACGCGAGGTCTCCTGAATGGGCACCGGCAACGCCAATCTTAATAACTCCGGCGTCTTTCTTCGCGCAGCCGGTAACGAACGCGGCGAGCGCAAGAGCCGAAACAGCCATCGCAACATGACGTAATTTCATAAATAAACTCCTCCTAAAAAGACATGACAGACAGTCAGTACACGTACAGTATTTTATGGCCAGAATACCTTCCTGTCTACACGAAAACGGTATATTTATGCATTAGAACCGAATAAAACGCCAAAAAAAAGACCGATCCACAATTGGATCGGTCCCTTCATTGGGTCGCAAGTATGTGCCTCAGACGGCCTTTCCGTTCTTTATGGCAGCCTTGCAAACCTTACAGATCTTCACTTTCGCGCCGGCCACTTCCTGCTCGTAGAGAACCTTGATGTTCTCTTTCTTGCAGACGGGGCACAAGCCGCGACCGTGATTCTTTTCCGCGCGAATACCTTTACCGCGATGTGCTTTAGACATGGCTCATTCCTCCGTAGCCGCTTCGGAAGCGGGCTTAGCCTTGGGCGCTGCTGCTTTCTTCGCGGCAGGCTTTTTGGCGGCGGGTTTCTTGGCCTCGCCTTCAGCGGCGGGCTTAGCCGCGGACGCGGTGGCTTTCTTCGCGGCAGGCTTCTTCGCGGCGGTTTTTTTAGCCTCAGCCTCGGCGGGAGCCGCTTTCTCGGCAGCGGGTTTCTTCGCCTTCTTTTCGGCCTTTTCCTCGGTTTCGAGCTTGTAATCCACGAGCTCGAGGATGGCGACCTCGGCGGCGTCACCCTCGCGGAAGCCGAGCTTCAGCACGCGGGTATATCCGCCGGCGCGATCCTTCATGCGGGGACCGATATCGGTGAAAAGCTTCGCGAGAATCGCGGGATCGGCGATAAACCGGGCGACCTGGCGGCGATTATGGACGGTGTCGACCTTGGCGCGGGTAATGAGCTTCTCCGCGGTACGCCGAACTTCCAGCGCCTTCGGCTGGGTGGTGGTTACCCGCTCGAACTTGAACAGGGAGGTCACCATGTTGCGATGCATTGCGCGGCGGTGAGAAGCGTTGCGCGAAAGCGGATTAAAGCCATTCTTATGCTTCATCTGTTTCTTCCTTCTGCTTGGGCAACTTGATCGAATTCTTGAGATGACTGTAATCGGTCATCCCGAGGCCAAGATTCCATTCGAGGAGCTTTTCCCGGATTTCCTGGAGGCTCTTCTTGCCGAAGTTACGCGTTTTCGCGATATCTTCCTCGGTTTTCTTGGTCAATTCGCCAATTGTCCTAATATTTGCGTTTTTCAGACAGTTCGACGAGCGAACGGAAAGCTCGAGTTCCTCGACGGGAGTATTCAAGAGCTGGCGAACCCGCTCGTCTTCCTCGTCGTAGTCCTCGTCCTTCCCGATCTCGTTCTCGTTGAAGTTGACGAAAATCGAGAAGTGGTCCTTCGCGATCTTCGCCGCCTCAGCGAGGGCATTCTCGGGGGAAATGGTCCCATCGGTCCAAATCTCGAGAATGAGCTTGTCATAGTCGTTCCGCTGACCGACCCGGGTAGGCTCGATCGCGTACTTGACCTTGGTTACCGGGCCGAATATCGCGTCCATCGGGATAGTCCCGACGATCTCGATATAGCGCTCGTTGACTTCGGCGGGCACGTAACCTCGGCCAAAATCGACTTGTACTTCGAATTCGACGCGGCCGCCTTCCATCATGGTGAAAATATGGAACGGTTTGCTCAGTATCTCGAGCTGGGTGTCGCGGGCGAACATGTCGCTCGTAACGGTAACCGGACCCTTAAACTCAAAAAGGAAGGTATCCTGCTCAACGTCGTCAGGAAGCCGCAAACGAATCTGTTTCAGATTATTTAGGACTTCCAGGGTATCTTCTACCACGTTCGGAATCGTCTCAAACTCGCTGGAAATCCCATGCGGTACGCCGTCGGCGTCATAGGACGTAATCTTCACGGCCGTGATCGCGTAGCCCTGAATGGACGACAAGAGCACGCGGCGGAGAGTGTTTCCTACCGTGGTTCCAAAACCGGTTTCGAAGGGAGAAGCCACAAATTTTCCGTAGTCGGATGTCGATTCATCGTGCTCGAAGGTAAGGCCCTTCGGCTTTTTGAATCCCTTTAGCAGATTTTTGCGGGCCATTCGAACTCCTCTTACTTAGAATAGAGCTCGACGACGAGCTGTTCTTTAATGTCGGCGAGGTCGGTCACGTCGGCGCGGCGCGGAACGGAAACGAAGGTTCCCTTCAATGCGTCGGCGTCGAGGGTAATCCAAGAGGCGACTCCGGACTTCGAGACTTCCTTGAGGGCGTCCTTGATCACGCTGAGTTTCTTGCTCGCTTCCTTGATTTCAACGGTATCGCCGGCCTTCACGATATAACTCGCGATGTTGACGGGCTTGCCGTTGACGAGCACGTGACCGTGCTGGACGACCTGACGGGCCTGGTTGCGGTTCACGGCGAAGTGCATGCGGAAAACGACGTTATCGAGGCGGCGCTCCAGGAGGCCGACAAGGTTATCGCCGGTTACGCCGGGCATGCGGATCGCGCGGTCAAAGAAGATGCGGAACTGCTTCTCGAGCATCCCGTAGGTCCTCTTGAGTTTCTGCTTCTCGCGAAGCTGGGTACCGTAGTCGCTCCGCTTGCCGGTCCGGGCCTTGGGGTCCTTTCCGGGCATGGCGCGCTTCTTGTTGATCGGGCACTTGTCGGTCTTGCAGCGGTCACCCTTGAGGAAGAGCTTCTTCTGCTCCGCGCGGCAAAGCCGGCAAAGGGGTCCTGTGTATCTAGCCATATCTCTCTCCTCTCTCAGATGCGCCGGGTCTTGCGGGGCCGGCAGCCATTGTGCGGGATCGGGGTCACGTCGCTGATCGACTTGACTTTCAGTCCGAGCGCGCCGAGAGAACGAACGGCGGATTCGCGGCCAACGCCGGGTCCCTTGACGAATACATGCACTTCGCGAAGGCCATAGGTAAGGGCCTTCTGAACCGCGGTTTCGGCCACGGTCTGTGCTGCGAAGGGCGTTGATTTTTTCGCGCCGTTGAATCCAAGACCGCCGGAGGAAGCCCAGGAGAGGGCGTTTCCGCGGAGATCGGTAATGGTAACGATCGTATTGTTGAACGTCGCCTGGATGTATACGTTACCCTCGTAAACGCTCTTTTTTTCTTTCCGTTTCTTTACGGTTGCCACGTTATAAGTCCTCCAACCTGAAGATTACTTCTTCTTGCCGGCAACGGTCTTTTTCTTACCCTTGCGCGTGCGAGAATTCGTCCTCGTCCGCTGTCCGCGAACGGGGAGGCCCTTTCTGTGCCGGAGGCCACGGTAACAGCCGATATCCATCAGGCGTTTGATGTTCAAACCAATCTCGGTTCTCAGGCGTCCCTCGACCTTGTATTCGGCCTCGATGATGTTTCGGAGCTCTCCGAGTTCGTCCTGATTGAGATCGTTCATCATGCGCATGGGATCGATCTTCGCCTTCTCGCAAATCTTATCTGCAGAAGTGCGTCCGATTCCATAGATGTAGGTCAACGCGATGTTGACGTGCTTGTTAGGGAGGTCGACTCCCGCTAAACGAGCCATTCTATTCCTCCATCAGCCCTGGCGCTGCTTGTGCTTGGGATTGATGCAGATGATCCTGACGATTCCCCGCCGGCGGATAACCTTGCACTTATCGCATATGGGCTTAACGCTAGTTCTAACCTTCATAATAAACCCCTTGTCGTGAAAGGCGCATTATACGCCTTTCACGAATCTTTTTCTACAGGTTCCTGGACCTGATCTTGCCTTTTTTCACCAGCCCCTCATGATGATGCATCTTGAGCTGGGCCTCGATCTGGCTCATGGTGTCGAGATCGACGCCTACCAGAATCAAGAGGGAGGTACCGCCCATCAGAAGAGCTATCGTCTGGGGGAACCCGAAAAGGCTTTGTATGATCGTCGGTAATACCGCGATCAACGCGAGATACAGCGAACCGGGCAGAATCAGCCGATTCAGGATGCGCTGCATGTATTCTTCGGTCTTATCAGTGCGGATACCGGGTATCGAGCCGCCGTTTTCCCGGATCTGCCTTGCGATTTCCGTGGGGTTCAGGGTTACCTGTGTATAGAAATACGCGAAGAAGATAATAAGAAGAACGTAAAATACGTTATACCAGATGCCGTGGGGCCTCAGGAACGTCGCGACGCTGTTGAGCCACTTAACGTTCGGACCGATGCTCGAGGCTACCTGAAGCGGAAAGGTCAGGAACGAGGAAGCAAAGATTACCGGTATAACGCCGGAAGGGTTGATCTTGAACGGTATATACGTGTTCTGACCCCCATACATCTTTCTTCCGACCACCCGCTTAGCGTAATGAACCGGTATCTTGCGCTGTCCCTGCTGCTCGTACACCACGAGGGCGATAACTGCAGCGAACATGACGAACGCCACGATAACGAATACGGGGTTAAGTTCCCCGCTTTGAACGAGCTTGATCAACTCCCAGATCGCCTGCGGGAGGCGCGCCACGATACCCGCGAAAATCAGCATGGAAATGCCGTTTCCGATACCGCGAGCGGTGATCTGTTCGCCGAGCCAGACGGTAACCATGGTTCCGGTCGTCACGGTGAGCATCGCGATGAGCGAGTACGCAACCTTATCGATTACGATAGCGCCCGGAATGCTCTGGGCGTATACCGTTACCGCGTACGACTGAATGAGCGCGACGCCAATGGTAGCGATTCTCGTCCAAGTCTGGATTTTCCGCCGCCCGCCGTCCTCTTCCGCGATCCTTTTCAGGCTCGGGAAGATGATGAGCGCGAGCTGCATCAGGATCTGGGTGGAGATATACGGCATAACGCCAAGCATGAACACGGAGAAATTCGAGAACGCGCCGCCCGCGAAGAAGTCCATGTAATCCACGAACGCGTTGCCCTGAATCTGCGACTTGAAGTAAACCGTTAGGGCATGCGGATCGATACCGGGAATTATCAGCACCGAACCAAGGCGATACACAGCGAGAATTATGACAGTAAAGAAGATCCGCTCGCGGAGCTCCTTGATTCTGAACATATTTACGAATGCATTGTTAGCCATGTTTCTTCACCCGCCCCGGTTACTCAGCCGCCAGAACTACGGTCCCGCCGGCCTTTTCGATCTTCTCCTTCGCAGAAGCAGAAACCTTGTCCACGTCGACGGTAATCTTCTTGGTGATCTCACCGTCTCCGAGCACCTTAACGAGCGCAGAAGCCTTCTTGAGCATTCCCTTCATTACGAGGGACTCGCGATTGACCGTCTCGCCGTCGGCAAAACGGGTTTCGATTTCCCTGAGGTTGAATACCTCGTAGTCCTTGCGGAAAGGATAGTTCGAAAACCCACGCTTCGCGATGCGGCGATACAGCGGCATCTGGCCGCCCTCGAAACCCACGTACACCTTGCCGCCGGAACGGGACTGCTGTCCCTTGTTACCGCGGCCGGCGGTGGTTCCGCGTCCGGAGGACGAACCGCGACCGACGATGCGCTTTTTCTTATTAGCTCCCTCGGGAGCCGTGAGCATGAAATCAGACATCAGTTGATCTCCTTCACTTCGACGAGGTGCTGAACGGCGGCTACCATGCCGAGAATCGGCGCGGTCGCTTCCTGCTCCACCGTCGAATTGAGCTTCTTCAGGCCGAGAGAGCGAACGGTCGCGACGACCGCGGGCTTCTGGCTGATGGTGCTGCGGACGAGCTTAATGGAAATTTTCTTTGCCATTTTTTATCCCCACAGATCTTTCAGGGTTTTACCCCGGTTCTTCGCGATAACGCGCGCGTCCATCATCTGCTTAATGGCCTCGAAGGTCGCGCGCACCACGTTAACCTGGCTGGAAGCCCCGAGGGACTTAGAAAGCACGTCGGTGGCTCCCGCGGCCTCAAGAACCGCGCGGACGGGACCGCCCGCGATGATTCCGGTACCGGGAGCCGCGGGCCTGAGGAGAACCGACGAGCTCTTGAAGTCGGCGGTAATCTCATGCGGGATGGTCCCGTTCTTGAGGGGAACGTTTACCAGGTTCCGCTTGGCCTTGTCGATACTCTTGCGGATCGCCTCGGTGACGTCATTCGCCTTTCCGAAGCCGAATCCGACGCGCCCCTTCTGGTCGCCCACGACGGTGAGCGCCGAGAACGAGAAACGGCGTCCGCCCTTCACGACCTTAGCGGTTCGGTTGAGCTTCACGAGCTTCTCGACGAATTCCTTCGGCTCTCTTTCCCTGTTGTAATCTTTGTGTTCCATAGCCTCTCCTAGAACTCGATCCCGGATGACCGGGCTCCGTCGGCGATCGCCTTTACCACTCCGTGGTAGAGATAGCCATTCCGGTCGAACACTATAGAAGAAATGTTCTTTTCCTTCAGGCGGCGACCGATTTCTTCACCGACCTTAGTCGCGCCGGCGATATTCGCCTTGAGCGCGGAAAGGTCCTTCTCGAGAGTGGAGACCGAAGCGAGGGTTGCGCCTTCGTCATCGTTTATGACCTGCACGAACAGATTGCTATTGCTGCGGGTAACGGTCATGCGGGGACGGGCGGCGGTACCATACACGCGTTTGCGAATGTGTACCTTCCTCTTGAGTCTCTTCCTGGCTTTGTCGTCTAGTTTCTTGAACATATAGCCTAACCCTTATTTAACGCCGGACTTACCGACTTTCCGCTTGATGACTTCGGTCTCGTAACGAATACCCTTGCCCTTGTAAGGCTCGGGTCCACGAAGCTTGCGTACCTCGGCGGCGAACTCGCCGACCTGGTCCTTGCGGATACCGTTGATCGTGATCTTGCCCTGGGCGTCGGCGGTAACCTTAAGCCCCTCGGGAATGCCGGCGATAAAGTCGGTGGAATACCCGAGATTGAGGACGAGCAGGTTTCCTTGAACCTCGGCGCGGTAACCGACGCCGTTGATCACGAGAACCTTGGTGAAACCGGCGCTCACGCCGACGACCATGTTGTTTATAAGATTGCGATACAGGCCATGCTTGGCCTTTACCGGCTTGGTGTCGTCCTTGCGGGTCACGATAGCCTGGTTGCCTTCAACCTTAATCGTCACCGAGTCGTCGATTCCCTGGGAAAGCTTTCCCTTGGGCCCTTCAACCTGGACGGTATCACCGCTGACGGTAAGCTTGACTCCCGCGGGAATGGCGACGGGAAGTTTTCCGATTCTGGACATAATTCCCCCCGATTACCACACGGTGCAGATGAGCTCGCCGCCCACCTGCTTCTCCTGGGCCTTCTTACCGGTGGTAACGCCCAGGGAAGTTGAAACGATCAAGGTGCCGTACCCGTTATAAACCCGGGGAAGGTCCTTGTAACCGGCGTACACGCGGCGACCGGGGGTGGAGACTTTCTCCAAGCCGTGAATCACCGACGAGTTCGCGTCGTCGTACTTAAGGAAAACGCGGATGGAATTGGAGCCATCCTGGCTTACCTTCTTAAAATTCTTGATATAGCCTTCGGTCTTCAGGATCTTCACAATCTCAAGCTTGAGTTTGGAGGCGGGAATGTCCACTTTTTCATGGCGGGCCATTGCCGCATTCCGGACCTTGGTAAGCATATCTGCTACGGGATCTGAAACGCTCATATTCTCTCCTCCCTACTACCAGCTCGACTTAGTGACGCCTGGAATCAGGCCTTCGCTAGCTAACTTCCGGAAACAGACGCGGCACATCTGGTATTTCCGGAGATATCCACGGGGCCGACCGCACACCCTGCACCGGTTATATTTCCGGGTAGAATACTTCGGGGTGGCATTGGCCTTGTTAATCATCGCAGTTGTAGCCATGAACTCCTCACTTCCTGAAGGGCATGCCAAATTTGGCGAGAAGCGCCTTGGCTTCCGCGTCGGTTTTGGCGGTGGTAACCACGTTGATGTTCAAACCGGCGATTCGTTCGATCTTGTCGAAGTCGATCTCCGGGAAAATGATCTGCTCGGTGATTCCCAAAGAATAGTTTCCGTTACCGTCGAACCCGTTCGGGTTGATTCCGCGGAAATCCTTAACGCGCGGCAGGGCCACGTTCACGAAACGGTCGAGGAATTCGTACATCCTCGCGCCGCGGAGCGTAACCATGACGCCGATCTCATTGCCCTCGCGAAGCTTGAAGTTCGCAATGCTCTTTCTAGCCTTGGTTTTTACAGCTTTCTGTCCCGTGATAAGTCCCAGGTCGGTAGCTGCGGCGTCAAGGAGTTTCTTGTTCGAGAGGGCTTCGCCGATACCCATGCTGAGCACGATCTTGCTAAGCTTGGGAGTCTGCATGACAGACTTATAGCCGAACTCTTTGAAGAGCTCGCCGGCGATTTTTTCCACATAGACTTTCTTAAGCCGAGGTACGTAATTACTCATCACAGTGCTTCCCCACACTTGCGGCAGACGCGAACTTTCTTGTCGCCGTCAATTTTGTAGCCGATCCTGGTCGGTCCGCACTTCTTGCAGACGATCATGACGTTGGAAACGTGAATCGGCGCCTCGATCTCGACGATGCCGCCGCGATCCTGCTGGGAGCGCTTCTTCATCGCTTTTTTCACGAGGTTAGCGCCGCCTACGATAACGCGGTCCTTGTCGCGGATTACGCGAACGACGTTACCGCGCTTGCCTTTATCCTTGCCGGCGATGATCTCGACCGTATCGTCCTTTCGGATCTTGAATTTCTTATCCATCGTTCAATCTCCTTACAGAACTTCCGGCGCGAGGGATACGATCTTCATGTAATCCATATCACGAAGCTCGCGGGCCACGGGTCCGAAAATGCGCTTTCCCTTGGGGTTCTTGTTCGCGTCGATGATAACGCAGGCGTTGTCGTCGAAGCGGATATACGTACCGTCGGGGCGGCGATATTCCTTGGAAATACGGACCACGACGGCCTTTTCCACGGAACCTTTCTTGATGGTAGACGTCGGCAGCGCGTCCTTGACGGCCACGACGATAACGTCGCCGATGCTGGCATAGCGGCGGTGCGAACCGCCGATTACCTTGATGCATTCCACGAGCTTGGCACCCGAGTTGTCGGCAACGTTCAATCTTGTTTGCATTTGAATCATGTGTTGCTCCTCGTTACTTCGCCCGTTCGACGATTTCCAAAAGCCGCCAGCACTTGTCCTTGCTGATCGGCCGGGCTTCACCGATGCGAACGGTATCGCCGATGTGGGCGTCGTTCAGCTCGTCGTGAGCCTTGTACTTCTTACTGCGAGACACGTACTTCTTGTACAGTGGGTGAAGTTTCTTGGTATTGACCTGAACGACGATGGTTTTATCCATTTTGTCGCTGGTCACGATACCAACAAACTCGCGGTTCCCGCTTTTCTTCGCGATTACTTTCTCTTCCACGGGCCTGCTCCTCGTTAATTACCCTTCCCCGCCAGCTCTTGCTGACGGATGAGCGTGTTCAGCGTCGCGATTTGGCGACGGATGATCCGCTTTTGGAGGGGGTTGTCGACATGTCCGACCACCATCTGGAACCGAAGGTCCATGTACTGGCGATTGAGTTCGTTGCGTTTCGCGACCAGTTCGGCGAAAGACATGCTCTTGATTTCGTTCTTCTTCATGTTTGCCTCCCTTAGTCTTCGTTCTTGCGAACGGCGAATTTGGTCTTGAACGGCAGCTTGCTACCGGCAAGTTGCATCGCCTCGGACGCGAGGGTTTCCTCGACGCCGGCGAGCTCGAAAAGGATCGTGCCCGGCTTGATCACCGATACCCAGTATTCAGGGGCGCCCTTTCCCTTACCCATGCGGGTTTCCGCGGGTTTTTTGGTGTAGGGCTTATCGGGGAACACGCGAACCCAAAGCTTTCCGGTTCTCTTGATCTTGCGGTTCAAGGCAACGCGGGCCGCTTCGAGCTGACGGTTGGTCAGCCAGAAGGGTTCAAGGGATACCAGGGCAAACTGACCGAAATCGATGTTATTGCCACGGGTAGCCTCGCCGTTGATCCGGCCCCGCTGTACCTTTCTATGCTTAATTCTCTTAGGGCTGAGTGCCATGATTTAGCTCCTTCCCGCGGGCGCGCGATCGTGGCGTTCGGAACGCTCGCCGCGCTCACCGCGCTCGGGTCTGTCCCGGCGCTGCTTCTTGAGGAGCGCGCCTGCGTCCTCTTTCTGCTCGTGACCGTACATCATCCCGTTGTAAATCCACACCTTAACGCCGATGGCGCCGTAGGTGGTGTGCGCTTCGGAGAAACCGTAGTCAATGTCCGCGCGGAGCGTGTGGAGAGGAACGCGCCCTTCCTTGTGCTCTTCGGTACGGGACATTTCCGCGCCGCCTAGGCGTCCGGAAACGCGAATCTTCACGCCCTGGGCGCCGGCTTTCATCGCCGCGGAAGAAGCCTGCTTAAGGGCCTTGCGGAAGGAACCGCGATTCATCAGCTGACGGGCAACGTTCTGAGAAACGAGAGAGGCGTTAGTCTCGGAGCGCTTGATCTCCTTGATCTTGATCTGAACCTTCTTGGTGAAGGACTTCTGGATCTGAATGCCGATCTGCTCGATGTTGGCGCCCTTGACTCCGATGATCACGCCGGGCCGCGCGGTGTGGATCACGATGGTGACCCGCTGCGGGTGTCGGACGATCTCGATCTCGGCGATATCAGCGTTCTTGCACTCGGGCAAGTTCTGAACCATCTTGCGAATCTTCAGGTCTTCGTGGAGCAGTTCGGCATATTCGCGGGGATCCGCGTACCAGCGCGAGCTCCAGGTCTTGTTGATCCCAAGCCTGAGACCGATTGGATTAACTTTCTGTCCCACGTTATTCCCCCGCCTTTTCGTCAACGATGACGGTGATATGACACATCCGCTTCAGGAGCTGATCGGCACGTCCGCGTCCGCGAGGCCAGAGCCTCTTGAGACGGGGACCCTCATCGATTCGGATCTCCTTGACGAAAAGCATGTCCTCGTCCAGTTTTTTGTTCAGGTCGAGCGCGTTGGACGCGGCCGACTTCATGGTCTTAGTCAGGAGACGCGCGCCCTTTTGGGGCATGTTCTCGAGAATAGCCATCGCCTCGGTATACGGCTTCAGCTTAATCACGTTAGCCACGGGGCGAACCTTCGTGGGGGACGCAATGAGGAATTTCGAAGTGGCTATATATCCGCTTTTTTCAGCCATTACATCCACCTATTATTTCTTTGCTGCCTTCTTGTCGGATCCAGCGTGTCCCCGGAAAAGCCGGGTGGGCGCGAATTCGCCAAGCTTATGGCCAACGAGATTTTCGGTGACGTACACCGGAACCCAGGTTTTGCCATTGTAGACAGAGATGGTATTTCCTACCATTTCAGGGATAATAGTCGAGCAGCGGGAATAGGACTTAATCATCTTCCTGTCGCTCGCCTTGTTCATCTCGATTACTTTCTTGTAAAGGCTCTTCTCGATGAAGGGCCCTTTCTTAACAGACCTTGACATTTACCGTCCCCCTGTTACTTGCGTCTCGAGACAATAAACTTGCTCGAAACCTTCCGCTTATTCCGGGTCTTGTAGCCACGGCACGGCTGTCCCCAGGGAGTAACGGGGTTACGTCCTTTACCACGACCTTCACCACCGCCGAGGGGGTGATCGACCGGGTTCATGGACATACCGCGAACCGTCGGGCGAATACCCTTCCAGCGAGAGCGACCGGCCTTACCAAGGCTGGTATTCATGTGGTCTTCGTTGCCGACCACGCCGATAGTGGCGTAGCAACGTTTATGCACCATGCGCATTTCGCCCGAGGGCAGCTTAACGGTGACGTACTCGCCGTCCTTCGCCGCGATCATGGCGCTCGCGCCGGCGGAACGGACCATCTGTCCGCCCTTGCCGATGGTGAGCTCGATGTTGTGAACCGTGAAGCCGACCGGGATCACCTCGAGAGGCAGCGCGTTGGCGACCTCGAGCGCGGCGTTCTCGCCGCTCATGATCTTCTGTCCGACCTGCAGCCCCTTGGGTGCGAGAATGTAGCGCTTTTCGCCGTCGGCATAAAACACGAGGGCAATGTTGGCGCTGCGATTCGGATCGTATTCGATGGTCTTTACGGTACCGGGAATGCCGAACTTGTTTCGCTTGAAGTCAATGTCGCGATACTTCTGCTTGTGGCCGCCGCCCTGATGGCGAACGGCGATCCGTCCGCCGGCACCGCGGCCGCCGTGGGATTTCTTGCCGCTGGTCAAGCCCTTCTCGGGCTTGTCGGCGGTCAGTTCGTCCTTTAGCAGGTCAACACGTGTTCTGGTTCCCGGCGTGTAAGGCTTGTATTGTTTAAGAGCCATTTGGTTTCCCCTTAATTAACGCGGAATCGAGGCGTTACACGCCCTCGAACACCTTGATAGTCTCGCCGGGAGCGAGCCGTACGACGGCTTTCTTCCAGCTGGAAGTCCGGCCGGGACGACCGCGGACCCTTTTGATCTTTCCGCCCACGTTGCAGACCGTGCAATCCACGACTTTCACGTCGAAGAGCTTACGGACCGCTTCCTTGATCTCGATCTTGGTCGCGGCGGGATCAACCTTAAATACGTATTTCCCCTGCTCGCGAAGGTCGTTCGACTTCTCGGAAAGAACCGGCGCAATGAGGATATTCTCGTAATTCATTACTCAGCCCCCTCTTCGGTGCCGTAAAAACCGGCGAGATTCTTTGCCGCGGATTCGAGAATGAGCACTTTCCGTCCATAGAAAAGGTCATGGGCGCGAAGCCGGTTAAAGGAAAGGAACGAGAGGGTCGGAATATTGCGTCCGGCCTGCTTGATCGCCGCGTCGTCGTCCTTGAGGATAATGACGGTGCGCTCTCCCTTGGAGAAATTCGAAAGGATCTTCACGAGATCCTTCGTCTTGCCGCTGGCTACGGAGAAATCCTCCACAACGGTAAGCCGCTCGTCCTGAGCCTTGAGGCTGAGGATCGATTTCATCGCAAGGCGCTTTACCTTCTTGGGCAAAGTGTAACTATAATCGCGCGGACGGGGACCGAATATGATACCGCCGCCAACCGCGACCGGCGACTTTTTGTCACCGCGGCGGGCACGGCCGGTTCCCTTCTGCTTGTACGGCTTGGCGTTGGAGCCGTGCACTTCGGCACGGGTTTTGGTACAAGCGGTTCCGACGCGCAGATTAGCTAATTCATTGTTGATGGCGTAGTAGATCACGTCTTCGTTGACCGGAAGGCCAAATACGTTATCATCGAGATTGATTGTCCTCAGTTCCTTGCCATCGACCGAATAGACTTTCTTTTCCATCGTCTTCTCCTGTCGTTAGATCTCTTTCTTGACTGCGGACTTGATGATCAGCGTACAGTCCTTGTGACCGGGTACGGATCCGCGAACCATCACTACCTTCAGCTCAGGATCGATTTTCTGGATCTTAAGATTCTGCACGGTCACGCGCTCGCGACCCATGCGTCCGGGCATCTTGATATTCTTGAAAGTATGTCCGGGTGTGGTGCTCATGCCGGTACCGCCCGGCTCGCGATGGAACTTGGAACCATGGGACGCGCGTCCGCCATGGAAACCCCAGCGCTTCATGACACCCTGGAATCCCTTGCCCTTGGAAGTCGCCGTGACGTCGAGGTAACGAATGTCCTCGAGAATCTCGACTCCAACCTGATCACCTACGGTCACCTCGCGGTCGAAACCGCGGAATTCCTTGAGATGCCGCTTCGGGGCGATACCTTCGGGAAACTGCCCGGCGTACGGCTTGCTGGCTCGACTGGCCTTGAGATCTTCAAGGCCGAGCACGACGGCTTCGTAACCGAACGTTTCCTCGTCTTTTTTGGACACTACCGTGTTGGGCTCGACGCGGATCACGGTTACCGGTATGAGGTTTCCGCTTTCGTCAAAGACCTGGGTCATGCCCACTTTCTTCGCTATCAGACCTATCATTCTGATCTACTCCTTAGGTACGTTATCCCCTGATCCGGGGGACCGTCTACCAAAAAATTACTGCTTGATCTCTACGTCGACGCCAGCGGGGAGCTCGAGCTTCATCAGCGAGTCCATTACCTCTGCGGAGGGCTCGATGATGTCAATAAGCCGCTTGTGCGTGCGCATCTCGAACTGCTCGCGGGATTTCTTGTTAACGTGGGGCGAGCGGAGAACCGTAACCTTGTTGATCCTGGTCGGCAGCGGGATGGGTCCCGATACCTTGGCGCCGGCTTTTTGGACAGTCTGTACGATTGCCTTCGAGCTCTGGTCGATCAACTCAACATCGAATCCGCGAAGTCTTACGCGAATTTTTTCCTTAGCCATTTTTCCTCCAGACAAAACGGCGGAAGGCGCAAAACGCGCGCCTTCCGTCAAGCCGAGCCGGGCCGTTCCATAAGGAACGGCTTTGGGCTTCGGCCGGCCGCTCTGTTCAATAATTACTCGACGATCTCAGTTACCTGACCGGAAGCGACAGTGCGTCCACCTTCACGAACGGCGAGCTTGAGTCCCTTCTGCATAGCGATGGGGTGAATGAGTTCGCCAATGATCTTGGTGTTGTCACCGGGCTTAACCATGTCGACGCCGGCCGGAAGGGTAATGGTTCCGGTGATGTCGGTAGTGCGGAAGTAGAACTGGGGGCGATAGCCGGAGAAGAACGGGCTGTGGCGTCCACCTTCGTCCTTGGAAAGAACGTAGATCTGGGCCTCAAACTTGGTGTGAGGGGTGATCGAACCGGGCTTGGCGAGAACCTGACCGCGCTCAACGGACTTCTTCTCAACGCCGCGGAGGAGGAGACCGACGTTATCGCCGGCCATACCGCTGTCGAGGAGCTTGTTGAACATTTCGATACCGGTGATAACAGTCTTGGTGGTCGGGCGAATACCGACGATCTCGACTTCCTCGTTGAGGTTGATCACGCCGCTCTCGATACGACCGGTAACGACGGTACCGCGACCGGAAATGGTGAAGATATCCTCGATCGGCATAAGGAAGGGCTTGTCGGAAGCGCGCTCGGGATCCTTGAAGTAGGTATCCATGGTATCGAGGAGCTCCTGGATGCAGGCGGTATCCTCGGGACCGGCGCCGTCGGCCATGGCCTTAAACGCGGAACCCTTGATGATGGGGGTATCGCGGGGGAACTGATAGGATTCGAGAACGTCGCGAACCTCTTCCTCTACGAGCTCGAGCAGGTCGGGATCGTCGAGAAGGTCAACCTTGTTCAGGAAGACGATGATCGAGGGAACGCCTACCTGGCGGGCAAGCAGGATGTGCTCGCGGGTCTGGGGCATAACGGAATCGGGCGCGGAAACGACGAGAACCGCACCGTCCATCTGGGCGGCGCCGGTGATCATGTTCTTGATATAGTCGGCGTGTCCGGGGCAGTCGATGTGCGCGTAGTGGCGCTTCTCGGACTGGTACTCCATGTGACGGGTATTGATGGTAATACCACGGGCCTTCTCTTCGGGCGCGTTGTCGATTTCGTCATACTTGAGCGCCTTGTCGCCGAATTTCTTCGCGCAGTACATGGTGATAGCGGCGGAAAGGGTGGTCTTACCATGGTCAACGTGACCGATGGTACCAACGTTCATGTGGGGTTTAGTTCGTTCGAACTTTTCCTTTGCCATTTGATCCTCCTGAAAGATTATAGGCAAGCATTAAAATATTTCCCGCATTATAAGTAAACCCTTAGCCGTTAGACTAAATGGTTAATACCCGAACGCGTATGCACAGAAACCAATGTAGTGTCGAGGAAAATGATCAGACGGGAGCCCGCTATACGGACTTTTAGTAGACGCACCGCTCATAGGTTTTCGAGCGGTTTTGCCGGTACCACCTGATCATCACCAACGATTTCGCATCGATGACTGGTTTGGTATCCAGATGAGGACCCGCGGCTTGCGGGTTAAAGCCCAATCCGTAAGGACTCGGCCATTCCATATCACCCCTGATACCAACTGTCGTATATATCAAGCGTCAACGACGCGTGATGTCGAACCAAGGGCTGCGCAATTCCTGCGGGAGACCGATTGACGGCCTCGGGCTTTACGGTTGCGCCCTGGACTCTCAAAGAACACCGAAGTATCTCGCGAATGCGGACACTTCAAGGTACTCTTTTATACCGGCTCACATGAAAAGAGTCAAGGGCAAAGGGATAAAAGAGGCCCGAATAATGAAAAAACCTCCCTTTTGGGGAGGTTTTTTGCGGAATTTCGTACCGTGATGGGCTAATCGCATCGCGCTCAACCCGTGAAGAATTGGCAAAGCCGATTCTTCAAGCTGAACGCTCCGTATCTGGCCGTGGAGAAACGCAAAGCGTTTCTCCAAGTCGACGGCTTTGACCCCCCCCGTGAAGAATCGGCAAAGCCGATTCTTCAAGCTGAAGCCAAAGGCTTCAGCCCTACCACCGGTAATGGGCGAATGCCTTGTTGGCGTCGGCCATCTTGTGGGTATCTTCCTTCTTCTTGAAGGCGGTACCGGTACTGTTAAAAGCGTCCACAAGCTCGGCTGCCAGGCGTTCGGCCATTTCGTGGCCGGAGCGGGAACGGGCGGCGTTGATTACCCAGCGCATTCCAAGGGCCTCGCGGCGGCTTTCGCGGATTTCGATAGGAACCTGATAGGTCGCGCCACCGACGCGGCGGCTCTTTACTTCCACCATCGGCTTTACGTTATCGAGAGCCTTAAGGAATACCTCGAGGGGCTCCTTATCGGTCTTTTCCTTAATCTTGTCCATGGCATCGTAAATGATGCGCACGCTGGTGGCCTTTTTGCCGTCGAGCATCATGCGGCTGACGAACTTGGAAACCACGACGCTGTGATACTTCGGATCCGGCGCGATGGGCCGATCAATGGTCTTATTCTTTCTTCCCATTTTACCGTCTCCTTACGCTTTCGGGCGCTTGGCGCCGTACTTGGACCGTCCGCGCTTGCGGTCGGCGACTCCGAGGGTATCCTTGGTTCCGCGGATGATATGGTAGCGAACACCAGGAAGGTCCTTAACACGACCGCCGCGGATGAGCACGACGGAGTGTTCCTGCAGGTTGTGACCGATACCGGGGATGTACGCGGTAACCTCGATTCCGTTGGAGAGGCGCACGCGCGCGACCTTCCGGAGAGCCGAGTTCGGTTTCTTCGGGGTAACGGTCATGACGCGGGTGCAAACCCCGCGGCGCTGGGGGCAGGACTGAAGCGCCGGGCTTTTGGTCCGGTTGGCGACGGTCTTGCGACCCTGCTTTATAAGTTGGTTTATTGTAGGCATTAGCCTTTTCTCCTATTCTGATCCGGTCAGCACCCCGGATAAAATTCGATGAAAGCGGGACCATCATACCGGGATCCCGCAACCTATGTCAATCGTTGTCGTCGGCCTCGAAGTCCGAATCGTCTTCGATGGTCTCCATTTCCTTCTCGAGCTTGCGGCGCTCGAGGATTTCGTTCATCTGGATATCCAGGTCGGCGTTCTCCTTGTCGAAGAGCTTAACGTTCCTGTACTGCCTGATTCCGGTTCCCGCGGGGATCAGGTGACCGATGATGACGTTTTCTTTCAGGCCGCGGAGGCTGTCGGACACGCCGGCGATGGCCGCGTTGGTAAGGACCCTCGTGGTTTCCTGGAAGGATGCCGCGGATATGAAGGAATCGATGTTAAGCGACGCCTTCGTGATTCCCTGGAACATCGGCCGCGCGATGGCGGGCTGACCGCCCTCGCCCATCACCCGGTTGTTCTCCTCGTGGAACTTGTACTTGTCCACCTGTTGGCCGAAGATGAAGCGGGTATCGCCGACGGCCACGATCTCGACCTTGCGGAGCATCTGGCGCACGATGACGCCGATGTGCTTGTCGTTGATCGCTACGCCCTGGAGGCGGTATACCTGCTGGATTTCGTCCATGAGGTAGTTTTGGAGCGCGTTTTCGCCGGATACCGCGAGGATATCGTGGGGATTCTTCGCTCCGTCGCACAGCTCCTCTCCCGCCTCAACCGCGTCGCCGTCCCGTACGAGAAGGCGCTTGCTCATCGGCACGAGATGCTTGAATTCCTTGCCGTACTGGTCCTTAACCACGAGTACGCGCTTGCCTTTCAGGATACCCTTGAAGGAAACGGTACCGGAGATCTGGGCGAGAACGGTGGGCGACTTGGGCTTGCGAGCCTCGAAAAGCTCGGAAACGCGGGGAAGACCGCCGGTGATATCCTTGGTTTTCGCCGATTCTTTGAGCATCTTGGCCATGGTCGTACCGGCCTTGATCGCCTGCTTGTCTTCCACGAGGAGGTACGCGCCTCCCGGGAGGTAATAAGAACCGATCGTGTTACCGGATTCGTCAGTAATGTGGATGCGGGGCTGCTTCGTATCGAGCTGGAATTCGTTGATGCGCTTCTCGATCTTGCCGGTTTCCTCGTCGAGTTCCTCGCTGAGGGTGGAACCGGGGATGATCTCCTCGTAGTGCACGTAACCGTTGTATTCCGCGATTATCGGCTCGGAGAAGGGGTCGAAGGTCGCGATAGTCTGGTTCGCGGCCACGAAATCGCCGGCCTTGATGACCATCTCCGAACCGTTCCTGATCTCAAGCTTTTGATCCTGGCTTACGAGGTAAATCTTTCCGGAGCGGAGCGCCACGTACGCGATGTCGGAAGCGAGGGTTTCCTTGCCCTTATGGGAGAACAGCGCGACGTCCTTGGTGACGCGCTGGCCGTCTTCCACGAGCACCTTGTCGGAAGCCTCGAGGGCATACTCGTGAAGTACCTTGTTGACCGTGAGGAAGCCCTTGCGGGTAAAGAGCCAGTTGCCGTTGTCGAGCACGACGTGGGTACCGGCGATATCCTTCACGATAACGGGATACTTGAGCAGGATGCGGTTCTCTTCGCTGATCTTCGTGGCCGTACCGCCGACGTGGAAGGTACGCATGGTAAGCTGGGTACCGGGCTGTCCGATGGACTGTGCCGCGATAATGCCGACCGCCTCGCCGATCTCGATAACCTTGTTATGGGCGAGGTTGCGTCCGTAACACTTTACGCACACGCCGTGCTTGCTTTCGCAGGTGAGCACGGTGCGGAGCTTCACGGACTCCACGCCAGCCTCGTCGATCTCCGCGGCCTTCTCGTCGGTGATATATTCGTTCACGTCGATAAGGATGTCGCCGGTGATGGGATGCGTTACGCGCTCGAGGGTATAGCGGCCCACGATGCGGTCGCGCAGCGATTCGAGAACCTCGTCGCCTTCCTTGATCGCCGCGTACTCGATACCGTTGATCGTCCCGCAGTCTTCCTCGTTAACCACCACGTCCTGGGCGATATCGACCAGGCGGCGGGTAAGGTAACCGGCGTCGGCGGTCTTGAGCGCCGTATCGGAAAGACCCTTGCGCGCGCCGTTGGTGGAGATGAAGAACTCGATAACCGTAAGGCCCTCTTTGAAGTTCGACCGGATCGGAAGCTCGATGATGTCGCCGTTCGGCTTTGCCATAAGGCCGCGCATACCCGCTAGCTGACGGATCTGGTTGCGGCTACCGCGCGCGCCGGAGGTGGCCATCATATAGATGGTATTGAAACCGTCTTTGTCCCCTTCCAGGGTCTTCATCATGATATTGGTCAGGTCTTCGTTCGTCTTTGACCACACCTCGACGACGCGGTTGTACCGTTCGTCCAGGGTAATGTGACCCTGCTGGTACTGCTTCTGGATCGCCTCGACTTCCTTGTTGGCCTTGTCGATCATTTCGCTCTTCTCGGGCGGAATGAGGATATCGTCCATGGAAAGGGTGGCGCCGAAGAAGGTCGCGTACTTATAGCCGGTGGCCTTGAGCTTGTCGAGCATCTGCACGGTGAGCCAGGGGCCCGATTCCTTGTGCACGCCCTCGATCAGCTTGCGGATCTGCTTGTCGTCCAGGGTCACGTTCGTGAAGGGAACGCCCTCGGGCATCTCCTCGTTGAAAATGAGCCGGCCGGGGGTGGTCTCCACGGACATGCCGCGGTAATTTACCTTGATAAGGGACTGCCAGCCCACGGCGCCGGATTCGGCGGCCATCATGACCTCGTTGAAATCGGTGTAGCGGTGGCCGGTTCCCTTTCCGTTCGGCTTTACCTTGGTCAGGTAATAAAGGCCGAGAACCATGTCCTGCGACGGGTACACGATGGACTTGCCGTTCGCGGGGTCGAGGAGGTTTCGGCTTGAGAGCATAAGGGTCCAGCATTCCATCTGCGCCGCCTGGGTGAGGGGCACGTGAACGGCCATCTGGTCCCCGTCGAAGTCGGCGTTGAAGGCCTTACAGACCAACGGATGAAGGCGAATGGCCTTCCCTTCCACGAGCACGGGCTCGAACGCCTGGATACCGAGGCGGTGAAGGGTCGGGGCGCGGTTCAGCATGACCGGGTGCTCGCGGACTACCTCGTCGAGGATGGCGAACACTTCCGGGGATTCTTGCTCAACGAGGAGCTTGGCCTTCTTGATGTTGTACACCACGTCCTTGTCCACGAGCTTCTTCATAATGAAGGGCTTGAAGAGCTCGAGGGCCATCTTGGTGGGGAGTCCGCACTGCCAGAGCTTCAGCTCGGGGCCGACGACGATTACGGAACGGCCGGAATAGTCGACGCGCTTACCCAAGAGGTTCTGGCGGAAACGGCCCTGCTTACCCTTGAGCATGTCGGAAATGGACTTCAGGGGCCGGTTCGAGGCGCCCTTGATGACGCGCTTTCGCTTGGAGTTGTCGAAGAGGGCGTCAACCGCTTCCTGAAGCATGCGCTTCTCGTTCCTGATGATGATGTCAGGGGCGTTAAGGCTCATGAGCCGTTTCAGGCGGTTATTGCGGTTGATCACGCGGCGATAGAGGTCGTTGAGGTCGCTCGTGGCGAAGCGGCCGCCGTCGAGCTGGACCATCGGGCGGAGCTCCGGCGGGATCACGGGGATCACGTCGAGGATCATCCACGAGGGCTTATTGGTGGAGGCGCGGAAATTCTCCACGATCTCGATGCGCTTGAGGAGCCGCTTATCGCTCTTGGCGCCCTTCTCGATCATCTTCGCGCGGAGTTCCGAGGCGAGCTCGTCGAGGTTAAGGTTCTCGAGGAGGGTCTTGATCGCCTCGGCGCCCATGCCCGCGGTGAAGGAGCCGCCGTAGCGCTCCTGGGCCTCGTGGAATTCTTCCTCGGTGAGGAGCTGGTTCTTCTTGAGGTCGGTATCTCCCGCGTCGATGACGATGTACTTTTCATAGTACAGGATGGAGCGCAGGGCGATGACCTGGAGGTCCAGGAGCAAGCCCATGCGGCTCGGTACGGAGCGGTAGTACCAGATGTGCGAAACCGGGGCGGCGAGCTCGATATGGCCCATGCGCTCGCGGCGAACCTTGAAGTGCGTGACTTCAACGCCGCAACGGTCGCAGATTACGCCCTTGTAACGGATGGACTTGAACTTTCCGCAATAGCATTCCCATTCCTTGGTAGTACCGAAAATGCGCTCGCAGAAAAGGCCGTCCTTCTCCGGGCGGAGGGTGCGGTAATTGATGGTCTCGGGTTTTTTCACCTCTCCGTAAGACCATGCGCGGATGGTCTCCGGTGAGGCGAGCTTTATCATTAAACTGTCGAAATCCTGGATGTCTCTCATGCTTATTGTATCCTTAGAAGTTCGAGCCGGCCTTGGCGATCAGTTCCTCGTCACGTTCGGTGAGGGGGATCTGCTTGCCCTTGGCGTCGTAAATGGTGAAATCGAGCGCAAGACCGCGAAGTTCCTGCACCAGAACGTTGAATGACTCGGGAACGCCGGCCGCCGTGGAGGGTTCGCCCTTCACGATGGACTCGTAGATCTTCGAGCGTCCGTTCATGTCGTCGGACTTGATCGTCAGAAGCTCCTGGAGCGTATTGGCGGCGCCGTACGCTTCCAGGGCCCAAACTTCCATTTCTCCGAGGCGCTGACCGCCGAACTGGGCCTTACCGCCGAGAGGCTGCTGGGTAACCAGCGAGTACGGGCCGGTAGAGCGGGCGTGCATCTTGTCGTCGACGAGGTGGTGCAGCTTCATGAAGTAGATAACGCCGACGAATACGGGATTGTCGAAGGGAACGCCGGTGCGGCCGTCGCGGAGGACGACCTTGGAGTTGGCGGGGAATCCCGCTTCCTGAAGCTTCGCCTCGATCTGCTCGTTGGAGGGGCTCTGGAACACGGGGCTCTCGAACCACTGGTCCAGGAACTTGCCCGCGAGGCCGAGCTCGGATTCCATGATCTGCCCGATATTCATACGGGAGGGAACGCCGAGGGGGTTCAGGCAGATATCGAGCGGGGTGCCGTCTTCCATGTAGGGCATATCCTCTTCGGGGAGGATACGCGCGACGATACCCTTGTTTCCGTGGCGTCCGGCCATCTTGTCGCCCTCGCGGAGCTTGCGCTTGGTCGCGATGAGCACCTTGACAACCTCGTCCACGCCGGGATTCAGGTCGTCGCCCTCGGTCCGTTTCAGGCGCTGCACGTCGATAATGGTTCCCTCGACGCCGTGGGGCACGCGGAGCGAGCTGTCGCGCACTTCCTTGGCCTTTTCGCCGAAAATGGAGTTGAGGAGCTTGAACTCGGGAGTCGTCTCTGTTTCGCTCTTCGGGGTAACCTTACCGATAAGGATGTCGCCGGAGCGGACCTTGGCGCCGATGCGGATAATCCCTTCGGCGTCCAGGTTATCGAGGCTCTTCTCGCTGGTGTTCGGGATATCCCGGGTCAGCTTTTCGGGTCCGAGCTTGGTCTCGCGAACCTCGGTGACGAATTCCTTGATGTGGATCGAGGTGAACATGTCTTCCTTGACCACGCGCTGGGAAATGAGGATCGCGTCTTCGTAGTTGTAGCCGTTCCAGGGAACGAAGCCGACGAGGATGTTCCGGCCGAGGGCCAACTCGCCGTGATAGGTCGCCGGACCGTCGGCGAGGGCGGTACCCTTCTCCACTTTCTGGCCCGGGAGCACCACGGGGCGCTGGTGATAGCAGGTATCCTGGTTGGTCCTCTGGTACTTAAGCAGCGGGTACTCGTCGCGGATCGCGGCGTCTTTCACGTCGGCGGGCTTGATCACCACCTTTTCGGCGGAAACGTACTCGACCACGCCGGGGCGCTTCGCCTTGATCAGGACGCCGGAATCGTAGGCGCATTTGCCTTCCATACCGGTACCGACGCGGGGCGGCTCGGGGAATACAAGAGGAACGGCCTGGCGCTGCATGTTCGAGCCCATGAGGGCGCGGTTGGCGTCGTCGTGCTCGAGGAAGGGGATGAGCGAGGCGGACACGGAGATGATCTGCTTCGGGGAAACGTCCATGTACTGAACGTCCTTCGGGGAACGGGTCGTGTAGTCGCCGTGACGCCGGCAGGAAATCTGGTCGGCGTCGAAGGTGCCTTTGTCGTTGATTTCGGTGGAGGCCTGGGCGATGTAGAACTTGTCCTCGTCCATGGCGGAAAGATACTCGATCTCGCGGGTGATCTTGCCGTCGGAAAGCTTGACGTACGGGGCCTCGAGGAAACCGTAATCGTTCACCCGGGTATAGTTCGCCAGGGAAACGATAAGGCCGATGTTCGGGCCTTCGGGCGTCTCGATGGGGCACATGCGCCCATAGTGGGTATAGTGAACGTCGCGCACCTCGAAGCCGGCGCGGTCGCGGGAAAGGCCGCCGGGACCGAGGGCGTTGAGGCGCCGCTTGTGAGTCAGCTCGGCCAGGGGGTTAACCTGGTCCATGAACTGGGAAAGCTGGCTCGAGCCGAAGAATTCCTTGATCGCCGCGACGATGGGCTTAATGGAAATGAGATCCTGGGGCTTGATGGTCTCGGTTTCCTTGAGGCTCATGCGCTCCTTCGCGATGCGCTCCATGCGGGAGAACGCGGTCTTGAGCGTGTTGGTCATGAGCTCGCCCACGGAACGGACGCGCCGGTTGCCCAGGTGGTCGATATCGTCGATAGACTCGTCGCCCACGTATACCTGGATGAGGAACTTCATCGTGGAAATGATATCGGTCTTGACCAGGGTATAGTCGGCGACCGGCTCGGCGTAATCGAACTTCTTGTTGAGCTTGTAGCGTCCCACGCGCCCGAGGTCATAGCGGCGGGTGGAGAAGAACATGGAAATCAGGTCCTTCTCGGCGGCCTCTATGGTTATGGGCTCGCCGGGCATGAGCACGGAGTATACGGCCGAAAGGGCGTCTTCCTTGGTGGGCTCGTCGCTCTCGGCGTCGCGGCCCGAGAAGCGGATTTCCTCGCGCTCGAAGCAGTTGATCACCATCGGGGAATTGAGGGAACCTTCGGCCTCGAAGTCGATGAGCTCGAGCTTGGTAACCTTATTCATCAACAGTTCGTCGATGTTGTGGGGATGGAGCTTCTCGCCGGCGCGGTAGAGTTTCTTTTCCTCGCCCTCTTCGGTGGTAATGAATACCGCCGACGCGAGCACGCGGCCCACGAGCCGGTCCTGCTTGGCGCGGTTGTCGGAAACCGTTACGGTTTCGGTCTTGTAAAAGCAGCGGATGATCTCTTCGCGGGTTTCGTAACCCAGCGCGCGGAGGAACAGGGTTCCCAATATGCGCTTTTTGCGGTCGATCTTCGCGTAGATCAGCTCTTTTTTCTGGTCGATCTCGAACTCAAGCCAGCTTCCGCGATAGGGAATGATGCGGCTCGAGTACACGCCCTTCTCGTGGGAGAAGATAACGCCGGGGGAGCGGTGGATCTGGGAGACCACGACGCGTTCAGCCCCGTTGATGATGAACGTTCCCCGGTCGGTCATGAGGGGGATATCGCCCATATATATGTCTTTTTGGCGGATTTCACCTGTCTGCTGAAAAATCAGGTTAATCCGGGCCTTCAGCGGCACGGAAAAGGTCAAACCCTTCTGTTTGCATTCAAGTTCGGAAAATTTGATATTCTCTTCATCGAGCTCATAAAACTCGTATTCGAGGAGCATGTCACCGTTGGGGCTTTCGATCGGGAAGGTGGTGCGAAAAACATCCTCGAGCCCTACTTCCTCCGAGGAATTCCCGGAATCGGCCTTGTTGCGCTGAAGGAATTTCTCATATGACGAAAGCTGAATATCAATGAGGTCGGGCAAATCCATGAAATTGCGGATATTTTTGCCGATATACTGACGGTTGATCGCCTGGTTTCTTGCGAACATCCCATACCCCCTAAAAACGGAAAACTTTAGATATCTTGACTATTCTATACCGCATTGCGGAATGGTTCAAAACATCCGTAGACTACAAAAAGGCCCCCGCGGGATTCCACGGGAACCTTTCGAGAAAATTGAGAAAAAAATGGGGGATTCCGACCGAAATCGGAACCCGCCGTTAAAATTAGGCAATCTCGATGATACCACCGGCGGCGGTGATAGCTTCTTTGATCTTGTTGGCTTCTTCCTTGGAAACGGCTTCCTTGAGGAGCTTGGGAGCGCCTTCGACGAGGTCTTTCGCTTCCTTGAGGCCGAGGCCGGTGACGGTGCGGACTTCCTTGATGACGGAGATCTTCTTGTCGTCGGCGGAAAGGCCCTTGAGGGTCACGTTGAACTCGGTCTGCTCTTCGGCGGCGGGAGCGGCGGCTCCGCCGGCCATCACGGCGACGGGAGCGGCGGCGGTAACGCCAAACTTCTCTTCCATAGCCTTAACGAGCTCGGAAACCTCGAGGACGGTCATGGAGGCGATCGCGTCCAGAATCTGATCGTTGGTAAGTGCTGCCATATTAACTTCTCCTATAGAGTGTTGCTTTTTACCGGAAGCGGCCCATACGAACCGCTTTATTCCGGCTATCTTTGCATGTCCAGGACGACAGCGCAGGTGTTATCGCTCGCTACGCTCACGAAACAACTTTGAAGCCTGGGCCATGACTTGATTACGCTTCGGCCTTCTTGTCGGCCACCGCCTGCAGGGTGCGCGCCAGCTTGGACGTGGTAGCCTGCAATGCGGACATGAACATGGAAATAAGCTCGAGCTTGCCCGGGAGCTTGGAGAACGCCTCGATCTTGGCGGCATCGTAGATTTCGCCGTCGATCAGTGCGCCCTTGATCACGAGCGCCGGGGTTTCCTTCGCGAAATCGAACAGGATCTTGGCGATTCCGTTCGCTTCCTCTCCGGAGAGGGCCACCGCGGTGGGTCCCACGAGATAATTCGCCACGTCGCCCTTCTTCAATTCGTCGAAAGCGATGCGGGCGAAGTTGTTCTTCACGACCTTGTACGAGGCTCCCTTGGCGCGGAGCTGGGCGCGAAGCGCGGAGATCTGCTCCACGGTAAGGCCGCGGTACTCGGTGAAGATATAGTCGTTCGCGCCCTCAAGGAGGCCTTTCACGTCGGCGATGGCCTGAGTCTTGGCGGGCTGGAGTTTCTTTGCCTTGATAGCCATTGTTTACTCTCCTACCTTGTAGTCCACCCAAACGCCGGGGCCCATGGTAGAGCTGACCGAAATGGACTGCACGAAATCGATTTTCGCGTCTGAAGGCTTCTTGCGATTCATCTCGGTCAGGAACGCCTCGATGTTCTCGACGATTTTCGCGCCTTCCATGGAGACCTTCCCGATGGGGAGGTGAATAACGCCGGTTTTGTCGGCGCGGAACTCAACGCGGCCCTTTTTGAGCTCGTTGATCGCGGCGGTGATATCGTTGGTAACGGTTCCGGTCTTGGGGTTCGGCATGAGACCCTTGCGTCCGAGTACCATACCGAGACGGCCGACGTCTTTCATCATGTCGGGAGTGGCTACGGCGATGTCGAATTCGAGCCAGCCGCCCTTCACCTTCTCGATGTACTCGTCGGCGCCCGCGTAGGCAGCGCCGGCCGCGAGGGCTTCCTGAACGCGGTCTTCCTTACAGAACACCAGCACTTTCTTCTCGCCGCGGAACTGGTTCGGGAGAACGACGGTGTCGCGTACGGTCTGGCTCTTTCCCAGCTTGAGATTCACGTGGATTTCTACGGTTTCGTCGAATTTCGCGAACTTGAGTTCTTTCACCAGGTCAATCGCCTTGGGAAGGGGATAGCTCATGGCGCTGTCGTATTTGCCGAGGGCCTCGCGATATTTCTTTCCGTGCTTCATATTATCGCTCCACCTCTACGCCCATACTGCGCGCAGTACCGGCGATGATTTTCTTGGCAGCCTCGATATCGTTTGCGTTGATGTCGGGCATCTTGGTCTTGGCGATTTCCTCGAGCTTGGCCTTCGACAGGACCGCGACCTTGTCCGTATGGGGCTTGGCGGATCCCTTCTGGAGATTGCACGCCTTCTTGATAAGAACGGAGGCGGGCGGGGTCTTCAGGATGAAGGTGAAGGTTTTGTCCGAGTAAACGGTGATAACGACCGGGATAATGAGTCCCGGCTCCATGGATTTCGTCTTGTCATTGAACTGAGTGACGAACTGGGGAGCACTGACGCCATGGGGTCCGAGGGCGGGTCCGACGGGGGGAGCAGGGGTTGCCTTGCCCGCGGGGCACTGGAGCTTGATAAGCGCAGTGATCTTTTTCTTTGCCATAGTATTCTCCTATGTGGTGTTAACGAGGCCCCCGAACGACGTTCGGGCCTTATCCAACCGATGCGTCCAACCTGGAGTTTTCGAGGCGAAGCCGCGAAAACTCCCAGTTGAAAACCTTCGGTTTTCAACCTCTCCCATATGTAAGAACAAAAAGCGTTTCGCGGCCTTACAGACCCGCAAAACGCCCTCTGACTGACACGCTAGATCTTTTCGACTTGTAACAGATCGACTTCGACCGGAGTCGCCCGGCCGAAAATGCCAACCATGACCCGCAGCTTATTGCGCTCCAGGTTGACTTCTTCTATCGTTCCGGTGAAGGAATCGAACGGCCCGTCGATAATCTTGACCGTCTCCCCCACCGCAAAGTTTTGCTTGACCCGGGGAGCCTTCTCGCCCTTGATCTCACCGGCCTTCTGCAAAATGGCCTTCGCCTCGTCCTGACTGATCGGCTGGGGCCGCACGCTACCGGGAGTGCCGACGAAGCCGGTAACGCCCTGAATCTTGCGAATCGCCGAACAGGTAACCTTCCACCCAAGATCGGGAAGGTCCATCTCGACCAAAATATAGCCGGGAAGGAATTTTTTGGTAACGTTCCGCTTCTTGCCGTCTTTGATCTCCACGACTTCTTCGACGGGCACCTTTATATCGGTAAGGACCTCCGCGGAAATATCGCCGGTCTCGATGAGGGAACGAATGGTTTTTTCGATTTTATTCTCATACCCTGAATAGGTATGAAGGATGTACCAGCCTTTTGCCATTGAGCTCGCCTAGAATACGAGATTGATCCCGGCGACCAAAACGGCGTCGAGCACCCCGAGAACGGCGGCGATAATGACGGTGGAAACGGCCACAACCTTAACGGAAGAGATCACGTCGTCGCGGGTCGGCCATACAACCTTGCGGAGTTCGGCAACGCATTCCTTTAAAAACTGGACGATTTTAGACATGACTATCTCCACTCACTCAAAGATTGGCATTCGGGCCATTCGCCAAAGGCGTAAGACTCGACGTTCAGGCCAGGCAGGACTCGAACCCGCAACATTCGGTTTTGGAGACCGACGCTCTACCATTAGAGCTACTGACCTAGGAAAATCAAGCGTTCTCGGCCGAAAGGGCAAAACCGCTTGACCATCCCGTGAAACCCGGACTCGCCAAGCTTCACGAAAACGCGTAAAAGCGTCAAAACCCCCTTTCGGATTCCGGCGCTCTCACAATGATCCTATAAGACCAAAGGAGCTTCCGAACGTCGGAAGCCCCGGGATTCCCAAAAGTTATTTAACCTTGGTTTCCTTGTGAAGCGTATGCTTGCGCTCGAACGGACAATACTTGTTCAACTCAAGCTTCCCCTGCATGTTCTTCCGGTTCTTCTTGGTGGTATAATTCTTGCGCTTGCATTCGGTACACTGCAGAGCGATAAGTTCAACTGCGGTTTTCTTGGCCATAACGTAAATCCCCTTATGTGGATGGAACCCCGGGTTTTCCCCGAAAGATCTGAATTGAAGAGCTCCCGAGCGGGATCGAACCGCTGACCTCAACCTTACCATGGTTGCGCTCTGCCGACTGAGCTACAGGAGCATACACTAAAGCGCCGCGCGGACACTCAAAGATGCTTGGCTAAAATAGCAGACGGTCCCGGGTTTGTCAATAGCCAAAACGAGAAGCGGCGGCTTTTTTTATCTGGCCTAAACCCTCACGGCTCGATATATTGGTAGGCATGAATTGGGCACTGGTACTCTCCGGCGGCGGAGCGCGGGGCCTGGCGCACATCGGGGTGCTGCAGGCACTGGAAGAAATTGGATGTCCCCTTCCCTCCCTCGTGTGCGGTTGCTCCATGGGCGCAATCGTCGGCGGGCTCTACGCTTCCGGTATGAGCCCACGGGCCATGAAGGAATGGTTCGGCACGTCTTTCGACGTAACGGATTGCCTTTCGGAGCCCGGTACCCGCCTGCCATGGGTACCGTTCAGCCGGCTTTTCCGCATCGGCCAGGGCCTTCGGAACCTGATCGGCGAAGACGGGATGGATTCGGGAGCCCGGCTCCATGAAATTCTCGTGGAATTATCGAGGGGAAAGACTTTTAACGAGACCATCGTCCCCTTTGCGTGCAACGCAACCGATTTACTTACCGGAGAAGAGGTCGTGCAGGGCCGCGGCCTGATTGCCGACGCGATGCGCGCCTCCAGCTCCTTCCCCGGGGTTTTTTCCCCGGTTCGGCAAGACGGCATGCTTCTTGCGGACGGATACCTTAGCCGGAACACGCCCGTATGGATCGCGAGAACCAGGGGGATCGGCACCGTTTTCGCCGTGTACCTGGATCGGTTCGGCCCCATTCAGCCCGACGGGATCCGAAGCGCCTTCGATACGGTACTGCGGGCACTGGACTGTACGGTCAACGCGAGAAAACCGGAAAGGCGGGATATACCGACGGCGTCGATCTGCGTGGAAAGCGAGCGTTCGGCCTTCGATTTCAGCCGGCCCGACGCGCAAATAGATTCAGGCTACCGCCTGGCCATGGCAAACAGGGACTATATAGAGGCTTTTTTCGCGACGGGACCGGCTGGCGCAGTGAACCGGGCGCTGATGGGCCGAGCGGAACGCCGGGGTACTCGATACCGCGGAAGATACAGCAGGAGTTGACGAGTGAGCAAGCTGGACGAACGAATAGAGAGGATCCTTGAAAGCTACGATACCCGGGGAGGGATTAACCTGGGGGACGTGCAAAACTTTCCGAACCGGGCAAGCGTCGTCTCGGTACTGAAGGACATCGAAAACATCGTGTTTCCCGGATTCGGCGAGGACTTTTGCCTGGACAGGGAAACCCTGCGCTTCGTGACGGGAGAACGGGTACACCGCGTGGTGAGAAACCTAACCATCGAGGTGACCAAGTCGATCCAGTATATCTGCACCATCGCGAACCGGGACGGCTCGGGGTGCTATAAGTACGCCGAACAGATCGTATTCGCCCTCATCGACGAGATTCCCGAAATTAGGCGAATCGTCTTTACCGACGCGAAAGCCGCCTTGGAAGGGGACCCTGCCGCGCGTAGCATCGAGGAAGTACTGCTATCGTATCCGGGACTCGCTGCCCTTCTCGTACACCGGGTTGCCTATTTCCTGTATCAGAAAGGCGTTCCCATCATCCCCCGGATCATGAGCGAGTATATCCACGGCCAAACGGGGATCGACATTCACCCGGGAGCGACGATCGGGGAGGAATGCTTTATCGATCACGGAACGGGCGTGGTGATCGGCGAAACCTGCGTCATCGGTTCAAGGGTAAAGATTTACCAGGGCGTAACCCTGGGCGCCTTAAGCGTAAAAAAGACCATGGCGGACAAAAAAAGACACCCGACCATCGAGAACGGCGTGACCATTTACGCCGGCGCCACCATTTTAGGCGGGGAAACGGTGATCGGCGAAGGCTCCGTAATCGGCGGAAACACCTGGATTACCCAGTCGGTCGCACCGGGCAGCCGTATCTATAACGCTCCCGCATGAAAGGGCGTACCTTCGGCCTCCGCGCCCTCGACGTCGTCATCATCGGCTTGGTCCTGGCCCTCACCGTCGTTTCCGGCGTAAAAATCTACGGCGGACGGGAGGGGAAAGCGCTCATCGATATTGAATCGCCGGAAGGGCACTGGGTTTACACCCTGGACGAGGACCGCCGTGTCGGCATTCCCGGGCCGCTGGGCGACACGGTAGTGGAAATCAAGGACGGACACGCCCACGTGCTCTCCTCGCCCTGCGCGAACCAAACCTGCGTCGCGGCGCCCGATATATCCCGCAAGGGCGAGTGGAACGCCTGCCTGCCGAACGAGGTGATACTCAGAATAGTCGGAACCGATGCGGCCGAGGACGATTTGGACGCGATCGTATACTGATTCACACAAGAGGAATAACCGGCTAAGACACTGCCGGAAACCTGCCGAAAATCGAAGAGGATTAATGCCCCTATCGCCGGAGTAAATTTGGATTTACGCGGTTTTGGGCATACAATGGTAGGCAGGAGTTCCGGTACATGAAAAACACTCGTTTTCTTCGATATATAGGCGTTTTGATCATGGCTTGCGCGATGGGCGGGGCGTGGGGGCAGGCGGCGTATACGTGGGCCGATACTTTATATGGCGGAGATGGAACTAACTGGAGCAATGCTGCCAATTGGACGAATGCCGTAACCGGTTTACAAGCCATAAATTATCCAGGAGAGCTATCGGCCTTAGATACGGCAACGATCGTTATTTCCGACACGATTATCATTGATGATCCATTAGGAATTACCCTTAATGAGATAACTATCGGGAATGCCGCAATCTCTATCGATTTGCCTTACGATCTTACCGTCTCTACGCAAATAATAATAAATACAGATTCTACCTTAGCTTTTACGAATACGAGTTTGCTCACCGTAGGTCTAGTCTTGATCGATGATGCTTCGAGCGGGACCATTACCTTCGATGCGCCTATTGATTTTCAAACGCTAACTTCTGGAACCGGAAGTTGTAGCATTGAGCTACTGGCGGGAGGAACAGTCGCAGGCGATACCAACTTCCTCAACACGGGAACCGTTACCCTCGGCAATACCAACACCGATACGCTCACCTTCGCCGGCGGGCTCGCCACGACCGGCAACGCATCGAACCCCGGCACCGTCAACGCCGCGGGCACCATCAACACGACCGATACCAGAATGGACATAGGCGCCGTTACCCTCACCGCC
>JAEZST010000006.1 GCA_023443865.1 Spirochaetota bacterium | reverse complement strand
ACGGATTCGAGAAGTAGTGTGCTATTCGCCTTCCCCTTGACGCCGTGGTGTAGCTCTATATCGTCCCCGGCCAAACTACCTTTTTGAAAATCTTTGGCATAATCAATTTCACCACGTTTGATTGTTTGTAAGTCATCTCTCCAATTAAGTTTTTCGATAAAGTTTGATAAGGCGCTTTTTTCAGCTTCAGTGTTGGTAAAATCACTCAGTTTACTAGAAACGGACATAACCCAGCCGATGCAAAAATCATCGGCGCGTTTTGTCTTATTTTTCCGAATTCTCACGCGTGAGAGGCTTTTAACGTATTCGGTTCGAGCTTTCTTCAGCTTCCTTAAGAGAACGTCTGCCATGTAGGAAGCAACTTCAGCCCTATGCGAAACACCAACAAAGGTGTGTCCATAAACAGGCGTCCAGTCTTCTCGATGACGTAGATACCCATACGCGGCTTCACACCCGAAGGCATCAGCAATATTTCCAACCAGAATCATTTCAAAATAAGGAGGTTTTTTACCAGAATGGGTTTCGATTTTATTCTCAGTTATTTCGATGTCGCTTACCAGATCGTAGGAAATTTCATATTCCTTTATGAGCCGCTGAGCCATTTCAAGCGCGGTTGCGCTTTCATTGGCATTGGTCGATTTGGAGAGCGCAAGAAGCTTCTTGATTTTCGATATTACTTTGTCGTTTTTCTCATCCATTGTTTTTCATCCTCCTCATCATCCTTACTTACATATTTCGTTCAAGGCCGTTTCTTCGCACCGAATCTGCAAATCCTTTACGATAATCATGCTTTACGCATTCAATCTCTATTTCGTCTTTAGTCCGCTTGTATATTTTCGGAGTGAGCCTTCCCTTTTGATTCTTCTCGGGAACCACTTCTATAAGTTGGCCGCCTGTTACCGCTGGTTTACGGAAAAGAGGTATGAAGTATGCCTTGCCGTCAATGCTTTCAAGCAATATGGCGTGGTTATCAGAAACTTCGTCGGTTCTGTAGATTTTCGTGATTACTCCAGATACGCTTCCTTGCGATCCGTCATAGAGCGTGAGATTTTTTTCATTCGTGTATTTAAGTACCTCTTTCGAGGAAATGAAGGCATTGTATTTACCATTCGTTTTAAGCGTTTTCTCCCACTCGGGGGTAAAAATATATCGGTCATCTTCATATCGGCACAGGCCGAGTTTAGTAAGGTGGTCAAGTCGGCGTCTCGCGGTATCATTGTGCTCCACGGCGTACTTTTTTAGGATTCCACCTGTTTCGATACGCGATTTCAATTTTTCATCGAGGTAGGTATATCGATTTGCCGTTATCAAGCCTTCTTTCTCAAGAGCTATATCTTCCCTTGTTCTAGGGCCGACAAGCGATGTACAAATATCTCGGGCAGTTTCCCTCATAAAGGTTTTAACAATATCGCGCGGAAAAAAAACGTCTTTACCGTCCTTGTCTGTTCCGTTAATCAATAGGTGAACATGATGATGCGCCGTGTCGTAGTGCTCGGCGGCAACCCAGTAGAGTTTGTACCCAGTCTGCATTTCCAGGGATGAAACAAACGTATTCGCAAGGGAAGAAAGTGGTATGGAATTGGATGTAGGGCTCAAGAATATCCTAAAGTTTTTTGCGGTCATATTCTTTCGATATTCGTCTTCTAGCGTACCGTAAAGAGTAGGTTTAACGCCGTCCCTTCCTTTTCCTTCCTTGACCAAATAGTTGTTAATTTGTTCTTTATGGGCTTCAAAGCTTTTTGAGTAGTGCATCCTAACCGTGCACCGCTGTCGCGTATCTTTCGCAGGACCGCTTACTTTTCTAAAGCCTCCCCCGCTCCCCTTTTTTTTCTTATGCGAGTTGTACTTCTTAAGCGCATAGAGGGCCATGAGTCCGATGGCAACGGTGTGTTTTTTCCTTGGGGCTTTCCAGGTAGGGCTTATTTTGTAGTCCTCAACCCCGATGAAGTGTTTCACGTTAACTTACTAACCCGAATTGCTTATCAAGGTCTTTAAGTTTTTCTCCTACGTTGCCACCGGATCGTAACACACGGGAGCGGGCGGCTATATATAGCTCTTTTGTTGAGTCGTCCATGCCGTAAAGGGCTTGATACTTGGCAATATCATCTTCCGCTGGATCGAGTGGGGAATCACAGCGGGCACAGGCTCTCGTACCACTCGTAACGTTTTGTTCAAGACCACACACTGGACAGAAATAGGGCTTCGGCGCTTGCGGTGTAGCCTTCGTATTGGCGGCGATGAAAGCTTTATAGCGCGTTATATAAACATCCTGAAAGAAAACCTTGAAGAAATATCCTGGAAGATTCACGATTCGCGTTGATTTTTTGAGGTTTTGATAAAACCAGCGGACATAATCTTCTCCGAGGTTTTGAGATTTTAGAAAATCTTCTGCGGCTGGGTAGAATTCTTGGTCGAAAACAAGCGTCGGATCGAGTTCAACGAGCAATTCCCGTAGAGCAGAAGCAGTATTTGGTTTTAAATTTGGTTTAAGATGTGTGTTTATATCTGGTATTGGTTTCCCCGTTTGGAGAAATGCATTTCCCCGTTTGGGGAATTCGATTTCCCCGTTTGGAGAAATGCATTTCCCGTTTTGGAGAAATGCATTTCCCGTTTTGGGGAAATGCATTTCCCCGTTTGGGGAAATGGAAGAATTGGAGATTTCGACCTCTGTTTGGTCTTCTGATTGATTACTTTCCGGGTTTTCGTAAGGTGTTTCCGGTTTATTGGCATCCGTTGCAGACTGATCCTCGTTTTGAGGTTCGGGGGTATCGTCTTTGCGCTTTGATGCTTGAGGTGAGGGCGTGAGGTATTTATTCATCCAGTAATCTTCATTAACCAAACAATACCAACTAGTTCGATCAAAGCCCATTTCATTGAAATTGCCTTTCGCTATAAGACCGGCAGTTCTTAATTTCGTAAGGTAGTTTTCGATCTGTTTCTTAGAAAAGTAGGGAAACTGTTTTAAAAATGCCTGAATACTATTGTAAGTAAAGTAACGGTCTACCGATTCACCGTCTATCTCAATTTTCTGCCTATTCTTCTCATTTGTCTTATTGTGGATAATCCAGTAGCATAAATTCTGAAATACAGTAGCAATATTTGCATCATGGAAAAGTTCCGCGACTTCACTATCAAAAGAATGCATCATAGTAAGACCTCCCCTTCTTCTATTGAGAGGAGCTCTTTTAGCTTACTGTTTGAGTACGTAAAAGAAATAGAGGTTCCTTCTCCGGTTTTTTCTATCTTTTTCTCTAGTAAACCGCATTTACACAGTGCATTAAAATGACGGGAAATAACTCTGGGATTATGAATATTGAATGATGGTAGTTCATCAATCACGCTCTGGTAATTTATTGGATAATAGCGCGGCGTCTTCGATAACGGTTCTGCAATAAATGGTTCTCCGACGATACAATCGATAAACCAACGTAGTAAATGCGCGTCGATGATGGTAAGGTTGTATTCAATAAGTTGTATTTGAGAAAATCCCAGTATGGTTTGTTGCACAATCTTAATCCTTATTCAGTTTTTCTTATTATGGAGTAAAATTTGGCCAGGGAGAAGATTGCTCCCCTCCCCGGCCTGGCTGAACTCAAGCTCCGGTTTCGACCGGCAACGTTTTCACCCATACGGGCTATTGGAAGAGACTGGAATTGAACCAGTGATACGTCTGACTAACGGCACGCACGTATGACATTCTGACGGCCACCCGCCACTACTCTTCCGTAAAAATAATTACTTCCAAATTCCTTTTTTATTGGTCCGCGCGTAGGATTCAGCGGCTTGAAAATCACTCATGTTGATAGGGTCAAATGCAAAAACGCCGTAATAGTAACCATACCCTTCCGCGATTAACCGCTTATTTAGTGGGGCGGCTCCAATATCTTTATATACGTAAGCTAATAACCTTCCGTAGCGATCGCGGCGGGCAGAAATTGGATCAAACTCAATGAGGATGTTCGTAAGGTAGTATTGGTTGGAAAAGGCTCTTGCCTCTTCTGCTAAAAACTCCGGGGGTTCGGTGAACAGTTCTGGAGTATCAACACCGATAAGCCGTACCCGCTCAGTCCGCTCACACGCATCGGGTATTTTATCGGTAAACTGTATTTTTATCGTATCCCCATCGATTACGGAAGTAACCCTCGCTTCATACCAGGATTGTGTTTCATCTAACTGACCAATTGCACAGGATAGTACGAATACTAAAAATAGAGATGCGATCGCGAGTTTAATCCAGCCATTCGTTTTCATAATACGAATCCTCTTCTTTGTCTTCACCGAAGAGTTCTTCTTCGGAAAGCGGTTCGAGCATATCAAGGTAAGCGTCAAAGTTTTCAATCATTTTTGTCGCCTCTTGAGGTAGATCAGAATATATCGAGCCTTTCTTCTTCCGTTTGATAAGTTTCGTCTATGGGGCCTACATCAAAAGTTTGCTCTTCCTGAGTAAGTTCATCATCGCTGGTTCGCTTAATCCCGCCGAGAAGGCATACGCGCCTTACGAGTATTTCATTGCTTTTTCTTTTCTTTCCGTCCTGTTCCCAACGGTGTTGTCTCAACTCCGCTTCAATAGCGACAAGCTGTCCTTTTTTCAGATACGGCAATAAGGAGGTTGCCGCCTTTTCGAAAACTACGAGATCGAAGAAATTTGCTTCCTTTGACCACTGTTCGCCCATTTTCTTGTCGTAATTATTTGCAATGGTAAAATTGCAGATAGTTACACCGCTTGCTTTTTTCGTTAGTTCAGCATCCTTCACCAAACGCCCGGTAATGCTTAAATTATTTAAGTCTGACATCGTACACTCCTATATCTACTTATTCATACAGCCAATAAAAAAAGCGTGTTAGAATTGCAAGAGGCCATAAAAAACCGTATTTAAAAAGTGCGGAATAAATTTCCCTTGCTTGATCACGTTGTATTCCTGAAACATTTATATACGCTCCCACTGAACAAAGACCAATTAGAACATATACAGAACCAATCATAAAAAATGTCATAGTTAACCTCACTCAATAAAATGAAAATGTATATCCATGAACACTCAATCTTTCACCGTGACATACTCGTCCTACTTGCGAAGGCGCTACCTTGAGCCAACGGGCGGCCGCAGAGATACTTTCAAAGTTTTCTCCGGTTTCATGACATTTAACTGGTTTTGCATCTTTCTCGATAATCGCCTTACGTACGTTCGCTTTCCAGGAATCATTCATCACGCGCAGTAAGCACGAACGTCTTATCTTCTCTCGGGTAAGTAAGGTATGTTTGGTGTGTATCATCCCTATCCTCATGTGTATTATGGGTAGCTATATTTCGCGGTAGATAGATATACTAACAACAGCATAGAAAACCACTATTACGATAAGTCCAAGTACAACGAATAATGATTCATCCATATTGCGGTTCCTGAATAAGTGTCTTGAAAGCTGATTGAAGCGTAAGAGGAATACGTTACGCTATTTCGATGTAATGTTTGAAAGGATCATCATTATTTTGTTTCACAGCGTACGCAAAGAAACATTCTTCTATTGTATAAAGCTCGTCTTTTTCCAATTTCCTAATAAACTTGTCTAACTGCGCCTTGTTGTAGAAACTCCAGGAATGCGCCTCAAGATGATTATCGAGAATTGTTAAAATGAAGCCGAACCCGGTAAATATCTGGAATGACCCCATTTCGGTAAGCACTAAAGGACAAATATACGTTTCAGGATGGAAAAGAATGTCGTCGTTATTACTAAAAGCAGTTAAGGTTTTAGTCGCAGCGCTCATAAGGCAAACCCTTTTACATATTCTGAGAGGCCAGCAATATCATCAGAAATAATATATTTCTCTACAGTTCGTAATACCGCACAAACCTCTTTTGAGGGTTTCCGTGCTTTGGGCTTCCCGCCATCCTCTTTCATCGTCTCGCGTACAAGCTGATACGCCTTGTTAAGCGAAAGTTCGCCGCTTTCAATTTTGGCTTTGATTTCATCAGATGCATACTTTTCTACCACCCGAGTTTTTTCAACCCGTGAAGTAGAAATTCCGAGAATCTCGGCAGATCGAGCCGCTGACTTCCCTTCCCCGTTCGCACCTCTGCCACGGGTCTTTAAGGTATCCACGACTTTAAGAGCCTTCATCAGTTCGGCATCGGAAAGGTTACGCCTTTCCGTTTGTAGACTAATGGCATACTCTAGGGCGTCTTCTATAGAAGAAAACTCATGCAGGAAGCAGGGTATTTCATGAAGGCCAGCCCGAAGCGCCCCTTCCCGCCGGTGATGACCATCTATAAGCGTGTACTTGCCGCCGACTGCCCAAATATGAACTGGTTGTGAATTATCGTACCCGGTTTCGGTTATCCGCTGAGTGATTTTCTCAACGTTTGCCGGGATCAAGGGGAAGAGTTCCTGAAACTCTTTGCGGAGCTTTATATCCTTCAAAGGAAGAAGCTTGGCGAGAAGGACAGTCCCTGAGTTATTCAGGTTCAGCTTATTTTCGTCTTTCAGTATCGATAGTGGCTTCATTTGACTATACCCTTTAGAAATTATCAGGCTCAGGGGAAGAGGAGCCTGTAATGAGTTCAACCAAACCCTTCACGCCATCGAAGAGCTTGTCATTCGCCTTCCGATTGATTTTCAGATCGCGGTCGATTGCGTTTGTCACAATGGACGTTTTCGGAAGGAAAAGATTTAAACATTGCGTAAAGGTTTTCTTGTAGAGTGAAATGTACTGATAGTGCGCGGAGTTCTTATTCTGGGCGTACTGGTTAACCCCATTGAAGAATAGCCCCCAAGCGGAAAGCTTGTCGGCTTCAACCATTTTACTCTGCAACGTCAAGCAGGAAATCATATCGAACTGGCAAAGCATTACGGGAGTAAGGATCATGTCAGATGCGCGAATAGCATTTGCTACCGTGGAGTTGTATCCCTGAGACGTATCGATCAAAACATAATCGTATAATGAGAGCGCTGTAGATTCAGCGACTATCAAATTGGACAAAATAAAATCATCTTTCAATACTAATTCTTCGATGTCCGTATTTGAGGGGATAATATCAATCTGTTCATTCCTGGTCGAAAGGATATTATCCGTAAGGCAGTTCCTTTTGATTGCTTGAGAAAAACCTTTCCCTTGCAGACCGGCCTTGCTCTCCAAATAATAGAGCGTCGTACTATTACTATAATCCGTATCAATTACGAGTACGGATTTTCCTGTCGCCGCGAGGTAGTTTGCCGTCATAATCGTACAAGAGGATTTACCAACCCCACCCTTCTGGGAAACAAATGCAATGATCTTCATAAATGAGCTCTCCTTTCATTCAATTCGATTTAACTTTAATTAGCTTCACATGAAGCTAATTCTTTGGTAGCCGAAGGAGTCGAACCCTCGCAAGAAACAGCTTGGAGTGGAGAGCTCCTAAACTCTCTGCTTCCTGAGTGCCCCCGCTACCGTTTTTAAAGTGTTTTGGGCATAGCTTCGCCATTGCAAACTTCTCTCCAAAATTTGCAAGGCCAAGTACGCATTCTTTCTTCCCAGCCGAAACATGGTGAAGAAAGGTCGGTTGCGAACCCGACGCCGTGCCAATTTGGCAGGCCGCTTTCTCTTATGGCTACTTACGATTTAATTAGCTTCATGTGAAGCTAATTAAGGTTTCCGTGTTGTCCGAGGCCGTATCTTCGTCATTTAAGGCAATCATTGACCGGGTTTCTTGTAGCGATTCGCTGTATTGCAATTTGAATGAACAGGCCGCTATTCGGCCTTCTTCGTATCCTGCGAGCCAGGCGTCGAGCTGGCATGTACCTACAGCATGGTTGGGAGTGATCGTTAATGCGGTATGTTGTGCTGAAAGTAGGTTGTTGAACGCACCGGCCTGAAAGCCCGTCTTGTATTCCTGGCTTCGCAGGGTTCGTGGAGTGTTAAAGGTCTCATTGAAGAGATCGAGAGCAATTGATTTTGCCGTCTCCGGGTTGAAGCAGATATCCTCGGGGAATACCTCGTTCATCGCCTTTCCTTATAAATAAAAACCCCACAGAAACCCGAGTGCTCCTGTGGGGTAACCGTTGCCGGTTTATCCACAATGTGGACATGCAACTACTCGGGGATATGCATGTCCACACTGGCGACACGAGGGGGGTATAACCTTACCTTGTGCCTACAGAGATAAAATTATCACTAGTGAAAGACAATTAAAATAAAAGACTTTACAAATAAACAAAGGTTCTATACTCTAAAAAGTTAATAAGAAATAAATGTACATAAAGTAGGAAAATAATGAAAAAGATCTCTTTGTCTATCATATTAATCGGAATAAGTATGTTTCATCATGCGTTTTGCGATGAAACCTTCACATCCGTTAATACCTCTGTTCCAACGTCAATTAATTCGTCTTACTCTTTTCAGCCTGTTTCCGGGGGCTCAATAACGCCTTCTGCCCCATCTGGGGTAGAAGGTTTTGGCAATCAGGATATTCGAAGTGAAGTCTCGAATAATGGCGCATTGACTTATACCTATCCTATAAATTTGCCAAAGGGAACGAATGGGATGGGGCCTGAACTTTCTGTAACGTATAATTCAGCAGCACCGAACGGATGGCTTGGAATCGGCTTTATCCTCAATGGTTTTAGCTGTATAGAGCGAGATCCCGCTTGGCCCATAAATTTCGATGGAAGCGATCATTATATTCTTGATGGAGAACGGCTCATTTTTTCGAAAGCTGATTCATCTTTCCATCCAGAGCGAGAAGATTATAGTTCGATAATTGCATATAGCGCTGGAACGACAATAACCAGCGCGCCAAATCAGGCAAGCTCATACTGGATCATCAAAAAGCAGGATGGAAGGCGATACTATTACGGGGAAACGAATGATAGTCGTATTATGGCTGTCGGAAAAACGTCTCCTCGCGTTTGGGCTCTCAATAAGGTAGAAGATTCTTTGGGGAATTTTTATACAATCGAATATACCGTGAATAGTTTCACTGAGGCGCAGTATAAGAATTTTGGTGGCGATTATTATCCCATAAAAATAACGTATACAAAAAATTCAGCTACTAATACTTATTACTATAATACCGTTGAATTTGCTTGGGAACCTCGGCATGACAGGATTACTAAGTTTATACCCACTGGCGTAACAATGAACGGTCGCCTGAAATATATCGTAATAAAAGGCGGTCCTTATGGCACTTCCTTAATTAGGGAGTATCGATTCGACTATCTTGATTCTGGGAGTGCTTTAATAAACGGGGTGAGCGGGCTCGTTCCAATTAACGGACCGAGTCAATGCGTATCCATTCGAGAACTTGGCTCTGATGCAGAAATTCCAAATACTGGACCTTTTATGGACTCTTTCGGGAATTACTATAATCAGGATAATTCAGTCAATTCACTTGGAAGTAATTACGATGTATCTGGTTCGATTTCTCCGGAAAAATTTACCAATCTGGTATCATTTAGATGGTATTCTGAGCCAAATATGTCTTCCCCTCCTCTAGGTAGTATAGCTGTAGACTTTCAAAATAGTGGATTTCAACAATCCTTTCAGTCTACAGGAAGAGATCCCGTTGCTAATATCATTCAAGGTGATTTTAACGGTGATGGGCGATTGGATTTCATTCGACAAGGTTATACTACACAAACCATTGGGAGTCGATTCCAAGTGTGTATCTCTAATGGAGATGGGACCTTTGCAATTAAGGAACCCTTCAGCGTGGAAGATCAGGCAAATTTATCTGGTTGCCCTCCTAATGGTAATGGTGGATCAATTTTAACCGCTGGTGATTTTAATGGTGACGGAAAAACTGATTTTATTCGCCAGAAAATGGATGTAACGGTTGGCGATACCACAGCATTTCAAGTTTATCTATCTAATGGCGATGGTTCTTTTCAAAGAACTACCCCTTTTGATTATACAAACTATCAGTATAGTTTGACTGGAAGATGTGGAAAATATTATAGTAGTATTACCGATTATAGGTATGGGGCTACGCTTGTTTCTGGTGATTTTGATGGCGATGGAAAAACGGATTTTATCCGTCAGGAATGGGGGCCTTGGCCTACTGATAATATTTCTAATTTACGGGTTTATTATAACTTCTCGCAAGAAAAAGGAACTTTTTCCATTAAAGATCTTTCTAGTTCGGAATATCAGAGTTTCTTTCTCGGTGTTAGTACTTACAATCCAAATGGAAGTGAATTAAATGCATGTGATATTAATGGTGATGGGATAACAGACTTTTTTGCTAGTTCGAAAGATTCTAATATTGCTTCAAAAGCTTTTATTTCTAATGGCGATAATTCATTCAAAGCTGTTTCAACATTGAGCATAAGCCCGATAAGTCTGATGGGTGACTTTAACGGCGATGGAAAAGTCGATAAATGTGGAATAGGATATGATTCAACGGGTGCTACCATCGGTGTTCTTTTAGGCGTTGGAGACGGTACATTTACCAGTGGCGGCAGTTTTTCTTTCGATTATGCACGAAATATTGTAATCGGCGATTACAATGGTGATGGATTGTCGGATATTCTTGTTCAAAGAAGTTACTCTATAAATGGCAATAATCAAATTATTTATATATCCAATGGGGATGGAACTTTTTATGCTACAGGTGGCTATTTTCCGAATAACTTGTCAATCCCAACGTTGGATTCTTATCCAGGTAACGGATATTTTATCTATCCTGGAGACTATAACGGTGATGGTTCCACGGACTTTATCAGAATAAAAATAGGTCCATGGACATCGGAACCGGATCCGCGTTTTCTTGTATATTTACTAAATACAGATAGTGATAACAAGTGTGGGTATCTTGTGAAGGAAATAGTTCCGCCCTCAGGAGGTATTATCTCGGCTGAATATCAACCGATTATCGACACCGTTCCAGCAACAGAGGCTACAATCTCCGGCAATCAAGTTGCAAGAAACATGTCAGCTGGGAAAGTGGTATCGCGACTCACGAGAAAAGTTGGTTGTGGATCACCCGATATCATTACTGATTATTCCTATTACGGCGCGCTTGTTTCAACGGGAAAGCCATATGAACGGAGAAGTCTTGGTTTCGCATCAATAACCGAGGTTACCGGGGAAACTCAGAAAACAACCGATTATTATCAAGATATAGAGAGACGAGGCCTCCCGGTTCGAGAGACAGTCAGCGAGAGAATTATGTCTTCGGACGGAAAGAGTATAGTCTCAATTAATCCTATGAGGCAGACTGAATATCATTATAAATCCAGTATTCGTACCGATTATCCTGGCTCGTATTGCTTGGAGCTAACTTCAAAATATTCAAAAACAGATTACTCGGGCAATCAAAACGGCTTATTTTCGTATAAAACATATAGGTATGGATCTGATGGTCTTTTGACCGATACATTTGATTATGGAATTTGCAATTCTACTTTTTCTGATACCTCTATCAAAGATAATAAGCATCATCATATAGACTATCAAAAATCAAATAATGATAAGTTTATTATTTGGTGTCCAATACATGATTATACCGAGAGTTATGATGAGAATGGCGTGTTGGGCATTGATACCGACACGATCTACAAGTATGATAATCGAACCGATCAATCAATTCTTAATGGTTTGGTAACGAGCGTAATAAGAAAAACTACAACATCTGTATCTGCAACTGAAAAATTTTCGTATGACATCTTTGGAAACGTAACTGGGTACAAGACCCCCGAGGCTGTAGCTCATAATTGGAATTGGTCGTTAGTAACAGAGTATGATTCAAAGTATAATTGTTATCCAGTAAAAATCACTGACGCGTTAAACCAAATTGTAAGCTCAATTACTTACGATGATAGAATTGGAATATATCCCCAAAATAAATATGAAATGACAGGAGGAAACACAACCTATACATATGATCGGTTTGGCCGACTGAGCTCAGAGGTATTAGAAGGTGATGCTATGAATTACCCAACAGTATCATATCTGATTGACGATTCGAAATCACCGCATAGCGTTACAATTAAGCGGTATACTGGTAGTTCTTTTATTTCATCAATCACCTATCGTAATGGAATTGGAAAGGTCGTGCAGGAGAAGAAAGAATCGGAAGGTGGATTATGGTATACGGTAGATTATTTTTATGATAAGACCGGTAATTTAAGTGCGTTATCCATTCCGTATAATACCAGTAGTTCAGCATATTCTCAACCAGATCTGACAAAGCAACGCACTTCTTGGGAGTATGATTCGCTTGGTCGAATTACGAAAAGGATTAATACCGATACGTCCTCCGCGCAAACGATATACCAAGGCTTGAAACAAATTAATGTCGATGAAAATAAACATGCCGTTATTACCGTTCTTGGCGTGAACACCGTCGCAACATCACGTCTTCAAGGCGTTTACGACGGCAGTAACCCAGTTTATTCAACCACAACGGTGACAAATGCACGTGGTATAAAGATACTTTCCGATAATAATGAGAATGCCGTTGTCACGAGGAGTGACATGCTTGGTCGAATAACCAGACGTGAGAGCCCCGATAACGGCACTTGGTGGTTTGAGTATGATCTTAACGGGAATCTGACAAGAAAGACCGATGCCAATGGTGTCGCGACTAATTATTCTTATGATGCGATTAATAAACTTCTTAAAATTGATTACCCGAATGATCCTGATGTAACTTACACCTATAGTAAAGGTCAGGTCGGAACAGTTATATATAATCGTGGTAAGGATTCTTATTGTTATGACACGAGAGGAAGAATCGCACAAATAGAACGAACTCTCGATGGAATAACGAGATATATATCTTATACGTATGATTCACGAAATCAAATTATGAGTGAATCGTATTCGAGGGGGAGGACATCTTATTATACTTATAATTCTCTTCGTTATCTTTCTTCCATTCCCGGCGTAGTGTCTGAGATTATATATACTGAAAGTGGTAAGGTATCTTCAATGCTATTCGGGAATAGTATCCGTCAAACCTATGATTATTATGACACCGCTTCTGAGAAAGATCCGTCTTCAGGTCTTATTTTTAGCAATCGATTAAAGGGAATGAGCTTAGGGAAAAATGGTTATGCCCCATTATCAGCCATTAGCTATTCCTATGATAAAAAGGACAATATCAAATCAAAATACGGCACGATAGGCGAGTCTTATAACTATGATGAATATGATAGATTGGTTTCGTCAAATATCGACGGAGTAGGTAATACTTTATTCGGATATGATAGAATAGATAACCTTGTCGTTAAAGACAATAAAACAATAGGCTATAATCTATTAAAGCCTATTGCCCCCAGTTCCTTTGGTGGTACTGCTTATGTATACGATCAGAACGGAGGTATGATAAAAAGAGGCGGTACTTCTATCAGTTATGATCAAGAAGGCCGGGTGAAAACGATTGGTTCTGAGCAGTATTTTTATGGTGATGGTATGGAGCGAACCATAAAGATAGAAGGGACAAAAAAAACTCTCTATTTTTTCCCAAACTATGAAGAGGTGTATTCCGGTTCCACATATCAATATAGTACGCAATACTATGTTGCGAATGGCACAGTGGTAGCCCAGCAATCGACAAATTCTGGAATGCAATATATACATACTGATCACCTCGGAAGCACTATTTGTATGACCGATATTAACGGTAATGTGATTAGAAACCAGATCTATCAGCCGTTTGGTACCGATGGAAAGGTGACTGGGTCTGGTATTACTAAATATCAGTTTACTGGCCAGGTGAAAGATTCGACAGGACTATATTATAATCATGCCCGCTACTATGATCCCGATCTTGGGCGGTTTATATCAGTTGATCCAGGTATTCGACTCGGTTTACCATTGTCAGACCTTGAAATTCTTAACCCATATATCTATTGTGGGAATAACCCGCTAAAGTTCCTAGATCCCACGGGGTTGGCAAATATCATTGCGGATGATGCTGATGGAAAACCTGTTGTTGATCGGGAAGATCAAAAAGAGAATATACATCAACAGAATTTCTGGAAAGCTTGGGATGATTACAGTTCTCGACCATCTCCTGATAAACCGCTTGGGACAGGTGATGAGTTCCTATTCATGGGGGCTGCAGGTCTCTTAAAGGCAAGTGTTGGAATATCACTCGCAGAAATAAGTCGAGCAACGGCTCCTGCTCTAGTAAAATCGGCTGCTAGGAGTATGGCAATAGCGGGTGAAGGCGGTTTTCAACTTAAGTCATTACCAGGGAAACAAGGGATAAATATTGGTCGTAATCGATTATCTACGGCACAGCTTGAAGCACTTACTATGGAGCATGGTGTTGAATTTTCGTTAATATATAGAACAGGTTCTGGTATTAATGGTCGAGGGGGAAGTTATTGGTTATATTCAGGAACTGTCAATAGCGTATCTGTTCCTTTGGGAAGTGATGTTAGGTGGATTTATCATACTCATCCTGGTGGAACAGCCGTACCGAGTGGTCCCGATATCAACGTACTTAGAGGATTACAAGCTGTTGGATCACCTCAGCAATCATCAAGAATAATCCCAATTGGACGAGGAATTGTTCCGTGGTTTTCAGTTCCAGAATGAAGGGGCGATATGAAATTTGATATAAATGAAGTCTTCCTAAAAAAGATAGCCGATTCAGGTAATGAATATGATTATGTTATTATCGATATAGAAACTGGTAATATGATTGTTTTAGAGGATGATGAAGAATACCGTGAAACGATACAGGACTTATTTAAGCTTGGGGTAAGAATCGAACCGATTATTGGTTGACAAACCCAGTGGGTCAGACCCAAAAGAGAATATAATATCTGGTTAACTTGCAAGCGCCATAAGGCGCTTGTCCAGTTGAACCTCTTATTATATTGGCCCGATAAAAAAACGGTGACGGCTTCGAGGATCGCGTGGCAAAAAGTTTTCCACGCTGTGCGATTCCTCGAGGTCGCGGTTTTGGCATCGTGCCAAAACCTCTAAACAGAACGCGCGTTATGCTCAGTTGCCATCCATGGCAACTGTCCGGTCGAAGCGCTCGTGCCGAGCGCCTCTCCCCGCATAACGTTCGTTCTGTTCCCCTCGAGGAATCAGGTTATTTCAATCCGGTCAGATTTTTCCGCTTTTATCCGGTGTCCTTCAGATTACAGGATCAAGACTCAGAAACAGGTAGCGTCACCGGGTTTGCCCCTACCGGGGGTGACCGGACGGCCTTCGGCCCTCCGGTTAAGGCCGAGAACCCTTTACAAAGGCAATTTTGAGAAGTATACTTGCATTGTGGGATATCCCACCGGAGGCGAAGAGATGCAAGCAGTCAAAGAATATGACGCCCGGATGGACGTAAAAAAGCGCGTTACCCTTCGGGGTGCGAAATATAACAATTATCACGTATTGGAATACCCGAATGGGCAGATTGTACTTGAACCGAGGGAGTTGGTATCGCCCTTCGAGGTGTCGGCGAGAACTCTTTCGATGATGGATAGCGCCATCGGAAATCTCAAGAAGGGAAAAGCTTCGAAGCCGGTCGACTTGTCAGGATTCCTGGACGAGTAGGATCAAAGGTTGATGTTCAAAATACGGCTCGGCGTACCCGAGATGGAAGCCATGTGGGCTGACCTCTCCGGGAAAGCAAGAAGCGGTACCCTCAGCAAGGATGAAGAGAAGCTCTACAAGAAAATTGGGAAGGCGATGGCTTTGCTGGCAAATGATCCTCGACATCCCGGTCTCCAGAGTCATGACATAGATGCTTTGACCCGCCGGTACGGAATGAAGGTGATGCAATCATACCTCGAAAACAAAACGAGCGGCGCGGGTCGTATCTACTGGGTGTACGGTCCAGAATCCGGAGAAATCACGGTTATAGGAATCGAACCGCATCCCGAGGATAAAAAGAAAGACGGATACGCAAAAGTCCGCCTCTCGGCTACTGGAAAAGAAGAATAGTTTTATTGATTTGCGCGAATAAGGTCGTCCAGCACTTTTAGAATTGCTCGCTTTTTATCTTCTGGTAATTGGGCGAGATCCCGAATTCGGCGAGTAAGTCGTAACGTCGGAGCCTCCTCGATAGAACGACCGGGTTTTAACCCGAGAAGCTCATCGGCTGATACCTGAAGAGTCAAAGAAAAACGTATTATCATTTCGTCGTTTAAATGGATGCGCCCGGTTTCATAATCCACAACCTGCTTACGGGAAATCCCTATTTGCTCCGCTAACGATTCTTGGCTAAGACCGTGCATTTTCCGGTACTTTGCAAGCCGTTTACCTACGGAAAGAGAGGATTCAGATATAGGAATGGGTGTGTTTTTCGCCGGTTGTGGCATGGGGAAAGTATATAACGAAGCTTGACAAAGTACCATGAAGGTTCTAAAATAATAGATATAAAGCCCTTGACATGGTTCATGATCGGGGCTGAAAAAAGCCCACCTGACCGGCAGTATCTTGGCGGATCACCGGTCTGGAGGGCTCGATCACAACGAGGAGACCTCGTCATGCATACTAAAAAGTATACCACACGAAGTAATGGAATTGAAGGCCTCCTCGAAAAACCAAGGAGGCTGCGATGCAGCTCAAACACGTTACCGACCTTTACGAGGCGGCTTATCTAGTAACGGAAGGCTTCCTGATCGAGGAAGTTGAATGCATTCCGTTGGCGCGAACGCTTGCGTGCCGAATCTCGTTCCGTGATGAAGGAACGATCGAGCAGACCTTAAGCGATTTCTACTCAAAAGCCGCATGCGTAAATCTTCACGCGTTTCGCCAGGCATACAATCAAGTAAACGGATTTGTTCACACCGCCAAAAAGAGCTATGAGAAAGCCCGGAAAGATAGAATGGGCGGTGAAGCATGACCCGCGCGTTACCCGCCGTCTCCACGGCGAATATGGCCGAGGTCTTGTACCTCCTCGATCACGGTAACCGGATTATCGATATGGGGTTAGAACCGACGATCGAAGGGCCTTCGCTTTTCATGGTGCGCCTTGAAGGGGCGAGTGCGGAGGTTGATCACTCCGCATATCTGTCGAATCCGACGTGCTCACTTTCTCGGCTCCCCTTTGCGTTCAACGAGATCATGAAAGCGGCTGGGGGTGAGGCATGAAAACCATCACCGTCTGCCAGCGGAAGGGCGGGAATGGGAAGTCGACGAGCGCCCTCAACCTCGCCCATGCATTCGCCCTTTCAGGCCTCCGCGTCCTCCTCATCGACCTTGACGACCAGAAGAACACGACAAGCGCGATCGCCCACCACGGCGAGAACGTCGAAACCGTCGATCGTCTCCTTATCGACGATTCGGTAACGGTTCCCGACGCGGCTATCGCGACGACGTGGGACGGTGTGAGCCTTATCGCCGCTTCAAGCAATCTTTCGGGCGCAATCCGGGAACTGGACGCGGATGTGGGGAGCCACCTTGTACTCCGTGAAAAGCTCATGGCTGCTTCCGACCGCTTCGACGTCTGCCTTATCGATACCTCTCCCTCCCTCAATATCCTCGTTGTGAACGCCCTTTGCGCGGGCCAGTACGCCTTTATCCCGCTTTCCTCCCGGTACTTCTCCCTGCAAGGCCTTGGCCAGACATTGGAATCGACGAGGAAGGTCACGAACCGGCTCAACCCGGAGTTATCCGTCCTTGGTGTCGCGTTCGTAATCCACGACGGCCGCTCCAGCCTCGCGCGGGAAGTGGTGGAGAAGGCAAAGGCTGAATACCCTGATCTCGTGTGCGGGACGACGGTGGGCGTGAATATCAGGATCGAGGAGGCACAGGTGGTGCGGCAGTCGATCTTCGACTACGCGCCCTTCGATCGGGGAGCCGAGCAGTACCGTTCCCTCGCCGACGAGCTGCTCGCCCGGCTCAAGCCATGAGAGGCGGGCCTATGGCGAAAACAATGCTCAAAGACTTTCGAATCGCCGGGGACGTGATCGATGTGGTGATAAGCTCGTCGGAACCTTGTTCCGATGAGCCACACCCGGTACGGGCAAAACTGGAAGAGCGAGCGGGGGAAGATGATTTTGATATCGCGACCGACCTCGCTTTTGTGGCCGACAAGGCTGATAGCGACGACTCCGCCGACGATCCTATGGATGTTGATGAAGCCAAGGATGACTCAGCCGATGCAGACGATTCCCCGGCCGCGCTCAGCTTCGAGCGGGATGGACTCTTTCACGTCTTCCGTGTCGCGGGCACGACCTACCGCCTCGGCGGCGTGAAGGCCCTTTTCGTGACAAGCCTCCGGGTGAACGTGCGGGCATCCAACGGGAAGGTGAGCTACTACGATTCGATCGACCTTTATGCCGCCCGTGCCCGCTCCTCCTTCGCCCAGGCGGTGAATCGTGCGTGGGGCGCGGAGCCGGTGAGAATTGAGCGCGACCTCGTGATGATCCTTGAGTACCTTGAGAAGGAACGTGACGAAGCCCTCCGCGTCGGGACGAAACGTGAGGCAGTGGAAATGACCGCAAGCGAACGGGATTCTGGGCTTGATCTTCTCCGCGATCCGCGTCTCTTCGATCGCGTGGCATCGGATCTCACGGCCCTCGGCTACGTAGGCGAGGAACTCAATAAACACCTTCTCTACCTTTGCGCAAGCTCGCGGAAACTCGACGACCCCATATCGGTTATCATCCTCTCGCAGTCGGCTTCGGGGAAAAGCTTTCTCGTGGATTGCGTCAAGCGTCTCATGCCGCCGGAAGAAGTGGTCGCGGTGACGAGCCTTTCCGACCAGGCGCTCAATTATATCGACGACCTGAGTCACAAGTTCCTCGTGCTCGGCGAGGCGGTTCACGGTGAGGTGATCGAGTACCAGATTCGCGAGATGCTTTCTGGGAAGGAGCTGTCACGCCTCGTGACGGTGAAGGATCCCGAGTCGGGGAAGATGCAGAGCCGCGTGGTGCGCACGCCCGTGATCGTCGCGAGTGTAATGAGCGGGACCAATCACGCGATCAACCCGGAGAACTCGAGCCGCTGTTTCGTGGTGAATACCGACGAGAGCCGCGAGCAGACCGAGCGGATCCAGAAGAGCCAACGCGCAAAGTATTCTCTTGAGAGGATTATGGACGGGCGCGAAGGTATCGCCCGGATCGTGAAGGCTCACCGTGCGGCTCAGCGCCTTTTGACGAAGCGAAACGTCGTGAACGACTTCGCGCCGCTTCTCGATTTCCCTACGTCCCTCATGCGGACGAGGCGTGACCACGACCGCTTCCTCGACCTTATCGCGTGCGTCGCTTTCGTCCGCCAGTTCCAGAAGAAGGAAGAGAGGGCGGGCGAGGTACACTTCATTCGGTGCGACATGGAGGACTATCGCGTGGCGTATCGCATCATGGTTGAGGGCGTTCTTTCAAGCACGCTTCGGGAACTCCCGGCGGGAAGCCAGCTTCTCTACACAGAGATTCGGAAGCTCGCGCAGGCTGAGGCGGTGAAACAGGGAATCGAGGCGACGGAAGTCTCGATGACCCAACGGCAGATAAGGGAGGTGACGGGCCTCGCGCACACGTGGGTCCGGCAGAATATTCGGCAGCTTGTCGAGTACGAGTACCTCACCGTGACCCGTGGCGGCGGCGAACGCTCGAAAGGGTTCTACCGGCTCAAGGAAGACGCGGAGATCGGCCGCACCGACCTTTCGATGATTCCGACGCCAGAAGCGATGCAGCGCATGGTTCGTGAACAAAAATGAAAAGTGAGAAACTGCGCCGCCCAGTGAAACTGGGCATAAACTGCGCGCGCGCAGTTTATGCCCTGCGAAGCCATATAGAATAAGGGGTTTACCAAACTGCGCGCGTTCCCCGGGAGGGAAAGAGAGGGAAAAAGAAATGGGATACATTTTAAGCGCTCCATACGACGACATATACGATTCGTTTCTCGCGTACCAAAGGCCGCGCGTGAGTTCGCAAGGCTACGACAAACTCACCGACCGCACGCGCCGGGTACTCCGCTGGTTCGAGGCTGAGGAACTGCTCCTGGAAGACGTGACGATCCGTGACGCCGTGCGGTATCAGGCAAGTTGTTCGGAACTTGTTACGAGAACGGGAACACCAGTGACCACCGGGACGGTAATCAATTACCTGAAGGTCGCGCGAAGTCTTTTCGCCTGGCTCGTCGAAACGGAACGTATGAAAACCAATCCCTTTTCCGAGCTTCCGTACCCGAAGGCCCCTGAGCACTTGTCCCGGAATGTTCTGACCGAGGCGCAGATGGGTTGCCTTCTTTCTCACCTCGCGCGATTCGACGAGCTCCCGAATCCACTCGCACGGATCAGACGCTACCGCGTGCACGTCGTCGCCGAGTTTCTCTACGCGACGGGATTACGCATTGCCGAGGCCGCGAGCCTTATCGACGCGAACCTAGACCTTGCATCTCGTCTCGTATATCTCCCCGAAGGGAAGGGCGGAAAAGCGCGGACCTCGTTCCTCTCAGGGTTCGCGGCTGACGTGATGACACGCTACCTCACTCGTGGTCGCGAGGCAGTCTTCTCGAACTATCCGCGCGATCATGGCGAAACCCTCTTTGGAACCAATAAGGCCCGGCTTGCGGAAGTGGTAAACGGGGAACTCCGCGCTTTGTGCGCCGAGCTTGAAATCCCGGTTATCACGAGCCATGGGTTCCGCCATTCCCTCGGTACGCACCTCCTTCGAGCCGGGTGCGATATGCGGTACATTCAGGCGATCCTCGGACACGAATCGCTCGCGACGACGCAAATCTACACGAAGGTGGACAAGGACGACCTCAAGCGAAGTCTCGACGCGTTCCACCCGAGGAAGTGGCGGGAGGTTCGGAAAAGTATCGACAGCCCATCATGACCGCCCCTGACCTTCGCGATCTCGCGTATCACCTCGTCGAGGAGGACATGACCGCGCGACGCCTTGCGCCGGCTACGCGCAGGGCCATCAGGGCCGCGCAGAAAGAGTTTTTCCGTTGGGTCTCCCGTCGCCATTCGGGAAACCTTGCCGCGATCGGGAAAAAGGAACTTATTAGCTATCACGCGCACCTCGTGGAGCGGAAGTCAAAACGGACCGGCGAAAAGCTTGCCGTAACGACGATCAATGATCGCTTCCATTCCATATGCCTCGTCTTTTCCATGCTTTATCGCGCAGGTGCGATCGCGGATAATCCCGCGCATGGCCTCAAGCTCGACCTCGCAGAACCTGCGGGCTGGAAGCGTCGGCCGCTCACGATGGACGAGATAACCCGGTTTCTTGAAAACATCGATCCCGGAACGAAACAGGGCCTCAAGGATCGTACCCTTTTTGAGCTGATCTACTCCTCGGGGCTACGGGTTGCCGAGGCGGCCAGCCTCAAGGTCGGGGATATCGACTTCGAGCGCCGGGTGATGATGGTCCGCGGGAAGTTTGACCGGGACCGCGTCGTGCCGATCTCGGCGGTCGCACATGACTTTCTCGTCCGGTATCTCGGGAAAAAGATCGATGACCGTGATGCGTGGCTCTTCACGGGATCCCGTGGGCCGACGAAGGGTCGGCACCTTGCGTCGACGAGTGTGAGCGAGCGGTTTCGCGATCTTCTTCGCCGGTTCGGCATGGATCGCCCGGAAATCTCGACCCATTCGATCAGGCACTCGACGGCGACCCACCTCCTTGAAAACGGGGCAAGCGTCCGCCATGTGCAGGAGCTTTTAGGCCATCATTCGATCGAAAGTACAGTAAGGTATACCCACCTCATGACCGACTCCTTGGCCCGGGTCTACCGGAAGTACCACCCGAGGGAACACGAGCTTTTCGAGGCCGTGGATGACGCCTATGAGGCCCGGCTTGACGCGCTCATTGCGGAGCGGAAGAAAGGATGATAAAGTATTGTTGAGCCCTAGCCTGGGACTCATGATCTTTGAAAACGCTGCTTTTAGGGTGAATTCCGGCATCGTTTGAGGCCGCTATCCTAGGGTGACATTGATTCTAGGAACGATCCGCTAAAGTTCCTAGATCCCACCGGGTTGAATGCTGTAGGGGATTTCTTTACTGGTATTTGGAATGCAATTACAGGCAGTAGTGATAAGAAAAGCGATATTGATTCGCCTAGTGATAATCCTGCGAATGACAATATTGCAGATGAAATACGAGATAAATGGATTGCTTCAAATCCTTCTGAAAGAGAGGTAGGTATACCTCACCAAAAATCAATGTGGTCAAAAGAAATTGAGTATGGTCAACCTGCAATGGAAGCATTTAGAAATAGGCTCCTATATGAGGCTGGTATCTTAGGAACTGATATTGCAGGATTAAGTATTGAGCAGTTGGATTCAATCTATCAACAAGAACTTTTTGACTACATAAGCGGTATTTCCATTGATGTTGGAGCGGGACTTTCTATTAACGCGCGACCACCTTCTGTTAACTCAAAAGTGATACCTCGTGGATTTACAGATTCCAATCAATATAACAAAGCTATGAAAGAACTTCAGTCAATTGTTGGTGAAACCGGTGCCACAGATGCTCGTCTTGGAATAAGTGGTAGCTCCGTTACTGGGTATAAATATACAACTGGTGCGCCTTTTGGACCTGCAAGTGATATTGATGTTTTTGTTGAAAGCAATACCCTTACTCAAGGATTACGTTCTTCAAGTACTATTCCTGGTTTTGTGAAGCCTGAAGTTTTTATGAGTGAGAATTCAGCAATTAGTTCTTGGGCTCAGAAATGGAGTAATATACTTGGTAGAGAAGTTTCTGTTGGTGGTTTCCCAGCAGGTGGACTTCCTGAAAGACCTACAATCTTCTTCGGGGGGCAATGAAATGGTTATTTTATATCTAGGTAAAAGTCAGGGGGTGATAATAAAAGATTTGGCTCTAGAAATGAAAGATTTTCTACATGTGCAAAAAATCGAAGTACGCGAAAGCGATTTTTATCACTCTGGATCATATTTTAAAATCGATGGAATGGATTTTAAAATTAAAATCAGTGAAACAGATGATGAAGAATTTACTGATTTTGAAATAACAATTTCAATTAGTGGTGATAAAGAGTTAATGATAAAAGATCAAGTAGCGAAATTTCTTTTATCAATCGGTGTTAATGTAGTTACAACCGCTTCTGCACGTAAAGGGGCTATTCGTTGGCAACCAGTAGTAGGGGAAAGTGGAAATATATCATGGCTAGAATTGTGAACTAATTGTTACACCGATAATCTTAGAGGGCCTGACCACACTTAAAGTCCATATAATAAGTGTTTCTATGGTTCGTATAAAATCGTCCCATATAATATCTGGTTAACTTGCAAGCACCGTAAGGTGCTTGTCTAGTTGAACCTCTTATTATATTGACCCGGTGAAGGAAACGGTTTCGGCTTTGAGGATAGCGTAGCTATCAGCTTTCCCGCTGTGCCGATTCCTCGAGGTCGGCCCTACGACATCGTGGCTACGGGCTTAAACAGAACGATCGTTATACTCAGTTGCGATCCATGGCAACTGTTCGGTCGGCATGAGCACTTTCATGCTCCCACCTCCCCGCATAACGTGCATTCTGTTCCCCTCGAGGAATCGAGTTTATTTTAATCCGGCTAGATTTTTCCGCTTTTTATCCGGTGACTTTCAGATTACAGAATTTAAGACTCCAAAGCACGTTGTGGTACTGGTTTTACCCCTAATTTGAGGTTATTGAGCGAAAAGTACCAAAAATACCCTCAATTTCATGACCAAAGTACGCCGTAGGCGTGGGTCAAAAAAAAACACCATCTAAGATGGTGTTTTTATTTCCTTGTAATACAAGGATTTAACTGAGCCACGATGGATTCGAACCATCGACCCACGCCTTAAAAGGGCGTTGCTCTACCTACTGAGCTAGTGGCCCGGGTGTCGATAACGAAAGCCATAGTATACGACGATCGAAAGCGTGTCAATACTCGAAGGACAATGAGATGTCCATATTTAGAAGGGGGCGTGAGCCGGGGTCAATGCCGAGTTCGCTGCCGTAGAAGGCAAAGTCGAGCTTGCAGAAGGTGAGGTCCAGTCCGAGTCCCGCCGCGAGATAGGTTTGGTTGATTCCCGCGCGCAGGCTTACGACGTCCAATAATACCAGTTCCGTTCCGAAGTTTACGTACAGCACGGGATTCGGGGGAATGGGGTTGAGCCAGGCGAGAATGTCGCGGTAATCGCACATGAAGGTCCACGAACTGACGGTTTGCCAACTATCGGGAAGGGGGACTTCAAACGCGGTTCCGACGGATAGGTTTATCGGTAAAAGCTCGCTTTGTGTTTCGGTTTCCGGTTTGGAGGCGAGGTAGTAGGCCAGTTTCGTATAACGGGTGGAGAAGGCCGGCGTATAGAGGTCACGGCATACGACGGCGGCGGTAAAGAGTTCCCCGTAGCGGTACATGAGCCCCGCGTCTACCCCGAAACCCGTGGAGAGGACCATGGGGAGGCTGTTGGCGTCGAGTGATGTCGCGGTGGCGAGTATGTCGATGGCGGTGCCGCTTTGGTCAAAAAAGGTTTGGAAGTAACCCTTCAGCTGAAGCCCCAGGGAGAGGCTCTGTTTCTTTTTCTCGTAGACAGTAACGCCGTACGCTCCGGTGAGGAGGAAGTCTTCGCCGGCGAGGATGGTCGCCTTGGTCAGGGAAGGTATATTCGCGACGACCGAGGTGTCGTTGAAAATGCCGAAGCCGAAATTGCGGTCCACCTTACCGAACGCGATGGGGCCGGAGAGTGTCGAGCCGACGTAAATGCCCTTGTTTTCCGATACCAGGTTGAGCAATTCGGTCTCGATGTCGTCCGCCATAAAAGCCGAGGGCAGGTCGAAAAGGGGGCCCGAAGCGCTCATGGAGAGGCGGGCGATGGACCAGGTTTCGTCTACGTAGGCGAGGGCGGCGGGATTGGTGAACAGGGTATCGAAGCCGGCGACTTGCGCTGCGTACGGCCCGCCCGTTCCCGAAAGCCCCGCGCTCACCGGGCTGGGGACGAAGGGCTCAAACCGGAAATCGGCCGCGGCGACGGGGATCGACGCGGCCAAAAGGAGGGAAAAGGCAGCCATTGCGGTCGGGTGGGGTCTGCGGTGAAAGGTAGCGCTCTTCATTTCGGTTCCTTAGGGCGTGGTGGTTCCGTTCAGTAAATCCGCGATATTGAAGCCGCCGATGGTGGCGTCGTTCACGTCGGGCCGGGTCTGAATGGAGTCGGATACGTTGAGGATCGCGTCGATCTGCGCCTGTACGGCGGGATCGGCGGTAACGGAACTCGGATTGGACTGGTAGGCGGTGGGATCGGCGAGGATATCCATGATCGTATCGGTGCCGATGCTGTCCGCCACGTCGGCGATAACCACGGCGCTGGCGAGGACGAGGGAGTCGATGGGCGCTTCGGCAAGGGCTTCCGGGTCGGTGAGCACGTCTAAAACGGCGTCGAGATTGACCGAAGTGTCGAAGGCGCCGAGTATGTCGCTTACCAGCTGGTCGGTATCGGCCGAATCGCCCGATTGCGCGAGCAGGTCGGTAACCGCTCCCAGGTCAAGGCTCGCGGTGGTGGCGAGATTGAGGATTTCCGTTTGGTCTTCCACGCTGAGGTCCTGGATATCGGCGGTGGATTTACCACCCAGGGCGTCGAGCACTGCCTTTGCCGCCGAGGGATCTTCCGCCTCGCCAGAGGCGGCGAGGTCGATAAGGTCGCTCAGGGGCGTTTTCGAGGAGATGCTGACGCTGTCCCGCGCGAAGGCGGTTCCCAACGAGGTGGTGAACAGCTGCCGACAGGACGTGGCGGCGAATACGGTAACCAGGGCCAGGGCCGCAAGGTTTAGGATACGCTTCATGTCGACTCCCTTATCCTTTAATAGTACCGCATTCGCCGGTAATCCACAAGCTTTACGTTGGCGACGGCCCCGTTTACCGGTTCCCGGGAATCCCGACGGGCAGGGCCCTCCCGTGGCCCGAAAGCCGCACGAGGGTCTCCGTTCCCGCGGTAAGTCCCGTGGCGGGAATGAGTACCGAGAGGTAATTTTCCGTAAGCGCCCGTTCCATCCCGTTTTCGGTCCCCCGCTCCACGATGGCGCGGACCGTCTTACCCTCCCAGGAACGCTCGTACGCCTCGCGTCCGGCCGTGGCCAGTTCGGTTAAGCGGGCAACCCGCTCTCGGGCGACGCGTTCGGGCACTTTCGGCCTCATGGCCCAGGCCTCGGTGCCCGGCCTGGCGGAAAAGGGAAAGGCGTGAATGCCGGCGAAGGCGAGGTCGCGGCAGAGGCGCCAGGTATCCTCAAAATCGGATTCCGTCTCGCCGGGGAAGCCCGCGATGATATCGCAGGCGAGAAAGGGGTCTTTTTTCGCCGTCCGGAGCCGTTCCGCCGCGCGGTAGACGGTTTCGGCGTCGTAGGGCCGCCGCATGGCGCGCAGGATCCGCTCGCTACCGGACTGAACCGAAAGGTGGAAGTGGGGGCGGACGCGGTCGTGGGCAAGCGCTTCGAGAATCGCTTCGTCAACCCGTTCGGGATAGAGGCTGGATATCCTCAGCGCGACCGATTCCGTTTCGGCGAGTATCCGATACAGGAGGTCCGCGAAATCCTTTGATCCGTCGCGGTATTGGGAAAGGTTCACCCCGGTGAGGACCGCCTCGCTCCAGCCCGCTTCCTCGATCCGCCTGATTTGGGCGATTACCTCGTCCGCGGGAAGGGAAACCGCCTTCCCCCGGGCGAGCCTGATGCGGCAATAGGTGCAATGGTTGTTGCAGCCGTCCTGTATCTTGACGGAGGCTCGCGAATGGAAGAGGAAGTCGTCGGTGGCAAGGCGAAAGGCGGCCGTGCCCGCGGCGGCGGGCGGGTTTGCGCCCGTCGCGTTCGCCCCTTTGCCCTGCAGGCAAAATTCCGAAACGGCGTCGAGCATGCTCGCCTCGGGGCGGAGGAGGCGGTATTCGGCGATCCAGCGGGGCAGCGAGGCGAGCTCTCCCTTGCGCGACCCGGGAAAGACGAGTACCCGGTCGCCGATGGCCGCGATCGCCTCGGCCTCCACCTCGGCGTAGCAGCCGGTCACGAGGACGGGCGCGCGCGGGTGCTCGGTCAGGAGGTTGCGTATAAGGCGACGCGCCTTTTGCTCGGCCTTCCCCGTGACGGTGCAGGTATTGACCACGCAGAGAACGGGCTGCTCGACGGGCTTGAAGGCGAAGGGAAACGAACCGCTCGCGGAAGGGCGTTGGGCCCTTAGCGGGGCGGTTTCGGGAGTTTCTTCGACTTCGTTTCCCCCGTCGGAGGTATCGGCGCTTTCGGCGCCGACGACGCGATAGCCCTCCGCCGAGAAGGCGTGGGCGAGCGATTCGGTCTCGATCTGGTTCAGCTTGCAGCCGAGGGTTTCAAAGCGGATACGTTCCATACAGAATCAATTGAGAAAGGCCAGCACGCGCTCCCGGCCCCGGCCCGCGTCCTGATTGGTCGCGTCCAGGGCGATGGCCTTGTTATAGGCTTCGAGGGCGTAGCGGTATTCTTTCGCCTTTTCCCGGGCATAGCCCAACCGTACCCACCATTCCACGTTGGAGCTTTCCAGCTGGATGGCGGCGGAATAGGATATGTCCGCGTGCCGGTAGCGCCCCAGGCGGACGTAAAGCTCTCCCATGAAGGCATAGGCGCCGGCGATGCGGCTGCCGTTGGGGGCATAGGTGATATAGTCCTGGAATAGCCTGAGCGCGTCGGCATTGAGGCCCCGGTAATACTTGGCTTCGGCCTGAATCTCGATGAGCCGGGGGTCGTAGCGGTACAGTTCCCGCCCGCGGGCCGCCCAGGAGTCGGCCTCTTCGTACCGGGCGACCTTGACGAGGGACCAGCTTAATACGACGTAGCTTTCGAGATTGGACGGGTTTTCGGCGATTTCCGCCTGGCATACCTCAATCGCCCCGGTAAAGTTGCCGTTCCGGTACATGACCAGGGCGTCGGGCTTTTCCTGGGCGGAAAGCAGTCCCGCGGAGGCCAAGGATAAAAGGAAGAGGAAGGCCGCGGCGAGGATTCGACGGCGGCGGGCGGCGGTTGATATCATGGCGGTATTAGCGGTTCATGGTGCAGATGCCCGAGAAAAAGCAGCCGCTTTCCAGGACCACTTCGGGGGCGGTAACGTCGCCGGTAAGCTTTCCCGAAGAAAACACGTGGACCATGCGGTCGGCGGTCACGTTGCCGACGACCGTTCCCTTGATCACCACGCGGCTCGCGTGGATGTCCGCCTTTACGGTGGCGGCCGAGTCGATCATGAGGTCGCTGGTGGCCTCGATCCTTCCGGTAACGCGGCCCTTGATCATGAAGGGTTCGGCGAATTCGATGGTGCCCTCGAAATCGATGTCCGGGGCGAGAACCGTATCGTAATCCTCCTCGTCAAGGTCGAGAAGGTCGTTGTCGTTGACGTCTACCATGCGTTCTACTGTAGCCGCGATGGCCCCATCGGTCAAGACGGGAGGGTGGAAGCCGGCTTCGCGGGGATAGCTCACGCCTGGTCTTTGCGGGCCTCGTTGATTTCCATGGTGACGGTTTGCCAGGCGTCCTCGAAGGAGCGGCGCATGGCTTCGGCGTAGGGGTTGAGAAGCTGCATGTCAAGGAACAGTTCCTCGCTGTCCTTCGCCACCTGGCGGCAGATCGCCAGGAGTTTTCGGTACCAGAGGGTTCCGATGGGCGTGTCGTCGATTCCCATAACGTTGAGGGAACGGCCGAGCATGTGGGTAAGCGCCTGGCTGAGCGCCGCCTGGCGGTCGTGCTCTTCCGGTGTGATTTCCACCACCATGAGCCCCAGGGAGCGGAAGAAGTGGGCGAACCCCTCGTAGCGGGCGGCGTCCAGGCGTACCGGGTGCATCATGAGGGGGAGTCCCATGACGCTTTCCTTGCCCGATTCGGGCCCGAACATGGGATGGGTGGCAAGGATGGGCGTGGAAGGGGGCAGGAGCTCGAGCATCCACTCGACGGGCTTCACCTTGACCGAGCAGGTATCCACCACGACCGTATCAGGGCCGAGAAGGGGGGCGATGCGTTCGAGGGTATCGCGCATGGTGCGCATGGGAACGCACAGGAAAACGACGGGGAGCCGGCAGAGCTCTTCCAGGCTAACGAGGGAACAGGGCGGGTCTTCCCGCGGGCTCCGATTCCAACCGCTCACTTCGTATCCGTGGGAGAGTACCTTTGACCAAAACAAACCGAAACGGCCGAGGCCGAGCACGCCGACTTTTTCCATAAGGATTTCAAGCTAGCGGGAAATCGGGTCGGCTGTCAAGGAACGCGCGGTCGCGCGGGGCCGGAACACCGGTAACTTGCCGAACACGCTCGCTTCGGATATGCTTATGGCGGTTCAATCACTTCTATATATCACCGGAAATAAGGAGACTCAGAAACAAATGAATTTCGTAGAATCCATGAAAAGCCGCGCCGTGGCGTACGGTAACCGCCTCGTTCTCCCCGAAGGTACCGAAAAGAGGACCGTACAGGCCGCGAGAAAGATTATCGACGGGAAGATCGCCTCTGCCGTTACCCTTCTCGGAAACGCCTCCGCCGTGGCAAAGGTCGCCGCCGAGGCCGGCGTGAAGCTCGACGGCATTACCGTCATCGATCCCGCCGCCTCCGAACTGCTCGCCGACTTCGCCCATACCTATTACGAGAAGCGCAAGGCCAAGGGAATGACCGAGGAACAGTCCAAGATCGACATGTCCGGCATTCTCCGCTTCGGCGCCATGATGGTCGCCAAGGGCCTCGCCGATTCCATGGTCGCGGGCGCCGAAAACACCACCGGCGACGTGCTTCGCGCGGGCCTTACCGTTATCGGAACCGCCCCCGGCACCAAAACCGCCTCTTCCTGCTTCGTAATGGATACCAAGGACCCCAAATGGGGCGCCGACGGCCTTCTCATATTCGCCGACTGCGCGGTTATCCCCACCCCGAGCTCCGAGCAGCTCGCCGACATCGCCGCCTCCGCCGCCGCGAGCTGCCGCGCCTTTACCGGCGCCGAGCCCGTGGTAGCCCTGCTTTCCTTCTCCACGAAGGGCTCGGGCGGTAAGGACGAGAACGTGCTTCGCGTTCAGGAAGCCGTAAAGATCCTCGGAGAGCGAAAGCCCGACTTCGTTTTTGACGGCGAGCTTCAGGCCGACGCCGCCCTCATTCCCTCGGTCACCGAGAAAAAGGCCCCCGGGAGCCCGATCACCGGCAAGGTAAATACCCTCGTGTTCCCGGACCTGGGGAGCGGCAATATCGGCTATAAGCTGGTGCAGCGCCTGGCGGGCGCCGAAGCCTTCGGTCCCTTCCTCCAGGGCTTCGCCAAGCCCATTTCCGACCTTTCCCGCGGCTGCTCGGTGGACGATATCGTGACCACCGCCGCCGTTACCCTGGTACAGGCCGGCAAGAAGTAACGAAACCGTTCGTTCGGCCGCCTGAGCGCCGTGCCGCACGAAATGCGCGCCGGGATCATCGCCCGGCGTTTTTTTAGAAGCCTTCCGCGAAAACCCTCAATCGGGCTCGCCGGAAGGTTTTTTTTTTGCCCTCCCCCCACACATCCCCACGACGGAACCCCTGGCGGACGCCCCCCTTAGCCAGTAAAGGCGAAACATTCCAAGGGGCAAGGAGCAGGGGTGACCTTGAGCGGTTCCGCAGGAGGTGCCGAACGTAGTTCGGCAACGACGAGGACGGTTCACCTGCGATGAACGTAGCGAAAGGTTCCCCGGCGGACGCCCCCCCTTACCCAGTAAAGGCGAAACAGTCATGGGGCAAGGAGCAGGGTGCGTCACTGAACGATTCCGCAGGGTTTATCGACCAGAGGTCGATAAACGCGAGGACCGAAGTGAAGGGATCACCTCGCGGACGCCCCATGACTGTTTCACGGTACCCTCGTGGGGGTAGCGGAAGGCCCTTGCCGTTCCGGCAAGGACTGGAGCGAGGGGGAGACTTCCCCCTCAGAATTTCTTAGCGATTTTTGTCGTACCAATGGAGAACGGTGGAGGTGACGACGGCGATGATCGCGAAACCGACGATGAGCAGGGGATAGGAGAGGCGCCAGTTTTCGGGCCCGGTCATCATGGACCATTCGGACATGCCGCCGATGCCGGAGATGAGGGTGAGGGGCATGAAGATGGTGGTGATGAAGGTGAGGCGGCTCACCGAGCGGTTCATGCGGTTTGAGGCTTCGGCCATGGAGTTGCTCGACAGGGTGAGGTTCATTTGGATGAGGTTGCCGATCATTTCGCGGGCCGCCTCGGCGAGGTCGAGGTAGCTCGAGAGGTGGTCGTAGACGTCGCCGAAGTAGGGGAGGAGGCTTTCCGCGATGAGGGGGCTTTCGCGGCGCCTCAGGCGGGAAACGAGTTCGCGCTCGTAGTTGAGGCTTTTTCGCAAGGAGAGGAGGTCGCGCCTGATGTCGCTGAGCTCCGTGGGATCGAAGCCGCGGGAACCGGTTATGGCCCCGTCCTCGATTTCGGCGATGCGTTCGGTGATGCCCTCGATGGCGGGAAAGACCCGGTCGACGATTTCGTCCATGAGGGCGTGGAGCGCCATGGCGGGCCCCGCGGTGACGCGGTTTCGGCGGAGCCGTTCCAGGGTTTTCGCGAAGGGCGTGCGCGCTTCCGAGGCGTTTCGGCGGACCGATAGGAGAAAGTCGCGGCCGAGGAAATAGTTGATTTCGGAGAGTTCGATTCCCTCGGGCGCGTCGATGACGTCGTTGAACACCAGGCCGAGATAGTCCGGGAAGATGTCGATTTTGGGGATCGGGCTCGCGTCGAAGCAGTCGTCCACCGAAAGCCGGTGCAGGCCGAAATTGACCGCGAGGTCCTCGAGTTCGATGCGTTCGGGGTCGAGGCAGTCGATCCAGTAAAACCCCGTACCGTCCGGGGCGTTTTTCCGCTTGAAAAAATCCACGGCGTTGCTGAATTGGGTCAGGTCGCCCGCGGCGTTAATATGTAAATAGGTGGTGTTCATGTCGTTTTCCATTGTAGCCCTCCTGCGGTGAGGTGTCAAAACGCTTGACTGGCCTTGCGTAAGCGGGAGATGATGGGCGCATGAACCATACTCCCAACGCTTCTATGAACGTTTTTTGCGTACGCTCCGGCCTTGCGGCCGGCCAGGTGCTTCAACGGGGCAAGGACGGGGCTTCCGTTACCGTTTACGGGTATGCCCAGAATGACGGGGCCGTTTTCGCGACTGTTTCCCGCGCGGGGAAGGCCCTGGAAGGCTTTAGCGGCATTCCGGCGGGCAAGGCCGCGAACGGCGCCTTTACGGCGAAGCTTCGGCGCATTCCCGCGGGCGGTCCCTACGAGGTGACCCTTGAGTGCCGCTACGCCCTGGGCGCCCTTTCGATGCTGACGGTTTCCGACGTTTGGGTGGGCGACCTGTGGCTGCTCGCCGGTCAGAGCAATATGGAGGGCGTGGGCGTGATCGAGCGGGACGCGCCGGTTGACGAGCGCGTTCGCTGCCTGACCATGGCCCGCGTATGGGAAACGGCCCGCGACCCCTTGCATTTTTTGGCGGAGTCGCCCGATCCCGTCCATAACGGCGGCGCCCCCCTGCCCCCGTCCGCGGTTCCGGCGGCCAAGAAAAAGGCGCTACGGGGCAGCGGTCCCGGCTTATGGTTCGCCCGGGAGATGCTGGCGCGAACCGGCGTGCCCCAGGGCCTTATCGCCACGGCCCACGGCGGCACTTCCATGGCCCAATGGTCGCCCGATTTGGCCGACCGGGGAGGGGAGTCCCTCTACGGCTCGATGATGGAAAGCCTGCGCGTCTCGGCTCAGCCGCTGACGGGCGTGCTGTGGTACCAGGGCTGCAGCGATACCTCCGCGGAGGCGGCGGCGGTCTATACCGAGCGGATGGTCGCCCTGGTGGAAGCCCTTCGCCGGGATTTGGGGCAGCCGAAACTGCCCTGGATAATCGCCCAGATCGCCCGTGAGGTCGGCCGAACCGAGGGCGCCGACGGGTGGTCTTTCATTACGGAAAGGCAGCGGCTCTTGCCCGGCGCGATTTCCCGCCTGGAGATGGTCCCCACGGCTGATCTTGAGATGGACGACTGGATTCACGTTTCCACGCCGGGGCATAAGGTATTGGCGGGGCGTTTCGCGGACATGGCCGAACGCCTGGCCTTCGGCCGGAAAGACGTCGTTCCCTGTCCCCAGCCCGTATCGGCAAAATTCGTGAAGGATCCCCTTTCGCCGGTCGTGGAAGTGACCTTTACCAACGTGGTGGGCGGCCTCTCTTCGCCCTGTCGGCCCACGGGATTCGCCGTTCGCACCGAAGCGGGGCGGCTACTCAAGGCCGTGTACCAGGCGCGTTTTTCGGGCAATAAGGCGCGGCTCCGGCTCACCACCGACGAACTCGTCGGCGCCTCCGTGGTCTACGGCTGGGGACCGGACCCCGACGTGAATGCCTTTGACGGCCGACGCATGCCCGTTCCCCCGTTTGGCCCGCTCCCCATCGAGTCGCTGCCGCCCCTTTCCACCTGGTTCCGCGATTGGGAGGTGAGTCCCCTCGAAAAAGGCGCCCTCGCCAAGGGCGCCCTCGCCAAGGGCGAGGATATCTCCGCGCTTTCCTGCCCGAGGCGCGAGGATTTCGCGAAACTCAGGAAGATTGCTTTCCCCGATTGGTGGAAGGTAAATATGGAAGGCGCCTGGCGGGGAAAGACGGGGCACGCCTCGTTTTTCGCGGCCTTCGAGCTTGCGGAACCGACTGCCGCGGAGGTGCTTCTGGGCTACGACGGTCCCTTCCGGCTCTGGATTGACGGTAAGCTGATTCATCAGGGCCTTTCGGGACCCTGGCCTCAGGGGCAGGATTCCCTTGCCGTGCCCGTTACGCTCGGCGCGGGACGGCATGAGGTAGCCGTGACCATGGCCACGGGAAGCGCCGCGAAACCTTCCACCGGGTTCTTTATGCGTATGCGGGCCGCCGACGGGAAGAAGGCGTTGGGTATTTCCCTCCGGTGAGGGAAGCCGTTTTTTTTACCGTTTGCACAAGGCCCGCTTGGGGGGTATACTCGCTGAACGGGCATTATGGAAAACGATAAAAAAGAAGACCGGTTTAAGGCGGAATTCCGCAAGGCGCTGAAAGCCGGTCAGCGCAGGGACTACCCCAAGGCAATCCAGATTCTTGAGACCCTGGCCATGGAAGGCTTTGCTGACGGCGCCGTCGGCGCTCAGGCCCGGGGCGAATCGCATCCCGAAATTCACCTGTACCTGGCCCGCTCCTGGCATGCCCTGGGTTCCTATGCCCGGGCTGCCCTGGCGGCGCGAACCTACGTGAAGGTATGCCCGGACGACGCGGCGGGTTGGTTTTTTCTGGGGCGCGCCTGGTTGGCGGATTCGAATCCCGAGCGGGGCTTCTGGGCGCTCAGGCGCAGTCTCGAACTTAATCCCGCTTCCGTAGACGCCCATCTCGTGCTGGGTACCGCTCTCTTGCGCGCAAAGAAACCGACCCCGGCCCGTGAAACCTTCGAGTCGGCCCTCTCCCTCGCTCCCGACGACGAACGGCTGAACCAAGCCTACCGCAACGCCCTTTTCGTGGAGGCGGTCCAAAAATACCGAAGGGGCGAGACCGACATGGCCCGCCAGATGCTCACCTTCCTTATAGACAACGGGCTGGACGGCGTGGCGCCCCGCCTCTACCTTGCCCATGCCCTGCGTGAATTGGGCTATCTCGCCGAGTCGCTCGGCCAGTACGAGGCGGCCATATCCTTCTCCCCCGACGACGAAACCCTGAAATGGTACCGGATCGCGGTTTCCCTGGAAATGGGCGATTCGGAAAGCGCCGCCGCGTTCATGAAGGAAGTAGGCGCCAGCTTTCCCGGCGCGGGCGCGTCGCCCGAGTCGGTGAGCCTCGCTATCATTAAAAATCACGTGGACCGGGAAGAATGGGTCAAGGCGATTACCGCCTCCAAAATGCACCTGAAAAGCCGGGGAAGCGATCCCGCGGTGCACGCCCTTATGGCGGAGGCCCTGCGGAACGCCGGAAATATGGCCGCTTCCCTCAATCATTTCAGGCGGGCCGTCGCGGGGTACGGAAACCGGAGCGAGGCCACGGGGCCGGAATACGGGGTGCTCATGGCCCTGCTCGCCGAGCGAAACTGGGCCGCCCTCTCGGAAGAACTCCTTCGGGCGCGGCGCATCGGCTGCGATCCGGCCCTCCTTTCCTATTACGGCGTACTGTGCCGCGCCAATTTGGACGAAGAACCCTCGAAGGTATTGGCCCAGGTTCAGGAGGCGGTACGCGAGCACGGCGCGGTGCCCGAACTATTGATGGCCCTCGCGAAAACCTACTTCCGGCTCGGGCTGACCGATCTCGCCATCGGCTGGTACCAAAAGGTCACGGTATTGGACCCCGAGCGTGAAGAGGCGTGGCTGGGCTATATCGCGTGCGCCGAAACCGATTCGGACGAGGAGACCTTCCTTAATTCCTACCGCGAATACCTCGGTCGCTGGGGCGATAACCTCGCGATCAGGATCGAGTTCGCCCATTTATTGGCCGAGCGGGGAAAATGGAAAGAAGCCGCGGACCAGGCCGAATCGGTTATTTCCCAGGACCCCTCGGCCCTGCCGCTGCGGCTCTATGCCCTCTGGCGGCGCAAGGCCGGCCAATACCGCGAGGCGGCCATACTGTACCGAAACATGCTCAGGAGCAAAACCGACGACCGGGTGCTCCTCTCGAATCTCGTATACTGCCTGGACAAGATGGGGGATACGGGCAACGCGCTTCGCCTCATGCGCGAGGCAAACCGCGTGCTCAAGGCCGACGCCACCTCCCTTTTGATCGAGGGAAGGCTCCTTTCCCGTTCCGGCGACCTCAACGCCGCCTTGGAAGTGTTTCGGAAAGTGATTGACCGCTTTCCGAAAGAGCGGCTCGGCTGGGAAGAGACCGCGTTAATATACGATAAGCAGGGCGTTCGCGAGATGGCCGAGGTATTCCGGCAAAAAGCGCGGGACTGTAAGCCGAGAAAAAATTAACAAGGCTTCAATAATTACAGTATAAATTAACTAATTGTATATATTATAAATAATTATGCAGGTAATTCTTGTCAATATCAATTAATTGTCCTATACTGCTAAAGCGTTTTTTCTATATCCGAAAGGAGGATTCTAAATGAAAAAGATTGCTGTACTGCTTACGGCTGTACTCGCATCGACCATCGTGCTCATGAGCTGTCAGAATGCGGCCGGCGGCAAAGGCGCCGAATTCATCATCGGCAACGGCAGCGAGCCCCAGAGCCTCGACCCCTCGAAGATCGAGGGCGTTCCCGAGCACCGGATCTACATGGCTCTCTTCGAAGGCCTCGTAGCGTACGATCCCAAGAATGCCACCGCTACCCCCGGCGTCGCCGAGAGCTGGACTATCAGCCCCGACGGAACCGTGTATACCTTCAAGCTCCGCAAGGCGACTTGGAGCGACGGTACTCCCATTACCGCGAAAACCTTCGTGGATTCCTGGCTCCGCACCCTGGCTCCCGAAACCGGCTCCAACTACGCCTACATGGTCACCATGGTGGTTAAGGGCGCCGAGGCCTACAACGCCGGATCCGGTTCCGCCGCCGACGTGGGAATCAAGGCCGTGGACGATTATACCTTCGAGGTTACCCTCACCGGTCCCGCCCCGTACGCCCTCGACATGATGGCCCACTACGCCTTTAGCCCCCTCCCGATGCACGCCATCGAGAAGTTCGGCGAAGACTGGATCAAGCCCGCGAACTTCGTCGGCAACGGCCCCTTCACCCTCGAAGCCTGGGTTCCCCAGGAGAAGGTCACCGTGGTTCCCAACGCCAAGTACTGGGACAAGAAGAACGTGAAGCTTTCCCGCATCACCTTCCTCCCCATCGACGACAACAACACCGCTTACCAGAAGTACCTCGCCGGCGAAATCGACTGGAACTGCAACCCGCCCCTCACCATGATGGACGAGCTCAAGCTCCGCAACGACTTCCAGGTGAGCCCCCAGGTCGCGACCTACTACTACGTGTTCAACGTCAACAAGGGTCCCCTCGCCGACGTCCGCGTCCGCAAGGCCCTCAACATGTCCGTGGATAAGGTTGAGCTCGTGACCAAGGTCACCAAGGCCGGTCAGCTCCCCGCGGATTCCATCGCCCCCGTCATGGCCGGCTATACCCCCGCCAAGGGCAATCCCTACGACCTCGAGGCCGCCAAGGCCCTCTTGGCCGAGGCTGGCTATCCCAACGGCAAGGGCTTCCCCAAGATGACCGTGATCTACAACACCAGCGAGGCCCACAAGCTCATCGCCGAGTACATCCAGCAGGTTTGGAAGAAGAACCTCAACGTGGACATCAACATCCAGAACATGGAGTGGAAAACATTCCTCGACGTGCGCCACAACCACGACTTCGAGATTTCCCGCGCCGGCTGGGTAGGCGACTACCAGGACCCGAACACCTTCCACGAGATGTTCATCTCCGGAGGCGGAAACAACGACGGCGATTACCGCAGCGAGGCCTACGACGCCCTTCTCAAGAAGGCCGCGTCCCTGCCCGCCGGGGCCGAGCGCATGCAGGCCCTCCACGATGCCGAAGAGATCCTTATGACCCAGGACCAGGCCGTACTGCCCCTGTACTTCTACGTGAACCAGGACCTCATTGACACCGCCAAGTGGACCGGCTGGTACTCCAATGCCCTCGGTATCCACAGCTATAAGGGAATCGCTCCCGCAAAATAACCGGAACCCTTGAGTTCCAAGCAAACGAAAGAACCTGACGGCGGAGCCCCATGGAGCCCACCGCCGTCGGGCTTTTTCGTCTTTAATCCACCATGCCAGAGGCAATGTAATGCTTAGATTTGTCGTCAGACGGCTGTTCAGTCTGGTCCCGACCCTCTTTTTGATCGTGACCCTGAGCTTCTTCATTATCCGGGTCGCTCCGGGCGGCCCTTTCTCGGGAGAGAAAAACCTTCCCCCGGAAATTCTTCAGAACATCATGCGCAAGTACCATATGGATGAATCCCTTCCAAAGCAGTATTTGCGGTACATGGGCGAAATCCTCAGGGGCGACCTCGGTCCCTCCTATAAATACAAAGACTATACGGTTAACGAACTCATCGGCCGGAGCCTTCCGAACTCGATGATCCTCGGCGTCGTATCCCTTGTTATCGCCATTATCGCCGGCATCTCGGTCGGCATCGTTTCCGCCCTCCGGCAGAATACCGCCCTCGATTACGCGAGCATGTCCCTCGCCATCGTCGGCATTTCCATACCCCTATTCGTGATCGGGCCCCTATTCATGCTGCTCTTTGCCAGCTACCTAAAGTGGCTGCCCACGTCGGGCTGGATTTTTAACCGCTACGGCCTGGACTTACGCCCCCTGATCATGCCTGCCCTGACCTTGTCATTTCCTTATTTCGCATACATCGCTCGCCTTTCACGGGCAAGCATACTCGAGATACTCCGTTCCGATTACATCCGAACCGCCCGAGCCAAGGGCTTGAAGGAATCGGTGGTGGTGGTGAAGCACGTGCTCAAGGGAGCCCTGCTTCCCGTGGTGAGCTACCTCGGCCCCGCCTTCGCCGGAATCGTGACGGGTTCGGTGGTGGTGGAAAAGATCTTCGTGGTTCCCGGGCTCGGCGGGTTTTTCGTCAACTCTGCCCTCAACCGCGACTATACCCTCATCATGGGGACGGTGATCGTCTATTCGGCCATTCTCGTGGTCATGAACTTCGTCGTCGACGTGCTTTACGGCGCTATCGACCCGCGCATTTCCTATAAGTGAGGCCCTTCATGTCGGATATCAACACTGAAAAGAAAGAAGGCGCCGTCAACGAGTTCAACCAGCAGGTAAAGCCCGTTTCCCTGTGGGCCGACGCCTGGAAACGCCTCCGCAAGAACAAGATGGCCATCGCCGGTCTGTGGATAACCGTAGTCTACCTGCTCATCTCCCTTACCGCGCCCATTCTTCCCATCTACTCATACAAGGAGCAGGTAATTGACCATCAGAACCTGCCCCCGTCCCTGCGCCCATCCGGGGAGGTGATGCTGGAAACCCGGTATGCCTACATGATGAAGATAGCCAAGAAAGAGGGCCGGACCGCGTTAAGCGCGGAACAGCAGGCCGAATATGACCTCCTCGCCGCCGACGTGGAGGTCAACCCGGTGCACCAAAAGCGCTATATCCTCGGGACCGACTCCCTGGGACGGGACGTGCTCGCCCGCACGATCTACGGCGGCCAGATCTCGATCATGATAGGCTTCATCGGCACTATTACCGCCCTCCTTATCGGCATCCTCTTCGGGGCCGTGGCGGGATACATCGGCGGCTGGGTGGACAACCTCATCATGCGCTTCGTCGACATCATGTACGGCCTTCCCTACATGCTGATCGTCATCATCATGATGGCCATCCTCGGCCAGAACATCTTCATCCTCTTCATCGCGATCGCCTTAGTCTCCTGGCTCACCATCGCCCGGGTCGTGCGCGGTCAGATCATCAGCCTGAAGAGTTCCGAGTTCATCGAGGCCGCCCGCGCCATGGGGGCCCGAAAGAGGAGAATCATCCTCAAGCACCTCCTGCCGAACACTACGGGCATAATCATCGTGTACTCAAGCCTTTCCCTGCCGAGCTTTATCATGAGCGAGAGCTTCCTCTCGTTCCTCGGCCTCGGAGTCTCGGCGCCCCGGGCTTCCTGGGGTTCCCTGGTATCCGAGGGCGTGAGCACCATGACCCTCTATCCCTGGCTCCTCATCGTTCCCGCGGCGGCGATGACCGTCTTCCTTTTCGCCATGAACTTCCTTGGCGACGGCCTGCGGGACGCCTTCGATCCCCAGAGCAAAAACCGAGTCTAGGAGCCTGGCAATGACCGATAACGTAATACTGAAGGTCCGGGACCTTCAAACCCATTTCCGAACCGACGAGGGAGTAGTGAAGGCCGTCGACGGCGTGAGCTTTGACCTCCGCGCCAGCGAGACCCTCGCCATCGTCGGCGAGTCCGGCTCCGGCAAGAGCGTTTCGAACCTTTCCATAATGAACCTGATCCCGAGCCCGCCCGGCAAGATCGTGGGCGGCGAGGTTTGGTACGGCGGCAAGGATATCCTGAGGATGACGGATCGCGAGATCCGCGAAATTCGGGGAAACAAGATTTCCATGATCTTCCAGGACCCGATGACCAGCCTCAATCCCTTCCTCCGAATATCGACCCAGATGGTCGAGACCATCGTGCTCCATCAGGGCCTTTCCAAGAAGGACGCGAAGGATAAGGCTATCGAGATGCTCAAGCTCGCGGGCATTCCCGCCGCCGAGAAGCGGGTAGACAACTATCCGCACCAATTCTCCGGCGGCATGAGGCAGCGCGTTATGATCGCCATGGCCTTAAGCTGCAATCCCGAAATCCTGATCGCGGACGAGCCCACCAGCGCCCTCGACGTGACCATCCAGGCCCAGATCCTCGACCTTATCGGCGACCTGACGGCCAGGCTCGGGACCGCCGTAATCATGATTACACACTCCCTCGGCGTGGTCGCCGGCATGTGCGACACGGTATGCGTCATGTACGCCGGCCGGGTCGTCGAGCAGGGGCCGGTGGACAAAGTATTCGCCTCGCCGAACCACCCCTATACCCGCGGGCTTATCCGCTCCGTTCCCCGGCTGGACAAGCCGAACAGCGAACGGCTCTTCTCCATCGAAGGCCAGCCGCCGAACGTGATCGACCTGCCCGAGTGCTGCCCCTTCTATCCGCGTTGCGAGTTCGCGAAGGATATATGCCGCACGAAATATCCCGCCAGCGTGGAAACGGAAACGGGCCACAAAGTCAGCTGCTGGCTGTATCCGGAGGCTCGTTGATGAGCGATAAAGAAAACCTGCTCGAGGTGGAAAACCTCAAGCTTCATTTCCCCTTCCGCGACGGCGGAATTTTCTCGGGGAAGAAGGGCGCGATCCGCGCCGTGGACGGCGTGTCCTTTACTGTGCAAAAGGGCGAGACCCTCGGTCTCGTGGGCGAATCCGGCTGCGGAAAGTCCACGACCGCCCGCGCCATCGCCCAACTGTACAAGCCCACGGCGGGTAAGGTGCTCTTCAAGGGCAACGACCTCGTGACGGCTACCGACGACCAGCTCATGCGCGCGCGAAAGGATATGCAAATGGTCTTTCAAGACCCCTATGCCTCGCTTAACCCGCGCATGACCGCCGGCGACATAATCGCCGAGCCCTTCCGCGTATTCAACTCGCGCAAAATCACTTCCTATTCCCGGTCGGAAATCACCGAGAGGGTCGAATCCTTGATGGAAAAAGTGGGGCTTTCCCGGTTTTTCCGAAACCGCTATCCCCACGAGTTTTCGGGCGGACAGCGGCAGAGAATCGGAATCGCCCGCGCGTTGGCGCTGAACCCCGAGCTGATCCTCGCGGACGAGCCGGTAAGCGCCCTGGACGTGTCGATCCAGGCGCAGATACTGAACCTCTTTAAGGACTTGCAGGAAGAGCTGGGCTTGACCTATCTTTTCATCGCGCACGACTTGGCGGTTATCCAGTATATTTCTACCCGCGTCGCGGTAATGTATCTCGGCATTATCGTGGAAATCGCCCCGTCCAACAGCCTGTACAAGGCGCCCATGCACCCCTACACCCAGGCCCTGCTTTCCGCCGCGCCCATACCGGACCCGGTTATCGAGCGCGAGCGGCAGCGGATTATCCTGACCGGCGACGTGCCCTCTCCCGACAAGGAGAGGACCGGCTGCTATTTTTACGACCGGTGCCCGAAACGGATGGACCGGTGCAAGGCCTCGGTTCCCCAGCTGGCGGAACGCGCGGACGGCCATTCCGTGGCGTGCTTCCTCTACGAGTAATTCGCCCTGACGCCTATAGACGGCAAAGCCCGCCCCGGTTAACCCGGCGGCGGGCTTTTTTTTAACGGGCGCGGGCTTACCCCTTCTCCCTGGCCGCGAAAAAGGCCGCAAGCCGTTCCGCCCTGGCTATGAGGGCGCGCGCCTTATTCCGGTTGACGGTATCCAGTATTTCGTCCTTCCCGCCGGGAACGCGTATCACGATCCTGGTCCATTTTTGCCTATTGAAGCCCTTCTCGAAATCGTCAAACTCAATGGCGGAGATCGCGGAAAAGGGTATGGTACGCGTGTGGGCGGCGAAAAGAAGGCCGAAACGGAAACGCGCCGTTTCCCTTTCCAAGTCGAATATCCACCGCTCCTCGATGAGGGCCCCGACTATCGCGATGAGGAGGATTGCCAAGCCGGCCACGGATACGCCCTGTTCGCCCGCGAATAGCGCCTGGGCCGCCAGGACGATCGCCGCGATCGCCGCGTTAATCCCCCTTACCGCGGGAGAAACGAGATTTATTGAAAATACGTTGGGATTATCCATAACCGCACTATAGGCTCCCGACGGGCTCTCGTCAATGCTTTTGAAAATTGGACAGGCATGGGAAAGTAACGTATGCTTATATCATTGCCTCTCCCGAACGGAGACAGTATATTTGTAATAGGAGGATTACAATGTTAAGTAATTCATTGCAAAAAGCGATCAACGAGCAGATCAATAAGGAATTCTATTCTTCATACCTGTACTTGGCCATGGCGGCCCATTTCGACGCGAAGGCCCTTCCCGGCTTCGCTTCCTGGATGAAGGCCCAGGCTTCGGAGGAGTGGTCCCACGGCATGAAGTTTTATGAGTATCTCTACGAGGTAAACTCCTCCGCGTCCCTTACCGCCATCGCGGCCCCGCCCGTTTCTTTCGGAACCCCGGAGGAAATTTTCAAGACCGTTTTGGACCACGAGCGTGAAGTCACCGCGTCGATCAAGGCGATCTACGACATGGCGCGCGCGGAGAACGACCCGAAGACCGAGCTTATGCTGCATTGGTTCATAAACGAACAGGTTGAAGAAGAGAAGAACGCGCAGGACATTCTTGATAAACTCAAGATGACCGGGGGAAATTCCTTCGGAATCATGTTCCTGGACCAGCACGTGCTGGGGGCCCGCAAGGCCGACTGATCCTTTGCCGCGCGGAAGATGCGCGGCAAGGAGAACAAAAACGGAACCGGCTCGATAGAGACCGGTTCCGTTTTTTTTTTCCTAAGGTAAGCGCGCGTTAAATGAACAGGTTTACGTTGCCCTTGGATGCGGCTTCCATGTAGGTCGCCACGCCGCCGATTTCCACTCCGTCCATCAACTCTTCCGCCGCGATGCCCATGATATCCATGGACATTTGGCAGGCCACGAGCCTGACGCCCGCCCGGCGCGCCTGGGCGAACATCATCTCCACCTGGTCAACGTTCTTCGCCTTCATGCGCGACTTCATCATTGCGGCGCCGATGCCGCCGAAGTTCATCGAGGAAAGGGCGAGCTTTCCCATGCCCTTGGGGAGCATGGCGCCGAACATCTTGCCCATGAAATCCTTCTTGACCTTCCCCGCCTTGGGTTTCCGCAGCACGGAGAGCCCCCAGAAGGTGAAGAACATGGTCACTTCCTTTCCCGAGGCTGCTGCCCCGTTTGCGAGGACGAAGGAAGCGAGCGCGCGGTCGAGGTCGTTCGAGAATACGATCATGGTGGCCGCGTTGCCGCTCACCGTCATGGCCGGCGCCCCGCCCTGGCCCGCTTGGGGCTGGGATCCCTTTTCGATGACCGCCTCGATTATGCCGTTCACCGTGGCGAAGGAAACCAGGTTGTTTCCCGTCAGGTTGCACCAGCTCTTGACGTCGCGGGCGAAACCCGGGTCGGTGGCCGACATTTTGATTTGGTCGCCCGGCTCGAGCTTGTCCATTTCCAGCTTGAGCCGCATGATCGGGCCCGGGCACTGGAGCCCGCACGCGTCTATTTCGAATACCTTGTCGCGGGGCTTGACGGGGCTTCCGTCCTCTTCCACCACGTCGATGTTCTTGTCGTACAGGTGGGCTCCCTCGCCGCCCGATTCCAGTAGCTCGAGTTCGCTCGTCGCCGCCTTCCAGGTCTTGTAGCCGCCGGTAAGGTTAACCACGTCGGTATAGCCGTTTTGCCGGAGCATTCGCTCGGCGAGGTATCCGCGAAGGCCGATGGCGCAGTTTACGAGAACCGTCCGGTCCTTGGGAACCTCGGCGAAACGGTTGCGAAGCTCGGTGTGCGGTATGTTAACCGCCCCGCCCATGGAACCGAGGGCGAATTCCTCGCGGCTACGCACGTCGAGCTGGAAGGCTCCCTTCGCCTTCAATTCCGCCACGTCGCGCCAGGTCACGGTTTTCGACAGGCCGTCGAGCACGTTCTCGGCGATAAACCCGAGCATGTTCAGGGGATCTTTCGCGCTGGAGAACGGCGGCGCGTAGGCCTGCTCGAAGTTCGCGAGGTCGTGCACCGTACCGCCCATCTTCACGTAGGCCGCGAGAACGTCCACGCGCTTGTCAACGCCGTCGAAGCCCACGGCCTGGCCGCCCCACAGCTTGCCGGTTTCAGGATGGTACAGGATCTTCACGGTAAGCTGGAGGGCCTTGGGATAATAGCCCGCGTGGCTCCCCGCGTGGGTCACCAATTGGGCGAAGGGCAGGTTGGCCCGCTGCAGGTTCTTTTCGGTCAAGCCCGTTGAGGCGACCGTGAGGTCGAATATCTTCGCGATACTGGTGGCGATGGTTCCTTCGTAGGTTCTCTTGGCTCCCTTGACGATATTGTCCGCCACGATTCGGGCCTGCTTGTTAGCCGGGCCGGCGAGGGGAACCGTAAGGCCGATTCCGAGGAGCGGGCTTTTGTACTCGATCGCGTCGCCCAGCGCGAAAATTGCCGGGTCGGCCGTCCTGAAATATTCGTCCACCTTGATGGCGCCGTTTTGGGCCGTCTCGAGGCCCGCGTCCTTGACAAGCTTGGTGTCGGGCCTTACGCCGATGGAGAGAATGACGATGTCGGTCTCCACCGATTCACCGGACGAAAGCTTCACGAAAAGGGACGAACCCCTGCGCTCGAAGGCCGAGACCCCGTCTTTCACCCGGATCCGCACGCCCTTTTCGCGCATATGCTGCTGGACGATCGCGGCCATGTCGTAATCGATCACGTTCATGACCTGATCCATGGCCTCGACAACCGTGACCGAGAGTCCCCTCTCCTTCAGGTTCTCCGCCATCTCCAAGCCGATGAAGCCCCCGCCGACGACCACGGCCCGTTTTGTCTGCGCGTCGTCTATCTTCGCCTTGATGGTATCGATATCCGAAACGGAACGGAGCGTCATAATGGCGGGATCGTCGATTCCGGGAATGGGCGGGCGCATGGGGGCCGCGCCGGGGCTTAAGACCAGGTAATCGTAGTATTCGTCCCGCTCCAGGCCCGATTTAAGGTCTTTCACGTGAACGGTCTTTTCGCCCCGGTTTATGGCGGTTACCTCGTGAAGCACGCGAACGTCCACGTTGAGGGATTCCTTGAATTTTTCCGGCGTCATGACGAAAAGGCGGGATCGTTCGGCGATGACCCCGCCGGCGTAGTAAGGAAGACCGCAATTCGCGTAGCTTATGTATTCGCCCCGCTCAAACATGACGATTTCCGCTTTTTCATCCAGCCGCCTCAGCCGGGCGGCCGTTCCCGCCCCGCCGGCGACTCCGCCGACAATCACATACTTAGCCATTTGCGGCCTCCTATCATGAAAAGAATTCTCGTTTATTCCCGGGTAAAAGCAAGCGCCTCGGGCAATTCTATGTCCGAGCACTGGTATTTCATAAGCAGTTCCCGACCCGCGTACGTTAGGCTCACGGCGATGTTCCTTCGGTCTCCGTCCCCTATTTTGCGTTCCACCAGCCGGTGTTCCTCCAGGGTATCGAGTATGCGGGTAAGCCGCGAAGGAGATAGTTCCATTTCCCTGGCGATAAGCCCCGGTTCCTGGTAACCCCGATTGATGGAGCAAAGGCACAGCGCCTCGTTGAGGGAGAGTCCCGTATCCTCGCGAAGACGGTCTTCGTATTGCCTGAGGGCGGTTTGAATTTTTCTGAGGGCGCATAGATCGATCACGGAATGCCTACCTTATTTGCCGTTGTGAAATATTGTCATAGGCAAAAGTTGCTTATGGCAAATATATGACCGGCAGATCTGCTTGTCAAGGCTTATTCGAACTTTTTTTATCGTACGAAAAATTGGACGGGATTTTGTCGCGGCTGCCGTCCCGCTCCTACGGCGGGCTTACGATTGAATCGCAGAGAATCTTCATTTTTCGCGCGTTCACCACTGCCTGACCCTTGGCGTGATTGTTGAAGTAAATCTGCACCACCTGCGCCGAGGCGCCGATGGCCGTTATCGCCGGCAAAAATGATTCCAGTTCGGCGTCGGAATACAGGTAATCGTACCGGTCCCGGGCGTTGGTGCCGTGCCAGGAGGCGGCGTTTCGCCCATGCAGGCGTACATAGGTTACCGGCGCGGTGGCCACGGGGCGAAAGGTCGGCAAATGCCTGAGCCCGGGCATGTCGGTAACGCACCAGCCGATCCCGCGCTCGGATAACCCGGCGGTAACCCGCTCGACAACGCCCTTGGCCTGCCAGGAGTCGTGGCGGAATTCCACCACCCGGGGAAGGCCTTCAAACTCGCGCATAAGGGAATCCAAATACCGGCGCTCGTCCACGGCGTAGTGAAAGCTTTGGGGAAACTGAAAAAGGAGAGAGAGCAAGAGCCCGCGGTTTACCATGGGATACAGGGCCGCGCGGAATTCCTTCGCCGCGTCGCGCCAGGCGGAAACCGATATCTCGTGGGTGAGCGACTTATGCGCCTTGATCGAGAATTTCAGGCGGCCGTTGGAACGGCGTACCATGGAGGCTATCTGGCGTTCCTCGGGCATGCCGTAGTAGGTATAGTTCAGTTCCAGCGCGCGGAAATGCTCGGCGTAAAAGGCGAGAAATTCCTCACGGGGCAATTCATTGGCGTAAAAAAGCCCTCGCCATTCGGGATAGTCGTATCCCGAGGTGCCCACGTAAATCTCGGCCATGGTCAGTGTACCTCGGGTATTCCCGAAAGGTCGGTGGTGTACGCGGGGGATAAAAACCGGCGGCGCATGTTCCATCCCCGGGCGGCGAGGGTGGTGGCCCCCATGCGGAGCGCGTCGCGGCCGTAGCGGCCGTTTACCTCGTCGAAACAGCCCATGAGGGCCTGCTTCTTTTCCCGCCCCTCGTCGGCGTCGAAGAGGTCTCCCTGCGCCGTGGCGTCTTCCTCAAGGCCCAAGAGATTGACCATGACCTTGCGGTAGCGGAACCCGCTTTTATACAGGCCGCGCAGGAGCCCCTCGGCGGTGCCGAGAATGTCCGGCAGGAAGGAGGTAGGGCGGGGAAGGGCAGCGGAAAGCTGGTTGCAGAATTGCGGCCCCGCGTCGTCCCAGGGATTGGTCATCAGGTACACGGAGACGTACCGGGCCGCGCTTCGCTGTTCCCGAAGGCGGCGCACCGCCTCGTGGGTATAGGACGCCAAGGCCTCTTCCAGCTCTCTTAAGGCGTACACGGGCTCCGCGAAGGACTTGGAGGAACAGATGTTCTGCCTCTTTTCCCGCGAAACCGGGTCTATCGCGGCGATGCCGTTCAATTCCTGTACCGTCCTGAGTCCGTTGATCGTGAGGTTTTTCTTCGCGAGATACAGGGGATAGTTTTTGAGGTCCAGCGCGGTTTTAATGCCGTAGCGGGCGAGAAATTTCGTTTTCGACCAGCCGATACCCCAGACGTCCCCCGCGGGATAGGCGGCGAGTTCCGCGTCTCCGTCTAGATCGGCCCAGGCGAGCACCCCGCCCCGTTTTTTGGCGAGCTTGTTGCAGAGCTTCGCGAGGGTGCGCGTCGGCGCAATGCCGACGGAGACCGGCATGCCCGTTTCCTTGAGTACCGTGTTTCTCAATCGGGACCCGATTCCGGTAAAGTCCGGGCACTTCCAGTCCGGATAGTAGAGGAAGGACTCGTCGATGGAGTAGATCTCCACGTCGGGGCAGAGTCGGTTGTAAATGGTGGCGATTCGGGCGCTTATGTCCGCGTAGAGGGTATAGTTCGAGCTGAACACGGAAACCCCCTTCTGCGCCGCCTCGGCGGAGACCTTGAACCAGGCGTCCCCCCGGCGGAAGCCGAGGGCTTTCGCCTCGTCGTTCAGCGCGATGATAATGCCGTCGTTATTGGAAAGCACGACGATGGCTCGCGCGGCCAGATCGGGCCTGAAAAGGCGTTCGCACGAGGCGTAAAAGCTGTTGGCGTCCACATGGAAAATCATAGGGTTCGTATCACTCCCGTTACGGTTCCGAATATTTCGGTTTCTTCGGTGACCCCGACGTGGTTTCCCGCCCCGTCGGCCAGGGAATAGCGGGGCCCGTCGCGCACCAGCTCCCTGCAGGAAAACTCGTCGTCTTGCCGGAACACTACGAGGCTGCCGGGCAGGGGCGGCCTTGATCGGTCCACCACGAGAAGATCACCCGTGTGGATGCCCCGGTAGACGAGCTGGCTTCCCTTCATCCGCATGAAAAAGGTCGCGGGCGGGTTGTGCACCAGGATTTCGTTGAGATCGATCGATGTCGCCTCGTATCCCCGCGCGGGGGAGGGGAAGCCGGTTTCTGTGGCCATTTTCTTGCGTTTTCCCTCTATACAGTATACACTGTACCTGATATGCTAAGTTTATAAGCAAAATGCTTATCGGTCAAGAGGGGAACATGAAAAAAGGAATAGACGAGGGAACCCTTTCCGGGCGCTACGCCTCAATACGGTTTGCCGCGGGATTGACCAAGAAAGCCTTTGCCGAATCCCTCGGCATCCATCCGGTGGTTTCGGGCGATATCGAGCTCGGTAAGCGCGAACCGTCCCGGGACGTGCTCGTGCGGCTTGCCTCGGCGTACGGGGTGGATATTAACTGGCTTTTGACGGGCACGAGGGCCTCCGATTCGGGGTATCCCTATCAGATGGCGGGGGGAACGCCGACCGTTCCGTTCGCCGACGACGACCGTATCGCCCAGGTGCCCTTTATCCTGCAGGAAGCGGCGGCGGGCGCGGGGGTCGAAATCGAGGAATGGGCCGAGGTGACGACGGTGCCCGTCCTGCGTTCCTTTATCGCGCCGCGCCGCGCCGATCGCGTGCGGGCCGTAGAGGTGCGGGGCGATTCAATGACCGGCATCGGCCTCGACGACGGGGATATCGTGCTGTTTTCCGTCGATGAAAGGACGGGCGACGGCGTTCACGTAATCTCCATCGGCTCGAGCCTCTTGGTGAAACGCGTCCATTTTGAGCCGGCGGCGCGGGCCGTACGGATAATCAGCGAAAATCCGCGATATCCGGAACGGACGCTCGAAGGGCCCGATCTTGAGGGGTTTCGCGTGGAAGGCCGGGTCGTGGGCTGGCTGCACCGCTATTGATCGCGCCCGCCGAAAGCGTTACCGCGTCCATGACCGCCGAGGCGACCAGGACCGAGGCGCCGATAATGGCGTGAAGGTCCCGTTCCGGCCTTGAGCGGTCCGGCGCATAGCGCGCATGGCGGCGCGCGAGTTCTTGGGCGAGGCTGCGGGAAACGTCGCGGGCGGTGTCTCCCGGCAGTCGTTCCCGGAAATTGAAGTATCCCGCCACGGCGTCATGCCCGACGGTCGACAGAAAGGCCTCGTGCAGCACCCGCTCGAATTCGATATGGGCGCGCAGGGGGTTGGGCGAGAGGTTGTGCACGGCGGTGAAAAAGTCGGCCACGTAGTGGAGCGCGACAGCGAGCTCCTCGCTGAAGCGCCGGTGGGCCTTCGCGGGTTTCGGTGTCCGTTCGCACAGCCGGGCGATCCGCTTAAACGCGAAGCGCCGCGAGATATTCCAAAAATGGGGATGCCTGACGAAGAGGGTCGTTACGTCGGGCTTGACGCATCCGTACAGGAACGATTCCTCGTCCAGCGCGATGTCCCATCGGTCCCGAAGTTCCGGATACAGCAAGGTTCCCAGATAGCGGTGCGTTGCGTAGGTCATGCCGTAACCGTACACGCGCACGGTTCCGATCCCGTGAAAGACGGGTGAAAAACGCGTTAATTAGAGGATGCCGAACAGATCCAGCCCGATTTTGGCGAAAAGCAGGGCGAGCACGGCGAACATAACGGGCCTGATGACCCTCGCGCCGTTTTTTACCGCCAGGTGCGAGCCGAGCCAGCCTCCCGCGACGGTGCAGCAGGCCGCGGGAATCGCCAGGGCGATCCACACCTTTCCCGACATGAAAAACACGATGCCCGAGATCGCGTTCGAGGCGAGATTCACCAGTTTGGCGTTTCCCGATGACACCACGAGGGTCCGTCCGAGCAGGGCGCTGAAGGCGACGATAAGAAAGGTTCCCGTGCCCGGCCCGATCAGGCCGTCATAGAGGCCGACGGCAAAGCCGACGGCCGCGGGGAGAATTAATTCCAAGGCCCTGGCGGTACCGGTCCGCTCGGGGAACCGCTCTCGATAGCGCTCGGGAAGGCCCGCGGCGACCGCTTCGCCCGAGCGGTTCCTTCCCCGCAGGGCCATGAACGCAGCCACCAGGGGAATTACCACGAGCATCGCGCCCCGCAAAACAGCCGGGTTCAGGGCGAGCGCTATCCGAACGCCGATCCAGGCGCCGGGAAGGGCGAAGGCGGCGGCCAAACCCGCTTCCCGCGCCCGCATGTGGCCGCCCGAGCGGTATTTCCACGCGGCTACCGAGGTTCCGAACATGGCGGAGCACTTATTCGTGCCGGCGGCAAGGTGCGGCGGTAACCCGGTGGCGAGATAGGCCGGAAGGGAGATCACGCCGCCGCCTCCGGCGATGGAGTCGATAAAGCCCGCGAGGAAGACCAGGGGGCATACGATCAGCAGGGTCTGATAAAAAGAGAGATCGGTCATCGTGCGGCCTTTATCCACTTTGGTTTTCCGATCCGCCAGGAAAGGGACCGGAATCCGCCTTCCGCGACGGAAAGCGCGAGTCGGATTTCCGCATGGTACCATACGCGAACCGAAAAGTCCCGAAAGAGGCCGGTGTCGCGCGGGTCATTCGCTTCTCCCCACGCCTCCGCCGCCCGCGTCAGGAGCGACGGGGCCTCCGCGCCCCAATAGCCGAGAAGGAAACCGGAAATCGCGGGAAGCGGGGGATACCCGCGGAAAAAAGCGGGAGGGGAAGGCGCCTCGCCGTTCCCGCCGGACTTCGTTTCGGCGGAGAGGACCGGCCTGACTATCCAGCCGCCGATCGCCCGGGGCGCCTGAACGATAAGCCGGCGGTCTGAAGCGCCCCCGTCGGGTTTCGCGAATCCCGGGGATCCTTCCGGCACGGGCCAAAAGGGATGGGCAATGCGCAGGGGCGGTCCGCCCGGCGCGATCATTCCGGCATCGGATGCGCATGGCGTCCGAGCCCGTTCCAGGAGGGCTTGCTCCCGGCAGAGATCGGCGGTTTGCGTGTCGTGAAGAAAGATTCCCGTGAGGGAGAGCTCCTGGTTTTCGGTCATTTTTGCTGTTCCAAAGTCCCGCGCGGTATGATACTATACTGGCTATGAAGTATAGCATGAAACCAAAAGTTCGCGAACTCGCCGACCGTCTCGTGGCTTCAATCTCCGCTTGGGACGCGGTTGAGGCGATTTGCCTGAACGAGGCCGCCGCAACCGATACCCTGGATCCGTACTTCGCCCTCATTCTCGACGTCTACGTCCGCGACTCCGTTCCGTCCGTCTCCGTCCGCCAGTCCGCCTTCCCCCCCCATTCGGTATTCGAAACCTCGCCCACGGGCTCAAAGGACCGCTTTATGGTGGGCGACCTACCGGTTCGCATCGAATACAAGTCCATCGCGCGCATTGGCGAATTGACCGAGATCGCCCTCCGCGCCGGCTCTGACCTGTGGAAAATCCGGGATAGCGGCACGTACGTGTTTTACCGTCTCGTGCACTGCAAGGCCCTGTTTGAGCGGAGTTCCTGGATTAAGGAAGAAACCGCGCGGCTTTCCTCCTTGAGCGAAGAATTCTGGGTGCAGATGCGGTCCTTCTATCAATCGACCATGGACCATTACCTCGCGGATCTCGGCGCCTCGATCGTGCGCGACGATCCCTTCCACTACCTCATCGCGTCGTCAAACTTCATCAATTTCGCCTGCGCGGCGCTTTTCATGGAAAACGGCGAGTTCGAGCCTTCGCACCGGGGCTATCTTTCCCGGATCTCGACCCTTAAAACCCTTCCCGACGATTTCGCCGGCCGGTTCGAAAGCTTTCTCCGACCCGACTCGGAGTTGCCCCCCGCTCGGAAATACGAAATCGCGAAGCTCATCGCCGTCAGTCTCGTGAATCTCTGATCGCGCCGCGGTCAGTCGGTAAAGAGGTCGTTGTGATTCTGCCACCCTGCGCTTCCCGCCCTTCTAGCGGGCCCTTTCGCGTCGCCGCGCTCTCCGCGTGCCTGACGCTCGCTTCCCTGGGCTTCGCCGCCTCCTGCGGCCTGCCTTCGTCCCGGGTCGCCCTTTCCGTCTCCGGTTCCGGCCCCTCGTCGCGACTTACGGCCCTTTCCGCCGCCGCCAAAACCGGCGTACTGACCGACAGGGATCCTTCCGCCTGGTTTTCCCTCGGACCCCATGCCGCCTCGCTTATCGCCGGCGCGCCGCCTTCCCCTTCCATCGAGCTGACGCTGGAGCTCGAAAAGGGAAGCGTCGCGTCCGTCTCCGTCGCTCCCGTCTTCGCGGAGGACCTGGACCCTTCCGGCCGCCTCGTCTCCGATCCCAAGCCCCGCGCCCTTTCGGTCGTGCGCGCTCCGGTCGGCGCTTTCCGCGTGCGGTTTCACGCCGAATCCTTCGCCGGTTTCGCCGTTTCCCTGGAAGGGAGCGCCCCCGATACCCGCCTCCGCGTGCTTTCCGCCTCCCTCGCGCCCTTTGAGACCGGTTGGTCCTTCCGGGGTTCCGAGCCGTGGTTCGGTTTCGGCGACTCGGGCGGCGAGCGCGCCTGCGCGATTCCGCAGAACCCCGCGGGAATCGCCTACGCGGTGGAGCTCGCGGGCGGCTCGAGCGTGGAATTCGGCTTCGATCCGCGGCTGGCCGACCCGGGAACGGCGACGGCCCAAAATAGGTCACGGTTCGGCGCGGGAAGCTTTTCGTTCGGGTGGAGGCAAAGCCCGTCACTGACGGCCACGTGGCTTCCCTCCTTCATGATGGGGGTTGCCCCGGGCGAGGCGCCGGTTTCGCTGGTGCCGCTCTCCGGGACCGCGGCGCTCCGCGAGCTTCGCGTGGCGCGCGGCCTTTCGTACCCCTGCGCGGACCCGGCGAATCCCCGATCCCCGATCGTCGCCGACCCGCATGCCGCGGTGGAATGGCCCGTCGCGTCCTGGCGAAACGCCGATTACGAAATTTTCTCCTGGGACCGCTTTCCCTCGGTGCTCCTGTTCGATACGGCCGATTACGCGGTGCAGGACCGGCTTTTCAAGCGGCTCGCGTTCTTCGTGGAAAAGACCGGGTATCGCGGCCGCCTTTTGACCGACGCCGAAATGCGGGGCCTTCACGCCTACAACGCCCACGATTATCGGGCGGAAAGCCTCGCGGAATTCTTCGAGGCCGCCCGGCTTTCCGGCTTTCCCCTGGGAACCGAGGAGCTCGAGCTGCGGGCAATCCTGCTCGCCGAGGGCATTATCGCGCTCCGGGATTCTTCCTACGCTCCGGGCGCGGGCGCGGTGGTTTCCATCTCGCGCCAGTCAGCGGCCTACCTGCGGTATCTTTTCCTCGCCCATGAAAGCTACCACGGCATCTACTTTACCGATCCCGGCTTTCGCTCCGAGGTCGCCGACGCCTTTGCCGCCACGGACAAACGCGCAGTGGATTACCTGAAGGAGTACTTTACGGTAGTGGATACCCTGGGCTACGACGTGAGCGATCCCTATTTGCTGGAAAACGAGTACATGGCCTATCTAATGCAGCAGCCGCAAGCGCGCGTGGCCGCCTATTTCACGGATAACGTGGACGAGCGATTCCTCAGGTACGGCGGGGATCCGGGGCTTTCGGATTACGTGCGGGCGACCGATGCCGGCGATTTCGCCGCGGCGGCGGAACGGCTCGGCGCGTACGCGTTTTCGCGTTGGGGGCTCACGGGCGGCAGGGTAGGGCTTTGGTACTTCGACGACTGACTAAAAGGGCTCGGGTCCGATAAAGAAAAACTTCGAGTCCGCGTGCTCGCTCTCGTCGCCGCTTCCCTTCATCAGTTCCGAATTGAAAAAGCGTTCCGCGCGGATCGTTGAAGGCGGCCCATGTCCCGGAAAGAGGGCCATGTTGTCGTTTTGGCTCAAGAGCTTGTTTTTCAGGTGGGTTAAGAGGTTGCGCTTGCCGTAAATATTGTTCGTGGTGCCCAATCGGCCCGCGGACAGGGCGTCGCCGGTAAAGAGGGCATGCTCTATCTGGAACATGAGGGAGTCGGGCGAGTGGCCGGGTACCGCGTAATAGCGGATCGCGAACCCCGCCGCCGCGAAGGTGCCGTCGCCCTGCAGCAATACCGTGCGCTGGCCGCCAAGTTCGGCGTCGGCGGCGTATACCTTCGGGGAGTAAATGCGCATCAGGGTGATGAGCCCGTTATGGTGGCTCGGGTGGTTGTGGGTCACGAGCACGGCGTCTACCTTGTACCGGTGGCTTTCCACGTGGGCCAAGAGTTCCCGGTTCATGCTGCCCGGATCGACGATCACCGCCTCTCCGGTCTTTTCGTTCGCCACGAGGTATCCGTTGGAAAAGCCCTCCAGGGAATAGTGAAACCAGATTTTCATTCGGGCGTTTCCCCCTTATCGAAGATCGCTTCCCGGGTATTCGAGGAGCGGAAGGATACCTTAACGCGGGTGGTCTGGTGGAACATGGTTTTTTTCAGGTTGCAGTTCTGGAACGACGTGTCCTTGAGCGTTGCCATCACGAAGCGCGAGTTATACAGGTCCGAATCGTTGAAGCTCACGTTTCCCGATAGGAGCCCGTTGAAATTGTCGTGCAGCAGGTCCGAGTTTTCGAAGGTCGTGTCGTTAATGTGCACTCCCGCGAAGCTGGTAAACTGGATGTCCGCGGCGGTTACGGAACAGCGGCTGAAGCGTGCAAAGTCGAAAAAGCACATGCGGAACCGGCATCGGTCGAGTTTCGCGTTCACGAATACCGAACGGGAAAAACGGCAGCCCGTGAAGGACTTTCCCGAAAGGTCCATATCCCTGAATTCCATATCGGAAAAATCGAGGCTGTTGATGGTCTCGTTGGCCGCGAGAATCTCGTACAGGCTTTGCCGCGGAATGTCCTGATGCGCGCTGAACATAAGAAACACTGTAGGTCATTGCGCGATTTTGGTCAAAGGGTTATTATTACTCCCATGTGCTGGAAATGCGGAAAAGCCATAACCGCGGAAAACCCCGTGGGCCGAAGCCTCGCCTGTGAATCCTGCGGGAGCGACCTGCGGTCTTGCCGCAACTGCCGCTTTTGGTCCCCCGGTTCGTACCATGACTGCGCGGAGCGGGTAGAAGACGCGCCGACCGATAAGGAGCGCGCCAATTTCTGCGACTCGTTCGGCGTGAATCCCGCGTTCAAAAAAGACCATCCCCCTGCCAAGAAGGAGGGAAGCGGCGCCACGCCCTCCCGAACGGCCTTCGATAGCCTCTTCGGTTAGGGTCCCCGTCCTTCCATCACCATGAGCGAAACCTGCGAAACCTGCTATCAGTATGCCTTTCTCGACTCCGGCTCAGGCGGCTTGCCCTACCTGGCCCAGCTCCGCCTGCACGCTCCCGGCGCCTCCTGCGTGTACCTGGCCGATACCCTCAACTTTCCCTACGGCGAAAAAACCCGGGACGAGGTGATCGCCCACGCCTCCGAGGCCGTGGAACGGCTTTTGGACCATTTTAGCCCGCGGGTGGTCGTGGTGGCCTGCAATACCATTTCGGTCGCCGCCTTGCCCGCCCTTCGCGCCCGGTTCCCCATTCCCTTCGTGGGTACGGTGCCGGCCATTAAGGTGGCGGCCTCCGTTTCCAAGAACCGGAAAATCGGCCTGTTGGCCACGGCCCGCACGGTCTGCGACCCCTACACCGACGACCTGATCGCGCGTTTCGCGCCCGATTGCGAAATAACCCGGATCGGCGATTCAACCCTGGTCTCGCGCATAGAAAGCGAGCTCGTCTCCGGCGGCCGCGAGGAGCGGCTCGCGGCCGTCCGCCCCTCGATAGACCGCTTTAAGGCGGCCGGCGTGGACACCATCGTCCTCGCCTGCACCCATTTTCTCCACGTGGAGCGGGAAATCCGCGAGGCGGCGGGAGCCGATATCGCGATCATCGATTCCCGTGAAGGGGTGATTCAGCAAGCCCTGCGCCTCGTTCCCTTCGACGGTTCCGCCTCGGGCGAACCGAACGCGGGCGCGCCCTGGAAAGCCGGTTCCGGCGCCTGTTACGTCACCGGCGGCATTTCCGCCGAGGCGGAATCCCGCTACCGGACCTATTCGGACATGTTCCGCATCGATTGGGGGGGCGTTCTGTGAGCGAAGGCCTGGTTCTCGGGGGAACGAATAACCTCTTTGAGGTGGAAACCGACGACGGTTCCGTGCGCCTGTGCGCGATAAAGGGAAAAATACTCAAGGACGTAGAGGGCTATTACAATCCCCTGGCGGCCGGAGACCGGGTCGTGTACGAAGGCGATCCGCTGGACGCGGGGCGGGGCATGATACTTTCCCTGGTGCCGCGGGCCAACCATTTCGTCCGCTGGAACCAAAAGGGGAAGGCCCCCCAGCTCCTGGCGTCCAATCTCGACCTGATCGCGGTCGTGACCACCCCGGACGAGCCCCCCTTTCGCCCGCGCTTCGTGGACCGGGCCCTCATACAGGCCGACGCGGAGCATATCAAGCCCCTGGTCCTGGTAAACAAGTGCGACCTCGGCTGCGACGGCGACGTATTGGACCGACTCTCCGACTGGGAGCGCATCGGGTACGAGACCCTTCAGGTTTCCGCGAAAACGGGCGAGGGGATGGACGAGCTCGCATCGATCCTCGCGGGCAAGCTGACCGCCTTCGTCGGACAGTCAGGCGTGGGCAAGTCGAGCCTCCTGAACGCCCTCGACTCCCGGCTCGGCCTTCGCACCTCGGCGCTCTCGGAAAAATTCGGCAGGGGAACCCATACCACCACCAAGGGCATGCTCTTTCACCTTCCCGCGCGGGAAGGCGAGCGGCCCGCATCCATTATCGATACGCCCGGAGTGCGCCGGTTCGTGCTCCACGATATTGAGGCAAAGGATCTCGCGCTTTATTTCCGCGAGATGGAACCATTGATCGGAAGCTGTTCATGGGGACTTTCCTGTTCCCACCTGCACGAGCCGGGATGCAAAATCCTCGAGGCCGTTTACGCGGGCGTAATCCATGAAGAGCGGTATGAAAGCTGGCAGCGCATCCGCGAGGAGCTGGAGACGGGCCGTTTGGCCGACTGAGGTACCGCGCGCTGCCTTGGCGCGCGACGCCTTCAGCCTCCCGTCCCTCCCGTCCGGACGCGCTTCCCCCAACACGAAGCGAGCGTTATCAATGAACGAACGAACCCTTGAAGTACTGGAATATACGCGGGTCCGCGAGACCATCGCGGGCCTGTGCATGAGCGAGGAGGGCCGCGCCGCCCTCTCCCTCCGCGAGCCCTCTACCGATCCGGCGGAGGTGGGGCGGCTGAAGGCCCTCGGCATCGCCTGGCTTCGCGCCCTTTCCGCCGAGCGGCCCCCGGTCCTCGGCGCCTGGCCCCCGATCCGCCCGTTTTTGGGCCGGCTGCGGGTGGAGGGCGCGACGCTGGAAGCGGGAGAGCTCCATGCCCTCGGCCTTTTTTGCGAATCGGTAAACCGCCTGCGGGAGTGGGCCGAAAACCGCGAGCGGCAAATAGCGTCGGGGAGGCGCGACGTGGGAACCCTGTTCGGCGACGAGGCCGCGGAACGGGCCCTGCTCGCGGAAACCCTCGCCCTGGGAGACCTGACCGGCCCCGCGGCCGATATTTTCCGGGTCATTGACCGCGGTTCGGGCGAGGTGCGCGACTTACCCGAGCTTCGCGCGATCCGTCAGGGAATAACCCGCATCCGCCAGGACATAGAGCGCCTCGTGGGAACCTACCTTTCCGACGATTCCGTCAGGCCCATGCTCCAGTCGACCCTCCCCGCGCTCCGCGACGGCCGCCAGGTCATCGCCCTGCGCTCCAATTTCCGGGGCCGCGTCAAGGGCATCGTGCACGAGGTGTCCCAATCCGGCCAGACCGTGTACGTGGAGCCCGACGACGTGGTTGACCGCAACAACGACCTCGTGGCCGAGGAACACCGCCTGGCCCGCGAGATCGCCCGAATCCTGAAGGAACTCACCGCGAGTCTCTCCCCCTCGGCCGACATGCTCGCCGATTCCCTTTCCCGCATGGTTTTCCTGGACGGGATCGGCGCCGCGGCCCGCTGGGGGCGGGACTGGCGGTGCGTATTCGCCGAGAACATCCCGCATGACGGGGGAAACGGCGAAACAGGCGGCGAGTCAAGATCCCCCGGCGGTGAGCAAAACTTAGACGAACCCGTGTCCCGCCTCAGGCTTCGCCAGGCGAGGCACCCCCTGCTGGGTAGCCGCGCCGTCCCCATCGACCTCGTGCTGACCCCGGGCGGGCGCGTCCTCATCATCACCGGCCCGAATACGGGCGGCAAGACCGTGAGCCTCAAGACCGTCGCCCTTTTTGCCCTGCTCAATCAGTCGGGCTGGCCGGTGCCCGCCGCGGAGACCACCGCCCTGCCGGTCTTCGACTTTATCGGCTGCGATATCGGCGACGAGCAATCCCTGGACCAGTCCCTTTCCACCTTCTCGGGCCACATGAAAAACGTGGCGGGCATCCTCGCCTCGGCCACCGAAAAGAGCCTGGTGCTCCTCGACGAGCTCGCCAGCGGCACCGATCCCCAGGAGGGGAGCGCCATCGCCATGGCCGTGCTCGATTCCCTGCTCGAGCGCGGCTCCGTGGTGCTCGCCACGACGCACCACGGCGTGCTCAAGAATTACGGCTATACCCACCCTTCGTGCGTGAACGCCTCGGTGGATTTCGACGAGAATACCCTTTCCCCGACCTACCGCATCCTCATGGGCGTTCCCGGGGAGAGCCATGCCCTGGACATCGCGAAACGCAACGGGCTCGACCCCGCCGTCGTCGACGCGGCGCGGGGCTATCTCGCTTCCGAGCGCGCCGACGTTTCCGCCCTCATCAAGGGGCTTACCGCCAAGCACGAGGAGCTGGCCCGCTTCGAAAAGGATAAGCGGCTCGAGGAACGGGACCTGCGCGAAAAGCGGCGCAAGACCGATCTTCGGGAACTGCAGCTGAGGCAAAAGGAAGTGGAGCTGCGGGAACAGGGCTACCGCCGGCTGGACAGGCTCTTTGACGAGAGCCGGAAGCAGCTGGAAAACCTGGTGCGCGAAATACGCGAGGGCGAGCTGACCCGCGAGAAAACGCTCCAGGTAAAGGCCTGGATGGGGGAGTTCGAGCGGCTAATTAACGAAGAGCACGAGGGCTTGCTGGCGGACCGCAACGGGGCCGCGGCCCTGCGCCGCGAGTTCGAGGACCGGGAACGGGAACTTACCGCGAAGGACGCCGCCGAAGGCGACCCGTCGCCGTCCGGGAAAAAGGGTTCCGACAAGGCCCGGCAGGGCCGCCGCGCCGCGACTTACGGTAAGGGAATCGATTCCAGGGCGGAAATCCTGCCCGACATCGCTCCCGGAGTCGAGGTATACGTGGGCGAGACGAAGCGCCGGGGAACCATCGTGCGCGAGGCGAAAAAGGGCCAATGGATCGTCGCGACCGACTCGATCCGCATGACCGTGGGCGAAGACTCCCTCAGCGCCGTGCCGGTGAAACCGGGCCGCGAAAAAAAGGTTTCGGTAGAGGTTCACGCCGAAATGGGCGAGGGCGATACGCCGGCCTTCGAGCTCAGGCTTTTGGGCATGCGCCACGGCGAGGCGATGAAGGCGCTGGAACGCCAGCTGGACCTCGCCGCCATGAAGGGTTTACGCGAATTTTCCGTGGTGCACGGAAAGGGCCACGGGATCCTGCAGGAAGCGGTGCAAAACATGCTCCGCTCCTATCGGGGCGTGGAGGAATTCCACTTCGCCCGGCCCGAGGAGGGCGGAACGGGGAAGACCGTCGTGCGCATGACCGGCTCGTGACCCGGCCCGCCCTTACGGCTTTTTCCCCAACGGCGAGCCCGTAATGGTGCCCTTGGTCTTGTCCAGGGTGAACCGTACCTGCTTCTCCGCGGTCATGACCGTGTGCGTAACGTGGCAAATCTCGATTTCCGTTCCCGGATACGCCGTGCCGTACACTTCCACGAAGGCCTCGTCGTTGCGGTCTATCCGGGGGAGTACGGCGGGAATGCGGGAGATTATCTCGGCCTTTTTGGCCTTGAGCTCCTCGATATGCCGGGCTATGTCCGGCAGGGGCTCTTCCTCGTATATCTCTTCGGCCCGCTGTATCTTTACCGCGAGGACCTTCAATTGCTCGTTCGCGATGTCCAGTTCCTGCTGTACCGTGAAATCGGTCCCGCATCGGACCCTGGTTTTCGCGCCGTGCGAACTGCCTATCTCGAAGGCCTGCACGCCGCCGATGGCGATTACCTCGCAGCCCACGAGCTTACCGCTTTCCCCCATGCGCACGCTGCCCATGGTGTAAACCCGCGACTGCATAATGCTCCCGCTTACGCGTATGTCGCCGCGGACCGCCACCTTGCAGTTTTGGATATACCGCGCCGTAAGCTCGCCGCCCACCCTGAGCGCGCCCTTGCTGCGGCCCTCGATCCCGGCTTGGGCGATAAGGTCTTTCTTGCACACCACCTCGGTCACGTCGAGCACGTCCGCGGCCACGATGGTGCCCGCGGAATAAATCTTAAAGCCGTCGGCAACCTTTCCCCGAATGATCACGTCGCCGGGAAAGGTGATATTGCCCGTGGTAAAGTCGACTCCCTTCTTCAGTTCCAGAACGTCCTCGATGGATACCAACCCGTCCCGGGATACGGATAGGCGGCCGCTCTTGCCGGCGAATAGCCCTTTTTCCAGCTCGACAACGTTTTCGCCGGGGGCGAATTCCGCCATCTTTTCCACGCGGAAGGGCGTTTCCGCCCCGTAAATGTCCTTTCCCGGCATTCCCGTTACCGCCGCCATCCGGCGGGCCAGCGGCTCCTTATGGTGCACGATGCAAAAGGCGCTCAGGGTATGCCAGTCGATTCTCGCCGCGTTCGGGTCAATTTCGGGCTTGCGGTCGAGAAATTCCTTGCGCATCATGAAATGCTCGGGTATTTCGGTGGTGCTCTCCGTGCCCAGGGCGATAACGACGTCCCGCACGGGCTCGTGCGTCGAATTGGCCTTGAATACCGCCTCTTCAACCGCGGTTTGCTGAATGCCGTGTATTATGCCCGCATCCGCGAGTTTCCCCAGGAATACGGGGACGGTGAGAAAGGCCCCCCCGGGGATCGGCGGATAAAAATGGGCGACTGCCTTTTTCCGGTCCGGGCTCACCGTAACTTCGGCATAGCCGTCGTTGGATTCTCCCTGACGAATGTAGAGGATGCTGCTTTCCTGTTTTTCCTGGGTCCGTTCGTCTCCCACTGTACCTTCTCCCGTCTCAATATCGGTAAAAACGTCCCTTGACATTACCGCTTACATTATCCATTATATATGTATAATTATTCATTTTACTGGATGGCCCTAATACGTGAAAGAACGACTTACCCGTCTTAAAACGATCCGCAAGCTAATAAAGACGTACCGGATCGAATCCCAGGAAGCCCTGCTCGGCTACCTGTCCCGCGAGGGCTTCGCCGTTACCCAAGCTACCCTGTCCCGGGACCTTAAGCTCCTGAAAGTCGGTAAGCTTTCCGACGGCCACAACGGATACGTGTACACCCTTCCCGGCGACGAAGAGCGCCAGGAGTCGGAGCAAACCGTCGTTCAGGATTTCCTGCGCGGGTACATCTCCATCGAATACTCCCTCAATATGGTGGTCATCAAGACCTATTCCGGGCATTCCGACGTGGTGGCAAGCGCCCTGGACAGCATGAACCTCGAGGAAATCCTCGGTACCATCGCCGGGCGCGACAACTGCGTATTCGTGTGCCTGCGCGAAGGGGTTTCCGGCGAAGACTTCCTCGATACCCTCAAAATGAAAATTCCCGAACTGGACGAGTAAGCCCTCATTTTTTAGGAGAAATCAGATGATCAACTGGAACAATCTCGATTCGAGCGAGGCATACAAGAAAATGCTTTCGCTCGCGGGGCAGGTGCGTCTTGCCGACGTCCTCACTGCCGATCGCGTGAAGAAGTACGACGCCCCCATGGCTTCGGGCCTCGTGTATAATTATGCAGCGAAACAGGTTAACGAGCAAATCCTCACGGTGCTGCAGGAGCTCTCCGACGAGCAGCAGCTGATCGAAAAGTACAAGGCCCTCCTCGACGGCGAGACGATCAACACCGGCGAAAACCGCAAGGTGCTCCACCAGCTCGCCCGCGGCCAGCTCGGTAAGGACGTGGTCTTCGAGGGCAAGAACTTGCGCGCCTTTTACGCGGGCGAGCAGGCGAAAATCGCCGCCTTCGCGAAGAAGGTCCACTCCGGGGAGATCAAGGGAACCAAGGGCGACAAGTTCGACACGGTCGTGCAGATCGGCATCGGCGGCTCCGACCTCGGCCCCCGCGCCCTCTACCTCGCCCTCGAGCAATGGGCGGTATCAAACGGCAAGAAAAAGATGGAAGCCCGCTTCGTCTCCAACGTTGACCCCGACGACGCCTCGGCCGTCGTGGCCGGCATCGACCTCGCGAAGAGCCTTTTCATACTCGTATCGAAAAGCGGCACCACCCAGGAAACCCTCGCCAACGAGCTTTTCGTGAAGGACTTCCTCAAGAAAGCGGGCCTCGATCCCGCCAGGCAGATGATCGCCGTAACGAGCGAAACCAGCCCCTTGGCGAACAATCCCGGCTACCTCGCCTCCTTCTACATGGACGACTTCATCGGCGGCCGCTATTCCTCTTCCTCCGCCGTGGGCGGCGCCGTGCTTTCCCTCGCCTTCGGGCCCGAGGCCTTCGAAGAGTTCCTCGCCGGGGCGACCGCCGCCGACAAGAGCGCCCTCGAGTCTGATATCCGCAAGAATCCCGCCCTTCTCGACGCCCTCATCGGCGTGTACGAGCGGAACGCCCTAGGCTTTCCCTCCACCGCGATCCTTCCCTACAGCCAGGCCCTTTCCCGGTTCCCCGCCCACCTCCAGCAGGCGGACATGGAATCCAACGGCAAGCAGGTGAACCGCCGCGGCGAACCGGTCGAATACTCCACCGGCCCGGTGATCTTCGGCGAGCCCGGCACCAACGGCCAGCACTCCTTCTTCCAGCTCCTCCACCAGGGTACCGACGCGGTCCCCCTCCAGTTCATCGGCTTCACCGAGAACCAGGCGGGCAACGACGTGACGGTAGACGGTTCCACGAGCCAGAAAAAGCTCTGCGCCAACCTCGTCGCCCAGATCGTCGCCTTCGCCAAGGGAAAAAGCGACGCGAACCCCAACAAGAACTTCCCCGGCGAGCGGCCCTCGAGCCTCATCCGCGGAAAGCGCCTTACCCCCGCCGCCCTCGGCACCCTTCTCGCGCACTACGAGAACAAAATCATGTTCCAGGGTTTCGCGTGGAACCTGAACAGCTTCGACCAGGAAGGCGTGCAGCTGGGCAAGGTCCTCACCAAGAAGGTCCTTTCCGGCGACATGGGAAGCGAGCTCAAGGCCTACGCGGACCTGTTCGGCCTGTAAGCCTCGGGATATCCAAGAAGAGGCACGCAAGGCCACGAGGGGCGACGTCGGATCGGCGGAGCCCCCGCCCAGAACGCGCCCCTTCGTTCAGGCGGCCGCGTATCGACGGGCCGATCAGTAAAAAAAGTAAGGAGCTATCGTGAAACCTACCGAAAAACCGGCAAACCCGAACTTTTCCTCCGGGCCCTGCGCCAAGCATCCCGGCTATTCGCTTTCGTCCCTTCGCGGCGATATACTCGGCCGTTCCCACCGCTCGTCCCTCGGCAAGGCCCGCCTCCAGGAGTCCATCGAGCGGACGAAGAAACTGCTCGGCCTTCCCTCCGATTATCGCGTCGGGATCGTCCCGGCCTCCGATACCGGGGCCTTCGAAATGGCCCTGTGGTCGCTCCTTGGGGCGCGCGGCGTAGACGTATTCTCCTGGGAATCCTTCGGCGAGGGCTGGGCGAGCGACGTAAAAAAGCAGCTCAAGATCGCGGACTCCCGCTATTTCAACGCGCCTTACGGCAGCCTTCCCGACCTTTCCCAGGCAGACTTCTCGCGCGACGCGGTTTTCGCCTGGAACGGCACGACCTCCGGCGTAAAGGTCCCGAACGGCGACTGGATCCCCGCGGACCGCGCGGGCCTTACGCTCTGCGACGCGACGAGCGCCGTTTTCGCCATGGACCTTCCCTGGGAAAAACTGGACGTCGTCACCTTCTCCTGGCAAAAAGTGCTTGGCGGCGAGGCTGCCCACGGCATGATCGTCCTCTCTCCCCGCGCCGTCGAACGCCTTGAAACGTATACGCCCGCCTGGCCGCTCCCCAAGATCTTCCGGATGGCGTCGGGCGGGAAGATCTTCGAGGAACTATTCGAGGGCTCGACCATCAATACGCCTTCCATGATCGCGAACGAGGATTATCTCGACGCGCTCGCCTGGGCGGAATCCGTCGGCGGCCTGAAAGGCCTGATCGGGCGCAGCGAGGCCAACCTCGCGGCGTTCGAGCGTTTCGTGGCGGATCGGCCGTGGGTACGCTTCCTCGCCGCCGACAGGGAAACCCGCTCCAACACCTCCGTCTGCCTTTCCCTGGAATTGACGCCCGACCAGGTTAAGTCCATGGTCAAGCTTCTCGCCTCCGAGAAGGTCGCCTACGATTGCGGTTCCTACAAGGACGCTCCCGCCGGGCTCCGGTTCTGGTGCGGCGCGACGGTCGAAACGTCCGATATCGAAAAACTGTTTCCCTGGCTCGATTGGGCTTACGCCGAGGTTAAAAAGGCCTGAGGGTTTCCGGCCCTTTTTATAGGGGATCGAGGGACGCGGCGAGGCAGTCGAGAAAGCCCTTCATGAGCGTAAAGGCCTCTCCGGTGAGGGTGGAAGGGTTATCGTTGGGCCCGTGCATGAGGCGCCAAGTTTCCGGGATATAGCGGAGAAGGCGCGCCGAACCGGCTTCGCCCGCGTCACGCGAGTTGGCCACGACGAGTCGCTCGAGCATCGCCATGTCCCGCGCTCCAGCGATTCCCTCGCCTTTTCCGGCCAGGGCGAAAAGGAGGGCGTCCGCCTCGCCTCGGGGCAGGACGGTCACCACCTGCGAAACGATTCCCGAGGCCAGAAAGCCCGCGTTATCGCTGTACGGGGTGAGAAGGGTTATCCATGTGCCCGGCGCCGATTCCCGGGCGATATCCCGGGCCCGGTCCCGCAGCGCGGCGTATTGCCGCGCTGCCGCGCCCGTGGGAAAGCCGCCCTTACCTTCCTTATTACCCTGTAAAGCCCCTGTCGACGAAAGCACGAGTACGTCGCCCCGGCCGCAGGCGTCGAATACGTACACGTCCGCGTCGTCGAAGCCGAGGGTTTTCAGTCCGCTTCCGACGGCGAACGACCCCTGCGCGCGTATCCCCCCCGTTCCCGCCGCTTCCTCTCCGTCGGTAAAGAGGATAACCGTATTATGCGCCTTTCGGAGAATCCCTCCCCAACGCGCACCCGATTGCGCCGCGCCGCCGCCCCCGGCGAGCCGTTCCGCGAGCAGCATCAATTGAAAACAGGCCGCCCCGTTGTCGTTCGCGCCGGGAGACCCCGCCGTTCGGTCGTGGTGGGCCACGAGAATCTTGGTACGGAAATTGGGATCGTAGGAATCGGCTCCGAACCGCACGATGATATGGCGCTTCCCCGCGAGTTCCAGGTTCCTGGCCGGAACGCCGCGCTCGGTAAGCCAGCGGAGGATAAAATCCGGGCGGTTCACCTGGGGCTCGAGAAAGGCGAGTAGGGCTGATGACGCGGCCGCGGCGGTCGGGCCAACGGGAAGGATCGGTTCCATGGGTAAAGTATACCACGGGGAGTGGTTCGCGGGCGGGCCATTTTTTGGCGACGATCGGCGCCCGGCGTCTTAAAAAGCCGGTAGGCTAAAAAAAAACCGGGATCCCTTACGGAACCCCGGCCTTCAGTTATTCGAAATACCTGTTGCGCTTATGTTTCTCAGTAGCGATCGCCGTATCCACCGCGATCGTTGTAGCGGGGGCGAGCCTCGCGGGGCTTGTTCTCCGCAACGTTGACCCGGAGGCGGCGGCCTTCGAATTCCTGGTTGTTAAGGGTCGCGATGGCGGCCTCGGCGGCCTGAGCGTCGGCCATTTCAATGAAGCCGAAACCCTTGGACTGCTGGGTGTAGCGATCCTTAATGATGATGGAGGATACCACTTCGCCATACTGGCCGAAGAGATTCGAGAGGGCGGCCTCGGTGGTCGCGTAGTTCATGTTGCCTACATAAATCTTCTGAGACATACAAATCCTTTACCGTTAATCCGGTAATGCTTGATTGCTACCGCCAAAAAAGCGGTACATCAACGGCCTTGTCGCTGTTATAAATGGAAACCGGAATGGCGCGGTATGCTGGATCAAGCGCAGGACAGGCAGGATACAGAAGCAGACAACAGTCATCGGACACATTTCTTAACATGATCAAAGAACCCGTTAGATAATTTTACTGTAGCACGGCTTTCTGCAGACGTCAACTCGAGATATGATATAATGTCCGCGGGAGGTAAAAAAATATGGATTATTATCGCGTTTCCACGGAAAAAACCGGAGAAATTGGACATAATATCCTACCTTTCCCGTTTACGGGGCATGAGGGCTCAGGATCGGAAACCCGCTTCCTTTTAAAGGCCGACGAAACGGGCCTCACCCTGATCGCCGAAGCTGAATTTACCGGCGTCCTGGCGAGTCGCGATCGGTCGCCGAAGGGCCGCGTGTTCGAGGACGATTGCCTGGAGCTCTTCATTAGGCCCCAAATCAGCCCGGAAAACCCCTTTCCCGCGGCCTTTTATTTCGGCTGGGAAGTAAACCCCGCTGGAAACCTGCTCGAATACCGTGCCGGAATCGGGGCCGAAGGGGAACGTATGATCGGTAACGGGAGCGGGCTTTCCGTAACCGACGGTTCGGGGGCGAAGCCGGGCGTGGAGCCGGTATTCGGCATCCTTCGCGACGAGATATGCGGGGTTAAAATCGCCTTCGACTACGATTGGCGTTCCGGTGCCCTGATCAAGACCGAGCTTTTGCGGGAATCGGCGGGGAAGGTTTCGGGCCTGTGGCGATTGTCGTTATGCGTGCCCTGGTCGGATTTCGGCCTGGCGGGTTTCCCCGCCCGGGAGCGCTGGTACTTCACGGTAAACCGGATCGATCGGTCGGCGGCGAAACCGGGCCTTGCGACATTGCTTTCCGGCACGGACATTCCCGCCTTCCATCAGCCCGATTCCTTTATACCGTTAGAATTCGGGGCCTGACCCCGAATTCGGGTTCAGACCCCATCAGGCGATCGACTTGGTCATCCAGCGCTTGCTTTTCCAGCGGAGGATCATGATCACGCCCCGCGTGGTTTCGTCCGTGCCCGTGGCGAGCCATACGCCCACGAGGCCCAAGCCCAGCTTCATGCCCAAGAGCCAGCTGCCGAATACCATTATGCCCCACATGGAAAGTATGCCGTAAAACACCGGGAAGCGGACGTCGCCCGAACCCTTGAGCGCCGCGATGGTTATCAGGTTCATGGACCTGCCGAATTCCACGTATATGGAGAAAAGCAACAGTGTAGCGGTGAGTTTGACTATCTCCGGCTCATGGGTAAAGAACCCGATTATGGGCATTTTCACGAGATTGATGACAAGGATCATGCCGACGGAAAGCGCGGTGCCTATCAGTTGGTAGCGGTATACCCGGCGGTAGGCGTCGTCGGCCTTTTTCGCTCCCACGAACCATCCCGTCTTTATTTGGGTCGCCGAGCCGATGGACATGGCGAACACGAACACGAACCGCGCGATGGTGATCGTGTATACCTGGGCCGACATGGCGAAGGTTCCGAAACTGGAGACCATGGCCATGATGGCGATTTGGGCCGTATTGTAGGCCATGTTCTCCCCGGCGGTAGGCACGCCGATGGAGAGGACCGTCTTGTATATCTTCGCCGGAACCTCGCGCCATCCGCGAATGGGGAACTGCACGTCCGGCATTGCCCGTATTCGCAGGGCGAGAATCACGCAGGCGACCAGCTGCGAGAAAACCGAGGATATGGCTACGCCGACCACGCCGAATACCGGAAGGCCGAAAAAGCCGTAAAGGGATACGGCGTTGCCGATCACGTTCACGAGGTTCGCGATCATCGTGGTGAACATGGTATCCTTGGTGTGCCCGTAGGAGCGGAGCACCGTGGACTGCAGCATGTTAAAGGCGATAAAGGGCGCCCCGATTCCCCCGAAAATCGTGAAGTACTGCACGGCGAAGCCGCGCACGTCCTCATCGATCGGGTAAAGCGAAAGGATCGAGCGGGTGAAAAGCAGTACCGCCGCCATGATGGTAAGCGAGGTTATCACCACCATGACCGCTCCCGCCTGGGCGACGTGCCGGGCCTCGTCGCGCCGGTCCGCACCGAGATATTGGGCGAGCACGATGCTGGTTCCCACCGCGATTACGTTAAACATGATATTGATAAAGAATACGTATTGCCCGACGAGCCCCACCGCGGCGACCGCTGCCTGGGAATAGCCGGAGAGCATGACCGTATCCACCGACATGACGAGAATCCGGAAGATCGACTCTGCCAGGATGGGAAGGGTGAGCGCGACCATGGGTAGGGACGCTTTTGTTGACGCTTTCATATTATTGTGTGGGGAGTGTATCCCTTTTCGTCCCTTGCGTCCAGCGGGATTTTTTAAGTATACTCGGTTTTATGATCGAAGCTCCCATCGCCGATCCCGTGCTTCGGGAACGGCTCGACGCAATGCATCCCGACGGAATGTCCGTTTTCCTCCTGGGCGGCGGAACCCTCCGCGGCGCCTTTTTTCACGGCACGAGGTTCGTGAACCGTTTGCGCGCCCAACATTCGCTGGGTATTCTTGAAACCATGGTTCTCGGCCAGGCCGCCCTTTCGGGCGCCCTCCTCATCCCGACCATGAAGGGCCGCGACCGGACCATATTCCGGTACGACACGCGCGGGCCCGCGGCGGGGTTTAGCGTAGAGGCGGACTCTACCGGTTTCGTCCGCGGCTATCTTTTTCAGGACCCCATTCCCCTTGATTCCCCGCCGGAAGACTGGGACCTCGCCCCCTATTTCGGCGACGGAACCCTCTCCCTGATCCGTTTCCCCGAGGGCGCGCGGGAACCCGTGACGGGCACGGTGGAGATTAAGCACCGGAATATCGCCAAGGACCTGGCCGAATACTTTCTCGTGTCCGAGCAAACCCAAACCGCCTTCGATACGGGCATACAGCTCGACCGGGAAGGGCGGGTAATCGGGGCGGGCGCGCTGTACCTCCAGGTCATGCCCGGCGCCGATCCGGAACTGCTGGAAGCGGCGTCCCGCGCCTTTTCCGCCGCCCCTTCCCTGGGAGCCTGGTTCGCCGAGGGCGGGGACCGGGAAGACATTATCTACGGGCTCTTTCGCGGCATGGACCCCGCCGTGGCCCTAGAGCGGGACGTTCGCTTTGACTGCCCCTGTTCCAAGGCGAAATACGCGGCCCATCTGGCAAGCCTTCCAAAGGGCGAACTGGAAGACCTCGCCGCCAACGGCGACGATCCCACGGTCATCTATTGCCACAACTGCGGCAGCGAGTACCCCTTTTCGAGGCCTGAACTGGCCGCGATTCGGGATCGTCGCCCGTAAGCCTCTCCCCGTTTGGAATCCTCCCCACCCCATGACGAAAACCGGCCGATATGGTCGGTTTTTTATCGACTTTCGTTGACAACGTTCCTTCGGCGAATATCATTAGGGGTATGAGAAAAAGTACGCCTCGAGACCCCTCCCTCCTTCTGTTCGCCCCCCGAGTCCTTTTTCCCAAATCCCGTCAGGAGGACTCGTTTTCATGCCAATGACCGAGACAGTATCATTCAGTCCAGCGCTCCGCGAGTATATCGCGCGGTGGAAGGACGAGCCGGGCAGTCTGATCATGATCCTGCACCGGACTCAGGAAGAATACGGGTACCTGCCCCGTAAGGTGGCGATACAGTTATCCCGCGAACTGGATTGCCCGCTGGCCCGCATTTACGGCGTAATCACTTTCTACCACTACTTCAAGCTCAAACAGCCGGGCAGGCACAATATCCAGGTGTGCATGGGCACGGCCTGCTACCTCAAGGACGGCGAAGACTTGATCCTCGAGCTCGAGAATCTTCTCGGGATCGGGGTGAATCAGGTAACCGCCGACGGCGAGTTCTCGGTGGAAGCGGTCCGGTGCGTGGGCTGCTGCGGTTTGGCCCCGGTGGCGATCGTGGGCGGGGAGGTATTCGGAAAGCTCACTCCCGAAATGCTTCCCGGTGTACTGGCCAAAGTTCGCGGAAAGTGAGGGGGGACGAGATGACGTTGGAAGAATTGCGCGAGCGCCGCGCGGCGAGCCAGGCGAACATGAATCGCCGGGTTACCGAGGGCAAAACGATAGAGGTGATAGTCGGCATGGGCACGTGCGGGATCGCCGCGGGAGGGAAGGATACCCTGGCGGCCTTCGCCAAGGAGCTGGACGCCCTGAACGTGGGCGGCGTAACGGTCAAACAAACCGGCTGCATGGGGCTGTGCTACGCGGAACCCACCGTGGAAGTGCGGGTGCCGGGCATGCCCGACGCCATTTACGGGCGGGTCGACCCGAAAGTCGCGCGGGAGATCGTGCTATCGCATATTATGGGACGTAAACTCGTGGAAGGCCATCTCTATGACCGACCCGCGTCCGATATTCTGGCCGCGAAGTAGGAGGAGCCATGTCGTACAATCAATTTTGCCTGGTTTGCGGCGGAACGGGCTGCGAGTCCTCCAAGGCCGACCTCATTTACCAAAACCTGCTGAAGGCCTGCGAAACCCACGGGCTCAAAGACTCGGTACAGGTGGTTAAGACCGGCTGTTTCGGGTTCTGCGAGAAGGGGCCGATCGTGAAAGCGCTGCCGGACGATTCGTTCTACGTCGAGGTAAAGCCCGAAGACGCCGAACGGATCGTGGCCGAGCACTTCGTCAAGGGCCGCCCGGTAAAGGACCTCCTGTACCATTCCGGTGGCCAGGCTGCCAAGGGCGAGGGCGACATCAAGTTTTACCAGAAACAGCTTCGAATCGTGCTGCGAAACTGCGGCGTGATCAATCCCGAGAATATCGACGAATATATCGCGCGGGACGGGTACGCGGCCCTCGAAAAGGTCCTTTTCAAAATGAATCCCGAGGACGTAATCGCCGAGCTCAAGGTATCCGGCTTGCGCGGGCGCGGGGGCGCGGGCTTTCCCACCTGGCTCAAGTGGCAGTCCACGCGGCAATCCCCGGGCGACCAGAAATACGTCATATGCAACGCCGACGAGGGCGACCCCGGCGCGTACATGGACCGTTCTACCCTGGAAGGAGACCCCCACAGCGTGCTCGAGGCGATGACCATCGCCGGCTACACCATGGACGCCTCCAAGGGCTTTATCTATATCCGCGCCGAGTACCCGTTGGCCATTCAGCGGCTGGAGATCGCCATAGACCAGTCGAGGGAGCTGGGCCTCCTCGGCAAGGACATTCTCGGTTCCGGTTTCGATTTCGACATACAGATCCGGCTCGGCGCGGGCGCCTTCATCTGCGGCGAGGAAACGGCGCTTATCCAGTCAATCGAGGGCAAGCGCGGCATGCCCGTGCCCAAGCCCCCGTTCCCCTCGGAATCGGGGCTGTGGGGAAGGCCCACGTCCATCAACAACGTGGAAACCTTCGCGAACGTTCCGGTCATCATCAACAAGGGCGGCGCCTGGTTCGCCTCCATCGGAACCGAAACCAGCAAGGGCACGAAGGTATTCGCCCTCACCGGCGCCATCAACAACTCGGGCCTGGTGGAAGTCCCCATGGGCACCACGTTGCGGGAAATCATTTACGATATCGGCGGCGGCATAAAGGACGGCAAGGGCTTCAAGGCCGTGCAGACCGGCGGCCCCTCCGGCGGCGTTATCACGAAGGATTATCTCGACACGCCCATCGACTACGAATCCCTCACGCGGCTCGGCTCCATGATGGGCTCGGGCGGCATGATCGTCATGGACGACGAGGACTGCATCATCGACGTGGTGAAATTCTACCTCGCCTTCTCGGTGGAGGAATCCTGCGGCAAATGCGCGCCCTGCCGGATCGGCGGCCGGAAGCTCCTTGAAATTCTGGAGAAGATCACCAAGGGCGACGGTACCATGGAAGACCTCGAGCAGCTGAAGAAGATCGGCAAGGCTATGAAGAACGCGAGCCTGTGCATGCTCGGGGGCACCACGCCGAACCCGGTCATGTCCACCCTCAATTATTTCTACGACGAGTATCTCGCCCACATCAAGGACGGAAAGTGCCCGGCGGGCAAGTGCAAGTCGTTGATTACCTACGAGATCGATAAGGAAAAGTGCATCGGCTGCACGGTCTGCGCCCGCAAATGCCCGGTACCCTGCATCGCGGGAGAGCGGAAGGCGCCCCACGAGATCGACCAGTCAAAGTGCATAAAGTGCGGCGCCTGCTTCGACGCGTGCAAGTTCGGCGCCGTGAAGGTTTCGTGAGGAGGCGGATAGAATGAAAAAGATCAACTGCAAGATTAACGGCGAAAGCGTCTCCGTACCGGAGGGCACCACGATACTGAAGGCCGCCCTCGAGGCGAACGTTACCATCCCGACCCTGTGCGCGCACCCTGACCTGAAGGCCTGGGGCGCGTGCGGCATCTGCGTCGTCCGGGTGGAGGGCAGCCCCAAGATGATCCGCTCCTGCACCACGAACGTCTCGGAGGGCATGAATTACGTTACCCACGACCCGGACATCGTCGAGACCCGGCGGACCGTGCTCGAGCTTATCCTGTCCAATCACCCCAACGATTGCCTGCGCTGCGCGCGAAACGGCTCCTGCGAGCTTCAAAAGCTCTCGGGCGATTTCGGCATCCGCGAGGTAACGTTTTCGTCGGGCGTGCGCGACCTGAGCGAGGACAATTCCACCTGCGCGGTCCAGCTTCACCCCGCGAAATGCATCTCCTGCGGGCGGTGCGCCCTCGTGTGCCAGGAACTGCAGAACGTGTGGGCGCTGGAATTCCTCTATCGCGGCGACCAGACCCGCATCGCGCCCGCGGGCGACGTAAGCCTGGCGGAATCCCCCTGCATCAAGTGCGGCCAGTGCTCGGCCCATTGCCCGGTGGGGGCCATCACCGAGGCCGACGAAACGGGCGCGCTCTGGAACGCGATCCGCGATCCGGGAAAGAAGGTGGTCGCGCAGATCGCGCCGGCCGTACGGGTCGCGCTGGGCGAGGAGTTCGGCCTGCCGCCGGGAACGCTTATCACCGGCAAAATATACGCCGCCCTGCGAAAGCTCGGGATCGACACGGTGTTCGACACGAACCTCTCCGCCGACCTCACGATCATGGAAGAGGCGAGCGAGTTCGTGGAACGGTTCGTCCACGGGCACGGGAAGCTGCCCCTCATCACCTCGTGCTGCCCGAGCTGGGTGGACTATCTCGAGAAATACCACGACGACATGATTCCCAATTTTTCCACGGCGAAAAGCCCCATGATGATGATGGGCGCCATGGTGAAAACCTATTACGCCCAAAAGTCGTGGACCGATCCTTCTAAGGTTTTTTCCGTGGCCATTATGCCCTGCACGGCCAAGAAGTTCGAGATCCAGCGGAGCGACGACATGCGGAGTTCCGGCGTCGCCGACGTGGACCTTTCGATCACCACCCGCGAACTCGCCCGGATGATCAAGCAGGCGGGAATCAACATCTTGGACCTTGCCGACGAAGAGGCGGATTCGCCCCTGGGCGTCTATACCGGGGCGGGCGTTATCTTCGGGGCGACCGGCGGCGTTATGGAGGCGGCGCTCCGTACCGCCTACAACTTCGTGACGGGGGAGAACCTCGGTTCCGTGGACCTCGTAGACGTACGCGGCATGGACGGGGTAAAGGCCACCACCGTGGACATCAAGGGAACGAAGGTACGCGTCGCCGTGGCCCACGGGATGGCGAACGTGAAGCGGATCATGGACGAGGTTCGTTCCGCCCGCGAGGCGGGCAGGGAGCGGCCCTACGATTTCATCGAGGTAATGGCCTGCCGCGGCGGCTGCATCGCCGGCGGCGGACAGCCCTACGGCTCCACCGACGAGGTTCGCCGTCAGCGGACGAAGGGCATCTACCGTGACGACGCCGCCTCGAAGATCCGCGTGAGCCACGAGAACCCCGCGATAATAGCGCTTTATAAGGAATTCCTCGGGAAGCCCTTAAGCGAAAAAAGTCACGAATTGCTCCATACGCACTATACTCCCCGCCCGATATGGGTGAAGTAGGGAAGGCTTAAAAAAAACGGCGGCCGGGGTTTCGATCCCGGCCGCTTTGTTCGGCCTCGGCCGTTTTCGCCGTTTCCCTTCACTCGCCCGGCGGATTGAGATAATGATATACTGTTTCCATGACAATAGAGAAAATCGGCATAGAGGCTTGCGATACCCTCGTAGCCCTGTTCGCCCGCGTTGTGGACGGCATGCGCTCTCAGGGGATTGATCAGTGGGACGAACGGTACCCGGACCGGGCGGTGCTCGAGGCAGACCTCCGCGCGGGCGTCGCCTTCGCCCTTTTCGGCGATAGGGAGGAATCCCCCCGGTTTCAGGCCGGCGCTCCCGTGGGTTACGTGGCGCTGAACGAAGAGCAGTCGGAAGAATACCGCGACGTCCCCTGGCTCGAAAACGGCGGCGCGCCCCTGGTCATCCACCGCCTCTGCGTGGACCCCGTATTTCAGGGCAGGGGCGCGGCGAAAACCCTCCTTTCCTTCGCGGAAACTTTCGCCCTCCAAACCGGCCATACCTCCATCCGGCTCGACGCCTTTACGCAAAACCCCGCGGCCCTCGCGCTTTACGATTCCCTCGGGTACGACTGGCGCGGCGAGGTAACCTTCCGGAAAGGGCTTTTTCGCTGTTATGAGAAAATACTCTCGCCGGGCGAGCTCAGATTTTCCTGAGCGCCTCGTCCAGGGAGCGGATCACCTCGTCGCCGCGGACGCCCAGGTCGCGTACCCTGCCGGCGCGGTCATGGATATCGGCGAATTCCGACGAAACCCGGTCCAATTCTTTCAGGCTTGAGGCCGACCGGGAACGGATATTCTCCACGGCGGTATGGTTCGACTCGAGCATCCCGTTAATCTTGGTCACGGACTCGCTCATCTCCCGCGAAGCGGTAACCACGTCCGTCACGGAGCGGTTGATATCGCCGGTGCCGACCGAAAGCTCCTCCATGCCCGAGCTAATTTCCGCGAATGCTGAACGGGCCCGCTGGGTTTCCTTCCCGATTACCGCGAAGGCTTCCCCGATCGTCCGGTTCGACTCCTGCACCTCGCCGATCTTCTTGAAAAGGCCGCCGAGCCCGTCGGCTATAATCTTGCTGTTTTCCGCGGTCTCTTCCGCGAGGCGCCGTATTTCCTCCGCGACCACCGCGAAGCCCTTGCCGCTGTCTCCCGCGTGGGCCGCCTCGATCGCGGCGTTCATGGCCAAAAGGTTCGTCTGGCTCGAAATGGCCCCGATCACCTCCACCACTTCCTGCAGGGAATCGCCGCTTTCCGCCAACGACTCGATGCTCGCCCCGGAGGCCTCGGCGCTCTCACGCCCCCCGTTAATGCTGTTCGCCAGGGCTTCCACGCTTTCCCGGTTGCGCCGGGCGACCTCCGACATGCTCCCGATGGAAGCCACCATCTGCTCGATGGCCGCGGAGGCCACCATGGTCATGGAGCGGTTCTTCTCGGTTGACCGGGTGATGTCCGCGGTCGCCGCCGCGATAACCCCGTTGGAGTCCGCCGTTTTGCCCGCTTCCCGGTTCAGCTCCTCCAGATCGGCCCGCATGCGGGAAACGCCCTCGCCGATCGCCTTGGTCGCCTTGGCCATGCCCTCGGATTCCTCCACCAGGATCGAGCCCGTGTGGAGCCCTTCCCTGGCCGCGTTCATGGCGTCGGTGGTCTTGGCCACCTTAATGCCCGCTTCCTCGGCGGCCTTTTCCAGGCTCCTGGTATAGCCGTCCATAATCCTCAAGAGGAGGAAGGCGAGCAAGCCGGTGCACAGGAGCCCCATGGTGCTGTTGATGATTCCCGTATTGGCGGTGGCGTACACCGAATCGCCCGCGCCCTTGACCGTGGCCCAGATAGCCCAGTTTCCGATGCCGAAAAAAACCGTGGTTGCCAGTACCTGAACCCTTCCGGAAAAAACCCCCACGTAGAGAACCAAATACGACATATAAAAGGCGTACGTCGTAAAGGCGGTTTCCGGCGAGGCGCGCGAATTGAGGAGGCGAATGGCGACGGTTACGAGAATCGTCGGCAAGGCGTAGGACCAGACCGCGAGGGAAAGGTTTCCGGCCCGGAGCGCCGCGAGGCTTATCAGTACCAGCGCGACGATGGCCGCTCCGCCGAGCATGCCCTTCCGGGCGAGATCCGGGTCCAAGGGGATGGTTGCGTACAACGTTAAAAGGAGCGCGAGGAGGAGCAGCATAAAAAAGCTGTAAACCGAGAATATCCGGGCCTTGCTCCGGGTGATATAATCGCGGTTTTCGTAATTAACGGTAAAAAAACGGATAATCGCTTCGTATAACTTTTTCATAAAACCATTCTATGCCGGGATTTACCCTTCGCACAAGTCAAATTTCTCCAGCAGTTGCGCCTTTTTTATCGAAACGGGATAGACGATTCGGTGGCCGCCTCTGCCCCCTCGGCCTGAGCGTCCCGCGCGCTCGTCTTGATCAAAGGCCCCGATTCGTCGTTTACTGCTCATATCATGACGCAATCAACAAACTCCGCCGAACGCGGCTCAGCGCCCGTATCGGCCTTCAAAAACGCCCTTCAAACGGGCCTCCGTTCCGCCAGGGAAAACGCCCTTCCGGGACTCATCCTTTGGGTTTTCGCCGCCGCCCTCGTCGCGGGGTACTGGCTCCTGCAGCCCGTTCACGACGCCCTGGGCGTCCTGGGCCGCGTAAAGGCCGAATCGGGGTACGCCTATTCGGCCATCGCCACCGGCATCTTCGGCGGTTTCATCCCCTTCCTCTGGCGTTTCGCCCGGGGCGGTAAACGCGCCCGCGAAACGGGAACCAGGCTGTGGAACGTGAAAGCCTGGGTTGCCGCCCTCTTCCTCACCCTCTTTTGGGCGTACAAGGGCGTCGAAATCGACTTCTTCTACCGCCTCCAGGCCGCAATCTTCGGGAACGGCAGCGCCCTCAAGGTCCTCGTCCCCAAGGTACTCGTCGACCAATTCGTCTACAACGTTCTCTGGGCCGGATGGATCCAGCTTCTCGGCTACTGGTGGCTCGAAAACGGCCTTCGCCCCTCCGCCCTCGTCGATCGCGCCTTTTGGGGAACCATCGGCCCCCGGCTCGTCACCATCCTCATCTCGACCTGGGGCGTCTGGATTCCCATGGTCTGCATCATCTACTCCATGCCCGCGGAACTCCAGGTCCCGCTTTTCAACATCGCCCTTTGTTTTTGGAGCCTCATGCTCGCCAGCATCACTACGGAAGAGAAAAAATAAGAAGAGGCAGAAAGGGCCACGGGGCGCGAAGGTTTGCCCCGCCGCCCGATCCGCCGCAAGGCCTGAGCCCAAACCGGCGTAAGCCCGTCGCCGGAGCGGCGTACTCGCGGCGGCTGGGCAAACCCGGGCCGCGCGGAGCCCCCGCCGAGAGCGCGGGATGAGGGGCGGCCTGGCCCGCGTTAACGGCTACGTCTTATTTGGCCGGAAAGGTCAGGTTCGAAAGCCCCTCGTAGTAGTTGGCCGTTTCCGCGGTGAACTCGATAACCGAATAATCGGGATTGTCCACGCCCTTGGGATAGTATATCTCGCACCCGTCACGCCAGAGTCGCTTTCTCGCTTCCGCATCGGTGCGAACCGTGGCGGTGCCGGAAAGCATGAGCCCCTTGAAGCGCGTTTCGTCGCAAAAGTACACGCAACAGCGGGGGTTGCGCCGCAGGTCGGCCACCCGCCGCGACGAGGTATTGGTGCTGAACCAAACCGTTTTCAGGCCCTCCGTCTCGGCCTTCATGAAAGCCTTAATGCTCGGCGCCCCGTCCTTGCCGATCGAGCCCAAATAGGCGATGCCGCTCTTCTCGACCAATTCCAGGCCCTTTTTCCGGGCCGTATCTACCGTCATGGGGCCCGAGGCGCCGCCGCCCGCCTGCTTCGCCGATTCGACCGCCGTCTCGATGGGGTCCTTTCCGTTTGCCATTTCGTTTCTCCTTTTCGTTATTCTTCGATACTATCGCTCTCGCCGTCCGGGGCGCCCTCGAGGGCTTCCCATACGTTGGCGTATACCCGTTCCAAATACGATTCGAACCGTTCCCGGTCTTTCTCGCCCATGTCTCCGTAAAAGATTTCCGTAATCCTCTCCGACACCGCCTCATACCGCCCGCGCATCTCCCTGTTTTTTTCCGTCAGGAAAATCAGGATCTTCCTGCGGTCGCCGGGGCTGGGAACGCGATTCACGTGGCCGTCCCGTTCCAGTCGGTCGAGCATGCGGGTCAGGGTCGATTTTCCGAGGGCCGTGCGTTCCGCCAATTCCTGAATCGAAATGCCGTCGGTTTTCCAGAGGGGGAAGAGTACCCGCCCCTGGGCCGGATTGATATCTTCCACGCCGTATTCCTTGAGGAGCCGCGCGAATACCCTTCCCGAAACGTGATGTATTTTCGAAACCAAATGGCCGCCGTTTCTTTTCATGCGCCTCTCTCTTTCACGATGCATGCGTAAATAGGTTGTATGTAGTATAGTTGTATATACAATAAAAAGTCAACGTAAAAAAAACGGAACCCCAAAAGGATTCCGTCTTTTATGCCCGCCTTAATCCGTTTTGCCCTCGGTATCGGGAGCGACCAATTGAATTACCAAAGCCGCGCTCCTGACGAGGGAATACAAACCCATGATTCCGGCGGAAATCGGCATGCAGGAGTAAACGAACTTTCTCGGGATCTGGAATACCGAGGTAACCTCCATGGTCCTGAGGGTTATCTGGAGGGAAAAGTAAAAGAAGGTCAGGAAAAAGGCGAGGCAAACCAGTTCGATAAAAAGCCGGTTCGCGGTTTTCGCGCGTTCCCCCTTCAGTCTCGAGCCGATCCAGTCCCCGACGCTGAAATGGGCCTTCGCGGCCCATGCCCCTGCGGCGCCGTAGAACACCAGGGCGCCGAAGCACAGCTCCACGATCTCGTCGAGCCAGTGCAGGGAGGTTACGGGGAAAATGCGCAAGAGTACGTTCGCCGTCACGATTAGCATGAGGGCGGCGAAGAGGGCGATGGTGAGCGCCTTGAGGGCGAAACGGGTGGCCCGGTCCAGGGCCCCGAAAAAATTCCCGATTTTTTCCATGGTTACATCCCCGGTCCGCGGACCGCATTGGGCAGCCAGGTCGCGATGGCCGGCACGTAGGCGATGATCAGCGTGATGGCGAGGATCGCGACGAGATAGGGCCATACCTCCCGCGTGAGCCGTCCCATGCTCACCTTGCTGAAGCTCGAGACCGCGAAGAGGCACATCCCCACCGGCGGGGTAAGGTTCCCGATCATGATGAGCAACGTCATCGTGACGCCGAAATTCACGAGGTCAATCCCGTACCTTTGCGCGATCGGCAGGAAAATCGGGATCGTGATGAAGAATATCGCGTTTCCCTCCAGGAAGCAGCCCAGGGCCAGGATCAGGACTATGACGATCGCGAGTACCCCCGCAGTGCCCATGTTCGCCCCGGTGAGGGCGGCGATGATCGAGTCGGGAATGCGTTGGTAGATGGTAAACCAGCCGAAGAAATTGGCCGCCCCCATGATCAAAAGGAGGGCAGTGGACTGCTGGATCGATTTCCAGAAAATCCCGGGGAGGTCGGCGAAGGTAAGGTCGCCGTAGAGGAAGCCCAGGAAGACCGCGTAGAGGCACACCACCACCGAGGCCTCGGTGGGCGTGAATATCCCGCTCAGTATTCCCCCGATGATGATGACCGGGGCGAGGAGGGGAAGGATCGCCTTGGCGAAGCTCTCGCGAACCTCCTTCCAGTCCGCCCTGGCGGACCGCGGGAACCCGCGTGGCTTGGCCATGGCGCCGATGGCGACCATCATCGCGAGGCCCATGAGGAGGCCGGGTATCATGCCGGCGAGAAAAAGGCGTTCCACCGAAACGAGGGTCAGGGCGCTGTAGAGCACGAAGGGTATCGAGGGGGGGATGACCGGGCCGATGGTGGAGGCCGCCGCGACGATGGCCGCGGAAATGTCCTCCCGGTACCCGTTGTCTACCATGGCCTTGTGCTGAATCTGGCCGAGTCCGGCGGCGTCCGCGACGGCGGAACCCGACATGCCCGAGAATATCATCGAAGACACGACCGATACCTGGCCGAGACCGCCGGGCACGTGTCCCACCAGGGCGCGGCAAAAGCGGAATATCCGGTTCGTTATGCCGCCGGTATTCATGAGGTTCCCCGCGAGGATGAAAAAGGGCACGGCGAGGAGCACGAAGCCGTTACACCCCGAGAAAACCCGCTGGGGAAGCATCGCGAGGAAACCGCCCTGACCAAGCCCTACGAAAAATAGTATGGCGGTACCCGCGATGGCGACCACTATCGGCAGGTTCAGGAGGATGAGGGCGAGTAGTACCGCGAATATGGCGAGGGTGAGCATATAGACCTCCGGAGCGCCCCGCTACAGCCGGCCGGGAGACGCATCTTCCCGGCCGGCGCGCGGCGCGCCGCTTTGCGCGGTTATTTGGATTTCGCGAGCAGGTTCATGAAATAGTCGTAGTTTGCCTGTCCGACCTGGGCTTTCAGCTTGTCGTATACCGGCATGGCCGCCTTTTGGAACGGTGCCGTGTCGGGGTAGGCCACTTCCATCCCGTTTTTCTTCAGTTCCGCGATCTGGGTCGACTCTGCGTCGCGTACGGCTTTTTGCATCGCCAGGCCCGCCTTCACGCCTTCCTCCACGACGATCTTTTGCTGATCCGCCGTGAGCTTGTCGAAGGCCTTCTTGTTCATGACCAAATGGGTGGAATTGTAGGTGTAGTTGAGCATCGACAGGTACTTTTGTGTTTCCCACATCTTGTTCGAATAGATGGTCGCGATCGGGTTTTCCTGGCCGTCTACCACGCCCTGCTTGAGGGCCATCGGGAGCTCGGCGAAGGCTATGGTCTGCGCCATGCCGCCGAGGGCTTCCACGGTCTGTTGGTTCACGAAGTCCGGCGGGGTGCGGATCTTGAGCCCCTTGAAATCGGCCGGAACGTTAATCTGCCTCTTGGAGGTCGTGTAGGTTCGGAACCCGTATTCCCAGCGGGCAACGTACTTCAGGTTCGCCTTTTCCAGGTCCGGCGTTACCCAGGGGATGAATCCCCCCGCGAAGAAGCGGTCCGTGGCGGCGTAATCCTTGAAGGCGAAGGGAGCGCCGACCATGTTGAACTTGGGGGCGTACTTCGCGAGGGCGGGTTCCGTCGGGATCACGAAGTCCAGGGCGCCGAGGGTGGTTTGCTCGACCATTTCCTGGGAGCTGCCGAGCTTGCTGTTCGGTTAGATCACGATCTTCACCGCGCCTCCCGTCCGGCTTTCCACCGCCGCCGCGAAGGCGACCGCGGCCGCGTGAGCCGGGTGCGATTCGACCAGGTAATGGCCGAACTTCAGTTCCACGCCTTTGTCTGCCGCGAAGGCCAGGGTCGCGAACAGGAAAAGCGCCGTAACGGACAGGACTTTTTTCATAAGATTCCCCTTATGGAAAAAACGTTCTCGGGTCCCGCGAACGCGAGGCTCGGATCCTGCTCAATTCCGTTAGCCTGACTTGTTGAAAAATGGAATCAAGTTCCAGTTTCGTGATCAGTATAGAACCGACTTTCACGAAATCTCAAGGGTTTTATAAGCGAATTTATAAAAAAATACCGGAATAGTGTATGTCCGACGGGAAAAGCGGACCCCATGGGGGCGTGGGACCCCCATGGGATAAACGGTTCAGTAACCCAAGCTTAACCGCGACGGCGTTTGATTCCCCGGCGCTTGAGCGTCTTTATTCGGCGTTCAGTGAGAGCACTCGTGATCGGCGCCGTGGGAAGAGCAGGTTTCTCCCGAATCGGAGAGGGTTCCGGCAAGGTACGCTTCCACGGCGGGACGGGCTTCACCGGATGCCCCGCGGATCGTCTTGATCCCGTTGGATGCGAGCACGTTGATCGCGCCGTTTCCGATATTTCCCGCGATCATCATGGTTATGCCCCGTTCGGCCAGTACCGGCGCGATGCCGGACTTGCAGCCGCAACCCTGCTTCGAGGGCAGGGCGGTTTCTTCGACGATCTTCTTTCCGTCGACCGTGAACACCGCGTATTCCGCGCAGTGCCCGAAATGGGCGTCAATGGTTTTTCCCGCGACGGGAACGGCAATCTTCATAATGGCATCTCCTTGGGTTTTCAGGCGGACGTTTCCGCCCCGTATTTCTATGGCGGCCCCGGTCACCAGGGCCAGCGCGGTTTTTTTTCTCGCCTCGGTCACGATTCTCCCGAAGGTTTGCCTCGATACGCCCATGGAGCGGGCCGCCGCTTCCTGATAAAGGCCTTCAAGGTCCGCGAGGCGCAGGGCTTCAAGCTCGTCCAGGGTAAGCTTGACCGTTTCCGCTACCGTTTTCGGGGAAGCGCCGGCATCGGCGTAATCAGCCGATGGAGCGTGACGAAATTCGGCGATATTCGCGGGTAATTCCGGAAACCTTGCGGTCCTGAGGGTATTCGACTCGCAGGGCCTTATCGTTCGTGGGCAGCAGGGGCGTGGCATGGGGTTATGTTATGGGCATATGCCAATAATGTCAACCCGACAGCGTCTTTTAGACGTTTAAATGGACTTAAAAAAAACTGTAGTGACGTTAATATAAATGCAGTTCACATTATAGTAAGCCCTATGTGGATTTTCGCGACCCTTTTCGCCGTGGTCATGCAAACCGGCCGCAACGTAGTCTCCCGGGGGTTAGCCTCCCGTTCCGACGCGGAAACCGCTACCCTGGCGCGGTTCCTATTCGGCTTGCCCGTCGCCGTTATCCCGCGTAACGGTCGGCTGACGTAACGCCGTTTATCGCCCTCACCCTCGCCCGAACGCGGGCCATGGGGTATACTGGAGTCCTACATATGGAACCAAAAAGCGAAAAACCGGAAACCAGGCGGGGACAACAGGCACGGGAATCGAAAGACCGTATATACGAGACGGGCATAGAGCTCTTCACCGAAAAAGGCTTTGACGATACGAGCATCGCGGAGATTTGCCGAAAGGCAGGCTGCTCCGTGGGGGCCTTCTACCATCACTTTTCCTCGAAAGACGCGATTATCGAAGAAAAGTTTCGGAGGGTAGACCGGGAGGTCGTCAGGTGGGGGAAAGCCGGGTCGGCGGGGAAATCAGGCGCCGAACCGGAGCGTTCCTGCGGAAGGGACGCGGTCCTTTATTACATGGATTCCTACGCGAACCTCGTCACGGCCAGCGGGCTCGAATTCTCAAAGCGATTCTATACCTGGCGGAATAAGAATTTCATCAAGAAGGGACGCCGGATGCAGGTTCAGCTCGAGACGCTGCTCCAAAGGGGCATAGACTCGGGCGAGCTCAAGCTGACCCTCTCCGCCGAGGAAGCCTGCGAATGGCTCTTCGTGTGCGCCCGCGGCATGGTGTTCCACTGGTGCCTCCATGAAGGTTCCTTCGACCTGGAGTCGGAGATGCGGAAAGCCCTGGACCGTGCGCTCCGCGGCATCGAAGCCTGAAGTCCTTCCCGGATCGCGCGATAAAAAAACCGCCCGAACCTGAGTCCGGGCGGTCGGAGGAGAGTATCAAAACCAAGACGGGGCCTTTCGGTTAGGCAGGCCCGTCTCAATTCCCGTTATTTCGCGGGCGTTTCCGCCGCCGCGTTCGTTCCGGCGATTCGTCCGAACACGTTGATGTCGGCCAGGGCGTTTCCGCCGAGCCGGTTGGTTCCGTGCACGCCGCCGGTGGTTTCGCCCGCCGCGTAGAGGCCGGGGATCACGTTGCCCTTGGTGTCGATGACCTGGGCCTTCTCGTTGATCTTGATGCCGCCCATGGTGTGGTGCACCGTGGGCTTGCGCCCGCCGGCGAAGTAGGGGCCCTGGTCTATCTTATACTGGAAGAGGGTGCGCCCGAACTTGTCCGGTCCGCCTTTCTCGACTGCCTTGTTGAAGTCCGCGACCGCGGCCTTCAGGTTGTCCGCCGGAACGTTCATCTTCGCCGCGAGCTCGTCCAGGGTATCGGCCATCACGGCGCGGCCCTGGTCCACCAACTCCTGGATAGTCTCGTTAAAGTTGTTCTTCGTGGCCATGGTCGGGTAGTTGTGCGAATCGAGCACGATCCACATGAACTGGTCGGTCTGCTCGAAAAGGGCGTTGGTCATCACGTCTCGGCGCTGGCCCTCGTCCACGAAGCGGTTTCCTTCCTTGTTCACGAAGATGCGGTTTTCCACCGCCTGCTCGATATTGCCCGAAAGGCTTCCGGTCACGGGGTCGCCCATGGGGAGGAGCTGGATATATTCCAGGCCCACCATCGCCGCTCCCACCTTCTCCGCCAGGGCCAAACCGTCGCCGGTCGCGCCGGGGTGATTGGTCGTGCCGACGTTTTTCAGCGACGGCCATTGGCTGTTGTACTTTTCGCGCATTTCAACGCTGGCGCCGAAACCGCCGGTGGCGACGATGACCGCCTTGTGCCCTTGGGCCACGACGATCCCGTCCCGTCCGGTGGCCTTAACCACGGTCGCGCGGCCTTCCTCGAGGTAGATATCGGTGGCCTTCGTGTCGGTGAGGATCGTAATGCCCTCGTGGCCCTTGACGTAGTTCATGTAGGTTTCGATATAGCCGGTTCCCAGGGGCTTAACGGGCTTGTGGGCGCGGGGCCACAGGCCGCCGAGCACCGTGAACACCTCTTTCTTGAATTCCATGCCCATGGATTCGAGCCACTGCAGGGTGGGGTAGGCGTTTTCGACCAGGGTGCGCACCAGCTTGGGGTCGCCCTTCTTGTCGCCGCCCTCGAAGGTCTGCTGGTAGTGCTTGTCTACCGAGTCTTCGATTCCCTGGGGAATCTGCCGCGAGGGATCTGCCGCGTTGAAGGCAGAACCGGAAATAATCGTGTTTCCGCCTACCTGCGGCATCTTCTCGAGCACGATAACCGTGGCTCCCGCCTGGTTCGCGGCGACGGCCGCGGCAAGTCCCGCGCCACCCGCCCCGATGACTACCACGTCGGCGTTCAATACCTTGGTAGCCGAGCTTACCGCGTCGGTGGCCTTCTTGCCCTTCGAAAGGGCCGCGATATTGCCGCCCGCGGCTTCCAGGGCCTTGGTCACGGCAGCGATAATCGCCTGGCTGGAATAGGTAGCGCCGGAAACCACGTCTACGGCGAGGGTCTGACCCTCGATTATTTCCTTAGGAATGCGCTCGAAGGCCACGTCGGAAACGCCCGGGGTCTCGTGGTTTTCGATAATCTTGATTTCCTTGATCGCTTTCTTGTCAACGGTCACTTCCACGACCACGTCGTCCCCGTGAATTCCGGGCGCGCCGCCTGAATAGGTACCGGCCTTGAAATTGCCGCCGCAGCCGGCGAAGATAAGCGCGAGCAGGGCGCTTGCCAGAATGGGAATGAATTTCTTCATGAATCTCGACTCCTTTTCGATTTAATTCACAAATCATATTCGCCGAATGCATTCGGTAAATATGAAAAGAGTGTATCCCATTCCGGGTAATAATGCAATTAGTATAGATAAGATATTATCGATAAAAGAGGCAGAAAGGGCCATGCGACGGGCCGTCGGGACCCGCGGAGCCCCCGCGGAGGGCGGGGGTTCCGCGGCGATAGGGCCGTTCGGGTCACGGCCGGCCTTCATTTAAAAAAAAGAGGGGCGGACCGGATGAAACCGGCCCGCCCCGATGGCGGTCGTACGCCAGGCGATATCCGTTCGCGTTAGGGCCGGATCACTCCTTAGCTATTTTCTTGTCGTGCTTGAGCTGTCTCTTCTCTTTCAGGCTGTGCTGGGGTTTTTTCTTGGCTTCCGCCTGTCCCTTGTCTTTTCCCTTCGGCATGCTAAAACCTCCTCAGGTAGTAATGAACGGCGACCGTATTCCCGGCAGCGCTGCCGGACCGGCTTACCGTCTCGATACATAGAGTGTAACGCCGGAAGCGCTTATTTTCCAGTACATTGCGTCGCGTTTTCTTTGGAAAGGATGGGGCCGGGAAGGGAAACCTTTCGAAAAGGTTTCCCCTCCCGGATGCCCTATTCTCCTGGACCGCCCCTTGCCAATTCGCGGCGAAAGGGATACGATGAACCCAATTCTGGCGCATTAAGGCGGATTTAACCGCCGGGAAGCTCCCGCTCTCGGCCGCGCGCCTGGGCCGTTATGTCGCGGAAAATCTGACGAAAGGGAGAATCAATCATGACAAAGTCACCCCTCGCACAGTATCTGTCGGAAACCCCGGCAGACAAGGTAAACGCCGCCTTCGTGTCCTACGTCGCGAACCTCCAGCAGGTCGCCGAGATAGGCCCCGAGATCGCCGCGTCAGTCGTGAAGGAGCTTGAAGCCCAGCGCACCCACCTGAAGCTCATCGCCAGCGAGAATTACTGCTCGCTCAATACCCAGGCCGCCATGGGCAACCTGTTGACCGACAAGTACGCGGAAGGCTTTCCCGCCCACCGCTATTACGGCGGATGCGACAATATCGACGACATCGAGTCCGTCGCCGCCGAGGAAGCGAAAGCCCTCTTCGGGGCCGAGCACGCCTACGTGCAGCCCCATTCGGGAGCCGACGCGAACCTGGTGGCCTACTGGGCCATCCTTTCCGCCAAGATCGAGGCGCCCGTGCTCGAAAAGCTCGGCGAAACGAACCTTTCCAACCTGACCGACGAACAGTGGGCCGATCTCCGGGTAAAACTCGGAAACCAGAAGCTCCTCGGCCTCGATTACTACTCCGGCGGGCATTTGACCCACGGCTACCGCCAAAACGTGTCCGCACGGATGTTCGAGGCCCATTCCTATACGGTTTCCAAAGAGACCGGGCTTTTGGACTACGACGCGATCGAGAAGCAGGCGATGGCGCTCAAGCCCCTGATCCTCCTTACCGGCTATTCCGCCTATCCCCGGGCCATCAACTTCCGCCGCTTCAAGGAAATCGCCGATAAATGCGGCGCCGTCCTCATGGTAGACATGGCCCACTTCGCGGGCCTCGTGGCGGGCAAGGTGTTCACCGGCGACGAAGACCCGGTCAAATGGGCCGCCGTGGTCACCACCACCACCCACAAGACCCTTCGCGGGCCCCGCGGCGCCCTGGTGCTCTGCAAGGCCCCCTTCGCGGATTACGTGAATAAGGGCTGCCCCCTGGTACTCGGCGGGCCTCTCCCGCACATGATGGCCGCCAAGGCGATCGCCTTCAAGGAAGCGCGGACCCCCGCCTACCAGGCCTACGCGAAAAAGGTGCAGTCAAACGCCCGCGCCCTCGCGGCCGAACTCGTAAAGCTCGGCATGACGCTCCAAACCGGCGGCACCGACAACCACCTCATGCTCATCAACGTGTCCGGCTTCGGCCTTACGGGCCGCCAGGCCGAGGCGGCGATGACCGCATGCGGCGTTACCCTCAACCGAAACAGCCTGCCTTTCGACCCGAACGGAGCCTGGTGGACCAGCGGCCTCCGCATCGGAACGCCCGCGACGACCACCTTGGGCATGGGCGAGGCGGAAATGAAGGAAATCGCCCGGATCATCAAGCTCGTGCTCGACAACGCCAAGCCCGGCCTTACCGACAAGGGTACGCCGAGCAAGGGCAAGGTGGAAGTCGATCCCAAAGTCCAGGCAGAAGCCCAGGCCGCGGTTGACGCCCTTCTCGGGAAGTTCGTGCTCTATCCCGAGCTCGACCTCGAGTTCCTGAAAAAGGCCTTCGTGAAATAAGCAGTGAGCGCGCGGGGGCCACGGTTCCCGCGCGGATCTCCCTTTTTTAAGGTTATCGCCCGGGTAGAACCGGGCAGGCAGTTCCCTCCGGGGCTGCCTTTTTTTTGCCCTTGCCGTTTTATTGCGACGCCTCTCGCCAGGATTAACCGCCGATTTCCGTTATTTCCTTGTTTTCCGAATTTCCCCGAGATATACTCTTATTCATTATAATATTCCACAGGAGGAATTTAATGAAACGCATCGCAACTCTTCTCGTTCTCGCAGGGCTTTCGCTCGCCGTTATGGGCTGCACCACCGTGGCTCCCATGGGCGCGACCAGCAATCCCGTCGGTTCCAAGGTCGGCGAATCGACCGCCAGCTTTCTGTTCGGCTATCTTCCCACTTCCATGAATCAGGATTATAGCATCGCTACCGCGGCCGCTAACGGCGGAATCAGCAAGATTTCCACCTACGACCTGAAGGTGACGAACTATCTCGGATTCTTCGCTACCGTAACCACCACGGTTACCGGCGAGTAATCCCGGACGGAACGCAAGGAGAAGACGGACCCGTCTTCTCCTTTTTTTTATAAGGAACCTATGAGAAGGCAAACGAGATTTTCCATAATGGCGTGCGGCCTCGCGTTGATTTGCGCGCTCTTTTTCTCCTGCGCGAGTCAGCCGAAAGTCCGCACTTTCGTCGCTGACGATGGCGTTCAGCAGTTTTTCGTGCGCCCCGTGAGCGTGCGGTTCGCTTCCGCGAAGGTCGATTTCGATTGCCTGATCCGGACGAAAGAAGGCGTGATAATCGATCCGGTCACGGTAAATTATTCCGTAACGGATAAAAAGAACGAATTGAGCGCGGCTCCCGTCCTTCAATTCAATATCGCCTCGGGGAAGTTTCCCGTCGAATCCCGAAAGGTTATCTTTACCAGCATCGAAAATAACATGACCCGGTACAGTTCAACGGTTGATCCCGCGTCATTCACGGATATTATCCATGAATCAGAATCCCTCACCGTAACCCTTCTCGAGGGCTCGCAAGAGGTAGGGACGGTCTCGTCGAACGAGGTTTCCGGTCGATTCGCATTACTAAAAAAGGTGATAAAGTGACGATTAAACGCGATTTCACTCTTCTTTTTTCCGTGCTTCTTTCCGTTGTCGGTTCGGTGCTCGTGCTCTCCTGTTCCCAACCGCCCCGGGAAACCGTCGGTTCGTACCGGTACGACGTTCCCGATCCCGAACTATGGATGCCGGTCCCCGCGCAGGTGGACGATTCCATCAATTTTGCCTCCGATGAATTCGCGGAGGTTGAATACCTGCAGCGGTACAATTACGTACCCGGGGGCGCGGCGATATTGGTGGCGTCCGTCACGTTGCCGCAAAGCGAACCGAAGGAAAGCCTTGCGTCGTTTCTGGAAGGCTATGCCGCCCGTTGGGACAGGAAAGACGTGACGATGCAGAATTTTCAAAGGGGCAATTTCTATATCAATCAAGTCATCGTCGATACGGGCGAATTCTATATCATTAAAGAGGCGGTGTTCTATCGGTATTGGAACGAAGGCTTCGTGATCGATATCGTTACCGGGAAGGCGCACGTAAAGGCGATGGACGACGCCGTCGCGTCTTTGTTGAAGTCCGTTCGGGTTAGCCAATAGCCCGATTGCCCCCGTAATCCCCGTCCCGCGGAAAGTTTGTCGCGGGATTCCCCTCGTATGGTGTATACTGGCCGCATGAAGCGTAACTCCAGCATCGTTATATCCTACATGCAGCTCCGTGCCCTGATCGGGTTGTTGGGAATTCTCCTGCCGTTCCTGTGCTATTTTTGGGATTGCGCCTTCAACGGCGGTACCGTGCCCGATTCCATTAGCTTGCATTATTTCCTGAATTTCCGCGATATCTTCGTGGGCGTTCTCGTGACCGTCTCGTTTTTCCTGATCACCTACCGGGGCTATACCCTTCTCGACGACGTGACTACCTGGGCTATCGGCCTTTCCGGGCTCGCGACCGCGCTGTTTCCCTGCGAAAATCCCGGTTGGACCGAGAAGGTAAGCGTTTTTATGCTCGATAACGCGGTAACGAACGTGGTTCATTTAAGCGCCGCCGGGACTTTTTTTACCCTTTTGGCCTTCAACTCCCTGTTCCTTTTCACCCGGTCGAAAACGGCCGTCGTGAAGGGGAGCCGGAAATACTGGCGCAATATCGCGTACCGAATTTGCGGTGCGGTAATCCTCGTCCCGCTTGTCGCCATGGCGCTCGTTACGGTGTTCACCTCCGCGGAATTCCGTCAGCGAACGAAGATCATCCTGATTCTCGAGACGATCATGCTCGTTTCCTTCGGCGTTTCCTGGCTGGTGAAAGGCGGCGCGATAATGGGGGACCGGAACGAGTGGGCCGGATCTCGCCGCAAGGCCCGTCGCGAGGCCCGTCGCGAGGCTCGGCGCGAGACGCCATGAAATTGCGGGAAGTGCCCATCGATTCCCTGCGCGTCACCCAGCTTTTCTTAAGCCGCGATAAAATTCGCGGGGTTGAATCGTGGCTCAGGGGGAAGGAGCAGCTTCAAATTCCCGTTATGAGGGTGGGCGGCGAGCTTTTTTGCCTGGACGGGCACACGCGGCTATTCGTCGCGAGAAGGATGGGAATCGAAACCTGTTTCGTGTTTGAATCCCCGGATTCCCTCGCGCTTGCCGGTTTTTACGCCCTTTTTATCCGGTGGTGCGACCGTGAACGGGTCCTGCGGGTGTCAGACCTGTGCCGGAGAACCGTTTCGGCGGAACGCTACCGGAAGAACTGGGAGCTGCCCTGCCGGCTGATCCGCGAGGGTTTTCCCGCGTAACCGAACGGTTCCGGCAGAACGCGGGCCCTTCGCGGGCGTCGGCCTTTTTCGTTATCCGAACCGGTGCGGAGGGGTTACGACCCACAGCGCCTTGAAGACGCTCTCGCCCGTATTGAGCACGGTATGGGGCGCCGTGGCCGAAAAGGAAATGCTGTCGCCCTTTTTCAGGTGATAGACCTTGGTCTCGTAGTGAAGCTCGCACTCGCCCTCGGTGACGATGCCGAACTCCCGCCCTAAATGGCCGTAGGAGCCGCGTTGGGTTTCGAGCCCCGCGGGTATCGTGATGTAGTATGACTCGATTGCATGGGCGCCGTCGCCCTCTACGGGCCGGGCGACTTCCTCGTAGACTATGCCGTTTTCCTTGACGTGGCGCCGCTCTTCGGCCTGTATTACCCGTACGGGCCGTTCCCGCCGATACTCCTCGAACAGGTACTCCAGGTCGATCTCGAGCGCGTCGGCCAGGGAGAGGAGCGTATCGATGGCCGGGGAAACCCGGTTCCGCTCGATTTGGGAAACAAGGCTCTCGCTCACTCCCGCCGCCTGGGCTACCACTTTCAGGGTATATCCCTTCCGCTCCCGGACGGTTCTCAGTTTTTCGCCGAAGCGAAAGGGCGTGTTTTTAGTTGGCATGTTTTTGTTGCTCCCGCTTTTTCTCGAAGAGAAATTGGATGTAATGGTCTTCGAGGGTCTTTTTGGGGCCTGGCGCCGAGAGCCGCTTGCGGGCGTTGGCGTTTAGCCGGCGCTGCGTGTAGGCTCGGTAGAAAATGCGCGGATCCTCGTTGGAAAGCGTCGCCTTGTGGCCCACGATTTTCGGGACCTCGTCGCGGCCGATGGCGTTGAGGCCCCGGGTTTTCAGTTCCTTGCGTATCAGGCTTATGTCTTCGAACGACAGTCCAAAAAGGAATTCCTCCATGGCCGAAGCCACGTCCTGATCCCCGAGCCTGTTGGAGATAAAGCGCTGCCAGTTTTCGTCCAGGGCGATGGACAGAAGGAGCAGCTCGCTGGTTCCGATCATGGTGCCGAAGTTCGGGGCGATCTGGTCCCGGACGGTCCAGACCGCGTCGAGCACCGGCGCGACCCGGATTACGTTTTGGTCCAGCCGGTGTTCCCACAGTTCCGCCAGGGCCTCGGCCACGTCGCGCCGCACGGGCGGGTTAAGGTTCGGGTCGTCCAGGATCGAAAGGTAGACGTCCTCGGCCATCAGGGTGAACATGATATTCAAGGTGGCCTGCCTGAGCTCCTGAATGTCGCCGTCGGCGAAGCAGGAATTGACCGCGACCATGGTAAGGGCCGCGAAGGCGTGGAATTTGGCCACGAGGAAGCCCTGACCCAATATGGCCTTGGTCGGCAAGGCGAGTAACCGCTCCCCGTCGCCTATGGTGCACAGGGTATCTATAAGGGTTTCCGAACTCCGTTGTTGCCCGGCGAGGAAGCCCCGCTCGTGCATGGAAGGATACCGGGAAATGGAAACGGAAAGGCGCTCCAGGTCCATTATCCGCGTGGCGACACCGACCATCGTCTCCGGGGAATACACCCGGAGATTCTCGAAGACACGGTTGACCAGACTTCGCTCCGCCGGGTTGAGGACGATTATGTCCGTTGAAACCTCGTTTGTCGGTTGGCGAATCTGATCGAGCGTACTGTGTGTCTCGTTCAGAAATTGATCGATATCCATATCTCTTAAGTATAGATTAAAAAAAAGGGCGTGCCTAGCGGAAAATTCATGTGCGGTAAAATCCAAAAAGAGGGCAGGACGGGGCATTGCGATACCCCCGCCGGGGCCGCACAATGGGGTTTATCGGGAGCGGAAGGTTACGGCGCCCTTCCCGAGAGTCGCCTCGCCAAGGCCAGGGAATCGGCGACCGTATCCGGTTTCGCGTTTTCGAGCAGTACGTCGATCCCGGGTTTTCGGCCCGCCAAAAGGCCCAGGAGCAGGGGCAGGTCGAGCTCTCCCGTTCCCGCCGGAAGGGTCCCGTCTTTTTTGCCGGAGACCATGCGGAAATCCTTGAGGTGTACCGCGACGATCCGGTCCCCGAAGGCGTCCAGGGCTTCCAGGAAAAACGCTTCCTGCGCGCACGGAATGCCGGAAAGGGGGATAAGGTTCACCGGGTCCCAAATGACCCCCAGGGCCGGGGAGGGCACGCGCCGCAGGAGTTCCGCCATTCGCGCGACGGAATGGACGGTATGCTGGTGCGCCACGGGCTCAATGCCCACGATCGCGCCGGTTCGCTCCGCGACGCGGACGAGCCTTCCGACCGATTCGGTAAGCTCGTCAAAGGCCCGTTCCCCCGCGGTATCCGGGTGCCAGGAACAATCGGGATTGAGGGAGCCGGTCTCGGTCCCCACGACCGGGCAACCGAAGTCGCGGGCGTAGCGCAGGTGTTCCTCGAACCGCCTGAGCGCCGCTTCCCGTTTCCCCGGGTCCGGATGGATCGGGTTTATATAGCAGCCGAGGACCGATATGGCGATATTCCGGGAGGCGAAGGCGTCCCGTACCGAACGGGCGGCCCCGGGACTGAGCGTGCCCGCGTCGCCGTCGAAATCCGCGAGGGCCTTGGAGAGGGCGAGCTGTATCGACGCGGGGTTATGGGGGGCGAGGGCGTCCGCGAGAACGCCGGCGGGGAGTCGGCCGAAATCGTGGGCCCTGAGTCCGAATTGCAGCATAAACGACAGTGTATAGGCGAAGGGGCCGAAAGTAAAGCGCAAGGGGAACGAGGGATGATTGTACACGTCAGCGATTTTTTGGGAACGCCGCGGATTTCCGGCCGGGATCACAGCGATGCCTTTGCCGCGGCCCTGGAACGCCTGCGTTCCGCGGGCGGCGGAACCCTCGTCGTCGATCCGGGCCCGTGGCATACCGGCCCGCTGGAGCTGTTTTCCGACGTGGAGTTGCGGCTGGAGGAGGGCGCCCGCCTGTCCTTCATTCCCGAGCCGGAATTATACCGCCCGGTATTTACCCGCTGGGAAGGGGTGGAATGCTACGCCATGCATCCGTGCCTGTTCGCCCGGGAAAGCAGGAACGTTTCCGTTACGGGCAAGGGTACGCTTGACGGCAACGGCTCCGCGTGGTGGGAACTTCTCAGGGCCAAGCGGGGGAGGGGCCAGAGCGCCCCGGAATCGCCGATCGAAACGCGGCTCGCGGAGCTGAACGGCGGCTACCTAAGGCAACCGGGCGGCGGCGGCGGCAGGGAAATACAGTTTTTGCGCCCGCCCCTTATCCAGTTTTTGGGCTGCTCGAACGTTCGCGTCGAGGACGTCACCGTCCTGAACTCACCGTTTTGGACCATACATCCCCTGTATTGCGACGGGCTTTCCATAGTGAACGTGACGGTCCGCAACCCCCATGACGCGCCGAACACCGACGGTATCGACGTGGATTCCTGCGTTAACGTGCTCATCGAGGGGTGCCGCATCGCCGTGGGCGACGACGGGATCGCGCTTAAGTCGGGCTCCGGCGCCGACGGGCTTCGGGTGAACCGGCCCACGGCCTTCGTGACGGTTCGGGACTGTACGGTAGGCGACGGCCACGGCGGAATCGTGATCGGCAGCGAGACCGCCGCCGGCGTGCACGACGTTTTGGCCGAGCGGTGCGTATTTCGTTCCACCGATCGGGGTATCCGGGTCAAAACCCGACGCGGCCGGGGCGGCGTGATCGAGAACCTCGAATTCCGCGAGTTGCGCATGGAAAACAACCTCTGTCCGGTAGTGATAAACATGTATTACCGATGCGGCGCGAGGCTCGAGGACGGGCTGTTCAGCGACCGCGCGCTCCCGGTAACCGACGCCACTCCCGCGATCCGGAACGTGCGAATCGCCGACGTGACGGCCACGGGGTGCCGCGCCTCGGCGGGCTTTATCGCGGGCCTTCCCGAATCGCCGGTGCTTAATTTGAGCGTGGAACGCTGCCGTTTCGCCGTGGACGAATCCAGCGCGGAAGATACCGAAAACGCGGACATGTACCTGGGCCTCAAACGGGCGGCAGGGAGGGGCTTTCGGGTTCTGAACGCCGTTGAGCCCCGCTTCGACGGGGTAACCGTAGAAGGCGCGGGCGAACCCTTCCTGTTCGGATAAGGCGGGAAGGCGGCGCGCCTGAAATGAAAAAACCCGGCAACGTCGCCGGGTTTTTTTTTGCGATCCGTTTCCTATTTCGCCTTAATGAGGTGTACCGCGAAGCCCGCGATTTCCGGTTCCAGGTATATGACCGTCAACGCGCCCTTCTCCCGTTTCGCGGTTTCTTCCACGCCCTTGAAGCCCTGGGTCTTGAGGTAGGCGAGGGCGCGGTCCACGTTCCAGCACTTAAGGCCGATATGGCCCATCTTGCCGCGGAACGGCGATTTCATAACCTCAATCACCGTATCGTTGAAGATGGAGGAATTGCCTTCTTTCGGGGCGAATCCGAATACGCCGAAGAGCCCGGCGGCCTTCTTCGCCTCTGCCTCGCTTTCGGCGTTGATTCCCACATGCGCGAAGGCGAAGCCGTGAACGGCCGTGACCGCCTCCCTGCAGAGCCTCGTAATACCGTCCCAGTCGCCGGAGTCGATGAGGTCGGCCTTTACCATCCAGCTGCCCCCCACGGCCAGCACGTTGGGCCGCTTCACGTAATCGGCGAGATTGTTCGCGCCTATTCCGCCGGTGGGCATGAATTTCACCTGACCGAAGGGTCCGGCCAGCGCGTCGAGCATGGCGACGCCGCCCGAGGCCTCGGCGGGGAAGAATTTTAATACCTCAAGCCCGCGTTCCAGGCCGGCTTCCACGTCCGAGGGGTTGTTCACGCCGGGAACCACGGGCATGCCGTTGGCTATGCACCATTCCACCACCGCGGGATTGAAGCCCGGGGAAACGATGAACCGGGCTCCCGCTTCCTTCGCCTTTTTCGCCAATTCCACGTTGATTACCGTACCGGCGCCCACGAGCATATCCGGGAAATCGGCCGTCATGGCCCTGATCGCCTCGGCGGCTGCCGCGGTACGAAAGGTTACCTCCGCGCAGGGAAGGCCGCCCGCGATCAGCGCCCTCGCTAAATCGGCAGCCTTGGCGGCATCCTCGATCTTTATAACCGGCACCAGGCCGATAGAGCCCAATTGTTCCAGAACAGAATTCATAGGTCGTTCGCTCCTTCAATTACCCGCGTCTTATATGCATATCATACTACAGTATTTATGAAAATGAAACAAGGTTTCAAAAAAACTTGACTGGGTCAATCCGATAAGATACACTGATCCTTATAAGGGAGTATACGATTTATGGATAGAATCATAACCTTCGGTGAGATAATGTTGCGCCTGACGCCCCCGGGTCACGAGCGTATCCTTCAAAGCCCGACTTTCGGCGCGACCTTCGGGGGCGGCGAGGCGAACGTAGCCGTTTCGGTCAGCAAATTCGGCCGCGAAGGCGTATTCGTCACCGCCCTTCCCGCGAATCCCCTGGGCGACGCGGCGGTAGGCGAACTTCGCCGCCACGGGGTGGACGTTTCCTTTATCAAGCGGACCCCGGGCCGCCTCGGCATCTACTTCCTCGAAACCGGCGCGAATCAACGGGCCTCTTCCGTCGTATATGACCGCGACGGTTCCAGCATCTCCCGGGTAAAGCCCGGCGACTTTGACTGGTCCGCGATATGCATGGGCGCCAGCTGGTTCCACGTTACCGGCATTACCCCGGCGCTTTCCCAATCCGCCGCCGATTCTGCCCTGGACGCGGTAAAGGCCGCGAAAAAGGCGGGACTTACGGTTTCCATCGACCTTAACTATCGCAAAAAACTGTGGAACTACGGCAAGTCCGCCCCCGAGGTGATGCGGGAACTCACGAAATACGCCGACGTGGTCATCGCCAACGAGGAAGACGTTCAAAAGTGCCTCGGTATCGAGGCCGAAGGCGTAGACGTTACCGCGGGCGAACTGGACGTGGGCGTGTATAAAACCCTCGCCGAGAAGGTGAAAGCGGAGTTTCCGAACCTTTCCGCGGTGGCCATTACCCTGCGCGAATCGCGTTCCGCCGACCGAAACGGATGGTCCGCGGCGCTCCACGGGCAAACCGGCTTTTACCATTCCAAAGAGTACGATATCGACGACATCGTGGACCGCGTGGGCGGGGGCGATTCGTTCTCCGCCGGCCTCATTTTCGGCTTGCTTGAATATCCCGACGACGAGGCCTACGCGCTGGAATACGCGGTGGCGGCCTCGTGCCTCAAGCACTCGGTATTCGGCGACTTTAACCTGGTCACGAAAGGCGAGGTTGAGGCCCTCTGCAAGGGCGACGGCTCGGGTCGGGTTCAGCGATAAAAAACTTCGTTTTTTATCGCTGAACTTGGAGTTTTCGACGCGGAAAGCGTCGAAAACTCCACGGTAAACTCCACGGTTGGCTGTACGGCCGAAGAAGCAAACAAAGCAAGGAGACATTCATATGAAACTTGAGATCCGCTACGCCGAGCATCCGGACGACGCGAAAATGTACGATACCGAGGAAATGCGCGAGCACTTCCTTTTCGACCGAGTTTTTGAGGCGGGTGCGATCAGCCTCTGCTATACCCATTCGGATCGCGTGGTCTTCGGCGGCGCGGCGCCGGTCAAGGCTCCGTTGAAACTCGAAGGCGGCAAGGACTTCGGCAGCGACGTATTCCTGGAACGCCGCGAGCTCGGCGTTATCTGCATCGCCGGGGACGGGACCGTAACCGCCGACGGCGCCTCCTACGCCATGAAAAAGGGCGACGGCCTTTACGTCGGCAAGGGCGTTAAGGACGTCTCCTTCGCCGCCGGAAAGGAAGCTCCCCGTTTCTACCTGGTGAGCGCCCCGGCACACGAGGCCCATCCGGCGGTCTTTATCCCCATCGAAAAGGCGAACCCCAAAAAGCTCGGTAGCCCCGAAAGCCTCAACGTGCGCACCATCTACCAGTACGTGCATCCCGCCGTCTGCAAGAGCTGCCAGCTCGTTATGGGCATGACCGTGCTGGAGCCCGGTTCGGTATGGAACACCATGCCCTGCCATACCCACGAGCGCCGTATGGAAGTGTACTTCTACTTTGATATGAAACCCGATACCCTGGTCTTCCACCTGCACGGGCAACCCGAAGAAACCAGGCATCTGGTGGTGCGGAACGAAGAGGCGGTCATCTCCCCGTCCTGGTCCATCCACTCCGGCGTCGCAACCGGTCCCTACACCTTCATCTGGGGAATGGCGGGCGAAAACCAGACCTTCGACGACATGGACCACGTGTCCATGGACGCCTTGGCCTAGCCCGCATTCGCGTCGCCTTCAACGCGAAAGCCCCTCGCGAAAGCGGGCGAGAGAACCTTGACAAGCGATCAAGGATGGGTCTAAGCTAAGGGCACGGCTTTAAGCCGTGCATTTTTTTTCTTGGAGACGATCCGGCCATGGACACTTCCCGGGATTTTTTGACAGTTCGTTCCTCGGGTACTTTCGCCGCTTGCGGGAGAGGTGCGTCCGCGTCCGAAATCCGTGGCAGAGAAACGGTAGAGGATACGGCTCCGGGCAGGCGTTTCGGCTTCTAGGCCGCGCCAGCCATTCCGACTCGTAAACCGAGCGCGGAACCTCCCGACGAAACGTCCCGGAGGCTCCGCGCTTTTTTTTTTGCGTCCTCCTTTAATAAAAATTAGGGATTTGCGGAAGGCCGGATCGCAAGGATGACAGACCATGCTGAACGTACGAGATATAACGAAAGACTACACGGGCGTACCCGTTTTGGACAAACTGTCCTTTTCCGTCCCGGAGGGGAGCAAAACCGGGCTGATCGGGCGGAACGGCGCGGGGAAAACCACCCTGCTCAGGATTATTCTCTCCCAGGACGACGATTGGTCCGGTAAGGTTCTCTTCGACCGGCCCCGAACCGTCGGATACGTGAGCCAGCACTTCGAGCCCTTTCCCGGTACCGCCTTCGAATACCTGACCGAACCCGCGCGGCTCGTTCGCGAACGCCTTGCCGGCCTTGAAGCCGCGATGGCCGATCCCGACGCGAAGGTTCGCGACCGGGCGATCGAGGCCTGGGGCGAGCTCCGTTCCGCCTACGACGCCGCGGACGGCGACGGAACCGAAGACCGCTCCCTGAGATTGCTCGCGTCCTTGGGCCTCGCCGGCCACGCGGCTAATCCCGTCATGACCCTTTCCGGGGGAGAGCGCACGGCGCTTGCCCTTTCCCGCGCGATGCTCGACCGTCCGGACCTTCTCGTACTGGACGAGCCGGGGAATCACCTGGACCTGTGGGGCCTCGCCTGGCTCGAGGCGACGATTCGCGAGTATCCGGGGGCCGTGCTCGTGGTGTCCCATAACCGCTACCTCCTGGACCGCACGGTAAACCGAATCGTGGAAGTGGAACGGGGCAGGGCCAGGGAATTTACGGGAAATTATTCGGAATGGCGCGTGGAAAAGCTCCGCGGCGCGGTATCGGGCGAAATGGCCTGGAAGACCGATCAAAAGAAGATCGAGCGGCTCGAAAGCCTCGTGAAGCGCTTTCGTGAAATCGCCAGGACCCATCCCGATCCGGCCTGGGGTCGCAGGCTTCGCTCCCGGGTTACCCAGTTGGAAAAAACGAGGGAACGGGCGGCCGAACGGCCAGAAACCGAGCGGAGGGGCCCTTCCTTCGCCTTCACCGGGGAAAGCTCCCGGGCGAAACTTGCCCTTCGGGTCGAGGGCCTGACGCTCGCCTACGGGGAGCGGGTCTTGCTCGACTCCGTTTCGCTCACCGTCGCCACCGGGGATAGGGTAGGGCTCGTCGGCCCGAACGGCTGCGGCAAAACCACCTTTTTGCGGTCCCTGACCGATCCGGACGCCGGGGGAGAAACGGGGAATCCCGCGGTGTGGATCGGGCCGAGCATGAGAATCGGGCGCTGTTCCCAGCACGGGGAGAACCTCGACCCGAACAAGACCGTGCTCCAGTCCTGTATAGACGCGGGGGCCGCCACGGGAGACGCCGCGTGGAAAACCCTCTCCCGGCTCCTCTTTCCCCGCGACGTGCTGGAACAAAAAACCGGCGAGCTTTCCGGAGGGGAGCGCGTTCGGCTACAGCTTGCCCTGGCCGAGATCGCGGGAGCGAACTTCCTCGTTCTGGACGAACCGACCAATCACCTGGACATACCCTCCTGCGAGGCGGTTGAGGACGCCCTGGCGGAATTCGCGGGCACGGTAATCCTCGTGTCCCATGACCGGCTGCTCCTGGACCGGGTGGCCACGCGGATAGTTGAAATCGAGGACCGGGGATTCACTGAATACGACGGCAATTTCTCGGAGTTCTGGTTCCGGCGCTACGGCGATTCGGTACGGAAGCTTTCCGGCAATTCCGTCGACTTAAAGGCGCTCCGCGCCGCGGCTGACCGTGCCCCGGCGGAAAGCGAGCCGGCTTCACGGGCGGAGGATATCGAGGCCCGAATCGTGGCCCTGGAAGCCGAACGGGGCGACCTGGAAAAAAGGACGGTCAAAGCGCGGGGCGACGGAAACCTGAGTCTCGCGCGCGACCTGGGGAACCGCCTCGCGGCCCTCGCCTCGAGAATCGACAGGCTCTACGCCGAATGGAATTGATATAAAAAACGCGCAGGCGGGTGAGAAAACCGCCTGCGCGTTCCCCAAAAAACGGTGCCTTTCGGGGAGGGAGAAAAAAGAGAAGTGAGCGGCCGATTCAGGGGGTTGGTTGCGCCCGAAACTGCCGTAGAAAAAAACCGCTTCCCCGGGATGGAGAAAGTCCCGGGACGCGTTAACGCTTCGCGTAATCGCCGTCAGTCGTTGGCGGGCTGCTTGCCGATATAGGCGAGAATGCCCCCGTCCACGTAAAGGATGTGGCCGTTCACGAAATCCGACGCGGATGAGGCGAGGAACACCGCGGGACCCATGAGGTCGTCGGTGGTACCCCAGCGGCCCGCGGGGGTTTTCGAGATGATAAACTTGTTGAAGGGATGTTCCGGCGTGCGCAGGGGCGCGGTTTGCGGCGTTTCGATATAACCCGGGCCTATTCCGTTGCATTGAATATTGTGCTCGCCGTATTCGCTGGCGATATTCTTGGTAAGCATTTTGAGCCCGCCCTTCGCGGCCGCGTAGGCGCTTACGGTTTCGCGCCCAAGCTCGCTCATCATGGAGCAGATATTGATTATCTTGCCGGAATTCCGCTTGATCATGGACGGGAGCACGGCCTTGGAAACGATAAAGGGCGCGTTTAGGTCCACGTCGATCACCTTCCGGAAATCTTCAACCGACATTTCGATCATGGGCGTACGCTTGATAATGCCCGCGTTGTTCACCAAAATATCGATAGGCCCGACCTCTTTTTCGATCCGCGCGACCGTTTCCCGAACTTGGCCCTCGTCGGTCACGTCGCACACGTACCCCTTGGCCTCAATCCCCGCTTCCCGGTACGCGGCAAGCCCTTTTTCCACGAGTTCCGCATTGATGTCGTTAAAGACGATCGTAGCGCCGTACGCGGCGAAACCGCTCGCGAGGGCAAAGCCGATGCCGTACGAGGCCCCCGTGACGAACGCTATTTTCCCGTCAAGCCTGAAACTCTGTTCTGAAAACATCTTGCGACCTCCGGATTCCACGAGAAATGTATAATGGAATCTTGTTTCATTATAGGGTGATATATCAGAAAAAGCTAGCAAAAAATGAAACAGAGTTTCAAAAAAATAGCGTTTAAGACGAAACTAGTCGCGTTAACACGATGGGGCCGCCATAACCGTTTACCGCGATATCGCGCCGTTCTATGGTTCCGAAGCCCGGTACCCGAGCAGGCCCGAGATTTCGGAGGCTGCCTTCGTGATGCTCGCTATATAGGTATCGGTGGCCGCGGCGTCGAACCGGAACATGGGCCAGGAGACGCTCAGGGCGGCGATGGCCCTTCCCGTGTAATCCCTCACCGGGGCGCAAATGCAGGAAACCCCCTCCTCGTGCTCCTCGCGGTCCATGGACCAACCCTTTTCCCTGATTTCCGAAAGTTCCCGTTCGAGTGCCGTCGGGGTTTTTAAGGTGTTCGGCGTGAAGGGCACCTGCTTGATCCGGGAGATTACCGCCTTTCGCGTCGCTTCCTCCAGGTCGGAAAGCAGCATCTTGCCGATGGCCGTGCAATAAAGGGGTATCGCCTTTCCCACCCGCGAGTGCATGCGGATGGTATATTTCGATTCCACCTTGAGCACGTAGATCGCCGCATCGTCTTCCAAAATGCCCATGTGTACGGTTTCGCCCAACTCTTCCGCGAGCGATTCCGCCACGGGCCGGGCGACCCTCAGGAGGTCAAGGTGCTCCAGGCTATGGGATCCTACCGAGAACATCTTGAGGGTAAGGGCGTACTGGTCGTAGGGGTCGCGGTATACGTATCCCAAGTTCGACAGGGTCCCGAGGAAGCGAAGGAGGGTGGCCTTGGGAAGGTCGGTTTCCCGCGCCAGGTTTTCGAGATTGATCGATTTATGGCGCGAAAGAATCTCGAGAACCCGAACGGTTCTCGAGACCGCGCTTATCTGTTTTTCGCCTGTGTCGTCCGCGTCGCTCATGGCCATGAGTATACCGGTTCCGCCGGTTATTTGAAATACCGGGCGGCGTTGCCGAAGGAAATATCCGCCGCGATCCGCTCGACCGCGTCCCCCGCGGGGAATTCCCCCGCTTCCACCCAATTTCCGAGGAGGTTGCAGAGAATCCTCCTGAAGTACTCGTGACGGGGATACGAGAGGAAACTGCGCGAATCGGTGAGCATGCCCACGAAATGGGCGAGGGTGCCCAGGTTGCCCAGGACTTTCAATTGCTCCTCCATGCCGTCCCGGTGGTCGGCGAACCACCACGCGGAACCGAGTTGGACCTTACCGGGTATGCCGTCGCCGGAGGCCCCCTGGAAGGCGCCCATGATGGTTCCCAGGGGATAGTAATCCTTGGGGTTCAGGGTATACAGCACGGTTTTCGGCAGTTCGCCCGCGTCTTGCATGAGGTCCAAAAGCCGGGAGAGCCCTTCGCTCAGCCGGTGGTCGTGCGAGGCGTCAAAGCCCGTATCGGCTCCCAGAAGGCGGAACATGCGCCCGTTTACGTTTCTGATCGCCGCGATGTGCAGCTGCATGACCATGTCCCGCTCGGCGTAGGCCGCCGACAGGGCGGTCAGGAGCTTGGTCTTCCAGGCGTCCGCCTCGTCCTTGCTTATGGTCCCGCCTTCCATGGCCTTGGCGAAGGTTCGGTCTATTTCCGCGTCGTCGGCGACCCGGAAGGGGGGATATTCCAGGGCATGGTCCGAGGCGCGGCAGCCCGCGGCCGCGAAGGCGTCGAGCCGCCGGATTAACGCGGCTATCGCCGCGTCCGAAGAGGTTACGGCCATGCCGCTCGCCTGGGAAAGGGCTTCGATATAGGCGGGAAAGGACGGTACATCGATGTTCAGCGCCTTGTCCGGCCGGAACGAGGGGATGACCCGCGCGGCGATCTTGCCGATGGGCGCGGTACCGGCGGCGACGGCGGCATGGTGCTCCAGGGAATCGACGGGATCGTCGGTGGTGCCCACGGCGTGCACGTTCATCCGCTCGAATATTCCCCGCACCGATAGGGCGTCGGTTGCGAGGGCCTCGTTCGCCTTGGCCCAAATTCGGCTTGCCGACTCCGTGGTGAGGGGCTCGGTAATGCCGAAGTAACGCTGGAGTTCCAGGTGGGTCCAGTGGTACAGGGGATTTCCGGCGAGCCGTTCCACCGTACGGGTCCAGGCGAGGAATTTCTCGTAAGGATCCGCCTCGCCCGTGATCAAACGCTCGCCGATTCCCGCGGTGCGCATTTGCCGCCACTTGTAGTGGTCGCCGCCGAGCCAAATCTCGGTCAGGTTGGAAAAGCGCCTGTTGGCCGCGATATCCGCAGGCGAAAGGTGGCAATGGAAATCGTAGATCGGCTCTTTAGAGGCGATATCGTGGAAAAGGCGTCGCGCGGTCTTTGTCTCGAGGAGGAAATTGCGGTCCATAAAGCGTTTCATAAGGTTACTCCGTCTTTGAATATGGCTATTTCCCGATAGCCGTTCGTCTCGTTTCTCGTTCTTTCATTGCCTGACGCCACGTCGAGGATGTAGGCAAGGAGCTCTGCGGTTATCGCCCGTTCGGCGTCTGCGCCGTCGGCCGCGAGGAGCCTGCCCGCGTCAAAGTCGATCCACAGCGGCTTCGCCGAGGCGAGCGCCGAATTGCTCGAAATCTTCACGGTGGGAACCGGCGCCCCGAGGGGCGTGCCGCGGCCCGTGGTGAAAAGGATCAGGTGGGCCCCCGCCGCGGTCAGCGCGGTAGTGGATACGATATCGTTGCCCGGTCCCTCGAGGAGCTGGAGGCCCGAAACGCCCGGGGCGATCCGTTCCCCGTAGCGGAGCACGCCGCGTACCGGGGCGGAACCGCCCTTCTGCACGCAGCCGCAGGATTTATCCTCCAGGGTGGATATGCCCCCTTCCTTGTTTCCCGGGGAGGGGTTTTCGTACACGACCTGGTTATGCCGCACGTAATACTGCTTGAAACCGTTAATCAATTCAACCGTCCGGTCGAACAATTCCCGGGTTTCGCATCGGTCCATGAGCATTTGCTCGGCCCCGAACATTTCGGGAACCTCGGTGAGGATGGGAGTCCCCCCCATGGCCGCGAGCGCGTCGGTCACGCGCCCCACGAGGGCGTTCGCCGTAATGCCGGAGAAACCGTCGGAGCCGCCGCATTTCATCCCCATGACGAGGCGGGCGGCGCTCACCGGGGACCTCGTATCCCGCTTCGCCCGTTCCCCGAGCTCGGCGAGGAGTTTTTTTCCCTCGGCGATCTCGTCGCCGACCCGTTGGGTCACGAGAAAGCGTACGCGGTCGGCGTCGAAGTCGCCCAAGGCCTTCCTGAATTCCTCGACCGTGTTATTCTCGCAGCCCAGGCCCAGTACCAAGACGCCGCCGGCGTTGGGGTGGCGCGCGAGGTCGGCGAGGATGGTCCTGGTCGTCTCGTGGTCGTCCCCCATTTGGGAACAGCCGTAGGGATGCGTCCAGGCGAAGCAGCCGTCGAGGGAACCGCCGGAAAGCGAACCCGTCGCGATTTCCCCGTCGGCCCAGCGCGCGAGGGCTTCGGCGGTGCGGTTCACGCACCCCACCGTGGGCACGATCCATAGCTCGTTGCGTATGCCGATTTTACCGTCCTTTCGCTCGTACGCCTGGATGGTCGGTACTAGCGCGGCCCTTTGCCCCTTTGCCCCCGATTCGGCCGGCGACCGGCCGCCGCCGTTCCAACGGTACTCGGCGGACTCGGAGAGCGCGGTCTTCAGATTGTGGGTATGCACGTGGCGGCCCGCCTCGATATCTTTCGTGGCCGCTCCGATGGGATAGCCGTACTTGATCACCTTCTCGCCCGCCCTCATACCGCGCAGCGCGATCTTATGCCCCGCGGGGATTGGATCGAGTACCGCGAGGTTTACGCCGGGAAGGCCGGTTTGCTCCGGCGCGAGCGTCGTTCCCGCCTCGATGGCGCGAATGGCCACGGCAACGGAGTCTTCGGGGTGGATCGTAACGAGGATGCGGGCCGTATCCATATCAGGCTTTCCCCGTTTTTCCGACCAGGCGTTCCAGCGCCTTTCGGGTTCCGACGGTCCAGATGGACTCGAGTCCCGCGCTTACCGCGTCTTCCAGTGCGGGATGCGCGGTCAGGTCTTCGCCCCACCAGGCGGAATCGGAGAGCACCGCCCGGGCGATTCGCCTCGCGCGGGACTTGATATCGCCGTCTTTCACGGCATACAGGCCCGCGAACCGCTCGAGTACCGCGAGATCGTCCTTTATGGGATAGGGCTGACCGTTTCTGTCGCCGGTAAGCTCGGCGTTCACCGTGCCCTTTTCCGGGGCCGCGCTTTCGTAAAACGCGATGAGGGCGGCAATTGAGAAGGCGAGGGCGGGGGGAACCGTCCCCTTTTTCGCGACGTATCCCAGTACCGAGGGAAGGTCGCGGGTTTTGAATTTCGATACCGAATTGAGGGTGATGGAAAGGAGTAGGTGGCGGATCCAGGGGTTCGCGAAGCGCTCGAACACGTCGGCCGCGTACTTCTTGAGGGCGTCCACGTCGCCGTCCATGGAGGGGATTATTTCCTCGAAGAGGCCCTTGTCCAGGAAGGAGCGAACCGTGGGGTCCTTCATGCATTCTTCCACGGTGTCGAGCCCGGAAAGGAAGGCCGCGGGAACGGTCATGGTGTGCGCCCCGTTGAGGATGCGGACCTTTCGGGTGCGGTAGAAACTCATGTCGTCGGTCCAAACCACGTTGAGACCCGCGCCGACCAGGGGGAATTCCCCCGAGTAGTCGCGCTTGGTCTCAATGACCCATAAATGGAAAATTTCGGCGGCGACCAAAAGATTGTCCCGATAGCCCGCGCGCTCGCACAGGGCCGCGGCCTCGTCCTTCGGGTATCCGGGAACGATACGGTCGACCAGGCTGTTGCAGAAATCGCACGCGGTTTCCACCCAGCGCCCGAATTCGGCGCCGAGCTTCCATTCCCCGGCGTAGCGGAGCACGATCTCCCTCAGCTTATCGCCGTTCTTGTCGATCAGCTCGCAGGGAATGAATACGAGACCCTTGGCCGGGTCTCCCCCGAAATGCTTCCAGCGGCGATGGAGGAAGGCCGTCACCTTGCCGGGAAAGGAGGATTGTGGCCTGTCGTCGAGGCGGTCCCCCTCCGCGTAGGCGATTCCCGCCTCGGTGGTATTGGAAATCACGAAGCGAAGGTCGGCGCTCTCGGCGAGCTTGACGTACTCGTCAAAATCGCCATAGGCGTTCAGGCAGCGGCTGACCGAGCGGATGGGCCGGAGTTCCGCGACCTCTTTCCCGTCCTGTACCCCGCGGAGCACGGTGGTATAGAGGCCCTTTTGGGCATTGATCGTTTCGGCCATGCCCCGTTCCAGGGGCTGAACCATCACGACGTTGCCGTTGAATCCGGTTTTCTCGTTGGTAATATCGACCATCCAGTCCACGAAGGCGCGAAGGAAGTTCCCCTCGCCGAACTGAAGGATTTTTTCCGGCCGCGCGACCGTCTCGATGGTTTCGTGAATAGCTTTCATGGGAACGCTCCTCTTGGTTTCCGTTTGGGTACTGCGCTTACATGGTAGACTCTGGCCCGCCTTTCGCGCCATGTCCTCGATTGTCAATCTTTTGGATTAAACCGACGCCCGCGAGGGCCGCCACCGTCTGTTGGAGCAAAATACCCGTAACCACGGGAATGGCGGCGCCGGGAGGGAAAAAGGTAATGGCCAGGACGAGGGCCGCGCTGATATTTCGCATACCCGTCGCGAAGGTGACGGAAACGGTTTCTTCCCGTCCCAGGCCCACGAGCGGCGACGCGAGGCGCCCCAGGGCGAAACCCGCGAAGGAAAAAACCGCGCACGCGGCGAGGATACCGAGAAACCCGGCGTCCAGGGGCGGGATTTTCCCGTCCAAACGGCTTACGTTTATGGCGATCACCGCGGTGAGGAAGATTTTAGACAGGGGTTTCAAGGCGGGATTCAATACACGGGGCGCTTCTCCGCCGCTGAGTCGATTTAAGGCCACTCCGGCGACGGAAGGAAGGACCACCATGAGAACGAGGGAAAGGAACAGTCCTCCCGTATCGATCGTGACCGCCTTGCCCATAAAAAGAGATACGGTGGCGGGAACCGTAAACGGCGCAAGCAGGGTGTCGATGAGGATGAGCGCGAGCGATAACGGCCCGCTTCCCCGGTGGATGCCCGTCCAGATATAGCCGGAAACCGCGGTGGGAATGGCGAAAAGGAGAACGAACCCCGTTACGGTGTCCGGGTTTCCGCCAAAAAGGAGTCTCGCGGCCAATCTGACCGCGGCGGGCAACGCTACATGGAAGGAAAGCAAAAAGGCGACGATCGGGAGGGGCTTTTTGAACACGACGACCGCCTCCCCTGCCGTCATGGAAAGCGCGCCCGAAAAGGTGATAAGGGCAAAAAGCGGTACGATGGCCGGCGCGGCCGCCGATATGCGGCTTCCCAACGCGAGGCCGGCGGCCACCCCGAGGGGCGTAAGATAGGGCATGGCCTTTTCGAGAAAAGCGTTCACCCGTATCAAATAGGAATGAAACATCGTTTCAAAATACTAGCTTGTAAAAACAATGGTGTCAATATAATATAGAAAGAACCATGAAACGGCTCGCCTTCGTTCTCGCGTCCATCCATACCGGCTCGGCGCTCAGCCTCATGCCGGCGGTAATCCGGTACGCGACCAGGCTCGACCTGAGCCTTTTCATTTTTCCGGGCGGGCGGCTTGATTCGCGACCGGACCGCGAGTACCTGCGAAACGCCATATATCGCCTCGCCAATACCGAAAACCTAGACGGGCTCGTGAGCTGGGGGTCCAGTATCGGCGGCGCGGTACCCGTGTCCGAGCTGAACGATTTTCACCGCTCCTTCGAGCCCCTTCCCTACGTGACCATCGCCCATAAAATGGAAGGGCATCCCTGCGTGGCCTTTGACGCGTACGGCGGGATGAAAGCCCTGGTTCTCCACTTTATACGCGTTCACGGCGCGCGCCGCCTCGCCTTTATTCGGGGACCGGAAACCCACGCGTCCTCCATGGAGCGGTACCGGGGCTTTCGCGACGCCCTGCTTGAATCGGGCTTGCGCGATCCCGCCGAAACGCCCCTGGTTTCCGATCCTTTCCCCTGGGGCTCGGGCGAGGATGCCATTGGACAGCTTTTCGGCGAACGGGGCCTCATTCCCGGCCGCGATTTTGATTCCCTGATCTGCTCCAGCGACATGATGGCCTTCGCCGCCGTGCGCGCCCTGGACCGTTTCGGATACCGGGTTCCCGAACACTATCGCGTTGGCGGCTTCAACGATTCCCAGGAAAGCAGGATTCTTTCCAGCCCCTTTACCACCGTGCACTTGCCCTATCGTGAATTGGGCACCGCTTCGGTCTCCCTGCTTCTCTCCCTGTTGGAAGGGAACCGGGCGACCGACGTTCCCCCATCCGACCGAACGCTCCCTATGCTCCCGGTCATTCGCGAATCCTGCGGCTGCTCCGCCGGGGAAAGCGGGGAAGGCGGGGAAGTCCCGATTCGCCAGGCGGTTTTGACCGGGCAAGACGGGCAGGCAGTTTCCTTTCCCGCGGGCTCCCCCGGGGCATCCCGGCTTTTGGGCGATTCCCTTTCGCGGCTCTTTTCCCTCGATCCCGAGGACCGCGAGGCGCTGATCGACCCGGTCCTAGACGCTTTTTTTTCGCTCGACCTTGCCCTGTCCTTTCGCCTGCTTGACCAGGTGCTCACCCGCTTTTTCGAACGGGACGGGGACATCGCGCTTATGTGGAAGGCCATTTCCCTCGCGTTCGATTCAGGGCTCTTGCCGTTGGAGAAAGGCCGCGCCCGCGAGTTGGAACGGGAAGCCCATTACCTATCGGGAAAGGTACAGCACCGGGTCGCGGCCCTGCGCAAATACGAAACCGGCAGGCGTCAGGCCGTCCTCAACTCCCTGAAATGCGATCTTCTGTGCGCGCGGGACCGGGATTCCCTGGTACCGGTTTTGGCGGTTCACCTTCCCTCCATCGGCATGGATTCGGTGGCGGTAATCCTCTCCGAATCCGACGAGGCCTCGCGCTCCCTCGGCTGGTTTTGCCCCGAGGGCCTCTTTCCCCCCAGCCCGACCCCGTTCCCCGCCAAACGGCTTCTCCCCGCGGAAGCCGCGCCGCACTTCGCCTCGGGCGCCTATTTGGTTCAGCCCCTCTTCATGGAAAATCAGCCCCTGGGATATATCGTGCATAACGTTCCCTTCGATGACGGGACCATATACGAGGAATTGCGGTCCGCAATCGGGAGCGCCATAAAGGGTATTTTCCTGTTCGAGGAAACGATCCAGGCCAAGCGGGCCGCCGAGGAAGCCGAGCGCGCGCGCACGGATTTTTTCTCCCGCATCGGCTCCGACCTCGTGGATCCCCTTGAAAGCATATTGTCCGATATCGAGGCCCTGCCCGACGCGGGGGCGGCGGAAACGGGCGATTTCGCCGCCCGCGCGCCCTCCCTTTCCCGCATACGCTCTGCCCTGGCGACCCACCTGGAGCGGACTAAGCGATACATAGACGTTACGCTTTCCCTTACCGACGAACTTGCCCTGGAGCGGAAGCTTTTCTATCCGGGCTCGATTATCGGCGAGGCGGCCGGTTTCCCGCCCCTCGTGGGCGACGGCGAACGGATCGCCCGGGCGATCGCGGCCTTGCGGGAGGCGTTCGAGCTACCCCCGCGCGTTTCCCCGGGATCCGAGGGGCTGGAGCTCTCCTTCTTCTCGGCGACCGCTCGCCCAGAGTCGCTGTGGAGCGTCGGCGATCTGGTATTCGCGGAACGGACCGTCCTGCTTCACGGGGGACAATTCACGCGGGGTTCACGGGAATGCGCCGCGGTTTTACCCTGGCCGACCCTTTCGGGCTTGCCTTTCGAGCGGGCGAAAAAGGGCGGCAGGGCGGCCCTCGCGCTCAGGGGAGGGGAGCCTTCTTTTGCCAAATTTCGCGCGTCGGGAACCGGAGCCGGCACCTTCCCGGTGACGGTAGCCTGGGACGAGCGGAACTCCCTCCCGCCGGAAACGCCGGTCACGCTGTTATGGAACGCCGCCGGCGCGGATATCGAGGATCGCCTCGAGGTGCTTTCGCTCCGGCATTCAAGCGAATATTTCCGGTCGCCTTTCCTGTACGAGGGGCCGCCCCTGGAAGGCGAGTCTCTCCTGGCCGCCCTTGAATCGGCGGTCAATCGCGGAAACAGGGGCCCGGTCCTCTTCGTCGGCTTGGATCCGGCCGATTTTCCCGGATGGTACGAGCCGGGGGAGTCGCTCTCCGTTCCCTCGGCGGACCTGCTTCCGTCGGCGGTAAGGAACGCCCTTCCGTCCCTGGTCGTTCTCCCCGACTCAGGCGGGGAAGCCCTCTCCCTGTTGCGTTCCCTGCCGGGCTTGGCCCGGGTTCCCGTCGCGGTCTTGCCCCAAACGATCCGATCGGAGCTGGAGATAGACGCGCTGTGCGACCAGCCCCTTGTAATCCTCTGCAACCGGGGCGTCGCCTCTTCGCCGGAAGTGGCGCGCCGCATGCGGGGTATCGCCGCCGGAAAGGAAACCCTTCCGCCCCATACCGGCGCGCTGGTCAAGCGGGCCATTCTCTATATGAACGTCCACTACGCCTCCCAGATCGCCCGGTGGAAACTCGCGGATTCGGTGAACGTAAGCGAGGATTACCTGACCCGCATCTTCCATCGCGAGGTCGGGCTTTCCCTCTGGGAATACCTGAACCGGTATAGGATTTTCCTCGCGACCGAATTGCTCCTGCGCACGAACCTGACGATCAACGAGATCGCCTACACCACCGGCTTTCAGGACCAGGCGTATTTTTGCCGGGTTTTCAAAAAACAGCACGGCATTCCGCCGGGGAAAATACGCGCCAAAAAGTCGGAATAGTGCAAAAGCGCGCCAGCATATTTCCCGCCCCATGGATTACTCTATCCTTGAGGTCACATTATGGGAAACATTCAGGCCAGGAACGCCCGCACGGGCGTGTGGCGAGATATCAGGCGTCACGCCTCCGTGTACGGACTTCTCCTGATTCCGTTCGTCTATTACGTCATATTCAAGTACCTGCCGATTTGGAACGGCCAAATCGCGTTTAAGGACTTTATGCCCCTGGACGGCGTGCTGGGAAGCGCCTGGGTGGGCTTGAAGAATTTCGAAACCTTTTTTAAGTCCTTTTACTTTTGGGAATTAATCCGCAATACGCTCTTTTACAGCTTCGGAAAGCTCTTGGTAAGCGTACCCCTGTCCATCGTTCTCGCGGTGACCCTGTACGAAAGCATGCGGCCGCGCCTCGCGAAGTTCGTGCAGACCCTCGCGTACCTGCCGCACTTCCTGTCATGGGTAATCGTGTACGGTATCCTTCTCGTGCTCCTCGCCCCCGGCGACGGCATCGTCAACGACATTATCAAGGCGTGCGGGGGAAAGCCCATCGCCTTTCTCACCGACGTGAAAACCTTCCCCGTCATCGTACTCCTTTCCGACGCGTGGAAGGAAATGGGCTGGAGCGCGATTATCTTCATCGCGGCGCTCATGGCCATCGATCCCTCCCTTTTCGAGGCGGCGATGGTGGAAGGCTGCACGGCCGTACAGCGGGTATGGTTTATCACCCTCCCGTCGATTCGCCCCGTCATCGTTATGGTCGTCCTCTTGCGCCTGGGCACCATCCTCGACGCGGGCTTTAACCAAATGTTCATGCTGTATTCCATCCCGGTCTATAGCGTCGCGGACATTATCGATACCTGGGTGTACCGCCAGGGTCTCTTGGAGTTCCAGTTTGCCCTCGCCACCGCGGTGGGCATTTTCAAGGGCGTTATCGGCCTCGGCCTGATCGTCGGCTCCAATGCCCTCGTGAAGCGCTTTGCCGACGGCTCGATTCTGTAAGGGGTACCGTATGCCTAAAACCAAACGCACCGCGATACGCATGACGGCCTCCGATCGTCTGTTCTACGCCGGGTTGGATTTTTTCCTCGTCTTTATACTGATCGTGGTGGCGATTCCCATGTGGAGCACCATCACCCTTTCCTTCCGGCCCAATACCTTCATCGGCTCTAACCTTGAGGGCATGTTCCTCGCGCCCTGGAAATGGTCTACGGCGGCCTACAAGGCCCTGCTCGGGAATCGCGGCTTCGTGCTCGCCTTTCTCAACAGCGGCAAAATTCTCGTGTTCGGCGTGGCCACGTCGCTCTTCCTGACGATCCCGCTGGCCTACGTGCTTTCCGTGAAAAGCCTTCCGGGGCGAAAGTTCCTGAACCTATTCGTCCTTCTGCCCTATCTCTTTAACGTGGGCATCATACCCATGTACCTGGTGGTTACCGGGGCGGGGCTGGCGAACCACCTGGCGGCGATTTACCTCCCCGCCGCGATCAGTACCTATAACTGCCTGATCATGCGCGGCTTTTTCGAGGGCATTCCGGACGAGCTGAAGGAATCCGCCCGGATCGACGGCGCGCCGGAGTGGTACGTGCTGCTCAGGATCATCCTGCCCCTGTCGAAACCGATCATTATGACCATCGGCCTTTATTACGGCGTTTCCTTCTGGAACGACTTCTTCCACGCGATGCTCTACCTGAACAAGAACGAGCTGCAGCCGCTGCCGATTCTCTTGCGGAACATTCTCATGGCCAGCGGCATGAACGAATTCGTGGAAGTGAACGCCTTCGGCAACGCTTCGGTCCAGGCCATCAAGGCGGCGAGCGTGTTCATGTCCGCCATCCCGATGATCGTGGCCTATCCCTTTATCCAGAAATACTTCACCAAGGGAACCCTTTTGGGCTCGGTGAAAGGATAGTGTACTTCGCCGCCCAGCCGGGGTATTTCCCGCTTGGCGGCTTCGCGCTGCATACGAAAGCGCCGGTCTCGTCGCCGGCAATATCTTAAGGAGGATATGTATGAAAAAGAACGTGGCACAACTCGCCGCCCTGGCGATGGCCATCCTCGCTCTCGCGTCTGTATCGGTTTCCTGTAAAAAAGGCGGGACTTCCCAAAAAGGGCCCGTCAACCTGGAAATTTGGTATGGCGCAGCCGTCACCGAGGCCGGGCCGCCTCCCGCGGACTGGAAGGCCCTGCAGATCATCGGTTCCGAGCTCGGCATTAACCTTCAGCTTACGGCCCTTCCCTCGAACGAATCCGATCAGGACGTGAAGATCAACGCCGCCGCGGCCGCGAACTCCCTGCCCGACCTCTTCATGGTTCGCCGGGAGACCTGGCAAAAGCTCATCCCCACGGGCCTCATCGCGCCGGTGGACGACCTTTACGCCAAGATGCCCCACCGCACCTCGATTCAGTACGACGCCGACAGCCGCACCTTCAGCACCCTCAACGGAAAATCCTGGGGCCTCGCTTCCCCGGGCTCGATCGTCAAGAACGAGGGACTCCTGATCCGCAAGGACTGGCTCGACAAGCTCGGCCTCAAGGTTCCGACCACTACCGACGAGCTCTTCGCCGTCATGAAGGCCTTCACCGAGAACGATCCCGACGGTAACGGAAAGAAAGACACCTACGGTTACGGCGCCTTCATCGAAATCAACAACTACGAAGAAGGCCTGGGCCGCCGCCTTGAGCCGATCATGGGCGCCTTCGGCGTCGCCGGTACCTGGAACCTCACCGCAGCGGACGCGGGCCTCAACGTGCGCAAGAGCGCCTACTTCGACGCCCTCACCTACGTGAAGAAGATGATCGACGCGGGCGTGATCGACCCGAACTGGATCAGCTACAAGAAAGACGACTTCCGCGCCGCCTGGAAACAGGGCCGCTTCGGCATTATGCGCGAGCAGAACGCCGCCTTCGCCGCCGAGTCAAATTACGCGCCCTTCGACAAGAACTTCCCCGCGGGCGAGTGGATCGTGATCGATCCCCCCAAGGGACCGAAGGGCAAGCAGGCCGTGGGCGTCTATACCCAGGGGTACCGCATTTACGCCATGAGCGCCGCCGCCGCCAAGGCCGGCAAGGGTCCCGCCATCGCGAAGCTCCTCGAATGGATGTCTTCCGACGAAGGCTACTATCTCCTCGGCTGGGGCGAAGAAGGGGTGAATTACGTGAAGGACGCCAACGGCGTTCCTACCGTCAAGGGCATCCCCGACGAGACCAAGGGCTATAGCAAGCCCGAAATGCAGCCCCTGACACAGCTCCGCAACATGGTGTACTACAACGGCGACATCGAGCTCGCTTCCCGCTACCCGACCTACAAGACCGCCACTTCCGGCAAGACCATGAGCGCCCTCGCGGTGCTCCGGGATATGCAAAAGCGCCCCTGGGTCGCCGCGATCGGCTGCGACACCCTTCCCCCGCCCAACGCGGACCTGAAGCGTTTCTACGAGCAGGGCGTGCTCGAGTTCCTCACCGGAACCCGCAAGCTCGACCAGGCCGGATGGGCCGCTTTCGTCGCCGAATTCGATAAGCTCGGCGGCGCGGACTGGGAAAAGGCCGGAATCGCCGACGCCAAGGCGAAGAATCTCCTGAAGTAACGCCGCGAGGCTCGACGCGCGCCGGCCTACGGCGCGCCTTTTCCAGGGCGTCCGGCCTACGTTGCGGACGCCCTTCTTATAAGGATAGAGAAACCCTATGGACACGAATAACCGGGAAACGCGGATCTCCGAGCGGATGGCCCGATCCGTCATGAGTCGGTACGCGAGCGAGCAGGTGCAGTGGCATTACGAGCACGGTCTCGTGCTGCAGTCGATTTGGGCCGTCGCGGAATCCCTCGGCGATTCCGGGATGAAGGATTGGGTCGCCGTGATGTACGACTCGAAAATCCGCGACGACGGCTCCATCTCCACGTACCGAGACGACGAATTCAACCTGGACCAGATCAATCCCGGCAAGGCTCTCTTTGACCTTTACGCGGCGACGGGCAAGGAAAAATACCGAAAGGCCATCGAGACCCTCCGGGATCAGCTGCGCGCGCATCCCCGCACCCGCACCGGCGGCTTTTGGCACAAGAAGATTTACCCTTGGCAGATGTGGCTTGACGGGCTTTATATGCAAGGGCCCTTTTACGCCCGCTACGCCGCGGAATTCGGCTCCCGCGAGGATTTCGCCGACGTCGTGAACCAGTTCGTCCTCGTCGAGAAGCACGCCCGCGACCCGGCGACGGGCCTCATGTACCACGCCTGGGACGAATCGGGCAAGCAGCTGTGGGCGAATCCCGCCACGGGCTGTTCTCCCCATTTTTGGGGCCGCGCCATGGGGTGGTTTTGCATGGCGGTTTTGGACACGTTGCGGTGGATCCCCCGCGACGGAGGCTTCGGGGACCTCAGCGCGCCCCTCGTCGCCATGGCGCGCCGTCTCGTTCCGGCCGTTCTTTCCTGTCAGGACGGCGAGAGCGGGCTATGGTACCAGGTCCTGGACCAGCCCAAACGGGAACGTAATTATCTGGAATCGTCCGCGAGCGCCATGTTCGTCGATTTCCTGTTCCGCGCGGCCCGATCCGGCTACGCAGAGGATCCGGAACGCGCCCTTTCGGCGGCGCGACGCGGCTATGAGGGCCTCGTCCGGTCCCGATTGGAGGAAGACGCCGACGGGAAGTTGCACCTTACGGGCATTTGCAGCGTGGCGGGCCTGGGCGGAAACCCCTATCGCGACGGCTCCTTCGACTATTACGTGAAGGAAGCGATCGTTACCGACGATTTCAAGGGAGTCGGGCCGTTCATTCTTGCAAGCCTGGAGGCCGAAAGGATATAATCGCAGGGGTATGAACCCAATCGTAATCCGCATCCTAGCGAGCCTCGCGGCCGGATTCCTTCTCGGCCTCGAGCGCCAGTTGCACCGACAGCCCGCCGGCTTGAAAACCCACATACTCATTTGCGTGGGTTCCACCTTGCTCATGCTCTGTTCCCTCATGATTTCCGGTCACCTGACCCTCGACGGCGCGGTGCCCCTTCCGGGAACAGCCGTTCTGGGCGATCCTGCGCGCATCGCCGCGCAGGTGGTTTCGGGAATCGGCTTTCTCGGAGGCGGCGCCATTATCCGCCAGGGCTTTAATATCAAGGGGCTTACCACCGCCGCTACCATTTGGGTCTCCGCCGCCGTGGGGCTCGCGCTCGGCCTCGGCGCCTACGTGGCCGCGGGCATAACCCTGGTTTCCGTGATCGCGACCCTCGTCGTAATGGAACGGTTCGAGGAGGTATTCTTCCCCGCCCGCAATATCAAGACGCTCTTCCTCGTGTACGACGACCCCTATTTCGACTATGACCGTCTCGCCCATGCCCTGGACCGATTGCGTATCGCTACCGACTCCATGGACGTTTCAAAAAATATGGCGTCGGACCGCATAAAGATCGCCTTGCGGGTTCACATGCCCGCCCGGACCGACGTGCGCACGCTCTTCGAAGCCCTCAAAGAGGTCGGTCCCCTCGTGAAGATGGATCTCACGTCCAATGAAAAGCCGAATAGATAAGCTCTTGGCCTCCAACGGGTTCGGTTCGCGCCGGGACATAAAGCGTATGCTCAAGAGCCGCGCCTTCCTGGTAAACGGCGCGGCGGTAATCGATCCCGGCACCGTCGTGGACAGCGAAACCGACTCGTTTTCCTGGGAAGGCAAGGCCTTTAAACCCCGGGAGAAGGCCTATCTCATGCTCAATAAGCCTTCCGGCGTCGTCACCTCGACTTCCGATCCCGGGCACGACACGGTCATGGATCTCCTCGGCGAACCCTGGTCCCTCATGGATTTGCATCCCGTCGGCCGGCTCGATATCGATACCGAGGGCCTCCTCCTCCTTACCAACGACGGACCGCTCACCCATCGGCTCACGTCGCCCAAAACCGGCGTGGATAAAACATACGAGGCGCGCCTTCGCGACCCGGTAGGGCAAGGCGCCTTCGAGGAATACCGGGCGGCGTTCGGCCGGGGCGTTACCTTTCACGACGGCTATACGACCCTTCCCGCGACCCTGGGCCTGCCGTCGAACGGCGACTCCGACGCCGATGCCGAAGGACCGGACGGCGTTCCGTCCGTCTCCTTTCCCCGTGACGCGGTACTGCTCACCATACAGGAAGGGAAGTACCATCAGGTCAAGAAAATGTTTAAGACCGTCGGAAACGAGGTCGTCGCCCTGCGAAGGATATCGATGGGCCCGTTGCGTTTGGACCGGGCCCTCCCGCCGGGCGGTTATCGCGAGCTTTCGGAATCGGAAATACGGGCCCTGCGCCTCGCCGTGGGCAATGACGCCCCCGTCGAAGGCGAATCGGCGCCCTGAGGGGTTATGGTATGCAAAAAATAGACATTGTGGAAATGCGGCGCGAATGGCTGGGCGAGGCCGCCCGGATATATCAGTGGTACGTGGACAATTCCACGGCGACCTTTCAGATCGCCCCGACTAGCGAGGCGGAAATGGAAGGCCTCCTTTTTTTCAAAAAGGACCGCTACCGGTCTTTCGGGGTCTTCGAGGGCGAGACCTTCGTCGGGTACGGGATCGTGACCCAGTTTAAGACCCGCGAAGCCTACGACACGACCGCTGAGGTAACGATTTATCTGGATCACCGGGCCACGGGAAAGGGCTACGGCCGCGCGATCGTAGAACGGCTCGAAGCCTTTGCGCGTAGCCAAAAACTACACTCCCTATTGGCGATTATCTCCGGGGAAAACGAGGCGAGCATCAAGCTCTTTTCCCGCCTCGGCTATTCCGAATGCGCCCGCTATAAAGAAGTGGGACGTAAATTCGGCCGTTGGCTCGACGTGGTGACGCTCGGCAAGATCCTCGACTGACCGGGCCGATACGCGGGATCGGGCCCGGTATGTGCCCTACCAGCCGCCGGAAGCGCCGCCGCCGCCGAAGCCGCCGCCGCCGCCGGAGAAGCCTCCCCCGAAGCCGCCGCCGCGGGAACCGCCGCGGGAGCCGCCGGACCAGGAGCTTCGCCTTCCGGAAGAGAGCATGGACCCGAGGATCAGCGGGCCGAGAATGCCCCTTCCCCGCAAGCGCGGCAGGATGAAGATAAAGAATATGATGAAGAACGCGATTCCGCCGATCCCGCCGCCGGACGAACTGCGGCTTTCCTCGCGAACGCTCCGCGAAACTATTTCCGCGTTGTCCGTCGCGATGCCGACGATATTCCTCGCGGCCTCGGCGATTCCCTGCCCGTAACGCCCGTTACGGAATTGCGGCGCGATCACGTTGCGGATGATCAGGCCGCATTTCGCGTCGGTAAGCGATCCCTCAAGACCGTATCCGACCTCTATCCGAATGGCCCGTTCGGCCATGGCGACCAGGAGCAAAACGCCCCCGTCCTCGCCCTTCTTACCGAGGCCCCAGCTTTCGGCGACGCGTAACGAATACTCCTCGAGCGATTCGCCCTCGAGGGAAGGCACGGTCAATACCGCGATTTGCTTGCCGGTTTGGTCGCTGACGCTCCTGAGATAGGTATCGAGGCTCGTCCGTTCGCTGGCCGACATCACGTTCGCGAGGTCGTTGACCGGCCCGTTCAGCGCGGGCACCTTGAGGGCGAACGCGCCGGCCGCCGCGAACGCGATGAGCGCGAACGCCGCGGCCGTCCTTTTCATCGCGGTATGGTTCGCCCTCATGCGCCTGCCTCCAATACGACCAGCCCGTCGGGAAGCTCGTTCCCCGGCGTTTCTTCCGAGACGGGGAAGTGTTGGGCCAGCAATTCGCCGCAATCGGCAACCGCCTCGCACAGCGCGTCCGCCGCCTTATTCGCCTTCACGCCTTCCGCCACGGTTCTGGCTATGCCGTCCCATTCCACCTGGGCGATCTTTTTGCTAATGCCCGTATCGGCGATCACCCGAACTTCCCGTTCCATATAGGAGATGAAAATGAGAATGCCGGTCCTGCCCTCGGTGGCGTAAACCCCGCTTTCCACGAAGTGCCGCAAGGCCCTGCCGTATACGGCCTTCGTCTTCTCCGCCGCGGGAATGACCTTACGGTCCAGCGCGGGCACGTTTGCCACGAGGAAGAAGGCCGCGACCAACAGGAAGGGCAATCCGCCGATAACCAGGGTCACCGCCCATGCGGGCACGTGCCAGAACGCGCGGTTGAGCAGGGCCTCGATTCTCGCGTGAGCGGGAAGCAAAAGCGCGAAGGAAACGGCGCCCAAAAGCGTCGCCGCGAGGAGTTCCCTAAACGAGTAGTCCGCGCTTTCGGGGACCGCGGCCAGGGCGATCTCTCCCGAGGTTCTCATTTCCGCGTCCTTTACGGCCTGCCGTATCCTCTCGAAATCGGAAGGGGAGAGGGATAGTTTTTTGATTAATTCCTTCGCTTTCATTCAAACGATACCTGCGGCGCGCTTTGCGCGTTCGAGTCGGCCTCGAAATAGGCCTTGGTCCTAAAGCCGCCCATGTTCGCGATCAGGCTCGCCGGGAAGCGGCGGATCGCCGTGTTGTATGCCCGTACGGCGTCGTTGAAGCGCTTTCGCTCCACCGTGATTCGGTTTTCCGTGCCTTCCAGCTGGTCCTGGAGTGCGAGGAAGCTTTCGTTGGCCTTCAGTTCGGGATAGTTTTCGGTAACCATCAAGAGCCGCTGCAGGGCGCCTCCCAGTTCGTTTTGCGCCTGCTGGTAGCGCTTGAAGGCTTCAGGGTCGTTGAGTATGTCGTCCGACACGGTTACGGTGCCGCCCACGCGGGAGCGGGCCTGGGTTACGCTTTCCAAAACGTCGGCCTCGTGCGACGCGTATCCCTTTACGGTAGCCACCAGATTCGGTATTAAGTCGGAGCGGCGCTGATACACGTTTTGCACCTGTCCCCATTGGGCGGTAACGCCTTCTTCCATGGTCACTATGTTGTTGTACGCGCCGACGAAAGCGGAATACGCCATGAAGCCGAGAACGGCGATAATCGCCAGGACAATAAGCCCCGTCTTCGTGCCTTTACTCATCGAAACCTCCTGGACGCGCCGGCGATATTCCGGCGCCTCGTTCATAATAGTCCATAATAAGGTACGCATTGCTCACGCGCGGGTCAATCCTTTCCCCCTCCTTGCGCCGGCGATAAAACGGGGGTACCATGGTTTCCATCAAGGAGCTGACGACATGATAGACCGGCAACGGGCGAGGGCCATCCTCGCCAAGCACGTGGGCGGGGAGACCTTGCTGCGGCATTCCGAGACCGTCGAGGCGGCCATGAGGCATTTGGCCGCGCGGTACGGCGGCGATCCCGATGAGTGGGGCGCGGTGGGACTGTTGCATGACATTGATTTCGAGCGCTACCCGCGCGAGCATTGCGCCCACGTTCGCGAACTCCTGGGGGGCGAAGGGCTTCCCGAATCCTGGCTTCGGGCCATTGAAAGCCATGGGTACGGTATCGTTAACCAGGTAAAGCCCGAGACCGACATGGAAAAGGCCCTCTACGCCGTGGACGAGCTGACGGGCCTCGTCGCCGCGACGGCGGTCATGCGGCCCTCGAGGAGCGTACTCGACCTGGAGCCGAAATCGGTCATGAAAAAGTGGAAAACGTCGGCCTTCGCCGCCGGTTGCGACCGGAACGTCATAGCCCGCGGCGCCGAGATGCTCGGCATGGAAGTGGGCGAGTTGGTCGCCGAAACCATCGCGGGCATGAGAACGGCCGCCGACGCGCTCGGCTTGGCCGGACCTCCTTCAGCCTGACGGCTACTCCTTGGCCCGCAACGGCGCGCGGGGGAGGGGACACACGTCGTGGGCATCGGTGAACCAGGAAATGCCCGAGCCCTCGATCAGCCGATCGGCCGCCTTCGGGCCCCAACTGCCTTTCGGGTATATTTCCAGGGGAAAGGCCGGATCGCTCCATGCCTTGAGAATGGGTTCGGTTACCCGCCAGCACTGCAGCACTTCCTCGTTGGTGGCGAACAGCGTGCGGTCGCCGCGCATGGCGTCGTATAGTACCCTCTCGTAGGCTTCCGGGTGGTCCAGGGCGAGCTTGTCCCGGTAACAGAAGTCGAGCTGGACGTCTTCGGCGGCCTCCTCGAATCCGGGCCGCTTGATGACCAGGTCGATTGCGATACCCTCGTTCGGCTGTATCCGCAGGGTAAGCACGTTGCGCCTGCCGTCTTGGGAATCGCCCGAAAACACCATATTAATCTCCGTTATCTTGGAGGAAAGCGCCTTCCCCGTGCGAATGAATACGGGAACCCCTCGCCATTCGTCATCGTCTATCGTCAGTTTCATGGCTGCGTAGGTTTCCACCGCCGAGTCCGGCTTGCCCGTCTCGGCGCGGTACGTATCGTATTGGCCCCGTACGGTATCTTCCCGCATTCGGACCGGCTCGGGCGGCATTACGCGCTGGAGTATTCTCTCCTTCTCCGCGTGAATGTCCGAATCGCGCATGGATCGCGGCTTTCTCATGGTCACCAGGGCCAATAATTGCAAAAGGTGGCTTTGCACGAGATCGCGCAGCGCCCCCATGTTTTCGTAAAAGGACGTTCTTCCCTCTATCCCGATGGATTCGGACGCCGTAATCATGATGTGGCTTACGTGGCGGTTGTTCCACGCCTTGCAAAAGAGGGGATTCTCGAATCGAAACGCGAGGATGTTCTGGGCGGTTTCCTTGGCGAGATAGTGGTCGATGCGGTACACCTGGGCGGGGTCAAACCTCCGGTTTAGGTCTTCCACCAGGGCCAGGGCCGATTTCATGTCGTAACCGAAGGGCTTTTCCACGAGAAACCGGGCTTCCCGCCTTCCTTCCAGGAGCGCGTTGATGTCTGGGCGGGATAGCCGCTCGGTCACCGTGCCGAAAAGGGTCGCGGGAATGGCGAGATAGAACATGCGGATCAGCGGCTGACCCGCCTCGCTTTCCAATTCCTGAAGCCTGCGGACCAGGGGATCGTACCCCTCGGGATCGTCGATTTTCATGTCCACCATGGAAAGGGCGTCCCCTAATCTCTTGAGCACCCCTTCATCGGCCCCGCTTCCGATCGACTCGCGGGTAAGATCGATAACGTCGGTTACCTCGGTTCCCCTTCGGGAGATGCCGACGATTCGGAATCCGCGGGGTAAAAGTCCGCTTTTTTCCAGCCGGTACAGGGCCGGGAGCAATTTTCTGCGCGAAAGATCGCCGGTTATGCCGAAAATTACCAAAACTGCTCGTGAAAGTCGTTCCATCAGGATCCTTCAATGATCAAGTCTGTATGTATCGTAACGTGTCCGGCGAGTTTGAGCAATTGCGCGGGCTGCTCCCATACGGGTAAATCGCGCATGAGCGAGACGAGGGCCTGTCTTTTTTCTTCCCCGCCGGCCCATACCGCCACCCGGTCCAGATGCGGGAAAAAGGCCGGGGTAATGGTAATTCGCTTGAAAAGACCCGCCTTGTAGCCTGCCGCGTACGGTCGTTTTCCCGCGTCCTGCCTACTGACCGGGCTCTCCGGCAAAATACCCGCGGTATGCCCGTCGCTTCCGATTCCGAAAACCCCGGCGACATAGAGGTGTCCGGCGGCATGCCGTACCGCCGCCTCTTCCAGGAATGAATTAAAGCGTTCCGTTTCGTGCTCGAAGGCTTCTTTCGAGTCTTCCTGCCCGTGCAGAACCCGTATCGCGGTCATCGAAGAGGTGATGAGACCCGATTCGACCAACCGTTTCCAGTTTGAGTCCGGATGGTTCTCGGCGCCGAAACGCTCGTCCACGAGACTGAGGGTGAAAAGCCAGCGTAGGAGGGACCTTCTCGTCCCGGATCTTTCCAATATCGTATTGCAGGTTTCCGCGGCGATCTTCGCGGTGGAGCCCCCCGAGGCCAGCAGAAGCACCGGGACGTTCCGGTTAAGGCGCTCGGTTATTTCCTCGACTAAAAGGCCGGAGAGCGCGGATTGCGTATCGGTCTTGATTTCTACCATACCTTGAGTATAGAATCCCCCGGTCGTTTCTGCACCGCTTTTTTGCGTAAAATCGATTGTGCGGGCGGCCGCGGGGCATTATGATTTCTGTATACGCACGGTTTACAGGGCGTATGAAAGCGGAGTACATTTATAGTATGGATATTGACCGCATTCGTGAACAAATACAGGAATGGAGCGACCGTACCGAGAAGATATTTACGGAGCTGGGCGCCAGTTTTCCCTCAATGCTCGCGTTGCATCGGAATACGGGCGGCTCTTCCATACCCTCGATACAGGCGGCCATGCAAAGCCTCGTTACGGGCTTCTCGGGTATCAGCGACGAGGAGAAACGCTTTTTCCGCGATTATAACGTTAAGAATAACGATATATTCGCCCGTTTAAACGAGCGTATGTCCATGCTTGACCTAATAAACCGTCGCGTCGCGGAAATTAGGACCGATTCCGAGGAGTTGGAAATCATCTCCCTCAACGCGATGGTTATTTCCATAAAGTCCGGGGAGAAGGGGCGGGCCTTTTCCACGATCACGGAAAACCTGAAACGCCTATCGGCGCGAATGATTTCCCTGTCGAACGACCTGATCCACAACGAGCACCTGATGCTCGAGAAAAACGGCGTCTTAAAACAGTCTTTCCACGCCATGATCGAATCGCAGGATCAATTCCTGACTGAGGACCAAACGCGCGACTCGGCGGCGATCGAGCGGCTTATCGGCGAGGCCTCGGAATATCTCTCCCTTATGGACGAAAACGCGGGTAAGATAACGGCTCCCATCAGGAGCGCCATGACCGGCGTGCAGATGCAGGATATCGTCCGCCAGTCAATCGATCAGGTGCATCTGGCCCTGTCGGAAATCCAGGGCGTTCGGGAATCGTCTTCCGTGGAGGAGCGGCTTGACCAACTCACCCTCGATCTTGAGTTGGTGGAAGTCTCTTCCCATATCGTACACGACGTGGAACGCCATCTTCGGGAATCGCTTAGGGTCTTTTCCGAAAACTGGGACCTGGTCCACGGCATCCTTGACTCGGTCGAGGAGATGCGGCGGCAATTCATCGGCGATTTCCTCGACGGTTCCGACCCCGCCGGTTCCATTCCCTCGGGAATGAAGGCCCTTTCGAGCGGCTTTTCCGACTATATCGCCCGGCTTAACCTCTATCAACGGGGTCAAAAAGCCATGGTTCGCGACAGCGCGCTGATCGTAACGGGCGTGAAAAACCTCCGTTCCCTCTTCGACACCATAAAGCCCATTATCGCGCGGCTCCAGCACGTCCGCATTACGCAGCAGATCGAGGTGGCAAAGAACCCCGCGATCTCGGCGGTCAAGGATACCGTCGATCACATGAGCGACCTGATCATGCAGGCCGACGGGCGGGTTCGCGATACGCGAAAGGATCTGGAAGAATTCATCAATTCAATCGAGGAGCTGACCGGTTCGTTTACCCTATCCTCGGAACAGGCGCAGCGGGAGTTGGAGCGGATTAAGCAGGATAAGGTGCAGTTCTTTAACCGCATGAACGAGCACCAGGCAGAACTGACCAGCCAAATGTACGGGCTGAAAATTTATCCCGATTCCTTCGCGGAAACGTGCCGTAAGATCGATACCGTACTGGATTCCTTGGGGCAGACCGTGGCGGGCATGAGCGGTTTGGCCACCCATTTTAGCGAGACGATCGAGTCCTATCGCGCGGAACGGCAACGGTTGCTTGCCCAAGCGGGCGAAACCGAATGGACGATCCACAATGACCATCTGAGGAGCCTGGCCGAGCGGTTCACCATCACGACCCATAAACAGGCGGCGGGAAATATCGGCGGTTTCGAGGTGGAAAAACAGGCGCTGGACGCGATCGAATCCGGCGACGTGACCCTATTTTTTTAGGTATACGTCCCCTTCTTCCCTCGTGAGGGGCCGGGCGACGGTTATGCCGTATTCGCTGGTCTCGATTACCCGCGGCGTTCCGTCCGGTTTGAGTTCGTTCACCAGTTGCACGATGGGATAGCGCGGGTTTTCGGGATTAACGTCCGTAACCTGGCCTACCTTGTCGTTGGAGAGCAGGACATAGAGACCGATCGGATACAGGGAAAGGGAAAATAGGAGCGCGCGGATCACCGTTTCGTCGTATTGCTTTCCCTGGTTTTTCATGATATCGATAATGCCCGTATAGGCGTCTCTCGCCTCTTTATAGGGCCTCGGCGCGGTAACCGCCTCGTACGAACAGGCCACCGCGATTATCTTCGCGTACAGCGAAATCTTCTCCTTGGTCAGCTTTCGGGGATAGCCTTCCCCGTTTTCCCGTTCATGGTGCTCGAGTACCCCGAGGCAGATATTTAAGGGGAAGGAGAATTCCCGGAGAATATTGTAGGAAATGACCGGGTGGGTAAGGATCGCGTTCTTTTCCGGGGGGCTTAACGCCTTGTTTCCCATGTACAATTGCGGGGGAAGGCGAATCATGCCGATCTCGTGGAGAATGGTCGCCACTCCCAACTCAATGAGCTTATGAATCGGGAATTTCATCTGAAGGCCGATAACCAACGCGTATACGGTTGAGCGCATGGCATGCACGACCAGATAGTTTTTATCCCGGTTTTCCTGAGAAGGCTGGATCCGGAGCACGAAGCGCTTGTTGGCCTTAATGAAGTCGCACAGTTCCTTCACGCGGTCCGAAATCGCCTGTAGCTGCAATTCCTTGCGGGTCGCGTACCGGGTATATATTTCCGCTATGAAATCCTGATACTCCTGATAGGCCTTTTCGACCAGCGCAAAGCGCGTTTCGTCGCTGAGGGGTTGGGAATAGTCGACCGTATCGTCTTGAGCCTCTTCTTTATCCGGTTTCGCGGCTTTTTGGGGCGCTCCCTCGGCTTCTTTTTTTGAGTCGGCCGCCGCCTCGGTCCGTTTGGTTACCGGCTGTTCGGAAACGACGCCTTCCGAATACATTTTGAGGAAGTCCCAATCGCGGAGCGCGCGGGAAAGCTGACTCGTAACCGGGACGCCGGGGGTGACTAGGAGGAATTTTTTGTCGAGGAAGGCATCTTCCGTAAAGAAATACCCCTCGGGTATTTCCATAACATTAAACGTATTCACCTAATCCATCCTGTAGTACAATGATATCACCCCAAGGAGTCGTTTCATGAAGTTTAAGGCACTCTTTATCTTATTTAATATCGTCTTCGCTTCAATTTTCATTACCGTTTTCTTCCTACCCCTCAATCTGCTCGACGCTGGCGGCTGGGGCGGGTTTTGGGGCCGGCACTGGGGTCTTTTAGCGCTTTTTTCACTGATCGTCGTCGCCGTAAACGTGGTGTTTGCCCTTTGGTGGCGGCTTTTGGGCTTACTGGAAGCCCAGGACTGGGCCGGCTTGGCCAATTATCTTGAAAAAAAAGTATACAACCGTACCTTTATTACCGCAAGTACCGTGCGGTTATTCCTGGAAGCCTCCTTCCTGATAGGGGATTTTGACGGAATACTCAAATTGTCCGATTATTTGGGATCCGTCTCGCCGGCTAAGCAGGCGCGGTTTTCGCATAAAATCGCGGCGGCGCTTATTGTCGGGCGGAAGACCGCGGACGCGCGGGATCTATGCCAGGCGACGGCCGAACATCGCTCGGCGGATAGGGACTGGAATCGCTTTTTCCTCGCGTTCTCCTCGACCATGCTTGGCGAACCCTTTCCCCGGGCGATCATAGGGGATCTTTCGGAAACCGCGCGCGACCCGATCGTGGTGGCCCTGTGCGGCTATCTGAGCTCCAAGCAGGAGCGGGACGCCGCGGTCGCCCTGAGCGCCCGGGCGCGCATACGGGAAAAGTACGACCGAAAAAAATGGGATGCCCTTATCCGCGACTCGGGTACGGGGATTCACGTGATCGTGCTTTCCTCCCTTATCGGGGAAACGGGCGCCTGGCTGTTCCGAGAAAGCGAGACTAGATAAAAAAAAAGAACCGTCCGACAGGACGGTTCCGGGAGTTAGCATCAAAACGGCGACTGGACGTCACTCTCGTTCGCCGTTTCAACTTTCAACCAACACTCTTATTATCGGAACGCGTCGTAAATTCTTTAGTCCATTGAGTCGATTCGCGCGGAAAATTTTTCGATCTTTTCTAGGTTCTGCCTGGCTGCCCGGGCCACCGCGGCGTACACCTTTCCCGACCGCGCGTACGGATCGCCCGGGGTCTCGCAGAGTTCGTCCCCGTCGAATACCATCGCCGCGATTTCCTTCGCGGGGTGTTCCAGTATCAGGCGGTCAATGCGTTCCAGTTCTCCGTTGTCCCTTTTTGCGCTCGCCCGAACCCCCCTTTCGGCGATGGAGGCGAAATCGCGAAGGGTCGTTTTAAGTTCCTCCAAGGCATTTTCGAAGGCGCCGGACCGCGCTTCGCGAGGGCGGGAAAGGGCCGTATCCAGGCGTCGCGCTATCAGAGCGCGGCATTCGGGCCTTTCCGTAAGCGTACCGATAGAGGCTTTTTCGATTCCCGGGATTTTCATGCCGCCATGGGTGAGAATGCCCGTTTTGTGGGCGGGGAAAGACGCGAGGCGGGCCTCGAACCACCAGGCATAGAGGCTCAGCCTCTTGTCCGTCAGTACGGTCGCGCCCCGATAATCGGGAACGGGGTAGGGCCCGGCGCCGTAGAGGGCCTTAAAGCCCGAGGTTTCCGCGGGGGTAAGCCTCAGCGACCCGGTATGGACCCGTTCCTCGAAAATGCTTCCCTTAAAATGGGTTTGCCGGTTCGGAAAGCCTAAGTCCAAACCCGCGGCGTAAATTTCGGCGCAGCCGAGATGGCGCGCGAAATCCCAGGCCGTGGTGGCGACGGAGCCTCCCGCGCCCAATTCTCCCTTTCTCCCGATACGGCTTTCAAGGTACTTTCCCAGGGGAAAAAGGGAGGAGCACAGGAAAATGTCCCGGGCGGGATAGCGGAACACGGCAGGCCATGCCGCCGATTCCGTTATCAGTATGCTTCCCGCGGCCCGGGTTCCGTCCAGGTGTCGCCAGTTCCAATATTGGGGGTCCACCAGTATGGTGAAGTCGGGTTGAACCCCCGCGGAAAGGCACGCGCGGAGCGCCGTATCCACGGCGATTACCACGCACCGGTCCGCCAATCGCGGGAGCTGGGGCAGAATTTCGTCCAGGCTCGGGCCCGCCGCGAGAAGCAGCGCCGGCACGTCGGGAAACAGGCCGGAAAAGCGGCCGATTCCGTCCCTATCCCTAATTTCGCGTAAATTGCGGCACATGTTTTTGAGCCACAGGGAACCGAACCGGCGGAGGGTATTGCGGTTTATCTCGTCCTTCCTGGCTGACCTTACGGACAGTTCGCGATAATCGCTCAGCCAGCCCCGCTCCTCGGGCAGTACCGCCTGGGGAACGTATTGATTGAGTTCCAGCGCGCCAAGGCGGTCAAGAACCGCCCTCGATTCGGCGGGCGATAGGCCGATTACCAAAACGGTGTTCTCGTTCGTGAGGAGCGCCTTCAGGGGTCGCGAGGAGAGCGCCGCCATAAAGGCGAAAATATCGGGCTCCACGATAATGACGCGGCTTTGGGGTTCCCTCGCGGCCAGGGCCTCGCAGGCATAGGCCAGTCCCGGCGCGAAGAAAACGCACCCTCCCTTGCCCGCCACCGAGGGATCGGCGGCGATACGCTCGCCCTCGCGAAACGGGTCCCGGCGCGAGTGCACGTACAGGCCGTCGGCGCGGAGGGTGGGGTATCCGGACGGCGTCGGCTCGATGGACCAACCGTTCGGGGCTGCTTTCAGCAACTCCCCGATCCGTTTCCCGTCATCGATTCCCAAGAGCGCGGCGAGCTCCGGAAAGCGCGCCGATACCAATTCCGCGTTCCCGATCGCGGTTTCCAGCGGGGAACTATTCAAGCTCGAGTTCAATCGTCATTCCTTTTTGGATTGGCGTGCCGGGGGCGGGGTTTTGGCCGACCACGTAGCCGTCGCCCTTGATGAGCACGTTGAGGTCGGTTCGCTCGACGATCGGCATGAGCATTCGCTTCGGCACGCCCGTTAGATCGGGCATGACCGAGCCGATTCGCGCCGGTTCGGTCCGGGGAATGGGCACGAGCCCGCTATGGCTTACCGAGGGAGCGTCGCCCCGCCCCAGGCCGAGCCGGTCTATGATGATGTTCGTCGCCTCGGAAACCACCGGCGCCGCGATCCTGCCCCCCCAGGTTTCTCCCACCGGCTTTATGATGACGGTATACAGAATGATGCGCGGATTGTCCGCGGGAAAAATGCCGAGACAGCTCGAGACGAAATCGGTATCGCTGTATTTCGATTCGCCCCTGTCCACCATTTGGGCCGTTCCCGTTTTTACCGCGATGGGCACGTCCCCTACCGCCGCGCGGGTTCCCGTACCGCTTTCCGCGGTGGAACGCATATAGCTGAGCATAAGCTCGGCGGTAGCCGACGAAACGGGGTTCCCGGCGCTCTGCGGCGCGTGGGCGTAAACCGGCTTGCCGTCCCTGTCCAGGAGGCGGGAGAGGAGGGTGAGCTTCAGCCTCGTTCCCTTGTTCGCTATGGCCGTCGCGGCCTCGACCATTTGGAGGGCCGATACGGATATTTCCTGGCCGATGGCGATGGTGGGTTTCGATCTGAGCGACCACGCGGCATGGGGCGCCAGGTATCCCGCGGTCTCGCCGGGAAGCTCGACGCCCGTTTTTTCGCCGAAGCCGAAGGCGCGCAGCTTGCGCTCGAAGGTAGCTTCGTCGGTGCGCTCCGCTATCTGGCCGGTTCCGTCGTTGCAGGAAAGCCGTATCACGTCCCGCGGGCCGACCGTCCCGTGCGAATCCAGGTCGCCGATTGAAATTTTCTCGCCCCCCGGGGTCGTGAAGGTATAGGCCCCGTCGCAGACGAATCGGTCGGAATCCCGAACCGCGCCCAGGTCCAAAAGGGCGGAGACGGAGAATATCTTGAAGACCGATCCCGGCTCGAATCGGTAGAGGGCCGGGCGGTCCTTTCTTTCGGAATCGCTGCTTTCGGGATAGGTCATAAGGTCGGCGGCCGGTTCGCTCACGTAGGCGAGGATCTCCCCCGATTTCGCGTCCACCGCGAGCATCATCATGGCTTCCGCCTTCGTCTCTTCCATGGTCTTCCGGGAGAGTTTCTCGAGTTCGTACTGCATGGCGCTGTCGAGCGTGAGTTCCACGCTGTAGCCCTCCCGGGGCTTGCCCGCGGCGGTGGTACCGGCGGCGAGGGAATCCTGGAAGGAATACTCAACCCCGGTTAGCCCGTATCCGTCGTCGCCCAAAAAGCCGATGATATGCGAGGCGAGGCTTTTTTCCGGATAGATCCTGCTTTGGACCGGCTCGAGCCGTACGCCGCGCAGGCGCGAGCGGGAGACTACCTCCGCGATGGAGGCCTTTTCGCTTTCCCCGATCTTTTTTTTGAGATAGAAAAAGTCTCCCGGCCCGGCTTCAAGGCGGGAAAGCAAGTCGCCTTCCTCGATTCCCGTCACCGGCGAAAGGAGCTGCGCGAAAAGCGGTTTGTCGGGAATGGCGGAGCGGGTAATGGCGATATTGTACACGACGGACTGAATGGCGAGAATTTTCCCGTTGCGGTCAAGTATGGCCCCCCGTTCGGGAATCGCGGCGGTCACGGCGGAATCGATCCCGGGGGACAGCATGGCCTGGGCGTAGCGAAAGAGCACGAGACCAACCAGGACGGCCGAGAGGACGGCGATCGCGGCAAGCCTCCGGGGGGGAACGAAATCGTTCAGTGCCATAAGGCCTTCCCCCTGATGGAATCGACGGACACGAAACCGTATTCCCGCGAATCGAGGGATTCCTCGCGATTGTCGCCCGCCACGAAAAGCATGCCCTCGGGCACGCGGTCGGCCCGTTTAAGCCTATTCCATTGCCCTTCGGTGAGGGGTAGGGTTTCTCCGTTTACCCGGGCCGTATAGCCCTCGCCCCGTTCGACCGTGACCGGCATGCCGGCGGTGCCGAGACACCGCTTGATGACCCAACGGTCCTTCCAGGGAAAGATCACGATATCCCCGGGTTTCGGGGAGCCCCAGCGGAGCGCGTACGCGTTGGCGAAGGGGACGGGCACGCCCCATGCCAGCTTATATTCCACGACGAACGATCCGTTACGGAACGTCGGCTCCATGGAAGGACCGGACACGTACATGAAATCGAGAACGAAGAGTTTGCAGGCAAGCGCCAAGAGGACTACGGTCAGGAAGAGTACGGGGGTACGGCCGGTATGCTTCATTTCCATTCCATTCTAATTATCCTTGGGCGATCTGTCGATACTAATTCCATGGATGTCATAACCGTTTTACGCCCGGAGAACAATTTTACCGTAAACGCCTTATCGGTTCCCCGCGCCGCGGTCGCCGCGACGCGCTCCGAGGGGGGGCGATACCGATTCGCGCTGCCGACCGCCCATGCGATCCTTTTGGGGCTGGCCGTCGCCTTGGCCCTGGTGCCTCCCTTGCAGCGCTCGATCGGCCTGTACCGGCTTGAAAAAATTTCCTTAAGCCCCGACGGTTCCCTTCCGGTAGCCTTCGATTCGGTCTTGGGGCCCTCTCTCGCGGGTACGGAGCTGGAAGCCTCCGCGGCCGTGCTGGAAGCGGCTTCCGCCGCGATCGCCGAGGCCGTGCCGGAAGCGCTCAAGCCCGTGGCGTGGCAGCGTTATACCGTTCGGCAGGGCGACTCGGTTTCCCGAATCGCCTCCCGTTTTTCCCTGCGCAATATGAGCACCGTGTTGGCGGTAAACGGGATCGACAACGCGCGAAGGCTTCGGGTGGGCCAAGTGCTCGAAATTCCCTCAATTGACGGCATCGTACACGTGGTTTCCAGGGGCGATACCCTTTCGTCCATCGCGAAACGCTACTCCGTCTCCATGAACGGCCTTTTGGACGCCAACGATCTGGAAAGCGAGGCCCTGGTCGCCGGCCAACGACTCTTTATTCCCGGCGCCTCCCTTTCCCGCTTCGATCTCAAGAAGGCGATGGGCGAGCTGTTTATCCGACCCGTCGCCGGCCGGCTTACCTCGAGCTACGGCTATCGCGCCGATCCCTTTACCGGCGCCAGAACCTTCCATACGGGTATCGATCTGGCCGTTCCGCTCGGTACGTCGGTTAAGGCGACCCTGGACGGCAGGATCGCCGCAACCGGATATTCGCCGGTATACGGAAATTATGTTATCATTACCCATGACGGGGGGTATCAATCCCTGTACGGGCACCTTCAGTCAATCAGCGTGAAAAAAGGCGCTTCCGTGCTCCAGGGCGGGCTGATCGGAAAGGCCGGAAGCACGGGGTATTCGACGGGACCGCACGTGCACTTTACCGTGTACAAGAACGGCAAGATGATTAATCCCCTGTCGGTTCTCGAATAACGCGAAAAAAGGAGCGAGTCGAGTATGGGAACACAAGCGATCTGCGGCGAATGCGGCCGAACCCTGGACGAGGCGTACCACTATTGCCCCTGGTGCGGCGTTTCCCGCGAGCGCGAAACGGTCGCCGCCCTGGTTGACCGCGCCGTGACCCGACTCGACCGCGTATTCAGGAACGGCGTGGATACGCGAATTTCCGAAATGGAAGCCCGCTTGGGCGAAATGGAAAAGGATTTAAATAGGATTTTATCATGATGAAAGCCCTGAGCCCCTGCGTGCCCCGGCTGGTCGCCGCGCTCTCCCTGATCGCGCTCGGCCAATTCGCCTTCGCGGAAATCGGTTTTTTCGGCCCCGACATAAATCCCAACGGCGAAATACTCTTTTCCCTTAAGGCCGACGTGCCCGGCGACGGCTCTTATCCGACCCTGTTCCTGAAACGGGTGGGCGACGCGAACCTCTCACAGCTGACCTTTTACCCGGAGTCCATCGAATCGCTGGCGGACGGCACGGTGCTGCAGCTTCGCAACCGTTTCGGCACCGGTCGGATCGACGCGAAGACCCAGGCGTTTTCCTGGGTCCGCGAGCTGAAGCCCTTCGTCGAAGGCGGCACGCCCCTTGCCGGGCGGTTGGGCGACGTTTCCACCAGCCCGAACGGGCGGTGGGTCGTTTCGATCGAGCCGACGGGCCCCGCCGCCGGGCGCCTGGTGATTCTCGACCTGGACCGCTCCCTTCGGTACGAAATAGCCCCCTCCGTTTCCCTCGGTTCCGTGCCCGTCGCCTGGTCGCCCGATTCGTCCGTCCTGATATACGAATACGGCTCGAGCCTGCACTTCGCGCGGCCCGAATACTTTTTTTCCGCCAATTCCGTCTCCGAGGAATACCGCGAGCTCGGTCCCGGCAGGATTTCCAGCGTGTATTGGTACGCGGCGAACCGCTTTCTGTACGTGCGCGACACGGACGTTTTTCGCATCCAATCGTCTGAGCTGCTTTCCCGCTCCCTGTACGGACCCCTCATCGGCGTGGGCGAGTTGGCGGGAAAACTACCCTTTCCCTTCAATCCCGAAACCGACCGGTTTTGCGGGTCCCGGGACGGGAACGCCATCGTATATACCAGGGACAAGCGCGGGGTTTATTATACCGGACTTTCGGGCGACGACTACGCGCAATTGGGCCGTCCGGCCCGGTATCCCTATCTCTTGCTGCCCGGAAATACCGCCGAAATACAGCCTATTTGGACCGCGGGCGGCGTGCCCGCGGTTTTTACCCAATGCGTGGAAGACGGAAGCCGGAAGATGAAGGCGTGGCGCCTGGTGGAATCCGGTGGCAGCGCTTCTTTCACGGCGCTGGATATACCCCAGGACACCGAGAGCGTCGTAGCCTCTCCTTCCGGGTCTTGGGTAGCGTTGAAAACCGCAAACAGCGTATCCGTGCGCGATTCGGCGACCTGGGCGGAAAAGGCGCTCTTTCGGGAAGAATCCGTCGTATCCTGCGCGTGGGCGGACGAGGGAAACCTCTTTATCGGCGGCGCGGAGACGGTCAGAAAGTGGAACCTTTCCTCCCTTTCCTCGGTAAAATACCTTTATTCCGCGGTAAACGACGCTTCGTGGGACCAGTCAGCTCGGACGGTTATCGCGTCTACCCCCCTGGGCGGAAAGGTTTCCTGGACTTCAGAGATGAAGTGGGCGCCCGCGCCCGACGCGAAAGCGCGGCCCGCGAGCGGCGCGAACGCGTCGTGGCGGCTCTACCTGGACAGTTCCGCGGGCTTTTTCTCCAATATGCTGTATATCCGCTCGGCCACCGGTCCCGGGGGCACGAAACCGCTCATACGCGAACCGTCAACCCGGTTCGATCCGCTCGGCGCCGCTTTGGACCCGATCCCCGAAGGCCCGGTGGTCAGCCACGGTTCCCGTTCCGGCGCGCGCGAGGCGGCGCTCGTCTTCGACGCCATCGATACCTTGGAAGGGTTGCCCGAGATACTGTCCGTTCTTGACCGTTACGGCATACGCGCGACCTTCTTCATTAACGGCGAGTTTATCAGGCGCCACCCGTCCGCCGTGAACGAGATCGTGAAGGCCGGCCACCAGGCCGCCTCCATGTTTTTTACCGCCTGGGACCTCACCAACGCGAAATACAGAATAGACGAAGACTTTTTGGTTCGGGGCCTCTCCCGGAACGAGGACGACTTCTACAACGCCACGGGGCAGGAACTATCCCTGCTGTGGCACGCGCCTTGGTACGTGAGCTCCCCGCTCATCGTTTCTTCGGCCGAAAAGGCGGGGTATAAGACCGTGGCTCCCGACGTAACCGTACTCGACTGGGTAACCAAGGAACAGGGCCAAAAGATGCCCGGGCTTTACCATGATACGGCCTGGATAATCGAAAACGTCATGGCGCAAAAAAAACCGGGATCGATCATCCCGGTTCGCGTCGGGCACCCCGAGGGCACCCGTTCCGATTGGCTGTGCGATAAGGTCGATCTCCTCATAAACGCCCTGGTAGAAAGCGGTTACCGGCTCGTTACGGTAGATACCCTACTGGCGCACGCCCGATAGCGGAAGCTCATTCGAGCCCCATAAGCCCCGCGGCTCCGCGCAAGGCCGCGTCCCCGATCCGGGCGGTAATGCCGGCCGTCGGGGAGTTGCGGTCCGCAATTGCCGATCGGGACGCCACGACCGTTCCCGTCGAATCGACCCATTCCACCGTTCCCAGCTCGTCTCCCGCCTGAACCGGCGCTCGTACGGCCGCCGGAAGGCGCGCGCGGGCGAGGTAGGGACCCTTCGAGGCTTTGGGAACCGTCAGGGGCTCGCCGCCCGCCGCTATGGCAAAAATCCTTCCGGCGCGACCGCCCCACACCACCACGGGAAAGCCGATGTCCCCGTCGACCCGCTCGGTTTTCCAGTTCTGGAACGCCCACTCCATAAGCGCGCGACCGTCCTCTTGCCTGAACCGGTTTCCCTCCGCCACTCCGTCTCCGGGGCCGCCGAGGGTAACCGAAATAAATCTCGTGCCGTTTCGCTCCGCCGTCAGGGAAAGATTATACCCCGATTCGTCGATATAGCCGGTTTTCAGGCCGTCGCAGCCTTCCAACGCGCCCAAAAGGGGATTGGTCGCCCGCTGGCTAATGGGAACGAGGCCCGCTAATATCGGGTTCGTATTCGTCGATCCCGCGCCCGGGGCGGGAAGGTTATGCGCTTCGGGGTAGGTGAAGGCAGTCACCGAATGGTAACGCGCGAGGGCTTGCGGATAGGCGGCCACGTAGGTTTTCGCGAAATCGGCGAATTCCCGGGCCGTGGTGAGGTTTTTCTCGCTGAGGCCCGAAGGTTCCGCGAACCGGGTCCCGGTTAGGCCCAACGCGCCCATTTCCCCGTTCATGCGCGCCACGAAACCCTCTACGCTCCCCGAGACCCGAATGGCCAGGGCTACCGCCGCGTCGTTTCCCGAAACCACGGCCATGCCGCGAAGCAGCTCGTCGATTGAAAGGCGTTGCCCCTTTCCCAAAAACATGAGGGAGGAATGCGGGGGAATCCGTTCCGCCCACGAAGCCTCGGGCGGCTCGATAATCTCGTCCAGGGTCAGTTCCCCTGAGTCCATGGCCCGGAAGGCGGCGTACATGGCGACCAGCTTGGTCATGGACGCGGGGGGAATGAGGGCGTCCGCGTTTTTTTCGAAAAGCACCGTACCGTTTGAACCGTCGATTAAAATGGCAGAGGCCGCGCGGACGGACGCGGTAAAGCGGGGAACCGCAATCGAGGGGCGCTGTAGGTCCGGGGCGTCGGGCCATGGCCTCGCCTGGGGGCCGCCGGAAACGCTCCACGCGCTTCGGGCGAGGGCCCTTTCGGCGCCGCTGATCGGCGCTGGTTCGGTATTGAAGCGTTCCCAGGAGGAGAGGAAGGTCCACAGGGCGAAAAAGACAAAAAAAGCCGGAACCGCGGCAAGAAGGCCTTTTTTTAAGGCCGGGCCTTGCGTAAAGGGCCTCCCTTTTTTAAAGGGACTGCCTTTGCGGGCCGTGGCGCGGTTCCGGCCCCTTTGAGCGGCCGGAGTGGGCGAATCGCCCGGCTTTGTATCAGAAGTCCGCAAGCTTCGGCGCCCTCGGATAGGGTATTACGTCGCGGATGTTTCCCATCCCGGTGATGTACAGGAGCAGGCGTTCGAAACCGAGTCCGAAACCCGCGTGGGGCACCGTTCCGTACCGGCGCAGGTCGAGATACCACCAGTAGTCCTCAACCTTCATGCCCATGTCGGTTATGCGCTTTTCAAGGGTTTCAAGCACTTCCTCGCGTTCGGATCCCCCGATGATCTCGCCGAGGCCGGGCACCAGAACGTCCATGGCCCGTACGGTTTTTCCGTCCGCGTTCAGCTTCATATAGAAGGCCTTGATTTCCTTGGGATAATCGGTGACGATTACGGGCTTCTTGTATACCTGCTCGGTTAGGTATTTCTCGTGCTCGCTTTGGAGATCGCAGCCCCAGTAGGGCTTGAACTCGAATTTGTCCGCGTTTTTCTCCAGCTCGGCCACCGCCTGGGTATAGGTTACCCGGGCGAAATCGGAGTTCACCACGTGGGTGAGGGTGTCGATCAGGCCGGGCTGTACCCGTTCATTGAAGAACTTCATGTCCTCGGCGCATTTTTCCAAGGCCCAACGGAGGAGGTACTTGATGAACTCCTCCGCGAGATCCATGTCGTCTTCCAGGTGGAAGAAGGCGATCTCGGGCTCGATCATCCAGAACTCGGCGAGATGCCGGGTGGTATTCGAGTTTTCCGCGCGGAAGGTGGGCCCGAAGGTATAGACCCGGGAAACGGCGGTGGCGTAGGTCTCGGCGTTGAGCTGGCCGGATACGGTGAGGTTCGCGGGCTTGCCGAAAAAATCCTTCGTGAAATCCACTCCGGGTCGGCCGGCGGCGATCTCCGCCGCTCCCTCCCTGGCAAGGCGCTGCAGGTCCAGGGTGGTTACCTGAAACATCTCGCCGGCGCCCTCGCAGTCCGAGGCGGTAATGAGGGGGGTATGCACGTAATTGAAGCCCCGCTCCTGGAAAAAGGTGTGGATCGCGTACGACATTTGGCTTCGAAGCCGCGCTATGGCGCCGAAGGTGTTGGTTCGGGGCCGCAGATGGGCGATTTCGCGAAGGAATTCCATCGAATGGTTTTTCTTTTGCAGGGGATAGGTTTCGGCGGGAGCCTCGCCGATGACCGACACGGAAACGCCCTGAATTTCCACGGCCTGGCCGGACGCGGGCGAGGGCACGAGACGGCCCGTCGCCTGGACGGAAGCGCCGGTGCCGATTCTTTTCAGTTCGGCCTCGGTCTCGGCGCCGAGTCCCGTTTCTCGATCAAGGGTTACCTGGATCGAGGCAAAGCATGATCCGTCGTTAATCTGGATGAATACGAGATTTTTGGTCTCGCGTTTGGTGCGGACCCAGCCATATATGGTTATGTCACGCCCGTCAGGTTCTGAGACAAGAATGTCCTTAATAAGGGTTGTTTTCATGGAAGAAACAGTACCACGTTTACCGGAGCCAGTCAAAGGGATATGATTATGGATACGATAATTATACCGAAAACCGCATAATTATACATGAGAATCCCCGTATTTTAAAAATGGGAGAAGAGTTGCATCTTGCTAACTTGCATTTTATTGCCTCTTCGTGTATAAATATACACATCTATTCCCCGGAGGGAAATAATATGCAAATCGATACCAATTATCCTCCCATGCTCGAGAATCTCGCGCAAATCGCCGAAAAAAACGGGTTTATCGACCCTGAACTATACACGAAATATGACGTGAAACGCGGATTGCGCGACGCGAACGGCAAGGGCGTGCTGGTCGGTTTAACCAGTATCGGTAACGTATACGGATATGACGTTATCGACGGAAAGCCCGTGGCGGTTCCCGGAAAGCTCATTTACCGGGGGTACGACGTAGAGGACATTATTCTGGATATCGAGCAGGCCGAGCATTATGGGTACGAGCAGGTCATCTACCTCTTGCTTTTCGGGGAGCTTCCGAATGCCTCGCAGCTCGCGGAGTTCGACGCCCTACTTGGGGAATACCGGAACCTTCCGAATAACTTCGTTGAAGACATGATTCTCAAATCGCCGTCCTCCGATATCATGAATAAACTGGCCCGCTCGGTGCTCGTTTCCTATTCGTACGACCCGAATCCCGAGGACGTATCGATCATCAACAATCTGTTCCAGTGCGTCCAGCTCATTGCCCGCTTCCCCGCCATGGTCGCGTACGGGTACCAGGCGAAGCGCCGGCATTACGACGGCAAGAGCATGTACCTCCATAATCCCCTGCCGAACCTTTCCACCGCCGAAAATTTCCTTCGCATGATTCGGGCGGACAAAAACTACGATCGGCTTGAGGCGGAGCTCCTGGACCTGGCCCTGATCCTCCACGCGGAACACGGAGGCGGAAACAACTCCTCCCTGACCGTTCACGTAGTGTCTTCGGCGGATACCGATACCTATTCCGCCATCGGGGCGGCTGTGGGCTCGCTCAAGGGACGCAGGCACGGCGGCGCGAACATCAAGGTTATCGAGATGATGGACGACATCAAGGCCAACGTGCAGGATTGGTCGAGCGAGCGCGAGGTAAGCGACTATCTGAAGAAGATTCTCCGCAAAGAGGCCTTTGACCGGTCCGGGCTCGTGTACGGACAGGGCCATGCGGTATACACCATCTCCGATCCCCGCGCGACCCTCCTGCGCGAAAAGGCCAGAAAGCTCGCCGAGGTTAAGAAATGCACCGAGGAATTCGAGCTGTATTGCATGATCGAGCGCATTTTCCCGAACATATTCCGGGAGGAAAAGGGCGAGGGCAAGAGCATCTGTACCAACGTGGACTTTTATTCGGGTTTCGTATATTCCATGCTCGGCATTCCCCGGGAACTCTACACTCCCATTTTCGCCGTATCCCGCATCGCCGGCTGGTCCGCCCACCGCCTGGAAGAGATTATCTCCGGCGGGCGCATTTATCGGCCCGCCTTTAAGCAGGTCGGCGAATCGCGCAAATACGTTCCGCTGGACAAGCGCCGCTAACCGCCCGCCTATCCCGTCCCGCGCGGGGCTCGCTTGCCCCGGCGCATAAGAAAAGGCCGTCCCTCGGGACGGCCTTCATTTATTTGTGGCGAATGCCTCTGCGTTCGGCTCGAGGGCCTTATTCGTCTTCGCTTTGCTGCTTGATGAATTCCTTCGCTGCCTGTATTACCTCGTCCGCGATCTTGCCGGATATGGGGCTGTAATGGTCAAAGGCCATTTCGAAGGAACCGGTGCCGCTCGTCATGGCGCGCAGGTCTATGGCGTATTTCAACAGTTCGTGGTGGGGCACTTGGGCGCGAATTTCCTCGATTCCGCCGCCGAGCGTTTCCTGGCCGAGTATGTGCCCCCGCCGCCCCGACAGGTCGCTCATGATATCTCCCAAATACGCGTTGTCCACGAACACCGTCAAGGCCATGATCGGCTCGAGAAGGATCGCTCCGGCGTTCCGCATGGACTCGCGGAAGGCGTTTCGCGCGGCGATTTTAAAGGCCATTTCCGAGGAGTCAACCGGGTGCTCCTTGCCGTCTAGGACCGTCACGCCCACGTCGACCACGGGATAACCGGCGAGAACGCCGTTTTCCATGGCTTCTTTTACGCCCTTCTCGATACCGGGAATATACCCCTTGGAAATGGCGCCGCCGAATACCGCGTTGGTGAAGCTATAGTTTTCGCCCCGCTCCAGGGCGTTGATCGCCAGCACGACCCGCGCGTATTGGCCGTGGCCGCCCGATTGCTTTTTATGGGTGTATTCGGACTGCGCCTTTCTTTGGATCGTTTCGCGATACGCGATTCGCGGTATTGACGTGACGATCTCGATTTTGGTCTGGGCCGCGATACGACCGAGTACGATGTTGATATGCAGGTCGCCCATGCCCGAAAGCACGTTCTGCTTCGTTTCGCCGTTAAAGGCGAAGGTGAGGGTCTTGTCTTCCTCGCAGGAGCGGATAAGCCAGTCTCCCAGCTTGTCGTCGTCCTTTTTGTCCTTGGCGGCGACCGCCATGGAATAGACGGGGTTGGGGGAACGGAGTTTCACGAAGGGAGGAATCTCGCCCGACGAGCCGAAGGTATCGTTGGTCTTGGCGTAGGGCAATTTCGCGGCGATGCCCACGTCGCCCGCGACGAGCTCGCGGGTCTCGACGAGCTTTTTTCCCACGGCGCGGAAGAGCTTGCCGACCTTTTCCTTTTTATCCTCGGTCACGTTATAAATCTCGGAATCGGGGGCGAGGGACCCGGTAACGACCTTGAGGAAGGTGAGCTTTCCGGAGAATTGATCGTTGGCGGTCTTGATTACCAGGGCTGAAAGGGGGGCCTTCGGGTCAACCTTAACCGATAGATCGCTGCCTTCCGGCGAGGTCGCCACTTCAATGGCGCCCAGCGGGGAGGGAACTATGTCGGCGATAAAATTAAGGAGCGGGACGATTCCCGCGCCGGTCGCCGCGCAGCCGGCGAAAGCGGGCACGACGCGGTTATCGGCGATGGCCAGCTTGAGCCCCTTGACGATATCCTCGTCGGAGAGGCCCGCCTCGTCGATAAATTTTACCAAAAGCTCATCGTCGCCTTCCGCCGCCGCGCCGGCCAGAATCTCCCTGGCGCGGTCATATTCGCCCTTGAAGGACTCGGGTACCGCGACTTCCTTGGTTACGCCCCCCGCCGTTTCGTAGGCCTTCCCGTGCAGAACGTCTATAACGCCCTTAAACGAGGCGCCCGTTCCCATGGGAATGGTAACCGGGCATACTTCGCATTCGAACTGGCCGTGAACGTCCTGCACCGAATCGTCGAATTTCGCGCGGTCGTCGTCGAGGTGGTTAATGAATAAAAGCCGGGGTTTGTTTCGGCGGTCCAGCATGCGCCAAAGCTTGATCGTTTCGATCTGTACGCCCGCCTTCGCGTCGAGCATCATGAGGGCGACTTCGCTGGCCCGAAAGGCGCAAATAACCTCGCCGATAAAGTCGGCGGAACCGGGAGTATCCCACAAATTGATAAGTTTATCCCCCCAATTCAAGTGGACCAGGGAGCTGTATATGGATATTTTTCGCTCTATTTCCTCAGGGGTATAGTCGCTGACCGTCTTTCCCGACTCGACGGATTCAGCCTTTTGGATCATTCCGGCCGCAAGCAATAATTGCTCAATAAGGGTTGTTTTGCCGGTCTGTCCATGGCCGGCAACAGCGAGGGTACGAACTTGCTCTGTTGTAAATCCCATTCTGTTCTCCTTAATAAACTACGGTGTGGCAATGTTTTCCCGTTACGGCGGTTAAATCGTTCTTTTATCGTAAGTTCTCAATCCTTGTATTGTCAAGAAAATAATATGCCGCTACTATAGAGGTATGGACGCACAACGGAAATCGATTCAAAGCCTCACCGTGGGCATGGACGAAAAGCGCGAAGAGCTTTCCGCGCTGTACCGCCAGTTCGGGGCGAAACTCCTGAACGATTCGGTAAACGGCGAATCCTCCGCCTTGGGCTTGGATGCCGACCGCGTGGAATCCTGGCGTTCCTTCATGCAAACCAGGGAAACGGACACGCAAACCGTACTCGATATTAAGGCCGCCCTCTCGCGGCTTACCGAACTGAGCCAATTCCGGAAACAGCTGGAGAGCTCACGCAACGAGGGAACCGCGCAACTCGATCAGCGTTTGGAAGCCTTCGGCGAGCTCTTGAACGGGATCGAAACTGATAACGCCGAGCTCCTTTTCGGCGATGCCTGGGCCTCTTTGAGGTCCTTATCCGCCACGGTAACCGACCTTGAGGGACGCCGCGACTCAATCCGGGAAGAGCTTGAGTCTTCGGGGTTTTTCGGGAAGATGAAAGCCCAGTTCAAGCTTTCCGGGGTGGAATCCGACCTGAGGCAAAAGCGCGAAAAACTCGCGAAAGCCCTGCGGAATATCGGCCGGGCAGCCATGGAAAGCGAGGCCTTCCGCGACCGCGCGGAATCGGGAGATTTCTCCCCCGAGGTTATAAAGGCCCTCAACGCCGCCAAAGAGGCGCGCGTTCAAATGGAAGAGCTTTCGGGGCGTTCAGAAAGCCTCGATTCCGATATCCAGCTCGTCAAGGACGGCCTTGAGGACGCGGGCGCACTCGAAAACCCCCAACGTCGCATGGAAGAGCTCCGAAATCGCATTCGCGAAACCGACCGGCGCATAGATTCCCTTACCGCCCTCGCCGCGCGCGAATACACGGATAAGTTCTACGATGAAGACGGCCGTACCCGCCTGGGCAGCCAAGATGAATCGGCGGAATCCGCGGGATTGGGCACCTATGCCCAACAACTGGAACGGGCCTCCTTGCTGAGAAGGGAAATCGGCGACCTGCGGACGAAAATCGAGATCCTCGAGACGGGTATCAAGATAGAGGCCCTGGACCGCAATATCGGCCAGTGGCGGCACACGGTCAAGGATTACGAACAGCGCATACGCAAGTACCAGGAACTCATAGCGACCACGGAGCGCGATATCGGCGAAGCCGAGGCGGAGCGCGAGCGGCTCGGCAAGGTTCGGCAGGAACTGGAGCGCGCGAACGGTCAGGACTGAGACCGCTCCGTATCCGACTCTCCCGTGGTGACTGCGCTCGGGTTTTCTGCTATACTGTCACGGTTATGGCCAAGAAAACCGCAGCGTACGACGAATCCAAAATCAAGACCCTAAGTTCCCTCGAGCATATCCGCCTTCGGACGGGCATGTATATCGGGCGCCTCGGCGACGGGTCAAACCCCGACGACGGCATTTATATCCTGGTGAAGGAAGTGATCGATAACTCCATCGACGAATTCATCATGGGCAACGGCAGCCGCGTCGACATTCAGCTTAAGGACAACAAGGTAAGCGTTCGGGATTACGGGCGAGGCATTCCGCTGGGCAAGGTCGTGGAATGCGTATCCGTCATCAACACCGGCGCCAAATACAACGACGAGGTATTCCAGTTTTCCGTGGGACTCAACGGCGTGGGTACCAAGGCCGTGAACGCCCTGTCCAGTTGGTTCCGCGTGCTTTCCGTCCGCGACGGCAAGTGTACCGAGGCGATCTTCGAGCGGGGAGTTCTTTTAAGCGAGAAAAAGGGCTCGGTAAAGCCCGGCACGAAAAACGGCACCCTCGTGGAGTTCATTCCGGACGAGACCCTCTTTACCGATTACGAGTTCAACCTCGAGTACCTTCAGAAACGCGTCTGGAATTACGCCTACCTGAACGCGGGCCTGGAACTCCACTTCAACGGCGACAAATTCGTGTCCGAGAACGGGCTCCTCGACCTTTTGGACGCGGAAGTGGGCAAAGACCATATCTATCAGGTCGGGTATTACCGGGGCAAGCAATTGGAGTTCGCCTTTACCCACACGAATAACTACGGCGAGAACTACTTCTCCTTCGTGAACGGCCAGTACACCTCCGACGGCGGTACCCACCTTTCCGCCTTTAAGGAAGGGCTTCTCAAGGGCATCAACGAGTATTTCAGGAAGAATTTCAAGAGCGAGGACGTGCGCGAGGGAACCGCGGCGGCGGTGGCCGTAAAGATTCAGGCGCCCATTTTCGAGAGCCAGACGAAGAATAAGCTCGGCAACACCGAGGTTCGCTCCTGGATCGTGAACGAAACCAAGGCAGCGGTAGACGATTGGCTTCACCGGAACCCGGAGTCCGCGCGGCAGTTGGAGCAAAAGATCCTCGCCAACGAACGGCTGCGCACGGAGCTGAACTCGGTCAAGAAGGAAGCCAAGGAAGCGGCGAAAAAGATCGCCCTGAAAATCCCGAAGCTCAAGGACTGCAAGTACCACCTTTCCGACGGGCCCAAGGGCGAGAATACCATGATTTTCATCACCGAGGGCGATTCGGCCTCCGGTTCGATGGTTTCGAGCCGCGACGTGTACACCCAGGCTATCTTCGGCCTGCGCGGAAAGCCCGAGAACATGTACGGAAAGAAGCGGGCGGAAATATACAAAAACGCCGAGCTCTACAACATGATGATGGCCCTGGGAATCGAGGGCGACATTGACGACCTTCGCTACGCGAAAATCGTGATCGCTACCGATGCCGATAACGACGGCTTCCATATTCGAAACCTGCTTTTGACCTTCTTCCTCGGTTACTTCGAGGAACTGGTCACCTCGGGACGGGTGTACATATTGGAAACGCCGCTTTTCCGCGTGCGCACCAAAAAGGAAACCCAGTACTGCTATTCGGAAAAGGAACGGGACGCGGCGGTCAAGAAACTGGGCAGCTCCAGCGAGGTGACCCGCTTTAAGGGACTCGGCGAGATTAGCCCGAAGGAATTCGGCCAATTCATCGGCGAAGACATCAAGCTCCTCCCCGTGACGGTTCAGGCCATCAAGAACATTCCCGGAATACTCGAGTTTTACATGGGTAAGAATACCCCCGAACGGCGCGAGTTTATCATGAAAAACCTGCTCGCTGAGGTAGACGCGTAATGGACTATATCAAAAGCCTTTTTAACAAGAACTTTCTCGAATACGCGAGCTACGTCATCCGGGACCGCGCTATCCCGGACCTGGAAGACGGGCTGAAACCCGTCCAGCGGCGCATTCTCCATTCCCTGTTCGAGATGGACGACGGTAAGTTCCACAAGGTGGCCAACGTAGTGGGGCACTGCATGAAATACCATCCCCACGGCGACGCGTCCATCGGCGGGGCCTTGGTGGTTCTCGCCAACAAGGACCTCTTTATCGATAAGCAGGGGAACTTCGGGAACATACAGACCGGCGACGCGGCTTCCGCGCCCAGGTATATCGAATGCCGTTCCACCGCCCTTGCCAAGGACATATTTTACAATCCCGAAATTACGGCGATGGTTCCGTCCTACGACGGCCGCAACAAGGAACCCACCGCTTTCCGGGCGAAACTGCCCGTGGTGCTCCTCATCGGCGCCGAGGGAATCGCGGTTGGCATGTCCACGCGGGTTTTGCCCCATAATATTCGCGAGGTTATCGAGGCCGAAAAGGCCTGCCTTTCCGGGCAAAAGTTCCAATTGTACCCGGATTTCCCGACCGGGGGCCTCGTGGACGTATCGGGGTACGAGGACGGCCTGGGCAAGGTGCTCGCCCGGGCGAAGCTGGATACCTCCGACGAAAAGCGAATCGTGATCCGCGAGCTTCCCTACGGAAGCACCACCGAAAGCATGATCGCCTCGATCGAGAACGCCTCCCGCTCCGGAAAGATCAAGATATCCGAGATTAACGACTACACCACCGACAAGGTCGAGATAGAAATCAAGCTCCAGCGGGGGGTATACAGCGCCGACGTGGTAGACGCCCTGTACGCCTTCACGGAGTGCGAACAGTCCATTTCCTGCAACCTCCTGGTGATCCGGGACAATTACCCCGTTATCATGACCGTCTCTGACGTGGTGCGGGACCACGCGAAACGTCTGGTCAAGATCCTCAAGGAGGAGCTGGAACTCGAGAAGGCGAACCTGACCGAACGGCTCCATATGCGCACCCTGGAGCGCATCTTCATAGAGGAGCGCATTTACAAGAAGATCGAGACGATGAAGACCGCCGAGGGCGTGATCAAGGCGGTAATGACCGGCTTCGAGCCCTTCCGCGCCGAACTCGTGCGCGACGTGACCGAGGACGACGTGGAACGGCTCTTAAAGATCCCGATCCGGCGCATATCGCTGTACGACATCAATAAGAACCGGGCGGAGGTAGAGGAGATCAAGGCGCGCATCCGCGAGATAAATCGCCTTTTAAAAAACCTCACGGCCTACGCGATCGGCGTTCTGGACGGAATTCTCGCGAAACTGGACCCTGCGGAAACCGGCCGTAAAACCCGGATCGACCGTTTTTCCAAGGTCGACGTGAAGGAAGCGGTTACCCGCGATACCTCGCTGCGATACGACGCCGAAACGGGATATTTGGGCACCTCTGTCGCGACGGGCGCCGAGATCCTGAAGGTGACGCCCTATGACCGCGTTATCGTTATGCGGCGCTCCGGGGTATACACCGTCATGGACGTACCGGATAAGCTGTTCGTGGACACCGGTATGTGGTATTGCGGTTTCTCCGAAAAGGAAGTGCTTTCCAAGGTCCTTTTTACGGTTATCTATCGGGACCCCAAAACGGGGTTTCCCTGCATAAAGCGATGCCGCGTGGAAGGGTATATCCTGAACCGGGATTATCAGATAGCGCCGGACGGGGCCGAAGTGCTTTTCGTGGGCACCAAGGATAAATTCCAATTTACGGTCAATTACGTGCCGAAACCGCGTTTAAAAACCCTATCCCAGAGCTTTAAGGCGCAGGAGTTCGCCGAAAAGGGATTGAAGGCCCTGGGCGTACGCCTCGCGAACCGTGAAGTGGAATCGGTGAGCGCGGAGGAAGGCTCGTCCGGCGGTTCTCCTGGCGCGGGAAAGGGCAAGGCCCCCGCCCAGCGGGAACGGGAGCTATTTGACGAGGTTGAACCGGCGGCGAAAAAGAATCCCGCTCCGAAGGCTCAAGTCAAGGCGAAATCGGGATTGATGAGCAAGGCGGCGGAAACGGCCGCAAAGAAGGCCCCGGACGCGAAGAAAGCCGGGACAAAAAAAGAGACGGCCCCGAAGGCCGCCCCAAAAAAGAAGAAATAATGGAAAGGCCGTCCCCTCCGGGACGGCCTCATCGATTTTAGCGAAGCCCGAGCACCACCACGGTGGCGAGTTGGGGCGGGGGAGTCGCCGCGGTAACCTGCGGTATTACGGGTGCCGGCGCGGCTATGGTCGCGATAACCGGCGATACGACCTCGGTAGACGGGGTGCTCGTCAATACGATGGTGTCCATACGCTGTTTCAGCGCGGAAACCGGGCTGGCAACGGCCTCGCCGAAGAGCTCGAGCTGTTGCCCCGCCGTTCCGGACCGTGTCTGCCCGATCGGGGTGGAAAACACGACCGTACCCTGGGTTATAACCAGCTCATCGCCCAATTCGAAAACGGTTCCGCGAACGGACGCGGTCGCGGCGGGACTCTTCACCGAGAAGGCGTTTTTCTTGTTGTTGAAGGAATTGACCTCGGCCTTTACGTTCCCCACCTCGAGGTAGAGCTCGGTGTTGACCGTGTTTTCCTTTTCGACCAATTGGGTAAGGGTCATGCGCGTGAGCGCTTTGACCGTCAGGATCGAGGCGCCGAGCTTCACCGTGGCTTCCGACTTGAAGCCCGTGGAAATCACGGTTCCCGCGGTGAGGGCGGTACCGGCGGCGAGGGGTTTCCATACACCCGCGTCGGTTTGATACTCGACTTTGCCGTTTACGGTGACTACCTGACCGTCCAAAGCGAACAGGCCCGGCGCCGCGAAAAGGGCGAATACAACCGCGAATAACGCGTATTTCTTCATATAAACCTCCCGTTCAGCGTCAGAAACTGAACACGGCCTTTAATGAGGCCTGCATTTCAAAATCTCCGTCCGAAGGAACCCAGAAATAGGAATCCAATCGGAATTTCAGATCGCTGGTCGCCTTAAGCGTCGCGCCCGCGTTCAGTTCGCTTCCGTTATAGAAATCCGGATACGCGTCGTCCGTTTGGGCGACCATGAATACCTTTCCCCCGAAATCCAGGTTGAAGACCGCGCTAGGGTTGAAATTCCAGCCCGCGGAAGCCCGCATGAGATTTTGGAAATTGCGCGCATACAACGTTCCGAGCGATTGGTAGCTGATAGGGGAGAACACGTCGAAATAATCGTTTTGCCGGGGACTGAAGAGGAATTGCCCGAACAGTTGGTTTTTCGACGAGGGATACAGGTCTACCCGCGCGGAGGCCAAAAGCGAATTGGAAGAGCCCTTGGAACCGTCGCTTTCCTTGATTCCGCTCTGCCAGGTGCCGGTGAGGGTCCCGAAAGCGACCGGATTGAGGGGCGTCGAGAGGGAGACGGTACCGTATACCATGTCAGCCAGGGAATTGTAATCCGATTCAAGGTAGCGACGGAGATCGTATTCACCCGTACCCTCGAGGAGTACGTCCATGGAGCCGATTGCCTGCGGAATCTGGAGGGTGAGCTTGCCGATAACCCGTTTTGAGCCAAAGCCGTACGGTTCGTCCGCGTGTTCGGTCATGTCGGCCTGATCGTCGTCGGTCATAAGGGCGCCGCCCTTTCTCGTATTCAGCAAGCCGGTATAGCCCACGGCGAAATCGAGGTTTCCGAAACCGAAAACCCCGTGCAGTTCCAGGCCGTCGATATTCTGGCCAAGTACGAACCCCGTTACGTCCGATTGCGGAATCCTGCCCACGGACATGGATACCTTCGCGGTTTGCCCGTCGAGCGGGGTAAATTTGAGACGGAACAGGTCCAAGTCAGCGAACCAGGTGTACCCGTCAGAGGCGGCGGGCTTTGCCGCGTACAGGCTTCCTTCCGCGGAAAGCTGCGTGTTTCCGGACGCGTCGAAGGGAACGGTAACCCAGGCCGTGCTCTTATGGTCGGTGTACCACGCCCATTCGCCTTGGTATTGGCCACCGGCGAGATTCGAAAGATCAATGCCGAAATCGAAGGAGAAGGCGGCCGCGGCGAGGAGCGTAAAGACGCACGCAAGCAGGTTTTTTCGGACGGTGCGGGTCATTTCTGTTCCTCCTTTGCCGAGAAAATCGCGTCCCGGTATTCCGCTTTCGCCTCCGGGACCGGCGGGTCTCGGAGCGTCGCCTCGGGCCATTTGGCCACGAATTTACTGACGGCCCGTACCAAGTCCCTTCCCGAAAGGACGTGATCCGGATCGGTGCCCGCCTTCCAGAAGCCTTGGGCCTTCAATTCTTTCCACGCGTATCGGGCGCTGCCCGTCGCGTTCCAGAGTATGCCGCCCTTGAGTCCGTAGTTTTTCATGAGGAAGTGGGAAACCATGCGTACGGTCACCGGTTGCTCGGCGTTTTTCGCGAAGGGAAAGGTTCCGAATCGATCGCAGTACGTGTAGGCCTCGAAGGGCGTGCACTCCATGCCGAGTTGGCTGGCGACCAGGTAGGAAAAGTCCGTTACGGTAGCCGATTGTTTTTCCAGTATGCCCGATAAAAGGGCCGCGTCCTGGGCGGCGAGGGGAAGAATCGCGGCGAGCAGGGCAAGGCAGAGCGCGGTACGCTTTTTCATTGACCGGCCTCCTCGTCAAGGATGATAATCTCGACCCGCCGGTTTCGGCTGCGGCCTTCGGGGGTCTCATTTGTGTCGATCGGTTCGGTTCCGCCCTTTCCGCTCGCGATTACCTCGTCAGCGCCTTTTATGGCCGACTGCACGAGGAAGTCGGCGACCGATCGCGCCCGGTCGGCGGAGAGCTGGAGGAGTTCCTCTTCGTTGGAACCCGCAGGATTCGCCGCGTGGCCCACGACGCTCAATTTACGTCCCGTCAGGGTCTTCAGTATGGCGCCGATATTCAGGAGCTTCGTTTTCTCCGAGTCGACGAGAACGGCGGAGTCGGGCTCGAACTGGATATTCTCGATGGAGAGCACGATGCCCGCGTCGGTTTCCTTAACGTCTACGTTCTGTACCTTTTGCTCCCGTATCCGTTCCTGGAGCTGGCTGACTATGCTCGCGCGGACTATTTCGCTGACTGTATTGAATTCTTCGGCGGTTTCCCGGGTATAGAGGAGCGAGGTTTTATCCGTAAAGCGGTACTGAAGTTCTTCTATGACGTTTGACCGTTTCGGGGAACCGGAACGGTTATCCCATAAAAAGTCGATGGTGGAAACGCCGCTTAACCGCTCGAGGTTTGAGCGTTTTGCGTCCTTTTCGGGGAAAACGTAAAAGGGAATCCACTTGCCCGTCACGCGGTAGTAGGGCTTACCCTCCAGTTCCACCATGCCGCGATAGGTGTAGGTAACGGGAATGGTGACCGATAGCGCTTCTTTCAGGCCGAAACCGGATAGGTCATACGCGATCTCAACCGCGCCTTCCCAGGTATTTCCCGTTTCCAGCGAATTGCGCGGAAAGGTTATCAAGTGCCGTAAGCGCGAAATGGTGCTTTGGTTTTGCGCGGCCGCCTCTTGGAACGGCGCGGCGTCGGTCACGGTGACGGGCTGACTCGTGATGGAGTCCAGTCCGGTGACGTATTCTTTGACCGTTACCCTGGTTTCGTACTGCTGTCCGGTATTCGCCTTCCAGGTCAACACCTCGGCGTTGGCCCCGAAAAGAGATACGAGAGCGAGCATACCCAGGATCGGCCCTTTTTTTAATCCCATACATAATCCCCTTGAAACGGTTTTGAACGGTTTAGCCCGTCAGGCTTTGCGTTCCGTGTGCCCCGGCACCTTCCGGGACCCGGTTGTGTCCTCCTTTCACTATAACCCATTTTAGGGGGCAGGACACTCCCTTTGCGGTTTTTCGCCCCATGGATATATAATGATACTATATAATTGCCGCAGGAGAAGTCATGCATAAAGAAAAAAGCTCCCTGTTTTTGGATTTCATGAAGAAGAAACTCGAATATTTGGTTGCCTTTTCCACCCTGATCGCCTTTATCGCCCTGTCCCTTACCGAGACGGGCTTAAAATTCGAGTACAATATGTACGATACCCTGCTTGCCCTGAAACCCGCGCCCGCTGAACGGGACGACGTGTTGCTGATCGATATCGACGACCGGGCCATTGAGGAAATCGGCGCCTGGCCGTGGACCCGTGACATTCTGGCGGACGTGCTGATCCGCATGCGCGAATTGGGCGGAAAGGCGGTGGTATTCGATATCGAGTACCTGACCCCCGGTCAGGCCGGGGTGAACCGCGCCTACGTGAAAGACGTTTTTCCCGAGGAATACTCCGCCACGAAGGGCGAGGTGGTGGAATACGTCGGCCAATTTGCCGAGGCCGTGGCGGACAAGAACATTCCCCTGACCGCCGTACGCGAGGTCGGTTCCGACATGACCGGCTACCTTGGGCAACGGCTCGATGAATTATCCTCGTCGGTCACCGGGAACATTTTCCGGGACAACGACGAATACTTCGCCAAGGCGATCCGGTTTTTCGGCAACGCGTACCTTACCATTAACAATACCAAGCTCACGGGAAACGACGATTTGGACGGGGCGAAGGCCTTTGCCCTGGACAAAATCCTCAGGAGCGACGTTTCGGATCCCCTGGGCCGCTTTCTCGCGGAGAACCGCAAATTCCGGGATAGCAACAAAGCCGCGGAGGGCATTACCCCCGCCATTTTGATCCTCCTGCAGGAAGCCGCCGGGGCGGGCTTTCCGAACGTTATCATTGACGAGGACGGTATCCGGCGACGGGTCGAGCTCCTGACCGGGTATGAGGGCAAGTATTTCGGACAGCTCGTATTCGCCCCGATGCTCAACCTGCTCGAACCCGAGGCGGTCGTGCGCGACCGCTATTCCCTGGTATTGGAAAACGCCCTTGATCCCGCCGATCCAGCTTCGGGAAAGCGGGCGAATATTCGAATACCCCTGGACGAAGACGGTCGGTTCGTTATCAATTGGCTCAAGAAACCCTATCAGGACGCCCTGAACCGCTCCAACGACAGCTTCAAGCACCTTTCTTCCTACGATTTTACCCTGGCCGACGAAATGGAACAGCAGTTGATCGACAATCTGACGGCGATTGAGGGGCTCAACGTAAGAACCGCCGAGGGATATCTCGGGTATCATGACGCGGTTCTTTGGCTTCGCGGTTCCTGGAAGGATATCGTTTCGTGGAAAGCGGCCCTGCTCGAGGGCGGCCGCGATGATTTTTCGGCGTATTTCGAGGCCAGAAAGGTCTTTTTCTCAGATTACGGGGAATTTTTGTCGGGCGGTTTCGACGCGGAGATCTACGAGACGGTGGAACGGGTGATCGACGCCGGCGGCGACCCGGCCTTACGCGACTTCGAGGAAACCGTGCGTTCCAATTTTAAGGTTTATAACGAGCAATACGCGGCGTACATGGACCATGTCAAAAAGCTCGAGGCGATATGCTCGGGTTCGTTCTCGATAATCGGAAACAGCGCGACGGGAACCTCGGATATGGGCAATAACCCGTTCCACCAGCGCTACCCGAACGTCGGTACCCACGCGAATATCTACAATACGATCATGACCGGGCAGTTTATCGTCCCCGTGCCGCGATGGGGCTCCTGGATCATCGCCTTTTTCCTCGCGCTGGCAAGCGCCCTCGCGTTCCGCAGAATTAAAAGCCTGCGCGGCCGCATCGCGTACGGCCTGCTTTCCATGGTGGCGGTCTTCGTCGCGATAGCCGCGATCATGGCGCTTACCCGGATCTATCTCCAGCTCTTCGTGCCGCTCCTTACCGTCTCGTTTACCTTCCTTTTGGTTTCCATTCTCCGGTTCGTGTTTTCGGAACAGGAAAAGAGCTTTTTGCGAAAGGCTTTCACCATGTACCTTTCCTCGGACGTGGTTAACCAGATCGTCGCTGACCCGAGCCTCTTGAAACTCGGCGGCCAGGAAAAGCACATTACCGCCCTGTTTACCGACATAAAGAGCTTTTCGACCCTTTCGGAGAAGGTAACGCCCGAACATCTGGTCGAGATTCTTAATCGGTACCTCACCTTGATGAGCGATATCGTGCTGGAGCAAAAGGGGACGATCGACAAGTATATCGGCGACGCCATCGTTTCGTTCTTCGGCGCGCCCATCGACCTGAGCGACCACGCGAAGCGGGCCTGTCTCGCCGCGGTGCGCATGAAGCAGGCCGAAAAACAGCTGAACGACGACATGCTGGCCTCGAACTTCACGCCCATGCCCGTGTATACGCGGATCGGGATTAACACGGGGCCGATGGTCGTGGGCAACATGGGCACGGACAACAAGATGAACTATACGATCATGGGGAACGACGTGAACCTCGCGGCCCGGCTGGAGGGCGTAAACAAGCAATACGGCACCTGGATTCTGGTTTCGGAGACTACCTGGAACGCTACCGACGGAATGTTCCTCGGCCGGAAACTGGACCGGGTGAGGGTAGTGGGAATCGAAACCCCGGTACAGCTGTACAATATTATGGGCGTTCGCGCCGAGGCCTCGGGCAGGCAGGTCGCCCTCGCCGATAAATTCAACGCGGCGATCGACGCGTACCGGGAAAAGCGTTTCGGCGACGCGCTGCTTTTCTTTACCAAGTGCGTCGAGCTGGACCCGGAAGACGACGCGTCCCGGATATTCCTCGAGCGCGTAAAGGGCCTCATCAAGAACGGTACCGCCCCGGACTGGACCGATATCGTCAACATGACCTCGAAGTGACGGCCGCGATGCAGGAGAAAACAGCCTCGTGAACGTCCCCGCGGGTCCGGCAGTCGCCGAAATAGAGATAAAACGCTCCCGGTTTCTCGCCGAATTGGTCCCGGTCTCCTCGCAAGAGCAGGCGCGAGCGTTCCTGAAGGCCCAAAAGGAAAAATACGCCGACGCCGCCCACGTGGTCCATGCCTTCTCCGTCGGGAAAACCGGGGGGACGCTGGGCTGCTCCGACGACGGGGAGCCCTCGGGAACGGCGGGAAGGCCGGTTCTCGAGGTATTGAAGGGCTCGGGACTTACGAACGCCATGCTTACCGTGACCCGCTGGTTCGGCGGCACACTCTTGGGAACGGGCGGTCTCGTGAAGGCCTATACCGAGGCCGCCAAGGCCGTTGTCGCGGAAACGGAGCCCGTGGAATTGGTCGAAACCCGATCGTTCCGCCTCGGCCTGGGGTATGACCTGTACGAGCGGGCGAAAAGGCTCCTTGAGGCGCTTGGGGCCGAGATACGGGAAGAGCGTTTCGCCACGGACGTAGAGCTCGGGGGCCGGGTGCGGAGCGACCGCGCGGACAGGCTGTCGGCGGAAATGACGGAACTGTCCGCGGGGAAGTGCTCGCTCAGTTTTGGGGATTGAGGGTAATTACTAGAAAGTCAGAGGGAGCGAAGATCCGGAACCGGAGAAGATTCCCCCCGAAACCCGCACCGTTGGAGACGATAACCGGGGTTTCTCCCTTTCTGATAAGGCCGCTCCGGTATTTTTGGCCGTATTCCGAGGGTAGGACGGGCGCGTAACCAAAAAAGGTGATTTGCCCGCCGTGCGTATGGCCAGAGACGATCAGGTCGAAATACCGTAGATCCGCGGGGGGAAGCTTTTCGGCAAAATCCGGATTATGGCTGATCAGAACCGTGTACGGTTCGGTTTCGAGGATATCCCGGAAGCGCGCCATGTCGGGAAAGGCGTCGCGAAAATCGCCGATACCGGCGATGGCCAGGCCTCCCGGGAGTTTTACGAGGGTGTCTTGGAGCACGACTATGCCCGCGGCCCGGAGGGTTTCGACGGTGCGCTCTCGCCCGTTATAAAAATCGTGGTTGCCCAGGCTTGCGTACACCCCGTCGGGCGCGTAAAGCCTCGCCGCCTCCCGCGCGAAGTCGTCTATTTGGGCGGCGCTCAGGGTGTCGTCGCCGCCGATCAGGATACAGTCCGGGCGCTCCGCGTTTATGGAATCGATGAGGCGGCGGAACCGCTTTACCGAAAAATTATTCCCCAAATGGATATCGGAGACGAAGGCGATCCGATAGGGCGCGGTAAGCCCCGGCGACGCGGTTAGATCGAAGCGCCGTACCCGGTTGACGCCGAGTTCGGGCGCGGTGGCGCAGGAGGCGAGGGACAATAGCCCCGCGCAGGCCAATGCAGCGAAAGCGCCGGCGGCGCGGGCGGAACGGAGTGAGTACATACCGTCAGTATACCGACCTCACGGGGCCAATACAATTCGCGCGAGGCAGGTACGCGGCAGCCCGCGCGTTTCGGTAAGCGCGATTCGCCGACACTATTCAGTAAGCGCGATTCGCCGGGCTTTTCGGCCGGGACGCTTCGGCCGCCGCCTTAATTCATCCCGTTGAGGAGCACGGCCGCGAGGAGGGGCCTTCTTTTCCATTCCGGCCTGCGTCGCGACTCGGCGCAAAAAAGCTCGACCATGAGCGCCGCCCGTTCGGTTTCGTCCCGGCAGGACGAGCGCCTTTCACCTTCGCCCGCGGCAGACGCGCGGGAGAGCGCGATGGCCTTTTCGTACGTTTCGAGGCTGTCCAGGAAGTCGGGCAGCTTTCGGTGAAGGTCTCCGTGGCGGCACCAGTCACCGAACCCGGTTGCGCGGAGTTTACGGGCGTTCAGTTCCTGCTCGTATTGGCCTTGCACCGGTATCGCCAGCACCGGCTTTCCGAGGGCGAGGGCTTCGGAAATGCTCTGATGGCCCGCCGGAGAGACGAGGGCGCGGCATGAAAGAAGTGTTTCCGCGTAATCGGCCCGTGGGTCGGGAAAGATCCTGAAACGGTCTTTCCCCAGGCGTTCCAGGAGCGGAAAGAGGGTATCCCGATACAGGGGCTTCAGGTACACCGCCACGTGCTCCCCGGAGACCGCTTCCCGTTCCCGCAATTCCTTCCGCACGATGGGCCCGACGTCGCCGTCGAAGAAGGAGCAGATGACGGTGCGGTCCGAACGGGCCATCATGTACCGGGATACGAGCCGGGCCACGATAGCGCCGAAACCGAGGCTGAAGGAGCGGAGCACTACCCCGGGATGATTGAGCTGGAGGACCGGAATGCCCAATAGCTTCGCCGAGCGGGCGGCGAAGGGCTCAAAGTCGGAAACCACCGCTTCAACCCGGGCGTCTTTCATTCTTCTGGCGATCTCGGCGCCGGTACCCGTCGCGCCGAAAAGGAGCCCCGCGTTCGCCAGGGCGGTTTTTACGTAATCCACCGTGAAACCGTTTTGCACGAAGGCGAAATATGGTATGCTATACACGCCGCAGTCGGGGAAACGCCCGCGGAGCTCGGCCGTCAGGTGTTCCGGGGCCCAAAACGTGATTTCGTGCCGGGCGCCGAGGATTTCCGCGAGGGCGACGGCCCGCGAAAAATGGCCGCGGCCCTCGCCGTTTATGGAAAAGGCTATACGCATGCTGTACCTCCCGATGGGAGGCAGTATCGCACCAACCCGTGAGAAACCCGTGAGGGAAGGGTAAGCGAATCGCGTATTCACCGTAAAATATTAATTAAAAAAGGGGACATCCATGGAATTTATGCGACAGTATTTCGTCCATTATTACGAGATCGGACCGTCGCGAAAGCTTTCGCTTCTTGCCCTGTTGGGCTACCTCGAGGATATCGCGATCCTCCATAGCGAGGCCCGCGGGATGGGACTTGATTATTACGAGTCCAACCGCTGCGGATGGATGCTCGTGAAGTGGGACGTTCGGATACGGTCTCTTCCCCGCTTCGGGGATACCGTGACCGTTCATACCCGGATCAACGGAATGAAATCCTTCTTCGCGGACCGTGAGTTCACCGTGACCGACCCGGACGGTACCGTCCTCGTGGAGGCTCGGGCGAACTGGATTCTCGTGGATACCGACAAGAGGCGGCCCATGCGCATTCCCCAAGAACAGTGGGATCGCTTCGGCGTGAGTCCGGAGAGCGCCTCGCGGTGCGTCACCATCGCTGACGTGCGGGGCTCCCGCGGCGCGGAAGAGGGCTCTAGCGAGCCTTCCGTTCGCGCCTTTACCGCCTCGAACGGGGATATCGACACCAATCTGCACGTAAACAACCTTTGCTTTATCGGATGGGCCCTGGATTCCCTTCCGGAGGACTATCTTTTCGGCCATGAGCCTTCGCGGGTCATGGTGCAATACCGGAAAGAAGTGGCCCATGGCGCCGAGGGGCGGGTCGAAACCCTCATCCTTCCCGGTTGCGGCCCTTCTGAGGGCGGCCCTTCTGAGGGCGGCCCTTCTGAGGGCGGCCTTTCCGGCTCGCGGACCCTCCATTCGCTTTATTCGCTCGACGCCGAGTGCTGCTCTATCGAGATTGACTGGAATACGTTATAGATAGGGAAAAGAAATGACCGGTAAGGGATATCTTCGCGGCTTCTTTATTTTTCTTTCCCTGTTTCTTCTGTTTTGGTTTTGGATATTTATTTCCTTACTATCCGGGCAATCGCCCAAATCGACTGTCAGTCGGTTATTCTCGCCCAGGCCGAATGAGAAGCCGCTTATAGAACCGTCGTTTTACGAACGGCAAGCCTGGGTTGAGGATATCCTTCCCGACGCCACTTCCCGCGATAGCCTCGCGCGGAACGGGAATAGGGTGAGCATCCGCTTCGCCCAGCCCATGGACACCGGTTATGCCGCGCTAACCTCCCATTCGGTGAGCTGGGAGGGGGACGTTCCGATTGACTTTTCCCGTAAGGAATGGACCGATGACTATACCTTCGTTCTTTCCGTGAATCGGCCCCTTCTGAAGGGAGAATCCATGACCCTGGTTTACGAGTTCCGGACGAGGCTCGCGCAGACGCTGCCGCGGGTGGTGCTCAATTATGAATAAGCGGCGAGTCGCTTTTTGGGGCATTGGGATCGTAACCGTCCTGACCTATGGCCTCTTTATTCCCCCGATACTCGCGGACGTACCGCCTAACGATTATTACCCGAACCTATGTAAGGCCGCCGCCTTGCGTTCCCTACCGGCCGGCACTCCCCCGGATTACGGGCGCGATACCGACGGCGACGGGCTTACCGATTACGATGAAGACAACAAGTACCGGACGGACAAGGCAAAGGCCGACACCGACAGCGACGGCTTAACCGACGGCGATTGGGCGGAGCGGCGGGAATATACCCGAACCTACGTCGCGGTTATGGACCTTCGCCCTCCCTATTCCCTGGCGGACATGAACGATTTTTACCAGGACGCCCGATATATCGGGAATATCGCCGCCGGCGTCGATCGAATCGAGGCGGTACTGTATCCCGACGCGAAGGAGCTTCTGTGCCCCGCGCCCTATGGGCCGACGAAGAACGAATTCACGGCGCCGACCTTCGCCAAGAACTACGATAGCGCCATGGAACGGCGTCTCCTCGATGTAACATCCGGCGCGCGGACGGACCTTCAGGCCGTGCTTTCGGTGCAGCGGTTTTTCAACTCGTTCCGGTACGAGGACCTGCGCGGGGATTTGGGCTACTCAATAGATTTCCCGCTTCAGTTCCAATATTATACCGACGGATCCGGCGGCCATGCCCAAAACTACGGCGGCCTGCCCAGTACTTACTCGATGGATGAGCTTTTGGCCAGGCAGTTTTTCGCCGCCGGCATGTTTGAGCGGAAGACTCATGGCGCGTGCTCCTCCTCGGCCACGCTTCGGGGCGCGCTTTTCAGGGCCGCGGGGTTGGAAGAGCGGACGGTCTTTACCATACCGCTTTTTTATTCGATAAAAACCGACGGTACGAGGGTCGACGTCTCTTCCGTTCCCCCGGGATCCTTCTTGGACCAGGAAAGCGGCCGGGGAACCATTGCCGATCATTTTTTCAATGAGGTTCGCATCGGCGGCCGCTGGATACGGGTGGATACCAACCTGATCGATCCCGGCGTCCACGGTCCCTGGGTCAAGCTCATGGCCATGCACGACCAGGCGGACGTTTCCTGGGCCCCTTGGGACAGCCGCCGGTATTTTGAGGAACGCCCCTACACGTACGTTTCCATAGAAGAGCGCCCCCCAACATACCGCGAATGAAGGCGGAAACGTGGGGGTCTGTCCCTGGCCCGGAGTGGGGGTAGGCCGCAACCATGTGCGGCCGAGGGGGAGCCGCGTCTGAAACGCTCCCCATATGGCGTGTGAAGGCGGAAGCGACCCGACGCCCATCGCCGTAGGTTCGTACCAAGCCGCGCGCGGGCCATAAGGGAGGGACCGCCCCTGAGCGGTTCCGCAGGAGGGCCGGACGAATGTCCGGCACGACGAGGACTTAGCGACGGGGCTCCCTCCCGTCCGCCCGCGCGCGCATGTGCCGACTCACCCTCCGGCGATGGGCGATTCCTCCGCTCCCCCTAGAACAGCATTCGATAATTTTATATACTAACCCCCAATAAACGACTTGAACGACCTTTTCTCAGGTTTTCAATACCATTCAATCAGGAGAACGAACATGATGTATTCGGCAGAAGTGGAACACATGTGTCCTCTCGCCAAGGCCGCGTATCACGGCCCGGCGCCCATCCCGCAGGAGGGAAAATGGGTGCAGGCGAAGGAAGTGAAGGACATTTCCGGCTTCACCCACGGCGTGGGCTGGTGCGCTCCCCAGCAGGGCGCTTGCAAGCTTTCCCTCAACATTAAGGAAGGCGTGATTCAGGAAGCCCTGGTCGAGACCATCGGCTGCTCGGGCATGACCCACTCCGCCGCCATGGCCGCCGAGATCCTCATCGGCAAGACGATCATCGAGGCGATGAACACCGACCTGGTGTGCGACGCGATCAACACCGCCATGCGCGAGCTGTTCCTCCAGATCATTTACGGCCGCAGCCAGTCCGCCTTCTCCGAGGGCGGCCTGCCGATCGGCGCCGGGCTCGAGGACCTCGGTAAGGGACTCCGCAGCCAGGTGGGCACCATGTTCGCCACCCTGAAGAAGGGACCCCGCTATCTCGAGATGGCCGAGGGCTACGTCACCCGCCTCGCGGTGGACAAAGAGGGCGCTATCATCGGTTACGAGTTCGTGAGCCTCGGCAAGATGATGGACGCGATCAAGAAGGGAGTCGACGCCAACGAGGCCCTCGCCAAGGCGAAGGGAACCTACGGCCGCTTCGCCGAAGCCGCCAAGTACGTCGACCCCAGGCACGAGTAAGGGAGGGAGGAACAAATGGCAGCATTGTTTGAAAGCTACGAGCGCAGAATCGACCAGATTCTTCCCGCGCTGAAGAAATACGGCATCAATTCCGTCGAAGAAGCCAAGAAGGTTTGCGACGACGCGGGCGTGGACGTCGGCGGCATCGTCGCCGGCATTCAGCCGATCTGCTTCGAGAACGCCAAGTGGGCCTACATCGTGGGCGCCGCCATGGCGATCAAGAAGGGCGACAAGACCGCGGTCGACGTCGCCAAGACCCTGGGCGAGGGCCTCCAGGCCTTCTGTATCCCCGGTTCCGTCGCCGACGACCGCAAGGTCGGCCTCGGTCACGGTAACCTGGCCGCGATGCTCCTCTCCGACGAGACCCAGTGCTTCTGCTTCCTCGCCGGCCACGAGTCCTTCGCCGCCGCCGAGGGCGCCATCGGCATCGCCCGCAGCGCCAACCGCGCCCGCAAGACCCCCCTCAAGGTGTGCCTGAACGGACTCGGTAAGGACGCCGCCCAGATCATCAGCCGCATCAACGGCTTCACCTACGTGCAGACCCAGTTCGACTACTACACCAGCGAACTTAAAGTAGTCAAGGAGTACAAGTACTCCGAGGGCGAGCGCGCCGCGGTCCGCGTGTACGGCGCCGACGACGTTCGCGAGGGCGTGGCGGTGATGTGGAAGGAAGGCGTGGACGTTTCGATCACCGGAAATTCCACCAACCCGACCCGCTTCCAGCACCCCGTCGCCGGTACCTACAAGAAGGAAACCACCGACAAGGGCAAGAAGTACTTCTCCGTCGCCTCCGGCGGCGGTACCGGACGCACCCTGCACCCGGACAACATGGCCGCCGGTCCCGCCAGCTACGGCATGACCGACACCATGGGCCGCATGCACTCCGACGCCCAGTTCGCGGGTTCCTCCTCGGTTCCCGCCCACGTCGAGATGATGGGCCTGATCGGCATGGGTAACAACCCGATGGTCGGCGCCTCCGTTTCCGTGGCCGTGGCCATTTCTGAGGCGATGAAGAAATAACCGCTTTTGTCCCGGTCCGAAAGGTTCGGGGCAGGCAAAAAATGAAAGCCGCGGGCCGTTTGGTTCGCGGCTTTTTTTTTTAAGGCGCGTCCTTCGGCCGCGCGCCTCGGCTACGGCCGGGCTGCCTCGCGCCAAGGGAAAATCGATCGGGATTCTTGAAACCGCCGGCAGGGAGCCGTGTCTGATATGACAACGGATCTTCTTTCGGGGAGACACGATCAGGATAGTAGGAGTACATCATGAAAGACGGAACGGGAGTGGGTAACGCTTTCTCTGCTGACAGGCGCCCGCATATCGCGGCTTCCATATTTTGGACGCACGTTAAGCGCATCGGGTTTATCCGCACCTTTATTGGCGGTTTCCTTCAGTATTTGAGCATCTTCGAGTTTATTATGCTCCACTTAACGGTCATCGCGGTTCTCTACCGCGTGATGCTCGCGCCCCTTTTCGCCCTCAAGAAGTTCCGCGTCGGCGATTACATGCTCTTTGACCGGGGCAAGGTGCGCCGCATGCGCGCCTTCGACCGGCTCAACTGCCAGTTTTGCGCCTACGCGAACGGGACGGCGAAGATGTGGAACGACGAGCTCGACGAGATGGCGAAGGCTGATTTCCGGAAGGGGAACGCCTTCGCGAAGGTAATCGTCGCGCTTTATGCCCTGTGTCTCGCGGTATTCCTCTTTTTCAGCTTCATTTTGAGCAAGGTTCTGTTTATCGTCATTGCCCTGTTTTTGGGGATGCACATCGTGAAACTGGGGGAGATCGCCAGGGAGCTCAAGGAGTCGAACTACGCCGGCGCGCATTCGGCGCCCCTTCGCGCGCTTATCCGCGGGGCGAAGGTGTACGCCTATTCCCTTGCGGCCAATCTTGAGCAGATCGAGTCGAGCTGGTGCCCGCTCAAGCACGTGGAAACGGAAACGTCCGTGACGTCCGAACATCATGCTAATTTTTTCGACCAAGACCGGCTTGACGAGATGGTAGAAACGCTCGGCCGGGAGGGAACGGTCTCCCCCAGAAAACCGAAATACTGACCGAAGAAGGGTATTGGCGCCGCGGGATCACCCCTTGATCTGCCGGCGGAGCGATACCCCGTCGCCGGCGGCAAGCCCGCGGTCGTAAGACTCCCCGTGCACGCGGCGCCCGACTTTTTTCGTGCGGGTTTTCCCGTATTTCTCCCCGATAAACGCGGCGTTTTCCCGATTGGCCGTGGCAGTCATGAGAACGGTAAGCTGCCGGTCGTCGGGCGCCGTTTTTCCTTCCCGCGCCGATTCCCCGTCCATGGCCGCGAGCCGCTCGCCGATACGCATTACCGCGCCTATCCTGAAACTGTCGAGATGGTCCACCGTCTTGCCGTGTTCCCGCGCGAGAATGAGTATAGCCCGGTGAAGGTAGGCGAAAAGCTCCGCTGCGGAGCGGGCGTTCACTTCCCGACCGATAATTAATACCTGCCGGATATCTCCCCGCTGAACCGTGAGGGCCTGCGTAAAGGTGCATTGCGAAACGACCCGAATGAGGTACTGTTCCCACGAGCGCAGCCGTTTCTTTTCCAGGAGCACGCCTTCCACGATCTCGCTTTGGCGCGCGTCAACGTCCGCGAGCGATAAACCGTACCGCGCGAGGAGTACGCGCGCCTTCTCGAGGGCCGAGGCCGCTTCCGCCTCGCTGGGCGAGGTTCCCAGGGCCATGAGCTTCTTTACCTTTTTGAGGATATCGTCGGAGGGGCGGTCCGCGGTCGAGTCCATGCCCCTCAGTGTAGCAGGGGGACGGTCTCCTGTACAGGCGCGCGAAGTCGTTGTCCCGGAATCTCGGGGAGCCCATGTATTTTACCTCTTGTCAAATAATTTAACAGTGGTTAAAATACTTTTATGAACGAGGCGAGATTCGATACCAAGCTTAAACTCATCGAGAAGGCGGCGCTGGAAGTATTCCTCGAGCGCGGGTTCGAGCATACGACCCTCGAGGCCGTGGCCGAACGGCTGGGTTATACGAAACAGGCAATATATTACTACTACAAAAGCAAGGAAGCCTTGGTCGCTTCCTTTTGCGTCTCTATTCTTTCCAAATCCAAGGAAGACATTGGGGCGATTTGCGGCTCTCAGAAGACACCCGAGGAAAAAATCAGGGATTTGGTGCGTTACACCCTCAACGGCTCTTCGTTAGAGCGCGGTTTTTTTACCCTGCATAACGGCATGAAGGGCATATTATCGCGGATTCATGATCCTGAGAGGGTGGCGGAGATATCCCGCATGATTTCGGAAATACCGGCCATGATCATGGACACGATTCGCGAAGGGGTCGACTCGGGGTGTTTTCGCTCCGGGGATCCCTATACCCTGTCGCTCATCATCGCCGGGATGCTGAACGGAATAATTCTTACCCTCGACGCGCAAACGGGTCGGGGCGCCATAGATCCCGCGGCGTACGATATAGCCGCGGAAATAATTTTGAAAGGAATCAGTCGATGAAAAAGCTCTTTACGGCACTGGGTCAGTTCATAGTGCGGTATCCCGTCGGGATAATCGTCGCGGCCGTCGCGCTCACCCTTGCCCTTGGCGCGGGAATGTCCCGCCTGACGATGGACGCGGACATGACCGACGACATACCGAATACCATTCCGGAGAAAGCGTTCTTCGACGAGGTCGGCAAGGTTTTTCCCGCGAATGACGTATTGGTCGTCGCCTTCTCCGATTCCCGGGGCGTATACTCCCCGGAGTCCCTTTCGCAGGCGGCCGACTGGACCGACAGGTTCGCCGCCATGGAAGACGTGAAAAGCGTGCTGTCGCTTTCCAACGCGACCATGATTACCGGTACCGATGAGGGAATCGTGATCGAGCGGGCCATGCGGGGCGTTCCGGCCTCCGCCGAGGAGTCAGCGGCGTTTCGAGCCCGTATCGAAAAAAGCGGCATGGCGGAAGCCTTGGTGGGCCGCGACGGGCTCGCTACCTGCCTGATGGTGAGCGTGGATCCCTCGGCGGATACCCGGCGCAGGCCCCGGCTCGTGGTCTCCTTCCCGGAAACCGCCGAAGGCCCGATCCTCGAATCCGCGATCGAGGCGCTTCGCGGCCTGGCGGAGGGAAATTCCGCCGACGGGAAATTCCGCGTGTACCGGTCAGACGTTTCCCAAGACGTATTCGAGGCGGCCGCGGGCTACGGCCAGCGCATGGACGCCGTGAAGGGCGGTGTAACCCTGCTCGTGCGGCCGGGCGAAGGCGCCGATATAGCCGCGTTCGGGAAGGCGGCGAAGGCCGCGCTGAAGGATACGGGCGGTACCGTACGGGTAGAGAATTCGCAAGTCGCCATGTATGACCGCGTTATGGCCGCCATTGACCTCATGCCCCATACTGCCGACGGCAAGGCATACGTTTCGGGTTCCAAGGCCGTTTCGAGCGTGGTGGGCAAGCTGATGATCAAGGATCTCGCCACGCTGTTCCCGGTCGTGATCGTCCTCATTATCCTCATACTCTTCCTGAGCTTCAGAACCCTGCGCGGCGTGCTGTTGCCGCTGAGCAACGTGATTATGGCCACGGTCATGGCCATGGGATTCATGGGATGGACCGGTCAGTCGATATCCATGGCCACCATGGTGCTGCCCATAATCCTGATCGCCGTGGGAACGGCCTACGCCATCCACGTGATTAACCGTTACTACGAGGACATGGCAGCCGACGGCGATCGGCCGAAGGCGATCGTGTCCACCCTGGGGCACGTTGCCATTCCCATCCTCTTCGCCGCGCTTACCACGATCGTCGGCTTCGCTTCCTTGGCGGTTTCTTCGATAGTCGCCCTGCGGGTGTACGGGCTCCTCGCCGCGCTCGGCATACTGTTCGCGCTTCTCTTGTCCATAACCTTCACGCCCGCGGTCCTGGCGCTGCTGAAGCCCCCCCGCCTCCGCGCGGTCAAGGAAGGCCCGTCCGGCAAACTCGGCGCTCTTTTGGTCGGGATCGGCAAAATTACGGCGGCCAAACCCGTGCCCGTGTTCGTCGCGTCCCTGGCCATAGTGGCTCTCGCCGCGACGGCCATTCCCCGGATCGTTTTCGAGACCAACACGGTAGAATCCTTCAAGCGGGGCACCGATATCCGGGAATCCTCGGAATATTTTAACGAGAACTTCACGGGAATCACCCTGATGACGGTGGTGGTGAAAGCCGCCGAAGAGGGCGCTATCCTCGACTCCGACGTGCTTCAGTCCATGGACGGCCTTGAAACGCTGCTTTCGGGTCTGCGCTTCACGGGAAAAAAGGTGTACGAGCCGGGCCAAAAAGGCTATGAGGGTGCGGAAGACCTCGTGGGGGGAACGCAGTCCATCGTTACCTTCGTGAAAGGGCTGAACAAGGCCCTTCACGGGGACGATCCCGCGTGGGAAAAGGTTCCCGACGCGGTTACGGAAGTGCCGGTGACCACCGAGCGGTACGTACTTGCGGGCGAGGAGCTCAGGGAAATCGATTCCGACTGGGGCGACCTTCTGGCGACGTACGGCCCGGGACAGGCTGAAACCTATATCCGCGAAGGCAACGCGGCGACCATTACCCGCGACGGCATGGAACGGCGGATCGATCTGGCCCGGGGTACTGCCGTGGACCTGGTTCCCGGAAGGATATTCGCCGGCCAGCTCGTGTTCCAATACGAGAACTCCGGCGATCCCGAAGATATAGAGGCCTTTATCGATAACCCGAGGCAAACGGCGCGCGTAAACGTCTTTCTCCGCACGGGAAGCTCGACCGTGTCGCGCCAGGTACAAACGATCGCCCGGTCATGGATATCCGCGAATTTCCCCGAGGGAACCCGGGCCGATATCACCGGGCTCGCCGCGCTCAACCTGACCATCATGGATCTCTTGGTAAAAACCCAGATTTGGTCCATCCTGACCTCCCTGGCGATCATATTCCTCATGATTTCCCTCAAGGGGCGGAGCCTGTCCGAGGGACTGGTTTCCATCGTTCCCCTGACCGCTTCCCTGACGATCAATTTCGGCGTTATGGGTTTCGCGGGAATCCCGGTGGACATTTCCACCGCTACCATCGCCTCCATCGCGATCGGCATCGGCATAGACTATACCCTCCACTTTATGGAGCGGTACCGGCTTATGCGCGAAAGCCTCAATCCCGGCGACGCGGTGGTCGCCACCATGGGAACCACCGGAAAGGGCATCGTGTTCAACGCGGCGGCGGTGGCCGGGGGCTTTCTCGCCCTGACCGCGAGCAGCATCCGCGGAAATACGTACATGGGCGCCCTCATGGCGCTTATCATGATCGTCGCCTCGAGCTTCGCCCTGACGTTGCTGCCCGCGACGATACTCATCTTCAAGCCCCGGTTCGCCGATCCCCGGAATGACGGCGAACGAATAAGCACAGAGGAGAACGTGAAATGAAAAGACAGAACCAAAACGGTATTCGCGCGCGCGTCGCGGCCATGGCCGCCCTCGCCCTCGCCCTCGCCCTTGTCCCGTTTTCGGCGGCCGCCGAAGACCTGGGGAGCATCTTGGATAAAAACGAGAATATGCCCCGTCCCGCGGCGTCCGTCGCCGAGATGCGCATGGTCATTACCAATAAGGCCGGACAGTCGCGCACCCGGGAAATTCAGGCCTGGACCGCCTACGCCGAGGGCGAGTACAACAAGCAGATGATGGTCTTTACCGCGCCCGCCGACGTGCGCGATACGCGCTTTCTCACGATCGACTGGAAGGACGCGGCCAAGCCGGACGAACAGGCTATCTATATCCCGGCGCTCCGAAAGGTGCGGACCATCGGCGCCTCCGGCGGAGATTCCAAAACCGGCGCCTTCCTCGGCTCGGACTTCAGCTACGCCGATATCGGGACGCTCGACCGCGCCGATTTCGCGGTAAAGCTGATCGGCGAAGAAACCCTGGGCGGCGCGAAATGCTGGAAAATACAGTACGACGCGACCGGCGACAAGACGATCGAAAAATACGGCTACGGGCGCGTTATCCGCTGGATCGACGCGGCCAACTACACGAGCCGCCAAAGCGAGTTCTACGACCGCGGCGGAAAGGCCGTGAAGCGGCTGGAGATTACGGGCACCGAGCTGGTGGACGGGAAGTACTGGCAATTCAAGGCCATGCGAATGAATAACCTCGAATCGGGCGGGAATACGCTCTGGGAGTTTACCAAGAGCCAAAACCTCGCCCAGGCGGAAGAAAAGTACTTTACCCTCCGCTTCCTGGAGCGCGGTCGATGAGCCGCCGCGTTCCCGCCGCGCTCGCGGCCGCCGCCCTCTGTTTCGCCGTCGCGCTTCCCGCCGCCGGGGAAGGGGAGTCTCCGCTCGTTTCGAACCTCAGTCCCTCCGGCTACGTGACCGCTTCGGCGTGGGCGACTCCCCGCGCAGACGACGCGCTTTCCACCGCGGGCCTTCGGGGCAACGTCGCGCTTTCCGGCGACGCGGGAGAGACTGGCGCCTTTAAGGTAGCCCTTGAATGGAACGCGAACGGCGCCGGCCTCGCCGACGCAGGCGACGCCGAAACCTCCTGGTACGGACCCGCCTCGTTTTCGGCTTCCGTCGCCGACCGGGCAACGTTGGACCTTTCCCTCAAGGAAGCCTGGCTTTCCCTGTACGCGGGAGATTTTGACTTCATTCTGGGCCAGCAGATCGTGACGTGGGGACAGGCCGACGGGAATAATCCCACGGACAACGTGAACCCGCGTTACGTGGGCACCCGCGACGCCACGGCGACCGACGAAAAGAAAATTCCCGTGCCTATGGTCAACGTTACCTGGAACCTACCATCCGGAAACGGCGCGGTGCAGGGCCTTTTCCTGCCTATTCCCGCGGTTAACCGCATGCCCGACATGGGCGGCTTCGTCAAGGAGGATATTCCGGGCGTTTCGCCGGAAAACCTAGAAGGAGGTGCGCGCGCTCTCTTCTATCTCGGCCAGTCGAGCGTCTCGGTAAGCTATCTCACGATTCTTGACCGGTATCCCTCGGACGTGACCGGTTTTACGCGAATGATGGTATCGCCCATGCCCCCGCCCGAAATCTTCGTGAACGTACCCGATACCCTCGGTCATACCCGCCGCCAGATCGTCGGACTCGACGCCGTGACCTTTCTGGGGCCTTACGACCTTAGGGCCGAATGGGCCTACACCCTCACCGACGATCCCGAGGGAACCGATCCCTATAAGAAGAACCCGACCCTCGCCGGCGTGGTACAGGGGAGCAGGAATTTCCTCGACGGAAGGTTGAGCCTCGCCCTTTCCTGGGCGCCCACCTGGATTCAAAACTTCGAGGAACCTCCTGCCCAAGCCCTCACGTACGCCTCCCAGCTCTATACCGGACAGGGCTTCGCCCTCGAACAGGCCGTGGCCGCCCGCGCCCAGGCGAAATTCCTCAACGAGACGCTCCAGGGCGAGGCTATGTTTCTCACGGAACTTGCCGCCCGGGACTGGCTCGCCACGGTGAGCGGGACCTATAACCTGGCCGACGGCTGGAACCTCAAGGGCGGCGTGAACCTCCATGGCTCCTTCCGTTCCTCCGACGACCCGCTTCGTCAGTTGGGCGTGTTCGGGAACGATTCGGCGCAAGATTCAGATTCCCTGTACCTGGAACTGCGGTTCGATTTTTAAGGGTTCGATTTTTGGCGCCGCGGGCGATTAGCGCGGGGGCTTGGCCCCGGCTCTTCGCCCGGCTCTCCCGTTAGCGGGCGAAGAGCCGGGTCAGTCCCAGCGCGATTTTGCCGTCGCGGTGTTCTACCCGGATTGAATCGCACATGATCGACACCATCCGGAGCGCGTTGGGATTGAGCGGGTCGGCCGCGAGCTGCCAATAATAGTCCTCCAGCTCGGGCTTCCGCGTCTGTGTCAGGCTCTCGCGAAGCGCGTCGATTTTCCCCCGGTCCGTTTCGCGCACCGGGCATTCAAGGGAGACGGTAAAGCCTTCCCCGGTTTTGTTAATCGCTATGGAAAGGGTATCGGCCTGGAATTCGCGCAGTAAGTACGAGCCGAATTCGTCGGCGATTTTCATTACCTTGTCTATTTCGTGGTTCATGCGTCCGTATCCTTTTTCCCGAAGGCGCTGATGACCGGGACGAGAAACGAGGCGACGAAGCCCCCCGCGAACCCGTTATTATAGAGGTTCACCCCCCCGTGGAGCACGCCGACGTTGTGCACGATCGATAGGTGGAAAAAGCCGGCGAGTATGCCCGCGACGGGCCCGAAACTGCCGGCGATGGGCGCGAGCGTCGTGCCGAACAGCGCGGCGATGATCACCGGCGTGGTTCCCGTTTCCCAAATCTTGAACAGCGAGGCGATATACACGCCGGCCAATACCGGGACCGCGTTGCGCGGATGCTTTCCGAAGGCCGCGAACCCCGTAACGGTGAGAATGGCGCCCACGACCGGCCCGTTGAAGGTTCCCCCCAGGAGGATCACGTACGCGCTCGCGATAAGTCCCATAACGCCCATATTCACCAAGGCGGCGGGTACGCTCCCGATGGCCGTAAAATCGGAAACGAGACGGCCGGTGGAGGCGTATATTCGCTTGGCGTCGCGAATCAGCGCCGACCAGTCCCTTCGGCTCGCGAAGAGGCCGGAAGCGACGGCGAGTGCCAGGCAGGTCACGATAAAGAGCCTCATGAACGCGTCATCGCCCGTCTCGACGAGGGGCGGGGCCGCGAAGTCGTACCCGAACCCCCGGAGAAGGGCGATTAAGAACGAGCCCACGATTCCGCCGGTAAAGCCGATGTTGTAGATATTATAGCCGTCGTGGAAACGGAGCATATGCGAGGCGAGGGGCGGGAGCACGAAACCGGAGACGACCCCGAAGCCAAGGCCCGCGGCGAGGGCCGGGAGCGGATCAAGCCAGCCCTCGAAGGCCAAGGCGCTGACGAGGGGCGAAAGGGTAGTGCCGAACAGCGCGATCAGGGCGTATTTCTTAAAGGGAGCCCCGTTCACCCGCGCGAAAAGCCAAACCCCGAATACCACGGGCCACACGTTCAGGAGGTTTTTTCCGAAAAAGGCAAAGCCGACTACCGTAAGGAACGCCGCGATAAAGGGCCCGCTCAAGTCGATCCGAAGAAAGGCGAGCAGCGCCACCGATAAAAGCCCGAGGGCTCCCGCGTTCAAAAAGGCGGCGGGCATTCCCCCGACGGCCACGTAATCGTGGAGCAGCACGCTGGGGCACAGGAGAATTCGGGCCAGCCCCGCGAGGATTCCTCGCCCCGCGCCCATCGCGATACCCGTCCCCGCGAGGGTCAGGGGAAAGAGCGCGGCGAGAAGATACTGTCGGCGGCGCGACTCGTTCACTGGTTCGGTACCCCCGCCCTAAAGTATCTTTCGTACTCCGTTTCCCGTCAATAAAAAAAGGACCGGGCATCGCCGGTCCTCGTTTAGTCGCCCGGGGGCGCCTTATTTCTTCTTCAAAAGCGACGCGAAGGGATTGTAGGTTTCGCCGTCGTCCTTTCCGTTCATATAGGACTGGGCCGCCTTGTCCTGTTCGAAGGAAGAAACCGTGCGCAGGGATATCTTGCGGTTCTTGACGTCCACGTCCTTGATAACCACGGTGATCTTTTGGCCGCTCTTGACCTCGTTCTTGGCCTCGCCGTGCTGTACGCCGCCGGAAATCTCGGAAACGTGCAGTAAGCCGTCAATGCCCGCTTCCAGGGTGACGAAGGCGCCGAAGGCGGCCAGGCGGGAAACGGTTCCCTCGTGCTTGGTGCCCTTGGCGTATTTTTCGGCTACCGATTCCCAGGGGTCGGCGAGCAGCGACTTAAGGCTCAGCGTGATGCGGTCGTTTTGCCAGTCAAGGCGGATAATCTGCACCTCCACCTCCTGACCCACGGCAAGGAAGTCGCCCACCTCGTTAATCCGCTCGCGGGCGATTTCGGAGATGGGAAGGAGGCCCTGAATGCCGTTGACCTCGACGAAGGCGCCGAATTTCTGGAGGGACTTCACGGTTCCCTTGACGATCATGCCCTCTTCAAGGGTCGACTTTTGCGCTTCCCTCTGCTTTGCCTTCTCTTCCTCGACGATTGCCCGGTTCGAAACGAGGATGGAGCGGCCGCCTTGCTTATATTCCAGAATTTTGAAGGTCAGTCGCTTGCCCACGGGAGACTCGCTCTGATCGCCCCGCTTTTCGCCCATCTGGGAGAAGGGACAAAAGGCGCGCGCCCCGCCGATCTTAACCTCGAATCCGCCCTTTATTTCCTTTTCCACCGCGCCTTCTACGGGAATGCCGTTGGCGAAGGCGTTTTCGAGCATCTCGTTTTTGGCGCTGTCGCCGGCGATCTTGGTGGTGAAGCGGGGCACTCCGCCCTTGGAATCGAGATAGTAGGCGGTTATTTCGTCGCCTTCTTCCACGGTGAGAAGGCCCTTATCGTCGGTAAGTTCGGCGCGATCCAGCACGCCCTCGCTTTTTCCGCTCAATTCAAGAAAAACGGTGTCGCCTGAAATGGACACGATAACGGTTTTCACCGGCTGACCGGGTTTGAGCTTATCCATGGATGCAAGGCTGTTTTCGAACATTTCGGCGAAGCTATTCGCCTCTTGGTTGGTTTCATTGGTTTTCAAGGTACACTCCCCACCGATCTCTCATCGGTCAAGGCACTATATCAGAAAAGGACAAAAGGGAACAGGGCATCGCCCCCGTATTCCGGTCGGTTTTTCGCATGTTCGTACTGACAGAGACCGCCCGTTTGGGTATACTCCCTACGGGGCCCGTGAACGCGGGCCCGAGATAAAAACCATCGTAAACATCTGGAGAATACCATGAAAAGAGCCCTCTTTATCGCCTGCTCCATCGCCGCCGCCGCCTCGGCTTTCGCCCTGGGAGGTAAGGACGCCCCCGGCGCGGACAAATCCCTGCAGAAAGTGAAGGATTCCGGGAAATTCGTCCTTGGCTTGGACGATGCCTTCCCGCCCATGGGCTTTCGCGACGAGAACAACGAGATCGTCGGCTACGACGTAGACCTCGCCAAGGAAGTGACCGCGCGCATGGGCGTTGCCCTCGTCCTTCAGCCCATCGACTGGAACGCCAAGGAACAGGAACTCAATACCGGCAAGATCGACTGCATTTGGAACGGATTTACCATTACCGAGGAGCGCTCAAAAGCCATGGCCTTCACCAAGCCCTACCTGAAAAACGCCCAGGTGCTCGTGGTGAAAGCCGATTCGCCCGTGAAGGGCCTCGCCGACTTAAAGGGCAAGACCGTCGGCCTTCAGGCCGGTTCTTCCGCCGCCGACGCCCTCGAGTCCGCGACCGATTTCAAGGCCTCCCTCAAGGGCTCCGTGGAATTCAAGGACAACCTGACCGCCCTCATGGACCTCGAGGCGAAGGGCGTCGACGCCGTCGTCATGGACCTCATGGTCGCCAACGACAACATTAACCGCTCGGGCAAGGCGTACCGCATCCTGTCGGAATCCCTTTCCCCCGAGGATTACGGCGTCGGGTTCCGCAAAAACGACCTTGCGCTCATGGGCGAGGTGCAAAGGCAGCTCGAGGCCATGGCCGCCGACGGTACCCTCGCGAAGATCACGGTCAAGTGGTTCGGCGCGGACATTTCCACCGTCGGCAAATAAGCCGTTTCCGTACCGTACCCCATTCCGCTACCCGCAGGAGGCGATATGCTGAAGATGCTCGAGGCGATGGCTCAGGGAACCGTCGTTTCCCTGGAGGTTTTTTTTCTCACCTTGCTCATCTCCGTACCGCTCGCCCTGCCGGTGGCCCTGGGGCGCATGTCCAAAAACCGCCTCCTGGCCGCCTCTGTTAACCTGTACCTTTTGGTGATGCGGGGCACGCCCCTGATACTGCAGCTGATCTTCGTGTACTTTGCCCCGTATTACCTCTTCGGCCTTTCGAGCGGCCGCTTCGCGGCGGTCATCATCGCCTTCTCGATCAATTACGCCGCCTATTTCGCCGAAATATACCGCGGCGGGATCGAATCGATACCCAAGGGACAATACGAGGCCGCCAAGGTGCTCGGGTTTACCCGGAGCCAAACCTTCTTTCGGATTATCTTGCCCCAGGTGGTCAAGCGGATCATTCCCTCCATGGGGAACGAGGTCATTACCCTGGTAAAGGATACCGCCCTCGCGCAAACCATCGGCGTGGCCGAACTCTTTCGCGCGGCCCAGAACGCCTCTGCGCGGCAATTCTCGACCCTCCCCATCTTCGTGGCGGGCGTATTTTACTTCGTGATGAACTGGGTCGTCTCCGCGGCCTTCGCGCGGGCCGAAAAGCGCCTGTCGTATTACCGATAAGGAGCGTTTCCGTGGAAGTCCTCAAAGTCGCCCATTTATCCAAGGCTTTCGGTTCCCTCGAGGTTATACGGGATATTTCCCTGTCCGTCTCGCAAGGCGAGGTTCTCGCCGTGATCGGCCCCTCGGGTTCCGGAAAGTCTACCCTGCTTCGCTCCATTACCCATTTGGAGACGGTCTCCGGCGGAACCATTACCGTCGGCGGGACCGACGTGGTCCGGGACGGCCTCTACGCGCCTCCCGCCGAGCTTCGCAAGGCCTGCCTGCGCATGGGGCTCGTGTTCCAGAACTTCAACCTCTTTCCCCATCTTTCCGTCCTGCAAAACGTTACCGAGGCTCAGCTCCTGGTGCTGAAAAGGGGCAAAGCGGAAGCCGAGGCGCGCGCGCGGGAACTTCTGTCTAAGATGGGGCTCGCGGATAAGGAGCGCTCCTATCCCTGCGAATTGTCGGGCGGTCAGCAGCAACGGGTTTCCATCGCCCGCGCCCTCGCCCTGGACCCGGAGATTCTCTTTTTCGACGAGCCGACGAGCGCCTTGGACCCGGAGCTAACGGGTGAAATCCTCAAGGTAATCCGCGCCCTGGCCGCCGAGAAAATGACCATGGTCATCGTGACCCACGAGATATTTTTCGCCCGCGACGTGGCCGACCGGGTCATATTCATGGACGGCGGGGTAATCGTCGAGGAAGGATCCCCTGCCGACGTGATCGGCGCGCCCAAGAACGAAAGAACCAAGGCCTTCCTGTCCCGAATAGCGAACTAACCGGTTTTCTTTTTTTTAATAATTGACAGCGAAAACAAATAGTGATACTCATGGAAATATGTCAATCATTGAAGTGAACGGCCTTTGCAGGGATTTTTCGTATTATGAAAAACGCGAGGGCTTGCACGCCTCGTTTCATAATTTGTTCAACCGTAAAAAACTCGTCAAACAGGCGGTAAAAGACGTTAGCTTTTCCATAGAGGAAGGCGCTACCGTCGGTTTCCTCGGGCCCAACGGCGCGGGCAAGACCACGACGCTGAAAATGCTTTCGGGCATCATGCACCCCAGCTCGGGAGAGGCCCGGGTTATCGGCCACGTTCCCTGGCAGCGGAAGAAGGACTTTCGCATGCAAATCTCCATCGTAATGGGGCAGCGGAGCCAACTCTGGCCGGATCTGCCCGCGCTGGAATCCTTTGACCTAAACCGCGAAATTTACGAAATAGACCGGCGCGCCTACCGGGAAACCCTGGACGAACTGGTGAGCCTTTTCGGGGTAGAAGAGCAGTTGCCCGTACAGGTGCGCAGGCTTTCCCTGGGCGAGCGGATGAAGATGGAAATCGTCGCGGCGCTCCTTCACCGCCCGAGGGTGCTGTTTTTGGACGAGCCCACCATCGGGCTGGATATCATTTCCCAGCGTTCCATTCGGGAACTTTTGAAGGGCCTTCGGGAACGATTCGGCACCACCGTCATGCTCACGAGCCATTATCTTTCGGATATCGAGGACCTGTGCGAGCGCATTATCCTCATCAACCACGGGTCCATCGTGTACGACGGCCCGCTCTCCCGCGTCAACGACGCCCTATCGGACCGGAAAACCGTCAGCCTCGTCCTGTCCGAGGATATCGAGCCGGCCTCACTTTCCGGCTATCCGGGTTTTCAGTCCCTCGAGGGGCTCACGGCCCGCTTCGAGGTGGATCGCGCGGAAGTTCGCTCTTTTTCACGTCGCGTTCTCGAGGAGCTCCCCGTCGCCGACCTAACGATCGCGGATATGCCGATTGAGGAGGGCATCGCCCGGCTCTACGCGGCGGGAGGCGAACGATGACCGCCCTGGCGAGAAAGTACGGTAAAAGCTTTTCCATCGCCCTGAAGGCGGGGCTGGAATATCGGGTAAATTTCTATTTTTCCGTCGCGGCGGCGGCGGCCCCGGTGATCATCCAAACCGCCCTCTGGGTCGCCCTCTACGGCGGCGATCCGGGCGCGACCCTTTTCGGCTTTACCTTCGCGCAGATGGTGGCCTACACGGTCATCGCCCAGCTGGTATCCCGCCTGGTCCGCACCGGGTTCGAGTACGATATCAACGGCGACATCCGCGCGGGCACGCTGGACCGCTATCTCGTGAAGCCGGTAAGCTATTTTTCCTTCAGGCTGTTCGCGTTCCTGGGCGATAAGACGGTGCACTCCCTGGTTACCGGCGCCCTTTTGGCCGCGGCCATCGCGGCGCTTACCCTGTTTTTGGGCTTCCGACTGACCCCGGGCGGGGCAATCCTCTTCCTCGCCGCCCTTGCCTTGGCCTTTACCCTTAACTTCCTCGTATTCTGGTGCGTCGCCCTCGCCGGTTTTTGGCTCACGGAGATCGGCTTCCTCTTCGAGGCCGTCCGAATCGTGATTATCGCCCTCAGCGGCGGCATTTTCCCGCTCGCCGTCTTCGGCCCGACCGGGGAAGCCGTGCTCGGCGCCCTTCCGTTCCGCTTCACCATCCAATACCCGGTGGAATTGCTGTTAGGCAGGATACGTCCCGCGGAGGCCTTCCCTGGATTCCTGGTCGCCCTCCTGTGGATCGCCTCCCTTTTCGGCCTTTCACGCCTGTTATGGTCGCGGGGCATACGCCGGTTTGCCGCGGTGGGGAGTTGAGCATGTTCAAGGAAATAGCGAAGCACCTTCGAATCTGGGTCCGTCTCGTCCGCATCAACCTGATGAGCCAAATGGAATACCGGGCGAATTTCGTGACCGGGCTTCTCATGGAAGGGGGTTACCTCTTCGCGAAAATCATGTACGTTATCGTCGCCTATTCCGCGGGGAAAAGCATCGCCGGGTACGGGCCCGACGAGATACTCGTATTCGTGGGGACCTTCGGCACCCTTACCGGATTCTACGCGGGAATCTTCATGATGAACCTGTTTCAGCTTTCGGGCCTCGTGCGGGACGGTTCCTTCGATACGCTTCTTACGAAACCGCTGTCGGTACAATTTCTCGCCACCTTCCGCCGTTCCGACATCGCCCTCTTTTCGCTGGACGCCCTTGCGGGGCTCGTCATGATCGCCATCGGCTGCGCTCGCGGCGGCATCGCGCTCGATCCCCTGCGCATCGCGGGGTGGGCCTTCTTCGCCGCCTCCGGCATGGGCGTGGCGTACGCGCTGTGGCTCATTCCGATGACCCTGGTGTTCCGGATCGTGAAGGCCGACTCCATAATGGGCTTGGCCGACGCCTTCTGGGATTTTAATAACGTGCCGATGGTGGTGTACAAGCGGTTTGGCCAGGCGGTCGGTACCTTCCTCATTCCCATTTTCGTGATAACGAACTTTCCCGCCCTGTTCGTCCTGGGTCGGCTTCCCCCGCTGTGGGCTCTTTGGGGCGTCGTGGCGCCGGTGGCGTTCGGCCTTATCGCCTCCGCGTGCTGGAATTCGTCGATACGCCACTACGCGAGCGGCGGTAACTGATCCCGCGCTGGCGTCGACGGGGCGAATCGGGTATACTGGACTCGCCGCCGTCAGGCGACCGCGAGGAGATTCAATATGCTGAAGCACATCGTTATGTGGAAATTCAAGGACGAGGCCGAGGGAAAAACCCGCTCCGAAAACTGTCTCTATATCAAGGGCCTACTCGAGGCCCTTCCGGCGAAAATAGCCTTTATCCGAGGCCTTGAAGTGGGAATAAACGCCTTTGCCGGGCCCATGTCCTACGATATGGTCCTCGTCACCGCGTTCGATTCCAAGGCCGATCTCGATCTCTACGCCGGTCACCCGGATCACGTTAAAGTGAGCGAGTACGTCGCCAAGGTACGGGAATCCCGGGCCGTGGTAGACTACGAGGCGTAGGGTCGTCGGATGGCGGAAAAGCACATAAATTGGTTCGCCCTCGAAAAGGCCTGCGCGAAGCCCGGTTGCCCGGTTTGCACCATCGTGCGGGATCGTTCGGCGCGCTACATAGACAACATGCTCTTTGAGCACGTATCGGATCGGGGTTTCCGGGAGCGCTACCGCAACGCCCTCGGCTTTTGTCCCGATCACGCCCGAAGCCTGGAGTCGTATCGCGACGGGCTAGCGGTCGCGATTCTCGGCGAGGATATACTCTCCCACGTGTTGCCCGACCTGAATAGGGGGAAGGCCACGAAGGTTCGCGACGAATGCCCCGCCTGCGCGGAAACGGCGCGGGTGGAGCGGGAATTTCTCGGCTTTCTCGCGGAATCGGAAGACCAGGCACTCAAGGATTTTTTTACCGCTTCCGAAGGCTTATGCGTGCCGCACTACCGCGCCTTGGTCACGTCCGTCAAAAAGGTCCCCCGCTGGCTCCGGGAATTTCACGAACGGCGCTTCGAGGAATTGCTCCGGCGAACCCGCAATTTTATCGAGTTTTCCGCCTGGGGCCGCCAAGACGATTTTGCCGCCCTGTCCCCGGAAGATAAGGTCGTGTGGAAGGAAATCGCGAGAAGTCTCAGGGGAGCGGCGGATTAAGGCTCGCGGGGCGGCCGCGCGGGGCGCCTTCGCTTCAGTCCTCGGTTCGACCGGCGGGGGCCGGTCTCCCTGCGGAACCGCTCAGGCGCGCCCCTCGCTCACGGCCCCGCAAGCGGCTGTAACCGCGCCGGAAGCGTTGAAGGGTAAGAGCGGCGGATTAAGGCTCGCGGGGCGGCCGCGCGGGGACGCAATTAGCCCCGGCGGAGGTTGGTATGGGTGTAGGCGAGGGCGTCCAATTCCGGAAGCGCCTTCGAAAAGAGCCACCCCTGGACCCGGTCGCACTGCTGGACCGCGAGATATTCGAACTGAGCCTCGTTTTCCACCCCTTCGGCTATGACCTCAAGGCCCAGCTTCTTTCCTATTCTTACGATATTGCCCGTTATGGTGTTGTCTTGATTCGCCTCATGAATGCCGTCAATAAAGATCTTGTCGATCTTGAGCACCGAGATGGGAAGCTGATGCAGGTAGCTCAGGGATGAATACCCCTTGCCGAAGTCGTCCAGGGCAATGCCGATTCCCAGTTCCCGCAGTTTATCGAGTTGGTTTCCGATTATCTGCCACGATTCCATGAGTATCGATTCGGTCAGTTCCAGCTCCAGCTTATTGGCGGGAATGCCGGTCTCCTCCAGTATTTTGCGAATCATCGGCACGAAATCGTTTTGCAAGAGTTGAAGCATGGAAATGTTCACCGACATGATAATTTCGGTATATCCGTCGGTATGCAGTTTCTTCAGGAATTTACAGGCGTTCCAGAGCACCCACTCCCCAATCGGTATGATCATATGGGTTTCTTCCGCCACCGAAATGAACCGATCCGGCGAAACATTGCCGAGTACCGGGCTATTCCACCGGATCAGGGCCTCGAAGCTGACGACCTTCCGGGTCGAGACGGCGATCTGCGGTTGGTAATGGACGGATAGCTCGTTGTTCATGAGGGCGCCATGCAGGTATTCGCCGATATTCATCCTGTCTTTGATGCTGCCCATCATGTCCGCCGAGAAAAGCCTCGCCCGGTTTTTGCCGTCCTGCTTGGAACGGAACATGGCGATATCGGCGAATTTAAGGAGCTCGTGAGGGTCCGTGCCGTGGAGCGGGTACATGGCGATCCCGACGCTGATGCTCGAATGGATGTTGGTCTTCTCGATGGAGAGGGGTTCCTCAAAAAGGGCGAGTATCGAATTTGCCTTTGCGGTAAGCTCGGGGACCGAGGTAAAGGCGGTCAGGATGACGAATTCATCGCCGTCGAGCCGGTAAATTTCGTCGGGCGTCCTCAGCGAGGAGGAAAGCCTCCTGGCGATGGCGGTCAGGAGCGCGTCGCCGAAAAGGTGCCCCATGGTATCGTTGATCAGTTTGATATTGTCTACGTCGATGTATAAAAGCGCCTTTTCGCGGTTGGTCGAGTCGTTGAGAAAGGGAGGAAGCCGTTCCATCAGCTTTCTCCGGTTGGAAAGGCCGGTGAGCAGGTCTAAGTACAGCATAACCTTCAGCTCGTTTCGGCTTTCCCGTATTACCTGTTCGTTGTCGCTGAGTTTATGAAGCGCGGGGGCGACCAGGAAAAAAATGATCGCCGCGCTGATTATCACGAAGGCGGTGCCCTTAAATATGCTAATCCATTTCAGTAAAAAGGGATCCGAGAACATCGACTGGACGAGCGTATCGCTCCCCCAGATCCAAATCAGGCTAAATATCAAATATATGACCGTTATGCGAAGTGCCATTGTCCAAGTCGGCTTTCTGTCGTTTACGACTATAAACTTTGGCTGAAAATCCTCAGTGCTCATGGAATTCAGTATACCATATGGGCCGTAAAACTGCCCTATCTGAGCGCGCGTATTGACGGTTTTTTTCATTTAGGGTATACCTATGGTTCCTGTGCAAACATGAATTTATGGGCGAATGTACCCAGGAGGATATACAGTGAGCGTTAAAATCAGACTTAAGAAGTTCGGAAGCAAGGCACGTCCTTACTATCGCATCGTCGTTCAGGACGTCCGTGAGCCCCGCGACGGGCGCACCATCGATGAGCTTGGCATCTATCATCCCATCGAGGCTGAAGACAAGCAGGTGTCCTTCGACGCGGACAAGGTTCGCAGCTGGCTCGACAAGGGCGCCCAGCCCACCGACACCGTCAAGAGCATTCTGAACCGAAACAAGTTCACCCTCTAATTCGGGGGAAAGGCACCGATCGTGGAAAAAGATTTGGTTGAATACATGGCTAAATCCCTGGTAGACGACCCCGGTGCGGTTGCGGTCAGTGAGGTAGAGGGGGAGAAATCCACCATCCTCGAGCTCCGTGTCGCCCCTGAGGATATCGGGAAGGTAATCGGGAAGTACGGACGCATCGCGAAGGCCATGCGGACGGTCTTGAGCGCCTCGTCCGGAAAGTCCGGAAAAAGGGTTACCCTGGAAATCCTCGATTGATGGATTTGCTGGTTACCGGGTATATCCGTTCATCCCACGGGTTGGACGGTTTCGTTAAGGTGGAAAGCGCTTCCGGCGAGGTCGCGCATTTTGCCGAACTGGAGGAGATTTCGCTCCGTCCGAAAGGATCTGAAGGTCCCGTCAAACGGTACGAAATCGAGGCTGTCGAGGGTTCCTCGGCGCTTTTGCTTATAAAATTAAAGGGTATCGATACGCCAGAGGCCGCCAAGGCGCTCTCCGGCATGGAATTGTTGGTGCCCCGCGACAAGGCTTGTCCCCTTGATGAGGACGAGTGGTATGTCGATGATCTTTGTCAGTGCAATCTTGTATACCAAGGAAATCCAATCGGCAAAATCGCCGGTGTAATGGAAGGCGGAGCGGGTGACCTACTCGAGGTTACTCTCTTCGAGGGCTCGAATCCGGAATTATCCGGAGGAAAAACGCGTCTTATTCCGATGAAAAAAGAATTCATCGGAAAGGTCGATCTTTCGTCCAAGACCGTTGAGCTGATGCACCGCTGGATTCTGGAGCAGTGACTCCATGCAATTCCATGTGCTGACCTTGTTTCCCGAAATACCGAGGGCCTTTTTCGAAAGTTCGATTATGGCCAAGGCGGTTGATCGGGGAATTATCGCCTACACCCTGGTGAATATCCGGGATTTCGCGTATGACAGGCATAAAACCTGCGACGATAAGCCTTACGGCGGCGTACTCGGCGGAAAGGTTCCCGGCATGCTTATGCTGCCGGAGCCCCTAGCCCTGGCCCTTGAATCGGTCGGCGTCGTTCCCAAAAAAGGGAATTCCGCCGCGGATTCAGGCGAAGCGGGGCCCGACGCGGCCTTGGCTGCGCGCGATGAAGGGCGGGCGCGAAAGAGGGTCATTTACGTGACTCCCTCCGGCAAGCCCCTTACGCAGCGTCTTGCGGGCGAACTGGCTCGGGAAAATGAGCTGGTTTTCGTGTGCGGCCGCTACGAAGGCATCGATCAGCGCGTTATCGATACCTACGTCGACGACGAGATTTCCATCGGGGACTACGTTATGTCTTCCGGCGAGCTCGCGGCGACGGTAATAATCGATACGGTTTATCGCCTGATCGACGGGGTTATTTCCCGGGAATCCCTGGAGGAGGAGAGTTTCTCCGACGGGCTTCTGGAATACCCGCAGTATACGAGACCTGAGATATTTCGGGGCATGAGCGTCCCGGAGGTGCTCCTTTCGGGGCACCATGAATTGATTCGCCGTTGGCGTCTGCGGAAACGCGTCGAGAAGACGTTGGCGGTACGGCCCGACCTTCTGGAGAAGGCCCGGGCTTCCGGCTCCCTGTCCAAGGAGACGGAGAAGATTTTGAAGGAGACCGAAAATGAGCATGGATCTTATCCGCACGATTGAAGAAACCCAGAAGAAAGCCGAAGTGCCCGCGTTCAAGGTTGGCGATACCGTAAAGGTTCACTTCCGCATCGTCGAAGGCAAGACCGAACGCATTCAGATATACGAAGGCTTGGTCATCTGCTTCAAGAATTCCGGAATCGGCAAGACGTTTACCGTACGCAAGAATTCCTACGGCGTGGGCGTGGAACGCGTGTTCCCCCTCCACTCGCCGCGCATCGCCGACGTTGAGCTCGTCCGCCCCGGTAAGGTTCGCCGGGCGAAACTCTACTATATCCGCGAGAAGATCGGTAAGGCCGCCAAGATCAAGACCCTTATCGTCAAGAATCAGGACAAATAAGCGACGACGAACCGGACCCCAGGGTCCGGTTTTTTTTATGATACGTGCCGATAATCATGACATGCTGTATATCGACCGCACCGGGCAGGACCGCCTTTTCAGGCTGGCGCGCGAGGGAAGCGTTCATGACGTTCGGGTCATAGCCCGTCTCGAGGGGGATCGGGCGCGGATTAGCGTGGACGGGAGGCCCTTTGTCGCGCGGCTTCCCTCGACCTTCGCCGAAGGAAACGTTTTTAAGGCGGTGGTTATCCGGGAGCGCGGCGTTCTTACCCTTATGCCCCAAGGGCCGATCCTCTCCGGCGCCGATAGTGACACGGGGAAAAAGCCCGTTCCGGTTTTATCGGACCCCCTCCATCTGGCCGCTAGGCTGGCCCTCCCTCCATTGCCCGTATATCTTTCTCTCATCGCCTTTTATTCCTCCCTCGGAAGCAGGTTGGACGCGGCAAAGATACGTAAATTGGCCCTTATCGCGACCCGCTTCGAGGGGCGCGAGGAAGACGCGGCCGAGGCCGCCGCCATGCTCGATCGGCAGGGCGTAGAACCGGACGAAACGAGCGTGGAAACCCTGCTTTCGATTCTCCGCGGGGAAGGCGGCGGCGGGGACGGTAGCCCGGACGACGGTCAGGCCGAATTCCTCGAAACGCTGAACGGCTCCGCTTCAGGTTCCCGATGGGTCATCGTTCCCTTTCAAAGGTCCTCCGGAGTCGGCTATGCGGGATCGTTGCGGTTTCTTCTCGACGCCGAAAGCGGCATGGTTAGCGGCATGAGAATAGGCGCGATTATCGACGGAATTTCAGTCCGGTGCGAGTTAAGCGGCGAAAGTCCCTCATTTTCGGTAAATCCGAGAATCCCCGCTGTTATTTTGGAGAAAACTGAGGTATATTTTAAAGGCGTTTTGGCAGCCGCCGGAATTGTCGCCCGAGGCGCGTATTGTCCCTCGCCGGATTCCCTCGCGCGTGCCTCGCCGCCGTTGGACGTGCGGGCATGAACGCGACGAGGAGGGCGGTAGCCTTGGCTTGGTCGCGGGAACATCCCGCGCCGTACGTTTTGGCCGCCGGAAGCGGTTATATCGCCGCATCGATGTTGCGGCAAGCCGAATACCACGCGGTACCGGTCGTGCGCGATTCCGCGTTGGCGGACATCCTCGCCGGGATTCCGCCGGGGGCCTATATTCCCGAGCGAACCTGGAAGGCCGTCGCCGCGGTTTTTGCGTTTCTTGACGGAATTTCGGAAAAACGATTATTTACAGAACGTTGAATCGAGGGTTGAATGAATGCTTAAAAAAATCAACAGGAGCGATCTTCGCGAGGGCATGCGGTTTTCCGCGCCCGTTTTCTTCGATGACGGGGAGAGTATGCTGGTCAGCCAGGGCGTTCCCTTTAAGACCCGGGAACTGTCCGCCCTGGATCGATGGAAGATATCGTACGTCTTGACCGCCGGTCGCGAGATCAGCGCAGACGAGGCGGCGATGCTCGAGAAAGCGGCAAAAAAGAACCAAAACGCCCCGGCCGACGAACTGGAAGCCCTGGAAGAGATAGACGATGCCGAAGAACTGGACGCCATGGAAGAATTGGACGAGGCGGATTCCACTGACGGCGGCGACGGCTCTCCCCTGGCTGAAAAGGCGACCCTGGACAAACTGCAGTATACGTCCGAGCAGATCCTGAAACTGCCAGAGGTCCTTGAGCATAACGAACTATACGCGAAGTATTATTCCCTGATCGAGGATCTCGACGGAATCTTCAACTCTATACAGCGACGGGACGAGGTTCGGACCCGCTCGATCGACCGAATCGTGAGCGAATTGTTCGTTTTGATACAAACCGAGCGGTCCGACGTAGTGGGCTTTATCCTGGGCGGCGACGTTCGGGACAAGCAGCGCGCGAAATGCGCCGTCAATACCGGCATTCTTTCCATCATCATCGGCGAACATCTCGGGTTGCCCCGCCACCGGCTTCTGCAGATAGCCACGGGGGCCCTTTTGCACGATATCGGAATGATCAAGGTTCCCGCTTCCATCATCAACAAGGAAGGGAAGCTTGACGACAACGAACTGCAGATCATCAGGAGCCACACGTCATATGGGTACAAGCTGATCGTGAACGAGCTCCTCTACGCGGACGAGGTCGGCAAGGCGGCCATGCAACACCATGAACGCTGGGACGGGGAGGGTTATCCCGGCCGCCTTTCGGGGGACCGCATAGATATCGGCGCCCGCATTATCTCCGTGGCGGACGCGTTCGAGGCCATGGTCTCTCCCAAGGCGTACCGCGATTCCATGGTAGGCTATCAGGCCATGAAAAACCTGCTTTCGGACAACGCACGGCGCTTCGACCCGGACATTATCCGCGCCATGATCCAGAGCATGGGAATATACCCCGTAGGATCCATCGTGCTTATGAATAATTCCGTAATCGCCCGGGTCATCGAGAGCCATCAGGACGCCCCCCTACGGCCGGTTATTCGGGTCTTGATCGACGAATTCGGCAACCCCTTCACGATGAACGAGGGAGAAACGATAGACCTCTTGGAAAACCGAAATCTCTTCATCGCCCGGGCGATCGATCCGGCGGAGTACCAAAAGGAACCGTGAGCACTCGGGTCGGTCAGGCCGGCGAAGCCCAAGTCGCGGAACGTCTTTCCGCCTCCGGTTGGTCCGTTTTGGAACGGAACTGGAGGACACGCAGGGGCGAAATCGATATAATAGCCATTGACGGCGATACGGTCGTCTTTGTCGAGGTTAAAACCTGGCCGCGCGGATCCCTGAGCGATCTGGAACTGTCGGTGGGCCCGGTAAAACAAAAAAGAATCATGGAAACGGCTAAATGTTTCCTTGCCACGCATCGAAAATATAGTGGTATGTATGTCCGGTTCGACGTGATTTTCGTGAGTTCCGATCCCCTCGCGGGCGGTTCGCTCAAGTTCCGTCACCTAAAAGATGCCATTTCGGAGCGTGTATGATTAGCAAGACAAAAACCGCCGTCAGCCCCCGTATCCTTGAGTTGAAGGAAAAAATCAAGGATGAACGCTACGTACAGGGAGCGATTCAGCGGATCGCGCTCGTTTTGAGCAATAAATTGATCGAGGTGAAGGATAACGGCAATGAGCGACAATACTGAGGGAAGACCGAGAAGGGATAGAGGCCGCAGAAGGCGAGGCGGGAGCGGCCGTTCGGGAAGCCCCAAGCCCGAAACGATCGATAACCGCGAGCAACCGCCCAAGCGCGAGGGTCTCGGCCGTCGCGAGGGTCAGTCCAGGAGGGAGGGGCGCCGCGACGCGAAGTCCCGACAGGATAACCCCGGCCGCAGGGAAGGACGCGGCAGGGGCGACGCTGCCTCTCGCGCCGGCGCGCCCGCGCGGCCCGACGCGGTGGCGGCGAAGGATTTTCCCAAACAGGTACCGGCCAGGAGGGAACGGCGCTATGAGCCCGAAGCGGCACCGCCCCCCGTCCTTCCGAGCCATGTCTGTCCCCGCTGCGGAGAGCCGATTCAGGACATAACCTCGGCGTTAACGGACCGCGAGTCCGGCACGCCGATCCATTTCGATTGCGCCGTTCGCTTTCTCGAGGGCGCCGAAAGCGTCAGCGATAAGCAGAAAATCGTGTACATCGGCCAGGGCCGCTTCGCCGTAATGGAGTTCGAGATTCCCGGCGATACCAAGAAATTCCATATCATTAGGACCATCGAATGGGAAAGCCGCGAGCATCGGGCCGAATGGCGCGCCGACATCGCGGGACAATTCAGCCAGGTGCGATAATGCCCTCCTGAAATGGGCCGTCGCAACATAAAAAAGGCTGCCGGGTTACCCCTGGCAGCCTTTTCGTTTTAAACCGCCGCGGCGGTTCGTCGGTCACGGTCGAGGCCGTTAGCCCCGCGCGGGTATCGTGTCGAACCCGCAGATTGGCACGAGGACGTCGGGAACCTTGATGGAACCGTCGGCCTGCTGGTAATTCTCGAGTACCGCGACGAGGGCACGGGATATGGCGATCGCGGTGCCGTTAAGCATGTGCACGTAGCGGTTTTTGCCGTCGTCGTCCTTGTATCGCACGTTCAGGCGGCGGGACTGGAAGTCGGTGCAGTTTGACGTGGAGGTTACCTCTCCCCATTCGCCCCCGTTCCGTCCGGGCATCCAGGCTTCCAGGTCCCACTTCCGGTAGGCCGGGGCGCCGAGGTCCCCGGTACAGGTATCTACCACGCGGAACGGAATGCCGAGACCGGAGAAAATTTCCTCCTCGATCTTGCGGAGGTCCGCGTGGATTCGGTCTGAATCCTCTGGCAGGCAGTACACGAACATTTCAAGCTTGGTGAATTGGTGCACGCGGTACAGGCCCTTGGAGAATTGACCCGAGGCGCCCGCTTCCCGGCGGAAACAATGGGAAATGCCGCAGTATTTTAACGGGAGCTTTTCCTTCGAGAGAATTTCGTCTTTATGGTAGCCGCCGAGGGTTATCTCCGCGGTGGCGACGAGACAGGTTCCTTCTTCCTCGATGGTATAGATATTCGATTCGGCTCCCCGGGGATTGAACCCGATGCCGTAAAGAATTTCCTCTTTCGCCACGTCGGGGGTTATGAAGGGGGTGAAGCCGTGCTTACGCAGCACGTTCAGTCCGTACATGACGAGGGCCTGCTCGAGAAAGACCGCCTCGTTCTTTAGGTAATAGAACTTCGTGCCCGAAACCTTGGTGCCCGCCTCGAAATCGAGGAGGTCTAGGGCCTCGCCCAACTGTACGTGGTCCTTGGGCTCGAAGGGGAATTTCGTGGGCTCGCCGAACCGGGCGACCTCGGTATTGTCCTTGTCTTCCTTGCCCACAGGCGCTTCGGGATGCGCCATGTTCGGGATTTGGCGGCCGGCGGTTTCGAGATCGGCCTCCGCCTGGGCCAATTCAGCCTCGGACCTCGCGATGTCTTCCTTGATGGACTTGCCTTCATCGATGAGGCGCTTGCGCTCGTCGTCGGAAAGCTTGCCCTTCATGGCCTTCGCGTTGTCGTTTCGCTTGGTTTGAAGGAGCTGGAGGGAGGTGACGAGGGCGGTTCGCCGGTCGAAAAGGTCGACGACGGTATCCGCGTCGGCCTTCATGTTGCGGGCGGCGATGTTCGCCTTGACGGCATCTAGGTTTTCTTTGATGAATCGGTAGTCCAACATAATGGGACCATACTATCCCTTCGGGCACGCGGTGTTCAAGTAGCGGCATCGGGGTAGGGTATCTCGCCCGAGAAGAGGCGGAGGACGGTGGCGCAGCAGGCGGGCGCGTCTGAGGTTTCCGGCTTGAGCAAGAGTTCCCCGTCGGGGCCGATTCCCTCCACCGTGCCGTCGATCCATTCCCGTCGCCCCGGGTCTCCCTGCAGGAAGCGGACGCGTTCGCCCCGGTAGAGGAGGAATTCGCCGACGCGGTCATGCCAGTCTTCGAGTCGGAGCGACTCGTGAAGCTCGGCGAGATAGGCTTCGAGGAAGCGGTCCCGGTCGGGCGTTTCGCGATCGGGAAAAAGGCTGGCCAGGGAGCCGGCCTTATGGGAAATTTCCGGCGGAAAGCGGCGTTGGGCGAGGTTGAAGCCCGTCCCCACGTACAGGGTCCCGCCGTCGGCCTCGCACAGAATGCCCGAAACCTTTTTGCCCCGTATGAGCACGTCGTTCGGCCATTTAATTCTCGCTTCCTCGCCGGGGGGCAAATAGCGGCTAAACGTTTTGGCGACGGCGAGGCCGACCCTAAGCGTGAAGCCCCGTACCGGAGGGCGCCTGAGAAGGATCGTGCACAAGAGGTTTTCCCCCGCCGCGGCTTCCCACGTTCGCCCGTCTATTCGGCCCCTGCCCGCGCTCTGGTAGCCGGCCCGGATGACCGTGCCGTCCGGATAGCCCGCCGCTGAAAGTTCCCGCGCGAGGCGCATGGTGGAATCGGTCTGAGCGACATGGAGGACCGGGGCGCCAAAGGGGTTCTCTACGGTAAGGGTTTCATATTCCATGGCCCGCATAATAGCGCATTGTTTCATGGCTGGACAATGGCGCTCCGCCCGCCGATTCCCGCTTTACATGTCGCGCGAAAACTGCTACTATAATCGAGTAAAGACATATTTCAGCGGTAGTCGTATAACGGCTATTACCCCAGCTTCCCAAGCTGGAGACGAGGGTTCGACTCCCTTCTACCGCTGAAATGTGTCTTTTTTGCGTTTAAAGCCGATAGTGCCCGGAAACCGGCAAAGTTGCCCGCAAAACCGCCAAAGGGCGTCGAACGCCGCGGGGCGCCGAGCGAAGGCGAGGGAAAGCGGCCAGGGACGGCCGCGACAGCCCCGCGGCGCGGCCCGGAGTGAGGGCGCCGGAAGCGCCCGAGCGCAGGGCGACTCCCTTCTACCGCTGAAATGTGTCTTTTTTACGTTTAAAGCCGAAAGTGCCCGGAAACCGGCAAAGTTGTCCGCAAAACCGCCAAAGGGCGTCGAACGCCGCGGGGCGCCGAGCGAAGGCGAGGGAAAGCGGCCAGGGACGGCCGCGAAAGCCCCGCGGCGCGGTTTGCGCTTTTTAGCCCAGGGTAGAGACGTAGCTCGCGATTCCCGACAGCCCCATGCTCACGCCGATTGACGCGACGAAAAGGCCCATGATACGGATCAATACGCCGAGAAGGTTGAACCTGATCAGGGGTTTCGCGATGATGGGGGCGATGAGCATGGCTCCCAGGTTGACGAGCATGGCACACGCGGTGGCGATTACCACCTCCAGGGCACCGTATTGGGCGCTCATGCTAATGACCGCCGTAATGGTGGCGGGACCGGCGATGAGGGGGCTCGCGATGGGCACGATGGAAAGGTCGGTAAGTTTCTTGTGGGTGTCCACTTCGAAGAAAACGCCGTTTCTCAGGGCGGCGAAGCCGTACCAGAACACGACGATGCCGCCCACTATCTGGAAAGCGTACAGCTGAACGTGAAAGACCACGCTGAGGATGAAGCTTCCCGTCACCGCGAAAACCACGAGCATGATGAAGGCGGCGATGCTTGAGCGCACGGAAATGGTTTCGATGTCCTTAAAGGTCGCCGTATCGGGAAGGACGGCGATGACGGCGATCTTGCTTACCGGGTTGATTACCGCGATGAAGAAAAGCGAAAGGTTGATTATGGTTTCCAGCATACTATCCAGTATAGGGCATCATTCCGTTTTTCGGTAGCTGAGCGTCGCCCAGCAGTTGAAAACCAGGGCGAACGCCGCCAGGGCCGCCGCCTCTCCGGCGAGATCGGCGAAGCCGCTTCCTTTCAGGTATACGGAGCGCAGCGCGGCGATCATGTACCGGAGCGGGCTGAACCGGCTTATCGCCTGGGCCCAGGGCGGCATGCCGGCGACGGGCGTATAGAGGCCGCTCAGGTAAATGCAGGTAATCACGAAAAAGAATATCATGAACATGGCTTGCTGAAGCGTCTTGGCGTAATTCGAAATGACGAGACCGAACCCGGACATGGCCATCATGAAAATTCCCGCGAACCCGTACAGCGTGAAGATGCTTCCCGCCGGCGCTATACCGTAGGCCAATCGCGCGATGGCCATGGCGGAGGTAAGCGCCACGAAACCGATAGCCCAGTGCGGGATAAGCTTGGCGAGGATAAAGTGAAACCGGGTGACGGGGGTTACGTTCATCTGTTCCATGGTGCCCTTTTCCTTTTCCCCGACGATATTCAAGGCGGGCAGGAAACCGCAGAGCATGGCGAGAAGCATCACGAGAAGCGCCGGAATCATGGCGTAGGTGTATCGGAGCCGGGGATTGAAAAGATAGCGCGGCACGGTCTCGAACGAGGGCGTTAGGGGGTTCGGCAGGGGCGCGAGCCGCCTCGCCCTCACGGTCAAGGCATAGTCCCGCGCGATTCCGGCAAGGTAAGAGCTGCCGAGGCCCGCCCGTATTTGGTTGACCCCGTTCGCCGATATCATGACCGCGGCCTCCTTTTCCCCGATTAGGCCGCGCTCGAAGCCTGCCGGGATTTCCAGTATCACGTCGGCGTCGCCCGAGTCCACCGCCGAGCGGGCTTCGTCGTAGCTTTTCGCGTTCAGCGCGAGTATGAAGTAGCCCGACGAAAGCGCTTTCTCGGCGAGTTCCCGGGAAACCGCGCTTTTATCGGAATCGACCAGGGCGAGGCGCAGGTTCTTTACGTCGAACGTGGCGGCCAGCGGCAAAATCAGCATCACCATGACCGGGAACATTATGATAAGCCGCGGCATAAAGGGGTTGCGGCGGATGAGGCGGAATTCCTTTTCCAGAAGGTATTTCAGCATGCTACGCTACTCCAGTCGTGTTTTGAACTGTTTGAGACTCGCTGCCATGAGGGCGCATGCCATGGCCGCGAGCACGGCGGTCTCCTTCCAAATCGCCGAAAGCCCCGCCCCCTTAATCATGATTTTTCGCGTCGCCGAGATATACCATTTCGCCGGTATGGCCTGCGCGACGGCCTGGAGCGCGATGGGCATATTCTCGATGGGAAACATCATCCCCGATAGGATCATGATGGGCATCATCAATCCCATGCCCGAGATCAGTAGGGCCACGAACTGTTGCCTCACCGTGGAGGAAATGAGGATACCGAGGGAGAGGGCCGTAAAAATGAACAGAAGCGAAATGAAAACGAGCAAGGCGAGGCTTCCCGCCACCGGTACCCGAAGGAGGAAAACCGCGAAGGCGATGATAGTCGCGAGGTTCACGCAGGAAAGCGCGAAATAGGGAACGGTTTTCGCGAGCAGGATCAGGAGGGGATTCACCGGCGATACCAAGAGCACCTCCATGGTGCCCGTTTCCTTTTCCCGGGTAATGGAAATCGAGGTCATCATGGCGCAAATGAGCATGAGTACCATGCCCATAACGCCGGGGACGAAATTATACGCGCTTTTCATTTCCGGGTTATAAAGCGCCCGCGTGGCCGCGGCGATTTCGTAGGGCATGTCGGCGGCTCCCGAATTGTCCCTCAGCCATGCGCCGGCTATTCCCGTGGCGTAATTGACCAGGGTTATGGCGTTGTTCGGGTCGGAACCGTCGGCGACCAATGCGATCCGCGCGTCGCCGGATCGGAGCATGGATTCGCGGAAATTCGCCGAAAACTCGACCGTAAGGCCGATTTCCCCGTCGCGGAAGGCCCTTTCGGCCTCGGCCCCGTCGGCAAGGTAGCGGTCAAGGGCGAAATACTCGCTGGCCGCCAGGCATTCCACGATGGCGCGGGTCGCCTCGTCCCGGGAGGGGTCTATCACGGCGAAGGGCGTGTCCTTCACGTCGGTATTCATGGCGTACCCGAAGAGGATCAGCATGATCACCGGCAGCAGGACGAGAATCGCGGTAGTCCAGGTATCCCGGAGGATGTGGTCGAATTCCTTCTTCGCGAAGGCTAAAAACTGTTTCACGGTATGGTCCCCTAGTCCGCGCCGCGCGTGGCTTCCCGCGCCAGCCGATGAAACACCGAATCCATGGAATCGCAGCCGAATCGTTCGCGCAGCGCCTCGGGCGCGTCGAGGGCGGCTATCCGGCCGTCGACCATGATGGATACCCGGTCGCAGTATTCCGCCTCGTCCATGTAGTGCGTCGTGACGAAAGCCGTCACGCCCCGGTTCGCGGCGGCGTATATGAGTTCCCAAAACTGTCTCCTTGCCGCCGGGTCCACCCCGCCGGTGGGCTCGTCCAGGAACACGATGCGCGGCTCGTGAAAGGTCGCAACGGTAAAGGCGAGCTTTTGCTTCCATCCCGCGGGAAATGAACCGACCAGCGCGTTCCGGTGGCCGAGCAGGCCCAGCTCGGAAAGCGCCCGGTCGGTTCGGCCGGATATCTCGCCTTCCCGCACGCCGTATATGCCTCCGTAAAGCCTGATGTTCTCAGCCACGGTCAGCTCGTCGTACAGCGCGAATTTCTGGCTCATGTACCCGATGGCCTTTTTGACGCGCTCGCTTTCCCTCCGTACGTCGATTCCCGCCACGGTCAGCGAGCCGGATGTCGGGCGGGACAGGCCGCAGAGCATGCGCATGGCGGTAGTCTTGCCCGCCCCGTTCGCGCCGAGAAAGCCGAAGATTTCCCCTTGTCTCACGTTGAAGGAGATATGGTCCACCGCGGTGAACTCGCCGAACTTTTTCGTGAGGCCCTCTGTTTCGATTACGTCCATGCGTTCTCCTTGCCGCTCCCGGCGGGTAGGGAAAGGTTGAGAAAACAGTCCTCCACGCTCGCTTCGATCCTCCGCACCTCCGCGTTACCGTAGCCGGCGTTCGCCAGGGCCCCGCGAACGCGCTCCGGCGTTACGTTTTCTTCGTCGAAGCTCAGGTGATGCGAGTCGCCGAAGGGAAAGGCCGAGCGTGCCCCGGGAATGCCGCGAAGCGCCCGCAGCAATCGGTACCGATCGGAACCCTTCACCGAGAAAAGGCTGCCCCGGTACGAAGCGATCACCGAAGCGGGCGCGTCCGTCTGCAGGAAGCGCCCGTCCCGGATCAGGGCGATACGGTCGCATCGCGCCGCCTCGTCCATGTAAGGAGTAGAAACGAGGACGGTCATTCCGGTCGCTTTCAGGCGCGCGAGCATGTCCCAAAACTCTTTCCTCGATACCGGGTCTACCCCGGTGGTCGGCTCGTCGAGAAACAGTACCCGGGGCCGATGGATCAGGGCGCAGGAAAGGGCGAGCTTTTGCTTCATTCCCCCCGAAAGGGCGCCCGCCCTGCGGTTCCTGAAGGGCTCGATTTGCCGGTAAATATCGGCGACGAGATCGTAGTTTTCCTTAATCGTCGTGCCGAACACCGTTGCGAAGAACTCCAGGTTTTCTTCCACTGTGAGGTCCTGATAGAGGGAAAACCTTCCCGGCATGTAGCCGACCCGCCTGCGGATTTCCCTGAAGTCCTTGACCACGTCCAGGCCGTCTACCCGGGCGGTGCCGGAATCCGCGAGGAGTACCGTGACGAGAATGCGGAACAGGGTGGTCTTTCCCGCGCCGTCGGGGCCGATAATCCCGAAAAGCTCGCCCTCGTTCACCGAAAGGTCCACCCCCTTGAGCGCCTGCGCCGACCCGTAAGACCGACGCAGTCCTTCAGCGCTGACGGCCGCCTCACTCATGGGAGAATCTCACCGCCCCGTACATGCCGAGCTTCAGGAAGCCGTCGTTATCCACGGCTATTTTCGCGGCGTACACGAGGTTGGACCGTTCGGTTCTCGTTTGGGCGGTTTTAGGCGTAAACTCCGCCTTGTCCGAAATCCAGGAGACGGTGCCCCTATACTCCCGAACCGCCTTCGTTCCGTAATCGGCGTAGACCGTCGCGGCAGAGCCGAGTTTCACCGAGGTGACGATATCGGCGTCGACATAGGCCCGAAGGTACATGCGATCCAGGTTCGCCACGCGGAAGAGCGCCTTCCCGGGGGTCGCGAGCTCTCCCGCCTCGGCGTATTTCACGATGAGCGTTCCGTCTACGGGGCTTTTCGCGACGCAGCGGGCGATCTGGTCGTCGAGCTGGGCTATTTGAAAGCCCAGGGCGGACTGTTCGTCGCCGAGGCTGGCGCGCGAGGAGTCGAGGCTTTCCCGCTGCGCAGCGAGTTGGCGTTCCAGGGTCGCGATTTGGGCTTGCGCGTCATCCAGCTGTTTGCGGCTGGCGGCGTCGGCGCTTAAAAGCTTTTCTATCCGCTCCTTCTCCCCCCTCGCCGTTGCCAGTTGCTGTTCCGTGGCCGCGAGCTGAAGCTCGATATCGGGCTTCCGGCTCTCGGCGCCGCGAATCTGGGCCTCCAATTGCTTTCGCTTGAGTTCCAGCTGGACCGAGTCGATCCTCGCGACGGCCATCCCCTCGGCGAGCCGCGCGCCCTCTTCCGCGTCAAAAGAAAGGATGCGTCCGGTTGCCTCCGAGGAAACGATGATTTCGGGACTCTCGAAGGTACCCGAGGCTTCCGGACCGGGTTCACGCGCGGCGCATCCGGCGAGGAAGAAAGACAGGGCCAATGCCGCCCCCTGGGACGCGACGGCGAACAAGCGGCGCGCGGGGAACCGGCTCCGTACGGCGGCTCCTTCGGCTGTTGCGATACTTCTCATGGGTACCTCACTTATTTAGGGTATCGCCGAGGGCGAATCTCGCCTCGAGCAGTTGCGTTTCGTGCAGGGCCTTAGCCTGCCGAGCGAGGGCCTCGGCGGTAATCTCCCGCAGATAGTCCACGGTGCCGATGGTCCCGCTTTCGAGCTTCGTCTTCGCGGCGTCCTTCATGCGCTCGCGAAGTTCGAGCAACCGGGCGTCCGCGGCGATCAGGGCCTCAAGCCGGCCTATCTCCGCCCGCTTCCCGGCCGCTTCCGTCTCGACGGACCGATAAAAGGCGTCCCGGTCGGCTTCGATGGAAGCGGAATCGGCGTCGACCTTGGCGAGGGTAAAGGGCAGTGACCAAAACCCGTCTATGGACCAACTGAATCGAACGCCCGCTATCCAGAAAGCGGAGGGATCGTCGTCCAGCGCGTTCAGTCCGGGCTTCCCGTACCCCGCTTGGGCGAAGGCCGAAAGGCGGGGCATTGCCTGGGCGAGCAATTGCGCTTTCTGCGAATCGTTGGCCCGCTCCAGGGCCGTAAACCAGGCCGTTTCGGGCCGGGCTATCCAGTCGTGCGTTGTCGGAATTCCCTCGGGTTCCGCGGCTGTTTCCGGCAGGGAGAACCGTTCGCCCCCCGTGAATCGGGATCCGGTTAACAGGGAAAGGGTCGCGAGTAGCGACTGCCGCGCCGAGTATAGGTTGATTCTCGTCTGCTCCGCGGAAAGCTCCTCCACGCGTACGGCGTCGAGATCGCCCGAGGTCGCTACCCCGCCGGTTACCCAGGCCTCGACGCGTCGTCGGTTCGCGGCGAGTTCCTCCCGGAGCAGCGCGTTTTGCTCAAGTTGCGATTCCACGGTCAGTATCCCGAAATACGCGGCGGTAACCCGGGAGCGCAGGCCGTAGAGCGTCGTTTCTACCTTGGTCCGGTCCGCTTCTGAGGCCGCCCGCGCGGCTTTCTTCCGCGCGGCGGTAAGCCCGCCGTCCCAAACGGTTTGGGCTATTTCGGCGGCTATTTGGTATTGGTCGGTGTCTGCCTGGGGCAAATCGGGGGAGGGGAGCGGCGCCGGCAGGGCGAGCTCGATCTTCGTCGCGTCGGACTGGCCCGTGATTTTTCCCGAAAGGGTAATTTTGGGAAGCCAGGCGGTATTCGCCGCGGTAAGGGAGAGTTTCTCCGATCGATCAATGAGGGAAAGCTTGGAAATCGCCGGATAATTGTTTCTGGCCGCCGCCTGGCACCATTCGAGGGTTATCGGCCCGTCGGGCGCGGTTTGGCCGTGCGCTGCCGCGATCGACATGACAAGAAAAAGGGAAACGGGTGCGAAACGCGTCTTTATCATGGCCGCATGCTCCTCAGGATTATCTTTACGTGCTCATCCTTGCGATGCTGGGCGAAGGCCCTGAATTCCGCCTCGCCGAGGTCGAATACCTTGGTAATTATCGGCTGTGCCAAAAAAAGCGTGGCGTTTAACGACATTACCGTCAGGATCATGTCGGGAGGAGCCATGGGCCTTACTCGGCCAGCGGCGATTTCCTCCCGGAGCTGCCTCGAGAAATCGCCGAATACCTTCAGATGGAGATCGTTTATCATCGTCTTGACGAACTCGATCCGCTCCGGATTCACCGCGAGCTCATTGATGATGAGGAACGGAAGCCTCGGGTTTGCGGCCATCAGATCGAAATGCGTTTCCACCTTGCGGCGAACCCGTTCCTCGAAGGAATCGCTCTCCTCGTCGATCTTCATGAAGGCGGAAAGGAAAAGGTTGAATTTATCGCGCAGCACGGCCTCGACGAGCCGGTCCTTGGTGCGAAAATAGTAATGGACCAGCGCTTGGTTGCAGCCCGCCTTTTTCGCGATCGCCACCGTGGAGGTCAGGGCAAAGCCCCTTTCGAGGAATAGCTCCTCCGCCGCCTTGAGAATCTTTTTCTCCCTGTCGATATGGGCTTCCGCCGTCATAGTAATACCCCTATTTAATAGACCTATTAAACATCTTAATAGCCCTATTAAAAACCATAAGACGCACGTACGTCAAGCGTGTCGAGAAAAAAAATAGTTCGATGTTGATTAACTCGCCGGCCGGCTCGGTTGAGGATGAGCCGGCCGGATCGAGAAACCCTTGGGAAAGGGCGAGGAAGGGATACCGATGCCACGAACGCCCGGCCTCCGGCGCGAACGGGAAGGGCCGCGCCCGCGGGGGGCGGGGAGCGTGCGGCTATCGCTCGAAGTCGATTTCCACGGGAGTAACGCCCCAAATGTCCTTCGCGTACTCGAGAATCGTCCGGTCCGAGGAGAACTTGCCCATCTTGGCGGTATTCATGATGGACATGCGCGTCCACCTTTCCCGGTCCTTCCAGGTTTCGGAAACCCTGTCCTGGCAGTCAACGTAGGACCGGTAATCCGCGAGCAGGAGATAGGCGTCTCCCTTTTGCACCAGGCTTTCCACGATGGGCTTGAAGAGGTCGCTCTCTTCCGGGGAGAAAAACCCGTTGGCGATTCGGTCTATGACGAGCTTGAGCTCGGGATCGGCAAGGTAAAATTCCATGGGGTTGTAGCCGCCCGACTTCAGCTTTGATACTTCCGCGGCGTTCATCCCGAAAATGAAGATATTGTCGTCGCCCACCTCTTCCTTTATCTCAACGTTCGCGCCGTCCAATGTGCCGATGGTCACGGCGCCGTTCAGGGCGAATTTCATGTTGCCAGTTCCCGAGGCCTCGGTGCCCGCGGTCGAGATTTGCTCCGAAAGGTCCGCCGCGGGAATGATCTTCTCGGCGTTCGATACGGCGTAATTGCGGAGAAAGAGCACTTTGAGCCGTCCGGCCACCGCGGGGTCGTTATTTACCCGTTCCGCCACGGAGTTTATAAGCTTGATGATGAGCTTTGCCATCCAGTAACCCGGCGCTGCCTTGCCGGCGAAGATAACCGTGCGGGGCACGAACTCCCCGTCGGGATTTTCGAGTATGCGGTTATACAGGGTAATGACGTGCAGGGCGTTGAGAAGCTGCCGCTTGTACTCGTGAAGCCGCTTAACCTGAATGTCGATGAGGGAGTCCACGTCGATGGCGACGTTGTTGTGGCTCATGACGTACGAGGCGAGGCGTACCTTTCTCGCCCGCTTGACCGCGCGCCACCGTTCCCGGAAGGCCGGATCGTCGGCGAATGGAATGAGGTTTTCCAGCTGAAAGAGGTCGGTCACCCATCCCGAGCCGATTTTTTCGGTGATGAGGGCCGAAAGGTCCGGGTTGCACAGCCTGAGCCAGCGGCGCTGGGTAATGCCGTTGGTCTTGTTGTTGAACTTCTCGGGCGACAGGCGCCAGAAATGGCCGAACACGCGATCCTTCAGGATTTCCGTGTGCAGGGCCGCCACGCCGTTTAGGGAGTGGCTGCCGACTATGGCGAGATTGGCCATGCGTACCTTCCGCTCAAAGCCCTCCTCGATCACGGATACCTCGCGCAGCATGTCCGTATCGCCGGGGAACCGCGCGGCCACCCGTTCAAGGAACCGCCGGTTAATCTCGTATATGATTTCCATGTGCCGCGGAAGGAGCCGTTCCACCAGGGATACGGGCCAGCGTTCCAGTGCCTCCGGAAGGATCGTATGGTTCGTGTAGCCGAAGGTTTTTACCGTGACGTCCCACGCGCCGTCCCATTCGAGCCTTTCCAGGTCCACGAGGATTCGCATAAGCTCGGCGATGGCAATGGCCGGATGGGTGTCGTTGAGCTGTATCGCCACCTTGTCGGGGAATTCGCCGAAGGTCTTATGCTCCTTTTTATAGCGCCGGATTATGTCCTGAATCGTGGCGGAGACGAAGAAGTACTCCTGCTTCAGCCTGAGTTCCTTGCCCTCGAACACGTTGTCGTTGGGGTAGAGCACCCGGGTTATGTTCTCGGAGCGGGATTTTTCGGAGACCGCCTTGATATAATCGCCGCCGTTGAAGTAGTTGAGGTCGAACTCGCGGGAAGCCCGGGCCGACCAAAGCCGGAGGTTGTTTACGGTATCGTTGTGAAACCCGGGAACGGGGGTGTCGAAGCCCGTCGCCACTATCGTTTCCCCGTTTGCCCAACGCTTTCTCATGGTGCCGTCCTCGTCGCGAAAGGTTTCCACGTTGCCGTAGAAATTCACGAGGTACGTGTACTCCTGCCGCGGGAATTCCCACACGTTGCCGTAGCGGAGCCAGTTATCCGGGCTTTCCACCTGATACCCGTTCCTGATGCTCTGAAAGAAAATCCCGTAATCGTAGCGGATACCGTACCCCATGGCGGGCATTTTCAGCGTCGCGAGGGAATCCATGAAGCAGGCGGCGAGGCGTCCGAGCCCGCCGTTTCCGAGCCCCGCGTCCCATTCCTTCTCCCGGATTTCCTCCAGGGAATACCCTAAGTCAGTCAGGGCCTGCGCGGCTTGATCGCAGAGGTCAAGGTTGATCAGGCTGTTGCCGAGGCTGCGCCCGATCAGGAATTCGAGGGAAAGGTAGTAGACCCGCTTCACGTCCTTGTCGTGGTAGGTTTGCTGGGTCTTTATCCAGCGCTCGATCAGGCGGTCCCGGGCGGCGAGAGCAAGGCTCGTGTAGCAATCCTGGGCCGTAAAGGTATACCCGTCTTTTCCCAGGGAGTATTCCACGTGGTTCACCAGGGAAGCCTTAATAGCCTTCGCGTCCATGCCCAGGGGCTGACGGTTCGACGGGGTAAGTTTCTGAATTTTTCCTTTCGTTTCGGCCATACCTTCCTGCTCCTCGCGACTTTATTCTTTATTACCGAAAGTATGGGCGGTTTCTCGGCGGATTGCAAGAACGGGGCGCATTCGCCCGAATTCGATCAGCGAAGGCCGGCGCGGCGGAGCGCGGCGAGCATTCGCGCCGGATCGTTCCCGATCAGGGCGTCCGCCCCGCTTCGGGCGAGCCACAGGGCGTCCAGGTCGTTTCGTACGGTCCAAACGTGTACCCTTCGGCCCGCGGCGTGTTCCCGCCGTATCAGGGACGGCGAGGTTTCCCGAACCGCGGGGTGAAAGGCGGCGGGAGGCACGGGAAGGATTCCCCTTTGGCCGTTTCCGGTTCCGAAGGCGAGGGGGCGGGTGTCCCGCTTCGTGTTGCCGCAATACAGAAAGCCGACGGGTACTTCCGGCAGGATTTCCGAAAACCGGGCCAGGGCCACCGGATCGAAGCTCGAGACGATGAGGCGGGCGCGGAGGCCCCTATCGCGCGCCGCGGCGGCGCGGACGGTTTCCGCCACGCATTCCGCCGCGAGCCGCGCGGTCTTTCCCCGTTCCGTCTCGCCGTCGTTGGCCATGGCCGGGTAGCCCGTGAATAGCCGTCCCAGGCGCGCGAGGGTGGGAATGGAGGCGAGTGGCGTTTTGATCTCAACGTTCACGTAGCCTTCCTTCGGCCGTCCGGAAAGGACCTCGGCGAGCAGGGGTATGCGCTCCCCGGCGAAAGAGCCGGAAAAACGGGACCCCGCGTCGAGACTCCGCAGGTATTCGAGCGGGCGGTCCGCCACGGCGCCGGTACCGTCGGTGAGGCGGTCTAGGGTATCGTCGTGAAAGACGACCGCGTGACCGTCGGCGCTTCGTTGGGCGTCCAACTCGATCCCGTCCGCCCCTGCTTCCCAGGCGAGGGCGAAGGCGGCGAGGGTATTCTGCGGCGCGCGGGACATGTAACCCCGGTGCGCCCATACGAGGGTTCGTTCTCCCGGCGGCGGAAATATCGCCGGCTCGGCGGATCGTTCGTTCATCGTTTTTTATTGGCCTCGCGAATAGGGTATCCCGAAAACCGCCAGGAATCCAGTAGCGGGACGGTACCCGCGCGCGAACGGGAAGATACGGCGAAAAAAAAACCGTCCGCGCGTATTCTACGGCGGACGGTTAGCCTAAATCATGTTGCTGACGTGCCCGCTTTCTCAGGCGAGCATGTCTACCCTGTTTCCGAGCGAGGGATCGGTGATCACCCGTGCGGCCTCGAGACCGTTTATCAGGTCATCCGCCTGGGTCTTGTCCTCGTCCATCGCCATTTTCTGTACCTGGATCGCAACGTCCTGCTGGACACGCTGCTGCGAGAGCCCGGTTGAGAGCGCTTTAATATCCATACCGTAAATATACGACCCGAGGAACGGCAATGCAAGGGGAAACGATTGAATTCATAGCAAAATAGTAGTGTATGCCTTCCGTTTCCGCGCGGTAACCTTTTACGAGGGAACGGTTGTTTAGTGGCTATATGAGCGACATCATTCATACCGGGTTGAAGAACCTGACAGCAGTCGCCGGTCTCGTCCTGGCGGCCATGGTTTTATCGGTATCCTGCGTTTCCGCGCCGGAACGCGATCGGGGCAGCCTATCCGACGCGATGGACAAGGCGCGCGACGATCATGAGGGCTCCCGCTCGGTGCCGGACGAACCGGCCGGGAAGAACGATATGCCGGAAGGCGCCTGGATCGTGGACCCGCCGAGCAGGCGCGGCCGGAATCGCGGAAACGATTCGCCGCAGGAGCCCCTCATCCAAGGCTCCTCGAGCGATAAGCTCAGTTTCGGCTTTCGGAGTTCGGTATCCCCCGCGTCGTCCGAGGATTGGGCGTCTCCCCTGGATATGGACCTCTTGCTCGGCTCGAGCGGCGATTCTATGGGCCTATTCGGTTACCTCGGCCTTCGCGTGGTCGACCCCGGCGAAAGCTCTCCCCTGTCCGCCTCCATAAAGGACTCGGCCGGGATCGTAAGGGCGGGTTTCCAGTTTCGTTGGTATCCCCTCGCGTACCGGGAATACCTATCGCCGCTTATCGATTTTTCAATCGGCGGCTTCACGATGGGGTGGACCTATAGAAACGCCCTCACGGCGGGGAACGACACGATACTCGGCGACTCCCTCGGCGGCCTGCATCTTGCCCTGGGCGCCGGCGTAAGCCTTGTCCGCGGGACTCGGGCCGAGCTCTCGGTTCGCCTCGTGCCCGAAGCGTACCTTTTTGGCGATAAGACCGACGAGGGCTTTACCAACGACTTTTTCAAGCCCCTCGGGGTGCTGAAGCTCGAGGGCGAGCTGATCCTTCGTTAGGCCCGTTTCCGGTAGTCTATGCCGCTGGCGGCGAGCAGGATGAGGGCGGGCGTATAGAAGGCCCAAACCAGCGGCGTCGCGACGGGCGAAAGGCCGCTCAGGCCGACGTTCACGTCGCAAAGGAAAAACGACGTCATGCCGAGGGCGATCATCCACGCGTTGCGCCGGGGAAAGAAGCTGCGGCGAAGGGCGCTCCAGGCGACGGCCAGGGAAATGACGAGGTATACGCCGTACACCACCATGATCGGCGTTGGCTTTCGCGCCGCAAGGTAATAAGAGGCGGTAACGGGAATGGCCACGATCAAAACCATGAACAGTTCCGTCGCCGCGAGTTTGGCCAGGGCCCGCTTGCGGCCCGCCTCGCCCCGTCCGGGGCCCCGGTACGCGCTGCGGGCGTTCCGCCAGTGGCGCACGATAAGGCAGGTTTGCACCGCCATGAAGCATATCATTCCCGCGGCGTTGAAAGCCTCGGAGGGGGAACGCCCCAGGGCCGTGAGTACGGGAAAGAGCAGTACCATGAAGGTATCGGCGGCGACGAGAAAGGAGAAGGCCGCGCGAAGCCAAAAGGCGTCGCGCTCGTCAAGGCGGTCGTTCCCGATGGACCAGACGAAGAGGCAGGAAAGCCAGCTCGCCAGGTATTTTACCGCCGCGACGGCGATCGCGAAGGCGGGTGCCGGGCTTGATCCGGCGCGGATATAGGCGTACGCGACCCAATCCCCGGTCACGTAGAATAGGGAGAGGATGGCGATGGCCATAAGTATGGACCGATGCGGGTCGTTGCGTTTCTTGGGCACGGCGATTCTATCTCCTTAACCTTATTTTTCCACGAATTGGTAGGTACCGTTCCAGGGACCGAGCTTTCCGAGCTGTTTAAGCGCCATGAGCTCCCTCGTGCGGCGCACGTAGAATTCATGGAGCGGGTCACGGTCCCGGAAGCGAGCGTGCAGGGATACGTAAATGCCCAGGGCCCGCTCGAAGTCGCCAGCGCGGTACGCGGCGAACGCCTCCTCCATTTGGGCCTGGTTGCCGAGCTTCAGTTCGATCATGTCCGGCGTATTGTGGTCGAAAACCTCATAAAGCCGCGTGGGCGCCTCGTGGCCCTTGACCAGCACGCAATCGATAAAGCGGATGCGGTGGTCTCCGGTGAGCCTGTTTACCACTTCCTCGGAGATAACGATGGGCAGTCCGTAGCGTTTGGTGAGTGATTCGAACCGGCTGGCGGTGTTTACCGAGTCGCCGATTACGGTGTAGTCCAGCTTTTCCTTGGAGCCTATGTTCCCCCGGGTGACCGTCCCGTAGTCGATCCCGATCCCGTTCCTGATGTAAGAGCGGCCCGCGGCGAGGGCGTCGTTGTACTCCCTGAGTCGGCCGATCATGGCGACGGCGGTTTCCACCGCGCGGTCGGCGCTCTCGAACAGGGCCATGATCGCGTCGCCGATGAGCTTGTCTATCTCGCCCCCGCCGTTCACGATGCATTCGTTCATATTCGTGAAATAGGTATTGAGCAAGGTAACCGTATCGGCGGAGGAAAGCTTTTCCGACATAAGCGTAAAATCGCGGATATCCGCGAACATGATCGCGATTTCCTGGGTTTTCGGCTCGAATCTCGTCGGGTCATGCCCCGCCTGGATAACCCGTACCAGGGAAGGACGGGTATATTTTTCGGTGATGACCAGCTGTCGATTGATTTCCTTGGTGCGCTCGTCCACGAGGTATTCCAAAATCTGCTTTTGAATCGCGATTTCCGTAATGTCGCTTAGGATAAAGAAAATGCGGTCTAATTCGTGGCCGTTATAGATATGGGACATCTTGATATTGTAGAAGCGGCGCGAATCGTTGGGCCCCGGGGCGGAGAGGGCCGCGATGAGACCCTCGACGCGAAACTGTCCTTCGTCGGGCGGCGCCCCTTCCGAGTCCGGAAAGAGTTCCGCGATCCTGCGTACCCGCGCGGGATCGAAATCGCTGAAGTTGCGCAGGAAGGCGCGATTGTAGAAAAGGATGTTCAGTTCCTTGTCCGTCACGATGATCGGTTCTTCGGAAAGGTCAAAGGCCTTTTGCCCGATGATCTGCTCGTCTTTGGCGCCGAGATTGTATCGTCCCACCGCGTAGGTGATGCACACGATCCATATGCCGATAAAAAGAGATCCGAAGGCGGGGATGGGCAGTTCGAATATGGGGAGAATGATGTTGATCACGATGGTGATGCCGCCGAACACGACCCCGGTGAGGGAAATGACCTCGGACTGCTTACGCATATCCACGCTGGCGTTCTGCCGGTGGGAACGACGCCAGAATATTACGACGAGCGCGGTACCTTCGGCGTACCAGAAAAGGGTCATTCCGACGAAAATTTGCGTGCAAAGCGACCCCATATTCGGCGTGTCCCGGAGCCCCCATTGCGTCGGAACGTACCTGAGGGGTTCCCCCGCGCCGGTGAGTATCCAAATGTGCAGGGCCGCCGCGAGTAGATACTGGACGGCCACGGCGATATTCGGCGCGTTGAGGTTCAAACGATGGCGGCCCACGTAAACGGTTTTGCCCGGGAGTCGGTCGAGGCCCGACAGCAGGGTGAAAAAATGGATGAGAATGGGCCACATGGGCACGAAGCCGAACGATTGCACGTAATACCAGAACCATACCCCGGTTTCCGGATCGGCGCTGAAAATGAAGGCCGACGCGAAAACCCACGTGCCGATGGTGAGGCACAGCCCGAGGGTCAGGACGCTACCCTTCGTCTTCTGCGTTTTTCCGAAGGCGTAAAAACCGATGGCGAAAGCCAAAAGCGCGATGACTAGGGACACGGTGGTGAGATAGTTGATTTGGGTAAACCAGTCGAGCGAGATCTGGCGATGCGTCATGAAGCGATACTCCTCCCGATAGTTTACCATCAAGATCGCCGCTCTGTCATCGAAAATGGTAAAACGGGCCGCCGTCCGGGTAAAATCGGTTCCCTTTCTCCTTGAAAGCCGGTACCGCTTGTCATACCTTAGTAGGGGAGTTACGTATGAAACTGACGGTTTGGGGATGCAGGGGCTCGATCGCCGCCCCGGGAAAGGAAACGGTTCGCTATGGCGGCGAGTCAACCTGTTACGAGATCCTGACCGATTCGCGCGAAACCGTTATAATCGACGCGGGTTCGGGCGTTCGCAAGTTGGGAAACCGCCTGGCGAAGGACGCGGCGCGGCGGAAGCTTACCCTGCTTTTGACCCATTCCCATTGGGACCATCTCGCCGGGTTTCCCTTTTTCAAGCCCGCTTTCATTCCGGGATTTACCATCAACGTGTGCGGGGGGAACGATTCCCCCAGGCGCGTACTGGAATGCCTGCGGCATCAGATGGACCCGCCCTATTTCCCCGTGGACATGAGCGCCATGAAGGCTCAATTCGTCGTCGGTTGCCATTGTTCCGCCGGTACGTGCGCCAATGCCCTGCCGGAGATCGGCCCTGGCCATCGGTGCGAGTCTATTCCCCTCAACCATCCGGACGGCGGTTTCGGCTATAAATTCACCGGCGCGAGCGGCGAAGCCCTCGTCGTGCTGACGGACAACGAATTGCGCTTTGCCCACCCCGGCGGCAGGGCGCGCGCCGATTACGTGGAATTCTGCCGCGGCGCGAAGCTGCTCATCCACGACGCGCAATACACCGAAAGGGAGTATGAGCGAACGCTGGGCTGGGGGCATTCCACCTTTCGCGACGCCATGGATCTCGCGCTGGACGCGGGGGCGCGAAAGCTCGTGATGGTGCATCACGATCCGGATCATACCGACGATGACCTTGACCGGATCGCCGACGAGTGCGCCCTCTACCTAAAAGACAAGGGCGCCGCGCTGGATTTCGAGCTGTGCCGTGAGGGCAATTCGTACGTTGTCTAGGGCGCTTGCCCTTCTTCGCGGGCCATGGCATCATGGGTTCCATGAAAGACTTTTCGGCGGGCAAGGCACCGCCTCTATCCCGCGTCGGGACCTTCCGTTCCCGGATCGCCTCGCTCTTCCTTTTCGCGGCAATTTTCGCCGCTCCCCTCATCGCCTCCGGCGGCGCCGATTCGGGCGTGTATACCGAGGACTCCTATAAAAAGGCGGTATCGCGGCAAATGGGCCATCGCCTGGACGAGAACGAAGAGGTCGTGGCCGCGGCGACCTGGCTCTGGTACGACCAAAAATGCGGCCATGAGTGGGATAAGGAAGGCTTTTCCATGGCCGTGGAGGCCGGCGCGAAAAACTGCGCCAACGAGGCGATGCTCGCCGCGGCGAAAACCGGCAAGTTCGGCGAAAAGCTCTTAAAGGCCCTGGTAGTGGCCGCCGGCGACGCCGCGGACAACTTTTCCCGGTGGGTGGAGAAAAACAGCGACCGATACGGGAAGGAAAAGTAGCGGCGTCGATTCAGCACTTTACCCAGGCGCCGTTCGCGCGCGACGAATCGACGACCGCCTGAACGAAACGCATGCCCGCGAGTCCGTCCCGCGCGGTAGGGAAGTGCAGGGCGAGTGGGTCGCATTCCGTTCCGCTCAGGCGCGCCGCCATGGCCTCCGCCGCGTCGGAAAAGAGGTTGCCGAAGGCGGAGGGAAACCCCTCGGGGTGACCCGCGACGATGCGCGACGAACGCCGGGTCAGGGGATGGCTTCCCGGGCCGTTGGGCGTACGAACCTCGGCCGGGGCGCCGAAGGGCTTGTAGTCGAGCCGTTGCGGCAATTCCTGATGCCATTCCAGCGAACCTTTCGAGCCGCTTACCCGCAAGCGTAGGCCGTTCTCCACTCCCGCCGCCGCCTGGGTTACCCAAAAGCTTCCCCGCGCGCCGTTGGAAAGGCGGAGCAGGGCTCCCGCGTAATCGTCCACGGTGTGGCCCGGCACGATGGCGCCTATCTCCGCGGCGACCTCCGTGACCTCGAGACCGGTCACGAAGCGCAGGAGATTATGGGCGTGGGTGCCGATATCGCCCATTACCCGGGAAGGGCCGGCCTTGGCCGGGTCGAACTTCCAGGACCGGGGACCGTCCAGGCTTGCGGGCTGGGGGCCGGCGTTGCCTCCCTGCACGTACTCCGCCTGCACCAGCCGAATGTCTCCCAATTCGCCCGCGGCCACCATGGCCCTTGCCTGACGGACCATGGGGTAGCCGGTATAATTATGGGTCAATAGGAATACGAGGCCCGTTTCTTCGGCCTTGCGCGCCAGGAGCGCCGCCTCTTCCGCCGTATTCGTCATGGGCTTGTCGCAAATCACGTGAAATCCCGACTCCAAGGCCGCCATGGCATAGCGGTAATGGGAATCGTTCGGGGTCATAATATCTACCGCGTCGATCCGGTCGGCGCGCCCGGCCTCTTTCTCGATCAATTCCTCGAAGGTACCGTACGTTCTGTCCGGGGCGAAGCCCAGCGCGCGTCCCTGTTCCCGGGCCTTATCGGCCTTTGAGGAAAGGACCCCCGTGACGATTTCGTACCGGTCGTCCAGCCTGGCGGCCAAGCGGTGCATGGGGCCGATGAACGAGGGCTCCGCGCCGCCGATCACGGCGAGGCGTATGCGTCTGCCCAGTTTCTCTATGACGGGATTAAGGCTCATTTGCTTCCTCCTTGCGCGCGCTTACCCGATAGGTAATCGCGTATGGCCCGGACGACCAGTGCATGGTCTTCCTCCTGGGGCAGCCCCGATACCGTAACGGTTCCGATGGCGCCGCATCCCCGCACGTTGACGGGAAAGCAGCCGCCGTGGGGCGCGTATTCCCGTTCCGAAACGGCGTACCGCCCCTCAAGGGTCGAACCGTCCCGCTTAAGCTTTTGGCCGAAATACCAGGAGCTGTGGCCGAACCGATTTACCAAGTTCTTCTTTCGTATAACCCAATGGCCGTTGTCCGGGGCGGTGCCCCGGCACTCATAGTGGAACAATACCCTGTCCCGGGTAGAAATATCGATTACCACCGGCAGGCCCTCGGCGCGGGCGCGTTCGGCGAATAGGACGCCCAGGTCCCAGGCGTCGTCCTCATCGAAGGAATCGAAGGTCAACTCTTCCTCTTCCCGTAAAAGTTCCTCGAGCGATTGCGTCATGTTCGTAATTATGCGCCCGAATATCCTCGAGCGCAAGGATCGGCGCGAAAAAGCCGCCATTATTCGCGCGCGGTCAGCTTTTTTCCTTTTTTTTAAGGTTTTTTGCCGTAAATTTTCGGGTTATCCGCCGCCGGGGCCGATGCTACCATACCCTGAACAAAAATATGATAGGGGAGCCTTTTGTTGAGTAACCATGAATCGTCCGCCCCCGGCGCGAAAGGCGTGGCGGCGGAAACGGCGGAAATAGCGCTGAGAATCGCGATACTGTTCCTGCTCGTGACCTTATTCCTGCCGGGGCTCAACCCCGCGCGGATCAGCGAGAAGATAAACCGCAACATGTCCCTTTTCACCTCGGGGTTGCTCTACGGGAGCCTGACCGCCGATATGGGCCGGCTCATCGCGAAGGGCTGGGTGCAATCGGGTACCATGCGGCTCCTCTACGCGGCCAGCCTGCTTTCCTGTCTCGGCATGTTCGCCGCCGGGGCCGGCGCGGCCATGACCATGGGGAACGCGCGGTTTAAGCGTTTGGCCCATAGTATGGCCTTGGTCGGCTCGGCGGCCGTTCTCGTTGGCCTATTCGGCATACGGCTCGCCCATGCCCAGCTTTTAACCATGTCGGACCTGGCCAAGTCGAAGCCCGTCGAGCCCTTCGCCCTCACGCTGACGGCGTTCGTCGCGGCCGCGGTTTTCGGTCTCGCGATAATCTCCCTCATCGCGGTTCCGGCCCCGAAAAAGGGCGAGGCCTACGCCATGGAAACGCGCATGCAGCTTTTCCTGCTTCTGTTGCCCTTCGTCCTGTTGGTATTCCTTTTCAGCTACCTGCCGCTTTGGGGCTGGCGATACGCGTTTTTCGACTACAAGGTCGGCGACGCGCTCACCGCGGACCGCTTCGTCGGCTTCAAGTGGTTTACCTACCTGTTCCAAAACGAGGCGACCAAGCGCGACGTGGTGCGGGTGCTCGTGAATACCCTCGCCATGAGCGGTTTGGGCATTGCCACGAGCTGGTTTCCCATGGCCTTCGCCATCTTCCTGGCCGAGATCCGGAACATGAGGCTCAGGCGCTTTATTCAAACCCTGACCACCGTCCCGAATTTCATTTCCTGGGTGCTCGTTTACGCGGTGGCCTTTTGCATCTTCAGCACCGACGGTTTCCTTTCCAGCGTCATGGTCAATGCGGGCTTTTGGAGCCAGGGGAAAAACCTATTGATGGGGGAATCGCATATTTGGCTCAAGATGCTCGGCTGGGGCGTCTGGAAGGGCCTGGGCTGGAGCGCGATCATGTACATCGCGGCCATCAGCGCCATCGATCCCCAACTCTACGAGGCGGCCACCGTGGACGGCGCGGGCCGCTTCGGCAAGATGTGGCACGTTACCCTGCCCGAGTTGATCCCCACCTACATGGTGCTCCTCCTCCTTTCCATAGCGGGCATTCTCAACAACGGCATGGAACAGTACCTGGTATTCGAGAACGCCACCAACACCGACCCGATCACCGTCCTTGACCTGTACGTCTACAAACTCGGGATAGGAAAGGGCTCCATTCCCCTCTCGACCCTGATCGGCATGGTGAAATCCCTCGTCAGCGTCGCGCTCCTTTTCGGCGCGAACGCGATCTCAAAGGCCGTCCGCGGCTCGACCATCGTATAGGGAGACGCAACGCGATGAACCAAAAAAAGAAATCCGGCGACCTGGTCTTTAATACCCTGAACCATGGCTTTTTTCTCCTTTTCACGCTCCTGTGCGTGTTTCCCTTCTATTACCTTTTCATCAATACGGTTAGCTCCAACGACCTGGTCCGCAAGGGCCTGATCAACTTCTATCCGGTGGGCCTCCACCTGGAAAACTACGTGAAGCTCTCCCAGGTCGGCGACCTGTCCCGCTCCTTCCTCGTTTCCTTCTCCCGCACGGTCATCGGCACGGTGTTCACCGTGATAGCCTCCGGCTTCGTCGGCTACCTCATGACGAAAAGGGAACTGTGGAGGCGGAAATTCTGGTACCGGTTCATGGTAATCACCATGTACTTCAACGCGGGAATCGTTCCGTGGTTCACCAATATGCAAATGCTCGGGCTGACCAATACCTATCTCGCCTACATTATCCCGGGCATCGTGAACGTCTTCAACATCATCATGGTGAAGACCTATATCGAGTCGATTCCCGCGGAGCTCGAGGAAAGCGCGGCGATAGACGGGGCGACGGTGCTGACGATCTTTTACCGGATTATCTGGCCCCTTTCCAAGCCCATCCTCGCCACCATCGCGGTGTGGAGCGCGGTGGGAAACTGGAATTCCTTCATGGACTCCCTCATCCTCATGCAGGCCAAGCCGGAACTTTACACGCTCCAGCATCGGCTCTGGATTTACCTCAACACGACGAGCAACCTCAAGGCGATGATGTCGTCGTCCACCACGGGATTGAGCGAGGCGGTCATGAACGACATGCTCAACGTGAAGGTCATCAAGTACACCATCGCCATGGTCACGGCGATCCCGATCCTCGCCGTGTACCCGTTCATGCAGCGGTATTTCGAGAAGGGAATCATGCTCGGCGCCGTAAAGGGCTGAGCCGCATTGGGCATCGTGCCGTCCGGCGCCCGTCGCCGTTCGGCAAAAAATAATCAGGAGGACTTATGAAACGTTTGCAGATTCTCGCGGCGGCCCTGGTCGCCCTCGCGATCGCCGCTCTCCCCGCCTTCGCCGGCGGAAAGCCGGACGCGGGCAAGGCGGCCGGTTCCACGGCCGACGGCATTATCCCGAAGGAGACCGTTACCCTGCAGGTATTCGATCAGCTCGCCAATTATTCCGGACTGCAGACCGGCTGGTTCGGCGACGTGATTCTCGAGAAATTCAACGTCAAGCTCAACATCATCCCCGATCCGGACGGCGTCTACGAGACCAGAATGGCTTCCGGCAATTTGGGCGACCTCGTCATCTGGGGCAACGACCAGGACGAGTACGCGAACGCCTGGAAGGCCGGCATGCTTTTCGACTGGGAAGACGAGGATCTCCTGGATAACTACGGCAAGTACATCAAGGCGACCTTCCCCTACGCCCTGGAAAAGAACAAGAAGATTTCCGGCGGCAACCTCTACGGTTACGGATACCGGGTCTCAAGCTCTTCCAAGAACCGCCAGGAATTCTTCTACACCTGGGACCTCCGCTTCGACCTTTACGAAAAGCTCGGCAAGCCCCAGATCAAGACCCTTGACGACCTGGCGAGCGTGCTCAAGAAGATGAAGGAAATTTGCCCCGCCGACGACAACGGAAACCCCACCTACGGCGTGTCCCTCTTCAACGACTGGGACGGCAATATGGTCATGGCCGTCAAGTCCACCGCCACCGCCTTCTACGGGTACGACGAGTTCGACTTCGGACTCTACGATCCCTCGAAGCAGCAGTACCACCCCTTCAACGAAAAGAACGGCCCCTACCTGACCGCCCTCAAATTCTACAATAAGCTGAACCAGATGGGCCTCGTTGACCCGGACTCGCAAACCCAGAAGTATAACGGCATGAGCGAGGACTACCAGAACGGCACGGCCTTCTTCAATATCTTCAACTGGATGGCCAGCGGGACCTACAACTCCGACGCGCACAAGGCCGCCGGAAAGGCTATGTATCCCGTCGCCCCGGCCAACGCCACACCGATCGTGTACGGCCAGAACGTGTACGGCGGCAACCGCATTTGGTCCATCGGCGCCGACACCGAATACCCCGAGCTTTGCATGGCGATCATCAATTGGCTTTCCACCCCCGAGGGCTTCCTCACCGCGCAGCGGGGACCTAAGGGCGTGATCTGGGATTACGACGCGAAGGGCTATACCTACCTGACCGAGCTCGGGAAGAAGAGCGTCGCCGACCCGAACGGCACCATGATGACCCCTCCCTACGCCAGCACCTGGCGCGAGGGCAGCTTCGCCATTAACAACGAAACCTGGGATTTCGACTCCGTGAACCCGGATTCGAAGGTGGGCGAAACCTTCAATTACAAGAAGTGGGCAAGCGAGCTTACTCCCCCCTCCACCGAGATCGAGGCGCGCTGGCGCGCGTGGGCCAAGGCCGCCACCGCCGACGAGTACCTCGGAAACCGAAAGTACGTCCTTTCCCCGGGAACCATGTTCTCCGAGGACCCGATCCCCGAGGACCTTAAGGTGAAGTGGAACCAGATCGCCGACTCGATCAAGAACAACAGCTGGAAGGCCATTTACGCCAAGACCGACGCCGAGTTCGATTCCTACGTCGCGAAGATGCTTTCCGAAACCGAATCGTACGGCTATGCCGACTGCCTCGCCTTCTCCAAGGCCCAGGTAGCCCGCCGCGTCGCCGCGGAAAACGCGGTAAAGTAACCGCGTGGGCGTAGGGGGCGCGCGGGCGAAACGCGCGCGCCGCGCCCCCGCGCGACGGGCCGTCCGGCGCGGTGCCGGGCGGCTTTTTTTTGAATGATATACCGGGGAGGGGAGGGCCGATGTTCTCGTTCAGCGCCGACAATCGTTTTTTTCAGTTCGTGAACCGCTTGATTGACGTGCTCTTTTTGAACCTGCTCTTCCTCTCGTTCTCGCTTCCGATCGTCACGGCGGGGGCCTCGCTGACCGCAGCCCACGCGGTGGCCCTGAAGATGGTGGACGACGAGGAAGGCTATCTTTTTAGGACCTTCTGGAAGGCGTTCCGGGAAAATTTCCTGAACGCCACGCTGCTGTGGCTCGCGAACGCCGCGGTGGCCTACGCCCTCTGGATCGATTGGCAAATCGTCGCCAAGGCAGCCGAACCGCCCGTCCCCGCGATCGTCGCCGGCGCGATCGTCGCCGTGATCTCCTTTTGCGTTTTTACGTACGCGTATCCCCTCTTGGCCCGCTACGAAAACACGCTTCCTAATACGGTTAAAAACGCGCTGCGCATCGCCTTCCGGTTTCCCGCGAAAACGGCGCTGCTTTTCGCCCTGCTCGCCCTCGAGGCCGCCGTTTTCCTCTGGAACGTGCCCATGCTCGTCGCGGGGAGCCTTATCGGGCCGATGATCGCCGTATATACGGTAAGCGGGGTGTCGAAGCGGATATTCCAGAAGATTGAATCGGAAAACGAAGCCCGTTCCTCGGGCGGGGCTTAACCGGCGAGCGCCCTGCGTTGGACTCGTCGCGGACCTTAGCGGCGGGCCATCATATCGTGGAGCCCGCCGCCGTTCGTAACGTCGGTAAAGCCCATCTGGCCGAGCACCCGGGCGGCGTATGCCGAACGGGCCCCCGAGGCGCAGTAGACGATCACGGGACGGTCCTTCGCGCCGATCACCGCGTCCGCGTTGGCGGGAAGGTCGTCGAGCGGAAGGTTTACCGCGCCGGGAACCGCGCCCATACCGTATTCGCCGGGCGTACGCACGTCCAGGATCAGCGTTTCGCCCGCCGAATCGCCTGAGTCTTCTTCGTCTTCCCCGCCGTCGGATTCCGCCATGGCCATCATGTCGTGGAGCCCGCCGCCGTTGGTTACCTTCGCGAAACCCGCCTGCTTGAGCTGCCGCGCCGCGTAGGAAGAGCGGGCCCCCGAGGCGCAGTACACGATTATTTCCCGACCCTTTTCGCCGAATTCGTCAAGGCGTTCCCCGATCTCGTCGAGCGGTATATTCACGGCCTTGGGATAGGCGCCCATGGAATATTCTTCCCTCGTTCTAACGTCCACTATCAAGCGGCCAGCGGACTTGGGCTTCTTTTCTTCCTCGTCCTTGGCGGAGCCGCCCTTCGTTCCGCCGGCCCCATGCGAGCCGCCTTCGAGATCCCCGACGTTCTTTTTTTCCACGGGGAAAAGGCCGACTTCGAGCTGGGCGAACGGATAGGCGCGGGCTTGGCGTTCCAGGGAGATATAGCCTCCGGAAAGGTTGTATACCCGCTCGAAGCCCGCTTCCTTGAGCATGCGGACCGAGACGTGGCCCTTCTGGCCGTCGTCGCTGATAAGGAGAATCGCCCGGTCCTTCGGAAGCTCGTCGAGGCTCTCCCTAAGCATATTCTGGCTCACGTTGCTCGACCCGGCGAGATGCGCCTTCCGGAAGCCGATGGGGTCGCGCAGGTCGAGGGCGATGGGCTTGTTCTCGAGGGCGAAGGACTCGAGGTCTTTGGCGAGCACGGCCGGACTGAAGCCCGAGCGCTTGTTGTTCGCCGTGAAGGCCGCCATGTTCACCGGGCCGTTCGGGCTGTTGAACGGCGGCGCGTAGGCCAGGTCCAGTTCCTCAAGGTCGTCCAGGGTGAGGCCGCCGGCGATGGCCGTGGCGATCACGTCGATCCGCTTGTCAACCCCGACGCGGCCGGCGACCTGGGCGCCGAGCACCTTGCCCGATTCCCTGTCGTAGATCAGCATGAGGCTCACCTTCTGCGATCCGGGATAGTAGGCCGTATGGCTCGCCTTGTGCACCACGACCGCGTCGGCGTCGAATCCCGCTTCCTTGGCCTGTTTCAGGTTGAGCCCGGTTGACCCTGCCACGGCGCCGAAAAGCTTTACCACGGAGGTTCCGCTCGCGCCCTTGTAGGCCTTGTCGCCGCCCAGGGCGTTTTCCGCCGCGATGCGGCCCTGCCGGTTCGCGGGGCCTGCCAGGGGGACACGGGCCTTTCGGTTATTCACCCGATTCTCGATCTCGTTCATGTCGCCCGCGGCGTAAATGCTTTCGTCGCTCGTGCGGAGCCGGTCGTTCACGAGAAGGCCGCCCGCCTGGCCGATTTCGAGACCGGCTTCCTGGGCGAGCTTGAGGGTGGGCCGAACGCCTACCGAGAGGAGCACCATGTCGGCCTCGAGTTTCGTGCCGTCGTTGGCCTTCACGACCGTGCCCTCGATGCCCGCCAACGCCTTGCCGAGGTGGAGTTTCACGCCGTAATCCAGAAGTTCCTTTTCGATAAAGCCCGCCATCTCTCCCTCAAGGAGGGGCATGACCTGCGGGGCGAACTCGAGGAGGTTGACCGAAAGGCCGCGCTTCGCGAGGGCCTCGACCATCTCGAGGCCGATAAAGCCGCCGCCGACCACCACCGCGGTCTTCGGGCCCTTTTTCGCGATAAAGTCGTTGATCCTGTCCATATCGTCCAAGGTCCACAGCTGGAACACGTTTTCCTGATCCACGCCGGGAAGGGGAGGGACGATCGGCTTTCCGCCCTGGGCCAGTATCAGCACGTCGTAGTCGAATACGGTTTTCTCGTTCGTCTTTTTATTGACCGCCGTCACCTTCTTTGCCTTTCGGTCCAGGGCGGTAGCCTCGGTGCCGGTGCGGACGGTTACGCGATACTGGTCGCGAAAGGTTTCGGGGCTCGCCAGAATGAGGTCCGAGCGGTTTTTCACGTCGCCGCCGATAAAGTAGGGAAGGCCGCAGTTCGCGAACGAAACGTCGTCGCCCGCCTCGAGCAGGGTAATTTCCGCCTCTCCGTCGATCCGTCGCGCCCGCGCCGCCGCCGTCGCTCCAGCCGCTACTCCCCCGATAATCAGTACCTTTTTCATGGCTTCTACGCTCCTGGTAAATAAAGTGCGGTTCCGCCCCGCGCGGGGCGGCCGTTCGTTTTCTCTTGATACCTTAATCATACGGAATGCGCGGCCGGGTTGCAGTGACAAAGTCACCCGCGCGGGCGTAAAAGGAACGGCACGCGTTTCGGTTCTTCGATAAAGGCTTTCATACCCCAAGTATACGGCGTTCCCGTAGACGCGCGCCTGTCCGCGGTGCTACCATGCCCCGCATGGACACGCAAACCCTGAATCTCCTGGCGCGCTACAACGCCAAGGCGAACGCCGACATGAACGCCCTCATCGCGCCCTTGGGCGACGAGTCGTGGCGGAAAAAATTCGACGGTTACTTCAGCTCCCTAAAGTCGATGTGCAACCATCTCTATATCGGGGATCACAATTGGCTCCGGCGCTTCGCCGGCCTTCGGGAATTCGCCTACGCGAAGGACCCGCTATTGGCGGGCAAAATCGGCTTCGGCGAGCGCGCGGTGGGCACGGTGGGCGAATACCTGGCCATGCGCGAAACCCTGGACCGAAAAATCCTGGAGTTCGCCGCGGAAGTCCGTCCCGACGATTTCGGCAAGAAGCTCGCCTACCTCGATTCCCACGGCGACCGTCACGAACGGGACTTCGGCGGCCTCGTCCTCCACTTTTTCAACCATCAAACCCATCACCGGGGCATGGTTTCCCTCTACCTGGAATTCCTCGGCGTGCCGAACGACTTCAACAATCTGTGCGACCTGCTCTAAGCGGCGCCGAATCACCGTAAAAAGGATAATTTCCCATGATCTTCACCGTCATCAGCTACGTCGCCGCCACGCTCACCACCGTCGCCTTTCTCCCCCAGGCCATTATGACCGTTCGCACGAGGGATACCTCGGGCATCTCGCTCGGCATGTACGTTATGTTCACCGTGGGGGTCAATTGCTGGATGGTCTACGGCCTCGCGACGGCCCAGTGGTCCATCGTCGTTTCCAACGCCATAACCTCGGCCTTCGCGATCACCATTCTCTGCTTCAAAATCGCCGGATTGCTCAAGGAACGAAAGGCCCGCCGCGCGGCGAGCTGAGGCCCTCAAGCCCGCTTGAGGCCCTTAAGCCCGCTTGAGCGGCTACGCCCGGTCAGGGGCGATAAAGTTCGTGCGCACCCGCTCTTCCTTCTTCGGAAGGGGAACGCCGGCCTTTTCGCCCGCTTCCTTGCAGCGCAGGAACCATGCCATGTTGCGCGCGAGCACCCGCATGGCCTGCATTCCCTCCAGGTCCCTTTTCGCGTCGGCCGCGTTGGCGCCGTGCACCATGTTCCAGTACTGGGACGATACGACGGGCATATTCGATACGGTAAAGTATTTATTGATCTGATCGAAGGCCGCGGTGGTCCCTCCCCGGCGCGCCGCGACGACGGCGGCGGCGGGCTTTAGGTAAAACCGCCCCTTGCCGCTATTGCCCTCGGCGTAAAAAAGCCGGTCCATGAACGCGACGAACGCGCCGGCGGCGCCCGCGTAATGCACCGGGGAACCGAAAATGAAGCCGTCGGCGGACTCGGCCTTTTCCATGAAGGCGTTCACCCCGTCGTTATCGCCCAAGGCGCACTTCCCCAGGGCCCCGCACTTCATGCACGCCGTGCATCCGTTAAGCGCCGTAACGCCCACCTGCGCGATTTCCGTCTCGATTCCTTCCTCGTTCAACGTCGCCGCGATCTCGCTCAGCGCCGCGAACGTGGTTCCTTCCGCGTGGGGACTCCCGTTGAGCATCAGTACCTTCATGTCACGCTCCCTCGTCATGGATTTTAAAGGCAGTATGCCATCAATCGGGCCGCGCCGAAAGGGGTCGAGCCCATTTTTGTAAGATTGAGGCAGTCAGGGCCATTCGGGCCGAACGCGGGACGCGCGGAGCCCCCGCGGACCCGCCGAAGGAAAGGCGTCTCGCCCCGACCCGATTTCGCTTCTGAACTCCGGCCTCCCGGTATATACTGGAGCGGTTTAGGACATTCATGTCCGGCGCGAGCCTGGAAACGGCATATCGCAGCGAAAAAAAAGCGCAACAAAAAGGGGATGCCATGAAACAGGCAAAGATAGTGTGGGTTGTAGCCCTCGCGGCGATCGTTCTCGGCTGCGAAAATCCGTCGTCTACGAAAGACGAAACGGGAACGTTGACGGTTCGTTCCTATTCCGAAAGTTACGCGGACCCGTCGAAGATTTCGGCCGAGAGCCCTATTAACGCGATTCTCGACGTGACCTATCCCGACGGTTCGAAGCGCACCGTCGTCACCGACGGTCTTGGTTTTTACGACTTTGGCGCCGTTCCCGCCGGAACCTACGAGATCAAGCCCCGATACCTTGACGACCTGGCGCCTACCCGGATATCCGTGGGAAAGGGCGAGCCGGTATCGAAAACCATTCTTCTTCCGTATATTGAAATCGCGTACTACCTCTTCGACCCGGATACCGCCCCCGTGAACGTCGCGACCGTTCGGGAGGCCCTCTCCCTGGCGATCGTTCGGCAGGATATAGCCGACGCGTCGGGGGGAACCAATGAGCCGCTGACGAGCTGTATCCCCGCCCGCCTCGCCGGCCCCTGGTCGGCTGCCGCCCATGCGTATACGGAGTCGCTCGGCGAGTCCCTGACTACCCTCGGAAACGGCGCCGCGGACCTTGCGATATCCTATAACGATAACGTCCCTGTGAACGCCTCAATCGCCGCAAAGGTTAGGGACCAATGGCAGGCTATCGGGACCGCCGTTACCGTATCGCTTTCGGCCTATTCCTGGGCCGATTTCGTGCGGAAGCGCGACGTGGATAAATCCTTCCAGGCGGCGCGGGGCGGCTGGGGATACGATTCGAATAATCCCCTCCCCATGTTCGCGGCCCAGGTATTCCTCGAAACCGCCGAGTACGCCTCGCTGCTGCAAGCCGCCGAGGCGGACCTCGCGCGAGGCGACTTTGGCGCGTTCGACGCCGATATCGTCGCGCTCAACGATTATCTCGTGGATAACTGCCTGATTATCCCCTTGTACCAAAATAAATAACCGCCCGCCGGCGTTTTTTTTTTATAAGGAAGCGGCACATGCGAAATTTTCTGAAGGTGGACGACCTTACCGGCGACGAATTGACCGCGGTATTGGACCGCGCCGACGAGCTCAAGGAATTATGGGACACGAACGCGATGCCCCAAAGCCTGAAGGGCAAGCGCGCGGCGCTGTGGTTTTACGGGCAGGGCTTTCGCAACCGCGTGGCCTTCGAGCTCGGCGCCCGCGCGCTCGGCGCCGACGTTTCCTTCATTCCCGGCGAACTCGGCGTGCACGAGCCGATCGAGGATATCGGCGCCTATCTGGACAACTGGTTCGATTTTTTCGCGATTCGCTGCAAGAACCACGGCGACCTCGAAACCGTCGCCGCGCAAACGCGGGGCCCGGTGATCAACGCCCGTACTTCCTTCAACCATCCCTGCGAGATCGTCGGTGACCTGCAGTATATCCGCCGTGAGCGGAAAACCCTCGAGGGGCTCTCCGTCGTTTTCGTGGGAGAGCTGACCAACCTTTGCATGAGCTGGTTCGAGGCGGCCCGCGCGTTGCCCATCTCGGTAACCCAGGTCGGGCCCGCGGAATACCTGGCTTCACCCGCCGAGCTTGAGCGGCTGAACGACGGCGCCGCGGGCAGCGTAAAGGTTTCGCCGGACCTATCGGGTAGCGTTAGCCGGGAAACGGACGTACTCTACACCGACTGCTGGCCGAAGGGCGGTGACGCCGGGAAAACCCGCGACGCCTTTTTGCCCTACCAGGTGACGAAAGATTTGGTTCTCCGCATGAACGGCGCGGGCTTCTTTTTGCCCTGCCCGCCGATTACCCGGGGAGAGGAAATCGCCGCCGATTCCCTCGATACGGCCCAATACCGCGACTATGGCGCCAAGGAATATCTCCTGCACGCGCAAAACGCCATTATGGAGCGGTGCATGGGGCGGCTTGACTGAGGCACGGCCGCGGCTTGGCCCGCCTACGAGAGGGCGCCTCCCGAGCGGCCCGCTCAGCGGCGGCTCCGCTCTGCGGGATTTCGCGCGTCTTCGCGCTTTCTGCCTCGGTCCTATCTCTTCTTTTGATCGTTAGGGTATGAGGCTTACGCCGAAGACCTCGGAAATGCCCGAGATAAGGAAGTGGGCGCCGATCGCGGCGATGAAGATCCAGAGGATGCGCGCGACCACGAGCGTGCCGAGCCGGCCGAGAACGCGGGAAATCCAGACGGAGGCGCGGATGGTGACGAAGCAGACGAGGAAGGTGAAAACCAGGGCGAGGCCGGCGACGAACCAGCCGTCGCGGTCCAGGATCAATATGGCCGTGACGATGGAGCCGGGGCCGACCAATAGGGGTACCGCCATGGGAACCACGCCCATCTCCATGGCCTTGGCCGGGGTGCTCTGGTATTCGAGCGGGTCGTAAAAGACGATCTGCTTGATGGCCAAAACGAGGAGGAGTATGCCGCCGGCGATCCGGAATTCGGCCATATGAATCTGGAATACGTATTGCATGACCCATTGGCCCGTGTACATTAGGACGAGCAGGGTGAAAAACCCGGCGAGCACCGCGGTGTTGAAGAGCTTGTTTCGGGAGGCCTTGTCCAGGTCCTTGGTCAGTTCGGCGTACATGGGTACCACGGTGATCGGGTTCAAAATGGCGATCAGGGCGAGAAAGGCGTTGAAAAACGCCTCAAAAGTGAAGTTCATACGGGAAAGTATAGCGGATAAACCCGCCTCGGAGAATAGAGCGGGTACGGGAAACGCGGGGATAAGGCCTGCGATAACGAACAAGGAGGAATCGAATGGGAGAATTTGAGGAAGGGTACGCGCTACTCGAGCAAAAATTCGGCAACGGGAAGGACAACATCATCACGCTGGGGACCATCGCCCTGCAACGCGGCGAAAACGGAAGCCCCCTTCCCGTCGTTCGGGGCTTGGACGCCTATTACGAGGACGGCGTATTTTACGTGTCGACCAACGCGAAGTCGGGGAAGATGCGGCAAATCGCGGAGAACCCGGAGGTGTCCGTCGCCTCTTGCGCGGAGATGTTCACCGCCTGCGGCCGGGGCGAAAACCTCGGCTGGGTCATGGACCCCAAAAACGCCGATATCCGCCTGAAGCTCCGCGCCGCCTTTGCCGCCTGGTACGACATGGCGAATAACGAAAAGGACGAGAATTGCTGCATATTGGCGATTCGCCTCACCAAGGGGATACTCAACGTGAATCACTGGGAAAAACTCTACCATATGGATTTCGTGAATAAGGCGATCGTGGAAAACGCGGGGACCGTCTGACCCGACGGATCCCCGCGCGCGAAAGTTATCCCTTCGTTTTAAAGAAGCCCACGTTGGTAACCAGTTCGTCGGCCTGATTGGAAAGGGCGAGGGAGGTTGCCGCCAGGCGTTCCGCGTTCGAGGCGTTTTTCTGGACGACCTGATCCATTTGACCGATGGATTTCGCGATCTCGTTCGCCCCGCTGGCCTGCTCGCGGGAGGCGTGGGATATCTCCTGGATAAGCTCGGCCGTTTTTTGGATATCGGGAACGAGCTCGGTGATTCCCTCCCCGGCCAGGGCCGCGACCTCGGTGCTCCGTACCGAGAGCCCGTTGATTTCCCCCGCCGCCGACTGCGAGCGTTCGGCGAGCTTTCTCACCTCGCTCGCGACCACCGCGAAGCCCTTGCCCGCGTCGCCGGCCCTGGCCGCCTCTATCGCCGCGTTCAACGCGAGCAGGTTCGTCTGCCGCGCGATTTCCTCGATGATGGAGATTCGGGAAGCGATCTCCGCCATGCTGGAAACCAATTCTCCGACCGCCTTTCCCGAATTTTCCGCGTTCTGAGACACGCGCCGGGAAAGGGCGTCGGCCTCGTTCGTGTTGTCCGCGTTTTGCTGAATGGTCGAGGCGAGTTGCTCCACCGACGCCGAAAGCTCCTCGATGCTCGCCGCCTGCTCGTTCGAGCCCTGGGCCATGTCTTCGGCGGTCGCGGAAAGCGACGAGGAGCCGGTGAATACCTCGTCGGCGGCGCTCCGAATTCCCGAAACCACCGCCGATATCCCGGCGCGCAGGTTGAGTATGGAAGAGACGAGGTCGCCTATCTCGTCGCCGCGCGCGACCATCCTTGACACGGACTCGTCGTCCAGGCCCTCGAGCGCGAGGTCGCCCCCCGCGATTTTCCCCATGGTAGCCCGCACCGCCTCTATCGGCACGACGAAGGAACGCGCGACGAAGAAGGTCACCACGGCCGAGAAGATAAAGAAGATCGCCGCGGAGACGATCAGGCCCGTGAGGAGCATGGCAAGCCTTCCGCGATATTCCGATACCGGCACGGCCGCCGCGAGCACCTGGCCGTCTTTCGTGTCGAAGGAGGCGAAGTACCGCGTTCCGTCCGCCTTGTATTCGGCCGTTCCCTCCTTGCGCGCGAGCATATCGGCGGCGAAGGATTCCCCCGAGAGATCCTTTCCGATGGCGGCCGGGTCGCTGTGCGCGGCGACGGTCATATCGGTTCCGAAGGTGAAGAAAAAGCCCGATTCCCCGACGGTGGCCCCTTCGATGAGCTTTTGGGCGCTCGCCTGGTCCAGGAGGTTCTGCAATTCCTTCGGCGTGACGCCGATCTGCACGATTCCCGGTTTGTCGCGCCTCGACACGCTAATGTACTGGAAGAGCGCCTTGTCGGCGCCCCGCAGCTCGGGGTCTTGGGCGAGTTCGAAGGCCGGGTCGGCCAGGATGGGGAGGAACGGCTTGGTCTGTTCGCTCGTATTGAAATCGAACCCGTAAAAGCCGGGTACGTTTCCCCAGCGGAGAACGCCCCGTTCGTCGGTAACGTGCACTTCGTCCACCCCGATATCGCGGGCCAGCCCCGTTATATTCTTCGGCTCGAGCGCGGCGGGATCGGCTTCGATAAGGGCGGCGACCGAACGGGCGATGCGAAGGTAGTTCGAGTTCAGCGAGGCCTTGAGAATGTCGGCGGTCTCTTTTTGCCGGTCGATTCTCTGCGTGAATTCGAGGAGTTTCGACTCCGTCGTCGCGTGCATGAGTTCGTCGAGGGTGCGGGCCTGTAGGATAAACGCGATGGCGCCGATGGCGATAATGGTCGATGACAGGATGCCGAGGACAGGGAAAACGATTCGCTGGCGTATGGTTAATTTCATAAGTACTCCTTAGGAACGCGCGACCGGAACGGTATCCCGGCGCGCGCATACCGTAAGTGTAGAGGGCGAAATGGATGAATGCAAACGAGCGCGGTCGCGGCCCGGCGTAATTGGCCTTTAAATCGGCGGGGAAACGGATTACCCTTACGCGTAAGGAGAAACCCATGAAACACGCGAGAACGCTTTTCCTGACGGTATTCGGATTGCTCTGCGCGTCCGCGGCGGGGGCCCAGGCCTTCGTGGACATCGAGGGCGGGGTAGCCTTTACCGGCTACAACGACGTCGCCATACCGGCCGAAACGGGAACCAAAATATCCCTCGCGACGGATACCGTAGCCGCGCCCGCCCCTGCGGCGCGTGTCCGGTTCGGTTCCGTCTTCGGCGGGCGACACACGGTCTCGGTTCTGTACGCGCCCCTCACCGTCCGCGGCGCCGGAACGCCGGACCGCGACCTCTCGTACCGGGATAAGACCTTCGCCTCAGGCGTAAAGGTCGAGTCTGCGTACCGTTTCGATTCCTACCGCCTGACCTATCGCTATACCTTTCTCGATTCCGAACGATGGAATATCGGAGTCGGCGTAACGGGAAAGGTGAGAAGCGCCGACATCGCCTTAATGAGCGACTCGGGGTATGCCCACCGAAGCGATCTCGGCGCGGTGCCCCTCGTCAATTTCCGCGCCCAGTGGAATTTCGCCCGGCCGTGGAGCGCCCTCCTCGAGGCCGACGCCCTCGTCACCCCCTTCGGGCGGGCGGAAGACGCGCTTCTCGCCCTGCAGTACCGATCCTCCGATCGCGTGTCCTTCAGGGCGGGGTATCGGGTTCTCGAGGGCGGTTCCGACGGGGGCGGGAACGTCTATACCTTCGCGCTCTTCCATTACCTCACGGCGGGCATAACCGTGGGCCTGTAGGCTTCGAAAAAAAGTCGGGCTGGGCGGCGGCTCCGCCCGTGGCCCCTTCGCGCGTCTTCCCGCCTACTGCCTCAATCCCGAATTCGATCCTTATCGCTTGCCCTTGACTCGCCCGCCCTCATTCGGGGAAAATGGTTTCGCCCATGCCCTGAACATGGGTAGGAGAAAAATTATGGAAGAAACGACGGGTTTGACGAGCGACTTCATCCGTGAGGCGGTCAAGGAAGATTTGGCGAGCGGAAAATGCGACGCGATCCGCACGAGGTTTCCGCCGGAGCCCAACGGCTGGCTCCACATCGGCCACGCGAAGGCCATCGCGGTGGACTTCGGGGTGGCGCAGCAATTCGGCGGCACCTGCAACCTCCGGTTCGACGACACCAACCCGGAAAAAGAGGACATGTCCTACGTCGAGGCGATCAAGCGCGACGTGAAGTGGCTGGGTCACGATTGGGAGAACCGCGAGTTCTTCGCCTCGGATTACTACGAATACCTCTATGACCTCGCGATCAAGCTGATCAAAAAGGGCCTGGCCTACGTGGACGACCTCAATGACCAGGAAATGCGCGAGTACCGCGGCACCGCCGTGCCGGACAAGCATAATATCACCCTGACGCCCCCGGGCAAGAACAGCCCCTGGCGCGACCGCTCCGTCGAGGAAAACCTGGACCTCTTCGCCCGTATGCGCGCGGGCGAGTTCGCCGACGGCGAGAAAACCCTGCGCGCCAAGATCGACATGACCCACCCGAACCTGGTCATGCGCGACCCGGTCATGTACCGAATCAGGCGGGAGCCCCACTACCGGACCGGCGACGCCTGGTGCATCTACCCGATGTACGATTTCCAGCACCCCCTTTCCGACGCGAAGGAAGGGATTACGCACTCCCTGTGTTCCCTTGAATACGAGATTCACCGGCCCCTGTACGATTGGTTTATCCAGGCCGCCGAGGTGTATCCCTCGCGCCAGATCGAGTTCGCGCGGCTCAATATCACCCACGTCGTCCTTTCCAAGCGCTGGCTCCTGCAGCTCGTGAAGGAAAAGCGCGTTTCCGGCTGGGACGACCCCCGCATGCCGACCATCGCCGGGCTCCGCCGCCGGGGCTACACGCCCGAGGCGATCGCGGACTTCCTTTCCCGCATCGGCGTGTCCAAGACCGACAGCATGGTGGACATCCAGCTTTTGGAGCACTGCCTCCGGGAGGACCTCAATAAGCGGGCGAACCGCGTGATGACCGTCCTTAAGCCCCTGAAACTCACCATCGAGGATTGGGACCCGGGCAGGGTGGAGGAGCTCGAGGCGGTGAACAACCCCGAGGACGAAAGCGCCGGCACGCGGACCGTACGCTTCGGCCGGGAGCTCTACATCGAGCGGGACGACTTCCAGGAGATCCCGCCGCCCAAGTACCACCGCCTATACCCGGGCAACACCGTGCGCCTCCGCTGGGGCTACGTGGTTACCTGCACGGGCTTCAAGAAGAACGACGCGGGAGAGATTACGGAAGTGATTTGCTCCCACGACAAGGGCTCGAAGGGCGGAAACCCCTCGGACGGCAAGAAGGTGAAGGGCACGATCCACTGGGTGCACGCCGCCGACGCGGTACGCGCCCGGATCAACCTCTACGACTACCTGTTCGCCCCGGAGCGCCCCATGGAAGTGGAACCCGGCAAGAGCTTTCTCGACAACCTGAACCCCGATTCCCTTGAGGTGATCGCCGATGCCCTCGTGGAACCCGCCGTGGCCCACGCGGAGCCGGGAACCAAGTACCAGTTCGAGCGCCTCGGCTACTTCGTGGCGGACACGGATTCCACGCCCGGCGCTCCCGTCTTCAACCGCACGGTTTCCCTCAAGGATACCTGGGCGAAGATCGAGAAGAAGAACGAGCAGTAATTGCCGCGTCGCCCGGACTTTTGGGGAACCGTTCGATCGGCTTCGCATTCCGGGCCGCGGGTTACATCCTACAAAACAAAACGCGCTTCCGTGAGTCGGGGGCGCGTTTTGTTTTATTGACCGGGCGAAACGCGGTCAGCGAATTATCCGTATTGTTACCCTTCCCGCATGGCATTCTCCCCGTTCCCCGCTTATACTTGGGTGAGCATTAAAACATGAGGATGGTGTCCGAGATGGGAATTCCCGAAATTTCGACGCACAGGAAGATAATCCCGGCAAGGATTGCGTATACCCTCGCTTTTTGCGTTCTTCTTGCGGGCCTGTACGCGCTCAGCCGCTACAATTACCTCGTCTTCCACAGCTTCATCGAGATTTTCAGCGTCGTCATATCCGGGAGTATCTTTATCCTTTCGCGGTTTACGGACGATAAGCGGGGGAACGCCTTTACCGTTTTGGGAATCGGCTACGCTTTCGTCGGAATGCTCGACCTCCTGCATACCCTGAGCTACGAGGGCATGCCCATCTTCGCCGCCCACGCCTTTTACGGAAACCAGCTATGGATTTGCGCGAGGATTCTGGAATCGCTGACCGTCTTGCTCTTTCTCCTACAGCTGGGGAAAAAGAGCCCGCGCTTCGAGTTGTATCTCGCGTTCTACGCCGCGGTTTTCGCGTTTATGGTACTTTCCATTTTCGTTTTCCGGTCGTTCCCCGTGTGCTTCATTGCCGGGGTCGGCCAAACGCCCTTCAAGATTATCGCCGAATACGTGGTCTGCGCGATTCTTGCCGCGTGCGCGGTCATGGTCAACCGGGGAAAGAGAATTGAGGACGCGGAAATACGGTTTTACCTGACGGCGTCCATCGTGATCACCATATTCAGCGAAATCTGCTTTACCCTGTACACGGATAACTTCGGCGTGCTTAACGTGATCGGCCATTTATTGAAGCTCATATCCTTTTATTACATTTATAAATCGGTATTGGTGGTGAACGTGCAGCGCCCCCTGACCATCATTTTCAGGCAATTGGCCGAAAAAGAGGAAAAGATACTTTCCCTCATGGCGGATCTTGAGGCGGAAAGGAACGCCGCGGTGTGGGCCTCGATCAGGGACGCGCTGACCGGAATTTACAACCGGGGCCATTTCAATGAAATACTCCCCAAGGTGGTGGCCGGGGCCAAACGGAAGGGCCAGCCCCTGTCCATATTGATGATCGATATCGATTACTTTAAGAACTATAACGACCGGTACGGGCATATACTCGGCGACGAAACCCTGCGCAAGGTCGTACGGGCACTGGGCGGCCCGCTTAACCGGCCCGGAGACCTTTTGGCCCGCTACGGGGGAGAGGAATTCGTCGCCCTGCTCGAGGATACCGAGGGCGAGGGCGCGGAGCATATCGCGAATTTAATGAAGGACGCGGTGGCGGCTTTGGGCATAGAGCATGCCGAGTCGGGATGCGCCGCCGTGGTGACCGTCAGTATCGGTTTGGTTACCCTGCGGGACCGCTTTCCCGATACCCCCGAGGGGGCGGTAGACCTTGCCGACAAGGCCCTGTACGCGGCAAAGGAAAACGGCAGAAACCGGGTACACCGCCTGAGCGTGGACCCATCATCGGTTTAACGGGCTTATCGTCTTTTTTCGATTGAAACGGGGGTTTTCGCGCGCTATATTCTGACCAACGGTCATTTACTGACCAATGGTCATTGTACGCGAAGGGGAGGAAGCATGGACATTCAGAAACGCCGGGACCGAAAGAAAACGCGGCGCCGCGAGGATATTATCGGGGTTACCCGAAAAATGATCGTGGAACGGGGCGTGGACGGATTCACCGTGCAGGACGTGGCGAACGGCCTCGATCTCTCGAAGGGAACCCTCTATCTCAGCTTCTCGGGCAAAGAAGAGCTTTTACGCGCGGTTTTGGTAGAGGCGGGGACCGATTTTCTGGAGTACCTGAATGCCCGGACGGCGGATGCCGCTTCCGGTCTCGACGCGATTTTGAGGATCGGTCGGGGGTATCTCGAATTCTACGAGGACCAGGAAGACGCCTTCATCCTTTTCGGTCTCATGGACCATTTCGCGCCGGAATTTCCCTTTGCCCAGGGAGCGGGGGGAGGGCAGTTGCCTCAGGTCTTTATCGAGTTGGTCCGCGAGAGCCTCGACCGGGGCGTGAGGGACGGGAGCGTCGATCCGTCGCTCGATCCAGACGGCATGACCCTCAACATCGTGTTCATGGCAACTTCCCTGATGGACAAGGTCTCGAAAATTCCCCGCGCGATCCGCGCCGATATGGACGTTCCCTCGATTATCGCCCACGCCTTCTCCCTGATCGTCCGGGCGGTGGCGAACCCCGCCATACCCCGCGATCTCATAGACCGTTATTTTGAGCGGGGCGCCCAGGTGAATCTGAGCCCCTATTGGAGGAATGAAAAATGAAACGCCTTTTTAGGCATCCGTGGGCCATCGTCGGCGTAATCGGCGCGATCACGGTTTTTTTCGCGTTCCAGTTGCCCCGCGCCGTGTTGGACAACAACACTTTTCGGTTCGTGCCCGATGACGATCCGGAGCGCGTGGCCTTGCAACGGCTCGAGGACCGGTACGGGAGCCAGGTGTTCGTCATGGTGGGCCTGAAACGAAAATTCGGCACCGTATTCGAACCGGATTTTCTCCTGAAGCTGAGGGGCTTTTCCGCCGCGGCGGCGGAAATTCCGCACGTGGAGTCCGTTACCTCCCTCATGAACGTCGACTACATTTCGGGCGATGCCGATACGGTGAGCGTGGAGCCCCTGGTACCCGAATCCTTTTCCGGCTCCCGCGAGGAGATCGCGACGTTGAAGGAACGGCTCGCGGACTGGGACCTCTTCAAGGATTCGATCATATCGGGGGACGGGCGTTCTACCCTGGCGCTGGTGAGCATCGCGAAGTTCGACGACGGGTCGGGCGACGCGGCTTCTGTGCGGATTTACCGGGAAGTGAAGGCGCTCGCCTCGTCTACCGCCTTCCCGGACACCGAAATCTACGTAACGGGGCTTCCCGCCTTCACCTCGGTCATTAATCAGTCCATGCGGTCCGACATCGTCGTCCTCATTCCCCTGGTCGCCCTGGTGGTAATCGCCACGCTGTTCCTCAGTTTCCGCCGCTTCGGCGGCGTGGCGCTTCCCCTGCTGACGGTCCTCGTTTCCACGGTCTGGTCCGTGGGCCTTATGGCACTTTTGGGGGTGAAGCTTTCCATGCTCGCTACCGTGTTGCCCGTGATTCTCGTCGCGGTGGGAAGCGCGTACGGTATCCACATAGTCAGCCACTATTACGACGAAATGGCTACCCGGGGGGCCGTGAGCCGGGAACGGCACGCCGAAATCGTGTTTCATGCCCTTTCCCGCGTATCCTCGCCGACCCTTCTCGCCGCCCTGACCACCCTCGCGGGCTTCGGTTCCCTCTCCTTTACCTCGGTAGTCCCTATCAGGGAGTTTGGCCTTTTCGCCAGCGTGGGCGTCGCGGTGTCCTACGCCACCGCCGTCTTCCTCATTCCCTCCCTCCTTCTCATTCGCGGCCCGGCCCCCGCGAAACGCGCCGCCGAAGGCGCCGTATCCGAGCGCGCCGTATACGAGGGAGCCCCTGGCGGATCGCCCGACGCGGAGAGCGACGCCCAGCTTGAGGCGGACTTCATCTCGCGAAACGTCGCCAACGCCTTCGGCGCCGCGACGCGCCATCCCCTTCCCGTGGCCCTGTCGGTAATCGCCTTGGTTCTCCTGGCGGTGTGGGGTATCGGCAGAATCGTAATTGACAACGTGATTATCGAATATTTTAAGGACGACACGGATATCGTGCGATCGGACAAATTCATACGCTCGGATTTCGCGGGTTCCGGATCGCTTTCCATCGTCGTGCGGGGAAAGGAGAAAGGCGACCTGACCAAGAGCGAAATACTGAAGGCGATGGACGATTTATGCGCGTACCTGGAGAACGAAGTCCCCGAGGTCGGAAAGGTTACGGGCTTTCCGCAGATGATCAAGCGGATAAACCAGGTTTTTAACGCCGGGGAACCCGCCGCGGGATTGGCCTCCGTCGCCTCTTCCTCCGCCGTCGACGCTTCCGGGGCCCCTGACCAGGGCTTCGGCGACTGGAGCGCGGATGCTTTCGGCGATTGGGGGTCCTACGAGGAGAGCTCCCCGGTCCCCGCCACGGACGAGGGCTCGGTCGTTTCCCCCGCCAATCCCGACTCGTTAACCCGGCTTCAGGCGGCCGCCCTCCTATCGCGGGCCCTCGCCGACGCCTCGGGCAAAAATCCCTCTACAGAGGATCTCGTGAAGGCCGTCGCTCGGGCGACCAATTACCGCGGCGCCGCGTATTACGAAATTCCGACCGACCCGGCGCGTTACGGCAAGGCCGATACGGAAGGGTTAAAGCGGCTTATCGCGAACTATCTCGTGCTCCTTTCGGGGGATATTTCCGATTGGGCCGACGATCCCCTCGAACCGCGCGAGGCGAGGCTGAACGTGCTCCTCCGAACGGTGGGGCAGCGCGATACCCTCCGCGCGGTAAACGCGATGCGGGGCTTTATCGACGCGCGGTTTCCCCCGGGCTACGAAACGGAGATCGCCGGGGCCGTCCTGGTGGAAAATTCCCTGAACACCCAGGTGGTGTATTCCCAGGCGATTTCGATCGTCAGCTCGCTGCTACTCGTGTTCCTTATCCTCGCGGCGTATTACCGTTCGCTGGTCGCCGGTTTCCTGGGCATTTTTACCCTGGGGCTCGCGGTGGCGGTAAACTTCACGATAATGGGACTCGCGGGGATAAAGCTCAATCTCGGGACGGCCCTCGTGGGTTCCATTTGCGTGGGAACGGGCATCGACTATATCATCCACTATCTCGCGGCCTATAGGCACGAGACGCTCGCCTGTCGGGACCAAAGCCGGGTGCTGAGGCGGACCTTCCTCACGTCGGGGAAGGCGATCATCTTCAACGCGGTTTCCGTGGGCGCCGGTTTCGCCGTGCTCGCCCTTTCCCGGTTCAACATGCTCGCCTATTTGGGCGCTCTCGTGGCGGCGGCCATGATCGTTTCCGCCGCGATATCGCTCACCGTTTTGCCCGTTCTCCTGAATTGGCTTAAGCCCGCGTTCACGAGAAAGCCGTACCGTTAAGCGCCGGTTTACGAACCGGAGCGTTTTTTAAGGAGTGAAACTATGAAGAATAATCGTCGCGCCTTTCGTCCCCGATCCTTCGGACGTTCCGTCGCCGGGCTCCTCCCGGCCCTTGCGGCGGGAATGCTCTTCCTGGCGATTTTCCCGCTCGCCGCGCAGACGGCCGACGAGATCGTGGAGAAATCAAAGACCGTGAACGAGGCGAAATCGACCCAGATCCAGATGCAGCTTACCGTGACCGACAAGAAGGGCGGGGTCAAAAGCATGCTGGTGGAACAGTACGGAATCGACTCCGGCGGGCTTTCGAAATCGGTCATCGTTTTCAAGCAGCCCGCGAGCGTCGCCGGTACCCGCTTCCTGGTGGAAGAGGCGGAAGGCGGGGCCGAAAACCGCAAGATTTTCCTGCCCGAGTTGGGGAAGGTCCGCCGGATCGCGGCCAGCGAGGGGGGCGGAAGCTTTATGGGCACCGATTTCAGCTATGACGACATTTCCACGGCCGCCCGCGATACGGCCCGCGATACGCATGCCGTCGTGCGGGAGGAATCGTCGAACGGCTCGGCGTGCTGGGTTATCCAGTCGGTGCCCAAGGAAAAGGGCGATTCCCAATACTCGAAAAGCCTGCGCTGGATTTCCAAAGACCATTACCTGACGCTGAAAGCGGAAATGTACGACAAGGGCGGTTCCCTCCTGAAAACCCTCGAAATCGGAAAATACGAAAACAAGTCCGGCTATTGGACGCCGATCGTCACTACCATATCCAACGTTCAGGAAAACACCTCCACGGCCATGGAACTCAAGGCGGTTATTTACGACAAGCCGATACCCGCCGGGGTGTTTACCGAAAAATTTCTCATGACGGGTAGACCGTAAGGGGGCGTACGATGAAACGATGCACGGCCGGAACGCGTTCCTTTCAGGCGCGCCGGGGATTCTCATTCCCGCTCTCCGTTGCCCTTTTTGGTTTCTTTTTTGTCGCTTCCGTTACCTTGGCGGCCCAATCCGCGGAAGACGCGGGGGCCGCTCCCTTCGATCCCTTCGGCGCGGCCGACTCCGGCGACGGCTTCGTCTTTGGCTTCGGCGACGTTCAGGACGCGACCGGCGCCGCTCCCGGCCAAAACCTCTCTATAGGCGGCGAGCTCACGTTTTCCGCGGTACAGTTCGTCGGCGCCCTCGACCCGAACGGCGGCCCGGCGGACGCGGCCGCTTCCTCCGCGAGCCTCGCGAAGCCCGCCGGCAAGCTCCGATTCGACGCCTCGGGCAAGGACGTGGACGCCTCGCTCCGCCTTGCCGTGAGTCCCGCCCTCCTCTCGGGCGATCCCGCGCGGGTGATCGACGAGGCGTGGGTACGGCTTTGGATCGGCGACTGCATGCTGGAAGGCGGCCTTATGAAGGTGACCTGGGGCAAGGCCGATTCCCTAAGCGTGCTGGACGTATTGAATCCGAGGGATTTGTCCGATCTCACGATTACCGATCCCAAGGACCAAAAGATCGCCCGCCCCACGCTCCATTTCAGCGCCCCCGTCGCGGGCGCGACCTTCGAAGCGGCCTGGCTACCGGTATACGAATCGGATCGCTTCGCATGGAACGGTCCGTGGGCGCCGAAACGGGTTACGGACCTGAAGGCCCGGGGGTATGCCATGCTGTACTACGGCGCGGATCCCGCGGCCAACGGAGGGCTCGGTAACGGCCTGTACGCGAATTACTATTCGACCGCGTGGTCGACGGCGTACGCGGGCGCCCAGGCGGAAATATACCAAACCGCCTATCAGACCTATCTTGGAACGCATCCCGGCGATACCCTTGGCGCCGCTTCCGCCGGAGCGCTCGCTGTTCAAGACGGCATATCCCAGGCTATGGCCTCCGCGAATGCGCTCGTTGCCGCCATGTCCGCCCAAATCGCGGCGCAGGCCGACGCGGACGCGAAAGCGAAACTCGCCGACCTGATCGCGTACCCCGAGGGGAATACCCTCGATTGGTCGCAGGCGGGCGCCCGAATCACGGGCACGGTCGGCCAGGTGGATCTCGGATTTCAATATTTCTGGGGCTTCCTTCCCAACCCGGTAATCGACTCGGTTTCGGCCATGGCAAGCCAAACCTTCCCGGTCGCCGTGGACTATAACCGCTACCACCAGGTCGGCGCCGACCTCGCGGCGGTGATTTTCGGGCTGAACGCGCGCTTCGAGGCGGGGGCGAACCTGACCGACGATTTCGCGGGGGACGATCCCCTGACCTACAACCCGAGCCTCGTATGGGCCGCGGGCTTCGACCGGGACCTCTTCTCGGGCGTCAACCTGAACGCGCAGGCGAAGGGCTCGTACGTCCTCGCCTACGGCAAGATCGACGGCGGCGCCGGAAGCAACGACGTGGAAGCTTCCGCGAACCGGGCTGATACGATGATCGCGATTCGCCTCGCCCAGAGCCTCAACCGCGAGACCGTGAAGTGGGAGCTCGCCGGCGTGTGGAGTCCCGAAAACCGGGACTTCGCCGTCGCCCCCTCGCTGACCTTCGCGATCGGCGAGGCGGAACTCAAGCTCGCGGGCCGCTGGTTCGGCGGCGACGAAGACGGTAACCTGGGACAGTACGCGGACCAATCCTATGCCGAGGTTTCCCTGAGGTACGTCTTCTGAGATCGCGCCCCGAGCCGTTTATTCGCAGGCGAAGCGCACGTCGTCGATATACCAGTCGTGCGCTCCCGTTTTGCGAATCCTGAACTGCAGGGGGTAGGATTCCGGTCCCGTTTCGGTCAGTTCGGGGGTTTTGGGATTGTCCCAGTCCACCGCGGATAGGTCCAATCTGACCAGTGTCCAGTCTTCCGCGGATACGGGACTCGTCGAGAAGGGAACGGCGGATACGCATTCGGGTTCCCGTATCGCGCCTTCCGTGCCGTTGAGGTCAAAGTAGTTTTTTTCCGAGCTGCCGCCGGGGCCTACCTGAACCCGCAGGCCCGGCGCGTCGCCCGTCACGGTTCCCCTGAACCGGAACGTAAGGTACCGGGGCCTTTCCGGTAGAAGCCGTAAAGGGCTTCCGGAAAAGTTCAGCGTCTTATCCGAACCCGCTACGGCTTGATAGCCCACGGAGGCTTCTCCTTCCCAGGGGCTTTCCGCGCGCGCGGCGAAGCCCGCCGAGGCTCCCTCCGCGCGTTCCTCGCAGTCGCCGCCCTCGAAGGCGAGCACGCTGGTACCCGCCTCGAGTCCTTCGGGCGCGAAGGGCTCGCCGGTTATGCCGTGAGCATCGTCTATGGCGGTGACGGTCACCGCGTACCGTCCCGGCGTCAGTTCCCGGGGAATCGAGAGCCGGCAGGCCCAAAGCTCGCCCTCCGTCCCCGCGTTTCCCGCTTCGCGGGTCAGGGCGATATCGCGTTCCAGGCCAAGGCTCGAGGCGTCCGCGTAAACCCCGCTCACGGCGCCTCCGTATTGACCCGTCGCCCTTGCGAAAAGCGTAACGGTCTGTCCCGAGAGGGCCGCCCGATAGTCGAACCACGCATTTTCGACGGTAACCGTAGGTGCGGGGGGCTCCACGGTGAAGGTAGCGTTGGTAACGCGAACGATGCCGGCGCCGGAGAGGGTGATCGGAATGGCGTAGTCGCCCGGCCCGAGCCCGGCGGGAAGCGCATAGGCAATGGAGTAACCGGCCCCGCTCCTCTCGAGAGCCGCGTCCGTATCCCCGCCAAGGGCGCTGAAGTCGGCTCGCGCCTCGGCCGCGACGTTTTCTTCCTCGGTCGATACGCTGAGCAGAATGTCCGTCGGCGCGACGGCGGATGCCCTGTCGGGGGAGAATACGGCGCCCTGGATCGAAAGCGCGCGCCGCTGCCAATCCCCGCCTCCGTTTCCGTCGATCACGCCGGGCCTCAGCGCGGCATAATCGCCGGCGGCCGGATCGCCCGCGGAAAAGGCGCACTCGATACCGGTCCCCGGCCAGAGCCCAGCATTCACCGCGTCGGCCAGCGCTAAGGATTTCCCCCCGTCAAACCAGGGTTTCGATGGCTGCCGATCGGTGGTGAACGCCGCGAAATCGACGACTCCGTTCGCGTCTTCAAGGAAGAGGGCCCCGAAGTCGGCAGCCTCTATCCCCGGGGACAAACGCATTTCCTCGCCGTTCCGGATACGTTCCCATCCGGGAAGGGCGGAAAGCGCCGCGAGTTTCACGGTTTCGCCGTCGCCGCGCAGGAAACAGACGGCCATATCGGAAGGAATCGAATCCTTATCGAGTACCCGAACCCCCACCCAGCGGTCTTCCGCCCGGGGCGCCCAACTGAAAGAAGACAAAACCGCCGGCGGCGTTTTGCCCGTATCAGTCTCCGCGGAGTCGGGAATTCGAGCGTGGCCAGGCGGGTTCGCGTCGCCTTCCAGGGCGGCCCGGCAGGCCCCAAAGCACAAAAACGCGGCCGCCAGGGCCACGGTCAGCGTAAACCGTTCTTTCATCGATCAAGAGTCCTCCGTCGGGGTATCTTGTCGACCGGAATCGCTTAACTGCCCGGGAAACCGCGTTAGGAAAGCGGGCTTCCCCCTTACCCGATTTGCTTTAGCGCGACGGCTACGGAGGGGTTGGACGGGCCGAGGAAGAGTTTGTGCTTGCTAAAGCCCCCGGGAATGCTCTTGCCGTCGTAATTGGCGATGCCCACCGGTTCTTTCGGCATGCCGATAAAATTGGTATCGAGCTTCCCGTTGTCGTTGGCGTCTTGGTACGCGGTTACGTAATACTCGCCCGCGCTCAGGCTGACCGTCCCCGTCACGGATTCGCCGTCCGCGGGGAGGACAAGGGTCGCGGCGGGCTTGTTTTTTTTCAAGGCCTGGTCCGAGTCGTATAAAGCGACGTAAATCGGCGCCTTCCCGGCGGCGACGCCGGTTACCGTAACCGTTACGTCCGCGTTCTGGGCGAAGGCGATTCCCGCCGCCATAATCATCGCGATAACAAATAAACGTTTCATGATACAGATCTCCTTACGATATGAGGTTCCTTTACGAAACCCCTCGCGGGCTTCTTTACGCTACCGCGGGGCCGTCGTCAAGATATAATGTAACGTCGGGAGCCTCAGTATGGAAGAAAAAAGCGGCCCGCCACACGCGAATGCGGCGCGGTACACCGATTCCTACAGGAGGGGAACGTAGGGAACGCTTTGTCCCTCGGCCAGAAACATCACGAAAAACCAACCGGGACACGGGCATAGTACCGTTCCGGTAAAGGTAGTCTCGCGGTTGGGAGAATACATGGTATAGCGTCGCGGTCGGCCTTCCAGCGCGACGGGGGCGAATATTTCGAGCCAGTGATTCAATTCCTCCGGGGACAGGTGCTCGCTCGCGGGAACCCCTTCCACCGTCTCCGCCTTCGCGCCGAGAAGCGCCGTGAACATGGCGTTCACTTCGGTGGTTACGTAATCCACCGGTCTCCCGTACGCGTCGCATACCAGGCGGTGCATGGCGGCGCCGCAGGGCATATCCATGAATATTCTGCCGAGTATGGGCTTTTTCTTGATGCCCTCCAGTTCAGGTACGCTCACTTTTTCGCATCCTTTCGCCCGATCCGGAAAGGGATTCGGGGCGTATGGTCCATGATACACCCCGCGGGTCCATCTGTAAACGGAACGTTTCGCGGGCGGCGATCGCCCCCGTTCGAGGCCCCGTCCCCGAGACTTTCGGCCGGGAGCCATAGTATACTCCGGCCATGAAAGCACAATCGTCCAAATGGTTCGTTTCCTTTTTTTACGCGCTCTTGACGGGCATCGTGTACGCCGTGGGGATCAAGTATTTTATCCGTCCGGCCGGGGTAATCCTGACGGGAACCGAGGGTATCGCCATATCCACTTCGTACTATTTCGCGAGCGAGACCCTTTTCGTCATCCTCTATTCCGTCTTTCAGGCGATATTGATCGCGTTTTCCTTCAAGAAGATCGGGCTCTCGTTTAGCCTGAAAACCCTGATTACCGTCGCGGTCGTCGCGGTATTGGTCGCCGCGCTTCCTACCTTCCAGGTTGCCTCGCCCGAAAGCGAGAAGGAGCGGATCGTTCTGGTGCTTTTCGGCTCGATCATCATGGGCGCGGGGAAGGCACTGGCCTTGCGAAACCGCGGCTCGGTTGGGGACGAGGATATCGTCGCGGTATTTTTTTCCGAGCGGCTGAGAAAGCCCGTGGGAAACGTGATACTTATCGCGGGGTGCATCGCCGCGTTCTACGGCCTGGTGCTCGATTATATGAAGTTCGGGAGCCTGGAACGCACGCTGAATACCCTGATCTACACGGTTATCTTCCTATTCGTGACCGCCGAGACGGTTAATCTCGTGTACAAGCGTTACCGGTTCTCCGCCCTTGAGATCGTCACGGAGCACGCGGCGGAGATAGAGTCGGCGCTCTTGCGCATTTTGCCGGGACGGAGCCTTACCCGTTCCACGGCGGTCGGAAGCTTTTCCGGAACGGAAAAAGTGCGGATCGTGGTGGTATTGACCCAGGAGGAGCTGCCGGAGGCGCTGGAGGCGGTAGCCGAGTCCGACGCCAAGTGCTTCGCGTATCACTATGAGCTTCAGGGCATCCAGGGAAGATTCGTCTGGCGGAATTTCTAATCGGTATCCGCCGTGCAAACCGCGCTCTTCTGGGTATCCAAGCTGATTAATCCCCTCCTTTCGCCCCTCACCCTGGCGATTTTGGTACCGGCCGGGGCATTGGCGTGGACCCTTTTCGGGGGCAAACGGTCTCAGGCGGCCGCGGAGCGGGACTCTGAGGGGCCCGCCGCGCCCGTCCCCGCCCGCCGGGAAACCCGGGGCAGGCGCTTCGCGGCCGCGGGCCTCGCCGCCTTGGTTTTGCTCTATCTCGCCTCGCTTCCGGCGGCGTCGAACTTCCTCGTCCGCATGTGGGAAACGGAACGGATCGACCCGGCGGCGCTCGAATCGGACCCGAACGCCCCCTTCGACGCGATCGTCGTGCTGGGCGGCTCGGTTAGCGTGGAACTGAGCGAGGGCTGGCACGTCGAAACGGGCCAGTCCATGGAACGGATCGTCGCGGCCGCGCGGCTGTATCGCGCGCTTTCCGCCCCGAAGGTTATCGTAACCGGCGGCTCGGGCAATCCCTCCTTTCAGGACCGGGCCGAGGCTCCCCTCATGCTCCGATTGCTGACCCTCATGGGCGTAAAGGAGGAAGACGTGCTTTTGGAGGGGGCGTCACGAAATACCTTCGAGAACGCGGTTTTTACCAAGAAACTCATGGAAGGCGCAGGCCTTCGCTCGGCGCTCCTGGTAACTTCCGCCCTGCATATGCGACGCGCCCGCGCGGTCTTCGAGAAGCAGGGCATCGCGTTCACCCCCTTCGCCGTCGATACTTCCCTCGACGTTGTCGCGCCGCCGAACGGCCTTTTTCCCGACACCGTCGCCTTGGACAATACGTACCGGACCCTGCGGGAGATGGTCGGCTACGTCGCGTATCGGGCCATGGGTAGGCTCTAGGGCCTCGTTCCCGCTTTTCTCGCGCGGCCAAAATCGGTATAGTATCCCGGACACGCATTCCCGGGAGTTTTACCATGACAGACCGTTCCAAGGCCGCGATCGCGGCGATACTGTTTCTTTCTTCGCTTTCCCTTTCCTTCGCGTCCGGAAAAAAAGACGCGGCGGCGGCGGGTAACGGGCCGGCGGTCGAGTCCGCGCGCCGGGTAACGGTGGCGCATACCCACTCGTACCCGCCCTACGATTTCGTGGACGAGCGGGGGAAGTCCGACGGCTTCGAGGTGGCGGTTCTCAAGGCCGTAGACGAAATTCTCCCGGAATACGAGTTTTCCTTCACCGCGACCGCCGACGAGGACCTGCTCATCGGCATTGAGTCGGGTAAATACGCCCTGGGTACCAAGGGCGCCTGGATGACCGAGGAACGGAAAAAGAAATTCCTGTTTCCCGCCCATTACCTCGCGGTAAGCGTTATCGGCATTGCCTATCGGGCCGCCGACTCGGACCGCATTCGCGACTTTGACAGCTTCGCCGCGACGTCGGGAAAGCTCGTTCCCATCTCGCCCCAGAGCGCCCAGTTCGCCCTGGTAAAAGAGTATAACGCCTCCCATCCCGACGCGCCGGTCGCCCTGGTTCCCTCGGATACCTTCATCATCAACGACGCGTACCAGTGGGTTCTCGAGGGCCGCTACGACGCCTTCCTGGACATCAAGCTTTCATACCTCAATTCGGTGGTTTCCGAGACGGGGCCCTACCACGGCCTGGCCGGAAAGCTCGCCTACGCGCCCTACAAGGGAATCCCGACCTGGCCCCTGTTCAACCGGAACGAAACGGCCCTCGCCGCTGCCTACGATCGCGCTATGGAGACCCTGAAGGCCGACGGAACCCTGGAGCGGTTGTCCAATCAGTACTTCGGCGAGAATATATTCCTCTACGGGGCCGAATAACGATGGACCAGTCGCCGGAACCGGCCTGACGCCGGCCTGAAACCGCCATGGATCGCCCCTTCGACCCCGTATTCGCCCTGACGCTGCTTCCCCGCCTGCTCGCGTTTTTGCCCGTTACCGCGGGCGTCACCGTCGCCTCGGCCCTGGTCGGGAGCCTACTGGGGCTTCTCGTGGCCCGCCTTCGCCTTTCTTCACGCCGCGTTCCCGCGGCGCTGGGCGTCGCCTACGTTTCCCTCCTTCGGTGTACCCCGTCCATCGTCCTCCTTTTCGTGGTCTATTACGGCCTTCCCGCATTGCTCGAGTCGGCTTTTTCCGTCCCGGCCCAGGCGTGGCACCGCGCGACTTTCGTGATAATCGCCCTGTCCCTGCTTTTTTCCGCCACCATGGCGGAAGTGTTCCGGTCCGCCTGGCTTTCGGTGGACCGGGGCCAGGCGGAAGCCGCCTTGAGCGCGGGACTGAGCCCGATCCAGGCCCAGCTCAGGATCGTGCTTCCCCAGGCTGCCGTGAGCGCCCTGCCCAATTTCGGCAACGCCCTTATCGCCCTCATGAAGGAGGGCGCCCTTGCCTACCTGGTGGGCCTTATCGATATGATGGGGCAGGGGTTTCTGACCATTGCCCGCAATTACGGCGCCCGCTCCCTCGAGACCTATCTCGCCCTCGCGGCTGTATATTGGTGTATTACGGTCGCCCTGGAGCGGCTGTTCCGGTTCGCCGAGCGACGGCTGACCCGCGGCATGAAGGGCCTTTCCTCATGAGGCTCGATTACGGTTTTATGGCCGGCCTGAGCCTCTCGATCCTCAAGGGGCTTCCCGTAACGGTAGGACTCTCCCTGTGGACCCTTGCTCTCGCGCTTCCGGCGGGCCTCGGCCTCGCCCTCGTCCGGATTTACCGGCCGCGGGGCTTTAATCGCGCCGCCGCGCTTTGGGTATCCTTCTTCCGGGGCACGCCCATCGTCCTGCAAATACTGATCGTCTACAGTCTTCTGCCGAGCCTTCTCAACGCGCTTTCGGTCCGGTACGGTCTCGCCTGGCGCGTATTTGACGTAAACCCCTTCTGGTACGCCGTAATCGTCTTCGCGCTGAATACCTCAGCCACCTTCGCCGAGGTGTTTCGTTCCGCCATTCTCACCGTGGACCGCGGCCAGCTCGAGGCGGCCCTCGCGGCCGGACTCTCCACGCCGCGGGCCTGGCGCCGCATCCTCCTCCCGCAGGCCTTTCTCGTGGCCCTGCCGAACCTGGCCAACGGCACCGTTAACCTGCTCAAGGGCACGTCGCTGGCCTTCATGATGACGGTCAAGGACGTGACCGCCGTCGCGCGGATCGAGGCCTCGTACGGGTATCAATATATCGAGGCGTATCTGGTGGTTTTTGCCTGCTACGCGGCGCTGGGCCTGACCGTTCAGGCAGGATTCGCCCTCGCTGAGCGGGCCCTGGGCGCGTACCGGCGAACCGTACTATATTGAAGTCTCGGGACATTCGGGAAGGAACCATGCTAACCATACGGAATTTACGGAAAAGCTTTCACCGCCACGAGGTTCTTAAGGGCATTGACCTCACCGTCCGAAAGGGCGACGTGGTGGCAATCCTCGGACCCTCCGGATCGGGCAAAACCACCCTCCTCAAGACCGTCAATTTCCTGGAACGGGCCGACGAGGGCAAGATGAATTTCGACGGGATAGAGGTAAACCTCGCCAAGGCCTCCGCCGCGACCGTCGCGCGGGTCCGGAAAAAAACCGCGTTCGTGTTCCAAAACTATAATCTTTTCAACAATAAGACCGCCCTTGAAAACGTGACCGAGGGACTCATTTACGGGCGCGGCATGAACCCCGCGGAGGCGACCGCCGTCGCCCTGAAAGCCCTGGAAAAGGTAGGCCTCTCCGACCGGCTCGACTATTATCCCTCGCGGCTTTCGGGCGGCCAACAGCAGCGGGTGGGAATCGCCCGGGCCATCGCGTGCGATCCCGACGTCATTCTCTTCGACGAGCCGACGAGCGCGCTGGACCCGGAGCTGGTGGGGGAAATACTGGCCATTATGCGGGACCTGGCGCGGGAAGGCACGACCATGGTGGTGGTTACCCACGAAATGGGCTTTGCCCGCGAGGTCGCCAGCAACGTGGTCTTTTTGGACGGCGGCGTTATCGTGGAGGAAGGCCCTCCCGAGCTTTTTTTCGGCGCGCCCAAGGAAGAGCGTACCCGGCAGTTTCTCAAGCGTTTTCTGCCCGTCGCTCCTTGACCCGCCGCCCCGCGGCGCCCTATCATCGACCCCATGACAGGTAACCGCAGCATTGGTCCCGTTCTCGCCGTCAGCGACCTTTCCACCTGGGGCCGCGTCGCCCTTTCCGCCGGCATTCCACCCCTGGAACGCCGGGGCATTCAGGTTTGCGCCCTTCCTACCGCCCTCCTTTCCTCGCACGGCGCCTATCCCGGCGCGGTTATCCACGCGCAAACGGCTTATATGGAAGCGGCCATCGCCCATGTGGAAGGCCTTAATCCCCGTTTCTCCGCGCTTTTTACGGGTTTTATCGCCGAATCCGCCCAATTCGCGCTCTTGGGTTCCCTTGCGTCGCGAATTCGGGACAACGGGGGGATTATCCTCGCCGACCCGGTCATGGGCGACAACGGGCGCCTCTACGCTTTTTTCGACGATTCTTTCGTGGAGGCCATGCGGCGCCACGTCGCGGGGGCCGATATTATTACCCCGAACCTGACCGAGGCCGCCCTGCTCCTCGGAAAGGCCCCCGACGCCGTTCCCGCGGACCGAAACGAGCTTCGCCGGTGGCTTGAACGCCTTTCGGCCTTAGGCCCGCGTTGCGTCGCCCTCACGAGCGCCCCCGTTCACGGCCGCGAAGACCGCACCGGGGTCGCCCTCTACGACGCGAAGAACCGCCGTTTTTCCCTCCTTACCCATAGCCGGCTTGCCGGGGGCTATCCGGGAACCGGAGATTTTTTCGCCGCCGAACTCCTGGCCCGCATGCTGAAAAGGGCCCCGTTTCTTCTTGCCGCACGTTTTGCCGCGACCAGGGTACGCCGTGCCATCGGACGCACCCGCCGTATCGGCGCCGATCCCCGCGAGGGCCTGAAAACCCGCTTATAAGGTACTTTTTCCGAATCGGGCCATTGACGGGCTCTGGGTAACGTCATATTATATTAAGAAGATATCAAAGTGATATCAAATGACGAACGCGGAGGAAGACTATGGTCAAGAACGTCGTAGAGACGGAAAAAGAGGCCCCGGCCTCGAACGGAATGCTCGCCCTGGTTCTCAACACCCTGGCGATGATCGCCTCGGTCGGTTTGTTCTCGTACGGCATCGTTGCGGTGTCGAACGACGGCTCAATGGTTTTGGGGATCACGCTCCTCGTCGCGACGAGCCTGTATTTCGGCGTCGTCGGTCCCGTTCTGTACTGCGGCCTCAAGATTCTTAAGCCCAACGAGGCCATGGTGCTCACGTTTTTCGGCGATTATTACGGGACGCTGAAGGGCTCGGGCTTTTTCTTCGTCAATCCCTTCGTGACCGCCACCGCTCCGGCAAAGGCCGCGGTAGCCTCGCCCGGCGCGGAAAAGGGCGGCCAGAGCGTGTCGGTCGGCGGGATCAGCGTGCCGATTACTTCCGGTTCCTTCGGCTCGGGGGTTTCCAAGAAAATTTCCCTGAAGGCCCTTACCCTGAACAACGAAAAGCAGAAGGTGAACGACGCCGCGGGAAATCCGATCATCATCGGTATCGTCGTGGTTTGGAAGGTCGTCAATACCGCGAAGGCCGTATTCAACGTCGATAACTACGCGGAATACCTTTCCATACAGAGCGATTCGGCCCTCAGGAATATCGTTCGCTTGTATCCTTACGACGCCTCCGACGAGGAAAACGAGCGGTCGCTCCGCGGCTCAAGCCAGGAGATCGCCGAAAGCCTCAAGCGCGAGATTCAGGAAAAGGTCATCGTCGCCGGACTGGAAATATTGGAAGCCCGCATAACCCATCTTTCCTACGCCCCCGAAATCGCCCAGGCCATGCTCCAAAAGCAGCAGGCGTCGGCGGTGGTCGCGGCGCGCCAGCTCATCGTCGAAGGCGCCGTGGGCATGGTGGACATGGCCCTTTCGAAACTGAGCGAGAACGATATCGTGGTCCTTGACGAAGAGCGGAAGGCGGCCATGGTAAGCAATCTCCTGGTCGTGCTCTGCGGCAATCGCGATGCCCAGCCCGTGGTCAATTCCGGTTCCCTGTACTGATGGGTCGAGAAGGGAATTCCGCCGAGGGTAAGGGCGAGGGGGCGAAGAAACAGGTCCCCTTAAGGCTCTCTCCGAAGCTCTGGCAGGAACTGAGCGCCTGGGCCGAGGACGACTTCCGCTCCCTGAACGGGCAAATCGAGTATCTCTTGACGGAATGCGTGCGCCAGCGAAAAAAAAGGGACCGGGAGTGACCGGCGGGTCCCTTGCCATTTTAGCCCCGTCCGCGCATACTGGACGGCATGACAGGGCAACATAGACAAGACATTCGCGCGGGACTCCGGGTATCCATCGTACTGAAAGAGGATCAGCGCACGGGCAAGCGGACCGAGGGGGTGGTTCGGGACATTCTCACCAATTCCCCAAACCATCCCCATGGCATCAAGGTCGTTCTGGAATCGGGCCTGGTCGGCCGGGTTCAGGAGATACTCGGGTGAAGGGGTCGCACGGCGTCCCCGACGCGCCCGATATCAGGACCCTTTCGACCCGGGAGGTCTATACGAACCGATGGATGCGGGTGCGTGAAGACGCCATCCTCCGTTCCGACGGTTCTCGGGGCATATACGGCGTAGTGGAGAAGGCGGATTTCGCCACGGTAATCCCCCTCGGGAGCGAGGGCATCACCATGGTGGAACAGTACCGCTATACCGTGGGCGGCCGGTATTGGGAATTTCCCCAGGGATCCAAGGAGGAGGGGAGTTACGCGCCGGAAGAGCTCGCCCGGGCCGAACTTCGGGAGGAAACGGGCTTGACCGCCGACCGCATCGAGGAAATCGGAACGCTCTTTACCGCGTACGGATATTCTACCCAGCGCTATCGGGTATTCGTTGCCACGGGCCTTACCCCGGGCAGCGCCTCGCTGGACCCGGAAGAGCTGGACCTCATATCCAGGACGTTCCCGGTCGCCGAGGTGGAGCGCATGATCCTTTCCGGGGAAATCCGGGACGCGAGTACCGTAGCGGCCTTCGGCCTCCTGAAAATGCGCGGCTTGGCCGAAACGCCGGAGACGTAAGGCTCCGGGTAGAAAAAATGCCTATCGACGTTCAATTTTACCCGCAGAGGGTTTATACTAAAGCCAGTATGGACCGACAACTCCTTCCCCGGCGATTTGCCGTCGGATGCGTACTCATCATAAACGCGGCTCTTTTGATGACCGTAGATATCGTGAATACGGTGGTCATGGGAAATCCCCGCGTACTCGCCTTCCTCCTTCCCTGGGTCCTCGGCATTGGCTGGTTCGGCGTGTCGCTTCTCGCCTGGGGCCTGTTCCTCGGCATGCGGAAATCCCGGCGCTACGGCCTGATGGTGGACATGAACCTTCAGATCAACCGCGCCATTCTCATTGACGAGGACATTGACAGAATCTACGACACGGTTCTCGATTACGTTTTCATGATTTTTCCTAACGCGAAATTCGGTTCAGTCCTAACCCTGGACGACAAGGGGTATCTTACCTTCGCCGCCTCCAAGGGCTACACGGGCAAGTACGTGAGGAATTTCTACCTTAAGCTGGAAGAGTCCTTCCTCTTTCAGGAATCGAGGGGCGCCATAGAGCGCGCCCTCTTGATCCGCAAAAAGACCCTCACCCGCCTGCACACCCGGTTTTACCCCGATACCTGGAAGTTTCAATCGGTAATCAGCGCCCCGCTTTTCGTAAACGGTCAGCTATTCGGCCTTTTAAACCTCGATTCTAGTAGGGCAAACACCTTCGCGCCCTCCGACGTCGCCATCGTGGAGCGCCTCGCCTCGCAGATCGAGGTGTGCCTCTACGCCCGGGGTATCTACCTCGAGCGCCTGGAAGAGTCCCGGGAGGACGCCTTAACCGGCCTTTTAACGCGTCGTGCGTTCGAGGAACTGCTTACCCGCGAGATTTCCCGGGCAAGCCGGTATGCCCAGCGTTTTGTCCTCGCCCTCATCGACGCGGACGGCCTAAAGCGGGTAAACGACTCCCTCGGCCACCGCGCCGGGGACCGGTTCCTCATGACGATCGCCCAACGCCTCAAGTACGGAAACCGAACCAGCGATATTACCGGCCGGTTCGGAGGCGACGAGTTCGTGGTTCTCTATCACGGCTGCGATCCCGAGGCAATACGGCAAAAGCTGGACGCGGACCTCGCCGCCCTCCGTTCGTCCCCGGTGGCTTTCGAGGGCGCATTGATCGTTCCCTCTTTCTCGTACGGACTGGCGCGCTTTCCCGAAGAAGGCGTTTCCCTCGACGAATTGACCGACGTGGCGGACCGGCGGCTTTACGAAATGAAAAACCTGAGGCGCTCCGTCAACTCGAACCGGGATAAGGAGGGTTAAATGGGCGCGAAAACGGGCCAAACGGCGGAAATACGCGCGGACAACGTAACGGATATCCTGCGCGAGCGCTTCGAACGGCATCCCGCTCGCCATGAAGGCGTCGCCTGGGAGACCGTGGAAAGGCGCCTGGTGGCCAATCCCGCAAAACGGTCCTCCCTCGCCGCGATGGAAGCGAGCGGCGGCGAACCCGACGTGGTAGGCGTGGACGCGGCCACCGGGGAAATCGTTTTTTACGATTGCGCGAGCGAAAGCCCGGCGGGGAGGCGAAGCCTCTGTTACGACCGCGCGGCGCTTGACGGCAGAAAAGAAGCGAAGCCGCGCGATTCTGCCGTCGACATGGCAGCCGCCCTCGGGGGCGTCCTCGCGGACGAGGGGCAATACCGCGATCTGCAGCGGTTCGGCCCCTTTGACCAAAAAACGTCGAGTTGGCTGCGTACCCCCGATTCGGTCCGCCGTCTCGGAGGGGCTCTTTTCGGCGACTGGCGGTACGGCCGCGCGTTTGTTTACCATAACGGCGCCGAATCGTACTATGCGGCGCGGGGCTTTCGGGTTATTCTGAGGGTGTGAGCGCATCCCCCTTTCCGTTCCCTCATTCGTCCCTCTTCGGCTGCCGGCCTTGCCCATGCGCCTGAGCGACCGCATTCCCCTCCTCAGGCGGCTTAACCGCGCCGCCCGGCTGCTGAAGTCCCGTCTCCTGGAACTCTACTACGCCTACCAGGACCCGGCGCTCCCCTGGAAGGCGAAGATACCCGTCGCCGCGGCGTTATTGTATGCCCTGAGCCCCATCGACCTTATCCCCGATTTTATACCCGTTCTCGGCTACCTTGACGACGTGATTATCCTGAGCGCCCTCTTTACCGTGGCCCTCCGCTCAATTCCCCCCGACATTCTGGAATCGGCCCGGGAACGGGCGCGGAAGGAACCCTTTCGCGTTACCGCCCATTGGTACTTCGCCGTGCCCTTCATTATCGTTTGGGCCATACTCGCGTTCTTTTTGATCCGTGCCTGCGTTCGGCGATTCAGCGGTTCCCCCTGACGCGAAAAAAATACGACTTTCAAATTGTTAGATAGTCAAGATACTTGACATAGCGTGGTAATTCTCTTATTCTCTGGAATAAGAAGGAGTGCCCATGAACGCGACAATCGGCGATGCAACCGACCCTCATTCCAACCCCGATTTTCCCCCAAACGATCAATCCCTCTCGGAAGTCATGGTCGAACTCTTTGAGCGCCTTTCTTCCTGGGAACTTTCCGTCGTGGCCGAATCCGGCCTCTCGCTGCCCCTCATGCACGCCGTGGAATTATTGGGAATCTACGGGCCCATGAAAATGCGCGACCTGTGCGCCCGCCTCGGCGTTACCACCGGAACCCTCACCGTTACCGTGGACAAACTGGAAAAGGCGGGGCTCGTGGCCCGGGTGGCGAATCCCGAAGACCGCCGCTCCTGGTTCATAGAGTTGACCGAAGCGGGAAAGAAAACCCAGGCAGAGCATTCTGCCTATCATAGGCGCCTGGTGGCGGAAGCCACCTCCGGTTTTAGCGAAGGGGAGCTTACCCGCTTCGCCGAGTTTATAAGGCGTTTCGTCTCGAACATGTGACGGAACGCCGTTTGGTAAGGAGAGAGAACATGGCCAAATATAGAATACAGGGCTTGGACTGCGCGAATTGCGCGCTTAAGATAGAGAAGGCCCTCAATAGGGAAGCGGGACTCGAGAACGCCCGGGTAAACTTCGCCGCGGCGACGATCGAGTTTGACGGCGCCTACGAAGACGAGGCCCTCGCCGTCATTTCCCGCATAGAGCCGGGAGCCGCGGTTTCGGGCGCGGAAAACGATACGCTCCCCGACGCAGAAGCCGACGCCCTGGGCGCGGGCGCCCTGGTCCGTATCGCGGTCGCGGGCGCGCTTTTCGCGGTCGGCACGGCCTTTCACGACGCCCTGCACGCCACGCCGCTTTCGGTCGCCGAATACGCCGTGCTCCTTCCCGCATACGCGCTCATCGGCTTTCCCGTGCTCCGAAGCGCCTTTACGGGCATACTGCGCGGCCAGGTGTTCAACGAGATGTTCCTCATGAGCGTCGCCACGGCGGGCGCCATCGCGATCCACCAGATACCCGAGGCCGTGGGCGTAATGCTCTTTTACTCCCTGGGCGAATACTTTCAGGACCGGGCAGTGGCAAAGTCCCGGCGGAATATTTCCACGCTCATGGATCTGCGGCCCGACAGCGCCCGCCTCGTGGTAGACGGCCGCCGCGAGACCGTTCCCCCCGCTTCCGTCGCCGTGGGCTCGCTCATCGAGATCCTTCCCGGCGAGCGAATCCCCCTGGACGGATCGGTGACCGAGGGCGAGTCCTATATCGATACCTCCTCGCTCACGGGCGAGTCCGTGCCCCGCCGCGTCGTTCCCGGCGACCCGGTCCTTTCCGGGTGCGTGAACGACGAGGGAAAGATTATCGTGCGGACGGAAAAGACCTTCGCCCAGTCCGCCGCCTCCCGGATACTCGAATTGGTGGAAGACGCGGCGGGCAGAAAGGCCCCGACCGAGCGGTTTATCTCCCGCTTCGCCGCGGTCTACACGCCCGTCGTGGTAATCGGCGCGGCGCTCATCGCCTTCGTGCCGCCCCTCCTGGTTCCCGGGGCCTCATTCGCGGATTGGGCCTACCGCGCGCTGATACTCCTCGTCATTTCCTGCCCCTGCGCCCTGGTAATCTCGGTGCCCCTGGGCTACTTCGGCGGCATCGGCGGCGCGGCGCGGCACAAGATACTTATAAAGGGCGCGAACTACCTGGACTCCCTCGCGCGCTCAAATACCGTCGTATTCGATAAAACGGGCACCCTCACCGAAGGGGTCTTCGCGGTCAACCGAGTGGTTACCCGCAACGGCTATACGGAGGACGAGCTTCTCTCCTGGGCCGCCGCCGCCGAAAGCCATTCGAGCCATCCCATCGCCCGTTCCATCCGGGAAGCCTGCCAGGCGGCCGCCCCGACGGCCGAATCGGTCGCGGAGATCAAGGGCCACGGCGTTATGGCCCGCGTGGAAGGACACGACGTCCTCATCGGGAACGACCGGTTACTCCACCGCGAAAACATCGCCCACGGGGACTGCGACGTTCCCGGAACCGTTACCTATATCGCCGTGGACGGAACATACGCCGGGTACCTCGTCGTGTCCGACCGGGTCAAGGCGAACGCCGCGGCGACCGTGGCGGAATTGAAGGCCCTCGGCGTCCGGCGGACCGTCATGCTCACCGGCGACGACCGCGCCGCGGCGGCGAAAGCGGCCGCGGATACCGGAATAGACGCCGTATACGCGGAACTTCTCCCCGCCGACAAGGTGGAACGCCTTGAGGAGCTCCTTTCCGCCGCGCCGAAGGGAAAAACCACCGTATTCGTGGGCGACGGCATGAACGACGCCCCGGTCCTCGTTCGCGCCGACGTGGGCATCGCCATGGGCGGCCTCGGTTCCGACGCGGCCATCGAGGCGGCCGACGCGGTCATCATGGACGACGATATCGCCCGCGTCCCCCACGCCATCCGAATCGCCCGGTTCACGCGCCGCGTGGTCGTCCAGAACATCGTCCTCGCCATGGCGGTCAAGGGCGCCTTTATCGCCCTCGGTTCCTTCGGCGCCGCCAATATGTGGGAGGCGGTCATCGCCGACGTGGGCGTCGCCCTCCTGGCAGTCCTCAATTCCCTGCGCACCGTCCGGGTCAAATAAGGGTAAGGGGGAAGAGGCAGCGCGCGGCACGGCGGCGCTCGACGCACGGGCGGAGCCCCCGCCCAGCGCGTCCTTCCGGGGCGATTTTTTTCTCGCCTTGCCCCGGCGAAACGCTTATATTAGTGAATATAAGAGTTATGCGGAGGTAACATTATGCAAAAACGTTTCGCTTTACCGTGCCTTGCCCTCATTGGGCTTTTGGCCGCAATCCCTGTTTTCGCCCAAACCTCTGCGGCCCTTCCCAAGGCCGACGGTATGGTTTCCGCGGGGGAATACCGATTTACCAAGACCGCGTCGGATATCACGCTGGGAGTCACCCTCTCGGCGGACGGCAAAACCCTTTACGTTTCGGTACAGGCGCCGACTACCGGTTGGGTCGCCTTCGGCGTCGGTTCCCTCAAGATGAACGGAGCCTTCATGGTCCTCGCCTACGACGCGAACGGCGCGCCCACGATCAGCGAACAAACCGGTAAGGGCCACAGCCACTCGCCCAACGCCGCTTCGATTCTTACCGCGGGCGCGGTAAAGGAAACGAACGGCGTCACCACCCTCGAGGCGGCATTGCCCGCTTCCTCGTTCGTAACCGGAGATACGATCAAATTCATAGCGGCGTCGGGAAGGGCAGATAACCTGACCTCCATGCACCGCGGATTCTTCCCCGCGGAAGTACCGGTCTCGCAGGCCAAATAACCGTTTCAAGCCGGCGCCCGACAGGCTTGGCGCCGGTCCTTCACCGGAAGCTACTCTTGTCGTTTCAAACGCGACCGTCCCCCGAAGACGTGGATCGCGAGCCCCGCGAGTATCAATACCGAGGCCAGGGCGTTGCCTGAGGTGAAGCTTTCCCCCAAAACGAGGGTTCCCGCGGCCACGCCGAACACCGGCACGAGGAGCGAAAAGGGCGCGATGCGCTTTGCCCCGTGCCCCATGATGAGCTGGTTCCAGATTCCGTAGCCGAAGAGGGTGGAAAGCAGCACCAGGTAGGCAAGGGCGCCGACGGACGCCGGTTTCAGGTTCGAGAGGGCGGGGACGATCGAGTCCCGCTCGAGCAAAAAAGAAAGGCCGAACAGTGGCAGGGGAGAGTAAAGGCTCGACCAGGCCATAAGCGACAGTCCGCCGGTTTTTCCGAGGCCTTGGGCCGCGATATTGGCGCCCGCCCAAAAGAAGGCAGCAAGCACAACCATTATCAGGGGCCACGGAAGGAATACCCCGGTAGTCCCGGCTTTCGGATAAAGCGAGGGCAGGGCGATCAGTACAAGGCCGAGGGCCGCGGTTCCCATGCCGACTACGCTATGGGCCTTTATCGTTTCCCCGAGGAGGAACGCGGCCAAAAGGGCCGTGAAGAAGGCCTGAAACTGGAGTATTACCGAGCTCAGTCCCGCCGGGGCCCCGAGCTTCAGGGCGGTAAAGAGAAAGCCGAATTCCCCGAGACCGAGAAGGAGCCCGTACGCCGCCAGGCGCCACTGCGGGGCTTCGGGCTTTTTCACGAAAAAGACCGCCGGAAGGGCGCTCAATACGAAGCGGCACCCCGCGAGGAAGAGGGGCGGCACCCCGGCGACCCCGACCTTGATCACGATAAAATTAAACCCCCAAATGGCGGTTACCAGCACGATCAGGAGCAGGGTACGGCCCGAGAGCGAGGTTTCTTCGTTTTTTTCCATGGCCCATCGTATCATGCGGGTTAACCGCGGACAAGTTCCCCGACCGAAGGATAGTTCGCCCCGGCGGGACTCCCTTGGCGGCGGCTCCGCCCGTGACGGGAATCGGCGATATCGAGGAAACCGTGCGCGAGGTCGCCCAGCTCTCACGTTCCCTCGAACGGCAGGTGCTCACGAACTTCAGCGCCCGTGACCTGACCGAAAGCGACTTTGCCTGGGTCACCGCGAGCTCCCTCGGCGGGCCCACCTTCGCGGCTCGGTTTTCGATTGCGCCGAGCTCACGGATTCCGACTTCGCGGCCTCGGACCTCCGCGAAACGGCTTTCGCGCCCGGGCCTCGAACTTTCGGGCGTGACGGTCATTTAAGCCGTTTCGCCGGGCCGCTCTTCCTTCGCGGCGACCGGCACGCCCGCTTCCATGAGCCGGCGGTTGAGGGGTACGAGAAGCGCGAGGAGCAGCATGGCGGCCCCGCAGGCGAAGAGTATCGGCTCAAGTTCGATCGTATCCGCCAGGGGCCCGAAGACCAGCATGGCAACGGGCATGAACGCGGTGGAGATCATGGCGTACACGCTGAAGGTCCTCCCGAGGAAACGGTCGTCCACGTGTTCCTGCAGGAGTACCGTGGAAGGCACGTTCAGTAAGGGCAGGGCTACCCCGAACGCGCCCATGAAGGCGAGGTATATCGGGAAGGCGGCAGGGCCCGGTATGGCGGGGCTCAGGCTCAGGCCCAACGTGCAGGCGGCCATGCCCGCGGTGCCGAGGAGTATGGTCTTGACCCGGTTCGCGAAACCGCCCCAGGAAGCGATCAGTGCGCCTCCCGCCATCATTCCCACGGAGAAGGCGATTTCGATGGCCGTCAGCCTCCAAACCTCGGGCCCGAAGCTCCTCGCCGTCTGGATCGGCGTGAGGAAGGCGGCCGGCGCCACGAGGAAGAACATCGCCCCCATGAAGGCGAAGAAGGACAGAAGGTACCGGTGCTCCCGGATATACCGCAGCCCTTCGAGGAATTCCCGGAAGTGGCCCCCTCCGGCCGCGCCCGCGTCGCCCGCCGCGCCGCCCGAAGCGACCGTCGCGTCGGCTTTATCCGCGTTTACGCCGCCGGGTATTTCTTCCCGCACGAAGGCGAGGAGTATGAAGATCGCCCCCGCCGCGGTTACCACGTCTATCAGGAAGATGACCGGGATGCTGGCGACGGCGATTAGCGCCCCCGCCGCGATGGGGGATACGAGCATCAGCGCGCTCTGTATTCCCCCGTTGATGCCGTTTACCCGGGTCAGTTCCTCCGTAGGCACGATGCGGGGAAGATATGCCCCCACCGCCGGCTGATGGACCGCCGAGCCCAGGGAACGCAGGGCCGCGACGGCGAAGATCAGCGGGATCTCCGCGCCGCCGAGCCGGAGAAGGACCGCGGCCGCGAGGCTCACGAGGGCGATACAGCCGTCCGCGAGGGCGATGATACGCTTCCGGTCATACCGGTCGGCCCAGACCCCCGCCAGGGGAGAAAGGAAAAAGGCGGGGAGGAAGCCCGCGATTATATACCCCGTCATGACCCAGCCCGAACGGGTTTCGAGGGTCAGGTGCCACATAAGGGCATACTGCACCAGGGAGGACCCGAATAACGATACGGTTTGGCCCGTCAAGAAGAGGGCCACGTTTTTCTTCCAATTACGCATTAGCCGAATATAATCAATCCCCCGTTCGGCAGGCAAACGGAACCGGGCGGCCCCGCGCGGCAAGCGCGGAGGTTTCCGAAAGCGTTGGCCCCGCCTTCCCTCAGGCTTCCTTCAGCCGCTCGATCGTCAACGGCGCGCTGCCCTCGAAATGGTTATTCACGTATACCTGCACCAGGCGGCTTCCCCGCGCCAGTTCCGCTATCGCGTCCGCGATCTTCGGCAGGTCTTCCTTGGGCTCGACGATCCGGTTCCACTCGCCCTTGGTCTTTTCCTCGATCTCCTTCCGGTCGCCCCCGAGAAGCCTCACCGCGCACCGGTCGCCGATTAGGTCTCCGAACTTTTCCGCCAGCTCGTACACGTGGGGCAGGTACATTTTCTCTGAAAAAACGTGGGCAATCCCCGTATCTTTCAGGAAACGGAAGTATTCCCGTGTCAGGTAGTTCGCGTTCCGGCATTCAATGCCGAGCGGCACCCGCCGCTCAGGCGGGATATCCCGTTCCACCGCCTCGGCGAAGGCCCCGAGCCGTTTCATGAACTCGTCGACGCCGCTCATTTTTTGCTTATTGAGATACTCGAACTCGAGCTCCGCGAGGAAGACGCGGTCTTTCAGGGGAGCCAATCCCCGCAGGTATTCGTCGTACGCGCCCGCCGAAAGAAAATCCGGGTTGGGAATAAGGGGCGCGCTTTTGTCCCTGCTTCTTTCATGCGTCAGGCTAATGCGCTCGCTCACCTTGCAGGCAAAGGTAAACCCTTCCGGCGTGCGCTCGCGATACTCCCGCGCGTCTTGGGGGGCCGGCATGCGGTAGAACCAGCTATCCACCTCCACGGTGGGGTACCTGGACGAATATTCCGATAAATACGCGGCGGAGTAGGGTTCCTTGCGGGAGTACGCCAGGCCGATCCAGGAATCGTAATTCCAGGAACAGGTGCCCAAGGGAACCCGCTCCAAAAGGTTTGCGCTCATGGCTTAAGTATGGCGCATTCCGGCGAAACGCGCGGGTACCTATCGCGAAAAAACGTGTATACTGTGGGTATGGCTAAAAAGAGTAACGATATCCGGCTGCATGAGCTCGTTTTTTTCAGGATTTTCGACGTTGGCAGGGCCATTGACCTGAACGCCCTGCAACGAACGCTCGCGGTAAGGGAGGAAGGGCCCACCGTCAGGGCTCCCGCGCGCCGCGACACGCCCGCCTCTTTGTCGCTTCCCCGGCCGTTTCTCGTCCCGCTGCGGCCCGCCTCCTGCGAAGGGTACGGAGCGCTCAAAGCCGAGGCGAAGGTCTACGAGGACGGCGCCATTACCGTATGCCTCCGCATCCGCGTCGCGACGGGCCTTGCGGGTCTCGAAACCCTTGCCAGGGCGCCCGTCGTCCGTTCGTCCCGGCCGGGGGAAGGCTCCGCGAGCGCCTCGCCGGCCGATACGATCACCCTCTCGGCGTGGGCCGACCGCCTCTTTGGCGAATTGATCGATTTGATCCGCCCCGCCATCCTGGATCCAGCCTCAAATCCGGGCAAGGATTTTGAAACCTACATCGCCTTTTGCATGCTGGAATGCCCCGAGGGCCCGGAACGGTACGTGGAAAAAAACCGTACCGCCATCGCCTCGTTGATGATGGGCGCCCCGGCCGGCGAGGAGATCCACGAGCAAAAGATCGCGGAAACCCTCGCGAAGCCCTTTTCCTACGCCGCGACCGATATGGCGGTCTTCGACCTTGACCGCTGCTTTATCGTTGATCCCCGGGGCGAGTACGAGGATATCCTTCTCATGATCGAGCACGCGAACTACCGCCTGCTGGAATTGCGCGTGTTGGACCGCCTGTTGGACAAGCGGCTCGACGAGGCCGAACGCGACCTTAGCTCCTTCTCCCGCCGTGGCCGGGCCCCCGTGGGCGCCGTGAGGAAGAAATTCGCGCGCATTCAATCCTTGCGGTTCGTCGCCCTGTTCGTGCTGGAAAACCTGGAAAACTCCTCGAAAATCATCGGCGACTATTACCTTGGCCAGATTTACGACCGCCTGTGCTCCCTTTTCAATACCGACGGTTGGAGCAGGTCGGTGGAACGCCGGCTGGACATATTGACCTCGGTATACGAGATGGTGAAGACCGACAACGCGGAACGCCGGACCCTGGTCCTGGAAATCGTGTTTATCGCGGTTTGCATTATCCTTCCGGTAATACAGATCTGGCAGGCCTTGCTCTAGCCCCCGTCCGGAGGCGCCCTTTCAAAGGGTTTTCTCCGTCGCCGATTCCGTGTATACTGCCGGTCCCGTATCGACATTAGCGTAACGAGGAGGCACCGAATAAACGAGTTTGAAGCCATACTGGAACGAAGCAAGGCGAAGCACCGGGAAATCATGAAAAAGCTTCGCCTGCTGTCAAAGCGGAATATACCGGGCATCGAGCGGCAAATTCACGCGTGGCACGAAGAGGTCTTCGGCGGAATCGACTGCACCGCGTGCGGCCTGTGCTGCCGCAATATGGGACCCATCTTTCGCAATACCGACGTAAAGCACGTTTGCGCGGCGATCGGCGCCGATCCCAAGCGCTTTCACGCGGATTACCTGCAACAGGACCCCGACGGGGTAGGCTTCATGCTCCGCGAACTGCCCTGTCCCTTCCAAAACGCCGACAATACCTGCTCCATTTACGACGTGAGAACCCTCTCCTGCGTCAATTTTCCCCATACCAATTCGGTAAACATACGCCGAAAGCTCGGCGGCCTCGCGCTTGATTCCCTCTATTGCCCCGCCGCCTTCATGATTTGCGAGAAAATCATGGAAACCTACTAAGGACGGTTTCTCGGCCTCGTGCAAAGACGGCGGCACGCGACTATACTTGACGCATGGACGCGATCATAAAAGAGAAGATCCACATCGGGATATCCGCCTGCCAATTCGGGGCGAAAGTACGCTATAACGGCAAGGGTCAGGACGTAACCCGCCTGATCGGGCGGGAGCGCGCCGATTTCGTGTGGCATCCCGTCTGTCCCGAAGTCATGAGCGGCCTCGGCGTTCCCCGGGTGCCGGTGAGCCTTCGGGGCGGCAACGGCGACGATTTTTGGGCCGGAAAGGCGGAAGTCAAATCCCGGGACGGGGACGTACTCGGGGATTGGATGCGCCTGGGCTGCGCGGCCTGCCTCGATTCCCTGGAACGCGCCGGGATCAAGGCCTTCGTTTTTATGGAAGGCAGCCCCTCCTGCGGCGTGTACCGCACCTCGCTCAAAAACCGCCGCCTCGGCCATCCGCCCGGCATTTTCGGCTCCCTCCTCCTGGAAAAGGGCTTCTTCCTGATACCCGCTCCCGACCTGCAAAGCCCCATACGGTGGTGGGACTGGCGGCGCAGGCTCTTCGCCTTCCTGTGGCTCGACGCAAAGCCCTTTGACCGGGCGGGAGAGGCCGTGGAGTGTTGGCATATCCTCAAATTCCTCTGTCAGGAACTCTCGCGTTCCGAGGCCGATAGCCTGGGAAAGGAAATCGCCAGTTTGAAAGGGGTTGGACCGGAGGCCCTGCAGGCCCTGAAGCGGCGGATGCTCGACCTTTTGCGCAGGCCCTCAGACATCCAGAATATAAAGCAGTCTCTGTGGAAAAATTACCGATTCCTGAATAAGCGGTTCGGGATTGAGTCGGAAACCGTCAAAATGCCTACCGAGGAGCGCGGCATGACCCGTATCGCGGCTGAATTGCTTTCCCTCGAGATCGTTACGTCGCGGCAAAACCTGCTGTTCGGTCCCGTTCCCGTCCATTACGACCGGTCCGGCTCCGGGTCTCCCGAATCGGACGAATCGGACGCCGCGGACGACCCGCCCCCCGCCGAAGACGCGGAATTGACCTAAGCCCCCGTTCGGGGCGAAGGGCCGCGTTCCGACGCGAGTTGGCCGCAAGAAGCCCGGATTCCCGCTCCCTTACCCTTGCGCGTGAAGGCCGGAATGCCCCGCTCCCTAAGGAGGCGCCAGAACCGTTCCACGTCGGCTTCCGTCGCGGAAGGCAGGGCGCTCCGCTCCGGGGCCACGAAGGCGATCAGGTTTACCTTTGCCGTGAGTCCCTCGAGATAGGCGCGCAGGGCGTCCGCGGCCCCTGCGGTATCGTTTAAACCGGGAATGACCAGGTACTCGAAATACAGACGGTCCTTGACGCGGGAGTGGGGGAGGGCCAGTAGGGCCTGTTTTAACCGCGCGAGCGGCCACGTTCGATTGACCGGCATGAGGGAACTGCGTACCCCGTCCAGGGCGGAATGAAGGCTTACCGCCACGGTAACCAGGTCGAAGCGGGCCCTTCCGTCCGTACCCTCTTCGCGCCGCGCCGCGAGTTCGGCGAACCGCTCCAAGCCCGGAACGTGTCCGCAGGTGGAAACGCTGACGTTTCCGCCTAAAAGCGCCGCTCCCCGGGGATCGGTAAGAATTTCCACCGCCGCGCGGAAGGCGCCGAAGTTGTCGAAGGGCTCCCCCATCCCCATAAAAACGGCGTTTTTTATATCCGCGCCGAAGAAAAAGCGCGCCGTCAGGTACTGTGCCGTGATTTCTCCCGCGCTCAGGTTTCTCCCGAGGCCCATGGACCCCGTTCGGCAGAAGGCGCACCCCCTGGCGCAACCCGCCTGGGTCGAAACGCACAGGGTCGTGTGGGTCGCCATGGGAACGATTACGGCCTCTATCTCGTACCCGTCTTCCAGGGTAAGGGCAAACTTCACGGTATCGCCTTCCCGTTCCGTTCTGGCGACGGGCGGGAGGGCGCGGTTAAAATCCTCGAATATTCCGTTCGCCAGCGCCCGATTGTCCCGGAATTCTTCCCGCTCGGCGAGCCCCGCGAGGGAACCCATCCCGTAGAGATGGCTCAATGTCGCGCGGGCATGGAAGCGGCCCTTGCCGTAGCGGCGGGCAAATTCCGCGGCGAGGTCCGACTCTGTCATGCCGAATATATCCGGGCGGTGAAGGCTCATGGGGGCGAGTATAAAGGATTATGGCCGACGCGGGGAATAGCCGCATTCGGAGTCGTTCCACCCGATTCCTAAAGGACCGCGATTTTTCGCCACAGATCGTCCGGCAGCTCCACGCCCTTCATGAAGTGCTCTTTTCGGGAGAGCGCGCTCCGCTCCCCGGGGTAGCGGATAGCCTCGAACCCTTCGGCAAGGGCGGCGCCCTTTACGTATTCGAGCGTAGTCCGTATCAGGTTTCTCCGCCTGTCGCCCGCTCCGAAGAAGTCGGGGTTAAAGCACATGAAGGCCTGTGATATCCCGAATTCACGCTCTCCCCCGCCCAATTCCTCGATCTCGCGGGTGGTTCTGCCGTCGGAAAGGATCGAGACGAATAGATCGAGGAGAAGCGAGAGGCCCGAGCCCTTCCAATAGCCGATGGGGAGCATCCTGCCCGATTCCGCGATCGCCTCGGGCTTAACGGTGAGCCGTCCGTCCGCGTCAAAGCCGCCGGGAAAGGGAAAGTCGCGCCTTTCTTCCAGGTGATTGGAAAGCTTCCCGTAAGAATACTGCGATATGGCTGTATCGAGTATGATCGTCCGGTCCCCGTCGGGTACGGCGAGCACGAAGGGATTGTTGCCGATCCTGGGTTCCTTGGCGCCCCAGGGAGGCATATTGGCCTTGGTGTTCGTGAAGGAAACGCTCAGCATGCCCCGGGAGGCGGCGTACAGTCCGTAGGTCGCGGCGCGCATCCAGTGGTTGGTGTTGCGAAGCGTCACGAGGGAAAAGCCCTTGCGCTTCGCGATACGCACCGCCCGGTCCATGGCGCGCAGGGCGTTCAGTGGTCCGGCGCCGAGCCGGCCGTCCCACTGTTCAAAGTTACCCTTTTTCCGCAGCCGCGCCGGCTTTGCGCGCGGCTTAACCAGGCCAAGCTCGACGTACTGGACGAAGCCCGGAAAACGCTTGATCCCGTGGGAAAATACCCCGTCGAAGGTATTATCGGTAAATATTTCGGCGAGACTCGAGGCGTCGGCCTCGGAGAATCCGTATTTCATCAAGACCCCGAACAAGGTCCCGGACATTCGTTCATACGAAACGTTCATGGTCGCTCCCCGCATCCGCGATGCTGTTCATAGTATCGGCACGTGCCTCCGTGTGTTGAGAGCAATTACTGATAAGACAGGTCATCCGAGAATGCCGGGTTGACCGATCCTGCCGGCGCCGTGCCGTTCACCGCCCGTAGGGTCCCGATTCGGTAGGGTAGGGCCAGGCGTTGATTCCCCCCGCGTCGTATACGCGGGTATACCCGGCTTGCAGCAATTTCAGCGCCGCGTTTCTGCTTCGGTTTCCCGACCGGCAATAGACGATAATGGGCGCGTTTTTATCCGGCAGTTCCTTCCCCATGCGGGCGGCCAGTTCGTAATCCGGTATCAGAACGCTGCCGGGAATATGCCTTTGCGCGTGCTCTTCGGGCGTCCGCACGTCCAGAAGAACGGCGGTCTTGTCCTGTTCGAGCGTCTTCTTCGCCTCCGCCGGCGAAAGCGCGCGATAGGGGGCTATTGCCGGCGCGACTTGGGCCGCAACGGACAGAGAGGCCGCCGCCATGGAAACGATAAGGAAACCGAGGGTTTTCTTCATAGATTCACTCCTTCTCGCAGTGCCCTGCGTACCTTACAACATAAAACAAAGGCGATCGAGGGACCGTGACATTCGTCACGAACGGGCGTACGCATTGCCGAATCCGATCGAACGTGCGAATATGGGGCCATGAACCCGTCCGTGACAGACTTTTTCGATGCGGTACGATCCTGGGGAGCGGGCGACGTCGCCGTTTCCCGGCCCGGCGACGGCCCCGCGGGATTGCCGTTCGCCGTGTCCCTCGCGCTTCGCCTCTCCGACGCGGTGATCGACGAGATCGACGACGAGCCGACCTATACCTATTTTCATCACTATCGAACCGCGAACGCCTTTCTCGACCGTCTCGCGCTCCAGGCGGGGCTCTATCTTCAAGGAAGGGGAGCGCGGTACCTTCCCGTCGCCGCGTCCCAAAGCGCGCCCGATTCAGGCGCCGACGGCGCGTTCCCGTACGGCGGCCCCTTCGCCGGGCGTTACTCCCATAAAAAGGCCGCCTGCCTTTCGGGCCTTGGCGCCATGGGGCGGAGCAATCTCTTTCTTCACCGGCAGTGGGGGCCCCGGGTTCGTCTCGTGACCGTATTCACGGATTGGAAGGAGCTGGAAGCCCTCTGCGGGAGCGGGAGCGAAACGGGGGGCGCGATTCCCGATCGAATCGGTCCCGCGCTTTCCCCCCGGTGCGCCGGCTGCGAGCGGTGCGTAGCCGCCTGTCCCGCCCTCGCCATCGGCCACTCTCCCGACGGACCGGTATTTGACCCCGCGAAATGCAGCGCCTGGATGAAAAAAGAATATCGACATATCGGCCGCGGCGCGGTGTGCGGTATTTGCATGCGCGTGTGTCCTTCCGGAGCGGAATAACGCCATAAAAAACCGAAAATATCGTTATGGAACGATAAAAGTCGTGTATAATGCTTCCTATGGAAAACTTCAGAACCTTCGGAAATCCGTACATGCCTTCCTGGGAGTACGTACCCGACGGCGAACCGCACGTGTTCGGCAATCGGGTTTATGTATACGGCTCTCATGACCGGTTTAACGGTCATGTGTTTTGCCTGGGCGATTACGTGTGCTGGTCTGCCCCGGTAGACGATCTAACGCTCTGGACGTACGAGGGCGTTATCTACAAAAAGACCGACGACCCGTTGAATCCTCACGGGGCCATGTGCCTGTACGCCCCCGACGTTACCCAGGGAACCGACGGGCGCTATTACCTCTATTACGTGCTTGATAAGGTTTCGGCGGTTTCGGTCGCCGTTTCCGCCAAACCCGCCGGCCCCTTCTCGTTTTACGGGTACGTCAGGCACCCAAACGGGGAACTCCTCGGCGAAGCCGAGGGCGACGAATTCCAGTTCGATCCGGGGGTCCTGACCGAGGGCGATCAGACCTATCTCTACACCGGGTTTTGCGGGGTCGGGGACCGGTCGAGAACCGGGCCCATGCTCAGCGTAATCGGTCCCGATATGCTCACGCTCCAACGCGGGCCGGAGCGGTTACTGCCGAGCCAGCCCTTTTCGCAGGGTTCCGGCTTCGAGGGACACGAGTATTTCGAGGCGGCAAGCATTCGGAAATACCGGGGCCTTTATTATTTTATCTATTCCTCGGTGGTCATGCACGAGCTTTGCTACGCCACCAGCGATCGCCCGGACGGGGGCTTCCGCTACCGGGGCGTCCTCGTGAGCAATAACGATTCGCACGTCGGCGGCTACAAGGATCCGGATGAACCGGCGTATTACGGCGGCAACAACCACGGGAGCATCGCCGAAATCGGCGGTCGCTGGTACGTCTTCTACCATCGCCATACCCACGGCACCACCTTCTGTAGGCAGGCGTGCGCCGAGCCGCTGGTTCCGGGCCCCGACGGCTCCTTCCTGCAGGCGGAACTCACGTCGCAGGGCCTGCGCGGGGAACCCTTCCCCGCCCGGGGCAGGTACCCGGCCTATATCGCCTGCAACCTTTCCTGCAACGTGGTCTCGCCCTACACCGCGCAGTCCGCCTGGCCCGACAACCGTTTTCCCCTGATTACCCAGGAGGGAAAGGACGGCGACCGGGTGGACGGATACGTGGCGAACATGATGGCCGGCGCGGAGGCAGGGTTCAAGTATTTCGATTTCCGCGGCGTTACGGCCCTGTCAATCCGGGTCCGGGGGTATTGCAAGGGAGACTTCATCGTTTCCCTCTCCCGCAAGGGGCCCGCGGCGGCCAGAATACGGGTGGACTTCACAAACGTCTGGACCGACTACCGCGCGCCGCTTTCCGTTCCCGACGGCACGTATCCGCTCTATCTCCGATTCGAGGGAGACGGGCTGGCGAGCCTCGCGTCCTTCGAGTTCGAATGAGCCGGGGGCCCGCTCGGCGCGCTGCGCTTTCCGGGCGCCCCCTTACGTTCCCTTCGCCGGGGCGGCCGCCCGCGCCGCCGCGGGCGAAGCGGTCTTTTGCTGCCTGAATTCCTTCGGGGTCAGTCCTTCCCTTTTTTTGAAAATATAGCTGAGGTAGTTCGGCTCGTTGTATCCCACCGAGAAGGCGATATTCACGATTTTGTCGTCGGTCGAAAGGAGCAGCTCCTTTACCTTCTCCATGCGCACCGAGGTAAGGTGGTCTATGAAGGTTTCCGACATTTCCTGCGAGAAGATCGTGCTGAAATGGGTCGGGCTCAGGGAAACGTGGGCGGCCACCGTGTTCAGGGAAATATCGGGGTCGTTGTAGTTTTCCGCGATATACTCGCAGGCCTTTTGCACGAGCTTGCGGTGGTGGCAGTCCTTGCCCTGGTCCCGCAGCTCGATGAATTTCATGCAGATTTCCGTCGCGAGCTCCGTGCATTCCTGGGCCGTTACCGAAGAGGAAATCACCTGTTCCCGGTCCACGAATTTCTCGGTAAGCTCGCTCCAGTCCATGCCGGGATTAAAGTTCCGTATGATCCTCATGGCCGAGGCGGTCAGGTCCATCAAAACGTAATAGCGGTAGAGCATGCCCTGCATTTCGTCGCTGCACAGGTTCTTGGTGAATTCCGCCACGATCGAGGGAACGTCGTCGGTCCTGGCGAACTTGAGCCGCGATTCCATATCGGTATTGAAAAGCTCGTCCAGCGACGCCACCAGGGGCGAATCCCTGCGGCCGAGGTCCCCGGTGCGGAAAATCCTGCCCCGTTGCGTGTGGGAGAACGTCTTAAGCAGTACCGAGGCCTCGCGCCACGCGTCGTGAATCCCCGAAAGCCGCTCGGTCACCCCGCTTATGCCCACGGTCACGACGGTCGAGCCGCCGTCCTCCACCTCGTGCTTCAGGGTCTGGGCAACGTGGTAGGCGCGGCCCACCGTATCCATCTCGGTCGCCCCCTTCACGATCAGCGCCACGTGGTCTATCCCGCTCATGAAATACAGCACGTCCTCGGCCTCGGAGAAAAGGTACTTCGCCTTCGAGGCGATAGCCTGGCGGTTCGGGTACCCTTCCTTTTCCTCGCAGTAGGCTATGGCCACGGCGTAATGCCTCCCCAACAGGTTGACCGACAGCTCACCGGCGCGGCGGAGCGTTTCGTCGGGATCGAGCACGCCGTTGCACACCTGCTCGAGAAAGGTCCCGACCAGCGCGTTCCGCACGGTTTCCTCGTTCGAGAGGTTCTGCATGGACGAAAGGCTCCGTCTCTTGTACTCGGTGATCTTCTCGCCCGAGGCGCGCAGGGCGGCGAAAAGGTCCTTATTCGACACGGGCTTCAGGATATATTGGTCAACGCCGATGCCGATGGCCTGGCGGGCCAGGTCAAAGTCGTCGTGACCGCTCACGATGATGATTCTCAGCCAGGGTATGATGGACTTCGCGTGGCGGGCCAGCGTGAGCCCGTCCATGAACGGCATCTTGATATCGGTTATGAGTATGTCGGGTTTCACGTCCTGAATAATGGTGAGCGCGAGCTCGCCGTCCGCTGCCTCGCCCGCGCAGGTAAAGGGCTCGCCGCCGTTCTCGATCGCGTTTCTCATGTTTTGCCGTATCAGCGTCTCGTCCTCTACGAGGAATACCGTGAACATCGCGCTTCTCCCCCCTTAGCCGATTTGCGCCTGCGCCTGGGCGGGCGAGCGGACCAGGGGCAGCCGCAGGGTTATCGTGCAGCCCTTGTCCAACTCGCTTTCCACCGTGAGCCCCTGCTCGGTTTCGTAATACAGCTGAACGCGCTTGTACACGTTATACAGGCCGAAACCGGATATCGGGTTCGCCACGTCGTAATGCGTCAGGCTGCCCCGCAGCGTCTCGAGTTCCTCGGCGCTCATGCCGCGCCCGTTGTCTTCCACCGAAAAGACCATCACGTCGCCTTCCAGGTCGCCCTTCAGCGAAATGAAGCCCCGTCGCCGCTTTTTCTTGATGCCGTGGTAAATCGCGTTTTCCACCAGGGGCTGCAGGAGCAGTTTCAGCATGGATTCCTGCAGAATCCGGGGGCTAAAGTCTATGCGGTAGTCGAGGATCGCGCCGTACCGCATTTTCTGAATCGCGAGATAGCTTTCCACGTGCGATTTTTCTTCCGCCACCGTAACCCAATCCCGGCCCTTGTTCAACGAGAGCCGGAAAAAGCTCGAGAGGGCCAGGGTGGTTGTTATCACGTCGTCGGTCTGTCCTTCCTCCGCGAGGGAAAGGATGGTCCCGAGGGTATTGTACATGAAGTGCGGCGCGATCTGGGCCTGCAGCGCCTTCATCTCCGCCTTCTGTAAATTCCGCTGCTTTTGCACGTTCTGCTCTATGAGCTCTATAAGCTTTCCCGCCATGGTATTGAGGCTGTCCGTCAGCTCGTCAAGCTCGCTTACCTCCGGCTTTTCGGCGCGGATAGACAGGTCGCCCTGGGCGATCCGCGAGGCCATGGTCTTGAGCCGGTCGATGGGGTCGTTGACGCTCCGGTTGAGCTGGCGGTAATTGCGCATGAGGAACATGAGGATCGACGCGAACAGCACGGTCTGCACCAGCGTCATGATATCCATGGACCGCTGCAGCTTCGTGTTCTGGATATGGGCGAGCACCATTTCCGCAGCGACGAACTTTTGCAGCACGTCGTAGAGAAGGTCGCTTACCGAGCTTATTTCCGCGAGAATTTTCTCGTTGTCGCGAACCGGCGCGTTCCCGGCGATATTGTCGCCGATCTTTCGCACGTACCCCTCCATCGTATCCAGGGTATTTCTCGCGACCAGGATCAGGTAGCTGTTGTCGGCGCTATTGGCGTTTCGCTCCAAAAGGTCGAGCTTTTCCTTGATGCGCTCGATCAATTCGTACTGGGTGTTGTCCCCGAATTCGGTCTTCCCCGTAACGATATTCCACATGGTCGTGTAGGTTTCTTCCTTCAGCCCGCTCGAGAGGCTGTTCGCGTCGTACACGTTTTCGATGATCCGTTCGTACTGGTTCAGGACGATGTTGTAATAGAGGGTATTGAATAGGAAGGGCACCAGCGTCGCGATAATGATGACGATATTGGTTACCTTCAGGGTCTTGCGTATGCTGTTGGTACGCATGGTGAAAACGCGCCTGATATCAATACCCCCTGGCCGGGATCGAATCGAGGTCGCCGAATTCGTCGAAGGTGGTTTCCTGGACGTACAGCCTCTTTTCCACCTTCTCGCCGGCGACGATTCTCTTCGCCAGTTCCATGACCTGCTGGCCGCTGTTGGGATTGCACTCTATGACGCAATTGATCGTTCCCGCCTTGAGGTAGTCGATGCTTCGCTGGGTCGCGTCCACCGAGACGATCGCGATATCCTTGCCCGGGACGAGCCCCGCCTCGGACATCACCTCTATCGCGCCGAAGGTCATGTCGTCGTTATGGGAATAAAGGACGTTGATGTCCTTGGGGTTGAACCGCTTGAGGACCTGGCGCATGATTTCCCGGCCCTTGCTCTGCATGAAGTCGCCGTCTTCCGAATACACCACCTTGAACTTCGGGTACTGCTCGAGCACCTTCCTGAAGCCCTCCGAACGCCCGATCGCGGGTGTGGAATAGGCCGTGCCCGCGAGTTCCACGATATTGACCGGGGCGGCGCGGTCCTTGAATTTCCTGATCAGGAATTCGCCCGCCTTGCGGCCCTCGAGATCGAAATCGGAACACAGCGCCGTAGCGTACAGGCTCTCGTCGTCCGTGTCTATCATGCGGTCCACGATCATCACGGGAATGCCCGCCGCCTTCGCCTCGCCGAGCACCGTGTCCCAGCCGGTTTCCACCAGGGGCGAGAACGCGATTATGTCCACCTTATACGCGATAAAGGACCTGAGCGCCTTGATCTGGTTCGCGGGATCCTGCATCGCGTCCTCGAACATGATCTTGATTCCCGTTCGCTTCGCCGCCGCCTTTATGGAAAAGCTGTTTTGCGTCCTCCAGGAACTCTCGTCGCCCAGCTGCGAATAGCCGAGCACGATCGGGTCCTGAACGTTCGCGACGTTCCTAACCCGGTCGCAGGCGGAGACCGTGAGCAATAATAAAAGTATAGCGGAGAATGGGACGCGGCGTTTCATGGGTAACCTTTAATCTATAGTACCACACCTACCGGGGAGCGCAACTGGAAACGTATCGGAGCAGAAAAAATCGGGATCGTATCCTCAGGAGAAACCTTCGCCGCGGGAACGCGCGCGTAAAAAAACGTAGTTTTTTCGGAAGAAAACGGAGTTTTCGCGCCCTTCCCGCCGTTTCGCCTGAAAAGATCGTAGTAAGTGCGGATGGATGTGGGTAGCGGCCGCGAAAATTCAGGGTCCATACTGATGCTCGGGGCAGATGCCCTACAGAAACGAAAACGGAGGAAAAGTGATGAAAAAGATCCAAAACATCGGTATCGCCGCGTTGGTCGCGGTGCTGCTGCTGACCCCGGCGACGGTATTCGCGGGCGGAAAAAAGGACGCGGGCGCCGCGAGCGGCGGGCTTATCAAGGTAGGTATCGTTAACCTTCCCCCCGAAGAGTCCGGCTATCGCCAGGCCAACGTAGAAGACATGAACGCCGTGTTCTCCAAGGCGAACGGCTACGACGCCAAGCAGACCAATACCGGCGACAACAGCGAGCAAATCGCCGCCGCCCAGGGTTACATTCGCGACGGCGTGGACTATCTCCTGATCTCCGCCGCCAACGCTTCCGGTTGGGACAACGTCCTCAAGCAGGCCAAATCCGCCGGCGTGACCGTGTTCCTCTTTGACCGCCTGATCCAGACCGACGTCGCGAACTACCAGGCCGCGCTCGTGTCCGATATGGCCACCGAAGGCAACACCGCCATGTCGTGGGTACTCAGCCAGAACCTTCCCGCGTACAACGTGATCCTCATCCGCGGACAGCTCGGCTCCGCCGCCGAACTCGGCCGCAGCGCCGCCGTTCTCAAGGCCCGCGACGCCGGCAAGATCAAGATCGTCGCCGACGGTACCGGCGGGGACAGCTGGAGCCTCGAAGAGGCGCGCAAGGTGGTGGAAGCCGCCATCGCCGCCGGTAAGGACTTCAACGTGATTTACGCCGAAAACGACGGTATGGCCCAGGGCGCCGTTCAGGCCCTCGACGCCGCCGGCATCACCCACGGAAAGGGCGGCAAGGTCAAGGTCCTCGGATTCGACTTCAACCGCTTCGCCCTGCGGAACGTCCAGGCCGGATACTGGGATTGCGACGTGCAGTGCAGCCCCCGCCAGGCCGCCGAGATTTCCAAGTGGATCAAGGACGCCGCCAACGGCATACCCCTCCCGAGCGGAACGGTCTTCCAGAAGGAAGTATTCGCCGATACCGCCTCGATCACCGATGACCTGATCACCAAGCTCGGAATCAACGCCGATCCCGGAAAGGGCGTCATAACGAAGTAATCCCTCTCTGACAGGATTTCAAAATCGCTAGATTGCGTACGCGGTGCGGTTTCCGGCCCTCGGCCGGTTATCGCGCCGCGATTGGTTTATTGGGCATCTGAAGGAGGGCATGAAAGTGCAGTCGGAAACAGTGCTGGAAATGCGGGGCATATGCAAGACCTTCCCGGGGGTCAAGGCCCTGCAAAACGTGGATTTCACGTTGCGAAAAGGCGAGATACATGCCCTCATGGGCGAGAACGGGGCGGGAAAATCCACCCTCGTTAAGGTCATGACCGGGGTTTACGAGAAGGATGCGGGCAGCATCGCCGTGGAGGGGAAGGAAATCCACTTCCGATCGCCCCAAGACGCGCAAAACAACGGCATAGGAACGGTGTATCAGGAAATCACCCTGTGCCCCAACCTTACCGTCGCGGAAAACATGTTTATAGGGCGGGGCAAGGACCTGCTCGTCAACTGGAACGAAATGAACGCACGGGCGGCGAAGCTGCTGGAGTCTCTCAGCATTCCCGCCAGGCCGACCCAGGAACTTTCGAATTGTTCCCTGGCGGTCCAGCAGATGATCGCCATCGCTCGCGCGGTGGACATGGACTGCAAGATCCTTATATTGGACGAGCCCACTTCGTCCCTCGACACCGACGAGGTTCAAACCCTTTTCGACCTCATGCGGCAGCTGAAGGGACGGGGCGTCGGGATCGTGTTTATTACCCACTTTCTCGATCAGGTGTACGAAATAAGCGACCGGATCACCGTGCTCAGGAACGGCGAGCTGATCGGCGAGTACGAGGCTTCGGAGCTCCCCCAATTCGATTTGATCTCGAAGATGATGGGCAAGGCCCTGGAGGATATGGAACAGCTCCATAAAAGGGATTACGCTTCCGTCGAAAGCCTCGAACCGGTTTTCGAGGCGTCGGCGCTTTCCAGCAACGCGGGGGTACAGCCCTTCGACTTCGCGATTCGCAAGGGAGAGGTCAACGGCTTTACGGGCCTTCTCGGCTCGGGCCGCAGCGAAAGCGTCAGGGCGATCTACGCCGCCGACAAGGTTACCGGCGGAACGACGAAAATAAACGGCAAGCCCGTTAAGATACGGGAGCCGATCGACGCCATGAAACTCGGCATCGCGTACCTTCCCGAAGACCGCAAGGGCGACGGCATCATCGCCGACCTTTCCGTCCGGGACAATATTATCCTTGCCCTGCAGGTCATGAAAGGCTTCTTTAAGCCCTTCACGCGCAAACAGGCCGAGGCTTTCGCCGACGAATACATTAAACGGCTGAATATCAAGACCGCGTCTACCAATACGCCCATCAAGTCCCTTTCCGGCGGAAACCAGCAAAAGGTTATCCTGGCCCGCTGGCTCATCACGCACCCGGAGTACCTCATCCTTGACGAGCCTACCCGGGGCATCGATATCGGGACGAAGGTGGAAATCCAGAAACTGGTGCTCAAGCTCGCGGAAGAGGGCGTCAGCGTGACCTTCATCTCCTCGGAAATCGAGGAAATGCTCAGGACCTGTTCCCGGCTGATCGTCATGAGGGACCGCCAAATCGCGGGCGAGCTGACCGGCGAGAACATAACGCAAGGGGAAGTAATGAACATGATCGCAGGGGGTAGGGAATGAACAAGGCAAGACCGCACGGACAGGCGTCGCATCTATTGTTTCCGCTGTCCATCTTGGGAATTCTCGTGATAATCAACCTAATCAAGGGAGCCGATTACTTCAGCGTCACCATGATTAACGGCGCGCTGTACGGGAATATTCCGAATATCCTTTTCGGCGCCTCGGAACTGGTTATACTCTCCATCGGCATGACCTTGGTCACCGCGTCGTCCCGGGGGCAAGACATCAGCGTGGGCGTCGCCGCGGCCATCACCTCGGCGGTATTCGTGCAGGTCCTCCTCGGGGCCGCGGAGATCACCTGGCCCGTGATACTGTACGGTTTCGCCGTCAGTTGCGTGGCGGGCATGGTTATCGGCGCCTTCAACGGCTCACTCGTGGCGATATTCAAGGTGCAGCCCATGGTCGCGACCCTCATCCTCTTCACGGCGGGGAGATCCATCTCCTTCATGATCGACGGCAAGCTCTCGCCCATCCTGGCCAACCCGCTCACGAGCCAGATCGGCGGCGTCATGCCGGGTATCCCGATACCGACGCCGATCATCCTCACCGCCATTTTTATCGTCCTGACGGCCGTGGTGCTGAAAACGACCAATCTCAGGCTGTACGTCGAAACCGTGGGCATTAACGAAAGGGCCGCGCGATTGAACGGCATAAACCCGGTGGCGGTGAAATTCCTGACCTACGTCATTCTCGGCGTTTGCTGCGCCGTCGCGGGCTTTATCGCCGTAACCAAGGCGGGCAGGCACGACAGCGTGAATATCCTCAAGTTCGTGGAAATGGACGCGATCCTCGCGGTCGCCATCGGCGGGAACGCGCTTTCGGGCGGAAAGTTCAGCATTACCGGCTCCATCATCGGCGCCTACACCATAGAAATGCTGAGCCGCACGCTCCTGCGCCTCGAGGTGGGCACGGAGACCATCAAGGCCTTTAAGGCGGTATTCATCATCATCTTGATGGTCATTTCCTCGCCCGTCCTCAGGGCGCAACTGGCCAAGGCCAAGCGGTGGCTTGAAACCGGGGGCCTTAAGGCGCTCCTAACGAAGAGGGAGGCGTAAGATGGGCGCGAACGAAATGCATAAGAAGCGCGAGGCCCTCACCAATTCGAATCTCCTTTTCATCATCGCGGCGGTCATATTCGTCTGCATGTACGCCTTCGCCATGGTTCGCTACCCGGGGAGCTTCCTCCAGTGGCAGACCTTCTTCGACCTTTTTAGCCTGAACGCGCCGCTCATTATCATTACCCTCGGCATCAGTATCGTGATGATCGGCGGGGGCATCGACATTTCCGTCGGCGCCGTCACGGGACTCGTGACCATGTGCTGCGCGGTATTTCTCGAGTCGGGCGGCGGAAGTATCTTCGGCGCCGTGCTTCTCGCGTTGGGAATCGGGATCGCCTTCGGCCTCCTGCAGGGCTTTCTCATTTCCTACCTGGAGATACAGCCGTTCATCATCACCCTCGCGGGAATGTTCCTCGCCAACGGATTGCTCACCACGATCCACAAGGACCCGATAAACGTGACCCTGGCCGAATTCGTCGCCCTGCGGGATTACGAAGTCGTGGTGCCCTGGCTCGGAACCTATAACCGGCTGGGAAAATTCATTCCCTTGGAGATTAAGCTCGGAACCGTCATCGTCGCCCTTCTCATCCTCCTCCTCGTGGCGTTGATGAAATGGTCCCGCTTCGGGCGGAATCTCTACGCGGTGGGCGGCAACAGCCAAAGCGCCCTCATGCTCGGAATAAACGTGAGAAAGACGAAGTTCTATTCGTACCTTCTTTCCGGCCTGCTTTCCGGCATCGCGGGCTTCGTGTACATCATGACCACCGGCGCGGGCAACGTGGGCAACGCCTCGGGCTTCGAAATGAAGGCCATCGCCGGGTCTATCATCGGCGGAACCATGCTCTCCGGGGGAGTCGGCAACCTCTTCGGCTCGCCGATCGGCGCCCTCACGCTGTTAACGATCAATGAATTGATCCGGGCGGCGGGGGTGAACTCCAATTATCAGGCCATCGTCAGCGGACTCTTGCTGTACGTATTCATCGTATTGCAGAGCATCGTCGTGTGGCTTCGCGGGAGCAAGGATATCCGTCTCGCGCTTCCGCCTTGGCTTCGCTTCGGAGCCAAAGCCGGTTAAGCGGTACGCAAGAGGCACCCATGACCCTGGTCGTGGGTGTTTTTTTTTAGGGATCGGATAGGGGAAATAACCTATTCTCACCGATGGGGTACGCTTCTAAACTTATTTAACCGGATATATACCGGAAACTTATAGGGGGAATTAAATGAGAAAAAGATCGCTCGCTTCCGTATTCGTGATGGGATTCGCGCTTCTGGGATCCCTCGGATTTGCCGGCGGCAAGACCGACGCCGCCAAACAAGACACTGGCAAGGTTAAGGTAACCTGGTGGCACATCGGTACCGCCGATACGGACAAGAACTTCAACCAGTCCGTGGCCGACGCCTACATGGCCGCCCATCCGAACGTCGAAATCGAAATTACCGTTCTCGAGAACGAGGCCTTCAAGAGCAAACTCGCCACCGTCATGCAGTCCGGCAATCCTCCCGACGTCTTCCACAGCTGGGGCGGCGGCACCATGGCCGAGTACGCCAAGGCCGGCCTCCTGAAAGACATCACCAAATCCGTAAGCGGAACCGACTGGGGCAATACCATGGCCTCCGGCGTATGGCAAGTGTATCAGTACGGCGGAAAGCAGTTCGGCGTTCCCTACGACATGGGCGCCATCACCTTCTGGTACAACAAGGACCTTCTCGCGAAGGTGGGCTATACCTCCTTCCCGACGACCTGGGACGATTTCCTGACCATGGTTAAAAAACTCAAGGCCGCCGGCATTACCCCGATCGCCCTGGGCGGCGGAGACAAGTGGCCCGCCATGCACATGTGGTCCTATATGGCCGCCCGTCTCGGCGGAAAAGAAGCCTTCGACCAGCTGTTCAGCGGCAAGGGCGCGGGCTTTAACGATCCCGTATTCGTGAAGGCCGGCGAAATGCTCGTCGAGCTCGCGAAACTGCAGCCCTTCCAGGACGGATTCCTCGGCGCCACCTATAACGACGAAGCCGCCCTCGTGGGTAACGGACAGGCCGCAATGGAACTCATGGGCCAGTGGGCGCCGAACGTACAGAACGACAGCTCCACCACCAAGAAGGGCCTCGGCGACAAGCTCGCTACCGCTCCCTTCCCGGCCATCGCCGGCGGTAAGGGCAAGGTCACCGACGTGATCGGCGGCGGAAACGGCATGGCGGTCGGAAAGAACGCTCCCGACGCGGCCGTTGACTTCCTGATGTTCCTGACCAACCGCGACAACAACGCGAAGTACGCGTCCATCGCCGGAATTATCCCCACCGTAAAGGGCGCGGAGACCGGCATTACCGACCCGAACGCCAAGCTCGTCAAGGGCGTGGTGGACAAGACCGGTTTCTTCCAGCTCTATCTGGACCAGTTCTTCGCTCCCGCCGTCGGCGGCGCGATCAACGACGCCGTCCAGACCATGCTCGCCGGAACCGCAACGCCCGCTCAGGCGTGCGCCGCCATGCAGTCCGCCTACGAGATGAACCGCTAATCGTTAGTCAGAACGTCATTTCGTAATCAACTCCGGGTCCGGCTCGCGCCGGGCCCGGTTTCCCGTACCGGAGTCATCATGATCAAAAAGAATGTCGCCTTACCGTACATCCTCTTAGCGCCGGCCCTTTTGCTATTTACGCTCTTCGTGGTAGCGCCGGTTTTTCAAGCCGCGATTTTCAGTCTGTACAAATGGAACGGGCTCGGTCCTCTTTCCGATTTTCGCGGGATAGACAACTTCGTATTGCTTTTGAAAAACGCGATATTCATTAAAGCGATATCCCATAACGTTATCATTATAATCGTATCGCTCGCGGTCGAATTACCGCTGGCCCTCATCGTGGCCCTTATCATCGGCAGAAGCGAATTTCGCCTTGCCGTGCTCTTTCGAACCTTTTTCTTTTTGCCCTACGTGCTTTCCGAGATCATTACCGGCGTGTTGTGGCAATTTATCTATCATCCCCAATACGGATTAATCCGCTCCATTTTCGCGAACCTGTTTCCCGGAATTCCCGCTCCCACGCTTTTGGGGAATCCCGCGACCGTTCTCGGCGCGATTTTGGTCGTTATCATATGGAAGTACTTCGGTTTTCACATGTCCATCCTGATCGCGGGCCTACAGGGCATTCCCAACGATATCCGCGAAGCGGCCCTGATCGACGGCGCGACGAACATGCAGACCACCGGCTACATCATTCTCCCGCTGTTGCGGCCGACGATCATCGTTTCCGCCTATTTCTCGATTATCGGTTCCCTGCAGATATTCGACGTGATATGGGCCATGGGAAAGGGCGACCCGGTCAACGCCGCGGAATCCATGGTTACCTACCTGTATAAATTCGGCATGCAGCGATTGAACATCGGTTTCGGAAGCGCGGTTGCCGTTACCATCTTCGTGTTCTGCCTGTTCTTTTCGCTCATTTACAACCGGTTGACCGCCACCCCGGAGGAGAGGTAATCCATGGCATCCTCGATCAAACGCTCAAAAATCATTTCCGATAATCTCGCGTACCTGTTTTGCATCGCCCTTTCCGTTTTCGTGCTCCTTCCTATGTGGATCGCCGTAATGGGCGGTTTCAAGTCCATGGGCCAGCTGATAGCCAATCCGCTCGGTTTGCCCGTGCCCTTTGAGGTACATCAGTATACCGATCTCTTGGTCGGTAAGGTGGGAACCTTTTGGCGCTCCTTGGGGAACTCCGCCCTCATCGCCTTCGGCACGGTGGGGCTTACCCTGGTCGCCTGCGTGCTCGCGTCGTTTGCCCTCGCGCGAATCCGGTTCAGGTTGAACAAGCTTATGGCCGGCTATTTTATGCTTGGCCTGCTTTTCCCCCTTGCCGTGGCGATCCTGCCGCTCTATCTCCAGATCCGTACCCTCGGTCTTTTGGATAAATACTCAGGCGTTATATTGCCGCAAGTCGCGTTTCAGCTTCCGATGATCATTCTTCTCATGAAGGGCTTTTTCGAGGCGGTTCCCCAGGACCTGGAAGACGCCTGCGCGATCGACGGCTACGGGCCCGTTGGCTTTCTTCTGCATATGGTGTTGCCGCTCTCCACGCCGATCCTCGCGACTACCGCGGTAATAACCCTCGTGGCGAGCTGGAACAACTTCTTTTTGCCCCTGCTCGTGTTTAACGAACCCGGGCGTTTCACCCTGCCCATGGGCGTTATGAATTTCCAGGGCCAACATGCCTCGCAGTGGAACCTCATCCTCGGGTATCTCTCCCTCGCCATGGTTCCGGCGGTGATCCTCTTTATTGCCGCCCAACGCTACATCGTCGCGGGCCTGACCGGCGGGGCCGTGAAGGGTTAACGGGATTGGAGACCGACAACCGAAAAAACTGGGCCGAGCGCGATACGATACTGAACGGTATTACGATCCATTATGCCAGAACCGGGGACGGAACCCTTCCGCCCCTGATGCTGGTGCACGGTTTCACGGACAACGGGCGCTGTTGGGCTCCCGTCGCGAAGGCTCTGTCCGACCGTTACGACGTTATTATGCCCGACATGCGCGGACATGGGCGATCGGAACGGTTTGAACCGGGCGAGCGCGTTGATATGGCCCGCGATCTGGCCGCCCTCATCGTGGCGCTGGGTTTAAAGAACCTGGTACTCTGCGGGCATTCCATGGGGGCCATGGTCGCCTTCCAAACGGCGGTTCGGTTCCCGGGCCTGGTGTCGTCCCTGGTGCTGGAGGACCCCGCCTGGTTTATGCCCTCTTCGGCCCCCCCGATTTTCTCGGCGGACCTGCAGGATAACCCCATGGCCCAATGGGTTGAGTCCCTGAAAGGTCAGAGTCTGGAAGACTTGCTTGAAGGCTACCGCAAGGACCATCCCGATTGGGACGCCGACCTTATCCGGGCCATGGCGGAGTCGAAAAAGCAGCTCGATCCCCACGCGTGGTCGGTCATATTCCCGCGGATGGGCGGCGACAAATGGCCCTGGTGGGAAACCCTGGCTGGCCTGAAGCAGCCCCTGCTCCTCATAACCGGAAACCCTGAGCGAGGCGCCATCGTGACGCCAGAGATGGCGGACAAGGTACTTACGCTCAAGGGCGATACCCAAATAGTCCGCTTCGAGAAGGCCGGTCACTTGATTCGGTTCGACGAACCGGAACCCTTTCTTGAGGCCCTGAAGCGGTTCCTCTCGTCTCGCTCTCCCCGGTAAATTAAAGCTAGCCAAACGAAAAAGACCGGGGTTAAAATGGTAGCGAATTCGGAGGGATACTTATGGACGCTCAGGTAGTCATTTCCGATTTTGAGGTTTCGCGCCATGCCGAGGTGTATTCGCTGGCTAAGAAGGCCTGGTACCACGCATATTCCGGTTTTCTCGACGAGGGCACGCTGAACGCGAGGCTGAACTGCTGGTATTCCCGGGAAAGCCACGAGGGAATGGCGTGGAACGTAAAGAACAAGGGCTATTTTTTTAAGGTGCTTCAGGACGCGAACCGCCGCCTTATCGGCTTTATATCCGGCAATACCCGCACCGGCGTACTCGATCGGCTGTACCTGGACCCGGCGGAAATGGGCAAGGGCTACGGCTCCCGACTTCTGGAACTTTTTTTGGGCGAATTGAAAGCTAACGGAATCGCCGAATGCCGCGCGTGTTGCGACCGCAAGAACCGGTTGGGCCTCGAGTTTTACCGGCGAAAGGGGTTCCGTGTTATCGAAGAGCACGGGGAAGATTACGCCCTCGCGAAGGCCGTGGAGTAGGAAGCGCCCCGCGCGGCCCGGCCGCCGCGCCGAACCCAAGCCTTACCGCAACGATTTCCCGAGCCAATTGATAAACGTCTCGCCGCCCCGTGGGCCGGCATCCCTTAAGCCGATGGGAAAGTGGCCCCGGTTTTCGTACTCGACGTAACGGGAATCCGGGCAGATAATCGAGAGTATCCTCGCGGTCGCGGCCCCCTGCTCGAAGATTCCCTTATCGTCTCGCGAAAGCGCGCAATAAAACCGAACCCTGGCCGCGGCGAATAGTTCCGTCGCGCCCGCTTCGTAATAGGAACTTCCCGCCGCCGCCGCGCGAAAGAGCGCGGGACGGGCCATGGCCAATTCCATGACGAAGGCCGCGCCCTGGGAAAAGCCGTAGCCCGCGATTCGCCGCGGGTCTATTTCGGGATGCCGCAACGCGATGTTCTCGATAAACCGCGCGTAGGAAGCGGGGTCCGAAAAGTAATCCGTTCTCGAAAGGGGCACGAGCACAGCGGCGCCCGCGGGACCGAGCGCCGCCTGCGCGGCGGGATCGGCGAAAAGGGAACCGAACCGCTCCCTCGAAACGTCTTTCTGGTTTGAGCCGTGAAATACCGCCACGAGGGGAACCTGCCTGTCGCCCGTCGGCGTATCCCCCGTCGGGCTATCCGACGAACGCGGCAAATAAAGAAAATAGGCGATTCCCGCGGGCGTCACGCCCTGAAGCCAGCCTCCCGACCGCGACTCTTCCTTAGCCCAGTATGCCGGATCGTACTCCAGGGAAACCGCTGGGCGATAGCGGAGCGCGAGGCCGGCGAGGGCGAGGAAGGCGAGAATCGGGAGCGCGATCGCCGCTATTCGGCGCGGACCGCTCACTCTCCGAACGCCTGCCGAACGATCTTCTCGTCGAGCTTCGGGCTCAGTAGGCTTACCGCCGGCACGACGGCGAAGGGAACCAGCATCGCGATGCTCGAGGCAAGGGGCGAGTTAGCGGGACCGAGGACGAAAAAGAGCGCGATGGCCGTGCCCGAGCCCGCGAAGAAGCCGGCGTAGGCCCCTGCCTTGGTGACCCGCTTCCAATAAATGCCGAGAATGTAGGGGGCCATGAAGGCTCCCGACAGGACGCCCCATGACAGGGACATGAGCGTCACGATAAAGCCGACCTGCATCCGGGAAATGGCGTAGGAGCAAATGATGAATACCCCGGAAAGGACGCGGATCATCAAGAGGGACTGGCCGTCGGTCACCTGCGGCCGGAGATAGCCCTTATACAGGTCGATGGTGACGGCCGAGGACGACACGAGGATCATCGACGAAAGGGTCGACATGGACGCGGAGAGCACGAGGAGCATGATCACGGCGAGAAGCACCTCGGGAAGGTGCGCCGTGAGCAGGGCGGGAATGATCAGATCGTAATTCACGCCGCCCGAGGGCAGCTTGGGCACCGTGTTCAGATCGAAGAACGCGTGGCCGAGTACGCCGGTAGTGTAGGCCGCAACGCCGATGACCAGCGCGAACACGGTGGTAATTATCGCGGCCCTGCCGATCATCTTGTCGTCCTTGATCGAGTAGAACTTTTGCACCATTTGGGGGAGGCCCCAGGTACCGAAACTGGTCATGAAAACGAGGGATGCGACGGTGAGCCAGGAGGGCCTCGCCGCCGCGGGAACGTGTTCCGGATAACGGGTAGCCACGGCGGCGATAGCCTGGCTAAGTCCGCCCGCCTTCGAGACCATGATTACCACCATCAGCGAGGCGCCGACGAGCATGATGAAGCCCTGGATAAAGTCGGTCATGGTTACCGCGAAGTAGCCGCCGAGGATGAGGTAAAGCCCGGTAATGCCCACGAGGACGATCAGCGCGAAATCGTAGGATATCCCGAACGTGCTCTCGAAGAGGTGCCCCAGGCCCTTGAAAACCGAGGCGGAGTAGGGAAGGAGAAAGACGAAGATCAGCACCGCGGCGATCATCTTCAGGTGGGCCGAACCGTAGCGGGCCTCGAGGAATTCGGGCATGGTCATAACGCCCATCCGCTGGGTCATGAGCCGCGTGCGCTTTCCGAGCACGAGCCAGGCGAGGAGGGCGCCGAGGAAGGCGTTGCCCACGCCAATCAAGAGGGCGCTAAAACCGAATTGCCAGCCCTGCTTGCCCGCGAAACCGATAAAGATGACCGCGGAAAAATAGGTGGTGCCGTAGGCGAAGGCCGAGATCCACGGGCCCAGGGTGCGCCCGCCGAGAAAGAAATCGTTCAGCGTCGAGGTTTTTTTCATGCCCCACACGCCGACGGCGACCATGGCAAAGAGAAATACGAGCAAAAGGACGAGACTGTACATAAGGATTCCTCGCGTTTTCGTTAATTGATGGTTCAGTATAAACCATGACGGGCCGGGCGAGAAACGTTTTTTTCGCGCCCGGCCCGGGAGGCCTTTCCCCCGTCCCGCGCTCTTACAGCCGCCGCTCGAACGACCAGGTAACCGGCCTGAACCGCCGCGTCCAAAACGCGCGCGCCTCGGGATTGTGCGTCTCGCAGTCTACCGACATGAGGGTATAGCCCCGGTCCGCCGCCGTCAGGGCAAGCCGACGCAAGAGCGCCTCGCCTGCGCCCGAGCCGCGGGAGGCGGGGTCTACGTACAGGCCGCAGATCGCCATGGTTTCCGCGCCGTGCACGAACCAGCTCACGTCGAAATGGGGCGGGTCCGCCTTGATGAACCCGACGGGAATCCCGTCCCGCTCGGCGACGAACGTAAGGGAATCCGCGCTCGCGAGCCACTGCTCCCATTCGCCCTCGGTCGAGCCATGGGTATCGGGCATGAGTACCGGCGGCGCGCCAACGTGCCGCGCGAGGCTCGCGTCCAATTCGGAAAGCGCCTTCGCGTCTGACCCCGTCGCCGCGCGGACGTTCAGTTCCCCGGGTCCCGGTTCGCGCGGGACCCCCGCGCCCGCCCCGGTTTCCCCGATCAGTTCGGCTGTCGGCCGCGCGGCGTCCAGCACGATCCTTCCGTACCCCAAAAGGGAGAACTCCTCGAGAAAGGCCCCGTTGGCCGAAGCGATTCCCAAGGCGTGGATCGGGATACCGGCTTCCTTCAGGTCGCCCAAGAGCCGCCTCACGAGCGTGCCCATCAAGCGCGGAACCTCCCCGTCAGGCGCGGAAACGGCCGAACACCAGTCGGGCGTGAACGCCGCGGCCCCGACGTTACGGTAATCGTCGATTTTAAACCAGCCGAGAAAGGCGAGTAGCTCGTCGCCTTCGGCCAGCCCGTAAACGCGGCCCTCGCGGGCCATCCACTCGATGCGGTGAACGAAATCGTCCTCTCGCTTTTCCGGCAGCCAGGGATAGCGGCCCAGAAGCGTACGGTGGGTGCGATACGCCATGGCGGCGGCCTTGGCGATCTGCGCGGTATCGTGTATGAGAATAATTTTCACGGATCAACTCCTATGGTTGACCGTTCCTAAAAAGGCTATGGTTGTGGGTTGGTTTGAAAAAAGGTAGCGGAGGCGGGTCTCGAGTCGGGAACGGTCAGGCGACCTGACCCGCGTCTCCGTACCCCGTGTCGTTGAATACTCTCAGCATGTAGACCTCCTCGTAAGCGAAAGGAAACGTAAGATTGAATTCATAATACCCCGGTTCACGCGGGCGCGCAAGCGGCTTTTTCGTTACGCGTCGGCGTCCTTGAGGGCGAACGCTCCCCCTTCAAGGGCGAGGGCTTGCCGGTTCGTCAGCGTCCATAGGTTTAGGGAATCCCGGTACTCCCTAAAAATCTCCTCGGCCACCTCCGAGAAGGGTTCGCTCCTGTAATGGGGAAGGACGTAAAAATCCACGTAACCGATGCCGCGGAAATCCTTCAGCTCAGGCGCCGCGGAGGCGTCGTCCATCTTCGCGACGTAGCCGATGTCCCTCGCCATCACGACCGAGCCCGCCGACGAGCCCAGGTAGGCGCCGCCCCGGTCGATATAATCGCGCAAGAGGGCATCGACTCCCTTCTTTTTCATCTCCTGCAAAAGGTAAAAGGTATTCCCGCCGGAGACGAAGACGAAGGGGCGCGAGTTGATTTCACGGGCGACCGTTTCCGCGTCGGCCGCGCTAATGTCCAGGGTACTCGCCTGAAAGCCGCAATCTTCCAGCGTTTTCAGGTCAGAGAACACGTGCCCCTTATACGCGTCGGGATTCGCCGCTGTGGGAATAAAGGTAACCCTTCGGTCATCCCCCAGGTCCCTAACGTACTCGAGAAAGAGTTCTTTCGCCTCGGTAAAATAGGAAGCGAGGAAAACGCGTTTCGCCTTTGGCTCTCTCATTTAAAATACCCGTCCTTTGTCAGCCACGTTTCTTCGATCCGGTACATGTGCCAATACTCGTGAAAAATCATATGGTTCAGAATGATGGGAATGTTGTAGCGGATATACTCGCCGTGCGTCGCCTCGTTTCGGTAGTCCGCGTCGCGAAGGGTCGCTATCAGGGCAATCTGCCTTTTTCGTTCCGCCCGGTATTCCGCGAACGCCGCTTCGGTCGATTCATAGAAATCGCCGATCGCCGCCTCTTTTTCGGGAAAGAAGGGTACGATCGCGGGATTCTTTTCCGCGCGAATCGATTCAATCCTCTTATACAGCATCTTCTGGACGCTGGCTACGTGATACACGTGCTCCCGTATCGTCCACGCCTCCGCGTTCCTTTTTTCGTCAAACCGTTCCTTCGGGATATTCGAAACGTAGGCCTCGATAATGCCGGGAATGCTTTCCAGCGCGGAAACCAAGGGTTGTGGGTCAAACGCCATCGTATCTCTCCTTATGCAGGTCAAGGCTCATGCCGCGGCCGTCCCCGCGACGGAGGCCTTTACCTTGGCGCGCCGTATTTCCGCGGTCACCGTCAGCATGAGAAGGCCCGACCACCACAGGATCATGTCCACCACCTGGAACTTTTCCAGGTTCGGGATAATCCCGAAGACCGTCAGGCTCAGGAGAAAGTCGCTGAAGGTCACGCACACGCAGCCGATAAAGCATACCCACTGCGACGTCGCGCTGATATACCGTTCCCCGAAGCGCGCCGAGGACCGCCACAGGAAAATCGCATGGATCGAGCAGTAGACCAGGACCGGAACCTTCAGGGCCCCCAAATAATCGTAGAGGATAATGTAGAACACGCCCATCACGATGGCCACGGGCACCAAGCGGATCCAGTCCCCGCTCTTGTCGGAAAAATAAAAGTAGAGGGCGTAAAAGACGATCCCCAACGTGTTCGCCCCGATCCCGATTATGAACGAAAGCTCTCCCGGAAGCTCCATGAATACGTCACCGAGCATGGAAAAAATGAGGCCGACGAATATGAGCGCGTTGTGCCGGTCAAGCCTCATCGCGGCGATCCACGCGAGCATCATCGCCGTGGGAATCACCTTGAGAATGACCGCGACGGGAAGGGGAGCGGCGTGCCTGAAAACGTTGAACAGCACCGCGGCCGTAAGGCCGATCAGGAAAAACATGACGGAGAGCGCTTTTTTATTCATGGTTTTAACTCCTGGCTTTTATCTTATACCACCGTCCCCGGCTTGAAAAGCGAAAAAGGGGAAATGCGGAAAGGAGAGGCAGAAGGGGCCATGAGGGGCGGGCGATCCCCTTCGGAGCCCCCTCATTGACCGCCCTCGAACGGGCTCGTCCCTGCAGGGGCGACTTTCCCTCACGATCCCAATACGGTTATTTCCCACAGGGAATTTCCCCATTCGGTTCCCCGCTTGAGGCAACGCACCCTCACGAAGCGCGCGGACTCGCCTTCCAGCGGGACGTACTCCGCGTTCCCCGCGCCGTCGGTTTTGAGCGCTGCCTGCCGCCACGCGGCGCCGTCTTCGGAGAGCTCAATCGCGTACTCCCGCGCGAAGGCGATCTCCCATTCAAGGAGCGCGCCGGCGAGCGCGCGAACGCTCCCCAAATCCAGCTCGACGTACTCGTCGTCGTTCCACGCGCTTTCCCAGCGGGTATGACGGTCGCCGTCCGCCGCGTTCATCGCCGCGTTTTCCCCCGTCTGTACCGACGAAGAGCGGGCGCTCACTATAGCGAGTTTCTCGGGTTGCGTCGGCGCCCGGATTACGATCGTGGAGGGCGAGCGGACCGAGCGCGCGTTCGTTCCGTCGGTAAACGCCGCCTCGCAGGAGAACCGTACGATGCCGTTTCCGGCCGCCTTCCAGGAAAGCGTAAAGGGCGCGGTCTCCGTCGAGCCGATTTCCTCGCCGTTGGCGTAATAGGTAACCTTCGCGATCCGCTCCGGGCGATCGCTCGCGATACCGAATCGGATCGGCGAGCCAACCGCCGCCGCGAAGGGCACCGCCGCTGCGTCAACGGCTACGGCCGCTGTCCGGGCGGGGTGGGTATAGAAGAACTCCATGATCGCCTCGGTCGCTTCCCGGGGCCAGGAATGCCCCCCGGCGGCGTAAAAAAGGGAGGCCGTGTCGTGCCCCTCTCCCCGCCAGATAGTCCCCACGGCGCCGGGCGTATCGAACAGGGGCTCGGGGCCCGAAACCGCTCCGTTCAGTTCCTTCCAGAAATCCACCGAGGCCTGGGCGGAAAGGAGGCGCCACGCCGCCGCCCCGGCGAAGGGCACCGTCTCGTCGTCGCGCGCATGGATATGCAGGACCGAAACCGGTTGGGGCTCATAGGCGGTTGCCCCGTCGTATAGTAGGCCCGCCACCGGCGCGATGGCGGCGAATCGGCCCGGCATGGCCAGGGCGAGGGTATAGCTTTTGATCGCCCCGGCGGAATGCCCGGTAAGGTATATCCGCGTTGTGTCGACGTTCAGCTTCTTGGAAAAGCCCGCGATCATGGCCTCGAAAAAACCGTTGTCGGTGGGCGCGTCCCAGCGTCTCCCGATCCCGTCGGGATAGGCCACGATAAAGCCAAGTTCGTCGGCCAGGCGGTCAAAGCCGTAGGCCCGGAAGAGCTCGCCGGTGCCGGTGGCCCCGTGCAGGCCGAACACGAGCGGATAGGGTTCCGAACCGTCGTAGGCCGGGGGAATATGGATCGCGCCTTCCCTCGTAATGCCGCTTACCTCCACCGTAAAACGGGTACGGTCCGCGTTTATCGCGAGCGAATCGCCCCGGCTCCCCTTCGCGCACCCCGTCAGGGCCGCGAGCGTCGCGGCCAGCGCGAGCCCCAGCGCCGCGCCCATCGTCAGGCGCGAGGGCCCGTACCGGTAAAACGCCCGAATTGATACGCGCCGGTATTGTCCGTATAATGCACGCAAAGGAAGGACCTCCCATGGAAATGATTATCGCAAAGCAGGATACGCCTTTATTTTACGCCGAACCGGAGGCGTTTTCAGGGGTCGAAAAAATCGCCGCGAAGGTACGCGCCGACCTTGAAGCCGTTACCGGCCACGCTCCCGGCGCGACCGACTCCCTGTCGGCCCTCGGCCCCGTCGCCGTGATATACGGCACCCTGGGGCGGAGCCCGGCGCTCGATTCCCTGACCGAACGGAAACTCATAGATCCTTCGCGGATCGCGGGCGGCCGGGAGCGCTACCTTTTTACCCTCGTCGCCAAACCCTTTCCCGGCGTGGAAACCGCCCTCGTCATCGCGGGCAGCGACAAGCGCGGCACGGTCTACGGCCTCTTCCATCTTTCCGAGCTCGCGGGCGTTTCGCCGTTAGTCAACTGGTCGGGCGCCGTGCCCGTTCGAAAGGAAAGGATCGTCCTCACCGATAAAGACTCCCTCGTTTCCAGGGAACCCTCGGTCCGCTTCCGCGGCTTTTTCATAAACGACGAATGGCCCGCCCTCGGCACCTGGGCCACGAAGCGCTTCGGCGGCCTCAACGCGAAAATGTACGACGCGGTGTTCGAGCTCCTCCTCAGGCTGAAAGGAAATTACCTCTGGCCCGCCATGTGGGCCTCGGTCTTTTCCGACGACGGCCCCGGCCTCGAGAACGCGATCCTGGCCGACGAGTACGGGGTAATCATGGGCATGTCCCACCACGAGCCCTGCCTCCGCCACGGCGAGGAATACAAGCGCCTGCGCGGGAAGGGCTCGCCCTACGGCGACGCCTGGAACTTCAGGTCGAACCCGGAAGGCATCACGAAGTTCTGGGAAGACGGGCTCGCGCGGAGCGGCCGCTTCGAGAACGTCATTACCGTGGGCATGCGGGGCGAGGCCGATTCGGCGATCATGGGGAAAGAAGCGACCATGGCCGACAACGTGCAGCTCCTTCGCGACGTGCTCAAGACCCAAAAGAAACTCATCGCCGACATCGTCAAGCCCGTCCGCGGCGATACCCCGATGATGCTCGCCCTCTACAAGGAAGTGGAAGCCTACTTCTACGGCGACGAAAAGACGCCCGGCCTTATCGGCAGCAAGGACCTCGAAGACGTCATCCTCATGTTCAGCGACGACAACTTCGGCAATCTCCGCACCCTGCCCACCGCCGAGATGCGGGGCCACCCGGGCGGCTACGGCATCTATTACCATTTCGACTACCACGGCTGGCCCGTCTCCTTCGAGTGGGTCAACTCCACGTACCTCCCCAAGGTGTGGGAGCAGATGACCCAGGCCTGGGAGTTCGGCGTGCGCGACCTGTGGATCGTGAACGTGGGCGATATCTGCACCAACGAATTTCCCCTTTCCTATTTCCTCGACCTCGCCTACGATTTCGACGCCTGGGGCTCCTCCGCCCCGGGTTCTACCGTGGCCTACACGGAACGCTGGGTCGCTTCCCAGTTCGGCGCCTGGCTTACCCCGTCCCAAAAGGAACGGGTCTCCCGCCTCCTTACCGACTACGCGAAGATCGCCCACATGCGACGAAGCGAGTCGATGAACGCCGAGGTCTACCACCCCTTCAATTACCGCGAGGCCGACCGGATGCTCGAGCGGGTAGGGAAGGTCCTGGAAGAGGCGGCCTCCCTCAAGGCGGAGATGCCCGCGGAAATCCTTCCGCCCTTTTTCCAGCAGGTTTACTTCCCCGCGGTGGCCAACATGTACGCGCAGAAAACCCAGCTCCTCGCCGGGAAAAACCTCGCCTACGCCCGCGAGGGCCGCGTCGAGGCGAATCTCCTCGCCGAGCGGGTGGGCGAATGCCTCGCCGACGACGAGCGCCTCGTGGAGGAATTTCACGGCCTCGCGGGCGGGCGCTGGTACGGCATGGGCCTTTCCGAGCATATCGGCTTCAGGAACTGGAACGAGGAGGAATGCGCCTTCCCCCTCCAGGTTACCTTCAAGAGCGCGAACAAGCCCAGGATCGTCGTGTCGGTCCCGGGATGCGCGATCCACACCCAGGGCGGCGACTGGACGCGGAAAGAGCTCGTCCTCGCCGATCTCCGCCGTCCCGACCGCCTCGAGGCCTTCATCGAGATCTCGAACGGCGGCTCCGTTCCCGCGAAGTACGAAATCACGACGAGCGAGGGTATTCGCCTCTCGTCCACCTCGGGCACCGTCGCCGTAAGCGACCGGATCGCCGTCTCCGTCAATCCCGGATCGAGGGCCGAAGGCGAGATCCTGATCGTCTCGGCCGCGAGCAAGGTGCGCGTCAGGGTGCCGGCTCCCGTCGCCGCCGGGAAGCTCGAGCCCAACGTCTACCTCGAAACGTCGGGCTACGTCGCCATGGAAGCCGAGCGCTTTTTCGCCCGGCACGACACCGCCTCGGGCGCCTTCGCGATCCTTCCGGGCCACGGGAAAGCCCTCTCCGCCGCGAAAGCCTACCCCTCCACCGGTTTCTTCACCCCGGGCGCCGACGCGCCTTCCCTCGAATACCGCTTCGTCGCCCAGGCTGGCGGCGCTTACGCGGCCACGCTCTACCTTTCGCCCTCGAACCCGGTGGACAAAACCCACGGCATCTCCTTCGCGATCCAAACCAACGGCGGCCCGATCGCCTTCCACGACACCGTCCCCGCGGGCGCAGGCGTCGGCGACGACCAAGCGTTCTGGGCCCAGGGCGTGCTCGCCAACAACCGCGTCCACGCCTGCCTGGTCCAATGCGTCGCGGGCCCCAACTCTCTCCGCGTCTACGCCGTAACCCCGGGCTTCGTCCTCGAACGCCTCGTCCTCCACCCCGAAGCCTCCCCGATCCCCCCCTCCTGCCTCGGCCCCGAAGAAAGCTACCACGGCTAACCGGCCACGGTAAGGAACCGAATATGTGAAGCCCCCTGCCCAGTTAACCTCGAAAGAGGAAGACTGAGGCAGGGGGTTCTTTTTTGGGCGAGAGTCTCACTTCGGAGCCCCCTCATGGGAAGGTCTTTGCAGGGGCGAGGGTAGGGACGATAGGGTGATTTTGGGGCTGAATTGGGAAAAGTGATTAGGGATATTCGTGGATTTTGTAGGGTAGTTCGGTATTTGCATGTTTGATTGGTAGATTGGCGTTCGGTTTGTGGTTATTTCGCATATTTAAAAGCTTAAAATCGGTTAAATTGAATTTTCAAACATTATTTTCATCTTCATCAAGCGCTTGAAGCCTTGCTAAAAAAAGAATAGATATCTCCAAAAAGTGGGGGTAAAATGACGTTGGGAGAAAAATTATAAGGTTAAGATAAATGATGTTAGAAACACAAAAGTAAACTAATACAATTTGGTTTTATATTTGAGTAAATAGGATGAGGAGACGAATATGGCAATTATTGAAGGACTCAGGTTGAAGAATTATAGATCATTACAAAATGTTCAGATTGGTAAATTATGGAATAATCAAAATAACCCATTAACACCACTTACTGTTGTTATAGGAAAAAATGGTGTAGGTAAGAGTACTTTATTTGATGCATTTGGATTTCTTGCAGATTGTTTACGAGTTGGTGTGGAAGATGCCTGTGATATGGCTGGAAGGAATGGCTTTGAAAAAATACGATCAAAAGGAACACATGATCCAATTGAAATAGAAATTTACTATAGACAAGATGGCAATTCAAGACCCATTACATATGAGTTATCAATCGATGCTGATAACTCTGGTCGACCTTATGTTAAAAGTGAGCGACTACGTCAAAGACGAAAAGGCCAAGATAGCGGTTGGCCATTCTCATTTTTGATTTTACAAAATGGAAAAGGATATGTTTGGAAAGGAGATGTAGATGGTATTCAAGAAACAGATGGGATTGTTCCTGAAAATTTTGAAACCTCTGAAACTGAATATATTGAATTACAGGACACACGAAAACTTGGAGTCGCAACACTTGGATCATTAACACAGCATCAAAGAATATCTGAATTCACAAAGTTTATTGAAGGGTGGTATTTGTCATATTTTACTCCTGATGCTGCAAGAAGTTTGCCTTTAGCTGGTCCCCAAAAGCACTTGAATAAACATGGTGATAATATTGGAAATGTTGTTCAATATCTTGAACGAGAATACAAAGAAAAGCTTCAAAATATCTTGAATGAAATATCAAAAAAAATCCCAGGTATTGATAAGATACGAACAGAAAAATCCCAGGATGGTCGTCTACTTATTTGTTTTAATGATAAAGGTTTCACAGATCCATTTTATGCCCAGCAAATGTCCGATGGAACCTTAAAGCTCTTTGCATATCTACTTCTTCTAGAGGATCCGAATCCACCACCCTTTATATGTATTGAAGAACCAGAAAATGGTTTATATCACAAATTATTAGAGGTTTTAGCATCAGAATTTAGATCCCATACAACAGGAATAAAAGGTGGATCAGGTGGATCGCAAATATTTGTAACCACACATCAACCTTATTTTGTTGATGCGATGAAACCGGAAGAGGTGTGGTTATTGGAAAAAGGATCCGATGGTTTTTCAACAATAAGTCGAGCAAGTGACTATTCAACTATCTCAAGTTTTGTTTCTGAGGGAATACCGCTTGGAAGTCTTTGGTATAGCGACTATATAGATTCAAGGATGTAAAAAATGCATTTTGAAATTCTTGTTGAAGATGTTTCTGGTAAAAAATTATTAGAATATATAATACCTAATTTAATTGATCTGGAAAAGAATACTTTTAAAATTATTGAATATAAAGGTATCGGGCGATTACCAAAGGATTTAAAAACACATCAAGATCCCGCAAAAAGGATTCTCTTAGAACAATTACCTAAAATATTAAGAGGGTATGGCAAGAGCTTTCAAAATTATAATGCAATTGTAATAATAGTGTGTGATTTAGATAGCCGGGTTTACACAGATTTTAAATCTGAATTAATTGCTCTCTTAGAATCTTGTGATCCAAAACCTAACGCTTTTTTTAGGATTGCAATTGAAGAAATGGAATCATGGCTTCTGGGTGATAAGAATGCAATTGAACAAGCTTATCCAAAGTACAATAAAAAGGAATACGGTACTTATATTCAAGAAAGTATTGTTGGGACATGGGAAAAACTTGCAGACATCCTTTATCCGGGTGGGTCACAAAGATTGCGTAAGTTACCTTTTTTTGAAATTGGCAAACAAAAGTCAGTTTGGGCTGAGAATATTGGAAGATATATGAATGTGCATAATAATAAATCTTGTAGTTTTAATACCTTTACAAAATTAATAATAGCTAATAGTGAGGAATAGTAATTCAGGTTTCTAACAACTGCTTCAACCTGATAATTCCTTTTGTCATGAAAATTGCAAGACGTCGCTACGCTCCTTTGGTGCAATTTTCACGCCAATCCCTTCGGGCCGGAATTACAGGTTAAGCAAATGTTAGAGCGACGCTTTCGGCGCGGCGAAGAGAAAGGAGATAGAAATGAAAATAAAAAACATCACTGTAAATAATATTGCTTCATTCATTAATTTTTCAAACTCAATAGAATTTGAAAAGACTAACTTAATCTTTGGTACGAACGGTTCAGGAAAATCAACACTTGTTGGTTTACTTCAAGCTTTGGAGGGTTCAAAAACAGATAGCTCTATACTGAAGAACTATCTCAAGGATCATTATTCTAGAGAAGCAGTAGATGATATAGTATCAGTACGAATAGAACTAGATTGCAGAACAATAGTTGTAAACTATAACATTAGGACAGATAATATAAGTATTACTGGAATTGATAATACCAGTTTTGTCGTTTTTAACGAACAATATACATTAAAAAATATTGGAGACATCATAAATGTAAATCTTCGTGATAATGGTTTTGTTATTGGCGAAAAAAGCAAAGAACTTGAAGAGCTAAATAAGAATAAAGAAAAAATAAGACAAAAAAAGGAATCATTAAAGAATAAAGCAAATGAAATTATTGTATCGACCACTCAAGAATACCGTGACATATCTGATAGCACCAGCAATGTAGAAGGAATAATATCTGTCGCAAATTTGTTTAATCCTGAATGTGACTACCAAGAAAATGATGAATTAATAACAAAACGCAAAGAATTGGGTTATTCAAAACCGATTCAAAGAACATCAGTACTGGATGAATCTTCAGCAAAATTTCAGAAAAATATTCAGATAATTGAAAATAATTGTACTGAAATTGTGATACAGCCAACTGTGAATGTCGAATTAGCAAGAGTACTAAAAGACTATACTGATTTTTTTACGACAGGCATTTCGATTTTTAATGATGATAAATCAATTTGCCCCTTTTGTAGAAGAAAATGGGAAAATGCAGACCATATTATTTCAGAATATAATGATTATATAACGTCTACCTATACAGCAAAAAGAAATGTAATAAAAAGTTATTTAACTGATATTGATAGTTATAGGAACAATATAATTCTGTTGATAAAAAATGTTGAAAAGGCCTACGAAATAGTAGAAGAAGAAGCAAGGCAGTATTCAGTTGATTATACTACCTGGGTTAATTTGCAATTTAATAATAAGTTGTATGAAGAAATTAAAAAATCAATATCCGATAAATATGAATCAATGGAAAAATCAATAAGTGTAAAATCCTTATTAGAAGTGTTTTCACAATCTCACGAGTCTGTGATAAAAGCAAACAATGCTGTGATTAACAAAATAAAAAACGCAATTGACTCTATTACAACATCACGAAAAAGTGTTAACCAAAAACTATCATATCATTTTATGAAGAAAATATGGCTAAAACATTCTAATCTTAGAGATACATATATTCAAAATGATATTGAATTGCAAGAACTTGAGGCTTTGATAAAGAGTAAAACGGATGATCTACCAGCTCAAAACACAAACCAGAAAATAATGAACGACCTTTTATCTTATATGGGAGTCAATGAATATTGCTTAAATACTGAAAATAAACTTTGTATAAGAATTGATAAAAATTATGATATTTCAAATGAAGGGAAACGTATAAGTACCGCACAAAGGAAGATTATTTCTTTATGTTATTTTTATGCAGATATTGTATCAAGAGTTACTGATGCAGGAAAACTTAAAGATTTTATCTTAGTATTCGATGACCCTGTGGATAGTGCAGATTATGTATACTTTCATTCAATCTCATCAGTTATAGAGAGTTCTGAAAAGATTCTATCACGTATAGTTACTAAGAAAATTAAGTTTGGACAGTATTTTGTATTAACTCACAATTCTTTACTATTTGACAGATTGAATTCATGCAAATGGGCAGAATGGAAATATAACCTTGAAAAAGTTAATAATTTAACTTTACTTACTGAGGCTTCAAATAACACAAATAATTACCTTGAATATATCAAAGAAATAGCTCGATTCCTTAAATGCGATAAACCCGATAAAAGAAGAATGCTTTTTATCGGTAATATTATTAGACGAGTGCTTGAAATAATCGCAAGTTTTGACAACCTAGGCTCAAATTCTTTTAGTTCAATACTTAATGGAATGGGTAATACGAAGCTAGCTGTGCTTGCTAATCATTTGTCTCATGAATCATTTACAAAAGTATTAAACCCCTTTTCTGATGTTGGTGAACTAAAAAATGCTTGTATAGAATTATTTCTTGTGATCAAACAAAGACATCCTTATCAGTATGAAACAATAAATAAAAAGTATCATATTGATGAATTCCTGGAAAAAGAGTAAAAAATCTCTAATAACTGCTTAAATCTAATAATTCCTATTGTCATGAAAAAATTGCAAGTCGTCGCTTCGCTCCTTTGGTGCAATTTACACCCCAAGCCCTTCGGGCCGGAATTACAGGTTCAGCAAATGTTAGCAGGACATAGAAAACAAGCAAAGAAAGGATGGACAGTGGAACGAAACATCATTGCTTTTGAAACACCAACGGAGTTCGAGAAATGGCTGGAAGCCCATCATACACAAGATACTGGAATTTGGATCAAAATCGCGAAGAAGGGTAATGACCGAATGTCAATCACGTATCCAGAAGCGCTTGACTGCGCTCTTTGCTTCGGATGGATTGATGGTCAGAAAGCTAAATTTGATGAAAACTATTGGCTGCAATATTTTTCTAAGCGAAGGAAAAACAGCATTTGGTCTCAGATAAACCGAGAGAATGTGAAAAGACTCATAGAAACTGGAAGAATGCGAAAATCAGGGGAATCGGCTATTGAAGAGGCAAAAAAATCGGGTCAATGGGAAGCGGCTTACCAATCAACAAAAAGCAGAGAAATTCCTGAAGATTTTGAGAAGGCGTTAAACTCAAACAAGAAAGCAAAGGACTTTTTCGATTCTTTGGGAAGCCAGAATCGATTCGCTTTTGTATTTCGTATTTCCACTGCAAAGAAAGCAGAAACTAGGCAAAAAAGGTTGAACGAGTTCATTCGTATGCTAGAGAATGGAGAAGTTTTTTATCCCAAGAATGTTAAATAATATATGGAAAAGAACTATCCATATAAAATAGTTGAGGCAATATATTGTGTCAACGCCGGTCTAATTTTTCCGTTTAAATCCGGCGAGATTTTTCCGGTTCTAGCCAAAAAAAATTATGCGAAGCCAACGGCTCCGACTTTCAGGCGCCCCTTCATACGATAGGAGTCAGCCTG
>JAEZST010000008.1 GCA_023443865.1 Spirochaetota bacterium | reverse complement strand
CGTCACATCCTGGGGCTGGAGAAGGTCCCAAGGGTTGGGCTGTTCGCCCATTAAAGTGGCACGCGAGCTGGGTTCAGAACGTCGTGAGACAGTTCGGTCTCTATCTATCGTGGGCGTTAGAGATTTGAGAGGCCCCGACACTAGTACGAGAGGACCGTGTTGGACAGACCTCTGGTTTACCGGTTGTGGCGCCAGCTGCATTGCCGGGTAGCTAAGTCTGGGCAGGGATAAGTGCTGAAAGCATCTAAGCACGAAGCCTACCTCGAGATTAGATCTCTTTATAAGGGTGGTTGTAGACGACGACCTTGATAGGCTGCAGGTGGAAGTGCGGTAACGTACGTAGCCGAGCAGTACTAATTGCCCGTACGCTTTATTTTCGTGCAAGCTCTTTGAATCGCAGGATTTGATAAATATGGCTTTTGGGTTGTTTGCCCGTGAGTATTGATCTTTTTACTTTTCATCATGTTTTATCAGCACAGGGAGAAGAAGAGCGGTCAGGAAAGACCTTTTCACTCCCGGACTTACTTAAGGTGGTTGTAGCGTTGGGGATCCACCTCTTCCCATTCCGAACAGAGAAGTTAAGCCCAATGGCGCCGATGGTACTGCACACAAAGTGGGAGAGTAGGTAGCCGCCGTCCTTTATCAGAAAAGCCTTCAGGAGAAATCCGGAAGGCTTTTTTTTATTTTACTTTTTCTCATATACCTCATACCTCACTTTGTCCAAGATGACGGGTAAAATCTCCAGATCAATTCCAGCTTCACGAAGTTCATCCAGATCCTCGTCGAACAGCGATTTAAAAACGGGGAAGCTACCTGCTGATTTTACAGCTTGGATATACATCTCAACGGCTTTTTTGGTATTGGAGAGACAGAACTCTACGTGTCCGGCATTCAGGTAGTCGTGAGTATTGGGTTTGTTTTCGATGATTTGGGAATAGTACCGCTGTGCAACGTCGAATTTACGAGATAAGAATGCACACCAGGCTATGGAACGCCATGCGCGGGTATTGTCGGAACTCAATAAATCTACTTTAAAGTAATAGTTCAGTGCTTCGGCGTATTCGTCAAGTTCCAGGTAACAGTGGCCGATATTGAGCTGTATATTCAGGTCATCGGGTTTGAGTTGTTCCAGCCGACGATAATGTTGTAATGCGCTTTCGGGTTCTTTCAATAAGCGATAGCAATGAGACATGCGACGCAGAACCCAGGGGTTGTTTTCATCCATAAGGTCAGCTTTCAGATAGGCTTCCAGTGCTTCTTTTACTTTACCCTGCATCTGGTAACAATAGCCAATTTTCTGCCAGGTTTCGCTTGTAGGGGCTCCTTTTTTTGCCAGCATCAGATACGTTTCGCCTGCTTCCTGGAAGTTGTTTTTCTCGAAATAATACAAGGCTATACGTTCGAGATTCTTTGCTTCCGCAACGATAGGAAGGAACGGTTTCAGCCGATGATAGTCAAGAGGGGCTGCGAAAATATCGACAAAATCGGTTTTACGCGGATAAAGCTTGAAAAAACGGTATAAATCCTGGACATATTGTTTGCAAATAGTTTCTTCTTTTTGATACGGATTGAGTACGAGTTCCTCTTCTGCCATTTTTTTCAATTCCTCGCTTTCCGCTCCTAGTTGCGCTGCCATCATGTCGCGGTATTGTCCGGGCATAACCATTATGCTGAAGCAGAATGAGTATTTATCAGAGTTGCAAATCATTGAAGTGTTGAGCATAGCGGAAAGCAGGCTGTCACTCTCCGGTTTGTCCGAAAAGAAAGGTTGCAAGGAACTGTGTTGCTTGTCGAACGGCAGAAACCAGTTGCTCATCTCGTTGAAGAACGGGTAATTTTTAAGGTTGGAGAAAGTGGAGTGGAACACATCTGCACCGCCCATCTGCATGTCGGTAAACTCCTGCAGTTTATCCGTTAATCCGGCTTCATCCAGAATTTTTTGCCACTCGGGATTCTTTTCGTCCAAGCCGCTTTCGCCCATCCACTCTTCCAGGTTTATTTTCTTCCCGATCATCGGGCTGAGTTTCATCATTTCGGGAATGATTTCCTCCGTAAGTTTTTTAGTGATTTTTTCGGTTTCGTGTGCCTGAATAAACTGGATGATAACAGTCATGAGACGGCGCGCGAAAACCGCATCATCTGCCATTACCGACAACCTGCCGGTGATTTCGGGATAATACTTCCACCGGTTTTTGTATTGTCTGAGCACGGCTACAATACCTACTATAGCCCGCAACGAGATTTCGGATTCGGCGTGGCTGCAGCTATCGAATAATAGCTCCACTTTCCGCCAGTCAAAACGTTGCAGAACGTTCATCGTAAGGGCGGAGATCAGCATGCATTTGACCGGAACGGGAATACCGGTGTGGCCTAGAAATTCGCGGTATGCCTTTACCTGTTCTTCGTTTGTTCGTGACGAAGAAAAAACTGCGTTAAAGAGATCCTGTATGGTATGCTCTTGTTTTACAGTGTTTTGTCTAGTTCGGGTCTGCCTTTCATCTTCGTCGGGCAAAAGACCGATGACTGAAAAAGTATCGATCTGGCGGATGATAATGTCCTGATATTCTTCTATGGATAATGGTTGACGTACATTAGCCATCCTTACTCTCTCGAAAAAAACGGAAGAACTGTTGCGGGTTTGCCACTGTTCCAGCAAATCATCGGCCAGTAAGTATATGTCGCGGACCAGGCGCTGGTAAATTTTTTGTTGTTCGGGATCCTTGTTACCTTCAACAAGGTAGTGGATCATATACTTGTAGTTGGTTTCAAGTTCCGATATTTTCTCCGCCGCAATCCAGTTTTGCAGACTGGCAGCCCAAGATTTTAAGC
>JAEZST010000011.1 GCA_023443865.1 Spirochaetota bacterium | reverse complement strand
CCCGCGGCGACGTATCCTCACCTTTCGGGAGCGCAACGTGAAAAGGCACACTTCGATGAAACGAAGCGAGGCGAAAGACTCATACGTCCTGATCGCCCCGTTACTCGTCCTTCTGTCGGTATTCATCCTGTACCCGGTCGTCGCGAACGTTTACCTCAGCTTCTTCAAGTGGAAGGGCATGGGAAAGGCGGCGTTCATCGGTTTCCAAAACTACCGGACCATGTTCGCCGACGAAACCTTCTGGGTCTCGATCCGTAACACCTGCGTGCTCCTTCTCTACATCCCCCTCGGCGCGATCCTGCCGATCATGATATCGGCCTTTCTCCGGGAGGGCCTCAAGGGCTGGCCCCTTTTCCGCGCCGTCATCTACCTGCCAAACATATTGGGCTACGTGATCATAGGGATGATCTTCAGCATCGTCCTGCGCAAGATCGGCGCCCTCAACGCCCTCCTGACCGCAGCGGGGCTCGGGTCGCTCGCCCTCGACTGGCTCAGCCGGCCGAACCTGGCCATCAACGCCCTCGGCCTCGTGTACGGCGTCTGGATCCGCCTCGGCTTCGGCTGCATCTTTTTCCTCGCCGCGATGAGCGCCATCGACGAGTCCCTCTACGACGCGGCCAAGATAGACGGGGCGCTGTGGTGGCGAACCTTCGTGAGCGTCACCCTTCCCTCGATCCGCTTTTCGATCGAATTCTGGATCGTCCTTTCCTTTATCGAGATACTCGCGCGGGCCTTCCCGTTTATCTATACCTTCACGCGGGGCGGGCCGGGGTTCGCCACGTTCACCCTCGAGTACGGAATCTACAACGCCGGCTTCGTGGCCTTCAATATGGGGTACGCGAGCGCCTGGGCGAGCGTGCTTTTCGTGTTCTGCGCCGTGATCGCGCTGTTCCAGGTCCGGCTCATGAGGAATAACGCCGATGCATAAGCTTTACCGCAGGTCCGCGAACGGGGCCATGTACGCCGCGCTGACCCTCTTCGCGGTCATCGCCCTTTACCCGATCCTCTTCGTCGTCATGACGAGCCTGAAATCCGCCCAGGAGTACGTGGACAACAAGCTGTGGCTGCCGGTCGCCGCCACGCTTCGGAATTACCGCCACGTATGGGTGGAAGGCAACATGGGCAAGTACTTCCTGAATAGCTGCGTGCTCATTCCGGCCGGACTCGCCGCGTACCTTTTCGTGTGCGTTTCCGCGGGTTTCGCCTTCGGGCGGCTCCGGTTCCCCTTCCGGTTCGAGATCTTCCTCGGAGTGCTCTTCCTCATGATATTCCCGCAGATGCTCCTCTCGATACAGATTTTCCAGGTTTGCAGGAAGCTGCACCTCGTGAATAACTACCTGGGGATTATCCTCGCTTGGGTCGCCTATTTCGCGCCCTTCGGGACCTACATCATGACCACGTACTACTCGACCGTCCCGCTCGAGATCGTCGAGTCAGCCCGGCTTGACGGGACTAACGTTTGGCAAATGCTCTTCCGGATCATGGTTCCCATCGCGCGGCCCATGATCGTGATTATCGTGATCATAGGCTTCCAGTCCATGTGGAACGAACTGCCCTTCTCGCTCCTGCTCCTGCAGACCGAAAGCCTGCGGACGATCACCCAGGGCATCGGGATGATGCAGGGCCAGTACGGGCTCGACGACACGGTGCTTACGGCGGCGATCGTCTCGGCGTCGTTCGTCCCCCTCGTCCTGTTCATGTTTTTCCAGAGGCAAATAACCATGGGCGCGTACGGCGGCGCCGTAAAAGGCTGAGCCCGACCGGATAGCGTAAGCCCAAGGATACCCCAATGAAGCAAAAGAACCGTTACGTATTCGATATGCTCGACCTTGACTCGCCCGAGGCGACGCGAGACGCAGTCTACCGCGCGGGCAAGCCCGTCTCGGCCCGGGAAGAGGGCGGATCCGCCGTTTTCACGGTGCCGTTTTTCCGGCAAGAACTCCGGAACATGTTCCTGTACCCGGTCGCCGGCGCCGAGCCGACGCGGCGCGAGCTCGTGGTTCGCGCCTACGGGGATTCCATCGTGCGGCTTACCCTCGTCGATCCAGGCTGCCTCCCCGACGATTCCGATAACCCGATGCTCGAATTCCATCCCTCCCTCGCCGCGGAACGGCTGGAGCCGAAGCGGACCGATGACGGGTGGGTAACCCTCGATTCGGCCGGGCGTACGCGCATGGCGGTGAAGACCCGCGACGTTCCCGAGAAAATATGGAGCGACCTGCAGCCGGAACCCCGGGAAGCCTTCGAGGCGACCGTCTACCCGGACGGGGAAACGGCGGTGCCCTTTATGGCCCGCGACGACTTCTTCCCCCATCAGAGCGAATCGATCAGCCTCGCGACGGTGCGGCGCGACGGCGCGACCGTGAAATGCGCGTATTCGCTCCACGCCGCCCACGACGAGAAATTCGCCGGGACCGGGGAACGCTTCGCGGGGATGAACCTCGCCGGAAGGACCTTCCTCCTCGAGAATACCGACGGGCTCGGGGTGAACAGCCGGCGGGCCTACAAGAACGTCCCCTTTTACGTATCGAGCAGGGGCTACGGCCTCCTCGTCATGACGTCCTCCTCGGTCAAGCTGTCGCTCTCGGACATTTCCTCCCGGGCTTCGCAGGGAGTGGCCGAGGACGGCACGCTTGACCTTTTTTTCGTGGGCGGCGGCGATCTCGAGCGCGTCGTTCGGAACTACCGGAAGGTCACGGGCTTCCCCGCCGACGTTCCCCTGTGGTCCTACGGGACCTGGATGAGCAAGATGACGTACTTCTCCGCCGACGAGACGCGCGACGTCGTCGCCAAAATGCGCGCCGGCCGTTTCCCCTGCGACGTGATCCACATCGATACCGGCTGGTTCAGGACCGACTGGAAATGCGAATGGGAATTCAATCCCGAAACCTTTCCCGATCCCGAATCGTATTTCCGGGAGATGGAAGGCCTCGGCATCAAGATAAGCCTGTGGCAATTGCCCTGCATCGCGAAGGGCACGAAATATTACGACGTCGCGAACGAGAACCGATACGTCGCCCCGAAGAGCGAGAGCGTGTCCCTCGGATCGAATTTCAGCGACGTGGAGTTCGACGGGGCGATCGACTTCACGAACCCCGAGGCGGCCGCCTGGTACGGGGGCCTGCTCGAGCGGCTCCTGAGAATGGGGGCGGCCGCGATCAAGACAGACTTCGGCGAGGCGATCGAGCCGAACGCCGACTATTTCGGAATGCCCTACGAAAGGCTCCATAACCTGTACGGCCTCTTGTACCAACGGGAAGCCTACGCCGCGGCCAGGAAGGTCAAGGGCCCGGAAAACGCGCTGATCTGGGCGCGCGCCGGATGGACGGGCTGCCAGCGGTATCCCCTGCATTGGGGCGGCGATTGCGCCTGTTCCTGGGACGGCATGGCCGGATCGCTCAGGGGCGGCCTCCACCTCGGCGTATCGGGCTTCGCGTTCTGGAGCCACGACGTGCCCGGCTTTCACGGCGTGCCGAGCTTCATGAACAGCCGCCCCGCGGACGACCTGTACGTCCGGTGGACCCAGATGGGCGTGTTCACGTCCCACCTGCGGTATCACGGGACGAACGAGCGGGAGCCCTACGAATACCCGGCTATAGCGGACATCGCGCGGAAGTGGCTCAACCTCCGTTACGCCCTCGTTCCGTATCTCGCGGAGCAGGGCCGCGCGGCCGTCGCTTCGGGCTATCCCACGCTCCGGGCCCTCCTCTTCCACCATTTCGACGATCCTGCGTGCTGGTCCATCGACGACGAATTTTACTGCGGCGACGCCTTTCTCGTCGCGCCCGTCATGAACTCCGAGGGGGTTCGCGACGTGTATCTGCCCGCTGGCGAATGGGTCGATTTCTGGACCGGCGAGCGAAGGGCGGGACCGGCCTGGCTGAAGGGGGTCGAAAGCCCGCTTGAGCGCATGCCCGTCTTCGCCCGTTACGGGGCGAGCGTTCCCGTGTACCCGGACATCGTCCAGAGCACGAAGGATATGGACCCGTCCCGGGTCGCGACGATCTCGTTCGACGGGACCTACCGGGGCCTCGCGGCCTCGGTTATCGGCAAGAACATCGCCCTGTAGCGGGCTTTAGTCATCGGGGGTAATTCATGAAAACGACGTGCGAGACGGTAACGTTCGCGGGGGTTCGGGATTGCGTGCGGCTTTCCAACGGCGAGGTAGAGCTTACGGTGGCCGTCGGATTCGGTCCCCGCGTGCTCGGGTACGCTTTCGCGGGAAAGCGGAACGTATTCAAGGTGTTCGACGATCAGCTTCTCGATACGGGCGGCGACGCGTGGAAAAGCTACGGCGGTCACCGCCTCTGGCACGCGCCGGAAATCTTCCCGCGTACCTATTATCCCGACAATGAACCCGTGACCTGGGTGTGGACGGACGGAACGCTTACCCTCAGGTGCCCGACCGAGAAGGGGAACGGAATCGGCAAGGAGATCAGGATCGCCCTCGCGGAAAGGGGCAGCGGCGTGGAGATAACCCACGTGCTCAGGAACGAGGGCCCGTGGCCGATAAAGGTCGCGGCCTGGTGCCTGAGCGTCATGGCGCCGGGAGGCGTGGCCGTGGTGCCCCAGGAACCGTACCGGAGCCATCCGGAGTGCCTGGTTCCGGCGCGCCCCCTCGTGCTGTGGCATTTCACGAAGATGAACGACCCCCGGTTCGGTTGGGGCGAGCGCTACGTTACCCTCCGCGAGGATAGCGGCGACCCTACGAAGCAGAAATTCGGCGTGCTCAACAAGCGGGGTTGGGCGGCCTACCTTTTCGACGACGTGGCCTTCGTGAAGAAGACCCCCTACGTCGAGGGCGCGGAATACGCCGACATGGGCTGTAACCAGGAATTCTACACCGAGGCGGGCTTTCTCGAGATGGAAAGCCTCTCGCCGTATACGGAGCTCGCGTGCGGCGAGTCCCTGAGCCACGCCGAAAAGTGGGCCCTCTCGCCGAGGGTCGGGCGCGGCGACGAGGCCGAATTCGATAAACTGGGCGACTTCGCCAATGAAATGTGATTTAGGGGGAAGATATGCAGAAGACGATGAAGGGCGTGGTGCTCCCCGGAAACAGCACCGTCGAAATCAGGGAGTACCCGATACCCGTTCCTGGGCACGGCGAAGTGCTCGTAAAGACGAAATCGTCGACGATTTGCGGGAGCGATATCAGGGCCATTTACCACGAGCACCTTGGCAAGGGCCCCGAGGGGTACCAGGGCTTCATCGCGGGCCATGAGCCCTGCGGCCAGATCGTTTCGTGCGGGCCGGGCACCCGGCGTTTCGCCGAGGGCGACCGCGTGATCGTCTACCATATCTCCGGTTGCGGCGTGTGCAACGACTGCCGGCGCGGCTACATGATCAGCTGCACGAGCGAGAAATACCGCCGCGCCTACGGCTGGCAGAGGGACGGCGGCATGGCGGAATATATCCTCGCCGAGGAGAAAGACCTGGTCGCGCTTCCCGACGAGCTTTCGTACACCGACGGCGCCCAGGTCGCCTGCGGCTTCGGCACCGTATACGAGGGGATCGAGAAGATCGGCATTTCGGGGAACGACCGCGTGCTCGTAACCGGCCTCGGGCCCGTCGGCCTCGCGACGATGATGCTCGCCAAGGCCATGGGGGCGTCCATGGTAATCGGCATTGACGGTATCGAGGAACGGAGAAACCTCGCGGTAAGGCTCGGCCTCGCCGATCTCGTGCTCGACGCCGGTCCCGATAACGCCGAGCAAGTCAGGCAGGCCACCGGAGGCGCGGGCTGCGAGCGGACGATCGACTGTTCGGGCAACGACAAGGCCCGGCTTACCTGTATCCAGGCGGCGCGCAAGTGGGGAAAGATATGCTTCATCGGCGAGGGCGGCACCGTCGCCTTCCAGCCGAGCCCGGCGATCATACACGACCAGAAAACGATTTACGGCAGCTGGGTAACGAGCATCTGGAAGATGGAAGAACTGGTTGAACGGCTCGTGCGGTGGGGCATACACCCCGAGGACCTCGTCACGCACCGCTTCCCGCTGGAGAAGGCGGGAGAGGCTTACGCGCTCATGGCGAGCGGCCGTTGCGGGAAGGTGGCGGTGGCCTTCGACGAGGAACTCAAATGAGCCCCGCCTTCGCCCCTGACCCCGAGGGCCTTGACCCGGCGCTGGTGCCCGCAAGGACGCTGAACACCGGAATGAAGATTCCCGCCGTAGGGCTCGGTACCTTCGCGAGCGACCACGCAAGCCCCGCGGAGGTCGCGAACGCCGTACGCGAGGGCCTGGCGGCGGGGTACCGGCATATAGACTGCGCCTCAGTATACGGCAACGAGCGGGAAATCGGCGCCGTGCTCCGCGAGGCCCTCGAAAGCGGGTCGGTCCGGCGCGAGGACCTGTGGATTACCTCGAAGGTCTGGAACGACCGCCACGGCGACGGGGACGTGCTCCTCTCCTGCGCGCAGTCCCTCAAGGACCTCGGGCTCGAGTATCTCGATCTCTACCTCGTGCACTGGCCGTTCCCGAATTACCATACCCCGGGCTGCGCCGGGGATTATCGCAGCCCCGACGCGCGCGCCTACATACACGAGGAATACATGAAAACCTGGCGCCAAATGGAGCGCCTCGTCCGCGCCGGTCTCGTTCGGCATATCGGCACGTCGAACATGACCGTTCCGAAAATGAGGCTCCTCCTCCGGGACTGCTCGATAAAGCCTGCGTGCAACGAGATGGAGCTCCATCCCCACATGCAGCAGGCCGAATTCATGGATTTCGTGGTCGAGAACGGCATTCAGCCGATCGGCTATTGCCCGATTGGCTCGCCGATGCGGCCCGAGCGGGACCGGACCGCCGAGGATACCGTCGATATCGAGGACCCGGTGATCGTCCGGATCGCGAAGGCGCACGGGATTCATCCCGCGACCGTATGCGTGAAGTGGGCGGCACAGCGCGGCGAGATACCCATACCCTTCTCGCTCAAGAAAAAGAACATGATCGCGAACCTCCGCGCGGTAACCGAGGATCCGCTTTCCGAATCCGAAATGCGGGAGATCTCCGGTATCGACCGTAATTGCCGCCTTATAAAGGGCCAGGTCTTCCTCTGGAAGGACGGGCAAAGCTGGGAGGACCTTTGGGACCCCGACGGAACCGTTACCAAGCCGTGATTAGGGCGCGGCGGGAATAGCATGCCGATAACGCACGACGCGCAGCGCAAGAGATTCCACCTGTGGAACGACACGCTCAGTTACGTAGTGGATATCTGCGCGGGCCGGTTCGCGCGAAACCTCTATTTCGGCTCCCGCGTGCGGGACATAACCGACGCGCGTTCCGTTTTCGACGACGACCGGCGCGCCCTGACGGCGTGCAAGGGCGGGATCGGCGAAAAGATATCCCTCGATCATCTTCCCCAGGAATACCCGACCTACGGGACCACGGATTTCCGCTATCCGGCGCTCTCGGTACGCCAGGCCGACGGTAGCTCGGTCTCCGAGCTTTATTACGAGGGCCACGAGATTTACCGGGGCAAGCGCCCCATAACGCCGTTGCCATCGACGTACGTCGAGCGGGAAGAGGAGGCGGATTCGCTGGTAATCTTCCTTCGCGACAAGCTCACCGGCTTGGGGGTCGCGCTCTCCTATACGGTTTACGCGGCGCTCCCGATCGTTACGCGGAGCGCGCGAATCTTCAACGGCGGCGCCCTACCCGTAACGCTTCGCAGGGCGATGAGCTTCTCGCTCGACCTTCCGGATTCGCTCTGGCGAATGATGAGCCTGTCCGGGGCCTGGTGCCGGGAGCGACAGGTTCGCCTGCGCCCCCTCGCCGAGGGCGTTCAGTCCGTTCACAGCTTGCGCGGGACGAGCGGCGCCGAGCATAATCCCTTCGTCGCCCTCGTCAGGGAAGATACGGGGGAACGCTCCGGCGAGGCCTTCGGCTTCAGCCTCGTATACAGCGGGAACTTTCTCGCCCAGGCCGAGGTCGACTCGTTCTCGCGTACGCGCGTCATGATGGGTATCCATCCGGATACCTTCGAATGGCCGCTCGGGCCCGGGGAATCGTTCCAGGCGCCCGAAGCGGTTCTCGCGCACTCGTCGACGGGCTTGAACGCCCTGAGCCAGGCGTACCACCGGCTGTACCGCGAGCGCTTGGCCCGCGGCGCCTGGCGCGACCGCGACCGGCCCGTGCTCCTCAATAACTGGGAGGCGACGGGTTTCGACTTTACCGAAGAAAAGATCGTGGACATGGCGCGTGGGGCGCGGGATCTCGGCGTTGAGCTCATCGTGCTCGACGACGGATGGTTCGGCGCCCGGAACGGCGATACCGCCGGGCTCGGCGATTGGCGGCCCAATCCGGAGAAACTCCCGGGCGGGCTCAAGGGGCTTTCCGAAAAGATCCGGGGCCTGGGGCTCCTGTTCGGCGTTTGGATCGAGCCCGAGATGGTAAATCCCGACAGCGAGCTTTATCGGGCCCACCCGGATTGGGCGCTCCGCGTGGCGGGCAGGCCGCCCTCCGAGGGGCGCAACCAGCTCGTTCTAGACTTTTCCCGCGATGACGTGGTCGATCACGTCGCCGCATCGATCTCCGCCGTCCTCCGCGAGGCGGGCGTATCCTACGTGAAATGGGACATGAACCGCTACCTTACCGAGTGCGGGTCCGCCGTCGCCGGCGCCGACCGCCAGGGCACGGTGTTTCACCGGTACGTACTCGGCGTCTACCGCCTTTACGCGCGCTTAACCTCGGATTTTCCCGATATTTTGTTCGAGTCCTGCTCCGCCGGCGGCGCCCGCTTCGATCCGGGCATACTCTCCTTCGCCCCGCAAACCTGGACGAGCGACGATACCGACGCGATCGAGCGGCTGAAGATCCAATACGGCACGTCCGTGGCCTACCCGCTTTCTTCCATGGGCAATCACGTGTCGGCGGTGCCGAACCAGCAGGCGCACCGGGTCACGGCCCTGTCCACGCGGGGGAACGTCGCGTTTTTCGGCATGCTCGGCTACGAACTGGACCCGCTCTCGCTTGACGCCGGGGAACGACTGACCGTGCGCGCCCAGATCGAGTCTTATAAACGCCACCGCGCCCTCGTGCGTACCGGCCGGTTTTTCAGGCTCTTGAGCCCCTTCGGCGGAAACGTGACCGCGTGGATCGTCGCGTCGGAGGACGGGAAGGAGGCCATCGCCGCCTGTTACCGCTTTCTGTTCGTCCCGAACCGCGAGGATACGGTCGTCAAGCTCGACGGGCTTACGCCGGATACGCGGTATCGCGTGGGCGATCGGGAAGGGGAACTCTATTACGGCGACGAGCTCATGCGGGCTGGCTTGCGGGTCCGTCCAGCCGAATGGACCGGTCCCGGCGATTTCGCCTCGGCGCTCTGGCACATTCGCGCGGAGTGACCGGCTCCTGCCCCGACCCTAATGGTTTAGGATTCCGGGATACTCACCGAATATCGGTAAAGCCCGTTCCCGGCCCTTATCGCCGTTTTCCCTTGGCGCGGAGGGCGTACGGAACTGCCGAGAGGGCGAAGAGGGCGCCGGAAACGATCCACACCGACTTGATCCCCACCGAAGCGACCACGAGGCTGAAGAGCAACGAGGCGAAAATGCCGCCGAGCTGCATGACGAGGGAGGAGAGGGACAGGAGGGACGCGCGTTTCTCCTCGGGAATGCCCAGGTTGAATTCGGTGCTTTCGGGCACGCTGAGCATGCCGTTAGCCCCCATGATCAGAAGGTAAAATACCGAAAAGAGCGCCACCGCGCTTTGGAACGCCAGAATGGCCAGGAACGTACCCAGGACCGCGCGAAAGGCCGCCATCACGAGGAAGTTGTCCGGTTTGTAGCGCGCGATCAGGCGCCCCCCCAAGAGGGTGCCGAGGGTGGCGACGATAAAGTACGCGCCGTTGAGATAGCCGAATATGGCCGTTTGGCCCTTGTCGGCCAATATGTCCCTGAGCCGTGGCTGCCAGTACAGTTCTATCGAGAGGAACGCGAAGCCCCAAACGAAGGCGCCGGCCAACAGGATTTTCAATGCACCGGACCGTCGTACCGTGAGGGATGCCTCCTTCAGGAATTCCCCGATGGGGGTTTGCTTCCTTTCGCCCTTGGCTTCGTGGAAGAAAACCGTCATGCCGATGAGGATCAGCGTGAGGAGGATCTGAAAGGCGATATTGAGGGTAAACTCGTTGCGACCGGGAAGCAGGCCCTTGGCGAGGGCGGGGAGAACGCCGCCGATCAGCGCGCCGAGGGCAAGCCCCAGGGTTTCGCCGACGCCCATGCCCGTGATCAGCCGGTCGAGCCTTTCGCCGCCGTGCCGCGCGAGATAGGAATCGATGAAGTCCGATTCGATGGATCCCGAGGCGAAGGCGCGGGCGGCGCCGAAAAAGAGGAACGAAACCAGGACGGATCCGAAATCCCCGGCGAAAAGCAGGAGGACGAAGGAGCACAGGAAGAGAGCCTGGGCGATGAGGTAGGTCCGCTTTCGGCCGATCCTGTCCGACACGATCCCGCTCGGCAATTCGAGGGCGACGACTGCCGCGGATAAAGCGGACATGACAAGGCCCGATTCGCCCAGGGAGACGTTTTTCGACAGGATCAGGAGCACGAGGACCGGGCTAACCACGCCCACGACCATCCAGTGGAGAAACCGGTTGATTACCGCGAAGGCCACTTAACGCTTTCTCCGTTCCACGAAGTCGACGATATTCCCGTCGGGATCCCGGAAATGGAAGGCCCTCGTTCCCCAGGGATAATCGGTAGGTTCAGTCATGAGCGGCAGGTTCAGTTTTTTTATTTTTTCGTATTCCGCCTCGGCGTTTCCGACCGAGAACATCAGGGTCGTATACCCGCAGCCCGAGCCTTCCGGGTAAGCGAATTTCATATCGCTGACCGAGGCGCCCTTGTCGTAAATCGCCAGGTTGACGCCCTTGAGTGCCAGGGTCGCGTGGGTGTCGTTCCCCTCGGAGGTCACGCCGAATACGCGTTCGTAGAACGCGACGAGGCGGGGCACGTTTTCGGTGATCAGCGCGAGGCCGATGAATTCCATGAAGTATTCCTTTTGCCGAAGCGTATTATGTATCGCCTTTCCCCGCGGCGGCGGTAAAGGCCATCTCAACGAGCAATTCCGGGTCGGCGAGCCCAACCCTCACGCAGGACCTGCTCGGGGCGGTCCCCTCGACGAACCATGAATCCCAGATCCCGTTCAAGGTATCCAGGTTGGCAAAATCCGTTATGTAAATCGTTACCGAAAGGATTTTCGTTTTATCGCTTCCGAACGTCGCAAGCCGCTTTTCCGCCTGGGCCAGAATTTGGTTTACCTGAGACGCGATGTCTCCCGGCGGGACCGCCTCGGCTATTTCGACGAAGCGGGCAATCCCGCCGTAAATCGTCGCGTCCGACCATCGCCTGGTCGGGTTTATCCTGGTTATTTCCATAAATCCTTTATGTTCTCCCGATTCTTAAGCTTTGCCCTTCCCGTAGTACGACAAGGCGCTTTCGATGACCCGTTTTTCCTCCGTGTCGTCGTCTTCCTTGGCGAAGCACTCGCCCGAGGCTTCTTTCGAGTCGAGGTATCTCTTGACCCCGAAGCACAGCGGACCGTCGATCAGGTCGTTAACGACCGTGCCCCCCACGCTTTGAACGATTCCGCCGAGGGGCTTGATCAGGTTGTTAACGTACGTATCGCGGTAATTTTCGGTCAGGCCGCCGTGGGCTATAATCATGACCCGCTTCGCCGGCGCGCCGCCCTTTCCCTGGCAGTAGGCGAGATAATGGGTTTCCTGCAGCTTCTCGAACGCGCACAGGAGCTTCGACGGTATGGAGGCATAATGGGGCACCACGAGAATCACGTCGTCGTTCGCCTTCCAAAGGCCGTGGAACGCGTTGAAGGCCGGGTCGCGAACGCATCCATCCCCCGCGGCGCAGCCTTGGCACATAACGCAGAAACCGAAATCGTAATCCCTCAGGTCGATAACCCGAACTCCGGCCAGGCCCAGGCTTTCAAGCCCGTTTTTGAGGGCCGTAGCGACCGTCAGGCTTTTGGATCTTTCGCGGGTAGTCGATACGTTCGAGGCACTTACGATCAGCATGGGGCACTCCTTTGGTCGGTTCGGTCGGGAGGTTGCGGCGTAAAGGCCGGCAAGACCGGGCTTAAGCGCGGGAACTCGCGGCAGACGTCTCCGTCGGCCCGGTCCGCGTAATCATAATGCCTTCCCGCGCATAAAGGCAAGGAACGACGCCGAAAAGAAGTGCCTGCCGGTATTGCCCCTCGATAGAATACATAATAGCCTGTCGTATACTTCTCAATAAGGTCGTTGCCGTTGGAATACGTTGATTTAAGCGATGCGTCGGGCAGGGAAATAACCGGGATCGATTTTTCCGATAAGGTCATCGATGCAGCCTACGTAGAAAATTGCGTCTTCAGGAAGTGTTCTTTCAATAATACGGGAATTATCAATTCAAGGATCGAAGGATCGAAATTCGTCGATTGCTCGATCCTTAACCCCGATTTCTCGAACTCAAGACTGATAGACGTAGAATTCTTCGGATGCAAAATCGTCGGTCTGGCCCTGTTCAAATGCAATCAGACGGCGTTCGACCTGGCGTTCGACGCGTGCATGCTCTCGTACTGCAATTTCGCCGACGTGGGGATGAAGCGGAACGTCTTCAATAAATGCGAAATCAGGGAATCTTATTTCCAAAACGCCCTCCTGGCCGAGGCGAGGTTCACCGGATGCGTGTTTTCCTCGTCGACCTTCAATCGCTGCGATTTAAGGAAGTCGTCGTTCGTCCAATCAGACGGCTACGCCATCGATCCAAGGGATTGCAGGATCGAAAAGGCCGCGTTTTCGATGCCCGGCGTTTTGGGCTTGCTGATGCCCTTCGATATCGAGATAGAATGACGGACGGAGCCGCCGTTTCCAAGCTTTGATTGCGGCTTGGCCAAATGTTTGCTATACATAATAGCCCGCCTTTACGGGCGTCCGAATAACGCATCGGGGAGTCGTATCGATTGGCAGCGTTTTCAGGAGCCTTTATCGTAGCCCTCAAAGATTGCCTCGTCCGTTCGTTTTGGTACAAAAACGAACTGAGGGACTTTATCGCGTGCTCGATCTCCGACCCCTATCTGGTCGGAAGGCTCGATTGGATTACGCGGCAGTATTCGAAGCGCGACCTGGTCGATACCCTCGTCGATACCGTCCTCAAGGGCGAAAAGACCTATAACGCGGATATCTTTTCCCTGGCGCAGGGGCTTACGGAAATCGCCAGGTATCCCAGCCTCGAGAGGCAAAGGGACCGCGTAAAGAAAATCGGAGAGGCGAAAAAATACAGGGACATCTTAAAAAGGCATTTTATCGCCTTCCGCCAATCGATCGGGAGCAAAACGCGGAACGAGGAGTATTTGTTCTACAAGTCGGAATACGAAAAGAGGCAGGCGGCGGAAAGGGAGCAAAAGGGGAAAGCCGGAGAAAGGGACGCGATTAAGGGGCGGGATCCGGAAGCCTATTACCGGGACGTGCTGAAAATTACGGGAAAGATAACGAAGAAACAAATCAAGGAGCGTTATTTGGAACGGATGAAAACGTACCACCCCGACAAGTTCAGCCACCTGGACGAAGACTTTATCCGCCTCGCGACCGACAGGACAAAAGAGATAAACGAGGCCTACGAGTACTTTATGAAAGCCTACGCCCGGAAATAACGGCCAATAACCGCGAAATCGGGGGAACGGCGACCGTCGCGTCGGTTGCCCTCGCCGCGGGCGGCGGATTTACGGCTCGCGGGAAAATAAATCGGCGAAAAGGAAGGGGAATGCGCGTAAATATCCGCATCAAATTGTTCCTGATTATATTGGGGATCCTGGCCGTCACGAGCGTTACGTTTTTCGCGCTTGTCTCCACGGTTATGGAATCCCTGATGATCAAGGAATACCGGCAAATCCTCATCGACAAATACGTAGACGTCAGGGACGATTATCGCGAGGGCATTAACCTCTCGAATTTTCTCAGGCAAAAGGAAAAGGGCCTTCGGGGCTTCATTACCGTATTCGACGGATCCGAAACCGTGTTGGATTCCACGTCGCCCGAGGTATCCAGGTCAAAAATCCTCCCGCCTGCCGCGCGAACGGCCTTCCGGGCCGGCCTGGAAGGCGATGTTTCCGGATGGAAAACGTATCGCGCGCTCGCGCCCGGCCTTAACGAAGACATAATCGGGCTCGTGGGAAAATGCGGGAACGGCGCGTACGTTCTCGTTGAGAAGTCGTTGGCCCCGACCCGGGAAGCCATACGCTTTTCCGCCAAGGCCATCCTGCTGACGATCGGCATCGTCTTATTCCTGGGAATCTTTAGCGCTTATTTCCTGGCGAAGATATTCACGAACCCGATCTTTCAAATCGCGAAGAAGGCCAAGGCGCTCGCCGCCCTCGATTTTACCGGGCCGCTCAAGGTGAAGTCCCGGGACGAGCTCGGCGATCTCGCGGAAACGATAAACCTCATTACCGACGAGCTTCGGGATTCGATGAACGGGCTGCGAAGGGCCAACGAGCGCCTCGAAGACGACAAGGCGCGCCTGAACGAATTGAACGCCCTGCTCGAACGCCAATCGATAACGGATAGCCTCACCGAGTTGGCCAATCGGCGCCGCATAAGCCAGGTATTGGAAGACGAGGCGTATAAATCCCGGGTGCGCGGAAGGACGTTCTCGATCATTCTCCTCGATATCGACCACTTTAAGGAGGTGAACGATACGTACGGACACCAGGTCGGCGACTCCGTGCTCGTCGAGTTCGCCCGCCTCCTGAAGGAGAACGCGAGGCGAATCGATACGGTGGGCCGTTGGGGTGGGGAAGAATTCCTGCTCATCTTGCCCGATACGAACCTGGAAGGCGCGCGCGCGATGGCGGAGAACCTGCGCAAGAAGGTCGAGGCGTTTCTCTTTACGGGCGCCGGAAACAAAACCGCGAGCTTCGGCGTAGGCGAATGCGGCAAGGACGCGGATTTACGGGAGATAATCGGCAAGGTGGATAAGGCCCTATACGCCGCGAAGGAACGGGGCAGAAATCGGGTGGAAACGGTTGCCGGTTCGATTTGACCTTCGCGCTTGGCATCGCAAATACCCGTCGCCGTTCCGGCGGCAAGGGCATGGGTAAACCCATAGATAAACGCGGAGAAGATTCATGGAAATAGCGTTCGAACGGCTTACGGAAGAGCATAGGATCGCGGTAATCGATATTCTTAATTACCATATCGAGCACACGACGGCGGCTTATCGCGCTGAAAGGGTCGGTTACGGGCATTTTGACGGGTTTCTGAACGACGCCGGGATTCTGTCCTCCTACGCGATCAAGGCCGACGAGGAAGTAATCGGGTTCTGCATTTTGGAATACTTCAAGAACCTCGGGAATTTCCGAAAGACCGGCGACGTCATGTATTTCATAAAGCCGGGTTTTACGGGAAAGGGCATCGGGCGCGAGGCCCTGCGGCGGCTGGAACGCGACGCGCTTGATAACGGCATGGACAGGATCGTCGTCGATATATCCGACGGGAACGAGGGAAGCGTGCGCTTTCACGAGAAAAACGGGTTTCGGGAATACGGAAGGTTGGCTGACTGCTGGAATAAATTCGGAAAAAAACTCGGAATAGTCTTTATGGAAAAGGTTCTGGGGGACGGGTTTTAGAAGAGTTGGAATTAAGAAGAATATAAGCATTATTCGAACGAAAGGAGTTTCGCATAAAAAAAGTACGGAATCCTGGTCGCGGTCGCCATGGCGTCGATTGCCGTAATCGGTTGCCTTTCAAACGGGCGGGGGAATCCCGATTATGCGGCGGCTTCCTTCATTAACGGGCTAAACGAGAAGGACATCGATTCCTTAATGGCCGCGTATCACGATAACGCGGATGTCGTCTTCGTCGCTCCAACTACTCGCGTGGCATAATACGCAAGGAAGTAAGCATACTCCCTCCGGAATAAAACCGGTCAGCCGTTTTCGCCGCCCGCTTGCCCTTTTTTCGGGGAACGGGCATGATGGCCTCAATCATGACAACCCGTGTACTGCGCGCCAACTTCCTATTGGTTTTGACGGCCCTGATCTGGGGCCTTGCCTTCGTGTTCCAGCGTATCGCGGCGGCCTCCCTGGGCAGCCTTACCTTCAATGCCGCCCGTTTTTTCCTGGGCGCCCTCTCCATGCTGCTGCTTATCAGGATCCTTCCCCGTGACGTCGTAGGCGGCGCCGAAGTCAGGAGGCGCCATGCCTTCGCGCGCGCCCTCGTTCCCGGGACTATCGCGGGCATTATCCTCTTCGGCGGTTCGGTGCTGCAGCAGATGGGGCTCGTCGGTACGACCGCGGGGAAGGCGGCCTTCATAACCGGGCTCTATATAGTTCTCGTACCCCTGGCGGGGCTCTTGTCCCGCCATCGGCCGCCCCTGAATACCTGGGCCGGCGCCGTCGTCGCGACCGTCGGGCTTTGGCTCCTCAGCGTGACGGCCGCGTTCACCGTCTCCCGCTGGGACGTACTCGTTCTCGTCGGGGCTTTCTTTTGGACGGCCCACATCCTGGTGATAAGCCGTTTTTCGGAGCGGGTCCCGGTCTTGCACATGGCGTTGGTTCAGTACCTGGTGACCGCAGCGCTGTCGGTCGTAGGCGCCGCGTTTACCGAACCATGGGTTCCCGGGGCGCTGGCGGGAGCGTGGATACCTATCGCGTACGGCGGCGTATTCTCCGTGGGAGTCGCGTTCACCCTGCAGATTTTCGGCCAGAAGGATTCCCCGCCCACCGCAGCCTCCCTCATCCTCAGCCTGGAGACGGTTTTCGCGGCCCTGTTCGGCGCCCTTTTCCTGCAGGAGACCCTCGGGCCGCGTGAGCTCGCCGGCGCGTTCATGATGGCGGCGGGGATGGTCCTCGCCCAGCTCGAATTCCGGAGAAAGTCACGGTAAGCCCGGAGTTTCGCGCTTTCCGCCGGGATTTTCCGCGAGGGACGCTTCCCGGCCTTTCGGCGAACCCGTTCTAGGCATTACCGCTTTTCGGCAGCGCCGTCAGGCCGTTCAGCACTATGCCGAGCACGATAACCGCGATACCGACGACCGCGCTTAACGTGGGCGCCTTGTCGCCGAAAAGCAAAAGGCCCAAAAGCAGGGTAAAAACCACCTCGCCCGCCTGGGTTGACTCGATCACCGCCAGATGCCTTACGTCGCGCTTCGCCAATTCTGTCGCCTTGAAAAATAGCAGCGTCGCGATCACGCCCGACGAAAGCGCGACGATCAGGGTTTGATAAGCCTGGTCCGCCGTCGGATAGCTTCGCGTGACTAATCCGCCCGCCATCAACGCCCCCCAGAACGGCATGCTGCACAAGGTCATCCCGAACACCCGGTCCAGGGTCCCGAGGGAATCGGGAACCAGGGCCAGCATTTTCCTGTTTCCGAGGGGATACGAGAAAGCCGCGATGAGTATGAACGCTATTACAGCCGCGTTTTTCTTGATCTCTTCGACCGATCCGTCGGTGTATTGCACGAGAAAGACCCCGATAATGATGGTCGCGGAAATCAGCAGCTGCCGCAGGGGTATCGCGTGACTGACGAGCCGGCCGTTTTCCTCGCGCCGGAACTGCGGGGTCAAGAGGATTCCCGCGGCGATCGTGACTTGCCACGTCGACGCGACCATCCAGGAAGGGCCGTACGACGCCGCGACGCAGATCGGCAGGTAAAAGAGGCCAAACCCGACCGTGCTCCACAGGAACCATTGTACTGGACGCGTTTTTATCGCGTTCAAAACAATCCTGTATCGCCCGTTCCTCAGCGTTAAAAGAAATAGCACGGGCAGCATGAAGACGTACCGCAACGACGCCGTCCAGATCCAATGCCCCCCCGAGCTTTGCATCGCGTGATTCAGCACGAAGGTGATGGAGAAGAAGAACGACGCAGCCAAACCCAGTAATAATGCCTTTAACATCTTTTATCCCTACGCGTTTCGCGATTTTCTGATTGACGCTAATTTTCCCGATGCGCCGAACGTTACGTTGGGCGAGGCGATTGCGCCCGAGAGGTCGGCCCGCAAGGCGCAGGCGATCATTGGATTCCCGTCGTATCGGAAGTTTTGACCGGCCCGAAGTTGGGGTTCGGCGGGGCCCATGGCGCAAGGTTATGCCGGCCGTGGCGAATCGTCAATCCCCGGACTAGAATTGAGGCCAGGAGGCATTCGGGATGGCCATGACGGGTAAACAGGCGCTGTACATCGCGATGAGCCTGGACGGGTATATCGCGACCGAGGACGATTCCCTCGATTGGCTTTTCGCCGTGGAGGGCGAGGGCGATAACGGTTACGGCGAGTTTATCGCCGACGTGGACTGCGTCGTTTTCGGCAGGAGGACCTATGACTGGCTTCTCAGGGAAACCAGGGGGGATTTCCCCTACAAGACGCAAAAATGCTACGTGTTCACGACAAGGGACGAGCCTTTGGAATTCGCCGAACGGGTGGGAGGGGACCTCGCCTCCTTCGTCAGGCGGACGCGCGTGGAATACGGGAAGGTATGGATCGCCGGCGGGGGCGAGCTTATCCGCGGGTACCTGGAACTGGACGAAATCGACGAATACAGGATCACCGTCGCCCCGGTGATCCTCGGGAAGGGGATCCGGCTGTTCCGTGAAACGGGGAACCCGATCCGGCTTACCCTGGTAGAGGTACGCAAGCGGAATCAGTTCGCCGAACTGGTTTACGGAAGGCGCTGAGGCCCGTGAGGGCACGATACAAACGCCCGGATTTCCGGTATAGTTCTCCCTTTCGGGAGCCGTACGATGCTAAAACTTTCAGGAATCCGGGTAGCCTACGGGCAGCGGATCATTTTCGATAACGCCGATTTTTTGGTGAGGCCCGGGGACCGTATCGGCCTCGTGGGCCCGAACGGGGCGGGTAAATCGACCCTGTTCCGGGTGATTGCCGGGGAGGAGCGGCCCGACTCGGGCACGGTCCAAATGGACCCGGGAACGGTGATCGGCTATTTTTCCCAGGAAACGGGGGAGATGTCCGGCAGGAGCGCCCTTGAGGAAGTGCTCGCGGGGGCGGGGGCGACGTACGAGATCGGTAAGCGGCTCGAGGAGCTGGAACGCCGCATGGGCGACCCCGACGCGGAACCCCTGAGCGACGCGGAAATGAACCGGTACGGGGAACTCCAGGGCGAGTTCCTGCACCGGGACGGCTACAATCTCGAAAGCCGCGCCGAAACGGTGCTGACCGGGCTCGGGATCGGGACGGACCGCTTTCGCGAGCCGGTGGAGCATTTTTCGGGCGGGTGGAAGATGCGCATCGCCCTGGCCCGAATCCTGGTACTCGAGCCGGACCTTCTATTAATGGACGAGCCGACGAATCACCTGGACGTGGAATCCATCGTGTGGCTCGAGCAGTGGCTATCGGAATTCAAGGGCGACCTGGTGATGACGAGCCACGACCGCCAGTTCATGACGCGACTGTGCCCGCGCACCGCCGAGGTCGCCTCGGGTACCGTCACGATGTACTCGGGGGATTACGACTTTTACCTGCGGGAACGGGAGATTCGCCGGGAGCAGTTGGTGGCGACCTACCAGCGCCAACAGGCCCAATTCGCAAAGGACGAGGAGTTCATCGCGAAATTCTCCGCCCGGGCTTCCCACGCGTCTCTCGTGCAGTCCCGCATCAAGGCCCTGGAAAAGATCGAGCGGGTGAAGCTGCCGCCCGAAACGAAGCATATGTCCGTGCAGTTCGTGCCCTGCCCCCGCTCGGGGGACCAAGTGGCGGTGATGGACGGCCTGGGGAAGGCCTGGCCGAAGGCCGGAAGTTCACGGAGCGCCGGAAGCCCGGCGAACGCCGGCGAAGAAGCGAAAGCGGGCGATAAGGTAAGCTCGCCGGGCGCGTTTCATTGGGCCTTTTCGGGGATATCGGGCATCGTCGCCCGGGGTGACCGCATCGCCCTTACGGGGGTGAACGGCGCGGGCAAGTCGACCCTGCTCAAGATCATCGCGGGGCAGACGGAAGCCACGGAAGGCACCTGCGCGATCGGGCCTTCGGTGCGAATGGGGTACTTCAGCCAATATTCGTCGGACATTTTGAGGCCCGAGCGGACCGTGTACGAAGAGGTCGCGGAACGGCTCCCCATGGCCTCGGTCGGGACCATCAAGAATATTCTCGGCGCCTTCCAGTTTTCCGGGGACGATTCGGACAAGTACGTGTCGGTGCTCTCGGGGGGCGAGAAAAGCCGGGTGATGCTCGCGTGCATGCTCGCCCTTCCGGTGAACTTTCTCGTGCTCGACGAGCCCACGAACCACCTGGACATCGCGAGCCGCGAGGTGCTCCTCGAGGCGTTGGCCGGCTTTGAGGGCACGGTCATTATCGTAAGCCACGACCGGTATTTCCTGGGACATCTCGCGAACCGGGTGTTCGAGATCGACCATGGGAAGCTCAACGCGTACGAGGGCGACTACAGGTACTATCTCGAGAAGACGGGCCGGTCCTGACCTTAGCCGAAGCTTTTCTTGTGCCGAGCGATATTGAACACCAGGGCCAAGCCCGCAACGGAGAAGACCGTCAGGAGATAGAAGGGCAGCATGCGCGACCGTTCCGAGAGGAGCCCCGCGATCCAGCCGAAAGGCGAGGCGAGGACGATGGTCGCGAGGTTGAAAAGGCCGAAGGTGCCCGCCCTGTCCTTCGGTTCGATCGCGTCCACGAGTAGGGTGTCCTTGAAGGGGCCTATTACGGCGAAGGCGCACGCCTCGAAAAAGGTACTGACGCCGACCATGGCGAAGCTTCCCGCCGGGGAGATAACCAGGAAGACGTTCGACGCGATGAGCAGCGCGAATCCGACGATGAAGGGCCGCTTGAAATTGAGGTGGTTCATGCGCGGCACGACGAGAAAATAGAAGGCGAGCATGATGCCGGATTTAATGAAGGGAAAGACGCCGATCGCCGCCTCGGGCAAGCCGATGTGCTTGACGACGGCGATCGACCAGAACACGTTCCTTATCGTTTCGTAAACCACGAGGGCGAAGGAAATGAAAAAGGCGTTGAGGGTATAGGGGTTGTCGCGAATCGCCCGAAACGAGCCGGTATACGCGCCCATGAGGCGCAGGAGGGGAACGCCCTTCGTTTCCCTCCGGCGGATCTCGCCCACGGCGGTCTCGGTGCTATACCGGTACAGGATGAAAAACTTCAGGGACATCGATACGAAGGCGAAAAGATACAGGATTCGCACGGCCGGAACTAGGCCGATGCCTTCCACGAGCACGCCCGAAAGGGGCGCAGCGAGGCCCGAGACGATGATCGCGACGGTGATCCACGACCAGATTGCGACGAGCTTGTCCTTCTCGGCGTCTTCCACGAGGAGGCAGGTCCAGGAATTCTGGGTGATCCTCATGACCCCGTTGATTACGGCGGCGGCGACGAAGAAATAGGCGTTTTGCGCCAAGGCCCAGATGAGGGTCGGGACGCTCCAGGACACGATATCGAAGATGAGGGTGGTGAGGCGCCTGCCCAGCTTGTCGGTGACCGCGCCGCTCAGGAGGGCGAATACGATCTGGGAAACCATGCCCAGCGTGGTGATAAGCCCGATTTGCGCGTCGCCGCACCCGAGGGCGATCATGTACAGGGACGCGAAGGGAAGGTACAAGCTCGAGGGAATGCCCCACAGGGGCTCGGTGTAGACGCAGGCCCTCGGGTTGCCGCGAAGGCCGGCGAGGGTTTTCAGCATGTCGTGTTTTTGCATTGCCATGGGGCTGATGATGTCACGCCGGGGGCGCGCGGGTCAATGAGTGGACGAATCCTTCGTAATCGCCGCCCTCGGTCATCCAGAAAATGACGGGTATTTTTTCCTTGCGCATCCGGGCGAACGCCTCGAGCCGATGGTTCCCGTCGCTGACCGTAAGGACGCCGTTTTCGTATTGCACGATCAGGGGAGGCATGTCCCAGCCCGCCGCGCAACGGCGCATGATGCCGGCGACCCGTTCCTCGAAATCGCCCGGTAGGGTACGGTACTTCATGCCCGGCTCGGGCCCGCAGCAGCGCTCGAGGGTGCTTACCTTCCAACCGACGGGCCCGAAATATCGGCGCCTCTCGAGGAGGAGCCCGTCGGCCAGGGCCGCGTTGTTTCCCTCCCCGCGTAGGTATTCCTGAATGAACCTTTCCGTTTCGCTTTCCATATTCGTTTCGAGCCTTTCTCCGGGTATCCCGTTTCCGCGGCGGGTCGCCGATCCGGATCGGCTCGCCAGGACCCGCGGGCGTTGGGCGGCACGCATCGGGAGCGAGGCGGTAACCCCGCAGCCCTACATCATTCTATCTCATGCCCGTTCCGTCAAGCTCAATCGGGTTTTCATTTCGGGGATTGGCTTACCCAGAGCAATTTTTCGGTCTCGAAGCCGAGGCTCCCGGCGATGGCGACGTATTCGTTCTTAACGGCTTCCTGGATCGTGGGGGTTCGAGACAGGATCCACAGGTATCGTTTGTCCTTGCCGCCGATCAACGCGTAGCGGTATTCGCCGTCGAGGGCGAGGACCGTGTACTCCGCCCAGAAGGGGCCGAAGAAGGATACTTCCAGCTCTCCCGCGGTTTCCGGGCCGCGGAATCTCGCCCTGCCGAGGGCGACCTTGCGTTTGCCCGTAGCGATCTCCGTTCCGCTGTTCCTGACGCTTATGTACCTCAGGTCTTTCGCCGGGGAGTATTCGGCCATCGTGTTGTCCAATCCCTTCTCGAACACGAAATCGAAACGCGCGATTTCGTACCAGGCCCCGAGGTATTTCGTTTTGTCGAATCCGTCGACGCCTTTGAGTCCCGGCGCGGCGGTGGCGCAACCGGCAAGGGCCATAATCAGGCCCAGCGAGAGGGGAATGAGCGCGTATGCTTTCATGAGGATTCCTCCGAAGATAAGCATAACGCATCGGGGTTGCTTCGCGCTCGGACCGGGGGGTGGCGGAAAAGCCCGCAGCGCCTGGCGCGCCTGCGGGGTTACCTACCGGTAGGTAGGGCGAGGGGCTCGCGCGCCGGGAGCAAGGCTTTGCAGCCAGGGGGGACCGCGTCTGGCCAGGCTGCGGTTTCGGCGAGCCGATGCGGAGCGCGAGGCTTCGCGCGATTGGCCCGAGCGGGCTCGGGCGGGAAGTAAGGGCGGCCCCCCTTTTGGGAGATATTTTTGTTTCTATTGGTAAAAACAACTTGCGCGTTCGGTAAACCCGTGGTAGTGTGTATCTATCTATAGAAACAGCCTTTCCAATACGAGGAGCGTACCAATGTCGAGTTCAAAGAAGCCTTCAGGGCCCGTTCGCGTCGTTCTTTCGCCTTCCGAGATGCCCCGGCAGTGGTACAACCTGGCCGCGGATTTCAAGACCCCGATGCTGCCCCCCCTGGGGCCCGACGGGAAGCCGGTGACTCCCGAGATGATGAGCGCGATTTTCCCGATGAACCTGATCGAGCAGGAGATGTCGAGCGAGCGGTGGATCGATATTCCCGAGCCGGTGCTGGATATCCTTTCCCGCTGGAGGCCCTCGCCCCTGCACCGCGCCGTGGCGCTCGAGAAAGCCCTGGGGACGAACGCGAGAATCTACTATAAAAACGAGAGCGTATCGCCGGCGGGAAGCCACAAGCCGAATACGGCGGTCGCCCAGGCCTATTACAATAAGGTCGCGGGGGTTAAGAAGCTTACCACCGAGACCGGCGCCGGCCAGTGGGGCAGCGCCCTTTCCTTCGCCTGCGCGCAGATGGGGCTCGAGTGCAAGGTGTACATGGTGAAGGTGAGCTTCGAGCAAAAGCCCTTCCGGAAAATGCTGATGCAGACCTGGGGCGGCACCTGCGTGGCGAGCCCGTCGGACACGACGAACGCCGGCCGCTCGGTGCTCGCGAAGGACCCCGAATGCCCGGGAAGCCTCGCGATCGCGATCAGCGAGGCGGTGGAGGAGGCGGTTTCCGACAAAACCGGCTCAACGAAATACGCCCTGGGCTCGGTGCTGAACCACGTGATGACCCACCAGACGATTATCGGCCAGGAAACCAAGGTGCAGCTCGCGAAGGCGGGCGAGAAAAAGGCCGACGTGGTGATCGGCTGCGCCGGCGGCGGCTCCAACCTCGCGGGGCTTACCTTCCCCTTCGTGAAGGACAAGATCGAGGGCGAGAAGATCGAGATCGTCGCGGTTGAGCCTTCCTCGTGCCCCACGCTGACCAAGGGGCCCTTCGCCTACGATATCGGGGACATGTCGGGCATGACGCCGCTCCTTCCGATGTATACCCTCGGCCACGAGTTCATTCCCGACACGATCCACGCGGGCGGCCTGCGTTACCACGGGATGGCGCCGCTCGTGTCCAAGTCGGTCGCCGACGGGCTCATTACGCCGACTTCCATCGGCCAGACAGAGTGCTTCGAGGCCGCGGTGCTTTTCGCCCGGACGGAGGGCCTCGTGATCGCCCCCGAGACGAGCCACGCGGTGGCCCAGGCGATCCGGGAGGCGAAGAAGGCCGACGAAGAGGGTAAGGAAAAGGTGATCGTGTTCGGGCTTTCGGGCCACGGGCTCCTCGACCTGGTGGGCTACGACAAGTATTTCGCGGGAAGGCTCGCCGACCACGAGCCCTCGCCGGAGCAGTTGGCGCGGTCGCTTGACTGCATCAAGGGCTTCCCGAAGCCGTAACTCCCGGAACCTGGCCCCGGGGCGTCGCCCGCGGGGCTTTGGCGATATGAAAAAAAACGCGAGGTTCGGCCGACTCCTCCCGGAGCGAACCGTCCCCCCGGCCCATCGACGGGCGGGGGGCTTTTTCATTTCCGAACGATTCACGGAAACTTTGCTTGACGCGAATTCGCAGGCCTTGATACGATAAGGGGCACATAGGAGATTTCCATGAAGAAATGTTCGATTGTTTTAGCCGCCGGGGCGTTGCTCTTTGGCGGTCTCGCGTTCGTTTCCTGCGGCAAACCCGCCGCCGACAGCAATGTCATTAAGATCGGCGTTTTCGAGCCCCTGACCGGCGCCAACGGCGCGGGCGGAGCGGACGAGGCCGACGGCATCAAGCTGGCGAACAAGCTTTTCCCCGAGGTGCTGGGCAAGAAGATCCAGCTCGTTACGGTGGACAACAAGTCCGACAAGGTTGAGGCCGCCAACGCCGCGACCGTGCTCGCCCAGAAAGAGAAAGTCAACGCCGTGATCGGTTCGTGGGGCAGTTCCCTGTCCATGTCCGGCGGCCCGATATTCGCCGAAGCCAAGATTCCCGCGGTGGGCGCCTCGTGCACCAACCCCAACGTGACCCTCGGCAACGATTATTATTTCCGCGTTTGCTTCCTGGACCCCTTCCAGGGTACGGTTATGGCGAAGTACGCCGTGGAGACCCTGGGCGCCAAGAAGGTGGCGATTATCCGCGAGGTTTCCAACGACTATTCCGTCGGGCTGGCGAAATTCTTCGTGGACGAGTTCGTGAAGCTCACCGGCGACGCGAACGCCGTGGTGGCGACCGCGGACTACAACACCGGCGACCAGGAGTTCAGCGCGCAGCTGACCAATATCAAGAAATATAGCCCCGACGTGATCTTCGCCCCCGGCAACTTCACCGAGTCGGCGCTGATCGTCAAGCAGGCCCGCGCCCTGGGCATGACGACCCAGTTCCTTGGCGGCGATACCTGGGACGAGAACGCCTTCCTCGAGGTGGGCGGCTCTTCCGTGGAGGGCGCCACCATCACCACCTTCTTCGCCAACGACGTGCCCATAAACAAGACTTCCGAGGAATTCCTCGCCGCCTTCCGCGCGGAATACGGCAAGGAACCCGCCGCCGTCTCGGCCCTGGGCTATGACGCGTACCTCGTGATCGTCGACGCGATCAAGCGCGCCGGTTCCGCCGACTCGGTGAAGATCCGCGACGCCATCGCCCAGACCGTCAATTTCGAGGGCGCCGCCGGCTCGATCACCATCAACGCCGACCGCAACGCCGAAAAGGACGCCGTTCTCAAGACCGTCAAGGACGGCAAGTTCGTCTATCTGACGACGGTCAAGCCCTAAGCCGCGGGCTGACGAAGGCGCGGGGCCGCGAAGGCGCGGCCCCCGGTTCCTTACGGCCGTTTACATTCGCGCCGCACGGGGGATCCGAAACCCTTCGGGTCGCGTGCGGCGATTTTTTACGCGTTGCGGGTAGCGGCGACGCCAAAGGATTTTCATGGATTTCCAAACGTTTTTGCAGCAATTCGCCAATGCCCTTTCGCTGGGCAGCCTCTATGCCCTGATCGCCATCGGGTATACCATGGTGTACGGCATTCTCCGCCTGATCAATTTCGCCCACGGCGACGTGTTCATGATCGGCGCGTACGTCGCCTTTTTCTGCGTGGGCCAGTTCATGATGCCCTGGTGGGCCGCGGCGATCGTGGCCATCGGCTTTACGGCCGTGTTCGGCGTCGGCCTTGAGCGGGTCGCCTACCGGCCGCTGCGCGATTCCCCGCGCATCTCGATCATGATCAGCGCCATCGGCGCCTCCTTCCTTATCGAAAACCTGGCCATCGTTCTCTTCGACGCCCGCCCCAAGGCCTTTCCGGTGCCCGAGCTCTTCAGCACCAGAATGGAGTTCGCCGGCGTGTCGGTGATGAGCGTAAGCCTGATAATACCGGTCGTTACCGCCGTTATTTTGGCGGCGCTTTTATGGGTGGTGCACCGCACCAAAACCGGCATGGCCATGCGGGCGGTTTCCACCGATATAGAGGCGGCGCGGCTCATGGCGATCGACGTGAACCGGATCGTGGCGTTCACCTTCGCGGTGGGGTCCATGCTCGCCGCCTTCGGCGGGATCATGTGGGCGCTCAAATACCCGCGACTGGAGCCCCTGATGGGCATTATGCCCGGGCTTAAATGCTTTATCGCCGCGGTTATCGGCGGTATCGGCAGCATCGGCGGGGCGGTTTTGGGCGGCCTGCTGTTGGGCCTTATCGAGCTAATGACCGTGGCCTTCCTTCCCGAGCTGACCGGCTACAAGGACGCGTTCGCGTTCGTCCTCCTGATCGTGGTGCTCCTCGTGAAGCCCACGGGCCTCCTCGGCAAGAACCAGGGGGAGAAAGTCTGATGGGCACCCTACCGATCCTCGGAAAAATGGGCCGAAACGGCAAGCTGACCCTAGCGGCCGCGGCCGCGTTCCTCGCGCTCCTGTTCGCCTTCGACGGCTTAATGGACCCCTTTACCATGCAGATATTCAAGCTCTGCGCGATAAACGTGATTCTTGCCCTATCGCTGAACCTGATTAACGGCTTCACGGGCCTCTTTAGCCTGGGGCACGCCGGCTTCATGGCCATCGGCGCCTATACCTGCGCCCTATTAACCATGTCGCCCGCACAAAAGGCGGCGAATTTCATACTGGCCCCGATACACCCCCTGCTCGCGGAGATTTCCATTCCCTTCCTTCCCGCGCTGCTCCTCGGCGGCGCGGCGGCGGGCTTAATCGGGTGGCTTTTGGGCGTTATCGCGCTCCGCCTCCGCGACGATTACCTCGCCATCGCGACCCTGGGCTTTTCGGAAATTATCCGGGTGCTTTTGACCAACGCCCAGACCATTACCAACGGGGCCCTGGGCCTCAAGGGCCTTCCCCGCTTCACGAACGCGTGGTGGGCCTGGCTTACCGCGGCGGCGGTGGTCGCCTTTATGGCGCTCCTCATAAAGTCGAGTTACGGGCGCGCGTTCAAGGCGATTCGGGACAACGAGATCGCCGCCGAGTCCATGGGTATCGACGTATTCGGCATGAAGGTCCTCTCCTTTACCATTTCGAGCTTTCTCGCCGGCATCGGCGGCGGCCTTTTGGCCCATTACCTGACTACCATCGACCCGAAGCAGTTTATCTTCCTGAAAACCTTCGATATCCTCCTGATCGTGGTATTGGGCGGGGTCGGCTCCATTACCGGCTCCGTGATCGCGGCGGTGGCGGTGACCGTTTCCATGGAGGCCCTGCGCTTCCTGGACGGTCCGCTCAACCTCGGTTTCGTATCCACTTCGGGCATTCCGGGGCTTCGAATGGTGTTTTTCTCGGCCCTTCTCATGGCTGTGGTCATTTTCCGCCAGCAGGGCCTGATGGGAAAGAAAGAATTCAGCTGGGACTGCCTGGCGAAACTCGGCCTGCGGCTTAAACGGAAGGGGAAGGTGAGGCCATGACGAACGAACAAGCCATTTTGCGGGCCGTAGACGTCAATAAGTCGTTCGGGGGCCTGTCCGCGGTAAGCGCCCTGAACGTTGAAATCGGGCCCGGTGAGATCGTCGGGCTGATCGGGCCGAACGGCGCCGGCAAGACCACGACCTTCAACCTGATCACCGGCGTGTACAAGCCGACCTCGGGCAAGGTGTACTTCCGGGGCACGGACATCACCGGCAAGAAGCCCCACGCGATTACCCGCATGGGCGTCGCGCGAACCTTTCAGAATATCCGGCTTTTCAAGGATATGAGCGTGCTCGACAACGTGCTCGTGGCCCAGCATATGCGGATGGGCGCCAACCTGTTCGAGGCTACGCTCCGCCTGCCTTCTTATACGGAGAAGGAGCGGCGTTCGCATGAGGAAGCCCGGGCCCTCCTTGCCCAGGTCGGGCTGGAAAGCCACGAGTCGGACCCGGCGACGAGCCTCCCGTACGGCAAGCAGCGGCGGCTCGAAATAGCCCGCGCGCTGGCCACGAAGCCCTCCCTGCTCTTTTTGGACGAGCCCGCGGCGGGGATGAACCCCCAGGAATCCATGGAGTTGATGGACTTTATCCTACGTATTCGCGAGCGCTTCGGCCTCGCCATCGTGCTCATCGAGCACCACATGCAGGTGGTCATGGGGGTATGCGAGCGCATGTACGTGCTGGACTACGGGATGACCATCGCGCACGGGACGCCCGAAGAGGTTCAAAACGACCCGAAAGTAATCGAAGCGTACCTGGGAGTGGAATGATGCTGAAAATCGACAATCTGTCCGTGCACTACGGCGGCATTCACGCCCTCCGGGGCATAAGCCTCGAGGTTCCCGCCGGCAAGATCGTGACCCTCATCGGCGCGAACGGGGCGGGGAAGAGCACGACCCTCAACACGATCATGGGCTTGGTAAAACCCTCGTCGGGCTCCATCAGCTGGAACGGGGCGCCCATTACGGGGAACAAGACGAAAAATATCGTGGAATCGGGCGTGGTGCTCGTTCCCGAGGGCCGCCGGGTGTTTCCCAACCTGACGGTCGACGAGAACCTGAGCCTCGGCGCCTATTCGCGAACCAAAAAAAGCGAGATAGAGGCGGACCGGGAACGGGTTTTCTCCCTTTTCACTCGCCTGGAGGAACGGCGACGCCAAAAGGCGGGGACCCTCTCCGGCGGCGAACAGCAAATGCTCGCCGTGGGCCGGGCCCTCATGGCCAGTCCCAAGGTCCTCATGATGGACGAGCCCTCCCTCGGCCTCGCGCCCCTCATCGTCGGGATGATCTTCGACATTATCCGCCAGATCAACCAGAGCGGGGTTACGGTGCTGTTGGTGGAACAAAACGCCAAGGCCGCCCTGGAAGTGGCCGACGTGGGCTACGTGATGGAAACCGGCGCCATCGGCTTTTCCGGCCCCGGCCGGGAGCTTTTGGCCGACGATCGGGTGCGAAAGGCCTATCTCGGGGAAAAGTAGGCGCTTTCGCGCTCGCCCCTTTCGCGTTACCGAACCGGCGCCGACGGGCGCTTTTCGTGCAGGTACGTGTGCCGCGCGAAGAAATAGCGCCCGATAAAGCGGCTCATGAAGGCCTTAAACTTCCACTTTGGGGCCATGACGGCGACGGGCTTTCCCCGTTCCGCCGCGCGCAGGCTATGCGCCACCACCGCGACCGGGTCTTTCCCGTCCACCACCCGCGTTCGCGCCCCGTTCGAGGCGACATTGGCGAATTCGGTATCTACCGGGCCGGGACAAACGGCCGAAACGAGGATTCCCCGATCCGCCACCTCCGCCGCGAAGGCGAGGCTAAAGCTGAGCGCGTAGGCCTTCGTTGCGCCGTACACCGCGAAATTGCCCAGGGGGGCGAAGGCCGCGAGGCTCGCGACGTTTATTACCCGGGACCCCTTTCCGAGGTAGGGAAGGGCGTCGTGGCAGAGGGCGGTCAGGGCATACACGTTGACTTTGACCATCTCAAGCTGACGGCCCAAATCCGTATCGGCAAAGGTTCCGTAGGTGCCGAATCCCGCGTTGTTTACCAGTGTATCGACGAAAAGGCCCCCGGCGGGACCGGCCGCGGCGGCTTCGGCGGCGAGGGCGGCGTTAAACGCGGCCAGGCCCGAGTCCGCGGAGAGGTCCATGGGGAGAATTCTACTGTCGGGCGCGCCGGGAATGCGCGCAATTTCTCGGGAAAGATCTTCCAGTTTGTCCGTTCGACGGGCGATCAGCCACAATTCTTGCGTTTTTCGCGTCTTGGCAAGCTGTAGCGCGAACTCGCGGCCCATGCCCGAACTCGCTCCGGTCACGATAATGATGGATTTCATGCCGTAATTTTGCACTTTTTCTTCGATTTCGGGCAAGCGGGGCATCTTGCGGCCGGTGGAATTCGTTAAAAATTGTATGCTTCTTATCACGTTTAATAAAAAAAACAAATTACCGATAATCGAAAGGTGAAAAAATCTGACAAAAAGCGCAAAGCGCAGTATACTCTACTTTATAGAGATAATAGAGAAAAGTTGGCCTCACTTTTGCGTTTTATGTTGAGACCATATTGGTTTGTTTGTTTTTTTGCGATCGCCGTCGGTTCCCTGCATGCCATGGGCCGAGGCGAATCGGTTGAAACCTCGGCGGCGTCTCTGGACAGCTGGCTCGAGACGATCGACATTTCCGGGGCTAAACCCGGAAAGTACAACATTCTCGTAACGGCCACCGACCTGGCGGGCAATCAAGCCTTGGCAGGGCCGTATAACCTGTATATAGATCCGGATTCAGACCTTCCCGTGGCGCGCATTACCAATCCCCTGAACGGTATGCGGGTGCCGGGCAATCTCAATATCGTGGGCACCTGTCTCGACGATGACGCCGTGGATCACGTAGAACTGATTTTCGACGGCGGAGAGCCCGTTCGGGCCGAAGGCACCGACTTTTGGTCTTATTATCTCGACACCAACGATTTGGTCGAAGGCCCCCATATCATTTCCGTTTACGGCGTTGACGTAAACGGTACCGCGGGCAAACCCTTCACCGCCGTATGGAACCTTGACCGGAAACAGCCCGAAACGGCGGTCAATAACCTGGGCATGGGTACTTTGGTATCGGGAAAGGTAACCCTTGCCGGATCCGTATTCGACGGCAACGGCATTAAAAACCTCGCGTACTCCCTCGACGGCGGCAAAACCTTCCTGCCGCTCTCGCTTAAATTCGACAAAAAAGACCGGATATGGCGGTTTTCCCTGCCCATAAACACCCTGAAATTCAACGACGGCCCCTCGGTGTGCTGGTTCCGCGCGGAAGACGATCAGGGCTCTATCGGCTATTACACCTACCTTTATTTCGTGGACAATACGAAGCCCGCGGTGGACTTCATTACCCCCTTGCCCGAAACGGCCGTCAACGGGACTTTCTCCGTGAGCGGCACCGCCACGGATACCATTGGGCTTTCCGCCCTGTCCTGGAGAATCGGGAAGGAAACGGGCGATTTGGAGCTCGTGAAGGGCAATCCCTACTGGATCAAGGAATTCGACGTAACCGGCGTGAACGCCAAAAACGTCGAGGTGTTCGTTTCCGCGACGGATATCGCGGGCAACGTAACCACCGTTTCCCGTAAAATACCCATCGACCGCCAGGCCGACTTACCGGTCTTGTCGATCCTCTCGCCCGCCGCTGACGAGGTCGCGGACTCCGGTCCCGCAGCCGCGCCCGGCACCGTATGGCTCGCCGGCTCCGTTGCCGACGACGACGGTGTGGCGGCGGTCCGCGTTTCGGTGGACAAGGGCGAAACCCGCGAAATTGAAAGCGCCGGGGCGTACGGACTTACCTTGGGAGGGCTTTCCCCGGGACGGCACGCGGTCACCTGCACCCCGGTGGATATCGGGGGAATCGCGGGAAAGCCGGTCACCAGAACCTTCCTTATAAGCGGCGCGGCCCCCACGGTCTCCTTCGGGCCGGCGGGCGATTCGGCGCGGGAAATTTCCGCGGAATCGGGCGCGGCGCTCACCGCCACGGTCGAGGCTCCCGCGGGGCTCACGGCCCTTTCCTGGCGGGTCTCGGGCATGGGCGAGCAAAGCGTGAAGATCAAGGGCGGCGTTACCGCGCAGACCATTACCGTGCCCGTTACGCCGAACTTCCCCTACGGCTTGGCCAGGCTCGAGGTGACCGCGGTAGACGCCTTCGCGCGAACCGTCGTTTCGGGCCTCGAATTCTACGTAACCAACCTGTCCGTTCCCCGGGACGCGCCGCCCGCGTGGTCCGACGACTCGCTGACCGCCTCGGGCGAGGTAACCATCCCCGCCAGCGGGAAAACCCCCGCGAGCGTCGGCACGGCGACGGTAACCCTCGAGCGGCTCCTTCCCGCCGACGTACCCTTCGCCAACGGCGCCCTCGTGACCCTTTCGGGGCCCGGCTTCCCCAAGGCCGAGCAGATCGACGGGGCCGTGCTCGTGGGCATCGATTCGCCCATACCGGTCTCTTCGGTGGACTGGAGCCTCAACGGCGGGACCGTTTCGAAGGCGAGCGCGACGAAGACTCCCGAAGGCCGTTACGTCGCGCGCATTCCCCTCAAGGCCCTTTTGCCCGCCGAATGGACTACCCTTGCCGTAACCGTTACGTTCAAGGACCTGACGAGCCTGTCGGTATCGGGCGCGTTCTGCGTTGTACGGCCGGGCAATGCCGCCGGTATCGCCGACGACGAGGCTTTCGCCTGGGATTCCCCGACGCGCGACGGCGCGGGGAAGATACTTCTTTACGACGGGGCGAGCGTTTCCGGCCTCTATAACGGAAAAAGCGACCGGAGGGCCGTATCGGCCGCGCTGGTCGGCCGCCTTATCCCCGCGCCCGCTCCCGAGCCGGTTCCCGCCGGGAAGTCGGCCGCGGGGAAAGCCGCCGCCGCCAAGGCCCCGGAGCCCGCCTTGATAAACGAGCCGCTGGGCCTGGAATTGACCCTGTCGGGCAACGTCGCCACGGTGCGGGGCCTGAAAGACGGAACCTATAAAGACGTAAAAATAACCTTTACCGACGACGCGGGCGAAACCTGGCAAAGCGAGGCCGAGACCTTCGTGGTGGATTCGCAAGCCCCGTTCCTGTCGGTTGATACCTCGACCCGGCCCGTCTGGCTTCAGGACAGGCTGCCCGTCGCCGTAGACGCTTCCGACGGCGCGGGAATCGCGGCGGTGGAATGGTCCGCCGACGGCGGCCTTACCTGGAACCTTCTCGACAAAGGCGACGGGAAAACCCCGGCGAACCTCGATATTTCCGCGCGAGCCGACGGGCCTTTGGATTTTCTGGTCCGCGCCACCGACGTGAACGGGCGGGAAACCCTGGACCGCAGGGCGTTCAACAAGGACACGACGCCCCCCGAAATATCCGTGGTATTCCCCGAACCCGGCGACAAGGTGAACGGCGAGACGCGAATCGCGTTTGACCCGGTGGACGCCAACCCCGTCGCGAAGGCGGAGTACCGCGCCCCCGGCGACCGGACGGCGAAGGACGCGACCGAGTGGCAACCCCTGGAGCTTTCCTCCGCGATAAACGCGCTGGTCGGCACCGCCGAGAAACCCATCGCGCCCAATATGGAATTCCGCTTCACCGACGCGGCGGGCAACGCTTCAAGCGTCAACTCCTGGCTCTTTTCCATCGAGCCCCAAACCGACCTGCCCGTGGTGGAGATCCACCTGCCCGCGGAGAACGAGGTGATCCGCAAGGACTTCGTGGTATCCGGCGTGGTGTACGACGACGACGCGCCGGCCCGCGTCTGGTACAAGGTCGACGACGGCGAGTTTATCCCCATCGATATCGAGCATAGCTATTCCATACCGATCGCCCTTTCGACCCTCACCGATAACGAGCACACGATCGCCCTCTACGCCGAGGACATTCACGGGGTACGGGGCGACCAGGTTACGCGGACCGTGCGCGTGTCGCTGGAAGAGCCGAAGGCCTCGGTTCTCGCCCCCTCCTTCGAGACCACGAATAAGGGCTCGCTCACCGTCAGCGGGACCGCCTCGGACAAAAACGGGATAGAGCGGGTGGAGGTTTCCCTCGATAACGGGAACTCCTTCAACGTGGCCGAGGGAACCGACGAGTGGTCGTACCGTTTCGACACCCGGGTAATCCAGGACGGGACCCACGTGGTGTTCGTCCGCGCGTACGACGATTACGGCATCACCGGGCTGTATTCGAGCCTGATCAATATCGACAACACGGCGCCCTCCATCAAGCTGGAGCTCCCCCTGGACGGAAGCCGCGTTGCGAATACCCTGTTCATCTCGGGCCAGACCCTGGACAATATCAATCTCGCGGGCGTAACCGCGCGGATTAGCGGCCTGGACGCCAAGCAGCCCGCCATGCCCGCCGGCTACGACAAGATCTCTTTCGAGAATTCCCTCATCATTTCGGGCGGGATCGACGTGACCGCCCTCGCGGAAGGTTTCTATAACGTGGAAGTCCGCGGCCTGGACCTTGCCGGCAACGTAACCCGCGTTTCCCGGAATTTCGAGGTATACCGGGGCGACGACCGGAACCGGATCGAGTTCCTCTATCCCCTGAACGGACAGCGCATGCAGGGCCTCTTTAACCTGTACGGCCGCGTCATATCGGAAGACCCGGTAAGCTCCCTTATCCTCTACGTGGACGACGTAGACGCGGGCACCGCGGAATTGAGCCCTTCGGGCTATTTCAAGTTTACCCTGAGCCCCGAAACCGTGACCGACGGCACCCACGTGGTCAAGGTGCGCGCCCTGGCCGCGGGAGACGCGGTCATCGTTTCGGACCCCCACGAGATCGTCTATTCGGCGAGCGGCCCCTGGGTGACCATAGACAACCTCGCCATGGGCGACTTCGCCATCGACCGCCCCTGGCTCGAGGGCACCGCGGGCTACGCCCTTACCGAAGACGAGGTTTTTGCCCTCAAATCGAAGGACACGCCCAAGGATACCCGGAAGGCCCTGCAGGATAAGGCCGTGGAGAAGGTGGAGATCAGCTTCGACAACGGAAAGACCTTCGTGCCCACGGAGTCCGGCAAGAAGTGGCGATTCCGCCTGGAAACGGGCGAACTCAGCGAGGGATACCACTTTATCCTGCTTCGCGCGACCATGCGAAACGGCGAGACCGCGGTAACCCGCTCCATCGTCCAGATAGACAAGACCCTGCCGACCATCCGGCTCATCTCGCCCGGCGAGGGCGGCCGCTACAATAACGAGCTCACGTTCTCGGGGCTCAGCTCCGACGACGTCAGCCTTGACTCGGTGAACCTCGCCCTCCGCCCGGGAGACAAGTCGTCGTACGCGCTCCCCTCGTTTATCCAGGGCCTTTACTTCGACTGGCATTTCTGGGGCGCGACGCTGTATGACGTGGGGATCGGGCTTACCTTCTTCGACGACAACGTTAAGCTGCAGGGCCAATTCGGCCAGTTTACCGACGCCCAGCGCGCGGTGTTCACCGAGGGCTCCATGCGGTACGGCGGCAACGTGCTCGGCATAAAGCTCCTCGCGAACGTGGCCTACGTTCCCCTGGACTATTTCTTCGGCCCCGATTTCTCCTGGCTTTCGGCCTCGGGGGCGATCGGCGCCAATTTCTCCCTTTTTACCGAAACCCAGAGCGGCACCCCGCAGATTCTCTCGGCCATGCTCGTTCAGCTCGAGTTCCCGCGGGTAACGATCCCGAAGCGCAAAACCTTCAGGACCTTTTCCGCCTACACCGAGGCCCAACTCTGGTTTATCCCGACCGACGTCAGCTCGACGGAGGTCAATATCAACAGCATCATACCGCACGTAACCGGCGGTATCCGTCTCAGCGTTTTTTAAGGAAGGTCGACTATGAAAGCCATCAAATCCAGTCTTGCGGGATTTATCCTCTTCACGCTCGCCGCGTCGGGATTATTCCTTACCTGCGAAATAGGACTCGGAAATTCGGTGGACACCAAGCCGCCGACGGTAAGCATCAGCTATCCGCCGACGACGGTGAGCTATATCCGGGGCGATTTCGTGGTGGCCGGCAGCGCCACTGACGAAACCGGGCTTTCGCAAGTGCTCGTGACATTGACCGCGAAAAGCGGGGCGGACGCGGGCAAGGCATTCGGCCCCTGGTCGGCCACGATAGACGCGGCGGCGAAAACCTGGAAGGTCACCGTGCCCCAGCCCTCCGCCGACGGCCGCTACGACGTGAAGGCCGAGGCGGTGGACAGCGCGGGCCGGAGGACCTCGGCCACGACCTCCTTCAATATGGACAACACGCCGCCGGTACTGGTGGTACAGCGGCCCTCCACCAAGGGAAACCTCGCCGACGTTAACCAATTCGACGCCTTCGGTTCCGACATAAAATTCAACGGAACGTTCTACGACGAATCGGGGCCGAGCCGGCTCCACGTGTATTTTTTCGACGCGGCGGGCTTGCCCGTTTCGGCGACGCCCTTTACGTATACCATGCCCCCGGACGCGAGCTGGAGCTTCTCCCTTACCGAGGCCAACGATCCGGACGGCTTGTGGCACGCCCTGGAAAGCGCCCTTCCTCCCTCGGGTCTCGGGACTTTCTGGTATACGGTCGACCTGCAGGACGCGGCGTACCAGTATCTCGACCCGACGGAAACCGGCGCCGCGCTGACCGCCGGAAAGACCGGCAACACGACCACCCACTTTTATAATTATCTCGATATATCCAACGCCCTTGCGGTGGGAGAGACGTATCCGAAGCTGAACGACCTTTCCGCGTTCGACGCCGGAAACCTCGCGGCCTTGGACGGTTACGGCTATCAGACCCTCACGGCGAGCCTTCCCTCGCTTCGTATCTCCAGCCAGCCTTCCGATTTCGCCTTGGCCGATAACGGCAATTTCTCCTTTGAGCCCTCGAGCCAAAACCCGACGATCGAGATCGAATCGCTTCCGATTGCCAGCGGTACTCCCCGCGCCACGGACAATACCGTTTCCCCGCTGCCGAATCCCCTGATAACGATTTACCGGAACAAAAACGGCGATCCCCTGGACCTTGACGCCCTGGAAATCGCCCTTACGCCCTTCGACCTCGACGGCGTAACGCTGCTCACCGATCAACGCGTCGTGTGGCATGCCGACGACCTGAATGTAAAGAGCATCGGGGCCGATCTTTCCGTGAATTTGCTCATCGATAAATCGCAGGGACAGTTCCAGCTCGACGTGACCGCCGGGGATAAGGCTCCCCACACCGTGACGAAGCGGTACGGCTTCCGCATCAATCAGGGCGCGCCGAGCCTTATTTCCGTGAGCCCCGACAAGAGCACGAGCTCCTCCACGGTATATACCAAGATCAACTCCTCGGGCGGAAAATTCCAGGTCGTGGTCAAGGGCTCCGACGACGATACCGACGTTACGCTCGCCTTGACGGAGAACGGCGCGGTTCCGGCCGACGCGGTCATAACGCGGACCGAGTCTACCGCGGGATACGTAACCAACTATACCTGGACCATTACCCTTGACGTGCCGCCCACCGAGGGCGACACGAGGACCTTGCGGTTCCAGCTTGCCGACGGCCTGTATACCTCGTCGGTTCGCGAGGTGACGTATCAGGTCGACGATACCCCGCCGACGCTGGTTTCCCTTGCGAGCCCGGTGCTCAAGGGCGTCGGCCACGTCGCCGCCGGCAAGGCCGTAGTGACCGATTCTTTGGTGAACGTTCGGGGCTTCGCCACGGGCGACCTTACCAACGCGATCCTCCTTTTTACCCCGACTTCCGCAGACCCCTCCGGCGCGAGCACCGCGGGGTGGACGGCCGCCGAGGTGGATAACGCCCTTACCGGGACCGACCGGGGCTTCTCCGCGAGCGTCCCGATCGGAAGCGTCGCGGAGGGCACCTATTACCTGTGGGCCCGTTTCGCCGACGATACCTTCGACGCGACCCTGGAAAACTACGGACCGGTAACGCCGGTTTGTCAGGTTATATACGATAAAAATCTCCCGTCCTTGAGCGAGTCCCTTTTCAGCTCCTCCTCAAGGCAATACCGCACCGGCGCGTTCTCCCTCGCCGGTTTTGCCCAGGATACGAACGCCCTTCATTCCCTGACCGTCGCCTGGAGCCTCAATAACGGCGCCGTGACGGCCCAGTCCGTGGTTCCCGCGGCCGACGGAAGCTGGTCTTTCGCCGTCGCGGCCCCTGCCCAGGGCGTTTACCGCTACACGGTCACCGCGACCGACGTCGCCGGCAACGTTACTTCCCTTACGAGGGAGGTCCAGGTTGACGCGATCGCCCCGGTGGTCACGATTACGGGCAGCGCCTCTAACATCAACATCACAACCCAGGAATACACCTTCCGCGGCACCGTGGTCGAAGCCGATTCAGGGGTCGCGACCCTTGAGATTTCCATGGACGGAGGAACCACCTGGGACGCTCCCGAGGGTACCTCGGTCTGGTACTTTACCCATGATTTCGGCTCTATCGACGAGGGCCCGACCCGCCAAATCCTGGCGCGGGCCACCGACAACGCGGGTAACGCGAGCGCCGAAGCTTCCGCGAACTACACCATCGACCTGGCCAATCCCCGGGCGACCCTCGCGACCTCTATCGACGCCGCGCCCATAACCACGGCCTCCAACGTAAACGTGACCTTCTCCGGTATCGCCGACGACGCGGCGGTAACGCCCGGCCGCGCGCCCGCTTCCGCCACGCTGGCCTACAGCAAGGACGGCGGCGCGGCGGTTACCGTGGCGCCCGGGGCCGGCACGACCCAATTCAATCTCAATCCCGCTACCGGCGCCTGGACCTGGACCCTGGGCACCGCCTTGGGCGACGGTATGTATAACGTTACGCTCACCGTCGTGGATCTCGCTGGAAAAACGGCAACGGCCTCCCGCTCGGTAAAGATCGACACCGCGGCCCCGACCCTGGGAATCGCCGCGCCCCAGACCGGGCAGCAGGAAAGCTCCGCCGCCTTTGCCATTAACGGCATTTCCTCCGACGGAACCGGCGTTGGTTTCCCCGCGACCGCCGCCGTGGAGTATAGCTTCGATTCAACGGACGGCTCTAACGGGACCTGGACCGCGTTCGATCCCGCCGCGACGCCGAGCGAATGGAGCGGTTACAACTGGTCCAAGGGCATAAACCTAACGGTGGAAGAAGGCGCCGATCTTGAGGGCGCCAAGCGCCTTTACGTGCGGTCGCAGGACCGCCTCGGAAACGCCGCGGCCGCCTTCGTGGACTTTTATTACGATAGGACCGCCCCGACCCTCGGCGTGACCGGCACGGGCAGCGTGGGTACCGAGCAGGTTTTCCAGACCGGCGATTTCGATCTGGACATTGCCGCTTCCGATACCAACGCGCTGAAATCGCTCACGCTCACTGCGACCCGCGACGGCGTTTCCCAGGGAACGCTGTATTCCGCGTCCTGGACTGCCGCGGACAATCTGCAGAACTTTAGCCACAGCTATCCCGTCGCGGCCTCCGGCCATGCCCTCGAGGGGCTGTGGGTCTACACGATCGCCGCCGTCGACCAAGCGAACCGCGAGACCGAGACCGCCCGGACCGTGCTTATCGACACGGTCGCGCCCTCGGTAAGCATCGCCGCCTTCGCGGGCGGCTACTACGCGGACACCAGCCTATCGGTGAGCGGTACCGCCAGCGACGCCTCAGTACACGCCTCCAGCGGCGTCGATAAGGTGGAATATTCCGTGAACGGCGGGGCAGATTGGTTTGCCCTGAACGGCACGACCGTTTGGTATAAGACGGACATTGGGGCGTCGGCGCTTGCTGAAGGGACCCGGACGGTATACGTACGGGCTACCGACGTGGCGGGCAACGTTTCCGCCTCGTCGAGCGGGACCTTTATGGCTGACCACGCGAATCCCGCTCTCGCCGAGACCCTCGTTGGCAACACCGATATCCGCTACTCCAACGCCGACGTAAGCTTCAGCGGAACGCTGACCGACACGAACGCCAGCGCGCTGCCCACCCTGGCGTTGACCATAGACGGCGTTCCGATGGGCGCGGTCGCGGTTACCGGAGGCGCCTGGTCCTATTCTTTCGACGCTGACTCGCGGGCCGAGGGTACCTATACCCTTACGTTTACCGCCACCGACGCCGCCGGCAGGCATAGTTCGGTAACCCGAACGGTATCGCTTGATAAGACCGATCCGACGGTATCCCTCTCGACGAACCTGACCGACTGGCAGCGTTTTACCGACGTTACCGTGGGCGGATCGGCCGCCGATACGGCGGGAACCGTGAATACCGGGGTCGCCTCGGTGCAGTACTCGCTGGACAACGCTACCTGGACCGATTTAAGCGGGACCACGAACTGGGTAGGGACGATTACCTTCCCCCAGAGCGCCGCGAACCAGCTCTATCTCCGGTCCATAGACCGCGCGGGCAACGTTAGCGCGGTGAGCGGGCCCCATACCGTCAGGGTCGACGCCACGGCGCCGCTTTTCACGGAGACGGTCGAGAATAACACGGCCGAAACCAGGATTAACCTTACCTACTCGGGTTCCATCTCGGATAACCTCGCCCTTCACGGAAGCGCGCCCCTGACCCTTAAGCGGAAGCGAAACGGCGTTTCCCTCGCGGACGTGCCGATTACGCCCTCGCTCGGCGCCTGGACCTACACCCAGACGGTGGCGGGTAACGACGGAAACTGGGAACTGACGTTCATCGCCCAGGATTCCTCGGGCCTTACCACGACGATAGCCAAGACCGTTACCATCGATACGACCGCCCCGACGGTGGCCATCGCCTCGCCCGGTTCCGGCGAATCGTCAACGACCCAGTTCACGAGCATTTCGGGAACGAGCCGCGATACCGGCGGCGTCGGCTTTGCCTCTTCGGCGAACGTTGACGCGGAATACAGCCTGGTATCTGCCGCGGGGCCGTGGACGGCGCTCGGTTCCCTGGACGCGATCATAAACTGGAGCGCCTCCAACGTGGATCTCGGCGCGATCGAAGGCCCGAAAACCCTGTGGGTCCGTTCAACCGATAGGCTCGGGAACGAGGGGCTCGCCTCCGTTAACTTCTACTATGACGTGGCTCCGCCGACGCTTACCGAGTCGGCTATAGGCTCAACCGATACCCAGTACCGGAACGCGGACCTTATCTTCGGCGGGTCTATAAGCGATTCCAATACCAGCGCGGCGCCCACGCTGAGCGTGAGCGTGAGCGTGAACGGTACTCCGGAAGGTACGCCGGAAGCCATTATCCCTTCGGGCACGTCCTGGTCCTATACCTTCGACACCGATTCCAGGGCCGAGGGACCCTACACGCTCGTCTTTACCGCGACCGACGCGGCGGGGAAGACCTCGAGCCAGACCAGAAACGTCCTGATAGATAAAACGAACCCGACCGTAACCGCCTTAACCAACGTACACGGAACCTGGTTTACCGCGGGTAGCCAGGCCCTGAGCGGCAGCGCCTCCGATACCGGGGGAAGCGGGCTTTCTTACGTTGAATACCGGGTTTCCGCCGATAACGGAATCTCCTGGGGCGCCTGGTCCAACCTGACCGGCACCGCTACCTTCTCGGGCACCGCTACCTTCGCCGACGGGAACGACAATCGGCTGCAGGTTCGGGCCGTGGACCGCGCCGGAAACGCGAGCGCACCCTCGATCGGCGCGACCCCGAGGACCGACCAAACCGTCTGGATCGATACGATCGACCCGGATTTCGACATTACGAGCCCCCTCCTTATTCCCGTGGATAACGGCGCGGGCTCGCTCGACATCACCGTAACCGCTACCGACGCCACCAGCGGGCCCGTGCTCCTCGAAGCGAAGGCAGGCGATTCGGATTTCGCCGCCGGCACCGTGTATAGCGAGCCAATAGTCGCGGGAACCGCCACGGTCTCCGTGACGGACCTTTCCGGCCTCGCCGCGGGCAACCGGAAGATTTACCTCCGCGTTACGGACGCGGCGGGGAGGCGCTCCGTCGTCATGGGCCAGTCGATCATCATCGACCAGACCGCCCCGACCGTCACCTTTAGCTCCCATGCCACCGGCAACACGGTCAATAAGACCTTCTCGTTGAGCGGTTCCGCGAGCGATACGAACGGCATGGATTCCATGACGCTCCAGGTATATACGTTTACCGCCGGCTCGTGGCAGTGGATCGCCGCCGAGACGGGAACCATGGCCTTCGATACCACCTGGACCCACAGCGGCTTCCAGACCGCGCCGATTACCCTCGCGGCGGCTAACTACGATAGCGACGCCGGGGCCGCGGGGCTCCAACTCCGCGTACGGGCCCATGGCGTCGACGTAGCGGGCAACGTCACCGACGTGGAACGCACCCTCACGGTCGATCAGGACTCCGACCGTCCCACGGTAACCCTAACCAACGTGAACGTGGACGGCTCCACGACCCTCAAGCTCATCAATACCGTGTACGGTACCGTGAGCGACGACGACGGGGTGGCCGGGCTCTCGGTTTCCGAAAACGGCTCTTCCTGGACCGCGGTCACGCTTACCGGGGGAATGTGGAGCTATAACGCCTCCGCCGGAGACGGGCAGAAAACCCTATACTTCCGCGTGGCCGATACCGGCGGGACCACCTTTACCACCGACGCCGCGGACGAGCCCTACGTTCGCTACGGCGCCTCGACGGTGAGCGCTCCCGTAACCTTCCGCGTTGACACGGTAACCCCGGAAGTGGGCAGTTCCATTCTCGTGGACCGGCAGTCTCCCTTTACGTACGCCGCCGACGCCTTTACCGGAACGCTCGCGAACAACGCCCCCTTCGGAGGCAGCGCCCAGCGGTTCGCCGTTGGCATTACCGCAACGGACGCGAACGGCATAAAGAGCGTCTCCGTCACCGTACCCGGCGTCGCCGGCTCGCCCTTCACGGCTTCCGGTACCTTCACCAACGCGCCGATCGTCAACGCCACGGACATTAAGCGCGGCGGGGTGTACCAGATCGAGACGGTCGCCGCCACCAATTTCACTACCTTCGGCGCGGCCACTAACGCCGCGGGCGTTTCCTTCACCGCTACCCGTGACGGGACCGGAAGCGACACGGGCACGGTACGCACCCAACTCTTCACGACCGGGGCCATAGACGTGAGCCTCGCGGCGGACGGCTACGTGTCCCTCACGGTGACCGTGACCGACAACTCCGACCTGCAAACGACGGCCACCCGGACCATATTGATCGACAACGCCGCGCCCACGGTGACGCACCAGAGCCCGGTGGTCAATTCCACCGTGAACGGCGACATCGAGGTTAAGGGCCTCGCGGACGACGGTCTCGGCTCAGGCCTCAAGTCCGTGAGGTACCAGGTCGGCATTAACGCGGATCTCGATCCCGCTTCCGCCGCCTGGCAGAACGTGAGCTCCTCGGCCCCCTACATCGCCTGGCAGATCAACTTTACCGGGGCGAACAAGATCGATACCTACGCCAACGCGACGTACGGAACCGCCGGAACCGGGGCCGATCTCGGCCTGTGGCTCGTTCCCGTCGTCATGCGCGTCGAGGACAACGCGGGCAACGTGACGGTAACCTCAACCTCCAACTACGTCCTTAAGGTCGATCCCTCCGGGGACAGGCCCAAGGTCACCGTGGTCTATCCCGATCCCATGGACGCCAACCGCGTTATGGGCGGCATTATCCGCGTGTTCGGGTCTTCGGAGGACGACGACGGCGTGGCTTCCGTATGGATGCAGATAGACGTGAACAACGACGGGTCGTTCGACGCCTCCGACGTGGCCTCCAACGGTACGGACTGGTTTAACTCCAATAACGGGCAGCTCGCGAGCGGTACCATTAGCTGGAACCGCAGCATCAATACCGCGGGCGAGTTTAACCCCGTCGTCGGGACCGTCGCGGCCACCGCTATCCGGAACGGCAGCGTGTACCGCATCGTTACCGTGAACGGAACCGATTATACCGCCCTGGGCGCAAGCGACAACAACGTGGGCACCGAATTCCGCGCGACCTCTTCGGGGGCGGCGGCAGCCGGTACCGGCACGGTAGAGGAGCTGCTCCGCAGGATATCCTTCCGCGTGCGGGCCCGGGACATCAACGCGACCCCCGTGGACGGAACTTGGGTAGGCCCCTACGTGATCGACGTGGACCAAAACGTCCCGAAGATCGGCTCCCTGCGGCCCCTGGCCATTACGCAGGGAGCCACGGTACAGCCGTATCAGGCGGACATGTGGGTTAGCGGCAACTGGACCCTCTCGGGCTCCGTGGACGACGAAAGCGGAATCGCCGCCATTACCCTCGCGGGCGACATTACCGGCTCCCTCGCGGCGAATCCCTCTTGGTTCACCGCGGGCACCGCCGGCGACGTGGGAGTGGGCAACTATATCCTCAATATCCCCCTCGCCACCGTCGCGGGCTCCACGGGAGACATCCAGTTTACCATTACGGCCCTGGACAATAACTCTCCCCAGCTTTCGAGTACCACCACGGTTCGCATAAATTACGATAACGAGAACCCGACCGTTTCCACGCTGACCCATTCGGGCGCGGCGATAACGGGGGCAACTCCCGTGGTCCAGAGCAACAATACCTATACCTTCGCTTCCACGGTCAACGAATCGGGCAGCGGCTTCGAGCGCGTGGCCTTCTACTTCGAGCGGAACGTCACCCCCGATACCGGCGACCGGGTGTATAACCCCATGGAAACGAGGACGGGCAACGCCAATCGCACCTATCTTTCGGGCCTTACCATGGTGAACGGCCTGCCGCGCCTCGCGATATCCTCGGCGAGCGCCGGCTTCGCGCGGCCCGACCAGTATACCTTGCGGGCGAACTCCATTATCGGAAACCTCAACGTCCGTCGGGGCGGGCTCGTGAGAATCGGCGGCATCGACCGCCTTATCTCCGCGGTCGACCATGCGACGGGCTCCATCCAGTGGGCCGATCCCGTGGACGTTTCCGTTACGGACGCCTACATCGCCTATGCCCTCGTGGTGGACAACCTTAAGGTCGAGTCCCCCGTTTGGTCGGGCGATACCCTCGTGTCCATCGCCAACGACGACGGCGACGGGCTTATCGAGGCCGTGGAACGGTCCGGCGGCCTGTATTCCTGGACCGCCTCAATCGATTCGCGGAACGTTCCCGACGGTCCCATCGAGATTCACTGGGTGGCCTACGACAAGGCGGGCAACTATGCCTCGGGCTTGGTATCCACCAGCGTCCAGAATAACCGTCCCATGCTCGCCGCGGTCACCCTCGGCACCGACCTGGACGGCAACGGCTCCGTTTCCGCCGGCGAGCGCGTCCCGGCGTATAGCGCCCTGGACGGGCTCGGCAACGAGCAGGCCGTGGCGACGGTAGCCTCGAGCTCCTTCATCGCCAAGGGCCGCACTTCCGTGGATATCGACGTGGTGGGCGGAAACGGAATCCTCGATTACGTGATGTACCTCGATTCCGACGGCGGGACGGCCGTGACCGGCCATGACTTAACGAACGGGGGGACCAATACGTACCTCCGGGACTCGGAAGTCGCCGGAATCAATGCCATCGACCTTACCGCGGCACAGCTTACGGCGGTCGGCGATACTATTACCACCGTCGTGGGCGCGGCGCGTACCCTCGTCATACGCATCTGGGACTCCACCGAGGAGACCACCCGCGGCACCGACAGCCAGTACGCGGTCCTCACCATGCCGATTCAGATCGACGTAACCGACGGGGTGAACCCCCGCGCGGCCATTTCGCCCTTCTTCTGGACGGGAACCGGCATGGGTAACAATTCGCTCTACGGAGGCTCCAAGGACAACGGCCACGTGGAACTCGAGGCGGACTTGCCCGTTGGCACATTCAACCAGGCGTCCGGCGTGTACGATCTCGACCCGAAGGTTTCTGGCCGCGTCAGCGTACGTGGCACGGTCTACGACGACCAACGCCTCTCGTCGATCTGGATGTTCATCGGAAACGGCAACACGAGCGGTTTCGCGTTCACGAACGCCGCCACTACGTCCAACCAATTCGACACCGACGGAGACGGTACCCTGGAAACGCTGGGCAGGACCTATACGCGCCTCGCGACCTTCAACACGACAACCGGCCTCTGGGAACCCGTGGCCGCCACGGTGGAAAGCCAGGGCTGGTCCCTTACCCTCGATCAGGATTACCTCGATCAGGGCGGACACCTGGTGCACTGGCGCCTCGATTGGGACAGCTCGCGCGTAACGGGCGTGGCTGCCGCGGACCGGCAGATCCGCATCATAGCGGTGGACCGGCGCCCCAACGCATCCAGCGAGACCGCCAACTCGACCGGAAGCGTGACGACCAACAACGTTCCTTCCTACCAGGTGGACGTGGTGCCGTACGTTAACCGCGTTACGACCAGATTATCGAGCCTGAAGGCCAGCAATCCTTCGGTATTCGATCGTACCGCATTAGGACGTTATCCCGTCAACGCTGCGGATTCGATTACTCTTAACGGCTTCAATCTTACCGGCGCCGACGTGGCGGGCATTACCGGGGAAAGCAGCGCGGGCGGAGTCGTTACCGTTCCCATGTCCGCGGCCGCGTCGGGAAACCTTGTCCTCGCGGTGAACGGGGTAGCCTTATTGAATAATGGTAACTCAAACTCCGCGGCCTATAACGTTCTTCCGAACGGGGATAATAACGAACTCCTGACGGACGATATTACGCTTGACGTGTGGAGTTTCAACAACAGGGCGGCCGTTCCCATATCCGGCCGCGTGGAAAACCCGGTCATGAAGATTAATCCCTCATCGGGATTGATCGGCTTCGCATTCACGAACGGTCCGCTGTATTACAGCATGGGAGGTACCGTCGGGGGCACCGAATACTCATACATATACTGGCAAGCCAGTTACGATTTCATGACTTCGATCGCCTTCGCGTATGACGCAACGGGACGCACCTATGGATCGGCGGCCGGCGGCGACATTAACTCCGGATCGGCCGATAAATTCTCGTTCATGACCGACCGTTGGGGCCGAAGCGGCCGGTCGCAATCGGGTTCGTATGACGGAGTTAACGCGCTGCGCATGGAATCGATTGGGCAGGACAACGGGGGCGTTATCGATTTCAATAAATACCGGATCCTTTCGCCTCAGTACGCGACGACGCGCCATGGAACGTCTACCAATATCTATCTGGCCTATTTTGACGATCTTAACGCGGAGATACGGTTCCGGTACGGTAATTTGAACGATACCCAGAACACGAAGGGGAATTTCACGAATTTCCGCGATACCGACCAGACAGGTTACCCGCCGGCGTATAACACGACGTATAAGAGCATGGTCGCCGGAAGCAATACGGGAAACAATCCCGGAGAATACGTATCGATAGGCGTCGTTCCCGGAGCCAGCCAAACCACGGATGTCGTGGTCATCGCTTGGTATGACGCCACGTTGCACCGCTTGCTGTACAGTTACAATACCACTCCCGCGACAGATCGTTCCGGCGTGACCGATGGAACGGGATGGTCTACGCCGAGGGTGATATTCAACGACGCGGGCGAATATTGCCAAATTGCCGTCGACGCGGCCGGGGGGATCCATATGGCGGCGTACGACATCAACAATGCGGATCTTGTGTACGCGTATCTCGATTCGTATTTGGACGTGACGCCCGAAACCTGTACGGTCGATTCATACGGAATCGTCGGTACCAATATCACCTTGGATACGGCCATGGTCGGGGGCGTGGCCATTCCGTACATCGGGTATTACACCCAGTCTTCCGTTCGCCCGAAATTCGCCTATCTCGCTAATACTGCAAGTCGGGCGCCCGCGGGGGTAATCGCCGACAAGTATACCGGAGCCTGGGAAATCGCGCTCTTACCGACGGCGAGTTCCGTTCCCCAGGACCGAATTAACGTAGGCGTTTGGAAAAATGCCGGCACGGGAGCTTTGGCTCCTTCCGTTTCGGGTACCTCAACGTATGTTAAGACAGGAAGCGGATACACGGCGACTAACTATGGATTCTGTTACGGCAACGGAACCTCGAACGGGGTGCTTGCGTACCAGATCAAGGAAAGCACCAATGGCTATATAGAAACGGCGCAAAAGAGATAAACGCCAAGGCGGGGGGCGGCCCGCGTTAAAGCGGGCCCTCCCTCACTGCCCCCTAAGCCATTCCCGGAGTTCCCCGGCGAAGGCTTTTCTCGCCTGGGGATCCGGGAGTGCGGCGCTTAGCGGGTCCGGGCGAGGGCCCGAGGACGCGGCGGCCCAAAGCCGCGCGTTCGCGGCCTGTATGTCCCGGGTCTCCGCCGAGGAATTAACCGGGGCGAGGCCCGTCGAGGCCGCAAGGGCCTTCTGGACCGGCGCGGACACGAGGGAGGAGAAAAGGGCGTCCGTATCGCTTTCTTCCCGTTTCCCCGCGATTCTCACCGCTACCGTCGCCGGGGCGATGAACGCCCTGTCCCTGCGGTTTTCCGCCGCCGGCACGAAGGCGCCGTCGTATTTCTCTATGGTATTTTGGGCTATGGAGCGGTGCCTCGATAACGGCATGAATACGAAGGCCACGGCGTCGCCGGCCATGAGCGCTTCCAGGGTTTTCCCGTCGACAGCGAGCCACTCCGGGTGAAGGAGTCCCTCCCGCCTCCAGCGCGTTATCATGCCGAGGCCGGGGCCCGTCAGGGGATCCTCCGCGATATCTTCAATCTTTTTGCCCGCTTCGATCATTTCCGTAAGCCGGTCCAGGGCTTTGCTTCCCCCCGCCGCCTCTACGATCGCGCCGATGAACTGGGAAAGGTCCGCGTCTTCCGCCCCGGCGCAGATAAGGGGCCAGGTCGTCGCCCGTTTGACCGCCCTTCCGGACGATTCCAGCTCGCCGAGCGTGGCGGGCTTGCCGAAGCCTTTCTGAGAGAGAAGCCGCACGTTCCAGGCGAGCTCGACGGTATCGAGGAGGATCGGGAGCGCGAAACGCGTTGAACCCGCGCTGCCCGCCTTGCGTATGGCCGAGGCCATGAGGGATAGGTCCGATTCTTTAGGGGGCGCCGCCTCGCTTATCAGGCTCCTTGCCGCCGCCCCGTCGGGGAGGACGATGACGGAAGACCGGAGGGCTTCTTTCCGTTGCTCCGAAAGCGCGAGCTCCGGATTGAGGGTACTGAACGCGAGGGGCCTCGCGCCGGGGCCATTCCGCTCGGTAAGCGTCTTTTCGAGCGATTCCTTCACTCCGGCGTCGATTCCGTAAAAGGAGACGACGATCGGCCGCGTCGAGTAAAGCGCGAAGGCGATTCCCGCGGCGAGAAGCGCTGCCAAGGCCGCGGCGCACGCGACGATGGGCGTTTTTTTGGTTATAGCCTTCCGTGCCGGCTCGCGCTTTCGCGCCGTTTCCCGTTTATTCTTTTTCCTTCCCATAATGAGTCGATTCTAGCACGAAATGCGCCGTTCCACGCGAGGCTATTTCCGCTGTTTTCCCGTCACTTCCCCGCACTCGAGTACCAGCGCCTCGGTCGCCCCGAGTTCCTTCGGGTCGAAATCGCCCATGGCGGCGAAGGCGGCGCCATGCGCGTAATGGCTCATCAGGAGCGAGAGCGCTTTCGCCCGTTCCGCCCCGTCGCGGGCGCGGCGTACGCTTCCGTTGCCGGCGACGCTCCGATAGTTCATGCTCCAATCGCAGGGCCTATCCCCGGTGACGAGCTCGTGTCCCGTATCGATCACGAAGGCGGCATTGGCGTTGGCGTCGACCAGGTCGAGCTTTTTGCCCTCTTTCGCGCAATGAAAGTAGAGCGTGAGCTTTCCCCCGCCATCGCGTTCCCAGCCGTAATTGAGGGCGACCGCGTAGGGCCTGTCGCCGTCCATCAGGGCAAGGTGGCACGTATCGGCATCGTTTAAAACGGCGTCTATCGCGTGCGCCTCGGTAAGCTGTCGGTCCTTTCGTCTCATCGCCATACTCCTTTCGTTCGGGAACGGGTTCGCCGAATTCTACCATGATCCGGGAATTCGCGCCAATTGCTACGGGAACGCGTTTGTTCTTGACAGCTCGAAAATAGCCCCGTAGTATCCTTTACTGTCGCTTAATACATTGAAAAGGGGATGCAAAAATGATTCTTCTCATCGATTTTGGCATTTATCTCGCGATCATGCTCGGAATCGGCTTTTATTCCATGAAAAAGGTGGAAAGCCACGAGCATTACATCATCGGGGGGCGCACGCTCGGGCCCATGGCCACCGCCATCAGCGCCGGCGCGTCGGATATGTCCAGCTGGCTTCTTCTCGGCCTGCCCGGAGCGGTATTCGCGAGCGGCCTCGTGGAGGGCGTCTGGATCTCCCTCGGCCTGACGGTGGGCGCGTATTTCAACTGGCTCGTTGTGGCCGGCCGCCTTCGCTTCATGAGCGAGCGGTTCGGCGCGATCACCCTGCCGTCGTTTTTCGCCAAAAGGTACGAGGACGAATCGGGCCTGCTCAGGATCGTTTCGACTATCGTGATCCTCTTTTTCTTTACCCTGTACGTCGCGTCCGGACTGAAGGGCGGCACGCTCCTTTTCGCCCACGCCTTCGGCGCCTCCCAGCTGACCGCCCTTTTGGTCACGACGGTGGTGGTGGTATCCTACACCTTCCTCGGCGGCTATCTCGCGGTGTGCTGGACCGACCTCATTCAGGGACTGCTGATGCTTACGGCCCTGGTGTTTTGCGCCCTGCTCGGCTGGTTCGCCATTTCCGGTTCCGGGGTCGATATCGCCGCCACCAACCCCCACGCGTTCAAGTTCTCCACCGGTACCATCACCGCGATTTCCCTGATGGCCTGGGGGTTCGGCTACTTCGGCCAACCGCACATTCTCGCGCGTTTCATCGGTATCCGCAGCGTGGCCGACGTGAAGGGCGCCCGGCGGGTGGGCATTACCTGGATGGTGCTCTGCCTGGCGCTCGCCTGCGCCGTCGCGATCATCGGTATCGGGTATAACGCCGTATCGCCCCTTCCCGGCGTGGGCGGCAGCGACGGTAACAGCGAACGGGTGTTCCTCGCCCTTACCTCGGCGCTTTTCCACCCGGTTTTCGCGGGCTTCGTGCTCGCCGCCGTGCTCGCGGCGGTCATGTCCACCGCGGACTCCCAACTCCTGGTCCTTACCTCGTCGCTCACGGAAGACGTCCCCTTCGTCGCCAAGCTGTCCGATCCCGCCAAAAAGCTGGTCGGCCGCCTCGGGGTCGTGGGCTTCGCCCTCTTGGCCTTTCTCATCGCCGCGACCGATTCGGGCTCGATCCTGAACATGGTCGGGTACGCCTGGGGCGGTTTCGGGGCGGCCTTCGGCCCCTTGGTGATCCTCTCGGTGCTCTGGAAGGGCACGACGAAATGGGGCGCCCTGGCCGGCATGATCGCGGGGTCCCTCACCATTTTCGTGGTGAAAAACTGGATTAAAATCCCCGGCCAATATTTTTACGAACTCCTGCCCGGCTTTTTCGTCGCCCTCGCCGCCGTGGTCATCGTGAGCCTCCTCACGAAGAAGCCCTCGGAGGCGACCGTCGGCGCGCTTGACGCCGCTAAGGACGAAATGCGGGCCGCGCGATAGCGAAAAGAAATGGCGGGGGGCTCCCGTTCATGGTAGAATGGTGCCTGAATACAAAAACAGGAGACTATCGTGAAAAGCGGAAAATCCCTCGCCTTTGCGGCCTTTATGGCGCTTGCCGGAATCTCGGCGGGCATTCTTTCCGGGTGCGCCTCCGTCTCGTCGGCCATCGTTCCGGGAGAACGGTTCGTACCGATGGACGATCCCGGTTCCGTCTACGCCGTCGGGCAAATCATCGAAATGGATTCTTCGCGGGTCGACATGGTGTACGACCCGAAGGTTCCCTCGGATCTCTTGAGCGTGGAACAGGGCGATTTACCCGCGCTCTCCCGTAAAACGCTGATGGCCCGGTACTCTTCCATCGCGAAGGATGCCATGGAAGACGCCGGCGCGAAGCTGGGCGACGTGAAGGTTGCGGTAAGCTACCTCGATCCCTACGCGCGGGCCATCCCCACCTATTCCCTGTACCGCCATATCCAGGACCAGATGACGAAAAACGCGGAACTGCGCTCCATGATCCTCAATTACGCCGCGGTGGGCGCGCGATTCGAGGTTATATCGCTTTCCGTTCACGGGCGGCTCGTCTTGACGGTGACCGACGCCATGGGAAAATCCCTGGAACTGGAACCGGCCGTGCTGGCCGCGGCGGCGAGGGGCTTGAACGTTCGGTTTACCCGGGACGGCGCGTCGTCGGCCTACGTTTCCGAGAACGCCCTGTTGGGTTTCTATGCGGACCGGCGGATGGTTCGCGCCCTGACGAGCGCCGCGGGATCCGAATCTCAGCCGGCGGCGAAGGCCGCGAAATAGGGGTTAATCGCCGTGCTTGGCCTTCGAGGCCGCACGCGCGACGTTTTCTTTCAGTCGGAAGCGCGTGATTCGCGCGATGAGGTCATAGGGAATCGGCTGATCGTGGGGAAACCGAATGGTTCCCTTGGAAACGGAGTAGGGTATGAGCTCGTCGCGGAAACGCTCGATACCCGACGGGGTGGGGAAGAAGCCGATATGGTCCTTAAACGCGGCGAAATGGACGAGGTTGCCCTCGAACCAAAACGTCGGCATTTGATAGCTTATCCGCTCGGTCGCGTCGGGAGCGGCTTTCGCGACGGTCTCGCGAATTTTCGTCAGGCGATCGGCTATCGCCGGGGGAAACCCCGAGATATACGCGTCTATAGACGCGCTCTTTTCTTCGTTCCGCTCCATTGCGTCATACCGCCTTTGGCTTATCCCGCGCAAAACATATCGAGCGCGGCGTCCAGGGTCGGCACGAAAACGTGGCGCCCCGTACGGTTTGATTCATAGATAAAGTCGCGGAGGCTCTTGCTTTTCAGGTTCTCGAAATCGCCGACGATGCCGAAGGCCACCCCGTAATTGCTCGCTTTTTGCAGAATTTCGCCGGCGATGCCCGATTTGAGCTCGAAAAACTCGGGGCACAGGTTTTCCTTCTTTAACACGAGGTGCCGCGAGCCCGAATTGGCCACCAGATCGAGAAAATCGCCCGGATCGTTGACTATAATTCCCTCGGCGAGTATTTCCGCGACCCGCACGCCATTCCTTTCATGGATTACGGTCTTCATTGCCCGAATCCTCCCCGTTTAGCCTATAAACACGTTCGGTAATCCACTCGTTTCAAAGTTTATCACGGTTTTTCCCGCTATGGTGGAATTTTTTACTCGTCGAAGGGGCGTCCGCTTACGGCTTTCAGGATAAACTCGCCGTACTTTTCGGCCTTTACGGCGCCGATCCCGGTCACTTCCAGCAATTCTTCCGGTTTGGCGGGTTTTGCGACCGCGAGGGCCTCCAGGGTTCGGTCGTTGAAGATGACGTAGGGCGGAACCGACGCAGCCCTCGCCAAGGCCGTGCGCAGGCGCTTCAATTCGGCGAATATGCGCTCTCCTTCCGGGTCCGAGCCGAAATCGGGCGCGCTTCCCCTCCCGGGGGCCTTTTCGGCATGCGCGATCTGGGCGGGGGTCTTTCGCGATTTCGTGCCGCCTTGTTTCGCGGAAAGGGTGACCGGAAGGGCGATGGGCTCGCGGTCGCTGAGCGCGCTGCGGGCCTCGCGGGTGAGGGAGAGCACGCCGTATTCCTCGGTTTTGGAAAGGTATCCTTCCTCGACCAGCGCCCTTCCCAGCTCGAACCAGTCGTCCTTCGGGTACTCGGCGCCGATTCCCCAGGTGGTCAGCTTATGGTGCCCGTTATCTACGATCCTTTTTTGCCTCGAGCCGGTGAGCACGTCCACCACGTAGGCCAGTCCGTAGCGTTCCCCGGTCCGAAGCACGCAGGAAAGGAGCTTCTGGGCGGGGACGGTAACGTCGGCTTCTTCCGCGGGAGGGCGGTCGCACGCGTCGCAGCAGGGGCCCGATACGGGATCGGCCTCGTACCGCTCGCCGAACCAGTCAAGGAGTACCGCCCGCCTGCAGGTCCGCGATTCCGCGTAGGCGGTCATGGCGGCAAGCCGATCCTCTGCCTTTTTCGCCTCGCGCGCGGAAAGGTCTTCCATGAAAAAGCGGATTTTACGGGCGTCGCCGTATCCGTACAAAAGGAGGGCGACTGCGGGCTTGCCGTCCCGACCGGCCCGCCCGATTTCCTGATAGTACTGCTCGGGGCCCTTGGGCATGTCGTAGTGGATCACGAAGCGAACGTCGCTCTTGTCGATCCCCATCCCGAAAGCCACCGTCGCGACCATCACCCGGGCCTCGCCGGCGAGGAAGCGTTCCTGGTTGCGCGTTCTCGTCTCGTCGGGCAGGCCCGCGTGGTAGGCGAGGGCGGCGTGTCCGCGGCACGTGAGCTCCGCCGCGAGATCGTCCACCTGCTTTCTCGAGAAACAATAAATGATTCCCGCGTCGCCCGGGCGCTCGGCGAGGAATTCGAGTATCCGGTGGACGGGGTTGCTCTTTTTTTCCACGGAGAGGTAGATGTTTTTGCGGTTGAAGCTTGCCACGAATTCGGCGGGATCCCTGAGCGCCAGGGTTTTTCGTATGTCGGCGCGAACCTGTTTCGTCGCGGTGGCGGTCAGGGCGAGACAGACCGCCCGGGGCGCGAGGTCGCGTATTTCGGCCAGGGTGCGGTATTCCGGCCTAAAGTCGTGGCCCCACTCGGAAATGCAGTGCGCCTCGTCGATGGCGAAGCAATCGATTCGGGCCTCGGCGAGGAGTTCCCGCGTGCGTTCGTTGGCGAGGCTTTCCGGGGCGAGGTACAAAAGCTTCACGGCTCCCGCGCGTATCCGCTCGACCGTGGCGAAGTAGGCCTCGCGGTCCAATGAGCTATTGAGGAAGGCGGCTTCCACGCCGCGCGCGACGAGGGCGTTCACCTGATCCTGCATGAGGGCGATCAGGGGTGAAACCACGACGGTCATGCCGGGAAACGCGAGGGCGGGTACCTGATAGCACAGCGACTTGCCGCCGCCCGTGGGCATGACGGCCAGGGTATCGCGGCCCGAGAGAATCCCCTCGATAATGTCCCGCTGGAGGGGGCGGAACTCGTCATAGCCGAATACGCGTCGCAATATTCCTTCTGCGCTCATGGGGGGATTGTACACGAAACGCGGCTTTTTTGCCCGGCTTAGCCCCGGTTCCGCGCTCCTTTTCAGCAGCAGGTATCCCCGCCGCAGTTCGGGGCCGTTCCGGTGAGCTTGCCGACGATTATCGCCGCGGCGCAGCCCACGCCCGCCTTTACCGAAAGGGCGGAAACCGGGCAGTTTTTCGCGCAGGCGCCGCACTCCATGCAGCTTTCGCGGTCCGCCACGGAGGCCTTTCCGTCGGCGAGGGAGAAAACGCCGTGGGGACATACGTCAACGCAGGCGCCGCATCCGACGCAGGCGGCCGCGCGCAGCGAAAGCGACATTCCGTTCTTGATATAGCCGAATCGCATCGATACCTCCTAGGCTCCGATAAGCCTTCCGATAGTCAGGGCGATCAGTCCCGCGGCGGCCGAGACCGTCATGGGCCAGAATCCCCTCTCCACCTCGGCGAGGGCGCCTTCCTGGCACGTAAAGGTGGACGACCCGGTGAAATTCATGGCGAGAAAGGCCGATACGGGGGCGGTAACCAGCAAGACGCCCAGCGCGGTGATCGGCGGGAACGAGAATGCCGCGGCGCAGAAGACCGACCAGGCGATGCCGAGAAACGCTCCCTTGACGATAAAGGGCCGCGAGGGAATCCAGGGCAAGAGGGCCGGGAAAAGGACCGTGCCGACGGGGATCGCGCCGAGAAGGCTTGCCGCCAGGGGGCCGGCGCGGGCTATCCATTGACCGTTTGCGGGTAAGCCGAGCAGCAAGGCCAGGGCCAACGCGGCGAGGGCGAAGGGCCAGGAATGGACTATCTCGATGGGCGCCACCGCCATCCGTTCCGGCAGGGCGAACGTGACTTCGCGCATGCGGGCGTCCTTGACCCTGCCCGCGGCGAGATAGGCGGGCAAGTCCGAGGCGCGTACCGGGCCCCATTCAACCCGAAATCCCGACCGCCGGGCGGTCTCCGGCGCCGAAACGCCGCTGGCGCCGAGTTGGGGCAGGATAAGGGTTCGATGGTCAACGACCTTCGAGAGGGCCGCGGAGGCGACCCGGCGGACCAGTTCCCCGGTGCCGAAGGTTCCCTTTCCCGCCGCGCACCACACGTTTATCCCCTTGGTATCTAAAACGAGCATCCAGGCGTCGACGCCTTCGAGGCTGGAGCGCAGGGCGTCGAAGCTCATCTTGTAGTTGGCGGTCACGAAGACCGGCGAAGCCCTATCCGGTTTACCCGCGGCGTAGAGGCCGGGAAGCACGGCATGGCGCATCCGCCTGAATCCCCAGCGGGCGGCGAGGCTGCCCAGCCGGTCGCGGAGCGAGAGGGAGGTTTTGGCCACGGGGACGGTCCTGCCCTCATGGAGCAGATACCCGCCGATCCAGGGCCTTTCCAGCGCCTTCAGGGCGACGAAGCCGGCTTGCGTCGTATCGGCCGCTGGGCCGCGCCGTAGGTAGCTCATCGCTTGCATCCGTTCCCGCCGTGGCGCCACTCGCGCATTGCCTTCACGAATACCGGCAGGGCGTTCGCCACCGCCCGAGACTCCGTTTCCGGCAGGGAGGACAGAAGCCCTTCGTAGTACCCGTCGCAGGACGCGTTGATGGCGTTCGCTCGTTCGGTTCCGGCCTCGGTAAGGCTCACGAGCTGCCTGCGCCGGTTTGCGGGGTCTTCCCGGCGGGCGAGGAGGCCCGCGTTGACCAAGCCGTTCACGGTTCTCGACAGGGTGGAGGCGTCGAGTTCCAATTGCGTCGCGAGTTCTCCCACGCTGGGTTCTCCCGCGTCTTCCACGGCGAGCAAGAGATGGCATTGAGCCGGCGTAACCCCGCAGCACTCCGTTTGGCTCAGCAAGGCGAGCTCTACTTCCCGTTCCAGCGCCCTAATTCCCTTGCGAAAGGCCCGTATCGATATGTCAGTCATTCGTATCCCTCGGTTTTCAGTGTACAATACAATATATGTATTATGCAATACTTGTAATATGCAAGGCATGGCATTCGCTGATAAGCACCGGCGCGCTAGCCTCACCGATACGCGCGGTACCGGGTTTGCCGGGCAAAGGGTGAATACCCTGCCATAATCGGTTAAGACTGCTATACTGGTAGGGAGACGTTCCTTGAGGAGGCTCTCCATGAACGCACGCTCTGGCGGCTTTGCCGCGGCGCTATTCCGGTTTCTTCGCGAGGTCTTGCTGTATTCGGCTCCGTTCACCCTTTATTACGCCATTGTCGGGGGAGTCGCTGTAACGTAGCGCCGAAAACGCGAAAAAGTTGCACCAAAATTGAGAATACCACCGCCTGGATATTGCATCAAGATTGCGAATCTTCCCCGGCCGAAATCGGGTAGTTTGCCGTCAATACCTCCACCTTCGTCCCTCGCTTGTTTTCCCCATTCCGCGACATTGGCTTGCTCATCCGGATCTCGAACGAACTCCACCCGTTACGCTTGACCGCCTCCTGGAGAGGCTTATTCCGGAACGAACTGAGCAGGAATTTGCCCTCTATCCGCTCCAGGACGGCTATCAGCGCGTCGAAATCATCCTCCGTGTATCCGTCGTAATGGCCCATATCGGTGCCTATGTAGGGCGGGTCGCAGTAGAAGAACGACTCCTGCGTATCCCGACTCCGTATAATCCGCAGGGCGTCAGCGCACTCGATCTGCACGTTCTGGAGCCGCACGGCGTACTCATAGGTGAACTCTTCCCTCTTCTTGGTTACCTTCTTCGATGTCGTACCCGAGCGGTCATAGCCGAACGAACCGTCCAGCATGGCACCGAACGACTGGCTGGAAAGCACCCAAACGGCCCAGGCGCGCTTGATCTTGTCAAACATGTCGGGATTCTGATAGATCACCATCGCCCTGCGATGCAAGTCCCGGCTGTGAAGGCTGATTAAAACCTCTTTTTCAAGGGATGTAAAATCCCTTTGGCATACCTCGTAAAAGTTAACCAGCTCATTATTGATGTCGTTTATTACTTCAACCTTGGAAGGAGGTTTCTGGAAGAAAACAGCGCCGCCGCCTATGAATGGCTCACAATAGAGCTTGTGCTCTGGTATCAGGCTAATGATCCTCTTGGCGAGCTGCTGCTTTCCTCCGTAATACGTCAGTGGCGTTTTCATTCTATTTTCTCCTCCTGCGGCATCGATGCCTTAAAAGTGGCCTTCTGAAGAACCGATAAGGTCGTTTTCCGTCCCGAGCAGTGCTTTATATAGCCCAAGAAGCTCTGAATGCTGTTTTTTGCATGTTCAAGGATTCTTGGATTGTCCTTATACAGAGAGGCGAGTTTCTTTAGCCGTCGCTTTGCTCGCTTCACAGTGGTCTTTCGTGGCTTGATATGGGTAGGCCATATTCGATATCCGCAAAAATCAATGCCGTGACGGCCGGGGAATATACCCGTCTTTGGATTCAGATTTACGTCGAGTCGATCATGAAGAAATGCTTCTATTTCGCAGAGAAGGCCCTGTAAATACCGTTTGTCGTGATGCAAAATGACAAAATCGTCCATATAGCGCGCGTAATACTTCACGCGACATTCTTCCTTCAAGAAGTGGTCAAGCGGGTCCATGTAGACATTCGCCATAAGCTGGCTGGTCAATGCCCCAATAGGAATACCCCTCCCTGATTCTCCATGCGAATCAATGATCGTGTCGATGAGCTGAAGGACATCCCTGTCTCGGATTGAACGCCTCACGGTTCGTTTCAGCACATCGTGGTTTATGCTTGGGAAAAACTTTCTGATATCGCATTTCAAAACGTAATAACTTCCCCACCTTCTCTTTGCCACGCGAGCGCACCAGAGCATGTGCTGCATCGCCGCATGCGTACCAAGCCCCGTCCTGCAGGCGAACGTTTCTTTGATGAATTTCCTCTCGAAAATAGGCTCTATTACACGCACAAGCGCGTGATGAACCACGCGGTCCCTAAACGCAGGGGCTGAAATGAGTCTCTTTTTCGGCTCAAGGACATAAAACTCGCGCGGCGGGCGTGGGTGATACATTCCCCAGACCAATTCGTTCTGCAGGGTTATGAGATTTTCTTCAAGCTCTTCGGCGAACCGGAGGGACTCGTATCTATACCGCTTTCCATGACCGGCTGCCCTATAGGCGAAATACATGTTCTCAAAATCAACGACGCTGTCCCACAAGTTGCCTGCTGTATGTGCCATTTTGCCTTACCATGATGATGTGGTACGGACGGCGTTCGGCTTGCGCCTACTAGTCGCCCGTACCTGTTAATGTTTTCCCCAAACGGAGAAGGAATACGGCTCCTTTTCCCCTCGGCGCTCTCCGGAAACCCGTAGGCTTCCGGCATCTGGCTTAGAGGGAGAGCGGGGCGAAGGCCGATGTTGTTGTTCACGTTCGACCGGCGGTTGTTCAAGTTCAGCGCACCGAGGCCAGCTGTCGCACCGTTGTTCCAGTTGCCGCCACGGATCGGAAACCGCCACATTATCAGCCGTACCCCTAAAGCCCGACGGACTTTATCCATCCGCCGAGCATTTTTCCAATTTCGACAGCCTGACCGCTGAGAATCTCGTACTTCTTGATAGGCAGGAACGTCAGCTTCATCCCCATCCGAACCAGGACCTTCAGGCGTACCAGCGCAAGATCAGCTTGTTCGATCATGCGCCGTTTTTCCTGCTTGCCCGGCACGGCATTGGCTCGCACGATGCAGGTACCGATCTCCCAAAGGGCTCGCGTCGTGTCCGCCGCGAGCGTAAAGCGCTCGGACTTCGGATACGATTTCAGCGCCACGTACAGGTACGCGGCCATGTCTTCCCATTTTTGGTAGACCTTCATTGTTCCTTCAGCCATCAGTCAGACTCCCAGACGGTCAGGTATCAGATTTACAGGATAAAAGCGGGGCGAAGGCCGATGCTGCCGTACACGTACGACCGGCGGGAGATCAAGAACAGCGCACCGAGGCCAGCTGTCGCACCGTTGCTCCAAGCGCCGCCACGGACCGGAAACCGCTCGCCGTAGTTGCGCGTCCAGATTCCGCCCTTGGCGGTCGAAAACAGCGCCGACCCCGCCGACGTGAGCTTCGGCGCGATGAGGAGCTGCGCCATCTGCTGGCGAATTGCGAGCGAAAGGCCGTCGTAGGAAGCGGAAAGCGCCATGCTTCTCCAACCGGACTCCGTTCCGAGGTCGGCGGTATCGAAGTCGCCGGGATCCGTTCCACCGGCAGGGGTGGGAGTTTCCGTGTACTTCGATACGCTCGCCGAGAGGATGGGATCGCCGCTATCGGCGACTCCGTCGCGATCTCCAGGACCGGCCGAAGCGTCGATGTACGCCGAGCTGGCGGGCCACGCGCTTTCCGCCTGGCTGAAATTGTTGTCGACGGGGAAATAGAATCGACCGTCGATCATCTTGAGGCCGTCGTTCCACTCCCACACGTTGCCCACGAGGTCCGAAATGCCCTGATAGGTGTTGTCGTGGCGCCACGACGCAGGGCCGGAACCGGCGAGCGTTCGACCTTCTCCGGTCGCCGATCCGGGAGTTCCGCCATCGGTCGGAGTACCGACCTCATAGGTCAGTTCGTGGCTCCGGCGCCAGTTCGTGTTTCCCCTGGGCTGAAAACCGTTTTTCAAGCACCAGAGGGCAATGGCGGCCCACTCCCAGGCGGTCATGAGATGCCAGCCCGAGCCCTTGGCAACGCAGGCGGCCTTGGCGGTATCGAAGCTGACGGATACTTTCGCGGCCTGGCCAGGAATGGCGCAGGCACGGCCGTCGGCGATGATCGCCTGGTGGGTGCCGATGAAGATCTGGCTCTTGGTCACGCCGCCGACGATGAACGCGGGGTGGACACCCGAACCGAGAGACGCGTCGATGTCTTCGATGTTGAACTTGGGGATGATCGTCATGTACGACGGGTATCCCTTGTCATCATAGAGAACGGTCTGCTTTCCGCCGCTTGCGGCCTCGACCGACGCGCGAAGAGTGTCTTTGGTGAATACTACCGGCATTTCTTGCCTCCTTGCTGTTATTCGCTCGTGGTCGAAATCGGCCAGAGCCTAAGAACTACGGAATTGATATCCAGGGGCACGGGGACGGATTCAGTTTTGATTTCCCCGTCCTCCCCGATATCCTCGACCGGCTCGTACCGGCGAGGGGGGATGATGATGTCCGCGATGTACTCGCCGCCCTCGACGGGCTGTCTCGTAGCGATGCCGCCGTGCAGAGAGACGGTGATTAGCACCTGACTGTCCGCCTCATCCTCTTCGAGGTTGATCTTGACGCCAGCGACGGACAAAAGAGTTCCGTCAAGCTGGATATCGGTGGTCACCTCTCTGGCCTGATCGACGTTTTCAATGATCATTCAATCCTCCTTACAGGCCCAATTTCACGGCGTTCCAGCGCACGGACACAGAGTCGATGGACCCCTCAACATAGATTTTGAACCCGTTTGCGCCCTTATCTCCGGGGTACACAGATCCACGCTGAGCCCATCCGCCCTTGGCGTCGAGCACTTCGAGGAAGACCGAGTAGTCGCTGGCCCCCATGCTGAAAGGCAGCGCCACCGAGCCGTAGGCAAGAGACGAGAAGAGCGTCGGATATCCCGACTCAACGCGACGTACGTCGCTCAGAGTCACGGCCGCGAGATTCGGATCGGTCGCCTCCGTGTTGCCAGCGGGTACCGTGACCAGATAGAGCGGCAATCCGCCATCGGGAACGGCTGCGCCGAACTCGGTGGTCGAGAACTGAACCACGCCCGCGCCGTCGATGAAGAGATACGCATAGCAGGTTTTCACCTCTGCGCCGGGGTTCGACGGAACAAGCGCACCGTTCTCCTCGCCGGGGCAGGGAACCTGCAGACCATTGATGAAGAACGCTCCGGCCGATAGCGAAAGATTTCGCACCGCCCCGGCACTCTTGGACACGACGCATCCGTTGATGACGCCGCGATTCGCGATCAGAACGGTCCCGCTCTGCATGCGCTGGCGGATGGTCTTTTGAATCTCGCGAGCCGCGAGACCGGCAAGGCCGAGAGCCTCGACGATTGCGCCGTACATGGCGTTTTGTCCCTCGGGGTCGAACGCATCGTAGTTCGCGAGGCGTTCGGCGAGCGTTGCCGACACCCCGCGCGCGGTCGCCAGCTCGTCGGCGAACTGTTTCAGGAACTTGGTTCGGTTGGCAAGCTGCTTCCCCTGTACGTTCGAGATTCCGTTCGGGCCTCCCAGCACGGGATCCGTGGTCTCGATTTGGTAAATCCCCGCTTCCCACTGCGCGGATTCCTGTAGATTTGCCATTCTTTCCTCCTTAGAAGATGATCAGCCACTGACCTTCAATGCTGATGTCCGAATCTTTCTCGATTGGCTTTGTCCTGCTCTTGCGCGCGAAAAGCGTCCCGTCCGAGCAGAGCAGACCGAACTCGCTTATTGACTTCCCGTTCGCTTCGGTCACCAGAAGGTTCCAGGATATTTCCACCTGGCCGGGCGCCGGGTAAGAGAAGCCCTGCACTGCCTTCGAGTAGGCCGACGTGATCGCGGTATCGCCTGGGGCCGGGGTACTCGCATTCGTTCCGAAAGCGATGCGATTGATATTCTTCCCCGTGCCATCTCCGGCGATAAGCCGAGCCATTGCGGAGCGGGCGGCGTTTACGATCAGGTTGTGATCCTCGTATTCGTCGATGAGTTCACCTCTCCGGTACACCTTCATGCGAAAGTGCCCGCGCAAGGCGACCGTGTCTTTTTCTAGTATCATGCGACCTCCTCCGTCTGTATCTGGTCTCCCGAATACGTCCTGCCGTCGAAATACACGGCGGCGCCGTTGTAGGAAATAAGCCCCTCGTAAGGCCTGCAGTAATGCTCCGCGCGACCGTTGAAGCGCCAGTGATTCCGTACTTGCAGAGCCATCGTGGTGTCGATGATCGATTCCTGACCCTCTCCGTACCGAATGCCTTCATGAAGAAGGCGGCCGTCATAGTACGCGTCAATCTCGGCACGATCTTCGAGTGACATGGCCGCACGGGCCTCAAGCACGTCAGCGCGAGCGCTCGTATAGGTAGCCGGAACGGCAACGGCAAGCGGGGACAAGAGGAGCGCATCGCCTGAGTGTTCGATCTCTCCGCCATACAAACGGGACCCCTGATAGTTTTCCGGGATCCGGATAAGGTCGGAGACCGTCCCTTCGGTCGGTTCAAACTGGCTATACGCCCAGGCTCCGCTGTGGCGGCCGGTTCCATCGTGGAAAATCTCGCGGCCGTGATCGTGCAGAATCCTTCCGTCATACCGAAGCCCACTCGGGTACACATCGCGATCTTTCTGCACGACGGCGACCGCCGGCCGGTCGTACATCGCGATGTTCTCAACGAACTTGAACCAGTCGGCTATGGTGAGCGAAATGTTCGGGTTCAGCGTTTCGTCCAGAAAGCTCATGACCCAAAGGCGGTCTTCATCGTTCAGGTCGAGGATCTTGACGTAGATTTGCAGGAACTCTTCGGTGAGGAGATACCTGCTTCCGAAGTGTTCCGTGAGCTGTTCCAGGTTGTAGGATCGCTCCCCGGCTCTGGCGTGATAGAAGGACGCCGTCGCCACGCGCTTGCGGTATTCGTCGTCGCTGTCGTGTGATAGCCGGGGAACGAACAAGGCCTTGCCGTGCTGGGCCAGCTTCTTCCCGTCACTGAGATACGGGAAGTGCGCATAGAAAGACTTGAGGGCGTCATCCTTTACCACGCCAAACGTCTTTCCGATAACCGAAAATACGGCTCCGCGATTCTTTTTCGTTATCCCTGGAGGGGCGATGTTCTTTTCGATCCATTCTTTCATCACGCCACCTTCACCACAGAGACGGTCGCGGTGATGATTCCTGATTCGTCGGACTGCACATCGCGGTCGGGCGTGAGGATCTCTATGGTGTCGACCTCGGCGGCATCGTAGAGGGCGTATAACTCGCGAACCTTCAGGCGTCCGCCAATTCCGAGTCCGTAGACGTAGTTTTCGGCAATCAACCGGATGTCGGCCACTGCGGCGGATCCGGTATACTCGATCTGTATTGATACCGCCGTTACATCAGGGGCCTTGACCTGTACGTCGAAGCCCATCAACTCATGGGCATAAAGCGCCTGCTCGACGGCCGCGATCAACTCCGAGCCGGGAATACCATTCACGGCAGCAACCACCACGTCGGTGCTTCCGGGTCCGCGCGGAGTCCGGATTATTTTGGCCGCACGGACACCGTCAACCGATTCGGCGTAGTACTTGTAGACTTCCTTTGTATCGCCAAGGCTCTGGCTTCGCCAGCGATCCTTAATACGGGCGCGGTAGGCGTCGTCCGTTTCGATATCCTGCCCGAGAGTCGTGATCCATCCGGTCCCAACGGTAACGGAATCGAAGCCTGGGACGACGCGGGTCAGCCGCACCACCGTGCCAGGACTGATGTTGTACTCGCTTCCGGCATGCTCGGCGGTAACGGGAAGAGAAAACGGGACGCCAGCCTGGAATGTTACGGTTGCGGAAACCTTGTATCGAAGGTCAGTACCGTCGACGACCGCCCAGGCACCGGCTGGAACCGATCCGTCGCCGTATGCCGAGGCGCTGAACGATCCGATAGCATTCTCCTCCTGTTTACGTGCGACTCCGAGCATCAGCCCCCAAAGAGACAAGAATACGCCGGTCGCTCCGTCGAGAGAGGCGTTCGCGTATACCGGATTGATCGCGGTCGCGTAGATGTGAGCTACAACCCTGACGATGACCTCAAGCAACCCACGAAGAACACCCGTGCTCTTGAAGCTCGTCAGGCCCGTCTCTGCCTTCGCGATCTCCACCACGTCGTTTCTGATGGTGGCCTCGTCGGCATCTATCCAGCTCTCGGCCATATCACTCTCCCTTGGTCAAGTCGAAATCAAGCGTTTCTGGCTCGATAGCGGCCACCGGCGTGAACTCAAGCCGGTACTTTCCGTCGGATCGCTCTTCCGCCGACACGGTCGTCGGATCCACGCGCGGGTCGGCAATGGCCACCCGCTCAAGTTCCGCCGTCACGGCAGCCGAGTCGCTCTCCACATCATTCAGCATCAGGAGCAAGCTGCTCCCTGCGGCCGGGTCCCAGATCAGCGCACCCGGTACTATCTTCAGCTCCTGGTCGATGTCCTGTGCCACGCACGCAGGGCCGGAAACAATTTCCACGTCACCATCGGCGGTAAAGGAGATATCGTCATCGACGAGGAGCATGTCGGTTCCATAGTCCATTAGGTGACCTTCCCGTTGGCGAGCGGGTACGGCCCAGCTTGGCCAGTGACCACCGCGTTTGCATTGATATGCGCAACAACTTTCTCAGCGATGATCTGAGAGAATTGGTCAGCGTATTCTTCTGTGGACATGCCCGCATCGCCATCATTGGTTGTCTCCCAAAAGGCAATGAGGGCTGGCTTTAATTCACCTTTTAATACCGTCGCATCCAACATGAAATCCTCACTTCAATAGGTCAGCAATGTCCTGCTTGATAGCCAGGAGCTTATTAACTGACTCCGGCGACACTTTGTGCCGGGGTGGCGGGCCCATCGTTTTCATGGCCACAACTTCATCGATTACCTTCTCCAGGATCGCCTTCAGGCTCTGGTTCTTCGTCTCGAACATGAACAGCGAATCAACATCGACGCCGAGCTTCAGCCCTTCACCGTCGGTGATGATCAGCTGACCCTTTGCAAATTCTCCGGCCTCGTACTCGTCGGAATAGATTCCCGAAACGTAGGGATATGCCGGATTCCAGCCGATGAAGGAAACGACGACCAGCGAATCCTCTGGCGGGATGGCGTACAGCCCTTTCCCGCTTTTCCCCGCCCAGATCGGCGAGATGGGCACTTCGGCGATCACCTGATCCGTTTCCTCGAACGTACCGGCCGCCACGACGCGCACGTCGACGGAGTACGCCGTTTTTCCCGGCCCCTCGTGAGCCTTTATCACGCGCGCAAGCGTGGGGGCAGCGCGATTCGGCAACATCGCGTCTAGGAGGTTCTTCATGACCTCGTCGCCGGGATTCATGCGGCCGCCTTCACCCAGAGCATGAGTCGTGAGCGCTCACGGGAAATATGCAGCTCCGTGCGATAGGGCAGCACCTTCGTTCCGTCGATGGTTATCATCTGGGAATGACGGATAGCCACCGGGAGAACTTCCACCCAACCGGCGCCCTTCTGAAGGATGTTCCGGCCGGTTTTGAGAGAAACAACGGCTCCTTCATTGATGCCGGTATCGTCGATGGTTCCGAACCGAAAGACGTTCTTCGAGTCAAAGAAGTACCGGAGGCCGGGGTGTCCGTGTTCTTCCAAGGCCTTGATCAGAAGCGAGATGCACGCGCTAACGGAGCCGGATGGCGAGGAGAACCGGGCAAGCTCAACGCTCGGGCAGGTGATGGATGACGAGGAAATCCCTGCCGCTTCCAGGGCGTCCTGCAGGATCACCGAGGCTTTTTCCTTTCGATACGCGGGCGTAATGGTGGTATCCCAGAGGCGCTTGTATCCGTCGGTGAGCGCCAGCTCCCGATACGCGCCGCGCACCTTCGCGTCGTAGACCTCGCCGGTAAAGAGCAGGCTCTTATCTCCGCCGACGGCCACGGACACGGCTATTTCGTCTCCCTTCTTGCCCGACGAAACGTCGGCAGGGTATGAAATCCGGGCCATGACCGACGGGAAGCCGGAATCGGTGACAAGGTCGAAGGCCGAGGGGCGGCGCGAAACAACGGAACCACCGATGGACACTTCGAGCACCGGAAACTGGATGCGATCAGACTCTTGCATACTGACGCTCCAGTCTCTTGGCTTCGATTTCCTGCTGCCGAGATAGCTCCGGCGTTTGCGCGGCAGAGGCCTCTTGAGTTTGCGCGGCGCTCGAATCGGCCTTGCGTTGCTGGCTCGTCGCCACCGTGCTGTTGTGCTCGACGAACTCAAGCGTCACGGAAATCTTCTTCTTGCCCCTCGACTCCGACGACTTCAAGTCAGAAAAGAGAAGCTGCCGTACGCCCCACGCCGAGGTCATCGGGTGATTGAGCGTATACACCTCCGGCGTTCCGGAGTCGGTCACCTTCTTGAAGATGGACACGATCTTCGCCAGGCAGGCGAAGCGGTCAATCTTCGTATTCACATCGTCGATGAGCGCGAGCGTTATCGACACGTCGGCATCGTTCCATCCGTGAATGGTTCGAGTGGTCCCTGACTGCCCTTGCGCTTGGGCGTTGTCGATGATCAGCGACCCACCAACATTGATGGACTCAAGGATTCCCGGCAGTTTCTGGGGAGGAGATCCGATTTTGATGATCCCCTGCCCGGAGTCGACGGCGAGCATCATACGGGGACCTCCTCAGGCCTGTAGACCGCATGCTGGATCTGGCGGATGAAGTCGAACAGGGTTCGGCAGTCTTCGGCCTGTAGGTATAGATTCTGGATATGCACCGTTCGCGCGCCGCCATCCGGAGCCTGCGAGGCTGGGGCGGGAAAATCAATCAACGGGGCATCGCCCTTAGGAGCGGCTGCGCCAAAGGCAAGGGCCGCACGCTCTTCGAGCGTTGAAGGGTCCATGCCAGAGGCGAACGTGTCCGTGAGCGCCCGGCCGGAAGCCGTGAGCCTGGAGAGCGGTCCCTTGTCGGCGTCGGAGTGCGGCATCTGGGAACCGATACCCTGGAGAGATGCGCCGAACGCCGCCGACGGGGCTCCGGCGTTTGCCTGGATACCCTGGGCGAATGCTCCGGTCATGGCACTTCCGGACGCGGCGCTTTCGCCGACAAGGCCCTTGAACGCTCCGCCAATCTTCCCGAGTACGCCGCCGACTTTGTCGAATACCCCGCCGACCACATCCTTGATGCCGCCGAAGATTCGGGCGATGCCTTCGGAGATGGCACGGAACGGCGCGAGGAAGAAGTCGATGATCCCCGTCGCCCACCCGACGAAGGCCGTGATGCCTGTTTTCACGCCGACCCACAGGTTCGAGAAAAAACCGGTGATCGATTCCCAGGCAGCGGAGAAACCGGACACAAGACCAGTCCACAGATTCGCGAAGAAGCCCGTTATCCCTTCCCAGTTCTTGATCACGAGAGCCGGTATCCCGATGAACGGGAAAAACAACGCGACCGCCGCGAGGATCCAGTCGGAAGTTCCGAAAATGATCCCTTTTATCCATTCAATGCCGCTTCGGAAAAGGTTTACGAGCCAATCCCAAGCTGACGAGAATATCCCCTTGATGCCTTCCCATAGCCCGCCGAAGAAGCCGGAGACCGCGTCCCAGTTCTTCACGAGGAGGTAGACTCCGCCCGCTACCAGGGCGATGGCCGCGACGACGGCGAGAACCGGAAGGACGGCCGCCCACATACTCGCGCCGAAGGCAGTGGTGGCGCCGGTTGCGACGCCGATTCCGCCAGAGGCGCCGGCGCTGGCCGCTCCAAAGGCCCCCGTGCCTCCTGCGGCCGTCGCCGAGGACGCGCCGATGCCGAAGAGCTTGGTGACGAATCCACCCGCGAGGGAGATCACCGACTTGAACGGTGCCCCGAGCAGACCGAGCGTCCCCTTGAAAAGTTTGGCGATACCACCCGCGTTCTGGATGTTCGCGGTGAGCACCGAAAGCTGGGCGGCGGTACTGAGGGCGCCTGAACCCATGTCGAGCACCGCCTTGGCGCCCATTCCGACGTAGGCGGTGATCTTGGACATGGCCGGTCCGATTGGACTATTCATGAGCGGCGCCGCGAAGTTCTCAAGGAAGCCGATCTTCACGTCGAGGAAGAATCCCTTGATCTCGTTCACGTCGCCGCCGATTTGCGCCTGTAGGGATCCGGAGACCGCCTCCAGGCGCTTCATTTTCGCTTCGATGGATTCAAGCTGGATGGCCCGCGCTTTTGCGGTGATGCCGTCGGCCCCTTCGCCGAAATCTACGGCGAAGCTATTGAAGGAATCCTGCGTCAGGGCGATGGCGCCCTGCAGGGCCTCGGTTGATCCGAGGGCCTTGGCCATGGCGTCCTGGCTGCCGCCTGCCGCCGATTGAATCATGTTGAGCGATTCGGCCAGACCGTACTGCTTGAGCATGGCCGAGCCGGAGGCGATCCCCATGGACTGGAGAAGCTTGTTCAGGGTTTCGTTCGGGTTGAGCAGCGACGTGATCGCCGCCTTCAGCTGGTTCCCGGCGACGCCCGCAGTCTGACCCTTGCTGGTCATGAACGCCATCGCTGAACCAACCTCGTCGAATCCGACGCCAACCGATGCCGTGAGGCCCGCTATTGGGCTCATGGCGGCGACGAACTCGTCCATCGAGCCGACGCCCATGCCGACGGTCTGGGTGAACACGTCCGCCGCGAAATCAGCCTTGTCGGCCGAGAAGCCGTAGGCGTTCATTACCTTGATGAGGCCGTTCGTGGCGGTTCCAAGATCCGCCTGTCCCGCTTCGGCCAACGCTACGGAGGCTTTCAGGGTAGCCATTCGGGCGGACACGTCCGCGACACCGCCCGCCACATCGTAGTACGCGGCAGTCACCGCTTCCGGCCCGGCGATTGCCTTGCCGCCGACGGCGAGCAACTCCTGGCGGAGTCCCGCCATCTCCTGGGCGGTGTTGCCGGTGACGGCCTGAATATTCTTGAGCGAGGAATCCAGGGTCGCCGCGATACGGGACGGTTCGTCCAAGGCTCCGGAGAGCGCCTGGCGCATGGGCTCGGTCATGGACGTCATCATCGAGAGATCGGCGGCCATGCGGTTCATTTCCTGGTTCTGGTTGATCTCGCCGAGCGCGTCTTTCATTCCGGCAAAGCTGTTCTTTGCCTGCGTAAAGCCGGAAGAGAAGGCGTCCTTGAACATCAGCGTGATCGAACTATTGAAATTCACCTTCCACCGCCTCCGAATGCCTTAACGATTGCGTCTTGCATGACGCCCACCTCGAACTCGCGCATGACCCTGGCCTCCTCGTACTTGCTCATGAGCAGGTCGATGTCGGCCCCCGAAATGTCCTCACCAAGGAACCGCCTGACGAACAGGCGGATCCTGGTGATGCTGCTTACAGCTTCCGGCTCTTGACCGTAACGTTGGCCCCGAAGAAAGGGCTGATCGCTTCATCCACGAAGCGTCCGTAGGCTGCCGGATAGTCCCGCACCTTGTCGATGATCGGGGCCGCCTCGGGATAGACGATCAGGGACTGCAGGATGTTCAGGTTCGCCACCAGCGGATTCCGTTGGGCGGATTTGGAGTGCGCCTCGATGTCGGCCGTTATCGGCTTCCGGTAGAGGAACTCCACCTCGTGGAGCTTGTCGCCTTCGTCGTTGAAGGCGATGGCGCCCTCGTAGATCCCGGCAGGATGGTCCTTCTTCAGCTGTTCGAGCTGTTCTTTCTCGATCTTCATTCGGTTCTCCTTTTACAGGTACGGCGTGTACGCCGGTCGGCCGTTGCAGATGATGGGCGCGGTCAACGCCCCCTTGAGCGGGATGTTCAGGTTCTTGTCGCCCTTCGAGGCGGAGAAGTCGCGCTCCGTGAAGTGGACCATGAGGGTGTCGGTGATCGGGGCCTGCAGGGCCTGCCCGTAGCTCACCACTACGGGGATGGGCGGCATGTTGTAGAAACCGCCGCTCGTGGACGCGAAGATATCCAGCTTCTCGTATTCCGAGCGCGAGATTTCCAGCTCGCACTCGCCGGAGTACTCGCCCCTTCCGATGCCTATCGGGAGGTTGTTCACCCCGGTGATAACCTCGTCGTCCTTCTTGTCCTTGTAGCTGACGCTTTCGAGCATCAGCACCATGCCGGTCGGCAACAGGACCTTGATCGACTCGAAGTCGTAGACGTTGCCGTTAATCATGCTTCACCTCCCAGGGCGGGGTTGGAGAACGCGATCTCGTTCTCGATGTACGCGATCTTGCCGAGCGGCACGATGCGCACCTTGGTATTCAACTTCTTCGTGGACAGGATGTTCTGGCCGTCCGGAACCACGACGTAGCCGTCGGAAATCTCGCCGTTCGTGATCATGGTCTTGAGCGGGCTCTCGCTCTGCGCCACGAGCATCTGGATGCCCTCGGGGGAGCCGTCGGCACCGACTTTGACCGCGTCGTTCACCCAGACGAGCTGGGCGGTGCGCACCTGGCGGCAGGCCTTGTCCATGACCCGGCGGCGTTCGACCAGGTCGAAGTCGCTGCCTTCCTCGCTCATCATCTGCCCCGAGGTCACGTAGATCCCGGTGAGCCCGATGATGGTCCGAGCCGTCACGTACCCTGCGTTCTTAAGGGTCTCGATGTGACCGTCGTTGATCCCCGCCGGGGCGAGGGCGGTGGCGGCGGTGACGGCGCCGTACCGGACGGCGTCCGGCCCTTGGTGCACGTTGCGCGCGGCGAGCTTGCCGCAGTAGGTGCCAATGAGCCCGCGTACGTCCACCTGGCCGCTCGGGTCTGATTCCTCGATCCAGCCCGCGCACACCTGGAGGCGCGTGGAGGCCACGGTACCGCGCTCGGTTCCCGCGAGGGCCGCAACCCACTGGTCGACGCTTTCCGCGCTGGTCTTGTATCGCGCCTGGGCGACGAAGAAGAGGTACTGGTAGATTTCGGCAGCGCCCTCGGCCTTGGTCGCCAGCGCGGCCCAGAGGGCGGCGTCGGAGATTCCGGCGACGGCGATCCACTCGATGTCGAGCTTCGCCGCGAGGATGGTGTCGATGGCCGTGATCACTTCGCCGTTCGTCGCCGCCGGGGCGGTCGAAGTGAAGGCGAAGGTGTCGCCTTCGGCAAAGCCGGTCGCGCCAGGAAGGAAGGAGATGGTGATGCCCGTACCGGGGATGAGGTAGGTTCCGGGAGTATCGGGAACCGTCAGCCTCTTGCCGGGAAGCCCGTCCACCGTGACGCGGAACGTGGCAACGTTAAGGGCTCCAGCAGAGAGAATCTCCACGGAAACGTCGTATTCGTTCCGGGGAGTCCCGGACACGCTAATCGATCCGGTTCCGGTATTCCCGGATCCGGGAGTGACTGCCGAGAGGACGCCGGGGGTAGAGCCTTCAAGGGCCACAGCGTAGACCGTGGTCTTCGCGATGGACAGGGCGCTCACGATCAGATCGCGAAGAGGCCCGTCGCCGAGCGCCGCATCCACCTTGTCCGGATCGGTGAAAGTCAGGATGCCCTGACCGTGCAGGGCGGAGACGCCGACGGCGGCGAAGATGCCGGTGGCATCGGCGCCGAGCACGCCCATGGCGCCGTCTTTGATGGTGTTCTTTACGCCGGGTAACATTATTTTCTACCTCCCATAGGGGAGTCCAAAAAGGCGTTTATAGCCCCTTCAAACTCGCTCTTGGAGACCTTCTTGCCACTTGCCCAGCCTTTTGACTGCATGACAGCGGAGAAGATCGGAGCGGTCAGCTTTTGCCGTTTGGCGTGCTCTTCGACCGTAAGAAGGAGCACCGGCCCTTTCTGCCTCGTATCGACGGCGTCTTTTTGGCCGTCCTTGCTTTCGTTCGACATAAGCCCTCCTTAGGCTTGCGGACTCGCGACCTCTCCAGGCGCGATATCGATCTGGTCAATGGTAGGAATCACGCCCTCTTCCAGGGCCGCCGGGATGGAGAACCGAACCTCCACCACGGACAGGTACAGCTTCGCCGTGTTGCCCGTATGGTCCGAATGCTCCTCGGCGAAGATTTCCACGGTTCCGGAAAAGTCGTCATACTCCCAGCGGCTGGGAATCGCCGGAAGGATGCGGCTGAACAATGCGTCGGCCGCGTCCTCTCCCTCCGCCCAGCACCGCACCAGGATCGGCAAGACGCGGTTGCCGCGCACATAGCGCTGCTTCCACATCTTCGCTACCGAGTCGAAATACCGGACCAGTTTTGCCTCGGCTCCATCGAAGACACCGGGGTTGGTGATCAACGACACCAGCGGCCACTTGCGGGCCATGACAGCACGTGACTCCTCGGAAGCCGACCTGACGACGGTGGCGGCAGGCACACGGGCGTTCACAACGGCCGTGAGTAGATCCTTCGCCTCTTTGATCATGTCAGCCTCCCAGCCCGAGCAATTCAAGAATTGCCGGATCGTTCAGGATGCGGCGGTCGAAATCCGCCGGTACTCCCATGTACGGCCGCGCGGGGATGTTGACCTTCTGGCCTCGCCCCGCACGTCCGCCCTTCAAATGAATCCGGGCGTAGATCATGTTCGATCCGTAGATCACCGACCCGTCCGGAAATGCTTCCCACACCAGGGAGCGCTTGAGTTGCCCGCCCGCGTTCAAGATGGGCCGTGCCGACCCGTCCTTGCGCGGCCGTTTTAGCTGCCTCCACGCCGCCCCGGTGACGGGGTCCTGCTCTTTCTCGAAGGCCTGCTTGGCGATGTAGTCAAGCTCGCCGCCCGCGAAGTCGGCGATGGCCTTCAGGTCCGGCATGGCGGCGCGCGAGAGGGCGGTCAGAATCGCCTGGAACTCCCGCTCGTCGAACCGGGCCTCTATTCCCGCCCCGGCCATCAGTACCCCCGAAGATCAAGTCGCGGCGAGGACGACACCTGCACGTTCCCCGACGGGGGGCGCGCGGTTTCGCCTTCCTGGGCGTATCCGGGGATCCGGAACTTTCCCTCCGCCACCTTCTCCAGGTAGCGCCGGGCCGCCTTAGCCTGCTCGACGACGGCGGTTCCGCCGGGGTCGTCCTTCAAGACGCCGACACCCACGATGAGGTTGGCGGCGGCGATGTCGATGCAGTACTTCTTGACGTTCGCAGGAGGGCCTTCAAGAGGAACCGGGTACCCGCCGGAAAGCAGGTACCCATCTATCTCGGCCCCGGCGTCCGCTATGGCCCTGTCCACCGCGTCCGGGTCCATGCGGCTCCAGGCGCTGATCTTGTCCTCGCCGTAGGCGGCTTGCAGATCGGTGATGGTGCAGTAGGCCATAGCTCGACTCCTCTTTTCCCGCCGCTCCTGGTCGCCCTATTCAGGCGATCAGAGCACGTCCTTGATGCTGTAGATCAGCTCGGGGGCGACCACGAGCTCCGTCGTGTCATGCGCGACCTGGACGTACTCTCCGCCCAGCACGCCGCCGTCTTCCTCGTCCCAGGTACGGACCACGAAGCCGTTGTTGTCGGCCTGCGGGTAGTTGACCGAAACGGTCTTTCCCGCGCAGGGCTCGTCCCACACGTCGCTGGCGTAGGCGAGCACCACGTTGTTTCCCCAGAGCCCGGAGAGGGTGACGGTCTTGGAGCTGTTGCGCTTGCCGAAGTCCGCCTTACCCTTGGCGATGACGACGCGGTCGATCCGGAAGAGCTTGGAGAGGTTGGCCTCGTCCACCTTCTTCACGAGATTCGCCTCGCCGAGCTTGCTGATGAGCCGGGGGTGGAACTCGATGGCGTCGTAGACGGCCTCGGGGATCACCATCAGGTTCGGCCTGTAGAACAGGGCCGCGATGGCGTCGACGATAGCCGCGTAGGGGTCGCCGCCGAGGGTGTCGGAGGCGTTGGCCCACTTGTTGGTCTTGGCCGTGCCGGTCCCGGAAAGAGCTGCCGAGCGGCCCGCGAGGGCGAGGATCGTGTCGGCGATCCGCTTCTCCTGGGCCAGCTCCAGCTTGGCCGTGAGGAGTTCCACCTTGCGCCTCTCCCAGAGCTTGAACGGGCCGTCCATGAACTCCAGGTCGGCCTCGTCGATGAAGCTCTTCAGCCCGTGGGCGCTGGTCGCGAAGGAGACCATCTCGCCAGCGGCGGCGAACTCCGCCGCGCGGGCGCGCTCTCCGGCCATGGTGGTGTCGGGGACCTTGAAGGCGGTCTCCGCGCTGAAGGTCGCGTACTTGCCGGAGGGCTTGCCCACCGGGATGCGCGGGAAGATGATGGGGCCGACGAGGCCCTCCCGCGCTTTGGTCGAATGGTCGCTCGCGAGATTGCTCAGGAGCGGACTGACGAATCCTTTTTCTCTGCCCATAGTTCACTCTCCTCCTTGGCTTACGCCGGGACGGTAACGCTTCCGCGTTCCACGATCATGTCCACGTACTCCCCGGCGGAGCCGGACTGGAGGAACGTGCCGCAGGTCGGATGCGCCCCGGCGGTGGTGGCGACGTTGACGAAGGTTCCGGAGGTATCGGCCTTGAGGGCCGCCTTCTTCCCGGCGGTCACGGAACCGCCCGCGAGCACCTTGACCACGTCATCAAGCTCGATGCCGACGGAGTCTCCGGCGGCCTTGGCCTCGTTGGCCTCGAAGGGGTACACCCCGATGAAGTCGCCCGAGCCGCCGGAGCCCGGCGCCTTGACCTGGTTCTCGGCCGTCCCCTGGACCACTCCGGTCCCGGGGGCGATGGCCGACTCGGCGATGTACGGTCTGCGATTGCTCATGCCTGATCTCCTTCCTCATCGAAAAGTTCGGGTTTCTCCGCGTAGAGCGCGGCGGCCGCGTCGGCGAAGGTGGCCAGCTTCTTCTCGGCCTGGAAGGCCTTGATCTTGGCGGTGAGCGGAGCGCTTCCCGCCTGAGGGCTTCCGGCCCTCTTCTTGTCCGCCGCGTGCGCGCCGGTCAGATCGACCGTGGTGGAAAGCTCGCCGAACAGGGCGCGCAATTCCTTGCGGTCCTCGTCGCCGAGCTTCGCGTCCAACGCCACGGCGCGGTCGAACAGCGCCGGGGCGAGCTTGCCCTCGTCCCGCAGCTTCCCGAAGAAAGCGGTCGCGTCGTTCTTTTTCCCGGCGGACTTCAGCTCTTCGTTCTCCCTGCGGAAGGCGGCGAGCTGTTCGTTGTTCTTCGCAAGCTCTGCCTGCAGTTTCTCAACCTCACCCATGTCTTCCTCCTGTAGGTTCTGGGTTTCCTCTTGCCGTCCTTCCGACGACAGGGTGCTCATTTCTTCGGCGCTCACCTTGCGGGTGAAGGCCGCGATATGCTGCTTCTCGTCCACCGTGCTCATCGCCCCGTCGCCCAGAAGGCCGAAAAGACTCGGGAGTCTGGTGGTGGAAATCGCCGGGGTGTCTCGGCCCAGGAGCGCTACGGCGCGCAGATACGGCGGCTGGTCGGGATCGAGCTTGTCGAACTCGAAGATCTCCGAGGACACGTAGCGGAGCTTCTTCTCCGCCATCGCCTTCTTGGCGTCCGAGGAGAACTCGGGGATGTCCGCGTAAACCTTCCCGGAGCCGTCCATGCGCAGGCTCTTGACCCACCCATGGGCGAACTGCGCCTCGTCGGTGTCGGCGTAGAACCTGTGGCCGATCACCACCGCCGCCTCGATGCCCTTGTCCGGATCGTAGGCGTCGACCATCCGCTGAACCCGCTCCTTGGGCCAGTCGCCCTGCGGGTACTTCCCGGTCTTGAAAATCATGATCTCAGGCATACGCCCTCCCTTTTGGGGCAAAAGACGGGAAAGCGGCTCCGGTCAATCGTTGGAGATACCCTTTAATTGGCTTTAATTCGCCTTTAATTTCGATTGACCCCTCCATGGTGGCAGTTGGATACCCTTTTCCCGTTTCGCGCCCGTTTACGGCCTTTCTCGCGTGTATAGCTTTTTTGCTATACTTAGCCCCGTTACGCACCTATCTTGCCCCCGTACACGATCACGAACGGCTTCACGTTCGCGCGGTACTCCGCCTCGCTCATCCTCCGGTTGAAGCCGTCCTTGTCGGCGAAGCGGCCGGGCCACGGATCGTTGAAGATCAGCTCCCGCGCGGCCTCGTCCCAGGCGACGGCCGCCACGTAGTGGCCGGGCTTGACCAGGCACAGCTGGACGGCGTTGCCTTCCCGCAGGCTCGTGGCGACGCGGTCGATGTCGTTGCACCAGGAGAAGTCCGCGCGAACGCCGAACACCGCCGGGACCGCTACCGGGTAGAACTGGGGAATCTCGTTTCCGTGCCAGTCCTTCGGGTCGGTTTCCGGCCGGGCAACGCGGAGCGCGTCGTAGTTCCTTGGGTCGTTGAAGAAGTCCATGAAGACCTCCTCTGGCTGGGGGGCGTAGGAGCCGGGGCACGTGACCGCCACATCGTGCCCCATGGCGGACAGGCAAGAGACCGCCGCCGAGGGGCCGCAGGAAACGAGCCAATTTCCGTCCGACCGCTTGCGGAGAATCTCCTCGGTCGGGTTGTTCGTCTGCGTATAGTAATGGTCCCGATCGTTCCAGAACCGGGCGCCTTTGATGCTCATCGCATTCCTCCTTGATCGCCGCGCAAAGCGGCGCTATACTCGAACTGGTGGCCGTTGAGGACCATATCCAGAGCACGGCCTTGCCGGAGCGATCCGGCCGGGGATGCAGCGGACGCAAATTCCGCCCGGCGGCTACCACACCTTTTCAAACTGCCCTCCCGCGTATTGATCCTCCACCAGTCCCATCGTCCGGATCCGCAAGGCGGTTTCCGGCGACGCCTGCTTGAGCACCACCTTCAGAACCTTCCCGTCTCCGGTGTCCTTGACGAAGTGGAACTCGCGGCCCTGCTCCGGGTGATCCGGACGGCCGTTCTCGTATATTCGCTCGGGGCTTTGAAGGGTCTTGTACAGCTCTTCAAAGCGTCCGCTCGGGATCTTCTGACGGGCCACCTTGTCGGCCGTGCCGTGGTACAGCGCGCCGTCGGTGGCCATGATCTTCGAGTCGCCGACCCCGGCCTTCTCCATGGCGGCGAAGCGGTCGGAGTCCAGGTTCCCCACCTGGTAGAGAATCTCCTGGGGCGCGTAGTCCTTCTCCACCATACGGTCCAGGGTCTTCTTGAACTCGCCCTCGGTCATGCGCGTGCCGTCCATGTCGGCGCGGTAGCGGTCCACGGCATGGCGCAGGGCGGTGCGGCCGTCCGACATCCGCGTCCGGGCGAGGTTCTCGTAGCTGCCGAAGTTCGGAGCCAGGGCCTCGCGGCCGGGGTTGTACCGCCACTCCTCGGGAGCGAACTCTCCCCAGTCCACCATCCGGCCGTCCGGCCCCATGAGCGCTGGGGGCTGTCCGTCGGACCCGGAGGAGATCACCTCGATCCCTTCGCGCTCGGCGCCCGACTCGCTCAAGGTCACCACGGAGCACTCGCAGCCCCATCCGTTCGGCGGACGGTACGTGTCCCAAAAGGGATCGTCGTACCGAAGCGCCTTATCGTGCAGGGCCACGTGATCCTGGCGGCGATTGCTCCCGACGAGCTTGGACTTGTAGACCCAGATCGGCCGGAGCGCGGCACCGCGCAGTTGCTGGCGATACCGGCCCGCCTCGTAGGCGGTGCGCTGGTTGACGTGGTAAATGAGCTTCGTCCGCCAGTTGATGTACTCTTCGTCCTCTGACCCCTTGTCCTGCCTGCCGTACCAGCCCTTGTCCTCCATGAGGCCGCGCAAGCCCTTTCGGAAGGTCTCGTAGCTCTCGCCATTAGCCATGGCGTCATTGAGGAGCCCGAAGATATCGTCCAGCACGGCGGCGTCCCGAGAATGGGCGACGGTGAAGGCGTGGGCGTGTTCGCCCCACTTCAGCTCGTCCCAGTCTTCGGTCTCCACCACAGCCTTGCGCGAGAGGTAGCGCTTGGCCTCGGCCGGATCGGGGATACGATCAGCCACGGCGGGCTCCTACCTGGCTTGCCGCATAGCGAACCTCGTCAAGCAGAGCCGCGCACCGCGAAGGAGAGCGGCGACCATACGCAGTCGCAATAGCCGCAACCGCATCTTCAAAAGTCTCCGCCGAGCCTGCGGCCCCGATAAGGGCGTCGACGGCTTCATCCGTTTCCTCCTGGGCCGACTTCATGGTCGACTTCTCGAAGTCGCCGACGAGCCGGTCGTCTTTCTCCCGCTCCTTGTCCTCCTTGGTCTTGGAGAACAGGGAAGCGAGACGGGCGAACAGACCGGGGCTTTTCTTGGCCGGTCTGCGCTCGCCCGCGTCATCGCGGCATCCGCAGGAACAATCCTCCGGGTGCTCGCTCTCGGGTATCAGCGCCGAAGCGGCGCGGGAAAACCCGGCGGGCTGGGCGCTCGCCAGATCAAAGTCGTCTTCGGGTATCCCGTACTCGCGGGCGATGTAGCTCTTCTTCGGCCGCCAGCCGAGGGCATAGAGCTTCACGTCACGCTCGGCGCGGGCTGGCTGGAGGTCTTCGTCCTTCACGAACGAGAAGACCGGCGGGACCACCTCGGAGCCGAAGTTGTAGAAGGTGAAGACCGAGGCCAACCGGTTGAAGGCTGAGGCGATCCGGCGGCGGTCGGCGGCGGCCAAATCCTCGCGCACCATGTTGTGCGTCTTGGACGCGGCATAGCTTCCCTTGTCGCCGATCTCGGTGGTCAGGGTCTGGCCAAGGACAGCCTTGGAGATCTCGGCGTTCGCCATGGCGATGTACTCGGCGTGCACGTTCGACACGCTGCCTTTATTCGCCAGGGCCTCGATAGTGATCTCCGATCCCTCCGGAGCGATGGCGACCGCGTCGGATATCATCTTCTCCAAGGCACCGAGCAGCTCGGTCTTGTATTCTTCCCCGGCGTTGTTCGGGTACTTGCCGTACATAAACGCGCCGCCGTACTTCTCAACGAATACCGTCCACCAGCGGAATCCGTTCTTCTTGAAGGTCACCGGCCAGAAGCACTTGGAGAACACCTTGTCCCCGTAGGGGTTGGCGTAGCTCGGGCGGTGGCGAACAAGGAGGAAGCGATTCTCCGGTATCTCCTCGATGCCCACGGCGCCAGTGCGGAACACCAGGCGGTTCTCCTGGTCGAACTCGAACCACTGCGGGGGCTTGCCGACGATGCCGCCGATGCCCCAGCGGACGCCGTCGATTTGCCAGAGTACTTCCAGCGGCGAATAGCCGTAGGCGACCGCGTCCATCATCTCCTCGATGACGCGCGGGATATCCAGGGCAGAGAGCTGCTCGGCAAAGGCGTCGGCAGCCTCCTGCTCGCGCTTCCCGTCGGCTCCTGCTTCGATGAACCATTCCGATCCGGAAACCGTGGAGCATCGAACGCTCCACACGCTCTCCATGTGGCTATCGGTCAAGAGTTCTTGCAGGGCAGAAATGCCCCTACCCATCTTGCGGAGAATCGGGTCGGGATCCGGGAGCGTGCGCATAAGGCGCACGAAGTCGTTGGCGCGGGCGCGGGTGGCGAAGTGGTCGCCGCCCGCGAGGTTCACCTCGGGCCGGTCGGCGAGGCCTTCCGACACCTTGTCGGTCTTGGTGCCCGGCCCCCAGTTTTGGAAGTTCCTGTGCTTGCGGCTCATTCATACCCCCGCAGTACCCGAGCCGAAGAGCGCGGGTGGCCCGTCTTGGGCATCCCCGCGCGGCGCTTGCGGGCGTACTCCTGGAGCTTGCGGACCACGCCCTCCAGGGCGTCGGGGCCGTCCTTGTATTCCCCGTCGGGGAACTGCAGGAGCTGGTCGATCAACTCCTTCTGGTCCGGGTCGGCTTTATGGAAGCGGATCACGCCGTTCTCGATGGGTGCGGAGAGCGTACCCTCGATGCGGGTGTCCTTGTGGATTGTGTTGGTCTCGGCGCGGCGCGGGATGTGGTATCCCTCCTGCTCGGCCTTGGCGTCCAGCACCTCGGCCAGGAGCGCCTGGCCGCCGTTATCCTCGTAGAACATCCACGACGGATTGCAGGCGGTGTAGATGAGGTACATGCTGTCCACCATCCGGGAGACGGACTCCTTGCGGATCCGCGCCTTGAGGACGTAGATCGCCCCCTCGTCGGTGATGCCCGCGCAGATGGTCGCCTTGTAGCAGTGCTTCTCCTCGTGCTTCACGGACGGATCGGTCCAGCTGAACACGTAGGCGAACCGGACGCCGATCAGCTCCTCCGGCTCGTAATTCTTGATGCACTCCTCGCGGAATATCTTTTCGTCCAGGGCCTGCGGGATCAGGAGGTATTCCTGCGCGTAGGCCGTAGAGCCGATGGTCTTCTTGATCTTGGCCAGGCGGGCGGCCGGGAAGGCGGACTTCCAGGTCGGGCGGCCGCGCTCCTCCGCCGGGAACTTGAACGTCCGAACGGAGCCCACGTCGTCGCTGCCCTTCTCCAGGGTGCTGGCCACGCACTGCGTGTTCAGCGGCGTGGCCACGACCACGCAGGAGTAGTGCTCGGCCAGAGCGGGGAGCAGGTCCTGGGTGATCCACTCGACGGCCTCGCGCACGAACTTGCGGCTCTTGGCCCGCTTGCGGCTCTGGATGTCGTCCAGGCGCACGTAGTCCGGCCTGTTCGGGCCGTGGACGAAGCCGCGCGGGTCCTGGCCGATGGAGACAGCGCGGACGCCGACGGTCTTCCCGCCGGATCCGGGAATGTCGGCGGTGAAGTGGCGGACGCCGGGATTCTTCCCCGGAAGGATAAACTCGCCGAAGTCGTTCTTCAGGCGCTGGTTGAACATCAGTTCCAGGAGAATGCGGCCTGTGAAGACGGCGCTCTTTTCCTCGTTATAGCTGGAGAAAATCATGAAGGCGCGCTTGCCGTAGGCGATCTCGTGGATCGGGTCCAGGAGCGAGAAGTAGGTGGACTTTCCGCAGCCACGGAAGGCTTCCAGGAGCACCGGCTCGTTATCGATGGTGCGGACCTTCTCCCAGTCCTTGTGGATCTTCGAGTATTCGGACGGGACGTAGTCCGGGAAGTAGGTGCGCCCGAACTCCAGGACGCTCCCCTCGCAGCGCTTCTTGCGCTCTTCCTTGGCCTTCGCCGAATTGTCCAGGAACAGCGGCCGGGAGAGTATCTCTTCCTTCAGCTCGTTCCAGGCGGTTTCAAGCTGCTTTAACGTGCGTATCTCGCGCATTAAAACATCCCCTTCCTGGTCGAGTAGGAAACCAGCTCTTGATAGATGGCATCCCAGAAGGGCTCCATCTTGGCCTTCATGTCCGGCTGGTGTTCGGCCAGCCAGCTATTGGCGACCTTGATCAGGTCGATGGCGACGCCCAGGTACTGACTGCGGGCGTCGATTTTCTGCATGACGGAAATGTGTTTGGCGATTGCGTCGGCGATCTTCGGATCGGAGAGCAGCTCCGGATTCGTCTTGATCTTCACGAGCCAGGCTTTGACGCTCTCTGCGTACATGGCCACCATCTCACGGGGGCTCATGTTGTAGATGCGCCGCTGGACATCCCAGTCCAGGGACTCGCCCTTCTCGGCGGCCTCGGCCTTCCAGCGGTATACAGTCCCCTCATTGACACCAAGCTCCTCCGCGATGGCGGGGCAGGTCATGGAGAGGCGCACGTACATGCGCTCGGCTTCGTCGCGCTTGTCGGGGAGGGCCACTATTTACCTCCCAGGAGCTTCGGCAACAGGGAGGCCGCGAGGCCGATGAGGAAGGCCAGCATGGCGATGCCGCCCGTGGCGTAGACGATCTTCTTGGATACTTCGGAGAGGGTCTTCTGCATGACGCCGATCTGCTTCTCCGCCGATTCGAGGCGGGAGGCCAGGGCGGACATGCGGTACTCGATGGACTGGGCGTACTCTTCCTTGAGGTAGCGCCGGAGGCTTTCTATGCCCTCGGCGAAGGTGTCCTCCAAGCGGTCGAAGCGATCCCGCAGGTTCTCGTAGTTCGTGGCTATGGCGGCGAACTCCGCCGCGCACTCGGGGTTCATAGGGCAGGTAGACGGGGCGCCATTCCGCGATTCATTATCTTGTGCTTGTCCGGTATGCGCCGTTCGTTTCGCTGCCACTACTCCCCCTTATAAAAACCGATGATGATTTCCAGCCGCGCGGCGTATTCCCGCAGGGCTATCACGTTTCGCTCCAGCGCCCGATAGTCGTCGTAAGACAGCCACAGGCCGCCGTCGCGGTCCTTAAAGGAAACCGGCTCCATGTCCGGCGCCTTCGGCATGGGCGGCACCAGGGCCGCCTCTACCTTTTCAAGCTCCGCGTCAGGAGCGCTTTTTACCGTCGCGCACGCCGAAAAGGCCATTAGCGCGACCAGCAAGATCGGAATCAGCCGTAGCGGCCAGGTCTTTCCGTTTCTCATCCGCCTCTTCCTCCGCCTTGAGATTTCCATCCAAGGCTTTCTGCAGTCGCTCGGCCCGCTGCTCGACTTCCCAGAAAGCGTCATGGAGGCGCTTGGCCTCCGCTTCAGCCTTCGCGGCTCGCTTCGCCTGGGCCTTGGCCACGAGCACCGAGGCGGCGCACGCGGCGACGAGGACCAGGACGAGCACCAGGAGCGCCTGGATCACCGCAGGGCCTCCAGCGTGTTCCCCGCGACCTTGAAGTCGAGGGTGTCCCCGCTCACGTTGGCGGGGTGGATGTAGATGATCACGTCGCCTTTCTCATCGATCCGGGCGCGGACGCCGTGGTCGATGCCGAGTGGATTCTTGAGGGCGTCGCGGAAGTACTGCTCAAGGTCTTTCACGCCTCGCCTCCCGTGGTCTTGCCCGACGCGGCGGCGACCTGCTCGCCCTTGTTCATACCGACGTAGACTGCGGAGAGGGTCCCGGCGAAGCCGATCACCTCCTCGACGGGGAGCGCGGTACCGTCCGGCACCAGGGTACGGACGACGAGCACCTCGACGATGAGGAGGAGCCAGACGATGGTGATCCAGAGCATGCGGTCCTTGATGGGCTGGACGTACTCGAAGCCGAACTCACCGGCGGGGGCCTTGAGGGCCTTGACGATGTTCGCGGCCTTGGAAACGCCGACGTAGGCGAGAGTGATGTACCCCGCAAGGTTGACGATGACGGTGGTGGGAAGCTGAGGGCCGGTCACCGCCTGCAGGGCGATGGTACCGGCAAGAAACACGAGCCAGGCAATAAGAATCCAGAGCGTTTTATGAGACATGCGTCCTCCCGTGGCCGTCGTTCAAAAGGGGGCGGGAGGAAGGAAAGGAGCGTCAAACCTCCCTCCCGCCGGATCACGAACCGAACAACGGCTTGTTCAAGAGGGAGTATGCCGCCGGTAATTACTTATAATCAAAGAAACTATTTGAGGAAGTTATTTGAGGAAACTATTTGCACCGCAAATTTGAATAAAGTAGGAGCGCGCGGATAAAGAAAAAGCCCTCCGGGCGGAGGGCTTCGTTGGTCAATTTCGCCCGGTTAGTGCGCAGGCGCCACGACCAGGTTATTCACAAACACAGGATCGCCCGGCATCCACTGCCCGACGACGATGTGCCCGAGCGGTGGCTCCGTCTTTCCGATCTCCGCCTTGGCCGTCCAGACATACACTCGCACCGCCCCGAGGTTGTAGATATTATTCTTGGAGGCCGCGATGTACGCAGAGAACGCGGTGTTCAGCGCCGTCGCAAGCACGGTCTGACTGTCGCTCGACATGGGAACCACGATGTCAACGGCGACGCGCGCACGACCGGCGAAGGAAGAATCCCTAAGCGCCGACTCGCAGGCTATGACTTTCGCTTTGTCGAGCCCCAGCTCCGTGAAGTCGATCTGTTTTCCCTCGACGGTGAACTTGTCGTGGCCATTGGATGGGGCCAATGAGACGGCCAGAATGAAAAACAACAGCCCAAAAACGAATACCGCCACGCGGCCCCCTTTTCTCTGGCCTTCGGTGATCGGCTTCATGGTGCCGTTCTTTTGCTTGACCACCAAGCTCTCCAGGTTCTTCTTTCGGAATCCGAAGATCCCGAACGCCATCGCCAACACGAACAGGACGACGAAAAAGAATTGCATGATACGCTCCTTTGGGTTTGATACCCTCGATTCTATAGTGCGACGCCGGTCTTTTCAGCCGTCGCCCCACGTGATCCCTTGTTCAGAACAGCTGATCTTCGCGCAGCACCTCGCCGCCGCGAATATGCAGCACCGCCATTCCCAAGTGGACGGCTACCAGGCGCTCAAGGCTTGCGCCTATTGAAAACTCCCAGCCGGGAAGCAGGGCAATTCCGTCGCATTTCAGCAAGAGGGCCAGGTCGTAACGCATGTACGCCTCCCAGCTTTCCAGCTTCGGGGCAAGGTGCGGGGATTCAGCTTCATGACCGGCCCGGATCAAGACCTCGCAGGCGGCAGCGAATGCCGGATGGTTAAACTGCTCGATGCCCGTCATCGGGCCGGATATGTAGACCTTCACGACGCCGTCTGCCCTATCTGGGTGTCGAGCGGGACCTTGAGCCCTTCGACTAGGCCGCGCAAGAAGGCGTTCGACTTGGATGGCCCAGTCAAAGACTTGCGCTCCACGCCGGTATTCTTCAGGTGGTCTTCCACGAGCTTTCCTTCGGTGACTACCAGAGCGCGGCTCTCCGGGGCGGCGGCGTCCTGCTGCTTGAGGTCGCGCAGGTTGCGGGCGATGCCCATAGCCATGCCGTAGCGATAGTCCTCGCGGTACTTGGCCTTGGCATTCTTCGGGATCTCGCGCCTGCTGATTCGCTCGACCACGCCGACCAGGTAGTCGCCCATCCATTTCGCAGTCTGGATGTTGTGTTCCTTGCCGACGAGCATGTAGCGATAGTATCCGCCGCCGAAGCAGTGGGTGACCATGGCGCAGAAATTCACGTCGGCTATGGCCGTCAGGAGCGCGTTCCGCCACTTCTTTCTGCGGTACCCATCGGAGTATACCTCCTCCTTGACCTCGGGCGCCTCGCCGGACACGTCCTGCATGGACAGATTGTACTTGAGCAGGAGCGCGTGGGCCTTGCGGGCGGCTTCTTCTGCCTCCGCCTGTACGGGGCTGGTGGACAAGGAGAGGAGCTTCTTTATCTTGCTGAACACCTTCTCGCGCTCGGTCATATCGTCGGCTCCTTTTTTTTCTTCTTCGGTGGTTCCATACTTTTAACGATCTCGGCGGGCGTGAGGCCGCAGGCGGCAAGATCGTGGATTCTTCCGTAGGCGGCAGTCTCTACAGCCGCGCGGGACAGCCCGTAGAAGATTCCCAGGATATCACCCAGGGTCTCCACCTTCTCCTTCGCCATGGCGTCGTCAAAGGCTTTCCTCTTGTACTCGCGGGTCCGCTTCGCCTTGGCATCCGCCCATTCCTTCTTCCATTTCCGGACGGCCGCCGGTTCACGCTTTGCCATTGCCTCTCCTTGAAAGATGCGGCCCTCTGGGAATCAGATCCCCAGAGGGCCGGATGGTCAGATTTACAGGATAAAAGCGGGGCGAAGGCCGATGCTGTAGCCCACGAGCGACCGGCGGGAGCTCAAGCTCAGCGCACCGAGGCCAGCCGTCGCACCGTTGCTCCAGCTGCCGCCACGGAACGGAAACCGCTCGCCGTAGTTGCGGACAAACAAGCCGCCGGACGCCCTTGCGTACACGGAACGGGCGACGGGATCGATCATGATGCGGGCAAGGCGCTCTCGCGCGGCGGGGTCGAGCGTTTCGTAGGAGTCCGACCGCTTGATAGATGCGAGGTTCTCGATGTAGGTATACCCGTCGTCTCGGTCGTCGTCGGCGCCTTTCGGATTGTCCTCGGTGAAGTGCGACACCTCTGCCGACAGGACAGGCTCTTCTTCCTCGTCATCGAAGCAGGCGCCCTGGAACGGCCATTCGCTCTCCGGCATTTCCACCGCGTTGTCGTTCGGGAAGAACAGCTTCCCGTCCACCAGCTTGAGTCCATCAAGCCATTCCCAGTAGTTCTTCTCGAAGTGCTTGGATTTGTTCTTGACGATCCAGAACGCGAGCGCTGCCCACTCCCATGCGGTCGTCAGATGCCAGCCTTTTCCCTTCGCGGCGCAGGCCGCGCGAGCGTCCGCGTGGTTGATGTAGTATCGATACTCCTCGTTCGGGAGCGAACAGGCGATCCCGTCCATGAGACAGGCGGGAACCTGCCCGATGAACAGTTCGCTTTTCTCCTCGCCGTTTACGACGAACGCCGGGTGGGTACCCGGCCCGAGGCTGGAATCAATCTCGTCCGCGTCAAAGCGCGGTATCACCAGCATGTAGGACGGAAGGTCGTGCTCGTCATAGAGCACGGTTACGGCTCCGCCTGTCTCTTTCTCCACGGAATCCTTCAACGCGTCGCGGACGATAATCGTCGGCGACCTCTTCGCTTCGGTAGTCATCGCTCTTTTTCCTCCGTTCGGTTCGTGACCGACGTATATTTGCAGAGGCCTACGGCCTCATGCTTTCCCTGATTGGCTTGTCACCTTCTCGTGGACGATCTTGCGGATGTGGCTCTGGGTGTATCCGTAGCGGATGGCCAGGCTTCGATAGTCGGCGCCGTCCTGGAACTCTTTCCGGATGGCCCGGTGACGCTCGGCGGTGATGATGTTCTTGGGTATGTAGAGAGCTGTCCCGGCGAAGGAGTCGGCCACGCGGAGGGCCAGCTCGGGGCCGAGAAGCTCTTTTAACAGCTCGAAAGCGTCGTTTCTATCGTCCATTATGCGTCCTTAAATAACTCTTCTTGTCGCGCCTGGGCGAGGATGTCCCGCGCTTCGAGCAGGCAGTCCTCGGCTTCTCGGATGACGGCGCGCTGGGCGTCAACGCGGACGCGCAGGGTGCCGATCTCCCCCTTGAGCCAGGCGGCCAGCTCAAGGGCTCGCCCGCAGGTCGTTTCCTCAATCAAGACCATCTGCCGTACCTGCGGTGGGGGGGGTAAAACGGGAACGCCTCATTTCGCGAGCCTCCCGCCCGATACCGGGTCGTAACCCTCGGCGAGCATCATCTTCTCCAGCGCGAGGATCACCTTCCGCGCGAGGAAGGTATTCAAGAAGCGCGGGGAATCGACGTGCGCGATCCTGCGGATGAAGGCCCGCAGGGCCGCCTCGTCCTTGTTGCGGGCGCAGGTTTTCCACATGACTTCGATCTTGGCTCGCTGGCCCGGCTTGCAGGCCCATTCATCCGTCCACCGGGGGCGGGAATTGGTCTTCCCTTCCTTCTTCCAGCTCTGGAATCCCAGCTGCTCGAAGGCGTCCATGATGGCGCTGAATTGGTCTTCCCACTCCATCTCCCTGGCGCTTCCGATGCCCGCCGCGCCGGAAAGCAAGGCACGGTAGGACTCGTCATCCAGACCGCACTTTTCCTTGGCGATATGGATCAGGCTCATCTTGCTCCGCTTGTTCGTGATCATGACGTGCGGTGCCCTTTTCACCGTGTCCCCTCCCATTTGATACGCTCCTTGTTTCGTAATGGCTTAGCCCGGCAGCCGTTCGCTCATTGGCTGCCGGGCCTCTCCCGGTGGCGCGGTATACGGCCGCGACGCCAGTAACTTCACGCTCCGGATCCCGTCCAGGCCCGCGATGGCCTCGGCGATCTTGGCGGCAAGCTCGCGGGCGTCGGCGGTCCCCACCGCTTCCACCTGGAGCAAGAGGTCAGTCCTCACGCTCCGCCCCGTCCGGTTTGGGAATCGGGCGCGAGCCCACGCGGACCAGCGCCCAGGCGAAGAACAGCAGGACCGCGTAGAGGCCGACGCCGCAAGCGACGAGGACGCCGGTCATTCGGCGGCCTTCCCGGCGCGCTTCTTGCGCTCCGCCAGCTCGTCCAGGACGAACGGCCCGAAGGCCAGCACGGCGAGCGCCACCATGACGACCGCGAGAAACAGGATCCCGAGAACGGCCCCGACTATCTGCATCGCGCTTTGCTCCTTTGGCTGCTCATCAGGCCCGAGGCGCCGCCCCCGGACGACGGACAGGGCCGCACAGGCGGCCCGCCGTTTCGCTTCCTACAGGGACGCCAGATCAAGGCTGATCTGGTCGTATCCGTCATCCTTGTTTCGCCGGTAAAACCGGACGTACTCCTTGGAGCCGGACACCTGGATGCTTTCGGTGATGGCCTCCATGGCCTTCTGCCACTTCGGATGCTCGATGGCTAGGCGGCGCAGGCCGAGGATGCGGTTGGTGTTGATCTTGCCCTGCTTATCGACGTAGAAGGCGTCGTTCACCAGGACTTGAATCTCGCTCCGCGAGCCTTCGGACCATTCGCGGATGCACTCGTCGATCAGTTCCTTGGCCACCTGCAGGCGCTCGTCGAAGAAGATGTTCTCGTTCACGGCGATGATGACCTTGAACTCGCCGTCGAAGCTGGTCAGGGTGACGTTGCCCTTCTTCCCGCCCAGCTTGACCCCGAAGCGTTCCGACGAGATGTCGATGAAGCTCTTGAGGTCTTCCATGATCCGCCCCTTGCAGGCGCGGATATCTTTTTGCGTGCTCATGGCGCGCTCGATGGTCTCGCGGACCACGTCGTCGCGCAGGCGGTCGATCTCGGCCACCATGTCCAGGGGAACCATGCGCCCCTGGCCGTCCTTCATGTACTTCTTGCCGTCGGTAGCTACCGTCGCTTCGCTCATAGACACTTCCTCCCTCTCTGGGTATGCTCTTCGTGTTCAAGTACTTCGGACGCGGCCGGGGCCTGCCAGGGATTCCCGGCCGCGTCGTTTTCGGCCGAAGGCGTCCGGGAGGAAAGCTCCCGGATCGCCTGCTTGGCCTTGCGGCGGTTCATGCGCCGCTCCATCCTGGGCGCGCCCATGCTCATGATCGCTTGATCCGGAGCGAGCGCGCGAAGTCGCCGAGGGCGAGCCCCATCCGGATGAGCGTCGAGCTTCCCCAGCGCTCCCCGGCTTCCTTGACGGCGATGGCCGCCCGGTAGATCATTCCCTGCATCGTTCCCCTCCTTACCGCATCAACAGTTCACCGGCGGCCGCGACCACGTCGGAGTCGGGCACGTCGAGCCGGTTCAATCCCATGACCTGGTGCACCCGGCCGATGAGCTTCGTGAGGGTGCGCACCGAGCCGCCCGCCACGTTCACGAAGGCGTCCACGGTGTCCTTGGGCAGGTCCTTCCAGACGCCGCCGAGGATCTTCACCGCGTCCGTCCGCTTCATGCGGCCAACCTTGAGGAGGACGCCGACGCGGGACGCGAGCTGCTCGTGGTCGTTGCGGAGGTTGCGGAGCTTGTACTCAAGGCGCGGGAGCCCGGCGAGCACGATGCCGGTGCGGGCCTTGTCGTTGATGATCCGGCGCACCAGCTCCAGGGAGCTGTCGGAAAGGTAGTCGGCCTCGTCGATGATGAGGACCGCGTCCCGCTCCCGCAGGGCTTCCACGATGCGGCCGATCACGACCGTCATGCCGCCCTTCACGTCCACGCCCAGGGCGCGGGCGATCTCGGTCACGAGCACGTTCTTGGTAAAGCTCGGGTCAACCTCGATCAGGAAGGCCGAGTGGCTTTCCGCCTCGTAGCGCCGGAGGGCCGTGGTCTTGCCGGTGCCCGCGTCGCCGACGATCACGGCGATGTCCGCGTCGTCCTGGGCGATGGTCGCGGCCTTGCGCACCTGGTCCATGACGGAGGTCTCGGCGGTGGGGATGTCCACCTTCTCAAGGCGGCGCGCCTCGCGCTTGAGCCACGCCTCGATCTTCTCCTCCAGGGTCTTCACGTTGCCGTTGTAGCTCCGGCTCTTGTAGGCGCTGACGACGCCCGAGGAGTAGCCCAGGGCCTGCGCGGCCTTGCTCTGGCTGATGCGCTTCTTCTCGTCCGGCGTTCCCACCAGCTCGAAGAACCGGGCGTACAGCTCCTCGTTGTACTCGGTCTCCTTCTTTTCCATACTCGTTCGCTCCTTGTGCCGTCGTTCTAAACCGCCCCCACGGGGCGGGGATTGCCGTGTCTAGTCCGGGTCCGTGGGGAGCCGGAGCCGCCGCTTCTCGGGCCGGTCGGGGTGCAGCTGGAGGACGCCGCCGCGCGGTACGCACCCCTTTTCGTCGGGGAGGGCCACGTCGCCGTTGACCACCTGGAGGATCTGGCCCTCGGGGTAGGCGGGTGCGGCGGCCAGGGCCTCGTCGGCCAGGAGCTGGTCGGGCCGCTTCCTGATCTTGCGGACGGTCTCGCGGATCTCCGCGTCCTGCTTGATGAGCTTCCGCTGCTCCTTGGTGACCTGCTTGGCGCGCCGGACGTTCTCCTCGGGGACGCCCATGTCGCGCAGGATGTCGTTGTAGGCGTAGTAGAGGAACGTGCGCTCCGGGAGCTTCCAGACGCTCACCTTGCCCACGTCATCGAGGCCGCGCCGGACTTCCACCTGGTCGCCGGTATGCTCGATCATCTCGGGGGTGAAGTACTCCACGCCGTCGATGGTGACGCCGTTGCGCTGGATGGTTCGCTTCTCGCGCCGGGTCATCACGTAGAGGCGGAAGGGTTCGGGCATAACGCGCCGGACGGTGAGGTTCTCCTGGAAGACGCGGAGCGGGTTCTTGCCGTCCATGCCGTCGCCGGAGTGCGCCCACTGGGCGTTGTACCAGGCGACGAAGGAGGCGAACTCGCGGCGCACGTCGTCCAGGGTGAGGGTGACGGGCACCTTGTCCCGGCCGTCGATCCTGCCCCAGTAGAGCTTGGCCTCGTCCGGGCGGGTGGAGGTGTTGGAGCCCACGTAGGTCTCCATGCGCTTAGAGAACAGCTCGATGACGGTGCCGAAGAAGCGCTCGATGGGCTTACTCTGGCCGCGATAGGGCTGGGTGAAGTGCAGGTTGAAGCCGCAGTCGTGGTAGACGCCCTCGGCCAGGGAGAGGAAGTCCTCGTCGGGCTTCGTCCTCCGCTCCTTCCAGGTGGTACCGGCGAGCCACATGCACTTGAAGTCCTTGCCGTTGTCGATGAGGAGGTTCTCGAAGGGGCCGTAGTCCCGGAGAGTCGGATCGAGGGCGCGGAGGATGGTGAGGCTGGACGGGATCACGTCGATGTGCCAGCCGGTCACGAGGCGGCTCCGCATGTCGATGAAGGCGGTGAGCCAGGGCCGGAAGATGCGGCCTTCGTGGACGACCATGAAGTCGAACATGTGGTGGTCGGCGACGCCCCATTCCATGGAGCGGACGAGGGAGTAGTCGCGGGAGATATAGGGATCGAAGCGGTCGTGGTACTTCTTCTCTCCTTCGCGGTAGAAGGTCTTGACCGACGCGGGGATTTCCTCTTTCAGGTAGCGATAGATGATCCAGTAGCTCACGTCGTGGCCGATGAACTGCGGGAGGTCGCGCTCGACGGTGCGGCAGCTCGGGCGGCTGTCGTCCAGGTACAGGGCGCGGATATACTCCTTCTCCTCCTCGGAGAGGGTGGCGCCGTTGCCGCCGCGACGGACGGCGTACTGCGGGGCGAGGCCCGCGAGTCCGTGCTTCTCGTAGCTGGCCAGCCAGCGGTAGAAGCTCTGGAAGGTGGAGATGTCACCGTGAGGGCCGAGCTTGTCCCGAAGGTCCGGCACGGCCACGCCCGCGTTGTAGGCTTTCACGAAATCCTGCACGGTGAGGCCCGAAGCCGACCAGGCCTTGACGACCTGCATGCGGACGGCGGCGATCTGAAGGCGGGCTTCCGGGGTTTCCTCCAGGGGCTTCACGTCGCGGGTCTTGGTGGCGCGCCCGGAATAGCGCGGGATGCTGATCTTCTTTTCGGCTTTTGAAGCGGGTTTAAGCTGCTCCCGAAGGTCTTCAAGCGAGGTTTGCAAGCTGGCGGCGTAGGCGATCTGCACGTCATCCGGCAGGTCGGCCAGGCGGTAGCGGTACTGCTTCCCGCCGTTTGCGTCGAAGGCTCGTTTCGTCCAGTTCCCCTGCGTCGCCCGCTTGTTCACGGCGCGCTTTGTGATTGACAGCGCTGCTGCTATTTCTGACGCGGAGACCCAGGTCTTGAACATCAGGCGACCTTCTCAATCCCGAAGAGTTCGTCTCTGGTTGTTCCGAGGTAGGCCGCGATCTTTTCTTCAATTCGAGGGATGCGCCGTCCTGGTATACCCCAGATGCAGGTGGACACGTGCTGGATCCGCTCGCCGATGTCCTCGGACATTTCGGTGATGGTCTTCCGCTTCTTCTGGAGGAGGTGGATGACGCGGGCGTGACGGTCCCAGTCCTTGAACTCCCAGTTATCCTTCTCCTGCTTGATTTTTGCCGCCGCTTGATCCATACTCTGAAAGGCTCCTTTGCATTGAGATTGCGAATTACGCCCGCAATCTCGCCGGGTGATTTTTTATCCTCACATAATGCGATTATATATCGCATACTAAGATTGTCAAGGGGTGTTGCAATTCTTTTGTGCGATGTTTAGAATCTTTCTATGTGATTTTAAGTACGGTAGGTGATTGATTGGATAAAAACGATCTCGCAGACAGATTTCGCGCTCTCCGAAACAAGGTCAATCTGAGCCAAAAGGATTTCGCTCAGACGATCGGAGTATCGCAAAGTGTGATTGCCGAGATTGAGCGTGGTTCGCGCGAGCCGTCCAGAAGCGTCCTGGTCGCCATCGCTGAGAAGTACCAGATCAGCCTTGACTGGCTTTTGCTTGGAATGGGAACCGGCGAGCCGGTGCAACGCAAAGAAGACCCCGAGGTCGAGGCCTTAAAAAAAGAGATCGCTGAGATGGAAGACACAATACGAACACTGGAAGCTGAGAATAAGGAAATCTCTCGCGAGCTTCTTGATCGGATGAGGCAATTAGTCGACGTTCAGTCCCGCCAACTTGGTACTGCTTAGTTCTCACCTTGCGATGTTTTCTAGGTTCCCACCTGTGGTTCCAGCCTTTTTATTGTTTTACTTTGCTATTTCTTTATTCTGTATAGTCTTTCGGCGGTCGGTTCCTACCTTTTCCGATGCTCCGTTTTCGGTTCCCGCCTTCGCGGCCTTTTCGAAGCCCCTTCTTCAAGGATCGGCCGCGCCATGTTTTCGTTAAACCCTTATAAAATCAGCGTTTGAAGCCGTTTGAAGCTCCCTAAAGCCTCCCGCGCCCGCTGGCCGTTTTCCGGCCTTCCGCCCGCCTTTTTCCCATTTTCTCTTCCCGTTTTTTGCAGGCCGCCGCCGTGGCTTTTCCGGGCTATCTCTTTATGGCGCAAAGGCTTTCCGGCCGTCATGGGGTGGGCGTGGCATTCTCATTCTCCATGCTACCCCACAGTCGCGGGCGGGGCCGCCTTTTTCGCCGATTCCGGTACCGTCGTCCTGCTTTCGGTGGCGCTCATTCAGGCGCTTCTCCATACCGCCTACGGCGGCCTCCCCTTTCCCCGTTTTATTTTGAGCCTGCTGACCCCGTTCACCTTTACCGTACTGGCCTTGCGCTCGGGCGCGAGCTTTATGCTCACGCCCGCCCTGGCGGGGTATTGGGCTTTTGCCCTTGCCTTCGGCCTCGCCGAAGCCCTTTCCCTCGCCCTTTCGGGCCGGTTCGCCGCGCGGCTCTTCGAGGGCTTCGTGGCGATCCTCAACCTTGCCGCGTTCTTCCTTGCCTGGTCTTGGCTAACCCTGGGCGGATCGGAGCCGGCCCTGGACGCGGCGGGTTTCCTGTCGCGTATCGCGGCGTTCCCCGTGGCTCCGTACGGCGCGTATCCGCTCTTCGCCGCCCCCGTTCTCGCCCTCGCCCTCGCGACGGGCCGAAGGGGCCTGACCCCGCAAGCCGTCCCGGCAGAAGCCGCCGCCCTTGCGAAGCGCGCTGATACGCCCGTTGAGACATCCATTGAGACTCCCGAAAGCCCTTCTTTCGACTATTCCGCCGAGCCGGCGAGCGAGCCGGCGAGCGAGCCTTATGAAATTCCGCCAGCGGACAAGGCCGAGCCCTTCCATCTGGAGCTCTCATCGGTCTACGGAACGGGACCGGGGAGCGGGATCGATAGCCAGGCGAAGTTCCCCGCGGGGTGCGCCGAATATTGCGTACTGCACGCCGGGCTCTGGGGCCTTTCCGATTTAGTCGAGACGATGGGGCGCGATGGCGAAGACCCGGAGGCGTCGACCCCCTTGGGCACGGTCGATATGCTCGCCGAGTATTTCGCGGAGTGGGCCCTGTGCGCGGAAGATTTCGGCGGCTTTCCCGCGAGCGTTACCGGGGGGTCCGTAGTCTTGCTGTTCGGCGGCGCCAAACGCTCCGGCAAGTGCAAGGCGGCGGTCGAATGCGCCCTGTCGATGCGGGAACGCTGGCCGTCCGTGCGAACGCGGCTGGCAATGGGCGGGGTAGCGGTTCCGGAGCGTTTCGGCGCTGGCCTCGCGATCGGTTCGGTTCTCGTGGGCGAGGTTCGCGCGGGGAACGCGGTCACGCTCGGCGCGCTTGGGCCCGCGGCCACCGAGGCCGCCCGGCTGGTGGCCGCCCATGACCGGGTTCGCAACGATTTTTGCCTGACCGCGGGCGTTATGGAGAGCCTGAACCCGGATCTTCAAAGCCGCTTCGTCCGTCTCGGTTCCCTCGGTTCCCGGAATTCCCCCCGTCAGTCGGTCTTCTACGGCATTAAAGATTCGCCCTAGCCTTATTCGAGAAACGGATCAATAGCGCGAATCCCGCCGCCGCCGCGATTCCCAAGGCGCCTATGGCCCCCCAGGTAGCGAAGAGGCTGGCCGAACCGATAATGAGACCGGCGAGGAGGGGCGAGAAAATCCTCCCGACGCTGGCGATGAATTCCCGATACGCCTGGAATTGCCCACGCAGGTTCTTCGGCGTACTCGCGGCCATGAATACCCCCGAATTGATCGAGAACATGATTTCGCCCAGGGTCCATACCAGCGTCGACAGGTACAGGAGGGGCATGGGCAGGGCAAAGGCCATCATGGCGAATCCCGCCGCGTAGAGCGCCGTGCCGATCTGCATGGATACCAACGGCGCCTGGCGGCGGTTGACGTGGCTTATAAAGGGGGTAAAGGCCACCACCACGATCGCGTTGAAGCTCATGAGCCGCCCGTAGGTAAGGGCCCCCAGCCCGGGAAAGAGCCGTTCGGCGTAGAGGGGCAGGGCAAAGTGGGTTTGGGTATACATGACGTTTACCGCCAAAATCAAAAAACAGAAGGCGACGAGGATGGGCCGCTTGAAAAAGGCGGTCAGGGCGTTCCCGTCCCAAACGGCCTCGCCGACGGACTCGGGACGGTCCGGCAAGTCCTCGTGCCGTATATTGGGTATGAAGAGGGCGATACAGGCGAGCGCGACCGCCGAGCTCAGGGCGTCGCCCCAAAAAAGCCAGCGTATCCGGTGCTCGAAGAGAAAGCCCGCGATCATGGGGCCAACGGAAACGCCGATGTTGATGCCGAGATAGCTCAGCGCGTAGGCGTCCTTTCTCTGGTCGGGACCGGTCAGGTCGGCGATGAGCGCGGAAATGGCGGGGCGAACCATGCCCTGAAAATAGCTCGTTGCCACGAGAACGTACACGATGAGGGGAGAGGAGAGGCAGAAGCCCGCCAGGGCGATCAGGAGGGCAGAGAGCCCCATGCCGGCGAGTAGCACTATCTTTCGCCCCTTGCGGTCGCTGATCTTCCCTGCCGCCATGATGCCCAGGGTGCCGGCGACGACGTTGACGGTAACCCAAAAGCCCGTGGCCGCCTCGGCGTAGCCAAGGCGCTTGGTCAAAAAGAGGGTGAGGAAGGGGTGCACGAAGTCGCCCATCCGGTTGATGACCTGTACCGCGAAGAGGGTCCAGATCGGGGCGGAGAGGCCGAGGTAGGGAGCGAATACGTGTTTTATGCGCATGGCACATTCAATCGGTTTTCGCCCGTCCTGTCCAGAAGGATCGCAATAAATAAATCAGAACGGAGCGAAGAGCCCCCGTATCCCCGCGGTGGACCAATGCGTGTGCCGCCATTCGGCGCTTCCGTGGTCAAAAACGTAATCGCTTTCCCAGGCCTTGCCGTTTTTCGCCACGTCTTCGACCGCGTTGAGGATATAGTCGATTTCGGCCGCGGTCATCATGGGGTGGACGGAAAGCCTGACCCAGCCCGGCTTCGCGCTCAGGTCGCCTGAATGTATTTGGCCGGTTATCGCGTGCGAGGTTTCCCGGTCCACGTGCAAGAGATAATGGCCGTAGGTGCCCGCGCAGGAGCAGCCGCCCCGCACCTGTATGCCGTAACGGTCGGACAGGAGCCGCACGGCCAAATTGTAGTGAATTCCCTCGATATAGAAGGAAATCGCGCCGAGACGCTCGGTCTGGTCCGCGGCCAGCGCCTTCACCCCCGGAATGGCGGAAAGGCCTTCCATGGCGCGCCGTACGAGGAATTCCTCGCTTTCCCGGATCGCCGCCGTTCCCATGGCGTCCTTCACGCCGCAGGCCAGGGCCGCGCGGATGGTCTGGAGGAACGCCGGGGTGCCGCCGTCCTCGCGAAGCTCGATATCGTCCAGGTATTCGTACTCGTTCCAGCGGTTGGTCCAGCGGACGGTCCCGCCCCCCGGCTGATCCGGTACGCGGTTGCGGTACAGGGCCCGGTTAAAGGCGAGCATTCCCGAGGAACCCGGTCCCCCGAGAAACTTATGGGGCGAAAAAAAGGCCGCGTCCGCCGATTCGGCGGGATCGTCGGCGTGCATGCGAATCTCGTCGTACGGCGCGTTGGCGGCAAAATCCACGAAACACCAGCCCCCCGCCCCGTGCATGGCCCGTGCCAGCTCCCGCCAGGGGGTACGAATGCCCGTAACGTTGCTCGCCGCGGTAAAGCTGCCGATTTTCAGCGGGCGGTCGCGGTATTGGAAGAGCGCCTCTTCCAGGGCGGAGACCCGCACGAGCAGGGTATCGTCGGGCGGGAGCACCACCGTGTCGGCGATGGTTTCGAGCCAGGAGGTGTGGTTCGAGTGGTGCTCCATGTGGGTAATGAATACCACGGGCCGCTCCTCGCTTTTCAGCGAGAATTTTGCCTTGGCCTGCTCGGGCACCTTGAGGCCCAGCATCCGCTGCAGCTTGCAAAGCGCCCCGGTCATGCCGGAACCGGACGGGAGAAGCGCGTCTGAGGGCCTCGCTCCGATGTGTGCCTTAATGGCCTCGCGGGCATCGTGATAGGCCCGGGTCATCAGCTGCCCGCAGTGGGTGGATTCGGAGTGCGTGTTCGCCACCCAGGGGCCGCAGGTTTCGGTCATGCGCCTTTCGACCGGCAGGTACAGCCGCCCCGAGGCGATCCAGTCCGCGTACAGCAGGCGTTTTTCCCCGTAGGGACCGGCTATCGCGGCATCGTTCCCGATGGTGCCTTCCCGAAAGGGCTTAAAGCGTGATTCTATGGATGCGCGGGAATCGGTCATAGGCTTCATTATACCATAATTTCTCGAAGGCTTACGCGCGTCGGCTATCGCTTAGCCAGGCCGTTGCCCAATCAACGAAGGGCCTTTGGTCGAAACAGCGAATCGTTCCGTTTCCGAGCGTGGCCGTCCTCTGTCCCGAAACCCTTTCCCAGGCCTCTCCCAGGGCGATAAAATCGGAATCGTCCACCGCGATGGTCTCGTAGGAAACCCACTCCCGTTTGCCGTTTCGCAATATCGCGCTCCGTTCCGTGGCCCGCGGCTTCTCCCAGTCCGCGCGGTATTCGGCGAGATGGATCGAGGTGTTTTTATCGTATCCCACGCCGAAAAGCAGTACCTGCCCGCCGAGCTTATAGAGCCGCCCCACGGGGGAGTCGTCGCCGAAGATATCCGAGAGGTCGTGATTCTCGGTGAGGTAGGCGGCGTATTTCCCCACGGCGCTGACCGATCGGGCGGGGTGGGCGGACCGTTTCGAGCCGGGCCAGGTCCGGAGCGCCTCGGCGACGGCTCCCATGCCTACGGACGGGGTAACCGCCGGATCGTAAGCGGGCCAGTGTTCGCGGATCGCGGGCCACCATTCCTTCGGGACTTCCCAATGCACGCCGGTTTCGGGGTCAAGGTTCTTCCAGGTTTGGGCGGGCATCATGAGGGTCCCGTCGGGGCCGAGAACGTCGAATATCGCCCGGATTACCGTTTCGGCCCCGCCGAGTATATAGCCAAAGGCCGAGAGGGAGGCATGGGCGAATACGGCGTTTCCCCGCTCAAGGCCGGCCTCGCTCAGGGCCGCGGCGATACCTTCGCGGAGTATGGGTTTTTTTGGCAGTCGTTCTGTCATGACGCGCTCCTGACGATGGAGATATCTGATGAATTGAGGCGCTGTTAGCTCAATAAGAGTGCCAGGTAAACCGGTTTAGGTCAAGATCTTTTATTTGGTTCTCCGGCGTATCGAGCGAGCGGAAGGCAGCGATAGGGAAAAAAATGAGCGATTAACGGAAAACCCGCGTATTCCAGAATTGATAGGGAAATCGATAAAATTATAATATAATGCAATAATTTCGCCAAAAATGCGCCAATATTCTTCAAATTTGCATAAAAAAAGAGCGTTAAACTGAAAAATATGCTCAATATTTGGCAATAAAAATCAAAAATAGTGGTAAAAACGGTGCGATATGTCGAATTTCTCTGTTTGCCAGGGTTGACATCATCTTCCTCAGCCTTTACGGTTAAACCATCATTAATGCGCATTGCGTAAATTTTTGGAGGAAAACATGCGGAAGTTATTAGCTTTCACAATCGTTCTGATGTTCGTCCTCCCGGTGGCCGTATTCGCCGGTGGGACGAAGGAGGAAAAGCCCGTTACACTGGTGTTCGGCGATCTTTCATGGGATAGCGCGGCGGTACATAACCGCGTCGCGGCCTACGTTATTCAAAACGGAATCGGCGATTATAACGTCGAGTACACCGCGGCCGATACCCTCGTTACCGTAAACGGTCTCATTCAGGGCGATATCGACGTCGATATGGAATCCTGGCATTCCAACTTCATGGAAGTATACGATAAGGCCGTCGCTTCCGGCGACATCGTGGACTTGGGCCAAAACATGCCCGACGCCCCCCAAGGCTGGTGGATACCCCGTTACCTTACCGAGGGCGCCGACGCGCCCGCCCCGGACCTCACGTCCGTAGCAGACCTCCCGAAGTACTGGAAGCTGTTCAAGGACCCCGAAGACCCGTCGAAGGGCCTCGTGTACATGGGCACCGCGGGCTGGTCCGCCACGAAGGTATCCGAGGATATCTTCAATAAATACGGCTTGGCCGACACCTTTAACCAGGGCGTGCCCGGCTCGTCTGCAGCCCTCGCCGCCACTATGGTCGGCGCGTACAAAAAACGCGAGCCCTGGGTCGGCTACTACTGGGCCCCGACGCCGATCCTCGGCAAGCTCGACATGGTTCGCCTCGAGGGTTCCGAATTCGAGCCCGCCCTGGTAAACAAGCTGGTGAGCAAGTCCTTAACCCAAAAGGCGCCCGAGGTGGTCGCGTTCCTGAAGAACTATAAGACCACCGTGGCCGAGAACAACGAATTCCTCTCGGTGATGGACGACAACAAGTGGAACGCCGCGCAGACCGCGCTGTGGTTCCTGAAAAACAAGAAAGACGTATGGACCGCGTGGGTGTCCGCCGACGTCGCAGCCAAGGTCAACGCCGCGCTCGACGCGGGAAAGGTCATCGCCGAATAAGGCGGGAATGGCTGAACTAAAACAATCGGGGGCGGTCGCCGCCCCCGAATCGCGGGACACCGCGATTCGCATTTCCGGTCTTTGGAAAGTCTTCGGGATGGACCCACGTCGTATCCTCACGGACAAATACCGGAACCTCGGAAAGGCCGAGATCCTCGAAAAGACCGGCTGCGTGGTCGGCATGAGGAATATCGACATCGAAGTGAAAAAGGGCGAGTTCTTTATCCTTATGGGCCTGTCCGGCAGCGGGAAGTCCACGCTTATCAGAAACATCATCAGGCTCGTGGAGCCCACCGCGGGCACCGTCGAGGTGCTCGGCGAGGACGTTACGAAGATGGGCGAGGCCCGTCTCCTCGAGTTCCGCAAGACCGCCTTCGGCATGGTCTTCCAGCATTACGGCCTCTTTCCCCACATGACCGTTCTCGACAACGCCGCCTACGCCCTCAAGGTGCAGAAGCTCCCCCGGGGCGAGCGTTACGCCCGGGCCATGCAGGCCATCGAGACCGTCGGACTGAAGGGCTGGGAAGACCAATACCCCGGCGCCCTCTCCGGCGGCATGCAGCAGCGCGTTGGCCTCGCCCGCGCCCTCGCGAGCGACCCGGACATCCTCCTCATGGACGAGCCCTTCAGCGGCCTCGATCCCCTGATCCGGCGCCAAATGCAGGACGAGCTCGTGGAGCTTCAGGCGAAGCTCCAAAAAACCATCGTATTCGTCACCCATGACCTTCACGAGGCGCTCAAGCTCGGGAACCGGATCGCGATCATGCGAAACGGCGAGGTCGTGCAGATCGGCACGGCGGAAGACATCGTGACGGCCCCGGCCAATGAGTACGTGGCCGAGTTCGTGCAAGACGCCTCGCCGGCGAAGGTCATTACCGCGGGCAGCATCATGAGCGAGCCCGCCGTTCTCCTCTATGCCTGGGAAGGGCCGAAAACCGCCCTCACTATCCTGAAACGCGAAAAACGCCAGGCCGCCTTCGTGGTTGACCGCGAACGCCGGCTCCTCGGCGTGGCGAGCCGGGACCGGCTGGAAAAATACCTGGCGGAACGGGAAGCCAAGGCCGCCGCCGGGATACTGACCGATTCGCCGGGCAACAAGGCTCTCGGTTCCGTCGTAACCCCCGCGGGCGGGCCCGTAACCGGGCGGCCCGTAACCGGGCAGCCCGCAAACGCCGCCGATACCCGCAAGCTCGACGGCGACCTTTTGCGCCAGGTGCCCGCCGCCCGGGAAGACATGGTTTTGGAAGAGCTTTTCTCCATGGCGAAGGCGAATTACCGCGCCGTGCCCGTGGTCTCCGAATCGGGCAAGCTTCTCGGCACCGTCAAGACCGACGACATCTTCGAGGCGATAAGCCCGACGGGACCGGACGGCGCCCAGCCGGCCGAACGCCCGCCCGAAAACGCCGCCGAAGGAGGTTCCCATGTTTGATTTTCCGGAAATTATACGCATTCCCCTCAGGGACGGCATAGACGCGATCATGACCTGGCTCCTGGACCATCTCGGCGCCGTATTCGACGCCGTCGGCTGGGGCATCCTCCAGGTCATGCGCCTGTTCGAGCTCTTCTTCGTGGGCCTTCCCTGGTTCGTCATCGTCGGCCTGGCCTTCCTCGGCGGGTGGAAATTGGTCGGCAAGCTCTCCTCCGGGATCGGCTTCGCGGTCATGCTCCTCCTGATCGGCAGCTTCGGCTATTGGAAGCTCGCCATGCAGACCATGAGCCTGGTTTCGGGCGCCGTGCTTTTCTCGCTCCTCATCGGCGTGCCCGTAGGCATCGCCATGGCCCAAAGCCGACGGGCCGAGAAGATCCTCCTCCCGATATTGGACGGCATGCAAACCATGCCGAGCTTCGTGTACCTGATCCCCGCCCTCATGTTCTTCGGCATGGGCAAGGTGCCCGCCATCATCGCGACGATCATCTACGCCGTGCCCCCGGTCATCCGGCTCACGAACGTCGGCATCCGCACCGTTGATCCCGAGGCGGTCGAGGCGGCCAAGGCCTTCGGCGCCACCCAGCGAGAGGTGCTCATGGACGTGCAGCTGCCCTTGGCCCGCGAGTCGATCATGGTCGGCGTTAACCAGACCACCATGATGGCCCTCGCCATGGTCGTTATCGGCTCCATGATCGGCGCCAAGGGACTCGGCATGGAAGTGCTCCTTTCGATCAACAGGATCGAGGTCGGCCGCGGCTTCGAGGCGGGCATCAGCATCGTCTTCCTCGCGATCGTCGTGGACCGCCTGACCCACAGCGTCGCCAAAAAGCGCTGAGCGAGGCGTTCGGCCAACTGGACAACCTGCCCCTCCTTGGGGTAGGTTGTGCCCATGAATCCCGTCGAAATTTCCACGCCGCTCGGCCCCATGACCGCGACCTTTTCCGCGCGCGGCCTCGTTTCCCTGACCTTCGGGGGAGGGGGGGACAAGGCCGAAGACGGAAGCGCGGGCGACGGGACTAGCGCTGGCGACGGTTCCGTCCGTCTCGTCCCTCGCGGCGCGTGCCCTTCATCGGCGGAATCCCCCCTCGTTTCGCGCCCGGTAGCCGAACGGCTCGTCAACGAGCTTGGCGAGTATTTCGCCGGTTCCAGAAAAACCTTCGACATTCCCCTCGATCCCCGCGGCACTCCCTTCCGGGAGCGCGTGTGGGCCCAGCTTCTTACTATCCCCTATGGCTCCACCGTTACGTACGCCGAACAGGCGGCCGCGCTGGGCGACCCGAAATCGGTCCGGGCCTCCGCGGCGGCGAACGGCAAGAATCCCATCGCCATCCTCGTGCCCTGCCACCGGGTCGTGGGCTCCGACGGCTCCCTCACCGGCTACGCCGGGGGCCTCTGGCGCAAACGGTTCCTGCTCGACCTGGAACGGAAGGCGAAAGGCCCGGACGCTTGCAGTTAGGCGCGCCTTTCGGTACGCTAAACATAGTTTTTCGCCATCACTTTTTTTTTTACGAAGAGGTAAAATCCATGAGCTGTGAACTCTCCTACATTCTGTTCACTCCCTACACCATCGCCCGCTCCCGCACCGGCGGCGTGCTCTCCCGCCTGTTGGTCCGGCTCGACGATCTCGAGCTCGTCGGCGCCCGCATGATCGCCCCGACGGAAGAGCTGGCCCGCGCCTACGCGGAGTCCCAGGTGACCCACCGCGACTCGGGCGACCCGGTCGCGCAGATGAAAAAAGACTACATTCTCCGCACCTTTTCCCCCTCGGGCGGCCGGCGCCACCGGGTTCTCGTGCTTTTGTTCAGGGGAAAGGACGCCGCCTCGAAACTGCGCGCCGTCGCCGGTTCCGTGTTCCCGGAAAAGCGAAGCATCGAGAATTCCCGCGGAGAGACCATCCGCGACACCTACGGCGACCTCGTGTACGACCCGAACGATCCGTCGAAGGTGCAGTATTTCGAGCCCGTGGTCTTCACGCCGGTAAACGACGATCAGTGCCTGGACGACCTCAAGCTTTTCCACGATTTCTTCGCCAACGAGCCGAACATCGTGGAGAACATGGCCTACGAGAACCCCGAGAAGATCGAGCGGACCCTCGTTATCATTAAGCCGGACAACTGGGTGGTGCCCAGTTCCCGGCCGGGCACGATCATCGACATGTTCAGCCGCACGGGCCTCCGGGTAATCGGCACGAAAATCCTGCAGATGTCGGTGGCCCAGGGCCTCGAATTTTACGGCCCCGTGGAAGACGTCCTGATCGAAAAGCTCGGGCCCCGGGCCGGCGGCGAGGCCGCGAGCGCCCTGGAGGAAAAGTTCAAGTTCAAGCTCTCCGACCAGTCACGCGCCGAGGTGGTCAAGTCTTTCGGAACCGCGTACGCCCGCGACCAGTTCAACCAGATCGTCGGTTTCATGACCGGGGTTCGCCCCGACGAATGCCCCATCGAGGACCGCCAAAACCTCGGCAAGAGCAAGTGCATGGTGCTGATCTACGAGGGCGAGGACGCGGTCAGGAAGATACGCGACGTGCTCGGCCCCACCGACCCCACCAAGGCGCCAGCGGGCACCGTCCGTCGCGAGTTCGGCTCAAACGTGATGGTCAACACCGCCCACGCCTCCGACTCACCCGAAAACGCCAAGCGCGAAATGGGAATCGTAAAGATCGACCAAAACCGCATGGGCGAGATCATCGAGGACTTCCTGAAAACCGTGGTGAAGTAAGTCGGCGGCGTAAGCCAGCCTTATCGAGCCCGGAGGGTACCGAATGCCTCTCCGGGCTTTTTTTTGCCCCGCATCGAATTCTTGAAACCTTATTTCATTGCGCTATACTTACTCTTATAAACTCCGAACCGTGCGGGAGAAATAAAAGTGAACGCGGCGACCGTGCAACTTCAAAATCCGGGCAATGCGCCCAACGACGCACTCAGTCTGCTCCGGGCGGAAGCTCCATGGGCGGAATACTCCGAAAGCCTCATGACGTACGGCCGTTTCGTCGGCTCTTGGTCGGTTGAATCGACGTGGTACAAGAGTTCCGGGGAACGGATACGCATGGACGGCGAGTGGCATTTTTCCTGGATTCTCGGCGGCCGCGGCATAATCGACGTGCTGTACGGGGCGGGCTTTACGCCTGACCGGTACGGAACGACGCTCCGCTATTACGATTCCGACAAAGACCTGTGGCACTGCACCTGGATGCAGCCCGGCGTGAACGAGTTTACGCAATTGGTTGCCTGGAAAAACGGCGACGATATCGTTCAGGAAATACAGGGCCTACAGGACCGCCGGGAAATTTGGCGCTTTACCGAGATCTGCCAGGATTCCTTCCTCTGGCGTACCGAGATTTCCCGGAACGGCGGCGCGAGTTGGTGCGTGGAACAGGAAATTCGGGCGAAGAAACGCAGAACCGCGTAAATTGTCCCTTCGGTAACGTTTTCCATCCTCAGGGCTGTTCCATGGATAGAACGCCGCGCGCCGAGTCCCGTACCTTCCGCGCGCGATTTCCGGAGGATACAATGAAAGCTAACGTAAAAGCCGCGAAAAACGCCACATCCGAGGACGCTTCGCTGCCCGCCGCCGCGATGCCGGTTCCCGCCTTTTCCCTTTTATGTACCGTCTGCCTGATCGTCAGCCTGGCCATGCAGGTTTCCGCGCAAAGCGGCGCCGCCGGCACGGCCTCGGGAAAGGCCGGCGCGTCGATCGGAAACGCCGCCGAGCGGGTTCTGTACGTGTACGACGAGGTGAACGAGCAATCCGAGCCCTATATCGCCCACTTCCGCGCCGCGCTCGACGCCGCCGGGATCGCCTACGACGAGGTGGCAGCCGCCGATCTCGTATCGGGAAAAACCGCCGTCAATCCCGCGGGGTACGACCGCCTCCTGGTGCATGGCATGGTCATGGCCTTCAATTCCAAGTCGCCGGTACGGGATTGGCTGAAAAAAAAGCCCGATCTCTCGGGCAAAAAGGTGTCGCTCTTGGTTACCGCAAACCGCTGGTTCCTCGATAACCTTTACGGCCAGCTTACCGCTCTTTTCAAGAAGGACGGGGCCGTTCTGGTGGACGCTGTCTCTATGGCCTCGAAGAAAACCGACGACGCCCAAGAGCGCGCGGCGGTGGCGGCCCAGGTCGCCCGATTCGCCGGAAGGTAATACCCGCCGGGCAATAGCCATTACGCCCGGCTTTCCACCATCTCCGAGGTCGTGTAAAAGCGGATCGCCGGGTTTTTCTCCCGCACGCGGTTGAGCGACCATTCCGACTCCGCAACGTACACGTAGTTTCCCCGTATGTCCACGAGGATGCGCCGCGCGTTGGCGTCCACGAAATCTTCCAGGATCCTCTTATCGTCGCAGGTAATCCAGTGGGCGATCGAAACCTCGATCGGCTCGTATTTACAAGCGGCGTTATACTCGTTTTCCAGGCGGCTCTGGAGCACCTCGAGCTGGAGCTGTCCCACCACGCCCAACACTCGCTGGTTCGACTGGTGAAGCTTCGAGAAAATCTGCACGACCCCTTCCTCGGCGAGCTGGTCCAGGCCCTTGTGGTACTGTTTTTCGCGCAGGGGGTCCGCGTTCATGATGTGGCGGAAAATCTGGGGCGAGAAGCTCGGGATTCCCTTGAAGCTCACCGACTCTCCCTCGGTGAGGGTGTCGCCGATCTTAAAGGTTCCCGTATCGTGAAGGCCGATAATGTCCCCGGGCCAGGCCTCGTCGATGATCTCGCGGTCCTGGCTCATGAAGGCAGTCGGGTTCGCCGTGCGGAAGCTCTTTCCCGAGCGCACGTGGTAGTACATCTTGTTGCGCTCGAACTTTCCCGACACGATGCGCAGGAACGCGATGCGGTCCCGGTGCTTGGGGTTCATGTTCGCGTGGATCTTGAAGATGAATCCGGAGAATTTGCCCTCTTCCGGGGCGATCTCCCGCTCCTCCGCCCGTTTCGGGGTGGGGTAGGGCGCGAGGTCTATCATATTGTCCAACAGTTCCCTAACGCCGAAATTGTTGAGCGCCGAGCCGAAGAATACCGGCGTCGCGCGGCCGGCCACGTACTCGTCCTTGTCGAAGGCGGGGTACACGGCGGAGAGCATCTCAACGTCTTCCCGGAGCTTTCTCGCGAGTGACGTTCCCACCCGTTGGTCGAGCTCGGGATCGTCCACGCCCTTGATTCCCACCACGTCCGTCGGGAGCATCTCCTCTCCCGGGCGGAAAAGGTAGAGCTGATTCTCGAGCAAGTTGTACACGCCCTTGAAGAGCTTTCCCTGGCCCACGGGCCAGGTAATGGGGCGCACTTCCACGGCGAGCTCGCGCTCCACCTCGTCCAGGAGCTCGATCGGGTCCTTGCCCTCGCGGTCCAGCTTGTTGATGAAGGTCGCGATCGGCGTGGCGCGCATGCGGCAAACCACGCACAGCTGCTTGGTCCGCTCCTCGACGCCCTTCACCGAGTCGATCACCATGAGGGCCGAGTCCACGGCGGAAAGGCCGCGGTAGGTATCCTCGGAAAAGTCGGCGTGGCCGGGGGTATCGAGCAGGTTCACCTTGCGGCCCCGGTACTCGAAGCCCATCACGGAGGTGGAAATGGAAATGCCGCGTTCCTGTTCCATTTTCATGAAGTCGGAAACGGCGGCCCGGCTCGATTTGTTGCTCTTTACCGCTCCGGCGATATGGATTGCCCCCCCGAAGAGGAGCAGTTTTTCGGTTATGGTCGTTTTACCGGCGTCGGGGTGCGAAATGATCGCGAAGGTCATGCGCCGGCGGATTTCCTGGGTCAGTTCAGTCATAACCGCAAGAATAGCCCGAAAGGCGGGGCAATTTCAATCGCGGGTCCGGCGCGCTTCCGGGAAGTCGCGTCGGGGTTACCGACCGGTAGGTAGATAGATAGCGGTCGATCTACCTACCGGTCGGTAACCATGGCTTATTTAACGCAGGAAAGGCCCTCAACCAAATCTCCAATCTCTTAATAAACTTGTAATGTGAGTCGGGCCCATGTTACAATTACCTGTATGAAACAGCGTTGGCTCGTAGCGGCCGCCCTTCTCTTTCTGGCTCTCTCGGCGGGAGCCCAATCTGTCGTCCCCGATTCGGTGTATGCCAACCTGGATTCGGCCCTTACCAATCCCGCGGAACTTACCTCCCTTCTGGCGAAATCCTCGAACTACCCATGGTATCCCAAAGCGGAGGCCTACGTGCTCAAAAAGGCGCGCCAACTCGTGATCGAGAACCGACTCAGCGAGGCGAAGGCCGTCAGCCTCGCGGTCATAGACAATAACCTTGACAATGCCGACGCGGTGGAACTGTATCAATCCATCGAGAAGGCGGAAAAGCGGAATCAGAAAGAAGCGGACGCCCAGGCCGAAAAGGCGGTCTTGGAGGCTTTTCGGCAACAGGCGGCCCAAGCCAAGGTGAAACAGGAGGTGGCCAAGACCTATCAAAGCGTCACGAACGCCACCTCCGGCAAGACCATCTATCTTGACCAGTCCTTCAATCGGCATTACCGAACCTGGAACTGGGATTTCCTTTTAGAATTGGCGGACATCGATACCACGGTTACCGTTCCGGGTGAAGTGGACGTGAAGTACGGCCTGGGCCTTCGGGGCGGATTGGTATACCATGGCGACTCCATGACCGTAGGCGGGGAACTTGACGCCTCAAGCGAGATCGTAACCTTCACCGGCACCCCCTCGGTGGACTGGACCGGCGGCGCGGTGCTCTTCCTGTCCGGTTCGGAAGGGCACGTCGCGTTCCGTCTCGGCGGGCGCTATCTCTCCCTCGGGCTGGGCAACGAAGAAGTCCAATCCTATAGCCTCGCGACCCCCGTGGTCGGCTTGTCGATCCGCGACATACAAATGGGCGAGGGGAACCGTTTCAAATGGTTCCTGGACTGGTATCCCGGGCACCTGTACACGCCGGGCCTCGTCGCCGCCGGCGCCACCGGCGTGGCCTTCGCCTGGCGCATGGCGGACCTTCAGGATTTTGATATCCACTTCCACGCGGGAATTCATGATACAATACTCGTGAGAACTGCCGATATTAAAAATACCGCCCGGGTTTTCCTGGCCATCGGAGTAGGAGATTATGAATAAAAAGAAGTTTTTGGCGTTAAGCTACCTTTTCGCGTTATTCGCCTTTCCGGTCCTCGCCGCGGACGACGCCCTCATAACCAGATACCTCAACGCCGCGAACGACCAATACTCCGCGGGAAACATGGCCAAGGCCTTTTCCTACATCAATATCGTACTCAACTCTTACACGGAAAGCGACGTTCCCGGAAACGTCGAGGTTATGGGCGAAACGATCTATTACGCCTATCTCGAGCGAATTCGCGACGCGCGCGACTATTCGGCCTTCGCCGAGGTGAAGGAAAAGCTGATATCCTTTCCCTTCCTCTCGAGCGAACGGGTATCCCGACTCGTGAAGATCGTCAATACCTATCAGGCGGATAGCGAGGTCTTGCGCTCGGCGGGCGTTTCGTCCCCGTCAAGCGCTTCCGGCGGTTCGGCTTCCAATCTGGTTGAGCTTCAGTTGGCCCTGGAAACGGTACGTAAGGAAACCACCGAGCAAACCCTGAAAAACGAGAGCGAACAACGCCAGCAACTGCTGGATACCCAACGTTCGGCCTACGAGACCGCCCTCCAGGAAGTAAAGAACGCCACCGGCAGCGGGAACCGCCTGCTTTTGCTCATTATGCTCGCCCTCGCGGGAATCGTTTTCGTGGTATTCCTTATCGTCGTGGTCAATCTGGTAGTGAGCATGCGGAGCCGGAAGAGCCAGGACGAGCGCTTCGTGGAAACGCTCAAGGCCGTCTCCCAGCTGGCGAACATGCCCGCCCCCGGCCCGGCCCTCGCGGCGCTTCCGCCCGGATACGAGCACGTCGGCACTATGCGCCTTATCGGGTCCAGCGAGGCCGCCACGGGGCTCCCCCCCGGTCCCGCCACGCAGGAAGAGCACGCCGAATTCGAGGAATTGGCGAATAAGTGCAGCGAATTGGGCCGGCAGATAGACGCGGCCACGGGACGGAAGAACAACTCCAAGAACGTTTCCGAGCTGGTGTACAAGATGAGCCACGAGCTCGGCTACGGTCAATACGAGTCCACGCTCTTTTTCATGGTCGCCATGGTGTACGATATCGGCTTTCTGGAAATCGACCGGAATCTTCTCGGTTCCGATAACCTTACCGAGGAACAGAAATACGAGATTCGCAACCACGTAAAGCAGGGACTCGCCCAGATCGCCTTCGTGCCGGAGCGGTACCGGTGGGTATTCGCCGACGGTATCCTCATGCATCACGAGAATATGGACGGCTCCGGTTACCCGGAAGGGCTCGAAGGCTCGCGCATACCCTATATCGCGCGGGTCCTGCGGGTCGCGGAATCGTTCATGGCGCTTATATCCCGCAGGAATTACCGCGAAATTTTCGACAAGGAATCGGCCATCGAGGAGCTAAAGACGAAGCCCGGATTGTATGACCCGAAGCTCGTCACGATCCTCGAGAACATCATCTAGCCTTACTCGATCACGAAGGTGCGGCCCTGGTACAGGAAGATGCTGTGCTTCAGGTATCGGGTCACGGCTTCCACGAGGACCCGCCGTTCCACGTCCTTTCCCATCCTGATAAACTCGTCCACCGAACAGGTATCGTTTACGCGAATTACGTCCTGGAAGATAATCGGGCCCTGATCGAGGTCTTCGGTCGCGAAATGCCCCGTGGCTCCGATAATCTTGACGCCCTTTTGCCAGGCTTGGTGGTAGGGCTTCGCTCCCTTGAAGGCGGGGAGGAATCCGTGGTGTATATTGATGATCTTGCCGTCCCACGCCTTGCAAAATTCGGCGCTCATGACCTGCATGTAGCGCGCCAGCACCACCAACTCGATATCGTACTGCCTCAGTATGTCCTGTAGGTCCTTTTCGTACGCCTCTTTTCCCTTTTTGGGGTCTACTTGGTAGAAGGGAATATGAAACGACGTGGCGATATGGGCGAGATCGGGATGGTTGGAGATGATCACGGGAATATCGCAATCCAGCTCGTCGTCGGCGTGTTTCAGGAGAATCTCGTACAGGCAGTGACTCGTTTTGGATACGAGGACGGCGACGCGCTTTTTTACGGCGTTATGGAAAAAGCGCCAATCCATGGAAAAGCGCTCGGCGAGGGCGGAAAAGGCTGTGGTAAATCCCTCGTCAGAGAAAGTATCGCCCCCGGCAAAGGAAACGCGGCAAAAAAACATGCCGATATCCACGGCGGTGTGCTGGGCCAGATTGAGAATGTTTCCGCCGGTTTCCGCGATGCAGCCGGTTACGGCGGCGATAAGCCCGCTCTGATCCGCGCAGGAGACGGTAAGGGTGTAGGTCTTTTGGGTCATAAAAAACAGATTAGCGGGAATTGGGGGGATTGGCAACAGAAATAAAAAAAGACCGGCCGAAAGGAGGAGGGAACGGCCGGTCTTATATGAAGTATCACATAATGGTGTTCAATTGCTAAGGAGAACATAATGGAATCCAAAAAAATAATCAAGCGTTTTGATGAAAAACGTGCGGTTTTTCGCATTTGATGCGCTTATTTTACATTGCTTTAACAATGTCATCATGTGAAAGCGTTAATCCAGGTACGGCGTTCGGATCGGTTCTTCCACAAAATCAATGCAAAGCACGATAACCGCCTCCGGGTTGGTTTCGATTTTCACCGAAAAGGTCCGGCAAAGGTTGCCGGAAGCTTGCGATAGATATACGTCGGTAAGGTAGCGCCGGACCTTTAGGGCCTCAAAACAGGTAAAGTACGGCTTGAACCGGTGGTTTGAGTGGTTAGTCGCCGGCGCGAAAAGCGTGGGGTTCGGCGAGGCGGCCAGGTGCGGCGATACGATGGTATCGGTAATCTGCCTGCCCTGGCCGTCAAGAATATAGATGCACTCGATTTCCCGGTTCATCGCAATGAATTCCTCGAAAACGTGGGCGAGGCCGTTGGGGTCTTTGGGATCTATCTGGCGGATCAGCCAATCGGCGAGCATGTTAATGTCTCCCGTGAGCCGCCGCCGCTTTCGCAGGTTTTCTATGCTTTCCCGATATACCGCTTCCTGCAATTCGGCGATTCTGCCCTGGGTGCGGCGCTCCAGTTCCGCCAAGTCCGGGGCGGGGTAGGCGATGGCAAATCCCTGGAAGAGGTCTACGCCGAGGGCCTGGCAGGCCTTTATCTCTTCCATGGTTTCCACCCCTTCCGCCAGGCACAGGGACCCGGTCATTTCCGCCAGGGAGTGAATGGACTTGAGTATGGACTGACGGTACGCGTCCTTTTCTATGCCCGCGATCACGTTCCGGTCTATCTTGATGATATCGGGATGGATCTGGATGAGCCGGTCGATATTCGAGTGCTCGCAGCCGAAGTCGTCGATCACGATGACGAAGCCCGATTCTCGGTACCGTTTCACGAAATCGATCAGTTCCTCGGCGGAGCGGGAGGGCGACTCAATCAGCTCTAGGCCGATGGCCCGGGGCGAAAAGCCCATCTGCCTGGTTATTACGTGGATATGGGGATTGTGCCGCTCGTCGTACGATATCTCCGAAGTGTTGATATTCAGGAACATCAGGGGCCGTTCCGGCCGGTCAAAGCCCCCGTAGGCTTCCAGCGCCTTCTTTCGGCACAGGCGGTCAAAATCCATGGAAAGATTTTCCCTATCGGCCTCGTCGAACAGCGTCCTTGGGGGGATCAGGTCCGTCGCGCCGTCGGCTATGCCGCGCACCAGGGCCTCGTAGGCGAAGATAGCCCCGGTTTTCAGGTTAATGATCGGTTGAAAGTATATGATAACCCGTTCCCGGTCCATAATGTCCCGGAGCGAGAAGGTATCGTCGTTGACACTCATGATGAGCACAGCATAGCAGAGGTTGCCGTAAATGTGTGTAAAAATTGATAACCTATGTATAAAATGTTATACTCATGAAAGATGAGCGGAATGGATCGTTCCGATGAAAACCTTTCCCCCGATTTTATCGATATTTTCCTGGAGTACTCGCCCGACATGGCGTTCTACATCACTCCGGAGAATACCGTGCGTCGCGCGACCCGCGAAGGCGTAAGGCTTCTCGGGTACGGCGAACGCGCCGAGGTTGAGGGAAAGCCGATATTGTCCCTGATCAGCGATCCGGTGCTGCTCCTTTTCATCAAACGCTGGTTCGACCGCCTGAACCGCGGCGAGGAAATCGAGGAAGAGTTTCCCATCGAGCTTCCGGCGCGGCCGGGATTCTCGTGGCTCCTGGTTCGGGGGAAAAACCTCGAGCACCGGGGAACGCTTCACGGTAAGTATTTTTCCATCTCCGATATCACCGACCATCACGACCATCACAAGATTCTCACCTCGATCATGTCGTCGATCCCCGGGGAGATCCTCGTCTTTGACCGGGGATACCGCGTGCTTACCCTCAGCGACGGTCTCGCCCGCGCGAACGGGTTTAACTTTTGGCAGGACGCGGCGGGACACTCGGTGAAAGAGCTGAAAACGGTCGATTTTCCCGCCCTGGAGCGCTTGGTAGACCGCGTTATACTGAACGACGCCCCGATTCACGAGGTCGCCCGCTATCACGGGACCTCCGGGGACACGAGGTGGTATCTGCAAGACCTGCGGGTCATCGCGTCCAGCGCGGGGACCTTCGGCTACATTTTTACCCGGTTCGACGTTACCGGCGAGATACGGCCGAAGGCGATCCTGGAAGCCCTGATGGATTCCGCTTCGGATTCGATCTCGATTACGGACCCCGCGGGGAACATAGAATACGCTTCCCGGAGCCTGGCGGAGCACCTGGGGTACCAGAACTGGCGGCACGCGGTGAACCGGCCCTGGCGGAACCTTTTCGCCTACAGCGAACACCTGGCCGACCAGTACGCGGAACTGTTCAACTATGACCGGGACTCGCCCCGTAGCGGGACCCTTTCGGTCGAAACCCCGGAGGGGAAACGGTTTTATAATTACCGCGTGGACCCGCTCAGTCACGAGGGGGAACCCCTGGGCTGGCTCGTCATTTCCTCGAATACGACCGAATTGGTGGGGGCGAGAAACCGGGCGGAATCGGCCGTGCGGTCCAAGGCCGCCTTTCTCGCCAACATGAGCCACGAACTGCGAACGCCCATGAACGCCGTGCTCGGCATGAACGAGCTTCTCTCGCGAACGGAGCTGAGCCCCATCCAGAAAAACTACGTTACCCAGATGCGCTCCTCCGCGACCCTTTTATTGTCCATCATTAACGATATCCTCGATTTTTCCCGCATCGAGGACAGAAAGATGGAACTGTCCCCGGCGGACTACCGGACGAGCGAGCTCCTGCGCGACGTGACCAACCTTATCGCGGTAAAGATCGCCGAAAAGGAGCTTTCCTTTACGGTGGACGTGGACCCTGACGTTCCCGACAAGCTGGTGGGCGACGCCGTGCGGGTGAAGCAAATCCTCATCAACCTATTGAATAACGCGGTAAAATTCACCCGCCGGGGGTCCGTCTCGCTGATCGTGAAAGCCCGTCGGGTCTCGTCTGACCGCGTCGACGTCGCCTTCACCGTGAAGGATACCGGGATCGGCATACCGGGGCACAAGCAGGGCGAGCTTTTCGAGCGCTTCTCGCGGATCGCCCACGAGGGCTCCGCCTCGATCGAGGGGTCGGGCCTTGGCCTATCGATCTGTAAGGGCCTCGTGACCCTGATGGGCGGAACGCTCTCCCTGGAAAGCGAGGAAGGAAAGGGCTCCTCGTTCACCGCCCAAATAGCCCAGGGAATTTCTTCCGATTCCGGGCGCTTCGCGCGATTTCCGGCCGTGGCCGGCAAGGCCCTTCTCGCCTTCGATCCCGACCCCGCCGTTCGCGATTCCATTGCGGCCATGGCCCGCCACGCGGGAATATCGGCCCGGTTTTGCTCCGTCGCCGCGGAATTTTCCGATGCCCTGGGAGAACGGGACTTCGCGTGGACGCACGTGGTCCTCTCGTGGCGGAGCGCGGCAAGGGAATGCGCCGCTGCCGTAAGCCGGTTTCCCGGGGTCCGGTGGCTCGCCCTCCTTTCCCTTAACGATTTCATCGGCGAGGGGAAGCCCGCGGGCGTCGATTTCGTGTTTAAGCCCCTGTTCCTGGATACCTTCGCGGATTTTCTCGCCTCGAGGCCCGTGGATTTTTCCAAAACCCTTCCCCTGTCGTCAACCCTGGGCGTCGACGGGCATTGGTTCCGGGCTTCCTCCGCGCGAATACTGGTGGTAGACGACAATACGGTCAACCTGAAGGTAATCCGGGGCTTCCTGGAAAGCTTCGACATAACCGTGGACGAGGCGGAATCCGGCGAGGCGGCCGTGGCCATGGCGGGGCGCGAACGGTACGACCTGTTATTCATGGACCATATCATGCCGGGTATGGACGGCATAGAAACGGCCCGCCGCATCCGCGCCCTGCCGGGGCGTGACCTAGTGCCCATCGTCGCGCTTACGGCGAATACCGGGGCGGCGAACCGGGAACTCTACCAAAGGGCGGGAATGAATGATACACTCTTTAAGCCGGTCGATTTCAATGCGCTGGTAACGTGCCTGAGAAAATGGCTATCACCGGAGAAGGTAATGACAGAACAAGAAAACGCGAGGCCCGTGCTCGTTCGCGCCCCGATCGAGAGCGGCGGCGATTGGGTGACCGGCTTGGATTTGGAAGCCGGAATCGGGTATACCGGTTCGCGCAAAAACCTGGAAACGGTCCTGCGCGTCTTTAACCGCACGGCGCCGCGGATGCTCGAGCAGCTGGAAGCGGGACGGCACAGCGGCGACCAGTCCAAGTTCAGGATAGCGGTTCATTCGCTGAAGAGTTCCTGCGCCAATATCGGCGCGGGCGGGCTTTCGGCCCACGCGGCGGCCCTGGAGGAAGCGATCCTCTCCGGCAACGCCGAGGCTGTGGATACGCTTTTCGCCACCGTGCACGGCGAGCTATCGGCCGTCATCGCCAACGTTGCCGACTGGTTCGCCAAGAAGGCCGAGGGAAACGGGGGCGGCAATTGAAATACGGCATTATCGGGGCGGTGCGCGACGAGGTATCGCTCCTTTTCGAGGCCTTGCGCGAGTCGGGATCGCCCGTTCAGGTCTCCTTTCGGGGAAACCTGGAGGTGCACGAGGGTACCCTGCGGGGCGTCCCGGTCGCGGTGGTGTGCTGCGGCGTGGGCAAGGTTAACGCGGCGCTCTGCGCGCAAATACTCGTTTCGTCCTTCGCGGTCGGCGCAATCATCAACACCGGCTCGGCCGGGGGCATTGACGAACGGCTGAAGGTTCTCGACATGGTTGCGTGTACCGACGCGGTACAGCACGACTTTGACGTAACCGCCTTCGGATACCCTCCCGGGCAGGTTCCGGGCACCGATTCCCCGTTCTGGCCCGCCGACGAGCGGCTCAGGGAAGCGGCGCTCATCGCCTTTGACCGCGCAGCCGGGGGAGCGGGAAAGATGATAGCCGGGAGAATCGCCTCGGGCGACGCCTTCGTCACCGACGCGGCCCTGCGCGGGCGAATCGTTTCCGTTTTCTCGCCCGCCTGCGTGGAAATGGAAGGGGCGGCGATCGCCCAGGTCGCCGCGGTCAACGGCGTCCCCTTCGCCGTCCTGCGAAGCATATCGGATCTCGCCGGCCACGAGGCGAGCATGTCGTACGAGGAATTCGCCGTGGCCGCCGCCCATACGAGCGCGCGGGTCGTCATGGCGATGCTCGATATCCTCAAGGAATGAACGAAAATGAAAGAAGCACGCAACGTTGAGAGTTTCTCGCTCGACCATACCAAGGTTACGGCGCCCTACGTGCGCATGGCCGGGAAAAAGACCGGCCCCAAGGGCGACCTGGTAACCAAGTTCGACCTGCGGTTTTCCCAGCCCAACGTGGAGTACCTGCCGATCGGGGCCATGCATAGCCTGGAGCACCTGATGGCCGAGTACATTCGCGACGAGATGGACGGGGTGATAGACCTATCGCCCATGGGCTGCCGTACGGGGTTCTATCTCGTGGTGTTCGGCGAGATCGACGAGAAAACCGTCGCCGCGAAGGTCCGCTCGGTACTCCTGAAGGTGGCCGCCTGGCCCGACTCCGAGCCGATCCCGGGACAGGACCCCGTCATGTGCGGAAACGCCGCGGGGCACGACCTCGCCTCCGCCAAGGAATGGGCCCGCCGCTGGGTCGAGGGCATTGACCGCAAGGGTTGGCGCTGTTTCTGACCCGGCCCCGTAGATTCGCGCAGGATACGCTCGGTTCGAGGCCGCCTTTAAAAAAGGAGAATGGCGATGAGAAAAATATTGATTTTTATTTTTTGCATGGCATGGTTCCCTCTTTGTGCCCAGGAGATGGGAGCGGGGCTCACTATCCTGATCAACAGCAAGGCAAATACCGTCGATAATGGGACTGCCAAAGTTGAGGAAAAGAGCGGTTTCAGCACTTTTGGCGGCAGTTTTCACTATTTCAGGGATACCGCGCGGGAATACGAGGCGAGCCTTTTCTTCGGCCTTACCAATGAGGTAAACGCGGCGGGCAATACAACCGATCAGACGTTCCTGGGGCTCGGCGGGGGGATTAACTTTCACATACTCAGGGCGAACCCGGTTCAGGCCGGAATAGGGTTAAAACTACGATACCAGGGCTATCTTGAGCCCGTCGAGAATCCGCCTCCGGCCGCCGATTACGATAACTACTCTCATGCGATTTTTGCCCTTGAGGCGCCCCTCTTCGTGGATGTCGGCTTAAACGATCATTTCCTTTTCCGGTTTTCCGCCGTGGCCGCGGGCTTTATCGCGGATTATTTGTCCTATAAGGCGAGCGGCGTAACGCGAACGGAATACGAAATTGATTTTTATACCGCCACGACCAGCGATAAAGACGCAATAAACTGGTTCCCGGTGAATCTCGGCTTTATCTATAAGTTCTAATTATCCCTGTTCCGTGTATTCTGGGCGAAAAGCCACTCAATCACTTCGCCCTGCATAAATACGGGGGATGCCGAGTGGCCCATGCCGTCGTATACGGTTTGCCTGACGATTTCATTACGCCCCTGCAGCAGGATATTCTGGGTCGTATCCCAGGAATATACCGTTGAGGGAGCCCAGTCGTAGGAATAGCTGATCGTTTCGTCGTACCGCGTTTCGACGGTATGGGGATACGCCTTTTTCGCGTCCTGATATTCCCCTGCGTCATAGGCGCTGCCTGAACCGTTTCCGAAGTGAAACCAACAGCTGAGATGGTCCAGCACTTCGACCGATTTGTTGTAACTAAACCATCCCCCTTCGACGGGCACGATGGCCGCGGTAAGGTACCCGTAATCGGTATACAGGTCCTGGGGCATCATCGTGGCGCCCCAGCCGCCCATGGAGAACCCGATAATGTAGATTCGGTTCTTGTCGATCTTGTAATTGGGATTCTCGAGAATGGAATGAAGCGCTTCCCTGATCCAGGCGCCCCCCGATCCGCCGAAACTCGTACTTCCGTTATTGGGGGCGAAATACACGCACGGGGAACCCTCGATCACCTGTTTCACTTCGTAATACCCCGTCGAGCCCTTGCCGTGCAGGGCAATGACCAGGGGATACACGTTCATAAAGTTTTCGATATCGGTAAACCCTTCGGGTAGTATCAGCTTGTAGCGGTTTACCCCTCCGTTTACGTATACTTCCCCCTCCTGAGCGGCAGGATACTTTTGATCCGGCGCGGAAAGGCCGCAGCCGGCAATGAGTAGAGAAATCAATACGGCAAAAAAGGCGTTTAATTTCACCCTGACCCTTAAACCGCGATCCTAACGAACGGCGCCGAGGCGTCAAGGGTGAACCCGTAGGTCTTTCCCGAGATTATCGCCTCGTAATCGCCCTCGCACGCGTTGAGCGTAATTTTGGCGCCCGCCGCGAGGGGGAATTCCGCCTCCTTGAAGGCCCACTCGCCCTTGATAAGCGTTACGAGCCGCTCGAAGGCGGGTTTCGGCGAGAGGTCCGCGCGCAAAAGCCCCGCGGGCGCCTTAAGCCAGTTGCCGTCTACCATATCCCACCAAACCACCGACTCCACCAGCGGATGGTCGCTGACTTGCCGGTAAAATTCCTCTACCTCGCGCAGCTGCCGCCGCTCTCCCTCGTCGGTGCTCGGCCAGGGATCGATATGGAGGTCGTTGAGGTCGTCCACCTTCGGGGCTATTTGCCCGGAAAGAACGGTGAGCTCGGTGAAGTGCAGGGGCAGGCCGAAGGCGGAGAATCGGTCCAGGTAGGTCTCGATCGCCTTCCGGCCCCGGTAGCCCTCATGCATGTGCGTCTGGAGCCCGATGGCGTCTATGGGGCACCCGCGGTCCAAAAGTTCCCGTATGAGGCGGGCGTAGGAATCCGAAAGGTCGAAATCGTTTATGAGCAGCGTCGCGTCGGGGTTCGCCTCCCGGGCCGCGGCGAAGCACTTGAGCACCAGTTCCGCCGTCCCGAAGCGGCGGGCGATCCTGCTGACCGCGTTGTCGTACTTGTCGAACACGGGCATGATGACCGCCTCGTTCACCACGTCCCAGGTATCGACCACGCCCTTGTATAGGCTTACGTCGCGCCTGATCCGGTCCAGCTGCTTTCCCAAGATCGCGTCGTCGTCGTATTCCATGAGCCAGTCCGCGCATACCGTGTGCCAGCACAGGGGGTGCCCCTTGAGGGTCAGGCCGCGCTCTTTCGCCCAGCGGGCCGACTCCATGACCTTCCCGCCGGGATCGGGATTCCCTTCCGTCGGTTCGTACCGTCCCCAATAGAAGGGGAGGGTGCCCGCGTTCCACGCCGCGGTAATCCTTTTTCGGTACGCGTCGAGCCGGTCGCCCTCATAGAAGGCCAGGGCGAAAATATTCGAGCCGAATTTGAATTTCGACCGAACCTGCCGTATCGTCGCCGTCGCCCCCGGAATGCGGATGTCCAGCTCGTAATCTCGGTTTATCATAGGAACTTCCTGAAAAGGCCGTATTTTTTCCCGAAGGGCGCGTAGCGCAGGGGATTGTCAGCGAAAAGGGCGCGCTCGATAACGGGCTTGGATCGGGAGAAGGTGTCAAAGCTCGCCTTGCCGTGATACCCGCCCATGCCGCTCGCGCCGGTGCCGCCGAAGGGAACCGCGTGCGTGGCCACGTGCATGACCGTGTCGTTCAGGCAGCCGCCCCCGAAGGGCACGCGCGAGAATACGCGCCGCTTTTGCGCCTTGTTCCGCGTGAAAAGGTAGAGCGCCAGGGGGCGGGGCCGCGCCAAGATTCGATTCGTCACGTCCTCCTCGTCCGTCCAGGGTATTACCGGGATAATCGGCCCGAAGAGTTCCTCTTCCATTACCGGATCGTCCCACCCGGCGTTTTCTATGATGGCCGGCTCGATCCTCAGCGTGGCCGCGTCTTCCCGGCCGCCCGTAACCGATCGCCCGGGGGTCTCCCGCTCGCCTTCGATCAGGCCCAGGATTCGGCGGAAGTGGTGCTCGTTAATCATGCGGGGATACTCTTCGTTCCGGTGCGGCTCGTCGCCGAAGAAAGACCGGATCGCCGCGCGCAATTCCGCGACGAAGGCCTCCTTGACCCGTTCGTGCACCAGGAAATAGTCCGGGGCGACGCAGGTTTGCCCGGAGTTAAGGCACTTGCCCCAGGCCGCCCGCTTCGCGGCGAGGGCGACGTCGGCCGTCTCGTCCACGATGCAGGGGCTCTTGCCGCCCAGTTCCAGCGTGACCGGCGTCAGGTGCTTGGCGGCGGCCTCCATGACCACCTTGCCGACCGAAACGCTCCCGGTGAAGAAGATATAGTCGAAACGCTGGGAGAGCAGGTCCGCGTTCACGTCGCGCCCGCCCTCTATGGCGTGGAGGTACTCCGCGGGAAAGGTTTCGTTTATCATGCGCGCCACCAGGGCCGAAGTGGCCTTCGAATAGGCCGAGGGCTTCAGGACCGCCGTGTTTCCCGCGGCGATGGCGCCCACCAGGGGCATGACCGAAAGCTGGAAGGGGTAATTCCAGGGAGACATGACCAGGCATACGCCGTGGGGGTCGCGGTGGAGCACCGCCTTGCCGGGCAGGTTGAAGAGCCCGGGGTACCGGTTTTGGGGCCGTGCCCAGGCGCCGACCTTTCGGAGCATGAGCCCTATCTCGCCCAGCACGAGGTATACCTCGGTGGCGAAGGCCTCGAAATCGGACTTGCCGAGATCGGCCTTGGCGGCGGCGAGAATTTCGGCCTCGCGCTCGAGGATCGCGCGGCGGAGCCGGCGGAGCATTTCCTTCCTGAAGGAAACCGGACGGGTCGCGCCCGTGTCGAAAAAGGCGCGCTGGGCGCTTACGAGTTCCGCGGTATTCATTCTATGTCTCCGAAGGGCGCCACGAGAATTCCGTCCTGTTCTATCACGGCGTTCGTGCCGTCCGGGTAGTTAACGATTATGGTGGGGTTCCGCACCAGGCAATCGAGATGGATCATGGCGTCGGCGTCGTCGTCGTAATTGCTGCCGATGGCGAAATGGCAGGTATGGAAGGCCTTTTCGTCTTCCAGCATGTTGCCCCTGATTTGGGCGGCCGGATTCAAGCCGATTCCGAGCTCCCCGAGGCCCCGCGCGTTTTTCGCGTAGGCGGCCCCGGCGCCCGCGGGTATCTTTCCCTCGGCCTCGAACTGACGCGCCTTTTCCTCGCCCGCCTCGATGGACGCGCGAAGCCGTTCCGCCTCCGCGCCCCCGGAAATCTCGGCGATGTAACCGCCCCGGTACACGACCCTTACGGGTTCTTTCAGGATCAGGTCGCCCTCGTTCAGGCTGATCGATCCGTCGAACGCGATGACTCCCTCCGCCCGTCCGGGAAGCGGGCTGATGAAGACCTCGCCCGCCGGAACGTTGCCGCCCGTGCCGCCCGCGGTGAAGTTCCCGTCGTCGCGGAAGGGCTTCCGGCCCGAGACGGGAACGGTCACGTCGGTGCCGCCGGGCGCGGTAACGTGAATGGATTCGGCGCCCTCGAGGGCCCGGGAAATGGCGTCGCACCGCCTTTGCAGCAGCGGATAGTCTATGCCCGCCGTGCGGCGGAACATATCGACGGTAACGCCGGGGGTCCAGATGGCACGAAGGGTTTTCGCGCCGCTCATCTGGTAGTTGAAGGCATGGTCGAAGGTTTTCCCCTCGGCTGTCGCGTAGGGCTTAATCCCGGCGAGCCGGTCCTTGCCGAGCTTGTTTTCTGATATCGAGGCGCAAACCTGTGGATTGGAGCCGAAGGCGGCGACGGTGGCGAGGTTCGCGAAATCGAGCTGGGTTTTCGCGGGTTGTACCACGATGGTGGCCTCGGCTCCCGCCTCAAGCGCCGCCTCGTAGAGCGCCCGGCTGATCTCGAACGCGTCTCCCCCGGGATTCGTGATTATAAGGAATTGCTCCTCCGGACGGAGGGCAAGCACGTCGCGCGCGACGATCCTCGCGGCCTCGGCGAGTGTGTGGGTTTGATTCATGGTTCCAATGTAGCCCCGCCAGGTATGAAAAGTCAAACCGCTTTGGTATACTTCCTTTCGGCATGAATATCATACTTTTCTCCGGCGATCCCTTTTTCCCCCGGGCCGACGGGCGCTACGCCCACGTCAAAAAGGTGCTGCGAAAGGGCGTGGGCGACGAATTCCGCGCGGGAGTCGAAAACGGGAGCGAGGGCACGGCGCGTATAACCCGCATGGACGACCGGGGGCTCGCCTTCGAGTTCACCCCCGATACTCCTCTGCGTCCCCTGTTCCCGGTATCGCTGCTCGTGGGCTTTCCCCGGCCGATCCAGCTCAAGCGGCTCCTTCGCGACGCGGCCAGCCTCGGCTGCCGTTCCGTCGCCCTGTGCGGCACGGAGCTCGGCGAGCGCTCCTACCTCGAATCGAGCCTTTCGGAGCCGGATACCGCCCGACAAAGCCTCGTCGAAGGCTGCGTTCAGGCCGGCGGCACCGCCATACCGGAGTTGACCGTTCACGGTTCCGTCGCGGAGGCGCTCGCGGCGCTCGGCGCGTCCGGTTCGCGCGGCTCGTCGGCCTGGGGAGGCCGCGTGCTGCTCGACGTGGCGCCGCCCGGAACGCCCAGCCTTCTCGCGGCGAAACTGGAGCCGATCGGACCGGACCGGCCCCTCCTTCTCGCCGTCGGCAGCGAGCGGGGGTGGACCGCCGACGAACGCGCGCTCTTCGCCGAGGCGCGCTTTACGGTCGCCTCCCTGGGAACGCGAATACTCAGAACGGAAACGGCCGTCACCGCCGCGCTCGCGCTCGCGCTGGCCAAGGCCGGATATTTAGAGGGATGAAATGAATCAGGATCAGATCAAGGAACTGCTGCTCAGGCTCGAGGACACCGCAATCGATTTCACGGTTACCATGACCGGCAAGAAAAGCAAAAAGGTAAACGGCCTTTATAAGCCCGACACACGGGAGATACTGCTCCACAACAAGAATTTCGACGACGAAAACCAGCTCGTCTACACGGCGATCCACGAGTACGCCCATCACCTGCAGTGCGAGGCCGAAGGCCCCCTGCGCTCGGGCCGCTCCCACACCGGCGCGTTCTGGGCCCGCTTTCACGACCTCCTCGAGAAGGCGGAAAAAGCGGGGCTTTATACCATCGGCATAGAAAAGTCCGACGAGCTCGCTGCCCTCACCGAGGAAATCCGCGAAAAATACCTCGCCCAAAACGGCGCTCTCATGCAGGGCCTGGGAGAGCTCCTCGCGAAGGCCCACGTACTCTGCCGCGACGCCGGGGTCCGCTACGAGGACTACATAGACCGGGTTCTCTGCCTGCCCCGTACCGCCGCGAAAACCGCCGTTCGCGTCAGCGGCCTCAAGGTGAACCCCGCGCTGGGCTACGAAACCATGAAAATCGTCGCCGCCCAGCCGTCCGCCGAAAAGCGCGCCGCCGCCGAGGAACAGTTCATGGCACGCCGAAGCCCCGACTCGGTCAAGGTCGCCCTGGCCAAAAAGCGCGACGACGAGGACCCGAAGGACCGGCTCGAGAAGGAAAAAAAGCGGCTCGAAAAGACCATCGCCATGCTTACGTCCCGCCTGGAACAGGTGGAACAAAGCCTGTCCAATATGTGAGAACGCGGGATCGAGGGGGTAGAAATTGGCGAAACGATGCTCGGCCCATTACCTGACGAAACTCGCCCCTTCGGCGCTCGGCTTACTCTGCGCCGGGGCCCTCTTCGCCCAGCAGATCCCCGCGCCCCCCTCGCCGCCCGCGCCGCCGACGGTGAGCGCCCCCACGGTAAGCCCCGTGACGGCGCCAACGCTCGGCTCGCTCCCGACCGGCCCCGCCGGATCGGCGTCTGGGGCAGCCGCTGGCTCCGGCTCAGCGAATACCGCGCTGGCCATGTCTTCCCTATTGGGCGATTCTTCCGCCTCCCTCCTCTCGAGCCTCTTGGGCGAGGATACGGACACGACCGGCGCCGCCGACGACGAACTGCTCGGCAAGCTTATGTCCCTGTTGCAGGGCGGTTCAGGCGCGACGGCCGCCGCCGCGGCTAGCGCCGGGAAGGCTTCGGCTAGCGCCGAGAGGTCTTCGGCGAGCGCTTCCCGCGTCGGCGTAGCGTCGGTCGGCGCCGGTAACGACGGGGGAAAAAGCGCGTCCGGGGCGGATATCGCCCGGTTTGCCCTGGGCGCGTACGACGTAACGCCGACCATTACGCTGCTCCTCTCGTCCAACATAGCGGCCAACGGCGCGTTTTTGCTTTCGGGCGACCGCGCCTACCTCTCCTCGGGCAAGACACTCCGCGAAACCTTCTATTTCCTGTGCCGGAAGGAGGCGGACGGATCCTACGTCCTGCACGCCGACGTGGCCCAGGAGACCGCCAACGAATGGTCAGCCTGCCGCCGGCTCGCGAGGCTGGGCGCGATTCGGGGCGAGCAGGCGGGTAACCAGATCCTGTTCCGGGCGAGCGATTCCGTCGGCCCCATTTATCTCCTCCTTTCCCTATTCGGGCCTTCAGCCGGCCGATAATCCGTCCGATAAGGTAAGCAACAGGAGTCCTGCATGAACACAACGGAGGCGCCGCGCCGGGTCGCGATCGCGGCGTGCTTGTCTTTATTTTGCGCCCTGGGCGTCGGAGCCCAGAGCGTGTCCCCCAAGGTTGACGGAATCGGCAAGGCCGACTATCCCCACTCGTTCAATCCCCTTTTCCCGCGCGCGCTGAGTTTCGCCGTCGCGTCGGAATTGGCGGCCGCCTCGGCGAGCGTATCGGACGGCAGCGCCCCTCCCTCGTTGGTGACGGTCGAACCCGCCCCCGCGCCGGATTCGCCGATTCCCGACCCGGACCGCCTTCAGTCGGTTCTCCTGAATAACGACGTGTTCGCCCTGTACGGAAAGCCCGGCGCCCGCACCATGGGCATTCTCGGCCAATACTCCCTCGAGGCGATCGGTCCCGTTATGGACGATTTCGTTCGGCGCTACGACGCGGCCAACGGCCAGCGCGGCATCATTCCGTCGTTCTACATCATTTACGGGACGTGCTGGCCCGAGGGCGAGATCGGCATCCTCCAGGAACGCGTGGTGAAGGAATACATCGAGTACGCGGCGGAGCGGGGCTGGTACGTGTACCTTGACCATCAGATCGGGAAATATTCCGTGGAATCCGCCATGCAAAAGCTCCTTCCCTGGCTCAAGTACCCGAACGTTCACCTGGCGCTGGACCCCGAGTGGCGCACCACCAAGCCCATGCAGGAAATCGGGTCGGTGACCGCCGAGGAGCTGAACCGCGCGCAAACGATGATGCAGGACTATCTCGTGGAGCATCGCCTGGGCGGGCGCCGGATGCTCGTGGTGCATCAGTTCAAGCCCAAGATGATCCTGAACCGGGACGCGGTCCGTAGCGATTTCGAGCTCGTCCAGCTCATTCACTGCGCCGACGGTTTCGGATCCCCGACCCTCAAGCGGAGCACCTATGCCCTCAACGCCCAGGCGAAGAACATTCCCCTGAAATCCTTCAAGCTTTTCCTGAAGCCCACCATTGAAGGCGCGGGCTGGGACCAGCCCCTCATGAGCCCGGAGGACGTGTTCGCCCTGGAACCGAGACCCTACCTTATAATGTACCAATAAGCGGGTTTTCTCGCCTAAATGCTTGCCCATACGGGTCGGGCCGTATACAATAGCCTGTTATGCCGACCGACCCCGCGAACCCGCTCATCGTACAGGGCGACCGCTCAATCCTGCTCGACGTTCACGCTCCGAGGGCCGCCGAGGCCCGCGCGGCGCTGATTCCCTTTGCCGAGCTGGAGAAGTCGCCCGAACACCTGCATACCTACCGGATCACCCCCCTTTCCCTGTGGAACGCCGCCAGCGCCGGCTACCAGCCGGCCCGCATCGCCGAGACCTTAGAGGGCCTTTCCCGATTCCCCGTTCCCCAGGGGGTCACGAAGTGGACGGTGGAGACCATGGCCCGCTTCGGCAAGATTCGCATGGTGCCGGAGTCCGAAGACCGGCTTTCCCTGGTGGTGGAAACCGCCCATATTTACCGCGAGTTGGCCGCCTCGAAGCATATGGCGAAATACCTCGCGCCGGCCGGCACGACGGAATGGCGGTTTACCCTCGCGCTCCTGGACCGGGGCACGGTGAAGCAGGAGCTTTTACGCCTGGGTTGGCCCGTGAAAGACGAGGCACCCCTGCGCGACGGCGCCCCGCTGGAGCTTAGCCTTCGGCAAGAAACCCGATCCGGCAAGGAACTGCGCATTCGGGACTATCAGCGCGAGGCCGCCGAGTCCGTGGTGGGGGACCGAAGCCCCGGAACCGGGTTCGGCACCATCGTGCTGCCCTGCGGCGCGGGAAAAACCGTAGTGGGCATGGCCGTCATGGCCCTTCTCAAGACCGACACCCTTATCCTCACCACCAACGTGGCGGCGGTCCACCAATGGATCGCCGAGCTCCTCGATAAAACCGACCTCGATCCTTCGCTCATAGGCGAATATACCGGCGACAACAAGACCATCCTGCCCGTGACCGTCGCCACCTACCAGATCCTTACCTGGAGGCCCAAGAAGGAAGGGCCCTTTCCCCACTTCGCGCTTTTCGGGAAGCGGGCCTGGGGGCTCATCGTGTACGACGAGGTGCACCTCCTGCCCGCACCGGTATTCCGGGTGACGGCGGAGCTGCAAACGGTGCGAAGGCTCGGCCTCACGGCTACCCTGGTTCGGGAAGACGGCTGCGAGGGCGACGTATTTTCCCTGGTCGGGCCGAAGCGGTACGACGTGCCCTGGAAGGACCTGGAGGGGCAGGGCTGGATCGCGAGCGCCTCCTGCGCGGAGATTCGCGTGGAGCTGGAGGGCGAGCGGGAGATCGAATACGCCGTGGCCAACCAGCGGGATAAGTACCGCATCGCGAGCGAGAACCCGGCGAAGCTTCCCGTGGTGGAGTCCCTGATCGCGCGGCACGCCGACGACGGGATTCTCGTCATCGGGCAATACATAAAGCAGCTCGAGGAAATAGCCGAACTGACCGGCGCGCCCATTATTACCGGCAAAACGCCGAACGCGGAGCGCGACCGCCTGTATAACGCCTTCCGCGCGGGCGAAATCCGGGTCATCGTGGTGTCCAAGGTGGCGAATTTCGCGATCGACCTGCCCGACGCCAGCGTGGCGATCCAGGTGTCCGGCACCTTTGGCAGCCGCCAGGAAGAGGCGCAGCGCCTTGGCCGGATCCTCAGGCCCAAGGAGCGGGAATCGCGCTTTTACACCATCGTTACGAGCCAGACCTCGGAGGAGGAATTCGCCGCGAACCGGCAAAAATTCCTCGCCGAACAGGGCTACGAATACTCCATAATCCGGTGGGACGAGGAGTCCGTATAATGAACAGCGAATCCGTCGTTGCCTGGCGCGAGGCCCTGGTCCGGCTCGCGGACCAGCATTTTTTCGATCTGGTCAGGCTCTACCTGGGCGCCGTCCGGACTCCCTTCAACAAACAGAAACTCGTGGAAGAGCTTTCCGCCATGATGCGGCGGGAAGAGACCAAGGAGCGGATGGTCGCGCTTCTCGATCCCCTGGACATTCTCATTCTCGCGGCGATACGCGAGCTTCCGCTGCCGACCCAAAGCCGCGTGATCGCCCTGTTCGGCGCCGACCTCAGCTTCGCCGAGCTCTACGAGCGGATACTGAACCTGGAGGAGCGCCTGGTCATTTTCCGGCGGGAGGGCGACGGCGAGCGGGTGTACGCGGTCAATCCCTATCTTGAGGACCGGCTTGAGGGGCTCGCCGACCGCGGCGCCCTGATTCCCCGCGAGGGAACGGGCGAACCGCCTTCGGTGGCCGCCGCGGTGGATTCCCTCGCCCTCGCCGGGGTATTCTCCTTTTTCCTGCACAACGGCGACCCGGTAAAGAACGACGGAAGCTTTCGCAAGAAGACCCGCGACGCCCTTGATTCCCGCTTTCCGCTTTGCGCCGCGCAGGAAGGCTGCTTTGACAGCCTGGTCGCCGCGCTTCTCAATTTGGGCCTTCTCTCCCGCCGAGACGGAAGCCTGGTTCCCGATCAGGGCCGCTGGCAGGCGTTCGCCTCCCTGCCCGCCGCGGAACGGCGAGCCTATCTATCCGGCGCCGCGCGGGGCCGAGCGAGCCGGGAGCTGCTCCGCGAGCGGGCCCGGGGCGTGCTCGAATTCGCCTCGTCGCTCGCCCCCGGCGCGGCGTATTCCCCCGTCGCGATTCGTCGCCTTATCGCGCTCATCTCGAGCCGGGAGCGCTCCCGGCCGGTCTCGCGGCCGAATTCCCGCTTCGCGGCCATCCTCAGGGACATTACCGCCGCCCCCGACCGCGCGGGCGAGGGGAGCGAGGCAAACGCGCAAGGGGCTCCCGAGGAAAGCGGTTCGGACTTCCTCGCCGCGGCGCTTGCGTTCGGCATAGTCGCCGAAACCGAGGGCGGAATCGCCCTCAATTCTCTCCCCGAAGAGGATCAGCCCCTGTCCTTCGTGGTCTCTCCGAGCTTTTCGGTGACCGTAATGCCGGGCTCGTCCCTTGCCTCCCTGCTTCCCCTGGTCCGGCTTCTCGAAGTGGAAGACGTGCAGACCGCGGGCCAGTTCCTTATTACCCGGCGCTCGGTTTCCGTCGCCTTCGATCAGGGACTGTCCGCCGCCGACGCGATCGCCCTGTTGGAAGGCGGGAATCCCCATGGCCTCCCGGGCAACGTGCGGTTCTCCGTAGAGGATTGGTACCGCGCCTGGTCGTCGGTTTCGCTGTATCATGGCTTCGTGCTGCGGGTGGACGAAAGCCGCCGGGTCGCCCTGGAAAACAACCCGGCGATCGCCGCGCTTATCCGCAAGCGGCTCGCGCCCGATATTTGGCTTTTGGACGCGGAATCGGCCGAAGAAGTGCAGGACGCCTTTTCCCGGGCCGGCCTCGATCCGGCCCCCTCCCTGAGCGTCCCCGTTTCGGCCCACGCGGTCGCGCCCTTTTTGCCCGTCTCCGCGCCGCTGGCCGCGCCCGCGCCCGATCCCGATAAGAAGGCCGACCCGTTAGGGAGCGAGGACCGTCGCGCCGCGGCCCGGGAAGGGCACCGCGCCGCCATGGTCGCCGCCCTGGACGCGCTGGGCCTCGAAGACGCCGCTCGCGAGGCCCTGCTTTCCCGCATCGACCGCCGGGTGGTGCTCTACCCGGAGCAGCTTGACCCCGCCTCGGTGCGGGTAGAGAAGGTCGAGGCCCGCGGCATGGACTTCCTCGGCAAGGTACGGATAGCCGAATACGCCGCCGCTTCGGGAGCCCTTCTCGAGATCGCGCTGGACGAGCCGCAGGGACAGCGGCTGATACTGGGCCGCCCCTTGGCCATCGAAAAACGCCAGGGCGACGTGAGCGTCCGGATTGCCCTCGAACCGGACCGCTCCGTCGAAACCGTTTCGGTCAGCCGCGCCCTTTCGGTACGCCGGATTCGCGGCTCCATATTCTCTGAACTGACCCAAGACCGCCCCTGAGGCGGCGTATCAACGATCGCGCGCCACGCGCGGAAAGAGGTTATTAGGCTCTATGAAAGATCCAAGACAGAAAAGGCTCGCCGAGCTATTGGTCAATTTTTCCACGCGGGTGAAACCGGGCGAGAAGGTTCTTATATCGAACTGGAACGCCGAGATTCCCTTCGTGAAGGAAATCGTGAAGGCGGTGTACGCCGCGGGAGGGCTTCCCTTCGTGAACCTGTTCGACCGGGAGCTCGAGCGCACCCTGCTCATGGGGGCCACGGAAGGGCAGATGGCGATTCGGGCCAAACACGAACTCGAGCAGATGAAGGACATGGATTGCTATATCGGCTTTACGTCCCTGCGAAACGCGAGCGCCTGGCAAGACGTTAGCCAGGACAAGCTAGACCTCTATCAGAAAATCCTCTTCCAGGCCGTGCATACGAAGCAGCGGGTGCCCCATACCCGCTGGGTGGTGCTCCGCTACCCCTCGCCCGCCATGGCCCAAGCCGCCGACAAGAGCGAGGAAGCCTTCGAGGACTGGTTTTACGACGTATGCACCATGGATTACCCCGCCATGTCCAAGGCGATGGATCCCCTGGTCGAGCTCATGGAAAAGACCGACCGGGTGCGCATAACGGGGCCCGGTACCGACCTCTCCTTCTCGATCAAGGGCCTGCCCGCGGTCAAGTGCGACGGGGGCCGCAACGTACCCGACGGCGAGGTATACACGGCCCCGGTGCGGGATTCGGTAAACGGCACGCTCGCCTACAATACCCCCAGCCTCCGCGACGGCTTTACCTTCGAGGGGGTTCGCCTGGAATTCAAGGACGGCAAGATCGTCAAGGCGACCTGCAACGACGACCGGCGCATCAACCAGATTCTCGATACCGACGAGGGCGCGCGCTATATAGGCGAGTTCGCCCTGGGGGTGAATCCCTACATTCTCGAACCCATGAAGGAGACCCTTTTCGACGAAAAAATCGCCGGCTCCTTCCACTTTACGCCGGGAAATTCCTATCCCGTCTGCGACAACGGCAACCATTCGGCCGTGCATTGGGACATGGTTCAAATCCAGCGGCCCGAATACGGCGGCGGCGAAATATGGTTTGACGATACCCTGGTTCGGAAGGACGGCCTATTCGTCCCGGAGTCGCTCGCGCTCTTGAATCCCGACCGCTTGAAGGCATAAGCGAGCGCCCTTCCGCTTCGAGAACCGCGGTTCTTTTTAAAAAGAACCGCGGTTCTTTCGATCAAAACCCCGTTTCTCCCCTGGACGGCGGTCCGGGGGATGGGTTTATACTAACTCACGACAATAAAAACGTAATGTAAAAATACCTTTGATTACAGGGTGCGGGAGGAATCGCTTTCAGCCGAAAGCGCTTCCTCCCGTTTTCATTTTCCGCCCTCGCCGTAAGAAGTGCGTAAGTATGATAGGATTTTCGGGTTATATAGTATAATCACTCTTATATCCCAAGCGAAGGGGACTCGATGGACGCCCAATTCTCTCCGAAGCACATGGACCCTTGACCAGTTCGTCGCCCCTTCATACCCTACCGAAGAGGAGGTAGTTTTGGGCAAACGGAAAATCCGCGAGGACGTGTGGATGCTTCGGGATAACTTTAATACCTTCCGCTTTGCCGACTACAAGGATACCGTCATTGACCTGATTCGCCGGGTCGCGACGTCAGCCTAAAAACCGTGGACATACAGCGGCGAATGGAGGAGACCGAGGGTTGAACATGGAAGAGCCTACACGAAAGATGCATTACTTCGTAGACGAGTCGGGAGATCCCAATTTCTTTGACCGTCGGAAGAATGATCTTCTCGCGAAAGGGCTCGCCTCCCGGTATTTCATGGTCGGATACCTGGAGCTCGCCGACCTCAATGCCCTCGCAAAGAAATTCGCGGCTATCCGCGATGAAATCGGGAAAGATGAGTTTATAAACGTGATTCCCTCCGTAGAGCATTCCCTTTTCCTGCTTCCACGCGAACAAGGATTGCCGCGAGGTACAGGAACGGGTTTTCAAGACTTTAAAGGAAACGGATTTTTCCTTTTACGCCGTGGTCATGGAGAAGCGGGTAGACCAATTCACCGGGAAATTCGGCGGTAAACGGGGCGAGAAAGAACATTCGGAAATCAGGATTTTTATGCAGCAGCCTAGCCAGATCGCGGGCTTACAGGCAGTTGATTATGTGTTGTGGGGCATACACCGGGCGTATAACCATGGGGATTATCGGTATTACCGGTACCTCCAGGATAAAATCTGTCTTGTGCATGATCTAAACCATGGAACGCCCTATTACGGGACCTACTACACGAAACGGAAGCCTTTGACCCCAGAACGTTTTCTTTAAAAAAGACAAGAGTCCCATCGGGAGCTAGGCGGCAAAAACGCCGCACGAGGCACGTGGCCTACTTTCACTCACCCGGGACTCTTATTTAAGGCTATATCCGTCCCGATATCCTGTCAAGCTTCTATAGTACTTGCCTTGGAAGGGTGGGCGAGGGCAGGGGAACCTTACGCGAAGGTTCCCCTCCCTCTATCCTTATATCCCACCATCGAAATCGAACAGGCTCATCGCCAGCCAGTTTACCGTTCCCGTAAGCCAGGGCACGCCGCCCTCGCCCGCCTTTTCGGGGTAGTAGCCGCCGTTGTAGAAGTTGACGAGAACGTAGGGCTCGGCCTTGGTTTTCTTCCAGTCGTGGGTGAAGGGGAGGATTTTCTCGCGGATCCGCCGGGCGTCTTCGCCGCGTCCGGCCTTGAGAAGGGCGTAGACCGCGAAGGCCGCCGCATGGTTGTATACCGCGAAGTTTTCCGCCATGCCCGGGGTGAGGGCCGAAAGGTTTCCCGCCTTCGGGTCGAAGACGGAATAGCCGGGGTCGCATTTTATGAGCCCTTCCGGCCGCTCAAGGTAGCGGATAACGGAATCGAGCGCTGTTTTCGCGATCGCGGGCGACGTCCCGTCGTGCCGGTCCATGCCGGAGATGGTGAACCAAACCTGGGGGAGAAGGAAGATTCGCCCCTCGTGCGCGGCGCCCGGGGCCGCCTTCGCCGAGCCGCCGACGTCGCCCTTATCGCCCACGATATCGCCCGTTTCGGTGACGGCCCGGGCAAACCATTCGCCGTTCCAGTATTTCATTACGCCGTCGTAGAGGCGTTGGCGAACGGCTGCCGTATCGAAGGGGTTGTCGAACCCGCGCTCCCTCGCGACCCGGTCCAGTACGCCCAGGGCGTAATAGGCCAGCTCGTTCAGGAAGGTCGTGCCGCCCCCCGCGCCGGGTCCGGAAAGCGCGTCGTTCCAGTCGCCCGCGCCCATTTCCACGAGGCCGTGGCTTCCGATCCGCAGGGCATAGCGTATCCCGACGACCGCGTGGTCCCAGAGGGTGCCCGGGACCGGGGCCGGCGCGTTTCCGTTCGCCTCACGTTCGCCGGTATCGGCCCAGCCCGCTTTCTCGGCGTAGACCGAGCCGTCGCCCGTGGCCCGCTCGTAGGCGTCCAACGCGAGTATGAGCCAGAACGGCAGGTCGCGAAAGTCACGCTCGTCGTTCGCCCCGCCCTCGGTATTCCACTGCCTGAGCGCCTGCCCGCTCGATTTCATCCGCGCGGCGAGGTCGAGTAGGAGGGCGCGGGCGGCCTTTCCGTCGTACCGGCAGATTCCCATAATGTCCTGGGCCACGTCGCGGAAGCCCCTGAAGGCGCCGCGCACCATTCCCAGCGACTGCTGATACAGCTGATACCCGAAAAAGGTCCTGAGCCAGGTCTTATAGGTCCCCTCGGGCACCGAGCCGAAAAAGGGCCGATCGAGTTTCTCCTTCCACTCGGCGCGGATTTCGGACAATTCCCGCTCCAAGTCTCCCGAATTCCCGAAACGATCCCGAAGCGATTCCAGGGTATCCGTTCCGACCCCGGCGAGGAAGCCGAAGCAGCGCTTTTCCCCCGGCTGAAGGGCAAGCGCGTAGGAGAAGGCGCCAATGTACGCGTCTCCGCCGGACTGAGCGGATGAAAGCCGCCCCGTGCGCGCCGCCTCCGGCGACGCGATGTCCCCGTCGCCGAGGAAGCGCCGCAGGCTCGTCTCGAAGGAATCGGGCTTTGCCAGGGGCGCGAAAAAGCCCGTGACCGGCGAGCCGATCCGCCGCTCGAAAAGGATCGCGCCGTCGGAATCCACGCGGGTATCCGAATACCAGGAGTAGTAGACCGGGTCTACGGCGAAGGAATTATAGAGGAGGAATTCCATCTCGCTTATCAGGTCGATTTCCTGAGGCCCGTCCGAGACGTTTTCCGCGGTTACGATCCACGCCTCGGCTGCGCCCGCGCGGGGAACGAATACGGTCTGGCTTACCCGCACGCCCCCCTTCTCCGCGGTCCATCCCGTGGCGCCCGGCTCGTGGCGGCACGCCCAGGAATCGAGACCGGTTTTGCAGGGCCACCAGGAGGGCGACCATACCGCGCCGGTCCGGCGGTCCCTGACGAAAACGAACCGGCCCTTCGACGGGTGGAAAAAATCGTAGTTCGATACCGCGATGCGCGGTTGGGCGAGGGTGGTCGAGTAGGCATCCCCGATATGGGAGATTTTCAGGCCGTACTCCGCGTTGGATATATAATTATACCAGGGGCGGTAAAGCTGGGGAACGTAGAGCTCGAAGCCGGCCTCGGTCAGCTTCCACTCTTCCTTCTTGTTTTGTAGCATCCTGATCCTCCTAAAGTTCGATTCTCGCATTTTGTTGGTACAAGCATAGTACAAACCCGGTAAACTGACAAGACGCGCCGTGACGGTACGCTCGCCGGCGGCATGAAAGCGTGAACGGGTATTAGCGCACCGGACCCCGGTAGTGGGCGAGATCCAGCGCGTCCAGGAGCTTCCGGTACGTCGGGAGCCGCCTCTCGAAGGATTCGATATCGCGTTTTTCCCGCGCCGTCCACAGGGCTTCGGCGATTGCCCCCATGCGCGGGAAGAGCATGTATTCCGCGATCCGGCTCGCGTAGATTACCTCCGACCAGAGATTGCACTGGCCGCCGAGCACGAGCCGGCGTTGGGCTTCGCTCATGCCGGGCGCCGCCGCTTCCATGGAATAGGATTGTTCCACCGTGGATACCCCAAGGTGCCCCGGTTCTTCCGGACTATCCAGGTGCCTGAAGTTCAGGTAGCACCCGTCGGTCAGCGCCGTCATAATGACGGGGTGTCCCGCCCCGCTCGCCTTCAAGCCGCCTTCCCGGCCCCGCCACGACATGACGACCATATTCGACGGTAAGCCGAACCGTTCGGTCCCTTCCAGAACTTCGTCCCAGCCGATGGGGGTTTTTCCCCGTTCCGCGAGCATGTTCGCGAGCCGCACGGTGATCCAGCTTTGGAGTTGCGCCGTTTCGCCCAGGCCGAGGGCCCGGCGCCGGGCCTGGCATTTGGGGCATTCTTCCCATCGGTCCGGTTTCACCTCGTCCCCGCCGATATGCACGTATTTCGAGGGAAAGAGGCGGGCCAGCGTATCGAAGACGCTCCCGATCAACGGAAAGATGCCGTCGTTTCCCGCGCACAGCACGTCCTTGAAGATGCCGAAGCGGTCTTCCACCGCGTAGGGGCCGCCGGCGCACCCCAGTTCCGGGTAGGCGGCGAGAATCGGGCTCGAATGTCCCGGGAGGTCCACCTCCGGCACCACGTCAACGTGCCTCGCGGCCGCCCATGCCACTACCGCGGCGATGTCTGCCTCGGAATAAAAACCGCCTACGGCCGCGTCCTGCCAGGTCGTTTTCGAGTCTTTCCTCCAGGCGCCGATATCGGTGAGCTTGGGGTACTCCGGAACGGGAAGGCGCCAACCCTGGTCGTCCGTTAAATGCCAATGAAACACGTTCAGGTGATGCAGGGAAGCGGCGTCTATTATCTTTTTGATGAACGCGACGGAGTAAAAATGCCGCGAGCAGTCGAGCATAAAGCCCCGCCATCGGAAGCGGGGCGCGTCGGCGATTTCCAGGCGGGGCAACTCGACGCGTCCGCTTTCCGCGCGTCCGGTCAGGATTATCTGCCTGAGGCTTTGCAGTCCGTGATACATTCCCGCGGCGGAAGAGGCGGCGCACGTTATGCCCGCGCTCCCGATCGTGAGCCGGTATGATTCGTCGGCGGTTCCGAGTGAGGCGGTTCCCGTCGCGGCTGTCTCTTGCCCCGCGGGTTTACCGACGGTCCGGCCTAGTTCGGTTCCGGTGTCCGGATCGGCCCACAGGCAGTCGAGGGGAAGCCCTTCCGTTCCTTCCGGGCAGAACGCAAAGGGAATCTGTTCCCGGAGAAGGGCCGCCTCGCCCTCGAAACCCGCCGCGCTGCGAACCGTTAGCCCCCGGGAAACGACGAACCGTTCTCCCGTTTCCTCAATATATGCCGCTGCCGGCACCAGTCCCTGATATCGCATCTTCATTCTCCCCTAATTGTTTCTTCGGCCGACGGAAAGGTTTCCTGCACGAATTCAGAAAAATTATGTTGACAAGTAATTGAAAGGGTGTAAAAATCTAGTATGTACAGTGAACATACAAACCTGTGGGTTGTCAAGCTGTATTTTCAGGCTGTGTTGGGCTGAACGGCCGTTCGCCCTGCATATAACGTTCAAGTCTCTTTAGGAGGAGAATGACCATGAAATTCACGAAGAAAGCATATGTCGTCGCGTTAATCGCGATCATGGCTTCCGGTCTCGTATTCGTAACGGGCTGCCAAAAAAAGCAGGCGGCCTCGAGCGAGAAAGTCACCATCAAAGTTCTCAATTACCTGGACATGACGTCCGCGAACAGCGCCGACGAGCTTACCACCGTGTGGGAAGCGTTCGAGAAGGCCAATCCCGATATCATCGTAGAGCGGGAAGACCTCTTCAACGATCCCTTCCACCAAAAGACCGAGGCTTACGCCGCGGCCGGCCAGGTTCCCGACGTAATCTATTGCTGGCCTTCCGGACGGAGCACCACGCTTCATACCAAGGGCCTTTTGAAGGACCTGAAGCCCCTGATGGAGAAGGACGGCATGACCGCTTCCTTCAATCCCCTGGCGCTTGCCCCCCAGGCGGGCGGTTACCTCGGCGAGATTCCCCTCGGCCTTACCCAGACCCACGTTCTCTTCGTGAACAACGCGGTGCTCAAGGCCGCCGGCCTTACTCCCGCCAAGACCTATGAGGAACTCAAGGCGCAGGTTCCCGTCCTCAAGGCCAAGGGTTACGACACCGTCCTGATGGCGAACGCCGACACCTGGGTTATGCAGTCCTGCCTCTTCTCCGACCTTGCCGGCCGTTTCGGCGGTCCCGGCTGGGATACCGCGATTCTTTCCGGAAAAGCCAAGTTCACCGACGAATCCTTCGTGAACGCCCTCAAGTTCGTGAAGACCCTTTATGCCGACGGCGTGCTTTCCAAGAATACCCTCGCCACTACCTACGGCGACGTGGTCGGCCAGTTCGCGTCCGGCAAGGGCGCGTACTACATCGACGGCGACTGGCGCGTCGGCGCCTTTATCACGGACAAGTCCACCGGGCAGGCCCTCATCGATCCCGCCAAGCAGGCCTCCGACATTTCCATGATGGTATTCCCGCCCATTCCCGGGGCCAAGATCAACGAATCGACCTCCGTTATCGTGGGTACCGGCTGGGGCATGAGCGCCGCCATTCCCGCGGGCTCCGCCAAGGAAGCGGCCGCCTGGAAGCTGATCAAGTGGCTCGAGAGCAAGGAAATGCAGACCTGGCGCGTGGCTACCGGCGCGACCCCGACCCCGTCCCGCACCGACCTCGATACCGCCGCGATCAAGCTCGAGCCCATGCAGCAGCAGGTCGGCGCGTTCGCGTCCCAGTACAAGAACTCGACCGTGGTTATCGACGGCGTGTTCGCCGGCCCGGTGTACGATCCCCTGAACGCCGGTCTCCAGGAGATCGGCCTCGGTTCCAAGACCCCCGAGCAGGTCGCCGCCGCCGTACAGAAAGCCTTCGAGGAATGGAAGGCCGCCCAGTAAGGTTCATTAACGCGGCGTTCGCGATGGCGCCGCATTAAGGAAGACTCTCTTTGACTGGCCGTCTGTCGGGACTCTCCGGCAGCCGGCCTCTTTTTTGGGCGAAACGGGGGAGCCCGCGGGAAAAGGCTTGTTAACCAAAGCGGATATGGTATACTCGATTTAGTTTCGAAAAACAACCAACAAAAGCCGCGGCGGTTTTTACCGGCAGACCCGCCATTCTGCAACGGCAGCGCCCCTACCGGTTCATGCGCCTAAGGCCGCGACAATTTACGAAAAATCAATGTTGACAACTGATTGTTGAGCGGTTACTATATGTTTGTACACTGTGCAAACCAACCTGTGAGGCGGTGAATTAATGCAGATCAATAACAATTTTCAAAAGAACGCGAATATCTCAATGGTCGCCCAACTGTTGTGGAAGGTGCCGGGCATCAGCCGCGTGGAGATAGCGCGTCGCCTTGATTTGTACCGCTCCACGGTATCGAACATCATCAATACCTTGATCGAGAATAAGGTGGTGTTCGAGGAAAAAGAGGGGGATGCCATGCCGCAGGGCGGGCGAAAGCCGATATTCCTCGGGTTGAACGAGCGCTTCGGCTGCGTGTTGGGACTGGAACTCCAGCCTTCGGGCTTCCACGCGGTAGTCCTCAACGTTTTCGGTACCCCTCTCCTTTCGCGTTCGGCGGCCCTTCCCGACGTGCCCTTTAACGAAACGGTGGAAAGCATCATCGACGGCATAATGCCTTCCATCAAAGCGACGGGCATGCCCCTGCTCGGCATATGCGTGGGCCTTCCCGGAATCGTGGACGCGGTGGGCGGGCGGATCGTCAAGTCCGATCCCTTCCGCCTGACCGATCACGATTTTTCAAAGCCCTTTGCCGCGCGGTACGGGGTTCCGGTTTTGGTAGAAAACGACGCCAATTGCCTGGCCTGGTACGAATTGGCGAACAACCGCGGGAACGACCTTAAAAACTTCGTGTGCCTCAATACCGAATACCAAACCGAGGGCGCCCGCTTCGGCGAGACTACCGGCATGAGCGTGGGTATCGGCGTGGCCATCGGCGGCGCCGTGTACCCCGGATCGAGGCACGCGGCGGGAGAGTTCGTGAGCCATAGCTGGCGAGCGGGCGCCCACGGTCAGACCGGAATCGACCCGGAGCTGATGCGGCGGGTCCGGACCGACGAGGCGGCCTTTGCCGCGTGGACCGTGGACCTGTTCGGAAGCTTCCTTCCCGTCATCGCGGTGCTCGATCCCGAGTCGGTTTTCGTTCACGGGGAACTCGCGAGGCGGGGCGAGTCGGTCCGGGAAATCCTCGCGGCGCGGGTCCCGCAATTCGGGGCGATCATGGAACGGACCGGCTGCGAGCTGCGCTTCGGCACCGGCGACGACTGCCTCGTCGCCGCGGGGGCGGCGCAAATGTTTTACATGAACCTGTTTTCGGTGCCCGCCTGCTCGAGCAACGAGTTGGGAACCGCCCTCGACTGGGATTCCGTTTTCGCGATTACTGCCAGGCACCGGGCGTAGGGCAACGCGAACGACGGCTCGTTTTTTTTCGATAGGAGGAGCATAGTATGAAAGAACTGTCATCGAGGACGGAACAGCGTTTCTCGTACGTATTATTGGTTTTGCCGGCGGTACTGTTCTATTTCGCGGTTATGGCCTTTCCCACGATCTTTTCGGTGGTCTTAAGCCTGACGAACTATAACGGCGGCAAGATATTCGGCAACCCCGACATTCGCCTCGTGGGAATCGGCAGTTACCTGAAGACCTTCAGGGACGAGTACTTTTACCTCGTCCTCAAGAACAATATGGCCATCGTCGGCGTTTCCGTGTTCGGCCAGATTCCCCTCGGCTTCGCCCTGGCGTATATCCTTTCCCGCGGCCTCATCAAGGGGACGGACTTTTTCCAGAGCATGATTTACCTGCCGAACGTCATCTCGACGGTGGTTATCGGCATTTTGTTCCAGAGCTTTTTCCTGAACGCGAACAGCGTGTACATGGAAATCGTTCGCCTGTTCAAGCCCGGCGCCGAATTCACCCTGAACGAGAACCCGATGGTTCCGGTCCTGATGGTGATCCTGTGGATGTATACCGGGACCTACCTCATCATTTTCCTCGCCAACCTCCAGAAGATCGACACGTCGATCATCGAGGCGACGAAGATAGACGGGGCGAACGAGTGGCAAACCCTGCGCTACATCATTTTCCCGGCCCTCTCGGGCGTGCTCGTGACCAGCGCCATTCTCGCCATTTCGGGGTCGCTGAAATCCTTCGACCTGATTTACGTGATGACCCAGGGCGGCCCGGCGCGGAGGACCAGCGTGCTCTCCCTTTATATGTTCGAGAAGGCGTTCCGCGGCGCGCCGAACTATCCCCTGGCCAACGCCATCTCGACCATCATGGTCATCATCAGTTTCGTCCTGATCGCCGTTACCCGGGCGGTCGAAAAGCGCTTCGGCGGAAAGGAGTAAGGCAATGGCGGACGTACGCAAACTCACCAGGAGCTCGTTTTGCTCCACGGTAATCATCTATCTCGTCATGGCGGTCTTCACCGTACTCGCCGTGTACCCGATCGTCTGGCTCGTGATCCAGTCCTTCAAGACGACCCAGGACTATATGCTGCACAGCAAGCTCGCCCTGCCCGATCCCGTGTTCCTCAAAAACTATCCCCAGTCGTGGGTCCGGGGCAATTTCGGCCAATTGATCGTCAATAGCCTTATCTATACCTCGATCACGGTGGTCGCGATCATCGTGTTCGGTTTCATGGCGGGGTTCGCCTTCTCCAAGATCCCGAGCAAGGCGACGCCCTTTCTCCACGGAAGCTTCATCGTCGGTATCCTGCTTACCCTCCAGTCGATCATGGTTCCGCTATTCCTCATGGTCAACGCGGCGCACCTCTATAATACGCGGATCGGCGTACTCATCCCGTACATCGGGATCGGCCTTCCGATGGGCGTGTACCTGAGCACCGAGTACATACGCAGCATTCCCGACGCCCTCATAGAGTCGGCCCGGATCGACGGCGCGAAGTACTTGCGGATTTTCTCGGCGATCATCATTCCCATGGCGGCTCCCGTTGCCGTCACCGTGGCGATTATGACCGTTACCGGTACCTGGAACGAGTTCATGCTCATCAACATTCTCGCCTCGAGCGACAAGATCAAGTCGGTCCCGGTGGGAATCGCCCGGTTCTCCGGCGCCCTCGCCTCGGACTACGGCAAGCAGTTCGCGGCCCTGGTTATCGGCCTGATCCCGATGGTGCTCTTTTACGTGATTTTCCGGAAGCAGATTACCAAGGGCGTCGCGGGCGGCGCGGTGAAGGGCTAAGGCGTCGTCGCCCCCGGGGCTGCCTTCGGGTAGTCTTTTTCCTGGGCGCGCGTTTCTATTGACAGCGTATCCGCTACATTGTATCTTTAGTAAGTACAAACACTGTACAAACAAAGCATTGAATCCGTAAAGAGGCGGCGAGATGAAAGATATTGAGGCTATTATCGGGGAGATGACCCTGGAGGAGAAGGCCGGTCAGTTGGTCATGTCCAGTTTTACCGACCGGTATGAGGTTCCCGCTGAAATGGACCGGCTCTTGGGCGAAGGCGCCGTGGGTTCAATCCTCTATTTTTCGGGCTGTAACGTGATCGATCCGGCGCAGCTGCGCGATCTGACCGAGAAGGTGCAAGCGAGCGCCCGACGGAACCGCTTCGGCATTCCCGCCTTCGTGGCGATCGACCAGGAGGGCGGACAGCTCGCGCCCATTACCCAGGGCGTTTCCGTCGGTCCGGGAAATATGGCCCTTGCCGCGATCCGCGACGAGGCGGAGGCCGAACGGGCCGCGTACGAGAACGGCCGCGTGACCGGCGAGGAGCTTGCCTCGATCGGGATAACCACCTGTTTCGCCCCCGTGGTGGACCTGTGCTACGAGGAAGGCCTTCCCGTCAAGGACAACCGGTATTTCGGCAGCGACCCGGTACGCGCGGGGAAGCTCGCCGCGGCCTTCATCCGGGGGCTTTCTTCAGCCGGGGTTATGAGCTGCGCGAAGCATTTCCCCGGGCAGCGCAACGTGGACATCGACAGCCACTTTGAGCTGGACGTGATTCCCTATAGCGTTGACGCGATGATGGCGCGCGAGTGGATTCCCTTCAAGGCCGCCATCGAGGCCGGGGTTTCCATGATGATGACGCTGCACGCCGGGTTCACCGCCATTGACCCGACCAATACCCCGGCGACGCTCTCCCGGCCGATCTTGGAAGGCATGCTCAAGGGCACCCTCGGCTACCGGGGGCTCGTGGTTTCCGACGATATCCAGATGAAGCCGATAAAGGACAAATACGGGATCGAGGGGGCCCTCGTAAAGTGCGTCGCCGCGGGAGTGGACGTGGTGATCGTTTCCGGCGGCGTGAACGAGGCCAACCGGTATATCGCCGACGGCGTGCGCAGGGGCGAGCTGTCCGAAGCGCGGCTCGACGAGGCGGTCCGCAAGGTGTTGGAGTATAAAAAAGCCGCGGTGAAAGACCGCGTTCCCCCGGCCCGCGCGGCGAAGAAAGCCTGCGCGAGCAAAAAAAACCTCGCCGCGGTACAGCAAAGCGCGGACCGATCGATCACGCTCGTCAGAAACGGGGCGGGTCTCCTGCCGCTGAACGGTATCCCGAAGAACGCGCGGCTTTCGATCATTCGCCCCACCATGGGCCGCTTAATGATGAGCGACAATACGAACTTTTACCCGTTTGACTTTAAGGACGTGTTTTCGCGATACTTTGACCGGGTGTACGAATATTCGGTAGGGCTTCAGCCCAACGAGACCGAGGCCTTGGGCGCGGCGGACTGGGCTTTCATGACCGACTACGTCGTGTTTTGCACCTATAATGCCTACAAATGGCCCGAACAGCTGAAATTGCTCGAGGCGGTCAGGGTTTTCGCCCCCGATACGAAGCTTATCGTGGTCGCCTTGCGAAGTCCGGCCGATCTGGCGGTGATCCCGAAAGACGTGAAAACCCTGCTCGCGACCTACGGCGTGGCGGAACCCTCGCTCCATGCCCTGGCGAAGGCCCTTCGCGGGGAAATTACCCCCGACGGCATTCTTCCCGTCGGCGTGGGAGACGGCGCCGTTCCGCGGGGAACCGGGCTCCGGGGTTGGAAGTAACCGGGCGGCACCGTGCCGCCCACGCGCGGCTATCGCCGCCCCTTGTTGAGGAGGAAACCATGAGCGCCCCGATTTGCCTGCATAACGGCACGGTAATAACCGGCTTTTCGGTAATGGAAAACTGTTCGGTCCTGGTTCGGGACGGAATAATAGAGGACGTGTTCAGCGAGCGACGCTTCCGGCAAAAGAGGTTCGAGAGCGACGTGCGCATTTTCGACGTGGACGGCGCCTACGTTGGGCCCGGCCTGATCGATACCCACGTTCACGGCTTCGCCGGATACGGAACCGAGGACAATTCGCCCGATGCGATCGTGGAGATGTCGCGGGAACTCGCTCAGTACGGCGTTACGGCCTTCAACCCGACGCTCTATCCCTCGGAGAGCGACAATATGGTCGCTTCGATCAAGGCCGTGGTGCAAGCCATGGGCAGCGAAAAGGGCGCGAGAATCAAGGGCCTTCACCTGGAAGGCCCCTTTATCTCCCCCGAACGGCTCGGCGTTCAGCGCCCCGAGACCCTGAGCCCCGTAGATCTCGCCCTGATGGACCGCCTGTGGGAGGCCTCCGAGGGCCACATCGTCAATATGACCGTCGCGCCCGAGCTCAAGGACATGAGGAAGCTCGCCCTGTACGCCCTGCGGAAGGGAATCGTGCTCCAGGCGGGACACACCAACGCCTCGTACGAAAACATGGTTGAGGGCATGCAGGCCGGCATTTTGCACGCGACCCATATGTTCAACGCCATGAGCCAAATGCACCACCGGAATCCCGGCGCGGTGGGCGCGATCCTCATTCACCCCGAAATGGCCTGCGAGGTCATCGCCGACGGTTTTCACGTTCACCCCGACCTATTGAAGCTATTGGTTCGGGACAAGACCTCGGATAAGATCGTGCTCGTCACCGACGCCCTGAAGCCGACCGAGCAAAGGACCGGACCCCTGATCGCCAACGGCGAGGAAGTGGAATTCAGGGACGGCTGTTTCCACCGCTGCGTCGACGGGGTTATCGCCGGTTCCGCCCTGACCATGATAGCCGGCGTTCGCAACCTGTTGAGCTTCGGCCTTCCCGTGGACGTGGCGGTGAAATTCGCTTCCATGAACCCGGCACGGGTCATGCGATACGAGGGGCAGGGGGCCCTGATTCCCGGCTACGACGCCGATTTGGTAGTATTCGATAAATACTGCAACGTTCTCTCGACCATCATCGGGGGATCGCTTAAAAAGAACATTCTCTAGGAGCCTACATGAGAGTTATCATCAAGGACGACTACGCGACGTGCGTGAGTTGGACCGCGAACCACATCATCGCGAGAATTAACGCGTTCAAGCCTTCTAAAGATCGCCCCTTCGTGCTGGGCCTTCCCACCGGCTCGACCCCGTTGGGGGTATACAAGGAACTGATCCGGAGGCACCGGGCCGGCGAGGTTTCCTTCGCCAACGTGGTGACCTTCAATATGGACGAATACCTCGGCCTGGACGCCCAGCATCCCCAAAGCTTCCACCGGTTCATGCGCGACAATTTCTTTTCCCACGTGGATATAGACCCGGCCAATACGAATATCCTCGACGGCATGGCCGCCGATCCCATGGCGGAATGCGAGCGCTTCGAGGCGAAAATAAGGTCGTACGGGAAGATCAACCTGTTTATCGGCGGGGTCGGCGCGGACGGGCACATCGCCTTCAACGAGCCCGGTTCCGCCTTGCAGTCCAGGACCCGGGTAAAAACCCTCACCCAGGACACTATCGCCATGAATTCCCGTTTCTTTGGCGGCGACCCGGAAAAGGTTCCCACCAAGGCTCTGACCGTGGGCGTGGGCACCATTACCGATTCCGATGAAGTGCTTATCCTTGCCACGGGCTACACCAAGGCGCGCGCCCTGCACCACGCCATAGAGGAAGGCATCAACCATATGTGGACGATCAGCGTGCTGCAGCTCCATCCCCGCGCCGTTATCGTGTGCGACGAGGACGCCACCGACGAGCTGCGGGTCGGCACCGTACGGTACTTCAAGGATATCGAGGCGAAGAATAAGGAACCGTAAGGCTGCCTTCGGGCGCGAAAGGCAGGCGGGCCCGCGGTTTCCCCGCCGCCTTTTTGCGTTTGCCTCGTGACCGGACCTTTGCTATAATACGAAAACAATCGGTGGGTAAAAAAATCGATTGGTAAAAAAATCGACGGGAAAAGCGATGTTTTCGGTTTGACAACCGGTTGCGCTTGTGCTACTGTCAGGTTAGTTGAAGAGGTCAATTAACGGAGGGTTTTACCGACTCGGCCGTATCTTAAGGAGTCACCAATGAAATTCGGTTTTTTTGACGACGCGAATCACGAGTACGTGATAGAAACCCCCCGTACTCCGTATCCCTGGATCAATTACCTGGGCAATACGAAATTTTTCTCCCTCATTTCCAATACCGCCGGCGGGTATTCCTTTTATACAGACGCTCGCCTTCGCCGCCTGACCAGATACCGCTACAACGACGTTCCCCTGGACAACAACGGCCGATACTTCTACGTGAAGGACGGCGACTCGGTGTGGAATCCCGGCTGGAAGCCCATGCGGGTGGAGTTGGATACCTACCAGTGCCGCCATGGCTTCGGCTATTCGAAGATCTCCTCGTCGAAGAACGGCCTGCGCGCCGACGCGCTCTACTTCGTGCCCAACGGCGAGAACGCCGAGGTGCAGATGCTGACCCTGACCAACGATTCCAAGGCCAAGAAAGATGTTTCCCTCGTTTCCTTCGTGGAGTGGAACCTCTATAACGCCCTGGACGACGGGACGAACTTCCAGCGGAATTTCTCCACCGGCGAGGTGGAGATCGAGGGCGGCGCCATCTACCACAAGACCGAGTACCGCGAGCGCCGCAACCATTTCGCGTTCTATTCCGTGAACGCGAAGCCCGACGGCTACGATACGGACCGCGAGACCTTTCTGGGCCTCCATAACGGCTACGACGCGCCCGATACGGTTCTGGCCGGCAAGAGCGGCAATTCCGTCGCCGACGGCTGGTCGCCCATCGCGAGCCACCGCCTGAACGCGACCCTCGGCCCCGGCGAGTCGAAGACCTGGATCTTCGTGCTCGGCTACGTCGAGATGGACAACGACAAGAAATGGGCGGGCGAGAACGGCTGCGCCCCCGCGTCCGCGGGCCTTCTCCAAACGAACGCGAACATGCGGGTGATCAACAAGGAAAAGGCGATCGCGCTCCAGAAAAAATTCGAGACCCCCGCCCAGGTAAACGCCGCGTTCGCGGACCTGAAAGCCTACTGGGACGGCCTCCTCGCGAACTTCACCCTGAAAACCGGCGACGAAAAGCTCGACCGCATGGTCGTATGGAACCAGTACCAGTGTATCGTGACCTATAACTTCGCCCGCTCCGCGAGCTACTTCGAGAGCGGAATCGGCCGCGGCATCGGCTTCCGCGACACGAGCCAGGACATGCTCGGCGTGGTGCACCAGATCCCGTCCCGCGCCCGGGAGCGCCTCTTCGACGTGGCTTCCACCCAGTTCGAGGACGGCTCGGCCTACCACCAGTTCCAGCCCCTTACCAAGCGCGGAAACGCGGATATCGGCAGCAACTTCAACGACGATCCCCTGTGGCTCATCCTCGGCGTGGCCGGGTACGTGCGCGAGACCGGCGATACGGACTTCTTGAAGGTCGACGTGCCCTTCGACAATTCGGCGACCAACAAGGCGACCATGTTCGAGCACCTGAAGCGCTCCTTCCGCTACACCGTGGACCACATCGGCCCCCACGGCCTTCCCCTGATCGGCCGCGCTGACTGGAACGACTGCCTGAACCTGAACTGCTTCAGCTCCGACCCCAACGATTCCTTCCAGACCAGCACGAACAAGGACGGCACGAACGCCGAGTCCGTGATGATCGCCCAGATGTTCGTCTACGTCGCCCCCGAGTACGCCGCCATGTGCCGCCTCCTCGGGCTCGAGGACGAGGCGAAATTCGCCGAGGCGGAAGCGAAAAAGATGGCCGAGAAGATCTGCACGACCGGCTGGGACGGCGAGTGGTACGTTCGCGCCTACGACGATTTCGGTAACAAGATCGGATCGAAGGAATGCGAAGACGGAAAGATCTTCATCGAGAGCCAGGGCTTCGGCGCCATGGCGCAGGTCGGCGCGGACAAGGGGTACCCGATCAAGGCCCTGGACAGCGTGAAAAAGCACCTGGACACCAAGTACGGCATCGTTATCCTCGATCCTCCCTACAAGGATTACCACATCGAGCTCGGCGAGGTTTCCTCCTATCCGCCGGGATACAAGGAAAACGCCGGTATCTTCTGCCATAACAACCCCTGGGTCATCATCGGCGAGGTAAAATCCGGCCGTCCCGCCCAGGCCTGGGAATATTATAAGAAGATCGCGCCGGCCTACCTCGAGGACATCAGCGAGATTCACCGGCTCGAGCCCTACGTGTACGCCCAGATGATCGCCGGCAAGGCGGCCCGCCGCCACGGCGAGGCCAAGAACAGCTGGCTCACGGGAACCGCGGCCTGGAACTTCGTGGCCCTTTCCCAATGGATCGCGGGCGTCCGCTCCGAGTTCGGCGGCCTCCGCGTCGAGCCGAGGCTTCCCGCCCACGTGCGGAACGCGACGATTACCCGCTTCTACCGCGGCGTGAATTATGTGATCGAGGTGAAGAACAACGATCCCGCGGGCAAGATTACCCTCACGGCGCAGGGCGCGACGGTGGAAGGAACCCTCGTAAAGGCCGCGGCCGGCGCGAAGGAAGTGAAGCTCGTCGCCACGGTAGGCTGATCCAATAGTAACGCGTTAGCGGCCCCCGGACCCTTCGTTCCGGGGGCTTTTTTTTGACCGCCCTCGGGTGTATCCCCTAGGGCTCCGCAGGAGTAAGGTATGGTACAATGCGTTATGCGCGCATCCTCGCCCGAACGGGCGCAACCGGCAGTACATTACGCGTCTTACATCGTCGTCGGGGCCGTAACCACCGCCGTTAACGCGGCCGCCTACCTACTGCTCAGGCGGTGGGCATGGCTCCCCGCCCTGGTCTCCAACTTTATCGCCTGGCTCGCGTCGGTAGCCTTTGCCTACTTCGCGAATCGCTCGTTCGTGTTCGGCTCCGCGGCGCGGCGCCCCCGTGAGCTTTTCCTCGAGGCCGCGGCCTTCCTTTCTTCCCGCGCCTTTTCGCTCCTTTTGGACATGGGCATGATGTGGGCGGGCCTACGCCTGCTCGCTTCGTCGCCTTCCGGAACCGGGACCGAGCCATGGAAGGAACTCGCCCTCAAACTAGGGGTTAACGCCGCGGTGATCGCGGTGAATTACCTTACCGGTAAAATCGTTTTCAACTATAGGGGGAGGAACCGATGAAGGCGCCGTTACCGCTCCTGTCGCTCGTCGTGCCCTGCTACAACGAGGAAGAGGCCCTGCCCATCCTCTATGAGGAATTGACGGCGCTCGCGTTCTCCCTGGAAGGCCGGTACCGGCTTGAGTTCGTTTTCGTGGACGACGGTTCCTCCGACGGGACCCTCGACACCCTCGCCGCGCTTCTCGCGCAGGATTCCCGGGTGCGCTATCTTTCCTTCTCGCGCAATTTCGGGAAGGAAGCGGCCTTGCTGGCGGGCTTGCGGGCGTCGAGGGGCGATTACGTGGGCGTGCTCGACGCCGACCTCCAGGACCCGCCCTCCCTTATCCCGGAAATGCTGGACGCGGTGGCTTCCGGACAGTGGGATTGCGCCGCCACGAAGCGTTCCACCCGGAAGGGCGAGCCCTTTTTGCGCTCCCTTTTCGCCCATGCCTTTTACCGGCTCATGAACCGCATATCCGACGCCCATATAGTCGACGGGGCGCGGGATTTCCGGATCATGAACCGGGTGATGACCGACGCCGTGCTCTCCATGCCCGAATACAACCGCTTTTCGAAGGGGCTCTTTTCCTGGGTAGGCTTCAGGACCCGATGGTTCGAGTACGACAACGTGCCCCGTTCCGCGGGGTCCACCAAGTGGTCGTTCGTAAAATTGGTAGCCTATTCCTTCGAGGGCATATCGGCCTTCTCGACCTTTCCCCTCGCGATCGCCTCGGCCTTCGGCATGCTTTTTTGCCTTGCCGCCTTCGTAATGATCGCGGCGGTCATCGTGAAAACCCTCATTTGGGGCGACCCGGTCGCGGGGTATCCCTCCATGATGAGCGTTATCCTTTTCATGGGGGGCATTCAGCTTTTCACCATCGGTATCCTTGGCCAATATCTCGCGAAAACCTATCTTGAATCAAAAAAACGGCCACCGTACGTGGTCCGGGAGGAAAAACCGTGAACGAGAAGAAAAACGAATCAGCTGTCGAGCCGGCGTTCCGGGGCGGGCGTTCCCGCGCCGGGCTTGGCCTGCTTGCGGTAGCGGCGATACTCGCTGTAGGGCTCGGCCTGAGGGGCTATTACGCGCTCACGAAGACCGATTTTCACGTGGATGAGGGCTTTTCCGCGGCGATTTCCAACGGTACGTGGGCTCCCGGCGCGGAACCCGCCCCGTTAGGCCGCTGGATCGACAGCGGGGAGCTTTTCAGCCGGGTCTTTTCGGCGTCGTTAGCCGTTTCGCCCGAACCGCCGTACGGCGCGATCGCGAAATCCACCGGCATGGACGTTCATCCGCCGCTGTACTACTGGGCCCTCGCCTTCGCGAGGAAGCTTGTCGGCGCGAATAATTTCGCGTTGGCGGGATACGGATTGAACGCGCTTTTATTCGCCTTCTCCCTCCTCCTCGCCGCATTTATCGCCCGCAGGGCCCTGGGCGGCTGGGGGTGGGCGGCCCTTGCGGTAGCCCCTTTCGCGTTTTCAGCCGTATCCGCGTCGCTGTCGACGTTTCTTCGCATGTACGAACTGCTCCAGTTTACCTGCCTTCTCTGGGTCGCGAGCGCCGCGATCGCGATCGATCCGCCGGGCGCCGGTCCGAAAAGGATCCTTTCGTTGGGCCTGGGGATCGCCGGATTGTTCGCGGCTTCCCTTCTCGGCTTATTGACCCAGTATTACTTCCTGTTCTTCCTCGCCCCCGCGGCCCTGGCTTCGGCCGTGGTTCTGGCGCGAAGGCGTCGGTTTCCCACCCTGCTGTGGGGGCTTCTGGCCACGGTCGCGGGCCTGTATCTCGCCTATCGCGTATTCCCCCAAATGGGCCTTCATTTGACCGGATCATACCGGGCGGCGCAGAGCGTGGAAAATATCGCGAAGACGCCCCTGCTCGCGAAGGCGGGCAACGTGGCGGTCTATTTGGGAATGGTATTTAGGAATCTCGTTTCGCCTGCCGCCATTCTCGCGGCCGTCGCGGCGGGAATAGCGGGCGCGATAAAAGCCAGAAAGGACCCGAAGGGAGAAGCCGTAGCGGCGGGCAAATCTCAGACCGCGCGCGTCTCGGTACCGGTCTCCATGGCGATCGCGGTGACCGTCTTCACCCTGACGATCATTCCCATCTCGGCCCCGTACCTGACGGCCCGCTATATCGGGGCGTTTTTCCCCCTCTACGCCCTGGCTTTCGCCGGACTCGCGAAGCGTTACGTTCCGGGGAAATCGGCGATGGTCGTGCTTGGGGCGACCGGCCTCCTCGCCCTGTTCCATGCGGTCCTGCCCGGCTCGGCGCTCGCCTTTCACGAGGATTACTCGCAGGACAACGCGCCCGCGTATATGTCGGGAAGCGAGCCGCTCATCGTCATGACGACCCAGGACGGCTCATGGAAGAACATGCTCCCCTATATAAACCTCAAACCCGGCAGGCCGGTGTTCGTCGCGTACGGGCGCGCTATGGCCGACGTTTCCGGCGAACTCCGAAAGATCGCGGCCACGGCCCCGTCGGGAAAAGCCGTCGCCCTGGTAGACGACCTGTTCCGCCTGCAACCGAAAGAGGGGAAAATCGGGTATTACGGCTTTTTCAACGTGTACGCCGTGGAACGGGATCAACCGTAGGGATCGGGGTACTGAGCCCGCCATGATAGGGGCTCGGTGCCGAATTCCTTGCGGAAGTGGCCGCCGAATTGGGCGATATTGTCGTAGCCGCACCGGCGCGCGATATCCTGCACTTCCAGCAATGTGTCTTTCAGGAGATTGGCCGCCACGGAACAGCGCAATGAGCGCAGGTAGGCCCGCGGCGCTTTACCGACGCCCCTCCGGAAGGCGAAATGAAGCGAGAGCCGGTTGATCGCCGCGGGTCTCGGCACTTGGGGCGCGCGGTACTCTCTTTCGGGGTACCGCAGGTGCATTTCCCTGAGAACCGGGTAAATCCGCTCCTGTTCCGGCAGCCGCTCTCCGCGCACTTCGGTTTCCAGTACGGTCAGGGACTGCATAAGCATGAGAATCTCGATGAAGAACGACCGCCCCCGGCAGGGCCAGAAGGCGTCGGGTTGATTCACGAGCTGATTTTCCATATTGGCCGACATGCGGAGCAGCCGGTCGCGAATGGGGCCCGTTACGGGCAGGCAATAGGGATTCCCCTTGCCGGACCGAAGGAAAGGCGACAGGAGTACCCGTTCCGCGGAAAAGCCCCCCGGGGGGTCCGAAAAGGGATCGATTCCCTGCAAGGCGTGATTGATGACTTCCGGCTTGAAGAAAACGCCGAAGCCCCGGGCCTTGTTGAGTTCGACCGGAGATATTTGGTCCAGGTAATTTACGCAGAGGACGAGGGGCGCGAAAAGGGACCGCTCTCCCTCTCCGCTGCCGATCATAACGCTTCCCTCGTCGATATAGAGGAGCTGGTATAATTCCGGCTGAGCCCCTTCAAGGAGGAAAACGTCGTTGGTGTGGTAAATTTCGAGGGCGGCGTCCTTGTAAATTTGCTTTCCGATGGTCTGAAACTTCTCCATATCCAGTATAATACTCCCGTACGGTCGCGCCGTCGATAGGAGACTCGCATGTTCAATAACGTATCCCCGTATTTTCCCGCAATTCTGGCCCTTGGCGCGGTAGGAATCCTCGCGGCCGTCGCGTTGCCCGTTCAGCTCCGCCGTTTCAGGGACTTATCGAGGCGAAACGCGGCGCTCGAGTCGAGAATCGCTTCCATGTCCCGCGAGAATTCGAGGCAAATCCAGATTTTTACCCGCATTAGCGCCATAATTTCGTCTTCCTTCCAACGGGACCAGCTTCTGTCGCAGATTATTCTCGTCTTATCCGATTATTGGCCCGGATGCAGGATTTATATCCTGTTGCTCAAGGCCGACGGGAGTCTCGAACGGGTGGAACGGACGGTAACCGACGAGAGTACCAACTGGTCGGTGCCGGAGCGCGTCGCCCGCCCGGTTTTGCCCCTGCTCGCTGAACCCTTCTCGGGCGGCGTTTCGGACGCGTGGCTTCCGTTATTGGGATTGCCGTCCTCGGAGGGCTACCTCTTCAGCCTTCCCTTCGTGTCCGAGGAACGTTTCCGGGGCGCGATGACCGTCGTATCGAGCGTGCCGTTGGAAAGCCGCTCCCGCGTTTTCCTCGGCGATATAGTAAGCTTCATCGCCTCGGCGGACCGTAACGTGCTCGCCATTCGGGAAAAGGACCAGCTCAGCGACGAATTCGGCAAGAGCGTGGACCCGAGGGTTCGCGACCACCTTTTGCACGGGGAAAAAGCCGGGGAAACCCTGGACGTAAGCGTTTTGTTTTTCGATATACGCGATTTTACCGGACTCGCCGAGCGGCAGGGCCCGGACGAGACCGTATCCTTCCTGAATGCCGTGTTTTCCGCGTGCGAGCTCGCGATACGCGAGGAAAACGGGTTTATCAATAAATTTACGGGCGACGGCTTCATGGCCGTTTTCGGCGCCCCGAACCCGGACGCTGACCATGCCCGACGCGCGATCCGCGCCGCGCTTCGCATTCAGGACCGTATCGAGCGGGGCATTCCCGGGACGGGGGCGATTTCTTTTTCCTTCGGAATCGGGATCGAAAGCGGTCCCGCCTTGGCCGGAATGATAGGCTCCGCTGAACGCAGGGAATACACGGTTATCGGGAATACGGTGAACACCGCCTCGCGGATCGAGGGACTGTGCAAGACATTGGGCGCGCGGGTTTTGGTCTCGGGGAACACGGTCCGGCTCGCCGGGGCTACGGTCGCCGTATTCCGGGACTTAGGGAGGTTCCTCCTGAAGGGAAAGGACGCTCCCACCGCCGTTTTGGAAGCGAGGCAGCTAATCGCTCCCGGGACGGTACCCGCCGAGGATCCTTTCCATGTAGACTTCATGAAGGCGCTGGGGACCTACGTTTCCGGCGATTTCCCCGCCGCCTTGGAGGCTTTCGGGGCCCTTTGCGAATCCTATCCCGCGGACGGCGCGTGCCGATGGTACCGAAACCGGGCCGAGGCGAGGTGCGGGAAGTCCCCTTCCGACGGGGCAGAAGCCGACGCGGGCGCCCGCTGGTCCGGATACGAGATTATGGGCTTAAAATAGGGATAAAAAAAAAAGGGACGGCCCGCCCGTTGGCCGCGAGCCGCCCCCTTATCCGCGTCGAGGTCGGCTTAACCGAGGACTGCGCTTACTTCGTGAACGCCCGAATCAAACCAGGGAATCACGTTCCCTTCTACGGGTTTACCGTCCACGACGAGCGAGGCGACGCCCTTGCTCGCGTTCTTCGGGTTTTTGACGGCGATGCGGTATTCCGCGCCGCGGCATTTCCTCGTTACCGTGAAACCGCTCCACGCCTTGGGAATGCAGGGATCTACGACCAGGCCGGCGTGGTCGGGCCTGATTCCCAGGATGTATTTCACGCCCGCCTGGTACATCCAGCTAGCGGTGCCGGAGAGCCAGGAATTGCGGCCGAGCCCGAAATTCGGGTGCTCGTCGGCGAGAATGTTCTGGGCATAGCAGTAAGGCTCGCATTCGTATTCGTCGGCGACGGCGTTCTTGGCCGCGGGGTTGATCCTCCGGTACCAATCGAAGGCGCGCTCCCCGTCGCCTAACATGGTTTCGGCGATGATGGCCCAGGGGTTCGGGTGGAGGAATATTCCCCCGTTTTCCTTCGCCCCGGGCGGGTACGTGGTAACTCCGCCCTTTTCGCGGTCGTATCCGTTGTAGCCGGGCCAGGAAAGCTTGATTCCCTTCTCCGTGGCGAGGTGTTTCGCCACCGCGTCCATGGCCTTCCGGCCTTTACCGTCGGCGTCGCCAAAGCCCGAGAGCACGGACCAGGACTGTCCGTTAAGCCACAGCTTGCCGTACTCGTTCTTCGCCGAGCCGATGGGCGTGCCGTCGGCGCCGAAATAGCGGACGAACCAGTCCCCGTCCCAGGCCGAATCGAGAACGGCCTTTTCCATTTGGGCGTACAGGTCCAAGAGTTCCTTCGTCTTTTCGCGGCCGCCCTGCCAGGCCGCGAGGTCAGCGAGCTCCCTGAGGGCCCAGCCGTACAGATGGGCGGTAAAGAGGCTTTCGGCGCCGGCTGGCAGGTTGACCGTATCGTTCCAGTCGGCGAAACCGAGAAGGGGCAATCCGTGCGCGCCCGTATGCGTTTTCGTGAAGTCAATGCCGCGATACAGGTGCTCCAGGACCGTTCCCGTCTCGAGGGGCCTTTCGGCCTTGTCTTTTTCGTAGAAGGGTATCCGTTTCTCGAGGAACGCGTAGTCGCCGGTCTCCTTCACGTAGGACGAGACGGCGAGAACGATCCACAGGTGATCGTCGGAATACCAATGGGGCCTATCCTCGTACTCCATGGAATCGCCCCGGCCGGCCGCCATGGTGAGCGGATTGAACTGATGGTAGGCCGAACCGTCCGCGCTCTGCACCGAGATCAGCTTTTCCATAAGGGCGCGGGCCTCGTCGGGTATTTGCGGAATGACGCCAAGCACGTCTTGGGAAGAGTCGCGGAAGCCGATTCCGCGGTCCGAGCCGTAGCCGAGCTGGTAGAGGGATAGGTAACGGCTCCAGGTCTTGGTGGTATAGCACTGGCGGGGATTGTGGAGGTTCAGCATGGAGTTGAACGCCGCGTCCGGCGTTTCCACCCGGATCACCGAAAGGTAGGAATCCCAGAAGGCCGAGAGTTCCGCGAAGGCCTTGTCCACCGCGGCGGAATCGGCGTACCGCGCGGCGGCCGGCGCGATGGAAGCCTCCCCGTCGACCTGGGTGAGAACGGTGATGATTTCGGTCGATGCCCCGGGCGCGAGGGTTGCGGCCTGAAGCTGGAGGGCCGCGATGGTGTCTCCCCGCACCGCGTTCCGGGAGGAAAGCTTCTCGCCTTTAAGGGAAAGGGGCTCCCTCCAGGTACCGTACTCGTTCTCGCCCAGGAATCGCTTGCGGTCCGTTTCCCAGGCGGAGGCGGGAACGTTGGCCGCGAGCGCGTTTACGGCGGTATCCTTCTTCATGAAAGCGGCGGCGGCGATGGCAGTCCTGCCCCCGGGAAGCGTAACCGCGCGCGACTGCATGGTCTGGGGGACCCAGTCGGCGTTGGTCAGCTGCTTGAGCGCGTCGAAATGGCTCCATTCGACCACGGGAAAGAGTTCCGCCTGAACCGGTTCCGTGCGCAGGTTGGTTATCCGATACCGCCGAATCAGCTCGGAGCCGCCCCGCGGTACGAAGGCCAGCACCTCAAAGCGCATGCCGGAGATCTCGGTAACCCACTTGGTATAATACATGCCCACGCGGCACTCGAACCGGTCGTATTCTCCCATGCAAGGGTGCCAGTACGGCGACACGATCGCCGCGTCCGCCGCGGGAGTGCCCGGCGCGCGCAGGCGGGCATAGGCCGTTTCTCCCTTGAAGTCCGAGGAAGGAAGCTGCGGGATATATTTCGTGATGCGGTTCAAGGCCGGGTCTCCCTTGCATAGTTGGGAGCCGCCGGTATGGTCGATAAAGCCGCCGAAGGCGAGGGCGCCCACGTAGTTTATCCATTTAACCGGCGTTTTGGGATTGGTAATTACGTATTCCCGTTCGGAATCGTCAAAAAACCCGTATTCCATCATAGTCTCCTTGGGTTAGTTTCTAAGATCAACTTATTATACTGCGGGCTCCGGGTCTTTGCAAGCGCGCTATGAACGGCTATAGTTCCGGTATGCAGCGAAAACAAATCCAGGCGCTCTCGTTAATCGCCTTACTGGCCATTATGCTCATACTCGTGGGAACGCTTTTTCTGCCCTACGCGAGCGTGCTTTTATGGGCTGCGATAAGTTACGTCCTCATAAGCCCTTTATATAATCTGATTTTACGCCGCATGAAGCCGGGAAGCCGGCTGTATGAGGCAAAACGCCACGCGCTCGCCGGAATTTTCGCCCTCGGCACCGTGATCGTTATGGTAGGCATGTTCACGTTCCTCGTATTCCAGCTCGTCGCCCAGGGAAAGGAATTCGTCGAGGGAACCATGTCCTATATAGAGGGGAATCCGGATTTTTTCCGCTCGAATCCCCTGGGACTTACCCTGGCAAAAACGATAAAGGAAGTGACCCTTAACTACATCGACCTGGCGACGCTCGATTTCAAGGCCCAGGTCATGACCTTCCTTTCTTCGTATTCGGCAACCATCATCGCGACTACCCGGGACCTTGCCAAAAACCTCGGTTCCTTCGTGGTCTCGCTCGCCTTCATCGCCTTCACGCTGTATTTCTTCTATCTCGACGCCGCCTATCTCGCCCGTCTCGTGGTAACGGCCATCCCCATCGAGCAAAAGAGCACGAAGCGGCTTCTCGACAAATTTCGGGAAGTAACGACCAATCTTTTCATGGGCTTCTTCCTGGTGGCTTTTTACCAGGCCGCCGCCGCCTTCGTCATTTTCAGCGTATTCCGGATCAACGGGGCCCTCCTGTTCGCGGTACTGGTCCTTTTCGCCTCGTTCATCCCCATGGTCGGAACCGCCCTCGTGTGGGTTCCCATCGGGTTTAGCCTCATCGTCACGGGAAACACGGTCGGCGCCGCGGTATTCCTGCTCCTCTGCGCCTTCTTTATTTCCTTTCTTGACAATTTTCTCCGCCCCCTTTTCCTGAAGGACCGCATCAAAATTCATCCGCTCCTGATATTCTTCTCCATTTTGGGGGGTATTTCGGCGTTCGGGCTGAACGGCATCGTTTTGGGCCCGCTCATCATCATTCTCTTTTTCACGATCGTGGACATCGCCCTGGAAGAAGAGTCCTTGACCGTGGAACCGCCGAAGGAATCCCCGCAAGCGCCCTGAGGTCCCCATCCTCGATAGGGACCTAGCAAGGATTCATTACAGCTTGAAGCGACCCGTGAGGTTGTTCAGTTCCCCGACAACCGCGGTATTCTTGTCGGTCACCTGGATTATGTCCTCGATCGATTGCCCGATCGCGTCGCTGGAGCGCGCGATATCCCTCGTGCTGTGCTGCACCTTAAGCGAGATCTCTTCCAGCCGCGCCATTTCCTTGAGGATCATCGCCGCGCCCTGATTCATCTCCAGCGAACCGTCCCTGATCTGCACCGTGATGTTTTGGATCTCGTCGAGGGCCTCGAGTACCTGCTGGCTTCCCTCGCTTTGCTCCTTCATGGACATTCGTATTTCCTGGATCAGCCCGTTCGCCTGTTTAATCTGCCGGTTCACTTCCTCGAAGGCCTCGTCGGCCTGGGCCGAGGCCCGCACGATGGTGGTAATGGTGGTCACGACCTTCTTCAGCTCTCCCTCGATCAGTTTTGACTGTTCCGACGAGCTTTCCGCGAGTTTCCGTATCTCGTCGGAAACAACCGAAAAGCCCTTTCCGGCGTCGCCCGCGTGGGCCGCCTCGATGGCCGCGTTCATGGCCAGGAGATTGGTCTGGCTCGCGATGGTATCGATTATTTCGTTGGTTTCGAGGAGTTGCTCCGATTGGTCGGACACGTTTTTGACCAGGTCAATGACGTTCTGCATGGATTCGCGCCCGTTGGTCGAGGCGGTAAGTAGGCTTTCGAAGCCGCTTCCCGCCTTTTCCAGGTTGTTCGAGATGGAATTGATGTTGGAAACCATTTGCTGGATGGCCGCGGACGACTCGGTCACGCTGGCGGACTGATCCTCGATCTGGTTCGTCAGGCTCTCGATATTCTTGGCGATCTGGTGAATCGTGGAAGAGGTTTCGGTCACGCTCGCGCCCTGTTCCTCCGTTTGGAAGTTGAGGTCCGAAACGTTCGCCGTTATGGTCTCTATGTCGCCCTTGATAAAGCCGGCCCGCTCCGAAAGATTGCCCGACAGCTCGTCGATATGCTCCGATTGGGCCTTAATATTGGAAATCATGCCGTGGAGGGTCTCGATGAACCGGTTGAAGTAATGCCCCACGTCGGTGGTTTCGTCTTTCCCTATCAGCTTGAGTCGATACGTGAGGTCGCCGGAACCCTCGGCGATGTCCTTGAGGGTGTTGGCTGTATTGCGCAGGGGCTTAGCGATGCTTCCGCCGATGATCAGGGACAGAACGATCACCGCCGCGGCGGTCAGTAGGGAAATCACCACGACCGAGTTAATGATTTGCCATTGGGAGGCAAAGAGCTTCTTTTCGGGCACGGTTATGGTAAACCAGAAGTCCGTACCGGGAATTTCCAATCCAGCGATATAGTACGACTGGCGGTCTTCCCTGCCGACGAACGAAAGGTACGGCCGGTTTTCGGCGATGATTGCCGCCAACCCCTGATTCACGTGCGCGGGTAGCACGTCGGTTTTCAAAATCGTGGAGGACGCGAACGCGATCTCGGTAAACTGTCCGGATTGCTCGTCCGTCATGACCGCCGAGATGAGGGTGTCCGGCTCGGATACGATCGAGACGATCGCCTGAGGCCCGAAGAAATCGGGCACGCTCGCTATCGTGGCGTCAATGTCGGCGAGAAGCTCGTTTACCGATATCGTCAGGCCGATCATGCCCTGTACGCGGCCTTGGCGATCGAGGAGCGTAGCGCCGATTACGAAGAGCCGCTCTCCGGTGGCCTTTGAGATGAGCGGCGGGCTCACGATAGTGCGCTTTTCGGCGGCGGCATTGTCGCTGACGAGATACTTGAAATAATCGCGGTCCAGTATCGTTATCACGGGCGATTCGGGGTCTTCGTCATCGTTGGTGACCTTCCATCCTTTCGCGGGATTCCCGTTTACGTCGGTCCGCCAATACGAGCCGTCCGCGTTCGCGACGATAAAGGCCCCGATGCGGTCATGGTCTTTGGCGAATCCCGTCAGGTATTCCCGCGTGGCGGCCCAGTCCATCGTTCGTAAGTCCGGCAGATTGCGCAAGGCGGTGAGCATGCCGGCGTATTCAGCGAACAGGGCGCCCTGCTGCGAGCCGACGTGGCCGGTGTATTCAGACAGAAAGCCAACGGCGTTTTGCCTCATGGCGGCACTGGTACTGGTAAGGATGTACAGCACGCCGGCCAAATATGGGGTGATGGCGATGGCCACGAAGATGATTCCGAGTCGTTGTTTGAGTTTCATGCATTAATTTTAATCAAAAAAAAAGGGAATTTACATACTTTTCGCCCTGAAATATGCGCTATTGCGTGCTATTGGCGGCTGATGGGCGGTTACAAAGCGTCGGAGAGGGTCACGTCAACCCGCCGTACCGTCCGTTCGGCCACTTCCTCAACCGTAAGCGTCATACCGGCGAGGACGCAGCGCTCTCCCGGAACGGGAAGATGCCCGAAGCGCTCCAGAAGGAAGCCCGCGACGGTTTCGTAGTATTCCGAGTCGAGATTCGTCTTTAATAGCGCGTTGAAATCGTCCAGTCGCAGGTTTCCCGGTATCTTTAAATGGTTCGGGGCGAGCACCTGAACGAGGCGGGACGGGTCGTGGTTTTTGCTCCGGGCGCCCAGCGACCCGAAAATGGCCGCGATGGCGTCGTCGATTGTCACGATACCCGCGGTATTCCCCCGTTCGTCCACCGCCACCGCCATGTGCTGGCGCTCGCGGTCCAACTGGGCGAGGAGCGCGGGAACCGTTTGCGTTTCCGGCACGAAAAGGGCCGGCCTCGCCAGCGCCTTTGCCGTGGTTTCCGCCCGCGCCGCGCCGTTCGCGAGATCCTTGAAATGGAGAATGCCCGCGACGGAGTCGGTGTCGCCCTCGAATACGGGCATGCGGGAATACAGCGAGGAACGGAAGGCCGCCCTGACGGCGCATTCGTCCGCGGCGGCGTCAATCCCGACGATCGCGGTCCGCGGGGTCATGATTTCCCTGACGCGCAGGGCGCCGAAGTCGAACGCGCGCTGCATCAGTCCGTGTTCCCTATCCTCGAGGGCGCCGTCCCGCTGTCCCAGATCGACCATGGCCCTGATCTCTTCCTCGGTGAGCCGATGGGCGGAATCGGGGGAAAGGCGATTAAGGAAACGAATGAAGGCGGTATTGATGGCGGAGAAGACCAGCGTGGCGGGCGTGAACGCGCGCTGAAAGAAAACGACCGCCGGCGCGAAGGAGCGGGCAAGGAAGAGCGGAAAACGGCTTGCCACGTTCTTGGGCGTGATCTCGGCGAAAACGAGAAGCACTATGGTCATGACCGCGGTGGCGATTGCCACGCCGTCGGGCCCGAAGCGTTCTATGGCGAAGGCCGTCGCCACGCTGGCCGACCAGATATTCACGAGATTGTTGCCGATGAGTATCGTGGTGATTACCCGGGAGCGTTCCGACAGCAGCCGAACGAGCCTCCGGTCCGAGGGTTTCCCGCTTTTCTTGAGCCGCTTGAGCGTAAGCCGGGAAATGGACGTGAGCGCGGTTTCGGAGGCCGAAAAGAAGGCCGAAAGAAGGGTCAGCGCCGCTATCGTCGCGATCGTGAGCGCCAGGCTGCTCATGACGCGCCCCCGGAGAGGCGGTCAAGGCGAACCGCCGCGATCTTGTTCCCCTCGCGTTCCGCCACGGTGAACATCCATCCGGACTCCACCACCGACATTCCCACCGCGGGAATGTCGCCCGTTTTTTCCATGATAAAGCCCGCGACGGTTTCGTAAAGCCGGGACTCGAGCGCGATGCCGAGCGATTCGCCCAGAACGGAGAGCCGCTCGCTTCCGGGAACCGTGGCGCCGTCAATGGCCCCGTTTACCGGCGAGGCCGCGCTTTCTTCCTCGTCGAACTCGTCTCGTATGGAACCGAAAATTTCCTCGGCCAAGTCCTCGGTGGTGATAATGCCGGCGGTCCCGCCGTATTCGTCAAGGACCACCGCGAGGTTCCGGTTTTCCTCGCGAAGCAGGGCCTGCAGGGAGGCGAGCGTCTGGGATTCGAAGGCGAAGACGGGCTTGACGGCCAGGTCGCGGGCCGTGGGCTCGCCGGATCCCGAAGCGTCCGTCCCGCTTTCCCCGAGGATAACGTCGCGGATGCGCAGTATGCCGACGATGGAGTCGATATTGCCCCGGTATACGGGGTAGCGCGAATACCGCTCCCGCGCGTGCAGGGCGAGAATTTCCCCCTTGGTCGCCCGCTCGTCCACCGCCACGATCCCGGTTCTGGGGGTCATGATCTCGCGCGCGGTCAGGTCGGTGTATTCGAGGATGCGGTTGAGCATGCTGCGCTTGCCGCTTTCGATAACCCCTTCTTCCTCGCCGACGTCGATAAGGGTTTTCAGGTCGTCTTCGGTGACGGCCTGGCCCGAGGCGGAGTCGCCCCCGCCCAGGGCCCTGCCCAACGCCCGGGTGAGCAACGTGAAAAGGAAAACAACGGGAACGGAAAGGACGATCAGGATCCTGACCGGCAGGGACATTTTCAGCGCGAGCTTTTCGGGCCAGTGGAGGGCGACCGATTTCGGCAGGATTTCCCCGAAAAGCAGGATTACGACCGTCGCGAAGGCGGTGGCCAGGGCGACGCCCGCGTCGCCGAAAAACCTGAGCGCCAGGGCGGTAATGAGCGCCGAGGCCGCGATATTCACCACGTTGTTGCCGACCAATATCGCGTTCAGGAACACGTCGCGATGCCGGAGGATACCCATTACCCTTCGGGCGGCCGGGTGTTTCTTTTCGCTCAGGTAGCGCAGGTGGAGGCGGCTCGCCGAGAGAAAGGCCGATTCGGCCGCGGAAAAAAACATTGAGCAGGCGAGGAGGGCGACGAGCGCCAGGATGTAGAGAAGGGGCGAGGGATTGTCCATGTATTACGGAAAAAATACAGCCCCGACGGGTTGCCGGTCAAGCGCCCGTCGGGACCGGGAAAAAAAAGGCCCGCTGCCGGTTGAACCGACAGCGGGCCGTTCGCGGCTTACGGCTTATTGGGCCGCGGCGCCGTCGGCGGGGACCGTGACCGCCTGGGACTTGATCTGCTCTATGGTCGCCTTGATCTGTTCCGCGCCGGCGTTCTCGGGATCGGCCGCGATGGCCTTCTCGAGCCAGGCGATAACCTTATCGTTATCGGTGGAACCGGACATGGCGTTCATGTACGCGCCCATGTAGTAGGCTTCCTGGGTACGGGAGGCGTTCAGCGATCCGGAGTCGGCCAGGGTGAGGAAGCAGTCGCCGGCTTCCACCAACTTTTGCTGCTGATACAGGTCTACCGCGTCGAGATAGGCCACCTGTAAAAGGTACTTCTCCCGAAGGCCCTCGGCGTTGTCCGGATCAAGGTCGGGAACCTCGCGGATCATGGCCGAGTAGGACGGCCGGCGAGACGCGTCCATGGACTCGATGAAGATGTCGATGTTCTTGGCGCGCTCTATTCCCTTGGACGAGGCGATCTTCTTTTTCAGGTCCACCAGCTGGGTTTTCGCGTCCTTGTAGGTGTCCAGGTAGGCATAAAAGGCCTCGAGGGTATTCACGTCCTCGCCGATCGCGGCGGAACCGTACATGTCGCCCTCGCTCGTGAGCAGCACCAGGTAGGGAAGGGCCTGCACGCCGAAGTCGGAGGCCACTTTGTAGTTTTTCTCGGCCTGGTCGGCGCTCATGAGCTTTTCGTCCTGCACGATGTCGATATTGCACATCACGAAGTCCTTGGTGCCCTTGGCGAAGAACTCGTCGGTGAATACGGACGTGATGAGCGTCTTGCTCGGATCGTTCCAGTCGGAACCCGTGAACACGACCATAATGCCTTTTTTCTGCTTGGTCGCGGTTTCCTTCGCGGCGTCGTAATCGGTAATCCACGCGGTCTGGGCCTTGGCGCAGCCCGAAAGCAGCATGATGAGCGCGGCGGAAAAGGCCGCAATTTTCTTTTTCATCTCGATTCTCTTCTCCTTACAAAAGTACGCCGCTGGTCTCGTTCCCACTTACGGTCGTAATTAGCTAAAATATCCGACTCCGGCGGCGAAGAGGTTTTGGCTCGTTTCGCCCGGTATGTTCGCGTACAGTTTACCCGATCGTCCCGCCGTATCGATAGGCCGTTCGCTGTGGCCCATCTTGCCGAGGATCCGCCCGGTGGGATCCGTGAGCGCTTCGATCGCGTATTGGGAACCGTTGGGATTGTCCGGTTCGGTCAAGACGGGAATTCCCGCCGCGTCGACGTACTGGGCGAAAACCCGTCCGTCGGCAAAGACTTCCCGGGCGAGGGATTCACCGATTATAACACAACCTTCGCCGTGGGAAACGGGAATTTGGTGAATTTTACCCGGTTCCAGTCCCGGTCCCGCCGCCCAGGGAGAAAGGTCGGAGGCCATGCGGGTACGCACGAAGCGCGATACGTGGCGACCGACGGCGTTGTAGGTGAGGGTCGGCAAATCGGCCGAGGGGGGCACGATGCGGCCGTACGGCACGAGGCCCGCCTTGATAAGGGCCTGGAACCCGTTGCATATGCCGAGTACGAGGCCCTTGCGCGTATCCGCCAGTTCCATGACGCCGTCGGCGATTCGATTCTCCCGTATGACGTTCACGATGAACTTTGCCGACCCGTCCGGCTCGTCGCCGGCGGAGAAACCGCCCGAAAAGGCGAGTATTTGGGCCGCGTCTATTGCCTCGCGGAGTTCCTTGAGCGATTCGGAAAGCGCTTCGGGGTTGCCGTTGCGGATTACGACCATGCGCGTATCGGCGCCGGCGATGCGGAAAGCCCTCGCCATGTCGTACTCGCAATTGGTGCCGGGGAAGACGGGGAGAACCACCAGGGGCTTGGCGCCGGCTTTTTGCTTCGCGCGCGGGGCCTTTTCGCCGGAAACGTATGCCTTTTTCGCCCAATCCGGAACCTCTCCCGCGGGAAGCGCTCCCGAAACCGGCGGGAAGACGCGGGCGAGGGGCTTTTCCCAGGCAAGCTGGAGGGAGTCGAGGGGGGCCGACTCGAACCCGAAGGCGAGTTCCCGTTTCGCGGCGGTCATGCCGAGGACGACGCAGGTATCCGTGGCCCGAACCGAGCGGAACGCCTTGTCGGGGGTTCCTTCCAGCTCAAGGATCAAGGAGCCGTAGCGCGGCGCGAACAGGGCCGCGCCGTCTTCGTCTCCCATAACGGGGGGCAGGGGCGCCCGGTCCAGGGCTTCGGGGTCGATGGACGCGCCTATCCGGTTCCCGAAGGCCATAAGGGCGAGCGTTGCCGCGATTCCGCCGGGACCGACGGGGTAGGCCGCCTTCACCGCGCCCGATTTCCCGAGCGCGAGAACGGTTTGGGCGTTCGCGCGGAACGCGTCCCAGTCGGGCGTAGAGTCCGCGAGGTAGGGCGTATGGACGAGTACCAGGGTGTTTCCGGGGGCGGAAAGGGAGCCGCCGCGTACCGCCGCGTCTTCCGCGACGGCAACGGCGAAGGATACCAGGGTGGGGGGCACTTTCAGGTCGTGAAAGGTTCCCGACATGCTGTCCTTGCCGCCGATGGCGGCGCAACCGGAGGCGAGCTGGGCCTGGAGCGCGCCGAGCAGGGCCGCGGCCGGTTTGCCCCAAGCTTCCGCGTCGGCGGTACGTTCGAAATATTCCTGAAAGGTGAGCCGCGCCGTGGCCGGGTCGCCGCCCAGGGCGAGGATTTTCGCGAGGGACTCAAGCACGGCGAATTGGGCGCCGTGAAAGGGGCTCCACTTCGCCGCCTTGGGGTCGTAGCCCATGGACATGAGGCTTACCGTGGAGGTTTCCTTGCCGGGCCCGACGGGGATTCTGGCCGCCATGCCGCATTCCGGCGTGGACTGCCAGGCGCCGCCCATGGGGAAAAGGACGGAGGCCGCGCCGATGGAACCGTCAAACCGTTCCGTGAGGCCGCGGCGGGAAGCCACGGGGAGCGACGAAAGGGTGGCGCGGAGCCGGTCGGCGACGCCGGTTTCGGAGGCGTTCGGGGCCGAATTCCCTACGCCCGTTTTATGGGGCTGATCCGCCGCGGCGTCCCACGCCCAGCCCGCGGGGTCGGGGAGGGAGATCTTTGCCTTGGCCGATCGGCTGGCTCCCGCGGTATCGAGGAAGGCCCGGTCGATATCCACGATTTTTGCCCCCCTCCAGCGCATGACCAGGCGGGGCTCGGCGGTTACCTTCGCGATGACCGCGGCGTTGAGGTTTTCCGCCCCGGCCGCCTTCACGAACGCGTCGATATCGCGCTTGCGCACGACCACCGCCATGCGCTCCTGCGATTCCGATATCGCGAGTTCCGTTCCGTTGAGTCCTTCGTACTTTTTCGGCACCGCGTCCAGGTCGATATCGAGTCCGGGGGCGAGCTCTCCCACCGCGACGGCGACGCCGCCGGCGCCGAAATCGTTGCAGCGGCGGATGAGGCGGGTGGTTTCCGCGTTCCGGAAGAGTCGCTGAATCTTGCGCTCCTCCACGGCGTTGCCCTTTTGCACTTCCGCGCCGGCGGTGGAAACCGATTCCACCGTATGGACCTTGGAAGAGCCCGTGGCCCCGCCGATACCGTCGCGGCCGGTGCCGCCGCCGACCATAATGACGACGTCGCCCGCCTCGGGTTCCTCGCGGACCACCGATTTCGCCGGCGCGGCGGCGATTACCGCCCCGAGCTCCATGCGCTTGGCGAGGAAGCCCGGGTCGTAGTATTCGACGACCTGGCCGGTGGTCAGGCCGATCTGGTTGCCGTAGGCCGAAAAGCCCGCGGCGGCCTCGCGGGTAAGCTTAATCTGGGGGAGCTTCCCGGGGATGGTCTCCTCGATGGGCGCGGTGGGGTCCGCGGCGCCGGTAACGCGGAGCGCCTGGTACACCCAGGCCCGCCCGGAAAGGGGATCGCGGATGGCCCCGCCGATACAGGTCGCCGCGCCGCCGAAGGGCTCGATCTCGGTAGGGTGGTTGTGGGTTTCGTTCTTGAACATCAGGAGCCAGGGCTCGGTCCCGACCGTGTTTCCCCCATCGTCCCGCACGTTTACGTCGATGAAGATCGAGCAGGCGTTGATTTCGGCGGATTCCTCCAGGTCGTCGAGAAGGCCCCTCTTTTTAAGGGCTTTGGCGCCGATTACGGCCATATCCATGAGGGTGACGGGCTTGTCGGTCCGTCCTTGGTAGAGCTCCGCGCGAAGCCCTGAATAGGCGTCCAGGGCCTTCTTGAGCGTGTCGGCGTAAGGATCGGCCGGCCGGCCCGGAAGCGAGGGGCCTCGGGGAATCTCTATGTCCTCGAGGACCGTATTGAACGTGGTATGGCGGCAATGGTCGGACCAGTACGTATCCAGCACGCGGATCTCCGTTTCCGTCGGGTCGCGGCCTTCCTTTTGGAAATAGGAGCGCAGAAAAATCGCGTCCGCGAGGTCCATGGCAAGGCCCGCGCTCTTGTGCCATTCGGCGAGTTCCGTGTCGCTCAGGGCAATAAAGCCCCGTACCGCGGTAACGGGTTCCGGTTCACCGGTCGCCAGGGCGAGGGATTCGGGCTTTTCCGGGGCCGATACGCGTGAATCCACGGGATTGATAAGGTAGGAACGGGCCCGGTCAAGGTCCGCGGCGGATAGGGCTCCCTTGAGGGCGAAAACCCGCGCGCAACGCACGGTTGGCTTTCCGGAATCGCCTGCCACCGCGGCTTTCCCCGCCCTGCGAAGCAGAACCAGGCATTGTTCGGCGGAATCGGATCGCTGATCGTACTGTCCCGGGAGGTATTCAATGGCGATCAGGGTTTCATCGTCGGCTACCGGCACGGTTTCCCGGAATAGGGCGTCGCTTTGGGGTTCTGAAAAGATTTGCACGGCGGCGCGTTCAAGGGTCTCGTCGTCGATTCCTTCAATATCGTACCGGTTGAAATACCGTATACCTTCGAGGGCGGATATGCCGACAAAGCCCTTCAGCTCGGCGAGGGTTCGTTTCGCTTCGTTGTCGAAGCCTTCCTTCCTCTCGACGAAGAGGCGGTATACGGACTTTTTCATGGAATTCCTCCGGGGATGACTGGTACGCGAATAATGCCATAAACGAAGGGAAAATTCTATGCCGCCCGGCGCCGAACGGAGTCTGCAGCCCCCGCTATGGACATTTTCGTTCCATATGGTATAGTGAGTTTTGTATATTTATGCACTTATTTGCATAAAACGCTTCAAGGGGGAACGATATGCAGGAAATTCTTGACCTTTTACAAAACGACGCACGCTTGACGGCGGATGAGATCGCGGCAATGACCAGAAAACCGGTCGCGGAGGTCAAGGAAATCATCGCGAACCTGGAAAAAGAGGGCGTAATCCTTAAGTATTCGGCCATCGTAAACGCCCAGAAAATCCAAAGCGAGCATGAATTGGTACGCGCGGTAATCGAAATCCAGGTAACGCCGGAGCGTGAGCACGGATTCGACGCCCTTGCGGACCGGATCTACCGCTTTCCCCAGGTGAAATCCCTGTATCTCATGTCCGGCGGCTATGACCTGCAGGTCATTATCGAGGGGAAAACCCTCCACGAGGTAGCCTTCTTCGTTTCCGAAAAGCTCGCGACGCTGAACGGCGTGAAGAGCACCAAGACGCATTTCGTCCTTAAGACCTATAAGGAAAACGACGTGGTGTACGTGGACCAGAAGAAGGACCGCCGCGAGGGAGTAACCGCATGAACGACCGGGAGGACCGCTTTTCGGAGAAAATGCTCCGTACGCCCCCCTCGGGAATCCGGAAATTCTTCGAGCTCATTATCGGGCGTGACGATATCATATCCCTCGGGGTGGGCGAGCCGGACTTTGCCACTCCGTGGGCCATGCGCGAGGAAGCCTGGTATCACCTTGAACAGGGCCACACCTCGTATACGTCGAACTGGGGCCTTACCGAACTCCGCAAGGAAATCGGCAAGTACCTGACGAAATTCGACCTTCATTACGACTCAAACAAGGAAATTCTCGTGACCATCGGCGTGTCCGAGGCCATAGACGCCGTGCTCCGCGCCATTCTCAATCCCGGCGACGAGGTGGTGGTCGCCGAACCCTGTTACGTTTCCTATCAGCCCCTCGTGGAGCTTTGCGACACGAAGCTCGTCCGGCTGGACACGGCCCCGACCGGCTTCGTGGCCACCGCCGCGTCCATCGAGCGGATGATTACGCCCAAAACCAAGGCGATCATGCTGTGCAGCCCGAGCAATCCCACCGGGCGCATGATTCCCGCCGACGAGCTCGCCAAAATCGCCGAGGTAGCGAAAAAGCACAAGATTTGGGTGCTTTCGGACGAGGTCTATTGCGAACTCGTGTACGACGGGCGAAAGCACGTTTCCATCGGCTCATTCCCCGGCATGAAGGACTATACGGTAGTGCTCAACGGTTTCTCGAAGGCCTTCGCCATGACCGGCTGGCGCATCGGGTATCTCGCCTGCCCGGCCGAGCTTATGGCCCAGGTGCATAAACTGCACCAGTATTCGACGATCTGCGCTCCCATCATGAGCCAGTACGCCGCCTTGGAGGGCTTGCGCAACGGGGCCGACGAGGTGGAAAAAATGCGCGTTTCCTATCAACAGCGCCGGAACCTCATGCTCAACGCCTTCGCGGAAATGGGAATTCCCGTGACCGAGCCAGAAGGCGCCTTTTACATCTTCCCCGATATCCGGAAAACGGGCCTGACTTCCGAGGAGTTCGCGACGAGGCTGATAAACGACTACAAGGTGGCCGTGGTGCCGGGCAACGTGTTCGGCGCGGGCGCCGAAGGGTTCGTGCGGTGCTGTTACGCCACGGAGATAGGAAAACTGAAAGAGGCGCTGCGCCGCTTCCGCCTTTGCGCGGAAGGGAAGCCTTTTATCGCGTAATCGTCGGTACGGCAGGGGCGACCTTCCCGCGGTTTCGTGTTACAATTACCAAATGCCGGGTTCCGCGGGAACGCGGCCAACTATCCGAGAGGGAGTAGTTCCTAAGACCATGAAGAAGCTAGCAATCGCGGCCCTTGCCGCCCTGACAATCGCCTTGCCCGCGTTCGCCGAGAGGCAGTATAACATCGACGACGCCGTCTATCTCGTCTCGAAAGACATTACTGCGAAGATCCCCGCGGGAACCAAGGTCGTCGTCATCGATATTAAGAGTTCCACCGAAAGCGCGGGCGAGTACGTGGCCGAGGAAATTACCCTCAATCTCCTCAACGCGAATAAATTCATCGTGGTAGACCGCGCGAGCCTCGAGACGATCCGGAAGGAACTCGATTTCCAGATGTCCGGCGACGTGAGCGACGACTCGGCGCAGCGGCTGGGCGCCATGCTAGGCGCCGAAACCCTGATTACCGGCTCGTTCGATCAGCTCCAGGACAAGTACCGGCTGAGCGTAAAGGCGGTGAAGGTCGAAACCGCCGAGCTTCAGTATTTGAATACCCTGACCGTTCAGGACAACGCGGATACGCAGGCCCTCTTCGGGAAAACCCCCGCGGCGGCGTCGCGCGCGAAAACCACCAGTAGCGTCGGGTCCGCCATTATGGGCTTTTTCGACTTTACCGGCCGCTTTATCTGCATGACGGTGAACCCGATCTTCGGGATCGGCTCCTATATGCAGGGCGACACCGAGGGCGGAGGCACCGTCGCCTTCTGGGAGGTCGCGGGCATTTGTACCGCCGTCGTCGGAACCATACGGCAGGATAACGAGCAGTCGGGCGGCGAGCTCATTACCGCTATCGGCGGAATGATGGTCGGCGGCGCCGTGGTGTATTCGTGGATTCGCCCCTGGACCTATAACCGCGCCCCGAAGGTCGCCGAGGCGCTCGATCACGTGAACATCGCGTATACCGCCGACAATACGCTTTCCGTGGGCTTTACGCTCGCCTACTGATTGCCCGCGCGAAGAAGGTCCCGAAATCGAGCCGCCCGATGGGGGCTCGCTCGAGGCCATACCTTCGATCAGTTCTCCCGCTTCCCTTCCAACGCGTTCGCCTTCGCGTCCGCGGCCTTGGCGTTATACTCGATAAAGCCGGAGCGGAAAATATCGCTAGCCCGCCGGTACGCCGCCAGGGCTTTTTCCCGGTTTCCGGCCTTTTCCTCGATGGTTCCCAACGCCATCCAATCCATGCCCAGCCCGTTGGTGTTTTCCGCGCGCCGGTCGAAGGCGAGGGCCTTTTGCATCGCGGCGCGGGCGGAATCGGCGTCGCCGGCCTTGGACCGGATAGACGCGATGACGTACCAATCGTAGGCCGCGTCTTCCAGGTAATGGGAGCCGTCATGGATATCCGCGGCCTTCTTGACCGCGGATTCCGCCGCTTTCCACTCGCCCAATTCCTTGAGGCACAGGCCCTCGACCTTCCAGCCGAAGGCGGTGTACAGGGGGTTCCCCTTGATTTTCCCGATTTCCCGCCTCACCGTTTCCAGGGTCCGCGCGGCTATGGCCTTCCGTTCGGCCTCGCCGGGGTCGCTTTTCCCTGAACCCTCGATCAGATCGCTTCGGGCCACGTAGATTCTCGCCGCGCTGGAAAGGGCGGCGTTGCCCGCCTCCGTCGCCTCCGCGAGGGCGAGATTCCAGTCGGCGATGGCCGCGTCGCCCGAGCCCTCGTTATAATGCGCGTTGCCCCGGGCGAGAAGCACCCGCACGCGGGTGTCGGGATCGTCGGTGCTCACCGCGAGGTTCCACGCCTCGGCGAGGAAGAGCTTCGCGTTGGTAAAGTCGCCCCGGGCGACCGAGCGGTTCGCGAGGTCAATTTGCCCCGCGGCCGCGTTGCGGTTGGTGAATATCTCCGGCGGGCGCTTGGGCGCCGACGAGCAGGAGGAAAGGCCGACGGAAAGGAAAAGAATCCCCGTCGCGAGCGACCTCGCGAGGATCGCCTTCGGCACGGCCTTGCGCGCGGTTCGGAACGTCGCGCGGTCGTATCGTTCGGAAAATCGATGGCTCATGGCATCCCCCTCCCCTTAAAATTCTATGTCGCGCGAGTTGGTGCCCGACGAGTCGGTTTGCACGCGCTCGGGCACGCCGTTTTTAAGGATCGGGTTGTTCCTGAGCGCCTCCAGCACGTCCTGTCCCTTCACGAGGGCGATGCGGAGGTCCTCGATAAGGCGGGCGATTTGGGGCACCTGCGACTTGAGGATCGAGGAGGAGTCTTCCACGTTGCCGAGGGTTCCCTCCACTTCCTTGAGCGAGGCGCCCAGGCTCGCGAAGATGGTGCCGTCGGGGTCGATCATGCGGGGCACTATCCCGTCCACGGACTGAAGCGTGCCCGTGAATTCCTGGAGGTCCGCGGCGATCGCCTGCACTTCCCGAAGCGTTTCCCGGGCGCCCGCGAGCAAGTCGTCCATGGAACCCGATACGCCGGTCGTAATGTCCGCCACGTTGCCCATGGTTTCGGCCAGGGGGCCGGTTCCGGTGCCCTTGAGCGCGCCGTTGAGGGCGGAGAGGGTTTCGTTCACGTTGGTGAGCAGCGGGTTAACCTGGGCGACGATGTTGGAGACCGTGTCGTCGCGTTTCGGTACGGTAACCGCCCCCGAGGCGATAAGCGCCTGGCCCTCGGCCGAGTCGATCAGGGGTATCTCGCTCCCCTCCGCGATCAGGCCCGTCCCGTTGCCCGGATGCAGCAGGAACTGGTTGCCGAGCCCGATGGGGCTGACGATGAGCTCGATCACCGACCCTTCCTTGAGCCGGCCGTAGTAGGTATCGTACACGGTAAACCTGACTTCCACGGTATCTTCCTCGGTCAGTCGGTAGGAGGCTATCTTGCCTACCGTGAAACCCTTGTACTTCAGTTCCAGCCCCGTGGCGAGGCCCGTGGCGGTCTGAAAGGTCGCGGTAAAATGGTAGTCGCGCGCGAACCAGCGCTGCCTGCTGCCCAGCATGAAGATGACGAAGACCAAGGCCGCTACCGCGATAATGGCGAGTATGCCGACTATTTGGTCCGCGAAGCGGATTTTGAATTTCATACCGATATTCCTTGTTCTATATGTTGCGCCAGGGTCGAGTCATTGGCGAATTCCTCTCGGGTGGCGCTGAGGGAAACCTTGCCGTCCACGATCATGACGATCCGGTCGGCAAGCTCCTTTATGACCGCGAAATTATGGCTGACGAACACGATGGTCTTGCCTTCCTTTTTTTTCCTTTTTATCGCGTTTACCAGGCGGCGGGCCGCGCTTTCGTCCAGCGACTCGGTCCACTCGTCCAAAAACACGGCCGAGGGTTCCAGTATCATGGCCCGGGAAAACCCGACGAGCTTTTGCTCTCCCATGGAAAGGTCCGCCGGGCGGATGTCGAGACTGCGCCGGTAGCCCGATTCCGCGAGGGCCTTGGCGATGCGCTCCTCCCGTTCCTTCGCGTGCATGGCCGCGAAATGGGTTTTCAGCGGTATTTCGAGGTTCTGCCGGATGCTCTGGTTGGCCCAGAGGGCGGAATCCTGAAAGACGAAGGCCGCCTCCCGGCGAAAGGCGAGGGTTTGCGCGCGGCCCATGGCGGCTATATCGAGACCGCGCCAAAAAGCGGCGCCCCTGGTCGGTATAATAAGGCCCGCCGTAAGCTTGAGGACCGTGCTCTTTCCGCCCCCGGACGGGCCGACCAGCGCGACCGTTTCGCCCTGGCCCACCGCGAGCGAGACCCCGTCAACGACGGTCTTGCCCTGGGGCGAGAAGGCGGCGTTTTTAAGCTCGAACAGGGGGCCGTCCATTTCCTTGCCTCACATCAAATAAAAGATGCCCGAGATCGCGAGGTCCGCGACCACGCACCAGGTAAACGCGTTTCCCACCGCGCGGAGCCCGGCCTGGGGAATCTCCGTGCTCGCCCGCTCCACGGAAAAGCCCTGCACCGTCGCGACGATCGCGAGAATCATCCCGAAGCATACGCTCTTTATCAGGGACACGAGAATGTCCGCCATGGTCAGGCTTTGCAATATGTTATTGAAGTAATCCGCCGCGGGAACCGGGGAAATGACCTGCACGATAAGGAAGGAGCCCGCCAGGCCGAAGATGGAGAAGTATACGTTGAGGAGGAGGAGGGAGGCGGTTACCCCGAGAAAGCGGGGCACGGCGATGTGCTCCACGGGATCGATGCCGACGGAGATGTACGCCTCTATCTCGTGGGAAACCACCATGCCGGCGACTTCCGTGGCGATGGCCGTCGCGGACCGCGCGATGATGATGAAGGCCGTAAGGATGGGCCCGAGTTCCCTCGTGATAATGCTTATGAGGAGCGGATAGATCAGCTGGGACTGGGAGAAACTCGCGAGGATGGGCAACCCGAGCAGGTTTACCGCGGCCCCGATTCCCATGGCCTGGAGCGAGGCGGTTCCCAGGGCTTCCACGAAGGTGAAAAGGACCTGCATGGTAAGCACGCGATGGGCGACCTTGCCGCGCCAAAAGAACGGCCCGATGCCCCGGAGTGTCTTGCCGAAGAAGCCCACGGTATAGGCGGTATCGGATATTTTTCGATTGATACGTGCCCCGATTTGCTGGATCATTGCCTTTTAGTATACTTCATGCCTGTCATCAATGACAATTAAGTGATGAGAGCTAAGATAATCTAAGGGAATGTGCAAGAAAAGCCGGGATTTTAGGGGAAATAGCGGGATTTTGCGGGAAGCCTGAAATAAAGAGTTTGCATAATGTGTAATTAACGGAGCCTTTGCGGGCTCCTTTTTTTATGCCCGAAAATAACGACCGTTAACCAGGGATACGGATCAAGGCGCGTAGGATATTCGCAAGGAGTTAAGGAATGGGACTCATTACGAATGTTGACAGGCTGAACCCGGAACTCGCCAAGCGCGTCCACAATATGCTGGAGTACTGCAAAAAAAACAACGTTGCAGTGGCCGTCATCGAAACCTTGCGAACGATTGAGGTACAGACCGCCTACTACGCCCAGGGAAGAAAGCCTCTTGATGAGGTGAATGCCCTCAGACGAAAGGCCGGACTCTGGGAGATCACCGAGGCGGCAAACAAAAAAACCATTACGAATACCATGGCATCGAACCATCTCAAGGGGAAGGCTATCGATATTGCCCCGATGAAGGACGGCTTGGTGTGGTGGGCGGCACCCCAACAGGTTTGGGAAGAAATCGGCCTTCTGGCCGAGACGTTCGGGCTGGACTGGTGCGCCGGAGGGTATGGAGCGGTTTGGGGGAAAGGATGGGACAATCCCCACTTCGAGCTGCTCGCTGCCTGGCCGGTCACCAAGAAATAAAGGAACAAGGAGTTATCGATGGATTTAAGCACGCTGTTTCCCGTATTCATCATGATCGCCATTTTGTGCGTCGTGATTCTGACCGAGATCATCAAACGATTCGACCGTAAAGACCGGCTCAAGGGATACCGGGTATGGATTCCGGCTATCCTTTCGTTAGCGATGGCATGGCTTTTACGGATCGGCGCGTTCTTCGAGCCAAATCAGGTTTGGTTCTGGTGGGCCGTGCTGTTTGCCGTGCCGGTTTTCGCGTATGAATCGATCCTGAAGAAAATCAGGGAAAAGATCGGTTCGACGTAATGGGGAAGCTTAATAATGCTTGGCGGACAATCGCTTTGGTGGCGTCCGCCATTATCGGCGCGGTTATAGGATTCTTCGTGAGTTGGAAGACCAGTCCGCGGAAGAACGAAGCGGCGAATGCCGAAAAAACAAAGGAAGACGTTTATGAGAGGATTAAGGAAACTCCTGCCAGTGATCTTGTTTCTAGCGCTCCTGACGCAGAGGCCCTTCGCGCAGACGCCGATCGAATCAAGCAGCGATCAAAAGAACGATTACGGGATAGAGCTCAAGAAGCAATATCCCGGAACGATGGTTCTGGAACTGATGCAGGAAGCGGAATCGGAAATTGACCAGGCGGTTGACGACGCCTACAGCGCAGGATACAAGTCAGCGACGTTGCTCTTTAGCCCCGACTTGGAAAAATATAAGCAGCTATACCATGAAGAGAAAGCCAAGCATACGATCGCCGAGAAAGTTTTCATCGGAGTGTGCTGCTTTTTTGCCGGATTCGCAGGCGGTTCGGTAACGGTCGCCCTTCTCAAATAATAACCCCGGTTATCAATAATCAAAACATCTTGATGGTATCGTTTGAGAATAAAGGGGTCGTCATGGAACTGTTGAAATTCATCCTGACCGCCATCGGTACTTTCGTGGCGGTCCTGTCTTTTTCATTCGCGGTTTTCTCCTGGTGGAAGAAAAGACAGGAAGAAAAGGATACCGAGTTCAAAAAAAGCCTTATCGAATCCTTCAACGAGGAAAAGATCGCGAGGGAAAAAGAGATCGCGACGGAACGGGCGGAACGGAAACACGAAATCGAGAAGCTCGAAAAGCGTATAGCTTACCTGCAGGATACGGTTATCAAAGAAAGTGGTGAACGAATGAGCGCGATTGAGGGCGAGTTGAGGCAAATTCGTCCCATTCTCGCATCCATACAGAACTGGTTTATCAACAAGCCGGTGGCAAGAGAGAGGTAATACGTGGACACAATTTTTTCATCGCATCAGCGCATTGTCATTTTGCAGGGACTCAAGCGGGATCCTGGCCATAGCATTTCCAACGAAATGCTGCAGCGCCTACTCCGCGACTACGGGCATTCCCTGGGCGTCGGCGAGGTAAACGAACAAGTCAACTGGCTGGAGCGCCGCGGGTACGTCTCGACGAAACGGCTTGAGACCGGCGGGCTCGTCATCGTGAAGATATCCCGGCAGGGGTTGGACGTTGCCGATGGGTTTGTCAAGGCGGAAGGAATTGACTCCCCGATGGAGGACTGATGGGACAGAAAAGCTCTATCGATCGCCTGCCCGACGAACTTCGAAAAAAACTCATCGAGCTGCTCAACGATCCGGCCATTACCCAGATGGAGATCGTCGACGCTATCAACGCGGAAGCCGGGGAAGACCTCGTCTCGAAAAGCTCGCTGAATCGTTACGCCCAGAAGATGAAGCGCTTCAGCGATAAGAACCGCCAGGCGAAAGAAGTCGCTGATGCCTACATCGAAAAGTACGGCGCCGAGGGCAGAAACAAGCTGGGAAAGATCGTCAACGAACAAATCAGGCTCGCAGCCTTTGATTTGATCACCGACCTGGACGACCTCAAGAGTTCCGGGGACGGCGACCCTCAGCTGATCACCGACGTGATTTTCAAGGTATCCCGGGGGCTCAAGGATCTGGAGCAGGCGGAAAAGCTGAACGCCGACCGTGAGCAGGAAATCAGGCAGCGGGTTCTCTCCGAGGCAGTGGAGAAGGTCGACTCGATCGCCAAGCGCGACGGAATTTCGGCTGAGACCATGGCGGATATACGCAAGGAACTTTTTGGACTTAACGATGCCTGACGATATTCTCTCGATGCGGAACGGCTCGAACGGGGACAAGGCCGATGATATTCTGCTCCCCTATCAAAAGCGGTGGCTCGAAGATCGGTCGACCGTTAAGGTTTGGCAAAAGAGCCGACGTATTGGAGCTTCCTACGTGGAGGCGCTTGACGCCGTACTTGAGGCATCCCTCGCAAAGAAAGACGGCGGAACGAACACCTACTACCTTTCCTACAACAAGGAAATGACCCAGCAATTCATTCACGACTGCGCGTACTGGGCGAAGCTCCTTAATAAGGCAGCAGCCGACGTTGAGGAAATCGTGCTCAAGGACGAGGACAAGGACGTGACCGTCTACCGGATCCGGTTCGATTCCGGGTTCCAGATTTGGGGCTTGCCCTCGGAGCCCCGATCCTTGCGCTCGAAACAGGGCCGCGTCGTAATAGACGAAGCGGCATTCTGCGAGGATTTGCCGGAGCTTTTGAAGGCGGCCATGGCCCTCCTCATGTGGGGCGGTTGCGTGCGGATCATGAGTACCCACAACGGTGACGACAACCCTTTCAACGAATTGATTAAGGAAGTTAACGACGGAAAAAAGGACTATTCGGTCCACCGCACGACCATAGACGAAGCGCTCTCTGACGGGCTTTACCGGCGTATTTGCTTGGTCGGGAAAAAGTCATGGTCAATCGAAGCCGAGAAAAAATGGCGGGAACAGCTCATCAAGGATTACGGCGACGGCGCCGACGAGGAGCTTTTCTGCATTCCGAGCAGCTCCGGCGATCGCTACTTTACCAGGGCCATGCTCGACCAGGTAGCCGATCCTGATGCGCGGGTATTCCGACATGCTGAATCCGACGCCTTCACGTTCGAGAAAGAAGCAAAGCGCGAGGCTACAATTGCCAAATGGTTCCGAGAGGTGGAGCCGGTCCTGAAGAGCACCGAAAACCCGGTATGCTTCGGATCCGATTTTGCACGATCAGGGGACCTGACCGTCCACTATTTCAACGAGATATTGCCGAACGGGGAAACGCCGACGCTTTGCGTAATCGAATTGCGCAATGTGCCGTTCGCCCAACAGTGGCAGATCGTCAGACTCATGGTCGGCGCGCTGCGCGACTTCTGGGGCGGGGCCTTCGACTCGCGCGGAAACGGCCAGATGATCGCGGAGCTCGCGGCCCAGGAATGGCCGGGCATGATCTTTCAGGTAATGCTTGCACGGAAATGGTACGCGGAAAATTTCCCGCAGTACCGTACCCGGCTTGAGGATAAAACGACCACGGTACCGGATGACCTTTTCATCAAGGACGATTTCCGCGTCGTGAAACTGCACCAGGGTATTCCACTCATATCGGAGCGGACGGGTCCGGGATCATCGAAACGGCACGGGGATGCCTGTTGCGCGGCGGTACTTTCTGACTTTGCGAGCAGGGAATCGGAAGCCGTGGGTGGATACCAGGAATACGCCTATGAATCGGTGAATGCATCAAATCCGTTTCGGAGCGGGGGAAAGGATAAATGGGTAGACTGAGAGATTTCTTCTTCGGGCGCGAAGACGCCAATAAAAAAGACCTGGAGGAGCAGCAGGCCGCGGCCGTCGCGAACTCGAACCGGTCGATCTGGAGCGGCGGGCTTGTCCGCGGGCTCAACCCGGAGCGGCTCGCGACGATTCTCGATAACGTTCGAAACGGGGATATTCCCGCCGAATACCTTGAAATTGCCCAAGAGATCGAGGAACGGGACGCCCATTACCGGTCAGTGCTTTCTACCAGGAAACACGCGGTCGAGGGCCTTGAGATCGTGGTAAAGGCCGCGAGCGATAGCAAGGAGGACCTCGAGATCGCCGAGGCGGTGAAAGAGGATATACAAAACCATCCCGATATCATGGACCTTCGGAAGAACGCTCTCGACGCGCTCGGCAAGGGCTTCTCGGTTAACGAGATTCTGTGGGACACGACCGGGGCACGGTGGAAACCGGCACAATTCGTATTCTGCGATCCGCGATGGTTTGCGTACGCCAGGGAGACCGGGGAGCTGTCATTGCGCGCGCCGAACGGGAGCGACCTTGAACCGCTCAAGCCTTTCTCGTTCGTCGTACATGAGCCGAATCTCATATCCGGGAAACAGATCACGAGCGGGCTTTCCTTCACCGCGCTCTTCTACTGGCTCATCAAGCATTACGACGTTACGAGCTGGGCCGCCTTCGTGGACCGGTTCGGGTACCCGGTTCGGCTCGGCAAGTACGGAAAAAAGGCAACCAAGGACGATATCGCGACCTTGAAACGGGCGATCGCCTCAATCGGTACCGACGTGGGCGCGGTGATCCCCGACTCGATGATCATCAATATCGTCGAGTCGAAGACGACCGGAACGAACGCCGACGTGTACGAAAAACACGCGGACTGGGTGGACAAGCAGCTTTCAAAGCTGGTCCTTGGCCAGACCGCGAGCTCTGAGGGAACCCCGGGAAAGCTCGGCGACAGCCAAACCCAGGAGGAAGTCCGCCAGGACATTCTCAAGGCAGATGCCGCCCAGCTTGAGCAAACCCTGAACCGGGATCTCGTGATTCCGTACGTTAATTTCAATTTCGGCGCGCAAAAGGAATACCCGAGGCTCCGCATCAAGTATGTGGAATCTCAGGACGTGAAGCTCATCGTGGAGTCCGTGAAAAGCTTGGTTCCGATCGGGCTCCGGGTGAAGAAGAACGAGATCAATAACCTGCTCGGGCTTTCGATACCGGAAGACGATGACGAGGTGCTCGAAGCCCCTGCGGTCGCGGCCGGCACAGGACTGAACGCGGAAAAAGCCGCAGGGACGGCGTTAAATGCCCAGGACTATTACTACCACGGGCCGGTGAAGTCAGAAGAAGAGCTGCTCGATGAGGCGGCCGCAAGCGATTTTATCGAGATTTCAGACGAGATTGGCAAGGTTCTCGATGCGGCGGCCGCGCGCGCTTCCTCCTTTAACGAATACAAGGCGGAACTCGAAAAGCTCGTGACAGGATGGGATCCGGGAAAGATCGCTGAGCTAATGGCGATCGCTTTTTTCAAGGCCCGTGCCCGCGGCGATTCGGGATTTGAGGAAACCGCCGAATGAGCGATTTTCCGACAATGGTACCGAAAGCAGCACTCGATTACATAAAGCAGAAACGGCTTACGCCCGCTTTCTCATACAAAGACGTGTGGAACGAGGAACACGCCACGGGCTTTACCGTCGCCAAGGCCATGCAGATCGATGTGCTTTCGGACATCAAGGGAGCGGTTGAAAAGGCTATCGAGAATGGGGAGACTTTCGAGAGCTTCAAGGCAAGATTGAAACCACAGCTTCAGGAAAAGGGTTGGTGGGGTCGGAAGACCATGACCGATCCCCTTACCGGACGCGAGGTTGAATCCCAACTCGGCAGCGATCGCCGCCTGCGGACGATCTACGGAACGAACCTGCGGAGCGCCTACCAGAAGGGCGTATACGACCGGACCATGGAAAGCACGGCCCACCCCTACCTCATGTACCGGATCGGGCCGAGCCGGAAGCACCGGGACCAGCACGAAGCCTGGGACGGCCTGATACTCCCGAAGGATGACCCCTTCTGGAATACCCATTTCCCGCCGAACGGGTACGGCTGCAAGTGCTTTGCGACGGCCGTATCGGAAGCCCGTAAAGCGCGATATCAAAAAGCAGGAATCCCGGTACCGAAGCGGGCGGACGGAACGGGTGGCGGAACGCTCACGGTAAAGACCTCGGCGCCGAAGACGGTGTACAAGCAGTTCTACAACGAGCGGAAAGGATCGATCGAGCATATCCCGAAAGGAATAACGCCGGGGTTCGGCTGGAATCCGGGCCAGACCGGACGCGTCGCGCCAATATTCGAGGAATGCCTGAAGAAGGCCGGGGAAAAAAACAAGGAGCAGTTTGACCTGGTTGCCAAAAGCCTGGTCCATAACCAGGTATTCCAGGATTCCTATACCGATTTCGTATTCTCAGCGCTCGACGGGAAGGCGCGGAATGACAAGCTCTGCCCGGTAGGGTTCGTCGATCAGAAAATCACCAATTGGCTGGAGAAGAAGAATATCAACCTGGGCGAGGCTCGTACTATCACCTTGCGCGCCGGACTCATCAAGGGCAAGAAGGCGGAACGCCATGCGGCCAAGGGTGACCTGCCGACCAAGATGGAATGGGTTCGCATGATCGATTACCTTTTGGACTCCGCGGTTTATTTCGATGCGTCGAATAACTCACTGCTCTACGTGTACGAGCAATCAGCCGAGGAGCATATCAAAATAGCAGTTATACCCGGCCTGCTGCTCCATAATGCGTTGCGGAGCGCGTCGGTGAGAAGCGTGTACAAAATAGGGCTTGATGAAGTCGCTCGGATAAGCAAATTGGAAAGGATTAAATAAGCAGGGTCTGCAAGACCAGAGATACAGCCGTTACCAGCCTCCCGTCAAGAACCTCGAAGTGAACTTGTGTTACTCCTTACAGCCCCTGCCTATCACGAATCATAAAGCATTCCCCCTCTCCCTTGCAAGTATTTTAACCGGCGTTATGCCGGTTCTTTTCTCCTTCCTGCTATCCTCGATCCATAGGTACAACGCATGTCGATCAAGCGAGAGCTGTTCAGGTTATTCGACTCTCTCGACGAACGTATAATTTCCGGTTGGGAGTTACACGAGATGATGTATCGCCGAACGCTCCGCAGGACCTACCCCGCCACGCTGATCCAGTACGCGCGGGACTACGCGGATATCAGCGGAGCCTCGTTCTCCTGCGTTGATCCACAAGAAAGCCGATACCATTTTACGCCTGGCGTAAAGCTGGGTAATGCCCTATTGGGTGGGAAGGAGTGAAAATGGCCAGATTAACCATCGGGGATCCCGAGAGTATAATTTTATGGACCGGCATTGCGATCATGTTCGTGCTCTTCGGGGTATCCGCCTGTTTCAGGGAATGGGCGAAGATCGAAGAAGTCAGGTACCGGCATTCAAGCCATGTAGTAGAATCCTCCGAGGAGTAAATGCGATGATTCAACCAGGCGAAAAAATTACCTTTGTCGTTATGAAACGAACCAGGCATGGCTGCTCTTTTTCGGTGAGGAATGGTTTCATGGTCGAAAACCGAGGGAAGTACAGCAAGGTGCGCCATAACAACGGATGGTATGCGTGCCCCCTCACCGAAACCATACGGCTTGCCGGAAAGACGAATGCGCTTGCCGAGGCAGTCATCGAGCGGTTCAATCTACCATCCAAGGTGGAGTGATGCAAATGATAGGCGCGTTTATTGGCGGAGGAACCGTCTTTGTTTGCTATATCCTATTCATCCTTTTTTTCCATCCCCTTGGACCGAGACTTGCCTCGAAGCTTTGCGATTGCTTTATCTACGGCCTTGCCCCCTACATCTTCCCATCTATATTTACGAATATGTACGTAGAAAGAATCAAGAGACTTCTTAAACGCTACATATTCATTTATCACGATTATATCTACGTTTCTTTTATCGTGGCGATCAATGAGCTTCCGACGCAGTTTGTATACGGCCATGAGATTCCTCACGACCCAATCACTCGCTATAGCCGCGAATACATACGTGAATTCGAGAAGAACATGGGACATTTTATCGACGAGTCCGTTGATGATTTGCGCTGGCGTGGCGTCGATAAGGTAATTATGAAAGCCGAGTTCGGCCACGCGCCGACATACCTTCAGGTGCGCCTTGATCCGCTCTGGGAGAATATTTTTAAGAATGCGCTGATCGCGAGCGCCGATTTCACGCCGCACGAAAAAGAGGTCATTCACCGCTACCGATGTAAAAGGGATTACCTTTGCATGGAAGACGGAGATAGATACAGATTATAAGGAGACCGAAGATGAAGAAGAAAGAATTTGATGACCTGATCGACGTTATGGAAAAGGCCGGGTATGAAGTCGAATCGATCCAGACCGGCGAGTATCCTTCCCAGGTTGACGGATCGATCAGTTACTACGTACGGATCAAGAAGCTCAAGGGGGAAGAGGCTAAATAAAGTTCGTGTAAGGGTCCGGAAGCTCTCCCCTCAACTTCATGTCAATATCTTTTTTACAAATGGGACATTCAATCCGTAGGGCCATGAATCCAATCTTGTTTTTGGTCGAGTCGGTCGTGTATCCGCAGGAATCGCACTTGGCGACAAACTCGGTCCTTCTGTTAATTTTGGTTTTATATAGGCTCATCTTTTCCTCCTATACGGGGTCGCTCTTTGGGCGGCCCCATTTTCATTTCACGGTTTACACACCTTGCAAGCCTCATAGCCCTGCTTGATCGCCGCTTCCTTTTCAATCTTCTCCACGGTCTTTGATTTCGCGATAGTCTTGCACGTTTGGGTGTGGTACTTCTTGCCGGTCGGCGTTACGTACACCATCGTCGCTTCGGTCGCGGCATACGCAAGAAGTCCGAGGACAAGGAATCCGAGAAGGAAATAGCAGCGTGGGGATTTCATAGGTTCCAACCTTTACAAAAATCATCAAGTTTTTTCTGATAATCAGGGATGTTCTTTTGGGGGAGTTCATTCTCGATGATTTCTTGTAAGTTTTTCTTTATATTGAGTACGGTAAAGAAGTCATGAATATCGCTTGTATCCTTGGTTGAACTTTCGACCCAAAAATAGAAATTATTCACATTACCACAAAGTTCTTTAGTTCTATTTTTTATCTCCGTGTCGCGATCAATTTCGTTTCGTTTTTTTGTCTCTCGATCAATATTGACTAATACATCATTGTTTCTATTTATCGCATCGTTAAGCTGCTTTATTATTGAGAGGTTGGTATTATAAGCAACTGCAGTGTTTGAAATGTAGTTTTCGAGTGAGGTTATTTGATCTTCAATTTTCTTGCGTGATTTTGCGTTTTTGGTATTTTGAAGTTCTGAACGAGCTTTCTCTTTTTGAATTATCGCATCATCAAGGAGTGTCTTAATCTCATCTGGATTTTGAATTTTCGCGATTTGGTCTTTTTGATCTTGAATAACTTGCAAACATGCAGCCCTCGAACTTTCTAAATCATCATATTGCGTTTTGTGGGGCTTGGTGATATCAGAAACGTATTTTGTTAGATAGTATTCTGAAAATGAAAAAGTATATCTATCTCCATAAAAAGATTTCATACTGTTTTCGAAATCTTCTTGTTCCCGTTTTGACATTTCAGAAAAATCAATTTTTACTTTAGCCTTGCTCAGGCTGTCTAGATAACGGTTAAGATTTTCCTTGTTTAAATTGGAAAGAATCGAATCAACATATTTAATTCTATAATTTTGATCTTCCCAGGTATATGGATCTAATTCCTCATGATAAATCCCTGCTGAATCTACAAGTTGCAATAAAGAGCTGAATGCATTGATAACGGACTGGGGAGTGTTCTGAGGAACAGGTAAGTCAACCGCATAACACAAGAAATTGAAGATTACCAAAACCACCAAGAAATAAGCTTTTTTCATAAATACTCCAAAATCACTTAATACGGATGCCGATGCATCCAGCAGATCACCTTTCCATGAACACGCAACAAGGCTTCCGCCTGCTCGAAAGATATAACCTCGGGGTTCGGGTACCGCTTAGCGTTCTCCGAGCTGATGATTACCTTCTGCTCGAATTGCCGGTATTCCAGCCTCTTGATTCTGACGGCGTCGCCGATGCTGATGACGAAGACCCCGTCCCCTTCCATTTGACTCTGGTCGAAAATCACCAGGTCGCCATTGAAGAGGGACATATCGGTCATGCTATCCCCGACTACCCGGATCAGTCCGCAGTTCCGGGGAGACGCTCCGCCCAGCATTTCGAAGACGATAGGGATATAGGCCTCAACCTCGGCGAGCTGGTTCGGCTCCTGGCCGGATCCGGCTGCGGCGGTCTGACCGAAGAGGGGGATAAGGGATACAGCATCCTGATCATTTTCGTCCGTTTCAACGGGGATCGGTTTTCCTCTTTGAAAGCGGAATAATGAAAATTGTTCTGTGATACATGAAATATCACTAGTTTGATCGCTTTCTGGTGTTGATATTCCCCTGGTTACTATCTTGTTGAATGCCTTAGGTATTCCAGGAGAATGAAGAGTGTAAGGGTCTCCTTCTCCGGTAAGCATCCAATGCAGGTTTACGTTATACGTCGCAGCCAATTTTATGAGTACGTCTTTTGAAGGTTCTCGTGTACCAGATTCAATGCTACTAACAGTTGTTGGTGCCATGTCGAGTGTGCTTGCAAAATTCTTTACATTCAATCCGGTTTGATTTCTTATAATTACAAAACGTTCTTTAATGCCTTCGTCAACCATAAATTCCACCATAAAAAATAGCAATTTGTAATCTTTTGCGTTGACAAAATAGCAAATTGCGACGATACTCATATTATCGGCAAGTAACTAAAGATACTTGAGGCCGTAAAAAAAAGAGATGGTCAACGCCCTGACAAGCTCGTCCATCTCTTTCATCACCAAAACGCCTTATGGCGAGAGGAGACTTTATTATTATGGCACGGAAACTTTCAAGGAGCAAGCGAGTGGAAAAAGGTATTTCTCTAACCCCGAAGTCGGGGCTCTGGATCAACTATCAATTAAAACTCGCCGGACTCAATCACGATGACGTCGCTCGTAAAGCCGGGGTAACCCGCCCGCTGGTTACCAATGTCATCGCCGGTCGCAGATCGTCCGAGCGCGTCAAGAACGCGCTCTGCTCCGCCCTCGGGTATCCCTCCTGGCAGACGCTCGTTGCTGCCTCCCGGGGGAAAGGCCGGGCGGCATGAACCTCTTCAAGAACGGACGACGGCCAGAATTCTTGAATGATCAGGGGGCGGTAATGATATCCCCGGAACAAGCATTACAGGCGACTAGGAATCTCTCTCTTGCAGGGCTACAGGTTGTAGCCTGTTTCGGGATCCTCTCGGCGAATAGGTATGTCGGGATGAAGCCCGCGGACATGGAAGCTTTCTTCTTGGTGGAGGGTAACCATGCGGAATCCCATTAAGCATTTCTGCGTCAAGCGCAACCTCGCCATTCACGAACTGGCCACCATCCTGGGCGTCACCTCGTTGGATCTCTACTTCGCCCAGGGACAAACCGAGAAGTTCGGCGCCGTCCGTAACGAGGTAGCCCTCTTCTTCGGCTTCCAGTGCTGGTCTTCCCTCGTGGCCCAGGCCCGCATGGATGAGGCCCGGCATACCCGCGAGCTCACTGCTCCCGGCGCGTGTCGCCTCCTCATCTACGCAGGGCCCAGCGACAACCGGGTAATAGACGAAGAGGAAAGCGTCACGATCGTGAACCGGTACCGGCAGGGGACCCGCTTCGCGGTGCTCTGGTCGGTCGATGGCCGGTTCTACGTGGATCGCCGGGAGGGGGCCAGAATCAAACGCGTTCAGCGATATGAACTTGACGCGGCCAGCGACGAATACCGCAAGGCGGTGAAGGAGATAACGGCATGAAATCGTACATGGAAGACTCGCAGGGGCGGCAAGTCCCCGTCGAGATGGTGAGCGAGATTGACAAGCTCCGGGACCAGACAGTCTTCAAGATCGCATCGCGCGCCATGGAGATGAAATCGATCCTGCAGGGCTTCAAGCAGGATATCCGCGACGATATCTACACGTTCATCAACTTGAGCGCCGAGAAGTACGGCAAGCAGTTCGGCGGCAAGAAGGGCAACGTTACCCTCATGACCTACGACGGCCGCTACAAGATCATCATCGCGATGGACGAAACGATCTCCTTTGACGAGCGGCTCCAGATCGCCCGCGAGATCATCGGCGACTGCCTGGACAAATGGAGCCAGGGATCGCGCCCGGAAATACGCCTCCTCGTGAACGACGCGTTTCAGGTGGACAAGACCGGCAAGATCAATACGGCCCGGGTTCTCGGGCTCCGCCGCCTGGACATTCAGGACGCGGACTGGAAACGCGCCATGGACGCGATCACCGAAAGCATTCAGGTTTCCGGGAGCAAGCAGTACCTCCGGATTTATTCGCGAGACGCCGACGGGAAGTATCAGCAAATCCCCCTCGACGTGGCGGCCCTGTGACGGCCCCGTACGGGAGGGATTATGTACGGATGGTTGTATCGCCGGGCGGTCGGCATCTTGAACTTCGGGGTCAGTGCCCGAATAAGCCCGCTCATCAGGCTGGGAATCAATTTGAAGAAGGTGGCGCTTAATGGACAAATGTAACAGTCAGGAACGGATTTTCATGATAGTGAATTTCCTTTACAAGGACCATGTGGCAGGGCTGACGAACAAGGAACTCGCCAGACTGGTCGGAACAAGCGAGGCGAACATCTGCCGAGACATGGCTGTATTCGAGAAGTTCCAGTGGGTGAATCGAAACAATAACGCACGTTGGAGATTATCGCCCACGTTTGCCGGTATCGCTGGCAAGCTCATGAGGTCCTATCAGACTGCAAAATTATTGCTTTCTGAAGAGGAAGCCAAATACGCAACAGCAATGCAATAGGTAATAAGATGGCCAGAAAACCGATGAAAGAAGCAAATCAAGACGCTACAACAATGGACATGGTAGCCGCGGAACATGAGCAGCATCAGCTATCTATCATGGAGGCCGAAGAGGCCTTCGGTGATGGACACCCTTATGAGCGGGTGAGGCTTGAAAACGAAGTCAGGTTTTACCAAGATCAGATGGCAACCTCGCTTATCGAGATAGGTAAGCGCTTGGTTAGAATGAAGGCAAACGAAGAGCATGGCGGTTTCTTGCAAATCCTTGACAGTATTCAAATGTCACCGCGTTCAGCGCAATACGCAATGACCGCCGCTCGAAAGTTCTCAAATACGAAATCGATTTCGTATTTGGGTAATACAAAACTCATCGCCTTGTCAGTGCTCGATGATGATGAGATCAAAGGTCTTGACGATGGAAATGAGGTCGCAGGTCTGACACTCGATGAAATCGAACAAATGAGTGTCAAGGAACTCCGCGACTCTCTCCGCAAGGAACGCGACCGACGGGCCTCGGACCGGAAGGCGCAGGACGCGGCGATCGAGCAGAAAGAGACGAAGATCAACGAGATGGAAATGCAGCTCCGCTACCGCGAACCGCCCACCGCCCGCGACCTTGCCGAGGGCGCCCTGATCCCGCTCAAGAAAGAATTCCTCGATGAAATCGGCTCGGTTGACTTTCACCTGGAACGGGCGATCGCCACGCTCAACAAGGCACAGGAGATCGACGGAATCAAGGTTGACCAGCTCGACGCTTGGATGGCCGAAGAACTGGTCGGCATGCTTATCGAAAGCCTCAAGGACCTGTACGACACGATCGACGACACGATCCAGAATATCAGGCCAATGAAACCGGGAAAGGACTGAACGCCGATGTATGCCGAATGGATTGAACGAATCATGCGCGCGGAAACGGCAGGCGAGCGGTCCCGGCATATCAAGGAGTTCGCCCGACTGCACGGCTTTACCCTCCAGCGGGCCTACCGCGAACTGGAAGGAGCTGGCTGGGATTCGGGCCGGAAGATCAGGACCGATTCCGGGAACCGGACGGTGGACGACGACACGGTCAAAATGCTCGCGTCGATGATCCAGACCGGGATCCGCAAGAACGGCAAGAAGACCATGCCGGTAAACGTCGCCCGCTCGATCCTGCAGGAAAACGGCTACGATATTCCGGTCAGCGATTCGGCCATACGCCGGGCGCTCAGGGAAGCGCTCCTTGACGCTGACAGCGTTCGCGCCCCGTCGCCCTTCCAGAGAATGCGGACCGAGTACCCGAACCAGGTGCACCAGTGCGACCCGTCGGTATCGCTCCTTTACTTCACGCCGGGGGGTAAGCAGCACCTTTTGCGGGACGATGAGGTGTATAAGAACAAACCCTTCCTTGAGGGGCGCGAGAACCTCAAGTGCTGGCGCTACGTGCTGACCGACCATTATTCAAGCTCGATCTGCGTTCGCTACTACGCGACGGCGGGCGAAAGCGCGGCCGTGCTCTATGACTTCCTGCTCTATGCCTGGAGTCAAAAGGCCGATCCGCTCTATGCCTTCCACGGGCTCCCGGAACTCCTCGTCTGGGATCCGGGTAGCGCGAACAAGAGCCGGGCGATCACGAACGCGCTGCGATCGCTCAAGATCGAGACGAACCCGCACCTGCCGGGGAACCCGCGGGCGAAAGGCCAGGTCGAAAAGACTAACGACATCGTGGAAACCCATTTTGAATGCCGATTGCGCCTGGAGGAAGTGGGCAGTATTGAGGAGCTGAACGAGGCGGCGGAACGGTTTTGCGCGGCCTACAACGCGAACCTGATTCCAGGGCTCGATACGCGCCTAAACCGGATGCACCGGAAGGTCGGTACGCGGCTCTCCCTCTGGCAATCGATTGAGGCCGAAAAGCTCCGGGAGCTGCCGGATTCGGAAACCTGCCGCTTGCTCCTGACCACCGGGGTTGAAACCCGGAAGGTCGGCGGCGACCTGGGGATAGGCTACTCGCACCCCCTCGTCAAGAAGAGCCTGCGGTACAGCCTTCGCGACTGCCCCGGCCTGATCGTGGGTCAGGACGTGAACGTTCAGCCCGTACTGGTCGGTACCGCCTGCGGCGTCCTCATTTCCTACCGGTTGGACGGCGAAATGGTGTCGTACGAGATCGAGCCGATCGAGGTTGACGAAGCGGGCTTCGACCTTTCGGCGCCGGTCATCGGCAAGGAGTACAAGAGCGTCCGGGATACGAAGGTGGAAAAGAACGTGGCGGAACTCGCGGCCCTCGCCGCGGAAGGAGCCGAAACGGTCAACGCCGAGGGGGAGACCTCGAAAGCCTCCGTGCCCTTCGCCTGGGCGAACGACGGCAAGGGCCTTGCGGCCCACAGTTTTATCAAGCCGCGCGTGGACATCGCGCCGGCGCGGAAGGTCGGTGAACAGGTTTCCATCGGGATGCCCGACGTGGTCGCCGCCCACGACATACTCGTTTCCGCGATCGAGGCCGCCAAGCGCGTCCGGTCGCGGCTGGGATACGTTCCCGAAGGTTTCGTCGAAGTGATGCGAAAGGATTACCCCGACGGGGTGCCCGCCTCGATCATCGACGATATAGCCCACGAATACGAGACCGGCGACGGATTCGCCGCGCTCTCCATGTAAGGAGTGCACCATGTTGAGCCTTGAAGCCAGAAAGAAATACGGGATCCTCCGGGACCCTTTTATCGATGACGTCGCCTGCGCGGACGACGTGTACCTTACGGATAATTCAGCCTTCGCCGCCGAGTACCTTTACCAGACCGCCAAGGTAGGCGGAATGGTCGCCCTGATCGGGGAATCGGGATCGGGAAAGACCACGATCCGACGCCTGGCGATCGATCGCATGCAGGCCGATGGCCAGAAGGTCCGCATCGTCTCCCCGCGCATCATCGACAAGGGGCGGCTTACCGCGAGTCTCATATGCGACGCGATCATCGCGGACTGCTCCACCGAATCTCCAAAGCGCACCCTGGAGGGGAAGGCGCGGCAGATCGAGAAGATCCTCACCGCGTCGAGCCGGGCCGGTTGGAGCCACGTGCTTATGATCGAGGAAGCCCATGACCTGACCATCCAGACCTTGAAGTACCTCAAGCGCTTTTGGGAATTGGAAGACGGGTTCAAGAAGCTCCTCGCCATCGTCCTCATCGGCCAGGTGGAGATGAAGGGGAAGCTCGACGAATCGAAGAATTGGGAAGCACGCGAGGTAATTCGCCGTATGGAAGTGCTCGAGCTCGAACCCCTCGCCACGGGGCAGGAGATCGCCGAATATCTCGACGTGAAGTTCCGCCGCATCCAGAAGGAGCGTTCCAAGGTGATCACGGACGACGCATGCCAGGCCCTCGCCATCAAGCTCCAACGGCAGACCCGGCGCGAGGTTGTCTACTCGGTAGCGTATCCCCTCCTCGTGAACAACTGGACCCGGAAGGCGCTCAACCTCGCCGCGGAGATGGGGTGCACGGCGGTAGACGCCGAAGTCGTGAACGGACTGTGAGGTGACTTGCCATGGGTGGGAGAAAAGTCACGATCACGTTGAGCGACGACGAATACGCGGCGCTCCAGACGACGGCGGAACTGAACGGACTGGGCCGGGTCGCTATCCTGGTGAAGCAGCGGGCGATTATCGGGAAGGGGAAGGATAACGAGGTAGAGCCGAACACGCGAAGGCTTGAGGTGAAGATGCCGGACTGGGTAGCCGTTGACAATTACGTGGAGCAAAAGTGCTTCGATTACGCGGGTACCTTCGCGGCAAACGCGATGGAAAGGATGATGAGCCAATACCCCCTTACGGAGGCCCAAAAAAGGCGAATCGAGTCCAAGGGCGGGAATGACAGCGGGGCCGCCTAAAGGGGTACCCCTGAACGCGCTGAAAGAGGTTTGGAAATGAGTGTGGCAGGCAAGAAGGACAAACGGACCCATTTAATCCAGCTCATCCATATCGGGCGTTCGAAAACGGGACTGGGCGAGGAGGAATACCGATCGCTTCTTGAGGGCGCGACCGGGAAGACGAGCTGCGTGGAAATGACCATCGGTGAGCTTGAGCGATCCTTGGGCGCGCTCAAAAAAGCGGGGTTCGTCGTGGCCGACCGGAAGGGCCGGAAACGGATGCCCGTTACCGACCGTGACCGGGGGTACGCTTCCGAGGAGCAGCTTGAGTATATCAAGGGCCTTTGGGAACTCGCCGCGAGGATCAAGACCGATCAGGCTCTGGAAGCCTTCGTGCGGCGCCTGGTGCACGTGGACTCGCTCCGGTTCGTGACCGAGCGGAACGCGACGAAGCTGATCCTGGCGATCAGGTCCATGGCCGAGAAGGCCGGTTACGATCCCGATACCGTGAAAGGGAGGAACCCGGATTATGGGAGATGAAGAGCTATCAATCGTCGCTCAGATGATCGACGCCTGCACGGAATCGGTACATGACCGGGTGATCGCGGTTCGCGCGATCCGGTCGCTCTGCAAGTGGTACGGCGGGCAACTGATATCAGTACCGAGGACCCGGAAGGGCTCCGACATGGCGGAAGAAATGTGGGGCGTGATCTCGGACGAGATCGGGGATCCCGACGCGGACAAGATCGTCAAGCGCCTCATAGGGCTCTTCGGCGGCATGCAATTGTATATCCCGATGGAGTCCCGCGCCTTCTCGGGCGAGATAGCCCGCGAGATCCACGCGCGGTACAACGGGACCACGGAATCCATGCGGGAAATATGCCGGGAGTACAAGATCAGCTACATGCAGATGTACCGGCTGTACCACCGGGCCAAAGATGAGCTATTACAGAACAAGTTCGATTTTTAATTAACGCCGGTTAGCAATACCGGAAGGGCAACGCGGATAGACTGTCGTGTATATGAAACACGGCAGTCTTTTTTTTGCGCTGAACATGGAACAGGGGAAAGCCCCCGCGAGAATCCAGATTCTACCCTCGGGGGTATTGGTGGAGGGCCGCGACGGCCGCTCCTGGATCAATCCCGATCCCGCCGCGGTAGTCGCCGAGTCGAACGCTGACCTACCCCGGCACGTCATCGATGAAAATCACGCCACCGACCTTAAGGCCACGAGGGGGGAAGACGCTCCCGCCTACGGATGGTTTTTCAACCTCACCGTCAACGAGGCGGGCGAGATTTGGGCTGACGCGGAATGGACCGAACGGGGCCGCGCGGCAGTCGAGTCCCTCGAATACCGCTTCATCTCTCCTGTCTTCGATTTCGACCCCCAGGGAAAAATCATTTCCATTAAGCGCGCCGCGCTCACCAACGCCCCCAATTTGCGCCTTGAGGCGCTCAATCAAGAAAATCCGTCCGCTGGACGGGAGGAGAATCACATGAAAGGAATTCTTGCCGCGCTCGGTCTCGCCGATACGGCAACGGAACAGGATGCGGTCGCCGCGATCGCGTCGCTGAAAACCGCCCAGAACGCCCAGAAACCCGTGGACCTTACGCTCTACGCGCCGAGGGCGGACCTACAGGCGATGGAGACCCGCGCGCTCAATGCCGAGGGCAGCCTGAAGAAGATTCAGGACGACGACCTGAAGACCAAGGGCGCCGCCGCGGTTGACAAGGCGATCGCCGATCGAAAGATCGCCCCGGCGAGCAAGAACGAGTACCTCGCCCTGTGCTCGACTCAGGACGGCCTGGACAAGTTCAACGCGATCGTAGCCGCCTCGCCCGAGATTATCCAGGCTCGGGCGGTAACGGCCGCCGTCACCACGACCGAATCCCAGACCGCGTTCAACGCCGAGGAAGCGGCTTTCGCAAAGAACGCCGGATACACCCCCGAGCAGTGGGCGGAGCTGAAGAAAAAGGAGAACAAGTAAATGGCAATCATCAAGGACACAACCCTCGCCAGCCTCCGCACCATGGTACGCGGCGAATACGCCGCACGCCTTGCGGAGCTCATGCAAAAACCGGCGTACAAGGACATCGCCACCATCATCACCTCCGGCGGCGCGAGCAACACCTACGGCTGGCTCGGGGACTTCCCGAAGATGCGCGAATGGGTGGGCGATCGCGTCATCGCGGACATGAAAGAAATGTCCTACCAGATCCTCAACAAGCTCTACGAGGCGACCCTCGGCGTGAAGCGCACCGACATCGAGGACGACAACCTGGGTCAGTACCGGGTGCTCTCCCGTGCGCAGGCCGACGAGGTGGTGCGGTTCCTGAACGAACTCACCTTCGGCCTCCTTCCCGGCGGCTTCTCGGCCCTCTGCTTCGACGGCCAGAACTTCTTCGACGTGGACCATCCCGTGTATCCCAACGTGGACGGAACCGGCGTCGCCGTGTCGACCTCCAACGTGCAGGGCGATCCGGCCGCGACCGGCAGTCCCTGGTTCCTCCTTTCGCTCACCGGAACCCTCAAGCCCTTCATCGTGCAGGACCGCGCAGGCCCAGAGTTCGAGGAGATCACCGACGGAAAAGCCGAGAGCGTTTTCATGCGGGACCAGTTCCTCTACGGAACCCGCTGGCGCGGTAACGCCGGGTACGGCTTCTGGCAGCAGGCCGTCGGTTCCAAGGCCACGCTCGACGCGACCGCGTTCGAGGCGGCCTACGATAAGATGCTCGCGTTCAAGCGCGACGGCGGTTCCCCCCTGGGAATCGTTCCCTCGCATCTCGTGGTCGGTCCCGCGAATCGCGCGGCGGCGAAGGCGATCCTTGAAAAGGAATTCCTCGCCGGGGGCGAATCGAATCCGAACTACAAGGCCGTGGAGCTGATCGTCAGCCCCTGGATCCAGTAAGGGGTGAGCCATGGGTAAGAACGAAAACCAGAATCAGAAACCGAACCAGAACGGCCCGGCGGTTACGGCTGCCGCTGACCAGGTACCGGCGGCCACCACGGCCGGCGCTGACACGACCGGTGACCACGCCGCGGTGGATCTGACTCCCCCGGTGGACACGCCTGAGCCGCCCGCACCGGGCGACAAGAAGAAGCTCGTGACCGTGGTGCTCCGGCACAAGACCCCGTACGAGGTCTATCGCCGCGTGGGGCTCACGATTCGCGCTCAGGCGGCCGAGTACCAGGTAGATCAGTACCAGCTCGCCGTGCTCAAGGCCGATTCTTGGGTTGAGGTGAAAACGAAATGACGCCCTTACTGAGCGTGGAAGAATTGGCGGCCCGGCTCCCCGCGAACGTGCTACCGCTCGCCGATGACGGCGAGTCGCTCGACAGCGCGCGCATAACCCTTGCGCTTCGCGAGGCGACGGGGGTGATCGTCACGTATCTCCCCTGGCTCCTCGATGAGGCGACTGGCGAAGTGGCGCTGCCGCTTCCCGCCCAGTTTGGCGACACCCTCCTGGGTATCTGCGCGGATATCGCGCTCTTCCGCCTGACCGATTCGGTCACGTCTTCCGAGGATTCGAGGGCTCACCATTCGAGCAACCTCAAGCTCCTTGAGACGATCGGCCGGGAGCATCAGGGCGGGCTTTCGGGCCCCGACCTGCAGGAGGCGAGTATCGTCGCTCCCGACGAGGAAGCGGGAATTCCCGATGAACGTTTCTGGAAGAAGGGTGCGGTGCTCTGATGGCCAGCGCGGCGGTTGCGTTCGACGTTCGCGAGGTCGCGGGCCTTTCCCGCCGCCTTGCGAGCCTTTCGCTCACTGCGGGGAAACGGCGGGAACTACTCGCCAATCTCGGCGCCGAGCTTGAAGCCCAAATCGTAGAGCGGTTCGATACCAAGAAGGCGCCTGACGGGACTCCCTGGGAAGCGCTTTCCGAACGGTACGCCGCGTATCTGGCGGACAAGTTTCCCGGAGCCCGGCCGCAACTCGTCGTTTCGGGTTCCCTTCGGGATACGGTCGAGTCACAGCCGGGAGATTGGGAAGTGCTCGCGGGAGCGACGAAGATATACGCGGCCCGGCACAACTTCGGGTACGAAGACGTTACCCCCGCGCGGCCCTTTATCGGCATCAGCGCGGAGAACGAAGAAGACCTTGAAGGCATCGTGGACGAAACCATGAAGGCCAATATCACGGAGGCGGCAAAGTGAGAATTTCGTACATCGATATCAGGGACGAGGCCGTCAACAACCTGAAGGAAACCTTCAAGTCCGTGAAGGGCCTCGCCATCGAGGCGCACCCCGGAGTGTTCGACGTGGACGAACTGAAACGCGTCGCGCTCCGCTCTCCGGCCGTACTGACGAGTCTCATGGACGTTGACGCGAACGAGAAGCACACGATGAAATTTTCCTCGTGGGTCATCGTTCGGGCCACGAACCGGGATAAGCTCTTCGACGCCGCGCTCGGGATTCTCACGGTGCTCATTCCGGCCCTGAAGGGCATGGACTCTGCCTGGAGCGAGGGCGGCGCGAGCGACGTGGTCGCCCACAACCTCTTTTCGAACGATTCCGCCCAGGTCAATGTGGGTATTTGGGTCGTGAGCTGGAACTGGAAGGTGCGCGAGGAAAGCCTCGAGGTTCTGCCGGACGCAAGCGTGCTTGGCGGGATACTCCTACCGGACGCGCTCGAGGACTTTGAAGGATATGACGCCGAGCATAAAGTCGGCACCGAACGCGTTGACGAGACCGTCACGCTATAAGGAGAGAAGATGTCTATACAGTTTACGCAGATCCCGGACGAGCTGCTCGTTCCGGGACAATACCAGGAGATCGACAACTCCGCCGCCGGTTCCGTCGGCGATATCAAGAAGGTGTTGATCCTCGGCATGAAGACTCAGACCGGGGCCGCTCCCGCCGGGGCGGTAGTCGCCATATCGAGCGAATCGAACGCACGTGCCCAGCTCGGCGAGGGTTCGCCCGCCGCCGTCATGGCGCAGAACTTCCTCGCGCTCAACAAGACCGATAAGCTCTACGCGCTCCCCTTGGCCGAACTGGTCGCCGGGGTGAAGGCGGTCAAGTCTCTTACTTTCACGGGGCCAGCCACCGAGGACGGAACGTTTACCCGGTACGTGAACGGCCGGAAGGTAGCGATCGCCGTGGCGAAAAACGACGCCGCGGCCGCGATCGCCGCCTCCTTTGTCGCCGCTTGCAATTCTCTTCGGGACATGGAAGTGGACGCGTCGGTCGACGGCGTGACCCCGGAAAAGGTACTCCTTACCTCGTTGGTGAAGGGCTTAGCCGGAAACCAGACCACGGTAGTGGCGGGGATTTACGGCGAGAAGGATCCTTCGGGCGTGACCGCTACGTTCGCGAACAGCGTGACCGGCACCGGAAACCCCGACGTGTCCGACGTGCTCGCGGCGATTGGCGAGACCCGGTATCACTACATCATCACCGATCTTGCCGACACGGCCAACCTGGTCGCCCTGTCCGCCGAACTCACCAGTCGCTATAGCGGTACCCGGCAGATCGACGGGCGCTTGTTCCTCGCGCTCTCTGGCGAAGACGGAGACGAGAGCACCGAGGGTAGTCTCATAGCCCAGGCGGCCGGAATCAACAGCCCCCACATTGTGCTCATTCCCCGCGGGATCAACCCGCAGACCCCGGGCGTGTGGGGAGCGCGTTTCGCTGCTGCTCTCGTTCGGCGGCTTGCCGACGATCCCGCGGCTAACACGACCGACACCGAAATCGCCGGTCTTATCGTCACCCAGGAACGTACCGCCAGCGATCGGGAAACCCTCCTGAAAGCCGGTATCGCGACCTACCGCGCGTCAACCACCGGCGTGGCGCTCATCGAGCGCGTCGTGACGAGCTACACGACCAACACCGACGGCGATCGCGACACCAGCTACCTGGACGTGCAGGTGGTCGAGACTATCTCGGCGATCCGCGCGTACATCAACTCGACCGCGCGCACCCGGTACAAGACCTGGAAGCTCGCCTCCACCTCGGAGAACTTCGGTTCCGGTTCCAAGGTTATGACCCCGGAACTCTGGAAGGGCTTTCTCGTGGAGCTGTACCAGCAGGTTTTCATCCAGGAAAAGCAGTGGTGCCAGGACCTGGAAGGGTACAAGAACACCATCCTGACGGAAGTCGATGCGGACGGAAAGACCCGCCTCAACTGGTCGCACAAGCCCACGCTCATCGGCCAGTTCTACATCGGCGCAGGCCTCACCCAGTTCGATTAAAGGAGAAAGAGAGACATGAAACTGCTCAAGGTAAAACGCGTCGTATCCACGATGCTCGGCGAGCTTCCCCTGAAGGCGAGCGGCAACACGTTCAAGCCCTCGTCCTTTAAGCGGGAGACGAAGGAAGCGGAGACCCACGAGAATATCGGCTTCGTTGAAACCCCGACGGCGGCCGAACTCAAGGTAAGCCTTCAGGCATCCAACGACCCGTCCCGGTTTTCGAATATCTCGGATGACACACTCACCATATTCCTCGACGGCGGCTCGCAGCACCTCATGCCGAACGCATGGGTGACCGAGGCGGTCGAGCTGGGAGACGGCGAGATGACCGTCACCTTCAACTGCGGCAAGAGCCAGAAGCTCTAAAGGATAATCCCCATGGTTTTGAAGCTTAAAAAGCCTGTCAAAGTAGGAGACGTAACGACCTCGCAGCTTGAGTTCACGGATACACCGAGGGCCAAGCACCTGATCGCGATGGACACCTACCGTGACGGATCGGTGGAGCAGCTGATCGCGCTCATCGCGAGCCTGAGCAACACGACGACGGTCATAGTTCGGGAACTTGAACCTGAGGACTACGCGGAGGCCCGCCATCACGCGAATGCGGCTTATGCCCGTTTTGCGACTCGAAGGTCGGAGCTGAAAACGGGAGGTCCCGAAGACCCTTCGAAGGCGACAGCGGGGAATCCCTGACTGTCGGAGAACTTGCAAGGGCGATCCGGGTAAGGTGCGTGGACCTTCTGCGATTCCTGCCCGGGATCGCTCTTTCCGATTTGTACGAAATGGATTGGCCGGAACTGTCGGCCTGGTTCGATACCGCCGCCGATCGGCTTGGAGTGACTGATGAGTGATACGATACGCGCGGGAGTCGCGCTTTCCTTAAAAGACGGTTTTTCCCTCGGTATCAAAAAAGCAGGCTCCGAGGCCGAGGGCTTCGGCTCGAAGGTCACCGGCGCCATGGGCAAAGTCGATAGCGCCCTTTCCGGAGTTGCCGGAAAGCTGGGCGCTCTCGGCGTTACTTTCGGCGCGGCGGCCGCCGTAAACAACACGATCAACTTTGCCGATAAGATGACGCGCCTCGGCATCACCGCCGGAATCGGCGCGGATCAGGTTGAAGCGCTGAAGCAAAAGATGTGGGAGACCGCGCAGGCTCCCGACATCAAGATGAACGTTGATTCCCTTGGCGAAGCCATGGACCAGGTCCTGGAGCGCACGGGCGATATCAAGTTCGCGGAAGAAAACATGCGCGCCATGGGACTCGCCATGCAGGCGACCGGCGCGTCCGGCGCAGACATTGGCGGGCTTTTCGCCGAGTTCCAAAAGATGGGCCTCGGTGCCGATGAGGCGATGAAATCCCTTGACCTTTTGACCGTTCAGGGAAAGCAGGGCGCATTCACCTTGCAGAATCTCGCGGGTCTCGGCCCTCGAACCATCGCGGCGTACACGGCCACCGGCCGGAGCGGAGCTGCCGCATTGCAGGAAATGGGCGCCGCACTCCAGGTGATCCGCATGGGTACCGGTTCGTCTGAGCAGGCGGCCACCGCGTTCGAAGCCCTCATGCGAAACCTGACTGATCCCACGAAACAGAAAGCCCTCGCCAGCCTTGGCGTAACCGTACGCGACCAGGCGGGCAACTTCAAATCCGTTACCTCCATCATGGACGAGATCGTCAGAAAGTCCGGTGGTAGCACGGAGCGTCTTGGCACCATATTCGACGCCGAGGCTATGCGATCATTCAATTACGAGCTTGCGGAGTTCCAGAAAACCGGAGCGCTCGGGACGTTGGACAAGTTCAACAATCTTCAGTCCGACGGTACGACAATTATGAACGACGCAGCGACTGGCGCGAGTACGCTCAAGTCGAATTTAAATAATCTGCAAACGGCCTTCTACCGATTCGGTGATACTAAGTTGACCGGTCCGCTTGAAAAAATAACGAATGAGCTTAATACCCTCGCTGAGGATCCCGAAAAGTTTCAGCGAGTGTTTACCGGGATAGCCGTAGGAATCGGCGCTATCGCGGCCGTCAAGGGATTGGCTACCGTGACCAGCCTGATTGCCAATTTCAAAAACCTTAAGGGCGGAAAGGTCGGCCTCGATGTAGCCGGTGCCGGAGGGGCCGGGCTTCCCGTATTTGTCACGAACATGGGCGGAGGCGCAGGCGTATCAGCCGGGACGTTTGCCAATTCGGCCCCTGAGGTGTGGAAGGATACGGGCAATGTCCTGAAATCGAAGCCTGTGATATCCGACAAGGTAACCGCCGGGCTCACGAATATGACGAAATCTGCCGGAGGCATGGCCGGTCTTTCTGCAATCACCGCGGCAGCGATAGAAGTACCGACTGCGGCGCTCGGTATTTATGATACGGTCAAGAACAAGGACCTTTCCCGATCGCAAAAATACAACGAGGTCGGACGCATCAGCGGCGGGGCCGTGGGTGGCATTGGCGGCGCGGCCGCAGGTGCTGCAATGGGCGCTGCAATCGGATCCGTTGTTCCTGTCCTTGGTACCCTTGCAGGTGGAGCAATTGGCGGGGCCCTCGGATACTTCTTGCTCAAATCGGCTGGTACTGAACTTGGCGGCATGGTAGGTACTTCGCTCGAAAATTCGAAGTCCAAGAAAGAGGCTTCCGAAGTCAGACAAAATGAAATGCGTTTACAAACTCTGTCAGCTCGTACCGGCGTCACCCCGGAGGATCTGGCCCGTGTCGATGCTGCTTCCCGGCAATACGCCGCGGCTAACCTTGGATCTCCCATGGCGACCCAGACGAAGCCTCAGGCCGTGCTTACCGGTAACGCTGAAATGACCGTACGCATAGAGGCCGATGTTCCGGTCAGGGCCTCGGTAACGAATACTCGTAGCTCGATCCCCGGGATGAATGTGAATACCGGAAACGTCCGCGAAGCGAGGGCCAATCAATGAGCTTTGACGCCTCTTTACCCGAAGTATTTTCAACCAGCTGGAGGAAGGCCCTCCGCAACGAAAGCGAGACCGACAGCGCACCCCGAAGAACCAGCTATCAGGCTCCGGGGCTAGAACCGGTCCCGTTCGTTCTTGAAAAGACGAATATCTCTGGAGGGCAGTCGAACGACCTTTCTGAGTACCCGGCATTTGGCGGCTGGTCCTCTGAATCACTCAATATCCTGCCCCAGAAGATAAAGATAACGGGAAATTTAACCGGGGAAAACTATATCGCCGATCGTACCGCGCTGATTGCCGCCCTGAACATTGCGACCAGCGACGACAAACCCGGTTATCTTGTGCTTCCTTTCTGGGGCAGATTCGCCGTCAACATCGACACCTGGGATGTTGATGAAGAGACCAAGGCTCAAGGATCCTGCAATGTCTCGATCACCTTCATTCGGGTAGGACAGACAGATGCGGCAAGGATTACAGCCCCCGCAGCGCTTTCTCTTACTGATGCAGTAAACAACTTGAAAACTTCGTCGGTAGGCGCGTTCGCCGCAGCACTTACGGATGAACACCTTTCGGTTAGCACCCTCACGTCCGGGTTTACCAAGATGAAGGAATCCATGATCGGAATCATTGGTCGGGTCCAGGGCGTACAGTCCTTGTTGAATGACCTTACCAATCAGGCTATGAGTATCATCAATCTCATCGATCAGGGCATCCACTCACCCCAGCAGTTGGCCCTCGCGCTTTTCGGATGCGTAAGCTCGATCGTCGCGGGAATTCTCTCTATAGGTAATTCGGTTACGAGCTTCTTTTCGGAAGATAGTGACTCTGGAGGGATGGCCTACACGGCACAGAACGTCAAGAACGTCGCGCTCCTTTTCCTTTCAAACCGTAATTACTCCCTCGATTCGATCGAACCGGCCACGACCAAGGAGCTCGATACGAAGACCGCAATGGTCGCTCTTTACCGGCAGGCTTGTTTCGCCGGGGCTGCCGCTCTCCTTCCATCAATCGAAGCAGTATCGGCAAACAAAGTCGGCACGCTTTATGAACTCTTCGAGCGCCACGAGGCAGCGCTTGACCTTTCAGATCCTGACGTGTATCAGACCGTTGTCGCCTTGCGGATACTGGTCGCCGAATCACTAGCTGAGAATAATCTCCTCGTGGAACTTCAGCAGGAATTGAACCTTTCCCAGCCCATGTTGGTGCTCGCTCATGCCCTGGGCGTCAGCTATGAACAAATGATCGCATTGAATAGCGGTCATGACGACGATTTCTTCATCAAGGGTACTGTTTCCTATGTCTAGGATTGACGTATACGTCGACAATAAAAAAGTTTCCCTCGCTTGGACTCGCTTGTACGTACGTAAATCCCTGGACGAAATTTGTCACATCATCGATGTGGACATTCCACTGAGAGAACGTTCAAAGGTTCGCGAACATCAACACATATCGGTCTACTTTACCGAAGGACAGATCGAGCGAAATGTTACGATGGGATACATCGACACTATAACCGTCGAGGGAACGGCTCAAAAACAGGCTTTCAAGATCACGGGACGTTCTGCTGCCCGCGATATCATCGATAGCCAATGGTCGGGGGAGATCAGGGATACCACCTTATTCGGTATCGTAAAGAAGTTCGCGGCCGATTTCGGATTGAGCACGGACAACACGGTGTACTTGCCTACTAATACCCCTGATCCAACGAAGTCAGTACCTCTTTTTGCCTGGGAGAATGAAAGCCCTTGGCAAAAGCTCGTTCAGGAAGCGGACAATCAGGGATTCATCATCTCCTCGAATCAGGCGAACGGATTATACGTATGGAAAGTAGCGAGCGGAGCCCGACCTGAAGGCTTTCGCCTCGTAGAGGGCCAGACGGTAACCGACATTAAGAGCGCTGCGGACGCAACCCAGCAATTTTACAAGTACATCATCAAAGGGCCATATGGGACCGAAGTCACGGGGTTTGATAAGACCTGTCCGAACAAGCGTATCCTGACGCTCAACCTAACCGATCAGACCATAAGCCAGGAACAAATGAAGCGCCGATGCGAAACGGAAATTCGCCGTCGCATGGAACGCAGAATCACCGTAACGACCCCCGGCTGGGGGCTCGCCGCAGATCAATTAAAATCCCTCGGATCTCTCGCCAAAAAGGAGATCTTCTGGGAGGTAAACTTTTTAACCCCCGTTATCCTACCGACCCTGGGCATCAATGCTACCCTGTTGACATCTCAAGTTGAATACAACGCAGACGCGAAATCGCAGAGTTGTGACATTCAGCTGGTCAACAGGGAGGCGTACCTCTGATCGATCTCAAATCCATTTCCGCGCGCCTTCGCAACCTGATCGTGACCGGTAAATTGACCGGACGCGACGGGACATCCATTCAGGGTACTACCAGATTCGGTCGTACCGTGAAAGGCGTTGAACTGCATCCTTACGGCTTCGCGGCCCGCGCCAAACAGGGCACGGTGCTTTTCCTCTTCGAAGGGGGAGATGTCGCGAGTCCCGTCATGCTTCCCGTGTCTGACCAGGAAGGCGTGCCCGCCCTTGAAGAGGGAGACGCGGCGCTTTGGACGGCTTCAGGCGGTTGGATAATCGCCCGCGAATCGGGAACGGTCGAACTCTACGGAAAGAACCTGGGCGGCCTCATCAAGGTGAACGAGCTTAAAACTCAGCTCGAAAAGAACAACACCATCCTTTCAACGTTTCTCCAGACACTGAAAAACCCGATACCCGAACCGGGGAACGGCTCGCCGTCCGCGTTCCAGTCGGCCCTTAACACCGCCCTCGCCACCGCCCAGGTTGCCGATTTGTCGGGCATCGAATCCGAGAAGGTTCTCCATGGCGACGGCTCTTCTTGAGGATTTCGCGAGCATCCCGGTGCTCGTCGAGATGACCCTGGGAACTGATCGGGGCCGATGGTGGGCCGATCCCGACTTCGGCAGCGATTTGTGGATCTTGAGGCAAAGCGGTAAGACCGGCCCGGAGCTCGAGAAAGACGTGCAACGGGAAGTGATTCGCTCGCTGTCCTGGCTAAAAGCGGACGGCCTTGCCAAGGAAATAACCTGCGAGACCGAAGTGGCCGGGAAGAACCGAATCAACTACCGGGTGATGGTAACGAAGCCCGATGGAGGCGATGAATTCGTAACTGGAGTATGGAATGGACTTTGACCGACCGACATTAACCGAATTACAGGAAAGAGTCTCGAACGATTACCTTACCAGGTTCCAGCTGCTGAAGAAGACACCACGGTATAACCTGCTTTCCGCCATTTCAAAGACTGACGCGGGAATGTACCACGGCCTTTACAGCAATCTCGTATACCTTTCCCGTCAAATCTTCCCAGACACCGCTGAAGGAGAGATGCTGCGGGCCCATTGGAGCGATCGCGTACCGCCGCTTTCGGCCACAGGAGCCATCGGACCGGTACAATTCTCCGGCACCCCAAGCGCACCGGTCCCAGCCGGTCTTTTATTGAAACACGCGAACGGGCAGGAATACTACCTTCCGTCAGCGGTGAAAATAGCCGCAGGCGGGACCATCTCTGGCACGATCAAGGCCTCCGTAAGTGGAGCCGCCGCGAACCTCGAAGCCGGGGAAACCTTATCGATCATTTCGTCAGTTCCTCCCGGAGTCAATAACATCGTAACCGTTGTATCCCCAGGCCTGACTGGCGGCATCGATTCTGAGTCGGACGAGGATTACCTGGCCCGCGTGTTGCTTTATCTAAGGTCATCCAGTCGGTACGGGAAAAAGGGCGACTTCGCGGCTTGGGCGATAGATTCGAGCCCCGAGGTTTCCAATGCATGGGAGTTTAAAAACTACTCGATATTCGGGGCGCTCCTGATCCAGGTAGTGCAAGGATCACATCTCACCGGACTTTCCCAGGTGACGAACCTTGAACTGGTTAAAAGCTACATCGAGACCGTCGCGCCCCCGGCTCTCTTCACGGTGAAAACCCCAGAGATCCTATTTATTAACCCGACCGTGACCCTTTTACCGACCGAAGACACCCTCGCTAACCGTGAGCTCGCCGAGAATCGAATGAAGACCTATCTCTCAATCAAGATAGAGCCCGGGATCACCGTTACGGCCGCGCAGATTCGGGACTCCATCGTTGACGGCTTAATCCTTACCGATGCTACCGTCGTCATCGAGCGCGGTTCGTCGACCAAGCTTCAGATCCTTGATACCGGGGTAATTACATGGGGATGATGACCGTTCATTCTGCTGATGAATATGCCACGGCGCTTCGGAAACTACTTCCTCGTGGTGACTTCTGGGATAAGCAGCTCGTGGATCCTGAAAGCGATACGTCTCTTTGGTGCGATTCAAAAGCTGCCGAATTAGCCCGATTCCGCAGCCGAGAAGCGGCCTTGCTCGATGAGGCCTTTGCTGCAACTACGACCGAACTGATTGATAACTGGGAGAAGGTCAATGGGATCGATAATGCAACCCTAGAATTCTCCGTACGCAAAGAGCTGCTTATGGTTCAAGCACGAAAGAAAATCGACCGGGTTGCTTTAGGTGAAATTTGCGCGATGTACAAGGCTTCGCTTGATTTATGTTTATTACCCTATTCTCCGGCCTTCTATGGGCGAAGCCGTTTCAATCATCGCATTGCAGGGCCATCAGCCTTCGCGACAATTCACCTTTACATAGCGCTGACCGATCAATCGTTGAAGAACTCGCTTGAGCTTACCCTTGACTCCGCTCTGACCGGTCACTATATCCCTTCTTTCTTTTATAGGTAGGTAAACAATGAGCATGTACCCTGACGAACAGCAAATGGAAATAGACGGTGAGATAGTCTCGTTCCCCGGACTTAAAGACGGTAAATACACGATGGGAAACCCCGAGGATCCCGACGACAAGCCGTCTTTCATAGCCCCTGAGTCCATCAACCTGATTATTGATAATCTTGCCAACCTTATTTCTGCTTATGGGGTTACCCCGGATAATACCTCAGTCACCCAACTTATGGACGCGATCGCGGCCGCTCTTGCCCCTAAAGCGCCCCTGGCTTCCCCTGCGTTGACTGGTACACCGACAGCACCTACGGCTGTCGCTGGAACAAATACGACTCAGGTAGCAACGACTGCCTTCGTACGTGCGGCGATTTCGGCTCTCGTCAATAGCTCCCCGGCTGCTCTTGATACCTTGAACGAACTTGCCACCGCTCTCGGTAACGACCCGAACTTTGCCACAACCATGACGAACGCATTGGCCCTAAAAGCACCATTGGCGTCGCCTGCCTTAACGGGAACGCCGACCGCGCCGACCCCTGCAACGGGTACGAATACGACGCAAGTTGCCACGGCCGCGATGGTGACGGCGGCCGTGGCTGCGGAAGCGGCTACAGCTCGGGCTGCAGAGAATCTCAAGGCCCCATTGTCATCTCCTGCCTTAACGGGAACGCCGACCGCACCGACAGCTTCAGATACTACTGATAGTACACAGGTGGCAACAACACAATTTGTGAGGAATGTCATGCCTGCCGGGACGATCGCCATGTTCGGAGGCGGATCGGCGCCTGTAGGTTGGCTTTTGTGTAATGGTGCCGCTGTGAGTCGTTCGACTTACGCAGCGCTATATTCTGCAATTGGTGGTAACTGGGGCTCTGGAGATGGCTCAACAACTTTTAATCTTCCAAACTTCCTTGAAGCTGCCCCTGTTGGTGTGGGAACGAGAGCATCGGGGGTTACTTCTCATGATGCTTTTTCGTTGGCAGCCTTCAAAGATGATCAGTTAGAAAACCATTTTCATGATTTATTTAGCGATTCTCAAGCTGGAAGTGGAATGTGGCATTCAAGTAATGCAGTAGCTCAAGGTGGGTCTGTATCTGAAGCAACCGGTAGAACAACTACTCGAGGTGTAATTAGCGATGGATCAAATGGATTAAGGGTTGGCACTGTTACGCGGGGTAAAAGAATCGGCGTAAATTTTATCGTAAAATACTAGGGGAGTAATAACATGTTGGTTTATTTACTTGATGATGTTGGCGAATATATCGGGGAAATGGAATGCCAGGAGTCGCCACTTGAGCCTGGAGTGGTTTTGACGCCCAATGCGAATTACACGATCAAAAGTCCGCCGCCTGCAGGGGAGCGACAAGCTTTGGTTTTCAAGAACGATACCTGGGAGTATATCCCTGATTGGCGCGGGGTGAAGCTTTGGCACAAGCAAACTGGCATTTCGAGGATCGAAACAGAATTGAACTTGGTTCCTGGCAGTGAATGGACCGAAAAGGACCCTGCAGGAATTGAATTCCCCTGTTTTGACGAATCTTTGGGCAATTGGATTACCGATGAGACCAAAAAAAAGGCTTATCTCGCGGCCGCCATAAGAAGTCAGCGGGATCCGCTTATACGTGCAGCTCAGGACCGTATTGACCGGTATCGGAACGAACTGGATGACGGGGAGGAAACGACCGAGACACCCGAAACGATCGCTCTCGTACGGGCCTATATCAAGGCTTTAAGGCAAATAACCGACCAGGTGGGATTTCCGACTACGGTAACATGGCCGGAAATTGTTCACGCTTAATTTGGAATCTACCGGGCGTTGCCTGGTAAAATAATAAACGGGCAGAAACCTGGGAGCGGTAACTCCCAGACAAGTGCCAAAACACCTACAGATAAACTGCTTCTGCCCGACCCCTCGCGATGGGTACTTAAGAATCGGTTGTTTATGTCCAAAGGTTTAGCCCAAATTACTGGAACAACAATGAAAACACCTTTGACGTACTACGGTGGGAAGCAGCAGCTTTCCAATAAAATCATTTCTCTAATACCAATTCATAAGGTTTATTGTGAACCTTTCATCGGAGGAGGGGCTATCTTCTTCAAAAAAAGCCCGTCCGAAATTGAAATTATCAATGACACAAATGGTGAGCTAATTAATTTCTATGAAGTATTGCAGCGGGATTTTACAAGTCTGTACCAAGAAATTGCAATCAGCCTTCATAGTAGGGAGCTGCATTCCGAAGCACGTGTAGTATACGAGCATCCAAAGATGTTTGGACGTGTAAAACGGGCATGGGCTATCTGGATGTTGGCTAATGAGAGTTTCGGTGCCATGTTTGATGGTGGATGGGGATATGACAAGACCGGTCAAACTACAAAGAAAATATCCGGGAAACGAGAGGATTTCAAAGAAGAACTAGCAATTCGGTTACAGAATGTACAAATTGAGTGCTACGATGCGCTAAAGATAATCCAATCCAGGGACACCCTAGAAACCTTTTTCTATCTTGACCCACCATATCCCAATACTGATCAAGGTCACTATGATGGATATTCTAATGAAGATTTTTTACAGTTGATGAGGATACTAGAAGGAATACAGGGAAAGTTCCTCTTAAGTTCTTTCAGAAATAAACATCTTACAGAGTTCACAGAACGGAACAACTGGAATCAAATCGAGATTCGAATGGCTAAACCAATGACTGCTCATGGCAAGAGATCAGTAGCTAAAATTGAAGTCTTAACAGCAAACTACCCCATAGGGTAACGTATTGAAGCCCGGTAAATGTAAATGAATTGAATAATCTGCAATTACCGGGCGATTAATTATCTCGTTTATTTTATAATATTTTCGCGCGCCGTTACAATTAAGTGCTATTTTTTAGGCCATGCCGATTCCCGTGATTATCCTGCAGCCTCCCTTGGTCCAGCTCAACGGACCCTATCCCTCGGGCGCGTATCTCGCGGCCTTTTTTCGCGGCCTTGGCGCCGCGCACTGGTCGCCCTTGATCGGGCCCGAAAGCGGTACCCCCGTCCCGCTCGCCGGCGCGCCCGGGAGCCTCGCGGAACTGAGCGGGCCCGTTGCGTGGATCGACGCGAGCAATCTCCTTTTCCGCGATATCTTTTCGGCCCGGGGCCTCGCCAGGCTGTTCGCCCTCTCCGAATCGCGGTGCCTTGCGCTTGCCGGAAAGGCCGAACGCGAAGGGGACGAAGAAACCGCCTTCCAGCTGCGCCGGTACCTGTCCCTGGCCGATTCCTGGATCGAATGGATCGACGGCATCGTCTCCGTTTTGACCGGCGGCGACCGGGAGCTTTGCCACGCCTTCGTGCGTTCCCCGCACGCGCCCCGGGGCGCCCGCATGGACCGCTGGCTTTCGTCGCTGGTAACTGACCCCACCGCCGACGACGCGCGGCTCCTCGCTACCCTCGCGATCGAGGACCTGGCGGACTATATCGCGGCGGCGTACGACGGCGAGTTTTCCCTGGTACGCTACGCCGAATCCATCGCGACGAGCGAGTCTTCCTTCGCGAATATCGAGGCGGGGATCGACCGGCCGGTCATGCGGGACTTTTTGGAGCCCCTCATGGAGCGGACGTGGGACCGGCTGGACGGGGCCTCGCCCGGGAACGGCGGCGAAGGCGCGGTCGGCGCCTCGGGCATCCTGCGCGACGAAAACAAGATTCTTTTTTGCCTTTCGGTTCCCTTCCCCGGCTGCCTCGTCGGCGCCCTCTCGATCGCCCGGTCGATCCGGAAGCGGTACGGGAAACGCGCGGTAATCGCCCTGGGCGGCGGGTACGTGAACACGGAGCTGCGCGATTACGGCGTTGGTCCCGCCTCGGGCCTTTTCGCCTATATCGACCGGCTTTCCTTTGACCGGGGCTACGGCGCGTACGCGGATTGGTTCGCGAAAGGGTGTCCCGCGGTCGCGGACGGCGCGGCCCCCGTCGCGCGGCGCGACTTTTACCCGCCGCATCTTGCGGCGTTCGAGCGGGCGGTGACCGCCTCGATCGTCCCCGATTATTCCGACCTCGACCTCTCGAACTATCCCCGGCTCGCCGACACGGCCAACCCCATGCACCGCCTGTGGTCCGACGGGGCCTGGCTCAAGGCCATGCTCGCCCACGGCTGCTATTGGCACCGCTGCTCGTTTTGCGACGTGACCCTCGATTACATAAAGGGCTTTCAGCCGGTTAACGCGGGCGCGCTCCACGCGGGGCTCCTTGCCCAGGCCGACCGGGCCGGCGTGCGGGGCGTCCATTTCGTGGACGAGGCGGCGCCTCCCCGCGGCCTGCGCGATTTCGCCGCGCGCAATTTAGCGGCCGCCGCCGAGGGAAGGCGGCCCCTGACCTTTTGGGGGAATATCCGGTTCGAGCGGACCTTTACGCGGGACCTGGCGGAATACCTGTGCGCCGGCGGCCTCGTCGCCGTTTCGGGGGGCATCGAGATCGCCTCGGAGGAGGGGTTCAAGGCGGTGGACAAGGGGATCGACCTGGAAAACCTCGTGGCTACCTGCGCGGCCTTCAAGGAGGCGGGAGTATTGGTTCATTCGTACCTGATTTACGGGTATTGGAACGAGGACGAACAGGGCGTTATCGACACGGCCGAAACGATGCGGCAGCTCTTCGCGGCGGGGCTGGTGGATTCGGCCTTTTGGCACAAGTTCGTGCTTACCCGCCACTCCCGGGCGTACGACGAGTGGAAGCGCGGCATGCACCGGGACGGAAAGTGCCCGCTGGAACCGCGAGCACGCGGCGGGTCTGACGCGCCGGCCGGCGCCGAAGCGCTTTCGGCATTCGCGAACAACGACCTTTCCTTCCGGGGCGAGGAGAAATCGGAACGGTACACCGCTCCCCTGGACGGGGCCCTGCACGCGTGGATGGCGGGCGAGGGCCTTTCCCGTTCGGTGCGCAAGTGGTTTCCGTATCCCATGCCCGCGCCCCGCGTCGCGCCGGATACTATAGAACGCTATATCGCCTCCTACGAGCGAAAGCGCGACGCAGAGCGTTCGGCTCCCTTCGACCCAAAGGCGCGTTACGCCTGGACGGCGAGCCGCCCGGTTCCGGCGGGTGTGGCGAATGCGGGGGGAAAGCGCGAGTACGTGTGGCGGTATTTGGGCGACGAGGTACGCCGCGCCCTAGGAGAGGGATTGGTTTCGGCGTTGGCGGCGGGGAAGGGCGCTTCCGGTTCGGGAGAAGCCGCGCGGCCCGACGTTCTCCACGAGGCCCTTTCCGCGCTATCGAATAAGGATTTCGCCTTCCTGCGCTCGAGCGGCCTCGTGAAGATAAGCCCGCTGGGGTGAGCGGCGTATCAGTCCAGCGTAGTCTCGAGGGATAGCGTGAGGGTTCCCGCGTTCAAATCTGCCCCCGCGGTGTCGCTTGCGGCTACGATTAGGCCGGAGCCGCAGTATCGGAGCACGGTGGTGCCGCGCAAACCATTGATGAAGGTTCCCGCAAGGCTCGCCCGAAGCGCGAGACGTTCGGAAAGGCGCCTCGAAAGCGCGATGGCCGGCGAGAGGTACCACGCGAAGCGGGTTTTGCCGCCCAGCGCGATACCGCTCCGCATTTCGTCAAAGTAGTCGATTTTTTTCGCTGGGTCCAGGTGGTTGTCGAATCCCGTCCCGTAGAGGAAGGGCGAAAGGCCAAGCGAGCCTTCGCATTCCCATTTCGGGGAAAGGGCGTAATTGACGGTTACCCCTACGGAAGGAACGTAAAACCGCTGATCGTACATAATGGCGACCCCGTACACGTCGGTCTTCGGCAGGTCGTCCGTCCATTCCGCGTATTCGGTCGCGATCCCGCCCTGGTATTGCGTATACCCGTTCGAGGCCTGCCATTTGTTCGCGATATACCGGAACGAAAGCCAGGGCTCCACGGTCATGCCCCGGGGAATCGCGTCCGCGTCCTCGCCGTCGAGGGCCCAACCGAGCCGGAGCTCCGCGTCGAACCCGTTCTCGACGCTGCCCTCGTGCGTCGATTGCCAGGTCTGAAAGGTCTCGTTCGGGTTTAGGTAATCCCGGTCTATCATGGTCCCGGAGGGTAGGGCCAAGGCTGATTTTGCGTCCGCATGGATCCGAAAGCCTCCCGGGAAGGCCAGGTCGGCCGCCAGTCCGTACGAAAGCGCGGGGAGGAGCGGCCAATCCAGTTGGCTGACCTTTTTCTCCCCCCGGTACACGTACGAATGGCCGTAGCCCGCCGAGGCCGATCCTCCCGCCGCGAGGGTAACCGCGGGGCGGGCCGCCGCGGCAAGGGAAATTGAGGAAAAGAGCGCCGCGGCGCAAATCGCGGCCCTAGGCCTGCCTGCAAAAGTTCTCATCCCCCCCATTCTACCACGAAACGGGTTGCCGGTTCCGGCACTTTGTTCGTATCTTTAAGGGCACGAAACCCCCAAACAGAAACCAGGAGACCAGAGAAGAACCATGGCAAAGTACCAGTTCCAGACGGAAGTGAACCAGCTTCTGACCCTCATCATCCATTCCCTTTACTCGAATAAGGAAATATTCCTCCGCGAGATCGTGTCGAACGCCTCGGACGCCCTCGACAAGCTCAAGTACCTTACCGTATCCGACGAATCCTACAAGGGCGTGAAGTTCGCCCCCCGGGTGGACATCGCCTTCGACGAGGCCGCCAAGACCCTCACCATCCGCGACACCGGTATCGGCATGGACGACCAGGACATCATCTCCAACCTGGGCACCATCGCCCGCTCGGGCACGAAGGCCTTTATCCAGCAGCTCGCCAGCGACGCCAAGAAGGACTCGAACCTGATCGGCCAGTTCGGCGTGGGCTTCTATTCCGCCTTCATGGTTTCCAAGAAGATCGACGTAATCTCCAAGAAAGCCGGCACCTCCAAGGTATGGAAATGGGTTTCCGACGGACAGGGCGATTACGAGCTCGACGAGGTGGACGATACCGCGTTCCCGCTGATGGACGGCGTGGGCGAGGGCGAGCACGGAACCTGCGTGGTCATGTACCTCAACGACGACGATAAGGAATTCGCCTCCCGCTGGAAGATCGAGGACATCGTAAAGCGCTACTCGGACCACATCGCCTTCCCCATCTACCTCCATTACCTCAAGAAAGAGTACGACGACAAGGGCAAGGAAAAAAGCGCCGATATGACGGCGGAGCAGATCAACGACGCGAGCGCGATCTGGCAGAAGTCCAAGAGCGAGCTTAAGGACGAGGACTACAAGAGCTTCTACCGCTCCCTTTCCCACGATTCCGAAGACCCCCTGCATTACGTGCACACCAAGGCCGAGGGAACCCAGGAATACACCACCCTTTTCTTCGTGCCCGCCAAGGCCCCCTTCGACATGTTCCACGCCGACTATAAACCCGGCGTGAAGCTTTTCGTGAAACGCGTGTTTATCACCGACGACGAGAAGGAGCTCCTGCCGACCTACCTCCGCTTCGTGCGCGGCGTGATCGACAGCGAGGACCTGCCGCTCAACGTGAGCCGCGAGATCCTCCAGCAAAACCGCATCCTCACCTCCATCCAGACCGCCTCGGTCAAGAAGCTTTTGGGCGAGTTCAAGAAGCTGTCCGAGAACGACAAGGAAAAGTGGGAAACCTTCATCGGCGAGTACAACCGCCCCTTGAAGGAAGGCCTTTACGGCGACTACGCCCACCGCGAGGAACTGGCCGAGCTCGTGCGCTTTAAGTCGACCTACGTGCCCGAACCGCCCGCCGCAGCCGCTCCCGCCGAAGGAACCGAAGGCGCCAGCGCCGAAACGGCGACCGCCTTCGTCTCCAAATGGACGAGCTTCGCCGACTACGTGTCCCGCATGAAACCGGACCAAAAGGCGATCTACTACATCACCGGCGGCGACGAGAAAACCCTCCGCCAGAGCCCGCACCTCGAGGCCTACCGCAAGAAGGGCATCGAAGTGCTCATCATGGGCGACGAGATCGACGACATCGTGATTCCCTCGCTGGGCAAGTACAAGGAATGGGACCTCAAGGCCGCCAACCGCGCGGGGTCCGACGAGGAACTGGGCACCGACGAGGACAAGAAGGCCGCCGAGGAGAAGGAAAAGACCTTCAAGGGCGCCGTCGAGAAAATCAAGAAGGCCCTGGGCGAGTCCGTGAAGGACGTTCGCCTTTCCAAGCGCCTTTCCGATTCCCCCTCGTGCATCGTGGTGGACGAGAACGACCCCTCCCTCCAGATGGAGCGCATGATGAAGGCCATGGGCCAGACCGGTTTCGCCGAGGTCAAGCCCATCCTCGAGATCAACGCTGACCATGCCCTCGTGAAGAAGGTGCAGGATTCCGACGACGAGGAGTTCATCGGCGATATCGCTTCGGTGCTTCTCGACCAGGCCCTCATCGTGGAAGGCAGCGAAATCAAGGACCCGGCCGACTTCGTGAAGAAGCTCAACCGGCTCCTCACGCGGTAAGGTATCCGGAATAATTCTCGTGAAAGGGGAACCTTTGAAAAGGTTCCCCTCTCACCCTCTTCCTTCCAAACGAAAAAGGCGCGTTCCCTCAGGCGGGAGACGCGCCTTTTTTTCGCTTCGGACCCTTTTAGTCTTTTCGGTAGTGGCAGCCCACGGAGCGCTCGTTGTGAATCGCGGCGGATACCACGATCCGCGCCGTCTCCACGCCGTTTCGAAGCTCGATGATATCCCGGTTGAGTGCGGCCTCGCGGTAGAATTTCGTGATGCGGTGCGCGTGGTATTCCAGGTCGGCCTGGGCCCGCTCGAGCCCCTTCCTGGTTCGCGCGATTCCCGCGTGGTTCCACATTGTCATCTTTATGGTCTTCCAATCCTGCCAGATCAGGGCGCGCTCGAAGGTTTCCGCGGCGCGGGGCGCCTTCCAGTCGGGTATCGCGTCGAGCCGCGCGGCCGCCACGCGATCCATGGCGCCGGTTCTCCCGCCAAGGGTAGCGGCGATATCCTCGGCGGCCCTGATTCCCCACAGGAGGCCTTCGAGCATGGAGGTGGACGCGAGCCGGTTCGCCCCGTGAACGCCGGTGCACGAGGCCTCTCCCACGGCGTATAGCCTGCGAAGGTTGGTCCTTCCCGAGAGGTCAACCTTAATGCCGCCGCAAAAGTAGTGGGCCGCCGGAACGACCGGAATCGGTTCCCTGGCGATATCGATGCCCCCGGAGCGGCAGGTTTCCCAGATGCGCGAAAAGCGGCGCTCTATGGGCTGTTCGCCCCGATAATGGCTCGCGAGGTCAAGGTACACGTACTCGATCCCCTGCGCCGACATTTCCTCGTAAATCGCGCGGCTGACCACGTCGCGGGGGGCAAGCTCCTCCCGCGGCGAATAGCGTCCCATGAAGGGCCTTCCCTCGCGGTCAATCAGCTTTGCCCCCTCGCCCCGCAGCGACTCGGAAACGAGGAACCGCTTGATGTCCTTGTGGAATAAGGCGGTGGGATGGAACTGCACGAATTCCGCGTTGATGATCTCGGCCCCGGCGCGCGCCGCGATGGAAACGCCGTCGCCCGTGGCCGAGGGAGGGTTCGTGGTGAATTGAAAGATATTCCCCAAGCCGCCGGTGGCGAGGACCGCCGAATCGGCGAGAAGGGTATGAACCTCGCCCGTGGCGTTTTCGAGCGCGTATAGGCCGAAGGTTTCCCGCTCGCGGTAGCGTTCGGTGGGGTCGTCGGAATGGTGATCGTTGGTGATCAGGTCTATGGCCGTCCATCCGGTACGTATTTCCGCGCCCAAGGCGCGTGCCCTGGCGACGAGCCCGGACTGGATGGAGTCGCCCGTATGGTCCTCGAAATGGAGGATTCGCCGCTCGGAGTGGGCGGCTTCCTCGGCGTAGTCCCATTTCCCGCCCGAGTTCCGGCTGAACGCGATGCCGGCCCGCCTGGCCAGGAAGTCCACCGCGAGGTCGGGGCCCTCGCTCGCGAGGAGCCGGACCGCCTCGGGATCGTTCCAGCCGCACCCGGCCTCGAGAACGTCCGCCGCGAGCAGCTCCGCTTCCCCGGGAGTGCCGGGCCGGTCTTCCTTTCCCGCGATAATGCCCCCCTGGGCGTAATTGGTGTTGGTTTCCTCGACGGCGTCGGCTTTCGTGATTACCAAAACGCGAAGGCCGAGCTCCGCGGCGCGTATCGCCGCCGATAGTCCCGCTATGCCCGTTCCCGCGACGATCGCGTCGAACCGCTCCCTCATTTCGCGCCTTCGGTAATGCGGATCATGGCTTCGAGGGCCCTGGTGGCGTCGGCCCGTTCCGCGTCGGGTACGGTGACCGCGAGGTTCCCGAGGGCGGTTCCCGCCAATCGGGCCGCGTTCGGCGGCTTTCGGGCGGCGCCTGAAGCCTCGTACGCGCGTATGGCCTCGAGGGTTCTATCGAGGCTCGCCTCGGAAACCTTGGCCATATTCGCGCAAGAAGACGCTCGGATCGGGTATATCGCGCGGTCGGGAAAGGTCGCCTGCATGCGCTCCACGAAATGAAGCTCCGTGCCCACGCCCCAAACCGAGCCGGCGGGCGCGGCCGCGAGCGTTTTAAGGAGTCCTTCCGTGGAGCCGGTACCGTCGGAGACGGAGGCTACCTCCGGCACGCACTCTGGGTGCACGATGACCTTCGCGCCCGGATGGGCCCCGCGGAAGAGCGAAACGTCGCCGGCGGTCATAACCTTGTGGACGGGGCAGTACCCGTCCCACGCGAATATTTTGGCCGCGCCGGGAACGAGGCCCTCAGGCAGGGCGCCGTCGCGGGAAATTCGCGCCGCGGCCCCTTCGGGAAGGCCCATGGCGCGGGCCGTATTGAGCCCCAGGTTCGCGTCGGGCAGGAAAAAGACCCGCTTTCCCCGGGAAAAGAAATGCCCCAGGACGGGACGGGCGTTGCCGGAGGTGCAGATTGCCCCTCCCTCCCGGCCGGTCAGCGCCTTTACGGCGTTGGAGGAGTTCATGTACGTCACGGGCACGATCCCGGAATCCCGCTCGAATTCGCGAAGGAGGGCGAGGGTACGGGCCGCGGTTTCGGCGTCTATCATATCGGCCATGGGACAGAGCGCGCCCGGTTCGGGGAGCAGGACGATCTGGTCGGGGCGGGCGAGGGTCGCCACGCTTTCCGCCATGAAACGAACGCCGCATACCACCACGTATTTCGCCCGGCTGCGGGCCGCCTCAACGGCGAGCCGATAGGAATCGGCCACGAGATCGCCCCGGGCCACGACGTTTTCGTTTTGGTAATGGTGGACCGCTATGAAAACCGATTCTCTCACGCCTTTTTTCCCGTTTTCGAGCTTTCTTCCTTCAGGGAAAAGTCGAAGGCCCGAACCGTGTGGGTGAGTTCCCCGAAGGACACGAAATCTACCCCGGTTGCCCCCAAGGCCGCGAGCCGCTCGGCGGTCATATTGCCCGAGGCCTCGGTTTCGGCCCGTCCGGCGATCAGGTTGACGGCCTCGGTCATGGCGGCGTCGGACATATTGTCCAGCATAATGCGGTCGGCGCCGGAGCGAAGGGCTTCCTCTACCTCTTCAAGGGTCCGGGTTTCCACCTCGATCCTGAACCGGCGCCCCCACTTTGCCCGCGCCCGTTCCACCGCCACCGCGATCCCGCCGGCGGCGTCGATATGGTTATCCTTGATGAGGACCATGTCATAGAGGCCCATTCGGTGGTTTTGCCCGCCGCCGGTCGCGACGGCGTATTTTTGGAGCGCCCTCAGGCCGGGAACGGTCTTTCGCGTGTCGAGCACCGCCGGCTTGCCCCCGCTTATGGCGGCGAATTGGGCGGCTTTCGTGGCGATGCCGGAAAGGTGGGAAAGGATATTGAGGGCGGTTCGCTCTCCCGAAAGGAGCGCCGTAAGCCGCCCGGTCACCCGGGCCACCACGTCGCCTTTTTCGATACGGTCGCCGTCGGCGAAGTAGGCCTCCGTTCGGGCGCCGCGGTCGAGGAGGGCGAAGGTTGCCGCGAAGGCCCCCAGGCCGCACAGTATTCCCGAGTCCTTGGCGTGGAGAGCGAAGGTCGCCCGCTCGCGGCCCGTAAACACGGAGCGGCTGGTAATGTCTCCCCGGGACCCAAGGTCTTCCCTGAGCGCGCGGCGCACGACCCGAACGTACTCGGCTTTTTTCATGAATTCAGTTTGGACTTTCGGTTCGCGGAATTGATTCCGAGCTTCGCGGCCACCACCACGGTCGAGAGTACCGCCGCCGCGATGGCTTCGGGGATTCCGTTGGCGGCGAAGATGGCGCCGAGAACCGCCCATACGGTCACCGCGGGATCGCCCCCGGTGAGAATGCCCGATCCGTTGGTCAGCACGAGCATGCCGAGGACCAGGACCGTATGGATGACGCTGCCCGCGGCCGCGGCGATGACGACGGCGGGAATTTTTTTCCACTTGGCGACGAGCGCGTAGATTCCCCAGGTCGCCACGGGGAAGAGAATCCGGGGAAGCACCGAAACGAGCGGGTTGCGGAATGCGAGATCGATGGGGCCGTTGGGGCCGATATTCGCCTGAATCATGCTGAATAGGCCGAAGATCGCCCCGATACCGGAGCCCACGAGCGGTCCTTCCAAAACGGCGCCGAGAATGGCCGGAATGTGGATTATCGTTATGGAAATGCCGGTAAACCAGGGGATAAAACCGAGTTTGGTTATACCCAAAAAGACGGCGAGGGCGCCAAGGGCGCCGGTTACCACCAGTTTACGGATATGCGAGGCGGAGCGTTCTTTCATATAGTAACTCCCAAAAATAAAAAAGTGGCCTCATAATGACGCGAAGGGGTGATTGTGTCAAGAACGCGAAAAGGCCGGGCTCCCGATGGGAAAACCCGGCCCGATTGAAGTTCCGCCGCCGGAACGTCAGCGGTTTAGAACGTCATGCCGCCGATAATCGTGATTCGGCCGTCGGTCGCGGGCACTAATTCCTTTTTCTCCTGGGCGTACGCGATAACGATATCCCGGAGGGTGGTCGAGGTATTGTAGGCGGATACGTTGTCCGCGAGAACCTTATAGCCGTCGCCGCCGCCCATCAGGTAGTCGTTGGTCACGACCGTATAGAGCGCATCGGGATCCACGCCCTTGCCGCCGATGGTCAGGTCCTTGAGCGCGCCCTTGCCGTCGGGACCGGAATAGTCGATGGTGTACCGGGCCTCGGCGGACATCTGGGCCCAGGCGCCCGCGCCCTGGGGAATGGACGCGATGAACTCGAACAGCTTGATAACCGAGGAACCCTTCATGACGGTGAGGTACACCCAGTTGTCGAAGGGAAGCACCGTGGTGATCTGTTCCCGGGTAATGTCTCCCTTGGGCAATTCGGTGCGGATATTGCCGCCGTTTGTGAAGGCGAAGTCGGCCTTCTTGCCCATAACGGAGGTAACGTACCACATGGCGGCGTCGTTCACCATGTCGCCGAGGGCTATTTCCTTCTTGCGGGACAGGCGGTCGCCGAACTCGAACTTGTCCGCGGTCCTGGCGACCACTTCCTTGAGCGTGGCGTCGGCCTTTTCCTTGTAGGGCGCGATCATCGCCGCGACTTCGGCGTCGCCCTGGTAGGCTTGGCTATCCTTCGCGTTGATCTGCTCGGGGGCCCAGGTGAAGGACTTCACCATGCCGTCCACGATCTCGAAGGTGCCGTCGCCCACGTATTTGCCCCACTCGTTGGCGGAGACGATGGGCGTTCCGTTCACGTATTCCGGGGCCTTCAGGAGGGTATGCGAGTGGCCGTCCACGATCAGGTCTACGCCGGCCACCTTCTCGGCGAATTCCTTCGAGGTTACCTGTCCTTCCGCTTCCTTGACGAAGCCGAGGTGGGCCAGGGCGATAACCACGTCGCATTTTTCCTTGGTTCGAAGGGTTTCGACCATCTCGTTGCCCGCCTCGATCTCGCTCACGAAGGCGAGGCTTTTGTCGGGGCTCGCGATCTCGAGCGTCCTGAGGGTGGTAATGCCGAAGATACCCACGCGGAAGCCCTCGTAATTCTTGATTACGTACGGTTTCGCGAGATAGGAGCCGTCGGCCTTCTTCACGTTGGCCGAGAGCCAGGGAAAGGCCGACATGGCCATCTGGCCCTCGAGGGTTTGGAGGCTATTGTCGAACTCGTGGTTGCCGAGGGCGACCGCGTCGTACCCCATCATATTGTAGGCCTTAATGTCTATTTCGCCCTTGAACATGTTGGAAAGGGCCGAGCCGGTATTGATGTCGCCCGCGTCGACGAGCAGCACGTTGGTCGCGCCCGCCCTGACGGTCTTGATAAAGGTCGCCCGCTCCGCCAAGCCCGCGCTGCCGCCGTTCGGAAGCACGGTCCCGTGATGGTCGTTGGTGTGGAGCACGGTGAGGTAGTAGGATTTTCCCGTTTCCCTTTTCACCGACGGCACGCCGGCGCACGAGGCGAAGGCGAGGATCGATACCGCAGCGATCGCCATGAATCGCAGCGCGTTACGTCCGGTTTTTTTCATAATTTCCTCCTGATAATACGCATACCTTACATAGTACTCGCTAAACGCGAAAAATCTATTGGGTTTCGGCTTTATTTTGTCTATACTCGCTTTTCAGGGGGAAAACGCCAATGAGCGACGGAACGGACGCACTGCTCGCGGTATCGGGACTCTCGTACCGCTATCCTTCGGCGGCAAAACCCGCCGTGGACGGAGTCGGCTTTACGGTCGCCGCCGGGGAATACGTGGCCTTGCTGGGCGCGAACGGCTCCGGTAAAAGTACCCTCGCCCGGCTCGTCGCCGGCTTGCTTTCTCCCGATTCCGGTTCAATCAGTCTCGCTCCCGCGAAGGCCCCCTTTCGCGTGCCCGTCGGCATGGTATTCCAGTCTCCGGGAGACCAAATCGTCGCGGAATCGGTGGAACTGGACATCGCCTTCGGGCCCGAGAACCTCGGGCTGGCCCGCTCGGACATGGAATCGGCCGTGTCTTCCGCCATCGCCCAATTCGGCCTGGACGGGCTTCAGGCCAACCCAACCGCCGCCTTGCCCACGGGCCGAAAGCAGCATCTTGCCCTGGCCTCCGTGGACGCCCTCTCCCCGGCCTTCCTCGTCCTCGACGAGCCGACTTCCATGCTCGGGGAGACGGCCCGGAAAAGCTTTCTCGGCTATCTGGACCGGCTGAGGGATTCGGGCATAACCATACTCCACATTACCCACGATCTGGACGAGGCGGCCCGCGCGGACCGGGCGATCGCCCTGGAAGACGGACGGGTGGCCTTTGACGGCGAGCCGGAGGCCTTGCTGTCCCTTCCCGCCGATGACCTGGTACGACTGGGCCTCGCCTTCGCCCCCGCGTCTCGCCCGAACTCCCGGCGCGGCGCCGAATCGGCGATAGACGGCGAGCCGGCGCTTTCCTGCCGGAATTTATCCTATGGCCCCCTTTCTGGCGTATCGCTGGACCTGTATCCCGGCACGGTAACGGCGATATCCGGGGAATCGGGCTCCGGAAAAACGCTCCTTTTGGAATTGCTCGCCGGGCTTCGGACGCCCGAATCGGGAACGGTCACCGCTTCCGGCGGCCTTTCTCCCCGTTCCCGCGCCGCCTTGGCGGTTCAGGAAAGCGAATCGAGCCTTTTCGCGGAATTCGTCGCCGACGACGTGGCCTGGGGGCCGAAAAACGCGGGCCTTGCCGGCGATTCCCTCCGCGGCCGGGTCCGCGAGTCCATGAATCTCGCGGGCCTCCCCTTTGAGGCCTTCGCGGACCGCCGTACCTTTTCCCTCTCCGGGGGCGAGCGGCGCAAGGCAGCCCTCGCCGGCATTATCGCCATGGACGCGCCCGTGGTTCTCCTGGACGAGCCCTTTTCGGCGCTGGACGCCAGAAGCCGCGGGCAATTTTCCGCGCTGATTCTCGCCCTGAAAGACGCCGGGAAGGCGGTGGTTTTTACCGCCACCCGTGAAAACGAGCGCGAAATCGCCGACCGGCATATCCAGTTGCCCGCTCCCGCGGGGCCGGATACGGATCGTACGGCGCGGCAAACCGGCAGGGCCGAAAGCGGCGCGGCGCGCAACGGGCCCGACAGGGCCGTCGACCGCGAGCTTCGCGCCCTGGAGCGGCTTCGCGCGGGCGAGGCCGGGTATCAAACCGAATCGGCTTCCCCGGTCCATCGCCTGACGCCCCTGGGGAAATTCGTCGTATTCCTTTCCCTCGCGGCGGCGACCCTCGCGTCGGGAGGCGGCCCGGCGCTTTGGCTTCTCGCGGCCCTTTCCCCGTGCCTCGTCCTATTTGCCCGACTCCCGTTCGGGCGCTTCCTGAAGGGCCTCGCGCGGGTAGTTCCCTGGCTCGTGCTCCTCGGCCTCGTGCAGTACCTCTTTTTTCGCGATATCGCCTACATTATCGACTTTAGCCTCCGGTTCGCCGCCCTCTACGGCTATCTTTCCGCCTTCGTCGCCGTCACGTCACACACGGAAATCATGTACGGCATAGAGGACTTTTTCTCGCCCCTTCGGCTGTTGGGCGTCCCGGCGCGGGACCTTTCGCTCGTGGCCGGCATCGTTTTCCGGTTTATCCCCCTCCTCTACGGCGAGGCGGCCAGAATCGCCACGGCCCGGCTGGTCCGGGGCGGTTCCGCCCCTTCGCGCCGGCGGGGGCTTATCGACGCCGTGGGTTCGGCCGCCTCCCTCTTCGTTCCCCTCATGCTCCGGACCCTGACGCGCTCGGAGCGCCTGGCCGAGGCCATTCACGCGCGGTATTACGGAACCGGCAAGAATTCGCGTTTTCTCCTATGGAAATCGGGAATGGCGGAGCGTATACTTTTGATAGCCGCGCCCGTCGCGGCGGCGATTATCATCGTTCTCTCGCGCTTGTAAGGATGGTCAGCCTGTGAAACCCGCGACGCTCAAATACTGCCCCCGCTGCGGTTCCATCGGATATCAATACCGGGAACGCAAATTCTGGTATTGCCCGGTATGCCTTTTTACGTATTTCCACAACGTTGCCACCTCGGCGAGCGTCATCGTCGAGATGGAAGGCGGCGTACTGATGCTGGTGCGCAATCGCGACCCGGCCATGGGCATGCTGGCCCTCCCCGGCGGTTTCGTGGACCCGGACGAGCGGGCGGAAGACGCGGCGATCCGCGAATGCAGGGAGGAAACCTCGCTGGAGGTTACGGATCTCTCCTTCGTGGGGTCTTGGCCGAACGAGTACGAGTATAAAAACGTTACCTATAAAACCTGCGATTTCTATTTTCGCGCCCGCGTGGAGGGGGGCCTCGAAAAGGTTCGGCCGGATTATTCGGAAGTGGCCGCCTTTCACATTATCATGGGCGACGAGATCGAAACCGCGCCCATCGCGTTCGAATCCGCGCGCCAGGCGCTCAGGGCGTGGAAGGCCCTACGCGACAGGGAATCCGCCGAGGGCGTTTGGCTGCCCTTCTAGCCCAGGCAAATAATAATAAAAAAAAGCGCCCGCCCGGATTGCCCGGCGGGCGCTTTTCGTATCGGGCCTTTCGGCCTTAACCCTTCATGCGAAAGAACGCGAGCCCCTCGTTGGGGTAGCGCTGCCGCACCGTGTCCACGCCCCGCTCTATCGCCTCTGCGGCCTCGTCGGACTCGCAGTAGATCAGCATCAGGTTATTCACCTCGGGCCACACGGGATCGCCCATTTTGGGTACCGAGAAGCCCTGGCCGCGCACCCCCGGGACCACGGTGAAGAATTTCGCCTCGGGAATGCCCTTGATCGAGGCGAATATGTCCTCTTCAAGGGGCTGACTGTAAATGATTTCTATGCGGTTCATGCGTTACCTCCCGCGCCGGCCAGCAGGGCCTGCTTTCGCTCCAGCTTGAGCCGATTCTTTTCCTCGCGCTTCTCGCGAAGGCGGTTAAAGATAAAGTAGAGAACGGGCATGAGGAACAGCGTCATCATGGTGCCGAAGGAAAGGCCGCCGAGCACGGTCCGGCCGATGGGCATGACCATTTCGGAGCCTTCCCCGGGGAAGAACGCCATGGGCGTGAGCCCGAGCACGGTCGTGAGGGTGGTCATGAGAATGGGCCTGAGCCGGCTTCTCGCGGCCTCGGCGCAGGCGTCCACCAGGTTGTAGCCCCGCTTTCGCAGGAGATTCGTGTAGTCCACGAGAACGATGCCGTTATTCACGATAATGCCGACCAGGATGAGCAGTCCCACCGCGGTAAGCACGCTCAGCGTATCGCCCATGATCATCGAGAGCAGGACGATGCCGATGATGGTGAGGGGCAGGGTAAAGAGCACGATGAACGGGTCCAGGAGCGACTCGAACTGGCTCGCCATGACCGCGAACACCAGGATAATCGCCATCAGGATAATTACCACGAACTGCTTTATCGCCTTCATCAGGTCCTCGTAGTCTCCGCCGTACTCGATCCGTACGTCCGGGTCCGAGGGTATGTTGGCCTGGACGAGGGACTCGACGTTTTTCTGAACGTCGGTAATGGACGCCCCCGGCTTGGAGCCGGCGGTCACGCTTATAATGCGGCTCTGGTCCTCGCGGGATATGCTGATGGGCGACACGCCTTCCTCGTAATGCGCGAAGCTCGATACGGGAATGCGCTGCCCCTGGGCCGTGGTCACGAAGATCCGCTCCAGGTCGGCGAGCTGGGTCTTGTCCGCGTCGGCCAGCATGAGCACGATATCCGTTTCCTCGCCTCCCGAGCGGTAGCGCGAGGCCGTGGTTCCCGCGATGTTCGCGCGGATTTCCTGCCCGACGGTATACACGTTGAGCCCGAGGCTGTAGAGCTTTTCGCGGTCAATCACGATATTGACCTGGGGGAGCCCTTCCTTCATGGAAATTTGCGGGTCGGTCACGGAGTCCGCCGCCCGCTCCTTAAGCAGGTCGCGGATCGCGTAGGCGGTGGCCTTTGCCTTGTCAAGGTCCTCGCTCTTTACCGATATGTTCACCGCTGAAGAGCCGCCGCCCACGCTCATGCCGCCCGAGGAGCCGAAGGAAACGGTCGCCCCGGGTATCTCGTCGAAATGGGCCCGGAGCTTTTCCTTGATCTGGTCCTCGCTGTCGATCCGGTCCTTCAGGGGCGGCAGGTTGATCGTGATCTGGCCCGTGTAGGAGCTGGCCGCGCCGAGGCCGAAATTGCCCGAGGTGCCGGCGAGCACGGAAATGTCCTTGTAACCCTTGACCTCCGATTTCACGAAGGCCTCGAGCTGGTGGAGCACCGTCTCGGTGGTTTCCAGTTTGGTTCCCACGGGCAGGCTCACGTCTACCACCACCGAGTCGGCGGCGGAGGCGGGCATGTACACGAAGCCGAGCACCGGGATCATGGCGAGACTGCCCACGAATAAGGCGAATATGACGCCGACGGTGGCGAACTTGTGCTTGATCACCGCGCGGACCGCCTTGGAATAGGCGTTGTCGAGGGCGTCGAAGAAGCGGTCGAAGGCGGCGTTTAGCTTGCCGAGAACGCCGCCGATCGCGCGGTCCTGCTTGGTGGAAATCTTGAAGTACTTGCTGGAAAGCACCGGGACGAGCACCACGGCCACGACCAAGGAACATACCAGGGAGATCACCACGGTGAACGCGAGGCCCTGGAAGATCTCCCCGATTACGCCGAGTTGGCTCTTGTACATGATCAGGGGCAGGAACACGCAGATCGTGGTCAACGTGGAGGCGGTAATGGCCATGAGCATTTCGGAAGAGCCGAGAATGGCGGCGGCCTTCGGCTTCGCGCCCTTTTCCCGGTACGTATAGATGTTTTCCAGGATAACGATGGAGTTGTCCACGAGCATTCCGACGCCGAGGGCCAAGCCCGCGAGGGTCATGATATTCAGCGTCATTCCCGAGAAGTACATGACGCCCAGGGTGACGATGAGGGATATCGGTATGGTCAGGCCGATGATCAGCGTGGTCCGGAAGCTCCGGAGGAAGAGGAAGAGGATGATGATCGCGAAGATCGCCCCCTGAACCGCGCTTGAGGAAACCTGATCGACCGAGCGCTGGATGATGTCGGTGGTATTCATGGTCTCGGTGATCTGGATGTCGGACGGCGCGTCCTTGAGGACCTGCGCCATCTTCTCCTTAACCAGTTTGGCGGTCTGCACGGAGTTCTTTCCGCTCTGCTTCTGGATGGCCATCTGCACGCAGGCCTTTCCGTCCAGGTAATAGAGCGAGGTTTCTTCCTTGTAGCCCTCGTACACGTCCGCTATATCGCGGAGTCGGACGGTGGCAACGGTCTGCATGGGCCCGCCCGCCATGGCCGCGGCGGCCGATCCGGCGGTTTTATAGGAGATAACCGTATCCTTGATGTCCTCGAGGGAACGGTATTCGCCCACCGTGCTGATGGTGTAATTGTAGTCGCCCTCGGTGATCGAGCCGCCCGCTATCTGGATATTCTGCGCGCCGATCATCTGGCCGATCTGGGTAATGGTCAGGTTGTAGGCTTCCAGGCGGTCCCGGGGAATCTCGACGATGACGGCCTTTTCGCGGCCGCCCTGAATGTAGGCCGAGGCGACGCCGTTGATCTGCTCGAGCTTGGGCGACAGGTCGTTCGCGTACTGCCTGAGCTCCTCGGGGGAGCGGTTCCCGCTGATCGCGTAGCTCATGATCGGGATCATGTTCGGGTCCATTTTATAGACCATGGGCGTGGAGGCGTCTTCGGGAAGCACGCTCTTCACGTAGTCCAGCTTGCCGCGAATGTCGTTCATTGCCTCGTCCAGGTTGCTGCCGTACGTAAGCTGGATAAACACGAGGCTCGAGCTCGTGGAGGACTGGGAACCGAGGTATTCGATGCCCGATACGCCGGAAAGCACGCTTTCCAGCGGCCGGGTAACCCTTTTTTCGACCTCTTCGGGACCCGCGCCCGCGTACGTGGTACTGACCGCCACGTAGGGCAGCTCGATATCGGGCAATAGGTCCAGGGGCAGGTCTTTCGTCGCGTACAGCCCCAGGGCCGTGAGGATCACGAAGAGTATCATGACCGTCGTCGGCCGCGATACTACCGTTCTTGCTATGCTCATCAGTTTTTCTCCGATCCGGAAAGGGGTTCGAGTCGGCTGACCACGTTCAGGTACGAGCCTTCTTCCAGGAGGGTCTGACCCCGGGCCACGACCTCGTCGCCGGGATTTACGCCCGAGAGTATTTCGATTTTATCGTCCACCCTGATTCCGGGCCGCACGACCTGGCGCCTTGCCACGGCCTGCCCGGATTCGTCCGTTCCCGCGACGAAGACGCATTCCTCGCCGTACCGGGTAATCACCGCGCTTTCGGGAACGATAACGATATCGGTCCTGGTATCGGTGATCAGCTTGACCCGGGCGAACATGCCCGCCTTGATGCGGCCGTCGTTATCGGCGGGCTCCAGCTTCACGGACATGGAACGGGAGGTCGAATCGAGCACCGGGCTTACCTCGCTCACGCGGGCGGGGAAGACCGTGCCCGGCCAGGCGTCGAATCGGAGCTCGGCGCTCTGGTTCGGCTTGATCTTTGACACGTAGCGTTCCGGCACGTTCATGGTTATCTGCAGGGCGTCTATTTTGCTTACCTTGGCCACGGAAAGCTGCTGGCTGACCATGGAGCCAACCACGACGTTTACCGCGGTCACGGTGCCCGCGATGGGCGCCTTCACGGCGGAGAGCTCATAGGTCATGCCGGGGCGCGAAGGGTCCACGTAGGCGATAACCTGGTTTTTTTCCACCCGGTCGCCCACGGACACGCGGATTTCCGCGATTTTGCCCGCCGCGTCGGGCAGGGCGTCCACGTTCGTCTTGGCGGAAACGTCGCCGCCGAATTCGAGATAATCCTTGAGTTCTCCCCGCGCGGCGGCAATGGTGGAAACCGCGAAAAGGGTTTTTACCGCGTTCGCGGAAGCCTCGCCCTCGGCGGTCTTCGCGTCGTCGGCGGCCTTGGGCTTGCAGCCGGAAAGGGTCAGGATCAGGGCCGCGGCGACGGCCACGGCGAGCCCCGCCTTGCCGAGTCCGGATTTGCTTGATTTCATGTATCGCTCCTTCTTTTAGTCGAGTTTTGCGTTGATGGCGGCCTCGAGATCGAGCCGCGTGGAGAGGTAGGTGAACTCCTCGCTCAGCAAGCCGAGTTGGGCCTGCATGAGGGTGTTTTCCGCGTCTTTCAGGTCGAGCCATTCCACGGTACCGGCCCGGTAGCCCTGCTCGCTCAGCGAGTAGGCCTTTTGGGCGATTTTCACGTTGAGGTTCATGGCCTCGATCGACGCGCTGGACTTCTCCAGCTTGCGAACCAGGTTCCTGATTTCCAGTTCGGCGTTATCCGCCGCCTGTTTCCAGGTGAGTTCGAGCTTCGCGACGCTATCCTTCAGGTCCCGGAGGTTTTGCCCCTGCGCGGAGAAGGGAAGCGCGTTGGTCAGGTTGAAGGCGAGGGTGGCGCTGAAACCGCCGGAAGAATCGGTCCAATTGTCCGCGTTCAGCCAGTCGGCGTCGATGGCCGAAAGGGCGGGGGAGAAGCTCTGGCTCAGGGAAAGGCTCGGGGTATAGAGCTGGAATTTGGTCGCCCGCACCTGGGTTTTCAGCAGCTCGGTATTCTTCCGGAGGGCTTGCAGGTCCAGTCGGTCCGCGAGGTGATTCTTCACGAGTTCGTCCGCGTCGAGGTCGCTGATTGACGGGTTGATCGATCCGGAGAGCTCCACCTCGGTCCCGATGGGCAAGCCGATGAGGAAGACGAACATGGCCTTGTTTTGCGTGAGCCCCAGCTCGCTTTCCTTAATCGAGGGCTTTTGGGTTTCCACGCCGAGCTGGGCCTGGAGGTAGGCCAGTTCCGGCACGAGGCCGTTCCTGAAATTCGTTTGGGCCTGGCGGAGCCGCTCTTCGCTGGTGGCCAGCTTTTCCTTGGCGAGGCGAAGGGCTTCCTCCTGGATGAGGATGCCGTAGAAGGCCTTTTTAACGTTCTGCTCGGTTTGCTGTTTCGCCTGAAGCCAGGAAATCTCGCCCGCCTCGTAGCCCTGTCGGGTCGCCTTGAGGCCGTCGAAGAGCGCGATGTTCAGGTTAAGGGTCGCCGAGAGGCCGGCCATGGCCCGCCAGCGGTCCTTTTCCTCAAGTTCCACCGTCATGGGAACGGGCACCACGTAGGAGCCCATCACGACCTGGTAGTTATTGACCGTCATTTCGCTCATGTTCGAGCGGAACAGGGTCCCCGTGGCCTGGACCGACGGGAGGAAGGAGTTCCACGCGAAGTCGGCGTCGCGCTTCTTCATCCGCAGGTCAATGCCCGCCGAGGTCAGTTGGATATTATTCTCGAGGGCAAGGTCCACGGCCTGGTCCACGGTAAGCGTCATTGGTTTTGCCTCTTCGCCGGACAGGGCCGCCCCCGCGCCGAAGACGAGCCATATTCCCAGGGAAACCCTGGCGATCTTCTTGATTTTTTTCATACGTTCTCCTTGAAACCGCATCCTGTTTTATTCGTTCAGCGCCTTGTCGCCCAGGAGCATGCTCCGGTACACGAGGCGCGCGTTGTTCCGTATCCGTTCGGGCCCGTCGGCGTTCTTCACCCCGTTCAGCGCCACGCTGATAGCCATAATCGACGCCCACTTTATCAGGCTGAACGCCCTTTTCCGCGACTCCTCGCCGTCCCCGTCGAACTGGTCGCCGATCAGGATTCCCTCCAGGGGCGGAATTTCGTCCCGCTCCGGCGAATTCGGGCGGTGGTTGTCCCGTACCGTCTCGAAGCGTATCCAGTTGAATACCGGCATGACGTCGGGACGAAGCAAGAGATAATTCGTCTGGACCATCATGAGGGCGTACAGTTGCTCGGCGAGGGTCTTTCCGAGCCGAATCCGGGGAGACCAAAGCGCGAGCATGGTTTCGTGCTCCGCGCGAATGAGCTCCTCGAACATGGCTTCCTTCGTTGGATAGTAAAAGTAGAGGGAACTTTTCGTGACCCCCATCTTTTCCGCAATACGTTCCGTCGTGGTGCCCGCGAAGCCGTGTTCCCGTACGCTGGCCGCTATCGCCGAGAAAAGCCGGTTTTCCCGGGCCACTTCCTCCGGGGCCAAGGCCGCCGCCGCGTCAAGCGCCGCCATCCGTTCCGGGCCGGGAACGCGGAGCCGGGGAAAGCCGAGTTCCAGGGCCTCCAACAGTTCCCGCTGCAACGGCTCGATTCCCGGTTCCCGCACGCTCGCGAGAATGACCGATACGGCGCTCTTCAGTATTTCCGCGCTCAATCTGTCCCGCGCGCCGCCGTCTAAACCCTCGGCGTACCGGTGAAACGCCGCGACCCTTACGGACCGTTCGAGCAAACGCCGATACGTGCGCTCCTCGAAATTAACGCAGGAAAACACGCGGGAAACGAAAAACTCGAGGAAGCCCGGGTTATCCCGGAAAAAGGCCCGGAGGCTTTCGCGCAACGCCCTCGGCGTCCCCTCGGAGCGGTCGAACGCCTCGATAAGGGATTCTATAAAGTAACGCTCCATGGCGTCCTCTATGTCTTCCTTGTTCTTGAAGTGCCGATAGAGCGCGGGTTTTGACACGCCTACCCGCTCCGCGGCTTCCGCGAGTGTCCATGCCGAAAATTCGCCGGTGAGGGCAAAGGCGGCCGCGATAATTTCCTCTCGTCTTGTACTTTTTTCCCTCATGCTTCCTTATCCATTCGCGTTCAACTTATAACCCCGACGGTCGGTTTTTGTGTTACCGTCTGGTCGGTAATTTTTGTTACCGAACGGTCGGTAACGGAAAGATACTGAAAGCCATCGGCGCGGTCAAGAGAATTTTCGCGGCATTTCTGCTACAATACCCCTATGAAGAACAAACAGCGCCGCGAGCTCGCGGTATGCGGTTTCGCCGCGGTGAAGGCCCTCGCCGAGCGGCATCCGGAACGCATTCAGCGCCTCTTTTTTACCCAGGACCGCGCCCGCCATTTCGGCGCCCTGTGCAAGGCCATGGCTTCCGAGCGAAAGATTTACCGGGTGGTCGAATCCCCGGCGGAGCTCGAAAAGCTGAGCCAGAGCGTGCACCATCAGGGCGTAGTCGCCATGATCGCCGAGCCGGAAATTCCCCGGCTCGACCTGCCGACCCTCTCCGAATGGTTCCGTTCGGGCGAGCGGGTGCTCGCCCTGGACCGGGTCGGCAACGCGAACAATCTGGGCGCCATCGTCCGCAGCGCCGCCTTTTTCGGCGTATCGAAAATCGTGATCGGCGAGGACGACGAACAGGCCGACGTGAGTACCAGCTCCTGGCGGGTCGCCGAGGGCGGCATGGAGTTCGTGGAAATCTGGAAGGTTTCCTCCGCCTCCTGGCTCGTATCCGCGGCCGCCGGGAAAATGACCAGGGTCGGCGCGGACCACCGGGCCCGCAACCGGCTCTCGGACCTTCGAAACCTCGTCGAAAAGGGTGAAGGCGTCCTCGTCGTTATGGGAAACGAGGAAACCGGTCTCTCGGCCGAGGTTAAGGCTTCCTGCGACCACCTGGTGCGCATTCCCGGCACCGGCGACGTGGAGAGCCTGAACGTGGCCCAGGCGGCGACCCTGTTTTTGTACGAACTGGCCAATTTGTGATTAAGTTACTCCACCCGATCGGTTTTTTTTCGTATACTCTAGGTATAGAATCGTAAACCAGATTAAGCAGGAGGCTAACAATGGCTGTTCTTCATACCAACGCGGGCAGTTTCGATAAGGTAATCAATCAGGACGTTCCCGTACTCGTCGACTTTTGGGCGCCCTGGTGCGGCCCGTGCAAGATGCTCGGTCCCGTTCTCGAGCAGCTGGAGCCCGAGGTTTCCGGCAAGGCCGTGGTCGCCAAGCTCAACGTGGACGACGAACAGGACCTCGCGGTGAAATTCGGGGTTTCCAGCATTCCCACCATGATCGTCTTCAAGAAGGGCGAGCCCGTCGACCGCGCCGTGGGCTTCATGAGCAAGGAACGCATCAAGGAAATGATCGAGCGCCACCTGTAACGCTCGGCGTTTCGCGAAGGGTTCCGGGAAAATGGCTTCGAGAGAGCCATTCTTCCGGAACCTTTTTTTTGCCCGCGCCGCCGCGCCTTTCGCGCCCGCCGCGCCCCTTACGCCCGTCAGACCTCCACTTTCTTTTCCATCAGCCACGAGGCCGCGGCGAATAGGGCGCCCGCGAGAACGGCCATTAAAAGGAGGGCCGCGATGGGCACGTCGACCGTATTCGTCAGGGGCGAACCGTTCACGGTCAGGTTGCCGCTCCGGAGCATCGGCCCCTCAAGGCTCAATCGGATCGGGAATACCCATCCCAACCGCTCGCTGGCCAGGGTTCCGAGCCGCATGGTCCAGTTCGAGACCAGCACGAACAGGGCGATTGAGGCCGCGGTCGCCGCTCCCCGGTTCCGCACGAAGGAACGCGAGGCGACGATGGCGAACGTCAGGATAAAGCCCGAAGTCATGAAGGCCAAAAGGCCGATCAGGGTAATCTGGACGAGGGGCACGAAGTTCACGACGAAAACCTGCCGGTACATATAGCCTAGCGCTCCGAAAAAGCCCATGCCGCCGCCTGCCGCCCCGGAGGCCCAACCGGCCATGGCGCCGTGGATACTCATGAAAACCGCTACCGGGACGGCGTAGGCGAGAAATTCGACGGCGCCGGCGATAAAACGGCCGCCCAATATTTCCCAGCCCCGCCTCGGAACGCTCAGCCACAGGTAGCTCGTGTCCTTGTACAGGAGCGATTTCGCGTGGCCCGAGGAGCACAGGAAAAACATGACGACGGTGGTAACGGTCTGCGCGGCCATCGCCAGGGGTATCCAAAAACCCACCGCCGTAATATGGAGGGTATCGCCCTGGAGAATCTTAAAGGCCTCAAGCCCCCAGGCGATCAGATTCAGGGCGCCGAACACGGAAAGAACGAACAGGATCGTGTTTTTCCGGTTCTTCAGCTGATATTTGATTACTTCTAGCATTCTCTGTGCCTCCCTTACCGGTCGGAGAATATCTCGATATAGAGCTGGTCGATCGACTTACCCCGCTCGCTGCGCAGGGTTTCGGCGTCGCCCGAGAGGAGGATCTCCCCGTCGTCTATGAACGCCACGTCGTTAAAAAGCCGCTCCACGTCGTTCACGAGGTGGGTGCTGATCACGATGGCCGAATCCTCGGTCCAGGTCTTGATGATCGTCGAAACGATCCGCTCCCGGGCCACCGGGTCCACGCCTCCCAACGGCTCGTCTAGGATAAAAAGCCGGGCCCTGCGGGAAAAAGCGAGGGTCAGGTTCAGTTTTTCTATCATGCCCTTGGACATTTCCTTCACCCGGGTCTCCGGCGAGAGCTTCATGAAGGAAAGCATGTCCATGGCCTTGGCCCGGTCAAAGTCCGGGAAAAAGTCGGCGTAAAAGCCGATCGCGTCCGACGCCCGCATCCAGTCGTAGAGGGTGTTGCGGTCCGCCAGGAAGGAAACCAATTCCTTCGTTCGATGCCCGCCGGGTACGCCGTCCACGGAAAAGCCGCCGCCCGAGGGCTTTTGCAGGCCCGCGAGTATCTTCAAGAGGGTGGTCTTGCCCGAACCGTTCGGCCCCATGAGGCCGAGAATGCGCCCGCTCTCGATTTTCAGGTCCACGCCGCGGAGCGCGGGTTTGGTAAAATAGTTCTTCTTCAGTCCGCGGGTTTCAAGAATGGTCGCCATCAGTTCACTCCTCCGGCCATGGCCGCGCCGCCGGTGCCCCGATCGCGCAGTTCTTTCTCCAGCCGTTCCACCATGGCCCCGTCGGCGAAACCGAGGGAGCGCATGCCTTCGATAAAGGCGGATATAACCGTTCCCGCCATTTCCACGCGCAATTCTCCGATTAATTCGTTCCTTTCCACGATAAACGACCCCGTTCCCCTTCTGGTTTCGCTCACGCCTTCGCGTTCGAGCTCCTGATATGCCCGCTGCACGGTATTGGGATTCACCGTGAGCGCCTCCGCCCGTTCCCGTACCGACGGAAGCCTGTCTCCCGGCTTCAGTTCCCCGGTTACCACGGCGCGCTTGATTTCCCGCATGATCTGCAGGTAAATCGGCACGTTCGCGTCAAACTCGTTCACGTCTGCCTCCTGTCTTAAAGTATTAGTGTCTTAAAATACTAATACACCATGACGCATAGTACGTCAAGCAAAGAGACAAAAAAAGCGAAAAAAAAACGAATTTCTTTGAAGATTGAGGCAGAACGCGCTCCGGCGGTGCGATCGTTCCGCGCCGCAGCCGGCGGCCAGAACGTCGCTCAAGGGGCGTCTGCCAACGGGCGTCGCTCAAGGGGCGCCTGCCAACGGGCGTCGCTCAAGGGGCGCCGCCTGCGTCTCGCGCGTTACCCTTTCTTTCTCATTATCAGCATGAAAAGCGCGTACCCGTGCCTCGTTCCGTCGTGCTCCCGCTCTCCCGAGAAAACGATATCGGACGAAAGATAGTCAAAGCCCTCGGCCCCGAAAACCTCTGCCAATGCCGTAGGCTCAAACCCGTCATGGCCGTCAAAGCCCGGCTCGTGCCGGTGGAAGAGGCCGTTATCGGGGCATAAGTCGATAACGCTGAGGTACCCGCCGGGCGCGAGGAGCGCGCCGATCGCCTTCGCCACGGGGGAAATTTCGCGGATATGGTGGAGGCTCATGGAGCTATACGCGCAGCTGAACCGGTCTCCCGTCGCGACGCCGCTGGCGATATCCCGGCAGAGGGCGGTAACGCGCCCTTCCGCGCGGGCATCGGCTATCTTTTTCCTGACGATGTCTATCATCCCTTCCGAGGAATCCACGAGAACGGCAGTGCCGATTCGCTTAAGCAGGCTGAAGGACAATAGGCCGGTGCCGCAGCCGAATTCCAGGACCCGCGAAAAGGCCTCCGCGGGGAGCCTTCTCGCCATTTCGCCGGCAAGTTTCCCCGCGCGCTCCGCTCGCTCCGGGGTGTCCCAGGCTTTCGCCCGGGCATCGAAATTAACGGCCACGGTTACCCCCTTCCCGGGCCCGTAAGGCCGTCGAGGAAGGCAAGCGCGCCCGAGAGCTCGTCGATGCGGAAAGAGGGCGCGATAGCGCCGGGAGCGGCCTCTTGGTGGCCGCCCGAGTAGTAGAGAAAGCGCGCGCCCAGGCTTTCGGCCACTTCCTTGTCGTGCAGGGTATCGCCGACCATCAGGATATTTTCGCCGGCGATGCCGAGCCCCTCTTGCCAGGCGAGGCCCGCTTCCCGTTTCGAGGCGGCGTGAATGTCGCCCAGTCCCAGGAGGGTCTCGAAGCGGTCCCGGATGCCCGCGCCCCGAACCTGGTCCTCGAGAAGGTCGAGCCGCGAGGCCGAGAGGATTACCTGCGTAATGCCCCGCTCGCCGATCCGCTCAAGGACTTCCGCGGCGCCCGCGGCCAGGCGGCAGCGGGCGCTTTTGGGCTGGTAGCGGGCGATGTAGTCCTTGGCCAGGCGCGCGAAATTGCCGTCCGCGACGTTCAGCCCGAGATCGGCGTAGTATTCGACGATGGGAAAGCGAAATTTTCTGCGATAGGTTTGCCTGTCTATCCGGGGCAGCCCCTCGCCGGTCAGGATCTCGTTGATGATCTCGATACACAGGTCCAGGTCGTCGAGCAGGGTGCCGTTCCAGTCCCAAAGCACGTGGGTTATGTTCATATTTCCCCTAGTCCGGCCGATGTTGGGATACGTACAGGTACCAGCAAACGCCGAATCGGTCAACCAGGTCGGCGGAGAGGGGCGACCAGGGCAGGGGCCCCAGCTCGCGCAAAACCCGGCCCCCTTCCGACAGGACGCGATACGCGCGCCGGAGCGCCTCGTCGCTTTCCAGGCTCAGCCCCAAACTGGTTACCGGCTGGCGGGCGTCGAGTACCGCCCGGGCGGCCTCGGCGTCCCGGGACTCGCTGACCGCGAAGCCGCAGCCGTCTTTTTCGAGTTCCGCGTGCAGGTAGGTGCCGTCTTCGCGCCGCACGTTATACCCGATACGCATTCCAAAGGCCTCGCAGTAGGTTTTTGCCGCGAGTTCGCTGTTTCGCACGTAGAGCGTGGCGCCGAATTCCATAATGCCCCCTGGCGTTTTTCGTACATAACCGTACCGGGGCATTGTAGGTCGCGGACCGTCCCGGTGTCAAACGGGGCGAAGACTATATCGGGCGATTGGTATACTATATGGCCGCCATGATAGTACCCACCTTTTTTTACGGCCGCTACGGCGAGGTTCGCATGCGCGCCGAACGGCTCGTCGCGAAAGCCCAGACGGGAAAAACCTTTTCCGAAGCCCTTCCCGACCGCCGGGTGATCGACACCTCCGCCATGACCGCCGGCTACTTTACGCTCAAGACCCACAACGACATATCCGTGGCGGAGCCCCATTTCCATTTCACCCTGCTCGCCGCCGCCGTCGTCAAGGCGGAAGGCTCCCTCGAATGCCCCCTCGCGGATCGCCTGTTCGCGGAACTGCTCGGGCGCGAATGGGGCGCGCTCCCCTTCGCCGATCCCGGCGACGCCTGGATCGCCTCCAGCCTCATAACCGACAACGCGGCCCGCCGGCGCGCCTATCTCGCCGCCGTTAACCGCCACGTTCGGGCCCTTGACCGGGAGGGCAGCCGGTATATCAGCCAGAGCGGCCGGCTCGGCACGTTCTGGCAGGCGAACGGCGCCCTGCGGCAAGCCCTGCGCGAAGAGGGCCTGGGCGCGGAAGCGCTGGAAAAGGGCCTTACCGCCGACTCATTCCGGAAGTATTATCGCGAATTAAGCCTGGAGGGGTAGGCTCCGGTCCGTCGGGACCCGAGCGTCCCGCTCCCCGGCAAAGACGTTCGCCCGCGGGGGCTCCGCGGGTGCTCGGTCCGGCAACGCCGGACTTCGCGCCGCGTGACGCTTTCTGCCTCTTCTTTGGCCTTCTTTTCTGGCCTCCGCATACCTTGACAGATTGGCCCGCGTAATGTCATTATTTCGCATGCAGGCATTGATCGAGCGAATCAGGAAAGACGGCGTCGTTCTGGACGGGACGATACTGAAGGTCGGAAGTTTCCTGAACCAGCAAATAGATATCGGCCTTTACAACGAAATGGGCCGCGAATTCGAGCGGATTTTTGCCGGTACCCCCGTCACGCGCATTTTGACCATCGAGGCCTCCGGAATCGGCATCGCCTGCGTCACCGCGCAATACTTTAACGTGCCCGTGGTGTTCGCGAAAAAATCCAAGTCGGCGAACGTTTCGGGCGAGCTCCTTTCCGCCCAGGTCCCTTCCTTTACCCACAAAACCGTAAATACCGTTATCGTGCCCCGCGAGTATATCCCCGCCGGGGAATCCGTGCTCATTATCGACGATTTTCTCGCCCACGGCTCGGCCCTCGACGGGCTCGTTTCCATCGTCCGCTCGGCGGGCGCGTCGGTCGCGGGCGTGGGAATAGCGATCGAGAAGGGCTTTCAGGGAGGCGGCGACCGCCTTCGCTCCGAGGGAATTCGCGTGGAGTCGCTGGCGATCGTGGACTCCATGGACCCGAACGGGGGCATTACGTTTCGCGATTGACCGAAACCGGGCGATTGAGGGGGCCGGCAGAGAGCCGGCCCTTCCATATAAAAGGAGTTTCAGTAATGAAAAAGGCGCTCATTCTCTTGACGATGGCCGCGGCGCTCTTCGCGACCTCTTGCGGCAAGAAGGCCGACGACGGCAAGGCACAGGCCCAGCTCACCAAGGACACGATGAAGGTCGGTTTCGTGTACATCGGTACCCACAACGACGAGGGGTATACCCAGGCGCACGACCAAGGCCGCCTCGCCATCGAGGCGATGGGAATCAAGACCGCGTACGTAGAGAACGTTCCCGAGAACGCCGACGCCGAGAAGGCGATTCGCGACCTGATCGATCAGGGCTGCAACGTGATCTATACCAACAGCTTCGGTTTCATGGACTGGACGCTCAAGGTGGCCGAGGAGTTCCCGAACGTGTACTTCGGCCACTGCTCCGGCTACAAGCGCGCGGCCAACGTTTCCACCTACTTCGGCAAGGTATACCAGGCCCGCTATCTCGCCGGCATCGTCGCCGGGCTCCGCACCAAGGCCGGCAAGATCGGCTACGTGGCCGCCATGCCGATTCCCGAGGTTATCCGCGGGATCAACGCGTTCACCGTCGGCGTTCGCTCCGTGAACCCGAAGGCCACCGTGGAAGTCATCTGGACCAATACCTGGTTTGACCCCGCCGTGGAGAAGCAGGCCGCCCTCGAGCTCCTGAACAAGGGCTGCGACGTAATGGCCCAGCACCAGGACACCACCGCCACACAGATCGCGGCCCAGGAAAAGGGCGCGTGGGCCATCGGTTACAATACCCCCACCCCCGACGCCGCCCCCGCCGCGTACCTGACCGCCCCCCTCTTTCACTGGGCGACCTTCTACACCGACGACGTGAAGCAGATCCTCGCCGGCACCTGGACCTCCCGGGCCTACTGGACCGGCCTCGATACCGGCATGATCTCCCTGGACGCCCTTACCGCGAACGTCGCCCCCGGAACGCCCGAGGCCGTCGAGGCCGCGAAGGCCAAGATCGTTTCCGGCGAGCTCAATCCCTTCGCCGGCCCCATCGCCGACCAGTCGGGCTCCGTGAAGGTCGCCGCCGGCACCGCGATGACCGACGACGAGGTCTGGAACATGGGCTGGTTCGTCGAGGGCGTTATCGGAAACGTCCCGAACTGATTCCGATTTTTCGCCGCGCCCGAAAGACGGTTTACCGTTTTTCGGTGCGGCCGCCGGGACGGTCCGGTCCGCGCGAAAGCCCGCGCCCGGAACCGTCCTTTTTTTATTTTGGAGCGAAACGGCATGACGACACACGCGCCCTACGTGGAACTGCGCGACATAACCAAATCCTTCGGCAGCGTGACCGCGAACCGGAAGGTGAGCCTCTCGGTGCGCCGGGGCGAGATACTCGCCCTCCTCGGCGAGAACGGCTCGGGGAAGAGCACCCTCGTGAACATGCTCTCCGGCATTTATACCCCCGACTCGGGGAGCATCCTGATCGGCGGGAAGGAACGTTTCTTTTCCTCTCCCGACGACGCGATACGCGCCGGGATCGGGATGGTGCACCAGCACTTCAAGCTCGTTTCCGTCATGACCGCGCGGGAGAATATCAGCGTGGGGGAGAAGGGCGGGCTTTTCGTTAACGGGAAGGAAATCTCGGAACGGATTTACCAGGTGGAAAAGCGGTTCGGGCTCGTGGTGAACCCGGACAAGAAGATATACGACATGTCCGTCGGCGAAAAGCAGACGGTCGAGATACTCAAGGTACTGTACCGCGGCGCCAACGTGCTGATTCTGGACGAGCCTACCGCGGTGCTCACGCCCCAGGAAACCGAGCGGCTCTTCTCGATCCTGCGGAAGATGCGCGACGAGGACTGCGCGATCGTGATCATTACCCATAAGCTGAACGAGGTAATGGCGATTTCCGACCGCGTGACCGTGCTCCGGCGCGGCGAGAGCGTGGGCACCGTGAACACCGAGGAAACCACGCCCCGCGAGCTTACCGAGCTGATGGTCGGCGAGCCGGTGGACCTTTCCATCCGGCGCGAGGCGGCGGAACGCTCGCCCGCGCCCATGCTCGCGGTGCGGGACCTCGCGGTCACCGACGACGAGGGCGTGCGGCTCCTCGACTCGCTTTCCTTCGACCTGCACGGCGGGGAAATCCTCGGCGTGGCCGGCGTGGCCGGCTCGGGGCAAAAGGAGCTGTGCGAGGCCATCGCCGGGCTGCAGAAGGCGGACGGCGGCTCTGTCCGTTTTCTCGGCGACGAGGTGTTGGGCCATTCGCCCCGCGAAATCATCAAGAAGGGGATCAGCATGAGCTTTATCCCCGAGGACCGCCTCGGCATGGGACTCGTGGCCGGGATGGACATTACCGACAATATTCTCCTGAAAAGCTACAACGACCGGAAGGGTCCCTTCGTGGACCGGCAGGCGGGCAAGGCGCACGCCGAGCGGATCGTTCGGGAATACGACATCGCCACTCCCTCGATAAACCATATCGTGCGCAAGCTTTCGGGCGGGAACATTCAGAAGGTCCTTCTCGGCAGGGAGATCGAGCTCGGCCCCCGGCTCCTTATTACCGCCTACCCGGTTCGGGGCCTGGATATCGGGGCCTCCATCACGATTTACGATATGCTCAACGAGCAGAAGAAAAAGGGCGTGGCCATCCTCTTCGTAGGCGAGGACCTGGACGTGCTCATGGAACTGTGCGACCGCGTCATGGTCATGTCGGACGGGCGCGTTACCGGGATCGTCGATCCGCGGGTCGCGAGCAAGGAAGACATCGGGCTCCTGATGATGGGGCATCGCGGCGGGGAGGCCTCATGATTCACATAGTCAGCCGTCCGGATTCGTCGCCGCTGCGGGATACCCTGCTGCGGCTCGCGGCCGCCGGCGCCGCGTTGGTCGCCTCGTCCGCGATGATGGCCTTTCTCGGGTATAACCCGTTCGAGGTATTCGCGAAGATAGTCCAGGGTTCCCTCGCGTCCGCCTACCGCTTTCGCGAGACCGTGAACAAGGCCATTCCGCTGACCGTTCTCTCGCTCGGCATCGCCGTTGCGTTTCGCATGAAATTCTGGAACATCGGCGCGGAGGGGCAGTTTTACCTCGGCGCGTTCGGCGCCTCCCTCGTGGCGTTCGCCCTGCCGAACCTGAGCCCGTTTTTCCTCTTGCCCCTGATGTTCCTCGCGGGCTTTTGCTTCGGCGGCGCCTTCGCCCTGATACCCGCCGCCCTGAAGGCCCGCTTCGAGGCGAGCGAGACCCTGGTAACATTGATGCTCAACTACGTGGCGCTCAAGTGGATTTCGTTCCTGCAGTACGGGCCCTGGAAGGACCCGGCCGCGAACGGCTTCCCGAAGATCGCCGCCTTTTCCGCCAATGCCGTGATCCCGAAACTGTTCGGCATTCACGCGGGCTGGCTCGTCGCGCTCGTCCTGACGGGCTTGCTTTACGTGGTCCTGAAGAAGACGAAGCTGGGCTACGAGATAGACGTGCTCGGCGAGAGCGCAACCACCGCGCGCTACGCGGGCATGAGCGTTACCCGGATTACCCTGGTGGCGGTCATGCTCTCGGGCGGGCTGTGCGGCGTCGCGGGGATGATGCAGGCCTCGGCCATCGAGCGGTCGCTGACGGACCAGCTCTCGGGGGGCCTCGGGTTCACGGCGGTCATAACCACCTGGCTCGCCCGGCTCTCGCCCCCGGTCATCGTGGCGGTTTCGTTCGTCTTTTCCATGCTGATCCAGGGCGGCTCGTTCCTGCAAAGCGCCATGAAAATTCCCGCCTCGGTGGCCTCGATCCTCCAGGGAATCATCATTTTCTTCGTGCTCGGGAGCGAGTTTTTCGTGCGCTACCGGTTCGCGCGAACCGCGCCCGCCCGCGAGCGGAAGCCCGGGGAGGTAACCCAATGAGCCCCTTCGTCGAAGCCCTTTCGTATTTCCTGCAAACCTCCGTCCAGATGGGCACGCATATCCTCTTCGCGGTGCTCGGCGGAATCCTGTGCGAGAAGGTCGGGAACCTGAACCTCGGAATCGAGGGAATGATGCTTCTCGGCGCCTCCGTCGGCTTTTCCGCGGCCCTTTCCACCGGCAGTCCCGCCCTCGCGGTGATCGCCGCGGGAACGGCGGGAGCGGCGGGAGCACTGGTGTACGCCCTGATAACGGTCACGCTCCGGGGCAACCAGGTCGTCACGGGCCTGGTGCTGACCATTTTCGGCACGGGCGTTTCCGGCTATTTGGGAAAGGGCCTTTCCGGAAAGTCCCTCCCGGATTCGGTGCGGGAAGCCTTCGCGCCCCTTTCCGTTCCGGTGCTTCGCGACGTTCCCGTCCTGGGCACGGCGCTTTTCGACCAGAGCGTATACGTGCACCTGGCCCTGGTCGCGGCGGTATTGATCGCGGCGTATTACGGCAAAACGCGGGCCGGGCTCAACGCGCGCGCCGTGGGGGAAAACCCGGGCGCCGCGGACGCGTCGGGAATCAACGTGTCGCTCTATAAGTACGCCCATATCGTGTCGGGCGGCTTCTTGTGCGGCGTGGGCGGCGCCTATCTTTCCCTGGTGTTCGTGCCCCGGTGGCAGGAAAACATAACCGCCGGCGCGGGGTGGATCGCCGTTGCCCTGATAATCTTCAGCTCCTGGAACCCCGTCAAGGCGATCTTCGCGGCCTATGCCTTCGGCGCGCTCAAGGGGATCGGCTTTAAATTCCAGAACGCCGACCTTTCCTTCTTCGGGAAAAAGGTCGCGCTATCGCCCCGGCTCCTGGACATGCTGCCCTACGTGGCCACCATCGCGGTGCTGGTATTCATCGCCCGGCGCAAAAAAAAGGAACACCAGGCCCCGAAAGGGCTCGGCGTTCCCTATTTCCGAGAGGAACGGTAGCGGGCGGCCCGAACGGGCGGCCCGTCCTAGCGGATTACTTCACCGTCATCCTGAACACGCCGTCCCAGCCCGGGGGCGGCGGATTCTTGGCGTACACGCGCACGCGCTCGAGATAGGCCGCCGAGGGGGCGTCGCCGAACAGGTCCACGTTCTTCGCGAAGAACTTCTGCGCGGCCTCCCACTTGCCCCTTCGGTAGGCTTCCAATCCCTTTTCGAAGTGCGTCTTTATCTCTATGAGTTTCGGCTGCGCGCGGGGCTTTTCCTGCAGCACCTCGAAGATGCGCACCGGCTCGGTTTTTCCCTTCACGGCGATCATATCGATCTCGCGGCACAGGTATTCTTCCTTCACCTTTTCGTAGACGGCCTCGGTGATCAACGACTTGGAGCCGTACGCCTTATTGGCCCCCTCGAGCCGTGCTGCCAGGTTTACCGTATCGCCGATGGACGTGAAATCCATGCGGTCGCGCGCGCCGACCGAGCCGAAAACGACGGGTCCCACGTTTATGCCGATCCCGATTGAAACCACGGGCAGGCCTTCCCTTTCCCGGCGTTCCTTTTCCTCCATCATGGCGTGGCGTATCTCCATCGCCGCGCGGCAGGCGTTGACTTCCTTCATCGGGCCCTCGAAGAAGGCCATCATCTCGTCTCCGACGAACTTGTCCACGTCGCCGTGGTTATTGAGGATAATCTCCGTTTCCAGGTCAAGGTACCGATTGAGCACCGTCACCACCTCCTCGGGCTCCATGCCCTCGCACATGGTGGTGAAGCCGCGTATATCGGTGAACAGGAAGGCGAGTTCCTTTCGCGAGGTGGAAGTAGCGCCGCTTTCGGCGTTTTTTAGGGTGGAGGCGGAGATGTAGGGCACGATGCCCCGAATTACCGAGACCATTTCGTTGATCTCGAAGGATAGGGACTTTATTTCGTCCCTGCTCGTCACGCAGTCGTTGTATACCAGGGCGGAGGCGGCCACCCTGGTCTCGCCGTGGATCATCGTGGAGAGGATGTCCGCTATCTTCCTCACGTTCATGCGCAGGAACAAAAGCGGGTTCACGATATAGTTCCCCACGAGATAGGTAAGCACGACGGAGAGGTAGATAAAAAAGGCCGTGATGAGGATTACGGCGACGCGGGTGCGGTAATAGGGGCGCATGATCACGTTCCGGTCGAACGTCATGACCGAGAAGCCCAGGAGACGCTCCCTGCGGATTCTCTCCTCGCCCTTGCGGACCGTGTCGATCTTGACGATGGGGCTGGTATACGCCGCCGTGCCCGCGACCGGATCGTCTTTCGCGATTACCCGGTTGCCCGCGGCGATGGCCGAAAGCCACGCGGCCGCGTCGTCGGCCGAAAGGGCGGGCAGTTCCGGATTGCGGGTCGCGGGTTCGAGGGTGGAAAACTCCGCCCGGTAATCGCCCACGTTCGGCGACGGATCGTCCAGGTATACCTCTTTGGAGAGGTCGGTATAGACCGTCAGGTCGTGGTACGTGAAGGTCGCCCCCCGGTTCATCTCCACCTGCCGGTTCATGTATTCGACCATGGCGATGGAGTCGCCCAGGTTTACCCGGTACGCGGCGGAGGCCTGTTCCACCTGGCTTCGCGCCCCGTCCGCCACGGCTTCCATGATGGTCGTACGGTAGTTTCTCAGGAGGGTTACGCTGAGCACGAGGAGGATCACCGAAATGATGCCGATGAACGCGAAAAAGAGCTTGCTTCGGATGCGGAAAAACACGTCGAGAAAGGCCGCGCCCCTCAATTGCTTCGACGACAAGCCCTTGCCCCCCGCCGTTTTACGGAAGGCCCGGTACTCCAGGAATATGGGGTTTTTCCGGTTCAATCGGGCGAGAAACACGCAGACCGAGGCGATATTGATCGCGAGGATGAGCGCCGGCGAGCCCCACGAGGCCGGCTTCTGCGCGGCGAACCAGCCGTTCGAGTCGGCGAAAACCAGGACCGGCAGCAGGGAAATAACCACGAGCGCGCCCGTCACGATAATCCGGCCGGCTCCCGTGACGAGCGAGTTCGCCGACAGGAAGCCGACGAGCCTGAGCCGGGTAAAGAAGACCGTAAGACGCCAAGCCGCGAACAGCGGCGCGAGAAAGGTCGCGAACAGGAAGGGGGCGAGGGCCGCTTCGGGACCGGGGCCCAGCGCGGCGCCGAAGGCGAGCGCCATGTTCCACGCGCTAAAAGACTCGGGGCCCGAGCCCGCGGAGCCTCCCGGGAGGGGAACGAAAAACCAGCCGACGAGGGCAGCCGAAAGGAGCAGGTCGAAAACCTCGAACGTATTCGGTTTACTGATCATGTCGGTCTCCGCGTCAGGTGCCCGACAGGGCGCGCAATTTGGTTTCGGAACGGTCCAGGTAGGCCTGCGCCTGCTCGTAGCCCGCGTCGTACTGAACGACCTTCAGGAACGCTTCCCGGGCCGTCTCGTAATCCTCGTCGTTATACGCGGCAATGCCCGATTGATAGATCGAGGCGGCCAGTTTTTGCACCTCGGCTTTCTTGGCGGCCAGCTTGTCCTGGTTGGCCTTTACGTTCAGCCTCGATTGGTTGGCCCTGACGATATTCATCGCCTCGGCGGGCTTGCGCGCCTTGATCTGAACGTCTATGGTACCGAGAATTTCCTGGATATCCGCGTCGTAGTCATGGGCGGGCGGCGCATTCTTGGCCGTTGCCTTGGCAGGGGCTTTCGCGGGAGCCTTAGCCGGCGTTTTGGCCGGTGCTGCGGCGGCCTCCTTAACCGGCGCCTGGGCGACGTCGGCCGCTTGCGCCTGGGTAAGTTCCTCGATTTTCCTTTCTATCCCCTCCCTGGCAAGGCCAACGGAGGGATTGATCGGGTCGATGAAGATAATGCTGTCGGCAAGGCGCTTCGCGCCATTGAGTTTCTTGAGTTTCGCCGAGCGGTCGGTTTCCGCGTCGATTTCCCTTTGCATGGCCGCGAGTTCGTCGGAACGGGACTTGATCACCTCGGTCCTCAGTTCTGCGGTGGTTTTCGACAGTATTTTAGTCTCGGGCGCGCCCGAGTCGAGCTGCTTCAGCTTTTTTACCGCCACCACGTAATCGTAGTCCTGGTCCGCGGTGCGTTTTCCCTTTTTGGAAAGCTCGTTGGCGGTGGCGAGGTTCAGCGCGAATTGCTTGGTGCGGAAGGCCTCAAGATCGGCGAGGTACTTCTTCGCCCCGGCGTGTTCCGGGTCAAGCTTCAACGCGTCGCTGAAGCGCGTGCGGACAGCGGGTATCGCGGTCAGGTCCTGGTCCCGCAATATGACCGATTGATACTTTTGAAGGCCGTCCTGGAATAGCAGGCCCGCCTTTTCCTCCCGGGTAGTCTCCTGAAGGAGGAGCATATTCGCGCGTAAGCTCGTGCAGGACGAAAGCGCGAGAATCAGCGCGGCGGCGCCGAATAGTATTAGTACTTTTTTTGTAGCCATCGATACTCTCCCCGGTAACAATTCTACTCCAAGACCTCTATAATATCCATGAACCCCGAATGAATTAAGGCTAAAGTAACCGCATACGATAACGTTTTTTTAAGAGGGAGGTTTTCATGACGGAGAAAGACGCGGGACGATTCACGAAGGCAGGGGCGATTGCCTTCATCGTTATGTTTGGCTTCATAAGCCTGTTCGCCGACATGAATTACGAGGGCGGCAGGAGCGTGGTCGGCCAGTATCTCAAACTGCTGGGCACCAGCGCCTTCGCCCTTGGCGCCGCGGCGGGAATCGGCGAATTCGCCGGATACGCCCTCCGGCTGGTTTCGGGTTCCCTCGCCGACCGGACGAAAAAATACTGGCTTTTCATTATCGTCGGTTACGCGGTCCAGATGGCCTCGTTCCCCCTTATGGCCTTTCTGGACGGCTGGGAACTCGCGGTTGCGTTCCTCTTTCTCGAACGCGCCGCCAAGGCGATCCGGAAACCCGCCAACGACGCGGTGCTCTCCTTCGCGGCCAAACGGACGGGCAGCGGGTTCGGCTTCGGCCTCCACGAGGCGATGGACCAGGTCGGCGCCTTTCTCGGCCCGGCGCTGTTTTCCCTTTTGCTCATCGCGAAAAACGGCGGGGCGGATTTGGCTGTATACCGAAAGGGGCTTTTGCTCCTGTTCATTCCCGCGGCCATAGTCGTCGCCCTCGCCCTGACCGCGCGCTTTGTCTTTCCCCATCCGGACCGTTTCGAGGTGAAGACCAAAACGCCGCCGTTTAACGGCAAGGGCTTTCCGCGCGCGTTCTGGGTCATTACCCTCGCCAGCGGCCTGCTCGCCATGGGCATTACGGATTTCCCCCTCATCGGGCTGCACTTGAAAAACGCCGGAACCTTTAACGCGGACGCGATACCCCTCCTGTACGCCGGTGCCATGGCGGTGGACGCGGTCGCGGCCATCGTTTTCGGCGTGCTCTACGACCGATTCGGGCTCGTCGCCCTCGCCGCCCTGTTCGTGGCGGAGGTTTTCACCGCGCCGCTCGTTTTTCTCGGCTCCTTCGGCTGGATTCTCGCGGGCATGGCCCTGTGGGGAATTAGCGTGGGCACCCAGGAATCGATCCTCAAGGCGGCCATCGGGGACCGGGTTCCCGAGGATCGGCGGGCCCGCGCCTTCGGCATGTTCAATACCGTATTCGGCGCGTTCTGGTTCGTCGGAAGCGCCGTCATCGGACTGCTTTACGACACGTGGGGCCCGGTGCCCCTGGTGGTCTTCTCGGTCGCGGTGCAAACGGCCGCGATGGTTATCTTTCTCAGGGCAGTGACGAAGCCGGGCCTGTCTTCAGCGGATTAATAGGCCGTTCCCGGCATGCGGGCGGTCAAATCACGAGAAGGTTTCGGTTCTGTCATGGCCTTACCTACCGGTCGGTAACCTTGGTTTGTTAGCTTCGGTTGCTACCGACCGGTAGGTAGACAAGGGAATCACGAGAAAGTTTCTGTCCCGTAAAGCTCGACCTGGGTAAGGGCGAGGGCGTCATGGCCTTACCTACCGGTCGGTAACCTTGGTTTGTTAGCTTCGGTTGCTACCGACCGGTAGGTAGACAAGGGAATCACGAGAAAGTTTCGGTCCCGTAAAGCTCGACCTGGGTAAGGGCCGGGAAAGGCCGCCGTTCCCGGCATGCGGGCGGTCAAATCACGAGAAAGTTTCGGTCCCGTAAAGCTCGATCTGCGTGAGGGCCGGGAAAGGCGAGGGGGCCTCCGCCTTCGCGAGGCGCTCAAGGCGTACCCATTCTACGTCGCGTTCCGGAAAGGAAAACCCCTGAGCCCCTTCGCGCTTTTCAAGCGTCAGGAGCGTCTCGCTACCGTCGGAGAAGGCGAGGGTTGCCGATCGCCACCACGCGTCGTGGGGGAAATCGGTCCGTATGTATATCGCGGCCCTGTCGAGTCGGACGGTCCGGCCGAAGCGGACGGTTATGCGCGCTTCGGGATCGCGGTTGATTCCCCAGCTGGTCCAGGGCCATTCGCCGTGACCGTCGCTCGCGGTGAGGCCGTCCACTGCGTTTCTGGCGGCGAAGGCCGTTTCTCCCCGAGTCACGACGTTCGCCTCGGCGTGAGGATAGGCCGAGGCGTTCGAGCCGAAATCGTGGGGATTCAGGGCAAGGTTGCGGTATGCGGAAATTTCGCGTTCCGTCGCGTATCGCGCCGAGATCAGGTGCCTCGCGCCGGCGAACGCCCGGGGAGAGTAGCCGACCCGACTTTCGGCGAAGGGAATCGGGAACCTGAACTCGGGCCCGGAAAGATAGACAAGGGTAGGGGGCAGGGTTTCGTCAAACCGGATTACCGCATGGCGGCCCGCCCCGTCCGACTTGAGGACGATCTCGTCCCCGCTTTCGTATTCCCTCTCGACGGTGAGATTGATCTCGTTTCCCGTTTTTCGCGCGTCGGTTAGGCTCAGCTCCAGGCTCATTCTCTCCGCTCCTATTCGATGGTTAGGGTAATCGCGTCGGCGAAGGGAAGGCGGACCCGATACACGCGGTCCTTCCAGGCGAGGGCGAGCCGCGGATCCTCGATTCGTACCTCGTCGATCCCGATATCTCCCGTTTCTCCCCCGATCGCCGCGAAGGCAAGGTCTCCGATACGTATCCCGCCGGCAAACGGTTCGGGCCTCAGTTCGGTAATCAGGTTGAGTACCGCCGGTCCTTCCCCGTCATACCTGTCATCGACGGTCATCCGTTCCGACTTTTTATCGAGCGTTACATTGCGGCGGTATGACAGCGCGCCGCTTGCTTTGCCCCAGGCGCCGACTAGTTCCATGGAAATGGAGGTTTCGTCCTCGCCCATACGCGGCTCAACGTCGCGGGCGGCGAATTCCGGGCCCGCTTCCTGCATGTACCCGTTCAAGGTCGGCAGGTTATGCCAATCCGACCGCATGGTCCAAATCTCGTACCGCCCGGGAGAGAAGGTCTTGGCCGTATAGGTTTCCACCCCGATATCGATGAAGCAGGGCCGGCCGTTTTTATAGAGGGTAAAGCTACCCGTGTCGTTGTGGTTGTGGCTGTCGCCGTTGCAACCGGCCTTCACGGCGAGGCACAGCGAACGGGAACGGGCTATCAGGAGGCCGACGCTCGGGTACCAGACGTCCGGAATCGGCGGTTCGGATGGCAATTCCCGAGGCGAGGCGAACGGGTTCCGGACCGAAGCGCCGCGTTCCCCGGCATAGGCCCGTATCTCGGGGATCGCGGCGACGGACTGGACGCGGTAGAGCGGGTTGATTTCGTCCGGGAGGGCGTAGTCAACCTTCGTCAGGAAGTCGCTCGCGGCGAAGTCCATGAGCTCGGCGCTTGCGACCCGCTTGCCGAAAAGGTATTCCCGGGCGCCCGCGGGCCCGGCGACGGGGGAGCAGTCGGCGAAGTTAACGTAGTAGCCGTTCCCCGCGTAAACGTTCCGGACGTAGAGCGCGATATTCCTGATTTTCGTTTCCCTATAGACGGGGGCGAATACACCGGGCGCAAGCGCCTCGAGAATCTCCGTGGCGCCGAAAAGGCAGAGTCCCGCGTGCCGGTAGTATTGCGCCCCTTCGCTGCAGCATCCGTCGTCGCCGTAATCCTTGAGGAAAAAATCGAGGCTGGCCGCGGCCTTCCCGACGATCGACCCCATGGCGTCGGGGGGGAGGCCTAAAAGCCCCGCGGCGACGAGGACGTTTTGCGTGCACCAGGGCGTCCAGTTGTTCATGGGCTCGTCGCCCTTTCCCATCCACCAGAAGTGCTCGCCGAGGTACGGCCCGATAATTCGCTCCCGGACGAGCGCGCGGGCCCGTTCGCCGATTGCCGGGCTTACCGCGTCGAGCCGGGAACCGAGAAGGCCGACCGTTACGGCGAGTTGGGCGCCGGTTTCGCAGGCAAAAAGATCGAGGACCGGGCGACCGTGGTCGGGCAGGGGAAGCTGGGGCGTATCGCGGATATACGAATTGTGGGCCGGGAGCTGCCAGCCCCATTCCGAGCAGATCGCGTCAATGCCGTCGATCGCCCCGTCAAGAAACCTCCCGTCGGCGGCGACGCATTCGGCGAGGGCGAAATCGTTAAGGGTGCGCCGGCGGGCGAAGTAGCGTTCCTCGAATCGGCTTCGGTTACCCGTCCGAGTGAAGTCCAGGTAGAGCGAGGGCGGAAGGGCGGGATACCCGTATCCCAGGCGGCTTTCCCCGGCGGCGACGAGACTCGCCGCCGCGGCGGGGTCGAGGGACCCCCAGAAGGCGCGGTCTTCGATCCCCGGGAAGGGATCGTAGCGGCGAAAGCCTTCCGGCAGCTTACTCAATCGTTCCCGATACATGGCCGTTCCCCCGTTGCGCGAATTCCCGGGGCGACACGCCCTCGGTTTTCTTGAAGACCTTGCTGAAATAAAAGGCGCTTTCGAAGCCGAGCCTTTCGGCCACGTCCTGAATCCTCGATTCGCCCGCGAGGAGCATGCGTTTCGCCTCGGAGATTTTCGCCCTGGTCGCGTATTCCACGAAGCTGCATCCGGCGTAGCGCGAGAACAGGGTGCTCAGGTAGTTTTGGCTCAGCCCGTGGATCGACGCGACCTCGCCGAGCGTGAGCTTTCGGTCGACGTTTTCGTCGATGTACCGCCGCACGCGGGCGATTACCGTTTCCCGGTAATCCCGCCGGCGCCCGCCCAGGGTAGCGACCAGCCCGTCGCGGAGCCTGGCTATCCAGGCGACGCATTCTTCCGCCGTTTTGTATTCGTAGAGCACCCGGTACCCGAGGCGCTCGAGGGAGAAGATTTCCGTCAGGATTTCCTCCCCGTCGGGAAGGAGCGAGGCCGCCATGAAGAGGATTCCCGACGCGGCGTCCATGGCGTGGGCATGGTCCGGCGCGGACTCGCGGAGGGACGTGACGACCCGGCCGAGGGTATCGGCCAGGGAGTCGAGATCGACTTCGCGGAAGGAGCGGGACAGGTCGTCGCGGTAAGCGGAAAGGTCGAAACCCGAGGCATCGTCGGCTTCGTCCCCCCGGTCGAAGAAAAGGGGCCCGGAGGCGGGTCCGCCGTTCCGGGAATAGAGTTTCCGGGCCGAGGCGAAGGATTCGTGGAGGTCCCAGGCGTCGTAGACCGGCCGTCCCGAGGCGATCTTCAGGGTGACCGCGAAATAGTTCCTGACCAGGCCGATCGCGTGGGTGAGGGCTTCCTTCGCCTGGTCGGCAAGCCGGGCGGCGTCCCGGATATCCCCGCAGAAAACGACGGCGAAATGGCTTATGTCGAGGCTCACGATGCGGCAATCGAGAAAGCGGTCCATGGTATCGCGAACGATCCCCAATGAACTTGAAAAGAGGGAGATTTGCCGGTCCCGGGACCCCTTAGTGCGGTCAATATCCTCCATGCCGCAGTAAGCCGCGAAGAAGAAATCCCCCGGGAAGGAAATACCCAGGGCGTCCATCTGTCCGGCGAAGTCCCTGCGGGACTCGAAGAGCCCGTTCAGGAGGCGGACCAGGAATTTATCCGCGAAGTGCTGGGTATCCGGCCGATAATCCCCGCGGCTTTCCGGGCCGCGGCTTTCCGCGAGCATGGCGATGGCCCGCCTCAGGGACTCGAGGAGGCTTTCCGGGGAGAGCTCGATCTTCACGAGGTAGTTAACGGCCTGGCAGTCTATGGCCTGCTTGACGTAGGCGAATTCCTCGTGGCTGGTGAGCACGATGAACAGGGGCTTCCTGCCGAACCTCGCGGCGCATTCGGCCATTACGTCGAGTCCCGAGCGGACCGGCATCCTCACGTCGGTAATCACGATATCCGGCGAGGCCTCCTCGATGAGCCTCATGAGCTGCTCGCCGTTTTTCGCGGTGCCGACCACGGCCATGTCCAGGGCTTCCCAGTCGAGCATGGACTTGAGCCCGACGATGACCAGGGGCTCGTCGTCGGCGATGGCGATCTTGTATTTCATTCGCCTCCCTTCGCCCCGGCGGCGCCCGGGCCAGGAACGGTCAGCGTCGCGATCGTACCTTCCTTCGGGCCGCGCCCGACGCGAAGGCCGTAACGCTCCCCGAATGCGTGCCTGATCCGCATGTCCACGCTTTCGATGCCGATCTTCGCGAAGAGGCCCGAATCGTCGCCGGAGGCGCGTTCCGGCCCGCCTTCTTCGGGAAAGCCGACGCCGTCGTCTTCCAGCGTAATCTCGACGTCGCCCGTTTCCCTAAGCCTGGCGCCCAGCCGGACGTAGCCGATTCCCCCGTTCGGCTCGATGCCGTGGAAGATCGAATTTTCCATGAGGGGCTGGAGGGCGAAACAGGGAACCGGGGTATCGAGCAACCCCCCTTCGACGTCCTTTTCGAACCGGATCGCGCTCCCGTGGCGATACCGCTGGATGACGTAATAGTCGTCGAGGAGGGCGATCTCGTCGCGTAGGGGCACGACGGTCCTCGATTCCTTGATGGCGTTTTTCATGAGCCGCGCGAGGGCCGTGGTCATCTCGGCGATTCCGGTCGCCCCCTGAATCGTCGCCATCCACTTGATCGAGGCGAGGGTATTATAGAGGAAATGAGGGTTGACCTGGCTTTGCAGCATCCGGTACTCGAGGTCCTTTTTCTTCCGTTCGTCGGCGACCCTCGTTTCAAGGAGCGACTCGATCTCGGCGGACATGTCGTTGATCCCGCGGCCGATGTCCCCGAGCTCGTTGTCCCATTCTATGCCGTCGTCCCTGGCGAAATCGCTTGCCGCGATCGAGGAAAGCCGGCGCCTGATTTTCAATACCGGTTTCGTGATCGCCCGGCCGAGGACCAGCGAGATGAGAAAGCCGAAGGCGAGCATGGACGCGAGGATGATGGCGAGGACCGCGGCGAAAAGGTCGCGGTCAACCCCGGTGGCCCGGATCGAAACGGTCTGCGAGAGGGCCAGGCCGGGAATGCCCAGGGGGCAGGTGACGACGGGCTTGCGGACGCCCGGGGCGACGCGGACCTCCCCGACGAGGGTATCGCGGCCCAGCGTGTCGGCGTTCCCGTCGTAGACGGGCGCGAAATTGTCGGGAACCCTCGCGAGGCGGTTCCCCTCGACTCGCCAGGTCGATTCCCCGGCGGTCAGGAAAAAGTCGCAGCCCTCCCGCAGCGGGTAGTCGCGGAGCCGCTCGAGGAGTACGTTCGCGGAAACCGCGAGATACACGTACCCCACTACGTTCCCTCCCCCTGGCGCCCTGACGGGCCGAACGACGGTAAAGATCCCGGGATTGACGGGAGACGTGAAGGGATCGTCCTCCCAGCCCCCGTATACCCTGGGCGTTTCGGTTCCCGCGAGGCCGAGGAGGCCGAGATTGTATTTAGTGACCGGGGAGGTATCCTCGGAGGTGTTTCCGACCTGGAGGAATCGGCCGAGATCGAGGCTCGCCACGATGATCCGGGTCACGTATTCCCGGGAAGCCGAGCTCGCGAATTCGTCCCTGAGCCGGTCGAAGGTATCCAGGGTGAGCCGGGGGTTTCCGTCGCCTTCCGCGAGCCACTGGAGTATCTGGCCGTTCGTCAGCGCCCACCGGGTAACGAGGTCGAAGTCGGAGAGTTCCTTCCCGATCAGGCCGCCCAGGACGCGCAGGTTGAATTCCGCCGACTGAACGACGCTGCGGCGGGCGTAGGTCCCGAAGAAGACGTAGCTGACCGACGCGAGTATTACGGCGATCACGAGGGAGAACAGCACGGTTATAAGGGTAATCTTGTTTTTTATCGTGCGTCGCCTGCGGGCGCCGAAAGGCTCGATCATGTTCAATACTATACCTGCGTTTTGGGATTTTCCGCCAGGTTCCCCTAAGTTGTCAAACTTTTTCGGGGCCCTTTCGGAAGGTTCGGAAGATTGTGCATGACGGGTCGAAGATAATGCATGTTTCGCCGGGGCCTTCCGCGATCGCGGCCCGATAGCGGTGGAAAATGAATGTTTCGGGTAAAATCGTTCATGTCGCGTTTCGGAATTCCGGCCGTACACTGTCAGCGAAGCGACTACGCAAAGGAGGAATACATGCGTATATCAAAAAAGGGCGTCGCGATCGCGGCGGCGCTTTTCGCGGCAATTACCCTCGCCTTCGCCGGCGGCGGCAAGGAGACCAAGGCAGAACCCGGGGTGACCACCCTCAAATGGGCCCTTTGGGACATTAATTCCACTACCTATTACAAGCCCCTTATCGACGCCTACGAGGCCGCGAACCCGAACGTCAAGATCGAAATGCTCGATCTCGGTTCCAACGATTACATGACCGTATTGAGCACCCAGCTCACCGGCGGCGACGACACCATCGACGTGGTGACCATCAAGGACATCCCCGGCTACAACAACCTCGTGAAGGCCGGCCAGCTCGTCGCCCTCAACGATTACGCCTCCAAGGCGAAGATCGACACCTCGGTATTCGGCGGCACGGTCGAGCAGATTTCCGTGGACGGCAAATACTACGGGCTTCCCTTCCGCAGCGACTTCTGGCTCATTTATTACAACAAGGCCCTCTTCGACAAGGCCGGGGTCGCCTATCCGACCAACGACATGACCTTCGAGCAGTACGACGCCCTCGCCAGGAAGATGACCAGCGGCACCGGCGCCGACAAGGTGTACGGTTCCCACTACCACACCTGGCGCAGCGCGGTGCAGCTCTTCGGAATCCTCGACGGCAAGCACACGATCATCGATACCGACTATACCTTCCTGAAGCCCTACTACCAGATCATCCTCAACCAGCAAAAAGACGGCATTTGCCAGGATTACGCGACCCTGAAGACTTCCAGCACCCATTATTCCGGCGTGTTTTACAACAACTCCGTCGCCATGATGAACATGGGTTCCTGGTTCATCTCGACGCAGATCGCCAAGGTCAAGTCGGGCGAGTCCAAGAGCGCTGCCTGGGGCCTCGTGAAATACCCGCATCCCGCGGGCGTAAAGGCCGGTACCACCCTGGGCACCATCACCTCCATCGGCGTGAGCGCCGGTTCCAAGAAGCAGGCCGCCGCGCTCGACTTCGTGAGGTTCGTTTCCGGCGAGGAAGGGGCAGCGATCGTGGCGACCACCGGCACGATCCCCGCGATCCACAACGACAAGATCACCGCCATCATCGCGGCAAAGGACGGCTTCCCCGCCGACCCGAATTCGAAAGAGGCCCTCAACGTATACAAGACCTACCTTGAGATGCCCCTCAACCCGAAGGCCGGCGAGATCGAGGTCGTGCTGAACCAGAACCACGACAATATCATGACCGACAACATCGGCCTTGACGACGGCCTCGCCAAAATGGGCAAGGACGTTTCCAAGATTCTCGGGAAATAATTCCCCCATCCCCCGATCGCCGTCCCGACCGCGCCCCTTGAAGGCGGGGCCGGGGCGGTTTTCGCAACCGGAAGGACACCATGCATACCACCCCGGCTCCCGGCCAGCCATCGCGGTCCCGCACCCTTAAGCGGTCCATCGTGGCGTACAGCTTCATCGCGCCGAACTTCATAGGCTTCGCGGTCTTTACCCTCGGCCCCATCATTTTCGCCTTCGTTCTCGCCTTCCTCAATTGGGACGGCTCGAATCCCATAACCTTCGCCGGGCTCGATAACTTTGCCCGGCTCTTCGACGACGACCAGTTCAAGACCGCGCTCCTCAACACGATCCTGTATACCGGCGGCACCGTGCCGCTCACCATCGCCTGCTCCCTGGGGCTCGCGATGCTTCTAAACCAGAAAATCGCGGGCAGGAATTTTTTCCGGTCCGTCAGCTTTTTCCCCTACGTCGCCTCCCTCGTGGCGGTCGCCGTGGTATGGAACATGATATTCAACCCGGCGAAGGGCCCGGTAAACATGCTGCTCGCCTCGCTCGGCGTGAAACGCCTTCCCGGCTGGGCCGCGAGCAAGGACTGGGCCATGCTCACGGTTATCCTCTTCAGCGTGTGGAAGAACATGGGTTACTACATGATCATCTACCTCGCGGGCCTTCAGGGAATCAACCCCGAGCTCTACGAGGCGGGCGACCTTGACGGCGCGAACGCGTGGCACAAGTTCCGCTTCATCACCGTCCCCCAACTCTCGCCCACCACCTTCTTCGTCCTCATCATGCTGACGATCCAGTGCTTCAAGGTGTACGACCAGATCTACATGATTACCCAGGGCGGCCCGGGAACCTCGACACTCGTGCTCGTCTACCACATTTACAACACGGCGTTCCTCTCGTGGAACCTCGGCTACGCGAGCGCCATCGCGCTGGTGCTTTTCGCCCTCGTGCTCGCCGTTACGGTCGTACAGTTCCGGGGCGAAAGGAGATACTCATGAAACGGAACCGCCTCGTCCCCGGGATACCCTTCGGCCGTGCCGCCCTCTATTTCGGCCTTATCGCCATGAGCGCCTTCATGCTCGTCCCCTTCGCGTGGATGCTGTCCGCCTCGCTTAAGCTGGATAAGGACGTTTTCCGCTTCCCGATCCAGTGGATTCCCGAATTGCCCCGCTGGAAAAACTACGCGGATATTTGGTCGAAGATACCGCTTGGCCTTTTTATCGCGAACACCGCGAAGCTTACCCTCATCGTGACCCTCCTCCAGCTTCTCACCTCGAGCCTCGCGGCCTACGCCTTCGCGAAGCTGCGTTTCCCCTTCCGGAACGCCCTCTTCCTCGGCTACGTGGCCACCATCGCGATGCCATGGCAGGTGTACATGGTTCCCCAGTTCATCATGATGCGGGGCTTCCACCTGACGAACTCGCATATCGGCATTATCTGCCTGCAGGCCTTCTCGGCCTTCGGCGTATTCCTCATGCGCCAGTTTTACCAAAGCGTTCCCGACGAACTGTGCGAGGCGGCGAGGATCGACGGCATGAGCGAGTACGGAATCTGGTGGCACGTGATGCTGCCCCTTTCCAAGCCCGCCCTCTCGACCCTCACCATCTTCACCTTCGTCAACACGTGGAACGACTTCCTCGGGCCCATGATCTACCTGACGAAGACGAGCCTCAAGACGATCCAGATCGGCATCCGCATGTTCATCACCCAATACTCCTCGGAGTACGGCCTGATCATGGCCGCTTCCACCGTGGTTCTCGTTCCCGTTATCGCGGTGTTCCTCTCGCTGCAGCGCTTCTTCGTCGAGGGCATCGCGTCGGCGGGCCTGAAGGGATAGGGGATCGACGATGTCATCGACCGAATTTGAATTCGCGGGCGGAACGTTCGCGGCGGGTGAGTCGGCAGCGCCGATAGGCGACGCGGAGGCGAGCTCCGCCTTGGACCTGGCCGTTACCCAAGCGCGAATGAACCTCCCGATTTACGCGGGGCGCTGCCAATACCATTCTTCGGTGAACGGCTCTTACCCGCCCTGCGCCAACGATCAGTGGACTACCGGGTTTTGGCCCGGGGAAATCTGGCTCGCCTGGGAACGCACCGGCGACCGTGCGTTTCGTGAGGCCGGCGAAGCGTACGTGGAAAGCTTCCATGACCGCATCGTCCGCAAGGTGTCCGTGGACCACCACGACATGGGCTTCCTCTATTCGCCGAGCTGCGTCGCTCCCTGGAAGCTCCTCTCCGACGAACGGGCCCGGGAGGCAGCGATCCTCGGCGCGCGCCAATTGCTGACGCGGTTTCAGGAACGGGGCGGATTCTTCCAGGCCTGGGGCGCGATGGGCGAGCGGGCGAATTACCGCTTCATCATCGACTGCCTCATGAACCTTCCCCTATTGTACTGGGCGGCGGAGGAAACCGGGGAGCCGGAATTTTCCGACAAGGCGGACCGCCACGCCGCGACCTGCCTCGCCCATTCTTTCAGGCCCGATCGGTCGACCTTCCATACCTTTTTCATGGATCCCGTAACCGGGGAGGGAGTGCGGGGCGAAACCTGCCAGGGCTTCCGCGCGGATTCTTCCTGGGCCCGCGGCCAGGCCTGGGCCGTGTACGGCCTCGCGCTCGCCTACGGAAGAAACCCCGATCCGTCGATCCTGGAACTCTTCAAGGGCGTCGCGTCTTATTACCTTTCCCGGTTGCCGAAAGACCTCGTTCCGTACTGGGACCTGGTTTTCGCCGCCGAGGCGGTGGACGGGAAGGGAAGCTATCAGCCGGGCGATTCCAGCGAGCCCAGGGATTCCTCCAGCGCCGCAATCGTGGCCTGCGGTCTCCTCGAAATGGCGAGAGAGCTGTCGGCCCGGGCAGCAAAGGCCAACGCGCCCGAGGCGGGTCTCGCGGCCTTTGCCGAAACCTGCCGCGCCGTCGCGCGCCGGATGGTCGGGAGCCTCGCGCGCCGTTACGCCGCGGGAAGTCCCGCCCCGGGGAAGGGGCTCCTCCTCCACGGAACGTACAGCAAAAAGTCGCCGTACAACGCCTGTACCGAAGAGGGCGTGGACGAAAGCCTCGCTTGGGGCGACTACTTTTACATGGAGGCCCTGACGCGCCTCGCGCGGAAATGGGTTCCCTACTGGTAACGGAGGCATCATGCGCTTTTTCATGGACGACCGGGACGCCATCGCGTCCTATGTCATCGATAACTGCCCCGACGCGGCCCGCGAGGTTATCTCCGTGGCCGACGACGCGGTAAACAGGAAATTCCTATTCAACCTGCGCTGGGACATGGAGCGCACCTACGAGGCCGTGAGCTTCGTCGGCGAGATAGACTGGCTCCACATGCCCAAGGACGATCCCGAGTGGGTCTTCGCCCTGAACCGCATGCGGTTTTGGATATGCCTCGGCCAGGCCTACGCCATGACCAAGGACGAAAAATACGCCGCCGCCTTCGCCGAACAGGTCGTTCACTGGATTGGGCACGTACGGCGCGACGACCCGAAATGCGCCCGGGCCTGGCGTTCCATCGAGGCGGGGCTTCGCCTGGAATATTGGTGCAAGGCCATGGCCTATTTCGACGACAGCCCCTCGCTCTCCGCGGAAGCGCGCGAGCTCTTCCGGCAGAGCGTGACCGAGCACGCCGAGTTCATCATGGGCACGTGGAACAGCTACAACCTGATGAGCAACTGGGGCGTGCTCGCGAACCACGGCCTTTTCGTCGCCTCGGTTTACCTTCCCCAAAACGGTCAAACCGCGCGTTGGCGCGAAGAGTCGATCCGCCGCCTCGCCCTCGAGATCGAGATGCAGGTATACGACGACGGGTCCCACTGGGAACAGAGCCCCATGTACCATAACGAGGTGACCCACGATTACCTCGACGCGGTGATCCTCGCGCGGCGGAACGGGATCGAGCTTCCGGAAATCATCGAGCGGAAAACCCGAGACCTCTGCCGCGCCAACCTCTGCTGGGTGAAGCCCGACGGCAACGAGCTGTGCATGGGCGACAGCGACGATATCGACGCCCGTGACATCCTCTCCAAGGGCGCCTATCTCTGGCGCGACGGGGAGCTGAAAAACGCGGGGTACGGCTCCCTCGATTTCGACTGCGCGTGGGACCTCGGCATCGCGGCAGTCCGGGAATATGAAACCATTCCGGCCACGGCGCCGGCCTCTACCCTCGTCGCGCTCAACGACTCGGGTAATTACGCCCTCCGCAGTTCCTGGGGGCCCGACGCGACCTTCCTGCACTTTCACGCGGGCACCCTCGGCGCGGGTCACGGGCACTCGGACCAGCTCCATTTCGACCTCTACGCCAACGGCGAGGATATCCTCGTAGATTCGGGCCGGTACACCTACGTGGCGGGCAAGGACCGCTACGAGTTCAAGGATTCTTCGGCCCACAATACCTGCCTCGTGGACGGGGAGAACTTTTACGAATGCATGGACAGCTGGGAATGTTCCGGGCTCAACCGCGCGGTAAACCGCTTTGCCCGGCAAAAGAATGGTTATGCCCTGCTGGAAGGCGGCCATCTCGGCTACGTGAACTCGGCGAAGGGAAGCGTCTACGTAAACCGTCGGATCGCGTGCCTCTCTCCTTCCCTGTACGTCGTCGCCGACGCCTTCCACGGCACGGGCGGTCACGTGTACGAGAGCCGGCTTCATTTTAACGACTCCGGAAGCGTTACCCTGGAAGGCGTCGCCGCCCGTTGGAAGAGTAGATTGAACGAGGTCTTTATCGAGCCCCTCACGGCCTTCGGCGGCCTCGATTCGAGGGTGGAAAAATCCCGGCTCTCCCGGCACTACAACCTTGCCGCGGAAAACGAAACCCTCGTCTCTTCCTTCGGGGCCGCGGGCTTCGCGAGCCTCTTCACGGTCGTCTCCCTCGGGGAACGGGCCGAATCGAGGATGGTCCCGACCCGGTCAAACTTCAAGAATATTCCCTTCCCGCCGGACCAGGTCGAGGCCCTGACGATCCGCCAGGGCGCGCGCGAATGGACGGTCGTTATCGCCCACCGCGAATTCGCGAGCCCGACGGATACCTTCCTCGCCGACGGCTGCACGGGCTTCGGTTCCGTCGTCGCGTTCGACCGCGCCGCCGGGGAAACCGAGATCGGGACCGTCCTTCAGTGGTAAAGGTCGAAGTCGGTACGACGGGCCGGTGGCGTCATGGCCTTACCTACCGGGCGGTAACCTTGCTTTGTTAGCTTGGGTTGCTACCGACCGGTAAGTAGACAAGGGAAACACCACAATCGGGCATTGCGTTTCCCTCTCTTTTACGGGCATAATCCCTGATCCGGATGCCCGCGCATAACGGTGGGACCTGCGCGCCCCCCGAAGGGTTCCGGGAATAGAGAATATAAGGAATCACATGAGCAATCCTTCCGCAGAAGGCGCCGTAAAGGTCGCCGACACTACCGCGAATCCCGCGCCCCTCGGGCTCCTTGGCTTCGGCATGACCACCGTGCTTTTAAACCTGCATAACGCGGGCGTTTATCCGCTGAACAGCGCGATTATGGGCATGGGCATCTTCGTCGGCGGCCTCGCCCAGGTAATCGCCGGCGTTCAGGAATGGAAAAAGAACAACACCTTCGGCGCCACCGCCTTCACCGCCTACGGCTTCTTCTGGATGGCCCTCGTGGCGATCTGGACCCTCCCGAAGCTCGGCGGAATCGCGAATCCCTCGGGAGAGCTGGACATGGGCTTTTTCCTGGGAATGTGGGGGCTCTTCACCCTCGGCATGTTCTTCGGCACCCTCAGGCTTAACCGCATGCTGCAAACAGTATTCGGCAGCCTCACGCTTCTCTTCTTCGGCCTCGCCCTCCGCGACTTCCTCGGCGCCGCCGGGTCGGAAGCCGCGAGCCATGCCGTGGGCCTCGCCTCCGGCTGGATCGGCCTTTTCTGCGGTTTCTCCGCCTTTTACGGCTCCCTCGCCCAGGTACTCAACGAGGTGTACGGCAAGGTCGTCCTCCCCCTCGGACCGGTAAAAAAGTAATTACGCTCGCGGGATGACCCGCTTTCGGTACGGGGTTGTTCCTGTCAGCGGGAGAGGTTCCCCACCAAAAAAAGGCTGCCCGGAGTTCGTTCCGGCGCAGCCTTTTCTGTCTCGCGTCACGTTATCGCCGGCGCCCAATGCGCCCGCGCCCTATGCACCCGGGGAAGACCGCGTCGTCATTCGCCCTTATTCGTTTCTTCCCTGATCGCCCCGTCCACTTCCTTGGCGATCTCTTCCTTAACCTCGCGCCAGACATTGCCGCCCTCGCAATCCCACTTGCCCCGTTTGCCGTGCCGCTTTCCGCGCCCGTGGCCACCGCCGCCGCCGCCGGAGCCGCCCTTTAACAGGATGTGCGACAGCAGCACCAGGCCCCATCCCTGCCAGTACGAAATCGCGGGAAGGCCGAAAATCTCGGGCATGAGCCAGTTCCACAGGATCATCACCAGCCAGCCGAAAAGGAAGGCGAAAAGCACCGCGAGGGCCAAGCCGCCGATCACCATGCCCGCTATCGCCAGGGGCGAAAAGCGGCTATACCACCTGCCGCGGTTACCGTCATCGTCAAAATCGGGTTTCATCCTATTACCTCCGTAGTCATTCGTCCCATCCGGATTCCGCCAGGGATTTTCGTAGCCTCGCGAGGGCGTAGCGCTTCCGCGCCGCGAGGGTATCGATCGAAATCCCCGTCCTGTCCGCGATGGATTGGAACGTCTCGCCCCGCAGGCATTGGGCCGTCACGACCTCCCGCTGCTCGGCCGGAAGCGCCTTTATCGCCTCCGTCAGGCCCTCGAGCAAATCGCGCGCCTCCAGGGCGTCCTCAACCGAAGCCAGCCTCTCGTCCACGATCGAATCGAAGGAATCGTCCCTCGCTTCGCCGGAATCGGGTCTTGCCGCCCCGTGCCGGCGCTTCCGCTTGCGCCACCGGTCGATTACCGCGTTTCTCGCGGAGCGCCAGATCCAGGCCGTGACGTCCCTGACCCCCTCGAGCGAATCGAGATTGAGGAGCGACTTCACGAGAATGTCCTGCAGGGCGTCTTCCGCCTCTTCCGCGTCGATCCGGCGGCTCATCCAGGCGAGCAACCTCGGCCGTTCGCGCTCAATTGCGTTCGTCAGGGCGTGTTCCATATCTTCACCTATACAGACGCTCAGGACGCGTTAATTTGTGCGTACGTCCAATAAAAATTTGGAGGGGGGGGGCGCGTTTATTTCGTTCTTGTTTCGTTGTCCCGCTTGCCGTTGCGCGGAACGGGAACGGTCCCCCCTGCCTCCAAAGCCTCGGCTCCGGCGCGCGGGAGTTGGTCAGCCTACCTACCGGTCGGTAACCCTCGCCTTGTTAGCCATGGTTGTTACCTACCGGTAGGTAGCCCCGCGCCGCGCCGGAACCTCGGTCTTTTCCGGCACCCCCCTCGTCCTCAATTGTCGCCGCTTATTTTCGGCGCCTAACGGGCCGAATAAGCGGCGGTAAGCCTATCGAGGAAGGCGAATAACTTTTCGTTCATTTCCGCGTAATCGTGCCTCCTCAGTTCGTCCGCGCCTTGGACGAATTTGTCGGCGATGGGCTCGCGCAGGGCATTCCCCGAGTTCGCGATGAGTCCCTCGATATCGGATTTCGTGAATTCCAGGTGGCATTGGAAGCCGTAGGCGAAAGGGGCGTAACGGACGATTTGGCGCGGGCAGCCCGCGCTGTAGGCGAGCACGACGGAATCGTCGGCGAGCCCCGGCATGTCGGCGTGCCAGTGGCCGGTTTCGAACGTTCTCCCGAAATGGCCCACGAAGGGGTCGGCCAGACCCGCCTCGGTCAGGGTGACGGGAAACTTGCCGATCTCTTTTTCCGGGCTATGGCCGTAACGGGCCCCGAAGGCCTCCCCGAGGATCTGCGCGCCGAGGCACACCCCGACTATCGCCTTTCCCCCGTCGGCGCATTTGCGGATAAAGTCGCGTTCCGCCTCCCCGTCGAAATGGGGACACTCGCTTTTCGGCGTGTCAGGCGATTGCGGCCCGCCCATCACGACGAGGAGGTCGAAACCGTCGATTTCCTCAGGGACGGTTTCCCCTTCGTAGAAGCGGGTACGGGTTACCGGGTAACCCCGGTCCCTCGCCCAGGTTTCGTAAGCCGCGGGGCCCTCGAAGGCTTCGTGGAGCAGAAAGTGCGCGTTCATGGCGGTTCGCTTCCTATTCAAGCTTGGTAATGTCCGCCTCGAGGAGATCCTTGAGGCCCGCGCCGAGCTCTTCCCGGTTTCCCGCGGAACTCACCCGGGCGCCAAGGTTCCGAAGCTTCTCGAAGCGGGGCGAATCGACGTCGAAGCCGATCACGCTGATGATCTGGGTATCCGTGCGGACGGGGTCGTCCTCGGCCGATTTGTCGTTGTTGTTCGCGTAAATCGACTTGATCACCTCGTCGGGCTCCGGATTGATCGTGTTCTCCCCGTCGGTGATCACGATCAGGCTGTTGAAGATCGTGCCCGACTGGGCGAGTATCGAGGCACCGCGTTCCATGGCGAGGCCGATGGCGGTCCCTCCACCCGGAGCGAAGTTTTCCGGGACGCAGGCCTCGCGGAGGCTCAGGATTCCCGCCGCGTCGAGCTCGGTGAGGGGCAATACGACGGATACGGCGCCGGAAAAGCGGATCAGGGCGACCTTGAGTTTCATGTCGCCCTTAGAGGCCGCGAGGGTCTCGAGGTAATCCGCCACGGCTTGCAGCGCGGCCGCGGCCTGCACGTATTTCGGGTCTCCCCCCGACGAGGGCTCGTTCGACATTGAGCCGGAGGAATCCACCGCGATGGCGATCGATATTCCCAGGTCGTCGACCCGGTTCATGCCCCGCCGGAAATCGTCGCCGAAGCGGAGCACGTAACCCGACTTCGCCTTTTGGTACGACTGCGGCGAGCCCGCGTTTTGCCGGGGCACGCAGCCGGTCAGGGCGAGGGCGGAGGCCAGGACGACGGCCGAGGCGACGGCGACCGGCAACGCGACGCCGTTTTTTTTCAGGTATGCTTTCATGTCCGCGCCCCTTACTCGAGGGATATGAACTGGACCTCGACGCGGCGGTTCTTGTCCGGGTCCTCGGGGTCGATGGGGTTGTCCCAGCCGCGGCCTTCTGTGACGATGCGGTCCGCGTCTATCCCGTACTTCTCGACCAGGAGTTTCTTCACGTACTCGGCGCGCTTTTTCGAGACGAGCTTCGCCTGGGCGCTGGCCTCGATAAAGGCCTGGTTGCCCTTCGCGCGGAATTCCTCCACCTTGGCGGTGTCGAGGTGGCCCACGAGCTTGAGCATGGTGGTGGCGAGGAATTCGGTCTGCTCGGCGATGCGTCCCAGGAGCCGCGCGTTTTCCTTCATCTCGGCGGTGTTGTCGGCCAGGTTGAAGTCCAGCCTTTGCGGCTCGAAATAGAGTTGGACGTCGTTCGAGAGGACTACCCGCTGCGTTTCGAGGTCCGCGATGTCAAAGGCCGCCTTTTTGTTGAAGGAGTCGGCTATCAGGTTTTTTTGGCCCTTGAACGCCCCGGTCGCCAGGGCAGCGTCTAAGATTTTTCGGGAAAGGACCCTCTCCGGCTCGTAGGAGGCGGTCGGGGAAAGCTGGCCGAGCTGTTTGTAGTATTCCTGGGAGAGCACGAATATTTTGTAGGCCCCGATGGGGTTTGTATCGTCGAGGAACATCGACGTTTCGGGGGCGTTCGCGAGGTGCACGTCGTCGAGCATGCTCTTCGCGTCGGCGGCGCTGGTCTGATAGAACGCGGCCATGGCGTTGAAGGTCTCGGGCCCCACGAGGTCTACCGCCTCGAGCATGGACTGAACGAAGGCCTGCATCAGCTCGGGCTTGTCCGCGAACAAGTCGTTCCGAACCACGTAGGTATCGGCGATGAGCTGATTCGCGTCCTTGGAGGAAATGAGGAGCCTCGCCCCTTCCACGTAGCCGTCGGACGCGGGGTCCGACACCTCGTTGATGAAGGGCGTCCAGGAAACCCACGCGGCGATGCGGGAATCCTTGCGGAACAGGTCCAGGGCCTTCTCGCCGTCGTCCACCCACACGACCTTCACGTCCTGGGCGGTAAGGTTGACCTGGGCGAGGTACCACAGGAGCATGAAGCTGTAGGGCGTATTGCTCGAGGTCAGGATGATCTTGTCCTTCAGGTCCGAGGGCCTCTTTATGACGTCCTTTACGATGATGCCGTCGCCCCCGGCCGACCAGTCGAAGAGGCCGAGCACTTTCGGCAAGACCCGCTTGTCGGATTTAAGGGCGTCGTAGAGGAGGGGCAGGCTGTCCATGGGCGCCCAGATGATCGGCCAGCGGCCCGCGGCGTAGCCTTCGAGCTGTGCGGTGGCGCTTTCCTCGCGAACGAGTTCCACGGCGAATTTGCCCTTTTTGTAAAAGAGGGAATCCTTACTCGGTTTCGCGCCGCCGTTCGCTGCGAAAAGGGCGGCGTATCCGCCCCAGGTATCCAGCGGGATTCTGACCAGGGGAACGTTGCCGTCGCCCAAATCGACGGAACCGAGCTGGTAGCCTCCGATCCCGGTCACGGTTAGGGGCTCCACGGTCGCGAACTCGAGGTCTCCCGCCTTCGCGCCGGAGCCGCCGAGCATGCCGGAAATGCCGTTCGAGCCCCCCGAGCCAGACGAACCGCCGCCCGAGAGGAATTTATAGCCTACGCCCACGGCGATCGCCGCGACGAGAATCAGAATGCCGATAACCGCTCTTTTCATAGTGATGCCTCCTTAGTCCCGGCCGCAGTTAACCCCGGTCTACCGCGATCAGGCGGTTCTTCAGGTCGTTTTCGATCTTGGCGAGTTCCGCCTCGGCCGCGACGCGCTTCGCCTTGCCTTCCTTCTGGATGCGCAGGGTCTCGTCGATCGTGGAAAGGAGGTCGTCGTTCACCTTCTTGAGGGTCTCGATCTCCACGATGCCCCGCTCCATCTCGGTGGCCACGGCCACGGTTCCCGATTTCAGCATCTCGGAGTTTTTCGTCAGGAGCTCGTTCGTGGTGTCGGTCACCGCCTTCTGAAGCTCAACTGCCTTCTTTTGGCGGAGGAGGGAAACGGCGATCACGATCTGGTTTTTCCACAGGGGGATGGTGGTCATGATGGAGCTTTGGATCTTCTCCACCAGGGCCTGGTCGTTGTTCTGGATCAGCCTGACCTGGGGAGCGCTTTGGATCGCGATCATCCGGGAAAGCTTCAGGTCGTGGATCTTCTTCTCGAACCGGTTCAGGAACTGGGTGAAGTCGTTGAGCTTCTGGGTGTCCGCCGGGTCGTTCGAGGTTTTCACGAGGGCCTCGAGGTCGGGAAGGACCGAGGTTTTCAGCTCGTCGATCTTCATCTGCCCCGCGGCGATGAACACGTCCAATTCCTTCAGGTATTCGAGGTTCTTCGCGTAGAGCTGGTCGAGCATGGTGATGTCCCGGAGGAGTTTCATGCGGGCGTCTCCCAGGGAGGTCACGATCTTCTCGATCTGGGTCTCGAGCTTCTCGTAGCGCGCCATGAAGCGCTGCACGGAATTGAAGATATTGGCGAGCCAGCCGGAGGGTCCCGAGGCGAGGGAGTCGACCTTAACGTCCTTTACCTTGAGCATCAGGTCCGTGAGGCTTTCGCCCACGTAGCCCGTGTCGTGGCTGCGGATCTGGCCGAGCATGGTGTCCGCGAAGCCCGAAATCTTGGATTGGGCGCCTACGCCGTACTGGATGATCGCCTGGGAATCGTTTACCGCGATGCCCTTCGCGATATCTTTCGCGCGGCCCATTTCCTCTTCCGTAAGGGTTATCGTCACGTCGCTCATTTTTTTTCCTCCGTTTATGTGAACACTAAGGAAAGGCCAAAGTGTTATCGATTGATCGAATTTTGTACCGGTCCGTCAGTCCCCGAGCCCTTCCATGTTGATGGTGTTTTCGAGAAGCGCCAATTCGGCGTCCAGGTCCATCACGTCGTTGGAAAGGAGGTTGGCGAGCTGCTTTTCGAAAGCCTTTCCGATGGTGTCCAGCATGGCCTCGACCCGGGCGATGGACGACTTGATCTTATCGTCCCTCACGGGGTTCGCGGTGAGTTTTTCGTATTTTTCCAGGATCGTGATGGTCGAGTCGAGATAATAGGAAAGAAACTGCCGGGCCCGCTTAAGGTCGTCGGGATCGCGCCTGATCTCGGCCAGGATCTTGTCCACTGTTTCGCAGATTCCGCCGATCTTCGCCGGTACCGATTCCCGCTTCTCCCCGGCATGCGCCCCGGAGCCGCCCGATCCCGCGTCGTACCAGGTCGCGTTCCCGTCGCCTCCTGCCTTCCGCAACCGCTTCCCCAAAGACCGGATCGTTTCCGTCTTTCGCGCGCCTTCGGCGAGGGCAGCCTCGAGTTCGGCTTGGCTCACCCCGCCGGGCACTTCGGGCAGGGCCGCCTTACGCCTGAATATTTGGGTTCCCGCTACCAGGCTCAGGGCGGTGATTACCAGGGAAACCGGCAATGCCATGTCGACGAAGACGAAGGTTACGAGGAATCCCGCCGCGGCGAGGACGCCCGCGAGAAACCAGTCGGGTGAGTTCCGTTTCAATGAGGCAGCTCCTTACGTGAGCTCATTGTATCGCCATATAGGTACGCGAATCAAGGAAAAGACCCCGATGGCCGGGGTTTTCGCCTACCTACCGGTCGGTAACCCCTGGGGCGAAAGCGTTCGCCGAACTTACCTACCGGTCGGTAACCCTAGGGCGAAAGCGATCGCCGGACTTACCTACCGGTCGGTAACCCTGAGGCGAAAGCGCTTGCCAGACTTACCTACCGGTCGGTAACCCTCGGGCCGCCCCGAAACCCGGCTCACGCCCGCGACGACTCCCGGTAGAGCCGCGCGTAGGCGCCGTTCAGCGCGAGGAGCTCGTCGTGGTTGCCGCGCTCGATGATCCTGCCCCCGTCGATATACATGATCAGGTCCGCGTTGCGGATGGTCGACAGCCGGTGGGCGATGATGAACGACGTTCTGCCCTTGAGAAGGCGCGCGAGGCCTTCCTGGATGAGCCGTTCGGTCTCGGTATCCACGGAACTGGTCGCCTCGTCCAGGATCAGGATGCGCGGGCTCGCGAGAAGGACGCGGGCGAAGGCCACGAGCTGACGCTGCCCCGCGGAGAGCGAGCCGCCCCGCTCTCCGACCTGGGTATCGAATCCCTCGGGAAGGAGCCGGGCGAAATCTCCCGCCCGCACCGCGTCCGCCGCCGCCTCGATCTCCGCGTCGGTAGCCTCGGGCCTGCCGTAGCGGATGTTTTCCCGCAGGGTCCCCGAAAAGAGGAAGCTCTCCTGGAGCATCACGCCGATTTGCGCGCGTACCGATTCGATCGTCACCGTCCTCAAGTCCACGCCGTCCACGAGCACGCTGCCGGAATCGGGATTGTAAAACCGCGAGAGAAGGTTCACGATGCTCGTTTTTCCCGCGCCCGTCGGCCCGACGAGGGCGACGGTAGTGCCGGGCGTCACGTCGAAGTCGATGTTTTTTAGCACCGGGTTGCCCGCCTCGTAGGAGAAAGTCACGTCATTGAAGGCGACGTGACCCCTGATGGTCACGAGGGGAACCGCCCCCGGGGCGTCGGTAACCTCCACGGGCTCGTCCATGGTTTCGAAGATTCTCTCGAGATAGGCGCCGGTCGTTACGAGGGCGTTGTAAAAGTTTCCCATGTTCTGGATCGGCATCCAAAACCGCCAGATGTAGCCGCCGAAGGCCACGAGGGTACCGACGGTGACCGACTTCGCGAAAAGGATAATTCCCGCCGCGTACACGAGGGAAACCGTGCCCGTGGAAAGGAAATCGATCACGGGCCAGATCGTGAAGTTCGCCAGGACGGCGGGCATCCACGCGGCCTTCCAGTCCGTTCCGAGCGAGGCGAATATACCCCGGTTTACGGTTTCCCGCGCGTAGGACTGGGTAATCTTCATGCCGTTCAGGCTCTCGCTCAGGTAGGCGTTCAGGTTCGCCTGCTTGTGGCTCACCCGTTGCCAGAGTCGGTGCTGGCGCCGCTTCAGGAGCATGATCGTGGCGATGAGGAAGGGGAGCCCCGCGAGGCACACCAGGGTCAGCCTCACGTCGATCACGAGCATGAAACCGATGATGAAGATTATGCTGAATAGGTCCGCGGCGAACTGGATGATGCCGTTCGAGAGGAGGTCGCTCATGGAGTTCACGTAATTGACCACGCGGATCAGGATTTTCCCGTGGGGCCGGGTGTCGAAATACGTGAAGGGAAGTTTCTGAAGCTTGTCGAAAATATCGGTTCGGACCGTGACTATCACGTCCTGGGCGATTCGCGTCATCACTCGGATTCGCGCGCGCTGGCACGCGAATACCACCGCCACGCTCGCCAGGAGTAGGCCGGCTAACCGGTACAGTTCGGCCCGGTTTCCCGAGGGTATCGCCCGGTCTATGGCGAGCTTCCCGAGGTAGGGGCCGGCCAGCGAGAAAAGCGAGGCGACTATCATGAGCGCGAGGGAAAGGGCGAGCTCTTTTTTATACGGGCCTAGATAGGAAAGCAGCCTCGTTACCGACTTGGGGTTGAACTTTTCGTCCTGTTCTTCGTCAACGTTGAATGTGTTTCTTGCCATGGTCAGTTCTCCCCGCCCGAGGTTTGGTGCAGCCATACGTCGCGGTAATAGCCCTTCCGTCGGCTCAGCTCGGCGTGGGTCCCGCGGTCGGTAATACGCCCGTCTTCCACCACGAGCACGAGGTCCGCGTTCACGACCGAGGCGATCCGGTGCGCGATTATGAACACCGTGCGGTCCGCGCCGAGCTCGGCGATGGACTTTCTCATTTCTTCTTCCGTTTCCGCGTCGACGCTGGAGGTCGTGTCGTCGAGGATGATCACCCGCGGCATGGTCAAAAGGAGCCGCGCGAGGGCGATCCGCTGCCGCTGGCCGCCCGACAATCCCACGCCACGCTCGCCCACGACCGTGTCATAGCCTTCGGGCATTTCGCCGATGAAGGAATCCGCGAGGGCGAGATGGGCCGCGTCGCGAACCTCTCCGTCCGTCGCGTCGGGCCTGCCGAAGGCGATGTTTCCCTCGATGGTGTCCGAGAAAAGGAACACGTCTTGCATGGCGATTCCCACCGTCCGTCGGAGCGACTCGAGGGTTATCATCCGCACGTCCCTGCCTCCGACGAGCACCTCGCCGGACGTGGCCTCGTAAAAGCGGCACATCAGCTTCGCGATGGTTGATTTCCCCGAGCCCGTGGGCCCGATGATCCCCACCGTCATGCCCGGCTCCGCCTTGAAGCTGACCCCGTGAAGGGCGGGCGCGTCGCCGTACCGTAAGGATACGTCGCGGAACTCGACCCCGATGGGCGCGTCTTCCAGGGGCTTCGCGTCCCCGGCGTCCACGATCCTCGGCTCTCGGCTCCACAGTTCATGCAGCCGCTCGGCCGAGGCCACGAATCGCTGGGCGTCGTTTACCAGTCCCGCGATCATGTTGAGGGGGTTCGAAAGCGCCCACATGAGCCCGTTGAAGGTCACGAGCTCGCCGATGGTCAGTCGCCCGGAAATGACGGATAAGCCGCCCGCGACGATGAGCACCACGGGAAGGCAGGAGGTGAGCGCGTCTATGGTTGGCCCGTAGCTGACCCGGATGTCCACCGCCTTCAGCGTGGTATCCCGGAACGCGCGGTTTTCCTTCAGGAATCGTTCCTTCTCGTACCGTTCCCGGACGAAGGAGCGTATTACGCGGTTTCCGGCGATGTTTTCGGCCACCACGGAATTGAGGCGGGCGAATTGGTCCCGAACCGCCAGGTGCGCGGGTTTGATCGCCTTCTTGAAGCGCAGGGCCAGGTAAAAAATCAGCGGGGTAACCGCGAGCATGCAAAGCGCCATAGGCAAATCGATCGAAGAGAGGACTATGATCGAGAACGCGAGCACTAAAACGTTTTCCACCGTCTGATAGACAACCCATGCCACGAAATGGCGAACCGCGTCCAGGTCGCCGGTCATCAACGTCATCACGTCGCCCGGACGGGAACGGTCAAACCAAGCGAAGTCCAGCGCCTGAACCCGGTCGTAAAGGTCTTCCCGGATCGAGCGTATCACGTTTTGCGAGGCGTGCTCGAAGAGCATCTGGTACCCCAACCGGAGCGCGCCCTTGAAAAGGGTCGCTCCTACCATAATCGCTATCAAGGTCGCCAAAAGGTCGCGTTCTCCGCCCTTGATCACCCGATCCACCACGATACCCGAAATGGCCGGGTTTACCATGGCGAGGGCCGCCACCGCCACGACAAGAAGCAGGCCTCCGGCCATCATAAACCGATACTTGCGAACGTATTGCCAAATCCAACGATACATGGGGTTCTCTCCGGAAGTAGATATTTGTAAACGGACGGACTACGACAAAATGGTGGAATCGTCAACAAATACTCTATTCCGGCGCAAGGGTCGTGTCAATGAGGGGGTTTCCCTATCCCTGGCGAGATTAACATGACGGTTTCAATACCACACGGTAACGCCCGCGGTCGCCTTGTGGCGCAAGGTCGTCAGGTACGGGACGAAGGGGTCCCCGGCTTTCCCGTCGGCGACCAGGTATTGATAGCCGAGTTTTACCGAGAGGGACTGCTCGGGCGACCACGTCACCTCGCCCCCCAGTACCGCGCGGTCCGCCTTCGGCACCGCGAGGACAAAGCCGCGTAGGTCTAGGCGCCGGGTTATCGGAATGCCCGACAATCCCGCGTAGACCGAATGCGCGGCCTTTCCGTCCAGGTCATCGGGATAATCCGGGTCGTTCTCCCGCCATCTCCATTCGCCCAGAAGGCTAATGGTTCCGTTGAGCCAGGCGGGAAAGTCTACCTGTACGCCTAAAGTTGCCGCGAGGTCCCAGTCGGCGACGCTTCGGAACCCGTTCGCGCTTTTCGCCTGGGTTTCCCCGTAAAGTCCCCAGCGGTCGAAGAACCGGGCTGCGTCGGCGAAGAAGGAGGGCGTTTCCGTCCCGGTATCGTCGGTGGCGCGCACCGCGCCGAAGGAGAGGTCCGTTTCGCCGGCGAGGAATTCCGCCCTAAGGCCAAACGTCGAGCGGTCGAGGATCGATGAGGGGAGGGCGACTCCCGCGACGCTGAACCACCAGGTCGGGATGATATCGAAACGGAGCCCGGTCACGCCGCGGTCCGTCTGGGTCGGGTCGAGGGGATCGAGGGCCGGGGAGAGGGAATCCACGGCGGAGAAAACCCGGGCGGTTCCCCATTTCAGGTTTTGCTTGCCCGCGGTGAGCACGACCGCGTCCCCCGCGTCCCATTTGATCGAAAGTTCCCGCAAGGCCTCGTCCGCGGAGATCGGCGCGTCGGCCCGGTTGAACGGGGCGTTGAGTTCCGCGTCCAGGACGAGACGGTTCCCGTATCGGGCGGTAATTTCCACCCGGGCGCTTTCCGAGGAGTTCCAGCGGTCCGAACCGTCGCCGAAATAGGCTTTCGCGATACCGTCGTACGTCGCGGCGGGATCGTAGCCGGTGAAGGCGAACCCCGCCTCCAGCGTTACGACGGGCGCCTCCTGGGCCGAGAGCGCGGCCGGCATGACGGCGGCCGATCCGAGCAGGGCAGAACCGAATAAGGCCGCGATACGAAGCGGGCGTGCGGCGGGGCGCGCTTTCGCGCAGGTGGCGCTCGATCGCGTCATGCGCTCACCAATCCGTCGACTATTTTGACCATCCGGTCCGCTCCCTCGATCAGGGTGGGGTCGTGGCTGGCGACGATGAAGGTCGTCTTTTCTTCCTTGTTGAGCCTGCGAAGCAAGTCTAAAATGGTTCGGCCCGTCACCGAGTCCAGGTTGGCCGTGGGCTCGTCGGCGATAATTACCTCCGGCTTGGTTACCAGCGCCCGGGCGATGGCCACGCGCTGGCGCTGCCCGCCGGAAAGCTCGTCGGGCCGGTGGCTGAGCCATTCGCGAATGCCCACTTCCTCGGTAATCGCGTCGATACGGCGCTTTCGCTCCTCCGTCGGCACCTTTTGGACGAGGAGGGGGAACTCGATGTTTTCGTAGGCGTTCAGGACCGGGACCAGGTTGAACGATTGGAATATAAAGGCGATTCGGTCGCGCCGGAATCGGTGGAAGCGTTTCGCGTCCAGCGAACCCACCTCCGTGCCGTCGAATTCTATGCTCCCCGCGCTGGCGCGGTCCAAGAGCCCGATCAGGTTGAGAAAGGTGGACTTCCCCGCCCCCGACGGCCCGGCGACGCACAAATATTCCCCCTTCTCGACGCTGACGCTCACGCCGCGCAGGGCGCTCACGACGGTCTTTCCGAGGGGGTAATCCTTCCGCAAGTCTTTCGTCAGTATGAATGCCATTCCTTACTCCTCGTACCGTTCCTCGAGGCGGGCCGCGAGGTTTTTTTTGTTAAATACGTTTTGCGGATAGGTCCGAACGGTTTCGCGGACGATGGTGAGCACCGAAACGTCGCTTTGATTCAGGGGAGAGGTTACGGTGGTTATCAGCGGTTTCCGCCCCCCGCCGACGTCGCCTATTCCCGAATACGCCATTTCCTTTATCAGGTCGCCCGTGCGCGTATAGCACTTTCCCGAGCGGGGAAGGTTATCGCTCCCCACCACGAGTTCGATTCGGGCATACGGCGCGTCGCGGTATTTCGCGGTCAGCTCGAGGGCCTTCTCCCCTTCCGTCTCGGAGAGGATTCGGGCGTCGTAATTGTCGGAGTAGTTAAGCCTGAGCACGTCGCCGTAGGAAAAGCCGGTGCCGCCGAAGCTCTGATTCGAGGGAATCTTCATTTCGCGTCCCGATTTGGGGTCGTAGAGCCACACGTTCCTGTCCAGCATGAGAAGGTCGCTTCCCACCATGCGCGCCGGCGCGGTAAAGCGCACGATAATGAGCTGGTTGTTGTCCCTGGCGTAGCTCGTGAGCGCGTAGGTTTCTTTTTTCCCGTCTGTCGCGGAAACGAGGGTCGCCTCGGTTTTCGCGTTGGGATACATCGCCTCTTCCATGAGCCGCACGATGCCGGCGGCCCGGGTATCCGCGGCCTGCGACGCGGCGGGAAGGGCGGCGAAGGCGCCGAGGCCGAGGGCCAAAACCGCCGCAAGGGCAGTTTTCGGTATTTCGTTCATCGATTCATGCATATCCATACTCCTCTTTTTTTTATTCGGCTTCTCGCACCGCTTCTACCGGCGATACCTTCAGGGCCTTGCCCAACGTAGTAAGCGCGGTCAGCAGCGTTATTACCACCACGCCCCCGATAATCCACAGAACGCTGGAAGGGGTAAGGCCGAGCCTAAACTGGCTTCCCCCGGCCACTACCTGGAATCCCGGTTCGTCCGAGGTTATTCTCGCCACGTTCACGATTGCCCTGATCAAAAGTCCCCCGAGTATTCCCGCCGCCGACGCGGCGAGGTTAACCAGGGCCAGTTCCAGGGAATAGGCCGCGATCAGGAAGGGGGGCTCGCTCCCCAGGCAATAGTAGGTCCCGATCTCCTTTTTCCGTTCCTGCAGGTTGGTCGATATGACGCTCATGATCCCCACGGAGGTTATCAGGAGCGTAAGGAGCGACATAACCACGATGATCATGCGGATCATGCCGAACACCATGGAGAAATCGTCCTTGTAGCCCTTCATGTTCCGCTCGACGAAGCGAAGATTCGGGGCGTTTTGCCTTCCCCATTCCTCGAGAAGCGGAATCGCCTTGGCCTGGCTCACGCCCTTTTCGAGCCGGATGCCCAATGAACGGGATTCATTGGGGGTATACCCGTTAAAGGTCGAAAGGTCCTCCCGTGGGAGAATAATCATGTTGTAGAGATTCGGGTTGTCGAGCACGGGCTCGAAAACGCCGGCCAGGGCGAGGTCCATGCTCATGACCTGGCCGAAGGAGTCGTTTCCCACGAGCGAGATCGGATCCCCTGGCGAAAGAGCGAGCGTTTTCAGCACCGCCTTGTGGATCAGCGCCGAGCCGGTTTCTCCCGGTTCCAGGTCCCGGCCTTCCACGATCCGGTATTTGGAGCGGAGCACCGAATCGCGCGAATCCAGGGCAAGATACCGGAAATCCAGGTACTTATCGCCCTTCCAGTAAAGGTTTCCCCAATTCCCGCTGACCCGGCCGAAGGCTTCCTTCACGAAGGGAAGCGCGGAAAGCCCTTCGGTAAGGCGGTCCGTATCGGCCACCGTCGCCTCGGCGCTGGACTTTCCCGCCCCGTCCAGCATGAGCGCCTCGTCCGTGGCCGCTACCACGTCGATCCAGGGCGTGAAAAAACTGGAAACCCCGTTGCGAATGTTTTCTATCTCGCCGTCGGAAAAGCAGAGGAAGAGAAACAGGAACATGGATACGCATCCGGTGACCGCGAACACCACGAGGTTCTTGCGGCGGTGGGCCATCACGTTGCGCATGACTATTTTCGGGAGCAGCATCACCGCGCCTCCTCTTTGAATAGGTCCACGGGCAGGCATTTCAGGAGCCGGGACAGGGGAATAAGGGAAACCAGGATCGACGAGGGCAGGAGAATCAGGATCGTCTGGATCACCGGCTTCCATTGCGGCGTCATGTACAGCCTGCCGCCCGAAAAGAAAACCATTCCGGGCACGCCGAAACGGGCGGCGAGGGCAACCGCCGCCGCGCCGATCGCGGCGCCGGCCAGGCTGGAAAGCCCCACGATCACCGCGACTTCACCGGTCATGATGAACACCGTTTGGCCGGCGCTCAAGCCCATGGCGAGTCCCGTGCCGATCTCGCGCCGACGCTGCACCAGCGACGTCATGACCAGGTTGACCGTGAACAAAAGGAGTATCGCCGCGAATACGGCGATCAGGATAGAGATGACGGCGCTCATGGCCGTCCCGGTGGTCAGGCTGAGCCTATTGAGAAATTTCCAGTCCACCACCGCCGCGTCGGAACCCATTTCCCTCAGCCGGTCCTGGATCAGGCGCTTCATGGGGTCCGTGTCGTTTACGTCCTTGAGGCGGATTACCAATGACGTGGCGTCGTCGTCGCTCAGGTTCATATAATGGCGGAAGGCGTTGAGGTCGATGAAGTTATTCGCCATATAAAGGGGCACGAATTCAACCAGTCCTTCGTAACGGGCGGGAATCACGATCGGAAGCGTGATTGGTCCCTCCGATTCGAAGGGGGCGATCTGGATGGATACGCGCTGTCCGGGGCGCACCGGCTCGCTGACCATCGAAAGCAGATCGGGGTACAGGGCGTCAAGAACGCGCATGTTATAGAAGGAAACGAGGCTTTCGTCCGTATTCTCACGCGCGGCGGTGATGGCGTCGTCGAGCCGCCAGTCGTAGGTCTCGAACCGCGCCGGATCGATCTTCGACGGCATTTCGGGGTCCGCGAGCATCTCGGCCACCGTATCGAGGAATATCCTTTTCCGCTCGGCCGGGGGCAAGACCCGTCCGGGAAAAACCCGGGGATAGGCTTTCAGGAAATCGTTGCCGAAGCGCAGTATCGCGCGCGGGAAATCGTCGTCGGAACAGGCGAAGTCATCCCGGGTAAGGCGGCTCGTATCGGGATTTTTCCCGCCGAACAGGGTATCGATTTTCCGGCGAAGAACCGGTACCTCGCGCATGAACGGGGCCCAGGTCAGGTCGTCCGTACCCGCGACGACCGTCGCCATCGGAAAAACCCTATGTAGGGCGGCGGCGGGAATCGCGATCAGCGGCATCCACGTCTCGTACTCCCCGTCGAGATTGTACGAGGCGCCGACCCGCTCGATTATCGGCGCGACGCCCTCTATTTCGTCCTGCATCGCGAGCCACTGGTTAAAGGATTCGTCCAGCTTCAGAAACGACGCGCTCTCCTTTCCCAGGACCGAGAATGAATCGGCGAGAATGGGGGAATCGGCAGGAACCACGCGCAGGTGGCCGCTTTGCAGGGCGATGAACTGGTCCCGGTTTTGCCGGGCAAAATCATTGCTGAAGGAGATGAGAAAGACCAAGGCGGCGGCGCACAGCGCCATGAGCGCGAAAAGGCGCCGACCCCGTTTTCGGTGGCGCAAGAGGCCCCGAACCATCAGTTTTGCGTACATCGTTATTCCTTGGGTGCTGATCTTGTATTTTTTAGAACCCTAGCACAAAAGACAGGGCATGACAATTTAACCCGGAATGTCGGGGAAAGTGTCACCCGGGGGCTATTACTCAGCGGTCATCCAATCGGTAATGATTTTCGCGGTAACCGCGGCGTTCCCGTCGAAGGGAAAGAGGTGTCCCGCCTCCGGCAAGGTTTCGATCCTCAGCGACGCGGAGCGGGATAGATATTTCCTGAGCACTTTTTCCACCGAGGTAGGCACCGTCGGGTCTGCGCCGCCCAAAAGGGCGAGTACCTTCGATTCCACCCGGCGCAGGTTTCGCCTCGCCCGGCGCGAAAGGCTCACCAGGCTCGCGGTGGGCCGAATAAGGTCGTCCTTCCAGTATTCCTCGTACAGGGCCTTCCTCACCGGATCGGTCTGGTCCATCGCCGTGGGTTTTTTATCTGTGTACAGGGTTTTCTTGAAGGGCGCGAGAAAGGGCGTAAGATTGGCTCCGGGAATCGCGAGCTTAAATGCCGGCGAAAGCAGAATGAGTCGCGGGGTCGGGAAGACCGAAGCCACCGCCGAGGCGATAACGCCGCCCATCGAATGGCCCACGACGTGTACCGTTTCATAGCGGGCCGCGAGGTTCATTCGGGCGTCAAAGGCCGAACGAACCCAGTCCGACGAGTCGGTAGCGTAAAAATCCTCACGGGTCGAGCCGTGGCCGGGGTATCGGGGCGCGTGCACGGCGTATCCCATCGAGGAAAGGACCTCTCCTACCGGTCGCATCTCCGAGGGATTGCCGGTAAAGCCGTGCAAGAGCAGTACCGCTTCCGTGGCTCCGGGCGGTTCAATGGAGAAGGGAAGACAGGGTTCAAGGGCCGCGGCGGGAAACGCCTTGCGCTTTCCGGCGTTTAGAAGGGTTTGTATTCGGGACATACGCACAATGATAGCACAACGGGGGCTTCTGAACAGCGCGGTACGATAGAGGGGCGAGAGCGACCTCGTGTCGGGCGCTCCCGCTATACCCAAGTGCCGTCAGCGCGGTATAGTGGCGCCATGACTCCCCGTTTTTATTTTGCCGCCTGCCAAGTCGGCGCGGAAAAGGCCGTAAAGGCCGAGGTACTCGCTGAATGCCCGGAACTTCGGTTCGCCTTTTCCCGACCCGGTTTCGTTACCTTCAAGGAAGAGCCCGCCTCGATCGCGCCGCTCGCCTTGAACGCCCCGATATTTACCCGCCTGTGGGGGGAGGTAGTCGATCAAACCCGCGATCCCGCCGGGCTCCCCGGCCTGCTCTCCCGCGTCCCCGCCGGGGCGACCGTCCATGCCTTCGACCGGGACCGCTTCGTCCCGGGCGACGAGCATGACGGGTACTGCTTTGACGAGAAGATCCGTTCCGTTCCCGACGTCGCGGCCTTTTTGTCGGCCCGCGGCGATTCTGCCCCGAGCTTATCAGGCGGGCTCGCCGCCGGCGATACGGTGTACGACCTAATCTGGATAGACGACTTTCACGTATTCCTGGGCCGCCATGCCCAAACGGACCGGCTTTTACCCCTGCCGGGAAATCTCCCCGGATTAACCCTGCCCTCGACGGCTCCCTCCCGGGCTTGGTTAAAGCTGGAAGAGGCGATTCTCCGCTTTAAGCCCGTGGTTCAGTCCGGTTGGCAGGCCCTTGAAATCGGCTGCGCGCCCGGAGGGGCGACCACGGCGCTCCTGGACCGGGGTTTTCGCGTGACCGGCATAGACCCGCAGTTTATGGCCGAACCCATCGCCGGGAATCCCCTTTTTTCCCATATCCGCAAGCCCGCCCGCTACGTGACCCGCGAAGACCTCAATGGCGTTAACCCCGACTGGATCGTTATGGACATGAGCATCCCCCCGAAAGACGCCCTGGGCGAGCTTTCGCACGTATTGGGACTGCTTCGGGAGGTCCATGGAAAGAAACTCGCCGTTCGTCGGGGATTTCTCACCCTTAAAATAAACGATTGGAAGTACGCTTCCGAAATTTCCTTCTATATAAAAAGGCTCGCGCAACTCGGGTTCGAAAACCTGAAACCCTTCCAACTGGCCAACAATCGGCAGGAGTTTTTCGTGTTCTCCGGGAAGTTTAGGCCCTAAGGGCGCGTTCGGCGCACGGCCCCCTACATCGGTACCGGCAGCGTTTGCTTTTTCAAATTCTATCCGCGATACTTCAAACAGTTATAGGTTTTGCCAGGCTGTGCCTTCTTGGCCTATCGGCCCATTTTTAAATAGTTTGAGGTTACCGTATGAAAATGAACCTTACCGCACGGGTGTCCGTCATGCTTACCGCCTTCGTGGCCGTGGTCCTTCTTTTTTTGTCGGGCATCGTCTTTTTGACGATCAGCCAGCGGGTCCCCACCGCGATCGGCCAATTAATGTCCGACGTCGTCAGCGCGAGAAACGACGAAATAGGGAGCTATATGGATTCCCTGAAACAGCAGTTAGTGTTTCACTCGGTCAAAAAGCAGCTGAAGGAAGGGGATACGGATACGATTACCCAGACGGTCGCCTTGCTCGGCCAGGAGAAACCCGAGGGCGTTAATATCGTCGTGTGGTTTTGGCCCAACGGCGACTATATTACCTCCGAGGGATTGCGCGGGAACGCGGCCGGCCGGGAATACCTGAAGCTCGGCTTTGGCGGGCAGGACTACGTGGTTGGCGAGCCCGTCCAGTCCAAGGATACGGGTAAGCTGGTTTCGCACCTCGTGCACACCGTGCGCGGGCCCGACGGAAAGATCCGCGGCCTGATCGGCTATCAGCTCGATTTTATCAATTTCGGCTCCATCGTGAACCGCATCAAGCTCGGGAAGACCGGGTATGGCTGGATCGTGGACAAGAACGGCCTCGTTATCGCGCATCCCGATCCCTCAAAGGTCATGCAGATGCAGCTTTTCGAACTTGAATCGCAGGGCTGGAAGGGGATCGGAGCGCTTGCCACGTCTATCATAAACGAGGAGTCGGGCGGCGGAACGTACACGCGGGATGACGGTACCACCATTGTGAGCATTTTCAAGAAGATAAAAGGAACGCCCGGATGGACCCTCATCGCGGCTCTCCCCTTATCTGAAATCATGGAAACCTCCAATTCGATACTGCTAATCATGCTTAACGCGCTGATCGTGTCCGTCATCCTTTCGATAATCGTATCCATTATGGTCGCGCGCTCGATCGTGAAGCCCATCGAGGTTATTCGGTTCGGCATAGACCGGCTTGCCGAGGGAGACCTCGGGCTGACCGGTATGGACTTGGTCGAAAAGGGAAAAATCATATCCCGTACCGACGAGCTCGGGGCGATGGGCCGTTCGCTCGAGTCCATGGTGGGCAAGCTTATCGAGATCGTCAGCGGCATTCAGCTCGCGAGCGGTCAGGTGGCTACCGGCAGCCAGCAGCTGTCGACCACGGCCCAGGCGCTCTCTGAGGGTTCCAGCCTGCAGGCCTCGAGCGCCGAGGAAATATCCGCCTCAACCGAGCAGCTTTCGGCGACGGTCAACCGGAATGCCGAGAATACGCAAAAATCGAACGAGCTGGCCCGAAACGTCACCAATGCCGCCGACGTATCCGGCTCCGCGGTTTCCCAGACCGTCGTGATGATGAAGCAGATCGCGGAAAAGATCGGGATAGTCGAGGAAATTGCCCGGCAAACCAATCTGTTGGCCCTCAACGCGGCCATAGAGGCGGCACGGGCCGGAGAGGCCGGCAAGGGTTTCGCGGTGGTGGCCAGCGAGGTGCGCAAGCTGGCCGAGCGCAGCCAGTCCGCCGCCGGCGAGATCGTGACCCTATCCTCCGAAAGCGTCCAGGTCGCGGCGAACGCGGGTTCCAGTATCAAGGAATTGCTGCCCGACATTAAGAAAACCGCGGAATTGATTCAGGAAATCGCCGCCGCGTCCGCCGAACAGGCAAACGGAACGAGCCAGATTTCCCAGGGAATCGTGCAGATGGACCAGATTATCCAGCAAAACGCCGCGACCAGCGAAGAGCTTGCCGGAACGGCGGAAGAGCTCGCGTCCCAGGCGGAGTACCTGGTGGAGTCGGTTCAGTTCTTCAAGCTTCCGGACCAGCGCCCCGGTTCGGGTATCATTACCCTCGAAAAAGAGACGGAATAATGAAAACGCCCCGCCGAGGGGCGTTTTCTTTTGCTATACTGTTCTCGCTTTAACGACACTGTTGAACAAGGCTGACAAATTTTGGCTTCATGTCAGGTTAGTTCTAAAAAACTACAAACTCGCTTCCGTGCATAAATATTCAATTGACAGCGGTAAAACGCATAACTATACTCAATGTACATCATCACAAGGAGCTTTTTTATGAAAAAAGCCGTTAAAGTAATGTTAGGATTGACCGCCGCGGCGCTGGTGCTTGCGGCGGGATGCTCGAAGCCCGCTACCGCTTCCAAGAGCACCGTCAAGACAATCGTGTACGGCACTACCGACAAGGTGTCCGACATGGATCCCGCGAGCGCTTATGACATTCATACCTGGGACGTTTTCCAGAATATCGACAAGGGTCTCCTTGCCTATACCCCCGGTACCACGGATATCGTTCCCGGCCTCGCCTCTACCTATGACGTGAACCCCGCCGGCGACGAGTTTACCTTCCACCTTCGCCCGAACCTGAAGTTTACCGACGGTACCCCCCTCACCGCGAGCGTGGTGAAGTGGTCCATCGACCGCGTCGTCGCCCTCGGCGGCGACCCTTCCTGGCTCGTTTCCGACTTCGTGAAGGAAGTAACCGCCAAGGACGACCTGACCGTCGTGTTTACCCTGAAGCAGCCCTGCGCGTTCTTCCCCTCCCTCGCGGCTACCCCGACCTACTTCCCGGTAAACCCCAACGACTTTCCGGCGGACAAGATCATCAAGGATATCTCCGAGCTTAAGAGCGGTACCCTTTCCGGTCTCGGCGCCTACAAGCTCACCTCCTTCAAGCGCGACGAAGAGGCTATCTTCGAGGCCAACCCCGCCTTCTACGGCGACAAGCCCGACGTAAGCCGAATCGTTATCCGCTACTTCGCCGACGCCACGACCATGCGCCTGGCCTTCGAGAAGGGCGAGATCGACCTGGTGTACAAGTCGCTTAATCCCTCCGACATCAAGGACCTCTCCGCCAAGAGCGAGTTCACCACCAACCGCCTCTCCGGTCCCCAGATCCGCTACATCTGCTTCGAGACCAGCGAGAGCCTGTTCAAGGACAAGGTGCTTCGCCAGGCGATCGCGGCCCTCGTCAATCGCCCCGACATCATCCAAAAGGTGTATCTCGGGCAGAATAGCCCCCTTTACTCCATGGTGCCCAACGGCATGATGTACCAGACCGAAAACTTTAAAACCGTATTCGGCGACGCCAACGTTGAGCTGGCGACCAAGCTTCTCGCCTCCAAGGGATACACCGCCGACAAGCCCCTGACCTTCGATTTCTGGTACACCCCGAGCCACTACGGCGATACCGAGGTTAACATGGCCGAGGTCCTGAAGGCTAACTTCGACGCGTGCCCCGCGGTCAAGGTGACCCTCAAGAGCGCCGAGTGGGCGACCTATAAGGATAACTGGAATAAGAAGCTCATGCCCGCCTTCCTCCTCGGCTGGTATCCCGACTACGTCGATCCGGATAACTATACCGCGGCCTTCGCCGGCACTTCCGGTTCCGCCGGCATGGGTATCTATTTCTCCGACCCCGAATGGGACGCCCTGTTCGCCAAGGAGCAGGGAAGCACCGATCCCGCCGTGCGCAAGCAGGTGTTCGAGAAAGTCCAGGCCATGTGGGCCGACGAGGTCATGACCGTGCCGATATGGCAGGGCGACCTCTTCATTTTCACCAAGCCCTCCATTACCGGAGTCAAGCTCGGACCGACCCTCATTTTCAACTACGACCAGCTGAAGATGAACTGACCTAGCCCGGCGAACGGGAACTGCCCTCCGGGGCGTTCCCTCGCCGGTTCGGCCGTAACGGCCGTGATACGCGACGCTTCAAGGCCCCGAGCCCGTTCGAGGGACGGGGCCTTTTCGCGTCGATTAACGCTACAAGGAACCGATGAATAACCTTCTTAAATACATCGTAAGCCGGACGGTCATGACGATACCGATGCTCTTCATTCTGCTGAGCCTCGTGTTCGTGGTGATCCGCGTTATGCCCGGCGACCCCGTTTCGGCCATGCTCGGCGATCACGCCCCCGCGGAGGTAATCGCCCAAAAACAGGAAGAGCTCGGCCTCAATAAGCCCCTCTTTTTCCAATACATCGACTACCTCGGACAGATTGCCCGCTTTGACCTGGGCGAGTCCATGATATACAAGCAGCGGGTGATCGATCCGATCAGGGAAAAACTTCCCGCCACCGTGGAGCTCACCCTCTTCGGCATGATTTTTACCCTCTTGATAGGGGTTCCCCTCGGCGCCTACGCCGCGAGCAAGCGTAAGCATAAGCGCGATTTCGGCATTCGCCTGTACGGCAATATCGTGTACTGCGTGCCGGTGTACTGGATGGGCCTCATGCTCCAGCTCGTGTTCGGCATTTGGCTCGGCGTGCTCCCCATATCCGGGCGTACCGGTTCCCGGGTGTTCGCCTCGGATTTCGCGGTCACGAATTTTTACCTCGTCGATACGCTTCTGGCCGGCAACTGGTCGGCCTTCGCGGACGTGGCCCTGCACCTTTTCCTGCCGGCCATTACCCTGGGCGTAACCCTTTCCGGCGTGTTTTTGCGCCTAACCCGGGCGAACATGCTCGATACGCTTAAAAGCGATTTCGTGCTCGCCGCGCGGGCGCGGGGCATTCCCGAGGACCGGGTCGTGTATTTCCACGCGCTCAAGAACGCGTTTATCCCCGTGCTCACCATGCTCGGCTTGCAGTTCGCCACGCTGCTCGCGGGGGCCATCCTCACCGAGTCCACCTTCTCGTGGCCGGGTATCGGCCGGCTCCTTTTGGAACGGATCTACCTGCGCGATTATCCCGTCATCCAGGGCGTCATCGTGGTGTACGCGCTGCTCGTGAGCCTGATATCGCTCCTGGTGGATATCCTGTACGCGTTCGTCGACCCGCGGGTCAAGTATTAAGGAGGCATGGCATGAACGACAAAGAAAACAAGAATACCGGCGCCTCCGGCATGGCGGGACGCGCCCCGAAGCGGCCCCGGGGCTTACTTTCCGGTTTCGTCCGCGGCATCGGCACGTACAACCGCAAGTACGGGGCGGAGTGGTGGATCATGGTCGCGGGAATCGTCATTATCGCGGTAATCATAACCAGCGCGGTTTTCCCTTCCCTGTTCACGAGCTTCGATCCCACCGACCAGTCTGCCGGGCCCCAGATGGCGCCGCCCGACGCGACCCATCTTTTCGGCACGGACAACCTGAACCGCGACGTGTTCGCCCGCATGATCTACGGCTCCCGGACCATCCTCGGCGTCGCCATCCTCGCGGCGCTCGTTTCGTCCCTCGTCGGCATTCCCCTGGGGCTCCTTTCGGGCTTCGTCGGCGGCTGGTTTGACCGCATCCTCTCCCTGGTGATGGATTCCCTCTATTCCTTCCCCGGCCTTATCCTCGCGATCGCCTTCGCGGCCATGCTCGGCCCCGGGGTAATCAACATAACGGTCGCGGTCGCGGTTATCTACATACCCACCTACTTCCGCCTCGTGCGGGGGCAAACGCTCACTATCAAGGAAGAACTGTACGTGGAGGCGGCGGGGGCCATCGGCGCAAAGCGGTGGACCATTCTGGCCAAGTACGTTTTCCCCAACGTGATCGCCACCGTGGTGGTCGTGTTTTCCCTCAACATCGCCGACGCGATCATGACCGAGGCGGCCCTTTCCTATATCGGGCTCGGCCTCGCGGGGGGCATTCCCGATTGGGGCATGGACCTTTCCATGGGAAAGAAGTTCCTTCCCTCCGGCGTGTGGTGGATGATTACCTTCCCGGGCGTGATGATCATGTTCCTTGCCCTGGGTTTCACGATGCTCGGCGAGGGCCTCGCCGAAATACTGAACCCGAAACTTCTGGAGAGATAACCAATGGCAGATAGCAAAACCAATACGGTGCTCGAGGTCCGCGGGCTTTCCATCGATTACCCCATAGCCATCGGCAACGTTCAGGCGGTTCGCGACGTGAGCTTTACCCTCTCCGACGGCGAGGTGCTCGGCATCGTGGGCGAATCGGGATGCGGAAAGTCCACCATGGGCCTCGCGATAATGAACCTGCTCAGGGACCCCGGAAAGATCGTGGGCGGCCAAATCCTGTACCACGGCAAGGACGTGGTGACCATGGGCCAGTCGGAGCTTCGCGCAATGCGGGGCCGCGACATCGCCATGGTATTCCAGAATCCCCTGACGTCCCTCAACCCGCTCATGAAGATTCAGGACCACTTCGTCGAGACCATCAAATACCACAAGCCGGAGATAAAGAAGGCCGAGGCCCTCAAGCTCACCGGCGACCTTCTCGAGGACCTGGGAATAGACCGGAAGCGCATGCGGGAATACCCCCACCAAATGTCCGGCGGCATGCGGCAGCGCATCATGATCGCGCTGGGCCTCATCATGAAGCCCGACGTGATTATCTGCGACGAGCCCACCACGAGCCTCGACGTGATCGTCGAGGCCGGTTTCGTGGACCTCTTGAACCGGTTGCGGAAGACCTTCGACCTTTCAATCATCCTGATCACGCATAATTTGGGCCTCGTGGCCGAAATCGCCGACCGGATCGTGGTGATGTACGGCGGAAAGGTAATGGAGGATAGCCCCGCGGCGCTCCTCTTCCATAAGCCCATGCACCCCTACGCGAGGGGCCTGATCGAATGCGTGCCGAATATCGACCTGGATCAGGAAAAGCTGACTACCATGGACGGCGCCCCACCCGATCTCGTAAACCCGCCCGTGGGCTGCCGCTTCGCGGCGCGCTGCCCGAAGGCCTTTAACCTTTGCAGGCAGGAAGAACCGCCGTTGCGCGAGTTCGCGGTCGAGACGGCCGACGGCACCGCCCCGACCGGCACGGTCCGCCGCTGCGCCTGCTGGCTTTTCCCGGAGGAAGCATGAACGAAACATTGATACGGGTCGACCATCTCGTGAAGGAATTCCCGGTGCGCCGGGGCCTTTTCGAGAAGGGCCCGAAAGACGGAAAGAAGGCGGTGGTCCACGCGGTGGACGACGTGTCCTTCGAGATAAAAAAGGGCGAGGTGCTCGGCCTCGCGGGCGAATCGGGCTCGGGGAAGTCCACCACCGGGCGGCTCCTTTTGCGGCTCCTTGACCCCACGGGCGGGCAAATCGACTTCGGCGGCACCGACCTCGCGACCATCGACGAAGAATCCATGCGAAAGCTCCGGCCGCGCATGCAAGTGGTTTTCCAGGACCCGAACGGCTCCTTAAGCCCCCGCATGACCGTGGGACAGGCCATCGGCCATCCCCTGGAAATTCACGGAATTCTCGAGCCCGCGGAGCGCAAGGACTTCGTGCTCGGGCTGATGGAAAAGGTCGGCCTTTCCCCCGCCGAATTCCTCTACCGGAAATATCCCCACCAAATCTCTGGCGGCCAGGCCCAGCGCGTGGTCATAGCCCGCGCCCTGGCGACCAACCCTGAATTCCTCGTGGCCGACGAGCCCATCGCCATGGCGGACGTATCGGTGCGGGCCCTGGTGATGGAACTATTGAAGAAGCTCAAGGACGAGATGAAGATGACCTACCTCTTCATCACCCACGACCTCGCGACGGCGAAGTACCTGTGCGACCGGGTGGCGATCATGTACCTCGGGCGCATCGTGGAAATCGGCGGGAAAGACGAGCTCTTCTCCAAGCCCCACCACCCGTACACGCGCGCCCTCCTGCAGGCGGTACCCGTTCCGGACCCGGACAAGCGGCGGACCGAGGAGGTGGTGCGCGGCGAGATTCCCAGCGCGATAAACCCGCCCCCGGGCTGCCACTTCCACCCCCGCTGCCCCCACGCCAAAAGCGAATGCGCCGAGCGCCGGCCTCCCCTTCGCGACGTGGGCGACGGCCACCTTTCCGCCTGCCTTTTCGATATAGAGCGATAAGGCCATGGGGGTCCGGGCGTCCGGGCCCCCATTGGCATATTGACCGCCCGGGAATTACACTCTAAGGGTGAGCGATACGTTTACCGGTAAACAGCCAAGAATCCCGCGCAAAAACGATGTCGACCCGCTGGTCCGGGATTTCCGCTACGTCGTATTCCGCTCCTACGTGGTAGTCTCGATTTTGCTGGGTATCGCGTTCGGCGTTATCCATATCATAAACCGGCGCCCCCTGGTGAACGTGCTGACCGCCTTCGGCGCGGCCCTCTTTTGCCTTGCCCTCTACCTGCTTTCCCGCGACTACCGCCGCTACGGCGCGGCCCGGATCGCCATGCTCGCCGTCTTCTCGCTGGTATGGCTCCCCTTCGGCTACCTTACCAGCCCCGGTTCCTCCAGCGCCATGCCCTATCTCGCCATCATGGTCGCCTGCATCCTCTCGGTCATCGCCCGCAAGCCCGCCGAATACGCCTTTCCCGTGGCCATGATCGTCCAAATGCCCCTGCTCTTTCGCACGGAGCTGCTTTTTCCCGGCCATTACCCGCCCTATACCGACAAGGCGGTGCGGATCAACGACCTGACCGTCAACTTTACCGTCGCTATCGTCGCCGTGGTAACCACCCTCATTTTCATGATGCGCGAATACGACCGGACTCATCGAAGGATGTACGAGCTGAGCGTGCTCGACGACCTGACCGGCCTCTACAACCGCCGCTACCTCATCAATTGCCTCGAGACCGAGGTAAACCGATCGAATCGGAAAGGCGCAGGCTTTGCCCTCTCGTTCATCGACTTAGACAATTTCAAGCGGGTAAACGACGCCCTGGGCCACCTGGAGGGCGACCGCGTCCTTTCGGGAATCGCGAAAATCCTGAAGGCCGGCGTCCGGAACTACGACCTGGTTTCGCGCTTCGGCGGGGACGAGTTCGTCGTGGTATTCCCCGAGGCGAGCCGCGACGAGGCCGAAAGCCGCATGCGCGAGCTGGACATACACCTGAAGCTGTTCAGCCAGGAATACGCCCATCTTGGCTTCGCGGTCAGCTGGGGCGTGACGGAAAGCGGCGACCGCACCGTGGCGGAAATGCTGGCACTGGCCGACGAATTGCTCTACGCGAAAAAGAAGGGACGGGCCTGAGCGCGCGGCCGTAGCCTGGCGCGAGGGCGCTTTTTTTTTTATCTTGCGGGATTCTCGGAACCCGGGGTATGGTTATACCGTTACGAGCGCCGAATCGCCTTTATATCCCGTCGCGAAACCCGAACTCGGCGCGTTCATTGAGGTATATTGAGGAGACATAGTATGGATTTGAATTTCATCGCGCCGTGCGGCATCGATTGCGTGAATTGCGAAATGTTCGCGGCTAACGGGAACCGGGAGGTCTGGGAGCGGGTCGCCGCCCGCCGCGGCGGAAAGCCCGAGGATTATGCCTGCGCCGGCTGCCGAAAGCAGGGCGGTTGCGTGTTCTTCACGGGGTGCGAAACCCGCGCCTGCGTGACCGCGAAGGGCCTCGACTTTTGCTCCGACTGCGGGGATTTCCCCTGCAGGCGACTCCAGCCCCTGGCGGACGGCGCGTCGTTCTACCCGCATAACATGAAGGCGTACAACCTCGGCCGCATTAAGGCCGCCGGGCCCGAGGCCTTCCTCGCGGAGGCGCCGACGATCCGGAAGCTCTACTTCAAGGGTAGTTTCAAGATCGGCGCGGGCCCGCAAGAGCCGAAAGAGTAGCGCGGAGGTTCCATGCCCGACTCAACCGTACCCGTTACCGCCCCGCTCGCGGCCCTTACCGACGCGTCCGGCGCCGTTACCGCGGCCACCGCCGCCGCGGGAGCCGCCTTCGGCTTCATAGACGGCGTATTCGACCGGGTGGAACGGGTTCGCGCGCGGAAGCTTTCCGCCGAAGCCTGGCTCCGCTCGTACTACCTCGAGGTCATCGGCAACGTAGAGCTCCTTGAGGCGCTGGACTTTAAAAAGCTCGGCGCCGCCGACGTCGCGAGCCCCGCATTCCGAAAAATAATCGGCAGGGTCGAAACCGAGATAGGGCTCTCGATCCTCTTCTCCGAAAAAATCGATCCCGCGAGCGGCCTTTACCGGCTCCTGAAAACCAAGGGGAAAATGGAAAACCGGGGCGGCGAGCTGATCGTGAGCAAAAGGGGCAAGGAAACCTCCTACGCGGGAAAGGTCCTCTACGAGAGCGTCCTGCAGGCGGTTTCCTTCACCGTTGTCAAGACCGAGGTGCTGAAAAAGCTTTCGACCTTCGACGGCGACGAGCGGGAGTTCATGAAAACCCTCCTCTTGCGCCGCCGCCTTCTCAATCTCCGCGAACGCTTCATCATGATAAAAAACGCGATGGACGGCCTGGAAGGAATCCGCGAGCTCTCCCGCTGAACGGGGCGAGGAAGAAGCGAGACCGAGCGAGGGGGCAAAACGCCTCCCGGCGGGGCGGCCGGGAGCGCGAGAACGGGCCGCCGCCGGGAAGGGCGATTCGCGTGGGGAGCGGCTTAATTACCGAGGATGGCCTTCATGTCTATGCCGGGAATCTTGAGGATCGGCTCGTAGTCCGGGTTCTCGAACCGGTCGGCCTTGCCCGCCAGGATCTTTGCGAGGCCGTTCGCCTGGGTGGTCGCGGCTATCCATAATCCAAAAAGCTTTCCCTCCGATTCCGCGCAATCGCCCACCGCGTATACGCCGGGGGCAGAGGTCTCGAACCGCTCGTTCACCACGATACCCTTGTTCACCTCTATTCCCGCGTCCTTGGCGAGGCCCACTTCCGGGCGAACCCCGGCGCTCGCCAGGACGAAACCCGCCTCGAGGCGTTCGCCGTTGTCCAGGGCCGCCTCATAGCCCGTTCCCTTCTTATCCACCGACGCTACGGTCCTGCCGAGGATAAAGCGGAGTCCCGCTTTTTCCAAGATGACCTGTACCCGCGCCGCCTGCTCCTCGTTGAGCTGTCGCGGCAGAAGCCGGGGAAAAAACTCCACTACGGTTACCCGAACCCCGCGATCCTTCAGCGCCCAGGCCGCCTCCAGGCCGAGGAGCCCGCCGCCCATGACGAGGGCGCTCGATTTCGAGGCGCAGCAGTCCCGGAGCCTGTCCGCGTCGGAAAGGCGGCGCAGGGTTTGGATGTCGGCGGCCCCGGTACCGCTCACGGGCGGGATAAAGGCCTTGGAGCCCGTGGCGAGAACCAATCGGTCATAGGTCCATTCGGCGCCGCCGGCCTTCAGCGTTTTCCGGCCGATGTCCAATGAATCGATGTCATTTCCCTGAACGAGGCGAATGCCCTTCCTTTCCAGGGCCTCGGCGGTACCCAGATACAGTTTGTCCCGTTCGAGCTTGCCGGCCACGTAGTCAGAAAGGCGAATTTTCGCGTAAAAGGGCTCTTTTTCGCGCTCTAAAATCGTAATTTTTCCCGCCGGATCGAGTTCGGCGAGTTTCGTGGCGGTGAAGTATCCCGCCGGTCCGTTTCCGATGATGATGGTTTCCATACCAATTACTGTACCCCAGGAACGCATTGAGTCAAGCGCTTTTCCGGGAAATCGGAACGTAAACCGCGGCGAATGGATTAATGGGCCCTCGCTTGAAAGCCCCGTCCGTTTCCGTATAAAATGGGCGCCTTGAGAGGTAGAAATTCCATGAAAATGTCCCAGATGTTCATGCCCACGTTGCGGGAAGTTCCCGCCGAAGCGGTCGTAGTCAGCCACCGCCTGATGATGCGTTCCGGAATGCTCCGGAAACTCGGTAACGGGCTTTTCACGTACCTCCCGCTGGGCCTCCGCTCTTTCAGGAAGGTCGAAAATATTATCCGCGGCGAAATGGACGCGACCGGCGCCCTCGAGTTCAAGCCGTCCGTCGTCGTGCCCGGGGAAATCTGGCGCGAGTCCGGCCGCTGGGAAACCATGGGCGAGGGCATGCTCCGGGTAAAAAACCGGGTAGACCAGGAACTGGTCATTAGCCCCACCGCCGAAGAGGCCTTTACCGCGCTCCTGCGCTCCGAAATTTCCTCCTATAAGCAGCTGCCGATCAACGTATACCAGATCAACACGAAGTACCGCGACGAAATTCGCCCCCGGTACGGCGTTATGCGCGGCCGCGAGTTCACCATGAAGGACGCGTATTCCTTCCATACCGACGACGAGAGCCTGGACGAAACCTACCGCGCCATGGGCCGGGCCTACCGCCGCGTGTTCCACCGCTGCGGGCTTTCCGTCATTCCGGTAAAGGCCGACTCGGGCGCCATGGGCGGCACCGGCTCCGAGGAATTCATGGTCGAAAGCGAGGTGGGCGACAATAACCTGATCCTCTGCCCCAAGTGCGGCTACGCGGCGAACGACGAGAAGGCCGCCTGCGCCCCCGACCCGGTTTCCGGCTCCGCGGCGACCGACAAGGTCCCGTCTCCCGTCGTAACCCCCCATGTCCGCACCATCGAGGAGCTCACCGGCTTCCTCAAGACCGTGCCCCAGGCCTTTATCAAGACCCTCATTTACCGGGCGGTCAACTCCGAGCTCGACCTCGCCGCCGCTCCCGGCTGCGAAAAGCTGGAGCGCATGACGCCCGCGAGCTCACCCGCCTACTATCCCTCTTCCTTCTTCGCCGTTTGCGTGCGGGGCGACCTGGACGTGAACGAGGTAAAGCTCGCCGCCACCCTGAAGGCCAGCGAGGTGGAACTCGCCTCCGACCGCGACGTGGAGCGCATCACCGGCGCTCCCGTGGGTTTCGCCGGCCCCGTAGGCCTTGTCGCCGCCCCCGTGATCGCGGACCTTTCGGTCATGGCCATGCACGACGCGGTTACCGGCGCCCTCAAGGAAGACCTGCACTTCGAGCACGTGGAGCCGGGCCGCGACTTTACGCCCTGGGCCGTCGCCGACGTGCGCACCGTGAAGGCCGGGGACAAGTGCCCCGTCTGCGGCGATACCTTCTACGCCAAGAAGGGCAACGAGCTCGGCCACATCTTCAAGCTCGGCTACAAGTATACCAAGAGCATGAACATGCTCTACCTGGACGAAAACGGGAAACAGCAGTACCCCACCATGGGCTGCTACGGCATCGGCGTTGACCGCACCCTCGCGTCGATCATCGAGGAACATAACGACGACGACGGTATCGTGTGGCCCATGAGCGTGGCGCCTTTCCACGTAGCGGTGGTACCCATCAAGTACGAGGGCGCGATGAAGGAAGCCGCGGACAGGCTCTACGCCGAGCTCGAGGCCGCGGGAATCGAGGTGCTCCTCGACGACCGGAACGAGCGCCCCGGCGTGAAGTTCAAGGACATGGACCTGATCGGCATTCCCGTGAGGATCGTCGTGGGCGACAAGAACCTGCCGAACGTGGAAGTAAAATCCCGCAAGGAAAAAGATTCCGCCCTCGTCGCCCTGGGCGAAGCCTCGGCGCGCGTCGCGGATACCGTCCGAGCCGAGCTTGCCGCCCTCAATAACGTACCCGAAGCCGGGGGGCGCCCGTAATGCGCTTTGGGGCCTCCCCGGGCCTTGCCTTGATTTTCTGCGTTATCCTCTCCGCCCTGTCGGCAAGACCGGCGTTCGCCGGGGACGCGCCCGCCGCCGGTACGCCTGCGCGGCTTTTCGGCGGGGCCCCGGTTTCCGGCGACTGGGTCGTGTACCGCGACCGCTCCTGGCCCGAGCCCACTTGGATCGGCTTTATCCAGTACGACGGCTCCACCTGGGGCTCCTTCCTGAAAACCCCGGCATCCGGTTCCGACGTGCGCATCCTGTTCAGGACCGAAGAAGCCGACGGCGTTCTCGTCCTGACGGGCCAAAACATTATCTCCCGCATTAGCCAGGCCGACGTGGAAGCGGTCAACTACCTGATGGGCCTTTTGCCCGAGTTCTGGAAACGGTCGGTAGAGGCGGCGGCAGCGGAACGTCCCGGCAAGCCCTCGCCGGCCGTTCCGGGCGCGGCCAACGAGAGATCCCGTTCAGCCCTGCTGCCTCCCGCGTACGTTGAACGGCGGAACCTTCCCGATTTCGGCGGCGAGGTTACCCTTACCTGGGCCGCGGAGGTTCCGGTCTTCGCCCTGGCCGGTATTGCCGGCGCCGGGGATACGGCGGTTCTTTCCCTGGAGCGTACGGGCCGCGCGCCTTCGTCGTCCGATACCGCCTTTTTCGACTTTCAGGCCGCGGAAACCCGGGCCGATCGCGCTCTCGCGGGCTCCGTCGGCCAACCCTCCGGCGGAACCGTTCCGGACCCCGCCAAAACCGCGGGCAAGGCGGAAACCCGCGAAGTGGACGGGCTTAAGCTCGTTTTGGACGGAAACTGGACCATGTACGCGGACAATACGTACTTTATGGGCAACGACGCCGTGCTTATCGCGGCTTCCGCAAGCCCTCAGGCACTGGGGTGCGCTCCGGGCGCGAAGGCCCCGGACCTACCCTTGGCCCTTTTCGCCCTGTTTACCCGGTCGAACGCGAATGCGTGGGAAGTGCCGGGAAACAGAAAACTGACGGGAAGCGCCGGGCGGTTTCGTATAGAAACGCTTTTTTACGATCACGAGACGGGAGCCGTAAACCGGGATATAAAGCTGTGCATTCCCGTTTCCGACGCGAAGGGAACGGTCGCTTCCGTTCGCGTAGTGAGCCTCTCGGTGCGCGATTCGACGTATCGGGCGAATCCCGCGTATTTCGACTCCATCCTGCCCCGATGAAGGGCGCGGCCCCCGGGCTTACCGCGATTCCTCGGTCTCGCGGGACCCGTAGCGGATATCGCGGTTAGAGGCCAATACCATAAACTCGCTCCGGTTTTCCACCTCCAGCTTTCGGTACAGTACCAGCATTCGCTGCTTGACCGTACTCTCGCTGATATTGTTGGCCGCCGCTATGGCGTCGTACTTTTCGTTCAATGAAACCCTTCGGAGGAAATCGCGATCCCGCTCCTTGAACCCCAGGTCGGAAAGCGATAAAACGGGCTTTCGCCCGGCTTCCGGCAAGAGTGACGTGAGGTACGGGTAAAAAAGGAAGAGCAATATCGCGAATACCAAAGACAGGGTCCCGATGGAAATGACGGTCTTGAGAAAGGCTACCGGGCCTTTGTGGAGCCCAGCGAGCAGGGATCCGACAAGGACGGCCGCTAGGATAGCGAGCTTCGCCTTCGCCCCCTGCCGAAACCAGCCGGCGCGGAAGAGGAAAGCGGCTCCGAGGACGTAGAGCGAAAACCCGAGCATTTCCAACCCGCTGATAAGGGTGAGCACGCCGTGCGCGACGCAAATCCCGGCGTAGAGGCGGTAGTTCGGCGAAAGAAAGGCAAGCAGGAAGAAGGCGAGTATCGTGACGGAATCGACCGCGACGACGGACTCGAAGGTAAGGGGGGCTCGCGCCGAAAAGCCGCTTTTGGCGTTGAGCATTATGTCGGCGACCAAGAAAACGGCGGTAACGGCGATGCCCGATAGGGGAATAAGCTTCCATATCAGTTTTTCGTTCATGACCATTATACGGTCGAGTATACTCCATTCATTACCGCCTTCAAGGTACGATCGGGCTTTATCAGAGCGGGATCCGTCGCGATTCCGATAAAATTAACCCGAGTCGTATTGCGTCCGACGCGGTTTAGGTGTAGGCTTTGCGTATATGAAAGTAAAAAAAGAACCCGGGAAAGCGCAATAACGCGGAGATAGCGCTTTTCCGGGCTTTTTGTTTTATAGGAAGGCCCCCGGTTCAATACGAGAGGCTAAAGTTGAAATCCACCTCGAGTCTCTTTCCCCCGATTACCTGGCTTTCCGGCCTGCAGTCCCAGGAAAAACCGAGCTTAATGGGCAACGACTTGATCGAATCGATGAGAAAGAGCAATTCGCCCCCCACGGCCGCGCCGACGTAGTTTTGTTCGTTATCCCTTTCCCTCAGCCAAAACAGGTCAAGCGCGGGCGCCGCGTTAATCTCCGTCGAGGAGAATCGGGCAATGCGGATCGGCATTCCCGAGCGCGCGAATAGGCCGTAGTTTCCCGACAGTTCCCCGTTTCGCACGCCCCGGGTGCGTATTCCCAAATTCAATTCGGGATTTCCCCATTTCGCGAAACCGTACACGCTCAGCCCGGGATTGAAAATACCCGCGGCCCGGTACGCCGCCGCCTCCGCTTCCGCGGTGACGGAGTCCTGAACGCCTTCGTAGCGGGGATACGACCGCTCCCAACCTGCGGCGGCGGTCAGCTTCCACCCGTCCCTAAAATTGCCGATCCAGTCGTAGGAATCGATTGTCGCCTCGTTTTTTACCGTTACGCTCAGGTCAATCGGCCCGTACGCGAGAAGCTCCGGGTCGTCGACGGAGACCAGCTCGCTGGCCGGCGAGCCGGCGACGCGAACCGAGACCGTGTCGGAAAGCGAATCGGTAATCGCGCGGGTAACGCCCACGGAACCGGAAAGCGCGGTTACCTTCGTGACCACGCCGGTCACGCCCCGGTACTCGACGTTCCGGTTCATGCGCATGGCGGTCCCGGCGAACTGGAGCGTGACGGGGCCCGCGTTAACGCCCGAGAGCGAGCTGATGAAAAGGAAGTTGGGCTTTGTCCATTGCAGTGCGTCGTTCTCGTCGGGCGGGGCCGTATACAGGCCCATGAGGAAGAGGTTTTGCAGGGTCCCCGCGAGATTGGGCACGTTCACGATGGTACCGGCCTGCAAGCCGTCGTTGCTGTTATAGAAGGCGTAGGGAATGGGCACGACCGCCGCCCCGTCGGTAACGCTGACGACGAGGTTTGCCGTGCGCTCGTCCTCCCATTCCACGGTCACCGAGGAACTCTTAAACAGCCTGAGTTTTTCCAGTTTCCGTTCGCGGTCCCTCGCGAAGCCTTCCAGGCTTTCGGCGTCGGGGAACGACGCGCCATCCGCCGGCCCAAGCAGGGCTTTTAACGCGCCTTCGCGGGTACGCCCCTTTATTTGGTAGATTTCGCTTCGAATCGAAAAGGCCCCGTTGCCCGTTCCGTCCACGCCGGGTTCCTGCGCGGGGAGGAACTGCAAACAGAATAAAGCCCCGAACAGGAACGTCACTAGCTTCTTTCGATTGGTTACTTTGTTCATACCTGGTAATATAACCATATTTCCGATTGGAAATGGCTGAAGACGCGATAAATTTACTTGACTTAATAAATACTAAAGGTTATACAGTATATATACAAGGAGTTAGACTTATGGGAAAGACGTTAGCGCAGAAAGTATTCGAATCGCACGTGGTGGATAAGCCCTTCGGCGAGGCTTGGGTACTCCGGCTCGACCGGGTATTCTGCCACGAAATCACCACGCCCGTCGCCATCAACGATCTCGTGGCGCGGGGCATGGATACCGTCTACGACCCTTCGAAGATAAAGGCCGTCATCGATCACGTGACCCCCGCGAAGGATTCAAAGACCGCCGAGCAGGGCCGGGTCTTGCGGCAATGGGCCGAACGCCAGGGCATCAAGGACTTTTTCGACATCGGCAAGAACGGCGTGTGCCACGCCCTCTTCCCCGAGAAGGGCTTCGTGCGCCCCGGTTTCACCGTGATCATGGGCGATAGCCATACCTGCACCCACGGCGCCTTCGGGGCCTTCGCGGCCGGCGTAGGCACGACCGACCTCGAGGTCGGCATGCTCAAGGGCGTGTGCGCCTTCCAGTATCCCGGAACGATCCGGTTCGAGATCGACGGAAAGCTTCCCGCCGGCGTCACGCCCAAGGACGTGATTCTTTCCATAATCAAGAACGTCGGCGTGAACGGCGCCACGAACAAGGTGATGGAATTCGCCGGTTCCGCCGTCGACGCCATGTCCATGGAAGGCCGCATGACGCTGTGCAACATGGCGATCGAGGCGGGCGGCACGAGCGGCGTCTGCATGCCCGATTCCGTCACCGTCGATTACCTTTGGCCCTTCATCGGCCCCGAGGGCGACAAGACCTACGCGAACAAGGACGAAGCCCTTGTCGATTTCCTCAAGTGGCATTCCGACCCCGACGCCGAATACGACGCGGTCCACAGGATCAACGCGGCGAGCCTCGTTCCCGTGACCACCTTCGGCTTCAAGCCCGATCAGGTGAAGACTATAAAGGAAATGGCGGGTACCAAGGTCGATCAGGTATATATCGGAAGCTGCACCAACGGCCGCATCGAGGACCTGAGGCAGGCCGCCGCGGTGCTCAAGGGCAAAACCGTCGCCCACGGCGTGCGCGGCATCGTTAGCCCGGCCACCCCCGCCATTTACCAACAGGCCCTCAAGGAAGGCATCATACAGGTTTTCATGGACGCGGGCTTCTGCGTAACCAACCCGACCTGCGGCGCCTGCCTCGGCATGTCGAACGGCGTCCTCGCCGACGGCGAGGTGTGCGCCTCCACCACGAACCGGAATTTCTTCGGCCGGATGGGGAAGGGCGGCACCGTCCACCTGATGAGTCCCGCGAGCGCGGCCGCCGCCGCGATCGCCGGAACCATAGCCGAAGCGTAACCTTCGCGCGACGCGGGGACGCGGGCAACTCGCCCGATAAACGCGCGATATTGATTTGTTTCCAAGGAGATACATATGACGAATTTTAACGGAAAGGTCCTTTTTTTGGACCGGAGCGACATAAATACCGACGAGATCATCCCCGCGAAATACCTGACGGAAATTTCGAAGGCGGCGCTGAAGCCCTTTTGCCTTGAGGACCTGAAGGTCCCGGGCTTCGACCCGAAACGGGATATCGCCGGCAAGACCGCCATCGTGACCCGGGCGAACTTCGGCTGCGGCTCGAGCCGCGAGCACGCGCCCTGGGCCCTAGAAGTGAACGGCATCAATATCGTGATCGCCGAAAACTTCGCGCGCATTTTCAGGCAGAACATGTACAACTGCGGCCTGATCGCCACCGAGCTTAAGGCCGCGGAAATCGACGAGGTTTTCAAGACCTTCTCCGGCCTCGACGCCTCCGTTTCCGTGGATATCGCCGCGGGGAAGCTTACCTTCTCCGCGGAGGGCAAGGACGGCAAGAAAATCGAAAAAGCCTACGCGTTCAAGCTTGGCGAGTTCGAGGACGCCCTCGTGAAGGCCGGCGGCTGGGTCGCGTACGCAGCCGCTAACTACTAAGATCGGGCCTACGGCCGGCCGCCGATCGTGGAGATGAAACCCCGCACGAAGCTCGGGTCCCGGATCACGACGAAACGCTCTATCCCGAACTCGTTTCGGGCCATGGCCTCCATGTATTGGGTCCGCCGGTTCTCGTGGGTGTTCCAGGACCAGAGGATGATCGAGTCTTTCGAAAGAAATGATTTCCTGAAGGTTTCCCGGTTGCCCCGCCACAGAAGCTTGCGGCCGAATACCCGGCCGAAGGTACGGGTAACGACCCGGCGCATGACCGTCAGTTTCGGGTAATCGAGCCACACGACGGTGTCGCAGCGGCCCCAGGTCAGGTCGCGAACCTTGTTGTAATTCCCGTGGATCACGTAGCCCCCGTCGCCGCAATCGGCGATCTCTTCCTCTATGCGGCGCCGGAATTCCGGGAGCTCGCAGCCCCGCCAATCGGGTTCCCAATACAGGGCGTCGAGCTCGATGTCGCGTATGCCGAGCCGGCAGGCGAGGAGGGCGGCGAGGGTGCTCTTGCCCGAGCCGCTCGTGCCTACCACCATGATTCGCGAGCGCGAGTCGAGGGGCGGCGGCGTTTCGGGGCATCCCTCGTTTCGGTCGTAACGGTATATCCGCATCGCCGACCCTCAGTCAAACGCGAGCTCGGCCGACGAAAGCGACCGGCCCGTCCGTCCGGGATACTCGAGTTTGTCAATGGTAACGTTCAGTTCCGCGATCAGCGTCGCCGACGCGATCGTGGGACCGCCCGGGATTTCGAGGTCTCCCGTCGTATGGGCGTCGGACAGGAGAACGAGATTATAGCCCCGGTCGAGGGCACCGTACGCCGTGGCGCGTACGCACCAGTTCGTGGCCGCGCCCGCGAGAATCACGGTATGTATCCCCCGCTCCCGAAGCGTCTCGTCGAGCCCCGTTTCCTCAAAGGAAGAGTTGAACCGCTTCGCGACGAACGAATCGCCTTCCTCCGTAACGAGCCCCTCCGCGAGGCTCCACGCGTCGCTTCCCCTAACGAGGTTTTCGTCCTCGTGCCGTACCCACGCGACGGTCACTCCCGCCTTCCTGGCCTTGGTAACGGCGGCCATGATATTCCCGACGACCCTCTCGGCCTCGGCCCCGTTTCCCACCACTCCCCGCTGGGTATCCACCACGATCAAAGCGCTGTCATTTCGGTTCATGCCCCAAGGGTACCATTTCGCGGGCGCCCCCGCAACGCGCGCGGGAAACAAAGCTTACAACGCGCCGGAAAACCGCCTTCGCGGTCCCGAAAAAAAAGCGCTTTACACGATTCGCGCGGCTCGCCATACTTTTCCGTATGGCGATCATTCGGGCCACGGGCCTTACGAAATCATTTTCGAGCGCGGTAAAGGAGCCGGGGTTAACCGGCGCGGTGAAACACCTCTTCAAGCCGGAGTACCGGGAAATCCGCGCCGTGCGCGACGTGAACCTCTCGGTGGAACCGGGGGAACTCGTGGCGTACGTGGGGCCGAACGGCGCGGGAAAATCCACCACGATCAAGATGCTCACGGGCATTCTCATGCCGAGCGGCGGCGAGGTTTCCGTCAACGGTTTCGACCCCTATCGCGAGCGAATCGAGAACGCCAAGCGGATCGGCGTGGTCTTCGGCCAGCGCACCCAGCTCTGGTGGGACATACCCGTGCGCGAATCCTTCACGCTCATCCGCGACATTTACGCCATGACCGAATCGCGCTACCGCGACAATCTCGCCTACCTTACCGAGGTGCTCGGCTTGAAGGAGTTCGTGGACATGTCCGCGCGAAAGCTCTCCCTGGGCCAGCGCATGCGCGCGGACCTCGCGGCCTCCTTCCTGCACGACCCGCCCGTGGTCTTCCTGGACGAGCCGACCATCGGACTCGACATCGCCGTGCGCGAGCGCATCCGCGCCTTCCTTACCCAGGTAAACCGCGACCGGGGCGTCACCGTCATGCTCACCTCCCACGACCTGGACGATATCCGCGACGTGTGCAAGCGCCTCGTGATCATCGACAGGGGCACGATCATCTACGACGGCGCCTTAGGAACCCTCCTTGACCTCTGCGTGAAGACCCGCACCATGCACCTCCGCGTTTCCTCGGGCGGCCAGGCCCTCGCGGAAAAGCTTTCGGGCAACCCCCGCCTTTCCGTGATCGCCGCCGACAATTCCGGCCTCTCGGTGGAGTTCGACCGCTTCGCCCTCTCGGCGCGCGACGTGGTTACGTTGGCCATCGAGTCCGGCGACGTGACCGATTTCCGCATCGACGAGCCCGAGATCGAGCGGGTGATCAAGAACGTGTACGAGGGAAAGCTCGATCTCGGCGCGGGACCGGGCCGGCCATGAGAAAGTATTTCCGCCACGCGGCCCTCGCGGTGCAGGAAACCCTCGCGTACCGCATCGCCTACGTCGTCAACATGGTCAGCAACGTCGTGACCTACCTCGTTATCTTCCTTATTTGGGTGGCGGTGTACTCAGGCCGCGGGAGCGTGGGCGGCTTCGACTGGGCCGAGATGAAAAGCTACCTCGTGGTGTCCCTGTTCATGAGCGCCCTCGTGTCGGGGTCGAGCGAGTACCGAATCTCCCGGGCGATCCGCTCCGGGAACATCGCCGTGGAGCTCATGCGCCCCGTGGATTACCAGAAGGCGAGCCTCGCGATTACCCTGGGAAACAGCTTCAGCGAAGGCGTGCTCGTCAGCGTGGCCTGCATGGGCTTCGCCTTCGCCTTCGGCCTCACCGTGTTGCCCGCGGGAAGCCTCCAGTGGCTCGGCTTTTCCTGCGCGGTCCTCATCGGCTTCGCCATGAAATTCCTCTTGGTATACGTGTTCGGCCTCGCCTGCTTTTGGACCCAAACCCTCATGGGCATCTCCTGGCTCAGGAAGGGCCTCACCGATTTCTTCTCAGGCGCCCTCGTCCCCTTGAGCTTCTTTCCCCTGTGGCTCCGCTCCGCCGCGGACTGGCTCCCCTTTAAAAGCGTCGTATGGGTTCCCGCGAGCGCCTTCACGGGCCGCCTCGCCGGGATCGAGCTCGCCCGCGCCCTCGCCGTGGGCTTCGCCTGGGTGGTCGCCCTGTGGCTCCTGGGCCGGGCGATCTGGGCCCTCGCCATGCGCCGCGTCACCGTGCAGGGAGGCTGATGGATGAAACCCCTCAACTCGTATAACCCCGGCCGCGCGGTCGGCCTTTTCTTCCGCTTCCTCGCCCAGAACACGAAGATCAAGCTCGAATACAAGGTAGACTCCCTCATCATGTTCGTCTCGGGCGCCGCGCTCCAGGCCCTCGGCTTCATGTTCCTCACGGTGCTCTTCTCGCGCATCCCCTCCATTCAGGGCTGGACCCGCTGGGAAATCACCTGGATGCTCGCCATGGTATTCATCACCGAGGGCGTGGTTTCCTTCGCCTTCGAGGGCCTGTGGCAAATGGCCTTTCTCGTCAACACCGGCGACCTGGACCGCATGCTCCTCCGCCCCGTCTCGCCCATCCTGCAGATCCTCACCTACACCATGGGCGTCCACGGGATCGGCAATATCGTCCTCGGCGCGGTTCTCCTCGCCCTCTCCACCGCGCGGGTCCACGTGGAATGGACGCTCGCGAAAATCCTTTTCGTCCCGGTCTTCGTCGTTTCGGCCTGCGCCATCCGCACCGCCGTTTCCTTCGCAGCGAACTGCTCCGCCTTCTGGCTCAAGGCCTACTTCAACGCCTTCCCGCTCATGATTTACCAACTCGCCGACTTCGCGAAGTACCCGTCGTTCATCTTCGGCCGGGCGGTCGAGGCCCTCGTCTTCTTCGTGATTCCCTACGCCTTCATCAGCTACGTTCCCGCGGTCTGGCTCTTCGGCAAGGCCGCCCCCGGCCAGTTCTTCTGGGCGCCCCTCGCCTGGGCGGTCCCGCTCGTCGCGATCTGGTGCGTGATCCTCGCCCGATTCGTGTTTTATCGCTCCCTCACCTGCTACGACGGCTCGGGAAACTGAGACGCCGGCTCAGGAAACTGAGACGCCGGCTCAGGAAACTGAAGAAATATTTAGGACGAGGCAGAACGGGGCGCGGGGTTTAGCGAAGGCATCCTCGGAGCCCCTCGAAGCGCGAGAAAGCCGGGGCGTGGACATTCCCGTCACGTGCGGAATCATATCTCTCAGGAGGAGAACCAATGAAAAGAAAAGGCATAACCGCGCCGGGCGCCGTATCCGTAGGGCCCTACTCGCACGCGGCGGAAATCGACGGATTCGTGTATCTTTCGGGCCAAACCCCGATGGATTCCGTGACCGGGAAACTCGTCAAGGGCGATATCAAGGCGCAGACCGAGCAATCTTTCGTAAACCTCTTTAACGTATTGAACGCCGCCGGGCTCACTTCCGACGACGTGATTAAGGTGACCGTGTTCCTCGCCGACATGGGGAACTTTGCCGCGATGAACGACATATACAAAACGAAGTTCAACGCGCCCTATCCCGCCCGGTCTACCATCGGCGTCAAGGAATTGCCCCTCGGCGCGATGATCGAAATCGAGATGATCGCGAAGCGCTGATTCTCGCCCGGCGTGAAACCTTTTCGCGCCGAACCGTGTCCATCCTAATTACCGGTTAACACGCCGGAGGAGGCTTTTTTTGAGACAAACGACCGTGCGGCTCGTTCGCGCCCTCGGCATATTCATGCTTTCCGCGGCGATCATTCACCTGACGCTTATCCTGGTTCACTCGATCCGCATCGGCAGTTTCAGGCTTTTCAACCTTTTCGATATCCTTGACCTGGACCTGTTCTTTCCCCATATAGCCACGGGCAACCTGAGTTTCGTCCTGTCGGCGATAATTTCCGCGCTGCTTTTCGTCGCCATATTCCTTTTCGCCGCGAAAAGGCGTGTCCGTCGGCCGGCTTAAGCCAAGCCCTCGAGTAGCCTTTTCTCGGTAATCCTTTCTTCCTCGACCCGCTCGAGCCAATCGGCGACGAGGGCCTCGAAGGCCCGAACGCGCTCGGTTTGGAGATTGTGGCCCGCGCCGTCCAAAACCGCGTAGGTCGCCCGGGGATAGGTTTCGAGCAGGGACCACAGGGGCCGGTAGCCAACGACGGAATCCTGCCTGCCCGCGACGAATAGCGAGGGTTTCCCGAAAAGGGGCGCGTCCTGGTCCGGATCGGCGCCCAGGGCCGATTTCTTGCCGAGTACGTCCGAGAGGTATTGCCTGTCCGCCGCCTTGATTCCCGGGAGCACGTCGGCACTGTATCGTCGCCAGGCGTCTTCGGTGAGCCTGACGCCCATCTCGGCGAAGGCTTTCCTGTTTCCGCCTCCCATGCGCGCCAACAGATCCCTGTCCTCGAAGACGACCGACCGTTCGGGCACGTTGTCCCGTCTGCCGCCGCCCGCCGGCCGCGGGCTTACCGCCGGGGCTATTAGGAGGAGGCCGGCGACCCGTTCCGGCATGCGCCTGACGAGCGCCCGCGCGAGGTATCCCCCGTACGATTCACCGGCGAGCAGGAAGGGGCCGTCCGGCGCGACGGCATCGGCGAAGGACGCGACCAAGTCTAGCATGGCGTCGGAGCCGTTTATCCGCGGGTCGGCCGGGCTGCGCCCCATGCCGGGGAGGTCGGGATAAAAGCGCCGGTACGGCAACCGCGCGCCTTCGGAAGCGAAGGCCGGTTCAAGGCAGCCGGACATAAGCCGATGGTCCACGCCCCAGCCGTGCAGGGCGATAAGGGGCATGCCCGCCCCGATAGTCTCGCAATAAACCGCCGTTCCGTCGATATCGTACGTCATTCTCTTGCTCCCTTTAATGTTTGATATCAAACTACAACGCCCGGCACAAAGGCGCGAAACATTTATTCGCTCTCTCCCAGGCGCTCAAGAAGCCGCGCGAGGGTTTGCCGGTCACTTTCCGAAAAGCCCGCCCACAGGCGTTCGCGAATCTCGGCGGAAATACCGAGAAAGGCTTCCCGATACGAGGCGCCGAGTTCGGTCAGGGCGACGACGGCAACGCGGCAATCTGCGCGCCCGCGTTCCCGACGCACCAGGCCGCGCGCTTCCATCTTGCTTACCAGGGCCGTAACCGTCGATTTATCGCGCCCGATGGAATGCGCGAGCTCGGACATGGTTCTTCCTCCGTGGGCGTAGAGTTGCCAAAGGATATCGCCGTGGCTCACGTCCAGGCCCTCGAGGCCGCTTTCCGCCATGCGGCGCCGGATATAGCCGTAGGAAGCCTGAAGCTTGCCGCTCATGAGGCTCAGGATTCTGTCGGAAGGGTCTTGGTTCCCCATGCATCGATTATAGTTTGATATCAAACATAAAAACAAGCCCTTATTCCGATTAGGCGAACGGGCTCCGTTTCGGATAATGGGAAAAAAACCTTGACCTCGCGGGTAACGGGGGGTAGGGTTGACTGATGAAAGAACGTATCCTCGGTTTTTCGATCAGGGCAAAGCGCGCGCCGCGCGCCTTACCGCGGCTTTTCGGCGCGGACTCGGCGCCGAACGGGAGGCTCCCCGCGTGAACGGGCCCTCCCTCGCCGATTTTCGCCTCCTCGGGATCGAGGAGACGGCCGATCCCGCCGAGATAAAGAAGGCCTACCGCCGCCGCGTGAAGCAGCTCCACCCCGATACCGGCGAGGGCGGTTCGCCGGAGGCGATCCTCAAGAACCATTTTCTCTTCGCGGGGGTATGCGCCGCTTACCGGCGATTAATGGCTTCCTTCGCCCCGCGGCCGGGGTCGGCTCGCGTTGGGGCTTCGGATGCTGCGGCGGGGGCGAACGGGCCGCAAGGGGCGAAAGGCCCGGCTGGCGCGATCGGCGCGGCTGGCGGATCCCTCAAGCCCCACGCCGACCCGGCCTGGGTTTACTACCGGAAAGGGTGCGAGTACTTCTCCCGCATACACCCTTCGGCCTGGAACCCCACCTGGCTCATAGAGACCGACGCCAAGACGCCCGGAGACCTTGAGGCCCAGCGGGAAACGGCCGACCGCGTCCGGAATCTCGTCAGCCTCTTCCCCAAGGCCTACCTCTATTTCAGCACCGTCGCCAACGAGTACCCCGATTCGCCCTGGGTCGAGGACTCGCGGGAGAAAATGAGGCTCATCGAAGACCGCGTAAAGCGGTATAGGAAGATTATCGAGTCATTCGCGAGCTGGGGGGGCCATTCCGACCGGGAGCGGGAAGGATACGAAGAAATGATGCGGGAGAATAAAAGGCGGTACGAGGCGTTTCCCGCGGACGAGCGAAGGCGCTGGGGTAAAAAATAAGCCAAAACGCGCCGTTCCGGGCGACAAGGGGGCCGGACTCCGGCGCGGAACGCGCGCCGGGGTTACGACTGACGGCAGGTCACACGGACGGTTCGGATGGCTCGTACCCGGCATTTTATTTTCGCGATTCTCGTTTTGTGCGCCGCGCGCTCCCCTTGGCCCCTCTGCGCCCAGCGCGCGGTCGCGGCGGCTCCCGTTAATTTCGAGTTCGTAAACCAAAACGTTCGGGACATTCTTTACGCGCTTTCGGTGTACCGAAGGGTTCCCATCGTGGGCGACGATACCGTGTCGGGTTCCGCGAGCCTCCAGTATTCCGGTTCCGATTTCGACGCGGCCTTCGACGCCTTCCTTTCCGCAAACCGTCTGTTCGCCGACAAGTCGGGGGATCGCTGGACCGTCTCCAAAATCAGGATAGCGCGCGGGGCCGACGGCCTTTTGGACGTCGACGCGTTCGATCTCGGCGCCCAGCAAATCTTTGACCACCTTTCCGAGGCGACGGGCGTTACCGTCCTTAAGGATATCCTTCCCGCGGCGAAAATCTCGATCCGCCTTTCCGGGGTGAGCCCCGCCGCGGCGATCGGCCTCGTCATGAAGCCCTTTGTCGAGTACGAGGTTGTCGTCGGCGAGGGGTACGTCCAGGTACGAAAGGCGGCGGCCGGGCCTTCCCCCGCGATTTCTCCCGATTCCGGAACCGTTGCCGTGCGCGAGGCGGCCGGCCTTTTCTCCCTGAGCGGCGAGCGGTTTTCCCTCGCGGAGGCGCTTTCCGCCCTTTTCGGGGCAGCCGGCCTCGAGTATTCCTCCTTCGTCCGTACCGATACCGTCATCGATCGGCTCGACTTTTCCGGGCGCCCGTTCGGCGAGGCACTGCGCCTGCTCCTCGATCAGGCCGGAGCCGAGGCGAGCCGCGCCGACGGCCTGTGGTACGTCTTGCCGGGCCAGCGCTCCGATATCGTGGAGCGGCTGAAAAACGAGGGCAGGGTTTGGGTTCGCTTTCCCTTGCGCTTTACCGCCTTCGAGCCGATTCGCGAACTCCTCGCCGCGCGCTTTCCTTCCCTCTCGCCGGTGCCCCTGAGCGGCGGGAACGGTTTTTTCGCGCGGGTAACGCCGGCGGAGGAAGAGGCGCTCGGGAACTTTCTCGGCTCCGTGGACAGCGCCGGCTTCAAGGGCACGGTCAGGCTCAAGTACATCAAGAGCGCCGACGTGCTCCAGAACGTTCCCCCCTCGGTCACGAAGGAAAACCTCGTGGACGCCGGGAACGGGAGTACCCTCTTTTTCGTCGGAAGCCAGGACCGCTACGGGGAATTTCTCAAAGACCTGGAACTCATCGACCGGCCCCGAACGAGAATCCGGTACGACCTTTTAATCATGCAATATCAGGATTCCTCAGACCTGAAGTGGGGCTTCAACGTGGACGCCCGCAGCCTGGCCCCGGGGGACCAAACCCTCGTCACGGGCAGCCTGGGCAATATCCTGAAACTGAACTTCGACGTGATTACCGTGCTGGGCTACCGGTTCGCGGCCCGGCTCGACACGGCGATCTCGGAAAACCAGGCCAACGTATTCGCCGATACCACGCTCTACGGCCTCTCGGGGCAGGAAATCAAATTCCAAAATACCAACACGTACCGGTACCGGGACTACTACGTCGATTCGCAAACCAAGGAAACGGTGTACACCGGCGTTACCCGGGAGATTACCTCGGGCCTGGTGCTGAATATCGGCGGCTGGGTTTCGGGGGACGGGATGATCACTACCACGGTGAACGCCTCGGTCTCGAAGCGGGGCGCGGACGTTTCGTCCTCCGTGGGAAACCCCCCGCCCACTTCGGAAAAGACCATCACCACCCAGGTACGCTCCCGGTCGGGCGAAAGCGTGGTCTTAAGCGGGCTCAGGCAGGACGATTCGTCGTTCGTCGAGGAGCGGGTCCCCTTCCTATCGCGGATTCCGCTCGTCGGGTGGCTCTTTAAGCACCGCCAAAGTTCGGCGGAAAGAAACCAGATGGTCATATACCTCATTCCCCACGTGGATTTGGGAACGGACGCCTTCGATCATGAAGGGCCGAAAACCGCGTCGGTATACGAGCGCTACGTGCTCCCCTACCTGGGAGAAGCGCGATGACCGGCCAGATCCGGGGGAATCCCTTTTCCCTGAGCCCCGCGTTTTGCGCCCATAACGGGGTAATCGCGCTGTCGGAAGGCGGGGGAGAGGTATGCCTTGGCATGACCGACCCCTCCGATGCGCTCGTACGGGGGCGGATCGAGCGCTCCTGGCCCGGACTTCGCTTCCGGTTCACGCCGGTGGACCGGGATTTTTTCGCCCTGGCGCTCAGTAGGCTCTATGCCGGCGGGGAAGGGGAGGGCGAGCCGGCCGAGGGAAGTCCGCCGGCGGAGTCGCCCCTGGGCCTGGCCGAGGACGACGCGCCCATCGTGAACCTTCTCAACGCGATATTGCTTGAAGCGCGTTCCCTCGGGGCCTCGGACGTTCACCTGGAATCGGCGCGCGGGGGCGCGGCGGTGCGCTTCCGCGTGGACGGCACGCTCCGCCCTGGCCTAACCCTTTCCGCCGAACGGGCCGCCTCCCTTTCCGCGCGGATCAAGCATTTGGCCAACCTGAACATTATAGAAACCCGTCGCCCCCAGGACGGGAGAATGGCCGTCGGGGGGCTTGGCCGCCCGCTGGACGCGCGCGTTTCCATCGTCCCCACGGTCTACGGCGAATCCGTGGCGCTTCGCCTCCTGGACGGGACCGACGCGCCGCCCGATCTGGACGCGCTCGGCTTTTCGGACCGGGAGCTCGCGCGGCTCACGGGGGCGATCGGCTCCCGCTCCGGCCTCATTTTGGTGACCGGTCCCACCGGCTCCGGGAAAACCACCACGCTTTCCGCCATTTTGCGGAAGCTCAGCAGCGTCGAGCTGAAGATAGTCTCCATCGAGGATCCCGTGGAATATCGGCTGGAGGGCGTAACGCAAATCCAGACCGACGATGCCCTTTCCCTCTCCTTCGATACCCTCCTTCGGCGCATTTTCAGGCAAGATCCAGACATTCTGATGGTCGGGGAAATCCGCGACGCGGAAACCGCGCGGCTCGCGGCGCGGGCCGCCCTGACCGGGCACCTCGTGTTCGCCACCCTCCACGCCACGGGGGCCCTGGAGGCGGTGCCCCGTATCCTTAACCTCGGCGTGGAACCGTACGTGCTCGCCGGAGTGTTGCGGCTCTCCCTGGCGCAGCGACTGGTCAGGATACCGTGCCAGCGCTGCGGCGGAGCCGGCTGCGATCGCTGCTGCCGCACGGGCTACGCGGGGAGAACGGCCATTTCAGAATCGGTCATCATGAATCCTCGGCTACGAGCTCACCTCGAATCGGGCTATTCGGGCGCCGCTTTCTTCGCGCTCGCGAAGCGGGGCGGGTTCAGGCCCATGCTGGAGGACGGTATGGAAAAAGTCGCCCGGGGAATAACGGCGCGCGACGAACTGCTGCGTGAGCTGGGACGATGAGAAACCGGGAACGGACCGCCGTCGCGGGATTCACGGGCATGATGCGGGAGCTTCTCGACGCGGGTTACGGCCTAAACGAGGCGATCGGCCTTATCGCGCGAAACGATATTTCTCCCCTCGTCGCGGCCATCGCGTCGCAGGTCGCCGGGGAAATCCGGGGCGGCAGGGGGTTTACCGCCGCCCTGGGAACCGTGAGGAAGGCCGGCGGCAAGGCGTTCTTCCCTGACCACTATTTGGCCTTGCTTTCCGGCGCCGAGAAAACCGGAAACCTGGCCGCCGCCTTCAGGGCTCAGGACGAACGGCTGACCGAGGCGCGCGAGATACGGGAAAATTTCCACGCGGTCTTGGCGTATCCGGTCGCCGTGGTTTTCCTCTCGCTCGCGGGCACGCCGGCGCTCCTCTGGAAGGCGCTGCCTTTGATGGGCGCCGGAAACGCGAGCGACCCATCCCTGCTGGCCACGGCGGTTTCGGGCTGCGTCGCGGCGTTCGCGGCGCTCCTTGCCCTCGCCGCGGCCTTCTCCCTGGTCGCCTACCGCTTGGTCGGCCGGGTTTCCGACGAGACCCTGGTCTTTTCGCGGCTGGCGGAGTTCGCCCGGGCGGGGCTTCCCGTTACCGAGGCCATTGGGCCGTGCCTTCCCTTCGTCGGGAGCCGACGGTTCGCCGCTGCCCTGATCCGCCTGAGGCGGGACCTGGCCGGGGGAAAGCCGCTTCCGCGGGCGTTCAGGGACACGGGATTATTCTCCGCCTTCGTGACCGACACGATGCTGGTATGCGGCTCGACGGGCAGCCTCGTCGCCGTATTCGAACGCGTCCGCGCGCATTACGCCGCCCGGGACAAAAGGCGAAGGGCACTCGTGACGAGGGCCAGCGAGCCGGTAATTATCGGGATTACCGGCGTCTATCTCGCGCTCACGCTCGAAGCGACCGTCATCCCGATACTGACGGGAATGGGAGGCATGTTTTGAAAGAAGCGAACGACGAGGGATTCACCTTCATCGAAACGATCATGGCCATCGCGATCATCCTCATTCTGTCGGCGGGGGTCGGCTTTTCCGCGGCGAAATACGTGGAGGCCGCGAGGGTCGCTTCCGCGAGGAACCAAATCGCGGCCTATAAGCTGGCCCTTGAGTCGTACTACCTGGAATGCGGGTCGTATCCCTCCCGGGAACAGGGACTTGCGGCGCTGTGGGAAAAGCCCTCGCTGAGTCCGGTTCCCGCGGGTTGGGCGGGCCCGTACGTGGACGGCGAAATCGCGGCAGATCCCTGGGGGCGGCCTTTCCGCTACGAGGCCCCGGGAAAGAAGGGCTTGCCCTTTACGATCCAATCGTACGGCGCGGACGGCAGCGACGGCGGGGAGGGGTACGATGCGGACATCGTTTCGTGGAAGAGATGAGGGCGGAGCCCTCGCGTTGGCGTTGGCCGCCGTTTTTGTCCTCTCGCTGCTGTTCGTTTCCGCCGTACCGCGCGTTCTCGCCAAGGCGCGTTTGGCGGAAGCGGCGTACGAGTCCGTTCTTGCGGGCAACGAGGCCGAGAACCGGAGACTGAGGATAGCCTATGACCTTTACTGAACTTTTTGCCGCGCTGGCCCTTTCGGCGCTTTTCCTTTCCGGCTTGGCTTCCGCTGCCCTGCCGGCGCTCGAGGCGGACGCGCGGGCGGAACGGCTTCGCGAGCGGGCGTTCGAGACGGGCTTCGTCATCGACGGCTTTCGCGCCGCCTGCCGGTCGGGGCCGTCCGCGTTCCCGGAATGGAAGCGGGCGGTCCAGGCGGTGCGCGGCCTGGGCGAAATTACCCTTCGCGAATGCCCCTCCCCGGCGGCCGCGAAGACGGGTATGGGGGTTTGGCTCCTTTCCGTTTCCGTCGGGGGCGAGAGGGTAAACGTATACGCCGAGGGCCCCCTCCCGTGAGCGGGGTATACCGGATTCCCGAGGGGGAATTTGAAGCCTATTTGATCCCGGGCGTACGGGGCGCGTTTCCCCGCGGCTTATGCCGTAAAAGGAAGCGCGAATCGAGGGCCCGGCGGGCCTTGGAGCGCCTGCATCCCGGCTTTGGGCCCTCGCACGCGGTTGACGCCACGGGCTGTACCGTTATGGGCAAGCCCTGGCTGCTCGTAACGGTCATGACCGCCGAGCTTTTGGCGGAGCACCGCGCGCTGGCGGGAAACGCGAAGCTCGCGGGAATCGACGGGTATTTCCTGGACGGGGAGGGGAATCCCTCCGTCGAGGCGCCGGCCGGGCCGGACGGTCAAAAGGTATTCCTTCGGGGTTCCGCGCGGTACGTGTTCAGCCGGGGCTCACCCCTGCCTGCCATGGCCGCCGTCGCGCTCGCCGCGTTCGCCGCGGTCCTGGGCCTTACCGGTTCCTTCGGTACGGGGTGCGGAACCGCGCCTTTACCGTCTTCGGAACCGCCGGGGCCGGGCGCTTACCCGGCTGGGGGCAACGGCGAGGCGGAACCGCGATTCCGGCCCGATACGCTCAGCCTGATCGATTGGATCGCCGGCGCGGTATGGGAAACGGGCGGAACGCTTTCGATCCTCGACCTTCTCCCCGGCGATGGCCGGGCGGCCGAACTCGCGGTGGGCGGGGTAGATCCCGCCGCGGCGATGGCTTCGCTGGAACGGGAAGGAATTCTGGCGTCCGGCTCGTTGGGGGCGTTCTCCCTTTCGGATAACGAGGCGCGGTTCGCGCTTTCGTACCGATTCGCGGAGTCGCTTGCCGCGCCGGAAACGGCCGATCCGACGACCGTCGACGCGGCGGGCTTTTTCCCGGTCGCCCGTTCGTTGGTGCTCGCCTCGCGGGGCGGCATGGACGGTTACGGCCTTGCCCCCCATGAGGCGGGATGGTGCCTTTCCCTCGACGTATCGGTGCCCTCGGCGCGGAGCCCCGCCTTTCTCCGGGACCTCGCGAAAGGGCTCGGTGAAAAGGGCCTCGTCGCCGTCTCGACCCGCCTCTCGGCGAATAGGGAACGGGACCGGTTACGGATGGTTTTCTCGCTGCGGAAAACGGGGGACGGCCCCTCGGCTTCGGGAATCGATTTTACGGACCTTCCCCGGGCCTTCGGCTTCGGGCGGAACGGCGAGCCGCGAAAGGAATCGGCCCGGGCTGAACGCGCTGCGGTTCCCGGGGCGGAATGGGAGCGGCTCGGGTCTATAGCGTCGGACTCGGCCGGTACCGTCGTGTACTGGCGGGACAAGGAGGGTAGGATACATGGGTTTGCGGATTAGCGCGGCGATTGCGCTCGCGTCGTGTTTCGCGTTGTGCTCCTGCGCGACGGCGGGGTTCCGACGCGGAAAGGTGGACGTTCACGGCATGGTGTACGATTTCGAAAACCGCCCCGTCGGGGGCTATACCGTCTCCCTCGACGGACGGAGGTCCGCCGTCTCGGACGTTACGGGACGGTATGAGTTTCCGGCCGTTCCCTCGGGGGAATACCGCTTGACCGGGACCAGGGAGGGCTATGAACGGTACGAGCATACCGTGTCCGTCGATTCCCGGACCGATATCCAGTACCTGCGGGTCGCTTCCGCCGAGGAACTCCTGAACCTCGCCGACGCGGCCATCGGCGAGGGAGACCTCGAATCCGCCGCGGCGTACGCGGCTCGGGCGGAGAAGACGGGAAGCCCTTCCTTCCTCGTACCCTATTACGCGGCGGTAATCGCGTTCCGATCCGGACGCCCCGGGGAGGCCCTCTCCCTCCTTTCCGCCCTGGAATCCGGCGGCGTTCGCGATTCGGCCGTGAGCCGCATGAAACGGGACATGCTTCGCCTGACCGGAGGTGTCGCCGATGAGCCGCGTTAACGACCGCCCCCGCGCTCCCGTTCGGCGCGCTCTCTCCCTCTTGGCCGCCGTCGCGGCGTTACCGATTGCCGCGTTTTTCGGATCGTGTTCCCTCGAGGGCCGCGAAAGCCCTCCCTATATTATCGGTAAGCCGCGATGCGTCATCGGGGAAAAACCCGGCTGTTATCTCGTCGCCGGAATCGAATTCGAGTTTTACAATACCGACGCCCGGGAGCTGCGTTCCCTCTCCGTCAACGCCCTGGTCTACGACCGGGAAACCCGCGAAAACCCCCTCATCGGTTCGAACCGGATAGCGGCGACCCTTACGGATTCCCTTCCCGGCGGGTCAAAAGCCGCGTTGGCGATAGCCCTGGACCCGTACCTCTGCGAAATTCCCTCCGCTCCGTACATCGTCGATTTTTTCTCGGTGACGAGGGTTGAGTACGCGGACGGCACGAGCTGGACCGATCCTTACGGTCTTTTTCACGCGGGGAGCGAATGATGCGGTGTCGATTTGGCGCGTTTTCGATCGGGGCGCTCATGGCGGCGTTCCTGACGGCGGTTTCGTGCTACCAGGGGATGGAGGACGCGAGACTGGTCCGCATCGTCGATACGCCGGAGGAGATCCCGGCCTTTACCCTCAACGTGGACGGGGCCGAGGGCGGCTCCGTCACCGTTACGCCCCGGGCGGAATCCTACGCGGCGGGCACCTTGGTCCGCGTTTCCGCCGATCCCGAGGCGGGTTGGCATTTCGCCGGCTGGCAGGGAACGAAAACCTCCTCGGCGAATCCGTTGGTTTTTCCCGTCGGCTGCGATGAATGGATTATTCCCTCCTTCGTCCGCGACGACGCGCCCGAAACTGAAGAAACCTTTACCCTTCGGGTGGATTCCGCGGCGAACGGCACGGTGGCGATAGACCCGGTACGGGAGCGGTACGCCGCGGGCGAGTACGTGAAGGTTACCGCGCTGCCCGAGTCGGGGTATCTATTCGACGGCTGGACGGGAACCGTCGCGTCGGGCCAAAATCCCCTCGTCATCAGGGTAACGGAAAGCGTTTGGCTAATCCCGTCGTTCCGGGCAGAAGAAACCTTCTGCATCGTGACGGACCGGAACCCCGTCGGCGGCACGGTGCTGCTCAATCCCGACAAGACCGAGGGGTACCGATACGGCGAATTGTGCACCCTAACGGCCGTTCCGGGCCGGGGGTACCGCTTTGACGGCTGGAGCGGCGACTTTACGGGAACGGAGGCAAGCTTATTCCTGAGCCTTACCAGGGACTGCCAGGTTCGCGCCTCGTTTTCCGCGATTCCCACGGAGACCGCGTACGCGCTTACCATCGACGCCCCCGCGCACGGCTCGATTATCGCGAATCCCGATAAGGCCGCCTATTTTGAAAACGAGATCGTGCGGCTGACGGCCATTCCCGACCCGGGGTATATGTTGGGCTCCTGGTCGGGGAGCGCCGCTCCCGGCGCCGCGGAAAGCTTCGATCTCGCGATGGACGGGGACAAATCGGTATCCGCCTCCTTCGTGAAGCGGGGGTGGACCCACCTGGTCTATATGGCGGCGGACAATAACCTGGACTCCCAGGCCCTCAACGACCTCAACGAAATGGAATCGGCCCTGACCGAGGGCAAGGCGATGTCCGTCCTCGCCCTGGTCGATCGCGCGGCGGGCAACGGCGACTGGTCCGATACGCGCCTCTATGAGATAGCCCAGGATCCCTCCGGCAATTCCGCCTTCTTGACGTCACGCAGGCTGAGCTCCACGGAATTGGGCCTGTCCGCCGACGGCGCCGGCGAACTGAACCTGTCCGACCCGGTGAACCTGCAACGCTTTCTCTCGTTCGCGCGGCGGGCGTACGCGGCCGACCGGTATTCCCTGACGATTTGGGGGCACGGAACGGGTTGGCGGGGCGGATCGTACCTCTCCGGCGACGCCGTCGCGCCGATGAAGGCGGTCGCGGTGGACGCGACCTCCGGTACGTATATGACCGTCGCCGAGCTCGGCGACGCGCTTTCCGGCGGAAACCTTTCGGTTATTGGTTTCGATACCTGTTTTGGCGCCCTTCTCGAGGTAGCCTACGAACTGCGGGACTGCGGTTCCGTCTTGGTCGCCTCGGAGGGGCCGGTTCGGGAAACCGGATGGGATTACGCCTCCCTCTATTCGGCCGTGGACGGCGCTTCTGCCGCCGGGGCGCTGACCGCCGCCATGGTAGACCAGTTCGGCGTTTCCTACGGCTCCGTCGGGAACGCCACGATCTCCGCGGTCAATCTTTCCGCGGTCGCGCCCCTGGTGTCGGCCTTTAACGCGTGGTCGTCGAGCCTCGCCGCGATAATCAGCACCGCCCCCGAACAGGCGGCCGTCCGCGCCGCCCTCTTCGATCCCTCGGCCGTCGACGCGTTCTATCTCTCCGACACGGCCAGCGATTACTACGCCGACGTCGCGAGCCTCGTCTCCATGGCGCTCGCCCTAACGGGGGCGGGGACCCTCGCCGGCCCGGAGTCGGCGGCCTTGAGCTCGCGTTCGTCGGCCTTGCTGGCGTCGCTCGACGCCGCGGTCACGCGATGCTGGTCGGCGGAATACGGTAGCGGACGGAAGCAGATCGGCGTTTTCGTGATCGGGGTAAACGGCGACAAGGTTCCCCTTGCGTCGCACGGCCTCCCGTACGTGCGGGGGAGCGGCGGCGATACGGGCGATTTCGTGAAGGCTTGCGACGGTTGGGTTCCCAGCGCGGACCCTTCGGAGCCGAGTTTCCTGAACCGCGTTTTTTACACGGTTTTCTGACCGGGGGGGGATGAGGCCCGCTTTCCCGCGTTTTTAATGACGGCCTTTATTGACAGACGCCCGGCCATGCGTGAAAGTTTTGAGTATGATCGCATTAAGCGAATTCTCGAAGCATTCCCTCTTCGGCGGCTTCCTGCCCCAGGATATCGAGCGGATCAGCCACCTTTTCGCGATCCGTTCGTACGCCGCGGGCGAGTTTCTCATCCGCGAGGGAGACCCGAACGATTCCATGTTTTTCCTGACGGAGGGATCGGTCCGGGTAACGCGGGGAGGCCGCGAGCTCATCGAGTTCACCGCCGGCGACTGCTTCGGGGAGATCGAGATGCTCGATACCAAGAGCGCCGCCGCCTCTGTCGTCGCCCTCTCGAAATGCGTCGCGGCCTGCCTGGACCATAAGGCGGTACACATGCTCTTTCACGTGGACGCCAAGCTCTTTTCCCTTTTCATGATGAACCTCGCCCGGGATTTGGCCCGACGCCTGCGGAGGATGGACGAGCTCCTTTGAGCCTTCCCCGACGCCCGTCATGGCCCGCTCTGGCCCCGTCCGACGCGCTCGGCGCCTCGGTCCCGCCGTTTTACAACCCGCTTGACCGCGCGCCGTGACGCGGCTACCCTTGGTTCATGAAATCGATACCCCCCAATCCCCCTTCCGGCGAGTCGGAGCCGGTAATCAATCTCGCGGGCGACACGTACGTCGTGCCCGGGCCGACCAATATCGGGCTTTACGCGCGCGACGGCCAGGCGTGGCTCGTGGACAGCGGGAACGACAAGGAAGCGGGCCGGCGGCTCAATAAGATCGCGACCGATCGCGGCTGGCGGGTCGTCGGGGTGGTCAATACCCATTCCAACGCCGACCACGCGGGGGGCAACGCGTTCCTGCAGGCAAAGACGGGCTGCCGGATCGCGGCGTCCGTCCCTGAGGCCGCGTTCGTCGAGGCCCCTGAGATCGAGGCCGCCTTTTTGTGGGGAGGCTTCGCCCCGCGGGAATTGCGGAACAAGTTTTTCGAGGCAAAGCCGTCCCGCGTGACGGACCGGATCGCGTTTCCCCCGCACGCAGGGGAAGGTCCCTTTTCGTTTTCGCCGTTGCCCGCCGGGCTTTCGGCCTTTCCCCTTCCCGGGCACTTTTTCGGCATGGTCGGCGTGCTCACGGCGGACCGCGTCGCCTTTCTCGGGGACTCCCTTTTCGGCGAAACCGTCCTGTCGAAATACCGCGTTCCCTTCATTTACGACGCCGCTTCCTTCGCCGAAACCCTCAAGCGGCTTCCGGGCCTTGACGCCGACGCGTTCGTGCCGAGCCACGGGCCCGTGCTCCGCGGCCGCGGCGAGCTCGCGGCGCTGACGGCGAAGAACCTGGAGCGGTTCGAGGAACTGTGCTCCCGCGTGCTGTCCTCGGTCGACCTGCGCGGGGCCGCCTCGTTCGAGGACGCGCTCGCGGATACGGCCTCGGCGTTCGGCATCGCCTTGGACGCGGGCCAATACGCCCTCGTCGGCTCGACGGTACGCTCCGTGCTTTCCTATCTGCGCGAGACGGGATCGCTCGACGCCGAGTTCGCCGACAATCGGCTGAGCTGGCGCCGGGCACGCTGACCGTTTTTCTGCTACAATGGCGGTCATGAGCGCGAAAAAGAAAACCGGCACGACCGCCTTTCGCTGTACCTCCTGCGGCTATACCCAACCCCGTTGGCTCGGGCGCTGTCCCGATTGCGGCGAATGGAACACCCTTGAAGAGGTTTCGCTGCAGGATTCCGCCCCCGTGGGGCCCGGCAGCCTGATCGCCGGGGCCGCGGGCTCGGGCCCCGGCGGCCCCTTCTCTCCCCGCGTGGCGCCCCGTCCCATTCCCCTTTCGGCGGTGGAAGCCCGGGACGGCGCGCGGCTTCCCACCGGCATTCCCGAGTTGGACCGGGTGCTCGGCGGCGCGGCCATGAAGCGTTCCGCCATACTGGTCGGAGGCGAGCCGGGAATCGGCAAATCGACCCTTCTCCTGCAGGCGGCCGCCGGCGCCGCGACCAACGGACGCATCCTCTACGTTTCGGGCGAGGAATCGGCCGCCCAGATCCGTTCCCGCGCGGACCGCCTCGCCCTTCCCCTGGACCGCATAGAGCTTTTATGCACCGGCCGCCTCGAGGATATCGGGCGCGCCCTCTCGGACGTGAACCCCGTGTTCGTGATCGTCGATTCGATCCAGACCGTCTATTCCCCGGAGGCGGGAGCGGTCCCCGGCACGGTAAACCAGCTGAAGCTCTGCGCCCACGAGCTCGTGGCCTGGGTGAAGGAGCGCGACGCGGTGCTCTTTTTGGTCGCGCACGTCACCAAAGAAGGCGCAATCGCCGGGCCGAAAGCCCTGGAGCACCTGGTGGACACGGTTATTTCCTTCGAGCGGAACGACGACGAGGTCCGCTTCCTGCGGGCGCTCAAGAACCGTTTCGGCTCGGTGGACGAGATCGGCATATTCAGGATGACGGAAAAGGGCCTCGCCGCGGTGGAAGACCCCTCGGGCATGTTTATCGTCCGGAGGTCGGGAGACCTGCCGCCCGGAGTCGCCGTCGTTCCGGTGTTCGAGGGGAGCCGGGTTTTCATGGTGGAGCTGCAGGCCCTGACGGTACCCGCGAAGGGGGCCATGACCCGCGTCTTTTCCGACCGGGTCGACGCTGCCCGGGTAAGCAGGGTCGCCGCCGTCCTGGAAAAGAGGGTGGGGCTGCGGTTCTCGGACCAGGATATTTACATAAACGTGGCCGGTGGCGTGCGGTTGGGCGAAAGCGCCATAGATCTCGCCCTCGCGGCCGCGCTCTATTCCGCACGTACGGATATTCCCTCGCCGCCTTCCGCCGCGCTGATAGGCGAGGTGAGCCTCGCCGGGGAGATACGCCCGGTCAACCGGCTCCGCCAGCGGATTAAGGCCGCGGCTTCCCTGGGCTTCGCTACCGTTCTGGCCCCGGAAAAAGAAGCGGGAGCCCGCGCCGTGTCCGATATCCGCGAGGCGATCGCGCTCCTTTTCGGGTCTTCCGCCGCGAGGGCGTGATCCGGGATTTCCGCGCGCCATGGTATACTGGTAGCGGTACAGCACCGAATCCAAACGTAAGGATGGAAGTCCATGATAAAACGGAGAGACGTTCGTTTCCTGCCTTTCGCGACGCGGCCCGCCTTTTTCGCCTGCCTGTGCGTCCTTTCCCTCGCGGCCTGCGGTTCTCCGAAGGCCGCGAGCGAAAATAGGGTTCCCGCCGACGCGCCGTATAAAGACGCGAAACGCCCCGTGGAAGAGCGCGTCGCCGACCTGCTTTCCCGCATGACGCTGGAAGAAAAAATCGGGCAGATGACCCAGCTCGAAAAGGGCAGCGTCACGCCCGGCGACGTGAGAGCCCTGTCGCTCGGCAGCGTTCTCTCCGGCGGCGGCGGCTCTCCCCGGCCGAATACCCCGGCCGCCTGGGCCGGCATGATCGACGGCTTTCAGGACGAGGCCCTCTCGACCCGGCTCGGCATTCCCGTCCTGTACGGCGTGGACTCGGTTCATGGCCACAACAATCTGCGAAACGCCACTATCTTCCCCCACAATATCGGCCTGGGCGCCGCGGGCGACGTCGAGCTGACCCGCGCGGTCGGCGCCGCGACGGCGGAAGAAACCCTGGCTACCGGGATTCCCTGGACCTTCGCGCCCTGCGTGGCGGTTGCCCGCGACCCGCGCTGGGGCCGGACCTATGAATCCTTTTCCCAAGACCCCCTCGCGGTTTCCGCGCTGGGAGCGGCCTTTATCCGGGGCTTTCAGGGCGCCGACGGAACCGCGGGCGCCGCGCCGGGAACCGGGCCCTCGCCGATCGCCACCGCCAAGCACTTCCTCGGCGACGGCGCCGCCCGCTGGGGCACGTCCCAGACCGGGAACTATAAGATAGACCAGGGCGACGCCGCGGGCGACGACGCGTACCTGCAAGCCGCGCTCCTGCCTCCCTATATCGAGGCGGTGAACGCCGGGGTCAGGACGGTGATGGTTTCCTTTTCCAGCTGGAACGGCGTGAAGATGCATGCGCAAAAAGGGCTGATAACCGACCTTCTGAAGGGACGGCTCGGGTTTACGGGTTTCGTGGTTTCGGACTGGGGCGGCATGGACCAGATCGACGGCGATTATAACAAGGCAATGGTAACCGGAATCAACGCGGGCGTGGACATGAACATGGTTCCCTACGACGGGCGCAGGTTCATTCAGGCCGTGAGCAGGGCGGTGGCGGCGGGGGATATCCCCATGAGCCGGATCGACGACGCGGTTTCCCGAATCCTGCGGGTCAAATTCGAGATGGGTCTCTTTGAGTCGCCGAAGGCGAACCGCGCGCTCGCCTCGACCATACGTTCCCCGGATCACCTTGCCCTTGCCCGGGAGGCGGTCGCGAAAAGCCAGGTAGTGCTCAAAAACGCCGCGCCCTCCGCCGCCTCGCGCTCCGTGCTTCCGCTTGACCCAACCGCGAAGGTGTACGTGGCGGGGGCCGCCGCCGATAATATCGGCATTCAATGCGGCGGATGGACCATGGAATGGCAGGGACGAGCGGGCCCCATTACCGAGGGGACGACCGTTCTCGAAGGAATCCGCGAGACCGTCGGCGCCGGCAATACCTCGTACGAGGCCCAGGCGCGCTTCGCCGAGCGCGACCGATCCGCCGTCTGCGTCGTCGCGGTGGGCGAGCTCCCCTATGCCGAAGGCATGGGCGACAGCGCCGCGCTCTCGCTTAGCGCGGGCGATATCGGCACCATCGAGCTCGCCCGTAAATCCTTTGACCGCGTCGTCCTGCTCGTGCTCTCCGGCCGTCCGATAGTCCTCGGGCCCGAGGCCCTCGCCTGCGATGCGATCGTCGCCTCGTGGCTGCCCGGCACCGAGGGCGGCGGGGTGGCGGACATTCTGTTCGGGAAGGTTAGGCCGACGGGAAGGCTTTCGTTCGATTGGCTGAGGTCGGTCGACCAGCTCCCCCAGGACCGGTTTATGTCCGGCGCCGAAAAGCCCCTGTGGCCCGTCGGCTTCGGATTAAGCTGGTAGCCGCCGGGTAACGGCAGGGCTTCCCCTTATCTCCGGCCCAGGCTCTCCCCGTCGACGAAGGTAACGGGAAATATTACCTCCCGGCGGGGCAGGTCGGGAGTGTCGATACGGTCCAGGAGTATCCCGGCCGCGGCCTTGCCCATTTCGGTCAGTGGCTGCTCGTTGGTGGCCATGACCGGGGAAAACACGATATCGCGGATAAAGCCGTCGAATCCCACGAGGGACAGATCGTCGGGGCAGCGGAGCGAGAGCCGGTTCAGTGCCTCCAGGGCGGCGATGGCGCGATTGTCGGTAGAACAGAAAAGCGCGGTGGGTTTCGTCTTCGCGCGCGTATATCCGGCCGCCACGCTTTCGCGGACCGCCTCCCTCGTAAAGTCCGCGCGCCAGATAAGGCCTTCGTCCGCGTCGCTGCCGCTGAGCTCGCGGATCGCCCGCCGGTAACCGCGTTCCCGGTCCGCGATATTGGCGTTGTGGAATCCGGGATCGAGTCCGTGAAAGGCGATCGCGCGGTGGCCCGCCTCCCAAATGCGCCGGGTGGCCTCGTATCCGGCCGTTTCGTTGTCCGTATCGATCCAGGACAGGAAGGGATAATCGGGCCGGTCCCCCACGACGACGCAGGGAATGAGCCGCCGGGCGATCTCGTCGCGCATTTCCTCGGGCATTTGGCGAAGCCCCACGTATATCATTCCGTCGACCTTGCGCTGGCGGTAGGGCCTGAGGAAATCGAAGTTCGGGTCGTCCTCGTTCATCGGGGAAAGCAGGATATCCTGGCCGCGCTCGCGGCACTTCAGCTCGATTCCCCGCAACACCCCCATGAGGTAGGCGTTCTCCATGCCGTCGCCGAACCGCGCGGGCGTCATTATGCCCAAGGTGCCGTTCTTGCCGCTATTCAGGGCCTTGCCCGCGTGGCTGGGAAAGTATCCGAGCCGCCTGATGGCTTCCTCAACCCTGAGTCGCGTTTCCTCTTTTACGTTGCCCTCGTTATTGACCACGCGGGAGACGGTGATAAACGAAACGCCGGCCAGTTTGGCCACTTCCTTTTGGGTTGCCACTTCGGGGTCTCCTTGTTAGCGTATCGGCAACGGCATGGCTTCCGAACGGTTCGCGTCAGCGCAGTAGGACGGTTTGTATGCCCCGGGGCGGGCACCGGTACGGGGTTTTATCCCCGGATTCGGGGCTTTCGACGACGTAAATCATATCAGCCTCGGTACGGTTACACAAGACGAGCGCCGTCGTGCCGTCGCCGTTGCGGAAGGCCGTCGCCTCCATCATGTTTCCCATGCGGCCGTCCGCGCAGGCCGGGACCATCCATGAATCGAGCCGCACGCCGAGACGAACCGCGCCCGGGCGGATGAATCGGCTGAAATGGCCGATGTACCAATACGAGCTTTGAAACTCGTAGGTACCGGTACGGACGTCCACGAGTACCGGGGCGTCGCAGAAGTTGCCCGCGTGGTTCGGCCCGCCGTGCGTATCCAGCGCGACGTTCCAGTCTATCCAGGCGGTACAGCCCGCGTTCAGGTCGTTGATAATGTTGTGCGCGTACCGTTCCCCGGTAAACCAGGCCCCGGGGCGCGGGCCTCCCTCGACGCATCCTTCGGTAAAGGCGAGTATTTTGTCCGGGTAGTTCTCCGATACCCAGCGAACGTTCTCGTACTGATCGCCCGAATACCAGTGGAATGCCGCACCCCCGATATACCGGTCCGCCCCGCCGACGGCCATGCTCTCCTGGAAGCGCTCTTTCAGGCGGTCTCGATTGTGGTCCCAAACGAGGATCGGCACGTCGTACCCGGCCTTTTCCAATTCCGGTCCCAGGTGGCTCACGGCGAATTCCGCCTCCTCAGTCCCGGTCCAGCGGCAGGAATCCCAAACCTGGGTCGCCTCGCCCTCGTTTTGCACCGTCACGCTCCACACGGGAATCCCGAGTGCCTTTAGCCCGTCCAAAAAGCGGCGGAAGTACCGCGCCCATAGGCCGTAATAGCCGGGAAGGAGCTTTCCCCCGCCGTTCATCTCCCCGTTATCCTTCATCCAGCCCGGCGGACTCCAGGGCGAAACCATCAGCTTGAGTTTTCCCCCCGCCGCTTTCATGGCGTCGAGGATGAGGGGGACCTGGTAGGCCAGGGGGCGGTCCATGGAGAAGGACTCGAGGGTTTCGTCCCGTTCGGCGACGCAGGCCCAGTTTTCCAGGGAAAAGTCGCAGCTATTGAGGTGGGTTCGGGCGAGGGCGTAACCGTTGCCGGTATTTGCGTCGAAATACGCGTCAAGCACCGCGGCCCGGAGCTCTGGCGATAGCGCGTTGAGGACAAACCCGGAAGATTCGGTGAGGGCCCCGCCGAAGCCCAAAAAGGTCTGGCCCCTCTCGGCGGGATTCAGTTTGACGATACAGGAAACCGACTTCGGATTCTCGACGCGCCGGTCCGCGGGTTCCCGTTTCCGTAGCCTTGAGTCGGTATCCTTGGCGGTTTCGTAGAGGGCAATAACGTTCATGGGTTCTCCTTATCAGGGCCCGCCTTCGTCGGCAGGGCAATGTTTTCGCAAACAATACTACCAAGGAAGCAAGGAACCCACAAGGTGAAATATTTCGGTTTCGTCCCGCGTTTATGGCTTATCCAATTCAAGGGCCGCGGGACGAAACCGGAAGGGATTATTTGATGAGACTGGAAACCAGGGCCGGAACGGCGATAAAGTTGCCGATCGCCCCGCCGAGGCTCGAGAGAAAGAAAATGAGCAGAACGTGGGAAATCCTGTTGCGGTAAAAGCCGCGGAAGGAGCCCACGTCTTTGGCGAGGAATTCCATGTCCCGCACCTGGGGCTTTCTGACCCACGCCTGCGTGATGCCCGAGAGGATTCCCACCGCGATAAAGGGGTTGATGGTGGCCGCCGGTGCCCCGATAAAGGCGACGATTACCGACAGGGGGTGCCCGAGGGCGATTATCGTGCCCAGCGCCGCGAGGCTCCCGTTCCACAACAGCCAGCGGACCAGCATGTCGATCGAGGTAACCGCGCCGCCGGTGTAGAATCCGGCCGCGAGCAGGGCCACGATTATGGCGGGGAAGGCGAGTCCCGCGATTTTAGAGCCCAGGGTTTTCGGCGGAACCGCGGCGATATCCGCCGTGTCGGGGCTTTTCGCGCCCGCGGCGAGCTCCCTAAGGTAGGCTTCCGTTCCCGGCAAATGCCCCGCGCCGAGGATCGCCACGGACTTCGACCCGCCGGCTTCCCATATTTTGCTCGCCAGGTAACGGTCTCGCTCGTCGATCAATACTTCCTTGACCGCGGGCAGGTAGGCGGCGAGCTCGGCCATCATGACGTCCATGGCCCCCTGGTCCTTGAGGTTCTCGATCTCGTTTTCCTCGATTTTTTCGTCCGAGAAGGCGCTGGAGATCAGCGTCGCCATGAGCTTTGACTTGCCCCAAAGGCTGTTTTTCGACCAGGCCCGCTGCAGGGTTACGTGAATGGGCCGGTCAACCAACGCCGTGGCTATCCCCGCTTCCCTCGCCGCCTCCAGCGACGCTTTCATTTCGTCGCCGGGCCGTACGCCCATATCGTCGCCTATCCTTTTTTGGAAGGTGGAGAGCACCAGGTTCGCGAGGAGGAGAAATCCCTTTCCCTCGCGCAGGACCTTCGTAATATCGAGTTCCTGCCACCCCTTCTCGTTCGTCAGGGATTGCAGCCGTCCTTCGTCCAGCTCCACGCATACCATGTCCGGACTTTCTTCCCGAATGGCGAGGACCGCCTCGTCTATGCTCTCGCGCGATACGTGGGCGGTGCCCACCAGGATAATTTCCCGACCCTCCAGGGTGACGCGTCGTATTGTCTGTCTCATTCCCACTCCTCGAAACTTCGTTGGTTCAATGCCTCGAAACTTCGTTGGTTCAATGCCTCGAAACTGCGTTGGTTCATTCGGTTTGCCGTTTCCGGCGCTCTTTTTGCTTATCGATCTCGGCCGCGAGGGCGTCGAGAAAGGCGTCCGGGCCCGGATAGTCCGCGGGGCGAATAAGCCCCCCGGCCATGTGCGGGTGCCCGCCGCCAGCCCCGATCGGACGCAAGACCTTCCTCAGCGCGTGCCCCGCGTCGGGAAAGCCCGAGCGGGACCGCGCCGAAAGGCGGTATTCGTCGCCCTTTACCTCGATTACGGTCACGAAGTCGATCTCGCGCAAGCGTAGCAGAAAATCCGCCAGTACGGAAAGCAGTTCCTGGGCGTAATCGCCGTGAACCTCCGCGAGGAGAATATCGCCCTTTCTGCGGTAATTGACGAAAGACCGGCCGATGTCCGCCAGTTGGTCCACGCTGAGCGAGGTTCTCACCACGTCGCGGGCGAGTTCCGAGTCTCCCAGGGAGAATAAATCGTAGTGGGCGTCCAGGTCGAGCTTTCCGGTGTGACGGGAAAGGAAATCGGTATCGAGCTGAATGCCCGCGAGCAGGGCGGTCGCGGTGGTTTTATCGGGGGTTTCGCCCCGTTCCTTCCAATAAGACCACACGATCGCGGAGCACGATCCCGCGTCGAGCCGCAGGTCGGTGAACGGGCAATCCATTTTCTTCCATACGGGATGGTGGTCTACCACGCCGATCAGCCTTCCCGCCACTTCCCGGATCGTGCCCGAAAAGGGGGAGCCGTCCACGGCGACGGTTTGCCAGTTTTCCTCGCAGGCGCGCTCGAAGGGAACCGGCTCGATCCCCAGTCGTTCTATCATGTTCGAAAGGGAAATCCCCTGCATGAGTCCGCCCCAGCCGATCTGGGCCCGGAATCCCGCGCGTTCCAGCAGGATTTTGAGCCCGAGGGCCGCGCCGACGGCGTCATGATCGGGAAAATCGTGGGTTTGCACCAAAACCGGCAACGAGGGGTCCAGCAACCCGGTGAGTTCGCCGAATCGCCCGGTCATCCCTCGGCGCTTCCGTCAAAGCTTTCCAGCGCCCACTTGCTCAGCCGGTACTCGAAAAACGCGGGGTTTTGGGCGGTAAGCACCTCCACGTAGTATTTCTGGGCGACGGCCTTGTTCGCGAAAAGGTCGAAGTAAACGGCGGTGTAGAAGAGGTAACGGCTGCGGATCGTGGCGTTCTTTTCCTTCATCACGCGGTTTATCACGTCCGCGTCGCCCGACTTGTCGACGAACAGCCTGCACAGGAAATATTCGGTGGTGTTTCTGTCCAAGGTGGTCAGGAATTTCGCCATAAAGGCTTTCGCCTCGGCCTCCCGGCCCGAGCGGTATTGGGCGACGGTCTTCATGAGGGCGTAGTAGGAACTTTTGGGATTGTACTGAAGGGCCGTGGAAAAGGCCTGGGCGGAGCCCTCGTAATCGCCCTTTCCCCACAGCAGTATGCCGAGGCTCTCCGCGGCGTAATAATACTGCGGATACACGCGAATCACGTTCCGGTAATCGGAGATAGCCCCCTCGGAATCGCCGAGCTCGTCGCGCAATCCCGCGCGGTAGATATAGGCGAGATACTGGTCCGGGCCAAGCTCTATGGCCTTGCCGAACGCCGCTACCGCCTCGTTCCGCCTGTCGGTGGGAAGGAGGTAGTTTCCGTAATCGACCCATTGGCCGTACACCGTCGGGTTGAGCTCGTTCGCCCGCTCGATATCCTTGATCGCCGCGCTATTATCGCCCAGTTCCGATTCGACCCGCGCGCGCTCCGTCCAGAGCGAGCTGTAGCCGGGTTCCTTGGAGATCGCGAGGTTGAGGGTATCCTTTGCCTTCTCGAGATCGTCGGTCATGTAATACACCCGCGACAGGGCGAGCATGGCGTCTACGTTGTTTTGGTCCGCGGCCATCGCCTTCAGAAAATACGATTTCGCCTGGGAATAGTTTTTCCGGCCCATAAGGTCAAGGCCCAGGTCGGTGAGGGCCGCGGAGTCCGCGGGATGCGCCTTGATAATGCGGTTCAGGTAGTCAAGCCTCTTTTTCGAGTCCCCCGCGGCGGTGGCGAGCATGGCCCCGGCGTACAGGACTTCCCGGTCGTCGGGCCGTTCCGCCTCAAGGGCAGCGAGTCCCGAGCGCGCCTCGTCCGCCTTTCCGGCGGAAATCTGAACGGAAACCTTCAATACGCGTATGTCCCACTTCGACGCCTCTTCGGGGGGCATGGAATCGAATAGCCCCAGCGCGCCCTCGTAATCCCGCTCCCGCATTCGGAGCGAAAGAGCCTCGCCGAAGGCGACCGACGTCCATGCCGGCTCCGGCTGGGGCTCGCTCTCGGCGGTCCTTTCCGGGGCCGCGGCCGCGACCTCGGCGGGTTTAGTCCCGCTTTCGACCTTGGGCGCCGTCGCGCAGCCGTATAGGACGGCCGATATAATGAGAAGGGTTCCGATTCCCCCATGGGCGTTCCGTTTCATGCTTACCTCTTGAACCGTTGATTTTGTTTCGCGCATTGGCTACACTCATTCGCGATGATGAAACACGTTGCGCGCAGGATGCTTCTCCTCTCTGCGCTATATATCTCCATTATTTTCGGCATATTCTTCCTTCAATTTACCAATGGCAAGGCTTTTTCCCTGTCCCTTGGCTCCATGCTCGTCTCCGGGTCCCGAACGGTGGGCGACGACGGAACCGAGAGTCCCGACCTGCCCCTTCATATCGGCGCCAACGGGATCGACGTATTTTTCGACCAAGACGATTCCCTACTCGCCTATACCGGCGAAAACTCGTCGGTGGCCCTGCCGATCGTCGAATTCGGCGAGCGCGATTCGGGCTTTGAAATCGGCTTCAGCGGCGGGGTAACCCTCTTTTTCGCGGCGGAACGGAGGGGCGATTCCGAAGTGCTTACCGTAAGAGCGTTCATGCCCCAAAAATACCGGAAAATTTCGGTTCCCTACAAGATCGCGCGGAGCGCGCGGATCGAAAAAAAGGATTCCCTGACCCTCGTCGCCACCGGAAAGGCCCGGTTCTCCTTCTCCCAACCCCAGGCATTCGCGTCCGGTTCCCTGCAACGCCTGGTCATCCCGAGAACGGCCCCGACAGTGTACTATCAAACTTGGCGTCCTGCAAAGGGCCTCGTCATCAGCGAGCTCGCGAGCCTTGCGGGAGCCGGCGACAGGGCCCTGCAGGCCTCTACAGAGCGCTTCGCCGCCGCCGCCTTGGCGTCCTTCCGAACCGCGATCAATTCAGGTTCCTTCAACGAGGCCCTGGCCACGGACTATATCGCCGAAATGGGACGGGTAGGCATGTATCGCGCCGCCGTGGAGGCCATCCCCGAGTCTTGGGGTTCCGGATCCGCCAGAACGTGGCGAAGCTCGACCTTCCTCAACCATTTGGAAAAAACCTGGGCTCCGTTCTCCGACGAGGAACGGAACGAACGGTCCAGGCTCGCGCGGCTACTTTCCGACCGAGACCCGTCGTTCTTCGATTTCCCCTCGGTTATCCCCTATCTGGTAGACCGCGGCAGCTCCGTCCTGCTGGACGACGTGGCGAAACTCACCGTTTCCCTGGATATGGACTCGCTCACGCCGACCCAGGCGGCGGGCATTCTCGAAGCCGTAATGGACGCCCCGTCGGCGGCTCCCGCCCTATCCCCGGCGCTGGAGGCCCTGGCAGAATCCTGCGAGCGCAGGCTGAAATCCTCTCTGTGGCGCGTGCAGGATAGCCTGTACCTCAGCGGCGACGGGGCAACGGTCGAAACCGTCTCCACTTTCCGGGTCGCGGCCGTGCTTTCCCGGTACGGTACGGTGATGCAGGGCAAGTCCGACTGGAAGGCGGCCGGAAACCTTCTCGCCACCACGCTCCTCGACTTTACCCAGGACCGCGCGGAATTCCCCGCCCGCTTTACCCTTTCCGGAACGGAGCAGGAAAAGACGGGCGTCGTGGCTAAATCGGATCGCATGCTACTCCCCTCCGAGGTATACCCCCTCGTAATGACCGGCAACGCATGGCTGCCCCGGGCCGTGTCCTTTGCCCCGATGGGCGAACGGGGCCTGTGGGCCTGGACCAGCGCGAAGTCCGTCTCCGTATCCCGGACCGCGGAGGGCGCCTTGCGGCTCGTAACGCGATTCCCCCAGGGCGAAGTGCACTATATGGTCGTTCGGGGCGTTAAGCCCTTCTATCGCATTCAGATTTACGGCATGGATTTCCGGACCGATCCCCGATTCGAAAGCTATAACTCGTCGGGTTACCGCTATAACGCCGAGACCGAGACCTTGTATTTGAAGATGAGGCATAAAAGCGAGGCGGAAGAGGTGGTTATCTGGTTCGGCGAGCCTGCCGCCCCGTCGGCGCAGGGCTCGGCCGACGAGGCGACGAACCCCTCGCCCGGCGAGGGGAATACGGCGGGCGGCGCCGCGGCCGTCCCGTCAGGCGAGCCGCAAGGCACGCCGGCGGGAGCGCAGGCCGTTCCCGCCTCCTAACTATATCTGGCCGGCCGATTCCATCATTTGGTCCAGCTCTTCCTGGGTATCGCACACGAGGCTCGCGGCAAAATAGAGCGCGATGGCCGATTCCGTGGTGAGCGACCCCATCGGAACCGCCCCCTCCCGCCACATTCGCCGGGCCGTCGAATACCCCGAGAAATCCACGATGCTCTCCTGCTGCGACGTGCAGTAGAACCGGCAGTTGCGCTTTCTTCCCTGGATCAACAGCGACTTAAGGGAATACGGCGTTTCTTTCATGCTGCCGGTGCCCTTCTCGTACAATTCCAAAAAGAAGCAGGATACCCCGGCGTCGGTGAGCGCCAGGAGCCGATCCGCCCTCATGCCCGGAAAGGCGCGGGCGAGGAACATGCGGTCCGCGGCGTCGGAAAGGAGCTGCCGCATCACGTAGCGGTCCGCGTCGGCGTACTCGGACATGAGCCCGGAACCGGTGAATACCGGCTCCCCCATGTTCCAGTTGGTGAAGCCCGAGCCGGAGGGCCGGTTGAATTTCAGGTTGAGCGGGGAAAGGACCCGGTCCCCGAATACAACGTATACGCCCCGTTCCTTCTCCGTCGCGAGCGCGATCGCCCGGTTCAAATTGCCCCGTGCCTCGTCCTGTCCGTTGGCCGGGTCGTTGCCGGGCGGGGAATTGGAGGCGGTAAGCACGATGGGCACCGGCGCGTCGCCGAATAGCCAAAATAATAGCGGCGCCGTATAGGCCAGGGTGTCCGTGCCGTGGGTTATCACGATCCCGTTAACCGTTCCCGCCGCCATAGCCTCCGCCACGGCGCTAACCAAGGCGGCCCAGTCCGCGGGCTGAATCTCCTCGCTTAAGAGCCGTTCGGTCGGGATGCTGGTGATCGTGATGGCGCTTGAGGCGAACTCCGGCGAAATCATCGTCTTGAGGACCTTTTCGTCTCCCGCGGAAATCTCGCCGTCCACGATATTGCCCGAAATGGTGCCGCCCATGGCCAATACCCGAACGATGCTTATCTTGAGCTCGTCTTTCAAGAGCTTCTTGACCATTTGGGGATCCGCCAGGCCGCGGGTCTTTTTCATGACCACGCCGGTCAGGAACTCGAGGGGAGCCATGTCGCCGTCCCGCAGCCGGGCCGTTTCGTGGGGGCTTTCCGCGATCGTCTGGGAAACGATTCCCTTTAGCTGTGTTTCGTCGCCTATCTGCGCCCACTCGCGTTCCTTCATCAGGTCCGCGGGGTCCCGGTCCGTTTCCGCCACCGCGTGGATCAGCTGTTTCGCGATGGTACTGTTGATCGTCCGGTCCTTGAAAAGGGCGAGAATGGCCGCGAAACGGCGCGGGGACAGGGGAGATTCCTGAATCGATTGACCCGTTTTTCTCAGGTAAGCGGTCACCTCCGACATGAGCCAATGGGCCGTTTCCATGGGGTCGGCCCCGGCGTTGATGGTATCCTCGAAAAAGTCAGCGCGGGATTTTTCGTCGCAGATAAACTCGGCGCGGGAACGCGAGATGCCCCAGGCGTCGATTAGCCGATTCTGCCGCTCTGAAGGATGCTCCACCGCCGAGGCGCGAAGTTCCGCGAGAATCGCCGGCGGGCACTTAAAGTCTCCCGATATGCCGAGGGGGCTCGTTTCGAGGGCCGAAACGGACTCCCTGCTCTGGTAAAACTCTGTTCTTTCCTGGCGCTCGTTCCAAAGCCGGCTTTCCGAGGTCACCTCGTTGCCGGCGATCAGGATATCCTCCTGCCGGTGCAGCTCCGCGTTGATCGCCTTGCGCACGAAGTTGAAGGAATTGAGGTTTCTCAGCTTCACGAAATAGGTGGGCGAGGCGGGGTAACGGGCGAGGGATACGTAGGCGTTGCACCGGATGGCCGTATCGATGGTCGCGCCCTTGAGGATACCCATGTATTGGATGCGGCGCGCGAGCTCGTCCAGGAAAATCTCGGCTTCCTCGCCCAGCTCTATGTCGCTCATGGTGCGAAGCCGGATATTCGGCGCCCCGATTTGGGAATAATCCATTTGGGTCTCGCCGTTGTGGTGGGTTAGCCTTCCGGCGTATTCTTCGATACGCACTTCCTGGATCCTGATCCGTTTTTTTCGGCGGTGGAATTCAATATCCATGAAGCCTTCGGTTCCGATTTTCACGGAAGCTCCCGAAAGGCTGTATTTCTCTGGCAGCGACGGACTTCCCTTGGGCAAATCGTAGGGCGCGCGTTCCGCCAGGGTACAGTCCAGGGCGTGGGCCAGCGTATAGGCCAAACGGGCGGCTTTTGGGTTCACGACGGGATTCGCGTTCGTTTCCCGTCGGCAAACCGGGCAATTGCCCGCGTGATTTCCGATAAAACACGAACAAAACGCCTTCTCTTTCGAGGAAAGCAGAATTCGAACCTCCAAAAATACGTGGGATTGATACATCATCCCCTCCACATCTCGAAATTTACTGTCTAAGTATATAATTTTAATGTCGAATATGGTATACTTAAAAATTGACGCAGCCAACGAAAAAAGACAAAAAGGGTTGTCTGAGCGACAAAAAAACCACACGTTCTCGATGGGTTCGAGGTATCGTTCAACGGGCTGCTTGCTGTGCCGGCGGTTCCTTTTTTTGGGTAACGCTCGCAAATCAGGCCCGTTACGGGTTCATTGTCTTTAATCGGTATTGTCCAACAAACCGGCTCATTGAAGAGCCGGTGCAGTTTCGAGGTATTGTCCAACAAACCGGCTCGTTGTGGAGCCGGTGCAGTTTCGAGGAGCATATGTGAATAAGCGCGATTTTCCAAAAGTTCACTTCTACGATCAAGATTTCGTCGATATATACGATCGCAGTTGGGCGTGGATCCAGGATAATTGGGTTACCCCCGACGTGAAAGGTCTTTCTCCCGAAGGGTATTTTATCTACCCTGACGGGGATATTTCGGTGCTTGACCAGTTTGAAACCATATTCTCGTCCTTTTTCTTCGTGTACTCGAACCGTAACTATCACGCGAACCAGAGTCTCGACTTTTTTTACGAGCATCAGGAAGAATCCGGGGCAATCCGCTGGAAATACGATCTCCTCACGGGCGATCCCATACTCTCCAAGGATAATCCCGAGGGTATCGGCATGCCGCTCTTTGCCTGGGCGGAGTTCAACCTGTTCCATAAATCGGCGAACAAAAAGCGCATAAAGGACATCATGCCCGTCCTTCAGCGCTACATGAGCTGGATAGACGCGACCTTCAAGCGGGAAAACGGGCTATACCAGGTTCCGCTCGCCGCGACCACCATGAGCAATTCTCCCCGCGGCAAGGCGGCCTATCTCGTCGATTTCAATACCGCCCTGGCGATTAACGCCCTGTACATGTCCGCCCTCGGGGATATCCTGAACGACAAGGACCTGAGCTTCCAGTACAAGCGCATGTACTTTTCCCTGAAAACCCGCATCAATTCCCATATGTGGGATAACGAGACCGGGTTTTATCACGATATCGACGCCGAAGAGAAGCGTTTGCCCCAAAAAACCATCGCCGGCTTTTGGCCCCTTCTCGCGGAAATTCCCAACGAGGATAAGGCCGACCGGCTGATCGCCCACTTGCAAAACCCGAAAACCTTCGGGGTGGACCATCCCTTTCCCTCCCTTTCCGCCGACGATCCCGACTTTGACGAGCGCGGCATGGGCTACCGGGGCAGCGTATTCGCGCCCTTTACCTTTATGGTGGTGAAGGGGCTCGAAAAGTACAATCGATGGGACCTCGCGCGGGAATGCACCATTCGGCATCTGTATTACGTGCTCGACGCCCTGTCTCCCAACGGGGAACACAATAAGGGACATCTTTGGGAAGCGTATATGCCCCAGAAAGAGGGCCCCGCCCAATGGCCCGAGAAGGAAGGCTTTCCCCGTAAGCAGTATCTGCCCTACACCGGCCTTTCCACCATCGCCTTAATGATCGAGAACATCATCGGCCTTTCCATCAGCCTGCCCAGGAAGACCGTGGACTGGATCATCCCGAATCTCGAGGTGATGGGCATAGAGAACCTGAGCCTGAAACGGAACCTTATTACGATCCTTTCCAACAAGAGCCAGCGAGGCTGGGAAATCCACATGGAAAGCGAAAAGCTTTACTATTTCACGATCAACATACTCGGACAAAAAAAGAAAACGCTCCCGATCCCCTCGGGAAAGTGCTCGATGTTGATCGACAAGCTGTAATGCCATGGCGAAGGGCGTGCAATCGCGGCTCGAGGCGGTCATCGAGATCGGCGCGACGGGTATACGGCTCCTGGTCGCCGAGATATCCGCTAAGCCCGCGGCGTCGGCCCGGGGAATGCGCGCCAATCGCGGCGCCTGGACCGTGATCGACCGGGCCGAGCGTGCCCTCGCGCTGGGTCGGGACGTATTCGTCAACGGCGTCATTTCGCGGGAATCCCTCTTACTGTGCCTCGGTATCCTGAACCGCTATCGGGAGATACTGGAAAGCTGGAAGATCGATCCCGACAACGTGACGGTCATCGCCACGAGCGCCATCCGCGAGGCGAAAAACCGCGACGCGATCCTTGACCGGGTCGCGGTCAAGACCGGCTTCAGGGTGCGGGTGGCCGACGGGATCGAGGAAAACCGCCTGATGTACCTGGCGGTGAACTTCGCCCTAAACGACGCCCCCGCGAAGATATCGAAGGCCAACTCCATTATTATGGACGTGGGCGGCGGCTCCACCGAAATCATGCTCCTGCAAAAGGGGCGAATGGTCGCCGCGCACAGTTTCCGCCTGGGGACCGTCATAATCGAGGAACAGGTAAAGGCCATGCGCGGTTCCCTCAAGGATATGCGCCGCTTCCTGGCCGATTACATCAGGACCACCGCCGAGCACCTCAATAACGAGCTCCGGCTCGACCACATACATCAGCTCATCGCCATCGGGAACGACGCGCGCCTGGTCGCGCGCACCGTCGGGACGAGGGTTTCCGATTTTTACGCCGAGATAGGCCGCGACGAGTTTATCGCCTTCGTCGGCCGGATCAGCGAGGCTTCCGTGGACGAGCTCGTGGGGCATTACCGCATCAGCTACGGGGAGGCCGAGGCCTTGGGGCCGGGACTGCTGGCCTATCAGTTTTTCCTCGAAATTACCACCGCCGAAACGGTGATCGTGCCGACCCTCTCCATTCGCGAGGGCGTCGTTATCTCCCGGCTCGCCGGCCCCGAACGCCTGGTTCGCGAGGATTTCTACAATCAGGTGGTCGCCTCGGCCATGACCTTGGGCAAAAAGTTCCACTTTGACGAGGATCACGCGCGCTACGTGACGCGGGTCGCCCTGAAGCTCTTCGACTGCCTGGAGGAAGAGCTCGGGCTTGACCGGCACGCGCGGCTCATCCTGGAGGTGGCGGCCCTGCTGCACGACGTGGGCGCCTTCATCCGCTCCGCCGACCACCATATCCACAGTCAGTACATCGTGACCCACTCGGACATATTCGGAATGAATAAGGAAGACATGAATATCCTGGCGAACGTGGTGCGCTACCATCGCTCCGAGCTTCCGAATCCCTCCCATCCCGCGTACGCGGCGCTTCCCCGGGCGGATCGGACCATGGTATTGAAATTGTCGTCCCTTCTCCGCGTGGCCGACGCCCTTGACCGCGGCCATTCGCAGATTATTCAGGATTTCGATCTTGAATTGACCAAGGATACCTTTTACCTTCGGGCGAAGGGTACCCATGACGTTACCCTCGAGCGGCTCGCGCTCGAGGAGAAGGCCGATCTGTTCGAGGATTTGTTCGGGTATCGGCTCATCATGGTTTGAGGTGGCTCACAATGCCGGAAAAAAAAATCAGGCTCTTTAACCGCGAGCTTTCATGGATCGAGTTCAACGCCCGCGTTCTCGACGAGGCGCTCCGCGCCGACGTGCCCCTCCTGGAACGGTTGCGGTTCCTTACGATAGTCTCTTCCAATTTCGACGAATTTTTCATGGTTCGGGTCGCCTCCCTCAAGGAGGAGTGCCTCCGTTCCCCCGAATCCTGCGACACCGCGGGGGTCCCCGTCCGGGAGCGGCTTTCCCGGCTGTCCGCCCGCGTTCACGAGCTCGTGAATACCCAATTCCGGTGCCTTCGGGAAGAAATCCTTCCCGGCCTCGAACGGGAAGGGCTCGTCTACGTGCCTCCCTCGAAATACACCCCGGCGCAGCTACGTTTCCTGGATTCCTTTTTCATGGGCGAGGTGTTTCCCCTGCTGACTCCCCTGCGCACCAACGCCAACGAGGAATTTCCCAGTATAGGAAACCTCAGGCTGCACGCCGCGTTCCTGCTTCGCAGCACGATCTCCATGCCCGACGGCCCCCTGGCGAGCTTTCTCGAAACCGCGGGCGTTCTTCCCGTGCCCGACAGCCTGGAAACGGCGGAGGGGCATCCTCCCCTGGCCATCGTGCAAATACCGGCGAGCATTACCCGGGTGGTCTGGCTTCCGGACGAGGGAGACTGCCGCTGCTTTACCCTGCTTGACGACGTGGTGCGCAGTTTCGGCCAACGCCTCTTTCCCGGTTTCAGCATCGAGGAAAGCCTGCTGTTTAAGGTTGCCCGCGACGCCGACCGGGCGGTGGACGAGGAACGGGACGACGATTTTATCGCGGCCATCCAGGAAGTGCTCGCCTCGCGGCTTTCTTCAGTGCCCGTTCGCCTGCTCTGTACCGGCGAAAGCCCCGTGATCCTTGATTCCCTGAAGCGGAGCATGGGGCTCGACGACGACGACGTGTATCACGTTCCCGGCCCGATCGACCTGCCCACGCTGGTGGAGCTCGCCAACGTCGAGGGCTACGACCGACTCAGGAACCCGCATTGGCGCGCGTTCTGGCCGGTGGAGCTTCCCCAGGACCGCCCGTTTTGGGACGAGCTGAAGCGCTCCGACGTGCTCCTGCACGTACCGTATCAGTCCTACGAGCCCGTCCTGCGCTTCGTGAACGACGCCGCTGACGATCCGGCGGTGCTCGCCATCAAGATGACGCTCTATCGCACCTCAGGAGACTCGCCGATAATCCGCGCCCTCGAGCGCGCCGCACGGCTCGGCAAGCACGTAACGGTTTTCGTGGAGCTCAAGGCCCGCTTCGACGAGGAGCGGAACATCGTTTGGGTGCAGCGGCTCGAGCAGGCCGGGATAATCGTGGTGTACGGAATCGCGCGGCTCAAGGTCCACGCCAAGATTCTCCTCGTGGTACGCCGCGAGACCGAGGGAATCAGGCGCTACGTACATCTTTCCACCGGAAACTACAACGATAAAACCGCCCGGTTCTACGTGGATATGTCGCTCTTTACCGCGAACGAGGAACTCGCCAACGACGCCACGGTTTTTTTCAACATGATCTCCGGCTATTCGGCGATCATGAATACCAAACGGCTCGTCATGGCCCCCATCGACCTCAAGCCGAAGCTCCTTTCCCTCATCGAACGGGAAATCGAGCGCTCCTCTCCCGAAAACCCCGGGCGTATCATGGCGAAGCTCAATAGCCTCGCCGACCCGGAAATTATCGAGGCGCTGTACCGCGCGAGCGGGGCGGGGGTGAAGATTCTCCTCAACGTGCGGGGGGTGTGCATGCTCGTGCCCGGCGTCGCGGGATTGAGCGAAAACGTCACGGTGGTCAGTATCATAGACCGGTATCTGGAACATACCCGCATTTTCTGCTTCGAGAATTCGGGGGCGAACGAGGTATGGCTTTCGAGCGCCGACTGGATGTCCAGAAACCTGGACCGCCGGGTAGAACTCATGTTCCCTGTACTGCAGGAGTCCATCCGAAAGAAGGTCCGCGACGTACTGCAGCTGTATTTCGCCGACAACGTGAAGGCCCACTACCTGCAGAGCGACGGAAGCTGGGCCCGCCGGCGCCGGGCCGAGGGAGAGCCCGCGGTGCGCATTCAGGAAGCGCTGTACGAGGCCGAGCGGAAACGCACCGAGATCTTCGAGAAGGAACCCCAGCGCGAGTTCAGCGTTCGCAGGAATTAGCGGTTAATCAGGCCGTAGATCCGGTCCAGATCGTCCCGGGAAAAGAAAGAAATCTCGATGGAGCCGCGGCTCAGGTTGCCCTTTACGGCTACCTTGGTGCCCAAAACGTCTATGAAGCGCTGTTCCAGCGCGCGCAATTCCATGTCCTTCCCGGCGTCGGCCTCTTTCTTCTTGGGCGTTTCGGCGGGGGTCGCCCCGGCCCTGCTGCCGCCGTTAAGCTCGGCGGCCATGCGTTCCGTATCGCGCACGGAGAGCCCGTTGCCGACGATCCTGCCGAAAAGAATGCGCTGGTCCGCGGGGTTGAGCACGGAAAGGATGGCCCGGGCGTGACCGCTGGTTATTTGGCCCGAGGCGAGGGACGATTGCATGTCCTCGGGAAGCTTGAGCAGCCGAAGCGCGTTCGCGACGGCGGACCTGCTTTTTCCCACCCGCGTCGCCGCCTCTTCCTGGCTGAGGTTGCCGAGGGTCATGAGCTTATGGTAAGCCTGCGCCTCTTCCACGGGGTTCAGGTTTTCCCGCTGGATATTTTCGATAAGCGCGACTTCGAGCTTTCGCTCGTCGGAGAATTTTTTAACGATCACCGGAACGGCCGAAAGGCCCGCGAGCCTGGCTGCCCTGGTCCGGCGCTCCCCCGCGATGATGAAATAGGACCCGTCTCCCGCCTCTTCCACGATAATGGGCTGGATTATCCCGTGTTCCCGGATCGAGTCCGCGAGTTCGCGAAGGGCTTCCTCGTCGAATTCACGGCGGGGCTGGTGGGGATTGGGCTTGAGAAGCGAGGGGTTTATGAATAGTTCCGTGCCCGCTCCCCGCGGCGCGTTGTCTGGGGACCGGTCCTTTTCGGTCTGTTCGGATTCGTCGAGCAATGCCCCGAGCCCGCGCCCGAGACCTCCGGTTTTAGCCACGTTCTAGTACCTCTTTCGCGAGTTTTTCGTAACTCCGCGCGCCGACGCACAGCGCGTCGTACTTGCAGATGGGAAGGCCGTGTGACGGCGCCTCCGAAAGCCTCACGTTTCTCGGTATGATCGTGGTGAAAACCCGGTCCTTAAAATAGGACGTTACCTGCTGTACCACGTCTTGGGCGAGCCGCGTACGCGAATCGAACATGGTAAAAAAGATGCCGCCGATATCAAGGGACGGATTGAGGGTCTTTTGGACCTTCTTCACCGTTTGAAGGAGCAACGTGAGCCCTTCCAGGGCAAAATACTCGCACTGGAGGGGAATGAGAACGCCGTCCGAGGCGACCAACCCGTTGAGGGTGAGGATGCCGAGGGAGGGCGGACAGTCTATAAGGATATAATCGAACCGGTCTTTCACCGGCGCGAGGGCGTTCTTCAGGAAGAACTCCCGGTTTTCCTGGTCTACGAGCTCAATGGCGGCCCCGGAAAGGTCTATTGACGCGGGGATAACGGAAAGCCCCGGAATCGCCGACGGGCGTATGACCTTTTCGATCGGCGCGCTGCCGGCGAGAAGATCGTACACGGTCGGTTTTTCGCGGTCAGCCCCGACGCCCGAGGTCATGTTTCCCTGGGAGTCAAAGTCGACGAGGAGGGTTTTTTTGCCCGCCAAGGCGAGATACGCGCCGATATTGATCGCGGAGGTGGTTTTTCCCACGCCGCCTTTTTGGTTCACAAAAACGTAGGTTTTCCCCATAGGTGATCCATTATAGCCGATATCGCGGGTTTATGTAAGGAGTTTGCGAATGCGGGAAACGGGCTTCCCTGGGCCCGTTTCCGTCGATAATTCGTTCCGTCGCGCCTTAATCCCCGAGGGGTAAGGGGTTGTACCGGACGCCTACGTCGTATACGTCGGTGCGTTCGCTCTTTTTTAGGAAACCGATCACCCCGTAGGTAACCGGCGTGAAGACGATTTCGATGGCCGTCTTGAAAAGGTAGTTCGACAGGGCCATCACGACGAGCACTCGGGCGGGGTAGAGTCCCGCGAAGGCGACGGTCACGAATACCGCGCTATCGAGGAGTTCCCCGACCAGGGTAGACCCGATGGTGCGCGCCCAGAGCCGCCTTCCCTGCATCAGTACCTTCATCTTGGAGAGTACGGCCGAATTCGACCATTCCCCGATAAAATACGCCACTATGCTGCCGCAGGCGATACGGGGCATCTGCATGAGGATATTGTCGAAATCGCCCTGGAATTTCCAGCTCGCTTCGGCGGGGAGGGCGCCGATGATCCATACGTTGAGGCTCATGATAAGCAGCATCGCTAGTCCTGTCCATATGACCTTTCGGGACTCGCGATAGCCGTATACCTCGGTGAGCACGTCGCCGAAGATATACGACAGGGGAAAGAGGAGGGTCCCCCCGTCAAAGACGAAAGGTCCTAAGCCGACCATTTTCGCGGCGAGGACGTTCGAGAGAATCAGGATCCCGACAAAGAGTCCGGTAATTACCGGCAAGAAACGGGTCCCGCGAGGCGCGGTTTCTTGGTTGAGGTGGGAGCCGCCGTCGGCGCCCCCGGTTGCGTTGTATAGCGTTTTCATGGGCCGGATTCTATACGAGGTCAGGACGCTCTGGCAAGCGGGTAAAAAAAAGCGGCGCCGCGGGGAGGAGAACCGCGGCGCCGCCTCGCGTTAGGCGGATTTTATCAGGATCTGCTTGGGCTGCGCTTCGGGCTGCCGCGGGACGGTAACCGTCAGCACGCCGTTCTTGAAGTTGGCCTCTACCTTTTCGGGGTCGATATCCCGGGGAAGGCTGAACCGGCGAACGAAACGCGCTTCCCGTCGCTCGCGGATTAGGTATTCGGCCTTATCTTCGGCCTTTTCGGCCCCTTCCTTGGACGCCTGGGCCACGGAAGAAATGGTAAGTACGCGATCCTTCAGGCTGAGCGATACGTCGTTTTCGGAATATCCGGGGAGATCCATGTCCAGGATATAGGCCCCGTCGGTTTCGCGTACGTCCACGGGTGGGGTGGCGCCGGTAACGCCGTAGCCAAAGTCGCGATCGAAGGCGTCGAAAACGTTGGAAGCGAAAGAGGGATTGAAAATACTGAGTGCGTTCATGGTGAACCTCCATTAAAGGGTTTATAAGGTTAATCCCGAGGTGTCGGGGTCCGCTTTTTTCTCGGACATAAATATATAAGCAAGTACCATGCCAAATGATAAAATAAATGGTATAAAAATAGTATATCATTATATTATATAGAGATGCATTCAGTTAACGATGGTGTATTTCGGGGGGAGCTTTTTCAACAAAGCGTAATTATCGGGGGATTTTGACAATGTGTATCAAAATATCCACTTTATCTGTGTCAAAACAACACACCGTGTTAATCTTCTTTTTTTCGTCTGGGTCTCGATGCGCCATGGACTGGAATCGTATATCCAAAATGGTATAAAATAGGTTGATGAATGTTGTTTTTGAAGAGCGCTTAAACGCTTTTCTCGTTAATACGATCGATCCCTTCGATCTTCCCTCATTACTTCGATTCCTGAAGGAACCGGTATCTAAATCGGCCCTGAACGATCTTTCTGATTATTTGCAATTCAACCAGCTCGCCTATCTCGGTCCTTCGGTTGAGGGCGCCGCTCCCCGGTGGATCAGTCGTGCCGGTTTGTTTACCGGCAAGTCCGCGGTGGTTTCCCCCACTCGTTCCGATCTTTCCGCCGGGGCATTCGTACCCGCGTCGTCCCTCGTGCCCTTCGCTAATCCCGGACTGCTCCCCCATGAATACTCGTTCCGGTACAAAGGCGAGGAGCTGGGTAAAGTCATGCTTACCGTGTCGCCGGGAGAGATATATCCCCGCTTCGCCTTTTTCGGCGAGGAATACGCCCCCCAATACCTCGCCTGCGACAACGAAGAAAACGACCGAAAGCTTTCGGAACTGGACTACGCCGACCCCATAGAAATGATAACCACGGCGTTTGACGCGCGAAAGCTCTACTGGAACGAGAGTTTCGTTCCCGGCGACCGGGTACTCGCGACCCTTACCGATTGGAAGACCGCGACCTTCGAGCTTTCGGTTATCCATTCCGCTGACGTCGATCGGGACAGGGAAACCGGATGGATCGCCTCCATGGACGCCGCCTTAAAAGAGTGCTTTTCAATGATTGGCCCGGCTGCCAGCATAGACGAACAGCTTTCCTTCGCCTGGTACCTTCGCCAGGAGGATCTGAATACCCCCGACGCGCCGCCCCTCTTCGAGTATCTGGAGCGTTCCAGCGAGGTGGCCCTGGAGTATTTCGGGGTTGAGACGCGCCTTTGGTACGCCGGCGTGGAGATTCCCGCGCAGGATACCTGGAGTTTTCTCCTGCCGTCCAAACCGGAAACCATAACCGAGGAAGCCTTGGCCAATCTCGGCATTCCCTTGAACGAGCGGATTATCCAATCCTACGTCCTGGACGGTTTCTTTCTCCGCGAGCCGGACGCCGCGGGGACCCTGGAGCGGTTGCTTCCCGTCTGCCAGGGGCATGCGTCCATAGCGACCCCCCTGGTCGAGCGGGCGGTGCGCATAGCCCGCTCCTTTTGGGAAAACCGGTATAACCGTTTTGCCGATCACGAAAAGGGACTGCTTCGCGGCCGGTTAGTCCGACTGCACGGCGATCTGGTTTCCCTGGTGCAAAGCCTGAAGCAGAACAAGATTCGGCCGGAAACGATTCCCGATCAATGGGCGATCATCCTGATGCAGATCATGACCCACCTTATCCCGTCCATGGAGTCTCTAGACTATCCCGCGGACGGCAAGAACCTGGATTTGGAAGCGGCCTGGGGCAACCTGGAGGGCATGGAAGAGCACTTCCTCGACGCCCAGTCGGTTATCCAGTCCCTCCTCCCGATCCTGATCAACCGCCGGCTCACCGTTCTGCGTCAGGAAGATGATACCGACGAGAAGACCAAGGAGAAGCCCGATGCATGAACCCATATCCCTCTCCGCGATGATACGGTCGGGCGGCGTGCACTACAACGTGTCCGGTTCCCGGCCCGAGCAGGTCTTCTCCGATCTCGCCTCGCGCGTTTCCCTGCCGCCCGCGGTGAGCAAGGGCGTCTTTCTGACGGGCCTGATCGAGCGTGAACGGCTCATGACCACGGCCGTGGGAAACGGCATCGCCTTGCCCCATCCCCGGACTCCCCTGATTTCGGATCGCGGCGACGAGCGGGTATACGTGTGCTTTCTTGACAAACCGGTGAATTTCGAGTCTTTGGACGGTAAGCCGGTGTACGCGCTTTTCGTTTTGCTTTCCGCGGATTCGCAAACCCACCTGCGAACCCTTTCCCAGCTTTCGTACCTGTTTCAGCAAGAAGAGTTTCGATCCTTTCTGAGGAAAAAGCCCGATACCGAGGAATTGATCGATGCGATACAAAAATATCTTTAAGGTATTGACCAACGAAGTTTCAAGGAGATTCTTTCATGAACAAGCAACTTGACGCCGTCGCGCTTTCGGTTCGCAGTCTTTCGATGGACGCGATTCAGAAGGCGAATTCGGGACACCCCGGACTGCCTCTCGGAACCGCGGAACTCGCCGCAGTGCTCTACGGCAGGATTCTGCGCCACAATCCTGCGAATCCCCGCTGGTCCGATCGCGACCGGTTCGTGCTTTCCGCAGGCCATGGATCGATGTTCCTGTATTCGATCCTCCACCTCTCGGGCTATCCCGTCTCACTGGACGACATAAAGGCGTTTCGTCAGGTAGGCTCGCGCTGTCCCGGACACCCCGAATACGGCTACACCGAGGGCGTGGAAGTCACTACCGGCCCCCTCGGTCAGGGCGTTTCCCACGCGGTGGGCATGGCCATCGCGGAAACGATGCTCGCCGAGACCTATAATCGGCCCGAATTCTCGCCCGTTAACCATTATACCTACGCCCTGGTCGGCGAGGGCTGCCTTATGGAAGGCGTCGCCTCCGAGGCCTCGAGCCTCGCGGGCCACCTGAAGCTCGGCAAGCTTATCGTGTTTTACGACGAAAACCGGATCTGCATAGACGGTTCCACCGACATGACCCTGACCGAAGACATCGGCGCGCGCTACGCCGCGTACGGCTGGCAGGTCCTTTCCGGCGATATGTACGATTACGACGGAATCGAACGGCTCGTGGCGGAGGCCAAGAAAGACGGCCGCCCGTCGCTCGTTATGCTGAAATCCGTCATCGGCAAGGGCGCCGCCTCGGTCGCCGGCACCGCCAAGGCCCACGGCGCCCCCATCGGCGCCGAAGGGGTCGCGGAAGCCAAGAAATCCCTCGGCCTCGATCCCGCCAAGGATTTCCAGGTTATTCCCGAAGCCTATGAGTATTTCGCCTCCCGGCGCAAGGAACTCGCCGCCGCGGAAGCCGCCTGGAACGACGGCTTCGCCGCCTGGTCCGCCAAGTACCCCGAGCTTAGCGCTGCCTGGAATGCCGCCCATGCCGACGGCGGGGTGAATCCCGCCGCCCTAGCCTCGGTCAAGCATCCGGAATACGCGCGCGAGGATAAAATCGCCACGCGCACCGCTTCCCAGAGCGCCCTTAACCAGTTCGCCCAGGCGCTGCCCAATCTCGTCGGCGGTTCCGCCGACCTGCAGGGCCCGAACGCCGTGGCCCTCAAGGGAATTCCCGCGTACGGACCGGCGAAGCGCGACGGCCGATACCTCCATTTCGGCGTGCGCGAATTCGGCATGGCCGCGGTCACCAACGGCATTCAGGTACACGGCGGGCTCCGCGCCTTCTGCGCGACCTTCCTCGTGTTCTCCGATTACCTGAGGCCCGCGCTCCGCCTCGCCGCCCTGATGAAGCTTCCCTCCATTTACGTGCTTACCCACGATTCCATTTTCCTCGGCGAAGACGGCCCGACCCACCAGCCCGTCGAAACCATCGCGTCGCTCCGCATGATCCCGAACGTGACCGTGTTCCGCCCGGCGGACGCGGAAGAGGCGTTCTACGCGTGGAAGCACGCCCTGGCCAAGACCGACGGCCCCTCGTGCCTCGTGATGAGCCGGCAGAACCTGCCCATTATCGCCAAGGACGACCCGGATTGGCGGCACACCATCGACTGCGGCGCCTACGTCGTCCGCAAGGGCTCCGATACCCCCGACGTGACCGTGCTGGCCACGGGCTCGGAGGTTTCCCTGGCGCTTAAGGCCGCCGATCTCGCCTTGCCCCTGAAGGTGCGGGTCGTTTCCGTCATGTCCAAGGAACGCTTCGAGTCGCAGCCGTCCATTCTCAAGGAAACCATCCTCGGCGGCAAGATCGGCGCGATTCGCGTGGTGACCGCCGAGGCGGGAGTCAGGACCGGATGGGAGGGTTGGACCGCCTCGCAGGCCGATAACTTCTCCATCGATCGCTTCGGCGAATCCGGACCCGGAGACAAGGTTGCCGCCCACCTCGGGTATACCGCCGAGCGTCTCGCGGAAATCCTGAAGGGCGGTAAGTAACTGCCGCTAAAATGGCGAAAAGGGGCGGCCGGTTAACCGGTCCGCCCCTTTTTTGTCGGGTGAACCGTTTCAGAGGTTATCCACGGATATCCTCAATTCGTTTATCGCGTACTGGACTTCGCGCTTCGCGAGATTCTTGCGCTCCGACCAATCCTCGGGATCGAATTCCAGGAGCGCGTATATCAGCGTGCGCACCTCGTCGAGCCGGTCGTTGTATTCGCCCATCAGATCGGTTCGGTCACGCGCCATGCCGGCGACTCCGTACCGCGCGAATCGCCAAGAAGAGCGTTCCGCCGAGAACCATCAGCAAACATAGTATTTGCCCCGTGGAAAGGTTGAGGAGCGACTCGTTCAGGTACGTCGGCGCGGGATTGCCCCCCGCCGTAACGCGGTACCCGATATCCGCGTCGGGTTCGCGGAAGTACTCGATGACGAAGCGCACCAGGCCGTAACCGACGGTATACACGGCGGTAATCATTCCGTTGAAGGGTTTCCGCTTGCGAAACACGAACCAGATCGCGAGCCCAAGGACCAGGCCCTCGAAGGTAGCCTCATAAAGCTGGCTCGGATGCCGCGGCAAATTGACGAAGCTCGCGCCGGCGGGCAGGTTCATGCCCAGCCTTTCGGCCGTGGCGCGGACCCAGCCCTCGGAGACCGGGAACTTCTCGGCGTTGGGGAATACCATGCCCAGGGGACTGGTGGTTACCCGCCCGTAGAGTTCCCCGTTCAGGAAGTTGCCGATTCTCCCGAAGGTGTAGCCCAGCGGAATCGAGGCCGCCATGGTATCGCACCAGGCGAGAAAGGAGCGCTTGCGCCTGATCGTCCAGAGGAGCATGCCGACGAAACCGCCGATAAAGCCCCCGTGATAGGACATGCCCTGGAGCCCGGTCCATTGCCCGTCCTGGAAGGGCCAGAAGATGAGCCACGGTTTGCCCCAGTACAGGCCGGTGGTATCGTACACCAGGGTCGAAAATACGCGCGCGCCCACCAAGAGCCCGAAGATTCCCCACGTAAAGAAGGAAAGCACGTCGTCGTCGGTGACCTTCTTGCCGCCGTCGGCGCGTTCCAGCTCCCCGTTTTTCACTTGCCGGGAAAAAAGCAGGTAGGCCGTCGCGAAGGCGAATATATACATTAGTCCGTACCACCGGAACAGCGGAAACCCGGGTATGATTTCGGGACTGATCCAGGACGGATAGGCAAGGCTCGCTAGCATGGTTTCAACGCTCCTCTTGGTCGTCTTGTATCGGGGAGCAGACGATTTGCCCCGTCAATTGGTCAAAGGTAAATATAACGTGATTGCGCCGTTCCCGAACCTCGTAATACCGGCCGTGGCTCTCGAGGATTACGCCCGGCCACACGGTGTTTTCCACCCGTATCGAGGACATGACGTGGGCCTCGAACTGTTCCTTCAGCGTAAAGATCCGCACCGTCAGCTTGTCGTTCCGCTTGAGCAGCTCCAGCTTCTTTTGGCGCAAGGCGTGAATTCGGGGGTCGCTCGTGGGAATCGCCGCCATCTGGGCGTCTATCTTTTTGACGGTTTCCTTTATAGCGACGGCTTCCTTCTCGCATACGTTAATCTGGTCGCGGACCAGATAGTTCTGTCCGAAGGAAATGCTGGTCCTGATGGTTTTCGCGGAGCCCAACTCGAAAAGCTCTGCCCCCCGCGAGGCTTGGAGGGAACCTCCCAGCAAGACGCCGGGGTTGCCCTTCATTAAAAGCCTCCCGTTCGTCTTTACCAGGCATTGGAAGCAATAGTTCGCGACGGCGATATCCTGCCCGGCAAGGACCCGCGCGTTTTCCGCGAAGGTGAGGTCAATCGTCTGCTTGGACCAAACCGTTCCCGAACCGCCGCCCTTGATGCCGCCGTCGATAAAAACCACCCCGTTCGCGGCGACGAGGCAGGTATCCGCCACGCCCTTCATGTTGAGGGAGCCTTCCGCGCGGACCGATCGTCCCTTGGAAACGTTTCCCACCAATTCCAGGTCGCCCGGGAAGTGAATGTCGCCCGTGGTATCGTCCACGTTGAACTCGATCTTTCGGGTTCCCTTTATCGAAAGCTTGCCTTCTTTCAGGGTCAGTTCGCCGGAGCGCAGGGCGACGAGCCGCTTCGCGTCGGAGGACCCTTCCTCGGGTTCGGCGCCGACTGTTTCGTCGTGCTCGGGGATCGAGGGCCTTTCGGCTTCCGAAGATTTCAATTTCGCGCCGAAGACGTTAACGCCGTCTTCGTTGGCGCTGGCGATGGTCCAGCGAAGTAATACCGTGTCCTTCATGACCACCGTGGAGGGGCTATCGGGCGAAACGTGAACCTTCCATTCTATCTTCGGGCACCCGGCGAGTACCGGGGCTATTCCCCGCAGGATGGTAAGTTCGCGTTTCGATTTGCTGGAACGCGCTTCCCGTATCCCCGTTTCGATCGCCCGTTCGTCTATGTCGCCCTTGAGCCCCTTTTGCGCAATGGCCTCTCGGGCCAGGTCCAACGTCAGGGGTTTGCCGGTGCCTTCCTCAGACTCGAGGATGATGGTCGCCAAAAGGTCGTCGGGCGTTATGGCGACGGTCGCGCGGCCGTCGGTATGCGGGAAGACCCACGCCCGAAAGACCCCCGCTTTCTCGGTTACCGCGAGGAGCCCCTTGCGGGAGCTCTTTACGCCCTGCGGGCCGAGGGTCGCCCCGTATACGCTTTGTATGTACGGATCGTTTCCGGGAAGGCCGGATAACGCTTGGCCCTGTACGTCGGTGCCCGGCGAGCCAAGCTCGGCCGGGGTGAAGCTGAGTACGACGGTATCGGCCTCTACCATCGCGAGTTTCAGGTCCTCGGGGCGAACGTCCGGCGCGCCTCCCTTCTTGGCGATGCACGAGGCCGCCTGGGCGGCGATGGCCGACCGTTCCTCCTCGCCCATCCAATCGACCAGGGGAACAAGTTCCCTGTCCGGCCCGCGGCCCGGCGGCGTTCCTTCGGCGAGCACGTAGTCCACGAGTTCCATTTCCGGGCCGTCCCGAAACGCCTCAAGGTCGGCCTTGACCTTTTCCATGTCGGGGATAGCCAGTTTGCTGTTCGTAATTACGCTGGCGATGAGGCGCATATCCACGCCCGGTCCGGCTGCGGCCTTCCGGACGTACAGCTTCGCGCGAAGCTTGTCCGCCGAGACCGTTATGCGGACGTCAAAGGTCGGTTCCAGCACGATTGGGAACGAGTACTCCTCTCCCGCCGCCTCTTTTGCCCTCTCCAGGTGCCTGAGGAGGCTATGCTCGCTTAACAGGTGCCTCGGGTCGATTCCCTGCGCGATCGCCGCGTCCCGTATGGCCTTGGGGTCGGGCAGTTGGTCCTCGGGGAACCCCGGGGGAACGCGGAGGTACCAACGTTGGGTTTTGGGATGCATGGTAATGTTCCACTGAGTCCGTGCCATCTCGTGCCGCCCTCGTTATAGTCTGTACCCCTGCTGAATCGCGAGGGAAAGCTTGGTTTTTAAAAGCTGGTTTTCCTTACGGAGTACCGATATCTCGTATTGCTGGGACTTGATGGTATCCGCGAGATCGCCCATCGAGAGGGCCCCGCTTCCGACCAGTTCCTCCACGTAGTTCATCTTTGAATCGTAATCGATCGCGGCTTCCATCTCCGCGGACTGGAAGCTTCCCTCGGAAAACTCGGAAAAATCCTCAAAGGTTTCGGTTTCGGACTGGAGAATCTTATCCGCTATTCGGTAGACCGCCTGGGACAGGATGGCCTGGGGCTTGTAGACGATTACCGGAAGCCGCGAGGTTAGCGCCGTGTCCTGGACCGAGTCGCGATAAATCACCCCGAGGTGTTCCAGCTCGAGATTCAGGTATTCCTTGCAGGATCGGCGGATCTTGAGGGCCTTATCGGCGTCTTTCGGGTCCTCGATCATGTTCATGACCAGGCGGGGATGAAAGGTTTCCATGCTGCGCCTGAAGCGCTTCGCGTTTTCCGGGTCAACCCTTTCCACTTCCTCGATAATGCGGGGTATATACATGCGCTGGAGCGAGGCGCTGTCTTTTTTCATCGCCTCAAGTCGGTTCCACGCCGCGGAGCCTTTCTTGAAGCAGTCGTACATGAGGCGGAACACGGCGTTTTTCAGGAAGAGGTACGCGTTGAGCGTCGCGGTGACCGAGGGCGCGGTCACGATGATTCCTTGGGGAGACATGAGGAAAAAGTCGAGGATGCCGAGGTGGGTGCCGGCTCCCAGGTCCAGCACCAGGTAGTCGGCGTCGTACTTCAGCAGGTTTTTGGTAAGCGAGGCCTTTTGGGGCGCCCGAAGGGCGGTGAGGCCGGGAATTTCCGAGTCGCCGGCGATGAAGCTCACCCCGGGCCATGAGGTTTTCATGACAATGTCCCCGAAATCGCCCCCCGACGTGAGCCAGGTGCCAAGTCCGGTTTTCGGGGATTGAACGCCGAGAACCAGGTGGAGATTCGAGGCGCCCAGGTCAAGATCCGCGAGCAGCACCTTCTTTCCGGCTTGGCCGAGGGCTATCGCGAGATTGGCCGAGAGGAGGCTTTTCCCCACGCCGCCTTTTCCGCTTGCGACAGGTATTACTTGCATAGTACTCGGTATCTCCCATAAGCGAAAATGCCCATCACGCCGTCGACAAGCACGAATAAGCCCGCCAGGGGAAGCGCCGCGGCGGGATTGTTTCCGCCGGCGGTGCCGAATCTCAACGCGTCGGGCAACAAGCGAATCGATAGGGCGATGAAGGATACGGCGGAAAGAGCCTTAATAAACGCGAGAAGGGGCAGCCATAAATCGAACTTCGATTCATCGAGGGAGAGCATAAGCCATAAGGCCGGGGCAACGCATAATACGGGCAGGGCCGCGTACCAAAGAAGTGCGTTCCCCTCCGCGACAGCCGCCATGGATACGATTAGAAGTAGACGCAATACCTCGATAAACAAAAAAATTGGGTAGGTAACGGTTTTCGGCTGCATTATATTGAAGTCTACGCAACATCCGGGACGCGGTCAAGGGGGATCGTTCAAGCTTGACAAAGCCTACCCTTAGCTTGAAAATGGGGTCATGACATCTAAGAGACCCTGGATCGGCGCCGGCATTCTCGCCCTCGTCCTCCTTTTTTCCGGGCTTGCCGCCCCCGCGTTGTTCGCCGAATCCGACGAGGCGAAAGCCTCAGCCCGCTACCTGCAGCTGTTCGAATACATTTACGGCTTTATCGAGAAAAACTACGTAGACCAGGTCGATCCCTCGAAACTGTATAAGGGCGCCCTTAAGGGGATGCTTGAATCCCTCGACGACCCCTATTCGATGTACCTCGACAACGAAAGCCTTATCGGCACGGAGTTAAAGGATACCACCACCGGTTCCTTCGGCGGGGTCGGCCTTTCGATAACCAAGCCCACCGAGTCAACGCCGGAGAAACCCGCCTTCGTGGAAGTCGCCTCCCCCATCGAGGATACCCCCGGCTGGAAGTCCGGCATTCAACCCGGCGACCTGATCCTCGCCATCGACGGGCAAGGTACCGCGGATATCACCATGTCCGAGGTTCTGTCCCGGTTGCGGGGTCCCGTGGGAACCGACGTAACGGTCCAAATCAGGCGTGGCAAAAAACTCGAATTCCCCGTTACCTTGACCCGTGCCCTCATCGAGGTACCGACCGTCAAGTTCACCATGATGGACGGCGGCATCGGTTACCTGCGCATCATCGAGTTCACCCCCCTTACCCCCTCCCGCGTCCAAGACGCGCTCGACTCTTTTAAGAAGGCGAAGTATAAGGGCCTCATCATTGACGTGCGCAATAACCCGGGCGGGCTCCTTCCCAGCGTAGGCGACGTTGCCGACAAATTCATCGACTCCGGCGTAATCGTTTCGACCCGTTCGCGAAACGCGCGCGACACCAGCGAGATCTCCGCCAGCCCGTCGAAAACTACCTTCAAGCCGCGGGTCCCTACCGTGGTGCTCCTGAACAAGGGTTCCGCGAGCGCCGCCGAAATACTTTCCGGCGCCCTGAAGGACCATCATTTGGCCTATCTCGTCGGCGAAACCAGCTATGGCAAGGGATCGGTCCAGCAGGTTATCGACCTTTTCGACAACGATCAGATGAAACTTACCATGGCCCGGTATTATACGCCGAGCGGCGCGAATATCGATAAAAAGGGTATCGCGCCGGACCGAGAGGTGCTGTTTCCCGCGCTTTCTGAGGACGAGGAAAAGGCCCTCGCTGACCTGCTTGCCACCACCGCCCTCGCGGACGCGGTAGCTGGCCGGGAGTCGCTTTCCTCCGCCGCGGCCGACGCCCTGGCCGCCCAGCTGGCCAAAAAATGGCCGGTCTCGGCGCGGGTACTCAAGAAACTGGTTACCCAGGAATTCTACCGTACCCGCATCAGTCCGATGTACGATCTCGATTACGATATCCAGCTTAAGGCGGCGGTCGATATACTCGCCAACGAAGACGTGGACAAGCTCCTCACGGCGACGAAAACCGTCCTGGAGCTTCAGGAGGAAACCGTGGTCGCCGATACCGCCGCCGTTTCCGCCGCCGGTTCCCGATAACCGGTATGCGTCAGTTTCTGGTCGACTCCGATCCGGGGCCGGACGGGCTCCTGACGCTGCGGGGCAAGGATTACCGCTACCTCGTGCAGGTGCTTCGGCTTGCCCCGGGCGATTCCCTGGAGATTCGCCTCCCTAACGGCGTCCTTTCGCCGGCCCGCCTCGAGTCCCTGGATAGGGGCGGGAAGGCCGCCCTCATTCGGCTCGAGATCGCCGTCGCGCCCGAGGCGAGCGGCCCGTCCCGTGCCAACGCGCCCCAAGCGGGGATTTCCATGTCGGCCCTATCCTCCATGGGCGAGGATTTCCCGACCATCATCCTTTTTCAATGGATACTCAAGGGCCCAAAGATGGATCAGGTGCTCAGGCAAGCGACCGAGGCGGGAGTCTCCCTGATCGTGCCCGTTTTGGGCGATCGGTGCCTTGCCGCGGACTCAGGCGGGGTAGGGCAGGCCAAAACCGAACGCTGGGAACGAATAGTCCGGGAAGCGCGTCAGCAAAGCGGCTCGGCCGTTCCCACGCGCGTATGGGATACGGTGACGCCCGCCGCTTTGGGGCCTTTGTGGGCGGAACGCGCCGGCGGGGACCATGGCGGGACCGAGCCGGTGGCCATTACCCTCACGGAAGCCCCCCTTGCGCGAAAGACCCTCCACGAGTATCTTTGTACGCGGCCGCGGACCGTCGCGTTGGCGATCGGGCCCGAGGGCGGCATGACCGCAGGAGAAGTCGAAAGGCTCCGCCGGGCGGGGTTCAATGCGGTGCATTTCCGCACCAACATATTGAGGGCCGAGACCGCGGCGCTGTACGGAATAGCGGCGGTTCAAACCCTTTTGCTGGAGTCCGATAAGTGGCGACTACCCGAATCGAATTGCTGAAAGTTCCCCTCGACATAGTTCCCCCTGAGGAACTTGAATCCGCCATACTCTCCCTGTTGGAGCGAAACGGGCCCCAACACGTCATGTTCATTACCCTTTGGGACTTATTGCGGGCCCGCAGGAAGGGCGAATTCCGCTCCATGGTGTTGGACGCGGCGCTCGTTCTGCCGCTTTCGAAAAGCCTCGTCGCGGGCGCCCGGTTCCTTCATAAACCCGTCCCCCATCGGTATCATCCCTTCAACTTCATCATATCGAGCCTGACCGTCCTCGAAAGCTACTGCAAATCCCTGTACCTTTTCGGCGCGCACCAGAGAAGCCTGATGCTGGCCGAACGGAACGTGCGGAGCACCTTTCCCGGTCTCTCGATCGTTGGCCGGTACGCCGGGTATTTCCACCGCAGTATGGAGCGGAATATCATGACCGCCATTTCCAAGGCCCATCCGTCCCTGCTGTTGATCGGCGACGGGATTCCCGGCGGGCGCCGTTGGATTTTCCGGAATAAGAGCCGGCTGCATAACGGCCTTTTCCTCTACGCGGACGACGTTATCGAAGTGTTCGCCGATCGGAAACGCCGGGTTTCGGAGGAGCTTTTCGAGAAGGGCCTTGAATATCTGCCCGCCGTCCTTAAAAACCCGTTAAGAATTTTCCGAATATTCCAATATTTATGGTATACCATTCTACTGCTATTCAGCCGGCTGTTCCGGAGTTCTACGTAGCCCTTGTATCATCCTGAAAGCGGATATAAGGAAAATAGCCATTATGAAAAAGGTCTTGCACGTAACTCATCTTGCGTCGGACACCAGGCGGCTCGTGTACGAGTCGAAAGGAGAATGGACAATCGTGGTTCCCTCGGCTCCCGACCGCGTCGTGGCGCTGATCTTCGAGGAAACCTTTGATTTCATACTGTTCGATATCGCGTTGACCGGCGTTTGGGTCCTTGACTTGTTGGCCGACCTGAACGCCAACCCCCGCCGCCCGCCCCTTTTTATCCTTAGCCGCGAGTATTCCTTTTGCTTTCTTGAATATTCCCGTTCCATAGGCGCCTGCGGCTACTTTCACATACCCTACGATTTTCCCGCGCTTCGGGAACGGATTGAACGCTTCTTCGACGCCTGCGCGCTGTCCCCCGAACCTTCCCGACCCGAAGTCGATTCCCTGGCCGAAATCCTGCTCGGTTCCAGCCCCGCTATTGCCCGTCTCAGGAGCGAAATCGTCAGGCTTCGGCCGCGTCGCGATCCCGTTCTTATCAGCGGGGAAACCGGTTGCGGAAAGGATTTAGTCGCGCGTTTGCTGCACCGGCATTCCGCGGTCTCCACTGGCCGCTTTAAGGCGATTAACGTGAGCTGTTTGCCCTTTGCCCTGGCCGACGGCCTGCTTTTCGGCACCGTGAGGGGCGCGTTTACCGATGCGGTCGACGCGCCCGGACTCTTCGAGCAGGCGGACGGCGGGACGGCCTTTTTGGACGAGATCGGGGAACTGGACCCCGCCCTTCAGCCCAAGCTTTTGCGGGTGCTGGAAGAGGGCGAGGTAACGAGGGTCGGCGCCCGGGATTCAATACCCGTCAATTTCAGGCTCATTTCCGCGACAAACCGGAACCTGTCCGCGTTAATAGGCGACGGCGCTTTCCGGGCCGATCTCTTTTATAGGCTCGACGTGATACGGATTGAAATACCGCCGCTGCGCGAACACCGGGAAGATATCCCCCAGCTGGCGGCTTCCTGCCTGAACGGGCAGAATAAAGTGCTTTCGTCGAACGCCCTGGACAAGCTGCACGGATACACTTGGCCGGGCAACGTTCGGCAACTTTTCGGCTGCCTGGCGCGGGCTGCGTCGGGTAGCGAGGGAGAAGTCATTTATCCCGAGCAGATTCGCTTTTAATCCAAGCCATGCGCTGGAACAGCTTTTCCAGCCGGGCGAGTTCTCCTTCGGATACCTGGGCCCGCGCGAGAATGCCTTGGAGAAACCGGGCGTTGCCTTCCAGTCCCGGTTTCCGGTATAGCCCCATTCTGTCTATGTCGTCGGTTATCGATCGGATACCTCCTTCAAGCCGTTCCAGCGTAACGGGATCGTACCCCCGTTTCCGCTCGTCGAAGGCCCGAAAGAGGGTATACGTCATGATCTGTACGGCGTGAGAAAGGTTTAGGGAAGGAAAATCCGGGTTTGAGGGGATATTGACGGCGAGGGCGCAACGCGCTAACTCCTCGTCCGTTAATCCCGTCCGTTCATTGCCGAATACGAGGCCTATCGTGCCGTCGCTGCCCGTTTCCCGCGCGAGGTTCGCGAATTGGTCGGGGGTCATGCCCCACGATTTTCTTTTTTGCCCCATCCGGCGCGTGGTTCCCGCCGATACGGCGCAATCGGCCATGGCGCGGGATAAGCCGTCTACGGTCGGCGGAAAGAAGCGGGCTTCCTTCCAGATATCGAAGGCGTGAACCGACATGATCCTGACGCGTTCTTCGTCATAGCTTTCCTTATCGCCCACTATCCTCAGATCATAGCAGCCCATGGTCTTCATCGCTCTGCATACCGAGCCCACATTGCCGCTTTCTTCTGGACGGCACAGAATTATCGAACAGGGGAGTCTTTTCACGGGCGGATTTTCCCCCATGCGTCTTGTTGTGTCAATCGCCGTGGGTTATCATTATGGAATGAACTTAAGCCTTTCGGGGAAACGAGCCTTGGTCGTGGGGGGCACCTCGGGTATCGGTGCCGTTCTCTCCTCCGCCCTGGTTTCCGAGGGAGCCGCCGTCACGGCCGTCGGTCGCGGGGCAACTGCCGGCGATATTGACCTGTCCCGGGTAAAAATGGAGAAAATGGACCTTGAAAGCGCCCTGGGGAGAGAAAAAACCCTTGAACTTGCGCGAGACACGGATATATTATGTATTGTATGGGGTCCCTTCCTCCAAAAGCCCTTGCATGAAACGACGGCGGAAGATTGGGAGCGTCTAGCTTCGGTGAACCTCGGCTTTCCCGGAAGCCTGGTTTCTGCCGCGCTTCCGTCCATGAGGGCGTCCGCCTGGGGGCGGATACTGCTTTTTGGCGGCACTCGCACCGATGAAGCGCGCGGTTTCCTGACGAACGCCGCGTATGGCGCGGTAAAGACCGGGTTATCGAGTCTCGCAAAATCGGTATCCCTCGCGTACGGCAACGAGGGTATATCGTGTAATGTACTGTGTCCCGGCTTTGTCGATACCGGTAGCCTTGGCGACGATCTTGCTCAGGTCTTGGCGGCAAAATCGCCGGACGGGGCGTTGATAACCAGGGAAGAACTGGTTGAAACGGCGATTTTCGTGCTAAAACGGCCGCTTTTTAACGGGCTGGCGCTCAGATCCGACAAGGGTTGGGAGCCAAAGTTCATTTGACAATTATTTTTAATATGTTTATAGTAATGATATTAGAGAAAAGACCGATAATCTGGACGGTAGGAGTGCTATGAATAACAACAGTATTATCCCCGGATTCGATGAGGAGAAAGACGATAGCCTGAAAATCCGGTTGGAGAAAGTTAACGACGTTGACGGATGCATAGTATTATTCCTAAACGGTTATATCGACACATACAACTCCAGTTTTTTCCAGAAGCGGGTCTCTAAGGTTGTTGAAGCCGGCTTTAACCGGCTTATTTTTAATTGTGGCGCCCTCAACTACGTCTCGTCCACCGGTATCGGATCGTTTACTGCCTTTCTCAAGACCGTCAAGCCGAAAGGCGGCGACGTGGTATTGCTTGAGATCCAGCCGAAGGTTTACGAAGTCTTTCAGCTGCTCGGGTTTTCGCAATTCTTCAATATCAAGGACTCCCTTGCCGACTCTATCGATTTTTTCAAGTCGAGCGGCATAGAGGTGAAGTCGGAGGTTTTCCCGAAGATTTTCGCGTGTCCCATCTGTTCGAAGAAGCTCAAGGCCACAAAGGCCGGCCGCTTCCGTTGTTCCGAGTGTAAAACGATTCTCGCGATCGATAATAATGGCCAGGTATTCCTGGGGTAATGAGCCTTCTGGGCCATCCGAAAGACCGGTTGTTAACCGGTCTTTTTTTTTGCGTTTTTCGTTGACATTTGCCTTGTTTGGTGAAACATTCCATCCATTATAGGTGCCTGTGGATAACTTGTTGAAAATATCGGGGAAAGTTCGGGAAAATACAAAGGCCTTATTCTATTTCCATACGTCGTGGCGATATCCCCAAATTCGCAATATGCTAATATTGTTAATAAATACTTGTTATATATAGATTTATCCTCTTTCGGGAGAGAATCCGAGTTCCGTTGGGCTTTTCCGGTGAAATTCTTGTCAGATATAGATTTGCAGAATATTTAAGTTTTATCGTGCGGAAATCCTGTGGATAACTTGTTTACTATTACCGGAATTCTATATGGAATAAAGAAAAGTTCTTGTAAACGATATGCCCTCATGGTACTCTGAACCTGTATGAAGAATGCTCTAATGCTTCCGGTAGTATTCTGCGTTACGGTCCTGGGGTGGACCTTTATCCTCGGCTTGTTTACCGTCATGGATTCGGCTCAGGTATTAACGGCCTTGCTCGACGGGCAGTACGCGGAGTTTTTCCAGGCTCTCGGTTTTGGCATTCTCGACCTGATTCCCTTTACACTGTCTTTTTCGTTTTTATTCCTGTTCTTTTATTTGATGCGGCACCGGACTTCCTGGTTCCTGAGCGCGCCTATCGTTTTAGTCTTGGCCTTCGTATCGATCGTCGTTTTGATTCCGCTTTCCTGGAATTTCTCGTCTACCCTCAACCAAGCGCGACGCGCTCTCGATCTGTCTCTTTCTGTGCGGATTAACCGCGTCCTTCCCCCCGGAATCGTGCGGCAGGGCGAAGACGGAACCAAGGCCGTATGGTTTAGGGAAAGCGATGAGGGTTCGACGGTCTATCCCGTCATTACCCAGGACGGCGGGAGCTCTGTGACGACCCCCGCCCTGTCGGTTTACGATTCGTGCGTTTATGAGCCCTCATCTGGATCGCTCGTTTCCAACGGACGGACGATCGTTCCCAAGGCGGGAGAAGCCAATTCCCCGTTGGCGACATTGACTCAATCGATTCCCTTCCTCGGTTTTTTCCGTTCCGTAACCGTTCCGGTATTGACCGGCCTGCGCGAAGCCTCCTACCGAGGCGCCTGGGGGTATTATATCGAGGCCGGAAGTCTCTTCCTCGCGGTGTTATCCCTCTGGGCCTTTTCCTTCAGTACCGGTTGGCGGCTTTTAAACTTGCTTTCAACCTTGGCTGCCTTTGGCGCGCTTTATTACCTCTATCCGGAATTTCATTCGGGCCAGGCATGGCAGCGGCTCTCTCTCTTTCCGTGGCTTGCCGGCCGAACGGATCTGATCGGTCCGTTGTGCTATGCCGCGCTTTCCTGTCTCGTTCTTCTTTTTATCGGGGGCCCCGCGGCCCTCAGGCGCTTGCGCAGGCGGAGCGCCGGAGGCGAACATGTCTGAGTCCAGGCGCGCTCTCCCCGCCCTCTTCGCGTTCATGGTTCTCGGTTTCGCCGCGGCGATCGGGTGGGCCGCGTTTCATCCGGCGCCAGAGGTCTTAATCGATCCTTTGCTCCCCTGGTGGAAGCTCCGTTCGGGCTTATTGCTGTTCATTCGGTTCTTTCCGTCCCTTCTCACGTCGGGAATCCTAACGGGCTACGCGATCGCCTTCTCGCCGCGAAAAGGCTCCCAAACGGGCGCAGTTCCCCGCTGGTCGGCCGAGCATATCGTCCAACTCCGGGGCGCGTTCATTATTTGCATACTCTCTTTATCCGTATACGTAATACTGGACGAAGGCGTGAAACCCTCCATGACCCGGCATCAGGAAGCGGATATCGCGAAGAGCGAGAACTACCGGGAATACCTTCGGCTCGCCGAGGCGGACATCGGGACCGGTAGCTTCGCGGGGGCTCTCTCCTACGCGGAGCTGGCGTTGCGGATCAAGAAAGACGACGGGGACGCCACGAGGCTTCGGGAGGTTGCCCGGAAAGGGCTCGCCGAAAGCGGCGAGAACGTCAGCGCTGCCGCGGGCGAGACTGGCGGGACCGCCATTGAATCGTACAATCCCGAAAACCTGACCGTCCGTTCCGCCCTCTCCCGGTCGAAATCGGCGCTGTCCGCCGGCGATTGGTACACCGCCCATTATTACGCCATGCTCGCCTGGCGATTGGCGCCGGGAACCGACCCCTTAAAGCAGGACGCGCTTCGCCTGGCCTCAGAGGCCTGGAACCGAATAACCGAGGGAACCGCGGCGGCAAACCCCGCGGAGGCCAAGCTTTTCGATATCAAGCGCGCCGGGTACGAGTCGATCGAGAACGGCGATTTTCTGAACGCGTACTACGTTCTCCGTGACCTACGCGACCGGGAGTCCGCGGCTAACCCCTCTAAAATCGATCCCGACGTGGACCGGCTTTTAGATATCGCGACGCAGGGGCTTCTCGATACGCGTTTTTTCATAGACGAAACCTTTGATCTAGCCTCGTTCGAGAGCGACCGAAACGTGTTTTTCACGGTCACCCGTACGGATGGCGGCGTAGACGCGGTGTTTGCCCGGGGCATCGCCTACGCGCGGGCGAATGGGCATGACCTGGCCTACCTTCGCGGTTTTGAATACGCGTCCTTTAGTAGCGCGGGCACCCTCTTGTATCATTTCGTGACTCCCTACGCGAAACTTTTTCCCTGGCGGGATGAGGGGGGGACCGTGCGGCCTGAGATTCTATTGCGTGCCGAAGATCGCGCGCGAAAGGATAACGGAACCGGACCGGCTGTTATCCGCGGAGAGCTTCCCGAGCGCGAATCGAGCATTCTGGTACTCGATATGCCGTATGCGGACTTCACCAGGGCGACGTTGGCGAACCGAGGCTTCGAATCGATGGATTTGGCGGACTTAATGCGCTTTGCCGATAAGGCCGAGCGATACGGTTTTTCGGGCGAAGGCTTTATGCGAGAGATAATCATGCGGCTCTCCGAGCCGTTTATCGTCTTGATCGTTGCCATACTCATGATTACCATGGGGTGGAAGTATCGCCTGAGCCCGAATTCCTTCTTCAAGGCCTGGTGGATCCTTCCCCTGCCGGCCTTGCCGGTGGTGCTCGAAGGGGTTCTCGAGTCCGTTCGCTATTTTATCGCCCTTTTCGTGGCCGTATTCGTGGGGATTGCCCCGTCCTTCGCCCTCTTGCTCACCTTGGCCCTGCTGGTCACGGCGTTTATCGCCTCGACCGTTTTCTTCTTCTCGCAAAGGTCCGACTAAAGAAAAGCCCCCGCGATCGCTTGGCCGCGGGGGCGCATAAACCGTTTATCGGAATACTTAATTCACGGAGATTCGCTCGATTTTCGCCCCCAATTGGGCAAGCCTCGCCGCGAGGTTTTCGTAGCCCCGCTCGATCTGGTATACGTTCCGGATAACGCTTTCTCCCCTGGCGCAAAGGGCGGCGATCACCATCGCCATGCCCGCGCGAACGTCCGGCGATACGAGGTCCGATCCATGAAGCACGCTGGGGCCCGATACCACCGCCCGGTGAGGGTCGCACAGGGTAATCCGCGCTCCCATGCCGATCAGTTTATCCACGAAAAACATGCGCGATTCAAACATCTTTTCGTGGATAAGCACGGTTCCTTCCACCTGGGTCGCGACGACGGTCATGATGCTCGTCAGATCGGGGGGAAAGCCGGGCCAGGGAGCGTCGTCTATTTTTGGGATCATGCCTCCCAGGTCGTGGTTGACTTGCAGGGTTTGCTGGGACGGGACGGTCAGGGTGGACCCGTCGATATCCCAGCGAATGCCAAGCTTTCCGAAGGCGAGCCGAATGGGGCGCATGTCTTTCGGTTCGATCCCAGTAATGGAAACGCTGCCGTGGGTCACCGCGGCGAGCCCGATAAACGAACCTATTTCCATATAATCGGGACCGATGCGATAATCGGCGCCGTGAAGCCTATCGACCCCGTGAATTTCAAGGATATTGGAACCGATTCCGTTAATTCCCGCGCCCATGCCGTTCAGCATGCGGCAAAGATCCTGGACGTGCGGCTCGCTCGCGGCGTTGGTAATGACGGAGGTCCCTTCCGCCAGGACTGCCGCCATGATCGCGTTCTCGGTGGCGGTGACCGAGGCTTCGTCAAGGAAAATATCCTGGCCCTTGAGCTTATTCGCCGTGAACGTGAACTGGCCGTCTATTTCGACCCGGGCCCCGAGTTCCGTAAGCGCGAGAAAATGGGTGTCCAGGCGTCGCCTTCCGATTACGTCGCCGCCGGGCGGAGGAAGAACGGCCCGTCCGGAACGGGCGAGCAGGGGGCCCGCGAAGAGGATCGAGGCGCGGATTCGCTGCGAAAGCTGGACCGGTATATCCGTCCTGGCGAGATCGGCCATTTGGAGGCGGTAGGCGTTGGGCTCCAGCCGCTCCACTGACCCGCCGAGGGCGGCGAAGATCTCGAGCATAACCTGCATATCCTCGATTTCGGGCAGGTTCCGGAGGATGACCGGTTCGTCCGTAAGCAGCGCGGCCGCGATGCACGGCAACGCGGCGTTTTTGTTGCCGCTTGCCGCGACGGTTCCCTTGATGGGGAAACCGCCTTCGATGCGATATTCGTACATGTCACTCACTCCAGCATTTAGCCAGTTCGATAAGCGTTCGCAGCATGCCGTACATTTGCTCGAGGGATGCCCATTCGGTACGGGAATGGTAATTATGGCCGCCCGTGAACACGTTGGGCGTCGGGATACCCATTTCGGTCAGCCGTGAGCCGTCAGTCCCGCCCCGTATCGGGTTCAGGTGGGTCGGTATTCCCGCGTTCGCGGCAGCCTTCTCGAGTTTCGCGAGAATTTCTGGGGCGGCGTCCAGCTTTTGCTTCATGTTGAGGTACTGCATGGTCCGTTTCACGGAAACTTTGCCGCCCGGGAATCGGGCCTCTATGGCCTTAGCCAGTACGTCGACCGTTTCGAGCCTTCGGTCCATCCCTGCCCGGTCGAAATCGCGAAGGAATAGGGTCGCCTTCGCGGATTCGATGGAGCCCTCGATATTGATCGGCGCGTAAAATCCGTAGTATCCGTCGGTGGCCTCGGGGCTTTCCTGGGCGGGAAGCGACGCGATGAAGGCCGAGGCCATGCTGACCGCGTTTACCATCCTGCCGCGGGCATGGCCTGTATGCAGGGAGATACCGGTGAACTCTATTTCGGCCTTCCAGGCGTTGAAGCACTCCGTCTCTAGTTCTCCCTCCTGCCCGCCGTCGACCGTATAGAAGGCCTTGGACGTAAGAAGGTTCAGGGGAACATGGTCCATCCCGTGGCCCGTTTCCTCGTCGGGGCTAAACAGCATCTCGATGGGCCCGTGGGAAACCTCGGGATGCGCGATGAGATACTCCGCGAGCGTGACGATTCCCGCTACTCCGGCCTTGTCGTCCGCGCCCAGTAAAGTTGTTCCGTCGCTGGTTATGATGGTATGTCCCCGGCATGAATCCAGTATGGGATCATTGGCCGGATCCAGCGAGAAGCCGCCTTCAAGACGGATCGGTTCACCGTTCCAGTCCTTATGGATTCGGGGCTTAACGTTGTCGCCCGGCGCGTCCATGGCCGTATCGAAGTGGGCCGAAAGGCCGAACGAAGGCGCGCGCTCGAAACCCGGAGTTGCGGGAAGCCGCGCGATCACGTAAAAATTGGGGTCAAGGGTCACGTCTTCGATGCCCAGGGACCGCAATTCCGCGGCAAGGGCTTTCGCTATATCTTTTTGGCAGTCCGTGGAAGGAAAAATCCCGGAATCGGCCCGGGGCATGTCGCTCTGCGAACCGATCGCCGCGTATCGCACGAACCGGTTGAGCAGGGAATTCTTGAGAAGGTCGTCGTTCATGAGTGCCAGAGTACGACATTTGCGCGCTGCAGTCAATGTTGGGGCCTCGGGGGCGTCCCTTTTCCGCCCTTGCCCCGGCACCGTAAAAAGCGTACCTTATGTGGGATGAGCACCATCCCTTCATACCCCGAATTCGCGCCCCTGACCCTCGAAATGGCCAGGGAAATCGCCCCCCATCTCGTCAGTCTCCCTGACGGCATATCCGAATACAGCTTCGCGGGCCTGTACCTCTTTCGTCATCGCTATCAGTATAGGGCGTCTATAAAGGATGACTTCTTGGTTATATCCGGCATTCGGGACGGGCTCCGGTTTTTTATAACTCCGTGTTGCGCCACCGGCATGGACACCATTGAGGAACTTTTCAAGAGTCACGACTATTGGAAATTGATATCCCCGGCGTTTCTCGCCAAAAACGGCGAAGCCATGCTTAAGGCGGGGTACGAAGTGCAGGACGATCGGGATAACTACGATTATCTGTACTCGCGGTCCGACCTGGCGACGCTTTCAGGGAAAAAGTTCCATAAAAAGAAAAACCACGTCAACGGGTTTGAGCACGCGTATCCCGTTTTCTCCCTGAAACCCCTGGATACCTCGACCCGCGGCGACGCCCTGGCCATTTTAGACGCCTGGGTAACGCACGAGGAATACCCGGAAAACACTGATTACGCTGCCGCGAAGGAGGCGCTTGAGCTCATCGAGCACTTTACCATGACCGGACAGGTCCTTTACGTGGACGATTTTCCCGTTGCGTGGACCCTCGCGGAACCCGTTTCCGACGGGAAGATGGTCGCCGTGCATTTCGAGAAAGCCCGCGTCGACTTCCGGGGCGCGTATCAATATATCAATTATGCCTTTGCCCAATCCCTGCCGGATACGGTACAATTTATCAATCGGGAGCAGGATCTTGGGGACGAGGGCATGCGGCAGGCTAAAATGACGTATCGGCCGGTCGGTTTCGTCGAAAAATACAAGGTCATCAAAAAAAGCTGACGGAAGGATTTCCATGTCGACTATCGTTTCCTTACTCTTCTTGCTTGTCTTTTTGGCAACGGGATTTATCGCGGGGCGGCTTCGTATATTGGTCGAATCCCGGGGATTAGACCTTTTTTTCTCGGTAGTCCTGTACCTATTGCTCCTCTCGATGGGTTTACGGCTCGGCCAAAGCCGCGATGTCTTGAGCCGGTTGCCGGAAATCGGGGCCCTTGCCGCGGCGGCGGCCGTAAGCGCCACCCTGGGTACGCTCCTTCTTCAGGCCCTGGCGGCACCTCTCTACCGCCGCATGCCCGGCTTTTCCGTTCCCGAGAGACAGGGAAACGGCGGGCGGAGGCTAAGCCTGCTTCTGGAGAATCTCAAGAAACCTTTCTTCCTGCTCGTTTTCGTGGTATTGGGCGGGTTTATCGGGGTTGCCTTGCCGCCGCTCGCCTTGCTTCAGGACGGCTCCGTCTCAACCTGGATCCTCTATGCCCTGCTATTCGTTATCGGCGTAAAGATGGCTACGGACGGCCATGGGCTTCGCGCAATGCTGTTAAGCCCTTCGACGCTCGTGCTGCCGAGCCTAACCATCGCCGGAACGCTCGCCGGCTCTCTCGTTCTCATTCCCCTTTTCGGCTTAACCCCCGGTAAGGCCCTGGCCATGGGATCGGGTTTTGGCTGGTACAGCCTTTCCGGCGTGCTCATTGCGGACCGGGGCGCGCCCGTTTTGGGGGCCGCGGCCTTTCTCGCGAATCTTTTACGGGAAACCCTGGCCTTCCTGCTCGTGCCCGCGCTTCGGGCCGGCGGGCGCCACGAAAGCGGCGTGGGCATATGCGGGGCAACCAGCATGGACGTGACCCTTCCGGTCCTTGAAGACGCGTGGGGCCCCGGAGTCGTTCCCGTCGCCGTGGCTCACGGAGTATTGTTAAGCTTTCTCGTACCGTTTCTTGTCCCCTTATTCATGAGTTTCTAGTATACTGTGACTATGATTCGGGGAACGACCGGGAGGTATTCATGAAACTCGTCAGTACGCGCAACGCCGATCTCGCCGTCAGCTTTGGGAACGCCGTTCTCGATTGCATTCCTCTGGACGGAGGCCTCTACGTTCCCGCGAAAGAGGAAGATTTGCGTCCTTGGATCATGTACATGGACGAATCCACCTCGTTCGCGTCCATCGCCGGAACCCTCACCGCGGCCCTCTTGAAGGACGAATTCAGTCCCGTGGTAACCGAGCGCATCGCCGCGACGGCTTACACCGGCCTCAGCCCGGAACTTCGTCAGCTTGACGATAACGTGTGGTCCCTGGAGCTGTATCACGGGCCGACCGGCTGCCATAAGGATTTTGCCCTTTTATGGTTCGCGTCGGCGCTTTCCCACATTTGTACCATTCAGGACCGCTCGGCCACCGTGCTCGCCGCGACGGGGGGCATGACGGGGCGAAGCATGGCCACGGCCTTTGCCGGCAAGCCGCGCCTTAAAACCATTCTCGTGTATCCCAAGGGCGCCGCTACGGGGCTCGACCCCGCCTCGCTCGCCTCCAACGGCGGCAATATCTGGCCGGTAGAGATAGAGGGTACCCTGCAGGACGCCCAGCGCCTCGTGCGGGATATTTACGGCGACCGCCGGCTGGTGGAGGAACGGGGTTTAACCCTCGCCAATACGATGAATATCGGGCGACTACTCCCCCACGTATTTTCGTACATGTACGCGTTCACGCGGCTTCGCAAACGGGTAGGGGGGGATATTTTCTACGCCGTGCCCTCGGGGAATTACGGAAACCTCGTAGCCGGCCTTTATTCCTGGAAATTCTCGCTGCCGGTCAATGGCTTCCTAACCGACGCGACCGCGACGCTTTCCTGCGATACGTCGGGAAAGTGCGAATGCAGGGATTCCTCCATCCCGCTCCTCTCGCGGGGGCCTGCCGATCCGGCCAGTCCCTCGAACCTTGAGCGGTTGGAGCAGGTATTCGCGGTGAACCCCATGATGCTTCGGGGTTTCGTGTTCCCCGTGGAAGTCGCGGACTCCTCCGTTCCGGAGTTGACGAGGCAGGCGTATAAAAAATACGGGGTTTTCCTCGATCCGCACGCGGCTCGGGCCTACGGGGCGGTAGTCGCCGCGGGAAACCGGGTATACGCCGACGAGGGAACCGTGGTGCTCGTTTCCAAGGACCATCCCGCTTTCGAGGCGGATACCATAGCCGGCTATACCGGCGTTCGGCCCGAGGTTCCGGCCCCGTTCAGGGGCTTCAACGAGAGCGTTCGCGCCCTTACCCGCATAGGCGCGGAACGGGGAGCGCTTGAGGCGTTGGTTAAAGAAATTACCGGCTAGGGGCTTTCGGAATTACGTAGAAACGGTATAATCGGCGGTAAAGGGGGCTTTATGGCTTATAAATTGGACGGAGCGAAATTTGAGACCCTAGACGAATTGGTCGAAGCGCTTTATCCCCTATATTCTGATAGAATGTCGGTGGAAGAATTCAAAAAATACGTGGAAGAAAACGCCCAGAAATCCTGAGCGACGATACATAGCGAAGGCCGTCCGGCGTCACATCGTCAGACGGCCTTTTTTTTATGCCCGCAATCGTTCAGCGCGCGGTAACTGGCCGGTACCGCGCGTTGAACGGTTACGGATGCCTTACTTCTTGGGAGCTTCCGTTTTTCGCGGCGTAGGGGCGTCTTTCCCCCCTTTCTTTTTCGCGGCCGCGGCCGCGGAAGCCTTTGCCGTGGTAGCGGAAGCCTTCGCTCCCGCAGTTTTTCCCGCCGGCGCGGAGACCGTATCGGCCTTTCTTTTGGGATTACTTCCGCAGAGCGCGCCCAGGTTCTCTACGCGGAAGAGCGATTCCCCTATCAGGCCAAAGGCTTCCTTCCTCGTCTTCCGCGCGTCCGAGGGATCATGCGATCCGTATCCGGTCCAAAGCCCATACGCGATGGAACAAAGGGCCGTGTCCAGCACGAATTCCGCCGCTTCCTTGTTATACCATTCAACGCCGTCCCATTCGTGGGCGCCAATGGCTTTCCGCGCCTTTTCCGCGCTGAGGAGGCGGAGAAGCAATGCCTTCGCCCTCCCTGCCTTGGGCAAGGGCTTCCCGCCGATTAACGGGGTTACGACGAGCGCGGTTTCCAGTATTCTCATAGCATTTTCGGGCTTTATCTTCAGAGCGGCAAAAAGTTCCGCGGCCTTTTTATCCAGGCTCCACCGTTCGGTTAGGTCGGCGAGCGAATCGGCGCTCTGGACGGGGTTGGCGTACTCGGCGAGGGTAAGGATGACCGCCGCGTAGGCGAAGGCCCATCGGGCGTCCGTATTCCCGGCGAGGCTTAATTCTACCGGAAGTTCCGAAGACGCGATGCGTGAGAGCCGGTCTTCCAGCGACGCGCACGGCGCCGCGGTATCCTTCGCCCGTTTCGCGAAAAGGGGTATCGGACCGTTTCCGTCTGTCTTTTCGAGGAAGGCGTCCGCGGTTTTCAGGAGTTCCGCGACCTTACCGTTAAAATCGGCGGGAAGGCTTTCGGTTTTACCGCTGACGTATGCGAGAACCGATCGGTCAAAGACGGCACTTAAGGCTGCGTAGAGCTCCCTTAAAACGATGTTTTGAATGCCCATGCGCACGTCGGCGATTCCCCTCCCGCCCAACGCGTGGTAAAGCGCCCCGTAGCGCCGGTCGTCGGTGTCGTCTACCTCGTAGATATTCACGAAAACCTGGGTTTGGAACCCCTCCAAGGCGGCGAAAATACCCCGCTCGCACAGTTCCGACGTCGTGCGCACGTACCAAAGCCCGGACCTCATTTCCTGCATGACGCAATAGCGGTCGTCCCGGTTAATCAGCGCGAGTCCTTCCCCGAGGTTCCTGCTCGTCAGGGTTTTAGCGCCGTCGTTTTGCTTGACCGCGTAGGAGGCCGATTGCTTCACCCACCCGGTGGCACGCTGATACACGTTGTTGTAGAAGATCAATGCCCGCTCGTTTCCCGCGCGATTCGACCAAACGAAGACGTTCTCGTTCACGCGGTCGTTTTCCCAGAAATCGTAGAGGAGAAAGTTCTCTACCCCGGCGAAGAGCCACCGGCGCTTCATCAGGGGGAATATTTCCCTTCGGTGCCTTTCCACGAGCTCCCCGTCCGAGACCTCGTCCCGGTAGGCGCGCCGGTATTCCATTCCGTATTTTTCCTCGAAGCCCTCGATCTGCCCGTGGCCGAACATGGGGAGCCCGGGCATGGCGACCATCATGGTGCATACGCCGAAATACTTGTCTCCCTTGCCGAATTGGGCGACCGCGGTCTCCTCGTCGGGGTTATTCATGAAATTCACGTAGCGCTTGAGGATCTCCGGGTCAAACTCGATGGTGTTCTTTATGGTTGCCCGGTATTTATCGTTGTCTTCCCGCTTGAGCATGTTCATGAACGCCGAATTATAGACCCGGTGCATGCCGAGGGTGCGGACGAAGTACCCTTCCATCATCCAGAAGGCTTCGGCCAAGAGGAGGGTGTCGGGAATTTCGCGCGCGCAACGGTCAACGACCTCGCGCCAAAACTCCTCGGGAATCCTGCGTTCGAACTCGTCCCTGGTCAGGGAGAACTGCGATCGGCTCGCGATGTCCCCGCCCTTGCCCGGCTCGGGGTACCAGAGCCGCTGAATATGCTTTTTCGCCAAGACCATGGCCGCGTCGAAGCGGATAATGGGAAAGTTGCGGGCGACGTGGAGTATCTTTTGAATGACCTCTTCCCTCGCCTCGGGGTTCAGGAAATCGATTTGCGCCGTGTCGTTCCAGGGCATGCCGGTGCCGTCGTTGCCGTGGTAAATGTACCTGGTCTCGCCCGTCGCGTGGTCTACCCGCTTGAATACCACCGCGCAGTCGCTCTTGCTGTAGTAGTGGTTCTCGAGGTAAATGCCGATTCTCCCGTCGCGGGAGAGATTCTCCCCGTTGAAATCGTAGCCGGGGAAGGGGCATTCGCGGGTTTGCACGAAAAGGTCGGGCCGCTCTGTCACCCATTTTGAGTCCATGCCGGTGTGGTTCGGCACCATGTCCGACGCCATGCGGATGCCTCGCTTCCATGCCCGGGCGCGCAGGTTTTCGAGGGCTCCCCAGCCGCCGAGCTCGTTCGCGATCTCGTAATCGTCCAGGCTGTAGGCGCTCGCCGCGGCCTCGGCGTTTCCGCAGATTTGCTTGATGCGCGCGCTGGCTGGGGATCGCTCCCAGAGTCCGATGAGCCAGAGCCCGGTAAAGCCCGCGGCCGCCAGCGAATCCAGTTCTTCGTCCGGTATGTGGTCCAGCCTGGTTATTTCCCGCCGGTACTTGACCGAAAGCTGATGAAGCCATACCAGGACGGTTTTCGCCATGAGCACCACGTTCGGCATCCAGTCCCGGTCGGGGCTGAACCGCTCGTACTCTTTCGAGATATCGCCGAACTGATACGCGTCCATATCGGGCGTGCCGGAACCGATTCCGCCCGCCCAACCGGCTTTCTCCTCTTCCGCCATTACGTCCAATCCCGCGAGCAGCCTGGCGAGCCAATCGCCGAGAAGGGCGCCCCACCGGGAGCGAATGTACTCGAGCTGTCCCTTAAGGTCGTAGGGCGCGTATTCTACCGGGGCTTTCAGCATGCCAAGAAGATCCCTGCCTTCGGGGCCGAAGGGCGGCTGGCCGGCGGACCACTCCCTGAGCGCGGCGGCGCATTTCCCGTAGAGGGGCAGCTTTTTAAGTTTTTTGTCCGAGAAGAGCGGGAAGAAGGGTTCGAAGGCGGGATTTTCGTTGGCGAGTATCAGGAGGGCCAGTTCCTCCAGGGAAACGGCCCGATTCGGCGTTCCGAGGGGATCGGACGCGGCGAGCCACTCTTCCGGCTTCATGCCGTCTCGATAGACCGCCATCGGGGGAAATTCCCGGGTAAACTCGAGCAGAACGCCCGTGACCCCTTCGGCGCCTAAGCGCGCTTCGAGGCTGGCGAGGGCGCCGGTGAAAAAGCCGGGGTTTACCTGGGTTCTGTATTGATGGCAGACATAGTGGAATATTTCGTCGATAAGGCCCATGGCGTTTACTTGGCCCGCCTTAAGAAACCGTTCCGCCGGGGCGGCGCGATCCAACGTGGCGTTGTATTTTTGGACGAACAGTCGTACCGCTTTCAGGTTCGCGAAGAGTACGTTTCCCGACGAGGCGAAGAGCGCTTCATCGAAACCGCACCGGGCCCTCACGGCGGCGGATATGTGGAATTCGGCGGTCAGCGTGGCCTTCCTGTCGGTCGGCCCGGCGTCGCGCCGTTCTATCGGAAAAACAGTGTCAAAGGGAAAGGTGTTCAATGGATGTCTCCTGTGCGTCCGTCAATTGCTTCCCTCCCGGCGCGCCTGAAAGACGTTCCGAAGGTTTTCGATAAGCTTTTTATCCTCTTCCAGTGTCTCTACCGTGACCGGAATGCGCCAGGTCCAGTTAAAGGCCGTAACGCTTCCCGGCACGTTCACCCGATCCTCGTCGGGATCCTCGCTCCGGTACGCGTCGTTTAGCGCGAGTAAATCCTGCAACGGAATAACGAGCAGTCGGGAGGCGCTGTGCGCCATGGTTCTGAATGCCCACGCGGCGGTATCCTCCCCGTAAGCCGTCTTCCATGCCTCCGCCTTCTCCCGGGAAACCCCGTCGGTTTCGGGGTAGCGTAGGGAATAGAACGCCTCCGCCCCCCGTTCCCGCTCCCACCAGCCCCTCAATGTAGAAGAGTCGTGCACCGAAGTGGTAGCGACGGATTTTTCGGGATAGCTCTCGAGCGTTCTAAACGGCTGCCCCTCCTGGTTCCAAAGGCGTTCCCAGCGAATGACTTTGAGGGAATAAATGCCCAACGAAGCGAGCACGCCCGGCACGCTGTCGGGTATGCTCCCCAGGTCTTCCGCGCAGGCCAACATGTCAGACGAACCGGTAAGCGCGCCGAGCAAGCGCTCCGCCTGGCCTTTCCAGAGCTCTTCGTTTTTCCTGGCCTTTTCCGAGAATAGGGAATTGAGGGCGCTTTTTTCGCCCTCGGAGAGGGTTCTCCAGGCCGTTGAACGGTACCAGGTCCAGACGGGGGCATATAATACCTTACCCTTTCCGTCGCGCCCCGTAACCTGCAGGAGGCGGTCCCTCCAGGCGTCCACGAGGACCCGCTTTACCGGCTCGGGTAGCCCGGTCTCCCAAATGTCCCGTTCGCAGGCGATCTCATCCTTAAAAAGCCATAATTCCTCATCGCCAATCCGGTTCATCACCTGATTGAGGAGTCCGTGCGTCCCTAGATAGTCGTTATTGTTCACCGCTTCCACGGCCCGCGTCGGGACGTGGGGCTCGCATATCCAGCGAAGCCGGTCGCCCGTGAAGCCCCGTTCCGCCAGCTCCAGCGCCGTTATGGGCTCATGGGGAGTCGTCCACCCGAGGTAACCCGAGTATTCGCCGTTCGGCACCGACCATATCCGGAAGAAGCCGAGAATATGGTCGATTCTGTAGGCGTGGTAGAATCGGCTCGCGTGATTCAACCGTCGCTTCCACCATCCGTAGCCGTCGTCCTCGAGATTGTCCCAGTTATAGATGGGGAAGCCCCAGTTTTGCCCGAGGGGGTTCGAGTCGTCCGGGGGGCTTCCCGCCCGCAGGTCATCCCTGAAAAATTCGGGGTTCGCCCAGGCGTCGCAGGAATCCTCGTTCATCATGATGGGTATATCGCCCTTGAGCGCGATGCCGATTTTGTCGCAATAATCGGCCGCCGCCTTGAATTGCCCGTCCAGGCGCATTTGCGCCCAGGCGAAGAAGAGGTGCTCGTCCCGGGAACCGGCGCTTTCCCACCGTTTGCGGATTTCCCCGTGGGAAGGGGTACGGAAACGATCCCAGGACTTCCAAGACGCGTCGAAATTCTTCCGCTTTATATTCATGAAGACCGCGTATTCGACGATCCAGGGGTTGGCCGCGATCCATTCCGTTAATTCCGCTGAGTCCATCACGGTCGATTTGGCGGATTTCCATATCTTCCAGAGAAGATCGATTTTTGCGTCCCTGAGCCCCCGGTAATCGTAACGGCGGAGGTTTTCGAACCGGTCTCTCAGCCCCTGTACGTCGGACTCAAAGTCCTTCGCCTCGGGTAAATCGCCGAGCCGGACGTACACGGGGTGGAGGGCGAAGGCCGAAAGGGCGCTATACGGGGAACTTTCCGTGCCCGTATCGTTAACGGGCAGGAGTTGTATTATCTCGAGCCCCGAGTCGCGGCAGAACCGGGCAAAGGGTATGAGGTCGGCAAATTCGCCTATGCCGCAACTTTGCGCGGTCTTGAGCGCGCCGATGGGAATCGCGGTGCCGGTAATTCGCCGGGTAAAATCTGGAAAGCGCATACATCCTCCCGGAGGTGGGCAAAAGGGGTTGGTTTTCCTACTATTATAAGTCAGGGGAAATAAAAAAGAAAGCGACGGGGAATTTGTTTACCCGGTCACTCTTTTCGACCGATGAAACCCTCTCTCCAATGCCAGATCGGTTTTGCGAGGGCCGATGAAAAGGGTTGGCCCCGGGCGAAATCGGGAAGCCAGCTCGTATCCTCCACCAGTTCCTGATAATACCCATTCTCTATGCCGTACGATTCAAGCAGATTCTGCAATCGGTCCGCTTCCTTCCCTTGCATAAGGCGGTTCGGGAACGCGTCGATTTCCTTGGCGTAGGGGCTATCCGGTACCGGGGTGTATTGGGTCATGAGGGAGAGTAAGGCCTTTCCCTTCAGGTGTTCCGCAAACCACGCGAGCACCAGTTCCGTGTCCGCGAGTCGATTCGGCAAGACAAGATGCCGGACTATGAGCCCCGAAACGATCTTTCCCGACGGCCGCTCCCGCGTCGCCTCTTCCACGACGAGCGGAGACCGGTCTGCCATGAATCGGAGGGCCCTTTTCGCGGCTTTCGGGTAATCCTTCGCGCGAAAGAGGTTTTCGGACAATTCCGGGTTCAGCGTTTTCAGGTCCGGGAGCCACACCGATACGAGGCCGTCCAGGAGCGAAAGGGCTTCGGGGGTTTCATAACCGGAGGAATTCCACAAAATGGGGATTCGCAGGCCTTCTTGCCTCGCCAGGCGGAGTCCGGCGGCAATCGCGGGAATGGCGTGGCTGCCGGTAACGATATTGATGTTTTCCGCGCCCGAGCGCTCCAATTCCACGCACATTTCGGCAAAACCGGAATCCGTCACCGCCAGGCCCATGCCGTCCTGGGATATCTGCCAGTTTTGGCAGAACTTACACCGCAGATTGCAGCCGGTAATGAAAACGGTTCCTGAGCCGCCCTTTCCGGTAACCGGCGGCTCCTCGCCGAAGTGGAGCCCGGCCCAGGAAACCCGAAGGGCGGAAGTCTCTCCGCACAGGCCCTTTTTGCCGTTATTTCTATCGGTGCCGCAATTTCTCGGGCAGATCGCGCATGCGTCGTATTGGGTGAACATGGTACGAATTATAGTGCCCGCGTTTAAAATAAAAAAGCCGGTCTCTCACCGGCTTGTCTCGGCCTTGTACCCCCGTTGGGGAGCTGTCCTAAATAGGACTTCGGCCAGTCTATTTAAACCTGTCACCGCGTGCCGACAGGCTGAAGATCAAGATCGTTTGCCGGTTTTTCTCCGGCGTTGCGCGTCAGGCGGATTATCCATAAAGGTCCTCCTTCAATTCTCGAAAAACCGTTCAAACCGTGCGTACCGCGTCCTCACGACCATCGGCAGCACCCTATCCATCAGATTCGTATTTAGAACTCCTTACGACTTAAATATCGGGCCGCTCCCCCGATTTGTCAAGGGAAAAACGGCATTTTTTGGGGAATGGCTACGCGTGTCCGCGTTCCACGATGACGGTTAAAATTCCCGAGAGCAGGTCTAGATCCATGGAATCCGCCTCGGCGTTTATTGTCTCCCGAATCTCGTCCCAGTCGGCCTCGGGGAAATCCATCGTATCGTCAAATTCCTCATGCAATAAGGCGTGGAGGGCGCCGAACCATTCGAGGGCGGCCTTTCTTCCCGCTTCCGTTCCGAGGGTATCGCCGTAAGTTGTCTCCCAATAATTCGCGAGCGGTCCGGCGATATCGCTCAATGATCGGCACCAGGAAAGGAAATGCGCGGAGAGGGCCGAAGCGAGTCGCTCCGTCTTTCCCGTACCCTCTGCCCGCCATCTGGCGATGATGCGATCCCCATCGGAGAAAAATTTATCTATATCCTTCATGGCAATATTATACCTAAAAACCTTGACTTTTCCTATGATCAAACGTACACTGCTTTTATGAACCTCAAAACCGTATTGACCACCGATACCGTCAATCTTCACCTCAAAGGTACCAGCAAAGAGGCGATTATCGACGAACTTCTCGATATTCTTGTTCAGGCCGGCAAGGTAAAGGATAAGACTGCCGCGCGGGCGTGCGTGCTCGATCGTGAACGGAAAATGTCGACCGGTATGAAGCACGGCATCGCGATCCCCCATGGCAAGACCGATTCCGTGGACGATCTGGTGGCCTGCATGGGTATTTCCGACGCTCCGGTCGATTTCGATTCCCTCGACCAGGAACCCTGCCGCATTTTTATCATGACCCTTTCCCCGATAGATAAAACGGGTCCCCATCTTCAGTTCCTCGCGGAAGTGAGCCTCCTTTTCAAGAGCGCCGAAAAGCGGCAGGAGATTCTCAAATCCGGGGATAAGGCCGAGGTTATCAGAATCCTTACCGAGTAGTCGGTCGGGACCGGGTTACGAAACCCGAACGAGAAAAGGACCCGTTAGGGTCCTTTTTTTATTTTCAGTGAGGGGGAGCGCAATGAAGGCAGAGCAGCGGGTTTTCGTCCAGGGGACATCCTTTCTCGATTCCGAGGGCCGGACGCTCCTGTTTCGCGGTTGCAGCGTCGGCGGCGATTCGAAACTGCCGGTAAACGTCGCCGTCCCTCCCGCGGAGGTTTCGTTCGTCGGGCGGCCCTTTCCCGAATCCGAAGCGGACTCCCATTTTGCGCGCCTTGCGGGATGGGGCTTCAATCTCGTACGGCTCGTGATTACCTGGGAAGCGATAGAGCACGCCGGTCCCGGCCTCTACGACGAAGAATACCTCTCATACCTGCGAAACCTCATAAAGGCGGCGGAGCCCCACGGGATATTCGTGTATCTCGATCCCCACCAGGATACCTGGAGCCGTTTTACCGGCGGTTCCGGCGCGCCGGCTTGGACCCTTGAGTCCCTGGGTTTCGATCTCTCTCGGCTGAGACCCACCGGCGCGGCGGGCGATTGGGAGATTGACGTTCCCGCGGGTACGCCGCGTGAGTCTTTCGGAAATCCAGTTTGGCCTTTGAACTACCATCGGTACGCGTGCGCCACCTTGTTTACGCTTTTTTTCGGCGGTAATACCTTCGCCCCCGGGCGGTATGCGGAGGGCGTCCCCGTTCAGGATTGGCTGCAGGACCATTTTATTGAGGCAATGAAGCATACTGCGCGGCGATTGAAGGATTGCGCGAACCTGATTGGCTTTGGAACGCTGAACGAGCCCCATCCCGGTTTTATCGGGCTCCCTTCCCTCTCTTCTCGGGCGAAAATGATGGCCTTCCGCGGCGCCGTTCCCTCTCCTCTCGAGGCCATGGCGGCCGCGTCCGGCTTCAAGACCGCGGTATCTCGGTTCTCACTCTTCGGCCTCAGGAAATCGAGGGGCCGCGAAACAATCAATCCCGAAGCCGTATCGTTATTTCGCGAAGGGTATACGTGCCCCTGGCTAGAGGCGGGCGCCTGGGCGATACGCGACGGAAGGCCCGTGGCGGTAAACGACAGCTTCTTTGCCCGGGGCGACTTCGCCGCGGATTATCTGAAACCGTTTCAGAAACGCTTTATCGAGGCGGTTTCGAAAAAACGCGAGCATTTTATCTTTTTCATGGAAGGCGTTCCCATGGGCGCCCGTTCTTCCTGGCCCGCAAAGGATCGCCTTCGGTCCGACGGAAAGGAACTCCAGATCGCTGAGTCTTTCCACTGGTATGAGGGTTTCCTCCTGTCGTTCAAGAAATGGCGGCCCTATATCGCCGCGAATTCGCTTGAGTCGCGATTCGTGCTGGGAGTCGGCGCGGTCAAAAGGAGCGTGATTTCCCAGTTCGCCGCCCTGGCGGCCCCGGCCCTATCGGAAGGCATTCCGGCGATCGTGGGCGAATTCGGCGTTCCCTTCGATTTGGACGGGGGAAAACGCAACAATACGGGGGATTGGTCAGCGAACGAATCGGCCTTTGCGCTTCAGTACGAGGCGATCGACGTTTGCGGACTCCATTCCCTGGTGTGGAATTACTCGGCCACGAATCGGTTCGAGCGGGGAGACGGCTGGAACGGGGAGGATTTTTCGGTGTGGAGCGAATCGATCGGTTCGGGCCGCGCCGTCCGGGGCTTTAGCCGTCCCTGGCCCATCGCGGTCGCCGGCTCTTCCCCGGTTTTTTCCTTCGACGTTGCGGCCAGGGCCTTTACCCTATCGTATAAGGCGAGGCCCGGCCGCACCGAGGTGTTCGTGCCGGCCCATTGGTTTCCCGAGGGCTGGAGCGCCCGTATCTATCCCGCGGAGTCGGGCGTATTCGTCCTGGAAGAACGGCCCGAATCTCAGCGCCTTTACGTAAGCGGGGAGGGCGACGGTCCGGTGACGCTCGTCGTAGAACCGCGCCCGTAGTCCCGCGCTTCCGTTACCGTTTAGAGATAGCGGTGACCCGGTCGAATTTATCGATATCGTAGCGGATGCTCACCTGCTGGAGGAAAAGCCGCTCCAGTCCGTTCCGGTAGCTTTGAATCCGCGATACGTAGTCCAGGGTTCGCTGGGGCGTGTTATTGTTCCGTACCTTCGTGGTACCCGCGTTGTACATGGCCAACGCCGCCACTTCGTTTCCCGAGAGGTCCAGGCAATAGCTTAGGTGGGTTAGTCCATAATGGGCATTCAATTCGGGATTGAAGAATTCCTTCTCCGTAAGTTTCGGAAACGCCTTGCTGTTAAGCTGAAATAAGCCCCGATCCACCGACGACGCGTTCTTGTTCACCGCCCGGACCTGATACCGGCTTTCTTCCCAGGAGAGGGCGAAGGCCAATGAAAGCGGGATATTGTTCTTGTCCGCGTTTTCCAGGATGACTTTCGTCACCGATTCGTTGTTCGTGATGTGGGAATAAAACCAGATTACGTCGGCCCTGGACTCTTCGGCACGATAGAGCGCCAGTCCCGGGTCGGTAGCCGTACTCTTTTCCATGGCTTTTTGGCGGAAAAATTCCGGTTCAATCGATGCAAGCTCAACATCAGCGTCTATCGAGGAGAAGCTGACGGCCATACTGTCGAATTGGGTATAAATTGCCTTCCCCGCGAGAACAACCAAAGCGGTGATGAAAACCGAGAGCATAATTTTTACCGGATACAGCGACTTTACCGATGAATTCTGTACCATTTGCGAAATACTCCATAGTTTTCAAAAAATATAGGATGAATATACTCAGGGGAGTCGACTTATTCAAGCGAAGGGGTTGGATGCGGGTAGGGTAAATGGAGAAAATTTACAAAAAAAAAGGGGAAAATCGGCATAAAACGCCGATTTTCCCCTGATACGACCGTAAAAGCGAGGGTTTACTCCTCAGTGACAAGCTCTTGGCTTACCGCCGTTCCCTCGATAACGCGTACCGAAATGACGCCGTCGATATCCTGAAGATTCGACAGGACATTCGGGTTTACCCGGTCATCCACGTCGATCAGGTTGTAGGCAACGTCGGCCCGATTCTGGTTCGTCATGGACGAAATGTTCAATTTCGCCCCCGCGAGGATGCTCGTAATCTGACCGATCATGTTCGGGACGTTCTTGTTGGAGATACAGAGGCGCGCGCCTTGGGCGGGAATCGGCTCGTCTATTTTACACTTGGGGAAGTTTACCGAGTTCACGATATTTCCGCGCTCCAGGAAATCCATCAATTGGTTTACGGCCATGAAGGCGCAGTTGTCTTCCGCCTCGGGGGTGGAAGCGCCGAGGTGGGGGAGGCAGATGACCCCGTCGGTTTTAAGCAGTTCTTCATCGGCGAAATCGGTCACGAAACTGGCGATTTTCCCGTCGGCGATCGCGGCGATCATGTCCGCGTTGTTCACGAGGCCTCCGCGGGCCAGATTTATTACCCGGGCGCCCTTTTTCATGATTTTCAGCTTGTCGGCGTTCAGGAACCCCTTGGTGTCGTTTGTTTGCGGTACGTGAATGGTCACGTAGTCCGCCTTGGCGAGCAGGGCGTCCAAGCTCTCGGCCTTGGTGACCGCCCGCGACAGGGACCAGGCCGCGTCCACCGAAATGAAGGGGTCGTAGCCGATAACGTTCATCCCCAGACCGATCGCGTCGTTCGCCACCATGGCGCCGATGGCCCCGAGGCCGATTACTCCCAAGGTTTTTCCCTTGATCTCGGGCCCGATGAACTGGCTTTTGCCCTTTTCGGCCAATTCGGGAATTTCGTCGCCTTTCCCGGCGAGGCCCTTGGCCCATTCGGCGGCCTTGTGTACCGGACGGCTGGAGAAGAGCAGGGCGGCGATAACCAGCTCCTTAACCGCGTTCGCGTTCGCGCCGGGGGTATTGAATACCACGATTCCCCGCTCGGTATATTTCGCGACGGGTATGTTGTTTACGCCCGCCCCGGCCCGCGCCACGGCCTTAACGGTCTCGGGAAGCGCGAGGTCGTGCATTTCCGCGGAACGGACCAATATCGCGTCGGGGTTCAGGATTTCGCTGGCGATTTCATAGGAATCGCGGGGAAAGAGGGCAAGTCCCTCGCTGGCGATTTTGTTCAGGGTTTGAATCTTGTACATGGCTATCTCCTTATGCGTCGGCGTTCGCGGCCGCGAATTTTTTCATGAAATCGACGAGGGCTTGGACGCCCTCTTTCGGCATCGCGTTGTAAATGGACGCGCGCATGCCCCCGACGAGCCGGTGCCCGGCCAGGTTCACCAACCCGGCGGCCTCGGCCTCGGCAACGAATTTCTTGTTTATCGCCTCGGCCTTTTCCGGGTCGCTGATCTTGGTAAGGAAGGGGATATTCATCAGCGACCGGCTTCCCTTCTGGGCCGTGGCGCGGAAGAAGTCGCCTGAATCGAGATAATCGTACAGTATCGCGGCCTTTTCGCGATTCAGCTTCCCCATTCCCTCGGCGCCGCCCAGGGCCTTAACCCATTCGAGAACCAGTTTCATCACGTAAACGGACCAGCACGGGGGGGTGTTGTACATGGAGCCCTCCTTCGCGTGGGTGTCGTAGCGAAGCATGGTGGGCACGTCCGCGGGAAGGTCCTCGCGGATCAGGTCCTCGCGAACGATGACGAGGGTTACCCCGGCGGGCGCGAGGTTTTTCTGCGCCCCCGCGTATATGATGCCGAATTTCGAGATATCCAGGGGCTCGGAAAGGATGTTGGACGAGGCGTCGGCCACGAGGGGAATATTCCCGGTATCGGGCAGGGCGCCCCACGCGGTGCCGACGATGGTATTGTTCAGCGTGACGTGAACGTAGTCGTAATCGCCGGTTACCTTGGCTACATCGGGAATCCTGTCGTATTGCGTCGCCTTGGAAGAGGCGATAACGTCGACATCGAGCCATTTTTTCGCTTCCTTGATCGCCTTGTCCGACCAGACGCCGGTATCCACGAACGCCGCCTTCCCCTTTTTCTTGAGGTTGAGGGGAACCATGGCGAATTGGAGGCTTGCGCCTCCCTGAAGGAAGAGTACCTTATAGTTCGCGGGAACCTTAAGGAGCTCGCGAACCAGGGCCTCGGTACCCTCGATGATCGGCTTATAGGCCTTGGAACGGTGGCTCATTTCCATGACCGATTGGCCGCTTCCGTTGTAGTCGAGCATTTCGGACGCCGCTTTTTCAAGGACGGTTTGGGGGAGAACCGAGGGACCGGCCGAAAAATTGTACACGCGTTTCATCATGAACTCCTTATGGATTGCCGTATTCTATGCGATACCGACCCAGGGCCGGCTTATGGCGCGTTTGGTTCCGGCTTCGCCGGTTCATCCCGTTCCCTGATCGCGAGGCGGGCCGCCAGGGAACCCAGCGCGTCCAGGGCGGAAACCTGCTCTACCTCCACGTGCGGGGGGACCGAAAGCATGACGGGCGTGAAATTGACTATTCCCACGATTCCGCATTCCGCCAAGCGAAGGGCGGTTTGCCGCGCCTGATCGGGAGGAACGCTGAGAATGGCGTAGCGTATGCCCAATCGGGGAATTATTTCCTTCATCTTGAAGGAAGGGTAGAGCGGAAAATCCGCCTTGAGTATTTCCACCCGGTTGACGTTGGAATCAAAGCCGGCGCACAGGGTAAAGGGGCTCCCGTTGAAGCCCGCGTAGTCGAGGAAGGCCGAGCCGATTCGACCGAGGCCCACGACGCAGCAGTTTTGCGCCTCGTCGGTAAAGCCAAGGGCCGTCCTGATCGCTTGGGCGAGCCTGAGGGGGTGATAGCCGGTCGGCGTTGAGATATCGGCCCCGGCGGCGAGATGTGAGATATCCTTGCGGATCGTATGGCTGGGCCAACCGGTCAGGTACTCGATTTCCGCAGAGGATATGGGGGCTTCGGGATCGTTTCGGTGTTCCATGAGCTGTGCCAAGCGGGCAAGTCTTTCCGCGGCGGGTTTTGGTATTCCCAAAGTCATTCCCCTCATTGTGAATAATTTCACAGTTACTATAGCGCGAAAGCGGGATGAGTGTCAATCAAGAAACAAGAAAAGCTGTGATATATTTCACAACTTTGGTTTTATTGACAGTTGAGTTTTTTTGGCACATAGTAGAAATATGGCAACGGATTTTGGCGGCCTGTTTGAGCGCGTATTTGGTATTTTTTTCTCCTCGTCGGATCCGGAAGTCGAAAAACGCCGGCAACTCAAGGCTATCGCCAAAGATTTGGCCAAAAGCAAGTATAAATGGTATAAGCCCCACTCCGAGGAAGCCTTACCCGGTATGGGCAAATTTTTCTACGAGATATATAAGGTTATCGGCGCGGCCCAGGTTATCCTCGCCAACGCGAGCCAATCAGTGGTTTTACGCAATATTCTCGTGGAAATGTCCCTTTCCCCGAATCAGGTCAAGCTCAAGGAACGGTTATCCGAGGAAGCGGTGAAAGAACGGGCGGCCAATACGTCGCCGAAAGAGTTGGGGCTTCAAGTAAAGGACGAACTGGGCGCGTTCATGGCCGATTTTGACGGGGATAAAATAAAGAAGATCGATACGTGGTATTCCCAGTTACAGCTCATGGCGAACTTCGTCTCCTTCGATTTTCTGTTTCTCCTGAAAAAATTCGATTCGGGCATTCCCGAGCGGACCTTCAACTATACGCCCAAGTACGAGACCATCCGAGGGGAATACGTCCTGGAAGACCTGAAAGACTTCGCCGCAGTGGCGTACTCCCTTCCCCTGGACGCCGAGTGGTCCCATATTTTCGCCTTCGTCAAGGAATTCCGCGAGGTAGAGCCGGTGGCCATGGGCTCCTGGAACAAGCTGATCAACGCGCTCGGCGAATTGCGCCGGTCCGGTTACCTGGAGCAGGTGATCCGGCATTTGGGCAAGGACCCCTCCTATACGGTTCGTCCCGTCACCGTCTCGGACCGGATCGTGGATACCTATATCCAAAAAATGAAAACGCAGACGGAAATGACGGTCCAGCAAATCCAGCAGGACAATAAGAACTCCAAGGTGAACGAGCTTTTGCGCCAAATTTTCGGGACCGAGTCCATCGTTCGCCTGAAGAATTACGCCGAACGGGCCAACGCCGCGTTTGAGAAAAAAATGCTCGGCGGGTATCTGTACGTGGAAGAGCTCAATTACATGAAGGCCTTCCTGATAGATTACTTCAAGCGCGATATCCGTTCCCTGACCGACCTTTTTCTGGTTCGAGGCAAGTGGAGCATTCCCACCATGTCCACCGGTTATTCCGGTTCCTTCCATGCCCTTCTCGAGCTGTCCGACGAAATCACCGCCTTTGACGACAGCCTCGCCGAAGACGACGACCTTGGCGCCAAGCTGCGAACCATGCTTTCTCGGGCCGACCGGGACAAGGAAGTGGTAAAGCAGATTCGGACCCAACTGAAGGACATTAACGATAAGGCCCTGAAATTCCTCTCCATCGGGACGCAGCACCTTATCATCATCGCCCGAAACCTGAAAAACGTCCTAGAAGACTACGAAAAAACGCCCCACGGACTCATATCGAACTGGAAGGAGTTGGAGATTAACTCCGAGCGCCCGATTAAGGAATGGGTCGTGGCGGTCTACAAGCAAATTTACGCCTTTGTCATGCTCATGCAGCTTTATCTGAAGAACGAATAGGCTTTCATGAAGCGAATACTCGTACTGGGCTCCATCAATCTCGACGAAGTATACTCCGTTTCGGACATAGTCGTTCCCGGCCAAACCGTTTCCTGCGATTCGTATAACCGGTATCTCGGGGGAAAGGGGAATAACCAGGCTATAGCGCTTGCCCGGGCAGGGGCAAACGTGGCGTTCGCGGGAAAGGTCGGTTCCGACGGAAGCGACGCCGCGGGCTTCCTCGCTTCCTGCGGGGTAGATACCGGACGGATCGGCCTTTCTTCCGGCCCTACCGGCCGAGCGGTGATCCAGGTGGATCGGCGGGGCGAGAACAGCATTATCGTGTACGGCGGCGCCAACCGTGACATTGCCCCGAACGATATCGAGGCTATGCTTTCAGGTTGGGGCGAAGGCGATGCGGTACTGCTCCAGAACGAAATATCTTCCCTTGCGGAAGCCATACGCCTTGCCCATGAACGGGGGATGAAGGTTTTCCTGAATCCCTCTCCCGCGGATTCGGTGATAGCCTCGCTGCCCCTGGGCCTGGTGGACTGCCTGATCCTGAACGCCCTGGAAGCGGCGCTTGTTTCCGGGGCGGAAAGCGATGCTCCCGATACCCTTCTTTCCGCGGTTGCCCGCCGGGTTCCCGGCGCCGAAATCCTGATAACGCTGGGTTCCCGGGGCTCGGTGTGGCATTCCGGCGCGGGTTCCGCGGTTTCGGCCGGCAATACGGTCCGTATGGGCGCGGCCCTGGTTACCGCGGTGGACACGACGGCCGCGGGCGATACCTTCACGGGATACTTCATCGCCGCGCGGTTGCGCGGGGCCGAACCCGAAGCGTCGCTCAGGGAAGCCTCGGCCGCCGCCGGCCTTTGCGTGACGAAACGGGGCGCGGTTCCCTCTATTCCCGAGCGCCAAACGGTACTGGACGCGTTGCGTTCCGGTTCCTTCGCCTTTCGCGACCCTCCCTGACCGGCGATCCTTCCCGCTTGCCCGTCGGTACGCCATGCGCTATAGTGGCGCCGTGAACATCAGCAGTTTCCATACCCATACCCGACTGTGCAAGCACGCTTCCGGCGATCCGATCGATTACCTGAAAGTCGCCACTTCCGAAGGCTGTTCCGGCCTCGGCATTTCCGACCATTGCCCCTATCCCGACGGAACGTGGGGCGGCAGCCGAATGGATCCGTCGCAGGTGCGGGAGTATGTGGCCCTGGTTATGGCCGCCCGCGAGCAAGTCTCGTTTCCGTTTTTCTGGGGGTTCGAGTGCGAATGGCACCCGAAATACGAATCCTGGTACCGCGATTTCCTACGCGCGGAGACGGGGGCGGAATACCTGGTGTACGGTTCCCACTGGGTGGAAGTAGACGGCTGTTTTGAATACATTCCCGACGCGGGCGATCATAAAAACCTCAAGCCTTACGTTGACCTGACCCTCGAAGGGCTGTCTAGCGGGTTATTCGACGTTTTCGCCCATCCCGATATCTTTCTTGCCGGGTTTCCCCGCTGGGACGCGGACCTAAAGGCCGCCTCGAAGGATATTATCGCCGCCGCCATAGCGGCCCGTATACCCATGGAGGTAAACGGCCTCGGTCTTACGAAGCCCCGGGTAGCCGGACCCGAGGGAATGAGGCCCCCGTATCCGGTCCGCGAGTTTTTGGATCTGGCAGCCTCGGAAGGCGCCGTATTGATTTGCAATTCCGACGCCCACCGGCCCCAGGACGCGCTCGCGCAGGCTCGCAACGCCGAAACGTGGGCCTATTCGCGGGGGATACCGACCGTCGACGCCATCGAGGCGTTGGCCTTCGCCAAGGGCACGGCGCGGGCATAGCCCGAGGCGCGGGGGTCAGTTCGTTTCGGGGCTAAAGCCGGGAACTAAGAGTTCCGCCGGAATCTTCGAGGGTTTGCCGGTCCGGTCGACGCAGCCCCAGCTGACCTCCGCCTCGGCGCACAGCTCCCCCCGCTGGTTTTTGATTTCCTGACGGAACGTGCCGGAGACCTTACCCGCCTTTATCGGGATAACCTCGATCGAAAGCTCGTCGAAGAGAACCGCGGGCACGCGGTAGCGAATGTCCACCCGGGAAATGAAAAGGGCATATCCCGCGCCGACGAGGGCATTGTAGTCGAAGCCGATCGCGCGAAGGTATTCCATGCGCGCGTATTCAAGGTATTCCAGATAGACGGCGTTATTCACGTGGTTGTAGGAATCGAGCTCGTATGAGCGAACGGTGAGTTTCGCGGTGTGTTTCATGGCGAATAGCATACCCGGCGCCGTCCGTTTTGACAATCTTCGCGACCCGGGCCTATACTCAAGGCATGATAGACGTAGCCGCGGCGGTCATTGAAAACCGCGAAGGCAGGATCCTCATCGCGCGAAGGAAGCCCGAGATTAGCCTGGGGGGTTACTGGGAATTCCCGGGCGGAAAGATCGAAGAGGGCGAGACGGCGGAATCTTGCGCCGTCCGCGAGCTTCGCGAGGAGATGGACGTTCATATCGAAACCGGCGGCGCCTTCGCGGAATCGGTTTACGACTACGGCGACAAGGTGGTGCGCCTTATCGCGGTCCGCGCCGTCATGGTCGGCGGCCGCATGAGGCTGCACGATCACGACGACATTCGCTGGGTATCCGTGGGGGAGATGGAAGACTATCTTTTCGCCCCGGCGGACGAGGAGATCGTGGCCCTCCTGATCGCCGAACGCGACCGGACGTCGTCCGCGCGCCGTCCGGGCCGCGGTTAACCGATATTTAACCCGTTTCGCGCCCTGGGCGATTGACTCCCCCCTTCCTCACCTGCATACTTTCCAACCATGACGACTATGCGCCCCATAGCGGAAATGCCCGCGCGGACGATCCGGAATTTACGCTGGATACTTACGGACATTGACGATACCATGACGGAAGGCGGAAAGCTGGTAAGCGAGGCGTATGCCGCCCTCTGCGATCTTAACGCGGCGGGATTCCGGCTCATCGCGGTGACCGGACGCTCGGCGGGCTGGGGTAGCGTGCACCTTCAGGAATGGCCGATTCACGGCGCCATCGCCGAAAACGGGGCCATCGCGTTCGACGAATCGGGCGAGTTCCCGTTTCCCGGCGCGGCCCCCAACAATGACCCGCGCATACGCCTTGCCGCGGAAGAGGCCTACCGGTCGGTCGAACGCGCCAAGCCCGCGACCGATAACCATTTACGCCGGTACGATTACGCCATAGACCACGCGGAGCGGATAGACCCTCCCCTGACGCGAGAGGAAACGGCGCGGATCGTGCGGATATTCGAGGCGAGGGGATGCCAGGCAAAACCAAGCTCGATTCACGTTAATTGCTGGATCGGGGATTTCAATAAGCGGGACGCTGCCCTCCGCTTTTTGCGGCTACGCGAGGGGTACGACGACGGGCGGGACCGGGAGCGGGTTCTGTACGTGGGCGACGCCCCGAACGACGAGCCGATGTTCGCTCATTTTCCGAACGCCTGCGCGGTGGCGAACGTGGGCCAATGGCTCCCGATTATGGAACATAAACCGGCCTGGGTCGCGTCGAAGCCCTACGGGGCGGGCTTCGCGGAAATCGCAGAGGTGATTCTCTCGCGCAAAAAGGCCTAACGCAGCACCGAATCCACCAATTCCTTGAATTCGGGGTCCAGTTCCTTGGAAACGCGGCTCGTAACGCCCGGATCCACGAGGAAAAGGCCGTCGGCAGAAAGGATCGATTCCTCCGCCGCCCGGGAGCTTTCTTCCAAATCCGCAAGCTCTTCGATATCTTCGTCTCCGACCACTTCCAGCAATTCAAAAACCTGACCGCCGGTGTACATGGCGAGATCCAATACCGGCTTCTTTTCCAAAAACGCGTCGATGTAGCTCACGGGCGTCGCTTCCTCGTTATTTAGGGCATCAAGAGAAGTAAAATCGGGCGCGCCGATGCGAAAGTCTTCGGGAAGCGCGACGGCCTCGTCTTCCATGTCAAATACGGGCGAGGTGAGGATGTCCGCGGGCGATTCCTCAAAATTGTACACGAGGACGGAATCGGGTTCCAGGCTTTCCACGAAGTTCGCAAGCTCGTCGTCGTTCGCGACTTCCAGGAGTTCTGGTTCCCACTCCCCTTCCAGGTACTCGACTTCCTCCACCTCGAGGGTTTCGTCCCCAAAATCGTCGCCGAAAACGTCGGCATCGGGATCGTGACCGTACAGGTCCATATCGATCGTGAAAAAGTCAGTCTCGTTGATCGCCGATACGTCGCCAATGACCGAGAGATCGTCGATGATGTATGCCGGGTCAAGTTCGTCGGGGAGTTCGTCTTTCGGCCCGGGTTCGGAAGGCTCCTCGGCCTCTGAAGGCTCCTCGGGTTCTGAAAGCTCCTCGGCCTCTGAAAGCTCTTCGGGTTCTGAAAGCTCCTCGACCTCTGAAAGCTCTTCGGGTTCCGAAAGCTCTTCGACGTCCGAAAGCTCTTCGACGTCCGAAAGTTCCTCGGGTTCCGAAAGCTCCTCGACGTCTGAAAGCTCTTCGACGTCCGAAAGTTCCTCAACGTCCGAAAGCTCTTCGACCTCAATCGGTTGCGGCGCTGCCTTCGGTTTGGCTTTAACGGCGGAAACCGGCGCCGCATTGACGCCGGTGAGATTGAGAGAGATGGCGTTGTTCTGGAGTACTTGCTCCAGCATGTACCGGATGCCATCGGTGTCGATCCGGGTATTCTCCCGGGCCTCCTGATTGCCGATCGCGGCCAGTATTTCGTCCCAACTCTGGTCGAGCAGGATGTCGATTTCCTTGCCATGGCGCTTTCTGATCCGCCTCGGGAAGGACTTTTGGATTTCCGAAGCGACGTCGTGTTTTCGATAGGCAAGGCTCGCGCGGACGTCTTCCCAGCGAACCTCGTCGGTCTTTTCGAGAATTTCCTGCAGCAACTGCCCCTGGAGACGGCGAATGCGCATTCGCGCGACGAGCATCGGGTCTTGGCGCAGGTTAAAGATAAGGAAGATAACGAGAAAAATGGTGAGGAAGCTTACCGTAAGGAAGAGCGCCCTCACCGCGGGAGGGAACGCGAAGAGTCGTTCATCTACCACCTCGCCCGCGTTTCCCCACTTTCCGGAGGGTAAGGAGACGAGGACCCAGCCTGAATCTTCGGTATCCACGATCCGATCGGTCAGGAAATCGTTTCGCGACCAACGGGCGAGTATCGCCTCGGAGAGGATATCCCGGCCCGTGCGGGGGAGGCCCAGAACCGAACCGCTTGCCGGATCGCCGGGCTTCCCGATCAACGTGAATTCGTCGCTCAGGCGGAGCAGGTTTTTCCCCACGAGGCCCTGAACGGCCGACCGGGCGGTTAGATAGAAGACCGCCGTTCCGCGCCACGTGGAATACCCGTCGTAAAACGGGAAGGAGTATACGAATCGGTCAGATTCGGAGTCGAAGGTTAAAAGAGGCTGTTCCCCGTCGGCCCGCGCTATGGTCTTGAACGGGAGTTCTCCCCCGTTTCTGCCGTACATTTCGTAGGCGACCTGGAAATCTTCCTTTTTTAGGATATCCGACGGGAAGGTGCTGAAATGTATCCTTCTGGTTCCCCGGTCCTCGGATTCGGCGAGGGTCGGGTCTCCGGAATCGATGATCCTGATTCCGACGAGGCCCGGAAGGCGCGACATCAGGTCTCCGGCAAGGTTCGTGCGGTCGAAGACGTCCTGGGCGCTCTGGTTCGGAAGGAGGCTTCTGCGGACGGGGTCGGCGGCGATAAACGCCTTGAATTCGCCTACGTTAGAGTCGTGCCAGTCGGAAAGGCCCTCCGAAATGGCCTTAAGCCGTTCCTCGTACCCGACGATGACCGTGGGCTGGTAAAACTTCGTTTCCAGTACCCCGAAGAGGCCCGCGTACGCCGCGGCCGCCAATCCCGCGAAGAGGAGCGATGAGATGATTAGACTGAGCGCGAGTTTTGGCGCGGTACGCACGGCTCCTCCCGTTACTTTTTTAACCGCGGCAAGCCCGAATGGGCGGACGCGGGTCTATTACTATATCGGAGTTAACGGTTTAAATCATGAGCGAAGATGAGGTATATTAACCCCATAATGATTGATATTCAGACGGAACGGGAACGCCCCGTCCCCGTATTGCTGGTCGGGCGCGCCGAAGGCAAAACAGTATCCGACTCCGACGTTCTGCGCGAACTCGCGAGCCTTTGCGAAACCGCCGGCTATGAGGTCGTCTCCTCCGCGGTTCTCCGCCGAAACGAGCCTTCCCCCCGGTTCGGGATGGGCGCGGGAAAGGCGGAAGGGATAATCGCGCAGGCGAAGGACCATGGCGCGGAACTCATCGTCTTTGACTTTGAAATTTCGCCCACGCAGCAGCGTAACTGGGAAAAAGCCTCTGAACTGACCTGTCTCGACCGGCAGGAAGTGATTATCCGCATATTCGCCGATCGGGCCATGACCCGGGAGGCGACCTTACAGGTTGAGTTGGCCCGGCTTGAATATTCCCTGCCCCGGCTCGCCCATACCTACGAGGCCCTTTCCCGGCAGCGGGGCGGGCGATACGGCACCAAGGGAGCGGGCGAGACCCAGCTGGAATTGGACCGACGGTCCGTTACGAACCGGATCGCCCAGATAAAGCGGGAAATAGCCGCGGTACGCAAAGACCGCGCGAGCCGAAGAAAGCGCCGGGAGCGGATACCCGTTCCCTCCTGCGCGATCGTGGGCTATACCAACGTCGGTAAGTCGAGCCTATTAAACGCGTTAACGGGCGCGGGGGTGCTCAGCGAGGACAAGCTCTTTGCCACGCTCGACCCCACAACCCGTCGATTCGCGCTCCCTACCGGCCGCACGGTACTCATGACCGACACGGTGGGCTTCATACGTAACCTGCCGCACAGCCTGGTGGACGCCTTCCACGCGACCCTGGAGGAGGCGGCCTTTGCCGACGCCGTGATCGTATTGCTCGACGCCTCCGATCCGGACCTAATAGCGCAGTACGAAACGACCAAACAGGTTTTAGCCGAGGTTGGGGCCGCGGACCGACCGTCGCTTCTGGTGCTGAACAAATGGGATCGGCTGGACGAATTCTCCCGCGCGCGGCTGAAAGCCGAGTTTCCCGACGCCGTGCCCATGAGCGTTTTGGAAAGAACGGGGTTCGACGCGTTCTCGAGCCGGATCGATAGCCTGCTCGCCGGCGAAGAAGGCCGATACCGTCTGCCTTCCGACCGGGGCGATCTCCTCGCCTGGGCCTACCGGGAAGGTTCCGTCATTGAGACCGCATACGAAGACGGGTTGATCCTTCTTCGCGTTCGGGCCGCGGGCCGGCTAGCTGCGGCGCTCGCGCCGTATAGGGAGGCCGAAGAAAATGCGCCGTAAGGGACACAAGTCGCGCATTCCGGTACTGGAAACGGTATTGCTATGCGTCGCGGCGTCGCTATTGGTCGTCATCGTCGGCACGACGGCTTGGGCTTTCGCCTCGGGGCGGGCCCATCCGGGGTACCGAGCCTATTCGGGAGACTCGATTCCCCCCGACCTTCCCGCGGAAGGCATGTTTACGGACTTGGGCGCGCTTCGAGCCCCTACCGCCGACACTGATCCCGCGGTGGTGGTGGCCATTCCGGTTTTCGCCTACGATCCGGCGGATATCGCCTTCCGCGAAGAACTGACGGCAAAGAAATCGCTTATTCGTTCCGCGATTACCGCATGGTTTCGGCGGCAAACGAAGGCCGATTTGGAAAAGTTGGGCGAGACGGGGGTAAAGGCCGCCGTCTTGGGCGCGATAAACGGAATTCTCGAGACGGGAACCGTTCACCGCCTATTTTTTACCGAATATTCGGTGCTTGATTGAGAAAAACGCAACCCGATCCGGCGCGTACGTGTCAAAATCGGGTAGGAGGTAGGTATGTCTGGATTCGGTGCCGCGGATGCGGTGCCCGCCGCGCAGGTTGTCCTTGCGGTAATCCCCATCGTGGGAATCGTAATGGGCGCGGTGGTGATTTTCTTCTATCTTCTTTGGCGACATCGCCAAATTGTCAGGCAAATCGAGCGCGGCATCTATACGCGCCCGATTTTCGATCTTTATCTGTTTTCCGTATTGGCCGGCTTTTTGCTTACGGGTTCGGGACTGGTGCTTTCGCTCCTGTTTCTCGTGATCGAGGGCATTAGCTACACCCTTTTGGGCGGCCTCATACCTTTCGCGCTGGGAATAAGCCTCTTGGCTTTCTACTTCGCGACCCGCCGGTACGTAAAACAGCGTGACGACCAACGCTGAAGCCGCCGTTCACTCTGCCCAGGAAGACCTAACCCTCTGCAGGGAAACCGCGGCGGGGAACCAGGCCGCCTTCGCAGCCCTCGCCTCAAAGTACCGCAAGCGAATCTTTAGCCTCGGTTACGGGTTTTTCCGTAATTCGGACGACACTGAGGATTTCGTCCAGGACGTATTGGTGAAACTGTATATGTCCGTCGGTACCTTTCGCGGGGAGTCCCGGTTTTCCACCTGGCTGATGCGAATCGCGTACAATACCGCGATAAACTCGATTAAGCGACGGAAAGACTATACCTCACTCGCGGAAGACTTCGACGTCGTGGATTCCGGGGAAGGACCCGAGGAAGAGCACCTGCGGGCTACCACGAAGGTCGCCATTCGCGAGGCGGTCTCGGACCTGCCGGAACGGTATCGGGTGTGCGTTGACATGTTCTTTTTTTACGATATGCCTTACGCGGATATCAGCGAGGTGACCGGGCTTCCGGTCAATACGATCAAGTCGCACGTGTTCCGGGCAAAAAAGCTCTTACGGGACCGGCTGGAAGAAGGAGAATCGTGACATGAACTGCGAGAAGGCCTTTAATCGATATCTCGGGCTTGATAAGTTCGAGTCCGTTCCGCTCGGGGTAACGCTGCACCTTCTTTTGTGCCCGTCGTGCAGAACCGCCGTCCGGCGGCTTTCCCGGGCCGAACGCGCCCTCGCGGCCCCGCTCGCCGTCTCTTCCGCCGAGTACGGGTGCGGGTCGGGCGTACCCGCGATCGATCCGGCCGTGCGGGAGGCAATGGAGCGCATAAACGCGGCGGGCCTCTCGTATCCCGACCTTTTCTCTGACCGGGGCAGGGTTTCGCTTACCCGCTGGCTGGTTTCGGGGGCTGCCCTCGCCGTCGGCTTCGCGGTCCTTCCCTTTAGCGACATTGGCGCCTGGTCGCGCCTGGCCTTCGGTACCGGATATCTCGTCTCCTACTTTAGCGTATGCGGCCTCGCGGTTACCGTATGGTGCGGCCTGTTCGTGGGAACGAATATCGACTTTTTCGTGAAAAAATTCGGGATTGAGCGCCCGGCTTGAGCGCGCACAGGGTCGCCTTGACCGTTCGGGGCGCCGGCCGTATTTCGCCGGGCCTTTAGTTCCACAGCGTCGACGGATTAATGGTCGACCGGTTCTTGTATACGGTGAAATGAACGTGGGGCCCGGTGCTCTGCCCGGTATTTCCCACCAGGCCGATTTTGGTCGCGGTCGTTACACGTTTTCCCTTTGCCGCGAGAATTTTCGACATATGCCCGTAGAGGGTTTGATATCCCGAATGATGGGTGATGATGACGTAGTTTCCGTAGGTTACGTCGTAACCCGTGGCGCTGACGGTGCCTTCGAGCGCCGCGTAAATGGGCGTTCCCATGGCGGTGGCCATGTCGATTCCGTTATGGAAGGTTCTGGCGTTCACGAAGGGATTGGCCCGCCAACCGTAACGGGACGAGATGTAATAGCTGCCGTGCAGGGGCTTGTGGAAGAGGTCGCCGTTGATTTCCTGAATGGTCACCCAATCGAGCTTCGCGTCGGGCAGGAATACCATGGAGCCCACGGGAATCGCGTTATCGGTAATGCCGTTCGCCATGGCCACTTTTTCCAGCGATACCCGATACTTGTCCGCGATACTGGCCGGGGTATCCCCCTCTTTTACCGTGTAGATAATGCCGTCGATCGAGGGAATTTTAAGAAGCTGGCCGATCTGGATGGTTCTCGTGTTTTTCAGGCGATTCAGGCTGATTATCGCGTCCTGCGATATGCCGAATCGGTCGGCGATCTTTCCGACCATATCGCCTTTTTGAACGGTATATACCGTATAGTAAAGCTCCCGCTCTTCCCCTCCCGGCGCTGTTTCCCCGTCGGGCCGTTCCGAGGGCAGCCCCGCGTTGGAGCCGCCCATTCCCACGATGCTTCCCGGGGTGATGGAAGCCAAATCCGGCGCGTCAGCGGGCCCCGCCTCCAGGGAAAGATCCTGGGTGCATGAAAGCGAGATAAGCGCGGCAATCCCGGTCGCCATCGCGAGCTTAAGGAATCGGGAGCGGGTAACGCGGTTGATCAAAGCCATGATTTCCCCATTATAGCATTCACCGCCAAAATTTAAGAAGCGGTTTCGCGTAAATTCTCGACTTCTTCCCGCCGATTCCTGACCCTTATTTTTTACCGAGCCCGATCAGGTACGTCTCAAAACTCTCGCTTCTGCACGCCTCGGGCTTGAAACCCCTGGCCGCGGCGAACATCCCCCGCATTTTCTTCAGCATTTCCTGTTCCCCTCCGCCCTGAAATACCTTAACCACGAAGTTGCCTCCGGGGGTAAGCATTTGCTCCGCGTAGTAGAGGGCAAGTTCCACCAGTCCGCTTGAACGGGCCGTGTCGACGGTGCGGTTTCCCGTGGTCGCGGGGGCGGCGTCGCACACGACGAGGTTGTAGGGCCCCAGTTTCTTCGCTTCCGCGCGAATCTCCGGAGCGTACAGGTCTCCCTGGAAAAAGGAGAGGTTATCGCCCTTCACGTCCTTGGCGAGGGGGGAAAGATCGATTGCCGTGACGTGCCCCGTACCGTCAAGGGCGCGAAGGAGATAGGTCGTCCAGCTGCCGGGGGCTGCCCCGAGATCCATGACCCTGGTGTTTTTTCGGATTAACGAGAACTTCTCGTCCATTTCCTTCAACTTGTATACCGAGCGGGCGGGATACCCCTCGGAGAAGGCCTTTTTTGACCAAAAATCCGGCTTTTCGTAGCTGTTAGACGGCATGCATTCCTCTTTAAATTCGTATACAATGCTTTTTATGAATATAGAATATACCCGCCGACTTGAAAAGATAGAGTCCGTCCTGAACGCCCGGCTGCCCCATCCGGTAGACCCGGCCTGGATCGCCGAAAGCTTTTCGAGCCTGCCCGACGCCATACGCCCGGTTCACTTTTCACCCCTGGTGGAACCCTGTAAAGACCTCATGTCCCGCGGCGGCAAGCGTTGGCGCCCGCTCCTCATGACCCTGGCCTGCGAGCTGGCGGGGGGCGGAGACCGCGCCTATCCGCTGGTGCCCCTGGTGGAGTTTCCCCATACCGCGAGCCTTATTCACGACGATATCGAGGACGGGGCGGACGAACGGCGGGGAGGGGCGGCCATTCATATCGTATGGGGCGAGGACACGGCGATAAACGGCGCGAGCTGGCTCTACTTCCAGGCCCTTTCCATAATCGACTCCTTTCCTTCCTCCGATGCCCTGAAACTGTCTCTGTATCGGACGGTCAGCCGGGAATTGCGACGGCTTCACCTGGGTCAGGCCATGGATATCCATTGGCATCGGAACCCCTCCCTGATCCCTTCGCGTTCGGAATACGAGGCCATGGTTTCGATGAAAACCGGCACGCTCTCCCGGCTCGCCGGAGAAATCGGCATGCTGGCGGGCGGCGCCGGCGACGAGGCCGCCGTCGAATTCGGGAATATCGCCGCCCGGATAGGGGTCGGTTTTCAGATCGTGGATGACGTTCGAAACCTCACCACGGGCAACCCGGGCAAGCGACGGGGCGACGACGTGGTGGAAGGCAAAAAGAGCCTCCCCGTGCTTTTGCATCTCGAGCGAAATCCCGGCGACCTTTCCGCCCTAACCGCTCTGTTCGAGGCGGCGAGGGCCGGGGGCGTTTCGGATCCCTCGGTGGAACGATGCATAGGCCTGCTCGAGTCTTCCGGCGCCATCGAGGCGGCAAGGGCCCACGGCATAGACTTGATCGAGCGTTCCTCCGCCCATTTCGTTTCGCGGTATCCCGGATCGCCGGTGGCCCCCCTTATTCAGGGCCTGTTCGCGGAGATGCTCAAGGGTTTGTAACTTCCCGCCAAAAAAAGGGCTTTCCCGTTCTTGTTTTCGCGACGGCCGTGTAGTAGGCTTAAGGTATGAGGACAGCACGGTTTTTGCCATCCCACATTTGGACCATCGCGCAAGCGAACCCCGGAAACGCGGTTTTCGTTAAGCCGGAGCAATCCGATTTAGCCTTGCCCGTATACGTTTCCGAAACCGACATCCAGTTGATTCTCGTGGAGCTGACCCATATACTCGCGCCCCGCCCGATGGTCCATGAGCTCCTGTTGGCGACTATCGAATCCCTGCAGGGCCGGCTTGATCGGGTAGAGATTTACGGCATCCGAAGCGGTACCTATCTGTGCCGCATGGTGCTGGTTCAACACGGCCGGGAAATCGCCCTGGAATCGCGCCCGTCCGATATATTATGCCTTTCGGCCCGAATGGATTGCCCCATTTACATAGACGATTCGGTAATGACCCGAAACGGCGTGCCCGCGTCGTCTGTCTCCGGCGGCCCGGAACTGAACGCCCCTCAGAACGTGGAACAGCCGGTGGTGTTATACCTTCAAAACGAACTGAAATCGGCCGTGGACCGGGAAGATTATGAGCGCGCCGCGGAACTGAGGGACCAGCTCGGCGAGCTTTCGCGTCACGGGGACTATTCCCGATTGGGCGAATCGGCTCAAGGGGGCGCGGTCGCCCCGGACGAGTTGGGCCGATAATCTCGTCCCAAGGATTCCTTCCATGAACGAAACGCCCCAATCGCTGAATGACGGCGCCGTCGAGCTTGCGGCCGCCGGGAATCATGCCGAGGCGATCGCCTGCCTGCGCCGCGCGCTGCAGATGGAGCCGAGAAACCCGATTCTATGGTTTAACCTGGGCCTGAGTTACCGGGCCCTCGGCCGTTTATCCGAGGCCAAGGGCGCCCTAGCGAATGCCATTGACGAAAACCCCCTGGACGTGGACGTGCTCGATACCCTTGGCGTGGTGCTTCACGAGTTGGGCGAGGACGATACCGCGGGCGAGGCCTACGAGCGGGCCCTCGAGCTCGACCCCTCGAACGGTCGGGTATGGAACAATCTCGGCGTCCTTCGGTTTTCCTCCTCCTCCTTCGATGAGGCGTGCCGCTGCTTCGAAAAAGCCGTTACGCTTATTCCCGCTTTCGACGATGCCCTGTATAATCTCCGTGATACCTACGAGGCGCTGGGCCGTGAAGACGATCGGCGCAAATGCGCGGAAATCCTTTCCGCTCGGGGTATCGAATAGGGGACAGCCGGTTTGGGTATTAGTATTTTGTATATCAGCGAGGTGGTCGGGAAGGCGGGCATTTGGTGCGTTAAAACGGCCTTGCCCAAGGTAAAAGCCTCCGAGAGGCCGGATCTCGTGATCGTGAACGGGGACGGGGCAACCGCTTCCCACGGGTTGGGCCGCCAGCACGCGGGCTACCTGCGGAAGCTTGGGGCCGATTCCATTACCGGCGGCGATTCGTCTTTCTTTAAAAAGGACCTGGTCGAGGCCCTTGACGCGTTGCCCTTCGTGCTCCGGCCCGCGAACTATCCGCCCCAAAGCCCGGGACGGGGCTGGCGTTTTTTCAACGCCGGGAAGGCCCGCGTCGCGGTGGTTTCCCTTATCGGGAGGGTCGGCTTTAACCGCGTACACGGCGACAATCCCTTTACCCTGTTGCCGGCGCTTTCCGAGCGGCTCAGGCAGGAAACCCCGTACGTAATCGTGGACTTTCACGGGGCCGCCACCGCCGAAAAGCAGGCCTTTTTTTGGCATGCCGACGGGAAGGTGTCCGCGGTAATCGGTTCCCACGGAAGGGTCGCCACCTCCGACGAGACGGTCCTTCCCCTGGGAACCGGGGTCATAACCGACGCGGGGAGGACCGGAAGCCTGGATTCGGTAGGCGGTTGCGAAAGCGAGTCAAAGATCCGAGAATATATTACGAGAATACCCGATTGGTCCCGCGACGCATGGGCGCGGCCCGCGTTGCAGGGCGTAGTGCTGGACCTCGACGATTCGGGCAAGACCCGGTCGATTCGAAGGATCAACGTCGATTGCGGAACGCCGCCCGCGGCGGAAACCCGCTAAGGCCAGGAGGAATAATAATGCAGGAAAAGGCGAGAATCGTCGAAATAGGCAAGGATTCCGTTACGGTCATACCCGTCGATATAGAGGCGTGCATCGGGTGCTCGAACAGCGAGTGCAAGGATAACGGACACGTATTCGCGGTGGTGAACCGGAGAAAGCACAGCATAAAGGTTGGCGATACGGTTCACGTTCAGTCGCCCCTGAAAAACCAGGTAAGCCAGGCGGTAATCGCCGTCGGCGTACCGGTGGCGCTGGCGGTGGGCGTGTTTATCCTCACTCCCTCGGTATATCCCGGCGCGGGAGAGGGGGTTCAGGTAGGCGCGTCGCTCGCGGCCCTGGCGCTCGGCAGCGTTATTACGTATTTCCTGACCCGCCTGGGCTCCGAGGATTTGCCCGAAATAACCGAGGTTCTATAGGACGCCCCGCGTGCCGACCGGCTAGCGGGCGAATTCCCTGCCGTAGCGGTTAATGGTTTCGGCCATATTCTGAAGCGATACCTGCTCCATCACTCCGCCCAGTTCCCACGCGACCCGAGGCATGCCGTAGACGATACTGCTCGTCTCGTCCTGACCGACGGTGCGCGACCCTTCCCGGTACAGTTCCGCCATTTTCGCCGCTCCGTCCCGTCCCATGCCGGTCATGATTATGCCCAGCGCGTGGTTTTGGAACTCCTTTCGGACCGACTCGAAAAGGACGTCCGCCGAGGGGCGGTGGCCGTTTTGGGGCGCCGCGTCGCTCAGGTGCGCGATGGTGGCGAGGGGGCGCTTTTCCACCTCGATATGCTTGTCTCCCGGGGCGATAAGGATTCTGCCGGGCTTTACCAGGTCGCCTTCCCGCGCCTCCTTTACCTCAAGGGGGCATATTCGGTCCAGGCTATTCGCGAATTCCTCCGTGAAGCCCGCGGGCATATGCTGTACCACCACGATGGGCTGGGGCAGCGCGGGGTCCAATTTCGCGAATATTTCCCTGAGGGCGTTGGGCCCCCCGGTGGAAATGCCTATGGCGATAATCTCGATGTTCCCGGGCTTCCTGATCGGGACCGGGGGAACGACTGCCGCCCTTGCCTTGGGGACGGACGCCGCGGCGGCGGCCTGCTCCCGGGCCAGCGTTCTCCTTCTCGCGAGGGTTTCCAGGGTTTCGGGAGAGAGGGAGGCGTGGTTCGTTTCGGGCGAATGCTCGGGCTCGGCCTTTCCCTGATCGTATTCGCGTAAGCGGTCTACGGGGAGCTTTCGCGCGGTTCCGGCGATTTTTTTGAGCTGGTATTGCGTGCCGTATCCTTCCAGCAGTTCCACCAGCTGGCTCGCGATGGTATGAAGGTCGGCCGACTCGGCCCCGGACGGCTTGGTCACGAAGTCGCTGGCGCCCAGTTCCAGGCATTCCATGGTTACCCTGGCGCCGTTTTTGGCGATGCTCGAAAGGATAATGACCGGAATGTCTATGCCCAGCCGCTTCCTTTCCCGAAGGAATTCAACGCCGGTCATCTCGGGCATTTCCAGATCCAGCACGATCACGTCGGGGGCGGCCCGCGGCAGCTTTTGAAGCGCGAACCGCCCGTTCATCGCCTTGTCCGCTATCCTCAGGCCCGGCGCCGACTCCACTATCTTGCCGATCAGGCTCCGCATAAGGGCGGAATCGTCAACAATCAAAACCGATACGGGTTCCATGGCGCTTTAACCTCAGGTATTTTTTTGATACAGGCAGGCCCAATCCGTTTTCAGGAATTCGAACCCGGTTTTCATGCCGAAAAGGGATTCGGAATGGCCGATAAACAGAAAGGATTTCGGGGACATGGCGTCCCAGAACCGGTCGATGACCGCCTTTTGCGCCGCCTCGTCGAAATAGATAAGCACGTTCCGACAGAACAGTATATCGATATTCCGGGCGCCGGAATCGTTCTTGAGATTGTGGTAATCGAACCGGATCATCTTCATCAGTTCGTCCTTGACCTGATAGCCGTTATTCGACTTGTCGAAAAACCGGCCCAGATAATTGTCCGGTATTCCCGCGACGCGGTTTTCCGGATAAAAGCCGGCCTTGCCGACCATAAGGCTTTTTAGGGAAATGTCCGAAGCGAGAATCTCGACGGTATAGGGGGAGGGGAGCTTGTCCTTGAAGATCATCGCCAGCGTATAGGGCTCCTCTCCGGTGGAGCACCCCGCGCTCCAAACCCTGATTTTGGTATCTCCCCGCTGTTTTTTGATTTTGAGGACCTCGGGAATCACGAAATTGACGAGCGCGTCGAAATGGGGCTGGTTCCGGAAGAAACGCGTTAGGTTGGTCGTGACCGAGTCAAGCATCAGCTTGAGCTCTTCTTTATCTCTCATGAGCAGGGCGTAATAGTCGCCCAATTTGTCCATCTGCTTATCCCGGAGCCGCTCCTTGAGCCTGCTTTCCAAGATGGCCCGGTTCGTCGCGGAGAAGGTGATGCCGCTTTCGTCATATATCAGTTTGCGATACTGATCGAATTCGGCATCGCTGAGAAAATCTGCCATAGAAACTCCTGTCTGCTCTCCGTGGGAAGCCGATAACTAGAAGTCTAAAACCTCTTGAATACGCTGTCAATGCAATGGAAGTTTTTGACGAAGGGGCGCGAAACGGCTATAGTGGTGCAATGCGCGTTCGGTGCTTTCGATTATTGCCCCTTTTTTGGGCCCTTTTACTCATATTCGCCTCCTGTTCGTTCAATTACGGGGGAGACGCGGGCGAGGGCCCGCCGGTTCCCGGGCTGGTGCTGGAAAACGCCCAGGCGCGCCGCTATGAGGAAGGGACGCTCTCCGTCGTGATAGAAGCGGACGCCATCGAGATGTACGATTCAGACCGCGTCTGGGCCGGTGAGGGCGTGTCCTTCCGGCAGTTTGCCGCGGACGGGACGGGCGCCGTGGAAGCCGAGGGCAGCGCCGACCTTCTGCTCGTGGACGACGCGGCGAAGGTCTATACCCTGGGCGGTTCCGCCCGTTTCCGGTATGCCCCGGACGGTATCGCGCTGGTGACCTCGGATATCCGTTGGGAAAAAGACTCGTCCCTCCTTCGGGGCTCGGCGGACGGCGTCGTGCGGATAGAGAAGGACGACGGTTCGCGGATCGAGGGTACCGGCTTTTTCGCGGATACCCTCGCCAGGAACTATCGCTTTGAGCGATCCGTATCGGGCGCGATGGTCAATCCCAAAGACGATACGCAGGACGGCGCGGAATGAGGCGCCTCCTCCGCGTGACGCTGCTGCTTGCGGTCCTTTCGCCCCTGATCGCGCAGGGCGACGACGCGATAACCTTCTCCGCTGACCGCATGACGGGCAATTCGGGTAAGTCCCGCGAAACCACCGAGCTGGTGGGCAACGCGTCGGTGAGCGTGGGCAGCCTCACGATCTCCGGCGGGAAAATCGAGCTTTCAGGCAAGGATTTCCGCTACGTGAAGGCGACGGGCACCGTACGGGGAACCGATTCGGAAAAGGGCTTTTCCTTTACGGCCGAAGAGGTTTCCTACGACCGCGACACTCAGATCGCCCTCCTGCGGGGCAATGCCCGGCTTGAAGACGCCAAAAACGACGTTTCCGCGGGGGCGAGCCTCATTTCCTACAATCGCGAGACCGAGGTCGCGATACTGCAAGTCGGCGTAAGCCTGAAGCGTAAAACGATTGACTGCACCGCCGGCTTTGCCCTGTATCGACGGGCCGTATCCGCCCTGGAGCTGACGGGCGACCCGGTGGTAAAACGGGACAGCGACGAGTTTAAGGCCTCAAGGATCTCCGTGGATTTGGAAACGGAGCGTATTACCCTTGACGGTTCCGTAAGCGGTACCCTCAAAGACTCCAAGAAGCCTGCTTCGGGAATTCCGGATGAAGGAGAAACGCCATGAGCGAAACCCTGCGCGTCGAGGGGCTTAATAAATATTTCCGAAAAAAGCACGCGGTTCGCGACGTGACCTTTTCCATGCGTTCCGGCGAGGTTCTTGGCCTTTTGGGCCCGAACGGCGCCGGAAAGACCACGACTTTCTATATGGTAGTCGGCTTTTACCGCCCCAACGCGGGCAATATCTGGTTAAACGACCTGTGCATCACCCGGCTGCCCATGTATAAGCGGGCCCGGGCGGGCCTTTCCTACCTTCCCCAGGAAGCGTCGGTGTTTCGGAAATTGACGGTCGAGCAGAATATCATGGCCATTCTGGAAACGAGAAAGGACCTGACCAAGGCGGAGCGGCTCGCGCGGCTGGATTCGCTCGTCCATGAGTTCGGGATCGAGGCCAACCGAAAACAGCCCGCCTATACCCTTTCGGGCGGCGAGCGGCGACGGACCGAAATCGCCCGGTCCCTCGCGATCGAGCCGCGCTTTTTGCTGTTGGACGAGCCCTTTGCGGGTATCGATCCCATCGCCGTCCATGACATAAAAGTGATAATTCGGCATCTCGCGACCCAGGATATCGGCATTCTCATTACCGACCACAACGTGCGCGACACCCTGGAGATAACCGATCGCGCCTGCATAATCAATAAGGGCGAGATAGTAGAGGAAGGCTCCAAGGACTTTATCCTCCAGTCCGAGGTAGCCCGTCAGGTATATCTGGGAGAGCAGTTCAGGATGTAACCTCCTTTCTCCGTTGACAGTTCCTTGCCCTCAAAAGCTTTTTCTTGACATCCCCCTTTTTTAACGATATTGTAGAAGTTGACAGCAACTTAAACGGAAGGAGCATACAAATGAATGCGTTGTATGTAGTCCTGCCTGCTGCCGGTTTATTTCTTGGATGGACTATTCGCTGGCTGTACGCCAGATTTCAACTATCTGCATCTGAACAGAGAGCGGAACGTGTAAAACAGGATGCTATTAAAGAAGCAGAAGCTCAAAAGAAGGAAATTCTTCTAGAGGCAAAAGAACAGCTAATTCGAGAAAGAAACCAGCAGGAGCGGGAAAATCGCGAACGCCGAAGCGAGCTTCAGCGTTACGAGCGTCGTTTGACGCAAAAAGAGGAAGCCCTCGACAAGCGCGGCGAGTCCATGGACAAAACCGAGCAGCAATTTGCCGAGCAGGCCAAGGCGATCGCGGATCGCGAGAAGTTCCTTCTCGGCGAGGAAGAGCGTTATCGGCTTGAGCTTGAGCGCATCTCCGGCCTGACCGCCGAAGAGGCTAAGAGCCTGATCATCAAGGACCTCGAGAACGAGGCCCGCCATGACGCCCAGGGGTTACTCAACAAAATCGAACAGGAAGCACAACTCGCGTCGGACAAAAAGGCCCGGGATATTCTCGTTACGACCATCCAAAGGATCGCGACCGAGACGACCAGCGACATTACCGTCGCTACCGTGAGCTTGCCGAGCGACGAAATGAAGGGCCGAATCATCGGGCGCGAGGGCCGGAACATCCGTACCCTCGAGACCCTGACCGGCGTGGACGTGATTATCGACGATACGCCCGAAGCGGTGGTAATATCCTGCTTCGATCCCGTGCGCAAGGAAATCGCCAAGGTATCCCTCGAGCGCCTGATTCTGGACGGACGCATTCATCCCGCCAGAATCGAGGAAATCGTTCAGAAGGTAACCCGCGAGATCTCCCAGAAGATTTACGAAGAGGGCGAGAAGGTTCTCTTCGATTTGGGAATCCACAACATGAGCCAGGAAGGGGTTCGCGCCCTGGGTCGGCTCTATTTCCGGACGAGTTACGGCCAGAACGTGCTGTATCACTCGAAGGAAGTGGCCATGATCGCCGGAATGCTCGCCGCCGAAGTCGGGGCAAACCGCGAGATCGCCAAGCGCGGCGCCCTCCTCCACGATATCGGAAAGGGCGCGGAGAACGATTCGGACCAGAACCACGCCGAGGTCGGTATCGACATGGCGCGGAAGATGAACGAGGACCCGCGGGTTATCAACGCGATAGGAAGCCACCACGGCGACGTGGAACCGTCTTGCATCGAATCGGTGCTGGTTCAGATCGCCGACGCGATTTCCGCCGCCCGGCCGGGCGCCCGGCGCGAGACCCTGGACAATTACGTGAAGCGCCTCGAGAACCTCGAGAGCATCGCGGAAAGCTTCCAGGGAGTGGAGAAGGCCTACGCCATCCAGGCCGGCCGCGAGCTTCGCGTTCTCGTGAACAACGAGCGGATCGCCGACGCGGAAGTGAAGGAACTCGGCAGGGAAATCGCCAAGAAGATCGAGAGCGATCTGCGATATCCCGGCCGAATCCGCGTGACCCTGATCAGGGAAACGCGAATCGTCGAATACGCGCGGTAAGGCATTCGCCGCCCGCGCTTAGCGCGAAAAAGCCCGAGGGAGCGACGCTTCTTCGGGCCTTTTTTTTTTTTCTTCGTCCGGGGTGAAGGTTCCGGACGGGCCATTCATTCCTTCCAGCCGGCGGCGAACGCGCGAAAATCTTCCAATAGCTGGCGGGTTAGCGGTCCGGGGCAGGAGGCCATTACCCGGCCGTCTATGGACGTGATGGGCATTATTTCGGCGCCCGTGCCGGTCATGAAGCATTCGTCGGCCGTCCAGGCGTCCAGGCGAGTGAAGCGCCCTTCCCTTACGGGGACGCGCCGCCTTTCGGCGAGCTCAAGCACGGTCTGCCTCGTGATTCCCGCGAGAAGGCCGCAGTCCGCGGACGGCGTCATCAATACACCGTTTTTGGCGAAGAAGAAATTGTCGGCGGTGCATTCGGCGATAAAACCCGCCTCGTTGAGAAGAAGGGCCTCCTGGCATCCCGCCTGCCTGGCCTCCATTTTCGCGAGTATGTTGTTTACGTAGTTCAGGCTTTTTATGCCCGGGTCGAAGCCCCCGAAACCGAGCCTTCGGGAAGCCGCGGTCACGAGGGGAATGCCGGTTTCGTAATTGGCGGGGGGGTAGATGCTAATGTCGCCGACGATGACGATAACGGCGGCCTTGGGGCAACTCGCGGGGTTTAGGCCGAGGTCGCCGATTCCGCGGCTCACCACGAGGCGCACGTAGGCGTTTTTCGCGCCGTGGGCGGCGACCGTTTCGAGCAGGGCCTCCGTCATGGCACTGGGGGTGAGGGGAATGTCGATAAGCAGGGCCTTTGCGCTTCGCCAGAGGCGGTCCAAATGGTCCTTCAATCGGAATACCGTGCCGTCGTAGACCCGAATGCCCTCGAATACGCCGTCGCCGTAAAGGAAACCGTGATCGAGCACGCCGATTTTGGCCTCCGAGGCGTCCATTACCTTCCCGTCAATCCAGACTTTCATGTTCTCTCCTTCTCCGGCAGCGCGGCCGGCGCTTCCCGGTCCCGAAACACGTCGCGCAAGGCCGCGTATCCCGGACCGAACTTACCCTCAAGTTCTTCGTTGAATCGCCTGACTATTTTCATGATGTATATGTCGTGCTTGATATAGTCTTCGGCCAAAAGCACGAAGCCGGGGTTTTTGCTCCACGCGCCCTCGACGTGCCCGTCCTCGAAAAAGGTGGCGACCAGGGCAACGCGGCCGTCGGCGACCAGCGAAAAGCCGCGGCCCCCGCGTTCCGCGTACAGGGTGTCCGCTATGGGATGCTCGTACGTCTGGGCGAACGTGACCGTCGGGGGCCCGAAATGCACTAGGGCCATGGGTACCTTGCCTTCCCGTTCGGATAGCGATCCCGCGAGGGCTTTCACCTCGTCGCCCCAGGCGGATATCAGCAACGCGGTTTTCGCGCCGGCGATCATCCGTTCGGCCTGATCGAGGAATTCCTCCCGGTCGGACAGGTTCCATACGTAGCTGACGTTGGTCTCGCCCCGAAGCCGGGAAAAATCGGCGGAAAGACGGTCGAGGGTGCTATCCATCCTGCTTCGGTAGGATTCCATGAACTCGTCGGGCTCGCGGGGTACGTAGCGCTTCTTTCCGCTTTCCGACAGCTCCATGACGAGGCCTTTTTCCGAAAGGCGGCCGAGTACCTCGTAGATTTTCGACGTGGGTACTCCCGCGGCCTTTCCGATTTCGTATGCCGTGGCGGGGTTTTTCGTTATGAGCGCGACATAGACCCGGGCTTCATAATCGGTAAAGCCCAGTTCCCTGAGCCGTTCAATAGTATTAACTACCATGGTAGTTACTATAGCATCGCCGAGGGTTTTGTCAAGAGTACGGAGAACGATGTATAGTGGGGCCGTGAAAACGATGAAGCCGGAGGCTTTACGCCTTTTTTTAGAGGGGATGTACGATCGGTTCAACCGGGGCGAGTACGTTCCTCCCGATCCTTTGGAGGTCGTGAGGGAGTATGGCGAGGCGCGAGATCGCGAAATCGCCGCCCTCGTTGCCTCGGCGCTGGCGGTAGGCCGGGCGGGCTTGATCGTCGGCGCGGTTCGGGAGGTCATGAACCGGATGGACGGCTCGCCGAGGGCGGTTTTGGACGGGGCGGATAGGTGCGGTTTGGAAAACCGGCTTTCCGGGTTTCGGTACCGATTCTTTTCCGGTTCCGACCTCGCGGCCCTCCTTTTCGGGGCCGGAGCGCTCCTGCGCGAATACGGAAGCCTCGGGGCGGCGTTTTCAGCGTTTTTCCGGGATTCGATGGCGCACGCCGCCGCCGAGCCGGTGGGTAAACCGATCACGGTGGCGCCGGCCCTGGGGCGGTTCGTTCGGGAGATACGGGAGCGGGCCGGCGGGGCCGGAGATTTCGCCCCTGCGCCGGACGCCTTGGCGGGAGAAACGGCGAGGGGGGTCCCTTTCGCGAAAAACCTGCTCCCCGCGCCGTCCGGCGGGTCGGCGTGCAAGCGTCCCTTCCTCATGCTGCGCTGGCTCGTCAGAAAGGACGGGGTAGATCCCGGCGGATGGGACCCTGCGCTCGCTCCTTTTTTGGTTCAGCCCATGGATACGCATATGAGCTGGGTTGCCCGTCGGCTGGGGTTCATCGGGGAAGGCGCTCCCGTGAATCTCGCGACGGCCCTCGAAGTGACCGGGCGTTTTCGGGCCATCTCTCCCGATGACCCCTTACGCTACGATTTCGCCCTGACCAGGCCGGGAATCAGGCCCGATCTGGACCGCTCCGATTGGTTTCGCTAGCGGGCCGGCGGACCCCTTAGTCTCCGAGGTGGAAGCCTTCCAGGTATTCCGCCGTGAGCACGCTGCATACCGTATCCCGGGTGGCGATCGTTTCCCGGGCGGAGGCGAGGCCGAAGCGGATGCAGGTTTTTTCCGGCTTTTCCCCGAGATACCCGTAGAGGAAACCCGCGGCGAAGGCGTCTCCGGCGCCGATGGTGTCTACGACCACCGCGGGCTTGTACGCGGGCTCGATCCAGGTTTTATTCCCCAGCGCCACGAGAACCCCGCGTTCGCCGAACGTCAGGATGCAATTCGCGAAGCCCAGCGCGCGGAATTTATCCGCGGTAGCCTCGTCGGGCTCGGCGGTCTCGCCGAGAATGGCCGCCGCCTCGAATTCATTCGCGGCGAATAGATCGATTTGGGTGGCCCAGGGGAGTGATTTTTTGGCGATGTCGGGCGACGTGGCGTTCTGGAAGATAAACAGCGGCCGGGTCCGCGCGTTAGCCGCCCGAAGGGCATAGAGCCGCTCCATGACGGAGGGCGAAACGTTCGAGTCCAGCACGACGGTATCTATTTTTTCCCGTTCCATAAAGTCGGTGAAATCCCGGTCCACGGCGATCTCCTGCAACACGCCGTTGGCGTAAACGCAGGACGATCCGGCCCCCTTGGCGGCCATGACCGAGAAGAGGGCGGTTGACGACGTTTTGCTCGTTCGGAGGAGTTCCGTATTGACCCCGGCGCCGGAAAGGTCCTTCCGGAGAAATTCGCCGAAAATATCCTGCCCGATGACCGAGGCGATTGATACCTCGAAGCCGAGTTGTTTGAGGTTGCGGGCCATGCCACGGGCGACGCCGCCGGCTACCAGGTCGATAGTGCCCTCGCGGTAGGCGTTTTGCACGTCTTCCTGAAAGCTGAATGCCTTGATGTCCACGGAGGCGCAGCCGACGCAGAGGACCCTGCGGACCGCCTTTTTTTCGCGGGTAGTGTTCATGGCGGCGATTATATACCCAATCCGGCATAACTTGCAATTTTCTCCCGCCTTCGCTAGGATGTCCGTGCCAGGGGTGTCCTGGCCGAATCGCCGCTTCGCGTCGCTTCGGCTTGGTCTGAGATCATACCCTTACGCGCCGGCCCCGAGCGGCCGGCCAACCTGTATCCGGGTAATACCGGCGGAGGGAGCGATGAAAACGCGTATTTTCACCTTCTTTTTCTTTTTCTCATTGATTGCCGCGGCGGGGACCCTCGCGGCGAAGGGCTCTGCCGACGCGTCTTCCGCGTCGAGGGAGATCACCGTGTATGCCTACGATTCCTTCACCGCGGAGTGGGGCCCCGGGCCCGAGCTTATCAAGCGGTTTTCCGAAAGGACCGGGTATACCGTGAATCTCGTTTCCTGCGGCGACGCCGGTCAGGTGCTTTCCAGGGCGGTCCTGGAAAAGAAATCGCCACGGGCGGACGTTTTGGTCGGTTTGGACAACAATCTGATCGACGCGGCGCGAAAGGCGGGCATTCTCGAGGCGTATACGCCCGCCGGGGCCGCGGCCGTTCCCGCGGACCTGCGATTGGCCGACGACTGGCTGCTTACCCCTTACGACTGGGGCCAGTTCGCGATGATTTTCGATACCCAATCGGGCATAGAGCCGCCGAAGAGCCTCGCCGAGCTGGCCGATCCCCGGTTCGCGAAAAAGATTATCTTGATGGACCCGCGCACGAGCACCCCGGGGACCGGTTTTCTCGCCTGGACCATGGCGGCCTTCGGGAAGGCGTGGCCCGATTACTGGTCGCGGCTTAGGCCCAACGTATTGACCGTCGCCCCGGGATGGGACGCGGGATATTCGCTGTTTACCTCGGGCGAGGCGCCGCTGGTCATAAGCTATACCACGAGCCCCGCCTATCACGTAGAGTTCGAGGGAACCGACCGGTACCGCGCGCTTATTTTCGGCGAGGGCCACGTTTCGCAGATCGAGGGGCTGGGCCTCGCCAAGGGCGCCAAAAACCCCGCGGGGGCCAAGGCCTTCATCGACTTCATGCTGACCGACGAGGCCCAGGAGGTCCTTCCCCTGACCCAGTTCATGTACCCCGTTTCGGCTTCCGTCTCCTTGCCCGCGAGTTACGCGGCGGCGCCCAAGGCCCCGAAAACCCTCTCGATACCCTCCGGCGAGGTGTCCGCCGCGGTGGATACCGTCGTCACCATCCTCTCGAAATGAGTCTATTCCGCAAGGGACCGATTTCATCGGCGGGCTACGCGGGATCAGTGATCGGTCCCGTTTCGCTCTTCGCGGTCTCCGCGGGATTTCTCGCTCCCGTCGCGGTGGCCCTTTTCGCCGCGGCGGGTACCGGCGCCGAGGGCGCGGGCGCTTCGGCGCTCCGGTTCGCCCGCCTTTTCTCCGCCCTCCGCTTTACCTTCCTGGAGGCGTTCTTTTCGACCCTTCTCGCCGTGGCCATCGGCTTTCCCGCCGCCTTTTTCGTTGCCCGGCGCGACTTTCCCGGCAGGCGATTCCTGCTTGCCCTTTCCGCGGTTCCCCTGTGCGTTCCGCCCATGATCATCGCCCTGGCCTTCGTGCTGTATTTCGGACGGCAGGGCTGGCTTAACTACGGCCTGATGTCGGCATTCGGCCTGAAGGAACCGCCGCTCTCGTTCCTCTACTCCATGACCGGCGTGGTCATCGCCCATGGGCTTTACGATTTTCCCGTCATCATGCGTACCGTTTCCCGTGTGTGGGAGCGCCTGCCCGCCGACCAGGAAGAGGCGGCGCTGCTGCTCGGGGCGAAACCGGTCCGGGTATTCCGGACGGTAACGCTTCCGGCCCTGGCGAGGCCGCTGCTTTCGGGTTCGGCCCTCGTGTTCCTGTACTGCTTTTTTAGTTTCGTGATCGTGCTCCTCTTCGGCGGGGTCGGCGGAACCACCTTGGAGGTTGAGCTGTATCAGGCGGCCCGGAGTCGGCTCGATTTTAGGGGAGCCTCGCTCATCGCCCTAATCGAGACCGTCGCCGCGGTGGCGGTAATCGCCTTCCATGCCCGGCTCCAGCGCGGCTTGGGCAGGGGCATTTCCTCCCGCGATACCCTCCGCGCCCGAAAACCGGTCCGCGGTTTGCGCGAGCGGGGCGCCGCGGCGCTCTTTCTCGGCGGAATTCTCGTTTTTTTCGTAGGTCCGCTCGCCTCCATTCCCCTCAGATCCCTCGCGGTGAGCGCGTCGGGGGCCCGGTACGGCGGCTCCCTGACGTTCGGCCTTGCCGCGTGGAAATCGATTCTGGGCGGCTCGAACCTGCTGCCGGCCCTGGCCGCCACGGTCGGTACCGGCATCGCTACCGCGGCCCTCTCGGTCGCCGCGGCGCTCTCTTTCGCGTTTATCACCTACGCGGGGCGTTCTCCCGGTAGCGGGGCCCTATCGCGCCTCGCGCCCCTCGTCCCCTTGGCCGTATCCCCGGTCATGCTCGGTTTCGGGTGGAACCTGCTTTCGCCCCGGGGCCATTGGCTCACCCTGGTTGTCGCCCAAGCCTCCCTTTCCTGGCCCTTCGCCTGGACCCAGATACAGGGCGCCCTCGAACGCGTTCCCCCCGATATTCTCGACGCCTCGCGCCTGCTTTCTTCCGGCAGGCTCGACCGGTTTTACAGAACCCTCCTGCCCCTTTCCCTGCGGGGCGCGCTTTCCGGCGCGGCGCTTGTTTTCGCCATCAGCGCCGGGGACGCGACGCTTCCGCTGGTGCTCTCGCTTCCGGGGTACGAGAACCTCGCGCTGCTGCTTTTCCGCCTCGCGGGTTCGTACCGCTTTTCGGAGGCCTGCGCCTGCGCGGTGATCCTTTCCCTCGTCGCGGGAATCGCATTTTTCATACAGGACGGTGATACCCGTGAACGGTAATGCTTGGCTAGAAATCGCGGATCTTGAAAAGAAATGGGCCATGGCCTCGGTGTCGATCTCCTTCGCCCTCGAAAAGGGCGGCGCACTGGCCTTGCTGGGGCCGTCGGGTTGCGGTAAGTCCACGGTGCTCAGGATGATCGCCGGGCTGGAAACGCCCGACTCGGGCTCGGTGATTCTGGCCGGCCGGGACCTAACGGGCCTTCCCCCGGAAAGGCGGCGCATTGGCATGGTCTTCCAGGAACACGCGCTCTTTCCCCACTTAACCGTGGAAGACAATATCGGGTACGGCCTGAGGAGCGGGGGCGCGACCAAGGGGGAAAGCAGGCGGGCCGCCCAGGAATGGCTGGAACGGTTTTCGCTCTCGGGCTTCGCGAAAAGAAGGATCGACGGCCTCTCTGGCGGGGAAAAGCAGCGGGTCGCCCTGGCCCGGACCCTGGCGGTGAATCCCGACCTGGTCCTCTTCGACGAACCCCTTTCCGCCCTCGACGCGGAGCTGCGCGGCCGGCTGCGGGACGAGCTCCGTACCCGCCAGCGGGAATTGGGCTACGCGGCGATTTACGTGACGCACGATCCGGCCGAGGCGGAAATTCTCGCCGACCGGGTCCTTCGCATGGTTCCCCCGCAAACGTGATCCGTCTCGCGCCCGACACGTAGACGCGTCCGCCCGAGCGAGGCTATACTTGGCCGCTATGGGCTTTCGTTATTCCGCATACGACGTTATCGTTATCGGCGGGGGGCACGCCGGCATAGAGGCCTCTCTCGCCTCCGCCCGCATGGGCCTTCAAACCCTCCTTATCACCCAAACCCTCGACACCATCGGGAAACTATCCTGTAACCCCTCCGTGGGGGGCATTTCCAAGGGCAATATCGTCCGCGAGATAGACGCGCTCGGCGGTGAAATGGGCAGGCTCGCCGACGCGACCATGATCCAATACCGGCTGCTGAACCGGAGCCGGGGACCCGCGGTGCAGGCTCCCCGCGTACAGGCGGATAAATATCGCTATCAGGCCCTCGCCAAGCAAACGCTCGAGCTGGAACCCCATTTGCACCTGTACCAGGACACTGTGGTGGATTTCGTGGTGGAAGAGCGGGGCGCGGGAACGGGCCGATCGTACCGCCGCCTTTCCGCTGGTCCCCTCTCTTCGGGACCCGAAGGCTCCGCCTCGATCCGCGCGGTAGTGACCGCCCGGGGACGGGAAATTTCCGCCCCGTCGGTGGTGCTAACCACGGGAACCTTCCTGGAAGGCACGATATTCATCGGCGAGTACGAGGCCCCCGAAGGAAGGCTCGGCGAACAGGCCGCCCGCGGGCTCGGCGCGTCGCTGCGCGCGGGGGGCTTCACGGTCGGCAGGCTGAAGACCGGCACGCCGCCCCGAATCCTCGCGAATACCGTGGACTACTCCGTTTTGGAAAGGCAGGAAGGCGAGGCGGAAATGCGGCCCTTTTCCTTTTCGTCGGACCGGGTCGAGCGGCCTTCCGTCGCCTGCTGGCTCACCTGGACCAACGCGGAGACCCACCGGATCATAGACGGGAATATCCACCGCTCGCCGCTGTATTCCGGCCGCATTCAGGGCGTCGGCCCGCGGTATTGCCCCTCGATCGAGGATAAGGTCGTCCGTTTCGCCGAACGAGAGCGGCATCAGCTCTTCCTGGAGCCCGAGGGGCTCGAGACCGAGGAGCTTTACATTAACGGCCTTTCCTCGTCGCTCCCCGAGGAGGTGCAGGACGCCTTCATGCGGACGATTCCCGGGCTCTCCGACGCGGTCGTGACCCGGCCTTCCTACGCGGTGGAATACGATTACGTGGACCCACTTCAGCTTACGTTCGCCCTCGAGACGAAGCGCGTGCGGGGCCTTTTTACCGCCGGGCAGATAAACGGAACCTCGGGGTACGAGGAAGCGGGCGGCCAGGGCCTGCTCGCCGGGATCAACGCGGCGCTTTTCGCCCGGGCCGTCGCCGCTTCGGGGCATGCCGCGCCCGGCGACGCCCCGGCGGGGTATGAGCCGTTCGTGCTCGGCCGGGCGGACGCGTACATCGGCGTGCTGATCGACGACTTGGTAACGCTGGGCACGAAGGAGCCGTACCGCATGTTCACCGCCCGGGCGGAATACCGGCTGAGGCTCCGCCACGATACGGCGGACGAACGGCTGACCGAAAAGGCCGCCGCCGTCGGTCTCGCGCGCCCCGGGGCCCTTGAGCGCCTGGACCGTAAGCTGGCCCTCCGGGACGACCTCTCCCGTCGGCTTTCCGAGCGCCGGCTTCGCGTTTCCGACGCCGAGGCGTTCCCCTCGCTTTCCAAGCACGTGGGAAAGACCTGCGCGGACGCCCTTCGCGACCCCCTCGTCCCCCTGGAAGACGTAATCGCCCTCGAGCCTTCCTATGCGGAATTTTCGCCCGAGATCCGCACCGCGGCGGAGCTTGAGATCCGATACGAGCATTATATCGACGCCCAGGACAAACGGGTGGATCGGCTGCGTAAAATGGACGATACGGCCATACCCGCGGCCTTCGATTACGACCGGATTCCGGGCCTTTCCTCGGAATCAAAGACGAAGCTTAAGGCCGTGCGGCCGGCGACCTTGGGCCAGGCCTCGCGGATTTCCGGCTTGCGTAATTCCGACGTCATGCTGTTAATGGTGCACTTGCGATAGGAAGGGGTGCGGGGCGGCGGGGATCAGCGGGCTTGGTCGAGGATGCGGTCCGCGTCGGACTCGGTGATGACGCCCGCGGAGACCAAGTCGAAAATTTGCTCGCTCACCGAGCGGTCGAAAAAGAGAAGGTCGTCGGTGCCCACCGTAACGGGAACGCCCGCGTCGATCATCCGCTTGATCGGGTGTTCTTTCAGGCTTTTAACGGATTTGAGCATCACGTTGCTTTGGGGGCATACGTTGCACCGAACCTTTCTGTCGGCGAGGAATTGCAGTACCGCGTCGTCTTGGGCCGCGCCGATTCCGTGCTGAACCTCGTCCAACCCGAAATATTCCACGAACCGGCGAACCGAGCGGGCATCCGAAAATTCGCCCACGTGAGCGCGTTTTTTAAGGCTCAGCTTATCCGCGAGATCGAAGATGTACTTGAATTCCTCGATTCCGTCCTCGATTTCCGGTCCATAGAGGTCTATGCTCGCGAAAACCCCGCTTTTCATCAGTTCCGGGGCCCACATCGATATTTTATCCTTATCGAAGGTCTTTCCCAGTCCGAGTTCGGGCCTGATAAGGGTTTTCTCGGAGTGTTTTTTGACTAAGTCTTCCGTCATGCGCAGGAACGCGTCGACGTTGCCCTCAAAATGGACCATAAAGCCGATATCGATGGAACCCTCGATGACTGTTACGCCGTCCGCGACGGCGGCGTCGATCGACATTCCTATAAGGTCCGCGACGTCCTGCGCGGTTCTGCATCGAGGGCGGGTGTACTTCGCGATCACGTCGTGCATCTCGTCGAGACCGTCCATGACGCGGGGAAAGTCGGGAATGGGAGTGCCGGACCAGGAAAAAAAGTCGGGATATCGCATGCCGAGGTTGAGATGGTTGTGCGCGTCGATTTTCGGCCGTGATTTATAATACTTGATGTCCCTCATTCCTATTCCTTTTTTTAGACGCGCACCCTAGGTTAATATGAAAATTGTAGCACTTCTCGGCCAAAAATCAAAGAAAAACGAGATTACGGAAAGCGCCTAAACCGTTTATCGGTAAATTAGGGCCAAAACTTAAGCCGAGCGGCCGGGTGAGTCCGCTTTGGCCGTTCCCTAGAGCACCGTCACCGCGTTACCGCTACGCAGGTAATATAGCCTCGTTTCTACCGGCAGGCCAAAAAGCTCTTCGGCGGCCTTCCGGTATACCGAGAGCTGAAACGCGTGTTGTTCGGGCCGTTCGACCCGATCCGTCTTGAAATCGACGACGAACGCCTTCCCGTCGCGCACGAACAGAAGGTCAATTTGCCCCGAGAGGACGAGCTCTTCGCCGTTTTCCTCCCAGGTAGTCAGGAACGCGAACTCGTTTTCCCGGCGTTCCGCGCCGAGGGCGAGTTTACCCGTCTCCGATTCAAGGAACCGTTCCGCCAGCGTCGATACTTCCGCGCGAATTTCATCGCCCATCATGAAGGGTATTCCCGTCATGCGCGCCTCGATTTCCCGGTGAGCGTAGGTTCCGAAATCCGTGGGTGACAGCTCGAGCCGTTGGAGAAGCCGGTCCAGGGAATCTCCTTCCTGCGCGGGCGCGGCTTTCGCGCTGAGCGCCGTATCCGCGGCTTCGCGCTGGGCGGCGAGCGCGGTAACCGCGAGGCGGCGTTTTTTCGGGGCGGGAAAGTCGACTACCGGTACCCGCGCGGCCAGCTCGGCGAAGCGACGGTTAAAGGCCTCGCCCGGGCGATCGGCGCCGTCGGGCTTCGCGCCCCGGTACCCGGTGCCGTCATGGCGACGGGGCAGGGCCTCTTCCAGGCGCAGGTTCGGGATTTCCGCCGCGTTCCCCAGGGACGAAAGGGGAATGGCGAGTAGTTCGAGGAAACTTCGGAACCGGAGGGGCCGTCCTTTTGCGTTTCTGTCCTTTCGATCCAGAATTTCCTGCAGGAGGGGCGTCAGTTCCGCACCGGAGCGGGGCGTTTCCGTCGGTTCGGCCTTAACGTCGGTCAGGGCCGTAACGAAAAGGCGAACCTCCGCCCGCGTCATTGCCACGTAAAGGAGCCTCTTGAGTTCCGCGTCGGCCTTCTTTCGCTCTTCCTCGCGGACTCGCTCCCAAAACCAGTTGCTTGTCGCGTCCGGGGCCTCCTCAGAGGCGCCGGTATTGACCGTCAGCCCGTACTCCCGGGAAAGATAGACCGGGTCGGCGTTGGTTTCGGCCCGTCCCGTACCGTCTGCGTTCACGATAAAGACGACGGGAAACTCCAGGCCCTTGCTTTTATGCACGGTCATGAGGCGTACCCCGCCTGACTTTTCCACGGGAATGTCGAGGTCGTCCACCCGTTCCCCGCTTTGCATGAGCGCGAATACGCGGTCCAAAAAGACGGCGAGGGTTTCGCCCCGTTCGTCGGATTGCCGCGCGAGCTCGAAAAAGTAGTCGTACAGTTCCGCGAACCGGTGGAGTTCCGGATCGGCGACCACGGCGTACCGATAACCCACGCGGTACCAGATCCGGGAGACCAATTCCGCCGCGCTTATCCGGTCGGCGAGATTCCGCGCGTCGCGCCAAAGTTCCGCCGCGGCGAGGAAACGCTCCCGCTCCCCGCCGGCAAGCAGTTTAGAGGCCTCCTCGGAGAAGGGGGCCTCGCCGTGAAGGAGGGCGATCGTCACGGTTTCGTCGTCCAGGTTCGCCAAGGGGGAACGGAGAAACATGGCATACGCCGCCCGGTCCCGGGGATATACGGCGAGCCTGAGAAGGGCATACAAATCGTTGATGGGCGCGTCGGCGAAAAGCCCCGTGAGGGACTCGGTCTGGTAGGGAATACCGCGATCGCGCAGGCGTTTTTCGAAAAGATGCTGGCGCGTCGTGGTCCTGAAGAGGATGGCCACGTCGTCGTACTCGAGCGGCCTCGTCTCTCCCGAGCCGTCCTTACCGTCGCCCCGCACCCGAAAACCCTCCTCGCGCAAGGATCGGATGCGTTCCGCCACCTCCGCGGCTTCCGTTTCTTCCGGTGAGAGTTCCCCGGGATCGCCGTCGGAAAAGTTGGCCTTCGGCACGAGGATTACCGTAACGCCCGAATCCAGGCCGGGCGTGGCGCGGCTCGAGCCGATCGGCGAGAACATCGCCTCGTAGAGGGGAAAGTCTCCTTCCCCGACGAGCTTCGGGTTGAGAAAAACCCGCGGGAAGAGGGCGTTAAAGGCCTCGATGAGGGGCGTTTCGCTTCGGTAATTGGTTCCCAGCGCCGGCATTGCGTCGTCGCCGAGGTCGCGTTCCAGCGCGCGGAAGACCGATACGTCGGCCCCGCGGAACCGGTAAATGGACTGCTTTTCGTCGCCGACGAAAAAGAGGCGATCCGGGAGAATGTCCCGGGGCCCGGGTATGGACGGGGCTCTTTGCGCGCTTTCGGGGGGATCCTCCGTTTGAAGACCCTTCTTCCACCCCGGCGGCGCCGCGAGCAAAAACAATAGGTCCCGCTGCAGCTCGTTGTCGTCCTGAAATTCGTCGATCATGATCGCCTTGGCGCCCGCGGCGTAGGCGGCGCGGAGCTCCTCGTCGGAGGAGAGGGCGTCAACCGCCATGCGTGCGGCGTCGGCGAAGGTGAGAATGCCCGATTCGCGCTTCTTTCGGTTGTACAGCTCCGCGAACTCCGAGATAAGCCCGAGGGTCTCGAGGATAACCGGGCCGTTGGCGATAAAGTTCACCAGGGCCCGCAACTCCGATTCAAGGGGTTTCAGCGCGGCGAGGTATTCCTTCATGGCAAGGCATCCCTCGTTCTTGGTCGCTCCCCAGTTACCGACGCCGGTCAGGGAAGAAAGCCATGAATCGAAGGATACCAGGGCGGCCAGGTCGTCGGGATCGGGGCGTTCGTCGGGCTCCTTCTCCAGGAGCCCCGCGATCTCGGCCCACGCCTTTCCGGATCCCCCGGTCAGGCTACGCATTCCCCCGAGAATCGCGTACGCGGCGTTTAGGGTTTCCTCGAGCCGTTGGGCGACCGCGCCGCGCTGCCTCTGAAAGTCGCCCGCGAAATCGATATCGGCCGAAAGGGCGATATGGCGCGCGGCCGTATCGGCGAACAGGCGGACCGGCAGTTCCGCGAACGAGTAGCGGCGCATGAGCTGGCGTACCGCGGGGGAAGCGCGCCGTTCCAGGAAGAAAGGAAGCGCGAGGCTTTCGGCAAGGTCCCGCGCCCGGTCGTTATCGATCGTGAAGTCCGGCGAAACCCCGTAGCGTCGGCAGGCGGACCGGACGATTGAGTTGCAGAAGGCGTCGAGGGTATCGATCCTGGCCCTGTGAAAGTCGGCGATGGCGTCTTTCGCCCGGGGATGGTCCAGGTCGCGAAGGGTACCGTAGATGCGGGCGTACATTTCCGCCGCGGCCTTCCGGGTGAAGGTGAGGGCGAGAATTTCGTCTACGGGAATTTCCCTTTCCACGGCGAGGTATACGTAACGGGCCGCGAGGACCCTGGTCTTTCCCGAGCCGGCGCCGGCGGCGATTACGGCGTTGCGCTCCGCGGTCGCCGCCGCGAGCTGATCCGGGTCTAGCTCGGCGAGGAGTTCCTGGAGCGTTTTCATCGTTCTTCCCCGATATAGTTCCACCGGCAGATCCTGACGTAATCGCAGCGGGCGCATTCACCCCGCGACAGTTCGGCGGGACGGCGGAAATCGAGGTTTCGCACCGATTCGGCGAAACCCCTGACGGATTCCTCGAACGCGGACATGGTAGGCTCGAACTCTTCCCGGAGGAAGGTGCCCCGCTTTTGCCGGGGGCCCCCGGCCTCGCCGTCGTCCACAACGGTGTCGAATTTCTCCTCTTTCACGTTGGCGAACCAGGCGCAGGCGATCTTTTCGCCGCGGTAGGGGCTTTCGTCCGAGGTTTCCGCCAAAAAGAGGTACATGGGCATCTGGAAATCGGCGATGGCCCCGGGCCGCTCGCTCAGATCGGTCTTGTACGCGGAAAGGGAGGGCGTTTGGCCCGTTTTGTAGTCGACCAAAACCAGTTTGCCGTCGGCGGCCCGCCGGGAAACGCGGTCCACCCGTCCGTAATAGCGAATGCCCCCCCGCGTGAAGGCGATATCGTCTTCGAGGAGGTCGGGGATAAAGCCGTCGAGATAGAGCGCGTCCTGCTCGAGAATGGCCGAAACCCCGCGGGCGATCCGCGCCGTAAGGGTGGCCAGGACCGGCGCCGCCAAGGGCCCCCTGAATTCCTCGCTATTCGCCGCCGCCGTTTCCGCGCACTCGGCCGCCCACGAGCGGTACTCGTCCAGCCGGGAAGAGCGGAACGCGCCGTCGGTTTCGCGGATCCGCTCGTACACACGCTTGAATACCTCGTGGTAGACGATGCCCAGCCTTCGGTCGTCCATGAGTTCCGCGTCTCCCTCGGGCGGCTCGATTCGCGCGATCTTTCCGAGAAACCAGCGGGCGGGGCAGGTCGCGTGTACCGATAGATCGGTCTGGCTAACCCGAACCGAACCGCTATCGTACTGGCGCTCGGTTACCCTCTCCGAGAGGCCCGGAACGGCCGGGGAAAAGGCGTCGCGGAGGTACGAGAAGCGTCGCCGCGACCCGGGGAGCGCGCGCCCCGCGTGGGCCGCCTGTCCCTCTATCTGTACGGGATACAATCGATCCGGTTCCGCGACGCCCGCGGCGAAGGCCAATTCGTCCCGGAACGGGTCCCGCAAGGCGACCTCCGGATTTCCTTGACCTTCCGCGGCATCGGTACGCGTCCGTAGGCCGTTATGCGGCGTGGAATAGCCCTTAAAGGAGCGGGTCGCCACTGAAAAGCGCATAAAGCCGGGAATGCCGGGAATGTCCGACTCGCGGGGACAGGCGGCGTACACGGCGAAAAAGGCGGAGGTCGCGTCGTCTTCCTGGGAACGGAGCGCTTCCCGCTTGTCTTCCCGAAGGAAGGGGAGTTGGCGGTAGACGACCGTGGCCCGATCCTGGCTCGCGTCCAGGGCGAAATGCCAGGGAAAGGGCGTGCCAGCGGCGACGCGCCAGGGAAAGAGGTTGACCCCGGCGGAGGCCCTTTGGCTGACGTACATGGTAGCGTCGAGGGTTTCGAGGAAGAAGCGCCAGGTTCCCGCGCCCAGAAGTTCCGCGTACTCGGTTTCCAGCGCCGCGAGGTTCGTGAGTTCCTCCACGCAGCGGGCAAGTACCGCGTCGTCGGCGGGATCGAGGAGCGACATATCCAAAAAACGGTTGCGGAAGGAGAACCAACGGGCGCGAATCTCCGAAAAGCTTTCTGCCTTGGTGAGGGACACGAGGGCCCGCCGCAATTCGCCGTACCAGGCGCGAAGCCCCTCGTCCGGCCCGGAAAAGCGGCTCGGGGCGCGGAAGGCCTCTTCCCAGGGGTCCATGCGCCGCCCGTCGTCGGTCCAGGAGGTAACGCAGCGGTTCGCGATCCCGAACGCCACCAGCCGTTCCGCCAGTTCCGGGTTCGCCCAGGGAACGAGGCGGTCCAGCATGAGGGCCTTGACCGCGGAAAAGGAGAAATCATTCCCCACGCAGGAATCGAGGAGGCGGAAAAGGCGCCCCGCGGAACGCCCCCCGAGGGGCCGGCCGGAACGGTACTCGAAGGGAATGCCCCGCAGCTCCAATTCGCGGGTCAAATAGGGCGCCACCGTTTCGAGATCGGGCACGCTGATCGCGATGCGGTCGGCGGGGGCGCCCCGGGCGAGCAAGCCCTCGATAGCCAGCGCGCAGGCCTTGAATTCGTCGCGGGTAGACTCGAAAACGCGGGCTTCCGGCGCTTCGCCCGAGAGGGCGGGCAAATCCAGGCAGGAAACCGGACGGACGAAGGGCGCCTTTCCCAGTATGGGCGCGAATTCGTCCCAGTCCTCTATGGCCTCGATAAAGAGGATCACGTAGAAATAACCCGTTTCCCTGAGGGGCGGGCGCTCCCATGAAGGCTCATAAAGCGCGTGACGGTCGAGGAAGAGGCGATAATCCTCTTTCAGGAATTCGAGATCGTCGTCTTCTTCGTCCGCGGGCACCGGGAACAGGGGCATGTCGCTCGCCCGCCTCCGCTTTTCGCCCCACAGGGCGAGCTGGGGCAATAGCCGGCCGATCCAGGGCGCGAACGGGGCGCTTTCGGCGGCGAATGACTCGGGTATGAGGGAGCGGAACAGGCGGGGCTCGGCCTGCGCGTTTCGGCGAGCGAGATCGCGCGCGTACAGGCCGCGCAAGGGGGCGGTTACGGGCTGCCGTTTTCCCGTAACGGAGCGGATCGCCTCGGCCTTGAAGCGGTCCCAGGCGATGAACCGCCGGGCCTCGACGGTCCCGACGCCCAGTATGCCCAGGGCCTCTTCCCGCCAAAGGGAGGCGGCAATGTCGGAAGGAAAGACGAAGACCGTTTTCGGGTCGCTCCCGTAATCGCGTATGAGGCTTTCAACCGGGTTCCGCACCGCTTTCAGAGCCCCGGGGCGCGAATGCTTTCGAGCTCTTCCTTCATCTTGGTAAACTCGTTGCGAATCTGCACGGTTTGCGTGGATTGCCGCGCCAGGCGCTGGGCCAGGAGCCGCGAAAGGAATACCCCGTAATGGGGATACGCGCGGATGAGCGCGATAAACTCCATCTTCGGGATTTTAACGAGGGTTCCGGGGCCGATGGAGATGATCGTGGCCGAGCGGCGGTCGTTCAGGAGAAACGACATTTCCCCGATGAAAATATCGTTCGGCGTGAGCACGGTAACGAGCTTGCGTTGCACGTATACCGCGAATTTTCCCGAACGGATATAGAAAAGATGGTTCGTCGGCTCGTTCTCCCGGCACACGAGCTGTTTGTCCTCGAAGGAAAGAATGGGCTGTTCCTTCATGATTGCCGGGATGGAATTGGTGACGTTGCGCAGGTTCGGGATCTCGAAGGAAGCCTCGTTTCCCTTTTCGTTATACGCGATTTTGCTCACGAAGGATTCGGCGAGCTTTATTCCCATGCCGTGCAGCCCGGGCTTCAGTTCGCTTTCCATCCGTTCCCGCCAGTCGAAGCCCTCGCCGTCGTCGCGGACCGAAACGCGGGTACGGGCGTTGCTTATGTCGTAGGAGATATACACCTTGCGCCTGCTCACCTCGCTCTGGCTGGCCTTTATGGCGATGAGGTCGAGCATGTTCTTGCCCTTCGAAAGCCAGGCGGTTTTTTCCTCGTAGGATATTTTGCAGTTGCCGTGCTCCAGCGCGTTCAGGAGCAATTCCATCAGGGCGCCCTGTACCGCGCTGCGTCCGTCCTCGTTGATGCGGTTCGTGTTATAGAGGTAGGACGTGATGAGATTGCAGTAAAACAGGATGTCCGTGGGGTCGTTATCGCTCGTGAAGGTCCCCGTTTCGTTGGTGTTCATCTGCTGCTGCATGCCGCGGTTGAACAGGAACTGGGCGTTCCGCGAAAGGATGCGCAAAACCCTGGCAGCGTTGGCCTCGAATTCCTTTCTCAGGAGTACCAGGGCGATATTCGGATCGCGCTGCTTTTCCAGGGCCACCTTGCTCCCGTGATCGTTCACGATCGCGATAATGCCGCCGAACAGGAGCCAGGGGTCGTCATGGACGGAATCCATCAACGCTTGGGCGTCGATAAGCGAATCCCCGAAGTCGATGATCTTGATTTCCGGAAGTTCATAGTTGAAATACGCGATGGTTTCCTCGTGGGTTCCGAGAATAACGGGGACGAAGGCGCCGGAAGAGGCGTCGCATGCCTTTTGGAAGGCGTGAATCGTGCTCTGCGTTTTACTTACCACGGGAATACTTTTCATAATCACTCCGGATAGTTATTCTAGCATAAAAACGCGCCCCGCACTATACTTGCCGGTATAGATGGAAAAAATGAACTTTTTGCCCGGAAAGCCGCTGCCCTCCGGCGCGACGGTTTCATCAGGCGGCGTAAATTTCAGCGTTTTTTCGCGGCACGGAACCTCGGTAATACTTGAATTATTCGAGGAACCCGACGACGCCGACCCCGGCGCCTCCTTCGTCCTCGATTCGCGGGTTAACCGCACGGGAGACATTTGGCACGTGTTCGTCGAGGGGCTTACCGCCGGGGCCCTCTACCTGTACCGGGTTGACGGTCCCTTCAGGCCCTTCGAGGGGCTCCGCTTCAACGTCAACGAATACCTGCTCGACCCGTACGCGAAGGCCCTCACCCGGCAATCCATCTTTCAGGGCCTGGAAAGGCGCTCCTCACATCCCCATCATACCGACCCCGATCTCGCCTATTCCACCCGCCATAGCGCCGAGTACTTTCCCAAATGCGTGGTGGTGGACGACGGCGATTTCGATTGGGAAGGCGATCGCCCGCTCAATTACGCGCTACGCAAGAGCGTCCTTTACGAGGCGCACGTACGGGGGCTGACGGTGCATCCCTCTTCCCCCGTCGATCATCCCGGAACCTACCGCGGCGTGATCGAATCGATCCCCTATCTCAAAAAACTCGGTATTACCGGGATAGAGCTCCTCCCCGTCCAGGAATTCGACGAGTGGGAGAACGCGCGGGCCAACCCGGAAACGGGGGAGCGCCTTAAGAATTACTGGGGGTACAGCACCATCGCGTTTTTCTCCCCAAAATCGTCCTTTTCCTCGGATCGGGTAGGCGACGGCCCGGTTCGCGAGTTCAAGGAGATGGTGAAGGCCCTGCACCGCGCGGGGATCGAGGTGATCCTTGACATCGTGTTCAACCACACCGCCGAGGGGAACGAGCGGGGCGTAACCATGTGCTTCCGCGGCTTCGACAATCCGGTGTATTACATGCTCGAAGACAACCGCCGATATTACCGAAACTATTCGGGCTGCGGGAATACGGTCAACTGCAACCATCCGGTGGTGCGGACCTTTATCCTGGACTGCCTGCGGTACTGGGTTACCGAAATGCACGTGGACGGTTTCCGTTTTGACCTGGGGTCCATCCTGGGCCGCGACCAAAAGGGCAACCTCCTCGAGAACCCGCCCATGATCGAGCGCATCGCCGAAGACCCGGTCCTGCGGGACACGAAGATCATCGCCGAGGCCTGGGACGCCGGCGGCGCCTATCAGGTGGGCTGGTTCCCCGGGGGGCGCTGGGCCGAATGGAACGACCGCTTCAGGGACGACGTTCGCGCCTTTTGGCGGGGAGACGACGGGCTGGTCAGCCATTTGGCCACGCGGGTTACCGGTTCGTCCGACCTCTACCTGCGGGACGGCAGAAAGCCGTTCCACTCCATCAATTTCCTCACCAGCCACGACGGCTTTACCCTGAACGATCTCGTTTCCTACAACGGCAAGCATAACGAGGCAAACGGGGAGGACAACCGGGACGGCGGCAACCATAACGTAAGCTATAACTACGGCATGGAAGGACCCAGCCCCAACGCCTCCATCGAGCGCGTTCGGGGCAGGCAAATAAAGAATATGTTCCTGACCATGCTGGTCTCCCTCGGCACCCCGATGATCCTTATGGGCGACGAGGTGCGGCGGACCCAACGGGGCAACAATAACGCCTATTGCCAGGACAACGAGCTTTCCTGGCTCGACTGGTCCCGAATGGACGCGAACGCCGATATTTTGCGGTTCGTGTCCGAGTTGATCGACTTTCGCAAACGGCATCAAACCTTCCTTCGGCCGGAGTTCCTCACCGGGGCGCAGCTTTCGTCCCATACCATGCCCGACGTTGCGTGGTTCGGCCCTGACGGAAAGGCCGCGAATTGGGGCCGGCTCGATAAATTCATCGCGTACCGCCTTCTGGGAAGCCGCGCGACCGTGGCCCGGGACTGCGACGAGAACGATTTTTGCGTCATGTTTAACGCGTCCGTTTCGGATTTGACCGTGACCCTCTGCCCGCCTCCCCCGGGGAAAACCTGGGAACGCGTGATAGACACGAGCGTGCCCTCTCCCCGGGATATTCTGCCGCCGGGATCGGAAGAAAAGCTTCAAAACCAGTCTAAATACCGGATTGTCGGACGAAGCGGTGTTGTGCTCATCTCGAAGATGGTGTAATATGCCTTTATAAACCGGTTTACCTTCAGTAAAAGATCGGTATTCCGAAATGACTCGGGGCAATGCGGCCCTGAGTTTTTTGAACCGTAGGTTTTCCCGTACGGTCCAAACAGCCATATTTTGAGGATCGGAGGATTCCCCCGCGGGGCATCCCGAGATTCCCGAAGCATCAAGGGGACAGGAAATGAATTTCGATAAGGAAAGCTTCAAAGACTCGATTCGTACCAGGCTTAAGCGGAATTACGGAAAGCATTTGGAAGAGGCGAACAAGCACGATATATACGATGCGGTTTCGGCTTCGGTCATGGAATACGTGCAAACCAACTGGATGGCGACCCGAAAAAAATACGAGGATGGCGCGGTTCGGCAGATGTACTACCTTTCCGCCGAATTTCTCATGGGTCGCGCCCTGAGCAACAACCTGATCAACTTCGGCATTATGGAGTCGGTGAAGGAAGTGTTGGACGAGCTCGATTTCGACTATACCTCCATCGAGGAGGAGGAGCCCGACGCCGGCCTCGGCAACGGGGGCTTGGGACGCCTCGCCGCCTGCTTTCTCGACTCCCTGGCGACGTTGGACTATCCGGGCCACGGGTACGGAATCCGCTACGAGTACGGCATGTTCGAGCAGCGAATCGAAAACGGCTACCAGGTGGAGTATCCCGACAATTGGCTCAAGCACCGCGACCCCTGGGAAGTGAAGCGCTCCGATCTCGCCGTGAAGGTAACCTTCGGCGGCAAGCCCGTGGCCGAGGCCCGTGCCAACGGCCATATCGCCTTCCGGATCGAGGGCGGGGAAGAGGTCACCGCCATTCCCTACGACGTTCCCATCGTCGGATTCGACACCAAGACCGTGAACCGCCTTCGCCTGTGGGAGGCCTCGAGCGAGAACGGGTTCGATCTCCAGCTCTTTAACGATATGCACTATAACCGCGCCGTGGAGCGCCAGAACTCCGCCGAGAATATTTCCCGCGTGCTGTATCCAAACGATTCGGGCCCTTCCGGGAAGGCGCTCCGGCTGAAGCAGCAGTATTTCTTTTCGTCCGCGAGCCTGCAGGACCTCTTGGCGAAATACCGCCGCGATCACGGCTCGGACTTCTCGAAATTCGCCGACTACAACGTGATTCAGCTGAACGACACCCATCCCGTGGTCGCCATACCCGAGCTTATGCGGCTGTTGATCGACGAGCACGAGCTGGGCTGGGACGACGCCTGGGCCATCGTGACGAAGACGTTCGCCTATACCAACCACACCATCCTCGCGGAAGCCCTCGAAAAGTGGCCCCTCGATATCTTCCAGGGATTGCTCCCCCGGGTGTACCAAATCGTAGAAGAGATCAATCGCCGGTTCGTCGCCCAGCTCAGGGATAAGTATCCCGAGGATTGGCAGCGCCAAAACCGCATGTCCATCATCTCCGAGGGAAAGATCCACATGGCGTGGCTCGCGATTCACGCGGCCTTCTCGGTGAACGGCGTGGCCGCCCTACATACCGAAATTCTCAAGAACTCCGAGCTGAAGGACTGGTACGACCTGTACCCCGGCAAATTCAACAATAAGACCAACGGCGTAACCCAGCGCCGATGGCTGGCCAGCGCCAACCGCGACCTGTCGGCCTTCATTACGAAGAAGATCGGCCATGGGTGGGAAAAGGACCTTTCGCTGCTTAAAAAGCTCGAGAAATTCGCGGACGACGAGGCGACCCTCGACGAGTTCATGGCGATCAAGGGCGCGAACAAGGCGGAACTTGCCCGCTATCTCAAGGAAACGCAAAACGTATTCATCGATCCCGATTCGATCTTCGACGTTCAGATAAAGCGACTGCACGAGTACAAGCGGCAGCTCCTGAACGTTCTCCACGTGATGTACCTGTATCAGCGCATCGTGGAAGATCCCTCCTACGATCCCGCCCCGCGCACCTTCCTTTTCGGGGCCAAGGCCGCCTCGGGTTATCGACGGGCGAAGAGCATTATCAAGCTGATCAACGCCGTGGCGGACCGCGTGAACAACGATCACCGGGTGAAGGGCCGGCTTCGGGTCGTGTTCGTGGAAAACTACCGGGTGTCGCTGGCGGAAAAGCTCTTTCCCGCATCGGACGTGTCCGAGCAGATTTCCACCGCCGGCAAGGAAGCCTCGGGAACCGGAAACATGAAATTCATGATGAACGGGGCGGTCACCATCGGTACCCTCGACGGGGCGAATATCGAGATCGTTGAAGAGGCGGGCGCCGAGAACGCCTTCATTTTCGGGCTGACCGCCGACGAAATCCAGAATATCGAGACCGGGCACAACTATAACCCCCAGGAATACCTGGCGCGGAATCCCCGGCTCGCCGCCGTGGTCAACCAGCTCGTGGACGGAACCTTCGGCGCGCAGACCGACGGGCTGTTCCGAGAACTGTACGAATCGCTCGTGTACGGCATTGAGGGCCAGCGCCCGGACGTCTATTACGTGCTTGCCGACTTCGACGCGTACGCCGCGGCGCACGAGCGGCTCGAGCAGGCGTACCGTGACAAGAAACGCTGGGCGAAGATGGCGTTCCTCAACGTCGCCCGCTCCGGTAAGTTCAGTTCCGACCGGACGATCGAGGAGTACGTGCGCGACATTTGGAAACTGAAGAAAGTCGTGGTAAAATAGGTTCTTCGGTCGGCATGGCAACCCAACGGGCTCCATGCCGGCCCTTACAAGGAGCCAATCATGAAAAACCGATTCCGGGGGACCTTCGCCCCCTTCGCCGCCTTACTCCTCTTTTTCGCCGCGGCCCCGGCACTGGCGCAAACCGCACCCGCCAAGGTACTCAGCCCCGCCGACGTGAGCGCGTACGCGTCCAATTTCAACGCGATCCAGGAAGAGATGGACGCCTTGGGCGATAAATACGACGACTATTTCCCCGACGCCTTCGACGTCGAGGACGAGAACGCCGATCTTTCCGCCTCGTTCCGCCGCCTTCGCACGCTCAATCCCCCCGCGGAGATCGCGGCGATCCTTAAGAAAAACGGCCTCGGCAATAACGGTTTCGAGAAATTCGTGGTTATCTCGTATTGCATCGGCATCGCGGCCATGGAGAGCTCCTTTGACCTCTACGCCGCCCAATACGCGGGCAATGCGGAGATGATGGCGTACTTCGAGGAATCGAAAAAGAACCTGGAGGCCATGAAGGGCGCCGTGAATCCCGCGGACCTGAAGCTCGTCGCGTCCCGTTTGGGCGAGCTTGCCCCGCTTATGGAAATCGAGACGGGGGAGTATTGAGGGAGGTTTCGTGAAATATTACATAGTCGACGTTTTTGCCCGCGAGCGCTATTCCGGTAACCAGCTCGCGGTGGTGCTGCTCCACGAACCGATGGACAAGGAGGCGATGCAGCGTATCGCCACGGAATTCCACTTCTCGGAGACCACGTTCATCGCCCTGGACGAATCGGAGGGCAACCGCTTCAGGGTATACATTTTTACCCCCGCGGGGGAAATTCCCTTCGCCGGGCACCCGACCCTGGGTACGGCCCAGGTTATCCGCGACGAAATTCTCGGCGGCGGGGCGGAGGAAGTGCTCCTCGAGCTCGAGGCGGGCCCCGTGCCGGTCTGGTTCGATTCCGACGGCCTCGTGTGGATGCGCCAAATGGAGCCGGTGTTCGGCGAGGAGCACGACCGCGCGCTTATCGCCCCCATCGTCAGTTTGGACACCGCCGATATCGATTCCCGCTACCCGGTCCAGAACGTCTCGACCGGCCTCGATTTTATCATCGTTCCGGTTAAGTCCCTGCGGGCGATGAAGGACGCCGCCATCGATCCGCACGAATACCGGCGCCATTTCAATACGCGGGACCGAAAGCCGCTCCTCTTGTTCTGCCCGGAAACCTACGAAAGGGAAAATACCCTGAATTGCCGCATGTTCGATGACGTGCACGGCGCCTTCGAGGATCCGGCCACCGGAAGCGCGAACGGCTGCCTGTCGGCCTACCTTTCCCAGCACCGGTATTTCGGCGGGGACTCGGTGGATATCAGCGTGGAACAGGGCTTCGAGATCGGGCGAAAATCGATCCTGTACCTGCGCTCAAAACCCGAAGGCGCATCGTTCAATATCGAGATCGGCGGTCGGGTATTTCCCGTGGCCGACGGCTCCCTTCGGTAAGCCCGCAAACCCGTGAGTAACCGAAAGAGACCGGTCGCCTCGGTCATTATGGCCCATCCCTGGGGCGAAAGCTTCAATCACGCGATATTCGGCGCGGTAGTCGGCGCCCTCAAGGACTCAGGCGCCGTCGTGCATGCCCACGACCTCTATGCCGAGGGCTTCGATCCCGTATTAACGGCGGACGAACTCGGGAAAAAGCCCGCTCAGGATCCTTTAGTACTTCGGTATATGGGGGAGCTCTCGGAATCCGATTTGCTCGTCTTCGTGCACCCGAACTGGTGGGGGCAACCGCCCGCCATCCTCACGGGGTATCTTGACCGGGTGTTCCGGCCGCCCCTGGCCTACGATTTCGACCCGGCCCGCCCCGACCTTCCGGCCGTGGGACGCCTGCAGGGCAAGGTCGCCCTGGTATTCAATACCTCCAATACCGACGCCGAAAGGGAAGACGGCTATTTTCACGATCCCCTGGAATGGGAATGGATCCGGTGCGTGTTCGGTTTTTGCGGCCTCGAGCGCTCGCGGCGGCGCCTGTTCCGTATCGTTTCGAAAAGCTCGGCCGAGGAGCGCGCGCGATGGCTGGACGAGGCCCGCTCCCTCGCGCTCGAAAGCCTTGCCGAGTCTGCCGTACCGTATGGCGGGGAAGAGGGGACGCCATGAACGCGACGATCAAGCGATACCTCGACTTCATGGTCGAGATAGACAAGGTAAAATCGATATTCCGAAAATCGCGCATCTTCGACAAAAGCAGGTACGAAAACGACGCGGAGCATTCCTGGACCATCTGCGTTATGGCGGCCCTTTTCAGGGAATTTTCGCCCGTGAGCGTGAACCTCGAGCGGGTGCTCCTGATGCTCCTCCTGCACGACGTGGTGGAGATCGACGCCGGCGATACGTTTCTGTACTCCAGCGACCGCGAAGGTGCCGCCGAGCGTGAGAGAAAGGCGGCCGAGCGGATCTTCGGCCTTTTGGACGACGGCCACCGGGACCTTTTCCGCGGGCTTTGGGAAGAGTTCGAGGCCCGGGAAACCCCCGAGGCGAAATACGCCGCGGTGTTTGACCGGCTGGAACCCCTGTACCAGAACTACGTGAACGAGGGCTCAACCTGGAAGGAAAACGGGGTTAGTCGGGATATGGTACTCGCCGCGAACCGCCACATCGCCGAGGGCGCCCCCGAGGTGTGGGCCTTCGTGGAGGAAGTGGTGGAAGACGCGGTTCGCCGGGGGTTCCTTCCGCCGTAAGCCCGTGCTATGATGCGCCCCATGGACGGACAACACGGGCGGAAACCGCTCTTTTACGCGCTTATGGCGCTCGCGATGATCAGCTGGGGCGGTTCCTGGACGGTGGCGAAATGGGCCGCGGGGTATCCCGCGGAGCTTACGGCGTTTTGGCGTTTCGCGATCAACGCGGTATCGTTCCTGCCCGTCTTGCTGGTTTTGCGGGAACCCCTTTCCCTTCCGAAAGGGGCGCGGCTTTGGACCTTCCTGTCCGCGGCCGCCCTCGCGCTCTATAACATGCTGTTTCTCACCGCCATGAAGCATGGGAGCGGCGGATACGGCGGCGTGCTCGTGCCGACGCTGAACCCGCTTTTCAGCTTTCTTTTCGCGGCCCTATTCGCTCGACACAGAATTATCGGGCTAACGCTTGCCGGGCTGGCCTTCGGTTTGGCAGGCGGCGTGCTGCAAATAATCGGACCGGACTTTTCCCCGGCGGCCTTTACCCGGCCGGAAAACGTGATTCTCGTGGCGGCGGCCGCCACCTATGCCCTGTTAACCCATGCCAGCGCGAAGGCGCAAAAGGGGGTGGGGGTATTGCGGTACGGGTTTTGGACTTCCGTCCTGTGCGCGCTCATGCTCCTGCCCTTTGCCTGGACGAAGGGCCCCTTCGATTTCGCGCGCCTCGGCCCCGGCTTTTGGCTGGACGCATCGTACCTCGGCCTCGCGGCGGGGACCTTCGGCACCACGCTTTATTTTGAGGCCACGAGGAGAATCGGCGCGGCCCGCGCCTCCAGTTTCGCCTTTTTGGTGCCGGTCTCGGCCCTGGCGATCGCCTTCGTCTTTTTGGGCGAAATTCCCGCGTGGACCAGCGTCGCCGGCGGCGCGGTGAGCGTGGCTGCCGTGCTTCTCATACACCGCGCGAAGGCCTGATCGGCCTTAGTCCGCGTATCGATCGTAGACTTCGCGTATCTCGTTCAGGCTCAGGCGGAACACTTCCACCAAATCGGGATCGAGCCGCTTGCCGCTTTCGCTTTCCGCCACGGCAACCCCTTCCTCGAATTTCCGCGCCTCGCGAAAGGCCCGTTTCGTCGTAACCGCGTCGAAAAGGTCCGCGAGGGCGGTAATCCGCGCGGAAACCGGTATCGCGTTGCCGGACAGTCCCTCGGGATAGCCTTGCCCGTCCCAGTTTTCGTGATGGTAGAGTATGATGTCGTGCGCGAAATCGAGAAAGCCGTAGTCCGGGTAGGATAGACGGATCATGTCGACGGTTCTCGCGCCGTCGGTTACGTGTTTTTTGATCAGCTCGAATTCCTTGTCGCGCAAGGCTTCCGGGCTATGGAGGACGTAATCCGGCACGTTCACCTTGCCGATATCGTGCAGCTTCGCCATTTGGCCTATTTTATCCACGAAATCGCCGTTAATGGAAACGCGGTATTTGGCCACCTTTGCGGCGTTCCGCGCGATGACCGCGGCGTACGGCCCGATCCGTTCGAGGTGCCGGGTACCCTCGTTGTCCCGGGCGGAGGCGAGATCGGCCAGTGACTTCACGAGGAGTTCCTGGGCCCCCGACAGGGCGCCAGCTTCCTCGGCTTCTCCCTTCTTAGGCCCGAGAACGAGTCGGAAAAGCCGGGCTATCCTGAGCCGTAGTTCTTCTTCGTCGTAGGGTTTTCGCACGTAATCGGCGGCGCCGCGCACGAAGGCGGCCTTTATATCCTCGCTCTTGTCGTCGCCCGAAACGATAATGACCGGTATGCCGGCGTAATTCGGGGTGTAGCGCAGAATGTCCAGGAATTCCAAGCCGTTTACCTGGGGCATCTCCATGTCCAGGAGAATCAAATCCGGCTTTGTCGCCGACAGGCAGGCGATGGCTTCCTGGTACGAAAGGGCCGCGGTAACCCGGTACAGCCCTTCCAGCTGGGACCGGTACAGGACAAGTTGGGTCTTGCTGTCGTCGATGCAGAGGATATGGAGCCCGAAGGTATCGATTTGAGAATCCGTCATGATACTGCCCCCGATACAGAGTATTGCGTATCGGTTCGCGGTTTTCCACGGTTAGTGGGCTTTAAAAATCGCGCTTCGGGGTGCCGTAGTGCAGTATCGTACGGTAATGAAACGAAACGAGGCCGTCTTCGCCGAATCGGCCCAAGGCAGCCTCAATGCCCTCCATAATTTCTTTGTGCCCTTTTTCCCCTTCCTTCGGGCAGTAGGAAGACGATAGCGCGCGGCCCTGCGCGCCCGAAAGGTCAAACCGCTGCTCATAGTCGAATTCCCTGCATGCCCAATCCCCGGCGAACAGGGGCTTGAGGCTCCCCGGTTCCACGTTGCGGTGCGTTACCTCATGGTATTCCGGGGCGTAAGTCGAAACGAGGCGGTCGTATTCCGCCTGGAACGGGGTATCGCTGAGCCGATTGTTCCAAACGAGGGCAAGCTTTCCCCGGGGCCTCAGAATCCTGGAGAACTCGGCGACCGAGCGTTCGGGATTGAACCAATGGAAGGCTTGGGCAACGGTTACGAGATCCTGCGAGGCGTTCGGGAGCCCGGTATTCTCGGCGGTTCCGGGAACGAAGGCGACGTTCGGAAGCGCTTCGCAATGGCGAATGCCCGCGTCGCGCATCTCGCCGTTGGGTTCGACGGCGAAAACCGCGCCGCCGAAGGGGGCGAGCCGGCGCGCGAGAAGGGCGGTGAAGATTCCCGTTCCCGCGCCCACGTCGGCGGCGGAGAATTGCCCCCCGTTCGGCGCTATCAGCCCCGAATCGGCGAGAAACCGAAAGAGCGAGTCGGGGTATGAGGGCCGGTACCGAACGTAGTTCTCGACCCGGTCCGAAAACCGTTTCGTGGAATCTCTCATCGGGCCATCTCCCCTTACCATTCCAGGTCGTCCGGCATTTCGCCGGTAAAGGAAATCTCCTCGACCGGGCAGTCTAATTCCCGGGCCTTCGCCTCGGCTTCCTTGCGGATTTTTTCGTTCCGGGGACCGCTCTTCGCTATTTCGGCGATGACGGGACCGAGCATGGCCTTTCTCCTCTTTGCGGTGGCAAGGACGAATTCCTCGTTAAGTAAGTCTATATACTGAAAGCAAATGTCTTTAACCGATACCTTCGGGCTTCGGAGCAATTCCCTAGCTTGGTCGGCTTGTTTCCCGGGAAGGGCGTCGCAGATGCAGTCGATCAGCTGGGCCTGAAACCGAAGCACCGTTCCGTAGGCCGGTCTCCAGCGGATCTCCCGGGCCCAGGCGGCGTCGCGCGCGGAAGCGCTCCAACCGAGGTATTCGTTGAGGCTAAAGGCCAAATGCACCGCTTCGGGCCAAATCATGCGAACCATCAGGTCGTCGTCCACAAAAAGGCTTTCGTCGTCGCCGTTAAGGGCGTCGCTTAGCTTGCCGGTCGCCCGGAATTCCTCCAGCGCCGCGATAATGTCATCGGGTAAATCGGAGTTATTGATAAAGTCGTCTACGTCAAGGTCGTCATCGTCGTCGTCATCGTCGTCCGGTATTTCCCCATCCGCTTCCTTTCCGCCTTCGTCCAGGGTTACGCCCGGGAAGGCCAAGACTCTTGGCCGTACCGGCTCCTCGGTTTCGCTTTCGGGCGCCGCGGAGGGTTTGCCCCTTCTGGGGGGCGTTCCCTCGAGGGCAAGGTATTCTTCGGGGATCGGTTCCGGATGCCGAAGCAAATCGAGAAAGTCGAATAGGTGGGCATTGGTATCCGTGAGATTGACTACCCCCTCGTCATCGATACCGTCCGCGCATTCGATCAATTCCAAAAGGGCGTCGTAGAGGTCCATGATTTCCTCTTCGGCGCCCACCGTTTCGACTCCGAGGCGCCGTTTCGTGGGGTTGAGATATAGCATGGCTTGAGTATACCCGCCGGGCCGGCATCTCGTCGACGGGTACGGCGCCTTGACGAACGCGAAACGCGGGGGTAGTTTTGTTTTGACCGGACAATCCGCGCTCAGGAGGATAACGCATGATCGAGGCGATTCGAAACGACTTGAGGGCCGCCCTGTCGGACTTATGGAAGGCGGCACGGGTCGAGGAAGGGTCATTATTCGTCGCCGGATGCAGTACCAGCGAAGTCGCCGGCCGCCGCATCGGGACCGGGGGGAGCCCGGAAATCGCCCTGGTGATTTTCGAGACCCTTTCGGAATTTTGCCGCGACCATGCCCTGTTTCTCGCGGCCCAAACCTGCGAGCACCTGAATCGGTCCCTCGTGGTGGAACGGGAGGCCGTTCGGCTGCATGGGCTCCGCCGGGTGAACGCGGTGCCCCAGCCCACCGCCGGGGGGTCTTTCGCGACGGCGGCGTATGAGGGCATGGACCATCCCGTCTTGGTGGAATCGGTCAAGGCTTCCCTCGGCGTGGATATAGGAAACACGTTGATCGGAATGCACTTGGACCGGGTCGCGGTACCGGTCCGGGCCTCGGTATCGCGGATCGGGGAGGCGCCCATAGTACTCGCCCGCACGAGGCCCCCGTACGTCGGCGGCGAACGGGCGACGTACGACCCGGATCTCGGGTAAGCGCTGCCTTCATGCCCTTTACCTTACAGCTCGCTCCCCTTCACGGGGTAACAAACCGGCACTTTCGGGCCGCCTGGTTCGCCCATTTCGGCGGTTTTGACTCGGTCATGGCGCCGTTTATCCTCGCCGTACCCGGGTCTTCGGTCAGGAAAACCCATTTCAAGGACGTTATCCCCCAGCCCGAGCTCTCGATTCCCTTGGTCCCGCAAATTTTGGGCAACGAGGGCGCCAGTTTCGCGGATTCCGCGCGGGTGCTGCGCGATGCCGGGTATGGCGAGGTAAACTGGAATCTTGGGTGCCCGTATCCCATGGTCGCGAAGAAATACCGCGGCTCGGGACTCCTTCCCCATCCTGACCGGATAGACCGCTTTTTGGAAACCGTCTTCAGCGCCGGGGACATGCCGGCTGTGTCCGTTAAGCTTCGCCTTGGGCGCGCGAGCGTTGGGGAGTGGCGGTCTTTTATGCCGGTCTTGAACCGGTATCCGCTCTCCTCGGTGACCATCCATGGGCGCGTGGGTACGCAAATGTACCGCGGCGCCGTGCGTCTCGCCGATTACGCCGAGGCAGCCGCCTCGTGCGCCCATCCGGTTATCGGCAACGGGGACGTTTTCGACCTTCGTTCCTTCTGCGCGACGCAAAGCGCCTTCCCGAACGCGACCGGGTGGATGCTCGGCCGCGGCGCCTTATACGACCCCTATCTTCCGTCCCGAATACGCGCCTACCTGGACAGGGGCCCTGACGGCGCCCTATTGACCGCCGAGTTCCCGAAACCGGGGAGCGGGGCCTGGCTTGAGGGAATCGCTCCCTTCCATGACGATATATTCAGCCGATACCGCTCGGTGCTCTTCGGTCCGGCCCATGTGCTGGATAAAATGAAGGAGATTTGGACGTATCTTTCCCATTGGTTGCCCGACGGAAAGCGGTATATGGCTCGGTTGGCCAGGGTTCGGGGGCTTGAGGAATATACGGGGTGCGTTGACGAGCTTCTTCGCCGCTGACTTCGCCGGGTTACCGACCGGTAGGTAGGGCAGGTAGATCCCTGACAATGAATAAACCAATCCGCGCATCTATCTACCTACCGGTCGGTAGGTAGGTAGATAAATCGGTAGATACCGCCCTTTTTAAGCCAAATTTTCCGCGTTTATGAGCCGTTCGTAGGCATCCCCGTCGTAAGGATAATCCCAGCACCCGCTCCAATGCACGATCTTCCCGCCCATCCCGGTTTTAAAGGTATACAGGCCATACAGGGAATGTCTCGGATCGTTGTTGGGCGGAACGCCGAGTAAATCGTACCGTTCGCATCCCGCCGCCTTCGCCGCCTCGATCGCGGCCCATTGAAGCCCATAGTTTGGCATGCATTCCCGCATTTCCAGGGTAGACCCCGCGTAGAGATAGTACGCCTGCCTTCCGTATAAGGCCACGATACTCCCGGCGATCGCCCGGCCGTCCTTTTCCGCGGACAGAATCAGGAATTTCGGCCCCGCGTCGGCGTTTTCCCGCTCTCCCAGGGAGACGAGGGTTTCAAAATAGGGAAACGCTTCCCGGTAAAAACCCTTTCGGTCCGCCGTATCCGCGTATATTCGGTACCATTCCCCAAGCCATGAACGGTCCCGTAGCCTAAACTCCGCTCCGGAACGCCATGCCCGCCTGACGCTGTTCCGGGTCGTCTGCCGCATCCGCGCGAGAATTTCCCCTTCGCTCGGGCGTAGGTCGATGACGACCGTATCGGGGCTCAGATGGTCGAAGGGCGCCTTTCGGAGCGCATGCCGCTCGGTTCCCCAGTTCATCCTGAGCTCGCGAACGCCCGCTCTCGGGGCGCCCTTCCATTGCCCGTTCGGGGAGTAGAATTCCGGGCCGGTGAAGGGGGAGGGGAAAACGGTGTCGTAGCGAACGCAGGCGGTATCCGCGGGGAGATGGGGCGCGAGGGCCGCCGAGAGTTCTTCCAAAAAGAGGCCGCGGTTTCCCTCCCCGGGATCGTGGCCCGGTCCGCGCGGGACATAGGCGTAGCGGTTCCCGTTCGGGCCCTTTCGTACGATCGTTATCAGGGGAAAGACCGCTTCGCCGCGGCGTACGGAAAAACTGAGCGACTCCTGCCCGGCGGCTTCCTTGAACCGCGCCCAAAAGCCGCTCTGGAAAAGGTTGTCTGAGCCGGGCACCTCGCCGTGCCTGACCGGGTAGAGCGTCATGCCCAAAGCATACCGGGTATCCGCGACAGGCACAACCCAAGGCGAAGCTTCGGGCATTCCGCTTGCAAAATCGTCCCATCACCCGTATCATGGGAATTTATGGGCATAGAACAACGGCGGCATAGGGATCGTCAACGGCGTATCGGCGAAATAATCACCGCCGCAAAGGCGATTTTTCTTTCCAAGGGGTTTTCCGGAACGACGATGAACGACATCGCCGATAACTCGGATCTGAGCCGCCGTACCATATACCATTACTTTCGGAGCAAGGAAGAAGTTTCCCTCGCGGCGGCGGCGGATACGCTTTCCCGCCTCCTCGTACAGATCGAGGATATCCATGGGCGGGGCAAAACGGGCATCGAGCGTATGGAACTCACCTTCGATATGTACCGCCGCATGTACCAAACCGATCCGGGGGGCTTCCAGTTCATCGTCAATTTTTCCGACAGTATCCGCTCCCTGGGGGTGGACAACGAGCTTGCCCGCGACTGTTTTGCGCATATCGACCAAATCGTGTCTATCGTGGCGAACTTCATCAGGGAGGGAGCCGCGGACGGGACCGTCCGGCCGATTGATGACCCCGAGCGGACCGCGGCGGCCTTGGTGAGCCTCGTTCACGGGGCCGTCCAGAACGCCGTTTCGGAAACCGACGTAGTGCGCCTCGCCACGCATAGAACCTCCGAGGATTTTCTTTCCAAGACTTTTGAGATATTCAACCTCTACGTGAAGGCCTAAGCGAGGGCCGAGCGAACTTTCCGAAAAAAACGAATAAAAGTGCCCTTGACGACCTAAATTTCTCTTGACCAAGACTCTTTGCGTGCTTAGATTACACAAGATGTGCAACAAAAGCACAACGAGTACAGTATATACATATCCAATGCAGAGAGGTAAACGCATGGACAAAAGAATACGGAAATCATGGATCGTCATCGCCGTCACGCTGGCGGCCACGGCGCTATTCGGGGCAATGATTCCCCGGATAATCCTGGATAACGAGGTGAAGGCCTTTTTCCCCTATGACCATCCCTCGTACGTCCGGGTAAGGAACCTGGACGACACCTACGGGAGCCAGATTCTCATGGACATCGCCATCGAGGCGAAGCGGGGCACGATCCTTACCGCCGATTCGGTAAAGACCATCGGCGAGATCACCGCGGACCTGGAAGGACTCGACCACATCGAGAAGATTCAATCGCTGACCAACATTGACTACATCGCCGCTATCGACGGTGGCATGTCCGCGGAACGGCTCGTTCCCGAGGGCTTCGCGGGGACTCAAGCGGAGCTGGAATCCCTCCGTCAGCGCATTGTGGACTGGGAAGAAATGTACGGCCGCGTAGTGGTGTCGGACAATTTCAAGGGAAGCCAGATCATCATTAACGTGGACCACACTATCTCGGCCGCGCAGATGAGCGAGCTCTACAAGGCCATCAGCGCCATCGTGGCCAAGTACAAGAACGATAACCTCACGGTGCGCCTCGCGGGGGACCCGGTCCTTTCCGAGCGCGCCAAGGAATACATGCACACTGACCTCGTCGCGCTCATTCCCCTGGTGAGCCTCGTGGTTCTGATCATCCTATTCCTTTCCTTCGGTAACCTGGAGGGTACCCTGCTCCCCCTTATTACGGTAGTGGTAAGCACTGTGTGGACCGTGGGTCTCATGGCCCTCACGGGGACCCACTTCACCATCGTTTCCAGCACCCTGCCGGTTCTCCTTATCGCGGTGGGTTCCGCTTACGGAATCCACGTGGTCAACCACTACTACGAGGACCTGCGCTCGGTTACCGGGGAGCTCACGGCGGAAGCCCACCGGGACCTTATCGCCCGCTCAGTGCGGAAGATGATCGCCCCGGTAGCGCTGGCGGGAATTACCACCATCGCGGGTTTCATTTCCACCGTGACGAGCCCCATCGTACCCTTGAAGACTTTCGCGATCTTCAGCGCCGTGGGCGTGACCATTGCCCTGGTGCTTTCCCTAGTCCTCATCCCGGCGCTTCTCTACGTGAAACCCATCAAGTCGGTGAACCGCCAGATCGCGCCCAAGGCTGCCAAAAAGGGCCGCTTCGGCGCGGGGGGAGCGGCCGCAGAGGCCAAGGCCGGCGACCCGAAAGCCGGCGATACGGGGTGGAAGGATACCGCGGTGGGCCAGATCTATGGCTACCTCAACCAAAGGCGGGGCCGGGTGGCCATCGCGCTGGTCGCGATCATCGGGCTTTCCGTCTGGGGCCTTTCCCGGCTCAACGTGGAATCTTCCCTGATCGAGTATTTCCCAAAGGAATCGGAAATGCGCCGCGACGCCGCCGCCATAGACGATGAGTTCGCGGGCACCAACCTCTTCAGCTTCGTGATCGCGGGACAGGAAAAGGGCGACCTGGCTGACCCGGCGATCCTTAAGGAAATGGACGGGCTTGCCGTGTATCTCCAGGAACGGCACCCCGAGATCGGCAAGATCGTGTCCTTCTCGGACTTCATTAAGCGCATGAACAAGGTAATGCACTCGGGTCCCGCGGTTGCCGCCCCGAATGACTCCTCGGCAAGCGGCGCGGAGGTCTCGAGTTTCTTCGCCGACGACTCGGCGTCCGACGCATCCTCCGGCGACGATTTCTCCAGCTTCTTCGCCGACGGCTCCGTTGCCGTTTCGGGCTCGGACGGGGCCGCCGTTGCCCCATCTTCTTCCCCGTCGGACTCGGCCCTTGCGGCCTCGGCGGCGAACGCCGAAACCCTAGAATCGACCCCGAACGTGGCCGAGGTAATCGATCTTTTCAACCGCGCGTACGCCCGGGCCGGCGGCGGGGACCTCTCGGCAGGCGAACTTCTCGCCGCCCTGGAAGAGGAGCTCAATTACGGCGGCGCCGCGTATAACGAAATTCCTTCGGACGTGAGCAAGTACCCCGTCGCGACCGAGGCGGAACTGAAGAACCTGGTGTCCCAGTACCTCCTCCTTTACTCCGGTTCACTTGACCAGTTCGCCGACGATCCCCTGGCCCCCAAGGCCGCCCGCATGCAGGTGCAGCTGCGCACACACAAGACCTCCGTGGTGGCCGCCGTGATCGCCGACGCGAAACAGTACGCCGCAAACCGTTTCCCCGAGGGATACTCCATCGAGGCCACGGGAATCGCGGAAATGGAGGTGTCGCTGACGGACATGATCACCGGAAGCCAGCTCTCGAGCCTTGGCCTCGCCATCGCCATCGTGTTCATCATCCTGGCGCTCTACTTCAAGTCGCCCGTCGCCGGTCTCATCGGTTCCATTCCCTTAGGGCTCGCCATCCTGATCAATTTCGGCATCATGGGCCTCACGGGAATCAATCTCGACATGATCACGAGCCTTATCGGCTCCATCGCCATCGGTATCGGCGTGGACTATACCATCCACTTCATGAACAACTACCACGGCGAGCGACTCAAGAGCGATAACCTCGACGAGGTGACCATGAACACCCTCAAGGTGTCGGGCAAGGCTATCGTGGTAAACGCGGTTTCGGTGGGACTCGGTTTCCTGGTACTCTGCCTTTCCCAATTCGTGGTGCTCCGCTATATCGGCTTCCTCGTGGCGGTGGTCATGCTCACGAGCTCCGTGACCGCCATGACGGTACTGCCGGTAATGCTGAACGCTTTCAAGCCCAAGTTCATTTCCGAGCCGCTGTAAGGAAGCGGCCGCGAAGCGATGCCCGCGTATGGCGGGCGCATACGGAATAACCTTTTTAGGAGATACGCACATGAAAAAGAACGTTGCCCTGATCGCCGCCGCGTCGGCCCTCATCGCCGGGATCCCCGCCTTCGCCCTCGACGGCACGGAGATCATGCAAAAGGCTTACGACGTGAAGGAACCCGCGTTTACCCACTCCGCCGTACGGATGGACCTTATCGAGGCCGACGGCGCCACCGAGAGCCGCATGGTAGAGGAATGGGGCCGGGACCAAAACGGGTTGAAGTCCGTGGTTATGGCCTTCCGCAGCCCCGCCGCCGTGAAGGATACCCGCTTCCTCCAGGTGGAGAACGAGGGCCGGGCCAACGACAAGTGGATCTACCTTCCCGCCCTCCGCACCACCCGCCGGGTCGCCTCCTCCGAGGGCGACAAGTCCTTCATGGGTACCGACGCCACCTACGACGACATGGAAACCCGCGAGGTTTCCGTCGATAACCACGAACTCCTCGGCGAGGAAAAGGTCGGTTCGTACGACTGCTATAAGGTGAAAAGCTCCGCCAGGAATCCTTCCGACAGCCAGTACGCCTACCGCATCAGCTGGGTCGACAAGGCGAGTTTCGTGCCCGTAAAGGCTGAAATGTACGATAAAAAAGGCGCGCTCCTGAAGGTGCTCACCGTGGAGAAGCTCGAGCAGAAGGGCGACTACTGGATCCCCATGAGCAACTACCTCAAGAACGTCCAGAGCGGGCATTCCACCCGTTTGGAGATCTTGCAGATCGAGATCGACAAGCCCCTGTCGGACAAGCTCTTTTCCACCAACTTCCTCAACACCGGCCGGCTTTAAGGAGAGAACCATGAAATCGCTCAGCAGGAAAATTCTGGGCGCGGCGGCCGCCGCCGCGCTCGTGGCGGGGGGAGCCCTCTCCGCCCAGGACGCCTCCGACCCAAGCGCCGCTTCAGACTCCTTCAGCTTCGATGACGTTTTCGCTTCCGGCGCCGGCGGGGACTCCGGTTCCGCCGGGACGGCCGCGCCCGCCCTGGAATTCCACGGCGCCGCGACGGTCGACGCCCGCGCCTGGCTCGGCACCGACCCAGCGGACGAGACCAACGCCGTTTCCGCGAATCCCTCGGTCAAGCTCGGTTTCTCCTGGAAGGGGACCAACTCCGAGCTCGAGGGAAAACTCGCCTTCGACGAGGCAGCGGTTAAAGAAAACCCCGCGGATCTCCTTGAAGAGGTAACCGCCCGGGCCTTCCTCGGGGACTTCGTCCTCGAGGCGGGAAAGATGAAGGTGGTCTGGGGCCGGGGCGACAAGCTCCACGTGCTCGATCCCTTCAACGCCAACGACTATACCGACTTCATAATACCCGACTACATAGACCGCCGCCTGGCGGAACCCATGGCCCGCCTTTCCTGGAACGGCCCCGCCGGATTTCGGGCCGAGGCCGTGTGGACCCCGACCATGACCCCGGACCGCCTCGACATGGGCGGCCGCTGGACGCCGGCCCAGGCCACCGCCCTCACCGAGGCGGGCACGGGTTACGTGACCTACCTTTCCGGCCTGGCCTACGCCGCGGCCTATAGCGAGGCCTACGAAGCCGTGTGGACCCAGACCAAGACCGCCGTATACCAGCAGGCCTACGCCGCCGCCGTCACGGGCGGGGCCGACGCCGCCGCCGCCGCTAGCATGGCAGCCGCCGCGGTGGCTACCTACGTGAGCGACCACAACGCCGAGATAATCGGAACCGCCACCGGCGCCGCCAGCGCCAAGGGCCTGGAAGCCGCCCAGAACGTTCTCATGAACTACGGCTCCGTAGACGCCCTCCTGCCGGACACGAAGGCCCTTAAGTACGGCCAGTACGGCCTCCGCCTCACGGGGACGATAGGACTCGCGGATCTCGGGGCGGAGTACTACTACGGCCATTTCAAGACGCCCTCCGCCAAGGTAACCTACGGGGCCAATGCCCTCGGGGAGACCGCCGTCACGGCTCTCGACCTCGACTACGACCGGCTCCAGATCTTCGGCGCCGACGCGGCGGCGGCAGTTGGCTTCCTTAACCTCAGGGGCGAGATAGCCTGGTACCTCACCGACGACGTTAAGGGCGACGATCCCGCGGTACATAATAACAGCCTTCAGTGGCTCGCGGGCTTCGACATTCCCGTGCCCGTGAGCAACATGGCCCTCAACGTGCAGGAGATCGGCTCCTGGCTCTACGGCTCCGACGGCATCGAATCGGGCGCCGACGCGGACTGGAACGCCGACGGGAAGTGGACCAACAACAAGCTCGTGGTGCTCCTCTCGGACAGCTGGAACCACGACAAGGTAAAGCCCGAGATCGCTTGCGTGTGGGGCATCGAGCGTAGGGATATCTACCTCCAGAGCAAGCTCTCGGTTACCCTCAAGGACGGCTTCTCGGTAATCGCCTCGGGCGGCTATTTTATCCGCACGGACACGGGCGAGTTCGCTCCTTATGGGGAAAACAACTACGCCCAACTTTCGGCGAAGTACGAATTCTGACCTGAAAGAACGTTTTTGACCAACGGCAGCCCCCGCGGTCCGGGAAATACCCTCCTTTTTTTCCCGAGCCGCGGGGGCTTTTTTGCGCTCGGCGGTATGCGGTATTATGCTTGTACGGTACGCGCAGGAGAAAAGTCCATGAAAACGATCATCGTCTACTATTCAAACACGGGAAACAACGCGGCATTGGCCAACCGCCTTTCCACCGAGCTCGGCGCGGACGTGTTCCGGCTGGTGGAAAAAAAGCCGAGAACCATCGGCGCCTCCATCCTGGACATGGCGTTCGGCAGGAGCCCCCCACTGGAATCGCTGCCGGAGGGGCTTGAAACCTACGACATCGTCATCTTTATCGGCCCGGTTTGGATGTTTCACGTGGCCTCTCCCTTCCGTTCGGTGTTCAGGCGTAACCGGCAGGATATCAAGCGCTACGCCTGGATCTCGGTTTCCGGCGGAGCCTTGGGCCCGAACGCCCCCATCGCCAAGGAACTCGTGCGGCGCATGGGAAAGAAGCTGGCGTTTTGCCTTGACCTGAATATCGCGCAATACTGCGAGGTGCCGCCCAAACCCACCGCGGGCGACACCGGCGAATACCACATCGCGGAGCACCCGGGCGACCTGGACCGGCTCGCGCGCGTTGCCCTGGAGGCTATCCGGAACCTGCGCGCGTGAGCAATTCCTTCCATATAGCAACCTTTAACGCCGAGAATTTTTCCCTTCTCTTCGACCGCCCCCTGAACCGCGCGGAGCTGGAAGGCCTATCGGAAGCCGACTACCTCGCCATGAATCCCTCCATCTGGAACCCGAACAAGGATCGGGAGAAGGTCGCGGCCATCGCCCGGGTGATCCTCGCGGAAGACTTTGACCTTCTCGGGCTGTGCGAGATCGGCGGCCTGGAAACCCTGGAAAACCTCAACGCCCTCTACCTGCGCGGGCGGTACGACTGCTATCTCTTCGAGGAAAATTCGCGCCGGGGAATTTACGTGGGCGCCCTGGCGAAAAAAGGCCGCTTTCCCGGGCTTCGGGCGATAAACGTGCCGGGCGAATTTTCCCGTAACCTGCTGCGCCTGGAATTGGGTGAAAAAGGCGGGGACCTGACGGTTTTCGTGACCCATCTGAAAAGCCAGCGGGGCGACGACCGGGGCCTGGAATTCCGGGTCGACGAAGTGCGCCGCCTCGCGGCCCTCGTTCCCCGCAGGCGCGCGGTCGTAATGGGCGACTTCAACGGGCTCGTAATCCGGGGCATGAACCAGTTCGAGTACGATCCCTTCCTCGAATTGCCCCTCACCGACGTCCTCGCCGCCGTGGGCGTTCCGGCGGCCGAGCGGCGTACCCATTGGTATTTTGGGGCCACGGGCAGGGGCTCCCAGCTGGACTACCTTTTTTGCACCCACGACATCGAGGTGGCCTCGGCCGCTACCATCGGCTTCGGAGAGCCCCAAAACCGCTCCGAGCGCTATCGGTTGCCGTCGGACCACCTGTTCCTGCGCGCGATACTCGAGGTGGAATGAGGCAGGACGGGCCACGAGGGGGGGGCGGGGGAACCGCGGAGCCCCCGCGGGCGATCGCCGCTCGAGGGGAGCGCTTTTTTGACGGATTCGGGGCAATGCATGATACTTCACTCCAGTAGGAGTGGTTCCGGAAATGAAAGCGTACCGCGAACAACTGGAAACCCGCGTTTTACTGAGGACCCTGGTCGCCTTGGGCGTCTTGGCCTCGGTGACCTTCGCCTCTCTTCTCACGGAACGCGCTTTTTTTCACGCCCGGGTCAGTCCGCCCTTACCCTCCGACGGCATGTTGGCGCTCGGCTTCGCGGTCAACGTAGGAGCGATACTCCTGAGCGTTTCCCGGAAACGCCCGCTATCGACCCTGCGCAGGTTGGGCCTGTCGCTCGTCGTGATCGATTTCGCCATCGTCGTCACCGATGCCCTGGTCTTTTCCGTCTCTCTCGTCGGCATTATTTTCAGCTTCCTTTCCATGGTCGCCTTCGTGGTCATCGGCGGGATATTCACGGGGCGGACGGTGCCCCAGTTACTCTTGGCCGCGCTTATCGTAGCCGGCTATGTCGTGGCTGTGTTAGTTGATCCCGCGCGTCACGCGGCGGAAACCCTTCCCGCCGGCGACGACGGAACGAGAATCTCGGTATGGGGCTTGATCGTTCTCGGCGCCCTTTTGGTCTCGGTCCTGGTTTACCGGCTCAAAGAGGGCATCCTCATGTCGTATTTCCGCTGGATCTCGCTCTATGACGCGGAAACCGGCCTTCCAAACGGCAAGCTGTTGGACGAGGACCTCGCCGAACGGGTACTGAACCTGCCTGACGGCAACCGTATCATGCTGTTCGGCCTCCGCTTGGACGGTTTCGGCGATTTAAGCGGCTTGATGGGCCACGACGCGGCGAATCGATGGTTTGAACAGCTCACTGCGTCCATTTCCTCGGTAATCGACCAATGGACAAACGCCTATCCTGAGCTTTCGTTCCTCACCTCGCGCCGGGTATACCGGGTGGAAACCCACGTATTCCTTTCGCCCGCCGTTGTCTCCGATCCGGGTTTTGACCTTCTCGGTTGCGTGCGGAATCTCCAAACCCGCATTAAGGGGGCGTTTTTAAGGAACGAATCCGAATCGGGAATGGGCTTTTTCGGGGCTTTCTCCGTATATCCGGACGACGGGGATAGCGTTTCCCTGCTCCGCGGCAACGTGTATCGGCTTCTTACCCGGGTGACCGGCCAGGCTCGAAATACCATCGTTCCGTTTGACCCGGTGCTGCATACCCGGTATCTGCGGGAAGTGGAACTCCGGGGCGCCATCTTGCGGCCGGATTTCGTCGCCTACCTAGAAACGGTGTTTCAGCCGAAGGTTCACGTCGGTTCCGGCCGCTGCGTGGGGTTCGAGGCCCTGGCTCGTTGGAATCCGCCGGGCTTGGGACGGGTTCCCCCGGACGAATTCATACCCATCGCGGAGGAAACCCCGGCCATCGAGGCCCTTACCGGCTTTATCATCGCCGAAACCATCGGCTTCATCCGTCAGTTGAACGACGCGTACCAGGATTCCGACGTACGGGTTTCCTTCAATCTTTCCCCGCGCCTGGTCAGCGAATCGTTCTTGGCCTCGCTCGTCCGGAGGCTGGAAACGACGGCGGAATCGCGGCAATTGGAAATCGAGATTACCGAAGGGGTCCTTTTACGGGAGACGGAGGAAATTCGGGATTATTTCAGGCGTCTCAGGGCCCTGGGCGTGCATTTTTCCATAGACGATTTCGGCGCCGGCTACTCGAATATCGCCTATCTCCAGGGGTTTCGGGCGGATACCCTCAAGATCGATCGGCGATTCGTGGGAAACCTGCCCGCGAACGAGGAAGACGGCAATTTGGTCCGCGCCATGCTCGGCCTCGCCCGGGTTTTCTCGATGCGCGCGGTGGTGGAAGGCGTCGAAAACAGGGAGCAGGAGCGTTTCCTGGCGGATAACGGGTGCGAATACATCCAGGGCTTCCTGTATTCCCGGCCGGTCTCGGCGAAGGACGCCCTCGCCTTTTACGGAAAACAGCGCGATCCGGCCCCCTTGCTTTCTTGAGCTTTATCCGTATCGACGGTTATAATGGGTCCCATGACCAGCCCTTCCGCGCGAGAGGCGCCGTCGCTCAGGCGCTTAAACGACTTCCTTTATGGCACGGGCGTGATCGTCTCGATCCTTTTGGTGACGACTCTCATAACGGTCGCCGTCAGTCTCCTTTACCTCGAAAAGATCGATGCCCAGGAATCCGAGATCCTACGCAGGATTAACGCCCTGGCCATCGCGATCCAGGCGAGCCCCGACCTGGCCGACGGCGAGGCGACCGAGGCCTACCGCTACGTACGCTCCGCCATGGACGAAAGCTCGTTTATGCTTACCCGCCGCGTGGCTTTGCGCTCGCCAACCTTCGTTACCGAAGAGGCGGCTCTCGCGTACCGCGAGACTATTCGGCGAGCCGCCGGGAGCGTACGGGATAACCGGGAAAGGATCCGGCGCGGGACGGGCTATCTCAACCTTGCGCTTTTGGCGCTTTCCACGATCGGCCTCATGGCGCTCCTAACGGCGATACGGTCCTCTCAGCGGGTGACCCGCCGCTACCTGGCGGGCATCGAGCGGGGCATCGCCTCCCTGGACGAGCTGATGCAGAATAAAACCGCCGAGCTTCCGGAATTTCCCGGCTCGTCGATCATGGAGCTTGATGACCTCTTTACGCGGATCGGCCGCGTTTCGTCCCTCATTCAGCTGGACCATTCCATGGGAACCCTCTCGGGCACCGGGAACATGAACCTCCTTTTACGGCAAGTGTCGGATATGGTGAAGGGCTTTATGCCCTGCGACCGGGCCGCCCTCGCGTTCATCGGGCCCGATTCCCGCGTCACCGCCGAGGCCGTCCTGACCGACTATTCCTCCTTGGGCATCGCCCCCGGGTATTCGGAGCCCCTGGATTCTTCCAGCCTCGCCCGGGTCGCCCTGACCCGCGAGCCCCGGGTCATAGACGATTTGTCCCCGTACGCGGAAAAAAACGTTTCCTCGGCTTCCACGCGACTCCTCCTGCGGGAAGGCATCCGTTCCAGCCTCACCGTGCCGCTCCTGTTCCGCGACAAATGCGTGGGCTTTATCTTCGTATCCAGCAAGGAACCGGGCGCCTACTCCGAATCCCACGGCCGGGAACTTGCGCGAATCGCCTCGGCGGTGGGGCATACGATCTATACGGAATACGTGATCCAGGCCACCATTGCCGAAACCACCAATGCCTTCGTTTCCCTCATGAGCGAAAAGGACAACGAGACCAGCCTGCACATAACCCGCATGTCCCGCTATTCGCACATCATCGCCCGGGAGTATTCCGCGCGGATCGCCCAGCTCGATCCCGCCTTTATTAGGGAAATCCTCTGGTTTTCGCCCCTGCACGATATCGGCAAGATCGGCATACCCGACGCCCTCCTCCGCAAGGAAGGCCCGCTCCTGGCTGATGAACGCCACGTCATGGAGCGGCACGTGGAGATAGGCGAACGTGTCATGAGCGCCATGGATACCCGCCTGAGCGCCATTCTTTCCCGGAAAAACCTGCATGCCGCCCTCGATATCATCGTTTCCCATCACGAAAAATTCGACGGTACGGGATATCCCCGTAAAACGTCGGGCACCGACATACCCCTTGCCGGGCGTATCGTGGCCGTGGCCGACGTCTTCGACGCCCTTACGTCAAAACGGCCGTACAAGGAAGCCTGGACGGTGAACGCGGCCCTGGACTGGATGCGGAACGGAATGGCGGGACATTTCGATCCCGAGGTGTTCTCCTGTCTTGAGTCGGCCCTACCGGAAATTCTCGAGGTATACGAAGCGTACAAAGAGGTGTGATTTTACCGAATTCGTTCGGTGAACCGGTTAAGTAAGCGCGTAATGGCCGACTGTAGGGGAAAAACCTGATACGAATCCTAAAAATCCTGAAATAAAGTTAATCATTAACCTCGCTGTTGGTTTTCTTTCGGAATTCGTCTTGCGCGAGCCCGGGCGCCCTGGTTGCGGCCGCGGCTCTTCGCGGGTTCGTTTTCCTATGCAATTCATCGGTCGGGGCGCGTTCCGTTTGGAGCGTGAGAATAAGGAGGAATTGATGCAGAAGAGATTAGCTGTTATGGCGGCGGTCATGCTTTGCGGAGCGACGGTCGCATTCGCCGGCGGCGGAAAAGAAGCCGCCCCCGCGGCCCAGGGCGGAAAGGCGCCCATTACGATTTCCGTATTCACCCAGCAGGCTAGGCAACAGCCCAGCGCCAACAACAAGGTGTACAAGTATCTCCAGGAAAAACTGGGCGTTACCTTCAACTGGGACATCCTCGTGGGCGAAATCGCCCAGAAGCGCGGCGTTATGATCGCCGGCGGCGACTATCCCGACCTGATCGAAATGAACGAGACCCAGTTTATCGACGCGGGCGCCCTCATTCCCCTTGAGGACCTCATCGAGAAATACGGCCCGAACATCAAGGCCCACTTCGGCGACCAGCTCGAGAAGATGCGCTCCCCCGACGGCCACATCTACTACCTCACCAACTGGGGTATCATCCGCGGCCGCGACCAGAGCCCCTACTACGGCGCCTCCGCCCTGTGGGTCCAGAAGGAAGTCCTGAAGGAAGCCGGCTATCCGAAGGTCGTGACCATGGATCAGTACTTTGACCTGCTGATCAACTACGCCAAGAAGCATCCGACCATCAACGGCCAGAAGACCATTCCGTTCACCATTCTCACCTACGACTGGCACGCGTTCTGCCTGTGGAATCCCCCGAACTTCCTCATGGGTAACGCCAACGACGGTAACGGCGTCGTTGATCCCAAGACCTATGAGTACAAGACCTTCTTCACCATGGATGCCTCCAAGCGCTGGTTCAAGAAGCTCAACGAGCTCAACGCCCAGGGCTATATCGACCGCGCCGCGTTCACCGACAACTACGACCAGTACATCGCGAAGCTCGCTTCCGGCCGCGTTCTCGGTATCCACGACCAGCGCTGGCAGTTCGCCAACGGCGACGACGCGCTCCGCGACGCCGGTTCCTACAACCGCACCATGGCCCCGCTCCCGATCGTGTTCGACAAGAACATCAAGCCCCATTACCGCGACCTCCCCGTGCCCAACCTCGGACGCGGCGTCGGTATCAGCGTGAAGGCCAAGGATCCCGTCCGCATCATCCAGTTCATCAACGACCTCATGAGCGAAGAAGTGCAGCGCACCCTGGAATGGGGTATCGAGGGCGAAGACTGGCAGCGGAACGCCAAGGGCGAACCCTACCGCACCCCCGAGCAGCGCGCCAACTGGGACAACGTGACCTGGCAGGAACAGAATCGCGCCCTCCTCGTCCGCGACGTGTTCCCCACCTGGGAAGGTTCCTTCACCGACGGCTATCCCACCGACCTCGTTAACTACTATCCCGAGCGCGAAGCCATGGCCCGCCCCGAGGACAAGGAACTGTGGAAGGCTTACGGCGTGACCAGCAACGCGGAACTCATGGACAAGAATCCCCCGCCGAACGCGATCTGGTACCCCACCTGGAACCTGCCGAACCCGCCCGACGGATCCGACGGTCAGATCGCCCTGCAGCGCTGCGATTCCACCATGCGCAAGTATCTCCCGAAGGCGATTCTCGCCGCGCCCGCCGATTTCGACAAGGTGTGGGCGGAATACGTCGCGGAAATGAAGGCGAACGGAATCGACAAGTACGAAGCGTACATGACCGAGCAGGTTCGCGCCCGCGTTAAGGCCTGGAGCAAGAAGTAAGGATTAAGCAACATGAGGGGTGGATCAATGCAGACTATAACGAATCGCGCTGACGGTATAAGGCGCCTAAAGAAAACCTTGAGCAATCAGCGCCAATTATTGATTATGTCGGTTCCGATTATTCTGTACGTGATCCTCTTCTCGTACGTGCCGCTCTGGGGCTGGACCATGGCCTTCCAGAATTTCAAGCCGGCGAAGACCTTCTTTAACCAAGAGTGGGTCGGCCTTCGCTGGTTTACTTTCCTGTTTTCGGACAAGGTCTTTCTCCAGACGGTGCGTAATACCCTGGCGATGAGTTTCATTAACACGACGCTGGGGTTCATTACCGCGATCGGCTTTGCCCTGCTTCTCAACGAAGTGCGGCATACCTTCCTGAAACGGTCCATTCAGACCATTTCTTACCTGCCCCACTTTCTTTCCTGGGTAATCGTCACCGGGCTCGTTTCCACGATGCTCTCGGTGGAAGACGGGGCAATCAACAACTTTTTGGTCGCCATACACGCCATTAAGGAGCCGATCCTCTGGCTCTCGGAACCGAAGTACTTCTGGGGCGTGATCGGCGGTACCTACGTATGGAAGGAAATCGGCTGGAACACGATTATCTATCTCGCGGCGATTTCCGGCATTGACCCCACGTACTACGAGGCGGCGGAGATCGACGGGTGCAACCGCTACCAAAAAATGTGGCATATCACCCTGACCAGCATTAAGCCCACGATCATTATCCTTCTGATCATGAGCGTCGGCCATATTCTCGACGCCGGCTTCGAAATGCAGTACCTCCTGCGAAACGGATTAGTGCAGGACGTATCCGATACCATCGACATTTACGTGCTTCTGTTCGGCCTTCAGCGGTCCAACTTCTCTCTCGCCACGGCGGCGGGACTGTTCAAGAACGTGGTTAATATCGCCCTTATTTTCATGGCTAACTGGATCGCCAAACGCGCCGGGGAGGAACGACTTATATGAAACGCTCATTTGGATCGAGGGTCGAACCCATTATTTTCAATACGCTAAACGGACTTTTCATGACGGCTTTCGCCCTCATCATGATATATCCCTTCTGGAACACCGTCGCGATATCCTTCAATCAGGCCGTGGACACGATTCGCGGCGGCATTACCTTCGCCCCGCGCCGGTTTACCATGGAAAATTACCGCATGGTCTTCGCCACCGGAACGATCTATAACGCGTTCTTCATCTCGGTGGCGCGAACCGTAATCAACATGATTAGCGGCGTTTTCCTCACGGCGATGATCGCCTACGTGCTTTCCCGGCCCTATTTCATTTTTAGGAAGCCCTTCACGGTTATCTTGGTCATGTCCATGTACGTGAACGCGGGCCTGATCCCGACCTACTTCCTTATCAAGAACCTCCACATGATCAATACCTTCTGGGTATACGTCATACCCGGCATGGTCAACGCGTTTAACTTCCTGGTTATCCGAACCTTCATGAAGACGCTTCCCGAAAGCATTATCGAATCGGTCCGCATAGACGGCGGCAGCGACTTCATAATCTTTTTCAGGATCGTGCTTCCGCTTTCGCTTCCCGTCCTGGCGACGATCGGCCTCTTCATTGCCGTTAACTCGTGGAACTCATGGTTCGATACCCTGATTTACGCCTCCGGCAAGTCGTACCTCCACACCCTGCAATACAAGCTCATGGAGTATCTCCAGTCGAGCCAAGCCCAAGCCCGCGGTTCTTCCGACGTAGGCGCCATGGCCATGAGCAAAACGTCGAACCTCGTAACGCCGGTCAGCATTCGCGCGGCGATTACCGTCGTGGCCGCGGCGCCGATCATCCTGATTTACCCGTTCATGCAGCGCTATTTCGTGGTCGGCCTGAACGTCGGCGGCGTGAAGGAATAATCGCGGTAAAAGCCCCGAATTTTTCCGGTTTTCCTTCACCCCTTTCCCCGTGTATCCTTGAAAGGCGGTAACTCGCTCGGTTGAGGCGTTTCCCTATTAAGGAGCCGCCCGCCGGGCTTTGTGACCTCGAATACCCGGAAAAGGGGGGCTTGAGATGGCCCTTTACGCAATCGAAGGCGGCGCCCTCATTCGCCGCGAAGATACCGAACTGTTACGGATTGAGCCATGGGGACGCGACGCCATTCGTGTCCGCGTGACCCGAAACCCGGAGATAGACTTCTCCCAGGATTGGGCGCTCATTCCGCGAAAAGAAACCGGAAAGGCCGGTTTCGCCCAAGCCGACGCGAACGCGACTTTCGGTTCTGCCGCCGATATCAGGCTTATTGACCCGCAAGCGGTCGCGGAACGGATCGGCGACGGAAACGCCAACGCCGAAGGCGGAAAGGCCACGGCTTTTTCGCGCGCGTCGGGAGCCAGGGTGACGAACGGAAACCTTACGGCCGAGCTAAACGGCGAGGGCTGGATTCGTTTCGTGAACGCCAAGGGCGAGACGCTCCTCGAGGAATACTGGCGCAACCGAAAAAACCTGGAACGTTTTACGAGCCCCCTCAACCTGGACGCCCGGGAAATTCAGGGCAACTTAGGCGGCGCCTGGCGTGCCTGCTTCCGCTTCGAGGCGAGGGAAGGGGAGAAAATCTTCGGGATGGGCCAGTACCAGGACCCGTACCTCGACAAGAAGGGCTCAACCCTCGAGCTAGCCCACCGAAACGCCCAATCCTCCGTTCCCTTTTACCTTTCGAATCTCGGTTACGGCTTTCTCTGGAACAATCCCGCCGTGGGCCGCGCCGACTTCGCGCGAAACGTGACCCAGTGGTCCGCCTCGGTGACCGACCAGGCAGACTACTGGATCTGCGCGGCCGACACGCCGTCCGGCATACTCGAACGCTATACGGCGGTGACCGGCAGGGTTCCTGAAATGCCCGAATACGGTCTCGGCTTTACCCAGTGCCGCATGCGCTACCGCAACCAGGAAGAGCTTATGGGCGTCGCCCGCGAGCACAAGCGGCGCGGCTTACCCATGGACATGATCGTAGCGGACTTTTTCCATTGGACCGCGCAGGGCGACTGGCGCTTCGACCCGGAAGACTGGCCCGACGTGCCGGGCATGGTGTCGGAACTGAAGTCCCTCGGCATCGAGCTCATGGTTTCGATCTGGCCCACGGTTGATACGAGAAGCGAAAACAGGCGGGCCATGGAAGAGCGGGGCTTCCTGATCCAGGCGGAGCGATCCTTGAGGATCAACATGAACTGGATGGGCGAAACCGCCTTCTTCGACGCCACCAATCCCGGCGCCCGCGATTTTATCTGGTCAAAGGCGAGGGAAAACTATTTTAAGCACGGCATAAAAACCTTCTGGCTCGACGAGGCGGAGCCGGAATTCGGCGTGTACGATTTCGACCTTTTCCGTTATTGGCTCGGCCCGGCGCTGAAGGTTACCAACCTGTATCCCGTGATGTACGTAAAGGCCTTTTACGACGGACTCAGCTCGGAAGGGGTGGAAAACCCCCTCAGCCTCGTGCGTACCGCCTGGGCGGGAAGCCAACGGTACGGGGCCCTCGTGTGGAGCGGCGATATCCACTCGAGTTTCCGTTCAATGCGGGAACAGCTTGCCGCCGGCCTTTCCATGGGCTTGGCCGGCATTCCCTGGTGGACCTCGGACATCGGGGGCTTCCACTCGGGCTATACGGAGAACGAGGATTTCCGGGAGCTTCTGGTGCGCTGGTTCCAATGGGGGACCCTGTGCCCGGTGTTCCGGCTTCACGGCGACAGGTCCCCCTATCGCCCGCCCCAACAGGCGGTACGGAACGGAATCCAGCAGTTCGGATCCGGCTCGGATAACGAGATTTGGTCTTTCGGCGAGAAAGCATATCCCGTCCTGCGCGCCCACCTGCGCCTTCGGGAGCGGCTGAGGCCCTATATCCGCGGCCTGCACCGGGCGGCGGCGGAAACCGGCGAGCCGATCATGCGGCCCCTCTTTTTCGACTTCCCCGACGACGTGAAGGCATGGGACTACGAAAGCGCCTACATGTTCGGCCCGGACCTACTCGTGGCGCCGATTCTCGAGGCGGGGGTTACGGAACGCCAGGTGTACTTGCCCGCGGGCGCGAGGTGGAAGAACGCGCATACGGGTACCATACACGATGGCGGCAGTACCGTTACGGCCCCGGCGCCCTGGGAACATATTCCCCTTTTCGTGCGGGACGGAGCGGCGCTGCCGATCCTGGAAGCATAGGGATTCCGGCGAGGCCGGTTTCGCGGAAAGGCTTGGGTTTGCGGGGCATTCCTGGATCGCGCCGGCGCCCCGCGTCGCCCTTTCCGGGCGGCGGCTCCGCCCGTGGGTCGTTCGCCCGCCCACCCCCGCTCTGCCTCCCCGAAACGTTTTTCTTAGCTATAATTGAATCGACAGGAGCGATGCGATGAAATTTACCAACGGATATTGGATGATCAAGGACGGGATCGCGCCCCATTTCGCGACGCAAGCCCTGGACGCCGAAAGACGGGGCGACGAGCTCGCGGTATACGCCGCGGTAAAGCCGACGAGATCGCGGGGCGATACGCTGAACGCTCCCCTGATCACCGCGCGGTATTCGAGCCCCGCCGAGGGGGTGATTCGGGTACGCCTTTCCCATTTCGAGGGCGCGGCGAAAAACGGCCCCGCCTTCGCGCTTTCCCGCGACCCGCGCTTCGTTCCCGAGATCGAGCTGGGCCCGTCGGTAGACCCCGGAATCGGGCTCGGCGCGGCGCCGTCCTTCGCCAGGATCAAATCCGGCGGGCTCGAGGCCCGGATTAGGCTTAACGAACCCTGGCTAGTCGAATGGACCGGCGACGGGAAACCCCTCACCGCCAACCAGGCCAAGTCGGCGGGTTACATGGTAGACGCCGCGGGCGCCGCTGGCGGCGCCCCGTCCGACGGCCTTGGCGTAAACGGCGCGCCGTTCATGAAGGAAGAGTTCGCCCTGGGCGTGGGGGAAATGGCTTACGGCCTGGGTGAGCGGTTTACGCCCTTCGTGAAAAACGGCCAGACCGTGGATATGTGGAACGCCGACGGCGGCACCGCCAGCGAGCAAACCTACAAGAACGTTCCCTTTTACATGACCAACCGCGGTTACGGGATTTTCGTGAACGACCCGGGCAGGGTTTCTTTCGAAGTGGCGAGCGAGAAGGTTTCAAGGGTGCAGTTCAGCGTGCCCGGAGAGTCGATCGAATACTTCGTTATCTACGGCCCGGACCCGAAAAAGATACTCGAGCGTTACACCGCCCTCACGGGCCGTCCCGCCCTGCCGCCGGACTGGTCCTGGGGCCTCTGGCTCACCACGAGCTTTACCACGGGCTACGACGAGAATACGGTCATGTCCTTTATCGACGGCATGCTCGACCGCGGAATTCCCCTGAAGGTCTTCCATTTCGACTGCTTCTGGATGAAGGGCTTTCACTGGAGCGACTTCGAGTGGGACGGCCAAACCTTCCCGGACCCGGCGGGCCTCATCAAGCGGATAAAGGCCAAGGGCGTAAAGGTTTGCGTGTGGATCAACCCCTATATCGCCCAGCGGGCGGGCCTTTTCGCCGAGGGAGCCGAGAAGGGTTACCTCCTCAAGAAGGACGACGGCGGTGTCTGGCAAACCGACCTTTGGCAGGCGGGCATGGGAATCGTGGACTTCTCCAACCCCGACGCCTGCGCCTGGTACGCGAAAAAACTCGAGCGCCTCCTGGACATCGGGGTAGACGCCTTCAAGACCGACTTCGGCGAGCGCATCCCCTCCGTAGGAGTCGCCTGGCACGACGGGGGCGACCCGCAAAAGTGGCATAATTATTATACCCAGGCCTACAACCGCACGGTCTTCGAGCTCCTGGAGCGCAAGCTCGGGCCCGGCAACGCCTGCCTTTTCGCGCGTTCCGCCGCCGCGGGGGGCCAACAATTCCCGGTTCACTGGGGCGGCGACTGCGAATCGACCTTCGAATCCATGGCCGAAAGCCTTCGGGGCGGCCTTTCCCTCGGCCTTTCGGGCTTCGGTTTCTGGAGCCACGACATCGGCGGCTTCGAGGGAACCCCGCGGGCCGACCTCTTCAAGCGCTGGCTTGCCTTCGGCCTCCTCTCGTCCCACAGCCGGCTCCACGGCAGCAACTCCTACCGCGTGCCCTGGAATATCGACGAGGAATCCGTCGAGGTTACCCGGACCTTCACGGCCCTCAAGAACCGTCTCATGTCCTACCTGCTCGAATGCGGCCGCGAGGCCCACGAGCGCGGGATCCCGGTCATGCGGGCCATGCTCCTCGAGTTCCCCGGCGACCCGACCTGCGCCTGGCTCGACCGCCAGTACATGCTCGGCCCGGACGTCCTCGTCGCCCCGGTGATGACCGCCGAAGGCAGCGTGGAATACTGGCTCCCCGCGGGGGAATGGGTTCACCTGATCGACGGCCGAACCGAGACGGGCGGAAAATGGATGAACGAGACCTACGGCTTCATGAGTCTGCCCGTATGGGCGAAAAAAGGCGCGAAAGTGGATTGAAAGGGGCCGGGCGGGTAATTCGGGATTGAGGCAGGGGGCGCCACGCGGGTAGACGGGACCTCGCGCGGAGCCGCCGCGCGCGCGCGATCGAAGCGGGGCGACTAGCCCAGGCGAAGATCCGCGCACCCCCGCTTTTTTACGGCTACCGTGAAGCCCTCCCGATCCACGATGCCGATGACGGTGGTGATTCGGTACTTCTGTATATCCGCCTTCAGGTCAATACCCTGCACGCGGTCGATAACCGCGCGAATCAGGCCGTCCCGGCTGAAGATTACGCCGCTTGCCCCGGCCTGGTAAGAATGACAGGGCGGAAACCTAGCATTGATGGTTCGAAAACCTACTAAAAAGATATTAAAACTCTGGTATTTTCCCCATGGAGAGATTATCTTTGAAGGGCGAAGGTGAGGAGGTTTTATGAATCCTTTCTCGATAGCGAATACGACCCGCGAGGAGCGGGAGGAAATCGTGAGGCGGTCCCTTTCATGCGGCGGCGGAGGCTGCGACAATTGCTCTGCCTGCGGGGTTTTGGGGGGAGGCGATCCCTGGGAATTGTTTATGCCCTACATAGAGGGCGAAAAGGAAATCGCCGAGGTAAACCGGGAGTATAACGCCCGGTACGTAAACGGGCGGTAACGGTTTCCGATAATACGGACAGGAACCGTTCCTTTGGCTATCCTCGCCCGGCAAGCTTGACTTGTCCGCCTTTATGACGGACTCTTAAAGCAGATTATGAGCCCGAAAGACCTTCACAATAAAAGGCGGCCCGGACAAGACCGCGTCCAGCAGTCGTCCCTCACCAAATTCTTCAAATTCCGTTTTATAGCCGTGGCAATAACGATCGCCGTTGTCGCCTGCCTGGTCGCCTATTCGTTCGTCGTATTCGACGCGCACGAGGCGGAGCATAACGGCATTTTAAACGTCTTGGGCCGTCAGCGCATGTTGACCCAAATGGTCGCGAAGGACGTAAACCGCATATCCTCGCTCCTGGACGCCCTCGAGACGGAAGACAGGCTTCAGGATACGGATACGCTTCGCGCCAAGCTCGTTGATACCCGATTCGACTTGCGCTCCGCCGCGAAGTCGTTTGATTCCGTCCTTGCCCACGTATCCGCGGGGTATCTTCCCTTGGACGTCGTTAAGGCCGCTTCCCCCGTCGGCGCCGAAACCGGCAAGCCCCTGGAGCTATTCGACCTTGACGATCCCCGATTCGCCTCGACCATCGGCGAGCTCCGCTCCCTATGGCTTTCCTTCCTTCCGCGGCTTGAAACCGTGGCGGCAAGCGAGGTAAAGGACGCCTCTTTCCGTTCGGCGATAATCTTTATCAACGAAAACGAGGGGACCCTCCTCGAGCTCTCCGATCGGCTGAACGGCATGGCCCTCGCCCGGTTTTCCGCCCGGGGAACCCGCAACGAGACCCTGTATACGGTAACCGTTTTCGCCTTGATTATCCTGGCGATCTGGTTTCTCTACGGAACCTACGTGTTCCTCATGGAGCCCTATTCGGTCTTCTACCAGGGAATACGCAATCTCGGGGTTTTCGAGAATCATGACGGGGACAGGCGAAAACGCCGGTATTCGGCGCTTACCCGCGAAGTCACCCAATCCTTCGCCGCGTTGCGGGACATGGTAGGGCTGGTGGGCGTGATAAGCCAGGGTTCCTCGTTTCAGGAAACCCTTTCGATTATTTTTAAGACGTTTAGGAGCTACGTTCCCTACGACTATATCGGCGTGGCGACCTTCGCCGGCAATCGGGGAACGAGGCTGATCGCGGCCTACGGGGAATCGGGCGGTGCGCTTCCCTCCCTCCCGAAGCGGTTGGGAGAGCGGGATTGGGACCTCGAGGGCAGTTCCCTCGGGCCCATCCTCGAATCGGGCGCTCCCCGGGTCATTAATGACCTCGAATCGTATTCTTCGGGCAAGGAGCCGCGGGAGTACACCAAAATTCTCTTAGAGTCCGGTATCCGGGCGTCCATCACCCTGCCGCTTTCCCTCAACGGCGCGCCCTTGGGCTTTATCTTTTTTTCGAGCCTCACGAAAGACTGCTATTCCGACTTGCATCTCAGTTTTTTGCGGAATATCCGCAACGCCATAGCCCTGGCCTTCGAGAAGGATATCTTCGTGGACGAGCTCGTATACGCGAGTACCCTCGCGCTCGCGAAGATGGCCGAGGCGCGTGACGAGGACACTGCCGACCATCTGGACCGGATGAGCCGCTATACGGTGCTGTTGGCCCGGCTCATGCAGTCCGAGGGAGTGCGCGCGGAGCCGATAACGGCGGAATATATCCGGGAATTGGGGCGGTTCAGCCCCATGCACGATATCGGTAAGGTGGGAATTCGCGACGACGTGCTTTTGAAGCCGGGGAAACTCGATGAGGCGGAGTGGGAGCACATGAAAACCCACGCCACGTACGGGGCGAACGTGCTGCGAGAGGCCGAGAATTCCCTCTCCCGCAAGGGCCGCGCCTTTTTCGGGATGGGAATCGAAATCGCCGCCGCCCACCACGAACGGTGGGACGGCTCGGGGTATCCGGCCGGACTCTCCGGAGAGCGCATTCCCCTTTCGGCCCGTATCGTCGCCGTTGCCGACGTGCTCGACGCGCTCACCACTAGAAGGCCCTATAAAGCGCCCTTCGGCTTCGAGGAATCCTTCGCGCTCATGAAGGAAGGTGCCGGAAGCCATTTCGACCCCGCTATTTTCGCCTGCTTCGAGCGCAATCAAGACGCGTTTCGCGCCCTGTACCGGGAATTCCTGGCCGAAACCCCCGGTACCTTTTAAGGAGCGTCGTATGGGAGTTAGCCCGATGACCGGCGAAGCCCGTGAAGGCGGCGTCGCGCGGCTCGCCGAATATATACGGAACGCCCGGCATTGCGTGGCGTTTACGGGCGCCGGGGTGAGTACCCTCTCGGGTATCCGGGATTTTCGGGGCAAAAACGGCCTGTACCAAACCGTGGACGCGGACCGCATGTTCGATCTCGCCGTGTTTCGCGAGGACCCCACGGTGTATTATTCCCTGTCCCGCGACTTTATCTACGCTCTGGACGAAAAGCGGCCCTCGCTGGTGCACGCGGTCCTGGCGGCGCTGGAGGAACAAGGCTTCCTCGCGGCCCTGATAACGCAGAACGTGGACCTCCTCCACGAAAAGGCGGGGAGCAAAAACGCGATAGAGATACACGGCTCGCCGAAGCGGCACCGATGCGGGCGCTGCGGCTACTCGATGCCCTTCGCGGAGGCGGCGGCGATAGTCCGCTCCGGCGCGGTTCCCTCCTGTCCCGATTGCGGCGTCGCCTTAAAGCCCGGCATCACATTTTTCGGGGAAAACCTACCCGAGGCGGCGCTTTCCCGCGCGGCGGACGAGGCGCGGCGGGCCGACCTTATGCTCGTGCTCGGCTCCTCCCTGGCCGTCAGGCCCGCGTCGCTCCTTCCCGAGTATACCGTCAACGCGGGAGGCAAGATCGTTATCGTGAACGATATGCCGACCCACCTGGACCGGTACGCGGAAATGCGCTTTACTGATCTCGCGGAAACCTTCCTCGCGTTGGCCCGCGAATTCGGCATTTCTGTAGGGGGCAATCTATGATAGAGCGGGTAGCGGACGCGTTGCGGAGAAACGGCTTTGAACCGTATATCGCGGACGGAATGGACGGCGCGCGCGACCTGTTTTTCGGGACGCTCCTTCCTTCCATAGCCCCCGCCTCCGTGTCGTACGGCGATTCCGAGACGCTCCGTTCGTGCGGAATAATCGAGGGCCTGCGCTCCCGGTCGGATATCGAGTTTATCGACCCCTTCCCGGGCGACCTATGGGACGAAAGCCTGGAAACCTCCCGGCGCGGGCTCCTGACCGATCTTTTCCTGGCCGGCGCCAACGCCGTGACCGAGGACGGTAAGATCGTCAATCTCGATATGGCGGGAAACCGGGTAACCGGAATCGCTTTCGGCCCCCGCAGGGTCGCTCTCTTCGCGGGTGAGGGGAAGATCGTTTCCGACCGAGAGGCCGCCATGGAACGGGTTAAGCGGGAAATCGCCCCCGCGAACGCGCGGCGGAACGCCGACTTACGGACTCCCTGCCAAAAAACCGGGACGTGCACTGACTGCTCGAGCCCCGACCGGATATGCAACGTCTGGTCCATCCTGGAGAAGTGCTGGCCCCGCGGCAGGATCGCCGTCGTCCTCATCCGTGGGGAATGAGGGCGGCCCCGCCGCGTTCCCCCGACGGAATTCCCTTGGCATCCGTTCGCCGTCGCGGTATTCTGCATGGTATGGAATCATATACCCTGAAAATCGGCGAACTAACCCGGGAATTGCCGGTAATACCCCTAGGAAACGGCGTTTCGATTGCCAGTTTCGTGATGCTCGGCGATACCGAAATGGTGGAATACGCCGCGGAGAACCTTTTGCGGCATCCGGCGTTTCCCAAAAACAGGATAGACGCGCTCGTTTGTCCCGAGGCGAAGGCGATTCCCCTGACCCATGCCCTGGCCGTTCGGCTGCATATCGATTACGTGGTATTGCGAAAGGACTTGAAGGCCTATATGCGCGACGCGATCGCGGAGTCGGTAACCTCCATTACCACGCGAGGAACCCAAACCCTCGTGCTTGACGGGCCCGAACGGAAGCGCCTGGCGGGAAAGCGGGTATGCGTGGTGGACGACGTGGTTTCCACGGGCGGCTCGCTTTCCGCCATAGAGCGCCTTTTAAGCCGGGCCCGGTGCGAGGTGGTCGGTAAGGCGGCGGTACTGCTGGAGGAGGGGGGCTACGCGGGCGAGGATATCGCCTATCTCGCCCGTCTCCCGGTCTTTAAAACCTGATATGGCGCGCGAAACCGAACGGCCATGGGCCGCGATCCGCTCCCTGATCGAACTGACGGAACCCCGTACGAAGGCCGCGAGCCTCGTACCCTTCATCTTCGGCGTGGCCTGGGCCGCGTGGCGGTACCGCGCCTTCTCCCCCGAAAACACCGCGCTTTTTTTCGCGAGCCTGCTTCCCGTCGATTTGGCGACCACCGCGCTCAACAACGCCATGGACTGGCGACGGAGCGCCCGTTCCTCAGTCGGGCGGGGGGAGGGGCCGGCCGGCCTTTCCTTCCGGGCCGCCGTTGCGGTTACTGCGCTTCTTTTTTGCGCGGGAATCGCCGCGGGGCTATCGCTCGCCTTCCGGACCGACGCCTTGGTCTTTTTCGTCGGGGCCGCGGCCGTGGGCGTGGCGCTCGCGTATTCGGCGGGCCCGCTTCCGATCTCGCGGACGCCCTTCGGGGAACTGTTTTCGGGGGTCACCATGGGAGCGGGCATTCCGTTCGTGGCGACGTACGTCCAGTTTTCGATCGGAAGCGGCGCGCCCGTTTCCTTGGACCTTCGGTGGCCCCTGGCCGCGCTGTCGGTCAACCTGGCCGAAGCGGGCGCGATAATCCTCGCTTCCGCGCCCTTCGCGATTTTGATCGCGGGGGTTATGCTCGCCAATAATATCAGGGACATGGAAGCCGACCGGGCGTCCGGCCGCCTTACCCTTCCCCTGACGGTCGGCAGGGCCGCCGCGCTCAGGCTCTTCGCTGCCCTTCAGGCCTCCGCCTTTTTGGTAACGCTCGCCGCGGTCGCCTTGGGCTGTTTGCCGCCCTTCGCGCTCGCGGCCTTGCTCGCGGCCCCGCAGGCGGCCCGCGGCACGCTCCGGTTTCTCAAGTCCGCCCCCGACGCGGTGCCCTTCGGCGTATCCGTGGGCAATCTCTTCCGTGCCGGCGGCCTTATCGCCCTGGGAACCCTGGTAGCCGCGGTGAGCGGCGCTTCTGCATTCCCGTGACGCGGCCGCGGAATGCGGCGCGGCTGAACGTTACTGTTTTGGCTTTTTGCTTCCGGCGACGATAATCCACGCCCCGGCGGCGATCAGGGTCAGGGGCAGGATAATCTTGAAGGGAATGACCCGGAACAGCGCCGACGAGAGCACCGAAATCGAGCTGATCGCGAAGACGAGGCCCAATGCCGCGACCACGCCCAGGAGCCCCGGGGGATTGCCCACGGCGGCGGAAAGCTGGGCCAGACCCGCGGTACCGGCGAGGATGTATACCGGCCAGGTATATTGCGAGAACCGCCAGTACGTGAAGGTCTCAAAGAAGAAAAGGAGCCCGATCACCGTGAGGATGCCGCCGGGGACCAGGAATCCCGGAACCCGGGCAACGCGGTAATGGTAATACTCGAAGGTTAGTCCCGGCACCAGGACGAATAGGGGCCACAGCCGGTCCATGGTAAAAATACCGAATCCGAACACCGAATCGGCAAGCCAGAGGGCGCCGAGAATGACGCAAAGGGCGCCTGCCGCCACGGAAAGCGGCCTGCGGTCCGGACGAATCGTCTGATTGTCTTCCATAAAAAAACTCCTTTTTAAGTGTAACTCCCCAGAAAAAGCCGTTTGTCACCAACGGTGACGGTAGGTGTCACGGTTTCCGGTATATACTGCGTTCGCCATGCGTAAACAAATCGAAAAAGAGGGCGTTCGGCGGTTTCTGGCGGCCCGGCAGGGCTTTGACCGGCGCGTTACCCTGGACGAATGGTGCGCCCGCCTGCCTGACCGCTTGGGCTGTATCCAGTACGATCCCCTGAACGTGGTGGGCCGAAACCACGATCTCGTGCTTCAGTCCCGCGTAGAAGGGTACCGCGCGGGCGACCTGTACGGCAAGACGTACGGCTCGCGGACCGTGATGGACGGCTGGGATAAAATGATGAGCCTCATTCACGCGCGGGACTGGCCCCGGTTCGCCCGCCTTCGCGCCGATAAGGAATCGGAATACCGCGCCGTAATGACGCGCCGCGGCTCCGTCGGGGCCCTCGAGAAGGCCGATTATATCCTCCGGGAATTGCGGGAGCGCGGGCCGCTCCGGGGCGACGAAATAGACCTCGGAAAGGTTCCGGCGGGCGGCTGGGGCCACCGGAACGCCGCGGGGGCCGCGCTTGAATACCTCTTCGTCGCCGGCGCCGTGGGGGTACACGCGAAAAACGGCACCCGTAAAACCTTCGACCTCATCGAGCGGCTTGTACCCGCGGATATCCTCCGGGCAAAGGATCCCTTCGAGAGCGACGGGGCCTACCATAAGTGGTTCGTCCTGCGCCGCGTACGCGCGGTGGGGGCGCTGTGGAACAAGGGAGGCGTCTTGTGGCAGGGTATCGGCCCCGCCCTGGCCGACGGCGCGTATCGGCAATCCCTCTTCGATTCCCTGACGGCGGAGGGCGCCCTGCGCTCCTTTTCGGTGAGCGGGATCTCGCGGCCCCTCTACGTCGCGGCCGACGAGTTCGCAGACCTTGAGTCGGCCCGGGACGAAGCGGGGGTACAGGAGCGAAGCCGGGGGCGCGACGCGAAGGAGGCCCGTATACTGGCTCCCCTGGACAACTTTTTGTGGGAACGCGAACTAATCGCGAAACTATTCGACTTCGCGTACTCCTGGGAAGTCTACCTTCCCAAGGAAAAGCGCGCCTACGGCTATTACGTGCTGCCCGTGCTCTGGGGGAACGACCTGGCGGCCCGGATCGAGCCGGCGGTATCCAAGGAACGGGGCCGGGCGACCGTCTTGAACCTTTGGCTGGAACCCTGGCTGGACGGTTCGGACCGGACCGCCTTCCTGGAAGCCCTGCGGCGGGAATTCGCCCGTTTCGCGGCCTATCTCGGCCTCGAATCAGACGCGCTGCCCCCTCCCGTACCGGCGGGTAATCGTTCTTCACGATAATCGATAAAAAACGCTCTTGACAGGGGCCGGATAAGCCGTGAAGAATGTACGGATGAACGAAACCCCGGCCCCCAAGAAACCCCACATCGCCAGAACCGCCAGCCTCGTCTCTATCGTGATGATTTTCGTCATCTACGTATTCATGCAAACGCTCGGATATTTCCGGGACAACGCCGTTCTCGGCATCTCCGACCTCTCGGACCTGCCCGCCTACGTCGCCAAATTCCTCGCGATGTACGTGATTCCCCCCTCGATCATCTTCGGCCTGATCATGTACTTTTACGCGCGGCCGCTTGATCGGGCCCTGGCCAGGCTTCGCGCCGGCGACGCCCTGGACCCCAAGACGATCGAAAAAACCCGATTGAAGATGCTCCGTTTCGCCTATCTGGTGTTGGCGCTCAACGTATTGGGCTTCGCCCTGGGCTACGTGATATTCGTCATCGCCGTGGAAGGTTTGGCGGGTTTCGCCTCCCTCCATAACATGATTATCCTGGTTTCCAACTGCATGGGGGCGATCATGTACGCCTCTGCCCAAACGGCCTTCCACGGCGTGGTGTTCGCGGAACTGCGCGACCGGCTCGGCATGACCGAGATCGGTCAGCGGCGCCGTTCCATGCGCAGTTCCATCCGCCAGGTCGGGCAGGTGGCGGCCGTCGTGGTATACGTCGCGACCTATCTGCAATTCAACGCGCACCCCCTGTACCAGCTGCGGACGCTCACCTTCGACGCCGTGGTTTCCGCGGGCGGGACCGGGCCGACCGCCGCCGCCATGTACCGGGAAGGGGTTCCCCGCTTAATCACCGGCGTCATGGATCGGCCCGGCTTCAGCGTCGATAGCCTTGCCCTGCCTTGGGAGTCGGGCGCGTCTTTCGAGTCCCGGGAAATGGCGGTCTTTTTCCTGAGCGCCTTCTTCCTTGCCGTAGTCTGCGTGTTCGCCCAGGCGGCCCGGTCCTTCGAGTCGAAAGACACCATCTACGCCCTGATCGCGCGGATTCGCGACGTGGTGGACGGCGAGGGCGACCTGACCAAGCGGCTCTCCCTGAGGGACACCGACGAATTCGGCGAGTTGGGCGAGGCGGTTAACCGGCTCCTGGAGCGGTTCCGCTCCGTGGTTGAGCGGATCGCGCGCGCCTCGGACGAAACGCGGGACGTAGCGGTCGCCATCGATACGGTCATGCGGGAATCGGAATCCGTGACCTTCGCCGCGCGGGACGCCGCCTCGGCCCTCAGCGCCGACATTCAGCGGCAAGCCGGGGAGACCCGAAGCCTCACCGCTTCCCTGGACGCGCTCCGGGCCGCCAGCGCGGCCGTTTCCGAGGCCGTGGACTCCCAGCGCCGGTTCACCGACGATACCGCCTCGGCCATGGAAGAGATGGCCGCGAATATCCGTTCGGTGGAAACCATGACCAACCGGTCCGGCGAGGTCGCCGAAAGGCTTTCCGAGCGCGGACAAGCGGGCGCCTCCCTGGTGTCGGAGACGGCGGGGGCCATCGGCGAGATAGAAAAATCGGCGGCGAAGGTCCTCAAGGTCCTCGGTTCCCTCTCGAAGATAGCGGGCGACACGAACCTGCTGGCCATGAACGCCGCCATCGAGGCGGCCCACGCCGGGGACAGCGGCGCCGGGTTCGCCGTAGTCGCCGACGAGGTCCGATCCCTCGCGAGCAGCGCCGCGAAGCAAACCCAAACAATCAAGTCTCTGGTATCCGAAATGGGCGACCGCGTGCGGCGCGGCGTTGAATCGTCCTCCTCCACCGCGCAGTCCTTCGACTCCCTCTCCGAGGGCATCGGCGAGGCCGCCGGCATCGCGCGGGAAATCGCCGCCGCAATGCGCGAGCAGTCCGAGGGAACCCAGATGGTGGTCAACTCCGTGGAGCAGGTGGTGGAAACCTCCCATTCCGTACGCGACCGCATATCCGCCCAGGAACGCGAGACGCAGCAAATGGCCGGCCGTTTCGGCGAGGCCCTCGAACGCTTTACCGGGCTCTCGGTACGCGCCGGCGCGCAGGCCGAGGCCATGGGCCGGCTCGAGGAAGCCTTTCTCGCCGTCCGCCGCGAGGTAGACCGCAACATAGAGGCGGTAACCGAACTGGAAAAAGAACTCTCCGGGTTCAGGATTTGACCGCATGAGCGGGCCCTGGAACGCTCGAATGGGATCGAGGCAGAAGGCGCCACGGGGGGAGACCGCCGACGCCCGAAGGCGACGGCTCGCCCTCGCGCGCAGCCGGCGCGGCAGGGAGCCCTTGCCGGGGAGAACGTGCCCGTGAATAGCGATCCGAACGCGGGCGCGGCTGACGGCCCGATTGAGCGGCCTGGCGCCTCGCCGTTGGAGGGCGCGGCCCTCCGCTTCGTCGCGGGGCAGGTTCTCCGCGACGAGGCCGATTATACCCTGACCCTGCGCGTTCTTCCCGCCGCGCGCGGTATCCTCTCCCGCGTCGTTCCCCGTACCCGCTACCTCGCCTGCTACGTTAGCCGCGACGGCGACCTTCACCTGGAATCGGCCCTTGCCCTCGTTCGGGCCTCCCTGGCCGACGGAAGGCGCCTCGGGAACGGCGGCTTGGGGAAGGCGGCTGGTTCCTGGTTCCTCCTCTCGGACCGCGGCGGCATTTACCTGCACGAAACCGTTACGGCCGAGGAAAGCTGGCGCCGCGCGGGCCGCCGTTCGCGCCTATTCGTGCTCAACCCCGAGAACGGCACCGCCTGCCTTTCCCCCGGCCACGCGCGTAACCGCGAGCTCTCCGCGAGACTGCGCGACCTTTTGGAATCGTACCGCCTTACGCCGCGGGCGGCCTGGGAGCGCGAGGCGGAGAAGGCGTTATCGATGTGCCTTGATGAACTTTAACGGGCGCTTTTCTTTATAAATTCGCCTTTCTACGCTACAATACCCTGACCCACATCGTACAATCGAGGAACCCATACATGAACAAGCAGCAATTAGCGGCAAAAATCTGGGAATCGGCGAACCAGATGCGATCGAAAATTGAGGCGAACGAGTATAAAGACTACATTCTGGGCTTTATTTTCTATAAGTACCTTTCCGACAACGAGCTGAAATTCGCCCGCAAGGCCGAGCTTTCCGAAGCCGATATCAGGGCCCTCACCGAGGATGACGCCGACGCGGTCAAGTACTTCAAGGAAAACAACGGATACTTCATCGCCTACGGGGACTTGTTTTCCTCTTGGCTCGCCAGGGGAAAGGATTTCGACGTTTCCAACGTGCGGGACGCGCTTTCAGCCTTTCGGCGCCACATCAATCCCGCGCACAAGAAGGTTTTCGACGGGATTTTCGATACCCTGGAGACGGGATTGAGCAAGTTGGGCGAAAGCGCGGCGGCCCAGACGAAGGCGATTAGCGCCCTCATGCAACTGATCAAGGATATCCCCATGGACGGCAAGCAGGATTACGACGTTCTGGGCTTTATCTACGAATACCTGATCAGCAATTTCGCTGCGAACGCGGGAAAAAAGGCGGGGGAATTCTACACGCCCCACGAAGTGTCTCTCCTTATGTCGGAACTCGTGGCCCACCACCTCAAGCATAAAAAAGAGATCAGCATCTACGATCCCACGAGCGGTTCGGGCTCTCTCCTCATTAATATCGGCAGTAGCGTCGCCAGGCACCGGAGCGACGACCGGGGCATTAAGTATTACGCCCAGGAACTCAAGCAGAATACCTACAACCTGACCCGCATGAACCTCGTCATGCGCGGCATTTTGATCGACAATATCGTGACCCGGAACGGCGATACCCTGGAAAACGACTGGCCCTATTTCGACGAGAACGACCCCGTCGGTTCGTACGACCCGCTGTACGTGGACGCGGTAGTCTCGAACCCGCCCTATTCCCAAAAATGGGACCCGTCTTCCAGGGAAACCGATCCTCGCTTCGCCGCTTTCGGCCTCGCGCCCAAGTCAAAGGCGGATTACGCCTTTTTGCTCCACGAGCTGTATCACCTCAAGCCCGACGGGATCATGACCATCGTTTTGCCCCACGGCGTACTTTTCCGGGGCGGCGAGGAGGGCTCGATCAGGCGCAAGCTTTTGGAAAACGGCCATATCGAAACGATTATCGGGCTTCCCGCGAATATCTTTTTCGGGACGGGCATTCCCACGGTTATCCTGGTGCTTAGGCAAAAGCGGACGGCGCGCGACGTGCTCGTGGTGGACGCCTCCAAGGGTTTCGTGAAAGTCGGCAAGAATAACGCGCTCCGCGCGTCGGACATCCGGCGCATCGCAGATACGGTGATCGCCCGCCAAACGGTGGCCGGTTACGCGAAGCTAGCGGAACTCGACGAGATCCGGGACAACGAGTACAACCTGAACATTCCCCGCTACGTCGATTCCTCCGAGGGCGAAAGCCAGGATCTCTACGCGACCATGTTCGGCGGCATCCCGAAAAACGAGATCGACGCCCTGGGCGAATACTGGGCGGCCTTTCCATCGCTCCGGGTTGAGCTTTTTTCCAAGAGTACCGACGCGTACGCGAGCCTCAAGGCGAAGGACGTTAAGGAGACGATTCGTTCCAACGCGGACGTGAAAGGTTTCGCCGAGCGCTTTGCCGCGGCGTTCAAGGGCTTTGACCGCCTCGTGAAGAAAGACCTTATCGAAAACGCCCTGACGGTGAATCTCGGTTCCGAGGAGTCCGTCTTGAGCGAGGCGATTTTCAAGCGCCTCGCTTCCGTTCCCCTGATCGACAAGTACGGGGCCTACCAGATCCTCGACGACGAGTGGTCGAAGGTTTCGGGCGACCTGGAGATTATCCAGGCGGAAGGCCTTGAGGCGGTCAAGAAAGTAGACCCGAATATGGTCCTGAAAAAGAAAGAGGGAAAGGACCAGGAGGTTCAGGAAGGCTGGGTCGGCCGAATCCTTCCCTTCGAGCTGGTTCAGGAGAGGTTGCTCGCCGATGATTACCGGTCCGTCAAGGCGATGGAGGGCCGCCTTTCCGAGGTTTCCGGGGAGTTAACGTCACTGTTTGAGTCGTTCGAGGAGGGCGATATGGAAGGCGACTCATTCAACGATTCGAAGGATTCGTTCGCCGCGTCCGGGGTGGCTTCGGAGGCAAAACAGTTCCGCTCCGACGCGAAATCGGGCGCGTCTTTCGAGGATGATTCCTACGAGGGAAGGATTCTGAAGGCCGATTCCCTTTTCTCCGAGGAGAAGGAGTTGAAGAAGTCGCTGAAGGCGGCATGGTCGGTCCTTCACTTGAAGACGAAGGCGCGGATAGAGTCGCTGTCCGATAAAGAGGTATCCGATCTTCTGGAACTCAAGTGGGTCGCGCCGCTTTTGGCCTCCCTTCACACGCTCCCTGACGGGGTTATCGCGGCGCTTTCGAAGAAGGTGCTTGCCCTAAGCGAGAAGTATTCGACGACCTATAAGGAGCTTTCGCAGCAGATCCGCGAGACCGAGTCGTCGCTTTCGGCCCTCATCGACGAGCTGACCGGCAACGCCTGGGACCAAAAAGCCCTCGCCGAACTCCAGCACCTCCTGCAAGGTAACTGACATGCCCACCAAAAAAAAAATCCCGGAAATCAGGTTTAAGGGTTTTGAAGGGGAATGGGAGGAGAAACGACTTGGTGATCTAGGGGAAACGTTTGTTGGACTTTCTGGAAAAACTAAAGAAGATTTTGGACATGGCATGGGCCGGTTCATTACGTACATGAATGTTTTTTCAAATACGATTACCAATCCTAATGACGTTGATCTAATCGAAATGGATTCTTCCCAAAAGATGGTACAAAAAGGAGATGTATTTTTTACTACTTCATCTGAGACTCCGGATGAAGTGGGTATGTCGTCTGTCCTTATGCATGATTGCAATAATACCTATTTAAATAGTTTTTGTTTTGGATTCAGGCCAATATATGATATTAACAAATTGTATCTTGCATATATGTTACGGTCAGCTAAGACAAGAAAACGAATAACCTTTTTAGCACAGGGAATATCGCGTTATAATATTTCTAAAAATAGAGTAATGGATATTCTCGTTTCAATTCCTGAAATACACGAGCAATCCAAAATCGGTTCTTTTTTTCAAAACCTTGATTCCCTCATCTCGGACCATCAGCGACGGTACGACAAACTGACGGCGGTAAAAAAGTCGATGCTCGAAAAGATGTTTCCCAAGGACGGCGCCGACGTCCCCGAAATTCGGTTTAAAGGATTTACGGGGAAGTGGGAGCGGATAAGATTGGGGGAACTTTGTGAGTCTTTAGAATATGGATTGAACGCGGCCGCGGTTGAGTATGATGGGGTAAATAAGTATCTACGGATAACAGATATCGATGATATGAGCCACCGGTTTAATTTATGCGATATCACATCACCAGATACTGATATCAACCTGAGTGATAAGTATTTGTTGTACACTGGTGATCTCGTCTTTGCGAGGACTGGCGCCAGCGTTGGAAAAACATATATCTATGAAGAATCTGATGGTAAGGTATACTTTGCCGGTTTCTTGATTAGGGCTCGAATTCTCAGCGATATTAACTCCTACTTTGTATTTATTAATACGTTAACAAAAACATATAGAAACTTCGTTGATCTTACTTCTCAACGTTCTGGCCAGCCTGGTATCAATGCGCAAGAATATTCACAATATGAATTCTACCTACCAAAATATGACGAGCAATCCAAGATCGCTTCTTTTTTCCAGCAGCTCGATTCGCTTATCGCGCTCCAGAAGCGGGAGATCGAGAAGTTGAAGGCGGTTAAGAGGGCGTGTTTGGAGAGGATGTTTATCTAAAAAAGGGGAGGAAGGGGCTATGACGGAATCGGAGATAATCCTCTATACCACGCCGGAGGGGGAGATCAGGGTAGATACGGTATTGCGCGACGAAACCCTCTGGCTCACCCAGGCCGGAATGGCGGAACTCTTCGGCGTTCAGCGCCCGGCCATTACCAAACACCTCGGAAACATATTTGAAAGCCAAGAATTGAACGAAACCGCGGTAAGTTCCATTTTGGAACATACCACTGAACATGGCGCCATGCCGGGCAAAACGCAAACCAAACCGGTCAAATACTACAACCTCGACGCCGTAATCGCCGTCGGATACCGCGTAAACTCCAAACGCGCCACCCTCTTCAGGATATGGGCCACCAACGTACTCAAAGAATACATAATCAAGGGCTTCGCCATGGACGACGAACGCCTCAAAAAAGCCGACCAGTGGGACTACTTCGACGAATGGCTCGAGCGCATCCGGGACATCCGCGCTTCCGAAAAGCGCTTTTACCAAAAAATACGGGACATATACGCCACCGCCGTAGACTACGACAAAACCTCCGAACGGGCCCAGGAATTCTTCAAAAAGGTACAGAATAAAATGCTCTGGGCCATCACGGGGAAAACCGCCGCCGAAATCGTCCAAGGACGCAGCAACCCCGACTTGCCCAACATGGGACTCACCGCCTGGAAGGGTTCCATCGTCCGAAAGCAAGACGTAACCGTCGCCAAGAATTACCTCGTCGCGGAAGAAATAAAGGACCTCAACGAAATAGTCGCCATGTACCTCGACTACGCGGAACGCCAGGCCCGACAGAGAAAAACCGTCACCATGGAACAATGGTCGGAAAAACTCGACGCGTTCCTCGCCTTCAACGAACACGAACTATTGACCCATCCCGGGAAAGTACGGTCTGAGGTAGCCAAAAAGATCGCCGAAGAACGCTACGAAACCTTCGACGCCAAACGAAAGGCCGCGGAAGCCCTCGAGGCCGACCGCGAAGACATGAAAGCGTTGGATGAATTCGAAAAAAAGCTGCGGGAGAAAACCGGACATGACCTTTAGAAACGAAGCGGAATTCGAGGACGCCCTCGTCAAGATACTTTCCAAAAAGGGATGGGAAGACAACGTAATCGCCTGCCCCGGAGAGGAAGACCTCGTCGCGAACTGGGCCGCCATACTCTATGAAAACAACCGGGGAATCGACCGGCTGGGAGACTGGCCCCTGACCGCGGGCGAAATGAGCCAGATCATGGAACAGATCACCGCCCTTCGCACCCCGCTCAAGCTCAACGGATTCATTAACGGAAAGACCGTCTCCGTCAAGCGGGACCATCCCGACGACGTTCACCATTTCGGGAAAGAAGTGAGCCTAAAGATATACGACCGCCGCGAAATTGCCGCCGGCCAAAGCCGTTACCAGATCGTGCGGCAGCCCCGGTTCAAGTCGGCCTCGAAAATGCTCGGCGACCGGCGGGGCGACCTCATGCTCCTCATTAACGGCATGCCCGTTATCCATATCGAATTGAAAAAAAGCGGAGTCGCCGTCTCCCAGGCCTATAACCAGATAGAAAAATACTCCGCCGAGGGGATATTCACGGGGCTCTTTTCCCTTGTCCAGATATTCGTGGCCATGACGCCCGACGAAACGGTGTATTTCGCCAATCCCGGTCCCGAAGGCCGGTTCAACAAGGACTTTTACTTCCATTGGGCCGACTTCGATAACGAACCGGCCAACGACTGGAAATACATCGCGTCGCACCTGCTTTCGATTCCCATGGCGCACCAGCTCATCGGGTTTTACACCGTGGCGGACGGCTCGGACGGCGTACTCAAGGTAATGCGGAGTTACCAGTATTACGCGGCCAACGCCATTTCCGACCGGGTTTCCAAGATCGATTGGGACTACCACAAGGGCCGGGGAGGTTACGTATGGCACACCACCGGCTCGGGCAAAACCATGACGAGCTTCAAGTCGGCCCAGCTTATCGCCAACTCGAAAGACGCCGAGAAGGTCGTCTTCCTGATGGACCGAATCGAGCTGGGATCCCAGTCGCTCCGGGAGTATCGCAACTTCGCCGAGGATAACGAGGAAGTGCAGGCCACGGAGAACACGACCGTTCTCGTCGCCAAGCTGAAAAGCGATAATCCCGCGGACACGCTCATCGTCACCTCCATCCAGAAGATGAGCAATATCGGCGCGGACGGGGAAGAACGCATGAACGCCCGCGATATCGAGCTCATCAACGGGAAGAAGATCGTCGTCGTCATAGACGAGGCGCACCGTTCCACCTTCGGCGACATGCTGGTTTCCATCAGGCAAACCTTTCCCCGCGCCCTTTTATTCGGCTTCACCGGGACCCCGATTCACGACGAGAACCGGAAAAAGGACAGCACCACCGCATCCATATTCGGGAACGAACTCCATCGCTACAGCATAGCCGACGGCATTCGCGACAAAAACGTCCTCGGTTTCGACCCGTATAAGGTACTGACCTACAAAGACAGGGACCTCAGGCTCGCCGTCGCCCTGGAAGAGGCGAAGGCTCGAGACGAAGCCGAGGCGCTTTCCGATCCGGAAAAGAAAAAGATATTCAACCGGTTCATGAAGGATCTGGATATGGCCGGTCGGGTGGACAAAACGGGCGCGTACGAAAAAGGCATTGAGGATTACCTGTCTGCCGCCCAGTATCAGCGGGACGAACACCGAACGAAGGTCATTGAGGATATTCTCGAGAACTGGACCGTCCTGAGCCAGAACGGGAAATTTCACGGACTATTCGCCACTTCGAGCATAGGCGAGGCGATCGAGTACTACCGGCTCTTTAAGGAGGGGCGGAGCGGATTGAAGGTGACCGCGCTCTTTGACCCGACTATCGATAACCTGGGGGGAGCGCGATTCAAGGAGGAAGGCCTCGCGGAAATCATCGGGGATTACAACGGGCGATACCGTCGGGATTTTTCCATTCCGACCCACGCCCTGTTTAAAAAGGATATTGCCGCGCGGCTTGCCCACAAGGAACCCTACCTGCGGATAGAGCGAACGCCGGACGAGCAGATCGATCTCCTTATCGTGGTGGACCAGATGCTTACCGGTTTCGACTCGAAATGGATAAATACCCTCTACCTCGACAAGTTGCTCCATTACGAGAACATAATACAGGCATTCTCACGCACGAACCGGCTTTTCGGGCCGGACAAGCCCTTCGGCACGATTCGCTATTACCGGCTGCCCCATACGATGGAGCGGAATATCGCCGAGGCGGTGAAGCTGTATTCCGGGGACAAGCCCTTCGGCTTATTCGTGGACCGGCTGGACGAAAACCTGAAAAAGCTCAACGCGCGATACGAAGAGATCGCGGGACTTTTCGCGCGCGCGGGCGTTCCTGACTTTTCGAAGTTGCCCGATGACCTCACGGAACGGGGTAAATTCGCGAAGCTCTTCCGGGAGCTCAATGAGACCCTTGAGGCGGCGAAGGTTCAGGGCTTTACCTGGGATAAGTTACGCTATGAGTTTGCGGACGATGCGGGAATGCAGAAATCGGCGATAGACGTAGGCTTCGGCGAAAGCGATTACCTGGTCCTCGCCCTCAGGTATAAAGAACTGTACGGGGAGCCGGGCGGCGGCAATGGTCCGGGAACGGCCGACGTTCCCTTCGAGATCGCCGGGTATCTTACGGAGATCGATACCGGAAAGATCGACGCGGACTACATGAATAGCCGCTTCGAAAAATACTTGAAACTGACCGGGCAAAACGGCATTGACGAGGGCGAATTGCAGGCGACCCTTGACGACGTTCACAAATCCTTCGCCTACCTTACCGCGGAGGAACAGAAATACGCGGGAATCTTCCTGCACGACGTACAGCGCGGCGACGCCCGACTGGAAGAAGGCAAAACGTTCCGCGACTATATCAGCGAGTATCAATACAGGGCAAAGAACGAACAGGTGTATTCCCTCGTACGCAGCTTCGGCGTAAACGAGGAAAAACTTCGGAACCTGATGGGGTTGGCCGTGTGCGAGGCGAATATCAACGAGTACGGCCGGTTTGACGAACTGAAAGCCACGGTAGATCCCGACAAGGCGAAGGCCTATTTCGAAACGCTGGAGGGGACGAGCGTCGCCCCGTTTAAGGTTAGGGTGAAGACCCATAACTTTCTTCAGGAGTTTATCATTAAGGGCGGGTTTGACATAACGCCGTAACGGGCGTACTATACACCCATATCTCTCTTTAAGGAGGCATGTAATGGATATTGTAATCAATGCGAAGGCGGGAATTTCGGGGAATTAGGGCGCGATAGTTCAACGGTACGTAACGTTTCGCGCCAAGGGTGCGACGTTCGGTAACCCTATTATCGTTCAAGCTCTCATTCCCCTCCCTCTCGGGTAGTCTACCCGTCATCCGCGTACGCCGCGGCTTTCCCTTCCCTTCCTTCACCCCCGCATTTTCCCGCAATAAACCACACCAGGCTCATCGGGCCCAAGAACTCATCGTTACGCCCGCCGTTCGAGCCTAAAGGCAGAAGGTATGTCACACGAGATCGACGCAACTATAGCTCACTCAGTTTCGCTCGCCCCCGAATCGTGGGGTTGGAAACCGGAATTCTTCGCGGACTGGGCTTCCCGGAATTCCGCCCTCCTTCCGGCCCGGGTAACCGGCCGGGAACACCATAGCTACGAGATACTCATTCCCGACTTTTCCCGGCGGCCGGGGTTTGGGGCCCTGAGTATCGAGGCGGGCTTCCGCGGCGACGTTCGGGTGAGCGGCCGGTTTGAGTACGAGGCGCGGGAACGCTCCGAATATCCCGCCCCCGGCGATTGGGTTCTCGTGGACCCGGCGGAAAGCCTCTTGCGCGTGCACGGAGTGCTCGGCCGGCGCTCATCCCTTAGCCGCGCGGCGGCGGGCCCCACTTCCGAGGAACAGGTGCTCGCGGCGAACATAGACACCCTTTTTCTCGTGTTCGCCCTGGACGGGGGAAGGAATTTCCTCGCGCGGCTTTTGGAGCGGTCCCTCTTCGTCGCCCGGAATTCCGGCGCGGCGCCGTGCATCGTGCTCAACAAGGCCGACCTCGCGACCGAAGAAACCCGGGCGGCGGCCCTCGCTGAGGCCGCGCGGCTCGCGCCGACGGTACCCGTGGTCGCCTTGAGCGCGAAGAGCGGCGAGGGAATCGCGGATCTTTCCGCCCTCCTTTCCCCCGGAGAAACGGTGGGCATGCTCGGGAAAAGCGGGGTGGGGAAGTCTGCCCTGGTGAACGCCCTCGCGTCCGTCGGCGGGAGAGCGGCGGGCGCGGCGGGCACGGCGGTCGCTGCGGGTACGGCCCTGGCCCGCGAAGGGCAGGTCCGGGAAGACGACCGGCAGGGCCGGCACACCACCACGTCGAGCCGCCTCTTTCGCCTGGATTCGGGCATCCTCATGATCGATAGCCCGGGGATCCGCGAGCTTAAAATTTGGGGCGACGCGGAAGGCCTGGACGAGGGGTTCCCCGAGATCGCGGAACTGGCCGGGCGCTGCCGCTTCGGTGACTGCTCGCACGGGAACGAGCCGGGGTGCGCGGTTCGCGAGGCCCTGGAAACGGGCGAGCTGGAGGAAGAGCGCTTCGCCGCGTGGAAAAACCTGCGGCGGGAACAGGCCTGGATGGAGCGCCGTAGCGACGCCCGCGCCGCCCGGGAAGAAACCGAGAAATGGAAGAAGATAGCGAAGTACCAAAAGGAGCTCAAGAAGAACCGGAGATAAGGGAAAGAGGCAGGGGGCGGTAAGCGGGGCGTTTTTTCTACGCGCGCAGCCGCGCGGGAGGGCGACCCTGCAGGGGCGATCGCCCGCGGGGGCTCCGCGCGACGATAAGCCGTCGCCTTCGGGCGTCGGCGGCTCCCCCCGTTGCGCCTTCTGCCTCAGTCTCCGTGGCGCCGTAAAAGCGCGGCCGCGTTACCGCCGAGAATCTTTTCGATATCGGCCGCCGGGAGGGGGAGGGATCGCACGAGGTCGAGCTGGGGCGCGAGGGGCTGCCAGGGAAAGTCGCTGCCGAAGACGATCCGGTCCGCGCCGTGGCGGTCGATGATCCGGTCCCGGAGCCGCGGCTCAACGTGGGCGATGAAGGAGGTGTCGAAGAGGCACTTTGCCCCGGCGAGGTCGCGTTCGACCGCCTCCCAGTCGTTCCAGCCGCCGAGGTGGGCGGCTATTACCTCGAGGTCCGGCACCCGGTCAAGCAGGGCCCTCATGCGAGTCGGGGCCGCGTTGTCCGCGCCGGGGTAGGCGATGTCGAAGCCCGCGTGCAATAAAACGAACATGCCGCTTTTTTCCAGTTCGCGAAAGAAGGGAAGGACGCGCGCGTCGTCCAGGTTGAAGTTTTGGTACTGGGGATGCAGCTTTACCCCCGAGAATCCGGCCTCGCGAAACCGCGCGATTTCCTCGGCGAAGGCCGGGCTTTCCGGGTGCGCGGAGGCGAGGGGCAGTACGCGGTCGCTTCTCGCCTCGAGCGACCACTCGAGGATAGAGCCGACCTGGGCGGGCCTCGTTGCGATGTTGGCGATGAAGGCGCGGTCGATTCCCGCGGCGTCCATGCCCGAGAGGAGCGAGGCCACGGTGCCGTCGCCGAAGGGCCTGTAGTCTCCGGAGGCGTTCGTCAGGGAAGACATGGCCTTGGGCGCGAGGGAATCGGGAAAGGCGTGGGCGTGAACGTCGATGATCATGATGCACGAGTATAGCGAATTATCGTGTATACTAAAACCCATGCAAGACTTTGGAAGCGGTAGGACCGTGCGGGTTCGGAAGGCCTCGGGAGAGCTTGAGGCCTTCGATAGCGGGAAACTGGAGCAGTCGCTGCGGGCCGCGGGGGCCGACGAGGCCATGGCGGCGGAGATTCTCGCGGATATCGCGGGCTGGCTCACCGAAGGGGTGAGCACGAGGAAAATATACGCCCGGGCCCTGTCGCGGCTGGGCAGGCGGAAGAAGATCGCCGGCGCGCGGTACCGGGTGAAAAACGCCCTGATGGAATTGGGCCCGACGGGGCACCCCTTCGAGGCGTTTACCGGCGAGATTTTCCGGGCACGGGGCTACGCGACCGAGGTCGCGGTGACCGTGGACGGCGCGGCGGTTACCCACGAGATGGACGTAATCGCGACCGGTTCGGGCCGCCAGCACCTCGTGGAATGCAAGTACAGCCAGTCCCGCGACGGCCACGTGAGCATTCAGGTGCCCATGTACGTGCGGAGCCGGGTGGACGATATCGTGGCGGTCAGGCGCAACCGGGCCGAATTCGCCGACCTGAGGTTCGTGGGCTGGGTGGTGACCAATACGCGGTTTTCCGACGATTCAATGCGCTTTTCGGCCCATTACGGCATAGAGCTCCTTTCCTGGGATTACCCGGTAGGGGAGGGCCTGCGGGAGATTATCGACCGTGACCGATTGTACCCGGTGACCGTCTTGCAAACCCTGAACCAGCGGGAAAAGGAAGGCCTGGTCGCCCTCGGGCTCGTGACCTGTTCCCTGCTGGAACAGAACCGGCAGGCAGTGGAAGAATTGAGGCTGGGGGCGTCCCGAAAGGAGGCCCTTCGGCGGGAGCTGGGCGAAATACTGGACGGAAGGAGCGTTTCACATGGGCTATAAGGCCTCTATTTTGGTCGTAGACGACGTGCCCGCGTCGCGTCGCTTTTACGAAACCGTGTTCGGCCTTGAGGTCGAGGAAGACCACGGGATATATAACGTGGGCTTTTCGGGCGGGCTTGCCCTGTATCGGCGGGAGCTGTTTCGGGAACTGAGCGGGCTCCCCTGCGAGCGGCTGAAGGGCGAGACCGCGGTCGTTTATTTTGAGGACGAGGACGTTTCGGCGGTAGAGGCACGCCTCGTCGCCTTCCCCGGAACCGAGCTGATCCACCCCGCCCGGGAACAGCCCTGGGGACAATTGGCGTTTCGCGCCCGGGACCCCGACGGTCATTTTCTGGAAATCGGCGAGGACATGGCCCATTGCGTGCGGCGGATGCTGGCCGCGGGCATGAATCTCGCCGCAATCGCCCAAAAAACGGGCTACACCCTCGAAAAGACGGCCTCTTTGGCCGGCGGGGCGCCCGGGGCGTAACTTTGCCCGCTACCGAACGGCGCCGTACCGCGGCGTTTATTCTGCATTGATTTCCGCGGCCGCGGGGGCTTCTCCGCCCGCTCCGTTTCGGCGGTAGTCGCGCGGCGTTTGACCGGTATGGGCCTTAAAGGCGCGGTTGAAGCTCCGCACGCTTTCGAAGCCGCAGGCGAGGGCGATATCCACGATGCGCTCGCTTCCCTCGAGCCGTTCCTTCGCCTTCTCGACCCGTAACCCGTTTAGGAACGAGCTGAGGTTTTGCCCGGTGAACCGCGAAAAAAGCCGCGAGAAATGCGTGGGACTCACCGCCGCCGCCCGCGCCGCCTCGGCGAGGCCGACGGGCTTCAGGAAATTCCGGTGGAGGTATCGTATCGCTTTTTGCATCCGGTCAAGGACCGATTCCCCGCGTTCGTCGGCAAGCGGGGCCTCTCCCGGGAGCCCCAGGCGATCCAGGCGGGCGGTGATTTCCCAGAGGGCCGCGTGAACCATCGCTTGCCACGCCTTTTCCCGTGCCGCGGTCTCCCTGACGGCGGTTCCCATGAGCCGGGGGATATCGGCCCAGAGGGGATTCACCCTGCCGGAAACGCCGCGAACCACGTTTTGCGGCCCTGCTCCGCGCGGGGACCAGCCCTCGGGGCGGCCCGTCAGCTCGGGGGAGAAGATAACGATCCGGTACCGGCAGGCTTCGTCGGCTCCCTCATAGTAATGGATCGCGTTGGAGCCCACTATCGCCAGGTCTCCGGGGCCCAATTCCACCCGGCGCTGATTGATGCTCATGCGGAGATGGCCCCGCAGCACGAAGAGCAGTTCCACCTCCCCGTGCCAATGGGCGACGTACCGCAATTCGCTCCCTTCCCAGCAGGATACCGGGAAGTCCTCGTCGGCGTATTTTCGGTGTTCGGCGAACGCATGGACGCGCATGGGTCATTATGCGCGGGAAACGCAAAAAATGTCCACTAATTCCCAAAATACGGCCAGAATTGACGAAAAAACCGATGCTACACTCAAATCATGACTACTATTCCCGTTTCAATCGATTGCTCCGCCTCTCGGCTCGAGCCCCTGGTACCCTATTGGCGCGTCTGCGTGGGCGGCGGGAGGGTCGGCGAGGCCCTGCGCGCCGATTTCCAAAAGCACCTTGAAATGGTTCAGCGGGATTTCCCTTTCTCGTACATCCGCATGCACGGACTCTTTCACGAGGACATGATGGTCTATCGGGAGGAAAGGGGCCAGCCGATCTACAACTGGCAGTACGTTGACCTGGTATACGACCATTGGCTTTCCGTCGGGATAAAGCCCTTCGTGGAATTCGGCTTCATGCCCTACGATCTCGCCAGTTCCGACCAAACCATATTCTGGTGGAAGGGCAACGTGACTCCTCCCAAGGACTGGGCCCGATGGGAGGAATTGATCGAGCGTTTTTTGCTTCACGTAATGGAGCGCTACGGGGCGGACGAGGTTCGCTCGTGGTACTTCGAGGTATGGAACGAGCCGACGCTGAAGGACTTTTGGAAGGACGCGGATTTCGACGCCTATATGGAGCTCTACGAGCGAACGGTACGCGTCGTGAAGGCGGTCGACCCGCGCCTTCGGGTCGGAGGACCTGCCAGCGCGGGATTCGGCGATAAAGTCGGGGTTCCGCCCTGGGGCAAGGAATTCCTGGACGAATGCGCGCGCAGGAAGCTGCCCGTGGACTTTTTTTCCGCCCACCCCTATCCGACGCTCTATCCCGTGGATACCGAGGGGAGGGGGTACATGGTTTGGGACGGCCCCGACCGCCTGGAGCTGGATTGCCGCGGTTGCGACCGCCTTCTCCGCGATTCGGCCTATCCCCGCGCGGAACGGCATTACACCGAGTGGAGCTCGAGCCCGAGCCCCCGGGACCCGGTTCACGATACCGCCTTCATGACCGCCTTTCTCGTGGAAAACAACCTGAAGGTTCGCGGCCTTATGGATTCCCTCTCGTTCTGGGTGGTCAGCGATATTTTCGAGGAATGCCGCCAGGGCGACCTTCCCTTTCACGGGGGCTTCGGCCTCGTCAACGTACAGGGCCTCAAGAAGGCTTCCTACCACGGCTACTGGTTCCTTTCCCGATTGGGCGAGGAAGTGCTTTCCCGGGGCGACTCCCATATCGTAACACGCCGCGCGGACGGGACGGTAGCCGTCCTGGCCTGGAATTATTGCCATTACCGGGACGACGCCAACGATAGCCGTCTCCTGGCCTCGGCCAAGGGCGCCGAGATTTACGGGCTCTTCCGGGATAAAGAGGCGATCCTGTTCGAACTGGGCGCGTCGGTGGCGGGCCGCGTCGCGCGAGCGCAGATCACGCGGTTTGACCGCGACCACGGAAGCGCGTACGACGCATGGGCGGAAATGGGTTCCCCCGCCCATATATTGCCGACCGATCTTGCCGTCTTGAGGCGGCGAATGGAACTGGACGTCCGGGCCGAACGGATTCCCGCGCCCGACGGTACTGCCCGCGTATCGGTGACCGTCGAGCCCTTCGGCGTGAGCCTCATTGAAATCACCGCGGAAAAGGAATAAACGATGGAACGAACTACCGACGAAAAAGGCGCGCGCTTCACGAAACCCTGGGCGCGCTGCGTGGGAAGCGACCGCGTATCGACCATGCTTCGGGGCGAGTACTGGGAACGGTTTCGGACCCTGCGAGAGGTAATGCCGGTCGACTATATCCGCTGCCACGGGCTTTTGTGCGACGAGCTCGGCGTGGCGCGGCGCCGCGAGTGGGAGGGTAAAAAGGTCCTTGCCTTCAATTTCGCCTACCTCGACCAAATCTTCGATACCATGCGGGATCACCGGGTTCGTCCCTTCGTGGAGCTCGGCTTCATGCCCGAGGCGATGGCCTCCGGCTCCCAAACCGTTTTTTGGTGGAAGGGGAACGTCACGCCTCCCGCGGAATGGGACGAATGGGCGGGCCTCGTTACCGCCCTGGTGCGGCACTGGATTGAGCGCTACGGGATAGACGAGGTTCGCCGTTGGCCCTTCGAGGTGTGGAACGAGCCCAATCTCGCGGTCTTCTGGAAAGACGCCGACCAGGCCGCGTATTTCAAGCTGTACGAGGTGACCGTCCGCGCGATCAAGGCGGTGGATTCCTCGATCGACGTGGGCGGGCCCGCGATCTGCGGCGGCATGGACCACTGGATCGACGATTTTTTAGGCTTCGTAAAGGCCAAATCCCTTCCCCTCGACTTCTTTAGCCGGCACCTCTACGCGGGACAGACCCCTTCCCTGACCACCCCCGAGTTCCTCTATCAAAACCTCGCGGACCCCCAAAAGCCCGTCGACGAATTGCGCGAGGTCAGAAAGCGGATATCCGAAAACGGCTTCGGTTCCCTTCCCCTGCATATCACCGAATTCAATACCTCCTGGCACCCGCTGTGCCCGGTGCACGATACGCCCTACAACGCCGCCTACCTGGGTCGGCTTCTCAGCGAAGCGGGCCGGTACGCCGAGAGCCTCTCGTACTGGACCTTTTGCGACCTTTTCGAGGAGGCCGACGTGGGGCCGTCCCTCTTCCACGGCGGCTTCGGCATGATCGCCCGCCACGGCATACTCAAGCCCACCTTCCACCTGTTCGCCTTCTTCAACCGGATGGGCGAAACCGTATTGCGCCGCGACGACCATTGCCTGGTCACCCGGCGCTCCGACGGCACCGTCGCGATGGTCGCGTGGAATCCCGTCCAGACCGCGGATTCGGGAGGGGACCGAAGGGCCGTTTCCGTCAGCGTGCCCTGGGGATCGGGGCCGGCCCTCGCCCTGCGGCGAAGGGTAAGCGAGAAATGGGGCAATCCCTGGGGCGAGTGGCGCCGCATGGGCCGGCCGAAAAACCCCGGCCCCGCCGCGGTGGACTTCCTGAAGGCCGCCGCGGCCCCCCGGGTCGAGACCGCCGTGATAGACCCGATCGGGGAAAGCCTTCGGATAGAATGTACCCTTACCCGGAACGAAATAACCCTCGTGGAGTTTGTCCCGTTCGCCGACGAGTCCGCTGCGTATCTCGGGCTCGACGACGCGAGGATAGACGGTTATACCATGGAAACCGGCACTCCCGGTTCCCTATCGTAAGCAATGGAGGAAACGCTGCCATGATCGACGGTTGGGCTTCCCGCGACATAGACGTGAACGGCCATACCCTGCACTATCTCCGCACCGGGGGCAGCGGTAAAACGCCCCTGGTTTTGGTTCACGGCTTCTCCGACAGCGGCGCGACCTGGGCGCGGGTCGCCCGCGAGTTCGAGGCCGACTTCGATATCGTAATGCCCGACATGATCGGGCACGGGCGCTCCTCCCGGTTCGCGGGGGGCGCGTCGCCGGACATGCCCGCGGACCTACGGCTCCTCGTCGAACGCCTTGCCCTGGAACGGCCGGTCATCTGCGGCCATTCCATGGGCGCCATGGTTTCGTACCAGGCCTGCACGAGGTTTCCCGAATTGGCGCGCGCCCTTTTTCTGGAGGATCCGCCCTGGTTTCCCTCCCCCGAAAGCGGCATCAAGCCGCCGGATCAATGGGTCGGCTCAGGGGCCGCGAGCGAGAATCCCGTGGCGAAATGGGCAAAAACCCTGGCGGGAAAATCCATGGGGGAACTTCTCGCCGACTGCCGCCGGGATAATCCTTCCTGGCCCGACGAGCTCGCGCGCGTTATGTGCGAGGCGAAAATACGGCTCGACCAGGGGATAATCGATACCCTGGCGGGCTTGCTCGAAAGCGCGGGTTCTTCCTGGGAAGCGACGATCGCTTCGGTCTCCGTCCCCTTCGAGATCGTGACGGGAAACAGCGAACGGGGCGGCATCGTCACGCCCTCCCTCATCGAACGCATACGGGCGCTTAACCCCCGGGTCACGGTAAAGACCTTCCCCGACGTTGGCCACCTTATCCGGTTCGACGCGCATGACGGCTTCGTCGCGGAACTGCGGGAATTCCTGAAACCCTTCGGCGCGGCGGACTCCCGCCGTGGATAAGGCCTCTTTCGCCCCCACGCCGCCGTTCGGCTGGAACAGTTACGACTATTACGACGCCGCGGTTACCGAGGATCGGGTGCGGGCCAACGCCGATTTCATGGCCTCCCGGCTGAAAGGGTACGGCTGGGAATACGTGGTGGTGGACATTCAGTGGTACGCCCGCGGGGCCGGAACCATGCGCGACCGATTCCAGTATCTGCCCTTCGGAGGGATCGAGCTGGACGAATGGTCCCGCGCGGTGCCCTGCCCGGAGCGATTCCCCTCGTCCCGGGGCGGCGCGGGCTTTAAGCCGCTCGCGGATTACGTGCATGGGCTTGGCCTCAAATTCGGCATCCATATCATGCGAGGCATTCCGAGGATCGCCGCCCACGAGCGCATGCCGATCCTGGCGGGCGCGGACGGAGAGGGGCGAATTACCGCCGACCGCATCGCGGATCCCTCCTCGATTTGCGCCTGGAACCCCGATATGTACGGCCTCTTTCCCGACGCGGCGGGGGCGCGGGAATACTATGAAAGCCTTTTTGCCCTCTATGCCGAATGGGGGGTGGATTTCGTCAAGTGCGACGATATTTGCCGCATGGACGCGCCTTCGAGCAAGCAGGAGATAGAGCTCCTCCACGGCGCGATACGGAAATGCGGCCGTCCCATGGTCTTAAGCCTCTCTCCCGGGCCGGCCCGGATCGAGGAAGCCTGGCATTACGCGAAATACGCGAACATGTGGCGCATTACCGACGATCTGTGGGACAACTGGCCGCATCTTCTCGCCATGTTCGACCGCTGCGAGCTTTGGCAGCGCCACGTCGGGGCCGGCTCCTGGCCCGACTGCGACATGCTCCCGTTGGGCACGGTCGGGAAGGGCTTTAACGAGGAGCGGCAAAGCCGCCTTACCCCCGCCGAGCGTCGCGCCATGATGACGCTCTGGTGCGTCTTTCGCTCGCCCCTCATGCTCGGCGCGGAACTCACCCTCCTTGACGGAGAAACCCTCTCCCTGATCACCAATCCTTCGGTCCTCCGCCTCGCGACGCACGGCCGGAACCCCCGGCAGCTGGAACGCCGCAGGGAAAAGGGAAGGGAATGCGCGGTTTGGGCGAGCGACGACGCCGAGGACGGGTCTCGTTACCTTGCCCTCTTTAACCTGGGCGACGGTGAGCGGACGGTGAGCGTTCCTCCGTGCGCCTTTGACGGGTTCGGCGACGGGATACGCTTGACCGAGCTATGGACCGGCGCGTCTTTTGTCGCCTCCGAACGGCTCCTTCCTCCCGCCCCGATCCCCCCGCACGGCGCGCTCCTCTACAAACTGGAAACCTCCTAGGCGGTTTGGCGAAGGGCGGTCTCGGCGCCTCCGCGCGCTTACGGCTGCCCGCGGCCACGCCGTCCGGTTGACAAAACCGGTTTTCCTCCTTATGTTAGCCATGCTCAACATAAAGCGATGACAGGAGGCCATATGGCAATACAAAGAGGACCCGTACGGAAAAGATGCGCGTACCTGGGAATAGAGGCTGCCCTGCTGGGCTATGGGGGAAAGCCGTCGAAGCGCGCGGCGCCGGCCCGTTCCAAGCCGAGCGCCTACGCCCTACAGCTCAAGGAAAAGCAGAAAGTGAAGTTCGTGTACGGGGTGATGGAGCGCCAGTTCCGCCGTAATTTCGAGAAGGCCCTGCGCCAGGGAGGGAGCACGGGCGAAAACCTTTTGGCGCTGATGGAAAAACGGCTCGACAACGCGGTATTCCGCTCGGGCCTGGCGAAAACACGGGCCGAGGCGCGGCAGCTGGTTTCCCACCGTCACGTGACGGTGAACGGCCGTCGGGTAAGCATTCCGTCGCAGGCGGTTAAGCCGGGCGACGAGATTGCCCTGCGGGACGACATGGCCAAAACCCTGGAAAACCGGGATCGGTCAAGGGCGCGCGCCCTTCCCGAATGGCTTTCCCGGGACGGGGAGTCGAATAGCGTGAAGGTTCTCCGGGAACCCCAACGCTCCGACGTGGATTTTGACGTTCGGGAAGCGATGATCGTGGAACTCTATTCGAAGTGAGCGAGGGCGGCGGAATTCTCGGCGTTATGGTAAAATAAGCCCATAAGGAGAACCGCCATGAACCTATTCGATCTGCCCCTGGACGAGCTGAGGGCCTATAACCCCGAAATCGAGAAGAAAGACGATTTTGACCGATTTTGGGACGATTCCCTCGCCGAATCCGCCGCCCAGCCCCTTAACGTAACGATGGAGCGCCTGCCGTACCCGGTCGCTTCCGTTGAATGCTTTACGGTACGGTTCGACGGCTTCCGCAATTCCCGTATTAGCGCCCGGTACGTGCGCCCCGCCGGCTTGGGCAATTCGAAGGTCCCCGCCTCGGTTCTCTTTCACGGCTACAACTGGAACAGCGCTACCGTCGCCGGCGCCCTGAAATACGTGATGATGGGCAGGTCGGTTCTCATGGTGGATACCCGCGGGCAAAACCCCGAATCGCCCGACCTCGCGACCTACCCGAACGGCGGCGCCTCTGGCTGGATGACGTTGGGCATCACCGACCGCGACCGCTACTATTACCGGAACGTTTTCATGGACTGCGTGCGCGCGGTGGAGGCGGTCTGCGCCTTTCCCGAAACCGACGCCTCGCGCGTCGCCGCGGAAGGCGGGAGTCAGGGAGGGGCGATCGCCCTCGCCGTCGCGGCCCTGAGCCCGCGGATAAGCGCCGTGCTTTCCGACGTTCCCTACCTCTGCCATTTCAGGCGTTCGGTAAAGATCTCAAGCGAGGGCCCGTACAACGAAATCTACCATTACTTTAAGATTCACGACCAGCTCCATCAAACCGAGGACGAAGTCTACGGTACTCTGAGCTACTTCGACGTGTGCAACCTCGCCCCGCGTATCCGCGCGAAGGCCCTCGTGAGCGTGGGATTGGAAGACACGATTTGCCCCCCTTCCACGGTTTTCGCGGCCTATAACCGGATCCGTTCCGAGAAGGAAATTCGCGTGTATCCCGATTACGGTCACGGGGGGTTCTCGCGGCACGACGAGGAGAAGATAGCCTTCCTCGCCCAGCGAACCTAACGGCGCCGGGCGTCACCGTGTCGGCGGATTCGCCGTGTCGGCGGATCCGCCGGCCCGGCATTCGCCGCTCCCTCGCGGGCGCGGTCAGTCCGTTATTCCTTCGCGGACATGATGGCGCCCAGGACCAGAAGGTGGGCCGAAAGGGTTTTCAGGAAGGAAAGGAAGGTTCCCGCCGACTTGAACGCCCCGTCCATCAGCCCGCCCTTCCCGACGACGTCCACCAAGACGATGACGGCAATCCATAGGAGCAGGATAACCAGGAGCGCGATCCCGTTGATCCCCTTGGCGTCCATGAAAAAACCCGCGATAAGGAACGCGCCGGCGATCAATTCCAATATGCCCAGGGCGACTATGACCAGGGTAGCCGCGTCTCCCTTCAGGAAACCGTGAACCGCGTTGGCCAACTCGTTGCCCGAGAACCCGGCTTGGAGCTTCCCGAGAAAGCCCGAATCGAGCTGGAGCGTCATAATCCCCGTAACGATCAGGAACGCCGCCAGGGCGATTCTTAAAACCAGGCGCGAGGGCGTCATTTGCGATACTGCCATACTTTTCCTCCGTAGCGTACGTGGCGCTATTGGACAATAGTATGCCCGCGCATCGGGAAAAGCAAACGTTTAATGCCGAATTCACGGGCGCGGGGCGCGATCCCGCGGCGGATAGCGGGGCAGCCGCGCGAAAAAAACGCTATACTAGCCTTATATGAAGAGAAAGACCGCTGTAACCGACGACGTCTATCTTGAAATCGTGGAAAACCTCTGCGCATTGAACGGCAAGCTGGAGGCGATCGTTGAATCGAGTACCAACGGCATCGCCGAAATCGATCTTTCCGGGCGAATCGTCGCCTGGAATCCCTCTTTCAAAAAATTGTTCAGAATTTCCCATTCCGAGCCCGAATCGGATTTCCTGTTCGATTACGTTCCCCCCGGCGATTCCCTGTCCGCGGAAAGCCTTCCCTTCATCCATTCCCGCCAAACCATTGTCTTGCGGGACGTGCTGATCGACGAGTTCGAGTTCGGGGACAAAAAGCTCTTCGAGGTAAAGCTGGTTCCCTTGAATATCTGCCCGAGGATCGATTTCGTCGTCATCATCAAGGACAAGTCGGACGTGCTCACTGCCCTGCAAAACCGCGAAATGTTCATTAAAACCCTGCTCGACCTGATAGAAGACATTAAGGTGGACAACCGGAAGACCATTTACAATCTGGCGAAGCTCGTGGAACTGCGCGATTCCACCACGGGCGAACACCTGAAACGCGTAGAGGCGTTTACCCATCGGCTGGCCCGGGAGTATTTCCTGGCGCACGGCAGGCGCGATCGATGGGTTACCGAGGAGTACGTGGAGGATATCGCCGTTTCCTCCGTGCTTCACGATATCGGCAAGGTCGGCATTTCCGACACGCTCCTTTTGAAACCGGACAAGCTCACGCCCCACGAAATGGAGGCAATGAAACAGCATACCTATATAGCGGGAAAGGCGCTGGAGAAGCATCTGGGCCGCAAGGATTATCTCGCCCTCGGTCGGGAAATCGCCATGACCCACCATGAACGGTGGAACGGGAAGGGATATCCGCGCCGGCTTTCGGGAACGGCTATCCCCCTGAGCGGCCGGATCGTGGCGCTCTGCGATACCTACGACGCGATTACCCATGACCGGCCCTACAAAAAGGCGCAATCCCACGAGCGGGCCGTGGAAATCATCCGGGCGGAACGGGGCGAGTCCTTTGACCCGGAGATCGTCGACCTCTTTCTTCCCATTTGCGAGGATTTCAGAAAGATTAACGAAGCGATGCCGTGATTCCCCTCGTATTGCCGGAGCGCCGAAAATTTAGGAGAATGCGGGCATGGGCAGGGTAAAAGTCATACTCGGCAAAAAGAATCTACTCGTTCTCCTCGCGGTTGCCCTAAGCTTTTTCGGCTTTAGGCCGGGCGGGCGTTTTTTGTCCAACGAACTGAGCTGGCCGGGAGCCCAGGGCGGCGTCCGGTTCGAGCCAAATTCCATGCTGTACGGCAAGCGGCTGTTTTCCGGCGAAAACCCGCCAGAAAACGAAACCCGCATTTCGCTGGAGCTCGTGCGGGGAATGGGCAGCCGGCCCCGCTTCGGCACCATCGTGCAAATCTTCAACGCGGAATCGGGCGAGGAACTGACCATAGGCCAATGGGGCTCGAACCTGATGGTCCTGAACAACGGGGATTACAGTAACCGGCGGCGGCTTCCCAAGATTTACGCGGACCTCGGTTCCCTGGAGGCCTTGGAGCGACTGGAGATCGTTTCGTCAGCGGCGGGCACCGTGGTGTCGCGGAACGGCATTCCGGTCGGCAGGAACAAAAACCTCGTGCTCGCCCTGCCCGAGCCCCGCGATAAGGATATACTGGTTCTCGGCAACCGGATTAACGGAACGAGCCCGTGGAACGGCGAGCTCCTGAGCCTGTCGCTTGGGCCCGATCTGGACTTCGATTTCAGGGAGCGGGGATACGATTCTTACCCCGCCCTGATTCGTCCCAAGCGGGTAATGGATCTCGATCCCGGCGCGCTCAGGCTGCCGTCCCTCGCTTCCCTGGGAAGGGATTCCATGCTTTCTGACGTGTTTTTCAACTTTACCGGCTTTCTTCCGCTCGGCTTATTGCTGTTCATGAACGTTAGCGTTCCGTTGCGGGGCTTGCGGGGCGTTTTTACCGCCCTCGGCGCGTGCTTCCTTTTCAGCCTGAGCATCGAGATTGCGCAAATCTGGATTCCGGGCCGCGATTCGTCCCTCCTCGACCTTATCCTGAATACCCTCGGCGGCATGGCCGGCGCGCTGATCGGCTATTTCCGGTTCCGTCGGGCCCGGCAAGACGCGGGCGAAGCGGTACCGTGATGCGCCGACGCCTGAATAAAGGCCAATCGATTCAGGCGAGTGCCATCAGAAGGGCGGCAAGGGCCGTCATTGAAAGGATAAACGCGCGGTACGCCCGTTCGGGAATCTTGCCGGCAAGCGTGAGGCCGACAAAGGCGCCGAGGATTATGGCGGGAACCATGAGGGCGTCGAAGGCAAGGCTTTCGAGTCCGATATTCCGCCAGACGAAAAGCTGGAGCGGTACCTTCGTCAGGTTCACCGCGAGGAAAAACCACGCGGCGGTACCGATAAACGCGTTTTTCGGCAATCTCATCGATAAAAGATACAGGGACATGACGGCACCCGCGGCGTTGCCCACCATGGTGGTAAAGCCCGCCAGCAAGCCCGCCGCGGCGGAAAACCACCAGGAGCGGGGATAGAGCGCTTCCTTGCCGCGCCTATCCTGCCAAATCATGACGAGCAAAAGCGCCGCGATGATGGAACCGAGCAGTAGCTTGAAGGCGCTTTCGGCGAGAGAAGCCCCCACGAAGGTCCCGAGCCCAATGCCCGCCAGGGTCCAGGGCAAGAGCCTGACGAGATACGCGATTTGGGCGTGGCGGCGGTACCAGGCAACCGCCAGGATATCCCCGACGCAGAGCATCGGCAGGATAATCCCGGTGGACGCGCGGCTCCCGAAGGCGATGGCGTTCAGCGGGACGAAGATAAGGTTCAGTCCGTTCAGGCCCGTTTTTGACGCCCCGATGACCAGGCCGCTCAGGATTCCCAGCGCCCACTGATACGGTTGGAGGGACGAAAGATCGAAATTCATGCGGGTAGAGTCTCACGCCGGCCCGAGAAGGTCAAGAAAGCGGCGGTATTCGGGTGGCGGTAGCGCAACGAGAAGCGGCACGTTCGGGTCTAATGAGTCATGAACGAGAAAAATCGCAAAAATGTTACCTAAATATTACTTGACTGCGGTATATTGCTGAATTACATTGTATACAATACAAATAGGAGGCTTTATGAATTTGCTCTACGCTCTATGCGCGAGTCTCGCCTTGAACGGGGTATTCTTCATCTTCGCGGCGTTACTTCGAACCGACGTATTTACGGACATAACGTATAGCCTTTCCTTCGTGCTTTTAACGGCGGGGTTATACCTCTTCTCCCAAAACCACGGCGCGGCGCAGATCGCGGTCTCGGCCATGGTCGTCCTCTGGGGCCTTCGCCTCGGTGGGTATCTTTTCAATAGAATCCTTCGCATTAAGGTGGACCACCGGTTCGACGACAAGCGGGATAACCCGGTGCGTTTCGGCATGTTTTGGCTCCTGCAGGCGGTAACCGTATGGGTGGTCATGCTTCCGGTGTACGGGATCCTGTCCGTTCCCGCGGGAGTCGAGCCGCCGGCGTGGGCGCTTGCGGTCTCCGTCGCGGGCTTTCTCGCGGGCTTTCTCGCGGAGGCGGTCGCCGATGCCCAGAAATACCGGTTTAAAACCGACGAAGCTAACCGGGGGAAATTCATGAAGGGAGGGCTTTGGGCCTGGTCCCGCCATCCAAACTATTTCGGGGAGATGCTTTTATGGTGGGCAATCTCCTTTCCCGGGCTTTTCGTGTTCCGGGGCGCCGAATATTTCTATTTCCTCGGTCCCCTGTTCATCACGTTGCTTATCCGCTTCGTGAGCGGCGTGCCGCTTCTTGAGAAGGCGGCGGACGGGAAATGGGGCGACAGCGAGGAGTACCGCGCGTACAAGAAGAATACGCCGCTTCTCGTACCCCGGCCTCCCCGGAGAGGGTAATGATACCGTTCCTGATCCTCGCCGCGGCGCTGGCCTATCTCGCCGGTTCCATTCCCGCGGCGTACCTTGCCGTGCGGTTCCTAAAGGGCAAGGATATCCGCGCCCTGGGAAGCGGAAACGTAGGGGCCACCAACGCCCTGCGCGTTCTCGGTCCCGGGCCGGCCTTTGCCGTGGCGGCGGCGGATTTCGCGAAGGGGTTCGTGCCCGTTTTTTTGGTCGCCCATTATGGGGTACCGGCCTTTCAGTCGGGGAATGCCGCGTTTTTATCCGGCGCCGTTCCGGGCATTCTTACCGGTACGGCCGCAGTCCTTGGCCATTTGTTCCCCGTTTTCTTGGGCTTTCGGGGCGGCAAGGGAGTGGCCACGGGAGCGGGCGTCCTCACGGCGCTCTTTCCCCCCCTCTTTCCCGCCTGCATCGTCCTGTTCGGCCTCGCCCTGGCCCTGTTCCGCAGGGCCTCCGTAGCCTCGCTGATCGCCGCCGCCTCGGTTCCCTTCCTTTACGCGGGCATTTCCCTCGCCCTCGGTTTGGGTCTCGACGGCCCCTTGACGGCTTTTACCGTTTTCGTGCCGATCATGGTGATCGCGAGTCACCGGAAGAATATCAAGGCTCTCTTGGAGGGCCGGGAAAAGCGCCTTTTTTGACGAAGGTTTTCATGGAGTCTCACTATGACAGAAGTCGCCAGGCTTAACGGTTTCATCCTGTATGACGGATTTCTCTCCGGCTACGAAAACCTCGCCAAAGAGAAAAAAAGGATCAACGAGATCAACGTATTTCCCGTGCCCGACGGCGACACGGGAACGAATATGGTTTCTACCTTCCATTCCACCCTGCAGGTTCCCCGGGTAACCCGCTCACTCTCCGATACCTTGGGCCATATCGCGGACCGGGCGCTTTCGGGGGCCAGGGGCAACTCCGGGATAATCCTCGCCCAATTCCTCAATGGCCTCGCCCGTGAATGCGTGGGCAGGGAGACCATGTCCACGGGGGAATTCGCCCTCGCGCTCAAGAACGCGGCGGCGTTAACCTACGGCGCGGTGGAAAATCCCCGGGAAGGAACCCTTCTCACGTTGCTCAGGGTTTGGTCCGAGGAAATGCACCGGCTCGGCGCCAAGATTCACGATTTCGGCGAGCTCATGCTGGAAGCGGCGCATACCGCCCGCCGCGCCCTGGAAGATACCAAGGAGCAGCTTGAGGAACTCCGAACCGCACGCGTTGTGGACGCGGGCGCCTCTGGATTCGTCGCCTTTATCGAGGGCATATGCCGCATGATCCTTACGGGGGAAAGGCCAGAAGGCCGCAAGCGCATGATTCTTTCCGCCCCCCCGGCCGAAGAGGCGGGACACGAGGTACCCGACGACGGGGTTCCCCTTTCGTTCCGGTATTGCACCGAGGCCTTGCTCGGCGCCCGCGTTCCCGCCCAGGAACTCCGCGAGGCGCTTACCGGATCAGGAGACTCCCTGGTGATCAGCGAAGGCCGGGACAAAACGAGGATCCACGTGCATACCGACGATCCCGCGGGAATATTCCTGCGCCTTCGGGACTTCGGCTCCATAATCGAGCAGAAGGTCGACGACATGCACCTCCAGCGCGAGGCGGTGCATCGAAGGGTTTCCCCGGTGGCGATCGTGACCGATTCCATCGCGGACCTGCCCCGGGAATTGGCCGACCGCTACCAGGTCCACGTTATTCCCCAAAAGATACTGTGGGGAAAGGACGAATACCTGGACCGGGTGACCATAACCCCGGAAACCTTCTATCCCTACCTAGACGCGCGGGAAGACTATCCCGGCAGTTCGGTACCCGATCCGCGGCGCGTGGAACAGGTATTCTCGTGGCTTTCGACCCATTACGATTCAATCGTCGCGATTCCCGTGGGAAAGGCCCTCAGCGGGACCTGGAAGGTGATGGATAACGCCGCCAAGGGGCTTCGGGACGGAGGATACCCCGTTTCCGTGATAGATAGCCGGCTCAATTCCGCCGCCCAGGGCCTTGCGGTTCTCGCGGCCGCGGAAGACGCGGCGCGGGGCTTGGGCAGGGACGAAATTCTCGAGCGGCTCGAGCGTAGAATCGCCGGGGCGAAAATCTTCGTCAGCGTGGCTACCTTCAAGTATATGGTCCGAGGCGGGAGGGTGAGCGCCCTGAAGGGCTTTATCGCCGCCCTCGCGAACCTCAAGCCCATCATTTCCCTGGACGGGGCGGGAAAGGGAATCGCCTTCGGGGCCTCTTTTTCCTCCGCCGGAAGCAGGAAAAAAATGCTCGGCATAGTGGCGAAGAACGCCCCGCGAATCGGTCGGTACGCGGTAGTGCACGCCTCCTCTCCCGATCTGGCCCACAAGATGGCCGCGGATATCGAGGGCGTTCTCGGGAAAAAGGCCGAGTTCGTCTCGGAAATATCCCCCGCCGTCGGAATACACGCCGGCATCGGTGCCGTGGCGGTGGCCTGGTTACCTGACTAATTCGGGAAGAAAAGACGGTTCAGACTCGGAAACGCAGGGAGCGGGAACCCGTATGGTTCGGGTTTTTCGGCTCCCTTTCCGTAGACTTGACATTCCGCCGTTTCGGTCTTATTATTAACTAACTGGTTAGAAAGGAGTATTCGTGAGCGGGGAACCCGACAACAAGGCGAGAATTCTCGAGGCGGCAGCGTCTGAATTCGCGGAACGGGGCTTTGACGGGGCGCGGGTAGATTCTATCGCGCTTCGCGCCGGGGTTAATAAGGCGCTCATCTACTATTACTACTCCAATAAAGAGGAACTGCTTGACCTCTTGTTCCTGGAAACCAGGGACGCCGTGCTGGGTTTGATAGAGTCGATACACTTTCGGGAGCGGGACCTTTCGTCGCCGTCGTCCCTGACCGCTATGCTGACGGCGTTCCTCGAACTGCTGGAAGAGCGGCAAAACGTGGTGCGCGTGGTAATCATGGAGCTGTCCAAGCGAACCCCGATCAATACGCGGATATTCGAGCTCGTGGAAGAGGTGATGAACGCGATGTTCGCCATGACCGCGGGCGTCCTGGAAATCACGCCGACGAACCGAGCGAGCCATATGGTAACGGAGTTCTTCACGGGCATAATGCCGCTTTTAAACTACGTCGCCTATCATGAGATTTGGATGGAACGGTATCACGCCGAGGAATCGGTATTGCGCGCTCAGTTTATTGAATCGTTCCTGGGAACCCATTTCGCCTATACTTTCTCCGATGCGAACGGGAAGGGGGAGTCGGCTTCCGAGTGATCGCTTTATCGGGGTGATCTTGCGTGAGAATTGAACTAACTAACCGTATATTTAAAATAACTAACCGGTTAGTTGTAAGTAAAAGGAGGATATATGCTTATCAATGACTTTTTCGCCAAACTGGGCGCTTGGACCGTGCGGCACGCCGTTGCGATCCTGATTCTGTCGGGGGTAATTACCCTGGTGGCGGGATATGGCGCCACGAAACTCGGGATCGAGACCGATCTCGCGGCTATGCTCCCCGACGGTAACGCGACCGCCAAGGCGTATACCCGGATCGACGAGGCCTTCGGCTCCACGGCTTCCATGATCGTGGTGGTAGAGGGTCCCGACCGGGAATCCCTCGTGGAAGCCGCCTCTGCCCTGGAAATGGCCATCGGGAATTCCGACGCGATGCAGGACCTGGTTCGGAGCGTCGACTGGAAGATGAACCGGGAATTCGCCGAAAAGTGGGGACTCCTCGCCCAAAAGCCCGAGGATATCGCGGACTCGGGGCGTATTCTGGCGGATAGAAGCCTCGCGGAAACGGTTCGCGCGGCCAACGACGTGATGGAGGAGGGGCTCGCCGACGGTTCCGACGACGAGGTGACGGGGCCCGACGGGGAACGGGACGCCGCGGCCGCCATGACCCGCTTCGCCCTCTTTTCCCGCGCGCTCGGCGAGGCCTTTCGGGCGGCCGGGACCGGCGGCGATGGGCGGGAAAGCCTTTACGGGGCGACGGAGCGCATGGCCGACGCCTGGCTTTTCGGCGAGGAGTACCTGATCGATCCCGAGGAGCGGACCCTCATCGTATCGGTGCGACCTTCCTTCGATATCGGCGACCGCGCGAAACTGCGGAAGCTTTCGGCGGGAATGCGCGCGCTCTGCGGCGATATCGCCGCCGAAAGGCCGGGGGTTACCTTTGGCCTTACCGGCGACGCCGAAAACGAGGCCGCCGAGGAACGGGCCATGGGCGCCGACGTATTGTACCCCTCGCTTATCGCCGTCGCGGTCATCGCCGTCCTTTTCCTGTTTTCGTTCCGGCGCATGAGATCGATTCTCCTCGCCCTCGTCGCCATGGGCGTCGGCATCCTTTGGGACGTCGGTTTCGCCTCCGTCGCGGTAGGCAAGCTCAACATGATCACCAGCTCGTTCGGGGCGCTCTTGGTCGGCTTGGGAATCGATTTCGGCATACACCTTTCCAGCCGTTACGACGAGGAGACCGCCGAAGGCCTCTCTCCCGAGCTCGCGATGGGCCGCGCCTTCGGCAGCGTAGGCTTCCCGATCGCGGTCGGCGGCGTGACGACCGCTATCGCGTTTTACATGCTGCTCCTCTCGAAGACGCCCTCCTTCAGGGAATTCGCTCTGATCGCGGGAACCGGTATCGTGACGACGCTCCTCGCGTCTTTCACGGTCCTTCCGGCGCTCCTGGCGCTCCTTTCCAAGCCGGGGGCCTCGCGGTTCCCCAACCGTCCCCTCATACCCTTCCGCGCGGCGGGCGCGCTCATTTCCCTCGCCTCGAAAAGGCGCGTTACGGCCCTCTCGCTCGTCGCGCTCTCCGTCGTCCTCCTTGCCCCCGGCCTCTTCCGGAACGCCTTCGAATTCGATATGCGCAAGATAGGCCCCCAGGGGACCGAGGCCCAGCGCTTTGAACGGCTGGTGGAATCGCGTTTCGGCATATCCACCTGGCAGCACATGGCCCTCGCCGACGGCATTTCGGGGGCCGAGGCCCTGGTCGCCGCCTACGAGAAGGCTCCCCTGGTGCGCGACGTCGAATCCGTCGCGGATTACGTACCGTCCGCCGTCGAGCAGGAGGCGAGGCTCGCGGCCATTGCCCGCCTGTCCGCGCTTTTCCGCGAAACGCCGGCGGCGACCGCCTATACAGAGGAGGACGTCGGGGCGATCCTCTTTGAGCTCGAGCGCATGGAATGGAACGTGGTGGAGCTCGGAGACCTCGCGGCCGCCTCTCTGGGCGAAGGGTCGCTGCCGGTGCGCGCGCGGTCGGCTCTCGTGCGCGAGATATTCGGGGCCGAAACCGGCGCCGCGGGCGAGGAAGTATTCGCCTCGCTCCGCCAATCCATCGCCTCGCTTCCGGCCGCAGAAGCGGCTTCCCGTCTCGACGCGGTGAACGCCCTTTTCTCCGCTGCCCTCGACCGCCGTTACGCGCGCCTGCTCGCCGTATCCGATCCGATTACGGTCGCGGATTTGCCCGAATCGGTCAGAAGCGAGTTCGTTTCGCCCGACGGCTCGGGCTACCTCGTCAGGATCGTCCCCTCCGCGGGGCTCTCGGGCGACGCGGCCTTCGAGACCTTCGCCGACGGGCTGGCCGCCGCGGCGCCCGGCGCGACGGGAACCTTGGTCCTTGGCCTGGAACTCTCCCGGGAAGTGCTCGGGGAATCGGCGCGGGTGGCCGTCCTCGTGGCCATAGCCGTGTTCGCCCTCGTCAGCCTGGGGTTCGGATCGGTCCGTCTCACCGGCGCGGCCCTCGTCGCGTTCGCCGTCGCCGTGGCGTGGACCTTCTCCGTCGCCCCGTGGTTCGGAAAGTTCAATATCGTGAGCGCGCTCTCCCTGCCCCTGATCATCGGGATCGGGGTGGACTATTGCGTGCACGTAGTCTCGGCGTTGCGGCACGGCGACGCGGTATCGGTCGCGCGGACCTCGAGGGCCATGACGCTCAGCATGCTCACCACCCTCATCGGCTTCGGGTCCCTCGCCCTCATCGGCTCGTTCCGGGGCATCGCGGCGCTGGGAACGACCCTGTCCATCGGGATAGTCGCCTCGTATACGGCGGCGATCATCGTTATACCGGCCCTTTTGGGGCCGAAAGCGGCAAAGAACGGAGGTAAGGAACATGAATAAGGCAAAACGGGCATGGTGCGTAACGGTATTGGCCCTGGCGGCGGCTGCCCTCGCCGCGGAGACCGCGCAGGAAATCGCGCGGGAGGTTGACCGGCGCGACGCGGCCGGTGGCTCGAGCATGGCTTTCGCCATGACCATCGATTCGGGCGACGGCTCCAAGCCGAGGGAGTACGCCATAACGTCGCTCGAAAACGACGCGGGCGATTCCCTCCTCGAGTTCGCGGAGCCCCGGGCGGTTAAGGGCATGCGCATACTCAGCGTGGGTAACGGAAGCTGGGCCTTCTTCCCGTCCACCGGCCGGGTTCGCAAGATCGGCGGGGCGGCCCGCTCCGGTTCGGTGCAGGGCATCGGCGGCGATTTTTCCTATGACGACCTGGGCGGCGGCGCGTTGGCCGACGATTACCGGTTTACCCTGGCCTCGGAGACGGATAAGGAATGGGTGCTGGACGGGGCCCGTTCGAACGACGACGCGGCCTACGACGCCGTGCGGATCACGGTGCTCAAGGACGGCTACCTCATGAGCCGCGCGGAATTCTCCCTCGCTTCCAAGGGCGGCTTCTATAAGGTTTTGGACCTCGCCGATTTCCGCGACTACGGGGGCAGGGTTCGCGCCTCGTCGCTGACGATGCGGAACCTGAAATCGGGATCCTCGACGGTGGTCCGCCTCTTGGAGGCCCGCTTCGACCTCGCGGTTGATCCGTCCCGTTTCGATCCCGCGCGGCTGGCGCGGTAAGGGGGAAGGCATGAAAGCGCGAACATTTTTTGTCCTGACCGTTTTAACGGCCTGCGGCCTTTCGACGTCGGCCCGGGAAGGAACCGAGCCCCAATGGTCCGGTTCGGCCTCGGCCGCATTCGGCGCCTCGTTCGACGCCGACGGGTACGACGAATCGGCAACGTTCAAGAATTCCCTCGTTTTCGAGGCGGGCGGCGGCTCCTCGCCGTACTTCCGGGCCGAGGGCGGCTTCTCGTACCGCTACGGCGCCGCCTCTGACCTCGCCCTGGCCTTTGACGCGGGAATCGCCGCGGCGCCTGACCCACAGGCGATACCCCCGGGCACGGACCTGCACGGCGGCCTCTACGTCGATCAGGCCTACGCCTCCGCCGGCGCGGGGGCTGCCTGGTTCCGTTTCGGAATCGTGCCGACGGGAAGCGGGGCGGCCTGGCTCTATAACCCGACTTCCCGGATCGGGGCGGTCGCCCTGGACCGGGACCCTTCCGCCGGCGGGCCGGGCGCTCCCGGCCTGACCGCGTCCGTATCGCTGCCCGCGGGCCTTTCGCTCGAGGCGGGCGCCTACGCCGCTCCCCGCAACGCGAATCCCGTTCCCGACCTCGGAGAGCTGAACGCCGACGGTTTTCCCCTCAGCCTTCGCCTGCAATACCGGGGCTCGGTAGCCGATTTCTCCGCGGCGGCGGTACGGGAACGGCTGAGCGCGGATTCAGGCGCGCGGTGGTGGTTCGGCGCCGACGCCGGGTTCGACGCCCTGGGCGCCAGCTGGTACGCGGAAGGCGCCGCGAGCGCGGCGCGGGTAGGGGAGCCTCGACCCGAATGGTCCACGGCCCTTTCACCGAACGGGGCCGTGGCGGAAACCTCCTGCGGCCTTATGTACGCCCTTCCCCTGTGGAACGCGGAATTGCGCGCGGAATACCTGTGGTTCTCGGCCGGCGCGGGAAAAAGCGAGGAATACGACGCCTCGAAGCTTCTTTCCGGTTCCCTTCCCCTGCTCGCGCGCTCGTACCTTTTCGCCTCGGTCGAGGTGACGGATCAGGCCGCATCGCGCTGGTCCCTCATGGGCGGGGCCTTGGGGAATATCGCCGACGGTTCCGTGGCTTTCTTGGGGGAGGCACGATTTACCGTCGTCGACGATTTCGAGGTTCGACTCGAGGGCGCGTATTGCGGGGGGAGGCCCGGCGGCGAATTTAACGCGCCCCTCTCCCTCGGTCCGGGAATCGAGGTTCGCCCCTGGCGAACGTCGCTGAGCCTCGGCATGGAGGTGTGGTTCTAGGCGATGGGGAAGGAGCGAACCGGTTCGTCACGGGTTTTTACAATTCTTTTACGACCCGTGACATGCCCGTGACAACCCGCGCGCGCGGCCCGCTCTATCCTTCATGGTATCAAAGCATTACGGAGGCATACCATGAAACTATCGCAAAGAGCCGCACTGTTCGTATCGTTCGCCTTTCTTTTGGCGCTTTCGGGAGGCTTGGCCTTTTCCGCGCAGCGGGACGGCCGGCCCCTCGTCCAGATCGCCCTACTTCTCGACACGTCCAACAGCATGGACGGCCTTATCAACCAGGCGAAGAGCCAGTTATGGAGCGTCGTGTCCGAGACGGGGAAGCTGACGAAAAACGGCGAGCGCGCCCGGCTCGAGGTCGCCCTTTACGAGTACGGGAACGATTCCCTCTCGGTTCTCTCCGGCTATGTCCGCCGGGTCATGCCCTTTACCGCTGACCTGGACGAGCTTTCGGCCAATCTCTTCGAGCTGGATACCAACGGGGGGAGCGAGTACTGCGGCCTCGTCATCAAGAAGAGCCTGGACGATCTCGATTGGTCGACCGGGGACTCGGACCTGCGCATCGTGTACGTCGCGGGCAACGAGCCGTTTACCCAGGGCCCGGTGGATTACCGCGACGCGGGACGGAAGGCCGCGCGCATGGGCGTGGTGGTCAACACCATATTTTGCGGAAGCCGGGACGAAGGGCTCTATTCCGGCTGGGCGGAGGGCGCGCGGCAGACCGGCGGCGCCTTCGCGAATATCGACGGCGATTACGCCTACGAATACGTGCCCTGCCCCCAGGACGACCGCTTAAGCGAGCTGAACGGCCTCCTCAACGACACCTACCTCGCCTACGGTTCTGCGGGCGCCGCGCGGAAGGTACTCCAGGAAGAGCAGGACGTCCAGGCCGACAGCCTGAATAAAGAAGGCTTTTTCAAGCGCGCGAAGGTAAAGTCTTCCGAGAGCTATTCCAATTCGACCTGGGACTTGGTAGACGCCACGAGCTCCGGCGCGGTACCGCTCGCCTCGGTGAAGCCCTCGGATCTCCCCGCGGAGCTGCGGGCAATGGGCGAAAAGGAACGCGAAGCGTACGTCGCCGAAAAACTCGCCGAGAGAAAGGCCATTCAGGCCGAAATCGCGGCCCTCTCCGCCGAGCGGGAAGCCTGGCTCGACTCCCAGAAGCGGGAAACGGCGCCGTCCGAGGCGCTGGATACCGCGATCGTCGGCTCCCTGACGGACCTGGCCGGCGCGAAAGGGTTTGTCCGGTCCGAGTAAAGCTGGTACAATGCTTGCCATGAAGGGTTCAAGCGGGCGCCTGGCGCTCGCCGTCGCCATACCGCTCCTCGTTATACCCCTCGCGGGGCTTGCCTGGCTCGCCGCGCGCAGCGTGGACCAGCAGGAACTTGAAATGCGCTCGCGGCTCCGCGAGTCGCTGCTGCTCGAGGTCGGCCAAACGAACGGCAGGATCGGCTCCTGGTTCGCCGACCTTCCCGCCTCCCTCGCCGCCGACTCGCCCCTCTCCGGGTCGGAGGGCAAGCCGACCGCGGCCGACCTCGAGTCGTGGAAGGCGCGCAACCCCCTGGTGGGCGTTCCCTTCCTCCTCGATTCGTCGCTCTCGATCGCGTATCCCGACCCGGCCGGGGAAAGCGGGGAAAACAGGCTCTTCTACTGGCGGTACCTGAACGTGTTCGGGAACGTTGAGCCCATACCGGTGTACAGGAATATCGCCTCGGAGTACGAGTCGTCGATCGTCGGAATCGAGGTCGCCGCGGAAAAAGAACCCGCCCCCCCCAGGGCAAACGCGTCGGCCCCCGCGAAAGCTTCGCCGCCAGCGGTTTCCCGGGCCAGGTCCGAGTCCGCCGCGCCGGCCCCCGCTACGGCTCCGGCCGAAAAAGACGACGCCGCCATCGTGCGGTCGAAGGTCGCCCAGAGCATTTTCGAAACCGACGCCGCGGTCCAAAAAAAAGTGTACGACCTCGCGGCGGGGGAGGGAAAGGAAACCCTTACCCGCAACGTAAACCCCGCGATCGACGCCGTGGATACCCGTTCTTCCGCGCCCGCGCGGTCGGTGTACATCGAGTCCGACCGCTACTTCCGCGACCTCGTGGCCCAAGGCGACCGCGGCCTCGTTCCCCGCATCTTCGACAATTCCTTCGTGCTCCTCTTTTGGGAAAAAAGGGGCGACTGGATCGTGGGCTGCGAGCTCGACATGGACGCGGTGCGGGAAGCAATCTCCGCCCGCAGCGGGAACCCCGCCGACGGGGTGCGATACCTTGCCGTGCTCGATCAGGGCGGCTCGCCCCTGGTCCCGGTGCCGAACGTGGAAACCGCGGCCTGGCGCACGCCGTTGGTTTCCGGCGAGATAAGCGAATACCTTCCCTACTGGGAAACCGCCATAATCCTTGCCGATCCCGACGCCTTCGAAAACCGGGTGCAAGCGTCCCGCTACGCGCTTTCCGCCCTCGTGTTCGTCTTTTTCCTTTCGGTCTCCCTCGGGGCGGTCCTCCTGTGGCGGCACTCCGCGTACCGGCTCCTCGAGGCGCGCCGGCGAACCGGGTTCGTGACCACCGTGTCCCACGAGCTCAAAACCCCGCTCACCTCGATCAGGCTCTATTCCGAGATGCTCGTCGAGGGCGCCGATCTGGACCGGGAGAAGCGTGACCGATACCTCGCGCGAATCGTCGGGGAAAGCGAGCGGCTGACCCGCCTGATCAACAACGTGCTCGACGTGGCCAAGCTGGAGCGGGGCAAGGCCCGACCCCCGCGGGTTCCCCTGGACGCGGCGCTCATCGTCCGAGAAACCGTGGGCGAAATGGCCGAACGCCTGGAGCCCGCGGGCTTCGCCGTTTCCCTCGCCCTCGCCGAGTCGCCCCTGACGGTCCTGGCCGACCGGGACGCCCTGGTCCGGATTCTCGTGAACCTCCTGTCGAACGCGGAAAAATACTCGGGGAGCGCGCGGGAGATCGACGTCTCGGCGGGGATCGACAAACGGGGCAAACAATGCCTGATCACCGTGGCTGACCGGGGGATCGGTGTGCCGCGCCCGCACCGGGCGAAAATATTCCGGGAGTTCCACCGGGTCGATTCGAGCATAACCTCGGAAAAGGGCGGCACCGGCCTCGGCCTTTCCATAGCCAGAACCCTCGCGCGTTCCCTGGGCGGCGAGCTTACGTACCGACCGCGCGACCGGCGCGACGGCGGGAAGGGCAGCGCGTTTACCCTCAGCCTGCCCCTCGCGGGCCCAAAGGGAGGAAAAGCATGAAGCGTATTCTCGTGGCGGAAGACGAAGCGGCGATCAGGGAAGGCCTCGCGGACCTCCTGGAATCGGAGGGTTTCGCGGTTACCGCGGTTTCGGACGGCGAGGCGGCAATCGGCGCCTGGCGCGCGGGCGGCATAGACCTTGCCCTTCTCGATATCATGATGCCCAAGGCGAGCGGGTACGACGTGTGCCGCGCGGTCCGAATGACCGACTCCCGCCTCCCCGTGGTGTTCCTGAGCGCGCGGGAGGAGGAAATCGACAAGGTTCTCGGGCTCGAACTCGGGGCCGACGACTATATCGTAAAGCCCTTCGGCGTCCGCGAGCTGGTCGCCCGCGTGAAGGCCGCGCTCCGGCGCTCGGAACCCGATACCGCCTCCCGGGCGGGAATCGGGCCTACCCAGCCCTTTACCTTCGGCGACTGCACGGTAGACCCCCGGAGCTTTACGGTCGAATTTCGCCGCCGCGACGAAGGCGACGCAGGGGATAAAGCGTCATCGGAGGCTACGACCGAAAGGCAGGAGCTCAGCTCCCGCGAGGTGGACCTGCTCCGCTTTTTTTACGCGAACCCGGAAACCGTCCACTCCCGGGACGACCTTTTGGAACGGTTTTGGGGCGTATCCTACGGAGGCACTACCCGCACCCTGGACCAGCATATCGCGAAGCTCCGCCAAAAAGTCGAGCGCGACCCCGCGAATCCCCGGCACATACTGACCGTCCACGGAACGGGCTACCGCTTCAGGACCTGAAGCACGTCGGGGCCCGGGGCGCGAGCGTCATTCCCTGGCCCGCGAACGCCCTTCCCCGGCACTCCTATTCCTTCTCCCCGGCGATTCCCTCGGGCAGGTCGTTTATGAGCTTCACCAGCTCGTCAAAGCGGAAGTCAATGTCGATCACGGCGCGTACCGTGCCGTCCCTGGCCTTGAGCGGCATGCCGGCGGTGAGTATGAGCCGGTCCGTGTACTTCGAGAAAAAGAGGTGCGAGAAATACGGCTCGCCCGTGCGAAGCACCTCCGCGAACCATTGGCTTTCCTTGAAGTCCTTCGTCAGGAGGTTGCGGAACAGCGCCTTCTCCCCGTGCTGGGCGTAAATTTGGCTGATCCGCTGCCCCTCGGTGTTGGTGATGGCCAAAAGCTGGATCGAGCCCTCCCGCTTCACGATCGCCTCCAGGTATTCGTCCATCTCGGACGGTTCCAGGTTCGCGAGCTCGGGCGCGTCGGCGACGCTTTCGGCGAGGGCGCTCGCGATGCGGATCGCCTCTTCCTTGACCCGGTCGAAGTCGGACTCGAAAAGGCCGGGCAGGTAACGCCGCGCGTAGGCCATGAGCTCGTCCGCCGAGATGGCGGTGGTGCGCCCGTCCCGGTATTCTTCCTCTACCCAGGTCACGATGTACTTGATCCCCGGGTGCCGCTTGGTCACCCCCGCCCGTTTCCCCTGCCTGATCAGGGGCACGTTCTCGTTGAGCCAGCGCGCGATGCCGGCGTACCCGGACTTGTCGGTTACCATCGTGCGGATCGGGCGGTTCAGGATCTTTTCCGTGTCGAAGATATTGTAGATTTCCGGGTTCTTGAGTATCCCGTCGGCGTGGATTCCCGCGCGGGTCGTGTTGAAGTCCTCGCCCACGAAGGGGTAGTTCGCCGGGATAATCGCCTCCACATCGTTTCGGAAATAGTCGGCGATCTCGGTGATCACCGTCAGGTCTATCGAATCGTCGCCGGTGAGCGACATGTACTCGATGACCGCGGCCTCGAGCGGCGGGTTACCGGTGCGCTCGCCGTACCCGAGAAGGCTTGCGTTGTTCGCCGAGCAGCCGTAGAGCCACGCGGTCGCGGCGTTTACGTGCACCTTGTGAAAGTCGTTGTGCCCGTGCCACTCGAGCCATTCCGCCGGATAGCCGAGCTCGGTGCGGAAGGCGTGCGCCATTCGGGGCACCGAGCGCGGGAGCACGGCACCGGGATACGTTACGCCGTAGCCCATGGTGTCGCACAGGCGAACCTTTACCGGAATCTTCGAATCCTGCGCGAGCTTGAGAAGCTCTTCCGCCAGGGGCAGGCAAAAGCCGTGAATGTCCGCGCGGGTTATGTCCTCGAAATGGCAGCGGGGAACGATGCCCTCGGCCAGGCATTCCCTCACGATGCCGAGGTATTGGTCCATGATCTTGGCCCGGTTGCTTTTCAGCTTGAGAAAGATATGGTAATCGGAAACCGAGGTGAGTATGCCCGTCTCCTTCAGGCCCAGCGACTTCACGAGCCGAAAGTCGCCCGAATCCGCCCGTATCCAGCTGGTGATCTCGGGATACCGGTGGTTTTGCGCCTGGCAGAGCGCCAGGGCCTCGCGGTCCTTCTCGCTGTAAATGAAGAACTCGGTCTGTCGGATCAGGCCTTTCTCGCCTCCCAGGCGGTGCATGAGGTTATAAATATGGGCGATCTGTTCCGGGGTATACGGAGGGCGCGACTGTTGGCCGTCACGAAACGTGGTATCCGTAATCCAGATATCCCCCGGAACGTTCACGGGGACCTCCACGCCGTCGAAACGGATTCGCGGAACCGCCTCGAAGGGAAACTGGTCGCGGTACAGTTCCGGATCGTCGGTCTCCCGTAACGGGAAATGCGGCGTTTTATGCTTTATTAAATCCATATACAACCTCCTGCTTGTACACGATACTCGCATTATACGCCGAAAATCGTCAATAAAATGAACTCGATATCATGAAAAAAACGGTTAAAAATAGTGTAAGATGACCGGCGAAGGCGATTTCTCCCTCGCTTGCCCGCCGTCGCCGTATTCCGTACCTTCGAAATATGAATGAATTCCTGCGCGACATCGGCGATCTTTTAGGCGAAGAGCTTCCCCTCGTGGACCGCTTCGACTACAAGCACTTCGGATACGCCCGCGAAGGGGGCGAAATCGTCGAGATTCGCCTCAACAATAAAAAACTGGAATCCCTGCCGCCTTCCGTCGGGAATCTCACCCGACTGCGGCGGTTGGACCTCAACCGCAATTGCCTGAGCTCCCTTCCGGCCGAGCTCTACGCCCTGCCCCGACTGGAAGCCCTCTCGCTCATCGACAACCGGTTTACCGACCTGAGCGAGTCCATGAACGGCCTCAAAAGCCTGAAGAGCCTCAACGTGAGCGGGAATCCCCTCGCCGATTTTCCGGCCTGGCTGCGGGAACGGACCGACCTCGAGGAACTCATCCTCGCCCGGCTGGGCTTGCGCGAAATACCCCCGTGGCTTCGCGGCTTCGAGAACCTAAAGGTACTGGCGCTCTTTCACAACGACATCGCCGAAATTCCCGAATGGATCGGGGAATTAAAGCGCCTCGAAATCCTCACCCTCGGGGGGAACCGCCTCAGCGCCCTTCCCCCGGCGCTCGGCCAACTCTCGGCATTGGGCGAACTTTCCCTCTACGGAAACCGCTTCAAGGAGCTCGGCGACGTCTTCGCGGGCATGCTCTCGCTTCGCGAATTGGCCCTCTCGGACAACGGCCTTGAAACGCTTCCCCCGAGCCTCGGCTCCTGCGCCAACCTCGAATACCTCATCGCCAAGGGAAACGCCCTTACCCGCGTCCCCGAAACCTTCACGGCCCTGCGTAACCTGAAAACCCTCCAACTGGAAGGCAGCGCGATCCGCTGGACGGCCGCCCAGGAGCGCTGGCTCGCCGGCCTTCGCGCCGGGGGCAGCCTGATCAAGGAAGGCGTTCCGGAATAAGGCCGAGGCAGAATGAGGGAGGCGGGGAGAGAGGGCCGCGCGCGGAGCCCCCGCGTTCGCGCGTCCTTGCGGGGGCGAGGTACATTGTCCCGAGCGGATTGACAAGGGTCCGCCCGTCCTTATACTGACAGGCGAAGGTGATACCGAAAAAATCGCGGGTATGCCCGTTCGCCGCCCCGAAGCGTTCAAAGTCGGGGAATCGGCCCGCGTTCTTTAAAAAATAACCGCGCTCCCGCCGACCGTACGTAACCATTGCACGATTTTCCGGTTCACCCAATAAGGAAAACGAATATGCATTCAAAAACCGTCCTTACGTGCCTCTTTGCCTTCGCCGCCTCCCTCTCCGCTTCCGGCCTCGAAACGCCCTACCTGTGGACCCTCGCGGAAGCGTCGCTGGCGCGCAACCTCGATCTTTTAAAGGCCTCGAAAGAGCTCGCGGCCGCGGAAGCCAACGCCGCCGCCGCGCGGGCGGAACGTCTCCTTTCGGGTAACGCGAGCGTAAACGCGGGCCTCTCGGACCGTATCGATTCCCCGAACGCCGACGCGACGCGCGCGTTTTCCTCGGGCGGATCCCTGTCGGCGAGTACCTCGTCGGTCGCCGGCTCAACGCTTTCCCTCGGCGCGGACTACGGATTCGAGGACAAGGGAACGGTCGAATCCGACACGGTTACGGTAAAGGCAGGCGCCACCGTTCCCGTCCTGGTGAACGGGCGCCTAATCGATACGCGGCTCACCGGCGCGGCGCGGGCCGCGGCCATAGACCTTCCCCTCGAGGGCGCGCGGGAAGCCGCCTCCGCCAAGGAGCGCGAAACCGTCGACTCGGCGCTCCGCCTCGCCCTCGATGCCGCCGCCGCGGATCGGGCGAGGGAAATCGCGGAACGGAACGCTTCACTCGCGTCGCGCGAATTGGCCATCGCCCAGGTACGGCGAGACCAGGGAACGCTCGGTTACTACGAGCTGGCGAAGGCGGAAAAGGCCGCCGACGAGGCGCGGCTGGTCGCCCTCGAGGCGGCGCTCGCCCGCGACCGAAAGCTGCGGGCCTTAAGCGCCGCGACCGGCGTCGACGGGGCCGAGATTGACCTCGCGAGGATCGCCGCCCCCGGACGGGATCAGGACGCGCGGTTCGAGGCCCTCGCGCAGGGCGTGGCGGATTACCCTTCCGCGGCGATACGGTCGGCGACCCGCGCGCGGGAAATCGCCGAGATGGAGCGGATCTTGGCGGGAACCGAGAACGCCCCCCGTTTCGCGCTTTCCTCCTCGGCCACGCTTCCGGGCCCGGCCTCGCGCTCCCGTGAGGAATACGACGCCGCCGATAAGGGCGTCTGGAGCGCCCAGGCCTCCGTGACCGTCCCCCTGCCCTCGGGTCTCGGCGCGGCAAAACGCGAGGCGGCCGACGCCCGCCGCGACGCCGCCCTCCTCAGCGAGGAAACGGCCCGCCGCGCCTCGCTCGATACCCTCCGCACGCTCCGCGACGCCCTCACGAGCGCCCGCTCCCGCGTCTCGCTCAGGGAAGACCTCCTTTCCGCCGCGGAGTCGCGCCTCATTGACGTGCGGTCGGCGTACGCGGGCCAAACCGCCACCCAGCTCGACGTGGATCGCGCCGAGGCGGCGGCGCTCGAGGCGCGCTCGAGCCTCGAGGACGCCCGCTCGGCCCGGTTTACCGCCCTTCTCGATATCTACGCCTTTTGCGGCCTCGATCCGAGAGATTTAGTAAAGGAAATACTGCAATGAAAAAAAAAGGGAAAACCATTATCGCGCTGTGCGCCGTCGCCTTAGTCGGCATCGCGGCGTTCGCGCTCTTTAACCGCTCCCGGGGCACGGGCGACCAACCCCTTGCCGCCTCCCTCGCCGTCGCGGTCCGCGGACCGCTGGAGGAACGCGTCTCTGCCTCGGGGAGCTTTTTGGCGGACCGGTATACGGTGGTCGCGAGCAAGACCGTGGGTATCGTCAGCCGGGTGTACGTAAAGCCCGGCGACCGCGTGAAGCGGGGCGATATCATCGCGGTGGTGGACGAGCGCGATTCCCGGGAAGCCCTGAACGCGGCGGAAATCGCCCTAGAGGAAACGCGGAGAAACCTCTCCGTGGAGCTCTTCTCGCTTCGGGCGGCGGTGCGCGACCGAACCCTCGCGCTCGACCAGGCGGAACGCGCCGCGAAGAACGCCGAGAGCTTAAAGGCAGTCGACGGCCTCTCCGAAGAGGATTACCGCAAGACGGTCGAGTCCTTCGAGCAGGCAAAGGCTACCCTCGCCGACGCCATGGCAAAACTGGCCCTGGCCCAGGGACTTCCCGCGGGCGGCGAGCCCTCGCTCGACCCCTCGTCGGACGGGCGGGTCATCTCGCGGTCTCCTTCCTATCGGCGGGCTGAGCTTTCCGTCGAGGGCGCCCGACGCGCCCTGGAAGGCTGCGTCATCAAGGCGGACGGGCCTGGAACGGTTACCGAGATAACGGTGGCGACGGGCTCCCGGCTCCTCAACGAAACGGTGGTCGCCCGCGTCGAAGACGGCGAATCGGTAATGGCCGAGGTAAACGTCGACGAAGTGGATATCGGGAAAATAAGCGAGGGCCTGCCGGTGGAGGTAACCGCCGATTCCATGCTCGGCACGAAAATTCCCGGCACGGTAAGCAGGATTTGGCCCATCGTGAAGAACGACGGGAACGGCCGCGTGTGCAAGGTACGCGTCTCGCTCGATCTCGACGGCGCGCGGTACCTGTCGGGCGCCTCCTGCATGGCGCGCATAACTTCCGTGCTCGCCCCGGACGCCATAACCGTTCCCGCCTCGGCCCTCATCCCCGGCGCGAACCCCCCGGCGGTGTGGGTGGCGGTCGCCGACGGCGCGGCTACTCCCGAAGGCGCGGCTAACCCCGACGGCGCTGCCGACGCCTCGAACGCCGACGATGCCTCTACCCCCGACGGCGCCGACGCTTCCGACGGGGCCGCCGCGCCCGAGGATCGGGCCAAGCAGCCGCAAGAAACCATTTACCGGGCGGCGCGCAGGGAAATCACCATCGGCGCGAGCACGGTCAGTACCGTCGAGGTTCTCTCCGGCGTGGCGGAAGGCGAGCGCGTCGTTATCGATCAGCTGAACCGGGTAACCGAGGGCGCGGGCATCACTGACGCGGCCCGAGCGGCGCAGGCCCCAAAGAAATGATACGGCTCGAAGGCATTTATAAAAACTATCAGCAGGGCAAAAACGAGGTGAAGGTCCTCAAGGGCATTGACCTTTCCGTGGGCGAGGGCGAGTACGTCGCGATCATGGGCCCCTCGGGCTCGGGAAAATCGACCCTGATGAATATCATCGGCGTGCTTGACCGCCCGACGGAGGGCAGCTACTTTCTCGACGGGGAAGACGTTTCGACCCTCGGCGACGACGAATGCGCCGATATCCGAAACCGGAAAATAGGCTTTATCTTCCAGACCTTCAACCTCCTGCCGCGCATGAACGCCCTTCGCAACGTGGAGCTGCCCCTGATTTACGCGGGGGTCAAGCCCCGCGCGAGGCGGGAACTGGCCCTGGAGGCCCTGGAGCGGGTAGGGCTTACCGACCGGGCCCACCACCGGCCGAACGAGCTTTCCGGCGGGCAGCGGCAGCGGGTGGCGATCGCCCGCGCCCTGGTCGTGAAGCCCCGAATCCTCTTCGCCGACGAGCCCACGGGAAACCTCGACTCCAAGACCGGCGAGGATATCCTCGAGCTGTTCCGGAGCCTGAACGAATCCGGGGCGACGGTAGTCATGGTTACCCACGAGAGCGACGTCGCGATGCGCGCGAAACGGATCGTGCATATCCGCGACGGCCTCATCTGGTCCGACGAGAGAGTCGGGGTCCGGCCGTGAGGACGATCGACGGCATCGCGGAAGCGGCCGACGCGATAACCCACAACAAATTCCGCACTTTCCTGTCGCTCCTGGGCATGATCATCGGGACGGCCTCGGTCGTCGCGGTCATGTCGGCGGGGGCGATGATGAGCCGCAAATTCATCGATCAGGCCGATTCCATCGGCGCGCGCCTCATCGTCGTGTACAGCAACTGGGAGGTCGCCGATTACTCGGTCCGGCCCGCGTATATGACGAACCGCGACGTGGAGGCAATGCGGGAGCTAAACGCCGGAGCCCTGGTCGTCCGGATTTATAGCCAATACCGCGACGCGGTTCGGGGCACGGTCTCGCGCAGCGTGCGCTTACGCGGCGTTGACCCCGGCTATTTCGAGATATGGCCCCGCGTTTTTCTCTCCGGGCGCGCGCTCAACCGCGCCGACGAGGAAACCCTCGCGAAGGTATGCGTCATCACCGAAGACTACGCCTCGGCCTTCTTTCCCGACGGCGACGCCCTGGGCTCGCCCCTGACGGTAGGGTCCTTCGACTATACGGTCGTGGGTATCGTGGCGCAGGGAGATTCGGAGAGCCTGATAAACGACGGAACGAACCGCGAAACGGTCTTTTTCCCCTATTCGGCGCTTGAGCGCACCCTGGACTGGTCCTGGATCGGCTCCCCGCGCGTATTCGAGCTCATGGTCCGCGCGGAATCGATCGACTCGATCGATCGTACCGCCGACTCCATCGAGTCGTATCTCAATCGGATGTACGGGACCGTGGACGGCGTCTCCCGCTTTAAGGTGGAGAAAATCGAGGGCGCGCTCGGGGCCATTCGGACCATATTCGCCGCCGTTACCGCGGTGGTCGCCTTCATCGCGGGAATATCGCTTTTCGTGAGCGGCATCGGCATCATGAACGTCATGCTCGTGGCGGTGGCGGAGCGCACCCGGGAGATCGGGGTTCGAAAGGCCATCGGCGCGCGTCCCTCGAACATCATGGCCCAGTTCCTGACCGAATCGCTCTTTATTTGCCTCTCGGGCGGCCTTATCGGGATCCTGCTCGGAACCGCGATTGCCCGGGTTATCTCGGCCCTCGCGAAATGGCCCTTTATCATACCGCTCGGCGCCCCGTTTACGGCCCTGCTCGTGAGCGCCGCCGTGGGACTCTTTTTCGGCCTTATGCCCGCGCGGAACGCCGCCGCGCTCGATCCGGTGGTCGCGCTCACCAAGGGGGATTAACGATGCGTATCGGTTTTATCGCCGCCGAGGCCATGGACTCTCTCGCCTCCAACGGAAGGCGTTCCTTTCTCGCGGCGCTCGGGCTTTTGGTCGGCGTCGCCTCCGTCGTGTGCGTTATCGCCGCGGGGCAGGGCCTCAAGGGGCTCATCCTCAGGGAAATGGGGTCATTCAGCCGTCCCACCCACATGACCGTTGCGGCGAATTACCGCTACCTCTCCTCGATCGGCTGGACGAAGCGGCCGGAACCCATCAGCGCCGAGGACCAGGAAGATATCGCGGCGATGGCCGATCTCGTTTCCGGGATCAGCCCGACGGCGGAGTTCCAGTTTACCTCCCGCTACGGCGACAAAAGCGGCGTTACCAGGATTATGAGCGTTTCCGCCGATTACTTCCCGATGGAGCGGCTCGTTCTCGCGCGCGGGCGGAGCTTCAACGTTACCGACGACCGGAACCTCCGCCGCGCGGCGATCCTCGGCGCGGGAATCGCGGAGAAATTCTTCGGAAAGCCGGGAAACTACGGCGCGGAAGACCCGCTGGGAAAGCGGATTTCCATCGGCAATTTCGGCGAGGTCGAGGTCGTCGGCGTGCTCGAGCGCGAGCCGCCCTCGCTTTTTCAGGCGATACAAAGCTACGACTCGACGAATAACGGCACCGTCTTCGTTCCCTTTTCCGCCGTGGGGCGTTTCGGGGGAAGCCGGGAAACCTATCAGCTGTACGTCGAGGCGGCGTCGGTGAATTCTGTGGAGCGGGCCCAGGAGGCGATTCTGGCCCTCCTTTCCCGAAACCACGGGCAATGGGACGGTACGCCGAAGTATTCGGTGGAGACCGGAAAAAGCGCCCTTTCCGAAATAGACTCGATGACCGCCCTGGTAACGAGTTTCGTATCCGCGGTGGCGGGCCTTTCGCTCATCGTCGCGGGAATCGGCGTGATGAACGTTATGCTCATTTCCGTGAAGGAACGGACCCGGGAGATCGGGACGCGCAAGGCCCTCGGAGCCCGCGGGGCGTGGATCGGCCGGCAGTTTCTCGTGGAATCGCTCGCGGTATGCGTTTCGGGGGGCGTCGCCGGGGTATTTCTCGCCGCGGCGGCGGCCTCCGCCGTTGCCCGTTTCGCTTCCCTGCCCGTATCCGTCCCCGCGAACACCGTTCCCCTTTCCCTTGGCCTTTCGGTCGCCATCGCCTTCGCGTTCGGCTGGCTCCCGGCGCGGCGGGCGTCGAAACTCGATCCGTGCGAGGCCTTGCGCTACGAATAGCGGGCGAAAGCCGCCCCGCTATCTTTCCCCGTCCGGCAATATCCTCGCGAGGGAGGCCTTGGTTATGGCGGCGATTCGGCCGGTTCTCTCCATATCCGCCAAGGCGGCCGAGAGTCGCGCGGCGAGCTCGGCGTTATTCCCCGCGAGGAAATGGTAGTTGGGCACCAGGGCAAGGGTTTTGCCCGCGGGCGAAATGCCCTTCATATCGAGTTTGGGGAGCATATATTGCCCGATCGAGCGCGAGGTTACCACGGCGTCCGTCCGTCCCGCGTTGAGCATTTCGAAAAGCTGCGTTGGCGTCTGGACGGGCACCGCGTCGAAGCCGTTCGAAAGCGATTTTTCGATGATAATCATGCCGGCGATATAACCGACCGTGAGCGTCTTGATGCTCTCCCATCCCGTAACGTCGAGCGTCCGTTTCGAGTATACGACCAATTCGTCTGTCCAAATTTCCGTCGGTACCATGATCGTGCCGGGATATTTGTCCTTGAAGGAGGCTTCGGCGAGAATAAGCGCGTCGATCTCGCCCTTCTTGAGCAGGGCGATCATGCGGTTCGGGGGAAAGTCGACGAAATCGGCGCGATAGCCGATCCTATCGTAGGCCTCGGCCAGGATATCGCAGGCCACGAGGGTCGGGGGAAAATCAAAGCCCGCGGTCCCGACTACGACGGCGCGTTCAGGGGATTCGCCCCAGAGAAACGGGGCGGCGGCGAGGGCGAATACTATTCCCGCTAACGAACGTATCCTCATCGCGCCTTTCCTCCAAACCCCGCCTTTTCGCGAGGTATAACATTAAGTATAGGCATTGGGGTAACAAATGCAATACGGGGCGCCCGCGGGCTCTCGTGGCAATCCGCCCCTTCATCTTATAAGAAAATTCTCGCGGGAACGGCGGCCTTCCGTCTTGCGCCCGTCCGACGAGCTCCGGTACACTCAGGGGTCTAAGGAGATACGCCCATGCCCTCGTTACGATCAGACACGAACACCAAAGGCCGGATTATGGCCGGCGCCCGCTCCCTGTGGCGAGCGAACGGAATGAAGGAAGCGCATTTCGGGAAGCCGATTATCGCGATAGCCAACAGCTTTACCCAATTCGTGCCGGGTCATGTCCACCTCCACGAGATCGGCCAGAAGGTGAAGGCCGTTATCGAGGCGAAGGGCTTTTTCGCGGCGGAATTCAATACCATCGCCATAGACGACGGGATCGCCATGGGACACGAGGGCATGCTCTACAGCCTGCCGTCGCGGGACCTGATCGCCGACAGCGTGGAATACATGGCGAACGCCCACCGGGCCGACGCCCTCATCTGCATCTCCAATTGCGACAAGATTACCCCCGGCATGCTCATGGCCGCCATGCGCCTCAATATACCCACGGTATTCGTCTCCGGCGGGCCGATGGAAGCGGGCCGGACCGGGGGCAAGGCCTACGACCTCGTGGACGTGATGGTTATGGGCGCCGACGAGGGCGTGGACGAGAAGACCCTCGACGACGTGGAAACCCACGCCTGCCCCACCTGCGGAAGCTGTTCGGGCATGTTTACCGCCAACTCCATGAACTGCCTCACCGAGGCGCTCGGCCTCGCCCTGCCGGGGAACGGCACCGTGCTCGCCACCCACAGGGAACGGCTCGGCCTTTTCGAGCGGGGCGCGGAACTCATTTGCTCCCTCGCCGAACGATACTATGAAACCGGCGACGAGCGGCTCCTTCCCCGGGGCATCGCCACGAAAGCGGCCTTCATGAACGCCATGAGCCTCGATATCGCCATGGGCGGCAGCACCAACACGGTCCTTCACCTCCTCGCCGTCGCCCGGGAAGCCGGGGTGGACTTCACCATGAAGGACATCGATTCCCTTTCCCGGAAGGTACCCTGCCTCTCCAAGGTGGCGCCCAATTCCCATTTCCATATCGAGGACGTCCACCGCGCCGGCGGCATCATGGGAATTCTCGCCGAACTCGACCGGGGCGGTCTCCTGGATAGGTCGGTGCCCCGCGTGGAGGGCGGCACCCTCGCCGAGGCGCTCAAAAAATACGACCTGACGCGGGGGCCCAATCCCCAGGCTGAAGCCTTTTACCGGGCGGCGCCGGGGGGGAAGTTCAATCTCGTCATGGGAAGCCAGGACAGCCGGTTCGAGTCGTGCGACCTGGACCGCGCCTCGGGCTGCATCCGGGACGTAAGCCACGCCTACTACAAGGACGGCGGCCTCGCGGTCCTTTTCGGCAATATCGCGAGCCGGGGCGCCATCGTGAAAACCGCGGGAGTCGACCCGTCCATATTCAACTTCAGGGGTCCCGCGGTCGTCTTCGAAAGCCAGGAAGACGCGGTGGCGGGAATCCTCTCCGGCAAGGTTAAGGCCGGCGACGTGGTGGTAATCCGCTACGAGGGGCCGAAGGGCGGGCCGGGCATGCAGGAAATGCTCTATCCCACCAGCTACCTGAAAAGCCGCGGCCTCGGAAAGGCCTGCGCCCTCATCACCGACGGCCGCTTTTCGGGGGGCACGAGCGGGCTTTCCATCGGGCACGCGAGCCCGGAAGCCGCCGCGGGGGGCGAGATAGCCCTGGTGCGGAACGGCGACCTCATCGACATCTCGATTCCCGATCGCCGTTTGCAGCTCCTGGTGGACGGCGCGGAACTCGCGCGCCGCGCGAAGGAACAGGAAGCGCGGGGCGACAAGGCCTATACCCCCGTTGGCCGGAAGCGCGCGGTGAGCAGGGCCCTGCGGGCCTACGCCCTTTTCGCCCAAAGCGCCGACCAGGGAGCGATCCGCCTCCTTCCCGGGGAGGAAAACTGATGGCGGAAACCTTACTGGACAAAGTCTGGCGCCTTCACAAGGTCGCGACCCTCGAATCGGGGGAAGACCAGCTCTATATCGGCTTGCACCTCATCCACGAGGTTACGTCTCCCCAGGCCTTCGCCATGATCCGCGAGCGGGGCGTACGCGTGGCGCGCCCTGACCGGACGGTGGCCACGGTGGACCATATCGTGCCCACCCATAGCTCCGCTCGCCCCTTGGAAGACGGCCTCGCCGAACAGATGCTCCAAAACCTCGAGCGGAACACCAAGGAAAACGGAATCGACTTCTTCAACTGGGGAAGCGGAAAACAGGGCATCGTCCACGTCGTCGGGCCCGAACAGGGACTTACCCAGCCGGGCATGACCATCGTCTGCGGCGATTCCCACACGGCCAGTCACGGCGCCTTCGGGGCCATCGCCTTCGGCATCGGCACGAGCCAGATCCGCGACGTCCTCGCGACCCAAACCCTCGCGGTATCGAAGCCCAAGGTGCGCCGAATCCTCTTTACCGGAAAGCCCGGTCCCGGGGTAACGGCCAAGGACTATATCCTGGCCCTCATCGCCCGGCTCGGGGTGAACGGGGGCATCGGCTACGCCTACGAGTACGCGGGCGAGGCCATAGAGGCGCTCGACATGGAAGGCCGGCTCACGATTTGCAACATGAGCATCGAGGGCGGCGCCCGCTGCGGCTACGTGAACCCCGACAAGACCACGGTGGAATACCTTCGCGGCAGGCCCCGCGTCCCGTCCGGAAGCGATTTCGACAAGGCCGCCTCCTTCTGGCTTTCCATGGCCTCGGACCCCGGCGCCCGCTACGACGACGAAACCGTCATCGACGTGTCGAAAATCGAGCCCATGGTGACCTGGGGCATCAATCCCGGCCAGGCCATACCCGTTACCGCGAAGCTTCCGCTTCCCGAATCGCTCGGCGACGGAAAGGAAACCGCCGAGGCGGCTTATGCCCACATGGGCTTCACGCCCGGCGACCCGGTGATCGGCCAAAAGATCGACGTGGCCTTCATCGGAAGCTGCACCAACGGCCGCATTGCCGACCTCCGCGCGGCCGCCGCCGTCGTGAAGGGCAAGCGTGTCGCCCCCGGCGTGCGGGCCATCGTCGTGCCGGGCTCCGAACTGGTGAAGGCGCAGGCCGAAAAGGAAGGGCTTGACCGCGTATTCTCCGAGGCGGGCTTCGAATGGCGGCTCGCGGGCTGCTCCATGTGCCTCGCGATGAACCCCGACCGGTTGAAGGGAAGGGAACTGTGCGCTTCCTCCTCGAACCGGAATTTCATCGGGCGGCAGGGTTCCGCCACCGGGCGGACCATGCTCATGAGCCCGGCGATGGCGGCCGCGGCGGCCATTATGGGGAAAATAGTCGACGTGAGGGAGTTTTAGCCGATGAAAAACGAATCGATCATCAAGACGATCGCCGGAACCGGCCTCGCGATCCGCGGGGACGAGATAGACACCGACCGCATCATCCCGGCGCGCTTTTTGCGCTGCGTCACTTTCGACGGGCTCGGGGAAGAAGCCTTCCGCGACGAGCGCTACGACGAAACGGGAAAGCCGAAAGCCCATCCCATGAACGATCCCCGGTTCGCCAAGGCCTCCGTCCTCGCGGTGAACAAAAACTTCGGCTGCGGCTCCTCGCGGGAGCACGCGCCCCAGGCCATCGCCCGTTGGGGCATCAAGGCGATCGTCGGCGAATCCTTCGCGGACATCTTCGCCGGAAACTGCGCTTCCATCGGCGTGCCCGCCGTCACTGCGGCCGCCGACCGCGTAAAGGCCTTGCAGGACCTCATCGAGGCGGCGCCCGACACCGCGATCACCGTCGATCTCGAGTCCATGACGCTCTCCGCCGCACGCCTTTCCTTCCCGGTTTCCATGCCTCCTTCGCATCGCGCCAAATTCCTCGCGGGTTCGTGGGATACCATGGGCTCGCTCCTTTCGAACGCCGAGGCGGCTTCCGCAACGGCCGCGCGCATACCCTATTTGGCCCTGGCGGCCGGGAAGCGCCCATGACCGGCGCCCAGGCGATCATCGCGTCGCTGGAACAGCACGGGGTAACCCATATTTTCGGCTATCCCGGCGGGGCGAACATACCCCTGTTCGACGCGCTCATCGATTCCCCGATCAAGCTCGTCCTTTCGCGGCACGAGCAGGGCGCCGTGCACATGGCCGACGGCTTCGCGCGGGCCTCGGGCAAGGTGGGCGTGGCCCTCGTCACCTCGGGACCGGGCGCCACCAACGCCGTCACGGGCATCCTCACCGCCGGAATGGATTCCGTGCCGATCATCGTCATCTGCGGCCAGACCATCACCGCCAATCTCGGGCTCGACGCCTTCCAGGAGGCGGACGTATCGGGAATCAGCTACCCCATCGTCAAGTATTCCTGGCTCGTCAAGGAAACGGAAACGCTCCCCCGCGTCATGAAGGAAGCCTTTCACCTCGCCGCTACCGGCAGGCCCGGGCCCGTCCTCATCGACGTGCCGAAAGACGTATCCGCCCGCGCCTTCGAGCCCGACTTTTCCGCGCCCATGGACCTCCCCGGCTACCGGATACCGGAAGGTTACGACGAACGGGCCGTGGAGGAAGCCGCCGCCCTCATCGCGGAGGCCGAGCGGCCGGTGCTCCTCGCGGGGCACGGCGCCGCCATCGCCGACGCCGGGGAAGAAATACTCCGCCTCGCGGAGAAGATGAAAATTCCCGTAGTCTCCACCCTCCTCGGCAAGGGCGCCTTCCCCGAAGACCATCCCCTGTCGCTGGGCATGCTCGGCATGCACGGTACCGCCTACGCGAACAAGGCGGTCCAGCACTGCGACCTTATCGTCTCCGTGGGCGCCCGTTTCGACGACCGCATTACCGGAAACGTGAAAACCTTCTGCAAGGGCGCGAAAAAGATACACGTGGACATCGACCGCGCCGAGGAAAACCGGCAGGTGAGCGTGGACCTCTTCCTCCACGGCGACGCGAAGGAAATTTCCGGGGCCCTCCTCGCGCTCTGCAAGATCGAGCATCCGGGAAAGACCGCCGACTGGCTCGCCCAGACCGAAGCCTGGCGGAAGGAATTCCCCCTTGTTCCCGGGAACGGCTCCCTTTCCGCGAGCCTCGTGATCGATTCCCTCTACCGGCTCACGGGCGGCAAGGCGATCGTGGCCACCGACGTGGGCCAGCACCAAATGTGGGCGGCCCAGTTCTACAAAACCCGTTCCGGCCGCGACTGGCTCTCCTCGGGCGGCGCGGGCACCATGGGCTTCGGCTTTCCCGCGGCCATCGGCGCCCAGCTCGCCCGGCCGGGGGAACTCGTCGTCGCCATAGCCGGCGACGGCGGCTTCCAGATGACCGAGTGCGAGCTCGCCACCGCCATGCTCCAAAAGGCCAACGTCAAGATCCTCGTCATCGACAACAAATTCCTCGGCATGGTGCGCCAGTGGCAGGACATCTTCTTCAATAACCGCCTCTCGGGCGTGGCCATGGAAAACAACCCCGACTTCGTGAAACTGGCCGAGGCCTACGGCATGAAGGGCGTTCGAATCGCCCGCGTCGAGGATATCGAACCGGTCCTTACCGAGGCCCTCGCCCACGACGGGCCCTGCCTCATCCACGCGGAAGTGGAGCGGGAAGACAACGTGTTCCCCATGATTCCCGCCGGGGCCGACTATTCCGCCATGCTCCTCGAGCGGCCGAAGGGTCCGGTCGAAAAACCAAAAGGGAGTACCTGATGTACCAGCGCACGGAAGAACAGCATACGATAAGCCTTCTCGTCTCGAACCGGCCGGGCGTGCTCATCCGCATCGCCTTGGTCTTTTCCCGGCGGGGCTACAACCTCGAAAGCGTCGTCGTGTCTCCCACCCACCGGCGCGAGTTTTCCCGCATGAACCTCGTGGCCACGGGCGACCGGGAAATCCTCTCCCAGGTAATCCGCCAGCTTGACCGCCTCGTGGACGTCATCCACGTGGCCGACCATACCGGCGAGGAAACCGTCGAGGGCGAGATCGCGTTCGTGAAGGTCGCCTGCCCCCAGGCGACGCGGACCGAGCTCATGCAGATCGCCGACCACTTCAGGGCGCGCAGCGTCGACCTCGGCGAGGACTCCATCACCTTCGAGGCGACGGGCACCACCGCGAAGCTTAACGCCTTCGTTCTTATGCTGGAAAAATACGGAATCCTCGAATGCGTCAGGAGCGGCAAGCTCGTCATGGCCCGGGGCCGAAAGGATACCTGAGAAATAAGGGGGAGATCGAGGCAGAACGGGCAACGCGGGGAGAACGCGAAACGCGCGGGGCCCCCGCGTAGCGCGTTATGGCTCCAGGGCGGCCGCGCTCTCGTGAAGCGAGCGGTAAAGCCCCCCGGCGGCCATGAGTTCCTCGTGGCTGCCGCGCTCGGCCACCCGGCCGCCTTCAACCACGTAAATCGGGTTCGCGTCGCGAATGGTCGAAAGCCGGTGGGCGACGATGATCACGGTTTTGCGCTTTCCGAGTTCCGCCAGGGCTTGCTGTATGGCCAGCTCGCTCCGCGAGTCGAGCGACGAGGTGGCCTCGTCCAGGAGCACCACGGGCGAGTCCCGGAGGAATGCCCGCGCGATCGCGATGCGCTGCCGCTGCCCGCCGGAAAGCTTCACCCCGCGCTCCCCCACCGCCGTATCGTAACCTTGTTCCAGCGCCGTTATAAAATCGTGGGCATGGGCCGCCTTCGCCGCCTTCTCGATATCCTCGCGGCTCGCGCCTTCCCTCCCGTAGCCGATATTTTCCGCGATAGTCCCCGAAAACATGAACGGGTCCTGGGGAACGTAGGCGATCATGGAGCGAAGGGCCTCGCGGGAAACCGCGCGGGAAACCTCACGCGCCGCCGAAGGCGCCGACGCTGGTACCGTCCCCGGTGCCGCCTCTCCCGCCGCCTTCCCGAGAAGGCGCCTGGCAACCGTTATCGTGCCCGCGGAAGGCTCGTAAAAGCCCAAGAGCAGCTTGATCGCGGTGCTCTTACCGCCGCCCGAGGGCCCCGCGATGCCGACCGTGGCCCCTTCGGCCACGGTAAGGCTAAAGTCGCTTAAGGCTTCCCGGCGCCCGTCGTAGGAAAAGGAAACCCCGCCCATCTCGATCGCCGGCGCCCCGGTACCTTCCGCCGCGCCCCAAGACGGGGACAAATCGGTTTCCTCGGCCTTGCCGTCCTGGAGCTCCTCCACGCGGGCCGTCCCGGCGAGAAAGCCCTGAAATTGTGCAATCTGAGCGCCGAGCTCTCGGATCGAGCGGTTGACGTTCCACAGGAGATTGGTTAGGGCCACCATGGTGCCGAAGGTCATCGCGCCCGTGCCCGCCAGCACGGCCCCGAAGGCGAGCAGGCCGCCGAAATTGATCCAGCCGATACCCGCGTTATAGCATTCCAGGGCCGATTCCCTCGTCGTCCGCTTAATCGACCGTTCGCGGATTTCCCCGTTATGGGCGCCGAAGGCCGCTTCCATGCGCGATTCCAGATTGAACTGCTTAATGACCGAGAAGCCCCCGAGTATGTTTCCCATCGACTCGGTAAGGCGCCCGTTCGCTTCCTGAATTTCCCTTCCCATGCGTTTGAGCGACTCGGAGAACCGGCGGTTGAGCCAGGCGAAGGCGCCCGTGGTCGCGATAAGGACCAGGCTGACCCGCCAATCGAGGACGATCATCGAGACCGCCGCCCCCAGGCCCGCCACGGCGGTGGTCAGGAGGCCGAACATGGGCCAGTCGTAGCTTGCCTTCATGGCGCCGATATCGTTGGCGAGCCGGGATATCGTGTCCCCGCTATGGTGGCTTTCGTGGTACGCGGCGGGAAGATTCATCGCCCGCTCGAAGGTAAGCGAGCGTTGCCGCCCCGTAATCCGAATGACGCTCACGCAAAAGAGGTACATGAACAAAACGAAAGAGACGCCGCCCACGGCGGAAATACCCACGATGGTCAAAACGCCCCGCCAGAGCCCGCTCAAATCCTTGGAGATAGCCGCGTCGACCATGAGTCTGACCGAAAGCGGAATGCTCACGTAGAAGGTCGATTCGGTAATCACGAACACGATGAGCCCGATCAGGTAGGGGACGCGGAAGGGCTTAATCGCGCGAAGGATTCGCGAGAGGGCCGAAGGCCCGTTTGTTTTATCGCTCATCGTTTTCCCCCGCGCTTTCGGTTTCCCCTGAATTGAATTGCCTCGCGTACAGCGCGGCATAGAGCCCCCCGGCGGCCATCAGTTCCCCGTGCGTGCCCCGCTCGGCGATCTTTCCGCCGTCCATCACCAAAATCCGGTCGGCGTTCTTGATCGTGGAAAGCCGGTGTGCCACGATGATTGCCGTTTTTCCCGCGAGGCTCCGCTCTATGGCTTCCTGCACGAGATTCTCGGAATGGGTATCCAGCGCCGAGGTCGGCTCGTCCAGGAGGAGAATGGGCGCGTCTTTCAGGATCGCCCGCGCCAGTGCGACGCGCTGCTTTTGTCCCCCCGAAAGCTTCAGTCCCCGTTCGCCGACCTGGGTTTCGTACCCGTCCGGCAGCCGGTCGATAAACTCCGCCGCGTTGGAAATCCTCGCCGCCTCGGCGATCTCGGCCTCGCCCGCGCCGGGCTTCCCGTAGGCTATATTCGCGCGGATCGTCTCGGGAAAGAGGAATATATCCTGCGAAATCGCCGAGAACCGGGAGCGCAGCGCCGAAAGCGCCCACTCGCGGGTATCGTGCCCGTTGACCATTATTTCGCCCGTATGGGTCTCGTAGGCGCCGCACAAAAGCTTGAGCACCGTGCTCTTGCCGCAGCCCGACGGCCCCACGATGGCGAGCCGCTCGCCGCGGGCGAGGGAAAAATCGAGACCCGCGAGAACCGGGCACCCTTCGCGGTAGGAGAAGGACAGCCCCCGAACGCGCAGCGCCTCGGCCTGTTCGCTTCGCGAAAAATCGGCCCCGTCTTCCCGCTCCCGCGGAATGTCCAGAATGCCCGATACCCGTTCCGCCGCGCTTTTGGCCCGTTTCATGCGCGAAATCAAGTCGGGCAGGAAGGCCAAGGGCCATTGCACGAAGCCGAGGAGGAAATTGAACGCGATCAGGCCGCCGGGAGTCAGCTCGCCTCGAAGGATAAGGAAACTGCCGTAGCCCATGCAAAAAACGGTGGGCATGGCGCGCATCAGGATATTGAACGGCGGGGTCCAGCGCATGACGCTCGCTGCCCTCGTGTCCCAGTCCATCGACTCCTTGATCCGCACGCCGTAACGGGCCGCCAGGGAAGCTTGGAGATTGTACGCCTTCACCGTCAGTATTCCCCCCAGGGCGTCCTGGGCGGTCGCGTTGGCCTCGCCCAACGACTGGCTCGCCGCGTACCAGTACTTTTGCATCGGCCGGATTAAAACGTTCAGGACGATCAGCGCGAAGGGGACGGTCGCGATACTGACCAACAGAAGGCGCCAGTTGAGCCAGGCCATGTACGACGCGGCGGCCGCGAGCATAATCGCCTGCTTGTACGCGTCGACCAGGGTGCCCGCCATGAAATCCTGCACCGCCTGCAAATCGCCGGCCAGCCGCGAGAGCAGGTCTCCCGAATGGTGCGTTTCCATCACCGAGAGGGGAATGCGCTGTAGGTGGTCGGCGGCGTGGCGCCTGAAATCGTGGAGGTATCGCGCGCTGAAATTCCCGTATAGGTATTTCATGAAAAAGGCGCACAGAAGGTCGGCCAGGAGCACCGCGCCGTAGAGGGCGGCTATCCGCGAAACCTTCCCCCCGCCACGGGTCAGCGCCGCGTCGATAAGCCTGCCCAGCAAATTAGCCTGCGCGAGGTTCGCCGCCAGGCTCACGAGAGAAACGGCCAGGAAGGCCGCGACGAGAAAACGGTAGGGGCGCGCGAATCGCAGGTACGCGCGGAGCGATACCGGTCTTTTTTCCGGTTTGTCTTTTTTCATGTTTCTCCGGGGGCGGGAAAGCCCGCTTCCGCTATTGTGGCTTCAGGGGAGGGCCATTGTCAACGGAAAAGAATCGAGGCAGAACGTGCCTCGCGGGTCGGGGGCGTCACGCGCGGAGCCCCCGCGCCCGAACGATCCGACCGGGGCGGCGCGGCGGCGCCCAAAATATTGACAGGGAGACCGCCGTGCGCGATGTTTACGGTAAGCGCCCGAGCGGGCGATACTCAGGAGGGACCGTGATACGCAAGGCGATTTTCGCGATGGCGCTTCTTCTGCCGATAGGCTTTCCGCCGCGTCCGCCGCTTTACGCGCAAACCAAGACCGTGAAAATCGGCACGCTGCACCTTCCCCCGAATATCGACCAAACACTGCCCGACTACGGTTTCGTCGGGGAGCTTATGGAGGCCGTTTTTGCGCCCGCAGGCTATCGGGTGGAAATAACCGTCGGTCCCTGGGCCCGCGTATTCGAGGGCGGAAAGACCGGCTTCTACGACGCGGTTTGGCCCTCGATAATGACCGAAGAGCGGAAACGGTGGTTTGATTTTTCCGACGTCGCCGTCGAATCAAAGTACGTGTTGTTGACCCGGAAAGATAGGCCCATTGACTTCCGGAGCTTTTCGGATCTCACGAAATACACCATCGGGGTACTGCGGGGCGGCGCGACCGGTTCCGAGCTGGACACGATGACCGGCCTGAAAACGATCGAGGGGGCCAGTTTCAGCGACAACGTGCGCATGCTGCTCGCCGGGCGTATAGACGCCATGACCGCAGAGTTTTTTACGGTTGAATACCTGCTCAATACCGAATTCAGGTCCGAGGCCCCGCGCCTTGCCTACGCGGGCAAAGACCTTTCGACTATCAGCCTATACCTGATGGTTTCTAAAAAGTCGGCCCAAGGCAAGACCGTCATAGCCGATTTCAACGCCGGACTCGCCGAGGTAAAGGCTTCCGGCCTGTACGACCGGCTGCTCGAGAAATACCGCATGAGGCCGTAAGATCGGCAAAGGCGCGGGGCGGCGCCCTAACGGGCCTGAAGCCACTCCAGGGCGCCGGCAAGGGTCTCGAAAATTGTGGCTCGTATGAGCGCTGCCCCAGCGAGCGACTCTCGGCGTAACCCTTATTCCCCGGTCAGGCTTCCGATATCACCCCGCCCCTCTAGTACGTCGACGATCCTTCGGGAAACGAGGGGCGCGACGTCTTCGTTGAAATCATCGGACGGATGGGAGTCTCCTCCCGAATACTGGAGATAATTCGTGCCCTCAGTTTCCAATTCGTAAAAGTCCCATATGTAGATATTGTCGCCCGTCTCGTCCCAGTCATCCTTTACCCACGTAAAGAACGCCCGCGATCTCGCCGCGGATTCGGCGTTGGTCTCGCCTGCGATTCTGGCCGCGCCCGTCCACACCACGAAACGATTATTCGGGAAGGACTTCATTTTGGTTTTTAGGGCATTGTACTGGAGTTTGTAATTCTCAATCGTTTTCGCCGCCGAGGACACATTCGGCGATCCCGTATCCGCCCCGATATCGCTTACCGGGTAGCAATGTTTCCACATGATCACGTCGTATTCGGCCGTCAGGATCTCCAGGGTATCCTGCCCGCTGTAGGCGGTCGCGCCCTCGTGGTTTATCCAAATATTCCAGTAATCGTACGGGTAATTGTCCCAGGGATAATTATTGCCGTCAGGATACGCCCGTTCCTCGATCAGGTAATTTTTCCCTTGGGCCGCGTTATACGCGGTAAACCAGTCGCTTACCCCGCCGCCCCAAACCCCGCCGCCCGTACTGTGATGGAGGTAAATTACGCTCGCGTCGTCGGCCATCGGTTCTTGCGGCTTCAGGGAAACCGGTTCGCCGCCGTCGCCGGGGGCGCAAGAGCATACCGCGGCGAGCGCGGCCAAAGAAACGATTCTCGGTATCGATAATTTCTTCAATGTCTCCTCCTCGTGGAATTTCGGTAAAGTATATACCCTGAAGAAAGGCATATCAGGGGACCCCTCCGAGGCGGGAGGCTCTCAATACGGGGGAAAGCGGGAAAGGTGTATACTTGTTCCATGAGCGCGCATTCTCTTATCGCCGCCGCGTTTTTCGCGGCTTGCCTGTTACCGGCCGTCTCCGCCGCCGATACGCCCCTTGCCGCCTCCTTTTCGGTCCGGCACGATCCGTCGGGGGCCGTTCTTCCCGCCTTGGGCGCGAATATCAGCACCCTCACGGGGGGCACCAATTTCGCTTCCAATAACCTGGTACGGGGCGGCCGGATACGGCGCACAGGCCGCCGCGGCTTTCGGGCCTGGCCCACGATTTTACCTTGGACACGCGACCTACGTCGGGCCGAAGTGGGAAACGGGCGAAACGCCTTACGGGGAGTTTTCCCCCCACGGTTTGCCGGAAAGCCTCGTGGCGGGGCTAACGGGTGTAAAGCCCATGATAGACGCGGCCCGAGACACCCGCGACTCCCTCCGCGCGCTCGGACTCGCGGATTACGATCTCGTGGCGTACGAGGGAGGTCCCTCGGGGTATTACGTGCCCGGCACGGGAACCGACTCCCAGGTTCGCGTTTCCCAACGGTACGGGAAATCCCAGGCCCTCGCGGCGAGAACCCTCGATACCTGGCTCATGGCGGCCCAGGCGGGCTTCGTCTCCCAGCAGTATTACGCCTTCGCGAGCGGCGAAAACTGGACCAGCCATACCATGCCCCTTATGGGCGGATTTCGGCGCCACGCGGGCTGGCTCGCTCTCATGCTCCATAACCGCGTCCTTGCGGGCGGCCGATTCATGCGGGCGGAAGCGGACACCCTTCCGGCATATACCCGGGAAGGGGAGGAACTGCCCCTCATCGGCGTGTACGCGCTCGACTTTTCCGACCGCGTCGCCCTCGTCGCGATAAACCGAGCCGTCCCGGGGAACCATGACGGGTCCGATTTCGGCACCGCCGTGATTCCCGTGAAAATCGGATTGCCCCCGGGCCGTTACGGTGCCGTCAGGCTCCACGCCGTCTTCCGGGGCGACGGCGGGTTTCCCGAAAGCGGCGATTCCAATCTTGCGTACCCCCTCCTATCCCTCGGAACGAAGCCCCTTTCCGGGGAATTCGCCGTCGATGGCCCCGATTCCGGTCCCGCGCTGATCGTAAACGATCAGACCGGCGCCTTGCCCGGGGGAATGCCTCCCGGTTCCGTTCTCGTGTATACGGTGGAAAAAAGATGAGGCTCAACGTGCCTCGCGGGTTGGGGGCGTCACGCGCGGAGCCCCCGCGGTCGAACGACCCGACCGGGGCGGCGCGGGTCGGCGCGCTATTGGGCCTGAAGCCACTCCAGGGCGCCGTCCAGGTTCTCGAAAACCTTCGCGTTTATGCCCGCGGCCCTATATTCCGTAACGATCATCTGCATGCTCTCGTGGCCGATATTCCGTTCGGGCAAAAGCATCGCCCAATGCTTCCATCCCGCGTGGATGGTCCTGGCGAACCATACCCTTTGCCCCCAAAGGCTGTCCTCGTTGGTCATGGCGGTAAAAAGCCGGTCGTCGGAAAGCCACTTTGATCCCCGATGGCTCCCCAGATAATCGCTCGCCTCGAGCATCATGTCGCGGAATACCTGCCCGGAACAGGCCTTTTTCCACGTATGGTGGATAATTCCCTCGTCGGGATAATATCGTACGTTCAGCCACTCGTTATCCATTATGGTGTCGTATCTCATGGCTTAAGTATAATTTCAAACCGTTCGTTCTGCCATTTTTTTCACGCGATTCCGGTCATGCGTTCGTGCAGCCCGGCCGCGTCCCTTATTCGCCGGTGAGGCTCCCGCCGTGCGCGACGGCGTAGGCGAGGGCGTCATCGCTTCCGAGGGGCACGGAATAGAAATAGCCCTGTATCATATCGCAGTCGGATCGGGCGAGAAAATCGCGCTGCTCGGCGTACTCGACGCCTTCGGCCACGATCTGCATGCCGAATGATTTGCCCATCCGGATAATGGTCTGCACGAGGGTGGCGTTCTTTTCGTCGTGGGGTATGCCGTCGATGAAGCGCTTGTCTATCTTCAGAACCTGGGCCTCGAATTTTTGCAGATAACCGAGGTTCGAGTAGCCGGTACCGAAATCGTCTATCGAAAAGGTTATCCCGAGCTCTTTGAGCTTCCGGAGGTCTTCGGCGATTTCCGTGGTCATTTTCATGATAACCCCCTCGGTTATCTCGAGCTCAAGCATGCCGCCGAGTCCGGACGCCGCGGTTTTCTCGCCGATGAGGCCCAGGAAATCCGGCCGCACCGCTCCCGGCGATAGGTTTACGGAAACCGGGAATTTGTGGCCGTTCCGGGCGAGAAGGGCGGCGAATTCGAGCGCTTGGTCTAAAAGATGCCCCGTGAGCGCCGCGATGTTACCGCTTTCCTCCGCCAGCGGTATGAATTCGACGGGCGATATCCGGCCGAACTCGGCGCTGGTCCAGCGCGCGAGCGCCTCGTAGCCGCGCACGTTCCCGGAATCGCACGACACCTTCGGCTGGAATACGAGGCTGAATTCGCCGCGCTCTATCGCGTTCGAGATGGCCGCCTTAATGGATTGCTCGCGTAGAAACGCCTGGTACCGCTCCATATTGAAGGGGGTAAAGACGCCGAGCCCTTCGCTGCGCGTCGCGTGGACGAGATTCAGGAGGTTTTTCAGCAACTGTTCGAGGTTCGCCGCGTCCTCCGGGTACGAGGAAAAGCCCCCGCGGAACGATATTACGAATTGTTCGCGGTATCCGAGAAAGAGGCCGTCGAACGTCTTTTGAAGTTCCGCCATGCGGTTCGGGGTGAAAAAGTCCCTATCGGGAACTTCGATCAGAAAAACGAACGTGTTGCTTTCTACCCGGTAGAGCGGCGCGAATCCGTCTATCTTGCGAATCGTCTTGGCGGCCATAAGGGCCGAAAGCGAGCTTCTATAACGAAGGACAAGGTCGCGAAGAAGCGCGTTGGCGAAGTCGATTCCGCGCGTCTCGTTAACGGTTTCAAGGCCCTCAAGCCTGAATCCGACCATGGCGCAAGGCCTCGTGACCCGTTCCCGATCCTCCGTCCATTCCGCGATGTCCTTTGCCAGCTGCTGCGCGTTCGGGAGGCCCGTGTCCCGGTCGGAATACGCGAGAAGCGCCATTTCGTCCGCGTGGGCATGCACCTTGGCGAGCAGTATGGTGAAAAACTTATTGCTGAACGCGACGAGCACGGTCGTCTGCACGATACCGAACGTCATCATGTGCGAATACACCCGTATAACGGCGTCGCGATCCAACTCGTGCGGGCCCGTACCGCGGTAGAACACGCCGAAAAGGTAGTAACCGATGCCAAGCAGCAGCCCGCCGAACGCGAGGGTCAGGCCCTGCCGTCGCGCGAAAAAGCTGAACGTCAGGATATAGAGGTTGGTCTGCACTATATACGAGCCGATTGCGATAAGGGGATCGGCGTTGCCCGCGACGGAAACGAAGACGGTCCCGACGAAGTTGACCACCAGGAAAAAGGGCGGCACGCGAAAAAAAAGTTCGTTCGGCGCCTTGCTCCTGAACGCCCATACGCAGACGGCGATATCGAACGCCAGGATACCCGTGCGGACCATAATCCGCGCGGAATTTTCCAGCGACGTTACCATGCCGAGCCGGAAGTTCAGGAGCGTCATAAACAAAAGCAGGGCGGCAAAAAAGGCGGCTATGTACTTAAATACCTGACGGGTAAGCCGGGCTTCAAATTGGTCTTCCAACGGGTTCATAAAGGTAATTATTAGGTATTTCTTTCGGTCCTGCAAACGCCGCACGGAGGCGAAGAAACCTCGGTGCGGCGATCTTGATTATGCGGGAAAACCGTCGGGCATGCCCGACGGTTTTCATCGGGTACCTCCGCCGATCGGCCTACGGGATCCGGGTTACCGCAATGGCGCAGGAATCCGACTTGATCTCGTATGGGCCGAGAATCCCCGGCGAAACTAAAGAATTCCCGTCAATCAGGTCTATCCAGACGGTATCGGAGACCGTGTCGCCCACGGCCGAGAAAATGAAGTTATCCATCGCGAACCGGAATACTTCGCCTTCATAGCCGGGCGCGCAGAGGTCGCAAGAGGCAAAGCTGGAGTCGAGGGAGGTAAACACCGCCGTGATGCGATGAAGGCTATCCGCGGCGCTCCAAAGCACGGTTCCCGCGGCTTCAACCGGAACGTTTGCGGGAATGAACGCGTTCTCTATCCAGCACTCAGGATCGGGGCTGGAAAGGTTTCCTCCCGAAGCGGACGCCGATACGGAGACGGCTCCCGGATAATTCGGGTCCACTCCGTAGGTGAGCGGACGTTCCTCGTTTTCGTCGATCTCAAGGTTCAGGATAACTTTCAAACGGTAATCAGAAAGGCATACCATGTCCTCAAAGACTCCGTTTTCGACGGTGAAATCATACTCGACCCTGTATTTGGCAAGGGGAATCTTCTTCCAATGGAACGTAACATGGATGATCACGATGACTTGGTATCCGTTCGAAACCATCTTGTCGTCAATGAAGTTCATGTGCGTTTCTTCCGTACCCTTTTCCCCGAACAGCTCAACGTACTGATGTTCCGCGTCTCCCCATTTGGACATGACGTCGAAATTAACGCCGCTTACGCCGTAGGTATCGGCGCCGATTTTCTTCTTCATTGAAAAGATCTCTCCGCCCCGCATTACGGATTCCTTCAGCGCCCCATAGGCCGCGTCCGCGTTACCCGTGGCAACGAGCGTCTTCTCGTAGACCGCCAAACCCGATCCCGAAACCGTAGCCGGCGCGTAGGTCGAAAAATGGCCCAGCTCGAATTCGATTAAGCCGTCGGCGTTCGCCGTTCCGCACGCGCCCTGTTCGGCCCACGCTTTCGCGTTTTCGTCGTAGTAATAGAAGGGGTACTGGTCTCCCTCCGACGCGGCGATTTCCGGTTCCATGCCGATCGTTATCGGCACGTTGAATCGGAGCCCCGCGGGGCCAAACGCGACGCCGCCCGAAAAGGGCCCTATGCCGTAGACGGGGGCCATGTCGGCGCTCCGGGGAAAATAGTCGGCCGTCAGGGTGACGGTCTCGTCGAGGGCTCCCGGCGGAACGGTTACCGTAAAACCCCCGATCGTTTTCGTCGCCCCGGCCGGCCCCGCGTCCAGCGTCAGCCTGACGGCCGATTCCGGCACGGATACGGTCGCCGGCGCCTCGCCGCCGGGGTTCGACCCGGTCGGACAGGAAGTCGCCGCGAAGGCAAAAAGAACGAGGGCGAGAGCTTCCGGGATTACTCGAAAGCGCGAAAAGATTTTTGTCGCGATCATTTACATACCTCTCGATTATGATTATTGAACGGCCGTCAAGTAGCCGTCACGAATCGTCAAGATTTATATAAAACGAATTCCGCAATTAACGCGGTTTTTCGATCGTCCGTAGGAGAGCCGTCGACGGACGGGACGTCTCCCGGGTTTCCCGCGGCCGCGCGGTATAAAGGGCGTTATCGTAACGGCAATAACCGGTTATTCCGGACGTCCGCGAAGCTTGAAAGATCTTCGGTTAGAATGTGATGCAGTATAAGGTCGTTGCAGATAAACATGATGAAATGGTAGCTGGCGATATTTCCGTTCTTATAGTCTTCCGTCAACTGCCTAAGCCGCGCACGCAGGCGGGCATGTTCGTTTTTATGCCGTTCCAACGCCGAACACCCGCGTTTCTTGAGATAGGTCTCCTCATCGAAGAAATGCCTTTCCGTATGCGTAATTAGATCCATTACAAGCGCCTGAACGGTCGCGGCCCCTGCCGAGTTGACGATCGCGGTTATCAGCCTATTCGAAAGCTCGACGAGTTCACGGTGCTGCCGGTCGTATTCTTCCACCCCGACGCCGTAATCCTCTTTCCATACCAGGCGCAGGAGCATCAGTTCGTCTCCCGTTTGCCGCCCCGCGGATTCCGGGTCCAATCCGGAAGCCGATACGGTTTTGTTTCGGCCCGTCTGTTTCGCGGCGTAGAGCGCGGAGTCCGCGCGCTTGAACCAGCTTTCGAACGTTTCATTCTCCATGAGCTCCGCGGCCCCGATGCTGATCGTAATGCCTCCGCATTCATCGAACGACAGGTTTTCGCAGTTTATTCTGATTTTTTCCGCGAGAAGTATCGCATGCCGCTCGTCCGTGTCGGATAAAAGGGCGACGAATTCCTCCCCGCCCCAACGCGCGAAGATATCCGTGCTGCGCCTGTATTCGGTCATCATCGCGGCGAGGCCCGTCAATACGCGGTCTCCGACGTCGTGTCCGTACGTGTCGTTTACCCGTTTAAAGTGGTCGATATCGATTATGAGCAGGGAGACCGGAGCGTTCGCCCTTTTCTTTCGGTTCATCTCGAATTGGATCATCGGCTCAATGGCCCGGCGGTTATGGAGATTCGTGAGCGGATCATGGAGGGCGAGGGCCTTCGCCTTTTCCCGCTCTCCGGTCAATTCCGCGTTCACGATTCTGAGCTTTCCGTACGACCGAATAATGATGAAAATCGCCATAAGTAAAATTACGAAAAAAACGATAAACGCGTAGTTGATAATGACCAGTATCGTTTTTGCGTGGGTTATATAGAATGGATCCGGTTTATTGATCGCTACGGCGTTTTCCGGGATTTTGTCCGTGTCTAGGCCGTAGCGTTCCATCGCCGCCCAGTCGACCATGCAGCGGCTTACGTCGTAGTCGTGAGAATAAGAGCCCGTCCGCAGGTATCCTTCGATTCCCCGCAGCAGTTCCCGCGACGTTCTGACGGCGCTGAGTACGTGGCCGCCGACGGCGCCGCCTCCCATCAACGTTTCCCACAGGGTGAAAATCGGGGCCGGGGAAATTTCGGCGAGACGGGACAGGAGCGCCTTCGGTATCGTCTGCGTTCCCTCCGAGTCCGCCGTCACGACGGAATAGATTACGGCCGCCGTCGGGGGGAGCTTTCGGACGCGCTCTTCAAGCTCGGCAAAGGTGAAATTTCCGTATGCGCTGAGCGGGATATTATTCGGGACAATCTTGGCAAGCGTGGCCTCGATCGTCGCGGTCGTTGCCCGATCGCCTTCGATGACGATTACCTCCGTCATCCCCGGAAACACGGACTGCATCAGGGCCCAGGTCGCTTTGATGCCGAGCGCGTATTGCGCGTCGAGGCAGAGCACGTTATCTCCCGCGTATTCGAGTTTGGAAGTGTAATACGCCTTGGGCAGGTTCGACGCGAAACCGCACCTGCTTTCGATAAAATCGCACGCCTGGTCAGAATTGCCGATAATCCCGTCGAGCCGTACAGACTCGTATTTCGCGGCGAGAAAGGCCGCAAAGTTATTTATCTTTGCCGGATCGGAAAATCGCGTGATATCGAGTTCCTCGAAATACAGTTCTATAGCGCCGTTCTTTTCTTCCGCGTACTGGCGGAGGCCGAGGTTGAAATACGCCGTCCAGGGATATGTGGGATTATAGGTGTTGACCACGAGAATTTTCTGGGCGAAGGTCGGGCCCACGGCGAGAAAGAGAAGCATCGCCATGAGCCCGCGACGGCGTTTAATTCGCACTATAGCCTCCATTCTTTTCAGTATAGCGGATGATCAACACGGACTGCAAAAATCCTTGCCGATCGCGCTTACGAGAGCCGCCGGCGGCCGCTCGTTAAAAGGGCGTTTCTCAGTTCCATCGCGGTGGCGTGGCTCAGCCACCGTTCCTCGAACCCGCTCTCCCCCGCGACGAGGGCGATGGCTGCCAGGCATTTCAGGTGGTCGTCTCGCCTTTCCGGGCTTCCCCCGAGAAAGAAGGCGGCCTTTACCGAGGGCTGCTCGGCGGTAAACCGAATTCCCTTTCGGCAGCGGACCACGTAGAGGAACAGGAGTTCGCCGGATCCCACCGCGATATGGGGAATCGCGAGGAACTCGTTGAGCGCCGTATTCGTTTCCCGCTGGCGACGCAGGTATTCCCCGTACACGAGCTCCGCGTCCACGCCGTATCGGTCGGCCAGCTTCCGGGATATCTTTCCCGCGACCCGCTCAAAGGTCGCTTCGTATTCCAGGTCGATAATCTCGCAGTCCCGTACCAGGCGGTCAAAGATATCCTGCTCTATACCGTCCCGGTCTATCACGATATCGATCAGCTCGTTTTCAAGGGCATTGCCGATAATGCGCCGGTCCGCGATCCTCCTGAGCGTATGGAGAAGCGCGTATTCCCCCCGGTCCCCCTTGCGACCGTAGAAGAAATAGGCGCAAAAGGCGATCAGAAGCAGCGCCAGGGTTATCTCGATCGTTTCCGAGCCCAGGGACACGATGAACCAGGAGAAAAGCACGGCGCAGCCCAACTGAAGCCAGGGATACAGGGGCGAGCGGAAGGTGGGACGGTACGAAGCCAGGCCGCTCTCGCGCAGCACGATGACCGCAAGGTTCGTAAGCACGTACGAAGCCAGGATTACCGTCGACGCGGCCTTGACGAGGCTCTCCAGGGGAAGGAATAGGGCCAAGTACACGAAGAGCCCCGTCAGCAGCACCGAAACCGCGGGCGCCCCGCTTCGAGGCGCGAGGTTCCCCAACGCCGGGGGCGCGAGACCGTCCCGCGCGAGGGCGAGCGGATACCGCGAAGCGGCCATGATCCCGGCGTTGGCCGTGGTGATGAAGGCCAATTGGGCGGCGATCATCATAACCCAGTAACCCGGCGCCCCGAGAAAGGTCCGGGCCGAATCGGATACCGGCGACACCGTGGAGACGAATCGTTCCCCGCTCAGGGTAAAGAGAACCACCGCGGTAATCGCCACGTATAAAAGGGTCACGATGGCGATCGACGCCAGCATGCCCACGGGAATGTTTCGCTCCGGACGATCGATCTCTTCGGACAGGGTCGCGACCTTCAAGAGGCCCCCGAACGAGATGAACACGAAGCCCGTGGAGGCGATTACCCCGGCGATATCCATCCCCTCCGGGAGGGTACCGAGCCGCGCGAGGCTCCCTCCCGAGGAAAGGAACGCCGCGCCGGAAACGGAAAAAAAAGCCATGATAAAAATAAGCGCGGCGACCAAAACAGCCTGAACCCGCGCCGCGCCGTGTAGGCCAAAGCAGTTCAGGGCCGTAAAGAGGACGCATAACGAAAGGGACACCCCCTGGAAGGGTATGCCCGAAACCGCGGAAAGGAAGTCCGCGATTCCGTATATGGCAAACGCGCTTTTCAGCCCCAGCGCAATCCACCCAAGCAGGCCCGAAGCCGTACCCAGGGCCGGCCCGAAGGTTTTCCGCACGAAAAAATAATCGCCCCCCGCCTTTGGCATGGCCGTCGCGAGCTCAATGACCCCCATCGCGCCGAAAAACGCGAAGAGCCCGGCCAGGAGGTACACCGCAGGGACCGCGGGCCCTACGCGGGCGTATACCAGGGAGGGTAAAATGAAAATGCCCGAGCTGATCATGGCGCCGGAGGCGATGCTGAAAACGCCGAATATGCTTACCCGATTTCGCTTTTTCATAAGGCCCCCCGTAAATAGTATAGGCTACGACGGGTAAAAAAACGGTTTATGTCATCGCTTGACAGTGGAAGTAGGCGAAAAATACAATGGACCCCGTGGCGCCCTTCTTGGAAAAGAGGGACGTCTTATTTAATCTGACGGAGAAATCATGAAACCCGCTCGAACAAAAGCGTTTGCCGCAAGCGTTTTCCTTCTTTCGTTCGCTCTCGCCTGCGGCTTGCTGGCAAGTTGCGGAAGAGGCGCGCAAGGGCGCGACTTGATGATCGATCGGCCATTCTCGTTCGAGATCAAAAAAAACATGACGGACGATTACTCGACCGTCGGCACGATACTCTCCTCGCGGGATGAATATCCTCTCTGGCGGGAGAATATAGCCGACTGCGCGTTCTGCATGATTAAAACGGTCGAATTCCGCGACCTTACCGCTCACGTAATGTCTTTCGATGTCGCCGCGTCGGGCACGGCCGAGTACATCGTTCATGGCCCATCGGTTCGCTTGAGAAACGGATTATCGGTCGGTTCCGCCAAACGTCAGGTTTTGCGCGCCATGGGAAAACCGCTTACGACCGAGGGCGACTCCCTCGTCTGGAAATCGCGCTCGGGCAACTATCTCGTTTTCTCCTTCTCCGGCGAAACGGTCTCGAAAATCCGTTGGCATGAAAGCCGCGAGGCGACGTACAAGAACGTTCGCGTTTGGGAAACCAGGCATTAAGCCGGATCCGATCCGGCCAATGGTATTGGGCCCACCCCGGCCTTTAAGTAGGGGCTTTCTGGATTATGGGTTCTAAATAGACCGCTTTGGGATGGTTACTGCCGGACATTCCATTAAACGGCTAGGGTCAACATGGGTCACGAGGTGGCAAGGGATTCTCGGGAACGGACCTGGCTCGCTTCGTGGCGCAGTACGAAAGCGTTCAGTCAAAAAAATGCAGGAGCGGATCTTCCTTCTCTTCGACCAGGGGTTTTGAAGTGATCAGGATCGCCTCTCCTTCGATTTTTAGTCCGTATCTTCTTAATGGCGCGGCGTTTTGATTCAGGCACTCCCCGGTCTCCAAATTGTATTTCCATCCATGGCGGGGACAGGTCGCCACGTCGCCGGATATATGTCCCCGGGTAATATCCGCCCCCTGATGCTTACATCCAACCTCTATCGCGTAAAATTCCGAATCCGCGCCCTTTATAATCCCGACCTTATTGCCAAAAACGGTAACGCTCTTGATCCTCTGGTTCGCAAACTCATTAACGGTAGCCACTTCTATATAATCCATTTTGCTTGTCCTGCCTTATCCTTCGCGTATCTATCGGATATCGCCGTCATGCGGTATCCAGCATATACAATATCTACTTGAGAATGCAGGGTCAATCAATGGCTTTTTTAAGGCTTTAGATGCCGGAAAAGGCCACGCTAAAACTAACCGGCCCTGCCTTTTCTGCCGGTTCATTGCTTCCGTCGACCGTGCCGGTAATCGTGCCGCTGGCCGGGTCGATTGACGTTAACGTAACCGTATACGACTGAAAGACGCCCCAGTCTTTATCCCCGTCAACTATCAGGATCTTTTGGTCGTATCCTGAGCCGTAAGAGTATGATTGATTGGCCGTCGGAGTCGCCGGCCATTTGAATCGAACCTCGAAAACCGGGGTATCGCCGACCCATAGATCATACTCGCCGTTATAGGCGGTCTGAACGATCGGAACGGTGACGCTTTTCGTGACCGCTCCCGTAATTTCCACGGTAACCGTCGGCACTCCTCCCGGGTTTAGCGGATCAATCTCGCTTCCGGGGTTATTTCCGGTACTACCGTCTTCGGAAATATTACACGAGCACAGCGCCCAGGAGACAACGTAAAGAAGCGCATAGACAAAATGGCTCATTTTTTTCACGATAACTTACCTCATATAATCCGGTTCGACAGTACCCTGAAGCATCAATAAAGCCGCATATTAATGCCGCGTGGGCGTAACTCATTGACTGGACCCGGGATCCATTCGAGTTCGGTATAATCCGTATCGTTTTTAACCGATCTTTCCTCGAAACCAAGGTAAAAGTCCGTCCCCGCGGCCCCGGCGCCTACCACCGGTAGAAGTGAAACGCTCAGGGTCCCGTCATGCCAACTGAAACCCATATAGTCGTTTTTATAGTATTGTCCGGCCACGTAAAGCCCGTTGTCAGCCATAACCACGGCATAAACGATATCGTCGCTTGAGCCTGAAGGGAATCCCGTTATATCGTGTCCCGTACCGTCTATCCAGTAGCGGGCGTTGAGAGAAGACCTTCCCCCGACATAAACCCTGCCCGCGCGGGCAGTGATCGATTCGGCTCGCGTGCCGCCATCAAGGTCTAAGCGGGCGTAGTTTTTCCAGTAACAGGCAAAATCCGTTATTTCTTCCGTGTAGTAACCGCAGATATACAGATCCGATCCGTCAGAATAGATATCCCTTGCCTGACCGAATTCGCCGGCGATATCAAGGTCGTGCCTCGTAATCGTCCGCGAACCCACGGCGTAGGCGCCTTCGCTCAGCGTCCACGCGTCCGCGATTTCCCATACGCAGGGACGGTCGCCCGAGCCGTCCGGGGCGCGCCAACCCGCCGCGTATATTTTGCCGTTATGAAGCGCCGCCCCGTAGGCAAACGACGGAACGTCGTCAAGAAACTGGCCGATCCCGTTAAACCAGATAATCGCCCGGTTGTAGAAAACAGGGTCCTCAAAGACTTGCCGGACCCCGACCGCATAGTCTCCTAAATTCGTGGGAACGACGTCGGCTGCGCGTGAATTGTCTCCCGCGTCCGCAATCGTTTGCAGTACGCCGTCTACCCAGTAATACGCCCTCATGATACCGGTTGAATACCCTGCCGTATAAACCTGCCCATGGGTAACGAGGCTAATGGCCGTTCCCGTTCCGCCGACATCGGCTGTCCCGTCGTCTCCAGAAGTAGAACAGGCGCTGTTAAAAACCGCCGCGCAGAGCAACGCTGTCATAATAAATAACGCAGGCATTTTTATGGATAACTTCATGGCGCGATAGCCCTCCTTCTCCGGTTCGTATTTGATCTCGGGTTATGTAAGAGTATTCCCCGCGATATTTGTAACGTAATCTCAATAGCAATAACCAAGAAAATAGTAGATCCATCCGGCTGGCTTCTCAATACGGCAAAACATACCTAATTTTGTCATTGAAAGAAAATATTTATAAAGTACACTAGTGATATCCGGAGATCTACATGCAGATATCATTGAAAGGATGGTCGCGGTTAAACCGCTTTTTGCTCGAAGCGGGATCATTGGAGTCGGTGGCTGAAATTAATTCCTGGGTAATAAACAATATTTCCTCAATCGTTCCATACGATAATTCGGCAATCGATATTTCGCTCTCGGAAAGGCTTCGGCCCAGCATCACCTTGTCATTGAACTCGGATAAAAAATGGGAAGACCTGTTTAATTCTTACTACTATACGATTTCCCTTTTTCCGGAATTCAATGACAATGTTTTTTCCGCCGATAACCGGAAAATTGAAAAGTCCCATAAATCCGAATATTACAGCGATTTTCTGGCCCCGCAGAATATTAGGTATACCGCTGGTTTCACGCTGTATAACTCGGAAAACAAACCATACAATACACTTGTTTTAAACCGGACAAGCAGGGGAGGGATGTTCAGTACGGAAGAACTATCCTTGATGAAGGCGGCGGCTCATCATCTTTCCAATTATTGTAAAATGCTCCTGATTTCCGAAAGATTCAAAAAAATTCCGGTGATGTTATATGAACTGGAAAATGGTAATACGATTCTAAGCCCCAGGGAGACTGAAGTAATCTATCTCCTCGTAAAAAGGCTTAAGCCGGTTGAAATTGCAAAAGAGCTCAAAATCAGTCAATTAACCGTCAGGAAGCATATTCAGAATATTTACGAAAAGCTGAATATATCTGACCGTCACCAGTTGTTTCAAAAAATTCACCAATATAATAGAGGTACATAAGGGGCCTACCGTTTCCCGGGACGAACTTTCATGGGCACGCTCAGGCCTTGCCCTGCACTCGCGCACTTCGTGTGCGCTCCTTCCGGGCAGCCTCCGCTCCTGAATCGATATCCTGTCGATTCGCGCCGCTGGATACTGCGTTGCGAATCGCGTTCGCTCGGCGCCCACTCCGGATACGTCCCTACGGGCCGTTTACCTAATGGAATTTTATTGAACGTATTCGCCTTCGGCGAACTGGACTTGGCTTCCAATCGGGCACATCCTGTACCCTCTCTCCAGCCCGCGCTCGAAGCCTGACGGGCGCCATACGTCGCTTCGCTCCGTTTGCCTAGCGGAAATTCATTGGTCGTGTTCGCCTTCGGCGAACCGGGCATCCTTGCGCCCTTTCCCTCCCGTTGGTCGGAGGCTTCTCACGTTCAAGTCCAGGTGAGGGTTTGAAAACGCTACGCGTATTCTGTTAGTAACTGCCCAAATAGGCCTTGCCCTGCACTCGCGCACTTCGTGTGCGCTCCTTACGGGCCGCCTCCAGGCCCTGTCGGCGCCATCCATGGCGCCTTTTCGCCGCGTTCGCGGCGCGGGCCTTACGGTTCAAGTCCAGGTGGGCCATTCAAATAGAAAAAGCCACTCCACCCTGCGGGTGAAATGGCTTTTCTTCTGGGCCCACCTGGACTTGGCTTCCATGCTTCGGCATCCTGCCTCAGCATTCCAGCCCGCCACCGCTCCTGAATCGACATCCCTGTCGATTCGCGCTCCCTTTGGGTCGCGCCGGAGCTCCGGTTCAAGTCCAGGTGTGCCCCTCAAATAGAAAAAGGCGACCTACCCCTATGGGGCAGATCGCCTTTTTCTACTGGGCCCACCTGGACTTGAACCAGGGACCAACGGATTATGAGCACGCAAAAAAATCACTTTGAGACACTATTTGCAGGATATTCCGGAAAACAGTAAAGGTTAACACGGGTCACGAAGGGTCAGGAGATACCCAGGAAGGGACATGGCACACTTCGTGGCATAGTCGGGAAATCATCGGGGTACAATTTCTTGACTTAGTATTATCTTGTAATTATAATATAATTATGAAGGCGATTTCCTTTGAATGGGATCAGAAGAAGGCTTCGAGTAATCTTGCAAAACATGGTATCTCGTTCGAGGAAGCAAAAACAGCCTTCTGGGACCCGAACGCCAGGGTAATTCATGACCCTGACCATTCACTGAACGAAGACAGGTTTATTCTCCTAGGAATGAGTCAACATATGAATATCTTGATAGTCTGCCACTGTTATAAAGAACAGGATGAAATAATTAGGATAATATCCGCAAGGAAAGCAACCAAAGCGGAGACGAATAATTATGGAGGTTAATTTATGAGAGCTGAATACGATTTTACGGAATCAAAGAAAAATCCCTATATTGGTAAGTTAAAGCAGCAAATTACGATAAGGCTAGACGCTGAGACGGTCACTTACTTCAAATCCCTTTCGGCAGAAACCGGGATTACATACCAGAATCTTATCAATTTGTATCTCGCTGATTGCGCGAAAAATCATAAGAAGCTTTCGTATACTTTTCAGTGATTCTTAGGCTATTTCTCATTTCGTGTTATCTACCCAAACTCCAATATTTCAACCTCCGGAGAAACCGGGCCGGTTCAGTTTGCCTCAAGGATATTCATTGAATATGTTTGCCTTCGGCGAACTGGACTTGCCCAACAATCCTCGGCATCGTGCCTCGGATTTCCGGGCCGCCTCCAGGCCCTGTCGGCGCCATCCATGGCGCCTTTTCGCCGCGTTCGCGGCGCGGGCCTTACGGTTCAAGTCCAGGTGGCCTTTAAAAATAAAATAAGGTACCCTCTATCGAGGATACCTTATTTTATTGGGCCCACCTGGACTTGAACCAGGGACCAACGGATTATGAGGCAAATGCCTCAACAAACACATGCATAATCTTACATAGGAGTATAATACATCTTGATATGATAAGCAATATGCTTAGTTGCAGTTATCTACTTTTGCAAGGAGTTGCTTATCATTGCAAGCTATTTGCCTTAACTCATGCCTTAAGTTGTTTTTATCAGTTAACAATTCCACCTCATTCTCTCCGTCGCTTCAGCCCTTCGGGGCTTCCGCTCCTCCGTTCATGGCGTGGAATTGTTCCCAGGAAATCTAATCGGCTTACCTTCACAAGGTCCCTCTTGCTGCCTTACACCCTTACCTCTTCCCTAATTCTCTCTCGGTAGTAAACAAAAATAACGTGTCTCTCTCCGTCACTCCCTCACTCGTCGCAGACCCTTCCTCCGCTCCTTATCAGTCGCTCCGGTAGGGCAAGCTCCTCGTTCCGTCGTTCCTCCGTTCGGCACATAATTTTTGTTCTCAAAAATCCATCGTCCCCATGCACCTACACGGGCAAACTAGCAGCAATCCCGCACACCGCCACCTTCTGGCCTTCACCAGTTCCGCCGCGCATCCCTGCGCGGCTCCACCTTCGCTCGGCCCCTCCGCCCGTCGGCCCTCCTGGCCTTGGGCTCCCGGGTCCTCTCTCCGCGCCCACACCCTCTCCGTACAAGGGCAGCTCAAACGCGTTTACCTCGCACCGGTTTAGCAAACCGTCTCCTCGTACGCTCATCATCAGAAATCAGCCAGAACCGAAAGAACGCAACCATTCCCCGCAATCAGTTCACCGGCTTTTACTGTCTGCCGTCAGCTCATCTCTCATGGCCCCAATTCTCGCCGGGTTCCCTCCGCCCCTGCCGGCCCCCCTCCCCCCAAACCCCTCACCCCCCGCATACCCCACAATAAGGTACCGCATTTTACCTGGGGGAAGGGGGGCCTCTTAGGGGCTCCGGCGCGTTGCACTTGCCCGGCGAAAATTGGGGCAGCTTATACAAGGCGGTGAGTTTTCAGTTAACAAGACTCCGTGACATTCTGCATTCACGCGAAGTGCTACCAGGTTGCTAACCCGCTTTTGTTCGCTTCTCCATTCGCCACCTGTAAGCATGAAGCGCATTCTCTTAGCTATCCCCGGTACCGATAGCACGCGATCTTCCGGCAACATCTTACCCGGAAAGTCGGCCGGACTGCGGCCAACGGTTCTTCGAACCGTCGTCCACAGACCGGCCTCCAAGAAGCTAATCCCCAAATTGCCGGAAGGCCGCTCCCCGGAAGATTCCGTACCCGACGACATTACCTCAATCCGATAGCATTACCCGCTGAACCCGCCCGCTACGCGGGCGGCGGTTCCATAACTTTTTACCCTCCGGAAAATATTTATCGGGGAGCGCGTGGATCCAATCGCAATTACTCGCACCAGCGGTGACGCAAAAACGGCTGATGACACTAAAAAACAGAACTCTCAAACACTCTCTCTTATTCTTCTCTTTTATATGTTTTTAGTGTCTCCAAAGAAAAATGAAATGTAAGAGTCTCATAATATTCTCTTGAATTGTGCAGACTGATTTTTACTTGCTCACAGTGGTATTTAAACGCACTGATATTCTCAAAATGCCTCACTTTTACCGTCATCTTTAGTGTCACCTTTTCCGTCACCCAGGATAGGGGGAGCACGGGGGGAAAGGCGTTGCCGCGCCTCAAAAACATGAGTAACTTTACTGCATAGATATAGTCGCTCTCTCGACAGCTCTTTCTCAGAACAAGGTACAGGAAGCCGCAGCGGTTCAAGTGCAGAAACTTGCCATGAACTCGGCAGAAACTCAGGGCGCGGCTCTCGTACAGATGATGAGCGAAACCATCACCGATCCCGTACTCGGTAACCGCGTCGACCTTCTCGCCTGAGACTATTCCAGAATATCCTGCACACGACCAACCAACCCCGACTGCAACCCTACCTTAATCCCATGTGGGTGTTTCGGCGAGTTTGTCAGTATATCATGAACGATCTCTTCGGTTCTCTTACCCAGACAGATGCGACATGGAAAGCCCTTGTGAAGTTTTTTTTAGATATTTCTTTACTTTATTCCGCGTATTCCATATTATTCCTAGTGGAGGGTAGCGATGAAATACGCAAGCGAAGAACTCAAGAATGAGCATGAGGGTATTCTTCTTGGATTAACAATATTGGAAAAGATGGCCGATTCGGCCGAGTCAGGGTCGCCTGTACCTGTAGTAGAAATCTCGGAGATGGTTGATTTTCTCAAATTATTCGCGGATAAGTGCCACCACGGAAAAGAGGAAGGAATACTCTTCCCGATACTGGAACGATACGGAGTGGCGAACGAACACGGGCCGATAGGTCAGATGCTCAGCGAACATGTCGAAGGCAGAAAGTACATTCAAGGTCTGTCTTTGTCAATCTCGAATGGCACGCTCGACACGTCGGCCTTCGTCACCAACGCGCGGCTCTATATAGAACTGTTACGCGCACACATCCAAAAAGAAAACAACGTACTGTTCCCGATGGGCGATAAAATTATTCCCGAATCAGAACAACAACGCATTCTTGAAGCCTTCGAAAACCACGAGCAAACCGCGATGGGTCCCGGAATTCATGACAAACTACACGGAATGCTCGATACTTTCCAGAAGAAATACCTGTAAAAAATCCTTCCAGGCGTATCAAAGGAGATACTATGCATATTCCCGTAAAGAATAACGTTTCATGGGTAGGCAAAATCGATTGGGAGCTCCAAAAGTTTCACGGTGACGAATATTCCACCACTAAAGGGTCAACCTATAACTCATATTTAATCCGCGAAGAAAAAAACGTGCTGATAGACTCGGTATGGAAACCCTACGCGAAAGAATTTGTGGAAAACCTCAAAGCGGAAATACCCCTTGAAAAGATCGACTTCATAATCGCCAATCACGGCGAGGTAGACCATTCGGGCGCCCTGAGCGAACTTATCA
>JAEZST010000019.1 GCA_023443865.1 Spirochaetota bacterium | reverse complement strand
CTTTGATATGTTGTATTTAGTTATCCATTTTTGATAAAATTCTATATCATCTTGTTGATGATTTAATCCATCATACACCTTTGGGTCATAAATAAAACTTCCGACAGAATATATTTGATTCATAATTATCTCTTTATATATTTCTTATAATTAACGCGCCGCTTTAGCGGCGTCGCTCTAACATTAGCTTAACCTGTAATTCCGGCCCGAAGGGATTGGCGTGAAAATTGCACCAAAGGAGCGCAGCGACGACTTGCAATTTTCATGACAAAAGGAATTATCAGGTTGAAGCAGTTGTTAGAAACTTTTTTCAACAACTAAACTGACAATTTTTTTTAAGGTATGCTTTTCAAGCAAGAAAACCTTACTACTTTCTCACCATTATATTCTTTTATTATTTCTGTACTTACAAATCCACATTTCTCATAGAACACAACCGCTGAACCATCAGTTTCTGCAGAACATGGTAATTGATATTTATTCATTACATATTTTATAAGTGAAGATCCAATATTTATTTTTCGAGAATCTTTTCTAACGCCAATATATTCAATTACAATTCTATTACATAATATTCCCACCACAATCTTCCAAGTAATTCGTTATCTTTGAAATAACCAAAAACTATTGAACTATTATCGCTGAATATTTCATCAATTCTATTTTAACTTTATCATAATTTGGTTTGTAAAATGCATCCTTAATTACATAGTAAAGTTTACCGAAATCAATATTTTCTTCTTTTAATTCAATAATATCTTCCATGTTTTTTAATAATAATTTTCAATTCTAGCTAATAAATAAATGCTTCAATAACCCAATTATAAAACCCAAAATAACAGCCATTGAACTAATTATATATTTGGTCTTTTTATCATTTTCAGATGTAATAATTATTATTGGAATTGATAGCATTAAAGAAATTAATGATCCTTCAATCCACCAAACAATTCCTGGAAGGTCAATAAAACAAATGATTATTGAAATAAGAAAATATTGAAGGAATGCAGAAATATTAGCCCGTTTTGGTAATTTTTGAATTATCATCGGAGTAATATCAATTAATCCAATGAGAATACCAATAATTCCTGCAATTAAATAATTCTTCATTATTTCTTCTCCTATTTCCTCGGCCCGAAGGGTCTTTCTAACATTTGCTTAACCTGTAATTCCGGCCCGAAGGGATTGGCGTGAAAATTGCACCAAAGGAGCGTAGCGACGACTTGCAATTTTCATGACAAAAGGAATTATTAGGTTGAAGCAGTTGTTAGGTTCTTGGGAAGTCTTTGGTTGTAACCTATTTGGGGATCGTTTGAATGATACTTTAAAATGTAGTGGGCTTCCATTTGTGTTACTTCCTCAAAATTTGCATCTTGGCTATACCACAATATTTGCTTTCTAATAGTTAAATCTTGTTTTTCCTCCCAGGTGAAATCTCTTTGAATTAGGTTATCATCTGCGCTCCCGATATAAGTCATAAACAAATCTTTAGTATCTTGCCCTATATAGATTTTATTATTCGGATAAGTTATAAGATAAATATATTTCATGTTAACTTACCACTCAATTATATCTATTGAACATTCACCGTTTTTTCCAACTTTAATTACTGTCACATATACCTTTACTGTTGTCATTATGGGTACATAGTTATCTAACCAAAAACCTGTAAAGTATTGTTCAGGAATATCAGAAACAAAATCATGACTACTCTTTAACCTGATAAACAGGTCAATCTTACTAAATTTATAACTGTTATCTGTTGGTTTAGTGATAAAATTGTCAATAAATAATATTTTTGATCCTACTGGTATATTTTCCGAAATCATATTAAAACTAAACTTTTCTGCGTCCATATGTTTATATTCAGTACGATTCAGATTATTTGGATTTTGTAACTTTTCAAGAGCCTCTTTTTTTGCATTACTTTTTTCTTGATTATTTTGTGCAATTTCTGAATCTGTAATCATACCATCTACTTTGGTAATATATGAGTCACCATTATAAATAGCAATATAAACTCTACATAGTTTGTTAGGATCAAACTTATTTTTATCGACATCAAGCATTTTATCTGCCTGAAGATTAGTAAACTTAAAATTTCCTTTTGTATCATGTGCTGTTTGCAGAAGTATTTGATTTGCTGATGGTTTTTCAGAGAGTTTTAATGAATCCTGATAATTATAGTATTCAGAACCTCTTTGCACATAGGCATTTACAATGACACCTTTCCAATAGCTATCTTCCTTTGATTTTACTATAACACTTTCTAGTTCTGAATATGTTATTTCACTGTAAGTTATGGTATTTGCAGTATCTTCTGGATTTTTTATTTTAATACTAGCCGAATCCACATCTGGTTTTGTTGAAGCACAACTAGTTATAACCACCAGAACAATACCAATAAGCATGAAATCTCTGAATCTTTTCATATCAATTTTCTCCTTAAGAATTAATCAACGACAATTCATATTTTAGTATATTTTCCTCGGCGCGAAGCGTCAACCTAACATTTGCTTAACTTGCAACGCGTACATGGCGCGAAACTTGCCGAGCGTAGCGGCAGCAAGTTTCGTGCCATAGCGTTGTCAAGTTGAAGCAGTTGTTGGGCATCTTACACTTATTATGAATTTCAATGCTTTAAGTTCTTTCCTAACAGTTTCAATATTTTCATATTTCTTCCTTTTCTATTCTTTTTACATTACTCCTAAATTACCTTTATTCTTTTTTTACTTATATCAAGCATCCATGCATTGCTTTATGCATACCTATTCAATATTTATGATACTGAGATGTTTACAATATTCTAAATCTACTTTTCTTTGGTGGTCCAACACCTAACATAATTTCTATATATTCAATGCTTGTATGTGGTGGGAAAACTACTAACGTAAACATCCTACTTTCACATTCAGGACATTTATCTATTACTGATTCTTCTACTATTACTTCTATTTCTTTCGGAAATGATTTCCTTATTTCCTTAAGCTTTTCACTATGTTGATTTGAATATAATCCGTAGGAACGAATGCTTACGACACCTTCTGGTGGTATATGGTTTAAGTACCGTTCTACAAATGTTTTCTTGTCTAATTCGGTTTCTATTACTTTTCCATCATGAGTTTCAGTAAACCTAATACTATTTCCAGAAATCATAAAATCTTGTTTCAGGTTAATTACTGAGCCACACGATGTATGTGATAAATATCCGACTATACTTTTACCATTCCCCTGATGATATTCCGGATGTACTTTCCATTCATTATTATCTATTCCTTTTGTATCAGGTAAACGATTACTTCCTATTGTCTTGGATAATTCCTTATATGCAAGACAGCGAAACTCCTCTTCCATTTTTTTATATGGAAGCGATCCTATCTCCTTCCAGGCTTTATCTTCCCCTATTCCACCGGCACTTAAAATACAATGAATATGGGGTTTATAACACATACCCCGCCCATGACTTTGAAATACCAGAATACTGCCGGCTAACAAACCTTTATCGTTTCTAATATTACCGATTACTCTACTGACACTCTTAAACAGAACATTGATTACAGCTCTTTTATTTCGCAACCAGGTTAGTGTATAAGCTCTCGGTATAGAAAATACTAAATGGTAATGACTAACCGGTAATAACCTCTTTTCTACTTTTTGCTTCCACAGAATCTGATTTCTTTTTGAACAAATGGGACAACCACGCTGGTTACATGGATTATAGACTACAGTTCGGGTATAACACTTAGGGCATTGAACAATTCTGCCGCCACATTCAACTGTTCGACATGTATGCATTCGTTCTAATGCATGTGATTGATCAGCTGAAATAAATAACAGCGAACTTTTAGCTACGGAATTTATCTCTTCAAGTATCCGCATTACCCGGTTATCGCCGGGTATTCATCACTTTGCCCTAAAAAGCTATAACTTTGCTAATCCTCAGGCGCCGAAGGCGTCTGCCCAACATTAATTTGCTTGTCCATATAAGAGGGTGATTCTGTAGTCAATGCTCAATAAAAGGGAAAGAGATAGATGAAACACCTTTAAGGGTAACACAATATGCAATAAGACTGGGTTTTCTACAGATCCATATAAAAGATTTATTGAAGGGTGATATCAGGAAAGAGAAAGAATTGCTACTATCCCTTTGTCAGATTTTCATAATACGAGACGTTCAAAAAGGGGTATGATATGGGGAAGTTGAGAGAAGAAATGATTCGTTATATGGTAACGAGAGGGTACTCTCCTAAGACCGTAAAATCGTATACTTCGTGCGTATCAGTGTTGGCACATTTTTTTGATAAATCGCCTTTAGAGATTACCTCAATCGAAGTGGAAGCCTTTTTTTTGAGCCTTAGAGAAAGAGGCAGGAGAGAAGCAACGATCCGGCTCTATTACGAAGCCATAAAATTTTTTTACAGGAGTCACGGAATCCTTAATAGGGTTCCGATTATTCGATTCCACAAGGAAGCGGATCGCCTTCCAAGGATACTCAGTCCAAACGACGTTGGGAGGCTCCTTTCTTCGTGCACAAATTTAAAGTTCAGAACCCTTTTTTCAGTGATCTACTCCTCAGGGCTACGAATATCCGAGGCCTTAAATCTTACCATAACGGATTTGGATTTTTCACGGAACCTCATATTTGTGCGCGCGGGGAAAAACGGGAAGGATCGGCATACGATCCTCGCGAATTCGGCTAAAGACTTATTAACGGAATACATAACGCGCTACCAACCCAAGCACAGCCTGTTTTACGCAGCGGACAGGGAAATAACGCTTTCACAAGAATCGGTGCGTAGGGTATTCAAGAGGCTTATCGAGAATTCAGGCCTTGATCAAAACCTAAAGATTCATACGCTTCGCCATTGTTTCGCCACTCACTCGGTCGAACACGGCACAAGCCTCTTTCACGTCATGAAACTGCTCGGGCACGCCCATATCCAGACGACGATGAAATACCTGCATATGCGTTCTCCGGAAGTACTGGGAATTACCTCGCCCCTGGACACCCTGCAGGACAGCCTTGCGCCGTTCTCGCCCCGCTCGGAGCCAGGGTTCGCCCTCAGATCGGCATAATGGATACAAGACGGCGCTTTAAGCAATAACAGAGACGATTCGGCCCTTTTATGGTCCATTAAAGAGAAAATTCGAATCGTTCTCCATGCCGCCGAAACAAGCTCTGGTATACGATATTTTTTGTATTCGTTTATATATTGAAGATTTTATCATGATTTTTACCTCCTTTCGGCCATTTATTACTTTTTTTGGTATTTTCCGACAATGCGCACACGCACGGGGCTTATCTCAAACCCGCATATTGGGGCTACACAATGCTTAAAGCAGGTCCATGGGGCTTTTTACGCCCGATGGTCCGCGATTCAAGACGTGGGTATATACCATAGTGGTTTTCAGGTCGGCATGGCCGAGCAACTCCTGGACCGTCCGGATATCGTACCCGTTTTCCAGGAGGTGGGTCGCGAAAGAATGGCGGAAACTGTGGCAGGAGGCGCGCTTTTCGATGCCAGACCGGGTCACGGCCTCCGCAACAGCCCGTTGAATAACGGTCGAATCGACATGGTGGCGACCTTGAACCCCGTTAACGGGATTTCTCCAGCGACGGTCCTGCGGAAACACCCACTGCCAAAGCCAAGAACGGCCCGCATAGGGATATTTCTTGGACAGCGACTCGGGAATAAAGACCTCGCCCCAGCCTTCGGCGAGATCAATCGCGTGAACCCTACGCACGTCATCCAAATGCCGTTTCAGGGGCTCAACCAACGCGAGGGGCAACATAGTTCGGCGGTCTTTCGCGCCCTTCCCGTTCCGAACGACGATCTCCATCTGCTCGAAATCGATATCCTGGACGCGGAGGGATATACACTCGTCGACGCGAAGGCCGGTACCGTACATGATCCGGGCGGCAAGGAGGCGATACCCGAAAAGGTGGTCAAAGACGCGTCGAATTTCCTCACGCGAGAGCACGACCGGAAGATGCACGGGCTTCTTGGCGCGTACAACATCTCCCAATTCAGTGACGGGGCGGGCAAGAACCTGTTTCATATAGAAGAGAATCGCGGCAAGCGCCTGGTTTTGCGTTGAAGAGGCCACCTTATCGATCACCGCGAGATGGGTGAGAAATTGATTGATTTCATTCTCGCCGGTGAGTGAGATGTCGCGTCCGGGGAAATAGCAATGATAGCGGAACAGCCACTTAACGTAGGCTGTGATCGTCCGCTCGCTGTAATGACGGCTCCGTAAGGCTTCCACAAAAGCCTTCGCGCGGGGAAAGGACGGAAGGGGCCTTACGCGGGCCGCGATATCAACGGGAAGGAGGGCTCTCGAATCCGACGGCAACGAAGAGCCCGGGACAGGGGCAGAAATCGTCGATGCGGGCAATGAACGTTCCGGCAAAGCCGCGACTGCCCGCTTCGGGCTTTGGGGGAACTGCGGAATGGAGGCGGTCGGGTTTCGCGAGACCGGTGAATCCGGCAGAGGGGCAGGAGAACGGGAAGAGACGCTGCGACTTTCAGCGTTACCCAAGGTTGGGGAACCCACAGGCGCAGTGCGTAGGGGGTCGGCCAACGCAGGCGCATAGGCGGAAACGTCCGGCCAGGTGAGGTCGGAGCCCGACAGGCTAACGTTCGGTCTGGAATCGATTGGGTCAACGGGCGCAAAGGTAAACAGGCCCGAAGCATAGAGGGCCTCGAGAAGCCGCCGCGCCTGATAGGGAGTGTCGATCATGGTCCACAGCCGGAGATCGGGGTTCCAACTGACGGAGGGAAGTTGTTTGAGTAAGGCAAAAAGAGGCTTACTGTACTCGATTTGTAGAATCAGCCGGGAACGACGGGACCGTGAGGGAACGTTCGGCGAGATCGGGGATTTAGCCCCCGGTGCGAGGCGGGGCTCCGGCGCGACGAGGGCATCGCGCGGCCCATGGTCCCGAGACGAGGGTTTGGGGGGAAAAAGCGAAACCGCTTTATATATATACGCGAACGACGGGGACCACGCGAGATTACCGGAGATGCTGAGTATTACCATAAGAAAGCCTCCGGAGCACTTATCGCCGGGAAAAGGGCCTTTTGCCCTGGATCCGTGAACCTAGGCTTCGCTCGGGGGACCCTTACGGTAGCGTACGGCAGGGGTAGCGTTGACCCTCGTTCGGGAAGGCCCGGAGAGGAAGGAATCCTTGACAGAAACCGGCCCAGAACGGAGAATCGGTATGCAGGCGCTTGGGTCGGCATGGAGAACAAAGCCGAGGGGAAGAGGGATCGGCGGAGAACGATCGCGCCTGAACGGGAAAGAATCGCGGGAGCGGGAAACGGAGTTTCAAGGCATTTTCCAACGGAGTTTCAAGGCATTTTCCAACGGAGTTTCAAGGAGTGGAGCATGATAACGTTTAATGAGCGAGTCGAGGGGATTACCGTCGCGACGTTGAGCAATCAATACGGGACCGCGGAGATATCGTTGTATGGGGGGCATATTCTGTCGTATCGGCCGGAGGGAGAAGAGGACGTGCTTTTCATGAGCTCGGCCAGCGCGTTCGAGCGGGGGAAGCCGATTCGGGGCGGGATTCCGGTTTGCTTTCCGTGGTTTGGCCCGCGGTTCGATAATCCCGCGCTGCCGCCGCACGGATTCGCCCGGATATCGACGTGGAAGACCGTTTCCTTCGAGGAAGCGGGTAAGGGCTCGACACTGGTGCTCGGCCTTTCCGATTCCGCGGAGAGCCGGAAGCAGTGGCCGTATCGGTTCGCGGCGGCGCTGGCGGTTACGCTGGGCGAGAGGCTGACGGCGTCGCTGTCGGTGACGAACACCGGCGACGAGCCGTTCTCGTTCACCGACGCCTTCCACACCTACTTCAGGATACCCGATATCGGGACGGCCCGGGTTACGGGCCTTGCGGGAACCGAGTATTACGACCGGGTCGGCGCGGGCGCACCGGCCCCGGAGGGAGACCCCTGGCCCCGGAAGCCCGAAACGGGAGAGATTCGGTTTGCCGGGGAAATGGACCGCGTGTATCTTTCGGATAAGGACCGGACGATCGAGGGAGCGGAACCGGTCCGGGGACCGGGGACCGGCGCGAACGCGCTCTCGGGAGATACCGCCGCCGGGCGCAGGGCACTTAAGCCGGTGACCGTGAAAAGCGAAGGATTCCCGGACAGCGTGGTTTGGAATCCCGGCGAGACGAAGGGAGCGGCCATTGCCGACCTGGGTCCGCTCGAGTGGCGAAAGTTCGTCTGCGTGGAGTCCGGCGCGGTATTCAACCACCGCGTGAGCGTTGAGCCGGGCGCCACGGCCTATCAGGCGATGACCATCGAAACGGGGAAGTAACCTATGAATATCCTGGACGCGATCGCCATACGAAAATCCCGCAGGTCGTATTTGAGCGACCCCATCCCGCCGAGTATCCTGGAACGGCTCATGGAACTGATGGCGGAGTTTAACCGCGAGCAGGGACTGTCCTTCCGGTTTATCGAGGACGGGAGCGCCGCCTTTGCCTCTCTCGCGCGAAGCTACGGGATGTTCTCGGGCGTAAAGGCCCTGATGGTGCTCGCGGGAAAGAAAGACGACCCGGATCGGCGCGAAAAATGCGGGTATTTCGGCGAACGGCTCGTGCTCGAGGCGACGGCATACGGGCTCGGCACCTGTTGGGTGGGCGGAACGTTCGACAAAAAGCACCCGGACCTCGGGGTACCCGGGGAGGACGAGGCGGAATGCGTCGTACCCATCGGGTTCGTGCCAGATAAACCGGCGTTCAGGGAGCGACTGATCCACCGGCTAACCCATGGACTAACCGCCGATACGAGGGCGGGAACCGGGAACGGCGGACCGGGGAAGGAAGCGCGGTCGGGGATCCACGCTGAAGCCGGATCGCCGGGCGGCCGCGAGGGAACGGATTGGGGGTTATCCGTCGAGGCGGACGGGAGATTGCCAGACAGGATTCGCGCGGGAATCGAGGCTGCCCTGAAGGCGCCGAGCGCCAAGAACGCGAAACCCGTCCGGTTCTCCTGGAAGGGGGGGAAACTCACCGCGCGCATACCGGACACGTACGCGCTGCAGTGGGTCGACCTGGGCATAGCAAAGTTCCATTTCGTACTCGCGGCCGGGGGAAAGTTCCCGTGGGGCAACGGGGCGGCCTGGGAGAGCGAGGGAACGGAACGATGAAATTCATGGTCCTTTCCGACCTGCACGGGAGCCTGAGCGCCTTCGAGCGCGCGGCGGAAATATTCGAGCGGGACGGTTTTGACTGGCTGATCCTTTGCGGCGACTATCTCAACCACGGGCCGCGAAACGGAATACCGACGGGACACGATCCCCTGGGACTCGCGAAGGCGCTCAACCGCTTCGCCGACCGAATCGTCGCGGTACGGGGCAACTGCGACGGGGAAGTGGACCAAATGCTCCTGGAATTTCCCTGCCTGGCGGATTACGCCACGGTGCTTCTCGAAGGCCGGCGAATCGTCGTTACCCACGGGCACCTATGGGGCGGCGTTGAGGCGATGACGGGCGGGCCGGGCCGGAGGGACGGTATCGCCTCGCCGCCGATTCGCGCGGGAGACATACTCGTGAGCGGCCACACCCACATCGCCGGGCTCGGCTCGGCGAACGGCGTCATCCTGGCGAATCCCGGATCGCCGGTCTTTCCGAAGAACGGAACCGGGATGGGCTACGCGACGCTGACCGGGGAACGGATCGAACTCGTGGACTTTGAGCGCGGCACCCTCGACGCCATGGACCTACGATAAGCGGATCTCCGCGCGCCCCGGAGCACGTATACACACCCGCTCCGGCCGGCGCTATTTTACCTTGATCGCGAATTTTGACCGAAGAAAGAGAACCAGCTCGCGGAGCCGGGGATCGCGGGAATCGCCGAGCTCGAGGTCCGCGAAGGCGTCGGAACGCTCGGCGGAAAGCCAGGCATGGAGCCGGGTAGCGACTTCCGCCACGTCGTCGGGGACCGAGGCGATCTTCACCATCCGCGTCATCTCGCCTTCCGTAAACATTTTCCAGTTGCCGCCCGTGATCAGGTGGTAGGAGGAACCGCTCGCCGACCGTTCTACCCTGAAATTCGCCGGGCCGGAAGCGGACACGCCGGAAGCCGACGGCGCGGAACCGGCGGCCGAACGACGCGTTCCGCCTTTCGCGGTTTTAGCGCCGCTCGAGAGGGCCTGCGCCTCGGCTTCCCGCCGCGTGATTTCCATATTATACAGATGAACCCTTGCCTGCTCGACGAGAAAGGAAAGGCCTTCCTCGTCGAGCTCGGGCATGAGGGACGCTAACTCGGCGGCGAGGGCACGGTGGGCCGCGGATTCCCGACGGGTAGCCGTCGAGCGAGAGCCGGCCGCGCGGGGCGCGGCTTTTTTGGGAGCGCCGGATGCTTTCGGTACCGGGGCCTTTTTTGAAGCGGAAGCGGTTTTTGAAACCAAGGATTTCTTGGCGGTGGATGGGGTTTTGGGGGGGGTCGAAACCGCGGGCTTTTTACTCGCGGCCGATGCCTTGCCGGCGACGGCTTTTTGGGGCGAGGCGGATTTCTTGCCGGGAACGGCCTCGTGGGGCGCGCGTTCCTTTTTCGGGCGCTCTTTCATGTTCATCCCGATTATTGCGCGATGCGCGGGGTTTCGCAAGGCTTTTTTTTCCGGAACGGCGGCGGTGGCCGCCCTTCGGGATACCGTTGCGCGAACACGCGCAGGAATGCCGGCATGGGGCCGAGCGGGATTATGACGGAAATGAGTAAGCGGCATGCGCGCTTTAGGGGCGCGGGAGAGGGATGCGCTCGAGTCCGTCGTCGGGGCGGAGGCGCGAGATGTGACGGGCGGGAGTGGGCGGCATGCGCTCTTTCGGTACGCGGGAGGGGACGGGGTTAGAGGACCGTGACCCAGCAACGGCGGGCGCGGGGGCCGTCGAACTCGCAGAACCAGACGGCCTGCCAGGTGCCGAGGGCGAGGCGGCCGTTCGAGACGATGACGGTGACGGAGGAGCCCACGCAGGAAGCCTTGAGGTGGGCGGAGGAGTTGCCTTCGGCGTGGCGGAACTCCGGTCGGTCGGGGAAGGCGCGGTCGAGGCCGAGGAGCATGTCGCGGACCACGTCGGGGTCGGCGTTTTCGTTTATGGTGAGGCCCGCGGTGGTGTGGGGGCAGTAGACGACGCAAAGGCCGTCGGTAACGCCCGATTCGGCGACGATGCGCTCGACGCGGCTCGTGACGTTCGTAAAACCCTGGCGTTCGGTGGAAAGGGTGAATTCCTGGCTCATGGGGGGCTCCTATTCAGGCAACAACAAACTTACTAACGACAAGTATAACCGTGAAAGACGTCCCTAAAAAAGGTTCGAAAGGCAGAAAACTTTGCAAAGGCGCATTTCTATATGTATAATAGTATGTATACATTCGAGTGGGACGACAACAAAAACATATCAAACGTCCAGAAACACGGGCTTTCGTTTGAAGAAGCCCAGAACGCGTTTTTTGATACGAAAAGGGTTATTGTCGGCGACGTAAAACACTCAATGGGCGAATATCGGTTCTTTTGCATAGGCGATACCGGTCAAGGAATCGCTACCGTCAGGTTTACCGTGAGAAACGGATCGATTCGAATGTTCGGAGCCGGATATTGGAGAGAGGGAAAACAACGATATGAGCGCGAAAACGACATACACTGACGCGCCGGATACTTTCGGCAAAACGATCTCCGCGGCAGAACGGGTACCCGATTTTCTTCCGCCCCCGGACAAACTGATCAAACGAAGCCCGAAGGTGAAGGTGACTATCTCTCTCAACCGACAAAGCGTCGATTTTTTCAAAAAACACGCAAAACTGTACAACGTTAAATACCAGACCATGATAAACGAGGTCTTGGACCAATACGCCCGACGGTACGAGAATTACCGGGAGGGAGTGAGGGAATAGGACGACGACGGGAAGAAAGCTGACGCCCTGGTTGTCGCCCCCTTGCCGCCGCTGCGGCCATGCCGCCTGCGCCGATCGTGGCGCTTTCTGCGTCGATCTTGCATTCCGCGCTTTTTTTTTAAGATTTCATACCGAATTACTATACATTTGTATTGATATTTTTTTAACGATTGGTTATATCAATAGTATACCGGCCTGAGGAAGAGGATGGGATGCTGCGTGCGCGGCCTCCTGGGTCTGACCCCAAGGGACAGGATACGACACCCGCCTCACGTTTCGGCCCCCCGCGCCAGCTTTGCGCCGCGCCCGGGATACCGCCGATTCCTGCGTTACGCGCGCCGTCTCCTTCCCCCTTTTTCGCCAGATCGGTCACGTTTTCGATCGGTAAAGGAGAAAAGGGACATGGACGACAGAGCTGTCGGCGTAATCGCCATCATCATCAAGGAAAGATCCGCCTCGGCGGCCCTCGTGAACGAGGCCCTGACCAAGCACGGGAACATCGTGATCGGCCGCATGGGCCTGCCCTACCACGAGCGGGACCTCAATATAGTCACGCTTATCGTGGACGCCTCTACCGACGAGATCGGCGCGCTGACCGGGAAGCTCGGGCAGATTCCGGGGGTCACCGTAAAGTCGACCCTGGCGAAGGTTTGAGGGGGACGATAATGAACGATACGTTGAAAATGACCGTGGGCGAATGGGCCCGCACCTATATCAAGCAGGACGAGATTGACCGCTACCTGAGCGTTGACGAGGCCGGGAACGCGCGGGACTTTATCGACGAAGACTCGATCGAGGCCGACCTGGAGGCGGGAAAGGGCACGGCGGCGACGCCCGAGAAGGTCCGCGAGATCATAAAGAAAGCCTACGACATAAAGCTGATGAGTAGCTCGGACACGGCGGCCCTGCTGCAGGTGACCGACCCCACACTCAAGGAAGAGGTTTTCAAGGCAGCGCGGGAGATCAAGACCAAGGTGTACGACAACCGCGTGGTGACCTTCGCGCCCCTTTACTGCGGAAGCAAGTGCGTGAACAAGTGCAAGTACTGCGGGTTTTCCTGCGACAACGAGTCGGTAGAACGGCGCGTGCTGACCGTGGACGAGATCGAGGCCGAGGCGCGGGTGCTGGCGGGCAAGCTCGGGCACAAGCGGCTCGTGATGGTGTACGGCGAGCACCCCGACACCGACGCGGACTATATCGCCGAGAGCATGAAGCGCGTGTACGCGATCAAGGAAAAGGTGCGGAACGGCCTCGGGGAGATCCGCCGGGTAAACGTGAACGCCGCGCCCATGCGGATAGACGACTTGAAAAAGCTGCACGAGGCCGGGATCGGCACCTTCCAGGTATTCCAGGAAACCTACCACAAGGCTACCTACCGGTCGGTACATCCCGAGGGCACGCTGAAAGGAAACTACCGCTGGCGGCTTTACGCCCTGCACCGGGCCATGGACGCCGGGATCGACGACGTGGCGGTAGGGGCCCTCTTCGGGCTCTACGACTGGAAGTTCGAGGTGATGGGACTCGTGGCCCACGCCCGGGACCTGGAAAAACGCTACGGGCTCGGTCCCCACACGGTCTCGGTACCCCGGCTCGAGGGCGCGGCGGGCACGGACTTTTCCTGGGTAGCGCACCGCGTGAGCGACGACGACTTCCGCTACCTCATCGCGGTCATCCGCCTCGCGATTCCCTCGGCCGGCCTCATCGTGACCAATCGGGAAAAGCCCGAGATGATCAAGTCGGTCATCAAGATGTGCACCCAGCGCGACGCCGCCACCCGCATCGGGATCGGCGCCTACGCCGAGGGCTACGCCGACGACAAGGGCACCGCGAAGCAGGAAGAGGACAAGCAACAGTTCGAGCTCGGCGACACCCGGGGACTCAACGAAATAATCCGCGAACTCGTGGACATGGGCCACATCGTCTCCTTCTGCACCGCGGGCTACCGCTGCGGCAGAACGGGCAAGAAGATCATGGGGCTTCTCGAAAGCGGCCAGGAACGCTGCTTCTGCAAGCTCAACGCCGTGCTCACCTTCCAGGAATGGCTCGAGGACTTCGGCAGCGACGACACCAAGGCCAAGGGCGAGGCGATCATCGCCAAGGAAATGGAAGAGATCCGCGCGAAGGTCGGCACGGACTACAACCAGGCAATCTGGGACCATCTCGTGAAGGCCCTGGACAAGATCAAGGCCGGCGAGAGGGATCTCTTTTTCTGATCGCGGGACAGCGTTCATCGCCGGCGCGGCGAGAGGGATCTCTTTTTCTGATCGCGGGACAGCGTTTCCCGGGGGCGTCGGCTTCCCGGGAGCCTGGGGCGCGCTGATTGCGTTGCGTCGCGGGCGCGCCATATTCCGGCCGCGAAAAACGGCGGGCTGATTGACGCCTCTTCGGGGGAGACTATATGGAAGATTCAAGACTGAAGGCCGATCGCGCGGGGACGAAGGTTCGCGATGGCCACGGGGCGGCCCCGGAGGGCGATAGGTGGGCGGATCGCGAACCGGACGGCTCGCCTGAGGGTTGCTTCGCGCCTCAAAACGGGGCGCCCGCCGCGCCGGCCGGTTTCCGTACCGAGCGGGACCTGCTCGGCGCCATGAACGTTCTCGAGGGGGACCTGCGGGGCATTCATACCTTCCGCGCCCTGGACAACTTTCGGATTTCCGGGCGGGCGACGCACCCAGCGCTCATTCGCGCGTACCTACTCGTCAAGAAAGCCTGCGCGATGGCGAACGCCGAAACCGGCTGGCTGGACGGGGAAATCGCTGACGCGATTTGCCTGGCCGCCGACGAGGGGATTATGGCGATTGACCGGGCAACTTTTGATCGGTCGGCGCTGGACCGGAAGGCGGGGCCGGGCGGAACGGGTACCGCGGCGGGAGCCGGGCGGGAAACCGTCGGCGGACCAACCGGCGGGAACCCCGGCGCGAAGCGAATCGCCCCGGAAGACTTTTACCTCGACGCGCTGCAGGGCGGCGAAGGTACGGTTCCCGCGCCAATCTCACCGAATCTTTTTTACCTTGATGCCCTACAAGGAGGCGAGGGTACGGTCCCAGCGCCTATAACGCCGAATCTTTTTTACTTGGACGCGCTGCAGGGCGGCGCTGGGACTTCCACCAACATGAACGTGAACGAGGTGCTGGCGAATCGGGCGACGGATATACTGCGGGCGGCCCGGGCGGCCAGGGGCGAGTCGGGCTACGGGGCGGGGGATACGCGCGACGAACGCGGGACCGGGCAGAAGGGAACCGAGGCGACCTGCGTGAATCGCCTTGTCGACGGGCCGCCGCCGCCGCTATCCCGCGTGGACCCGCTTTCTCACCTCAATCTCCATCAATCCACCAACGATACGTACCCGACGGCCCTTCGGGTCGCGCTGATCGCGAAGGTCAGGGAATCCGCGGAGTCCGCGGCCGCGCTGCAGGGGGCGTTTCAGGCCAAGGAAAGGGAGTTCGCACAGGTGGTGACGACGGGGCGGACGGAGATGCAGGCCGCGGTGCCGATGACCTTGGGCGCGATTTTTTCCGGTTTCGCGGAGGCGGCGGGGCGCGACCGGTGGCGGACCTTCAAGTGCGAGGAGCGCCTTCGGGTGGTCAACCTCGGGGGAACGGCGGTCGGGACGGCCCTGACGGCGCCCCGGAAATACGTGTTCCGGGCGACGGAAATTTTGCGCGGTTTGACGGGGTATCCGTTAGCGCGCGCGGAAAACCTTGTGGACGCGACGGCCAACGCCGACGCTTTGGCGGAGGTCGCGGGGATTATCTCGGCCCGGGCCGCGAACCTTACCAAGGCGGCCCGCGACCTGAGGCAGCTCGCGGCTTTCGGGGACATCGCGCTGCCCGCCGTGCAGGCGGGATCGTCGATCATGCCGGGAAAGGTTAACCCGGTAATCCTCGAATCGGTAATTCAGGCGGGAATGAAGGCGAGAAGCGAGTGCGCCCTCGCGTGCGAGGCCGTCGCCGAGGGAACGCTCCAGATCAACGAGTTTATGCCCCTGATCGCGGACTCGCTCCTGGGAGCGATAGACCTCGCGACGAACGCCTCGCTTGCCCTCGCCCGCCACGTCGCCGGGATTCGGGCCAACGGGGCGGCCTGCGCCGCTGCGGTGAACGGGAACCCGATCGTCGCGACAGCCTTCCTGCCGATCCTCGGTTACGAGGGGGTCGAGGCGCTCGTGAAGGAATGGGAGGCGCGGGCGACGAATGGGGGCGGGAACGCCGAACCGACGACGGAAACCCGCGATGCCGTTGCCTCGTTTCGGGACTGGCTCTCGCGGAAGCTCGGAGAGGAACTCGTGGACCGGACGCTTTCGCCTGCGGCCCTTTCGGCCCTGGGCCACGGGGAACGGCCCGTTTCCGGGCGGCCCGGGAACGGGAGGCCCGGAATCGGACGGACCGAAATCGCGCGGACCGATTTCAAGCGACCCGCGAATCAGGACGCGTCGGGCCGGGATACCGTGGGCAGAGACGATACCGGCCGCGACGGCTCAGCGGGGAACGTCGCGACCGACGCGGAACAACGTTCGCCCGCGCGAAACAAATAAGGAAAACCAATGAACGCAACGCCAAAGGCGCTCCGCCTTCACATAGGGCTTTTCGGCCGGACGAACACCGGCAAGTCGAGCCTCCTCAACCTGATCACCGGGCAGGATTTCGCCATCGTATCGGACAAGGCGGGAACCACCACCGACGTGGTGCGCAAGAGCATGGAACTGCTCCCGCTGGGGCCGGTGACCTTCCTCGACACGGCGGGGGTGGACGACGGTTCCGACCTCGGGAGCCTTCGCACGGGGAAGACCCGGGAAGCCCTCGCCTCGGCGGACGTGGCGATCCTCGTGACTGAGCCGAACGCGTGGACGCCATACGAGGAAGAGCTCGCCGCCGCCTGCGCGGCGCAAAAAACCCCGATCATAATCGCGGTGAACAAGACCGACCTCGCGAAGCCTGAGGAAGGGTGGCTCGCCGGGCTCGCGCGGATCACGCCCCACGTGATGACTTCTTCGTGCGCGGGGCCTGACTTCGCGATTGCCGATAACCCCGGCGAGGCCGAAAAGGGCGCGGTAAGCGGCGCCGCAAGTCGCGAAGCGCGTCGCGAAGCAAGTCGCGAAGCGCGTCGCAACGCGACCTTGCTCGAACTCAAGCGGCTCCTCCTCGCGGCCTGTCCCGAGGACTTCCTGAACCCGCCGGCCATACTCGGGGACCTGTTGCCGTCGGGCGCGGGGCTGCCGGTGGTCGTTCTGATCGTGCCGATCGACCTGCAGGCGCCGAAGGGCCGCCTGATCCTGCCCCAGGTGCAGGCGATCCGCGACGCCCTGGATTCCGACGCTGCCGTCGCGGTGGTGAAGGAACGGGAATACCGGGCCTTCCTCGACCGGCTCGCCTCGCCGCCGGAGCTCGTGGTGTGCGACTCCCAGATCGCCCTCAAGATGGCGGCGGACACCCCCGAGGGCATTCCCGCCACGACCTTCTCGATCCTCTTCTCGCGCTTCAAGGGCGACATAGTCGCCATGGCCGAGGGGGCGGCGGCCCTCGAGCGGCTCGGCCCGGGAAACCGCGTCCTGGTCGCCGAGGCCTGCACCCACCACGCCCTGGAAGACGACATTGGGCGGGTAAAGATCCCGCGCTGGATCAGGCAGTATACCGGCGCCGACGTGGAGATTACCCACGCCTGCGGGAAGGACTACCCGGAAGACCTCGCGGGCTACGACCTCGTGGTGCACTGCGGGGCCTGTTCCCTCACGAGACGCGAGATGCTTTGGCGGATCGAGCGGGCCCGGGCCGCCGGGGTCGCGGTCACCAATTACGGCATGGCGATCTCGGCCCTGCAGGGCGTGATCGAGCGGACCCTCTCCCCCTTCCCGGCCGCCCTCGAGGCCTACCGGGAACGCCTGGCGGAAGGCGCCCCGGCGGAACCGGCGACGGGAAGGAGGCGGTAATGGCGGGATTTCCGGAGCCGGGAGCGTTGACGGCCGGTATACGCGGGCCGGAACGCCGATGGCAAAACGACACCGAAGGAAAACGGGGAACGACGATGAACGCGATGACGACGGAACGAACCGGGACTGAAGCAAATGAATCGGAACTCGCGGAAAGGGCCGGGGCGCCTTCCGATACCGCGAAGGGTTCAGCGGCGCGCGGCGACGGCGGCGAGAGCGTCTCCCCCGGCTATCTCGCGGCGCTTGAACGGGTTGCGGCGACGGCGGGCGACCGGGTCGACCCCGCGGACATAGAAACCCTCCTCGCGCCGGGAACGGCGGAAGAAACCGCCCTGCTCCGAGCCCGGGCCGCCGCCATGCGGGACCGGGAATGCGGCAGGCGCATGGTCCTGCGGGCCCTCATCGAGTTCTCCAGCGCCTGCGGGAACGACTGCAAGTACTGCGGCCTACGCGCGGGCAACGGCGGGGCCGAGCGGTACCGCCTGGAACGCGACGAGATTCTCGCGAGCGCGCGGCTCGCCCAAAAGCGGGGCATCAAGACGATCGTGCTCCAGTCCGGGGAAGACAACCGGAGCGCCGAATGGATAGCCGACGCGCTGCGGGGAATCAAGGAGATCGACGACTTCGCGATCACCCTCTCGGTGGGCGAGCGCGAGCGGGAAGACTACGCGCTTTGGAAAGAGGCCGGGGCGGACCGGTTCCTGCTCCGGGTGGAGACGACGGACCCGGCGCTGTACGCCGCCATCCACGAAAAGAGAACCGTGGACACGCGGCTCCGCTGCCTTACCGACCTCCGCGAGCTCGGCTACCAGGTGGGCTCCGGCGTCATGGTCGGCTTTCCGGGCCAAACCCTCGCCCACCTCGCCCGGGACATCGCCTTTTTCGGGACGGCCGACTTCGACATGATCGGCATCGGGCCCTTCATCCCCCACCCCGACACGCCCTTCCGGAACGCGCCTGCGGGGTCGGTGGGCCTCACGCTGAACGCGGTGGCCGTCACCCGGCTGGTCGTCAAGAATTCCTGGCTCCCCGCCACTACCGCCCTCGGCAGCATGGACAGGGACTACCGGGTCGACGCCCTCAAGGCCGGGGCCAACGTGGTCATGCCGAACTACACCCCCGCCTCGGAAAAGCGAAAGTACGAGATATACCCGGGCAAGCGGTGCGTCACCGAGGGAACGGGCGCCTGCGCGCTCTGCATGGAAGGCCTCGCCGCCGCCGCGGGACTCGACCTGGACCTGTCGCGGGCCGACTCGGTGAAGATGTACGGTATCGCGGGAAAGGCCTGACGGCATCGGTAAAAGTACGGGGGGAAAGCCTTCCCCCCGGGCGAAACTAGTCCCGGGCGGAAATCGCCCCCGTTCCCGATACACCGCCGGAAATCCCAAAAAAGTTCCGGAAACCCGTCGGGTTGACGGCCGCGCGCCCGGTCCGGATTTTCGCCCTCCCCCTTCTTTCGCCCCCGCGAGGACCTTCCCCCGCGCCGGCTGCGCGCGAGGACGAGCCGTCGCCTTCGGGCGGCGGCGGTCTCCCCTCGTGGGCCTTTCTGCCTCTCCCTTTCCCCTCTCGCCTTATGCCCCGATTTGATTCTTGGAAATCCCGCGCCCCGGTAAACATCGGGAAAACGCCTCACGGGTGCGACCGGCGAGCCGTGGTATAATCGGCGACGGAGGAAACAAATGGCGGAAAACGAACGGAAAAGCGCGGGGGATTCCAACCGGATTACGCGCGAGTATTTCGACTCGATTTTGCTGGAAACGCGGCTGATGGGGCCGACGGTTCCCTCGACGGAATTCCGGCTTTTCGGGGAGACCTTCGCGACGCCGATCATGACCGCGGCGCTTTCGCACCTGGGCGGTACGCGGAAGGAAGGGATGGCGGAAACCGCGCGCGGGGCCCATGCGGCCGGCGCCGTGCACTGGGCGGGGATGGGCGACGGGGCGGAACTGGAGGCGATGATCGCCACGGGCGCCCGCACGGTCAAGATAATCAAGCCCTACGAGGATAACGACGAGATTTTCGCGAAGATCGCGCACGCCGAGGCGAGCGGGGCCTTCGCGGTGGGCATGGACATAGACCACTGGTTTTCGGCGACCGGCGGGCACGATACGGTGCTGGGGCGGGCCATGCGGCCGAAGTCGCCCGCGGAGATACGCTCCTTTATCGAAAGCACGAGGCTCCCGTTCGTCGTAAAGGGCGTGTTGAGCGAGCGGGACGCGGCCGCGTGCCTGGAAGCGGGCGCGGGCGGGATCGTGGTTTCCCACCACCACGGCATTATGCCCTTTTCGGCGCCGCCGCTGACGGTCCTGCCGGGAATCGCCCGGCTTATCGCCGGAAGGATCCCGATTTTCGTCGACTGCGGGTTCGAGAGCGGGATGGACGCGTTCAAGGCCCTAGCCCTCGGGGCGACGGCGGTGAGCGTCGGGCGGGCCGTGATGGGCCCGCTCAAGGAACGCGGAGCCGACGGGGTTCGCGACAAGCTCCTTGAGATGACGGGAGAACTGGCGGGAGCCATGGCCCGAACGGGCGCAGCGACGCTCGACGGGATCGATCCGTCCGCGCTCTGGCGGGACGGGAAAAGGCTGGTACGCCCATGAGGATAGGAGGCGCGATCGAGCGGCCCTGGGCCGACCCCGACGAATGGGGGACATTCGCGAAGGAACTCGGATACCGGGCCGTGCTTTCCCCGGTGGACTGGCAGGCGGGAAGGGAGGAACGGCGCGCGTACGCGGACAAGGCAAAGGAGCTCGACCTCGTGATCGGCGAGGTGGGGGCCTGGAAAAACGCCCTCGCCGCGGACGGCGCGGAACGGAGAGAGGCGATCGCGTACTGCGAGAACCAGCTCGCCCTCGCGGAAGAGCTGGGGGCGAACTGCTGCGTGAATATATCCGGAAGCGGGGGCGATCGGTGGGACGGGTTCAGCGAGGATAATTACCGCGACGACACCCGCGACCTCGTAATCGAGACCGTTCGAAGGATAATCGACGCGGTGAAGCCGAAACGGACCTTTTACACGATCGAATCCATGCCCTGGATGGTTCCCGACTCCCCCGACGAATACCTCGCCCTCATTCGTGACGTGGACCGGCCCGCCTTCGGCGCGCACCTCGACTTCGTCAATATGATTACGAGCCCGCGCCGGTACGCGTTCAGGAACGAGTTCGTCGCGGAATGCTTCGCGAAGCTCGGTCCCTGGGTTAAAAGCGTGCACGGTAAGGACGTGACGATCGACCACGCGTACCCGGTTTCGATCCGCGAGGTAATGCCCGGCGAGGGAACGCTCGACTACCGAAAGGTCGCCCTCCTGTGCGAGGGGCTCGGGCCGGACACGACCCTCTTCGTGGAGCACCTGCCGGACTTCGAGAGTTACCGAAAGGCCGCCGCCTACGTTCGCGCCCAGGCGGCGCTCGCCGGGGTCGCGACGTAAGGGCTCGCTCGGCGCGGCCGACCGCGAGCGGCTAGCAAACCTCGTTATAGGCGAAGCGTGCACCGAACTCCCGCGGGCAGGACGTCGACGGTCAGGGAGCGCGCGCCCCGGTTACGCGCCGCGGGCGCGCCGGCAGAACCGGCGGCGCCGGCGGCTTTCGCGTGGAGCGCGGGAACGAGCCAGCCCGATAGCGTGCCCAAGGCGGCGCCGGCGAGCGCGTCGGAGAGGAAATGGTTCCCGCTCGCGACCCGAAGCGACGCAGCCGCGACCGCCACGGCGTAGGCGGCCGAGACGACCGGAGCCCGCCAGGGCGAGTCGGGATAGTACAGCGCGTAGGCGCTGGCCGTGAACGCGGCGGCGGTAAACGCGAGGGCCGTATGCCCCGAGGGGAAAGACTGCCGGAAATCGCCGTCGTCTGCCCCGGACGCGGGAAAGCCGGGATAGTACAGGTAGGGGCGATACCGGGGAAACAGGTTTTTCCCGAGTTCCTTGAGGCCCCAGGTCAGCGCCACCGATTCCGCGTACATCGCCCCCAGGGGAAACCAATCCGGCCGCGGGTCCGCGGCGAACGCGGCTGGCACGGCGAGGGCCGTCAGCGCGAGGGCCGTGGATACCGTATCGAGACCGCTCGAGTACGGCCGCATGAAAGGCCGGTCCAGGGGATTAACCGGGGAGGGATCGAGGGGCGACGGGGGCATCGCCGAAACGCCCTCTGACAGCTCGAGGGCGAAGGCCCCGGCTCCCAGGAGCGCTGCGGTTCCCGCGATTCCGAAGTCAAGGGCGGGGGAAAGCGAGAATCGGGGGAGGCTTTCCGCACCCGCCGGGACGGGCGACGACGCCGAGACGGGCACCCCCGCGAGGAAGGCCGCGACGAGCGCCGCGGCGGAAAAACCGCGAAAAGGGGGGAAAGCGGAATCGCCTCTCATCGCGAAGCCCCCTGTCGGGCGATTTTCCGCGCCGCCGATTCGGCTTTCGGATACAGCCTCTCTACCAGAAAAGAGGCTGCCGCCGCGCCGAGTATGCCGACCGCGAAACCGGAGGCGATATCCGACGGGTAATGGACCATGAGATAGCAGCGCGAGGCCCCGACAAGGAGGGCGACGGCGAAGGCGAGGAAACCCGCCCTCCTATCCAAGGAAAGAAAGAGCGCGAGCGCGGCGGCCATGGCGAGGGTCGCGTGGCCGGAAGGTAGCGAGAACCCCGATTCGGCCGGGGAGCCGACGAGGCGCCACCAGGCTTCGAACTCGCCGCCTAAGGCGAAAGGCCGCGGCCGGGCAAAGAGTTCCTTCAGGGCGCCAGAGAGAAGGGCCGCGGTTACTTCCGCGGCGATGAGCGTACAGCCGGCCTTTCGCGTTCGCTTGAACGCGAATAACGCGCAGCCCAGGATAAGGAAGGCGATGCCCTTTTCGGTTGCCGCCCCCAGGAAGGAGCAGGCCGAGGCGAGAAGCCCCGTATCGGCCAGGGCCATGTCGTGTAAAAAGGATAAAAGGCGCCGATCTATCGCGGGAATCCCGTTGCCGGGAATGAGCGACAATGCAAACCCATACATGAAAAACCTCTCTTGAAAATCGATTCGCGTTCCGGAAGCGCATTCAGAGTATGAAAGTCCGGAAACCGAATTCCAAGAAACGATTCGTCACATCGGGGGTTTGAGGGGGATTTTTCGCGATACTTTTCGTGTCATGGATGAATTTCGGCCAAAATGGGCCGGATTATCGGGTTTCCCTCGCCATGAGCGCGATTTTCGCGCCGAGGATGACGAAAAGGAAGAAAGCGACGTAGGGCTCTCGGCACATGATAAATACCGCGATAGCGAGGGAATGCAGGACAAGGGAACCGACGCGCAGGGCGCGGCGCACGGGGCGGGAATCGAGAACGTGCGCCGCCAAGGCGACGCAGCCCCAGGCGGCCAAGGCGCCCAGGACGACGAAAAAGGCGATTTTCAGGTACCGGGACTGGTCGTAGGCGAAGAGATTTGCCATGGCGATAAAGCCGTCCACGGGATGGCTGAAAAGGGGCACGAACATAAAAAGGCCGGCAAGGAGGTCGAGAAGGCCGAAGGCGAGCGCGCCCAGCCTGAGCGCCCGCTCGCGGCCCTCGCTCTCGGCGGCGTCCAAAAGCTCTTTCCCGGTCAACAGCTCGTCGAGGGATACGGAGAATACGGCGGATATATTCTTGAGCGCCTCGATATTGGGCATCCCCCGGCCGCTTTCCCACTTGGACACCGCGGTCCGGGAAATATGCAGGCGTTCCGACAGTTGTTCCTGGGTCATCCCGCTTGCCTTGCGAAGCTCCTGTAGCCGCTCTTTGAATTCCATTTCGCCTTTCGCCTCTCAGTCCGCCTTCAAGTCGTCTTCGCCCGCGAGATAGGCGTTGATGCTCGCGGCGGCCTTCCGACCCTCGCCCATGGCCAGGATCACGGTAGCGGCCCCGAGAACGATGTCGCCGCCGGCCCAAACTTTCTTGAGGCTGGTTTTCTGGTTTCCGTCCACTACGATATTGCCGCGCTTGGTCACGTCGAGGCCCTCGGTAGTCTGTTTCATGAGGGGGTTGGACTCGTTTCCGAGGGCGACGATCACCGCGTCCACGGGGATCTCGTGCTCGGTACCCTCTTTGGCGACGGGGCTTCGGCGGCCCGAGGCGTCGCTTTCCCCAAGCTCGAATTCCAAAAGCTCGATGGCGCGCACGCGGCCGTTTTCGTCCCCGAGGATGCGGGTAGGGTTGCGGAGGAAGCGGAATTCCACCCCTTCCTCGCCGGCGTGCTCGATCTCCTCGGCGCGGGCGGGCATTTCCTCCCGAGTGCGGCGGTAAACGCAGTATACCTTTTCGGCGCCGAGACGAAGGGCCATGCGCGCGGCGTCCATGGCGACGTTTCCGCCGCCCACGACCGCCACGGTTTTCGCCTCGTACATCGGGGTGTCCGCGCGGGTCCGGTCATAGGCGCGCATGAGATTGGCGCGGGTGAGGTATTCGTTGGCGCTGAACACGCCGATCAGGTTTTCGCCCGGGATATCCATGAACTTCGGGAGCCCCGCGCCGGTGCCGATAAAGGCGGCGTCGAAGCCCTCGCTTTCCAGGAGCTGGTCGACGGTACCGGTCCTTCCCACCAGGAAGTTCGTGCGGAACTCGACGCCCATTTCCTTCAGGGCCTCGGTTTCCTTCGCGACGATTTCCTTCGGCAGGCGGAACTCGGGGATGCCGTACACCATGACGCCGCCGGTCTTGTGAAAGGCCTCGAACACGGTTACCGCATGGCCCTCGCGGCGAACGTCGGCGGCCACGGTGAGGCCGGCGGGGCCCGAGCCGATGACGGCGACGCGCTTGCCGGTCTCGCCCGCGACGGCCGGGGCGGTCACGAGGCCGTTCTCCCGTTCCCAATCGGCGACGAAACGCTCCAGGCGGCCGATGGCCACGGCCTTGTCCACGGTCCCGAGGCTTTTGCCGACCGTGCAGGCGCTCTGGCACTGCTTTTCCTGGGGGCAAACGCGGCCGCAAATGGCGGGGAGAAGATTGGTTCGCTTGATGGTGTCCACCGCGCCCTTGAACTCGCCCTTTTGGACGCGGGCGATAAAGTCGCGGATGGGGACGTTCACGGGGCACGCGGCCACGCAGGGCTGGTTCTTGCAGCCGAGGCAGCGTTCCGCCTCGACCCGGGCCTGGGCCTCGGAGTAGCCCAGGGCGACCTCGTCCATCTCGCGGGCCCGTTTTACCGGGTCGCGGGCGGGCATTTCCTGGGCGGGTATGGCGAGCCGTTCCTTGGGGGAAAGGCTTCCCGCGGCTGATTTGCCCTTGAGGCCGTTCCAGAGGGCGGCGGCCTCCGCGGCGAGCTGTTCTTTCGTTTTGTGACTCATTTCGCGCCTCCAACCGTGCCGTCGGGATCGCCTATCCGTTCCGCCTCCATTTCCATGTGGCACCGGTGATGGGCCTCTTCCTCGCGGGGCTTGTACGCCCTCATGCGCATCATCATATTGTCCCAATCCACGAGGTGCCCGTCGAATTCGGGTCCGTCCACGCAGACGAATTTCGTTTTTCCGCCCACGGTGACGCGGCAGCCGCCGCACATTCCCGTGCCGTCGATCATGATCGTATTGAGGGAAACGACGGTATGCACGCCGTAGGGCTTGGTGGTGGCGGCGCAGAATTTCATCATGACGGGCGGGCCGATGGCGACCGCCTCGGCGGGGGGCGTCGCGCTTTCGCATTCTTCTTTCAGGGGCTCGGTCACGAGGCCCTTGCGTCCGTGGGTCCCGTCGTCGGTAACCACGGTTACCTCGTCCGCGACGGCCCGCATTTCCTTCTCGAAAATCACGAGGTCTTTCGTGCGCGCGCCCATGATCACCTTCACGGTATTTCCCGCGGCCTTGTAGGCCTTAACGATGGGATACAGGGGAGCCACGCCGATCCCGCCGCCCACGCAGACGACGGTTCCGACTTTTTCGATACGGGTGGGGCGCCCCAGGGGACCGAGGATGGCGGCGATTGAGTCGCCGGGATTTTTAAGGGCGAGCCTATGGGTCGTGGCGCCGACGGTCTGGAATACCAGGGCGATCCAGCCCTCGGCGGCGTCGGCGTCGGCTATGGTGAGCGGAATGCGCTCGCCGAATTCGGTGTCGATCTGGACCAGCACGAACTGGCCGGCCTTGCGGTTACGCGCAATTTCGGGCGCGGCTACGCGAAGGTAAAAAACCTCTTCGGAGAACTGCTTCTTCTCGAGTATCTTATGCATCAAATCCTCCAGTCAAAATGACAATAATTCAAATTTTGTAAAGTGGCAAGACGCCGGGTGTCTTTCACTAGTGATAATTTTATCTCTGTAGGCACAAGGTAAGGTTATACCCCCTCGTGTCGCCAGTGTGGACATGCATATCCCCGAGTAGTTGCATGTCCACATTGTGGATAAACCGGCAACGG
>JAEZST010000014.1 GCA_023443865.1 Spirochaetota bacterium | reverse complement strand
TGAAGGAAGTTGACGAATGCGTTCAAATAAAAAAATCTTTTTTTTGGACGATACTGGATTTGAACCAGTGACTTCTACCGTGTGAAGGTAGCACTCTACCGCTGAGTTAATCGTCCAAAAAAAAGACATGTAAGGGACGCATTCGTCAACGGCACTCTACCGCTGAGTTAATCGTCCAAAAAAAGACATGTACGCGCCGAAAAACAATGTCGGCGACTTGGACATAGTAGCAGGGTCCGCGAACTTTTGCAAGCCGTTCGGGCAGGGTTGCCGCCCACAGCCCCCGTTTTTTAGCCGGAAAAACCGCCCCGGTCGAGGGCGGCCGCCGCTAGCGGTTCCGGGTTTCGGCCCTTAGCGGTCCTCGCGCTGCTTCAGCGGGGTTTCGCCCTGCATGAGCTGGGGAATATCCACGTATATTTCGGGCTTGAACTCGCTCTTCGGGTGGGACATGTTTCTCAGGTTGAGGGCCGCCAGGGCCTGGGCGCCGGAGCGCACCATGGAAACCTGGTCGCGGGTCAGGCTATCCGAGGCGCGGATCGATTCGGCGAAAAGCGCCGCCGCCCGGGCGTACTTTTTCGAATCGCCGTTTCGCTCCGCGATGCGGTACAGGGCCACGCCGAGATTGTTCGAGCCCTTCACGTATTCTTCCACGAAGTCCCGGAAATCGGCGCGCGACGACGGGAACGTTACGCCCTTCCTGAGCTTTTCGGCGTCCAGGGATCCCATGAGCAATTCGTAATAGCCCTGGGCCAGGAAGATATCGTCGCGGTGCATGAGGGTATTGCCCAAGGCGTACAGCACGTTTCGGTCCTCGCTCAAGTCGGCATGGGCAAGCAGGAAGGAGTCATAGGCCTTCCCGTAATCCCCCCCGCGATACTCCAAAAAGCCGACTCGGTAGCGGATAGAGGGAGTATCGTAGAGTTCAGCGATGGCGCTCTCGTACTTGCCCAGGGCGGAGCCGTAATCGTCCACCAGGAAATAGTCGATATCCGCCGAATCCGCGTAAAGGAGCCCTACCCGTCGGTCCTGGCGCACCGAGCCGTTTTCGCGCTGTCGCTCGTAGAGATCGATTCCCCGCGCGTAGAGATCGAGGGCGTCGAGATATTCCCCGTCCTTCTGCCTTAATTCGCCCATGAGCCGGAACGTATCGACGCGGGTAAGCACGCGCCGGGGAGTCATGGTCGGGGCCTTCTCGAAGAGGCCGCGCGCATGGTCCAGGGCGCGGTAGGCCAGATCGGGATAGTAATTGTAAATCAGGAAGCGGCCCATATTATAATGGGCTTCCGGGATCGTTTCGTCGGCCTTTACCGCCCGCTCGAGCACGGCCCGCAGGTCCTCGATCCGTTCGCGCAGGGCCTCGTTGTCGCCGGGGTTCGGCTCGTAGCGCTTGTCCACGAGATAGCCGCCGAGCTCCACGAGATCCCGGGCCTCTATCTTGGATCGCTTCGGCAAAAAACGGTCTTTCAGGGGAAGGACTTCTGCGAGGTTGTCGGTCCGTATGAAATACCGCAGCATGCGGGCGAGATAGGGGTCTTTCTCGCCGTAAAGCTCGATGAGGGTCGCGTAGCTCTTTCGCGCCTCCTCGAATTTCGTCGGGTCCTCATCGGCCCATTCGAGGAAGTTATCTCCCAAGAGCATGAGGCCGTCGGGGTCGTTTACGTAATTGTCCAGTACGCGGCGCCGGATCACGCTTTCCGCCTTCTCGAAGTTGCGAAGGTCGTTCAGGAGCATGCCGGCGTAATCCAATCCCGCCTTTTTGTCGTTGTCGTAGCGGGCGAGCAGGGCGAGATACATCCGCTCCGCGAGGATGTATTGCCGATGGCCCCGGTACGCTTCGGCGTATTTAAAGTACCAGTTTTTCTTTTCCCATTTCACGATTGCCTGGTTAAAGAGATCAAGCGATTGGGTATACAGCTCGCTATCGATCGCCGCGTACCCCCGCCGGTACAGGCTTTCGGCGGCCAGGGGGCGATAGATAAACTGATAGGATAGGTAGGCCGTGCAGGAAAGCAGCACCGCGACGATGGCCGCCATGGTGAATATCGGTAGAACCTTATTGAAGAAAACGTAACGGAGCGAGCTCTTTTCTTCCTCGAGATCGGCGAAGGTCTTCTTCTCGAAGTCCTTCGGGACGTCAATGGTCCTGCCGAGGGCATCGGAGAGGATATGGGCGATTTTACGCAGGGGCGTATCGCGGAGAATGGAGTGGACAAGCTCCATCTTTTGGCGGTCCGTGCCCGCGTCGCCGGCGATATACTCCTCTACCCCGATCCGGAGATTGAGGGGATACTTCGCGATTGTCGCGAAGAGCCGTTCGAGATCCTCGTCGGAGATCTGGTCGGGCACTTCCTTTCTGGCGCCGCCCGAAGGCCGGGCGGCAGAGGAGATATCGGCGAGGTTTTGATCGAACGATCCCGACGCGAAATCGGCAAAGCCCGGAATGTGGAATTCCTCGTCGCCTACTGAATCGATGGTGTTCTTTAAGAAGTCCTCGTCGAGGCTGAAGCCCTCGAAGCCGTCCAGCTCGGCAGAGCCGCCGGCAGCCCCTTCGGGGCCCTCCCCCGGGAAAGAAAAATCCTCCGGAAGGGACATGTCCGAGAAATCGCCCATAGACTCGATCGCCTCGTCCATGGAGGGAATGTCCGGGGCGGCCGGGGCCCCTTCCTCCGTTCCCAATTCCAGGGCATCGAGCTTGAAGTCGCCCAAACCGTCCAAAGCGTCGCCGACGCCGAATCCCTCGGCGCCCGGCTCGCCGGGGGTAGAACCCAAATCGGGCAAGTCGAAATCCATGGAGGGGACGTCCATATCCTCGATCTCGGGAATATCGGCGCCCTCGTCCGCGACGCTTTCGAGCGCATCGTCCAAGTCCGCCAGCGGTTCGGCAACCGCCTCGTCCTCGCCGGGAGCGCCCCGTCGCTCGATGCCCTCGAAATCGGGGGTAAAATCCATTTCGGAGAAATCGGTATCGCCGGAAGGCTCGACGTTGTCCAGCGCTTCCAGGCCTTCCAAATCGAAGGAAGGCTCGGCGGAATCGGGCGCGCTTTGCCGCTCCGCCTCAATTTCGTCGGCAAACCCGGTAAGCAGGCCATCCGGAATGGAGAAATCGTTCGAGATATCCAGTTCTCCCGGTTCGGAAAGATTATTGAATAGGCCCTCGGAAAGAACGTCTTCGGGGGACAGATCGGCAGCTGGCTCGGCGGCGGGCGGCTCAATCGAGTCCATGGCCTCGAGATCCTCGCCGAGGCCGCCGAGGTCGTTAAAATCGGGAATACCTTCGGGCGGAATGGAGACGGAATCGGGACCGAGGGCGCCTGATTCGGGAGAAGGGGTTTCCCCGAGGTCCAAGGAAGCGAGCAAATCGTCAAGGGCGGAAAGGTCGCCTGATGATTCGTCGCCCCCGGGAAGGCCGGTATCGCCGGGAAAGGGAGGGGGGCCCTCAAACGAGGGCGCCTCGAACGAGGGCGCCTCGAACGAGGGGGCCTCGGCTTCGGGAACGGAGGGGGTTTCGGCGCCCAGGGAGGAAATTAGGCTTTCAACGTCAATATTCGCGGATTCGGGCGTGACTTCCGCCGGCAGGGGCAATTCCTCAAAGGTTTCGCCCCGTTGCGCGGTAACGGCCCGTTCGTCCCCGAGGCGGGTGAGTTCTTCCCTGAATAGTTCGAGATCGTGTATGCCGGGCATGTGTTTCCTGATGGTTCTCCGTTTGTCCCCATTATCGGAAGGCAAAAGGCGGACTTTAGGATGGATACGTTCTCAAGATTTTGAAGTATTTTCCGAAGATTGTAAAGAAGTATCATGAAACGGTTTAAAAGCGCATGCATTCTCCTGGCCATATCCGCCACGTTGGGGCTATCGGCGGCCGGGATCGAGTCGGTCACATTGAATAATCTCATGGCGGGCATTACCCGCGCCCGGGAGCCGGTGGTTTCCGGCCGTTACGTGGTATTCACGGCGGCGGGAAACGCCCGTTTCGCCGGGATAGCCTTCGATTTCGAGCGGTACGGGAAAACGCACTCCTTTCAGCGGCTGATCCGCCGCGACGCCGACGGGGAAACGCTGGAAAACCTGCTCTTCTTCATCGCGGAAATTCCCCCGGAGACCTCCGAAATACGGTACCGCATGGTAATCGACGGGCTATGGACAACGGACCCCTTAAACGCGGAGACGGGATACGACTACGCGAACGGCATGTCCGTTTCTCGCCTGCGGGTTCCGAGCTACGAGGTGTTTAAGACCGCCCAAAAGCCGTCCGGCTGCGTTCGGTTTACCTGGGAAGGCAAAAGCGGCAAGCGAGTTACCCTCGCCGGCACCTTTAACGGGTGGGACCCGTTCATGTACGAGCTCGAAGAGATCGCCCCCGGCCGGTATGAGCTGGACTTGCCCCTGCCGCCGGGAACCTGGTATTACGCCTATTTCGAGGGGACGGACCAACTGCAGGACCCGAACAACGACGACCGCGTCTACACCAAAGACGGCCGCGTCGCCTCGGTGGTCACGGTCGCCAGATAGCCCGCTTCGCCCGTCCGCGCCTCAGCCCTTCTTCCGCAATTGGGCGGCAAGCTTAACCGCGTTGTACGCCCCGTCGTAAATCCCGTCTTTCTTATTCCTCATTATATTCGCGCAATACAGCTCGCCCAGGTCGCTTTCCTCGGTCAGGAGCTTTAAAGTGCGGAAAAGGCCGGTTTCGGACGCGGTTTCGATGGTCCCGTCGCCGATTTCAGAGCCGCGGATCGCGCCCCAGGCCTCGTGCCGTCCCACCCGCTGGATGAACAGTTTCGGAACCGGATAAAACGATAGTTCGCTCGGTTTGGTGATCATCACGTCCGATACGCGCATGAGAAGGTTCGTGGCGTACACGGCGCAATAGAAGTCGTCGTGCAAAAAAACGTGAATGCCGCTCACGTCGCCCTCGGCGGCGCCGTCGATAAAGGCGCGGCTTTCCTTCCAGTCGGAATGGAGTGTCCAGGCGATGCCGTCCTCGCGGAACCTTCGCTCGAGGTCGGCCCAACGGCCCTTGTGGTCGCCCATGTTGACGAAAAGGGCGAGCTTTTTCGACTCGATGGCGTCCTTGCAGTCCCGCGCGATGGACGCGAACCGAAGCACCTGGGCCCCCGCGCCGCCCATGGTAAGGAGGAAGCGCCGGGTGCGCCGGTCTTTCATGCGACGCAGGCGGGCCTCGCAGTCGCCCTCGATTCCCGCGACGATCTCGTGGTCGACGTAGTGCCCCACCAGGCTGATATCGGAGGCGGGCATGGAACTGGTGAGCCCCGCCGGGCCTCCCATGGAATGGAGGGTTCGGTAGCCCATGTACGCCGAGGGAGACTGCGCCACGTGATGGCTTCCCTCCACGATGTGAAAGGCCAACGGAAAATTATCCGGAATGATCGTGACCACGTCGCTCATCCCCGCGTTTACGGCCGCGTGGCCGGTCCAGGGATGGGTGGAGAAAAAGGGCAGGTCCTTGGGCACGTCGCGGTACAGGGGAACGAAGACGCGCGAGAGGGCGTCTTCCTCCACCGAGAACGTGAGTTTTTGGGCGGCCACGCTGGTCACGTATTCCCATACGTATTTATCGAAGAATTTCGAGCGCTGCGAGACGCGCGAGCCGAGGTTATAAAGCCCTTCCAGGTATTCGATGGTGTCCCGTGCCGCGGTTCCCGGGAAGGACATTAGGTCGAGCCAATAGGGATCGTAGCCCAGGGCGCGCGCTGCCGAGGCGATGGCGATGGCCATGCGGCTGTGGCCGAAGCCCATGCGGATGGTGCCGATCACCATTCCCCGGTCGACGTCGAATGGCTCACCCGCTCCGGGCGGGAGGGAGGCGGCGTCGCGCACGGTGCGTATGCCGAAATCCTCGAAGCCCCAGCCCTCGCCCACGCAGGTAAGGGTCGGGGACAGAGCGGGGTCGTAGCCGAATTTCGCGGCGTACTTTCTGAAACGCCGTTCCGCCTTCCGGACTATCGCGTCCGGAATCTCGTTGCCGTACAGGGTCTTGCCCGTTTTGAAGCTATCGCGCATACCATGATTGTAAGGCCAAACGGGCCCTTTCGCCATCGTTTCCCGCCGGTGTATGATACTACCCATGAAAGCAGAACGGCTTCTCGCCATACTGACCGCCCTCCTGGGCCGGGACCGGATCTCGGCGGGGGAACTGGCGCGCCGCCTGGAAGTTTCGACCCGTACCATCCTTCGCGACATGGAGGCGCTGGCCGAGGCGGGCTTGCCGGTTTATTCGAATCCCGGGAGGGACGGGGGCTTTTCCCTGGTGGAGGGGTTTCGCCTGGACGGGCAGGTATTGGACACGCGGGAGATTCAGGATATCCTCGCGGGCCTTGAAAGCCTCGCCTCGGCGGGGCAGGAACGCGGCGTTCGGACCCTGATTGAAAAGTTCTCCCTTGCCCTGAAGGATTCCGAGTCGAAGGGGGTACGCGTACCCAAAAGCCATACCTTTATAGAGCTTTCGCCGGGCCCGGCCAACCGGGAAAAGATCGCCGTGATAGAAACCGCGCTGCGTGGAAACGGAACAATCGCCTTTTCGTACGTGGATTCGAGCGGCGCGGTGACCGAACGGACCGTTGAGCCCCACGCCCTGGTGCATATATGGGAGGGCTGGTACCTCTACGGCTGGTGCGCGCTTCGGTCCGATTGGCGGCTATTCAAGATTTCCCGCATGAGGTCGGTAAGCGCGCTGGAGCGCCGAAGGACGGGGCCGGAGGCGAACCTGGACGAGCGGCCCTGGCGTGAAGCCTGGGCGGAAACCGAGATCGAGCCGGTAACCCTCCTCGCCGACGGAAGCCTGGCGGGCCGATTCGCGGAATTCTTCTCCGAAACGGATATGTTCACCGACGGCTCGGGGCGATTGCGGATAGAGACCGACCTGCCGGTGAACGATTGGAGCGTTTCGTTTATTCTCGGCCTACCCGCCCCCGTTCGCGTGCTCAGGCCGGAATCGCTGAGAAACGCGGTCCGCGCCCGGGCACGGGCCCTGCTCGAGGAAGACTGAACGGGGAGAGAGCGTGCCGAAGCGCGGCTCGGGAATCCGGCGCCGGGCGGGGACCCATCCGGTAATTTACCGCTGGCGCCCGGGGCGCGCGGAGGCTACAATAAGGGCATGAACGACAACGAACTCGTCCTTCCTTCCTTCTTTTCCGATTCCATGGTCCTTCAGCGGAATAAACCCATCCGCTTTTTCGGCTCGGCGCCGAAAAACGCGGAAGTTCGCGTTACTTTCGCCGGCGAGTCCCGCGCCGTACCCTCGGACGGCCGCTGGTCGGCGGAATTTCCCGCCATGGACGCGGGAGGGCCCCATGAGCTCACCGTAAGCGCGGGGGACTCCCGGCTGACGGTTACCGATATTCTCGTAGGCGAGGTATGGGTGGCCGCGGGACAGTCGAACATGGAATTGCCCCTGGACCGGACGTCCCCGTGGCCGGGCGAGGCGCTGGCCGAAACGAGGCCCGCCGATATCAGGGAATTCAGCGCCCCGGTCAACCCGGAATTTCACCATCCGAAGGCGGATATGCCCAAGGGTCGCTGGCGGCGGGCCGACGGGCCGGAGATCGGGACCTTTTCGGCCCTGGGCTACCGCTTCGCCTCGCTTATCAGGGAACGACTGAACGTGCCCGTGGGAATCAGGCTCATCGCCATAGGCGGGAGCCCGGTCGAGGCATGGGTTGATAGGGAAACCCTTTCCCGCTTTCCCGAATTCGCGCAGGGTTTCTCGAACGCGCGAAACGATTCCTGGCGCTCCCATACCGCCGAAGAGGACCAGCGGCGAATCGCGCGCTGGTACGACGCGCTGAACCGGGCCGACCCCGGGCTGGACTCGGACGCGGGCGTGACCGAGCGGCTCGAGTGGCACGGCGAGCTCTGGGCGCCCTGTTCCATACCCGAGGGACGGGGCGACGGGACCCTGGGCGACGGTCCCGGTTCCGTGTGGGTTCGCCGCTTCTTCCACGCCACCCCGGCGCAGGCGAGGGCGGCGGCGCGGCTCAGGCTGGGAACCCTGGTGGATTCCGACCGCGCCTGGATTAACGGCATTGAGGTCGGTTCCACGGGCTACCGCTACCCGCCCCGCCGTTACGCCGTTCCCGAAGGCGTGATACGGGAAGGGAAGAACGAGTTGATGGTCCGAATCGTGAGCGAGGAAGGCCCCGCCCGGTTTATTCCCGGAAAACGCTACGACCTTTCCTGGGAAGGGGAAAACACCCTGCCGAGGATTGAGCTGGGAGGCCCGTGCGAGTTTAAAAGAGGCGCGGCAATGGAACCCTTGGCGGGAAAAACCTTCATGGAATGGCTCCCCACGGGGCTCTATAACTCCCGTACCGCGCCCATGTCGCTTTTGCCGATCCGGGGCGTGATCTGGTACCAGGGCGAGTCGAATACCGGCAATCCCGCGGGATACGGGCCGCTCTTCCGCGCCGCGATAGAGTGTTGGCGGCGCGCCTGGGGCGATGACAACCTGCCCTTCCTTTATACGCAATTGGCGAATTACCGAGACCCGGTCTTCCTGAACCGCGCCAACGGTTGGCCGGCGATCCGGGAAGCCCAGCGGGAATGCCGCTCCGTGCCCGGCACGGGCATGACCAGCGCCGTGGACCTGGGGGAATGGAACGACCTGCATCCCGCGAACAAGAAGGAACTCGCCCGGAGATTCGCCTTGCTCGCGCGGAAGATCGCCTATGGGGAGGCGGACCTGGAAGCCGAGGGGCCGCACCCGGTGGCGGTCACGAAGGCGGCGGACGGAAAAATCAGGGTGGAACTGATACAGGCCCGCGGCCTTTCGGGCGGCCGCATCGCGGGCTTCGAGATCGGCGACGAGGCGGGGGCGTGGCGCCCCGCGACGGGAATAACGGCGGGGGACGCAGGCGACGGGAACGCGACGGTCGAGATAGAAACCGCCGCCCGCGAGGGAGACCGCATGCTCCGCTACGCGTGGGCCGACGACCCGACGGTCGCCTTTCCGCTTAACGGCGCCGGCCTTCCGCTCGCGCCCTTTTTGGAAAAAATCGGTTTTTCGGAAAAATACTGACATGAGATGTCATGGTTCCCATGGGATAATCGCGTAAGAATAAACCCGATGGAGGACGAAGTATGAACAAGGTATTGGGAATTTGCGGACTGGACTGCGCGACCTGCGGCGCGTTTATCGCCTCGAAGAACAACGACGACGAACTGCGAAAAAAGGTCGCCGCCGAGTGGGCTACGGCGTACGGTTTCGCCTTCACGCCGGAAATGATCAATTGCCACGGCTGCCTGGCCACGGACGGCGTGCAGATCGGGCACTGTTCCGAATGCGGCATGCGGCTTTGCGCCTTGGGCAAGAACCTTGCCTCGTGCGGGGACTGCGCGGAATATCCGTGCAAGCAGGTCGCGGATTTTCACGTTCAATGCCCCGAGGCGAAGGCGAATATCGGCCTGCGCGCCTAAGTCACCGGCCTTCCGAAAAGAGGTCGAATTCGCGCATTTTATTGAGGAGGGTCCGCCGGGAAATGCCAAGGTCCCGCGCGGTCCGTTCCCGATGCCCGCCGTTTCGCTCCAGGGCGGCGATAACCGCTTGCCTTTCCGCCTCGCGGATGCTGAGCGAGTCTCGACCCGTCTTGGAGCGCCACGGCTCGCCCCCGCTGGCCCCGTCGCCCGTTCCCGCGCCCTCGGCCCCGCCCCCTTTGTCCCGCAATGATTGAAAGGTTTCCATAAACAGGTCGCTTGGGGCGATCTCGGTTCCCTCGCAGAGGATGACCGCCCGTTCCACGATATTTTCCAATTCGCGCACGTTTCCCGGAAAGCGGTAGGAGTTGAGGGCGCGGAGGGCGTCGGGGGCGAAGGAGGCGACGGGTTTGCCGTTCTGCCGGGCGAACCGCGCCAGGAAAAGCCCGGCGAGGGCCGGTATGTCGGCTTTCCGCTCCCGCAGCGGCGGAATTTTCAATCGAATAACGTTTACCCGAAAATAAAGGTCTTCGCGAAAGGTCCCGGAGCGCACCAGGGCTTCCAGGTCGCGGTTGGTGGCGGCCACGATGCGAACGTCCACCGGGATGGGCCTGCTTCCCCCGACGCGGGTCACGACGCGTTCCTGAAGCACCCGCAAGAGCTTGACCTGCATGGCAGCCGGCATTTCGCCCAATTCGTCCAGGAAGAGGGTGCCGCCCGAGGCGAGCTCGAAAAGCCCGGTCCTGCGGGAGTCCGCGCCGGTAAATGAGCCCTTTTCATGGCCGAATAGCTCGCTTTCCAGGAGGCTTTCGGGTATGGCGCCCACGTTGACCGGGACGAAGGGCCCGGCGGCACGGGGGCTTTGCCGATGCAATTCCCGGGCGATCACTTCCTTTCCCGTTCCGCTTTCGCCGGTAATGAGCACCGTGGAAGAGGCGGGCGCGGCGCGGCGGATCAGGTCGCGAACGGGGACCATGGCGGGGTCGTCCCCCAGCCAGCCGGCTTCGCCGGGCCTTTCGCGGGAGGTTTCGCCCATGCGCTCGCCGAGTCGGGCCAGGCGGATCAAACGGCCGTCGGAAATGGCCTTCCGAAGCCGGACGCTCAGTTCCGCGGGGTCAAAGGGCTTCACGAGGTAGTCCACGGCCCCCTTTTTCATGGCTTCAACGGCGTCGCCGATCTCGCCGTGGGCGCTCATCATGATAACGGGCACGCCGGGGCCGGAATCGCCGATGCGCGACAGGGTCTCAAGGCCGTCCATGCCTCCCATGCGGAGGTCGAGTATCACGGCGTCCACGGTCTCCCGGGACAATACGTCGAGGGCTTCCTCCCCCGAGGCGGCTAATAAGGAATCGTAGCCGTCCAGGGCGAGAAATTCCGCCAGGGATTCCCGAAGGTTTTTTTCGTCGTCCACGATGAGGGCCCGAGAGCGGGCCTTTTCGCCGGTATCGGTCATGGGTTCGTTCCTTTCACGCCGGCCGCGGCCGGCAGGGTTACGGTGAATACGCTGCCGCCACCGGGACGGTCGGACCAGGAAAGGGAGCCCCCCGCCTGCTCGGCAAAGCGTCGGGCCAGCGCCAATCCGATTCCGGAACCCGTGGCCTTGGTGGTGAAAAAGGGGCGGAAAAGCCGGGACCGATATTCCTCCGCCACGCCCGTGCCGCGGTCAGCGACCGAAAACGAGACGCGGCCCCTGCGGCACGCGAGGCTTAGCTCGGGAAGGGCCGTTTCGGGGAGGGCGGTGGCCGCGGTCGCCTCCAGGGCGTTGGCGATCAGGTTGTCCAAAACCTGGGTGAGCCGCGCGGGGTCCATGGAAACCGCGCAGCGCGCCGAATCTTCCCCCGGTTCTGCGACGGAAAGCCGGTCGCCCCAACGGTCGCGGCTTTGATCAAGGTAGGAGCGGGCGCTCCTGGTTTCCGGCCTGCCGGGGGACGAATGAAGAAAGTCGCGGACGCGGTCGGTCAATTGGGCCAACCGGTCGGTTTCTTCCTCTATGACGGTTACGTTTTTCGCGCGGTCCTCGCCAACGGTGCGTTTCAACGTGGCGCACTGGACCTTGATTACCCCCAGGGGGTTCTTGATTTCGTGGGCAAGGGTGCGCGCCGCCTCGCCGAGCTGGACGAGATGGGCCGTTTCGCGTTCCCGTTCGCGGTATACGGCGAGGCGCCGGTAAAAAAGGACGACGAGGACGACCAAGGCGACGAAGAGGGCGAGCAGGAAGGAAACGAGATAAAGGAGTGGCGTGCGCTGCCGGAGCCGCTCGGACACGTCCAGGTCGATGAGGACGTAGCGGGACGGGGCCATGGGCGAGCCCATCATGCCCATGCCCATGCCGCCCGCGCCCATCATATTCCGGCGGCCCTCTGCGCCCCGATAGCTCGGTGCGGTCCCGATTCGCCGCACGAGGCGGAGGGAATCGCCTTCCAGCAGGGTTTCTCCCCCGGGGGCCGCGAGCCGCGACGCGTACAGGGCGCGGGGCGCGGTGCCCCAGGCGTATACCGCCGCGCCCCCGGCGCCGTAAACCCCGAAACCCGCCACGCCGCGCCATAGCCCCGGGTCGAAGGTCCCGGTTTCGTTCCATAGGTCGGTCACGCCGGCGAGAATTTGGAAGGCTTCCATATCGAGCCCGTCCCGACGCCGCGCGTCTTCCTGGCGAAGGACCAGAACGGCGAGAAAGAGGGTAAGGGCCACGGCCAAAACCGCGGGGAATACGATAATTTTTCCGAAGATTCCTTCTTTCATTTCAACGACAAGTGTACCCCGCTTCGGCGCCGCGATCAAATCGCGAGACCGAAACGGGGTACGGTTCGGGAGGGGAGAATTAACGGCGACCCATTCCGTAGCCGCCGCGGCCGCCGCGAGCGCCCATCATGCCGGGGCCGTATCCGCGATCGTCGTCTCCGTCGAAGCAATAGCCGCCTCCGAAGCCCCGCCCGGTTCCGCCGCGGGGGCCGAAGCCGAGGTTATCCAGGGAAAGGGCCTTGCCGTTCACCCAGACCTTGGAGGGCATTACGGGCTTTGCCTCGGCGGGAAGGTCCGAGTCTTTCGCGGCATCGGCGCCGATCGCCGTACCGACGTACCCTTCCACCTTGATCGTGTCGCCTACCTTGATGCCGTTCTGCCAGGCGAGCTGGTAGAAGGGGCCGGAGGGAAGGAGGTATACGTCCTTTCCGGATACGACGGTGGGAACGCTGCCGGTCAGGGCGAGTTTGCCTTCAACGGTCGCGCTGTCCCGCGCGCCGGCGGCAAAGGTGCTTGCGGTAACCGCAGCCAAAAGAAATACGAGGGCAGTAAGCTTTTTCATACGAAACTCCTAAAAAAAGACTGTGATGCGCCAACGGGCGGTTAGCGTTCGGTTAGTATTCTGCAAAAAGCGTGCCAACCGGGTTTTCGCCCTTTTTTTTGCCTTTTCGCGTGATATAAGGGGTATTTTGAGCTATGTCCTGAACCTGATCGCGCAAAAAATTCCCCGGTTGGGTAATTCTTGCCCATAGAACGCCGCGCGTCAGTTTGACAAACCGAGAGGCCAGGGGGGATAATGGCGCATTCGAAAGTAAAATAATGAAAATACATTACGCAAAAAAAGATATAATCCTATTTCTCATATCCGCAATCGCCATAGCCGGGGCCATGTTTTTAGCCTATCTGCCAAGGGCGGAAATAACCCCTCAGGCCGCGCGGGTACTCGCGCCCGCGTTTCACGTCGATCCCTCGGGAACGGAAACCCCGGAGCAAGCGGCCCAGGGAACGTGGACGCCCCTGGCCCGTCCCCGGCTCTACGCGAACCGAACCAAGGACACGTATTGGATTAAGTTCCGCCTTCCCGCGAACCCCGCCCCGGGAAACGCGTTCGTCCATATCGAGAGCGCCAGCGCCGAGGACCTACGGGTTTATTTTCGGGGCCACCAGCCGGTCTTGCTCGGAAAGAAGGTGCCCTCGGCCCAGGTACCCATAAAGACCCGGCTCTGGAACGTACCCGTCCCCGCGGACTGCATTCCCGGCGAGACCGTGCTGATTCGGGTCAGAACCAACACGATCATGCTGGTTCCCCTTTCGATTCTCACCGTCGGCGAAGCCCTGGCGGACGCGAATACGGACAGCTTGATATTCGGGGTGTTCTTCGGCGTGCTGATTACCGTATTCTTCGTGAACCTTTTTACCTGGCTGGCCATCAGAAACGCGAACTTTCTCACCTATCTTGCCTATATCGCCTTCCTCTTCCTCTATCATGTGCGCGTGCACGGCTTCCTTTGGTTCCTGCCGATTCCCTTTCCCATTCTGGAAGCGATAGTCTGGATATCGCTGGGCGGGTTCGGCACCTTCATGATGCTCTTCGCGCAGCGCTTTCTCGAGCTCAAGGAACGAATGCCGGTCATGCACAGGATCCTCAACGGCGGCATCGTTCTCTTTATCGGGCAAACCGTTCTCGGCTGCGCGCAGCTCAACTTCCTGGCAAACCAAATCGCGTACGTTACGGGCTTTCTCGTGCCGCTCGTCATTTTGGCCACCACGACCTACCTCTATTTCACGGGCATGCGCCAGGTGCGCTTTTACCTATTGGCCTGGTGTTTTTTATTTACCGGGACCCTCGTATGGTCAACCTCGGCATACCTGGAGTCCTACCTCCCCTCGAATTATATCTTCATGATGGGAACCTCCATCGATACCCTGCTGTTCACCCTCGCGATTTTCGACCAATTCCGCCGCGAGCTTTTGGAGAAGGACGAGCACATCGAACGGGAACGCTATTACCAGAAGCTTTCCCACACGGACTCGCTGACCGGCCTCTATAACCGCCACTACCTGAACGATCTCATACAGCGGCTCTCGAGCGAGGAAGATATTCCCCCGGAATCGGCGGTTATCATGATCGATATAGACAATTTCAAGATAGTCAACGATACCTACGGCCATCTGGTGGGCGACATGTTCCTTACCAAACTGGGAACGAAGATACGGAATAACGTGCGCAAGAGCGACATCGCCTGCCGGTACGGTGGCGACGAATTCCTGATCTTCCTGCCGGGCGCCACGGAGCGCGCGGCAATGTCCATCGCGGAATCCATCCGGGAGGCCATGCATGCCGACTTCGTGTATTCCGAGCAGGGACAGCCGATTCACGTATCCGTGAGCGCCGGCATAACCTCGAGCCGTTCGGGCGACTCGTTCGACGGTATCTTCCTCCGGGCCGACGCGGCGCTGTATCAGGCGAAGCGGACCGGAAGGAACCGCATTTCCGTATTATAGGCCGAGCGAACGACCGCTTTTCACGTTTTTTTAGCCCTCCCCTATCACGATTTTAACGCGTCTCCTAGAAACTGGCGTCAATAGCCCCGCGATCGCCGTAACGGCTTTCGCGCGACACCATAAGGAGACAAAACGCGTATGAAAAAGGTTAGACGTATCGCCCTTCTCGCGGCCGGATGCCTATCGCTTACCGCGACGTGGGCCGGGGGATCGAAAGAAGCGGCCGGCGAGGCCAAGGACGCGGCGGGAGCCCCGACGAAACCCGTTCGGAACGTGATCATTCTGATTCCGGACGGCATGAGCGTGGCGGGAACGACCCTTGCCCGGTTTTACGCCGGAAGCCCCCTCGCCCTGGACGATCTCGCTTGCGGCTTGGTGAGCACCTGGAGTTCCGACGGCACCATCGCCGACTCCGCGCCCGCGGGTTCCGCCTTCGCCACCGGTTGGAAGTCACAGACCGGCAATATCGCCTCTTCCGGCAAAACGTACAGCATGCCCGGCGCCGGCGATCCCGATCCGCTCGTCGCGGGACGGCCCCTCGCGACCCTTATGGAGGGAGCGCGCCTTTCCGGCCGCGCCACGGGCATCGTGAGCACCAGCGAATTCATGCACGCGACCCCGGCCGACTTCGCCTCCCACGATCCTTCCCGGAAAAATTACGACAACCTGACCGAGCAGATCGTCTGGAACCGGCTGGACGTGGTGCTTGGGGGCGGCACGCCCTACCTCTCCGCTTCCGCGAGGAAAGACGGCGAGGACATGATGGCCGCGCTCAAGGCCCTCGGCTATTCGTACGCCGGGAATACCGCCGAGCTCAAGGCCTTCCAAGGCGCGAAACTCTTCGGCACCTTCGGCAAAACGCCCGAGGCGACCGCCATGTCCTACGACCTTGACCGGGACCCCGCCGCGGAACCCTCCCTCCAGGAGATGACGGCCAAGGCGATCGAGGTTCTCTCGAAAAACCCGGCCGGGTTTTGCCTGATGGTCGAGGGTTCCAAGGTGGACTGGGCGGCCCACGCGAACGATCCCGTGGGATTCGTGACCGACGTGGTCGCCTTCGACAAGGCGGTGAAGGCCGCCCTCGACTTCGCCTCTACCCGGAACGACACCGTCGTGATCGCGGCGAGCGATCACGGCAACTCGGGCGTTTCCATCGGAGACCGCTCCATCAGTTCCGGATACGACAAGACGCCCTGGACCGCCTTCGTGAACCCCCTGAAAGCCGCTTCCGTCACCGGAGAAGGGCTCGAGGCCTTCCTTCCCCCCGCATCCAGCCCCGAGGCGATCAGGCAAACCGTGGCGCAAAAGCTCGGGATTACCGACCTAAGCGACGAGGAAGTCGCGGCGATACGGAACTACTCGAAAGGTTCGCTCAACTACGTCGTAGGCCCCATGGTCGGCGCGCGGGCAAAAATCGGGTATACCACCGGGGGACATACCGGCGAGGACGTGGTGCTTTACGCCTTCGATCCACGGGGCGCGCGCCCTACCGGCCTCGTGGACAATACGGAAATAGGGAAGTACCTCGCCGAGTCCATGGGACTGGACCTCAACGCCGCAACCGATCGCCTCTTTACCGACGCCAAAGAGCTCGCCGCCCAAGTAGGGGCCACTCTGTCACAGGACGATTCCGACGCGGAAAACCCCGTTCTCGTGGCGACTAAGGGAAGCCATACCCTGCGAATCGCGCGGAACAAGAGCCTCGCCACGCTGGACGGAAAAGATATCCAGGCCGACGGCGTCGCCGTCATGAGCGGAAATACCTGGTACGTTTCGAAAAATCTCTTTGACGCGATGAAGTAAAAGCGCGCGACATCCGGCGCAATAGAACGGCGACGGACGAAAGACAATTCTAATAACAACGGGGTTTCCACGGCTGGGAACCCCGTTTTTTTTATGCCTTCAGAATACTTATTAATAAATAGTCAAGGCGCTAAAGCGACGCTAAAAAACGCAATTATGCATAAATATTTACTTTCGTTGACAGTAAATGCATCAATATGTACAATAAAATACGTTTTCACCTATCCTTAGGAGGATTTTTAAATCATGAGCAAGCGTACCCTCTCAACCCTCGTCGCTCTCTTGGCCCTTACCGCCGTCGCCTCGACAGCCGCATGGGCCGGCGGTTCCAAAGACGCGACCGCCCCCGCGAAAAAAACCAAACTCGTTATCGCATCGGACGCCACGTGGCCGCCGATGGAATTCGTTAACGAGAACAAAGAAATAGTCGGTTTCGGCCCCGATATGCTCGCGGCCATTTCCAAGGCGACCGGCGTGGAAATCGTCATTCGCAATACGGCTTGGGACGGCATTTTCGCCGGTCTCGTGGCGGGAGATTACGACGCCATTTCTTCCTCGGTCACCATCACCGAGGAGCGCAAGGCCACCATGGACTTCACCGAACCCTACTGCAACGCGGGACAGGTTCTCGTCGTGCCGAAGGGAACCGCCGGCGTTACCACCGTCGCCGATCTCAAGGGCAAGAAGGTCGGCGCCCAGATCGGCACCACCGGAGCCATCGAGGTCGCCAAGGTCTCGGGCGTTACCCTGGCCACCTACGACGAAGTCGGGCTCGCCTTCGCGGACCTGGCCCTGGGCCGCATCGCCGGCGTTGTCGCGGACAGCCCCATCGCCGCGGACTTCGCCCTCCAAAACGCGGAATACAAATCCAAGCTCATGATCGTCGGACAGCCCTTCACCGACGAGTGGCTCGGACTCGCCGTCAAGAAAGGCGACGTCGAGACCCTCAAGATACTCAACGACGGACTCGCCAAGATCAAGGCCGACGGCACGCTCGACGCGATCTCCGCTAAGTGGCTTCACTAAATGGCAGGATCACCTCAGACTGAGCGCCACAAGGCGCCGGAGGTGATCACCGTTACGGACGGAACCCTCATTCCCCACGGCGGGGAAAAGGGGGTTCTTTCCGCCTGGAATATTTCCTTTTTCGGTGCCATCGCCATCCTTATAGCCCTTCCACTTTTCAAAACCGATCCCTACCTCAAGATACTCTCGTTCGTGCCGGACGGAATCGTCGCCACGTTCATGGTCACGGTAGAGGCGATTATCGGGTCCCTTCTCGTCGGCCTTATCGCCGGCTTGGGGCGTATTTCGCGCTTTAAGCCGCTGAACCTCATCTCGACGGTGTACGTTGAGGTCGTTCGGGGCATTCCGCTGTTGGTCCAGCTCTTCTATATCTATTACGCCCTGCCGCCGCTGATCAACAAAACGTTCCTGGGACAGGTTATCCACCTGAACGGGCCCGCCTCCGCGGTACTCGCCATGACGATCTGCTACGGCGCCTACGAGGCGGAAATTTTCCGCGCCGGAATCCAGTCCATCCCCAAGGGGCAAATGGAAGCCGCGCTGGCGCTGGGCATGAGCCGCGCCCAGGCAATCTGGAAAGTAATCCTCCCCCAGACGGTCAAGGTGATCCTGCCGCCGATCGGGAACGAGTTTATCGCGCTTTTAAAGGATTCCTCCCTCGTCTCGATCCTCGCGGTCTCGGACTTGCTTCGGCGGGGCAGGGAATACGCTTCCACCTCGTTCAATTATTTCGAAAGCTACACCGTCGTCGCGCTGATTTACCTCGTGCTGACGCTATTCTTTTCGCGCCTCGTGGCGCTCATGGAAGACAGGTTGAAAAATCATGGCCGGAATCGTTGAGATTAAAAACGCCCGAAAGAGCTTCGGCGACCTCGAAGTGCTGCGCGGCATCAATATGGAGATCGCCAAGGGAGAAGTGGTACTCTTGATCGGGCCCTCGGGCTCGGGAAAAAGCACCCTGCTCCGCTCGATCAACCGCCTTGAGCACCTTGATTCCGGCGATATCGTGGTGGACGGAAGGAGCGTTACCGATCCCAAGACCGATATTCGCCTGGTGCGCGAGGAAGCGGGCATGGTATTCCAAAACTTCAACCTGTTCCCGCACCTGGATTGCGTGGGGAATATTATCCTGTCGCCCGTGAGCGTGCTGAAAAAATCCCGGGCCGAGGCTACGGAGACCGCGTACCGGCTCCTCGACAAGGTCGGCTTGCGCGACAAGGCCCATTCATTCCCCGATCAGCTCTCGGGCGGTCAGCAGCAGCGCATCGCCATAGCGCGGGCATTGGCCATGAATCCCGCGGTAATGCTTTTCGACGAACCCACGAGCGCGCTCGATCCGGAAATGATCAAGGAAGTGCTCGACGTCATGACCGATCTCGCAAAAGAGGGCATGACCATGCTGGTGGTTTCGCACGAAATGGGCTTCGCGCGGGCGGCGGCGAACCGGGTATGCTTCATGGACGGCGGACTCATCGTCGAGTCGGCCCCCCCGGACGAGTTTTTCGGGAACCCGAAAACCGATCGCGCGCGATCGTTTCTGGAGCATATTCTCTGATTAAAACGGGCCGTCCGTATTCCGCGGGCGGCCTTTTTCGTATAAAATAACGGCATGTCTTTCATCAATTGGAACGAAACCCTGGATTTGGGGATAGCCATAATCGACCGGGAGCATCGCGAACTCGCAAAGGCCATAAATGACCTTCACTTCAAGGCGAAAGACGCCGCGAGTACCGGCGAACTAAAGCGCTTAATGAACGGCCTTCAAGTCTCAATCGAAGCCCACTTCGCGACGGAAGAACGGTTTTTCGCCGAATACGGATATCCGGGCGCCGAAACCCACGCGCAACTGCATCGTGACCTCGAAAAGCAGCTCACTGAGCTGATCGATAAGATTTCCCGCGATCGCCTGCCGTTTACCGATACAGTCCTCGCCTTCGTAAAGGATTGGTTTCTGACCCATACCACCGGGTCCGACCTCGTCTATACCCTTTGGATGAGAAATCACGGCTTTATCCATCCGACGACCAAGGATTTGATTCCCCGCTTTAAACGCTGATTTTTTACCCATTTCGCTGGCTTCCTTGCCCTCTTTTTTGTATACTTAGGCTAACAAGTAATGAGGAGGATCGAACATGGCCACTATCACGCTTCACGGGAATCCCGTGAACACCATCGGGAGTTTGCCGGCCGTCGGGACAAAGGCGCCGGATTTCACCCTTACTACGGCGAAACTGGAAGACGTTAACCTATCCCGCTTTGCGGGTAAGGTCAAAATATTCAGCATTGTCCCGAGCCTGGACACCGGTACCTGCGCGGCGAGCGCCCGACGGTTTGACCGCGAGGCGGGCACCTTGGGAGACACGGTCGTCATAAACGTGTCAAGGGACCTGCCGTTCGCGTCCGATCGGTTTTGCAAGGGCGAAGGTCTCGACCATATCGTAACGCTCTCGGAAATGCGGGATTTGGAATTCGGAAAATCGTGGGGCGTCGCCATGGTAGACGGAGCCTTGAAGGGACTGCTCTCCCGCGCCGTGGTCGTGGTGGACCGAAACGATACGGTAGTCTATACCCAACAGGTATCGGAAATCGCCTCCGAACCGGACTATGCGCCCGTTTTAAAGGCAGCCAGGGAAGCCTGATACCCACGATCCGGATAAACGCCTTCAATAGCGTTGTTTCATTGACAATGCCTCCTTAATACTCTATACCTAGCGTATTAAGGAGCGTCGATCAATGAAGAAAGATAAAACGTGGATATGGCAGCAGCCCCTGTCCGAAGAAATATTCCGTCAGAAATACTGCCTGCACGGGGAAAAAACGGCCGAAGAGGTGTTTCGCGGCGTGGCCGACGAGATAGCTTCCGTGGAGGCGACGCCCGAGGCGAGGATAGCGTGGGCCGACGTTTTTTACGGCGAGCTGATCTCGGGCAGACTGCAGCCCGCGGGACGGATTCTCGCGAACGCGAGGCCGAATAGCCCCGTCAAGAATTACAATAATTGCTTTACCATCGACATAGAGGACGATCTCGAATCGATTTACGAATCCCTTCGGGAAGACGCGGTTATCAGCAAAATGGGCGGGGGCGTAGGATTCGACGCCTCAAAGCTCAGGCCGAAGGGGGCGAAGCTCTCGGCCGGGGGCGAATCCTCGGGCGTCCTTTCCTTTCTCCGCATTTTCGACCAATCGGCAAAAACCATCATGACCGGCGGGCAACGGCGAAGCGCCCATATCGCCCTGCTCGATATCTCGCACCCCGAGGTGGAATCCTTTATCACTGCAAAGCGCGGCGACGAAAACAAGGAGCTTACCCAGTTCAATATCTCGGTGAAGGTAACGGACGCCTTCATCGAGGCGGTAAAGAATGACGCCGACTGGGATCTCGCGTACCGCGGCGCGGTAGCGAAAACAGTGAAAGCCCGCGATCTTTGGGACCTTCTGGCGAAAAACGCCTTCATTCACAACGAGCCGGGCATTTTCAACGCCGACACCGTGGAACGCTTCAATAACGGTTGGTGGGCCTTTAAAATGGACCGGGTGAACCCCTGCGGGGAGCTCGTTATGCCCGCGTACTCCCTGTGTTGCCTGAGCTCGGTGAACCTCGCCGCCTTCGTCGCGTCGCCCTCTGGCGATCCCTTCGCGGATTCGTATTTCGATTTCGACGCCTTCAGGAAAACCGTGGCCGTCGGCGTGCGGTTCCTGGATAACACCCTCGACGCGACGGCTTACCCGCTTAAGAAGATCGAGGACTTTTCCCGGCAGTGGCGCCGGATCGGGCTGGGATTCACGGGCCTCGCCGACGCCATGGCCATGCTCGATCTCACCTACGGAAGCGACGAATCCCTCGCTTTCGCCGAACGGCTCGCGGAAGCCCTCCGGGACGCGACCTACGGGGCTTCAAGCGACCTCGCCGCCGAGAAAGGGAGCTTCCCGGCCTTCGACGCGGACAAATACCTCGAGGGGAACTTCATAAAAACCCTCCCCCCGGAACTGCGCGAAAAGATCCGGAAGCAGGGCATGCGAAACGTCCAGCTCAATACCGTGGCCCCCACGGGAACGACTTCCCTCAGCGTCGGGCAAAACTGCTCTTCGGGTATCGAGCCGATTTTCGCCCGGTCGTTCCGCCGCACCGTCCGCACCGGCGTTGCAGACGAAACGCGCACGGAGGAGGTATACGACTACGCGTGGAAACTCTGGCTCGACTCGGGCCGTAGCGCGGACGGCGAGGAAGCGCTTCGCCGGTTCGTGACCACCGCCGATATCGACCCCTATCGCTCCATAGACATGCAGGCCGTATTTCAAAAGTACGTGGACCACAGCATATCGAAGACCCTGAACCTCGCCCCCGGAACCCCGTTCGAGGAATACAAGAACCTATTCATGTACGCGTACGAAAAGGGGCTGAAAGGGTTTACGACCTTTAACCCCGAAGGGAGCATGAAGGGAATCCTCGAATACAGCGAGAAAAAGGACCAAGGGTTAAAGCGCCGCGTAGCGCCGCCGAGGCCGAAAGACCTCCCCTGCGACGTCTGGCGGACCGGGGCCGGAAAGAGGAGCTACCTCGTGATACCGGGCTTTCTCGACGGAAGCCTGTACGAGCTCTTCGTGATCGACGACCCGGAGCGCGGGATCGGCCTGGGGATAGAGGAAAACGGGCCGCCGAAAAAGGCGGTGGCGCGCAAGGTCGAGTCGGGGCGCTACGACCTAATGCTGGGAGACGAGGCGGTCCTGGAAGATTTTACCAAGGCCTTCGATTCTCCCGACGCGTCCCTGGCGCGGCTGGTATCCATGGCCCTCAGGCACGGAACGCCGCTCCAGTTCATCGTGAGTCAGCTTCAGAAAGACACTAACTTTACCGACGTGGAACGGTCTATCGCGCGCGTCCTGAAGAACTATATCCGCGACGGGGAAGAAGTGGCCACCAGCGACGGCGCGTGCCCGGAATGCGGCGAGGGGCTCTCTTTCCGGGACGGCTGCGTCACCTGCCCCAGCTGCGGGTACAGTAAATGTAGCTAATGCCCCGTGCGGCACCAGAATGGGCGTCGGCTGGGGGCCCCAGCTGCGGGTACAGTAAATGTAGCTAATGCCCCCAGCTGCGGGATCAGGTCAGCGCGCGGTATTCCATCCAGTCAAAGTCGGCGTGACCCGAATCGGCCTTTCCGTTTCCGCTGGCGTAGAGGCCGAGAACGGTACCGACGAAGCCGCCGGCCTTTTCAGTGCTGAGGATAGAGGCGTCCACGCCTTCCGCCATGAGACGCCACCCGTCGTCGCCCTCCTCCGGAAGTTTCCAGAAGAACGAAAGCCGCTGGCCGCGCTGAATGGCCGAGAGGATCACCGGGCCCGCTCCCCCTTCCAGCGGCCGTGAGGCGAGCACCTCGCCGTCGCCCGCGGTTTCCTTGGCGAAGCGGATTACCCGAAGGACCGGAACGCCGGGGCCCTGAACCACGTCAAAGAGAATATGATTGCTCTCGGACTGGACGAGCGCGAGGCCGGCGGTCAGGGCCGAACCCTCATTCGCGGACTTCGCGTCGACCTCCACCGAGCAGGAAAGCGCCCAGTCAAAAGAGGTTTGGCGGATTCCCGCGAAGGCGACGGGTTCTCTCCCCGCGATAGTGCCCGCGAGGCCGCGCAGGCGCAAATAACCCGGCCGCTCCGTAAGGCTCGAGCACCGTTCGGCCGGATACCGAAGGGTCAGCCAATGCCGTGGCAACGAGGGAGCGGTAAAGTGCTCGCAGGCGGGGAGTAAGGGCGAAGGGAAGGCCGCAAGTCCCGAATCCAGCGCGGGCGCCGCGTATGAAGGCTCTACCCTACCCGTCTCGGCCGAGACGAGGGGCCATCCGCCTTCCCAGGTTACCGGGGCCAGAAAGGTTTCCCGCCCGAGGTTCGAGCAGCGTTCCTCGCCGAACGGCCGGGACGCGAGAAAAACCATCCACCAACCGCCGGCGCCGTCGTCGAAAAGGTCGCCATGGCCCACGTTCACGATCTCGGCCCGGGAACCGAGGTGACGGTGGGTCAGTATCGGGTTGGAGGGCTTACCCACCCAGGGCCCGGCGAGGGTATCTGCCCGCGCGACCGTGACGGCATGGTCGGGACCGGTGCCGCCCTCCGCGATAGTCAGGTAATACCTCCCGTCGATTCGGTAGATATGGGGGCCTTCCGGCCATATACATTCCCTGAGGGCGCCCCGCCAGATTCCACGCGGCTCGCCGACCAGGGCAAGCCGTTCCCGGTCGAATTCGCGGATCCATACTTCCCAATTCCCGGAATAGGCCTCGCCTTCCGGCGCCGGCCGGGTACCGATGTACCAGGAACGGCCCGTGGACTCGTCGAAAAAGAGCGAGGGATCGATTCCGCTCGCGTCGAGCCGCGCGGGTCGGGACCAGGGCCCCTCCGGGCGCTCGGCCGTGACCACGAAGTTCCCTATCCCGTCGATATCGGTACAGGTAACGTAAAACCGGCCCTCGAAATACCGGATTGAGGGGGCAAAAAGGCCGCGGGAAATACCCTGGCCCGCGAAATCAAGCTGTTCGGCGCGCTCGATCACGTTTCCGATCTGGCGCCACGAGACGAGGTCACGGCTGTGGGAAACGGGAATGCCCGGATACCACGAAAAGGTCGAGTTGACGAGATAGAAGTCCTCGCCTACCCGGCAGATGGAAGGATCGGGGTAAAACCCGCTCAGTATGGGGTTTTTGATTCGCTTTTCTTCGATTCGACCGGTATTGCTCACGATGGCTCCTTTCGTCAGTACGCGCGATATCGCCCGGAAAGGGCGAGAAAGGCAAAGAAATAGAGGCAGTTGTCATAATAGCGCCTTTCCCCTGATCGGGGCGGCGTATTCCAAAACAGGCGAACCGCCCGCTCGGCGTGAGGAGGGAGGCCGGAGGCGGCGGTTCGGGAAGGGTCCCGGCCGATAAGGGCCAACGCGGCCTGGGCATTGGTCGCCACGAGACCGACGGGATGGAGCGCGGGAATGTCCAGGGGCGTGCCGTCGATCCGGTATTTGCGGAATTCTGCCGGTGACTTGCCGTCGAAGAAGGCGAGAATCCGGTCCGCGACGAGGGCAAGGTCCGGGTCCGCGTCGCCCCAGGCGGCGTTCAGCCCGATATTGGCGGCCACGCGGTAGGAGTCGCTGTAAAAGTCGCCAAAGCCGCGTTCGCCGTTGGGCGTTCCGTCCCAGTGGGAATATTCGGGGGAAAGGCCGGTTTTGGGGTGGGCGGCAAGGGCGACGTACCGCGAGCTCGCGGCTGCCGCCTCTCGCCAAAAGGCCGAGTCCTCAGATTGAACCCGTTCCGCGAATATCCGGTAAAAATGGGGGAGATGGTACGAGGGATCGGAGAAATCGCAGTCGGGAATGAACTTGATGAGCTTGCGCTGGCGGTCCCACATGGAATGCCCCACGCCGTCCTCGCCCCGATGGATGCAGGTCGCGAGAAGGCGGCGCGCCTGGGCGCCGTAATCGAAAAGGTCGGGCGTTCCGCCGCCGCGTTCGCCGTTGCCCCAGCGGTTTTCCGCGAACAGGAGGGCGCAGGCGAAATACTCCTCCCCGTCGGGCGCCGGTCCCATCGAGTTCTTTTTGCCGTCAAGCGAGCACGACCACGCGAAATACCCCGCGTGGAGCCCCTCTTCCATATACATGTTCCGCATGACCCACCGCCACAGGCGATCGAACATGGCCTGATCGTCCATCTGAACGGCCATCATCATCGCGTAGCTCATTCCCTCGGTCCGCACGTCGTTATTGCCGGTGTCAAAGACGTAGGCGGTACCGTCGTCTGCTTCCCGATAGAAGGAATCGGGAGAGGCGGGGTCGAAGATCGAATCGCGGATCTCGCGGAACCTTCGCTCGATTTCCGCGTCGGCATAGCCGAGGGCGGCTAATAAATTCGGGTATATCATGAGAGCTCCTTCGCTGAGGCGTTGGCGAACGACAGGAAATAGGGCACGCATACCGCTTCCCATTCCTTGGCGTCGGCCGTCTGTATATCCAGTTTCGCGAGAACGGCCGCGTGCCGCGCGGGATCAAGCCGGGGCGCGAGGGCGAGCCAGCGTTCCCGCATGCGCTCCGCCGCCGCGACGCCCCGGGCATAGCGCGCGGGAAGCTCCCGAGCGAGGGTCCTGCCCGACGAAAGCACGCGGTCCCAGGGAACGTGATGAAACCAGAGCAGGTATTTATCCGGGCAGGTCGCGATATCGTTAAAAAGATCGGCCACCGGCTTCCGGTACTGATCCACGCCCCCGCTTCCAGTCCGGGTACGGTCAAAGCCGAGTCCCGCGGAATCCGCGCGATGGTAGTACGTGGAGCGCCAATCTTCCCGCTCTCCCGCGTCGAACGCGGGATCGGGCCCGTAGTGGTGATGCTCCCTCATGATGTGATGGAGGCAAAGCGGCGTCATATAATCCACGCAGGATTCCCAGGACGGGGAGACCACGGCGAGAATATCGTCGATAAGCCCCCGCTCGGTTCCCCACGTCTGGGCGATCCACTCCCGGGCGATCGCGTCGGTATCGAGGGAAGGATCCCACGCGAGCCGGCCGAAGGCGTACCAGTTCAGCGGGTGAAAGAGGCTGCCGCACCAGGTATCGTCGTCGCCGATATTGGAAACGCCGGCTATTCCGGAAAGGGGAGCGACGGGGGCCGATTCGCGGTCGAGGCCCTCAGCGCCGCCGCCGGCCGAAAGAAGGCGGGCGACCGTGGAGCCCTTCCCGCGCGCATGGGTATCGAAATCAAGTATTTCCTTCCACATCGGGCCCAGGTACACCACGTGGTTTCCCTGGCCGAGATATTCCTGGGTAACCTGGAATTCCATGAATAGGCTCGATTTTTCCATGGAGCCGAACAGGGGGTGCACGGGCTCGCGGGGCTGAAAATCGATCGCCCCGTTTTTTACCTGAACGGCCACGTTGGGCTCGAATTCGCCGTCGTGCGGCATGAAATTCGCCCAAGCCTTCTTGGCGCGGTCGGACTCGCCGTGACCGTACACGAAGGCGCGCCAGATAACGATGCCGCCGAAGGAACCGAGCGCGCGGGCCAGCATATTCGCGCCGTCGGCGTGGGTCCGCCCGTAGGCGAAGGGGCCGGGCTGCCCCTCCGAGTCGGCTTTTACCAAGAAGCCGCCGAAATCCGGAATGAGGGCGTACAGTTCCCCGGCCTTGGCCCCCCACCACGCGATTACCGCGGGATCGAGGGGATCGGCGGTATTAAGGCCGCCCAATTTTATGGGCGACGAGAAATTTACGGAAAGGAAGGTCCTGATGCCCCACGCGCGAAGCACGCCCGCGATAACCGCTATTTTTTCGAGGTATTCGGTCGAGAGTACCTCGCACGCGGCGTTTACGTTATTGAGGCAGGAGGCGTTTATCCCCACTGAAGCGCAGGCGCGGGCGTAGTCGGCGTACCGGGGGTCGACTTTAACGGGCAATTCGGGCCATTTCCACAGGGAGCGGCCGGCGTATCCCCGCTCGATAGAACCGTCCAGGTTGTCCCAATGGTCAAGCATCCTAAAGGAGACGGCGGGGGCTTCCTCGCAAACCGCGGCTTCCGGGCGCATGCCCGTGGCCATGGCGCGAAGCAGGGCGAACGTCCCGTACAGCACGCCCTTGTCCGTCGCGGAGACGACGGCGAGACAGGGCTTAACGCCCGCCGCGGCCGGAACCGGGCGAATCGCGAAACCGTCGCCCGGGGGAAGGCCGCCGGTCAGAGTCCCGTTCGCGGCCGAATTACCGCCGAGCGTCTGCTCCACGAAGGCCGGTCGGCCCGCGATAATGGAGCCGGACCCCGCTTCGGGCTTGGTTCCGAACAGCCCTCCCAGGGAACGGGCCATTTCCGCCGAGGCGGAATCGAGCGCCGCCGTGCCCCGTTCGACCTTAATCTCGCCGAGGAAGGGGAGCCAGGGAGCGGCGAGCTCCGGGGGAAGGGCGGAGCGTCCGAGCCAGAGCTCATAGCCCAGGCCGCGCCCCGTGCCGTTTTTTTGCGAACTCATTCCGCGGTCACCTCGGCGCTTACCGGGGCGGCGGCGCCCTTGGCCACGGAAACGGGCAGCGGCGCCGACTCGCCGGCGATTATCCTATAGGTTCCGGGAAGCACGGTTTCCTCGCCGGACGCCAGTACCGTAACGAAGGCCGCGCGATCGAGGGCGAAGCGGACCGTAACCGTCTTTCCCGCGGGAATCGAAACCCTGCGGAAATCGCGGAGGGAGCAGACGGGATCGGAAGCGTCCCGCTTGGCCTTCTCCACGTAAATCTGCACTATCTCGTCGGCGTCGACCGTTCCGGCATTCGTAACGGCCACTTCCACGGTCGCCGCGACGGAGGGCGCGGGAATCGTCCCGGGGGAAGCGCACAGCGGGCCCGACGACAGTTTCGAATCCACGACCCTGACCGAGTCAAAGCGGAATTTCGTATAGGAAAGCCCGAAGCCGAAGGGCCACAGGGGCTCGTCCTTCATGTAGCGGTAGGTTCGCCCCGCCATGTCGTAGTTTTCGTACGGGGGAAGCTGGTTCGTCGAGGCGGGAAAGGTGACGGGAAGCTTTCCGGAGGGGGAAACCTTGCCGAAAAGGACGTCCGCCACCGCGGTGCCGCCCTGTTCGCCGGGATACCAGGCGAAGAGAATGGCCTCCGCGATGTCTTCGGGGATCGCGATGGGGCTTCCGCCGGTAAGAACGAGAACCAACGGGGTCCCGCGCGCGCTCAGGGCGCGGAGGTAGGCGAGCTGCCACTCGGGAAGCTCGATCTCGTCGCGGTCTCCCTTGCAGGAAGAGGCGATGGCGTCGCCCTCCTCTCCTTCCATCGCGTTATCGAGCCCGAAGCACGCGATGACCAGGTCGGCCTGCTCGGCCATGCCGATCGTCCAGCCGGTATTGCGGTTCTCGTCGTACATCATGCAGCCCTGGTGGTAGTCCATGGTAATCTCGGGAAATTCGGCGAGCTTGGCGGTAATTCCCTCGAGGATGGTCACGAGCCGAGGGCTGTACCCGTGATAGTTGCCCATGATCGAGTGGACGTTCGCCGCGGCGGGACCGATCACGAGAATCTTTTTCTTCTCGTTCTTGATGGGGAGGATATTATTCCGGTTTTTCAGGAGGACGAGGGACTTTTGCGCCGCTTCAAGCGCGAGGGCGACGTGGGCGTCGGAGTGTACCGTCTCGGCGCCGAGCGAATCCCAGGCGGCCTGGGCCTTTCCGCCGGGCGCCCTGTCGAACTGCCCCAGGCGGAACCGGGTTTCGAGGAGCCGGGTCAGGGACGCGTCTATGGTTTTTTCCTCGACTAAGCCCTGGGCCACGGCGGGAACCAGGGCCGGGTAGCAGCTGCCGCAGTTGAGGTCGCATCCGTTATTGATCGCGAGCGCCACGGATTCCTCTGGGGTTTTGGTTATGTTATGGCCGTCGTGGAAGTCCTTTATGGCCCAGCAGTCGGAAACCACGTGACCCTTGAATTTCCAGCGGCCGCGGAGAATGTCCTTCAAAAGCAGCTTGCTCGCGTTGCACGCCTCGCCCAGGGTGCGGTTGTACGCGCCCATGAACGATTCGACCCCGGCGGCGGCCAGGGCGCGGAAGGCGGGAAGATAGGTTTCCCAGAGGTCTTTTTGGCTGCAGACGGCGTCGAAGGTATGCCGGTCCTTCTCCGGGCCGGAATGGACCGCGTAATGCTTGGCGCAGGCCGCCAGCTTGAGGCGGTCGCTTTCGCCGCCGGAACCCTCGCCCTGCAGGCCCTTCGTTACCGCAAGGCCCATCCGCTCGGTGAGGCAGGGATCTTCCCCGTAGGTTTCCTGACCGCGGCCCCAGCGGGGATCGCGGAAGATGTTGATGTTCGGGGTCCAATAGGTGAGGCCCTGATACTGCCCGCGGATGTCGCGGGCCGACGCGAGGTTGTATTTCGCGCGGGCCTCGTCGGACACGGCGTCGAATACCCGGCGAACGAACGCGTCGTCAAAGGTCGCGCCAAGGCCGATCGCCTGGGGAAACACCGTGGCAAGTCCCGCCCGGGCGACGCCGTGCAGGCCCTCGCTCCACCAATTGTACGCGGGTATCCCGAGTCGCTCGATGGCCGGGCTGGCGTGGGATAATTGGGAAACCTTTTCCTCAAGGGTCATTTTGGATATTAAATCTCTGATGCGTTCAGCGTCGGACATGGGATACTCCTAAGGCGCCGGCGAGCCGGACTAGATTATTGCCTTAAAGCTTCGCATTTCGGGTATCGTTTATCCATCGGGAATTTAACCTATCGGTCGCGCGCTCGGGAGGGGAGAACCGAAAATCCGTCAGTCTTTGCGCCGATTCGCCCACTCGATGGCGAATTGCCGGAGTTCCTGGGCGTTGGCGCAATGGAGCTTCAATTTGATGTGTTCTTTATGGGTATCGATGGTTTTCGTGCTCAGGTTCAGCTTCGCGGCGATCTCGATGGTTCCGAGACCCTTGCCGATAAACCCGAAAATTTGGAGCTGGCGGTCCGACAGGGTGTTGACGGGGGTAAAACGGTCGTCGTTCTCGCGCAGGGGTTCCGCCCCGACCATGGAGTTGACCATGCGCTCGCGCTCGCTTTCGCTGAGCCAAATCCTGCCGGTCATGACGGTCTTGATCGCCTCGAGCACGTTCGCGCCCGCTTCCTGCTTCATGATATAGCCGCGGGCGCCGGCACGGATCGCCCGCTCCGCGTAATAACGCTCATCGTGCATCGACAGGACCAAAACCACGAGTTCGGGCCGGAGGGCCTTCATGTTTTTTATGGTTTCCAGGCCGTCTTCGTCCCCGAGATTGAGATCCACCACGGCGAGGTCCGGCTTTTCCCGCTCCAGGAGATCCATCGCCTCGGCGCTGTCCCTGGCCTCGCCGACGACCTTATACATGCATTGGGCGCCGATTAATTGGGCAAGCCCCTTGGAAAAAATGGGATGATCGTCAACTAACATGACTGAGACGGCAGGCATGCTGCATCCTATCACGTTAAACGAAAAACGGTATAGTACAAATCCCTTATGGGGATTCCCCTCGACGAAGTTCGGGTTTCGGTCGGAAAAGGCCGGATCCGTGGTATAATGCGGGAACCATGAAGAGCGGAACGACCATCGCCCTGTATCTGAACAACCTTGACGAGGAGTATCAACGCGCCGTATTCCACGCCGTCAGGAAGGAAACGGAACGGCTCGGCATAAAGCTTATTTGCGTACAGGGCGAGAATTTGCTCAACGAGGGCCGGGGCGCCCTGCACGAATTCCCCTCGCGCCGCTTTCTCCGGCTCGACGGCGTACTGCTTTTGACCTCCGTTTTGGTGGATTGTACCGAGGGGGAAAAGCTCGCTGAACTGCGCGAGCGCTTCTCGGATATCCCGGCGGTATCCATCGGAAACCGCCTGGCGGGGCTCACGTCCATCGTGATCAGGACCCGCCGGTCTATGGAAGCGCTGATGGAGCACCTGATCGAAACCCACGGCTACCGGAAATTCCTTTACATCGGCGGTCCGGCGGAACACCGGGACAATACCGTGCGCGAGCACGTATTTCGCAGCGCGATACGGGAAAAGAAGGAAAAATACCCGGAAATTGAGGCGGTTGAGGCCAACGGCGACTTTGTCGAGTATTCCGGCAGCGAAATCGTCCGGAACTTCATTCTGGACAACCCGGACCGGCAGCTGGACGCCATAGTCGCGGCCAACGACAACATGGCCATCGGCGCGATCAAGGAGCTTCGGCTTCACCCGGGCACTCGCTGGCATAAATGCGCGGTTACCGGCTTCGACGACGTACCCCAGGCCCGCCTGGAAAAACCGGCCCTAACCACGGTACGGCAACCGCTCCGCGAACTGGGCCCCGTCGCCATGAAGGCGATGTTCGGCGCCATCCGCGGCGAAAACGAATCGGTCATCCACGCGGATTCGAAGATCATCGTCCGCGCTTCCTGCGGCTGCGATTTCGAGCCAAGCCGGGAAACGGCGACCACGACCCTCGAACAAAGCCTCGACGAGGCGGAATACCGGAATATCCTGTCGGAACGCTACCTGCGCGAAAGCGGGAGCCTCGGCCAAACCTTGGCGATGATCGGTTCCGCCGAGGAGCTGTGCGCCCATCTCGGCCCGTACCTTCAAAGCCTCAACGTGGCCTCCTTCAGGCTCTTCGTCTTTCCCGAACGGAGCGTGCATATTCCCGACGAGGCCTGCCTGCTTTACGAAAAGATCGGGAACGGCGAGCGAATGTTCGCGACCGGCGAGGGGCAGGTCGCGCTTTCCGAGCTGATCGAAACGCTGTTTACCGACGACCGCAGCGCGATCCGGCTTTTGCACCTGAGTTCGGGGGAATTCCAGCTGGGCCTGCTCCTTTGGGAAGCGGAGGAATTCGCCGATCCGTTCATCTGTTCCAGCGCCATTTTCATCGGCAATACCCTGCACCGGCTGGAACTCCTGAAGCGGGAAAAGGAGAGAATGCGGCACCTCGAGCACGAGGTCGCCCTCAGGACCGCCGACCTGATCAAGACGAACACGCGACTCGCCGAGGAGGCGAACCGGAGAATCAAGGTGGAGGCGGAAGTGCTTAAAATCAGCGAGATGGAACGCCTCCGCTTCAGCCTGGACCTGCACGACGACATTTGCCAACGCCTCGCTGGCATATCGATGTACTGCAAGGCCATGCCCTCGGTACCGGCCGAAGTGGCGGAAATGGTAAACGAAACCCTGACCCTGACCCGACGGTACGCCCACGATTCCTTCCCCGTGGAACTCGAGGATATGGGTTTGGACAACGCCCTGAGGGGACTGTGCGATTCCATCGAAAAGGCCGGGGACATGGGCTGCCTCTACAATTGGAACGCAGAGGAACGGTCGCCCCTTTCCCGGGAGGGAAACATCAACGTGTACCGGATAGTCCAGGAAGCGCTACAGAATTCGATTAAGCACTCTTCCGCGAAATGGGCGGAGGTTACCGTTACGAGGGAGCCGGGGAAGCTTACCGTCAGGATCAAGGACGACGGCGTCGGAAACCCGCTCATCGCCACGGCGATCTCGGACCGCCTCGAAGGCTCTGCCATCGCGGAACACAACCAGCAGGCAAAGCCCCTTACCGGCCGCCAGCTCCGGAGAAAGAACGGGCTGGGGCTAACCTCCATGCGGTATCGCGCCCATCAGCTCAATGCCGCCTTTTCCATTGAATCATCCCCGGATGCGGGAACCGAGGTAACCGTTACCATCCCGGTCAAGGAAACGGTCTCGGCGCCCCTAATGGGCAGCGGTATCTGAAAGAAGGCCTCAATCCCGCGCGTCGTAGAGGGGCGACGTGGGAATTTCCGCGGGAAAGCCCGCGATGCTGTCAAGCGCCCCGTCTACCGTAAACATGCCCCGCAATACCAAATGGTTCCAAAAGAGGGAGCCGTCCTTCTTGCGGTTGGGAAGCACGCCGTCCCAAAAGCGTACACGCGGGTCTTTCACGTCCCGCCAGAGTACCCCGTAGAGTTTTCGGTATTCCGATTCCTCATAACCGAGGGTTTGGCAGGTTTCCAGGCCGGGATCCAGGAAGGTCGCGCCCAGAGAGCTTAATTCCGGTCGGGAATAACCGAAAAGGCCGAGAAAACGGTCATTTGCCTCTAAAATGGCGCCGCTTGGGTCAAGAAGGAATATCGGACGGTCTACCGCCAAAAACACGCTTAATAACCGGTCCCGGACGCGGTCTAAACGCCGTGACTCGCCCAAATCCTCGCAATAGGCAAGGTAGGTACCGTCCTCGAAGCGAATGCCGAGCAGGGAAACGTCCACGCAAGAGCCGTCTTTCCGGCAAAGCCGGGTTTCCCGGGAAAGCCGCCCATCGGTTTTCAGGGTTTCAAAGGCGCGAAAACTGCCCTCGATTCGCTCGGGAGGCACCAGGTCGGGAATGGATCTCGAAAGCAATTCTTCCCGCGTATACCCTAAAAGGGAGCAGGAAGCCGGATTCACGTCTATGTATCTCCCTTCTGAATCGGTCACGAAAAGGGGGAGCGGGGCGTTATCCATAAAGGAGCGAAGCCTGGTCGCGCACTCCTGCTCCCGTATCTCGGCCCGCTTCCAATCGGTAATGTCCACGCCCAGCGTCATGAAATGCAAGAACTCGGGGCTGGTGACGGAAACGCGATACCACTTGTCGGCGGTTGCCTGGTATTCTTCATAGGTCACCGGTTTTCGGTCCAAGGTCGCCCGGGCGAAAAGGGCGATCCGCGAATCTGCGCCGGCCGGGTCGTCGGCCATGACCTCGCGAACGGTGCGTCCCGTGAAACCGGGGGCGTCGAGCCCCGATTGGGCGGCGAACGCGTCGTTGACTCGGAGGATTAGGGCGTCGAGGGGTTGACCGGTATCGTCTATCACGAGCCGATAGGAGGCCCAGGGGTACGGTAGCTGTAAAAAGGCCCTGGAAAGGAAATTCCGCGACAGGCCCGCGTCAAAGGCATCGTTCACGCCCTTAACTATAGTCGGTCCGCCGCTCCCGCGCCAGGAATCAGGTCTTCCAGTCCAAATCCACCGACACCGCGCGGAACTGCGTCGCGAACATCGCGATATTGATAAGCATCACCAAGGGGGCGTACGCGAAGTAATACAGTAAAAAGGTGAGCGGATTAAAGCGGAAGCGCGCGACCGCGGCGAAGGCGCCGTAAATGGAGAACGTAAGCAAAAAGCCGACGGCGGTACTGACCAAGCCGTCGGAGAGCACGGCGTGGTGGGAAAGCCACAGGAAAACCCCGGCGGGGAACTGGAAGGGCTGGGCGATCATGAAAATAACGGGATTAAGGAACGAAAGCCGTTGCCATTTCAGGGCGAAAAAAACGACCAGAGACAGCGCCGAGGGCAAAACCATGGCGAGAACGGTCGGAATCATGGACGGCTGGCGAAACGCGCTCCGCACAAGGTACAGGAAGTTATCCTTGAACCACAGCACGTTGATCAAGGTCCACCGTTTGCGCTGCTTCACCCACTCCCCGAGCGTGTTGGGCATGCCGGTCTTTACCTTCAGGGAAAGATCGTAATCATAGCGGGCATGGAGCCGAAACGCCCGCGCGCCGAAGTCTCCGTCCTCGTGGACTACCCGCTTAAAGCCGCCCAAACGGTCGAATAGGGACTTCCTGACCGCGAAGGCCGCGCCGATAACCCCGGGAGAACGGCGAACGATCGCGGAAAAAAGCAGGCTCGCTATGGCCAGGCTCTGGTATTCATGGGCGATCATGGCCGAGAAAAGGGACTCGCTGATTACCTCTTTCGGCATATCCACGATATCGTAGCGTTCGAGTTTCTCGGCCACGCGGGAAATAAAGCCGGGGTTGGCAGGAAGGGCGATATCGTTGTCGAAGAATATGAGGGCGTCGGTTTCAAGGGAGAGGGCCGCGCGGTTCAGGGCCTCCGCCTTGCCCGAGTGCACGTCGGGAAACGCCACGGTAACCGAGCCTTCGATTTCGGCCAAGGCCAGCCGAATCGGCTCGGTCATGGGCCCGTCCACCACCGCGAATATTTCGAGATCGCCGTACTCCTGGGCGCGCAGCGAGCGAACCATCTCGACCAGGCATTTCGGTTCTCGGTACACGGGAATGAGCACGGATATTTTCATGGTACCCTCTGACCTTTTTATAGATGATCGATACGGATAAACCGTCCGATACAGTAAATATACGAAAACGAACGAGAAGAAAAAAGGAAACCCCATGGTCGGAAAAAAATGGAAAATCGCCGTAAAGTCGGATCTTGAACCCGCCCTCGCCTTCTTCGAAACCGTAAAGGACCTGACGGACCCGCCCTTCACCACCTATCCCCACGGTTTGCGGGGAACCCTCGAGCTCCTTCTCGCCGAGGGCCGGCTCCTGGTGGCGGATGCGGCGGAAGACGCGCTGCCGGAGCCCCGGCCGCGCATCGTCGGCTTGCTCGGCTATTTTCACGGCACGCCCCGGCTCGGGGAAGACGGGGGCTTCCGTTACGAAGGCCCGCATATCGGCTACGTCTACTGCTTCGTGGTCGACCCGGAGTGGAGGAACCCCTATAGCTATCTCGCCGTCCCCTTCCTCGCCCAATGCCTCTTGGCCGACGGCCATGAAGAAGCCCGCTTCCGCACCTATCGGGACAATAATGACCTTATCAACCGGCTATACCGAAAGCACGGCCGGTTTATCAGGGAGGAAACGAATCTGCAGGGAGCGAAATCGAACCTTTACGGGGCCGACGTCAGGACATGGGTCGAGCGCTTCGGGCATTACGAAAGTACCGGGAGCTAAAAGCCGCCAGTCTCGCGCTCGAGCCCGGCCATGAGCCGGTAGGCCTCTTCGTTGGTATCGCCGCAAAAGTCCCGACTTGCCTTGAAATTCGCGCAAACCGCCGGATATTCGGGGCTCCCGTGGATCGAGCACCGCAGGTCCGCGGTCAGGTTTACGCATCGCACCCCCGCCGGCTTTCCCCGAGGCATGCCGGGCAGGGGGGAGGAGATCGAGATAACGGTACAGCAGGCGGCGCAACCGGGCCGGCAGATCATGGGGCACACGGGAAAACCATACCGGAAAATCCCGTATCCTACAATAAATCGCTCGCGAGCTCGGCCAGTTGGCTCCGCTCGCTCTTTACCAAATGCACGTGGGCGAACAGATCCTGCCCCTTCATCTTGTCGATCAGGTAGCTCAGGCCGTTCGAGCTCGTGTCCAGGTAGGGAGAGTCGATCTGCTGGATATCGCCGGTAAAGGCGAGCTTCGTGCCCTCAGCGGCGCGGGTGATGATGGTCTTTACCTCGTGCGGGGTCAGGTTTTGCGCCTCGTCGATAATGAAAAAGGAATTGGAAAGGCTTCGGCCCCGGATATAGGCCAACGGGGTGATGGTCAGCTTGCCCGACTTTTGCATCTCGTCTATATGGTGGGCCTCTTTCCCCGTGGTCTTAAACTTGTGCCGGATTACCGCGAGATTGTCGAACAGGGGTTCCATATAGGGGCCGATCTTTTCGGCCGCGTCGCCGGGCAAAAAGCCGATATCCCGGTTCGCCAAGGGCATGACCGGCCGCGCGAGGAGAATCTGGTCGTATTGGCCTTCCTGCGCCAGGGCCGCCGCCAGGGCCAGCAAGGTCTTTCCGGTACCCGCCTTGCCCGACAGCGCCACCAACTGGACCGACTTTCTCGTGAGCGCGTCCAGCGAAAAGGCCTGCTCGGCGTTCCGCGGCTCGATCCCGTAGCATTTTTGCCGCTCCACCCGGACTATCCGGTCGGCGGGCGCGTCGTACCGGCCCAGGGCGCTCGCCGTCCCGTTTTTGAGGATAAAATACTGGTTCGAGACGGGTTTCTTTTTCCGAATCCCGAATTCGGGGAACGGAACCCCCTCGCCGTCTTCGTAAAGCCGCGAGATCAGCGACGAATCGAGATTGGATATCAGCTCGATGTTCCGGTCTATCTCCGAAACGTCGCGCACCTTGTCCGATTCGTAGTCTTCCGCGAATAGGCCGAGCGACTTGGCCTTCATCCTCAGGTTGATGTCCTTGGAAACGAGCACGACCTTGCGCTCGGGGTTTTTCGAGGCGACCCACTCGGTGATCGCGAGTATGCGGTGATCGGCCGTCTGCTCCGGGAAGGAATCCTCGAGCGTGCGGGAAAAGGGCTTGCCCGTCTCGATAAAAAGCTTTCCGAGCTTTGTCCCCAGCGGAAGGCCTCCCGAGAAGAGGGAATCCCCCGCGATGGAGTCCAATTCGCGCGTGAACTCCCGCGCGTGGAAATTGATCAGGTCGTTGCCCTTCTTGAACCGGTCCAGTTCCTCGAGCACCACGATCGGCAGGACGATATCGTTATCCTCGAACTGGTAAATGCACCGAAAGTCGTGCAGGATCACGTTGGTGTCCAAAAGGAATATCTTCGTTTTTTTCCGAGCCATACGGCAAGTATACACCCGCTCGAGCGAGTCGGCCGTCAATTTTTCGTGAGGAGGCAGAACGTCCCCGCGCGGATCTGTCGGGCGGGCCCGACGGGGAGGCGCCACGCTCGGAGCCCCCTCGCAGGACGGGCCACGGGAAGCGGCGGGCGGTCGGCTACCGTCCGGCGACCCGGAGCCACACGAGCATGGCGTTACCCGGCGACCGGTTTCCCCACTGATAGTAGGGTATCAATCGCAGGCTTCGCTTGGGCGTTTCACCGGGAACGTACGCGCCATAAAGGGGCGCGTCGGGATCGGCGTCCGCTTCCCTGAACGCGTCGAGTTCCAGCGCCGCCGTCCCGTCGGGAAGCGAGGGATCGGCGATAAGGCGCGCGCCGGCCGCGGGATCGACCGAAAAGGAAGAAAGGTTGTCGCCGTTATCGTGCCCCTCGGCGCAATACACGACCGGGCCGCGCATTACCGCGACCTTTCCCGCGTCTTCGCTCACCAGCGCATTCGCCTTCATGAAGCGTACCGGCATGGCGAGCTCGAGCCTGACCCGGTCTCCCTTCTTCCAGGACCGCGCCAGCGCCGCGTAGCCGTCCGCCGCGGAATAGGCCGCGTTCCCCGCCTCCAGGCGGGTCCCGTTCACCGTAATCGCATGGCTTTCGCACCAGGAGGGTATCCTGAGCCGGAGCTCGAATTCCGCGGGCCGTTCGGGTTCTACCGTCAGTTCAATCGCGCCGTCCCACGGGTAGCCCGTTTTCACGGTCAGGGCGACCTTCGTTCCCGCCAGGTCCAATAGGGCGGTTCCCGCCGCGTAATGGTGCAGCCACAGGGACCGCTCCGTAGCCGTCGCCAAATAGCCCGAGATCGAGGCGATGAACCGCGCGACGTTGGTCGGGCAGCAGGCGCAATCGAACCAGCCGACGCGCTTCGCCGAAACGTGCGAAAGGTCATGCCGAAACGCCGCCGCCCCGGGGGCTAACTCGAGGGGATTCACGTAAAAATACGCGGTCCCGTCAAGGGATATCCCCGAGAGGATTCCGTTGAACATGGCCCGCTCCATCACGTCGGCGTATTCCCGTTTCGGCTCTATGAGGAGCATGCGCCAAGCCCACATGGCCAGGCCGATCGAGGCGCAGGTCTCGGTGTAGCAGGTATCGTTCGGCAAATCGTAGTCGATCGTGAACCGTTCCCCGTGGGACTGGGACCCCAGGCCGGCCGTAATATACAGGTGTCGGGTAACCGCGCTTTTCCACAGGCGCCGCAGGGTATCGAGGAGCGACCGGTCTCCCGTGGCCCGGTATTGATCGGCCATCGCGCAATAGAGGTACATCGCGCGCACCGAGTGGCCCTCTACCGCGGTCATCTCCCGGACCGGCCGGTCGGCGAGATAATAGTCGGATTGGAACCAGCGCGATTTGGGTATCATGCCTTCCATGGCGGCTTCGCCCTTGTAAAAGTTCGGCACTTTCCCCCGCGCGTCCACGAAATGGTTCGCGAGTTCGGCGTATTTTTTCTTTCCCGACGCCTCGGCGAGCCGGTGGAGGGCGAGCTCTATCTCGGGGTGGCCGTCGAAGGCGGGGTTTTGCCCCTCTCCCGGGCCGAAAACCGTCCCGATGTAATCCGCGTAGCGGCACATCACGTCCATGAGCCGCCGCTTTCCGGTAACCCGGAAATAGGCCACGGCCGCCTCGATCATATGCCCGGCACAATAGAGCTCGTGGCCCATGACCAGGTCGGACCACCGCTTCTCGAGGCCCGCCGCGGCGATAAAATAGGTATTCACGTATCCGTCGTCGAGCTGGCTCTTTTCGATCAGCCGGACCAGTTCGTCGATCCTCGCCTCGAGCTCCGGATCGCCCTTGGTTATGAGGCTGTACGCGGCCGCCTCTATCCATTTGGCGACGTCGCTGTCCTGGAAAATGGTTCCCTGGGGCTTGCCCGTCGCCTCGCCCGCCGCTATCCGAAAGTTCTCCACGGCGTGGCTTCGGGGAACGCCGGGAACCTCGTTATTCAGCGCCTTCCATTGAAAGGGTATGGTTTCGCTCGCGATCGATCGCGCGCGATCGCCCCAAAAGCCGCCGGTCAGCCGGATCGCGCCGGGGAGAAAGGATCGTGTTTCGTTCATGTCGCTACCTCGTTATGCGCAAATAAATTAGTCTTACTCGCAAGCGGTTCCCGCCTTCGCGCGCGGCCGTTTACCGCGGGACCGCCGCCGGTTTCAGCCTTTCAGGCCGCCCATTGCAAGGCCTTCCACGAAGGATCTTTGGGCCGCGAAAAACAGGACTATCAGCGGCGCCACGGTCAGCGTGGCGGCTGCCATCAGAGCGGGCCAGGGCGTATAGAAGGTCGATATGAACGATCTCAGCCCGATCGCCAGCGTGTAGAGCTTCGAATCGTTCAGGAACAGGAGGGGGCCCATGAAGTCGTTCCACGTCGCCATGAACTGAAATATCGCCACCACCGCGAGGGCGGGCTTCGCCAGCGGCATTATAACCCGCAAAAGGATCCGGGGGTGGTTGGCCCCGTCGATAAACGCCGCCTCGTCATAGTCTTTCGGCACCGTCTTAAGGAATTGCACGAGCATGAAAATGAAAAACGCGTTGCCGAAAAAAGCCGGTACCGTGAGCGGCAAGTAGGTGTTGACGCCGTGAAGCCAGTTCCACTCGATGAAGAAGGGAATCAGCTGGACCGAGGCGGGAAGCATCATGGTGCCGAGGCTCAGCGCGTACATGAGTTCGCGTCCCTTAAAGTCGATCCGCGCGATCGCGTAGGCGATGCAGGCATTCGATACGAGCGCGCCCGCGATATTCACGAGGACGACGAATATCGTGTTCAGGTAGTATCGGGCGAAGGGAACCAGGGTGAACACGTCGCGATAGTTCCCGAATTCGAACCGTTTCGGCACGACGATCATGGGTATCTTGAATATGTCGTTTATGGGCATGAAGGAGCTTCTCACCTGCCACAGCAAGGGTACCACGCTCGCGAACGATATCAGGCACAAGGCCAGGTACAGGGTAAAACGGCCAAGTTTTCCGCCGGTCTTTTTCATTTGCCGTCCCCTTCCGAATACGCCCATTTTTTCGATGATTTGAATACCGCGACGGACAGGGCGAGCGTCAGCAGGAAAAGGACCCATGCCATGGCGTTCGCGACGCCCATCTTCCCGTATTTGAAGGCGTTATTATAGATAAGCAGCATGAAGCTCAGGGAAGCGTTCATCGGCCCCCCTCCCGTCATGATGTACGGTTCGGTGAAAAGCTGGAGGGATTTTATTATCCCCACGATCATATTGTAGAGAATGATCGGGCTCATGAGCGGGAGTATCACGTTTCTGAAGGAATGCCAGGCCGAACCGCCGTCGATTTCCACCGCTTCCAGCAGTTCCTTGGGTATTCCCTGCAGCCCCGCGAGGAAGATAATCACCACGTTCCCGATTCCCCATACGCCCATCGCCACCAGGCTCGGGATCACGAGACGGGGATCGTTAATCCAGTCGATCCGGTCCAGGCCGAGCGCGGAAAGGCCCGCGTTGAGAAGGCCGTATTGCTTGTTGTACAGCCACAGCCAGATGACCGAAACGACTACGCTGGGCAAGAGGGAAGGCAGATAGAACAGGGTCCTGAAAATGCCGAGCCCCCGAACCCGGGAGTTGAGGAGCATGGCCACCGTGAAGGCCGCGCCCAACTGCAGCGGAACGCTCAAAAGCGTATAGTAAAGGGTGACGATAACCGACTGTATAAACAGCCCGTCGCCCGTGAATAGGCCCAAGTAATTCTTTAGGCCCACGAACGTGGGCTTGCTCAGCATGTCCCAGTCCAGAAGGCTCGTCACGAAGCTCAGGCCCATCGGAAAGAGCACCCAAATCGTGAGGCCGAGCGTCAGGGGGGATATCAGCAGCCATCCCCAAAAATTCCCGTTCCTTGAAAGGCTCCATGTTTTCTTCTTCGAGCTCACTGGTCAATTCTCCCGGCGGTACCGCGCGCGCGGTCCGCCCCGTTCCGCGGTTAAAAAAAACGGGCGACGGGTTTTCCGGCGCCGCGGCGTCGCGGCCGCGTCGGGTCTACCGTACGCGACGGAACTTCCGAAGCCCGCCTAAAAAAAGCTTACGAGGCGCGCCGAAAAAGCCGGACGGCTTTTTCGGCGTTCGTTCAATAGGTTCCGACGAGCAGTCCCGAATCGCGTACCTTTTTGGCCGCTTCCTTCAGGGCGTCGGCGGCGCTCGCCTTGCCGATCCATATGCTCTCGAACGCGGGGTTCAGGCAATCGCCCCATATCTGGTTGATGTTCCGGATCTTGATGGGCTCGTTCCTGGAAATGGACATTGAATCGAGGACGGCTTCCTTGTATCCGGCGGGATGCACCGGATTGTCCGTCCATTCCTTAAGCCGCGCGGGGTCATTGTAGTACGCGAGCTTCGTGGGCATCCACAAACCGGAGGTGTACAGGTTGAGGGTCTTCGAAGGATCCATCATCCATTTCTGGAGAAGCCAGGCTTCTTCGGGATGCTTTGTCGCCTTGAACACCACGTTCACGCCGCTCAGGTAAACCTGCGCGGGTTTCTTCTGGATCGGGAGGGCCGCGACGCCGAAGGGCAAGTCTTTCATGCCGCCGATCTCGAGGAAGTTCCACTGGCCGGTCACCCAGAAGCCGAGCTGTCCGTTCGCGAGCATGACCGAAGGGGCGGGAAGGCCGCTGCCGCCGCCCATGTAGGGCATGGTGTGGTCTTTGTTGATCAGGTCGGCCAAGCGCTGGACGGCCTCAATGGACTCTGGCGAATCGATAAGCACGGTCTTGCCGTCGTCGGAAATCACGCCGCCCCCGTTGCTCCACAGGGTGGGATAGTACATGGCCGACCATAGGTCGTAGGCCACGCCGTACCGGGCGATATTCTTGGGGTCAAACCCCGCCTCTCCCGGGTGTTTCCCGTTTTTGTCCACGGTGATCTTTCTCAGGTTCGCGGCGAACTCGTCCCACTTCCAGGCCTGATCGAATTTCGCCGGGGGAAGGGGCACGCCCGCGTCCTGTAGGACTTTCTTGTTATAGAACATTACCTGGCATTCCGCGGCGGTATACGCCCCGAAGGTCTTTCCGCCGATCGAGAGCCAGGTTTGGGGTAGATAGGAAGAGTCCATGCCGTCGCGCTTCATGAGGTCGTCGAGCTGGAGGAAAAAATTCTTTTCCGCGTAATTGCCGAATTCCTCGGGCCGGAAATACCCGACGTCCGGGAGCGTTCCGGACGCGGCCATCGATTTCATTTTCGCGTTATAGGTCGATCCGTCGAGATCGCCGGGCAGATACAGGGGCTCTACCCTGATGCCGGGATTCGCCGCCATAAAGTCCTTGAGCGCGGCCTTTACCGCGGTATCCTCGGCGGTGCTTCCCCAGTACACGTAGGTAAGCCGCACTTCCTTGCCCTTCGCGGAATCGGAACCGCCGCCGGCAAATACCGCGCCGCAGAGCGTGAGCGCGAACAGGGCGGTAAAAGCGAAAACCTTAACGTACTTCATTACTTCCCTCCTTCAGGATTGAATGCATAGGCAATCATAGCCCCCGTTTCCGCGACCGAACCAGACGCCGGTTGCCGACGTTAAGCGACGAATTCCGACTTTTCTGTTGCCGATTTCCGCAAACCGCGCGTAGACTGCCTGGGGGGGAGCGATGAATTTCATACTGCTTCGGAGACTTGAAGAATTGCGGGCGAGCAATTGCGGTATCGCCATCCTCAACGAAGGCTGGGTCCACCCCACGAGAAACCTGAATACGTCCGTGCTGATACTGGGAAAGAAGTCCACCGCGGGCATTACCGACGAAGGGGATGCCTTAACCGTAGAGCCGGGGAAGTTCGTGCTCCTGCCGGCGGAGCGTACCCATCGCGGAACGCGTCCCATACGCGAAGCGGCATCGTATTTTTGGATGCACTTTTCCACCGCCGAACCGCCCGTCGCGATGGGCGAACGCGAGGCGCTCCGCGTATTGAACGACCCCGAGGCCGTGGCCCGCGAGCTCTCCGACGCGCTGCTGTTGCCGCAGGAGATCGCCCTTGACGAGCCGAAAGTCTTTCTCGACCTCTTTCACGACCTCCTTTTCGAACAGGAACGGCCCTCGTTCACCGGGCAAAAAATGCAATACCTATTCAAGCTGATGCTGATCAACCTCAACGAGACCGTCCTCGCGAACTTCGTCGACGAAAAATACGACTCGACCCGGTATTCCCTGATTTACGCCGCGATACAGGCGATTCACGAAAACATTACTGACGGCAACTTCTCGGTAAAGAACCTTTCCGATCACCTGAATTACAATCCGGACTACCTGGGCCGCATCTTCAAGGCCCGGATGGGCCGTTCGCTCGGCGATTACATAATCGATCAACGGATCAAGTACGCCACCTGCCTCCTCGAGGAAAGCAACAACACCATCGATTCCATCGCCTACGATTCGGGCTTCAATTCCACGCGTAATTTCATACGGCAATTCAAGGCCCGCAAGGGGGAAACGCCTACCGAATCGCGCCAGCGGTATCGGACCATGCACGTAACCAACCGCTGACGGGGCGACGGCGACGCTCGTTCGGGGCACCCCGTTCGGGGCTACCGCGTTCGGCAAAAAAAAGACCGAACCGCGTACCGGTTCGGTCTTTTTCGAAGCTTTCTCAGGCTCTCTGCCGTTTAGTCCGCGACGGTGGCGCCGCTTTCCGCGTCGACATAGTCGGGGGCTTCGCCCAGGCCCGGGGCGGCGTACTTATCGTTATGGTACGCCAATACCGCGCCGAGGATCTGCTTCAGGTTAACGGTGGTTACCGTCGCGCCGCTCATGGTATCCAGGGCTTCCACGTCGGCGGCCTTGGTATTCACCAGCTTCGGCATGAAGTTGGTCTCGATTTCCTCGCGGGTGGTACCGTCGGGCATATACGGGCTATCGCCCCAGTAATCGAACCAAACCTTCCGTATCTTTCCGCCCGTCCCGCCCTTGGCGATTTCGACGTACAGCAGCGACTGCTTGTTGATCGAATCGGGTCTGCAGGTACAGGAGATATAGTCGATCTGGTACTTCACGAAGTCCAAGGCCTCGAACTCCCAGGAAATCCAGGCGAGCTCGTCGCTCGGGGTTCCAAAGCCGTCGATATGGGTGTAGGGCAGTATTCGCTCCGTTCCCGCCGGCGCTTGGCCCGCCGCGGGGGAGGCTTTTCCGGCCGCGGGGGTACCCGCGCAACCGCCCAAAACCGTTATGAGGGCGACCAATGCCGCGGCCGCGCCCCGATACGCGAAAGACTTTGCCATTAGTGGGCCGCCGGGGCGGGAAGGGCGTACGTGCCGTCGCCGAGTACCTTGCGGGGCCCCTTATAATCCTTGAAGCCGCCCGCGTTGAAGGTGGTATAGCCCTTGGCGTCGAGAACGGTCTTCACGAAGGCCGCGCGGGTGCCGCTGGCGCAGAAAAGAACGATTGCGTCGTCCTTGGGGAAGTAATTCCCGAAGGCGAAACCGTCGTTGGTGGTGGCGAGGGCAGCGTCCCACGTGTCCTTGCCGTCAACCTTTCCCCGGGTCGCCATGCGGCCGTCCAGGAACTGGAAGAAGGGAATCGCCTCGGTACCGATGATATAGCCGCCGTTGAATCGGTCCTCGAAATTGCGGAGGTCAACGACCATAACGCCGGGGCGGCCGATAAACTCGTCTATGTTCGCCATGGTTATGGGGGAATCCTTCAGGGCGGCGGAAGCGACGGCTGCGGGAATGGGCGCGGCCTGGGCAACGGGCTGGGTGGTGGCGCAGCCGACGAAAAGGGAAGCCGCGACGGCGGCAACCAACAGGGAAATGCGTTTGGTCATGATAATCTCCTTCTGCGCGGTTATTTACAACCGCGGTTAACTTACACAGAATCGGGCATTTTGCGCAAATTGTCAATAAATAATACCCATAATTACCGGGAAATAGTAGGTTTTCGGGAAAGGCCCATACCGCCATGCCGCGCGCGGTTAGGCCCATTCTCAGCGCTCTACGAGACTCAATGCCGCGTTGAGCTCGGACAGGCCCAGCGCGTTCGCGGTTCCGATGGCGTCTACGCTCGCGGCTTCAGACGAGATGGAATCGATGGTTCGGCCCACGGCGGTCAGATCGGAGTCGACCTGCCGGGAAGCCTCTTCCAGCGCGGTCAGGCTTTCGCGGGCCTTCAGGATCTGGTGGTCCAGGGCGGCCACCGCGTCGCGCAATTCGTTGGTGCTCGTCACCGAATCGGATACGCCGCGGTTAATCTCGTCGGTACCCTTGGAAAGCTCGTCCAGGCCGTCGATTATCTCCTGCATGGCCCCGGAAACGAGTTCGGCCTCCTTCGCTATGGTCTCGAAGGAGCGTACGGCCCGGTCGTTGTTGTCGGCGGCGGCCCGTATGTCCCGTATGGTGCCCTTGACCGTATCGGTGACGGCCTTAACGCTCTTGCTCGTTTGCTCCGAGAGTTTCCGTATTTCGTCGGCGACCACCGCGAAACCGCGGCCCGCCTCGCCCGCGTGGGCGGCCTCGATCGCGGCGTTCATGGCCAATAGGTTCGTTTGGGCCGCGACCGCGCTGATCACGTTCACGATATCCAAAATAGCCCCGGTGGAAGACTCCACCGCGCCCATGGATTTCGAGGAGGCGGAAACGATGTTCCGGCCGTCGTCGGTGCTTTTCGAAAGCTCGCGTACCGCGCCCTGCCGGTCGCGGGTAACGCCGTTTATGTTCCGGATAGAGGCGGTCATCTGCTCGATCGCGGCGGAGGTTTCGTTAATGACGCTGCTTTGCCCCTCGGCGCTTAAACGGGCGCGGGCCGAACTTGCCCCGATTTCGCTTATTTCTTCGCCCAGCTTTCTGCTATCGTCCGCGAGGGCATGCATTGCCCGTTCGGCCCGCTTGACCAAGTCTGCCGAATCGGCGGCAAAAGCCGCGGTTTTCTTGGCGGAATCGCTTAGCATATTCCCCTGAGCCAAGGAGGTGGTGGATGCGTCCAGGGCGCCTTTCAACAGCGCGAGCTGACGGTCTGCCCGGGCGGTAGCCTCGCGGCTATGGGCGAGAAACCGCTTTTCGCGGTTTATCAAGGCATTCAAAGAAATGGCGACGAGAAAAGTCAGGATGATAACGATCGCCCCGTCGTCGATTTGGGGGATTTCTCCCGCGGCCCGGGCCTGGGGCACCACGCGGAAGATAAGGTCGATTACGATAGCGAAGGTCGAATAGGCGGCGGGAAAGAATACCTGCCAAGAGCGATATTCCACCAAAACGGTAAGGCCCATGGCAAAAAGATTGAGGAAACCGATAAAGTAGGGCTCGAAATACCCGTGCCCTTCGGGATTGAGAAAGACGAGCCCGGATAGGGCCATCGATAGCACGGTTGTTGTGAGAAAACTGGCGATCTTCGCCTTGCCGAAAAGGGTAAAGACGGTGAGCGCCGCGAGGATACAGAATAGGCCGGCGACCAAATACCGTTCGTTACCCTTGCTTTGGATCAAGAAGGCCATCAGAAGCGCGATCGCGGACAGACCCGCGGTAACGACGAAAAGAGTTCGCGCGATTTCAAGGTCCTCGGGGTCTCTATCCCGGTAGGACAAGGCAAGCCGTTTATCGATAAATGAATGTAATTTCATAGTTCCATTCTAATACAATATCGCGAAAAAAAGGCAGGGTTTCGTAAAGAACGCGCGCGTAGCCCGTTTCTCGGTTGATCTTTTCGCCGACGGCGGACAGAATGGGAGCCCGAGGAGAACGAGATGGCTGACCGAACGCTACTGTACGACAAATGGGAATTCCTCCTGCTCCCGGCAGAATCCGCTTCCGAGGCGATACCATGCCAGGGGGCGCCCTGGAAGGCGGTTGACCTCCCCCACGACTGGCTCATTGAACGCGTCACTGACCTGTACGCCGACGGAATCGGCTGGTATCGGCGCCCGTTATCCGCAGCGGAGCTCAAAGCGCTCGGGGCCGAAGGGAGGAGGACCTTCCTTCGGTTCGACGGCGTTTATATGGATAGCGCCGTATTCGTGAACGGACGGCGGGTATTTGAATGGAAGTACGGCTATACCGCCTTTGAATTCGAGATTACCGACGCCCTGCGAACGGGCGATTCCTCCCCGGCCGGCGATGCCGAGATCCTCGTCAGGGTTACCCATCGCGCGCCCAATTCCCGCTGGTACACCGGCGCGGGCATCTACCGCGACGCGTGGCTCATAAGCCGCCCGGACGCGCATATCGCGGGAGACGGGGTTTATATCGCCCCGCGGAGGCTGGGGGGGAACGCCTGGAGAATCTCCGTTTCGGCGGAAATCGACGGAGGGAGAGCGGTTCCCGGCGAGACCGCGCGGTCAGGGGAAAAGGCGGTTCGGTTCGTCGTGCTGGACAGCGAGGGCGTCGAAACGTGCCGGGCGAACGCGGAACGAGACGCCGAAGGCGGAACCTATCGGGCCACGCTCGAGGCCGATAGCCCGCGCCTGTGGGATATCGCTTCCCCCGAACGCTACGCCCTCGTTACCGAACTGCTGGACGGGGAGGGAAACGTCATTGACCGCGAGAAAACCCGATTCGGGTTCCGGGAAATCGCCTTTCACCCGACTGACGGTTTTTCCTTAAACGGAAGGCGAGTGAAACTGCGCGGCGTGTGCCAGCATCACGATCTGGGTTGCCTTGGGGCCGCCGTAAACGCCGCGGCGCTTCGCAGGCAGTTCGCGATCCTCAAAGGCATGGGCGTTAACGCCATACGGACCGCCCATAACCCGCCCGCCGAGGCGTTCATGGAAATCGCCGACGAAACCGGCATGCTCGTCCTTTCCGAGGCCTTCGATATGTGGGAAAAGCCGAAAAACCCCTTCGATTACGCCCGTTTTTTCCCCGAGTGGGCGGAACGCGACGTGGCCAGCTGGATTCGCCGCGACCGCAATCGCCCCAGCGTGATCATGTGGAGCATCGGGAACGAGATTCACGATACCCACGCGGGCGAACGCGGTCAGGTAATCGCCCGCGCACTCATGAACCTGGTCGCCGCCCACGACGGCCTCGGAAACGCCCCGGTGACGATCGGCTCCAATTACATGCCCTGGGAAAACGCCCAAAAATGCGCCGATATCGTGAAGCTCGCCGGTTATAATTACGCCGAGAAGTATTACGAAAGCCACCACCGGTCCCACCCGGACTGGATCATCTACGGTAGCGAAACCGCCTCAATCGCGCACAGCCGGGGAATCTACCGTTTTCCCGCCTCCCGATCGACCCTCGCCGACGACGACGAACAATGTTCCTCGCTGGGAAACAGCGCCACGAGCTGGGGCGCAAAAAGCATCGACGCCTGTATCGCCGACGACCGCGACGCCGAATTTTGCCTGGGCCAGTTTCTCTGGTCGGGCTTCGATTACATCGGCGAACCCACGCCCTATTTCACGAAAAACTCCTACTTCGGCCAGGTCGACACCGCGGGATTCCCCAAGGATTCCTACTATCGCTTCAAGGCGGAATGGACCGACGTCGGGGAGTCCCCCATGGTCCACGTCTTTCCCTACTGGGATTTCAACCCGGGACAGGCGATCGACGTGATCGTCTGCTCGAACGCCGACGAGGTGGCGCTCTACCGGGACGGGACCCTCGTGGGCCGCGAGCGGATAGACCACCGCGCGGGAGACACGCTCGCGGCGACCTGGCGTCTCCCCTGGGCTCCGGGAACGCTCGAGGCCGTTGCCTATGGCGACGACGGGCGCGAAGTGGCCCGCGACGGGATTCGCTCCTTCGGCGACGCCCGACGGATCGTCGTGACCGTAGACCGCGAACGGCTCTTCGCCGACGGGGCGGACCTTGCCTTCGCGGAAATCGCCGTCGTGGACGCCGACGGGATCCCGGTAGCCAACGCGAATAACCGCGTGCGCGTCAGGGTAACCGGGGCCGGCCGGCTCGTCGGGCTCGACAACGGCGACAGCGCTGACCGGGACGAGTATCAGGGCACCAGCCGGAGGCTTTTCAGCGGCAAGCTCCTGGCCGTGATCGCGGCCAGGACTCAGCCGGGCGATATCGCCGTAGAGGTGTCTTCTCCCGGACTTCAAGGAACGCGGATATCGCTGAAGGCGACCGAATCGCCCCACGGAATCCTCGGCGCGGGCCGCAGGGAAAATCCCGAAAGCCCGGAAAACGGCGAGGTACCCGTCAGGAAGATAGAAATCGCATGCGAAGGAGGCACCGCGTTCGGGCCGGAAGCTACGTCAAAAACCGTGACCGCGCGGCTCCGTCCCGACAACGCGACCTGGCGCGACGTGGAATGGCGCGTAACCGACGACGCAGGGATCGATTCGAACCTCGCGAGGATCGAACCCGCCGCGGACGGTTCGAGCGCGACGCTGACCGCCCTCGGCGACGGGAATTTCCGCGTGCGGGCAACGGCGAGAAACGGTTCCGACAAAATCCGGCTCATCTCCCAACTGGAATTCACCGCCAGCGGCCTGGGGCCCGCGTACCTGGACCCCTACGATTTCGTTTCGGGGGGCCTATGGAAGCGGACGAACGCGGAGCTCGGCAACGGGAACGACCGCGGCGTGGCGACCCCGCGGGACGGAACGAGCTACGTTTGCTTTGACGGGATCGATTTCGGGCCCTGGGGCTCAGACGAGATCACCCTCCCCCTTTTCGCGTTGGACAGCGAGCCGTTCCCCGTAGAAATATGGGACGGCATGCCCGACGAGGAAGGCACCGAAAGGCTCGCCCTCGAGACGTACGACATCCCCACAAAATGGAATACCTACCAGTCGGTAACCTGGAAGCTTTCGCGCCGCATGAGGGGAATCGGCTCGGTCTGTTTCGTGCTCCGAAGGAAGGCGCACATAAAGGGCTTTTCGTTTACCCGCCCGGACAAGGCCCGCGCCAAGATCGGCGCCCTGGAAAACGACGCGGTTTACGGCGACCGTTTTACCCCGGTCCCGGAACGAAACGCGATTGAGGGCATCGGCAACAACGTGTCCCTGGAATACCGCGATATGGATTTCGGCGATATCGGCTGCTCGCGCCTCACGATCTACGGCCGAACCCCGCTTGAGCTAAATTCGATCAATATCCGCTTCGACGGAAGCGAAGGCCAGCGAACCCAAATCGTGGAATTCGGGCGCGCCGAGGCGTATACCGAACGCTCGTTTAACCTGGACCCGGTACGGGGAAAGCAAACGGTCACCTTCGTCTTCCTGCCGGGTTGCGAGTTTGACCTTGGGTGGTTCCGGTTCGAGTCCTAGTCCTGAACCTGGTTTAAAAGCAAAAACCCGACAGGGTTAACCTATCGGGTTTGTCGTTTTTAGCAGGAGT
>JAEZST010000010.1 GCA_023443865.1 Spirochaetota bacterium | reverse complement strand
TTCGTCTTCCTGCCGGGTTGCGAGTTTGACCTTGGGTGGTTCCGGTTCGAGTCCTAGTCCTGAACCTGGTTTAAAAGCAAAAACCCGACAGGGTTAACCTATCGGGTTTGTCGTTTTTAGCAGGAGTAGGACTCGAACCTACGACCTCCGGGTTATGAGCCCGACGAGCTGCCAACTGCTCTATCCTGCGTCGTTTGTATGGATAATGTATCAAAACCGCGGGGCAAGGTCAAGCGGCTTTGCGCTTTTTAGCGGTTTTTTGCGGTTTTTTTGAAAACGCGGCGAAGGAATCGATTTCCGCCCGTAAAATACCCGGAAAACGGAAGAAACGCGACGCATTTTTTCTGTAAGGAAGATTCGTGAAGACCGGGAAAAAAGCGGGGTTCCAAGAAAAAAACCCGGCAGGTAAAAGGAGGAGTTAAAACCCTGCCGGGAATCTGGAAAGAAGCATATCGGGCAACCGGTGCTCATGCGGCTTCGCGATATACATAATGAAAAAACCCTTGCATCTGTAACGTTACAACATGGCCGAATAAATTTCAAATTTTCAGCGTAAAATCCGCTTTTTCCACTTTCCGGAAAGCCAGTAGGGAATCGCGACCGAAAGGCCGACGATCCAGCCCAAGCCGTAACACCAACCGATCTCGTTTTTACCGAAAAAATGGTCCAAGAGGTAGGCGGCGGGCATTCGTATCAATAGAAAAGAACTTAGGGAAGCGATGAACGGGAGCAGGGATTCCCCGGTGCCCCGGATCGCGGAATTCATCGTAAACAGGATCGAAAGCATAAAATACGCGGGCATGAGGCGGTACAATACCTGCGCCCCGTTTTCGATAACCTCTTGGTCCTGGGTAAAAAGGCCCATAAGGAACCGGGCCGAGAGGATGATGCCGACGCTTATGGTCACGCAGACCGCGCCGCTCATGAGCTGCGTCGCCCGGTGCCCCCGGATTACCCGGTCCAACCGCTTCGCCCCGGTATTTTGGCCGATAAAGGTCGTCACGGCGCTCGAAAAACTCGCGATGGGCATAAAGGCCAGCGAATCTATCCTGCCGGAAATGCTGTACGCCGCCATGAACGCGGGGCCGTAGCCGTTGATCAATCGCTGTATGGCCATGGTCCCCAGGGAAAAGAGCATGTTCTGAAAGCCGCCGGGAAGCCCGATTCGGGCGCATTCCCGAAGGATGGGAACATCGACGCGGAAACCCTTGAGGCGGAGATCGGTCAGTTTCAATTTTCTCACGATGAAGATTACGCCGATCACGAAGGAAACGGTCTGCGAGATTACCGTCGCCCACGCCACGCCTTCCACGCCCCACCCGAATACGGCGACGAAAAGGAGATCAAGGGCTATGTTCAAAACCGTCGCGATGGCGAGGAAGCCCAGCGACGAGACCGAGTCGCCCAGGCCCTGGAGAATGCCCGCGTTCAGGTTATAGCCGAAGCTCCCCGCCGTTCCCGCGAAGAGGATCGTCAGGTAGGCGGAGGACATTTCCATGGTGGCTCCGGAAGGAACGTTAAGGAGGCGAAGGAGGGGCACGGCCAACGCGATTCCGGCGACGGTCACGGGAATAGCGCCGATGAGCGATACCGCGTAGCCCGTATCCACGGCCGCCTTAACCCGGTCGCCCTTGCCGGCGCCGAAAAACTGGGAAATGACGATGCTGAAGCCCATGCCAAGCCCGGAAAACAGGGAGACGAGCAGGAAGTTCAGGATAAACGTGCCGCCCACCGCCGCAAGGGCTTCCTTTCCCACGAAATTTCCCACCACGAGGGAATCTACGAGATTATAGGTTTGTTGCAGGACGTTTCCCGCCAGGAGGGGTAACGAAAAAGAGAGGATGAGCCGGGCGGGCCGACCCTCGATCATGTTGCGCATGGCGGGCATCCTACCACTCCGGTTGAGTCTGCGCCAGTACCTGCCGATACTATGGGCATGAATATCCACGCCCGCCGCCTTGCGGCCCTCGCCGCCGCGGCTATCCTCTGGAGCGCCTTGCCCGCCGCGGCGGAAACCTTCCGTTTTAAGTTCAGGGACGGAGACCAATGGCGCGTCAATTCCGTGGTAAACGAGACGGCCTACATCAATAGAATTCCCCACCATACCGCAGAAATTACCTATCGCGCCACGCTCAAGGTATCCGACGTTCGGACCGATTCCGCCGGTTTAACCTCCGCACGGCATGACTGTACCTTCATGACCAGCGAGAAAACGAGCAATCGAACCCTTCCCTGGGGCAAGGAGTATCCGAGTTCCTTCCGCAGAAACGCCCTGGGCACGCTCGAGATAGACGATTCCTACTTCATGCCGGTGGTCCGAAACGTTCCCTCGTTTCCGGCGGGCGACGTACAGGTCGGCCAGAACTGGAAGGGAACCGGAGAGGAAGCCCACGATTTCCGGGACGATTTCGGCATCGAAAAGCCCTTTCGGGTGCCCTTCGAGGTCACCTATACCTACGTCGGGCCCCAGGAAAAGGACGGTAAAAAGCTCCACCTGATCGCCGCTGAATACTCGATATTCTTCGATTCTCCCGCCACGCTGAAGGCGAAGCCCGGTTCGGACGTCCCGGTCACCACCATGGGCTGGTCAAAACAGAAAATCCTGTGGGATAACGAGCGGGGCATCATGGATTCCTATTCCGAGGAATTCCGCATCCAGCTGCAGCTTGATTCGGGCCGTACCTTCGAATGGCGCGGCACGTCTGAGGCGACCACCGCGGCCACGGGTAACCTGGACCGGGAGAAAATTGCCGACGACCTGAACGACGAAATATCGCGCCTCGGCATCGCCGACGCCCGAGCCGAGGCCACCGAGGAAGGGGTAACACTCTCCCTGGAAAATATCCAGTTTGAGGCCGATTCCGCCCGGCTCCTTCCCTCCGAAAAGGATAAAATCTCGAAGCTGGCGGCCTTTCTCGAGCGTTACCCCGACAAGGAGCTTTTAATTACGGGCCATACGGCCCTGGCGGGAACGAAAGAGGCGCGGCAAAAGCTATCGGAAGAGCGGGCGGAAGCGGTGGCCCGCTACCTGGTGGAACGGGGCGTGCGGAGCGAGTATGAGGTATATACCCGGGGCTTCGGCGCCGAACATCCCATCGCGCCAAACGATACGGAGGCTAACCGGGCCCGGAACCGGCGGGTTGAAATCACTATCCTGGATAAATGAGTCATATCCGCGCAAACGGTACGGTTCGGTTGAAAACGACCGCAAAGGCATGAATCCGCCCGCCAATCTTGCATGTTTTCCCGATACGTGGTACATATTAGCCCTCGGGGAACAATAGATGACGTATTCAGAGCCTACTGACCTTGCAATCGTGGCGTGTCCGGGCGGCGAGAAATTTGCCGACGAGACTATTAAGCACCTGAACCACATCTACAGCAGAAGGTTCCGCCAAAAAAGCGACGTGCTTGCGAAACGGTACGAGGTGGACCGGGTCAATCTCGTGAAAGACGTCAACTTTTATAACGATCTGCAAACGTCCGATATCTGTATCCGCGGCGATATAACGAAATACCGCGCTCCCGATTTTAAGGTCAAAACGCGCTTTACCTGGTTCATGAACGGCGAAGTGAAAACCGAGATCCTTGACTGCATCCGCGGCAAGGACGTTTTTATTTTCCAGGACGTGGAAAACCACCAGGCCCTCGACCTTAACGAGGGCAAGAACCGGCAGGTCCTTTCGGTAAACGACCATATCATGAGCCTGCTCGTGACCATCGACGCCGTACGACACGCGGGCGCGCGCAAGATTTCCCTCGTGCTCCCCGTCTATCCCTACTCCAGGCAGCATAAAAAAAAGGGCCGCGAGGGCCTGACCGCCAGCCTCCTCGGGCACCTGTACGAAAGCCTCGGGGTAGAGCAGATCATTACCCTCGACATCCATTCCCGGGAAATCGAGAACGCCTTCATGAACGCCCGCATCGAGAACCTGCACGCGAGCTATCAGATTATCCGCGAACTCGCCAAGATCGTGGACCTTACCAGCGAAAAGGACGATTTCGTGGTGGTTTCCCCGGACACCGGGGCCATCGACCGGAATAAATTCTACGCGACCGGGCTCCAAAAGCCGCTGGCCATGCTCTATAAGGAACGCGATTACTCGGTGGTCACCCAGGACGCTAAGGCTACCAATATCATGAGCGTGAAGCTTTTGGGCGACGTAAAGGGAAAGGTGGCGTTCCTGGCAGACGATATGCTCGGCACCGGCGGTACCCTCCTCAAGGCCATGGCCTTCCTCAAGGAGCAGGGCGCGACCAAGGTCATCGCCGCGATAAGCCTCCCCTTCTTCACCGGTAACGCCATCGAGCTTTTCGACGAAGCCTACCAGAAGGGCAACTTCTTCCGCATAATCGGCACGAACGCGGTATACCACGAGGAATTGCTCTCCAAGGAATGGTACATCAAGACCAACGTATCGGGCCTGTTCGCCCAGGTAATTTCCCGAATTCATCACGACCAATCCCTGAGCGACCTTCTCGATAACCGCTCGATCATCGAAAAACTGGTGAAACAGGACAAGTCGACGGAGATCGAGTAAGGCCTTTCATGAATCGAGCGGTCCTTGCCGTCGACATCGGTACCTCGTCACTGAAGGCGGCGCTCATTGGCCCCGACGGCGCCATTCTCGCGAGTTCGCGCTGCCGCTTTCCCGACACCCGCCGTTCCGGCTCGGACTGGGCGCTTGCCCTATCGGATGCCGTCACGATCCTATCCCCCGGCTCAAGCCTCGCCGCGGTATCGATTTCCGGCAACGGACCCACGCTCGCCTCCGTAACCCCCTCAGACGGCTCCGGGGCGACGCTTCTGTGGAACGAACCCCTCGCGCGGCCCTACGGCGGCGAATCCCTTTTCATTCCGAGGCTCCTCGAATACAGAAACCGGTTCCCCGAGGATTGGGACTCGGCGAAATACGTCCTTTCCGGCCCGGAATGGCTCGTGTGGGCCCTCACGGGGGAGGCGGTCACCGTACTCCCCGAAGCGCGGTACGAACGCGCGTATTGGACGCCGGGCGAACTCGCCGCCGCGGGGCTATCGGCGGAGAAGCTCGCGCCCTATGTCCCGGCCGGAGCCCTGATCGGCCGAACCGGTTCCGGCCCCGCCTCGGATTCCATTCCCCTGCCCCCGGGAATCCCCGTCGTCTCTGGCGGTCCCGACTTCTTCGTCGCCCTCGTCGGCACGGGCACCATAGAGCCGGGCGTCGGCTGCGACCGCGCGGGTACCAGCGAGGGCCTCAACCTCTGCACCGCATTCCCTACCCCCGCGCCGGGCGTCCGGGTCCTTCCGGGCGTCTTGGGCGAGCGGTGGAACGCTTCGTGCCTGCTCCCGGACACGGGGGCGATCTTCCATGAATGGAGAAAGGCGAGCGGGCAGGCGGGCCGGTCCTATCCGGAAATCATGCGGGAGATTTTGGCGAGCGACATACGGCCCCGGCACGGGCAGGCGCCGCACCCGGGAAGGGTCGTGGTGGAAGAAATCGGCTTTACGGTACGCGAGGCGGCCGAAACCCTGCGGGCGGCGACCGGCTTCAGGCCGGCATGGCGGCTCTCGGGCGGGCAGGCGCGCAACGATCAGTGGAACGCCATGAAGGCAGACATTACGGGGGAGGCCTTCGAGCTTACCGATACCCCCGACGGCGAACTTATGGGAGACGCGGCCCTCGCCTTCGCGGCCATCGGCGAATACGCAAGTATCGACGAGGCGGCGCGAAGCATGGTAAACATCAAAAAACGCTACGAGCCCAACCCCGTCAGGGCCCGGGAATACGGGGAGAAATACCTCGAGTGGAAGGATAACCGATGAAGGTCTACCGAATTCCGTCTGACCTTCGCTGCGTCATTTTCGATATCGACTCAACCCTCTACACCCATCCCGAATACGCCCACGAGCAGGTAGACGCCCAAATACGCCACTTCGCGACCCTGCGAGGCCTGGAAGCCGACGAGGCCCGCGCGCTAATCGCGGAGGTGCGGGAACGGCACGAAAGGGAAACGGGCGGCAAAATCAGCCTGGGCAACGCGATGACGCGCTTCGGCATTCCCATCGAGGAAAGCGTGCGTTGGCGGGAAACGCTGGTAGAGCCGGAGCGGTATCTCGGCCGCGACGAAAGGCTTCGCGAAACCCTTACGCGTCTCGCCCGCCGCTTCGCCCTGCGCTCTGTCACCAACAATCCGGTCAAGACCGCGCGAAAAACCCTGCGCGCCCTGGGCGTGGACGATCTATTCCCCCATCTCGTCGGGCTCGATACCACGGGCTTCTCGAAACCCCACGAAAAACCCTTCCTCATCGCCGCCGAATCCGCACGGGCGGCCCCTTCCCAATGCCTTTCGATAGGCGATCGCTATGACATCGACCTGGCCCTCCCCCTCGAATTGGGAATGGGCGGCATTTTAGTGGACGGCGTGGAAGACGTATATCGGCTTCAGGCGATGCTCTAGGCCCCGGGTGCGGAATCCCCGGCCGGCGCGGCGTTCCACAGGATAAAAGCGGTAAAGACCGCCCCAAGCAGGCTGAGCAGGGATAAAAAGAGAAAAGCCGAGGAAGAGGCACGGGAAGGCTCCATGCAAAAATCCCAGGCGGCGTGAAAAAAGACGGCGAGGGCGAAGCCCCCCCACCTTTTCCCCCCTGCCGAAAAAACGCTCGCGGCCATAATGCCGGCGGAGCCGTGCAGGGGTAAGGTCCAGGCCAGGCGAAGGGCAAGGCTTTCGGGCGAACGAAGGGCGTACCACAGGCTCTCGAAGGCGAAAAAGGTAAGGCCGGAAAGGAGGCCGAACCACAGGACCCCTCTCCGGTACGCGGATTCGTCCGCGCTATCGTCGCCCCGGACGCCGGAAATAATGGGCAAGAAAGCCACGGCAATGCCGATGGCGGCCGTACGGGCCGATTCTTCGGTCACGGCGACGATTATGGAAGCGAGGGGCGTTCCCGAATAGGAAGGGCCCGCCGGAAAGATCAGGCCGATACCCAATTGCGAAAGAACCGCGCACGTCACGGCCCCCAGGCCGGAAAGCACCCCGGCCGCGTAAAGGGCGGGCAGGTCTTTCGGCGGGGACAAGGCGCTCAACACGCCGAGGATTCCCCAAAGCAGTACGGGAAGAAAGGAAAGGGCCAGCGCGACTGGTATCGTCATGCGAAAAGCATACCCCCGCCATGGCCTTTAACACAAGCGGGGATTTCGGTATAGTGCATCCGATGATACTCGTTTTAACCGGACTCAAACACACGGGTAAAAGCACCATCGGCGCCCAGGTGGCCCGAAAGCTTAATGCCCGTTTTACCGATACCGACGCCCTGATAGCCGAAAGATGCGGCAAAACGCCGAGAGAACTCTTCGATGAGGGCGGAAGCGCGCTCATGGCCAGCGAAGAAACGCGGGCCTGCGAATGGCTCGCCTCCGAATGCGCCAAGGACCCCCATGCCGCTTGGGTAATAGCCACCGGAGGCGCATTGGCGGAAAACCAGAAAGCCTTCGACTGCCTGAAGAAAATCGGAACCATCGTATACATAGACACGCCCTTCGAGATTCTGTTCGATCGGGTCCAAAAAAGCGCGGAAAGGGATGGACGCTGGCCAAAATTTCTCCAAAACGGCGATCCAAGGGAAAAGTTTCGGGATATTTTCGTCAAACGGTCGGAAATTTATGCTAGAATGGCCGACATTACCCTTCTTGCGGGAAGAAAACCGCCTCAGGCCATAATCAGGGAATTGTTGGATAGAGCTAGTTCATGAGCAACGAACGCATTTTTCTCGTCGAGGACGAACCCATTATCGCCCAAGACCTCAGGCGCCGGCTTGAATATCTTGGGTACTCGGTAGTCGGCAGTTCAGACAATACGGACCAGGCCTTATCGGCCATCAAACGATCGAAACCCGACGTCGTACTCATGGATATCGTGGTTCCCGGCAGTATGGACGGGATAGACCTGGCGATAAAAATCCGGTGGGAAGAAAATATCCCCTCAATTTTCCTGACTGCCTATACCGATGAGGCGCTGGTAGAGAGGGCGAAAGAGGCCGAACCGCTCGGCTACCTACTCAAGCCGATCCGGGATCGGGAGCTCGCCACGGTCATCGAGGTCTCCCTCTATAAAAACTTCGCCGAGACGAAAATTCGCAAGAATGAGGAACTGTTTTCCGCCATTCTCAATTCGACCAGCGACGCGATCATCGCGCTTGATCGCGCGAGCAAGATCGTATTCATTAACCCCGAGGCGGAAACCCTTCTCGGCATTTCAGACCTCGAGGCGCGGGACAGGGCACTGGAAAACCTCTTAACCCTATCGGACCTCGAAACCGGCGAATCCTTTCCCGTGCCCGGGTATTCCCGGGAACAAACCGCCCTACGCCCGGGCAAACTCCGTTTATCGAACCGGATCGGAAAGACGTACGTGGTAGAAATGTCGGTTACGCACGACGCAGGAGAGCACAACCACGCTATCCTTTCCTTTCGCGATATCTCGCGGCTGCACGAAATATCGGACGACCTGAAGTACCAAACGACCCATGACCAGCTCACGGGACTTCTCAACCGGAACGAGTTCGCCCTCCGCATGACCGAGGCCCTTCGCGGGAGCGGCCACGACGGCGGTTTCGACCACGCGGTTTTCGTGGACATTGACCACTTCAAGCTCATTAACGACGCCTGCGGCACCGACGCGGGAGACGCGCTTTTGGTGAAAACCGCCCAGTTGCTCCGCCGGGTGTGCGGCTCGCGGGGATTCGCCTCGCGGCTCGGCGGTGACGATTTCGTGGTGGTGACCCAGGGAAACCCCGAGAAGGCGGTACGGGAACTCCTGGAAACCCTTCGAGCCGAGGCGTTCGAGTGGATGGGGAAAACCTATCCCATTACCCTCAGCGCGGGCATCGTCTCCCTGGCCAAGAACTTCCGGAGCGAGCATGAATTGATGCTGGCCGGCACGAACCTCGTGCACCAGGTCCATGCCTCGGGAGGAAACCGGTATGAATTCCTAGAAGACGGCCAGGCCAACCATTCGGCGATCACCGTGAGCGAATGGATAAGCCTGATCCACGAGGCCCTGCATAAAAACCAGTTCCGGCTCTATTACCAGCCCATAGAGCCCCTGTCCGAACGGGCCGGCGACGCGAAGATCGAGATCCTGATCAGGATACGGCGAACCGACGGGGCAATCCTCATGCCGGGCGAGTTCGTCCACATCGCGGAACGGTACGGCGTTATGCCCCAGGTAGACCGATGGGTGATAGACCGGGCCTTTGCCGCGTGGAAACGGCTAACCGTGGAAAAAAACCCCCTGGCGGCCAGAATTTTCAGCCTGAACCTCTCCGGCGCGTCCCTGGTAGACGAAAGCATTATCTCGTTCATCGTCGAAAAGGCGGAAGAGCACCTGATAGATCCCGCGCGCTTCTGCATCGAGATTACCGAAACCAACGCCATTCACAACCTCACGTCGGCCTCCCGTTTTATCTATATCCTGAAGGAACGGGGCTTCAAATTCGCCCTGGACGATTTCGGGTCCGGCTTTTCCTCGTTCAATTACCTGAAAAACCTGCCCGTCGACTATCTCAAGATCGACGGGTCCTTCATCAGGAACATGGACCGGGACCCCATCGACTTTACCATGGTAGAAGCCATGAGCAGCATGGGCCGCATCCTCGGACTGGAAACCATCGGGGAATACGCGAAAAACGGGGAAATAATCGGCATGCTGCGGAATATCGGGGTGGACTACGCCCAGGGGTACGGAATCGCGGAACCGCGCCCGCTGCCCTGACGCGCGACGGGAACGGCGCCCTTTACGGGGTCAGTCGCCCAGGCAGGTACCCACGTCGCGGGCGGTTTCTATCATCCGGTGGTCGAGCGGCACCGTCTTAATCCGGTTCGCCACCCGTTCCAGGGGCACCCCCACCAATCGATTGTCCTGAAGGGCGACCATCTTGCCGTAATCCCCCGTAGCGAGCATGTTGGCGGCGGCGGTGCCGAATTGGGAAGCGAGAACGCGGTCGTAGGCCTCCGGGGTTCCCCCGCGCTGCAGATACCCCAACACGGTCACCCGCGACTCCAGCCCCGTTTCCGCCTCTATCTCCCGGGCTACCCGGTAGCCGATCGAGCCCGTCATTTCGGCGCGGGCCCGTTTAAAAGCCTTTTTGTCCAGGGCCGCCTCGGCGATGGAACGGGCGCCCTCGGCCACCACGACGATGGAGAAGGTTTTTCCGTTGCTCGCGCGCTGTTCCAGGTGCCGGGCAATGGCGTGAATGTCGTAGGGTATTTCGGGCAGCAAGACCACGTCGCCGCCCCCGGCCACGCCGGAATAGAGGCCCAGCCAACCGGCCTTGTGGCCCATCACCTCGATGACCATGACGCGGTTATGGCTGGAGGCGGTGGAGTGCAGGCGGTCAATCGCGTCGGTGGCGACCGAGAGCGCGGTGTGAAAGCCGAAGGTGATATCGGTCTCCACGATGTCGTTATCTATGGTTTTGGGAAGCCCGATTACGTTCAGGCCCTCTTCCGCGAGCCGGGCCCCGGTGGTATTGGTGCCGTTTCCCCCGAGTACCACGAGGCAGTCGAGCCCCAATTTGCCGTAATTTTCCTTTATCGCCTCCACGGCGCTCGGAGAATCGGTGCCGAAAGCCCCGATCTTGTCCTTGAAGGGCTTTTCGCGGGAGGTTCCGAGGATCGTTCCGCCTTGGGCGAGAATTCCGGAGAATTCGGAAGGCTTCAGGGTACGGTACCGGTTCTCTATCAAGCCCCGGTATCCGTGCTCAAAACCGACGACGGTCATGCCGTACACGTCGATGGCGGTGCGGGCGACCCCGCGGATGGCGGCGTTCAAGCCCGGGGCGTCGCCGCCGGAAGTGAGTATACCGCATATTTTGGTCACGGATTTCGGCATAGCGAAGCCTCCTGAATGTGCCCGCGGACGGATTATCCCGGGTATCTCCCATTATACGTACATCGGAGCCTTTTTCAACCGACGTTTTTTTGTTAATCTAGGAAAACCTATGAAACGTTCCGTTTTTTCCCCTTTTCCCGCGCTTTTATGTTCCCTGGCCCTGATCGCGCCCCAGATCCTCAAGCCCCACTATCTGGGGGCCCAGTCGTTTAACGGCCAACCGGCCGCGTCGCTCCAAGGCGCACCTTCGCCCCGCCTGGTCGGTACCGCCGACGGGTTGTGGAGGATCGACGGCGCTCAAGCCCGGAGGATAGGGACCCTTACGGACGTGAGAAAGATCCTCCGCGTCGGGGGCCGCTGGTACTTCCTGACCGGGGCGGGCGTGTTCACGAGCCTCGACCTCGTTTCCTTCGAGGAGCGAAACGGCGGGCTCCCGGTAAAAACCCTCAAGGTACCCGAGGACGGGGGCGCGGGCACGGGAAAAACCTTCGTTCGCGAGGTGCAGGAGCTCAAGGACCTGGAACCGCACCCGTCGGATCCGGCCATCCTGGTCACGGCGAATAAGGACAGCGTGTACCTGACCCGCGACGGGGGGCTCACCTGGAAAAGCCTCGGGCTGAGCGCCAAAACCACCGGCGTTAAGGCCGTGGCCGCGCTCACCCTTCCCGATTCCGAGGGCGCGAACCGGCTCACGGTTTTTATGAGCCATCCCATCTACGGCGTTTCGTGGATCAGGCCCGACGCGGCCAAGCCCGTATGGACCGACCTGAACGACGGACTGGAAAAGGTTCCTACCATTAAGTGGCCAGACGAAGTATCGGACCTCTCCGTCCTCAACGCCCCCGAAGGCATTACGCTGTACGCCGCGCAAACCTTCATGCCCCGGATCTATTCCCTGGACTGGGCCGCCAAATCCTTTAAGACGGTATGGAAGGGGCCCCGGCCGGCCGACACGGTAGACGGGCTCCAGGCCTTCGCCTCGGGCTTCGCGTGGTCCGCTCCCGGAAGCGTTCGGGAATGGTCAGGGGGAGCCGATAGGCCTTTCGACATTGCGGAACGCACCCTTTCATCGGTTGGGGAAGGCGCGCAATGCATGTGGTTACCGGCGGCCCTTACCGCCGGCCGCGGAGACCTCTCGCTTTCGGAACTCTGGCTCGCCTCTGCCGGCGAGGCCTCCGGTTCCTTCGCCCGCCGGGCCTCGGGACGGAAGGGCATTTACGCCCCGGTATGGCAGGTAAGCTCGCCCGAAGGACTTGCGGGGCACATTAAAACGCTAAAGGCAAACGGCTTGGACACGATGGTCGTGGACATGAAAGACGATTTCGGCGTGCTCCGATTCGACGCGCGCGATCCCTCGATCCTCGCCGTCGGCAAGCCCGGAAAGGGCATAGAGCTGGACGGATTCGTGAAAACCGCCAAAGAAAACGGCATATACCTCGTGGCCCGGATCGTGGTATTCAAGGACAAGGTTCTCGCCCGTTACGACGGGGCAAAATATGCGGTATGGGACAAGCGGGAGAACAAGGCCTGGCAAGGCTACGAAATGGTCACGCCCCAGGTAGAGGTAGCGGCAAACGCCGCCGAGTCGGGAACCCCGGACGCGAAGAAGGCAGAAACCGTTCCCCTTGAGGCGCCAAAGCCAGAGAAAGTCAGGAAATACTACGAAGAATACTGGGTAGACCCCTACAGCGAGTCGGTGTGGGCCTATAACGTGGCCATCGCCCGGGAACTGGTCGCCCGCGGGTTTGACGAAATTCAATTCGACTATATCCGATTCCCCACCGACGGCGCGAACCTTGCGGACGCGAGCTTTCGCTGGCAGGACCGGGGCATGGACAAGGAAAGCGCGCTCATGTCCTTCCTTTCCTTCGCACGCAAGGGAATTGAGGCGCCTATTTCCATCGATATCTACGGCGCAAACGGTTGGTACCGGACGGGCGCGCGGACCGGCCAGGACGTTGAGCTGCTCTCCCGCTACGTGGACGCGATATGCCCCATGTATTACCCAAGCCATTTCGAGCAGGACTTTCTCGCCCAAAACCCGGCGGTCGACCGCCCCTGGCGCATTTTCTACTACGGGAGCTACCGAAACGCCATCATCGCGCGGAACAAGGCGATCGTGCGGCCCTGGGCGCAGGCCTTCTACCTGAACGTGTCATACGACCGCGCCTGGTACGATCAGGATTACGTGCAGCGGCAGGCCTTCGGGGTGCGCGATTCCGTAAACGAGGGCTATACCTACTGGAACAATTCGGGCCGTTACTCCGACCTCAGGCCGGACGCGGGACGCGGCGCCGAGTATCCCTGGCAAAAGCCGGCGGAAAGCGCGGGAGGGGGCCTTGATCCCTTCGGCGCGCGGTAAAGAGAACGGGAGGAAACCATGTCCGAACTAACCATGGCCGCCCAGGAGGCGGTAAACGGCTTTTTCTCAGGAAGGACCGGCTCGGCCGTTCTCCAGTGGGGGCTCGAGGCCATTCGGGCCTTCCAGGGCGCGCGCCCCGCCTTTCTCACTGCCGTCGCGAAGCTCGTAAGCGACGCGGGAAGCGCCATGCCCTATATCGTCATAATCGCCTTCATGTATTGGTGCGTGGACGAGCGCCGCGCGTTTCGGGCGGGAATGATCCTGTTCGTCTCCAACGGCCTTAATATCGGCCTGAAAGAATGGATACGGGAACCCCGCCCCTACGCCCTCGATCCTTCCATTAACCTCGCGTGGGAGCCTACCCTGAGCTTTCCCTCCGGCCATTCCCAAAACGCCGCGGCCTTTTGGCCCGCGCTGCTTGCCGGGAAGACGGGTTTGCCCCGCAAGGCCGCAATCGCCCTTTTTCTGGCCATACCCTTCCTGATCGGCCTTTCCCGCGTGTACCTCGGGGTACATTACCCCACGGACGTGCTTGGCGGATGGGCGGTCGGCGCCCTGGTCGCGGCTGCGGGACTGATCGCGGTACCGCGCCTCGTTCGGTTCGCCCGCGAAACGCCGATCCAGCCCGTCGCGGGAATTCGCGAATCGTACCGCGCGAGGATTATAGAGGCGCCCCGCACCGCGGCAACCTTTCGTCTCGCCCTCGCGGCCATGGGGGCGATAGCCCTGAACGCCCTGGGCGGGGAAGATACCTCCATGGGGGGTATCCTCTTCGGGTATGCCGCGGGACCGGCCCTGCTATCTTCTGATTTTCGCGCCGCCGAGGGCAGCCTCTTAAAAAAAGGGGCCCGACTGGCGATCGGGCTCGTTGGATTGGCCATTCTGTATTTCGGCCTGAAAATCGCGTTTCCCGGCGAGGGAACGTCCCTGTATCGCCTGGCGCGCTTCGTTCGGTACGGCCTGTGCGGTTTCTGGGCCTCCGGACTCGCGCCCTATCTCTTCCTCAAGACCGGCCTTTCACGAAGCGGTCAATAACCGCCCTCAATTCCGGCTGGGTGTCGGCGTAGCGGAGCACCGCGTCCAGGTACCCGGCGGGTTCTCCGGTATCGAGCCTGAGGCCTTCCGCGGGGCAATAGACGACCTTTCCGGCCTCCATGAGCTTATTCAGCGCGTATATATGGAAATATTCCCCGGGAGCGCGGTCGGCTTTCTCGGCGGCCTCCTGGTGAAGTTTCCACCCCTCATCCAAAAGGGCGAAAAACTCGCTCGTGTACAGATAGCGCCCGATCGATACCTCATGGCTCGGCTCGGTGCCGGGCAGGGGCTTCTCGACGATGCCCGAAACGTGCCGCCCGTCCTTGGCGATTGAGAGCACGCCGTATCGGGACACGTCTCCCGGTTCGGTAACGGAAGCCATGACCGAACAGCCCGTTTCCTTCCACGCGTCGATAAGCTGGGCGGCCAGGGGTTTCTGCCCCACGTGGAGATCGTCCGGATAGGCGACCACGCAGCTATCGTCGCCGACCCAGGAACGCGCCTGCATGAGCGCGTGGCCCGTGCCCATCATCCGCTGTTGCCGAACGAAGGCGATATTCGCCCGTGCCGGCTCGATCAGCTTTAGCTGTTTTTTCTTCCCCTCCCGTTCGAAAACGGACTCGAGCTCGATCTCCCGGTCGAAGTAATCCTCCAAAACGCCCTTTCTGCGGGAAGAGATGATCACGATATCCGTAATGCCCGACGAGACGAACTCGTCCACGATAAACTGGATCGAGGGCACGTTGACGAGGGGAATCATTTCCTTGGGAATAGTCTTGGTAACGGGTAAGAACCTGGTGCCGTATCCGGCGGCGACGATTATGCCTTTCATGACGCCAGTGTAGCATGCGGCCGCCGCAGAAACAAGAATGCCCGTTTGAACTTGACGGATGGGCAAGTCGACGGCGATAATTGAAGCAATTGCCGAAAGGAAGGAGATTCCCATGCACACCGTTATCGAACTCTTGCACCTGGGGGCCGAACGCTGGGGAGACGATCCGTTTCTCGGCGAAAAGGCCGATTCCGGGTACGTAACCGCCAGTTTCATCGAAACGGACAGGGAATCCCTGGCCTTCGCCGCGGCGCTGGTTCTCAGGGGCATTCCCCGGGGCGCCAACATCGCTATTCTGTCCGAAGGGCGTACCGCCTGGGTCGTGGGAGAATTCGGCATCCTGAAGGCCGGCTGCGTATCCGTTCCCCTCTCGACGAAGCTTTCGCCCGACGAGGTCCTCTTCCGCCTGGACCACTCGGATTCGCGGGCCGTCCTCGTTTCGGAAAATTCCCTGAAGGCGATTCTGCCGGTCCTGGACCGGGCGCGGCGCCGGCCCCTGCTGATCCTTATTTCCCCGTGGACCGAAAGCCTCGCTTCCCTCGCCGAGGGCGCGGGCCTGGCGAAGGGTACCGATTACCTCCTCTATCGAGACATGGTGAACGAAGGCCAAAAAGGGCTCGACACGCCCCCCGCCGCCGCGGGAAACGCCTTTGGGGGGAAACCCCTGGCGTACGTGATGCGGGAAATCGAAAAATCGATCAAGATCGACGATCCGGTCACCATCAGTTACACGTCGGGGACCACGGGAAATCCGAAAGGCATTATGCTCTCCCACAGGAACTATTGGGGGAACGCCCATTCGGCGGCGGAGATCGTCGAGGTGCAACGGGGATGGAAAAGCCTCATCATGCTCCCCCTGGACCATTCCTTCGCGCACACCGTCGGCACCTACATATTCCTCGCGAAAGGGCTTACCATGTACTTCGTGGACGCGCGGGGCGGCCCCATGGCGGCCCTGAGAAACCTCCCGAAAAACCTGCTCGAGGTTAATCCCGATTTTCTGCTTACCGTTCCCGCCCTGTCGGGCAATTTCATGAAGAAGATGACCGAAGGCATCGCGAAGAAGGGAAAATTCGCGGAAGGGATATTCCGGCGCGGGGTGGAAGCCGGCATAGCCCGCGCGGGAAACGGCTTTAACCGGACCTCCCTCGGGACGAGGCTCGCCGCGTGGTTCCCCTGGAAACTGGCCGAGCTCCTGATTTTCCCGAAACTCAGGGCCATATTCGGAACCGACATCAAATTCTGCGTGGGGGGCGGGGCCCTCCTCGAAATACGGCAGCAGGAGTTTTTCAACGCCATAGGGGTGCCCATCTATCAGGGTTACGGACTGACCGAAAATTCCCCGATCATCTGCTCCAATTCGCCTAAACGGCATAAGTTCGGCACCTCCGGAACCGTGATCCCGGATCTTCAGGTCAGGATCATGAAGGACGATACGACCCCCGCCCCGCCGTTCCAGCCCGGACAGATCGTTACCAAGGGAGACTCGGTCATGCTCGGGTATTACCGGAACCCCGAAGCCACCGCCGAAACCCTTCGGGACGGTTGGCTCTGGTCGGGCGACCTGGGTTACTTCGACAAGGACGGCTTTCTCGTCGTGACCGGCAGGGAGAAGGCCCTTCTCATCGCGGCTGACGGCGAAAAATACAGCCCGGAAACCATCGAAGAGGCGATTATCAACACGGCCCGCTACGTTAACCAGGTAATGGCCTACAATGAGCAATGCCGGTTTACCGCGGCGTTAGTGACCGTTCACGCCGAACTCATAGCCCAGGACATCAAGGAAGGCAGGCTACGCGTCTCGGCGTCGCCGAACGAGGCGGCAAACGATATACTGGACGCGATCATGGCAGACCTTACGGCATTCGCGAAACGCCCGGAGTACGACGGCATTCCGGCGCAATGGCGCCCCGCGTCGTTCGCGCTCATAAGCGCCCCCTTCGACGAAAACCACGGTTTGGTCAATTCGACACTGAAATTGGTTCGGCACAAGGTCAGGGATTATTACCGCGACCGAATCGACGAGCTGTACGCCGACGGGAGCGCGGACCACCGATCGAAGGGAAACCGCGCCGCCCTAGACGCCCTATCCCTGCCCTGACCGCGATAAGTCCATGGGCCGCCCGTTTTTCCCCAAACTTTTATCCGCGCTGCTCCTCGCCGCCCTTGCCGCGGCGGGGGCGCTCCCCTTTCATGCCGCGAGCCGGCCAAACCCGAATATCCTGGTGCTCAATTCCTACTCGCCGACCTACCGTTGGGCGGCCGACGCCTATGCCGGCGTGGTGGAGGGCCTGGAATCCGGACCCGTGAGCTATCAGCTTTTCGCGGAATACATGGACTGGAAACGATTCTCTTCCGCCGATAACCTCGACGCCCTTAAAGAGGTATACGCCGTACGCTATTCGGACTTGCATATCGACCTCATCATAGCCGTCGACGACGCGGCCCTCCTTTTCGCCCTGGATAACCGCTCGAGCGTCTTTTCCGACGCGCCGATCGTCTTTACCGGCGTTCTTCCAGGGAGCGCAGAAGCCTACATGGAGGGGAAGGACCGCGTTACGGGGGTATACGAGAATATCGATCCCGAGGGCACGATCCGCGCCGCCTTGGCGGCGAATCCAAAGCTGTCCAGGGTGTACGTGTACAACGAGCGGACCGAATCGGGCTTGGCGATCGAAAAAGAGACCGTCGAGGGCATACGCCGATCGCGGCCGGAATTGATCGTTCATTCCCTTAGCGATTCTTCCCTCTCGTCTTTTCACCGTACCATTTCCATTTTACCGGAAAACTCGATACTCCTGGTTGGCACCTGCTATACCGAGGTGGATAAACAGGTGTTTTCGATGGACGCGACCTTGCGAAAAATCGCGCTGGAGTGCAACGTCCCGGTGTACGTCCTGTATAGTTCCTATATGCTGGACGGGGTTATGGGCGGAAACCTCTTGGATTCCCGCGACCTGGGACATCGGGCGGCGGACATGGCGATCGAGATTCTCGAGGGAATTCGCGATGAAAGCGCCCGCCCGGAAGCCTACCGGGACTATCGGCTTACCTACAACAGTCCCGCTTTAAGGCGCTTCGGAATCCGCGAAGGGGACCTGCCCCGCGGAGCTCGTATCGTGAATAAGGAGAGTACCTTTTTCAGCCAATATCCACGGCTTTCCTTCGTACTCCTCAATATTCTCGCCGTCCTGATAGCCGCCGTAATATTCCTTTCCCTAAACAACCGGAAAATACGGCGCATCGCCTACCGGGACAGTCTCACCGGCCTGGTAAACCAGCGTCACGTCTTCGATACCTCGGATAAAATCCTCGCCCGTACCGATTCCGGCAAGAAAGCGGGTCTTCTGCACCTGGACCTGGACGATTTCCGCATAATCAACGACGTGAACGGCCATGCCTTCGGCGATCTCGTCCTGAAAGAAGCCGCCGACCGGCTGAAAGACCTGCTCACCCCGAATATGCGGGCCGCCCGGTTCGGGGGCGACGAGTTTCTCGTCCTGGTCAAGAACGCGGACATGCACGAGATTATGGAGACGACCCGGTCCGTGCAAAAGGCCTTCACGCGGGAAATGAGCGTCAACGGCAAGGAAATCAAGCTCGACATTACCATGGGGCTCGCGGTGTACCCGGACCACGGCCGGGATATACGGCAACTGCTCCAAAATACGGATATGGCCATGCACCAGGGAAAACACGGGGGAAAGAACCGCTGTATCCTGTTCAATTTCGACATGGCCAAGGAGCTGAGCGCCTCGGTTGACCGCGAAGCGCGGCTTCGCGCGGCCATCGCCAACGGTGAATTGAAGGCGGCGTTCCAGCCCCAGGTGAACCTGGAACGCGGCGAACTATCGGGATTCGAAACCCTCGTTCGCTGGACCGATCCCCGGTACGGTTATATTCCCCCGTCCGAGTTTATCCCGTTGGCCGAAAAATCCAGACTGATCGTGGAGATCGGCGATTTCGTGATCAGTCAAACCCTCTGGTTCATCCAGGAAAGCGAACTGCTCGGCCATGAAGGCTTTACCGTGGGAGTGAACGTTTCGGTACGGCAGTTTGAGGAGCCCGATTTCGTGGAAAAACTCATAGACGCGGTACGGATCGCCGGGGTCTCGCCGATGCGCCTCGTGCTGGAAGTGACCGAATCGGTGATGATCGCGGGAATGGAAGAGGTTAGCCACAAGCTGATCGCCCTCAGAAACGCGGGTTTCCGCATCGCCTTGGACGATTTTGGCACCGGTTATTCCTCTCTCAACTACCTGCGGGAACTTCCCATACACACCGTGAAAATCGACAAGAGCTTCGCCGACAGCCTCCTGACCGACGCGAGGAGCCAGCCCCTGACCCTCCATATCATCGGGCTCTGCCACGAGCTCGGCCTTTCCGTGGTGGCCGAGGGCATCGAAAGCCGCGAGCAGAGGGACTTTTTGCGCCGGAGCGGGTGCGACGAGATTCAGGGGTATTTTTATTCCAAACCCCTTTCCGGCGACGCGGCCCTCAGGATTCTCGGCGCCAATTTCACGGACCACGACGCGATTTCGTGATATACTCGGCCCATGAAAACCTACTCCAGCCCGGTCGCGTTTTTTGCGTTCGCGCCGACTATCGCGACGGCGCGATAAGAACATGAATCCTTCAGAATATCCCCTTGGAGAACCCATTGCCGCCATCGCCACGGCCCTCGCCCCGGCCGCACTCGGGGTAATACGGGTTTCCGGTAACGATTCGGTGCGCCTCCTCTCCGCCTGCTTTTCCCGGGGCGAGGCCCTTCGCGACGCGCCCGGCAACACCCTGGTCCATGGCTGGATTCTCGGCGAGAACGGAGCGGCGGACCGGATAGACGAAGTGATGGTGGCCGTGTATCGCTCGCCCAAAAGCTTTACCGGCGAGGAAGCCGCGGAAATAACCGCCCACGGGGGACCGGCGACGGTGCTCGCCGTGTTCCGACGCCTTCTTGAGGCGGGATTCCGCGAGGCGGAACGGGGAGAATTCGCCTTCAGGGCCTTTGCCAACGGTAAAACCGACTTACTCCGCGCCGAGGCAATCCGCGAGATTATCGGCGCCCAAACGGAAACGGCCCTCTCCCACGCCGCGAATCGGCTCGCCGGGGACCTTTCCGCGGAAATACGCCGCGTGAAGGAATCGATCGTCCGGGCCAGGGCGGCAATCGGGGTGGAAATCGAGTACCCCGAAGAGGAAGACGCCGAATCGGGCGCCTTCGACGACTCCCTGGTCCGGGAGGCGCTGGAAGCGCTCGCGCGGCTCAGGGACACCTGGGCGGCCGAAAGGCTCTTGCAGGACGGCGCGCGGGTCGTGCTCGCGGGGCGCACCAACGCGGGCAAATCGAGCTTTTTCAATACCCTTCTCAAGGAAGACCGCGCCATCGTGTCGGACCTGCCCGGCACCACCCGGGACTGGCTTGAGAGTACCGCCGATTTTTCGGGCATTCCGGTTAGGCTCTTCGATACGGCGGGAATGCGCGAGACCGGCGACGCCATAGAGGCGGAGGGGGTCAACCGCTCCCGGCTTCTCGCGTCGGAAGCGGACCTTATACTCTACCTCGTCGATTCCAGCGAGGGGCTCGACGCGGGAGACCGCGCCTTTTTGTCGGACGCCGCCCGCGACGGGGCGCCGGCCGTTCTCGTGTGGAACAAGGACGACCGAGCCGACTCGAAGCCCCTGCCCTCTCCCCTGCCGACCGGCGCGCGCGCGGCGGTACGAACAAGCGCGAAACGGGGAACCGGCGTGGGCGAGTTGGTTCAGCTGGCCGCCGGCATACTGCTCGAGGGGACGGGCGGCGGTTCGTCGGGAAAGGCGGGGCCAGCGGCCCGCGCGCCCGCCCTGGGCTCGGAACGCCAAAAGAGGGACGTCGCGGCGGCCTGCGAAAGCCTAGAGCACGCCGTATCGGCGGCTGCAGCCGGTTTCCCCATGGACGCGATTGAGGAAGACCTTTCCAACGCCCTCGACCACCTCGCCTCGATTACGGGGGAGGTTTCCGGAGCCGACGTGCTCGACGCGGTGTTTTCTGGCTTTTGCGTGGGGAAATAAAAACCGCAGGCCCTTACAGAATCCCGAAGAGGCCCCGGGAGCCGGCCTTGTGCCAGCGATTGGTGGCCCGGGAGGGCGGTCCCTCAAGGATGCGGGAGGCGAGCCATTCCAATTGGGCGTCGTCGGCCCCGGTTTCGTACCGTACCAACAGGGACCTCTCGCCATGTCGCCGGGCGGATTCTTCGGCCAGCCTGAGAAAGGCGGATTCGGCGATCGCGACGGGAAGGGGCAGCGGCTTGAGCGAGGCGTTCTCCGCTTTCGCGGGGGGCGCGGCGTGCACGAAGCAGAGGAACCCGCTCCCCTGCTTTGCCAGGGCCTCGAAAACGCTTTCGGCCAGGAAAATCCATCCGGTTACCAACGTATTCACCGCCGCGGACGCGTCGACGACGCCCTCATAGGCGACGTTTGCCGCGAAGGCGTCGGCGTCGAAGGCCAATACGCCCGCGGAAAGGCCGCCGTAGCGGGTATTTGCCTCCAGGATGGCCGTATGCGCGGAAAGGAGCGAAGGCGGATTCCACCGGAGGGTATCGGGACTTGCCGGGTCGGCTTCCCCCATTCCGGCGAGTTCCAGGCATGAAAGCCCGCGGGACCTGAGCAGGGCAGCCAGGGGAGGAATCAGGGGCGCCGAACTATCGGCGAGTATCGCGCATCGTTCCATAATAATCGATTATATCAAGGATTCAGTATCGTCGCCAGGGAAGAGCGGAATTCCTCGATGGTGTAGGGCTTCATGATCACGCCCCGGAAACCCCAATCCCTGAAGTTCGAGAGAACGGGATCGTCCGAATACCCCGACGACACGATAAGGGCCGCTTTCGGATCTATGGCAAGCACTTCCTTCGCGGCGGCGGTTCCCGACTTTCCCCCGGGAACCACTAAATCAAACACGCAGAAGGAAAAGGGCTCTCCCTCGGCGAACGCGTCGCGATAGAGGCCGACGGCCTCGTCGCCGTCGGCTGCCACCATTACCGTGTAGCCGAGCAAGGTGAGAATCTCGGAAGCGGCGTCGCGAACCATCGGCTCGTCGTCCATGAGAAGAACCTTCTTGCCGCTTTCCCTTTCGCTTATCGCGCAGCTCTCGCCTATCAACTCCGCTTCTTCCGCCGCGGGAAGGGTTAGGATAAACGAGGTTCCGCAACCCAATACGGTATCGAGTTGAATGGCGCCCAAATGGCTTTGAATGACCGAATAGACGATGGAAAGGCCCAGGCCCGTCCCCTTATCCTTGGTCGTAAAAAAGGGGTCGAAAATTCGGTCTTTAATGTCGGGGGAAATGCCCGAACCCCGGTCCTTAACGGTTATTTCCACGTATCGTCCCTGGCGAATGGGCCGCGAATCGGTTCCCATCGGCAGGGCGGCGGACGGAACGTCGCGATAATCGCGGTTTCGGGCGATAATGGTGACGTAACTTCCCTTCGCCATGGCGTCTACCGCGTTCCCGACCAAATTGGATATAACCTGGCCTACCTGGATTCGGTCCACGCGCAGGGGCCATATGCCCCGTTCAATGTCGAACATGCACGACGTTTCCCGATGCTCCACGGCGAGCATGGCCGAATCGATCAGGAGATGCCGGCTATCGCATACGCCGATTACCGGCTTTCCGCCCCGGGAAAACGCCAGGAGTTGGCCGGTCATTTCCCGGGCGCGAAGGCAGGCCTGTTCGGCCCGGGTAATGGGCACGAGCAGGGAGGGGTCCGTGACCCGCAGCCTCGCGAGCCCGATATGGCCGAGAATCACCGCGAGTATATTGTTGAAGTCGTGGGCGATTCCCCCGGCGAGCGTGCCGATGGTCTCGACTTTCTGCTTGCGGCTCAGGGCCTCAAGCATCTGCTCCTCGTGGGTCACGTCGCGCAGGGAGAGGAGCATGCGGTTCGAGCTGTTCAGGTCGAACATAACCGCCGAAACCCGGCAGGAAAGCACCCGCCCGGCCCTATTGGTCACCGTCGCCGGCAACTCGGGCACGCTCCCCTCCATTTGCGCCCGGTCCATAAAGGCCTCGAGGGAAAGGCCGCCTAAGTCAAGGGCGATATCGTTGAGCGTTTTGCCGATCAGAAACGCGCTCTCGGTTTCAAAGATTTCTTCCACCGCGGGGTTCGCGTCGGTTATGGAAAGGGAATCCAGTTCCACGATCATGATGCCGGCGGGATTGAACAGGAACATGCGGGAAAACTTGCTTTCGGAAAGGGCTAGGTCCCGGGCGGCGTATTCGCGGTCGGATATTTCCTTAATAAGCTGGCGGGTGATGCGCATATCCGAGGCTGAAATGACGAAACCCGTGCAGGTTCCCGCCAGGTCGGTAAGCTTTATCACCCGAAGGTCCACGGGAATTCCCTCGAAGTAACTGGTCACGAAAGAAGCGTCTATGGAAGGACTCCTCCCGGCGGCGGCCCAGGACTCGGTGGCGCCCAACTTGAGGAGCCATTCCACCCGGTTCAACGCGCTGAGGTCGGGGTGAATGACCAGGGACTCAAGGCCCGAGCCTTCCACCGCAAAAGGCGAAAAGCCGGTCATTTTATACCCCCGGCGGTTCATCCTGAGTATCTTGCCCCGCGCGTCGAGTATGATGACCACGTCGAAGATGTTGTCCATGATCAGCTGGTTTTCCTGGCTGGTCATGGGCTCAAGAATCCTCAAGCGGTACAGGGCTATATCCAATAAGAGGTACCACAGGGCGAAAACCCAGCTTACGCCCCCCATGGAGCGCATGATGGAAACGATAAAGCCCCCGCCGAAGAACGTAAAGCCTATCAGAATCCACTCGCCGTCGCGGCGCGAGCGTTCGTCGGAGGTTCTCCGTATCCAGGCCAGTATCAGGTAGAAGGATACCGGAGCGATTATCGCGATAGTAAGGCCGATGATAACGTAAAACCAATGCTTGAACCATAGCATGGAGGAAAGCAGGGATAGGATCAGGGCCACGCCGAAAAGGTAGGGAAAATAAACGGGCCGAGGCCGGGAGGTAAACCGCAACAGGAAGTTTACGTATACGAGCACGCCAAAGAAGGCGAGAAAGGAAAAGACGATGCGGACGGCGACCACGTTGGGCAAAAGGGACCACCGATACGGGAGTCCGACGGCTAGGATCGTCAGTATCGAGACCCCCAGGGAGGAAACCTCGAACCGAAGGGGCCGGTTCTTCGCGCAAAAAACGTTCACGAGGGTTACGATCAGGAGGACGAACCACCCAAGCACCGCGTTCACATACGAGCCGAAATCCATAATAATCCTTCCAATTGACGGGCGGTACCGCTTAAGGTATCCTGATCGGCATGAAAATCTGGATCAAATACCTGACCGGCATCCTCATCGGTATGGCGTTCGCCCTGATCGCGCCCGACAAAAACGCCGCCTTTACCGGAATTACCGAATTCCTTACCCAGTTCTTCGTACAGGCGGGACGTTACGCCCTGTATCCCGTGCTTTTTTTCAGTATAACCCTTTCGGTGTACGAGCACCGAGAAAATCGCACCCTTTTTCGGATCGGCTGGCACACGGCCCTGGTAATAGTGGCCTCAACCGTGGGAATAGCCCTTCTGGGCCTCGTATCGGTACTGATCGCCAATCCCGCGCGCATTCCGATCTTCGTTGAGGGGTCTTCCGATATCGAAAAGATCGGCATCGGCGCCTCGCTTCTGCAGCTTCTCCCCTCCAGCGCCTTCGAGGTATTCGCCAACGGCCTTTTCATCCTGCCCCTCTGCGCGTTCGGCGCGTTCGCCGGCGCGGGCTGCGCGGTGGATAAAAACGACGCCAAGGCGACGCTCACCCTGTTCGATTCGCTCGCCCGCGTCTCCTACTCGATCATGACCTTCTTCGTGGACAGCGTCGCGATCGGCCTCATCGCCGTTTCCCTGAACTGGGCCCTTCAGTTTCGGGGCATGCTCGCCTCGAAGGTATTCCTGGATTTCATCGTGCTCCTCGTGGTCGATCTTTTGATCCTCGCGGTGGTGGTGTGGCCCCTCGTCATACGGCTCACCTGCGGCAAGGTGAATCCCTTTCGGGTGCTGTACGCCTCGATCGCGTCGATTCTCGCCGCGTTTATCTCGGGCGACACGGTTATGACCCTGCCCGTCCTTGTCCGCCACGCCAACGAAAGCCTCGGCATTCGGCGGCGCGTGTCCACCATAACCCTGCCCCTCTTCTCGGTATTCGCCCGGGGCGGAACGGTACTGGTGACCGTGACCTCATTCTTGCTGATCCTGAAGTCCTACTCCAGCCTGGGCGTATCCTTCACCGATACCCTCTGGCTCGTGGGGGTCGCCATCGCCCTTTCCTTCGCGCTCGGCAGGTTTCCCTCGGGCGGCGCGTTCGTCGCCCTCGCCACGGTATGCGCCCTGTACGGGAGGGGCTTTGAGTCGGGGTATCTCATCCTCAAGCCGGCGGCCTTTTTCCTGGGGTCCATAGCCGCCGCGATAGACGCCCTTACCGCGATCATGGGCACCTATATCCTCGCCCAACGGCAGGATCAGGCTACCCACCGCGAGCTTCGTTTCTTCATTTAAGCTGGAATCGCGCCGTCAGGGACGGTGCACCACGTCGCGGGGTTTCGAGCCGTTCGCCGGCCCCACGATGCCCCGGGCTTCCATGTCTTCCACCAGGCGGGCCGCGCGGTTATAGCCGATCTTAAGCTTACGCTGAATGTACGAGGCCGAGGCCTTCCCGGCGTTCAGCACGATTTCCAGCGCCTTATCGTACAGGGGATCCTCGCCGTCGGAGAACAGCGACGGGTCGATTTCCTCGTCGTCCTCCACGTCCACGAATATTTCCTCGTCGATATACTCCGGCTCCCCGAGGGTTTTCACGTGTTCCACGACGCGCTCCACTTCCTCCTCGGATACGAAGGCGCCCTGGATGCGCGTCGGGAAGGGATCGGTGGCGCTGGCGTAAAGCATGTCTCCCCGGCCCAAAAGCTTTTCCGCCCCCACCTGGTCGATAATGATGCGGCTATCCATCTTCGAGGCGACCATGAAGGCGATTCTGCTCGGGATATTCGCCTTGATAAGGCCGGTGATCACGTCGATGGAGGGCCGCTGGGTAGCGAGCACCAGGTGGATACCCACCGCGCGGCTCATGGCGCACAGGCGGGCCACGGTAGACTCGAGTTCCTTGCCCGTGGTGGCCATGAGGTCCGCGAACTCGTCGATAATTACCACGAGATAGGGCAGTTTTTCCGTCGCGATATTCCGTTCAACGATCCTGCGGTTGTAGCTCTTAATGTCGCGAACCCCCATGCCGTCCAGGAGGGCGTAGCGCCGCTCCATCTCGCACAGGCAGTACTGAAGCGATTGGAACGCCTTTTTCGGCTCGGTAATGACGGGAGCCAAGAGGTGGCCGATATCGTTATAGAGCTTCAGCTCCACGATCTTCGGGTCGATCAGGATCAGCTTCACCTCGTCGGGAGAGCGCTTATACAGGATGGAGAGGATAATCGAATTCACGCAAACCGACTTTCCCGCGCCGGTGGAGCCCGCGATCAAAAGGTGGGGGGTAGTCGCGAGGTCCAGGAGTTGGGCCTCACCGGTGATATCCTTCCCGAGGATGACCGGTATTTCCATTTTTTTAGCCTGGGGGGTGTCGGTCTCGATCAGCTCGCGAAAGCTGACCAGGGAGCGCCTGAGGTTCGGCACCTCAATCCCCACCGCGTGCTTTCCGGGAATCGGCGCGACGATACGGACGCTGGAGGCGGCCAGGCGCAGGGCGATATTGTCCTGCAAGCCCACGATTTTGGACAGCTTTACCCCCGGCGCCGGCAGTATCTCGAACATGGTAATGACCGGGCCCTTCCGAATGCCGGTTACGTCCGCCTGAATGCGGAATTCGTTCAGGGTCTCCTTGAGCGCGGAGGCGGCGCGGCGAGTCGCGTCGTCTATGATCCAGTATTCGCCGTCGGGATAGGTATTGAGGATATCGTAGGGAACGTCGTAATTCCTGCGGGAACGCTTGGCGGGGGCGCGGGAAACGGGTACGTCCTGGGACGCGGGCAGGGCGGAAACGGCGTCATCGACGTCCTCGTCATCTGCGTCGGGATCGAGCTCGTCGACGGTTTCGTCGAGATCGGCTTCTTCCTCGTAATCGGGGTCAAAGGCGGCTTCCGCGGCGGTTTTTTCGTCCAGCGCGGCAAAGTCGGCTTGATCGTCATAGTCCGCGAGGTCTTCGAAGGATACCTCGAAGGGGCGGTCGTCCACCGGCTTATCGGGATCGGAAAAGACGACGTGAATCGGGCGATCGGTTTCGTTTTCGGCCGGCTCTACGACGGTCTCGTCGTCCAGGCTGAGGAAGGGGTCCTCTTCGCCCACGAAGAGATCGTCGGGGGCGGCGGCGACGGCGACGGCCGTTTCGGACTCCGCGTCGGCTTCTTTATCGGGGGGGAATTCCTGGCCGGAGGCATCGTTCGGCGCGGTCTCCGTCTCGGCCGGGGCTTCAACCCAGTCGTCCACCACGGGAAGGTCAAAGGGCGCCTTCATTCGTTCAAAGTCGACATAGGCAGGGGTTTCCCGCGCCTTATTCAGGGAAGCCTCATGCTCGGGCGCGGTCTGAAACACTCCGGGCCCGTCGAGGCTCCCCGCCGTGACGCCTTCATCGGCGAAGGGAACGGACGGGGGGCGATCGTGGGGCTCGGAATCCAGGGACATTTCCAGTTCAACCTCGTCGGAACCGGGCGCCGGTGAAGGCTCGGATTCTTCTTCCAGGGAAACGTGTTCGGGCCAGTCGTTCGTCGATACCGCACGGGAGGGAGGGTCCCGTTCCGGCGCCGCCTCGGCCCCGTCGCCAGAAGGACGGGCGAAACGGTCGGCCAGGGCAAGCAGGATCACGTATTCGGCCGCGACGGCGAAGACGGTGCAGGCGATAAGCCCCGTGTAGATACTGAAGGCCATGGCGCTGCCGGCGTAGGCGTCGGAAAGGGAACGGAGCATGCGCTCGCCGCCGACCGCGGTAAAAAAGGGCACGACCGAGCCCGCGAGCATAAAGCCCGCGCGGACGGTCCAGCCGGGAATGAGGAGCAATATGGCCGCGTACAGAAGAAATCCGGGAACCAGAAAGCCGGAAAAACCGTACGCCGCAAAGAGTACGGACGCTACCGGGGCGAGGGGCCCCGCGTTCAGTCCCGTGGGAAACACGGTTTGCAGGAGGACGAGCGTCAGGGCGGCGCCGAGAGCGAAGATACATAAGCCAAGGACTATCGAGACCGCGCGCAGTCCCCTCCATTCGCGAACCGTTGTCATCAAGTAATTACCCCATTCGTCAGAGAGTCGTGAAATACGCCGCCAAGCCGAGACCCAGGGGGATCAAATACGCGGCGAACCAGCCGAGTTTGCCCCGGTTGATCAACCCCAAAAGGAATTTGAGGGAAACCAGGCCGACTAGGAAGGCCGTGAGCATGCCTACGGCGAGCGGAAGCGCGGAAACGCTTCCGACAAGAGTATCGGCATCTTTGAGCTCGAGCATAAACGCCGCGAGGATGGCGGGTATAGAAAGGAGAAAAGAGAATTCGCCCGCTTTTTTCCGGTCCAATCCCGCGAAAAGGGAGGCCGCTATGGTACTGCCGGAACGGGAAATGCCGGGGATAACGCCGATGCCCTGGGCGAGGCCCACGAGAACCGCCTGCAGGGGACCGGGTACCTGAACGGTGTTCTTGGGCCGGTAGCGGCCCGAAACCAGCAAAACGGCGCCGGTAATCACGAGGCATACGGACACTGCCGCGTAAAACCATTTTTGGTTTTCGCTTCCGAAGGAGGCCGGATCAACGAGGTCCTTAATGGCGAAACCGATTACCGCGGTAACCGCCGTGCCGATTATCAGGGCGACGATCATTTTCAGGCCCTCGCCATCGCCCGCCTTGGGCTTCCGGGCGATAAACCGGCCGAAGACCGCGAGTAGGCTAAGGAGGGGCGCGCGAAAAACGATGAGTACGGCCGCGAGGGTCGAAAGGTGCAGCAACACGTCAAAAAGCAGGGGGACATCGGCCTGGCCGAAGAAATACGCGGCGAGAGCGAGATGTCCCGAACTGGAAATCGGCAGGAATTCGGCGACGCCCTGGATGGCGCCGAGAATGACGGCTTGGATGATGCTCATGGGAATTAGCCTCTCGTTTTGAAGATGGATCGAACGGACCGTTCGGCGCTTTCGCGATAATAAAGATACCCGTAAAAAACCGCCGCCACAAGCACCTTTCTCCCGTATTCCCGGGTTTCCGCATAGGGAACCCCTTCCAGGAAAAGATCGTCCGGGAGGTTCCCGAAGGCGCGCCGCCACTGCCGAAGCCGCGTAATGCCGGCGTTATAGGCGAAGACCGCGTCCAGGGGCCGGTTCTCCAGCCTGCCCAGCAATTCGCCGAAATAGGCCGACCCCAGGCGGATATTGGTCGCCGGGTCCCTGAGATCGTAGGTATCGAGCTTTTGCTTGCGCGCCATATCCGCGGCGGTGCTTTCCATGAGCTGGGTAAGGCCCACCGCCCCCGCCACGGAGCTAATGCCGGGGTCGAAGAAGCTTTCGCTCCGTATAAGCGCGTAAAGGAGGGTTTCCGCCGTTCCGGAGGCTTCCGCGGCGGCGGCTATTTCCGCCGGCCAGGGTCGGGGATAGACGTAGAAAAGCTCCGAAAGGCCCACGCTTCGGCCAGTCGCCGCAAAACCGGTAATGCCGAGCCTGATCGACTCGGAATGGAAGCCGAATCTCGCGAGGGCTTCGGCGATTTCCGCGGCTTCCGGGGGAGGAGGCGCGAAGCCCCATTCTTTGACCAGGGGCCATACCGCTTCGGGCACGTTCCACGCGAGCGCGGTTTTCAGGAATTCGGTCACGGCGGGAGAGTCTACGGCGCGATTCCGCCCCGAAAGCGAAGAGGCGTAGTCGGCGGGCTCGGTAAACGGGACGCCCAGCCGATCGGCCGCGACGACCCGATAGTAGGTGGGCGCGTCGGCGTCGTTTCGGATCCGCTCGTACTCCGCGCGGGCGTCGTCGGGAGAAAGAAGGCCGGTGCGCGCGGCGATATAGCCCAGCCGCGCCGCTAGTTCCGGAGCCCCCGGATTCGCGTAGCCGAGTTCCAAAATCGGTAGAAGGGCTTCCCGCAAGCGGCCCAAACGCTTCCAATCTTCCGACGCCACGAGCGAGGCTACCCGAGCGTCAAGTATGTCCGCGTACCAGGAAAGGTTCCCCCACCCGGCGGCGTCCGCGGAAACGCGTTCCAGGAAGGCCTCGACCCCGCGCCGGTTGGCCGAGTCGAGAAGATACCAGGAGGCGCTGTCCCTGTCTTGCGGGGTCTCGGCCGCGTCCCGCGCGAGGGCCATAAGCCGGTCGCCCCGATCGTCGGGGGTTTCGTTCGCGGATACGGAAGCCGAGCGGTAGGCAAGCCGGGCGGCGTAAAACAAAAGAACGTATCGCCGGTCCGCCGAGTCCGCCGCCTCGGCCGCGTCGCGGAAAAGCGCGACCGGGTCGGAATCGCCCCACGCGCCCCCGTACAGGGCGGCTTTCCCCAGGTCGGAACAGGCGGCGCGCGACGCGGGCCATCCGTAATCGTCGATCCACGCGGAAGCCAAGAGCCAAGAACGCTGATAATCGCGGGTAAACACGGCGGAACGCCAGGCGACCTCCCGCCGCGACCGCTCGTCCAACGCCGACTCGGGCAGGCCGTTCACGGCGCGGATTAGGTCCGCGGAAAGAGGGGTGGCCTCGATCCAGGAAGGCGCGCCTCCGTTAATTTCGCCGGCGCGGCCCAGTTCCAGCAACGTAACGTTTTCCGCTGCCCCGTAATCCTCCCGGAGGGAAACCGCGTCCATCGCCGAAAATTCGGGAAGGGTAATGACGGCCGAATCGGAGAGCAGCGCGATAGAGTCCCTGATAGCCTGAAGCCGGTCCGTACCCGTCGAGAGCCGAACGAGGGCGCGTAAGCATTCCCATCGGCTTAAGGCCCACGAGGGAAACGCGGCGTCGCCCGGCTTGGGCCTTTTCGCCCCCGCGCCGACGGCGTACATGGCCCGCGCCCTCGCGTCGTCGCCGCCCCTTTCGAGCAGGGCGCCCAAGGCCCAGGGAGCGGCCGCCCCGGCTTTCAGGGCCTCGGGATACCGGCGGGGCGAGACGGCCTCGATAAATTCGAGATTGCCGGCGGCGGCGTCCCGTAGCGACTGTTCTACCGGGCGACCCCACAGCGTTTCGGCCGAGCACCCGGAAAGGGAGGAGAAGAGCAATACGGGAAGGAGAAGGGCCGAAAAAAACGCCCCGGTCTGAGGCGACCGGGGCCGTTCAGGGCGCTTACTTCGGCGGGATGTCGAGATAGGTACCCGCAATGATTAGGTTCGGATTCTTGATCTTGTTATACGTCGCGATCTTTTTGTATTGCCAGGGGTTCCGGTAATACGATTCAGCGAGATCCCACAGGGTGTCGCCCCACTTGATCTTGTAATGGACGGGCTTCGCTTCGGGGGCCGCCTCGGGTTGGGCGGGAACCACCGGCTCTTCGACCACGACGGGTTCCGCGGCCGGGGCCTCGGCGGGGGTCTCTACCGGCGGCGGGGTAACGGTTTCCGCCGGGGCGGGCGCGGGAGCCGGCTCGGTCGTCGGGACGGCCGGGGCTTCCACCGCCTGGGGCGCCTTGGCCGCGCTTTCGCTCAGGGTTTTATTGAGAACCATTACCCGGGCGGAGACGAGCAAGGCCAAAACGAGGGCCAGAACGCCGACGGCGAGGATAAGGATACATGCCCATACGGGCAGAAAGATTCCGCTTCGTTTTTCTTCCTGGTTTTCCATTTCGTACAATCCTTCGGGAGCGTTTCCCGGAATCGTCGAATCGACCACGACGTTTTGGCGGGTAGGATCGCCGCCAAGGTCAAGGTCGGAATCGACCGGCGTAAGGTCGAAATCGGGCAAATTGTAAACGCTGTCCTTATCGAGGGTTTCGAGGGAAACGTTTAATACCTGCCGCGAACCTGAATCAAGATCCACCGCCTCGGCCGAAAGCTCATTGGATTCGTCGAGGGAAAGCTTGAGCTCAACGGTCGGCTCCCCGGAAGGCTTCGCGGCGATGTCCTCGATTATGAGGGTGCCTACGTATTCCGAATCGTCGATCGACTCGGACTCGCTGCGGAACAGGTTGATCTGCACGCTGGTCTGATCGTCGCGGACGGTGGTGAGGTCGAGGATCTTGCTCGCCGGAGCCCCTTCGCGGAGCACCGGATAGAACGTGCTGTCTGCCAGCTTTATACCGATAGAGGCGGAACCCATCTAAAATCCCCTTCTAATTGTTTACTATTTATACTCTAGTACGCAATGAATCGGCTTGTCAACGCGGATTGTTGACAGCTCTTCCGCATTGCGCCCATAATGGTTATATATGAATTCGGCGTTCACCATCTTGACGGTCATCCTGATCGTAACGTTCGCGCTCCTGCTCCTCTCGTTGCTGGGCCGTAAACCAGGCGAAAAGGGACCGAAACGCGAAAAGCGAAAGGATCGCGGCACCATTATCCGCGAAGCCACGAGGCGTCTCGCCGCGAACCCCAGGGATCCGGATGGTCTTTCCGCCATGGGAAACATACATTACCAGGAACAGGACTGGGAAAAGGCGTATCCCATATACGAGATCCTGATCGACCTCGCCCCGGGAAACCCGAAACTCGACGAATTCGAGGCTGCGCTCCGCTATGGGGTATCCGCCATCAAGACCAACCGCCTGCAGGAGGCCATCAAGGGCCTCTTAATGGCCCGAAAGCTAAAGCCAAACCACTTTGAGGTGAATTACAACCTTGGCTATATCTGCTATCTGCAGAAGGAATACGAAAAGGCGGTTCCCTTCTTGCGCCAGGCGCTCATCACCGACTCGGAAAACGTTCTGGCCCAACGGTATATGGGCTTCAGCCTTCACCGCACCCATCGTTACCGCGACGCCCTCGCCTACCTGAAAAAGGCCATCGACCTGCAACCCGAGGACAAGGAATCGCTCTTCGCCATGGCTGAATGCCTGTTCGAGTCCGGCGCCGTCGATCGATCCCTGAAAATATTTAGCCATTTGCGCCCCGATCCCGTGCTCGGCCCCCAATCGGCCCTCTACGCCGGCATCATTCACGCCCAAATGAACCAACACGACAAGGCGGTCCTCGATTTCGAGATCGGGCTGAGACACGAAAGCATCCCAAAGGAAATAAACAACGAGCTTTTGTATAAGATGGCGGTGACGCTGATCAAGTACCAGGATATTCCCCGGGCGCTCGGGACCCTGAAAGACCTCCAAAAGATAACGCCGGGCTATAAGGACGTTCCCGCGCTGATCCTTCGCTATCAGGAACTGAATCAAAATAAAAACCTGCAAACCTACCTCATGGCCGTACAAAGCGAATTCGTTTCGCTTTGCCGAAAGATAGTCGTGCAGTTTTACCCCGGGGCAAAGGTCAAGATCACGGATATTTCGGTATTCGCGGATTACACGGATATCGTCTCCGAGATAGACACGCCGAAGTGGTCGGATATCGTTATCTTCCGCTTTTTCAGGTCCCAGGGTTCGGTTGGCGAGCTTTTATTGCGCGATTTTCACGGACGAATCAAGGATCTCAAGGCGGGAAAGGGTATTTGCATGTCCGCGGGCGTGTATTCCGACGAGTCGCGACGATTCACCGAAGGCCGCCCGATAGACCTGTTCGACAAAGACCAACTTAACCGAATTCTCAATTCCGTGGATTCGGGCACGCCCCTCAAAATGTAGGCCGATCAAGGCCGAATCACCACCAAATTCCGCTCTTCGGCGTCCAAGAAGGGCACCTTCAGGGGGAGCACCGCATAGCCCCCGATCTCGCCGGAAATTCCGGACATTTCCTCGCCAATTTTGGCGGCACGGGCCTTCCAGGCGGCCAATCTCCCGCGGGGCTTGGCGAGCATTGCCAAGAGGGTTCGCGTCATGGCCGAATCGAGGGGACGGAAGGCGCGAAATACCACCACGTCGAAACTGTCCGAAGGAGCGCGTTCCACTTCCTTATTGAGCACGGTTACGTTGGAAAGGCGCATCATGGCGGCGCAATTTTCCAGGAAGGCGCATCGCTTGCTCATGCGTTCCACCAAGGTGAACGAAACGTCAGGGAAGGCGATGGCAAGGGGAATGCCCGGAAAGCCCGCTCCCGACCCCGCGTCGGCCACCCGGAATCGCGTACCGGCAGGGCCGGAAAGGCCCGTCTCGGGGAACTCGGGGGAGCCAAGCCCCGAAAGGATGGAGGAAAACTCCTTCCAGGGGGCGAAACTGTCCAAGAGGTGGCGCACCACCAGGTCTTCCCGGGTATCGGCGCCCACCAGGTCAAAAGCGGCGTTAAAAAGCTCCAACTCGCGAATATAGCGGTCCGCAAGGGTCGCGATGGACCCGATACCCCGAACGCTCGCGCCGGAATCGAGCGCCGAACCGTTCTCGGGAAAGCCAAGGCGCCGGAGCCCCTCCGTAAGGAGTTCCCCGGCTTTCAGCGAATAGGCCACCCTTATTTCCGGTCCTTCAGGAGGGCCGCAAAGGGATTGTAGGTCATGCCGTCGTCGTCGCGGTCATTCCGGCCGCCGCGGTTTCCGCCCCCGTCGCGTCGGGGCGGCTGATTTCCGTAACGGTTTCCCGCGTCGCGGGCGGCGGGATTGCCGGAGCCGTCTTTCGAGGGCCCGTCCTTGCGCGCGACTACCACGCGCCGGGCGCCGTCTTTCGCGCCGTCCCGGCCAGTGCCCTGGCTGCCGGCGCCGTGCCGGTCGCCTTGGGCGCCCGAGCGGTCCGCGCTCTTGCAGGAAAGGCTGATTCGCTTTCGGTCGCGGTCGAGGCCGATAATGCGGCATTCCTTCACGTCGCCGACCTTGACCACGTCCATCGGGTCCTTCACGAACTGGTCGCTCATCTCGGAAAGGTGCAACAGCGCGGTTTCCTTGATGCCGATGTCCACGAAGGCGCCGAAATCGACCACGTTCTTGATTTTTCCGGTCACGACCATGCCTTCCTTGAGGTCCTCGAAGGAGAGAACGCCTTTCTGCATGATGGGTTTCGGGTAGCCGTCGCGGGGATCGCGGTTAGGCTTCTTGAGCTCGTCGATAATGTCGGCCACGGTCTGGTCGCCGAGGGAGAACTTGGCTTTCAGCTCGTCCCGGGTCTCGCGCTTCACGTCTTCCTTGCGCTGCACGATTTCGTACACCACGCGGGCGGCGGAATAATTTTCCGGGTGAACCCAGCTATTGTCCAGGGGATCGGCGCTTTCGGGAATCTTGAGGAAGCCCGCGCACTGCTCGAAGCTCTTCGGCCCCATGCCGGGAACCTTCATCAGGTCTTCTCGGGAGACGATCTTGCCGTTTGCCTCGCGGTACGCCACGATTTTCTTGGCGAGCGAGCCGTTAATGCCGGAAACGTATTTAAGAAGCGAAAAGCTCGCCGTATTGAGGTTTACGCCGACGTTGTTGACCACGGATCCGACCACCTCGTCGAGGGTTTCGGAGAGCTTTTTCTGGTTCACGTCGTGCTGGTAGAGCCCGACGCCGATGGATTTCGGGTCGATCTTCACGAGCTCGGCCAGCGGGTCCTGAAGGCGGCGGCCGATGGAGATGGCGCCGCGGATGGTCAGGTCGAGCTCGGGGAACTCCTCGCGGGCGATGTCGCTCGCGGAATACACCGACGCGCCGTCCTCGTCGACCACGGTATAGAGAACGCTCGGGCAGTGCTCGTTGATCACCTTGGCGACCACTTCCTGCACCTCGCGGGTACCGGTTCCGTTGCCGATCGCGACGAGCTGCACGTCGTAGTCCTTTATGGCGCGGAGTATCGCGGATTCGGCCTCGGCGACCTTGTGCTGGTAGATCACGAAGGAACCCAGGTATTTGCCCGTATTGTCCAAAGCCGCGCACTTCGTGCCGGTCCGGATGCCCGGGTCCACGCCGAGCACGCGGGTGCCCTTGATGGGCTGCTGCATGAGGAGGTTCTTGAGATTCTCGCTGAACACGCCGATTCCGTGGTCGTCGGCCCCGTCGGAAAGGTCCGAACGGATCTCGCGGAGAACCGCGGGGGAAAGGAGGCGCACGAGACCGTCGGCCACCGCTTCCCTGTGCCAGTCGTTCCGAATCGTGTACTTGCGCTCCAAAAGCTCGATCGCGGAATCCACGTCCACGTCGAGCTTAACGTCCAGGGCGCCGTCCCGCTCGCCGCGGTTGATCGCGAGCACCCGGTGCGGCTTGATCTGGTTGAGGGGCTCCTTATAGTCCCAATACATCTGGTACACGCTGGTTTTCTGGGCGTTTTCGTCGCCCACGCCGGTCACCGCGAACTGGCCCGACTTCATGTACCAGCCGCGGACGTCGGCGCGGTTTTCAGGGTCTTGCGCCACCCGCTCGGCGATAATGTCCATCGCGCCCTGGATTGCCTCTTCCGCGGAACCCACCGAGAGTTCGGCGTTTTCTTCGTCAACTTTCACGTATTCGGGGGCCTTGGAAGAGACGGTAGCGGAGTCGGAGCGTTCCATGAGATCGGCCAGGGGCTCGAGGCCCCGCTCGACGGCGAGCATGCCGCGGGTCTTTTTCTTCTTTTTGAAGGGGGCCCAGAGGTCTTCCAGTTCCGTAAGGGTCGATGCCTTCATTACGTTGTTATAGAGTGAATCGGAGAGCTTGCCCTGGGCGAAAATGCCCTTGACGATCTCGATGCGGCGGGTTTCAAGATTGGTGTAGCTCTTGAACAGATGGTCCGAATCGCGGACCTGAACCTCGTCCAGGGACCCGTGCCGTTCCTTGCGGTACCGGCTGATAAAGGGGATGGTGCACCCTTCCGCGACGAGGGAAACGACGGCCGAGACCTGGGCGGGCTGAATCTTCAGCTCCTCGGCGACGCGCTTGAGAATGGCGACCTCGTTTACGGCGAGGGCGTCGATGTGTTCCTGAGTGAATTCCATAGTCGGGAATAATACCCGAAAACGACCGGCCGGGCAAGGCAAAAAAAGGCCCCGGGACCTCCTCGCGGGGGAACCGGGGCGATAGGTCCGATCCTAACGATCGGCAGAATTGGGTTTAGTAGGTATCGGTATACGCGCCGTTATTGACGTAATTTGCCGCCGCCGCTTCGGTAGCGGTGTTTCCGGTACACAGGCTCGCGTAGCCATACCCGGACGCGGCGTTAAGCCAGGGGCTCGGCCCCGATAGGCTTCCGCCGGCATCCACGTAAATGCCGCCACCGGCGCCCAGCGCGCCAAGCGCGTGATTGTCGGTCATTACCATGCAGGTCTCGGCGTAGGAGCCCAAAAAGGACAAATAGGCGTTTCCGGATTCGCCCACGAAAAGGGCTCCGCCGGTTCCGTTACTGGCCGTATTACCCGTAAAACTCACGCCATAATGAAGGAATACGTTGGAAGAGACTGCCCCGTCGCCGGTAATGGCTAAGGCGCCCCCGTTACCCGCGGCCGCGGTGTTTCCGGTAAATTTCGTATAAGAAATACTCGCCGAGCCGTTAAAGATTGAGACCGCCGCCCCGTCGCCCCCCGAGAGATTCACGGCTTGAACGAAGGAACCCGAGTCCATCGTGAGGTTTCCGTTCTGACCTACCACGATGGCAGGACTATACATGGCCGTGGCGTTGGTTCCGTCGATACCCACCCCAAAGAGGCCGAGATTCCCCCCGTTTTGCACCGTAAACACGGAACCGCTCATGACTCCGCTGGTCCGTATCGCCTTCGGAGCCCCGATACTCCACACGGATAGGAGCCCCGAACCGGGAACCGTGAGCCCCGCGGAAACGTCTATGTCGGTGGCGAGGTAAAGCTGGGCGTTATTGAGATTCTGGCTCCCGAGGGAAGCCCAGGAGCAGGCATCTTCGTAGGTTTTTCCCGAGCCGGCCCCGGTTGCGCTTACGAAGAAGATAGCGGTCGTTTGCGAGGAAGACGAGGGATCTACCGACCACTCGCCCATGTTTAGCTTCGTAAAAGAATCTTCGGCACAGTAGTCTCCCGTATCGCCGACGATGGCCTCCGGGTGAGTAATAGCCCCGAAGGACGTATAATCCTTATACCGATCGGAAGTATCCACCACCACGCGGTAGTAATAGCGCTCTCCCCGCGTGAATTGAAGGGCTTTACCGTCTTTATCGAGAATGGTAACGCTCCCGGCGCCGGTTTCGGTATCGAGGTTGACGATGCCCATGCCGATCGGGGCGGAGGCATAGGGGGTTTCATAAAGAGTCATTGTACCGTCAGCGGTCGTTTTTTCGTACTGAGCCTTTGTCCATACCAGCACAAACGCCCGTTGGCCCGCGATCGCGGAAGGATTGTAGGGAGTAAACGTGAAGGTCATGGTGGGCTCGAAGACGATATCGTAGTAATTAAAGCTGGCGCTGCCCAGTGTCTCAAAGCCGTCGCAGATGCGGATTACCTGATCAATGCCGCTCACGCGGAATTCACGATTATCATGAATAAAACTGGCCCTCAGGCGATAATTGCCGGAAGGAAGCGGATTGCATACAAGTAGTATCGTACTGATATCATCGGTACGGAATGTGGAAAGATTGATCGGATCGCCCTCCTTGACGATACTACCAGCCTCAACAGTAAGCGGAACTAACGTAGTAGTGACGGAGCTAAGCGGTACGGGAAGGTTGGCAAAGTAAAGCGAAAACCGAAGGGAACCTGTACCGCCTGCGGTGGATGGGGGTTCTATGGGAATAGTACAGTAAGCGCTCTGGTAAAAAAGGAACGAGAATTTCGTTCCCGTGGCAACGACGGTGGTTTTATCCGAGCCATAAAGGGTTGCCTTCAGGGTCCAGGGACCGACGCTCGGCAGGTTCATTGAGACCTGCGTCGATTGGGTCAGATCGGCCTGAGTTACCCGAGATGCTTCGAGCTCACTATTCGTGGCCGGATCAAAGACCTGTACCGTGACGTAAGCGGCGTTAGATATCGCAAAGTCGGGAAGAAGCGTCCTTGCGGAAGACGATTCGGCGGCGGGAGGCGCTTCATTGGCCGGCGCGAAGGAAAGCGTGACTACCAGCCTATCGCCGGCGGGACCCGCAGGCCCATCGGGGAGGAGAGAATCCGCGCAACCGGTGATCAGTAAGCCGACCGCCGCGGCTAAGGCGATAAAGCGAAACGCGGCTTTCATTAGTAACCTCCTACGTAGGTGCCGATCGTGAAGCTATTGGTAACGGAATTGGGTATTCCGTCCTTCGTAACGGTAACGGAAATATTGTTCGGACCTTCCCACCAGATATTCGGATCAAGGCCCACTGCGGGAACGAAGGATACCTGTGAGCCCGTACCCGCTAAGGGGAAGCCGTTGAGTGCCCAGGCATAGGAGTCGAAACCAGCGGGAGCGCCGAAGGTATAGGCCTCCGTTGGCTCTAGGCCCGGATTATACGTATCGCCCGAAAGCGCGAATGGATAGTCTCCACTATAGAAGTTAATCGTTACCGGCGGCATGTTGTACACGAGATTGTCGGGAGTATTGCCCGTGATGACCGTGGCGGCTAGTTTGTCTACGTCGTAGAGGAAGCCGCCTTCTTCGATGTATACGCCGCCGCCCGCGGTCGCGACGTTCTTACGAACGAAGGTCCCCGTAGAACCGGATTGGAGGGTCAAGTCCGAATACGTATCAAGGTATATTCCGCCCCCCGACCCTTCCGCGGCGATCTTATTTTCCTCGATAACCGCCCCCGACCCAAGAAACACGGAGCCGGAAGACGCGTATATGGCGCCGCCGTTATCGGCGGAGCAGTACGAGATGGTCGAGCCGGACATATACAGGATTCCGCCGTCGAGATACGCCGCGCCGCCGTTACCGCCCGTGATCGCGCTATTCTTTATACCCGATCCTGGCCCAAGGCTGAGAACGGAGTTATTGGTGACGGAGACCGCGGGGGCGGACGCGGCGGCCCGGCCCGTACCGTCGAGCACGACGTTCCTTAAAATCAGTTCCGCGGAGGCATACGGCAGCGCCCCATACGTGGCCGAGTAATTCGCCCCCGCAGCGGTTACCGTGAATGCGGGACCGGAACTTACGGAGGCGAATCCGACGGTCTTCTGGGCGCCGTCGGCGCTCAGGAGGGAAACCTCGCGCTCGACCGTTACCGATGAAGAAAGGCTCACGCTCTCCGTAAGGTAGAGTTCGAAGGAAGCGTCGGTCTCGGTGGAATGCTTGGGAATGTCCGCAAGGGCCGAGGAGAGGCTCATCGGAGCGGATCGTACCTGCCCAAGACCGGATCCGCTTTGGGAAACGAAGTAGACGTAGGTTGATGAAGGCAGGAAATTCTTCCCGTCCAAGGCAAAGCTCGCGGCGGGATCAAGCAATCCCGGGTCATCGTTTACGTAATCCCCATGGTGGGGAACGATACCCGAAACATCGCCGAGCGAGGGAATATCCGCTATTTGAACGCCGTCATAATTTTTGTTCGCGTCCACGAAGAGGAATACGACGTATTTGTGACCGGACAAAAGGGTTGGCGGGTTCGTGGCGCTACCCGGCGCGAAAGCCTGCGCCGAACCGTTGCCCGAGAGGTCAAGCTCGATGATACCGAGCCCCGCCGACGTTTCCGGGGGGCCCATGGAGTCAACGATTTCGATCGCGTCGTAAATGCCGAAAAAGGCGCGTTTCCCGGCAAGGGCGCTATTCGAGCCGGTAACGGATACCGTAACGCCCCCGGTTACGGGAGCGGCGACGCCCACGCACCGGACGTCGAATTCCCCTTCGTATTCAATATAGGCATAGTAGGCCGTTTTACCCGTAAAAGGCGCGTTGACCGTTTTCGTTTCGTCGGCCGAGACGGCTCCGAGGGGCTCGCTCATGGAAAGCTGTTTTCCGTCGGCCTCGAAAAGGCCAACCCGGCCGAGTCTCGCGTTAGGCGAGGCCGCGGTTAGGTAACACTCAAGGTGATCGTAGGTCGCGCCGGAGACGACGCCGTCAAAAAGGAAAAACTTTCGCGTCATGGTCCCCGCGGGGGACGCGACGTTGAAGAGAAAACCGTCGGTACCCTGATATACGCTGCCGCCCGTTATGGGCTTAAGGGTGAGTATCGGCAAAACGTTCCGAATGCCCTGGAGGATCGTGACGGCGCCGGTTTTGGCGGCCGAGGCGTATCCGTCGATCGCCGAATCCAACGTAGAAACCCCGTTGGTTTTATCGTTCATCCAGGCCGTAAGGTCGGTATCAGGGAGGGAGAAAATTTCGCGGAAGGTTTTGGTTCCGAGGGAGAGACTCGTGAACTTCTTATCGTCCAGCTTAATGCTCGAATACAGAACGAGGATATCGGAATACGTTCCGGCGGGAATTTGCTTCGTCTCGAAATCGGGTTTATCTATTTGGAAAGGCCCGTAGAGGGGGGCGACGGTACCGGCGGGACCGCCAAGGGTCCGAATATAGAGAAAGCCCGTTCCCTGAATCAGGGCGCGAGAATCGCCCGAATCGGCAGAGACCGATGGAAGGTTGAGGGAAACGCTCGTTTCCTTGCTTTTCCAGGCCGGATCAAGCCCCATAAGACAGGAAGAAAGGCTTAACGCGGTCAGGGCGGAGAGAGCCGCAAGGACGGGTTTGAAACATCGCATAAAAACACCTCACTAGGGTAGGATTATATCCTAGTGAGGGGAAAAAATCCAGTTTCTCCAGGGAGAAACAAAGCCTCCCGGGCGTACCTTACGGACCGACTATATCGCTGCCGGTTGGGGTATTGCCGTATACGTAATTGGTATCCAGATCTGGCGATGTCACTCCATAGAACGTAACCCCGGTTTCCATGTAAAGGCCTCCGCCGGAAGAAGCCTGATTGGCGGTAATATTAACGGAACCGGTCCCTTGCCCGGAGGCAGGGATTGAGGGCTGCAACATCACCATTGAGCCGGATGCCGCGAAGAGCGCGCCGCCGGAACCGGAAGCGTTATTTCCGGTCACGGTTCCCCCGTTCAAACTTACGATGGCATTCGATCCAGCCGCGTAAATAGCGCCGCCGTTCGCCGCGGAACAATTCGAGATGGAGCCGCCTACCAAGGCGAAGGTTCCTCCCGTCATGGATACCGCGCCGCCGGAAGAAGACGAAGCGTTATTCCTGAGCGTCGCCTCGCCGGCGAGGGACAAATTCCCGTCGGCGCCGATCGAGATCAAGGTCGAAAGCGAGGAAGTGCCCGCCGGAACGCCTACGCTTACCCGTTCCAGGATGAGCGACCCCATGCTTTCGACGGCGAAGATCGGGGCGGTGAGTCCCGCGCCGGGAAGGAAGGCAAAAGGCGTAGGGGAGTCGATTGAACGGACGTAAAGCGTTCGATTCGCGGGAATGGTAAGGGTCGAGGTAACGGTTATGTCGGAGACCAGGATAACGTTGATGATATCCGCGTTCGCGAGGGCCACCGATATGTTCGTCGGTAATAATTCGGTGCTTCCGTCGTCGGTTCCTGACTGGGAAACGTAGAGAGAATGCTGGACCGTATCAATCGTGTTCGACGCGTAATACTCGTCGTACGTCGGGTTGGCGGTCGCCGTATTATCCACGATGTAGGGAGACCCCGGCACGGAGGCCGTATCCATGCCGACCGCATACAGGGACCCATCCGTATACACGCCGCCGCCTGAGTCGGTCGCGGTATTGGCGCTGATTCGGGTCATCCCCTCAAGAGTGATCTGGGAACCGATCGACCCGAAAATACCGCCTCCCTGATAGGCGGAATTACCGTTGATCGTCGCGCCGTCGAGATACACGTTTCCGGGGGTCTCGCCGCTGCCGTATCCGACGAAGATCGCGCCTCCCTGATCGGCATAACACCCCGTTATCGAGGAATAATACGCGCTCAGATTACCGCCAAGGACGCGAATCGCGCCGCCTTGCCCGTATGCCGGCACGGAAAGGAGCGACTTCGTTTTGATATTGGATATCGCTGCGTCTTCATCGAGTTGGAGGTGGCGGTTTTCGCCGACGGAGAAAGCCGGGTATTGCCGGTCGGTGACGGAACCGCCGGATACGGTCACGTTTTGCAGGAAGAATACCGTCCGGTTCGTATTTAGATTATCGGGCATATCGAAGTACGGGGCGGAGAGGCCGGAATCGGGGCCAAGCGTTATCGTATGAGGCGTTCCAGGACTGAGCAGCCCCACGTTGAAGGTTATCGATATCGATTCGGTAAGGGTTACGTCGCCGATTAAGCAAATGATGGGCGGTTTATCGGTTGGCGCCTGGGAGAGCGCGATCGCTTGCGCCTTGGCGAAGGCATCCGGGAGGGTGGTCGCGTTCGACGGGCTTGTACCGACGCCGTTGCCTAAAACCGTATTGGCGGCGAAGATTTGGGGTTCGGTCATTTGCGTGAAATTTGAGCCGAATAAGGCGAATCCCTGTACGCCCGTCCCCGAGATTGTCACCGCGATGCTTTCATCCTGGGTCATGAAGTCGCCGGTTAACGGCATAATAGAAGAGAGTTGTGCTGCCGTCAGGGGGAAATTGACGGTATCGTAATACCCGGACATATCGATGAGGGCGCTCAGGTAATAGGTTCCCGAGCCGGGGTGATACCAGTCTAAACCGGTAAGGGGGTCCTTCAGGTAAAGGGATACAATGCCTGTAGCGGGAATCTGAGCGATTCCCACGGCCCCGGGACCCGTACCGGTATTCGTATCGAAACCGCACAGAATCTTATTCCCCACCATATCGGCCGTCAGAATTGACGATACGTCGACGTCGATCCTCACGACGTTCCCCGCGGGAACGCCTACCTGGGCGAGGGAGAATTGTAGGACCGGCGTTCCGGTATATTCCACGTAAACGTAAAAATCGTTCCCTCCGGGATAGGAGGTTTTCAGCCTGGTTGGATCCGTCGTATCGGGAATGCCGAGGGAAAGGTATTCGCCCGAGGCGTTATACAGGCGCAGGAGGGAAACGGTGCCGCCCGACACCGCGCAGTACATGGTGTCGTACGCAGTACCGGCGAGGTTTACGTTGTTCAGGCCGATAAATCGCTTTTCTACGGCGGAAGCGGAAGGCAGGCCTGAGAGGGTGTCGGATAAGGAGACGTCGAGGGCGAGGGAGCCGGTCATGGGAGAAAGCACCGCGTTCAACGTGTTTATCATGCCCTGATTCACGGTAAAATTGCTCTCGATATAGCCCGAGGCCCGCCCGTTGACGATACCCTCCAGGATTCCCGTCTCGCCCATGGCTTGGGTCTTGAAATCCGCGTCGGGCAGTTTGATCAGGTCGGTAAAACCGGCGAGGGTATCGAGGGGAGTAGAGGCGTAGAGGATGCAAAAATACTCAAAGGTTCCCGCGGGAATGTCGGTCGTGGAGAACAGGCCGGCGGAAGAAATCGTGTACGGGCCGTATACGGGCCCTTTGTCGCCGGTCGGGCCGCCCACGGTACGTATATAGAGGTATCCGGTACCGGACGAAAGCGCCCGGGAACCGGAGAATGACTGCGACAGGTCGAGGGCGAAGGTAGTGGCGCCCCCGGTTTTTTTCCAGGACGGTTGAAGGCCGAAACCGCAAGCGGTAAACGCGATTAGCGACGCGACCAAAACGACAAGGCCGGAAAGCCGGTTTCTATTCATGGGAACCTCCCCGAGCGCCGCGAATACGCGCGCAGCCGCTCCTCAGTTTAAGTGTAAGTTCAATAACCGGCAAAATCTACCGTCGCGATAGGATTTTCGGGGAAATTTTACCCCGTTCCCGCGTCAGTGACAGGAGGGGGCGGCCGAACGGTCAGCTTGGACAAGAATCGACGCAAAAAATCTTAATTGACCGCAGAATAGGGCAGGCCGTATACTGCCTTTCATCATGCTTATCAAAAAAAGTCCATTATCGCTGAATCTTGTTTTGACTGGAGCTATCATCTTCATGGCCGGTCTTCCCGCCGGGGCCCAAAACGCGGCGCAGGAAGCCCTTTCCTCCCTCAAGGAGGGGGGTATACGTATCGGTTCAGGGCTTACCGCGAGCCTTCCCCTGGGAGACTACGCCGAAGTTCTCAAGGCGTCCTTCGGAGCGGAGGCTTCGCTGGGTATTCGCCCCTCTGGGAGCCTTCCCCTGGAGCTTTCCCTCAGGCTCGCGGGAGAGGCGGGCATTCCCGCCGACAGCGGGGTAACCCTCGCCCTGGGTACCGCGACCCTTGTCGGCGCGGGCTGGAGATTCGCCCTTCCCCGAAACTTCGCCCTCGTTCCCGCCGCGGAGGCGGGAAGCTACGCCCACTGGCTCAAGGCCGGCGGAGACGACCCCATGCCGAACGCCTGGCTCGTGTACTTCGATCCCCTCCTTCGGGGAAGCCTTTCGCTTCGCTATGCCCGGGGAAACCTCGAATTCGTGCTGGCCCCAACCTTTACCGTTATGTTCGAACGTTCAGGCGTTCTCCCCGCCGCGGGTTTCCGGGCCGGGATGTACCGCCTATTCAAATAATGTAAGGATACAAGATGATGAAAAAGTCAACGAATCTCCTAGCGATGGGGCTTGCCCTGATCGCCCTCCTGGTTTCCTGCAGCGATATGATGGGAGACATCAAGGGAAAAGACAAGGATAAAACCGACAACGCCCCGGACCGTATCGTTTCCTTCGATTCCGGGGAAGCGGAGATTCCTGCCGCCCCGGGCTCGATTACCCTGAAAAGCGGGACTCAAACCGTAGGAACCCTCCCCTCCGCCCCGGTACGGCCGGGCTACGTGTTCTCGGGCTGGTATACCTCCGAGGATACCGGGGGTAAGCTCTTTACCGCGGATACTTGGGTGGGTTCGAGCATGACGGTCCATGCCGCCTGGTCCGCGGGGGAAACCTGCGCCGTATCCTTTAACGCCAACGGAGGAACGGGACCGCAAAGCGTTACCGTAGCCGCAGGAAGCCTTCTCACGAAACCGGCAGACCCCGTACGGGAGGGCTACCGCTTCGCGGGCTGGTTCACCGACGACAGCTTTACCGTCGCCTGGAATTTTGAAACCGGCGCCGTGAACGCCAGCATGATTCTCGTAGCCCGTTGGGAAACCTGGACCTATACCGTCACCTTCGCGAGCCCCGGCGCCGACGCCGCGGCCGGCCCTGAAACCCTGGGAGTCTCGAGCCCGGCCTCGACCCTTTCGGCCCTTCCCGCCCCGCCGGTCAGAAAGGGATATCTTTTCGGGGGATGGTTCACGGAAGAGGGAGGAGCGGGAGAAAACTTTACGACGGCAACCACGGTTACCGCCGATATCACGGTATACGCGGCCTGGGATACCTATTCCTATCAAGTCACCTTCTCCGCGCCCGACGCGACCACGGCGCCGAATCCGGCGGCGCTGACCGTGGCGAGTCCCGCGGTAAACGCAGGAACCATCCCTTCCGCCCCGACCCGGTCGGGCTTCAGCTTCGCGGGTTGGTGGACCGAAGAAAACGCCCACGGAAGCCAGTTCACGGAAACCACCGAGGTGACCGGAAACCTGACGGTTCACGCCGCATGGTCCCTGGTGCCGGTATACCAGGTTTCCTTCAATTCCGCCGGGGGAAGCGCCGTGGGCGCCCAGTCCGTCGCTTCCGGAGGATTCGTATCTGAGCCATCGGAGCCGGTCCGTGATGGCTACGCCTTCGGCGGCTGGTACGTTGACCAGGGCTTCAACATTCCCTGGAATTTCGCCACCGGAACGGTTTCGGCCAATCTGGAGCTTCACGCCAGGTGGGTTTCCCACTCCTATACGGTTACCTTCAGTAATCAGAACGCCACCACCGGCCCCAGCCCCGCGGCCATGACCGTCGCGAGCCCCGCCACCACCTTGTCGGCCTTCCCCGCAGCCCCGACCCGAACGGGCTACGCCTTCGCGGGTTGGTGGACCGGTACGGGCGGAACGGGTACCCAGGTGAGCCTTTCCACGCCGATTACGGGGAACGCGACCTTTTACCCAAAGTGGGCCGTTACCGTGACCTTCAACGCCCCGGAGGCGACAACAGGGCCTTCGCCTACGGCAATAACCCTGGCAAGCGGAAGCACAACCCTTGGAACCTTACCTACCGCGCCCACAAGGACCGGCTATACCTTCGGAGGCTGGTACACGGGGCAGAACGGAACGGGAACAATATTCTCCGGCTCCACGACGGTAACACAGAGCATTACGGTGTACGCCAAGTGGAACTACGACATGTCGTCCCCGTACTGGTACTCGTATACGGTAACCAACGGGACCGTGTCCCTCGGGAAGGGCGCGAACTGGCCGAGAGACCTCGCAGTTTTAACAATACCCTCAACGCTCGCTGGATACCCGGTGACAGGGTTGTCGGATAATGCGTTCCAGTCTTGCGCTGGTTTGTCTTCGATTGCATTACCGACATCGCTCAAGACAATCGGCAATTACGCATTCAGCGGATGCCGCGGAGTCGGCTCGATTACTATACCGGCTAGTGTGACCATGATCGGGAACTCCGCGTTTTCTTATTGCTCAAGTTTGAGTAGGGTTACGTTCTCGGGAAACCCTCAGAGTATCGGAGCTTCCGCGTTAAGCTATTGCACACTCCTCGATTATGTCACGCTCCCCGATTCCTTAACTTCACTGGGAGCAGGGGTATTCAACGAATGCACTTCCCTGAGTACACTGAAACTCCCCTCAAACCTTACGGCGATTCCTTCCAATTTCTTATATAATTGCGCGAACCTTTCAAGCCTCACTATCCCAGCGACGGTTACGGCCATCGGGGAGCGGGCCTTTCAAGGATGCACGGGGCTTCTGAGCATAAATATCCCGGAGGGCATTACCGATATTCCCCTCTGCGCTTATTACGCATGCAGCAGCCTCCGCTCGATCACGTTACCGAGCACGCTTAAAACCATCGGAGCGTCTGCCTTTTGGGGCTGTTCAAGCCTCCGGTCCGTAAATTTCCCCGCTGGCCTTACGACGATTACCCAAGGAGCGTTTATAGGTTGCTATAACATCAATAGCATTACGTTACCAGCGACGGTCACGAGTATCGGAAGCAATGCGTTTTTCTCAAACCTAGAATTGAAAACGATAACGATCCAAAGGTCGATTCCCCCTTCAATGGGAACTCAGGTATTTGACGATAATCCCAACGCATTCCAAATCCGCGTTCCCGCCGCGTACCTCAGCACGTACAAAACCGCGACGAACTGGTCCGCATACGCTTCCAGGATGGTCGGCTACTGACCACCCTGCCCCCTCCACGCGTCAGTGATAGGAGGGGGCGGGCCCGAGCGGGACTCCGCTCGGGCGCGAGTTCCTTGCCAGGGCCGGAACCGGGCATGCCCGGTTTTGGCTTGGGCAAGAACCGTCAGCCCCGGATAGAACGCGGCCGAAGGCGGGCCTTGGCCCGGCTTCGGCCGGACGCCCCTCTGAAGAAGGCGCCGCCAGCTGCCGAGCCGGGCTCACGTTGCCGTTAATAGCAAGAATCTGCTACAATCCGGTACATTCCGCACCAAAGGAGGCGATGCATGCCCGTCAAGATTCCCGCCGCGCTGCCGGCAGCCAAGATTCTTACCGAAGAGAACATTTTCGTTATGGACGACGCCCGGGCGAAGAAACAGGATATCCGCCCGCTGAAAATAGCCATTTTGAACCTCATGCCCACCAAGGAAGTGACGGAAACGCAGCTTTTGCGCCTTTTGGGCAATACGCCGCTGCAGATCGAGATTACCCTTTTAACCATGGCGAGCCACGTTTCGGCGAATACGAGCGAGGAGTACCTGGCGGCGTTCTACCGGACCTGGGAGAGCGTGAAGGACACGAAGTTCGACGGCCTGATCATTACCGGCGCCCCGGTGGAAAACATGCCCTTCGAGGACGTGGACTACTGGGAGGAGATGACCCGGATCATGGACTGGAGCCTGACGCACGTGTTCAGTACCCTGCATATCTGCTGGGGCTCGCAGGCGGCGCTGTACCACCATTACGGGATCGGGAAGCACCCCCTTGACGAGAAGGCCTTCGGGATTTTCGAGCACCGGGTGATGAACCCCCTGCACAAGCTGGTGCGGGGATTCGACGAGAGCTTTTGGGCCCCCCATAGCCGGCATACGACCATTCACAAGGAAGACGTTGAGGCGATCGCGGAGCTTGAGATTCTCGCGGAGTCCGACGAGGCGGGGGTGTTCCTCATCGCGAGCCGCGACGGGCGGACGATTTACGTTTCGGGGCACGCGGAGTACGACGCGGATACCCTATCGAGGGAATATAAGCGCGACGTGGCGAAGGGGATGAAGATCGAGGTGCCGAAGAACTATTACCCCGGCAACGACCCTTCAAAGGTGCCCCCGGTGACCTGGCGGGCCCACGCGAACCTTTTGTTCGTGAACTGGCTCAACTATTTCGTGTACCAGGAAACGCCCTACGATATCGAGGATATCCACTGAGGTACGCGGCCTGCCGCGCGCGCCGTTATATTGGCCGCCCCGCCGTGGGGCGGCTATTTTTTTGCCTCGCGCTCGTCGCGGTTCAGGCGGCGGTAGAGGTGCTGGAAGAGCTCCAGTTGCTTTCCGTGGCGTCGGCTTCGCATGGTGGGGAAGGCGCGAATGAGGCGGCGCATGCTTCTGGAGCGCCGCAGTAGGGTTTCAAGCCGGGAGGCGACGCGCTCGTTTATCGCCGTCCGTTCTTCCCGGGCGCGTTGGCGGATGCGGGCAAGGCTGCCGGAAAGGTCGCGTTCGTTAAACCATTCCCGCGCGGCGAGGTTTTCCGCGAGCGATTCCACGAAATCTTCCAGGGCGGCGAGCCTGACGCGGAAGCCGGCCATGGTCCGCAGGGTGGCCGACAGGTCCGCGAGGAAGGCGGCAGCGAGGGCGGCGGCGCCGATATGGAGGGCCAGGGGCGGCGCGCGGTCAAGGGCGGCGAGAATCGACGGCTGGACGAAAGAGGCCGCGCCGACGGCGGCAAGCCCGAAGAGGGCGCTGTTCACGATCCATACCCGGCCGTGGATTTGGAAACGGTAGCGGGAGTAGTCCCACCACTTGGTGGAAAAGAGGGTCTCGAGGGCCCAGCCGGTCGCGTATTCCAGGACGGAAGTCGCGAGGGAGGCGGCGAAAAAGAGCGCCACCGGGTTTGAGGCGAGGCCGGCCAGGGGATAGGCGACCAATAGGCCGCCGAAGCCGTACACCGGGCACAGGGGTCCGTTGAGGAAGCCCCGGTTCGTGAAGCGCCGGTCCAGGATAAAACAGTAGACGACCTCGCCGATCCACCCGAGGAGGGAGTAGGCGATGAACGTAAGGAACATTCTCTCGAATAATACGACGGTGCTCATATGAGAATAATATACTAACGGAAGGTAGGGGCGCAATAACAAAAGCGCGCCGGAAAGGCTCACGATCCGGCGCGCGGGACTACGGTCTACGCTATTGGCTTACTGCTCCGCGGCGATTACGGCGCTTCCCCGGGCGGGAATAGTGATCGTTCCGTCGGGGGTTACCAACGTACCGTCATAGGTCGCGAAAACGAGCCGCGCGGCCGATGTGTCCGCTTGGGGCGCGGAAGGCGGCGCGTAGCGAGGCGGCAGGGCAACGGTTACGGCTTCCGCGGAAAGGTTATGGAGCACGAAGGCGCTCTCCGTCTCGGCTTTCATTTCCCAGGACACGACGGCGGAATTATCGGTCGCGAGGGGAGAAAGCCGGCCCGCGTACAGCGCGGGGTGCGCGGTTTTTAGGCGAATGAGGCGCTTGTAGTGGCTCAGGAGCGAGAGCGGGTCCTTTCCCTGAAGCGAGGCGGGGACCGTGTTTTTGTTGTACTTGGAGGCGATCCATGACGCCTGATACCGGTCCTTTCCCTCGCTCGCCCACAAGAAGGGAGTGCGAAGCTGCTCGTCGGGCTTGGCGCCCATCATGCCGATTTCCTCGCCGTAATATATGAAGGGAACCCCTTCGGCCAGGATATAGAGGGAGGCGGCGAGCTTGAGCTGGGCCGGGTCGCCTTTCAGCAGGCCAGAAACGCGGTTCTGGTCGTGGTTGGAGAGGAAGGGGGCGTCGATATAATCGGGGTTCTCTCCCGCGTAGGCCGAGTAATCGGCGGCGAGGGAGTTCGCGATATTGTTCTTTCCCCCGGAGCCCTCGCGGATCGCGTCCACGATTTTCGTTCCCAGGTCGAAGTGGAAATCGGAGCCGAGGCCCTTCATGTATGCGGCGCGTGTAAAGGTGGGTTCCCAAACCTCGCCGACGGTATAAGAATCGGGATTGAGGGTACGGATGTAACCGACGTACTCTTCCCAAAACGCGATGGCCTGCTCCTGGGACGGTTCTCCAGCCCTCAGTTTCGCCGCGTTGAATACGTGTCCGGCCGCGTCGAACCGGAAGCCGGAAACGCCCTTGTCCATCCAGAATTTCGCGATCTTCCGAAATTCCTCCCGCAGGGCCGGGGTTGAAAGGTTGAAATCGGGCATGCCCGAATAAAAAAGCCCCGAATAATAGGAGCCGTTATAGGCGTTCCACAGCTTATGGCCCCAGATCGTCTGATTCAGGTTGTAGCCGTCCTCGTCGGCGGATATCCAGCGGTACCAGTCCCGATAGGGGCTTTTCGGGTCGGCTGATTGCACGAACCACGGGTTTTGCGACGAGGAATGGTTGCAGGTCATGTCGATGATCACCGAGATGCCCCGCTTCTCGGCGGCCGCGAGGAAGGCCTCGAAGTCGGCCATGGTGCCGTATTGGGGATTCACGCCGTAATAGTCGGTGACGTCGTAGCCGTGATAGCTCGGCGAGGGGAAAATCGGAAGGAGCCAAATTCCCGTAACGCCGAGGTCGCCCGCGGTGCGGTCGTCGCCGTCGTTGAGATAGTCGAGCTTGGCGGTGAGCCCGCGGAAGTCCCCTACCCCGTCGCCGTCGGAATCCGCGAAGGATCGCACGAAGAGGCTGTAGTAGACCCCTTCCCTCGCGCCTACCGCGGAGCGCTCAAGGGGGGAAAGGGAATATACCGCCTTCGCGGGATCGGGGACGCCGACATCCCGCTTGAGACCCGCGCAAGAAACGAACGCGGCGGTTAACGCGACGCATACAACGGTTGCCGTCGCGCGGCCGAACGCGCGCCTATTTTGCCTGAAAGAAAACATACGCTCTCCTTGTCGAACGAAAAAAAAGCCCGGTTCCCGGGGGAGGGGAATCGGGCCGCTATAGAAACGGGCGTTATTCTTTCACGCCCTCTCCCGCCAGGGAATTGAGCATGAGCTGCTGACCCGCCATGAACAGGATCGCGAACGGAACGGCCACGAGAAGGGCGCCCGCGGCGAACATGGTAAAGTTGTCGGCCGCCCGCCCGTTAATAAGCTCGAAGAGCCCGACCGCCAGCGTCTTCGTACTGTTGCTCCGAAGGATGAGGCGGGGGAAGATAAAGTCCATCCAGGGACCCGTGAAACTGGTAAGGGCAAGGAAGGTGATCATCGGCTTGACCATCGGCACGATGATAAAAAGGTAGGTCGTGAGCTGGCTTGCCCCGTCGACGCGCGCGGCCTCCTCGATGTTTTTCGAGACCGTATCGAAGTAGCCTTTCATGAGCCAGGTGTTGAAGGGAATGCTTCCCGACACGTAGACCAGGATAAGGCCCCAGTGGGTGTCCAGCCCGCCGATGCGCCACAGGATAACGTAGGTCGCTATCATTCCGATAAAGCTCGGGAACATCTGCAGGACAATCATGGACGCCATCATGGGCTTGCGCAGCCTGAAGCGGAACCGGGAAAACACGTATCCGGAGGTGACGCAGACGAGGAGGGTCGCCAGGGAATTGAAGACGGCGATCTTGAACGTGTTGCGGTACCAGATGAGGTAGTTCGTCTTCGTGAATAGGCGCTCGAACTGGGCGAGCGACGGGTGCTCCGGCCAGGGAATGAGCCTGGTCGCGGCCAGCGAGTTGGTTTTCGTGAACGCCGCGCCGATGGTAAAGGCCACGGGATAGAGCACGACGAAGGTCGTTACGACGAGTATCGCGTACAGCCAGAACGTGATGATCACGTTGCCGGACTTACCCCGGCTGGCGAGTTGCTGCGCGGAAGCGGTTTTCATATTTCGCCTTCCTTAAAGGATTTCGTATGGGTGAAGTTATAGACCGCGAAGGGTACCATGACCAGGAAGATCAGGATCGAGAGAACCGACGCGAGGTTATACATGTTCGGCGTATTGTAGGTCAGCTTGTAGATCCAGGTAATCAGGAGGTCCGTGGCGCCGGCCTGGGTCGCGATCGTATCCGGCAGTTTCGGGTCTCCGGCGGTCAGGAAGAATACCGCGCCGAAGTTATTGATGTTGCTCGCGAACTGCATGATAAGGAGGGGCATCGTCTGGTAGAGGACGAGCGGCAGGGTAATGCTTTTAAACTGGCCCCACTTGTTCGCGCCGTCGATAATGGAAGCCTCGTAGAGCTGCGAGGGGATGGCGGTCATGTTGCTGGTGATGAGAATCATGCTGTAGGGAAAGCCGATCCACATGTTTACCAGGACGAGGGTCATTCGGGCCATTTCCGGGTCGGAAAGCCAGGGAATGGGATTGTGTATCAGGCCGAGCGCGATAAGGGTGCGGTTGATGGGGCCGAAGGTACCGTTCAAGAGGTTCTGCCAGATAAACAGGCTGAGCATGGGCGGTATCGCGTAGGGAAGGATAAAGACGGTACGGAAGAATTTCGCGATTCGAATGCGCCGGTCCACGAGGATGACCGCGAAGAACATTCCCGCGAAGTAGCACGTAAAGGTCGCGAGCGTCGCCCAGGCCAACGTCCACAGCGCCACGCGGGTAAAGGTGGAGAACCACACGTTGCTTACGTCTGTCGATCCGACGCGGGACGAGAACATGGTGACGAAATTCTCGATACCCACCCAGTCGACGAGATTGTTCGGGGGGATATGCTCGGGAGACGAGTAATTCGTGAAGGCCACGAGGGCCGAGAAAATCAGCGGTATAAGGGTGAAAAAGGAGATAAGGAGAACGACCGGGGTAAGCCCGATATAGGGGAACGCCTTATCGTGGATTATGTTTTTCGTTTCCGCGAAGGTGGGAAACTCGTTGTTTGCGACGATGGTCTTCGCCGATTTTTTCGCGTCGACGATATTGAAAACGTACAGTCCGATGTAAAGAAGCGTTATGATCACGAAGATGAGGCCGGTAATGAGCATGAAGATCGAGTGATCGCGCAATTTGACGGGCGTTCCGTCGGGGGAAGGGGAACCGAGGGTGACGATGCCCACGAGCGCCTGAACGATCGGTCCCTGAAAATTGGGCGTGAGCGTGCCGAACCGAAAAACCGACAAGAAGAGAAATACGAACTCCGTGAGCGCCAATATCGCGCCGCGAAGGTATTGCCTGAGAAACAGGATCTGTCCCAAGCCCATAAAACAAGCGGATGCTATCGGGGCCGACCGGGTGATTCCCGGATTGACGGCGTTGCCCTGTTTATCCATAACCTAAAACTCCTGGGGAAAAAACTAAAAACCCGAAGGCGACCCTTCGGCCGGCGGGGAAACGGTTCCCGGCCGGCGAAGGGGCCTACGGGCTAAGCCTTTTTTGTTCTTCGCCGGCCGATAAGCGCGGCCCGGCGAAAGAACCTTTTTCAGACTCTTCTTACTTCGCGGATTCCATGGCGGCCGCGGCGGCGTTCAGCTGGTCAACGACCGGCTGTCCGTCCCACACGGCGGCGAAGGCGGCTCCCATGGCCGACCAGTAGGTTCCCATCTGCGGGATGGAGGGCATGGGGAACGCGTACTTGGCCTGGGCGAGAATGCCGGCGCTATAGGGATCGGACACGGTAATGTCCTTGCGGGGAGGGATCTGCCCGGTCATGGCGAAACGCTTCTCGAGCCCGGCCTTGGAGGTAATGAAGTCGGCGAAGGCGCGTGCCTCGTTCTCGTTATCGGTATAGGCGCTCACGAAGGCGAGGCGGACGCCGGAGAAGGACTGCGGGGGGTTCTTCTGGCCGGGGAATACCGGGATTTCGGCGATGCCGAAGTTCACGTTCGCCTTCTTGAAGTCGGCGATCTTCCAGGGACCGGTGATGATCATCGGGGCCTTTCCCTCGATGAAGGAAGAGTTGCAGAAGTCGCCGGAAAGGTCGGCGGAGGGAACGTCAAGGATATTCTTGCGGAGGTTCTGGAAATAGGTCAGGCCCGCGATCGCTTCCTTGCTGTTGATATTGTGCTTGGTGCGGTCGGCGCCGGTGGGGCCGAAGAGAGTCGCGCCGAAGCCGCCCATGAACAGGTAGTCGAAATAGGCGTTGGCGGTTTCCCACACGATGGCGTACTTGTTCTGGCCCTTATCGTTCCAGGTTTTCGCGAAGGCTTCGACTTCCGCCCAGGTCTTGGGGGGGGTCTTCAGGACGTCCTTATTGTAGAACAGGGCGTAGGTTTCGATCGCGAGGGGATATCCGTAGGTTTTGCCCTGATAGGCGGAGGCGGTAACGCCCGCGGGAACGAAGCTCTTGGAAAGGTCGTTCGGGTTCTCGAGTACGTGGCCGCCGGCGACGAGGGCGCCGATATGGTCGTGGGGAGCGACGAACACGTCCGCGCCGACTCCGGCGGGACCGTCAAGCTCGATTTTCGCGCGCGAATCGACATGGCCGACGGGTTCGTACACGACGGTTACGTTGGGGTTGGCTTTCATGAACTCCTCGGCCGCCCACAGCATAAACTCGCTGTCTACGCCCTCAGACTCCCATACTTTAAGGGTAATCTTTCCGGCTTTCGATTTGTCGGCGCCGCCGTTCGCGAAGGCGAACGTTCCCACAAGGGCAACCATGGCAAGGACTGCCACCAGTTTCTTCATCATAATTCTTCCTCCTGATATTACTCAATTAACACGTTTGCTTAACCGGTTAATTAATGCTTAATTTATTTCGATCCGGAAGTCAAATCCGTTTACGGCTTGATTTCCGGACCGTAACCCCTCAACTCGGCGCCTTACTTCGCGAGGCGGAAGACCGCCGCGGTAAGGGCGTCCAGCGTTACCGAGTTCCCGGAAATTCTCACTCCCGCGGGGGAAGCGATTCCCTTGACAGAAGCCCCGTTCGCGTCGGCAAAAACCGTCGCGGCGCCGGCGTCCATCCCGAGCTCGACGGTCATCGCCTTGACGTCCGCGTTGATCGCGACGAACCAGAGGCCGTCGGTCCAGTCCAGGGAATAGGCGAGCACCAGGCGGTTCTCCTCCGGGCAGGGAAGGAGTTTGGCCGCGGCATTAACCTTCGCCATGTCGCCGATGCGGAATACGTCGTAGGCGCGGCGGAGGGCGATCATTCCCTTGGTATATTCGAGGACCGAGTTCCAGTCGGAATCAAGCTTCCATTCGAACTGGTTGATATTGTCCGCCGAATCGTAGCTGTTGCGGACGAAGGCGCCCACGGTTTCGTTCTTCGCGTCGGTTACGTTGGGCTTGGTCCGGCCCCGTTCCATGCCGCCGTGCATGAAGGCGATGCCCTGAGAAGTCTGCACGATAAAGTTGCCGAGCTTTACCCGCTTGACGAGCTCGGCCTTCTGGGCCGGGTCCGACGCCTTCAGGCCGACGTTGTGCGAAATGGCGTCGCGCAAGGTCAGGCCGTCGTGGGCCGTCAGGTATTGCAGGTTGTCGCCCGGATCGTCAGCCTTGTAGTTCATCTGGGGCTGGCCGAGGATATTCCTGAAAAGCCGTTCCGTGTCCGGCGCCTTGGCGGTGATAAAGCCCTTGCCGGTCTCGTTATAGCCGCCCGCCTTCACAAGGTCGCGAATTTCGTCGTTGAACACCGCGATCGAATCGGTTTTGGTCATGTACTTTTGGTCCATGCCGCTCGTGCCGGCGGGTCCGTTGTACATTTTCCAGCCCTCGCCCTCGAACAGCGCGTCGGGATTGATCGCCTTCGCTGCGGCGTAGCCGGCGAGAACGGTTTCGCTATCCATGAGGCCCATAAGGTCGAAGCGGAAGCCGTCTACCTTGTATTCCCGCGTCCAGTATGCCAGGGAATCCACGATCAGCTTGCGCGCCATGACGCGCTCGGTCGCCACGTCGTTTCCGCAGCCCGAGGCGGAAGTCGGCTTGCCCTGGGCATTGGTGCGGAAGAAATAGCCGGGTACCACGTCGTCCAAAAAGCCGGTGGAGCCCATGTGGTTGTATACCACGTCGAGGAGCACGCCGAGCCCGGCCTTATGCAGTTCATTGATCAGGGCGCGGAGTTCGGCCACCCGGGCGTAGGGATCGGCGGCGTTCGAGGAGTACCAGCCTTCGGGGGTAAAGTAATTATGGGGATCGTATCCCCAGTTGTAGTTGTTCCCGCTGACCGTACCGGAGCCCTCGTAGGCGGTTTTCGTTTCGTCGGTGAAGTAGAAATTGAGGACCGGCATGAGCTGCACGTGGGTGATGCCGAGGCTCTTGAGGTAGGGGATCTTCTCGATAAACGCGAGATAGGAGCCCGGCGCGGCCTTTACGCCCGAATCGGGAGAGATCGTGAAGTCGCGCACGGACATTTCATAGATTACCGCGTCTTCCCGCTGGGCGAGCTTCACGTAGGAAGCGGTCATGCCTCCCGCGGGATTCGCCTTGGGGGACGCGAGATTGACGATGGCGGCGCGTCCGTTCCCGCCCTCGTTTTTATAGGCCGCCATGGAACGGGCATAGGGATCGAGAACCGTCACGGTGCCTTTCGCGTTGGTCAGGGTATAATCGTAAAACATTCCGTCGCTATCGCGGTCGGAGAACGTGCCGGACCATACGCCCGTCCCTTTGTCCAGCCTAAGCGCGACGGTGGCGACGGGTGTTTTGTCGGACCCGCCGACGTAGAGGTTGGCGGTCGCGGAAGAGGACGTGGGGGCCCACAGGCGGAATTCCACGGACTTGGCAGCCGGGTCGTACAGGGCGCCGAGAACGGCGTTCTTACCCGGTACCGCCCTATCGGCGAGCTTTACCGCGAGCTTGGAAGAATCGATATCCTTAGCGCCCTCAAAGACGGGATTCCGGAGGACCAGGGCGTCGGAAGGATCGACGGGCTCGGAAAGCTCGAGGGTTACGCGCCGCGCGTAGTTTTTGGAAAGGTCGTCGGGGCTTTCGGCGTTATATGCCTTCGCGACGGAATACGTTTTCCCCGATTTGGAAACGACCGAAAAACCGGACGGCCCGCCGTCCGTATCCAAGCCGTACCGTCCGCTTAAAAGAAGCTGGATTATGGTTTCGCTTTCGAGCGAGGCGGTCATGGCCTTGGGCTTATATTCCTTGGCCGCATAGGTGGTTTGATCGCCCGAGAAAATGGCTATGACGTTTGAAACGTTGGTATCCCACACGCGGTCGTCGTTGCCGTCTTTGTTCCAGCCGGCTTTCTCGCGCACGATGAGCCCCAGCTGACCGTCGGAACCTACGGGTTTCACGCCCAGATCGGAACCGTCCATCTTAAAGCGCATATAGCCGATACCGTCCTGGACGGTCCATTCTTGGGTATTCGGCCAAGCCGCGCCGCCGTCGCCGCCGGGAACGGCCCAGAGCCAGAGGGCCCACTTATCGTAGCTCTTGTCGGGGCGGACGTAATATATCACGAGCTCATCCGCTGATGGGTTGAGTTTCGAGTTCAATGCGATTACGGCAGGAAGTCCCGCGGGGGCGGCATTCTCGAAGGTACCCGGCTCGGCGGAAAGAGAACCTGCGGGAGCCTGTTTGCCGGCGGTATTGCCGCCCGAGGCTTGGGCTCCGGACGCGCAGGAAAACGCTGTCGCAACGAAGAGCGCGAGTCCTACCAACACCCAGGGGCGTACGATCTTTTTCATAAATTCCTCCATAAGGACCGGTTTAGTAAAAATAGTTTATTAAACCGTTTTAATAAACCGGTTTTATCAAGATATCAGCACTTTACGGTTTCGCGCAACTCATTTCGCATAAAATCCGGAAAGTTTTTTCAGCGCAACGCGCGGTTAATGAATCGAAACGGTTTTTTGAGTGAAATTGAAGGTAAACGCATAATTCCCTGAAGCCGCGGGGGTAAAGAACGCATTGCTTCCCGTCGCGATAAGCGGCAAGGGATCGTTACCCGACGGATCGACGGTCTCGTTTCCCGGTTCCGCGCCCCAATTCTGGCCCGCGGGCCACTGAGAAGCGGCGCCGCTTGAGTCAAACTTAAAGGAGTACGCTACGCCCCCGGTCAGATTCAATGAAACCGTCCACACGTCATCCGTACCGATCTGGGTCCGGCTCATGGGAAGGTCAACGCCCCAGGCATTCATGCTCCCCCGCAAATACATGGTAGCCTCGGGGCTTTCCTGATTGACCGCGGGGAACGGCGCCGAAGAACCGCTCCCGATTCGGTAAATACGGGCAGCCCAGGGGCCCAGTTCCTTAATCGCTAGCACGTCGTTTTCCCATGACGCGCCCGACGGGTCGCCGAATAGGGGCGCGCAGTCAACGCCCGGATTAAGCCCCGCAAGGTCTATTTCGAAGGGACCGAACTGCCTGAAAGGGCGTAACCCAAAGACGCAGACGAGGGTTTCGTCGGCTGAGGAAAGCGCGTATGCCATGAGCCCAGCGGGTAAGGCGGAACCGCCCGGGGCCCCCAAGAGGGTTACCGAACCCCGCCTGAGCGCACTCGATGACCGGCGCAGGTCCAAGAGCGCCTTATGAAAGGCCAGGAGGGAATCGGGATCGTCGATCTGGAACGCCGCCGCCGACCAATCGAGGGGATAGCGCAGGCGTACATCCTCATCGGTATATCCCGGCGCGTCTTTTTGCCCGATTTCGTTGCCGTAATAGATAAACGGGACCGTAGGTCGGGCCAAGGAAAGGGCGGTCGCCAGGCGCAGGGCGTACCGATCGCCATAGAGCGTGGCGGGACGGGGCGAAAGATTGTCGTGATTGCTGAGGAACGAAGCGATAGCCCCGGATTCGGCGGACGCGGGGCCCGCGTAGAGGTAACGGCCCGGAGCGTCGCTGGCGAAGTTTATCGACCAATTCACCTGGCCCGCGAAATCGAAATCGAAAAGCATGGAAAACTCAGGGCTTTCCCGCGTCCCGAAATAGGATTCAAGGAGGGGTCGGTCGCCGTTGATCCAGGCCTCGCCTACCATGAATTTCGGGGAGCCCACGGCGGCGTACGCGTCGACCACCTCGGTTCGCAGCTCGGAAAACCAGGCGTGGGTACCCGCGGTATCCGCCCAAGACGAGGGCTCCTCCATCAGGTAGCGTACCGCGTCGATCCGCATGCCGTCGAAGCCCCGGTTAAGCCAATACCGGGCCACGTTTTTCATTTCTTCCCGCACTTCCCTGTTTCGGTAATTCAGGTCGGGCATGCCGCCCCAGAAGGGGGCGTAGTAGTATTGCTCCCGCTCGGCGTTCGCGTGCCAGGCGGGGGAATTGCCCATGGGGTTCCAGTATAGGCGGGAGTTCTGCCACAGATACCAGTCGCCCTTCCATCCTTCGCCGCGGACGGAAGAAACGAACCGGGGATGAGACGAGGATGTATGGTTGGGCACGAAGTCGAAAATGACCTTCATGCCGCGGTCGTGGGCGGCGGCGAGCAATTCGGAAAGGTCCGTTTCGTCGCCGAAATAGGGGTTGATCGAATAATAGTCCACGGTATCGTAGCCGTGCATATTGAACGATGCCGGTTTACCCTTGTCCGCGCAGTCAAAGATCGGGGAGAGCCAGATCGCGTCGCAGCCGAGCGCTTCCTGAATATAGCCAAGCTTTTCGGTTATCCCGTCCAGGTCGCCGCAGCCGTCGCCGTCGGAATCGTTGAAGGATTTTACCCACACGTGATAGAAAGCAGCGTCGCGATACCAGTCGGCAGAGAGTCCCGCGGACTGATTTTGGAGGTTCTCCGCGATAATGGGCTCGTCGCGGGGGCTGACGTAGTTCTCGTCGCCCGTCCAGGCCCACAGCGGGGTTTCCGCGGCCGCGTTCGCGATCGGTTTCTCCGTATTGCCGGCGGTACAGGCGGAAAAGGGAAAAACCAGAATAAGGCCCAGGGCGATTCCCCGAAAGACGCGGGGCATGTCGATGCCGGGCGCCGCGCGGTTTCGGCGCGGACGCGCGATGACGGGTTGAAGGAATCGCATCAGCGAGCCTTATACACGGCGAAACCGTATCGCCCCAGTTCATCGGACCCGCCTTCGTAGAGCGGAACCAAACGGGCGACGCCCAGGGACCGCGCGATCAGGTCGGATACCCCGGTAACGGTATCCGGCCCAAGGTTGAACACGCAGGCGATTTTTTCGCCTTCGGTTTCCGCGGTCCAAGAGCCGAGCGACGCCGATCCGAGATCAAGCCGCTTCCAGGTTCCCCGGCGAAGGGCGGGATGCGCGGCGCGAAGGGTTAGAAGGTCCTTATGCAGGGCGAGAAGCGAATCGGGCGCTTTCGATTGAGCGGCCTCGGAAGACCAGTCGAAGGGCTGCCTGAGCCGGATATCCTGGCCGGCCTTTCCCTTTTGGTCCGGTTGGCCGATCTCGTTGCCGTAATACACGAAGGGCGTGGCGGGCACGAGGAGCGAAAGGGCGCTGGCGGCCCGGAGCTGGTCCGCGTCACGATAGACCGTGCCCGGCCGATCGGAGAGGTTGTCGTGATTGCTGAGGAATACCGCCAGTCGCGCGCCCGGCGGGCTGCCTTCCCCCGCCGCGAAGCCGCCCTGAAAGAGGGCCATGTTCCGGTTTTTTACCGCCATGGCGACCTTTCCCGAAAAATCGAAATCGAAGAGCATGTTGAACTCGCCCGCGGTACGCGAGCCGAAATAGGACTCGAGGCGGGGGCGGTCGCCGTTGATCCAGGCCTCGCCCACCATGAATTTGGGAACGCCCAGTTCGGCGTACCGGTCCACCACCTCGGCGCGAAGCTCGCCCCAGAACGCGTGGGTGCCCTTCGTGTCCGCCGTTCCCGCGGCGCCGGAACCCTCTTCCAGAAGATAGCGCACCGCGTCGATCCTCAGGCCGTCGAAGCCGAAGTCGAGCCAGTACCGGACGACGTTTTTCATCTCCTCGCGGACCTCTCGGTTATTGAAGTTGAGGTCGGGCATGCCGCTCCAAAAGGCACCGTAGTAATAGGACTGGCGGATATCGCTCCGGTACCAGGTGTTCGCGTTGCCCATGGGCGACCAGGGAAGCTTTTTATCGTTCCACAGGTACCAATCCTTTTTTTCGGGGTCAAAGCCGACGGATTGCAAAAACCAGGGATGGGCGTTCGAGGTATGGTTGGGAACGAAGTCGAAGATGACCTTCATGCCCCGCTTGTGCGCCGCGGCGAGCAATTCCGCGAGCTGTTCCTTGTTGCCGAAGTAATCGTTTACCTCGTAGTAATCCACCGTATCGTAGCCGTGCATATTGAAGTCCGGCGAGGAACCCTTGCCGCCGCAGTCGAAGATCGGCGAAAGCCATATCGCGTCGCAGCCGACTTCGTCCTTGATATAGTCGAGTTTCGCGGTGATGCCCCGGAAATCCCCTACCCCGTCGCCGTCGTAGTCGCTAAAGGATTTGACCCAAACGTGGTAAAAGGCCGAGTCTACCCACCAATCCGGAGAGAGCCCGACGGACTGGTTTTCGAGGGAGTCCCGATCTATCGGCGCGTGACGGGGGCTTCGGTAATTCGGGTCTCCGACCGTCGCGAAAAGGCGGGCGGGCGCCGAAGAGCCGGAAGCGGCGGCGCCTTGCGCGGAATCGGGCGCCCCGGCGGGAGCCGCGTCCTTCGAGCCGCCGGCAATGGCGGGGAACGCTAAGACGACGAACGCGGCGAGTAACGCGGCGCGGCGCAGGACGCTGCGCAATAGACGGGAACGCGCGGCCCAACGGCCGATAGTATCATTGGAAATTCGCATGCTTACCCCCGGAAAAATAGTAAAGAGGAAGCACGGGCCGTGCTTCCCCTGGAGATGAAGAACGCTCTTGCACAGTGTTCTTTAATCGCCCCCCGAAAAGTATAGTACTTCGCTGCGGAAAACGAATGCGCGGAAGGCGCGGGGGCGGGCCGGTTTCGGCAATACTACCGAAAACAGGCCAGCCCCCGCGCGCGCCGCAGGCGCCGCGGACGGCCCTGCGGTAAAACAGGGCCGAATCGTACTCAAGCAGTACGGGCTTTCCTTACGGGGCGACGACCGTGACGGTCGGGATTCCGCTGGATATGTACTCGGCGGTGGTAAAGTCCACGGTGACGGTATACGTAGTGCCGCTAACCGCGGTGAAACCGATGTTCCCGCCCGCTGAGCTGAGCGCTACCGATCCGGTTCCGACGGTGATTCCCGCAAAACCGACATCCTTACCCCACGCGTCCTCGGGGACGATTTTGAACTGGACCGCGGTATCGGACGCGGTCAGAGAGGCGGTACCGACACCGGAAGCGACGGTTCCGGCGAGGAACGAACCTGCGTCCCACGTTGCGCCCGTGAAGCCTGCGCCGGGAAGATACAGAGCGGTCCAGGCTTCGTAAGCCCAATCTTCCGTGCCGAGGGTCTTGAGCGCCACGGTCATGGAATAACGGCCTTCGGCAACGGACTTGGTCACGTCAACCGTTACCACGATGGTGTACACGCTGCCGTCCTTGGGCATACCGGTCATTGAACAGTTATCGCCGGTGCTGTTTGAAAGGCTCGCTGCCGCGGTGGCGGCGCCGCCCGCAGTCAGCGCGGAAACGTCGGGGGATACGCCCTTAAGGAAGTTGTTCATGGAATTGAAGCCGAAGGTTCCGCCCTTGTTGTCCACCAGCACGTCCCAGGTCATGGTCGATCCGGAAACGGTGCCGGAGGTTCCCGTCCACGCGCCGACCGCGACGCCGTTGATCTCGCTGAACTGATTGCCCTTGATCTGAAGCTTTTCAAGGAGAACGGCGTCGGTAACCGGAGTGGCATCGGTGTCGCCGGCGACGAGATTAAGCTCGGGGGCGGCAGGATCGGTAATATCGACCGTCAGGGTGTACGAAGCCTTGATGGCCTCAAAACCGGCATTTGCCTTGGTGGTTGAACCCGTGGCGGCGGAATCGCCAAATGTGAAGGCGGTTCCGGGGGTTACTTCGGTAACGGTACCGCTCGCCCCAAGAATTTTGTATTCTACGTTGCTCGGATTCACCAACACAAATTCGTAAAGAAGGGGAACGTTGGCGTCATTATACAGTCCGCTAATCTCGAAGGTCAGCTTGTTGGCGTCTATTTCGTCGACCACGAGCTTATTCAGCGACCAGTCATTGAAGGAACCCTTAATCTGCCAGTCGGAATAGGTCACCGCGGGATCTTTTTTCGTGTTGCTGCCGGTGTCGCAGCCCATGAAAGCGACGAGGGCCGCGAGGGCCATTGCCGCAAACGCAATCTTTTTCATCTTCTCTCTCCTTATACCTTTCACGCCGGGGGGTATGGGCAACGCCCGCGCGCTCCCCGGTCATGATCGTTCGATCAATAATTCCAGCTGATGCCGAAACGCAGGTTCGCGAGGCCGTCCATCGCGGCGGCGCCGCTGTCGGGACCGTAACCGTTCAGGTCGAAACCGTACTTGGCCACTCCGTCGTAGGGATCCATGTTGTAGAGGAACTGGGCGTACACCGTGGGGCTTTTCGCTCGGGGAGCGTCGAGTACCTTGAATGCGCCGAGCGTAAACGCGGCGTTCGTCGCGGCGGCGGAGCCCGTTCGGAGCCCCGCGCCGGCCTGAAGGGTCAGACCCTCGGCCACGGAGGCGTCGGCGAGCACCGTATTGAAAAGACGGTCGTCGGTTCCGTTGTCAAACTTGTAATACAGGTTGTATTTCTCGAAGGCCAGTTTGGCGCCGAAAGAATTCACGCCGAAGGTTTCCGCACCCGCGGCGGGATCGGTGTTGTAGTAACCCTTCACGTAGGCGTCGAGAGTCGCGGGAACGTTCGCGATCATCTTGAGGTCCAGGGTAAGGGCGGGCTTCGCGGTGATCGCCACGTTTTCGTCAAGGTTGTCTTCGTCGGCCGCCATTACGGCGTCCGCGTCGAGGGCGGCGGAAACGGCGTAGGAGTACCGGTAGGCGCCCTCGAAGGCGATTTTCTGCGTCATTTCGTCGCCGAGCTCGTCTTCGCTTTTTCCGTAAAGGAGCTGGGCGTACTGGCCGCGGTAGGCGTAGCTTACGATGGCCTTGATTCCCGGGCCGGGATTGTCCATGCCGAGGGCAACCTTATACGCGCTCCGCTTTAGCTGCGCTGAGGAATCGACCGCTCCGTTCGGAGAAAAGCGCGATAGGAGGTACTGTCCCTTGAGGAAATACCAGTCCTGCACGAGCTGAATTCCCGCTATGTAATCCTGGCGCATGGCTACGTCAAAGTAGAGGGACGAATCTTCCTTTTCGTTGGAACGCATGTCGTATTGGAAATCCAGGGCGACGCCGTAGTACGAGGCCTTAAGCCAGGCAAGGTAGCCAAAGTAGCCGTCAAGGCTCTTGTTCGGCATAACCGCCGCGTCTACGTTGAAGTCGCCGAAGGTCCTGAGGGCCGAGCCCAGGCGGAACCGGCTGTAGCCGTCGCCCGCGGTAACGGTGCCGGTATCGTCGGTGACGGTTTTCCACATGAAGGAAGAGCGGGCGGGCAGCCCAGCGTTCATGTACCCGGTTTCCCACTCGAGATACTTTCCCTCGATACCGAAGGAGAGCCGGTCGAGGGCAGGCCGCTTATTGCCGCCGAAATAATAGAAGGGATTAATGAGGAAGCCCGTACTCGCGGCCTCGATTCCGTCGTAGGCGTTGCCGGCGTCGGCTTCGGTCATGAATTTCGTCTGCCCGTCCATCGCCGTGATTTCCAGATGCCCCGGGAGGTTCGGCACGAGGTCGCCGTCAAACTTCCAGACGGATTTCGCGTTGATGTCGGATTCCACGAATTCCTCGTCGCCCGAAACCGTCCCGAACACCGTAGTACTATCGAAATAGGTTTCCGTGCCGAACTGTACCTTCTTGCGGGGAACGACGGTCGAACCCGCCGCACCTGACGGAGACGCGACGGCGACCGCGGCGGCGCCGGGCTTCATGGGAGTCGCGCCGGACAAAATGTCGGCGACCACGATGAGACCGTTGTTTCCGCCGTATCCGTCATCCTTCTTGTCCGGGGCCATTTCGTCGAAAATCCACACGTCTTTCACGAAGAACTTGTACTGAATCTCGTCGGTCGAGAGGGCTTCAAGGGTATATTCCCATTGCCCTTTCGCGTTCTTCGCCATCGCTTCGCCGGGAACGGTCCAATTATCGAAGGAACCGATCACGTTCATTTCCGAAGCGCTATGCTCGAACAGGAAGGTGATCGAAACCTTCCCGCCGCCAAGATCCTTCAATACGATCTCGGCGAATGAAGCGGCTCCAAGTAGGAGCAAGGCCGCCGTCATCGCCAATAGTTTACCTTTTTTCACGTTTGTACCTCACTTACTCGACTGTCCACTCGACATTGTCGCCGTTGACGACGCCCACGATCGTTGCCGGAGCCCAGGGATTATCGAGGATAACGTCGCCGCCCGACTTTCCGCTGTGCTTCTTGTCCACTTTGTAGGTATCCCAGTTCTTGCCCGTATCGATCAGGAGAAAGGTAACCGTAGACGTGGTAACCACCAGCGGGGGACTGAACGTAACGATCCAGTCGCCGTTGGAATCTACGACGGCGCCGTAGTCCCCAGAGGTGAACAGGGCGGGCTTGTCGTGGATCCATCCGCCGCCGGTATTGTAGGAAAAGACCATTTCCTTACCGGAATAGATATTGGCGGGCAGCCCTTTTACGGAAATGCTTGAGAGGCGCATTTCCGTGCCGTTGTGAAACGCGCTTCCGCAACCGGAAAGCGCGGCGACGAGGAGAATAAGGATTCCCCCGCGAAGTATGTTTTTCATCGGATTCCTCCTCATTTAGAACTCCCACTTCAGCATGACGCGAAGCTGAGCCTTGCCGTTCATCTTGTCGGCGCCGTCTTTGGTCACGTAATCGCTCATATCGAGACCGCCTTCGCCGAGGCCGTCCATGTTGTACACGAAGGCTCCGTAGAGCATGGGGGTCTTGAGCTTGGGAGCGGGAAGCTTCCACCAGCCGCCGAGGGCAAAACCCATCAGGTTATTGGCTTCTTTCATGGCGTCGCTCTGGTTGTCCCGTACGAGGCGCACGCCGGTACCGAACTGAAGGGCGGCATTGCCCGGCAGGAATACCTGGGACATAAGGCTGTGGAATACCCGAGCCTTGTCCCAGTTGTTGAAACCGTAGTACACGTCGATTCCCTTCGTACCGCGGATCGGCTCGGCGAGATACCATTTCAGGCCTCCTTCGCCGAAAAGATAGGCTTCGTCCGAGGCAACGTAGACGTAGTCGTCGCGCATGGTGTAGTTGAATTTCGCGTACGCGTTCAAGGAAGACGTTTTCCCAAACGCTGAATCGAGTTTGACCTCGGTCCAGGGCTTCACGTATAACTCAATGGCGTTTTCATCGATCAGCTTGGATTGGATTACCGCGTTTGAATCGAATCCGCCCTTGAAAGCGTTGCTCGGCTTGGCGAAAAGATTGAGCAGCACGCGCTGGGTACTTTGCGCTCCCATGGCGCCGTCGTTATCGCCGAAAAGCATGTTCGCGCGCTCTTCGGTAAAGCGGTACCCGGCAAGGAAACCGGTGCCGTCGCTATCGTAAGAAAGCTCAACGGCGCCCGCGGCGTCTTTCGCGACGTCGAAATCGCTTTCGCTGAATAAATTGAGAAGGCCGTGGGTTTTGACCTCAAAGTTACCCGCGCGGATTTTATATCCCAGGAGGAAGTCCTGGTGATAAAGCTTGTCGAAGAACCTAGAGATTTCGGATTTCTGGGCCGATTTTACGTCGTATTGGAAATCGATCTTCTGATTGCCCAGATCGTAGCCGATCCAGGTCGCGGCTCCCATTTCCCCGCCGAAGCGGTTCGGGAGAATTCCGGCCTCAAGCTTTCCGGGACCGACTAGCGTTAACCGGGAACCCAAGTCAAGACGGGTATAGCCGTCGTCGCCGTTGCGCGGGCTTATGGTCTTCCAAAACACCGGCTGCCTGTCCCGGGTATGCGCCTCGCCGTAGCCGGTTTCCCAATTCACGTAGGGGGTTTCGATCCCGGTCTTGAGCGCCTTGAGGTTCGAATCGTCGCCGTTCATATAGTTTACGGGATTCGTCAGTAGGCCGGTTACCAGATCCCGCGCGCCGTCGTCGGCCTGCGTAGTGATGATGCCGCGCGAATCCTGAGCCCAGATATTCTTGTAGCCTTCAAGGATCTTCATATCCAGGTACACGTTCATATCGGGAACGATCGTGCCGTTGAAATTGATATTGCTCTTGGCGTAAAAGCCCGTCTCGTCGGCTTCAATGCCCTTCTCGGTCTTATCTACAAGGCCTTGGGTCGAGAAAGTCGTACGCGACCCAATCACGGTCGTGGTGCCGAAATTGAGCTTGCTTTTCACTTCCGTTGCCGCGGCAGCGGTTTCCCCGGCAACGGGTGCCCCGGAAACGGGAAGGACCGTCGCGCCGGAAAGAATGTCCGCAACGACGATAAGTCCGTTGTTTCCGCCGTAACCGTCGTCTTTTTTATCCGGCGCGAGCTCGTCGAATATCCATACGTCTTTTACGTAGAATTTGTACTGAATTTCGTCAGTTACCGCGGCGGTTATGGTTTTTTCCCATTTTCCCTCGGCGTTTTTCGTCATCGCCTCGCCGGGAACGGTCCAGTTATCGAAAGATCCGATAACGTTCATTTCGGACGCAAGATGCTCGAAAAGGAAGGTGATTTCCACCGTGTTTTCATCCACGGGTTTTATCCTTACCTCCGCAAAAGACAGGGCACCGGCGAGCAAAACCAGAAGCGCTGTCAAGAACCATCTTTTTATCACATTCTCCTCCATTAGCTCGCGTTGAACCAATGCATTCTGCACTCGTTCAACATGCAAGTAAAACGGTTTAGTAAACCGATTTATGGGAATGGTAAACCCGTTTACTTAATCTGTAAAGGAAAATGTTTTACCTAATGTGTTATTTTTTGCACAATACGCAATGGTGTGGCGTTAAACCTATTTTCCGTATTCCTTTTTCATCTGTTTTTCAGTGAAAACGTTTCTCTTGCTCGGTTTTACCGCACCGATGGGGGAAAAAAACCCGGAGCCAGTGAAGGCTACCGGGGATGGCAGTCGCGCACGCGTTCAGGCGTGCCGTAGGGAGCCGCCTACGGCGCACGCCGCTGCTAGATCGTTCTGGGCGGGGGCTCCGCCCTTCCGTCGACGCGCCCCGTGGGTCGTTCGGCCTCGGCCTTGGTTCGGCCTTACGCCCGGGCCATTCTACCCATGCGGGTGATAAGGAAGCGCGCGGCCGTGTTTATGCCGAGGATAAAGAAGACGAGGACGGCGCCCGAGGCGAACGCCTTGTCGCTGGAAATGCCCTCCGCGACGATGAGGTAGATGTGGACGGCCAGGGTGCGGGTGGAGTCGAAGAGGCCGGAGGTGAGTTTGTAGTTCGAGCCCATGGTATAGAGGAGCGCGGCGGTTTCCCCGAGGGCGCGGCCCACGGCCAGGATGATGCCGGAGGCGATGGCCGGGAAGGCGGCGGGAAGGACGACCTTGAAGATGGTTTGGACCTTCGTGGCCCCGAGGGCGAGGCTGCCTTCCTGCAGGCTTCGGGGAACTGATTTCAGGGCTTCCTCGGCGGTGCGCACGATGGTGGGCAGGATCATGAGGGTGATGGTGAGGGAACCCGAAAGGAGCGAGATGCCCCAGCGGAACCCTTGGACGAAGACGAGCATGCCGAAAAGGCCGAATATGATCGAGGGGACGCCGGCGAGGGTTTCGGTTCCGAGGCGGATCAGGCGCACGAGGCGGCCTTCCCTGGCGTATTCCACGAGGTAGATCGCGGCGAAGATTCCCGGCGGCACGGAGAAAAGCAGGGTCAGGAAGACCATGGCGAAGGTGTTGAGGATGATCGTGGAAATGCCGCCGATTTTACCCGAGTCCACCGGGGCTTCAAACAGGAAGGAGAGGCTGAGGTTTCGGCCCGATTCCCGCCGCGCGAGGTTGACGCTCGCGAGGCCGGCGGGACGCGCGCGGTTCGCCTCGGCAAGGCCCGCGGCGCCCGGGGTCGAAGAGAGGACGCGGTAATACTCGTCGAGCGAGGCGGTTTTGACGGCGTTGGCCGCGCCGGTTCCCGCGCCGGCCTTTTTGGCCAGATCGTACAGGGCGCCGTTTTCGGGAGGGAGGACCGTCACGACGGGGAGGTCGTAGCCGTCGAGCTCTTTCCAGTTCGTTATCTCCCCGCGGTAGAGTTTCGCGATCGCGGTTTCGTCGATGGTGCCGATCCGCATGTTGTCCTTGAGGGCGGTGACGGTCGGGTTGACGGCGAAGGCGACGGGGCGCACGCGCATGAGCTTGAGGCCGCGCTTGGCGGAGCCCGAAAGGGCCGCGTATTCCGCGTTCGTCACGATGGCGATAGAGCCGGGCTGGGACCGCGCCGCGAGGGCCGTCGCCTCGGCGTCGCCCGGGAATTCCGCGAGGACGCCCCGTTCTTCGGGCCGAAGGTCGAGGGCTTGGGCATAGGAGAGCCGGGCCTGGTCGGACACGTAGGGGTACATGTCGAGGTCCTGCTCGTCCACGCGCTTCCAGGTGGTGTACTCGTCGGCGAAGGCGTTCCTCAGAACGTCGAAGGGCAATTCGCCCCGCTTGACGCGGCCGTTTACGAGGACGGTCAGGCCGTCGATCGAGTCCGCGCGGTCCGAGGTAACGGCGTATTCGTAGCGGTTGCTGTAGAAAAAGCCGTTCCAGAGGATGTACCCGAGGATCAGGAAGAGGGCGACGATCGTGAAAGCCGCCGAGAAGCGCACGAAGCCGACCGAGAGCCGTTCGGTAAGGGCGATTTTCCTTTTCATTTGGCTTCCGCCTTTACCGCCGACTTGAGGGCGAGTTGTATGAAGATATTGAGGCCGAGGATAAAGGCAAAGAGAACGATGGCCGTGGAGAAAAGGGCGGTCAGGTGGTCGCCCTCGGCGTAGGACATGTCGGTGATGATATTCATCGTAAGGGTTCTAACCATGGAAAGGGGCCCGGTGGGCATGATGGGCGCGTTGCCGGCCACGAGAAGGACGGCCATGGTTTCGCCCAGGGCGCGGCCCATGCCGAGGACCACGCCGGTGATGATGCCCGAACGGGCGGCGGGGAAGAGGACGCCCACGATGGTCTGCCATTGGGTGGCGCCGAGGGCGAAAGAGCCTTCCCTGAGTTCCCGCGGCACGGAGCGCACGGAAACCTCGGTCATGTTGATGATGGTGGGCAGGGTCATGATCGCGAGGATGATCGAGGCGGAAAGGACCGAGTAGCCGTTGCCGCCGAAGAGGGTGCGCACGAGGGGCACCACGAAGGCGATGCCGAAAAGGCCGTAGATCACGGAGGGAATGCCCGCGAGGAGCTCCACCGCGGCGCGGAGGAAGCTGCCGGTCTTGCGTCCCGCCATTTCGGAGAGGAACACGCCGGTGGCGATCCCGATCGGCACGGCGATCGCGAGGGAGAGGAAGGTCACGAACAGGGCGCCGACGATGAAGGAAAGGATACCGTAACCCGGGTTTCCCGCCCTCGAGGGGTTCCAGTCCGAGGAGAAAAGGAATTCGGCCGGGGAAACCTTGGAGAACAGCGGAAGCCCGCGCTGGAAAATGAAAAAAGTCATCAGGATAACGCTGGTTATCGAGATGAGAGCCGAAATGAGGAAAAGGCGTTCCAGGCCGGATTCGAACATCCGCTTCGATTTCTTCACCAAAGCACTCCTAATTATTCGAGCGAAAATCGGCGCCGGGGGTTCGCCCGGGTCGCCGGAGAGACGAAAGGCCGCCGGAAATCGCTTCCCGGCGGCTTGGCCGACGGCCGCTGCCTTACTTTACGGGGACGAATCCCGCTTCCTTCACGATGACCGCGCCCCGGGGGGAGAGGACGTAATCGATGAAGGCCTTCTCGACGGAACCTTCGACGGCGGCACCGAGGGTCGCCATGTAGAGGTTGCGGGAGAGGGGGTAGGTAGAATCGAGGGTGGTCGCCACGGTGGGCATAACGCCGTTCAGGGAGAGGGCCTTTCCGCCGGCCTTGGCGATCTCGCTCACGAAGCCGAGGCCCACGTAGCCGATGGCGCCGGGGGTGGTTGCCACTTTCGCGGCCACTTCGCCGTTCTCCTTGGAGACGATGGCGTTCTTGGTGAACTCGAGCTTTTTGGGGTCGAGGACGAGCTCCTTAAAGGTGCCGTATGTGCCGGAGGTCTCGTCGCGGTTAACGACCACGATGGCTTCGTTCGGGCCGCCCACTTCCTTCCAGTTTTTCACCGTACCGGCATAGATGGCGGTAAGCTGGTCGGTGGTGAGGTTCGCCACGGCGATGTCCTTGTTCACGACCACGGCGATGGAGTCGCGGGCCACGACGACGGGAACCGCGCCGCCGTCGAGCTCGGAGGATTTCAGGTCGCGGGAGGAACCGGCGAGGGTGACGGTCTTGGCGAGAAGCTGCTTGAGGCCGGTGGAGGACCCGAGTCCTTCATAGGAAATCTTCACGTTGGGGTTGGCCTTCACGAACTGCTCGATCGCGGCGTTGGCGATGGGCTGAACGGTGGTGGAGCCGCCGAAGGTATAGGTGCCGGACAGGGCGGATTTCGACGCGGCGACGGAGTCTTTGGATCCGCCGGCGAAAACGAGGGCGCCGGCGACGAGGGCGGCGATAACGGCAATGGTCTTCTTCATAGTCAGGATTCCTCCAGAAGTTTTGTTGTACCCAAAGTACTCCCCACGCGTGAGATTACTATCATCTTTGTGTTAATATTTGATTAAACTGCGCGGTTTTAAAAGACAATTCGGCCGCCTTGGGGTACTTTCAAGCCATGAGCAACGAAAAAATACTGACCGTAGACGACGAGCAGCCCATTCTCGAACTGCTCAGGTACAACCTCGAAAAGGACGGATTCCGGGTTATCTCGGCCGGGAACGGGGAAGACGCGGTGCGCCTCGCGAGAAACGAAAGCCCCGAGCTGATTCTCCTCGACCTCATGCTCCCCGGCATGAGCGGGCTCGACGTGTGCAGGAAGCTGAAGGAGAACGCCGCGACTTCGGGCATACCCATCATAATGGTAACCGCCAAGACGGAAGATACCGACGTGGTGCTCGGCCTCGAGCTCGGCGCGGACGACTACGTAACCAAGCCCTTCTCCCCCAAGGTCGTGCTCGCCCGGGTGCGCACCGTACTCAGGAGGAGGAACCGCAAACCCGTGGAAACCGAGGGCGAGCGCGTGGAGCTTCACGGCATCGTCATAGACCCCGTTCGCCACGAAATCAGTTCCGACGGCGAGAGCCTGGCACTGTCGGTCACGGAATTCCAGATTCTGGAGCATCTCGCCCGGAACCCGGGCCGCGTTTTTTCCCGCACCCAGATCATCAGCGCGGTAAAGGGCTCATCCTATCCCGTGACGGAGCGCTCCATAGACGTGCAGATACTCAGCATACGCAAAAAGCTCGGGAACAAGGCGGAGCTCGTGGAAACGGTGCGCGGGATCGGCTACCGGATGAAGGATTCGGAATGAGGGGCGACGCATGAGCGGCAACCGCAGGCGAAGGGTTTGGTCCTACCTCTTTTTCCCCACCGGCTCGGTGCTCTTACTCGCCCTTCTCGCCTTTGCCCTGGTCAGCGTTCTGGCGCTCAGGCGCACGGCGTACCGGCAAACCGAGGAAAACCTGCGCCAGTTCAGTTACGCGGTAACCCACTTTCTCGACGCCTACCCCGTGCTGACCGATTCCCGGGAGCTCCAAAAATTCTGCGCCAATTTCGGGGCGGAACCCGATTTCCGCATCACGATAATCGGCCCGGACGGTACGGTAGAGGCGGACTCCAACGCGGAACCGGCCGCCATGGAAAATCACATGGACCGGCCCGAGGTAAAGGAGGCGCTCCAAAACCGGGAGGCGTACGTTATCCGCTACAGCACGACGTTGGGCAAGCGGTTCGTGTATTTCGCCAAGCCCTACAGAGGGTACGTGGTGCGGCTCGCGGTGGCCATAGAGTACGTTGATATGGGCTCCAGGCAGATACTCCTCGTGATAGCGTTCGCGGCGGCCTTGATCATGCTATTGGCCCTGATCGTTTCGAGCCTGGTTTCCACCCGCCTGGTGGGCCCCCTCAGAAGGCTCGGCGATACCGCCGCGGAATACGCCCGGGGTCGCCTTGACGCGGAACTGGACCCGACGGGGTACCCCGAGGAGTTCACCCGGCTCGCCCAGGCGTATTCGTCCATGGCCGCCGCGCTCCGCGAAAAGATGGACGCCCTGGACGGGCAAAACCGCGAGACCGAGGCGATCCTCGCCTCGATGAGCGACGCCCTGGTGGTCCTGGACCGGAAACGACTCGTGGTCCGCGTGAACGCGGCGGCTGAACTGCTTTTCGGCATGGACTCCCGCGACGCGCGGGGAATACCCCTTATCCAGTTCGTCCGCAATACGGAGATAGTCGATTTCGCCGCCGGCAACGGAGGCGAGCGGGAGCGGATCGTCGAGCTCAGGACGGCCGAGCGCGACGGAGGCAGGTGGCTCCTCGCCCGCTGGAGCGACGTGGGGGCCGACGGGGGCATACTGCTCATGCTCCACGACATTACGCGGCTCAAGCGGCTCGAGCGGATCCGCAAGGACTTCGTGGCCAACGTGTCGCACGAGCTTAAAACGCCGGTCACGTCGATTCAGGGATTCATCGAAACCCTGAAGGACGGGGCCCTGGATGACAAGGCCGCCGCGCGGCGGTTTCTCGATATAATGGAACAGCAGTCCGCCCGGCTCTCGGCCATCATCGGCGACCTATTAACCATTTCCCGACTGGAGCAGGAAGGGGCGTCCGAGATCGCGAAGGAACCGACGAGCGTGGAAACCCTCTTCGCCGACGCGGTAAACCTATGCGCCGAGGACGCGCGAAAAAAGCGTACCGGGATCGAGACCGAATGCCCGCCCGGCCTTACGTGGAACGTGAACGGCGGCCTTATCGAACAGGCCCTGGTCAACCTGGTGCAGAACGCGGTGAAGTATAGCCCGGAAGGGGCGCGGGTCCGCGTGCGCGCCGCGGCGGATACCGCTGGCTCAGGCGGCCCGGGGCATCTATTGATCACCGTATCCGATAACGGGCCGGGCATTCCCGAACGGTACCAGGAGCGGATTTTCGAGCGCTTTTACCGCATAGACAAGGGGCGCAGCCGGGACCAGGGCGGCACCGGGCTCGGGCTCTCCATCGTGCGCCATATCGCCTTGGCCCACGGCGGCACGGTCTCGCTCGAAAGCGCGGAGGGACGGGGAAGCGCGTTCACCATTAGCCTGCCAGCGGGACAGCCCGGCGGAAATCTGTTATAGTTCGGTACATGAAGCAGAACGAGCCGTTTACGATACTCTATCAGGACGACGACATGATCGTGGTCAATAAGGCCTCGGGCCTCCTCGTCGCGTCGGACCGATGGGACCCCGACGCCCCCCGACTGGACCTGGCGGTGACCAAGGCGCTTTTCGGCGGGCAAGAAGCCGCGGACGCGAACGGGGGAGAAAGCGGCGACGAGACCGTTGGCGCCGACGGCGAGACCCAACGGACGGCCCCTACGCGAAGGCTCTACGCGGTACACAGGATAGACAAGGACACCTCGGGAATCGTCATATACGCGAAAACGGCGGAAGCCCACCGGGCGTTGAGCATGGCCTTCGAGAAGCGGGAAGTGCATAAGACCTACCATGCCCTGAGCCACGGCCGGCCCGTGTGGGAAGAAACCGAGGCGAGCGATCCCCTGCGCGCGGACGGCGACCTGAAACACCGGACGGTCAGGGACCGGCGGCACGGCAAGGAATCGCTGACCCTTTTCAGGAATATCGGCCCCTGCGGTAAGTATTGCTGGATCGAGGCCCGGCCCGTCACGGGACGCACCCATCAGATTCGCGTTCACCTGCAGCTTTCGGGCTTGCCCATCGCGTGCGATCCCCTCTACGGCGACGGGAAGCCGCTGTTCCTCTCGGGAATTAAGCGTTCCTGGCGGGGAGATTCCCTCGCCGAACGGCCGCTCTTGGATCGGCTCGCGCTGCACGCCTGGCGGGTGGAATTGGCGCACCCGATCACCGGGGAACCCCTGGTCATAACGGCGCCCTACCCCCGGGACCTCGAAAGCACGCGGAAACAGCTTAAGAAAATGTACAAAACAGATCCCCTGGAGGGAACCGAAGGCGCGGGCGAAACCGATTAACGCGCTATCTCGAAGCCGGAGGCCGCAAGCGCTTCAAGCGCGCGGTCCCGGTTCCCTTCCTTCACCAATACGTAATCCGTCTCGTATGTCGAAACCGCGAAGATACTGATAGAGGCCTTCGCCAAAGGCGCGGCGAGGGACTCCAATATTCCCGTAAGTGAAAAATCCAGGGGGCCTTCCAGTTTTACCAGGGACCAGCCCGCGTCGATCGAGTCGGGCCGAAGCGCCTCGAGCGCGGAGGTCTCGCACACGATCGAGATTTCCTCGGCGGTGCGCGTCACGCTCACGAAACCCTTCCCCGAAAACACGTCCCGCGGAAATTTCGCCTTGGCCGAAAACCGGGCTATGGCATACTGCCCGGGAACCACGGAAATCGTCATTTATCGCCGTCCCTGCGGGGCGGACGGGGGCCGCGAGGCTTTGCCGGCCGCGCGTTCGGTCCGGACCCGCCGTCGCGTCGGCGCGGTTCCCGTTCCGGCCGCGCGGGACCGTCGAGACGGGTGCCCCGCTCGCCGCGACGATCATCGGCGGCGTACCCCCGTGCGGGGCGGTTATCGTTCCCTTCGCGGGGGCGGTATTCCCGTTCCGGCCGCCTTGGTTCCCGGTCGCGGGACTGGTATTCCCGATCATGGGGCTTCGGCTCCCGGTCGCGGGGCTTGAAATCCCGCCCGGGACCCCCGGTTTCCCGGTCGCGGCCGCCCGCCGATTCGCGGGAAAAGGAGCCGCCATCCAAAGCGATAAGGATCGCGCCGGTTTTTTCGTCCCGATCGGGTCGCTTGCCCGCGGGCCGCGTAAGCCGGAGGAGGGATCCGGATGGGCTACCGGTTTCGGGAGCCTCGTCGGCGAGCCATTTTCCCGCGTTACCGCTGCCCGTCACGAGTACCATGCCCATTTCCGAACAACCGTACCGGCCGGTGCGGTAGTCGGGAAGGCGTATCGGGTCGGAGGCGATTCGGACGGGCAATACGCCGAAGCGGCCCGCGAGGAGCGAAACGCGCTCGAGGGGGCTCGCGGAAACGGCATCGCCCGCGTCTATAGCCGCCGGATTATCGCCCTCGGGCGAATCGCCGGAAGCGGTATCGGCGGATTCTGACGCGGTTACGGACTCGGGTTGCGGCTTTGAGCCGTCCCGCAGGGCGTACACGAAGGAGAGCGCGGCGCGGTCCTTGGGGAGACCCGCGTCCTCGGAGAGTTTATGCAGGGCCTTCGGCGCGTCGGCGGTGTCGAAGACGAAGTGGCACCACTTGCCGCCCCGAAGCCCCGGGAAGGGACAGACGCCCTCGTGGGGGCAGGGGCTCGAGGGCCTGAAGCCGAGCCGGATCAGGGAGTCGCGCATGAGGGACACGAAACGGCCCGCCAGGGGCACTCCCGGCTCGATGAGGAGAACCGCGGCGGTTTCCTCGGCGTAACTCGCGAGGCTTTTCGCGTGGCGTTTGGCCTGGGCCTCGATCGGGTCGGGATCGTCCCAGAACAGCTCGTTGAACATGTTGGCGCTCGCGACGAGACGAACCCGGCGGCGGAGCGAAACCCCGAGCTCGCCCTTGATGCGCACGATCTGCCAGGGTTCGTTCCCGGTTTTCGCCGCGAGGCTCAGGAAGATTTCCTCGCCGGCGGCAAGGGCGTTTTGGGAAAGGTCCACGCAATACCAGGTAAGCTTTTTCGCGCGAAGCTCGGGCCGGGACATCCAAAGCGCGATAGGCAGGGTCAGGGGACCTGAACCGAGGTCTACCGCCGCGTCGCCGTCTTCCAGGGCGATCGGGACCCCGGAGAAAAGCCGGGTCAAGCGCACGAGATTCCACCACATGTAATAGCGGATATAGGCGGACAAGACCGGCGGCTCGTTCATGTATCCCACCCGGCGCTCGGAACGCTCGTCGGTCAGTTCGTGGGAAAGCTCGCGGATATCGGCGGGAAGCCCGTGGAGCTTCCGGCTGTCCAGGGGCATGACCGACTGAACGAGTTCGGGAAATCCGTCAAGAAGCTTTTTCGTCTCTTCGGAAAGGCCCGCGAATACCGGCGAGCCGGTCTCCGGGGGCGTAAAACGGGCATAGGAGCGGTGGGGAGCCGAATCTCGGGGCGCGGTTCGGCGGTCGTACGTTCCCGTTCCCGGTCGGCCTCGCGCGGGCCCATCGCGGCGCGCCGCAAAACCGGGACCGGCGCCGTTATTCCTGTCGCCCGTTTCCTTGCCTACCCCGGAAGCTGCTTTCCGGGCCTTCCGCGCCTCGGCGGTGGCCTTCGCCTTTTCCTTGCGTTTCGCTTTTTCGTCCAAGATGTTCTGATAAAAAGGTTTATCGGGAGACCCGTTCTTTCCGTCTTTCATGATTGCCTCCCAAAGAGTGGTATAAGAAAATCCTACTATTTATAGCGGGAACCGCGGGACTTCACAAGGGTCGCGGCGAGGAGAATCCGTCAGAATCGCCGGGTTTCGCGCTCATTGCGCGTTGCGCGCCTCGTTTTCAGTCGTACACGATCCTGGGAGCCCGCCTGAGCGCGATCTTCCAGGACGTACCCGTGCCGATGTTGTAGGCCGCGGCGAAGGAGCCCTGGTTGATGGCGACGGCCACGCACAGGAGCGAGTTAACGTATACCAGGGGTTCACCCATGCGGACCTCGGCGAAGGACCGGGCGTAGACCATCGTGTTCCGGTAGACCTCGCGGGTATCGTTGCTGATGGTTACTTCCACCCGCTTGCCGTACTCGATTCCCAAGGATGAAAACAGCTCGTAAGAGATATTCGTCCAGAGGCTCCCGAAACGCACGTCCAGCACGTCGATGGTGCCCTCGAGCGCGTCGCCGGAGCGCGCGGCGTCTACCCGGTGCAACTCCGTCAGGGTCGACGGATCGAGCCGTTCGCCCACCGCCTCGAAGGGCTGCCGGCCCGAGGCGAGCCGGGCGCCGGTATACGCGTATACGTCGCGGCCGTGGAACGTATAGGAAAGTTCCGAGCCGGAAAGCCGGTTCTTCGACTCGTCCAGGAGCCGTACCTCGGCGATACCGAGGAGTTTTTTCACGTGGGTAAGCGTTCCGTTGTCGGGGGTCACCACGTACTGCCCGCCCGACGTCTTGGCGACCACGCTCCGGCGCGATGAGCCCACGCCGGGGTCCACCACGGAGACGAATACGGTGCCCTCGGGCCAGTACTGCACCGTCTGCACCAGGCGGTACGAGGCTTCCCAGATATTGTACTGGGGAATGTCGTGGGTAAGGTCGAAGATCTTTAGGTCGGGATCTACCTTGAGGGCAACCCCGTACATGGCGGAAACCGCGCCGTCGGCGATGCCGAAATCGGTTTGGTACACAAGCGCTCGGCTCATTATCGCGTCCTTATAGAATATGCCGGAGAAAGTCCCGGGTTCGGCCTTCGCGGGGCCGGTCGAATACCGCTTCGGGGCTTCCCTGCTCGACGATCCTGCCGCGGTCCATGAATACGACCCGGTTCGCGGCCGCGCGGGCGAAGCCCATCTCGTGGGAAACGACGACCATGGTCATGCCCTCGTCCGCGAGGGAGGTCATTACGTCCAGTACTTCCTTAATCATTTCCGGATCGAGGGCGGAGGTGGGCTCGTCGAAGAGGAGGACCTGGGGGCTCATGGCGAGGGCGCGGGCGATGGCGGCCCGCTGCTGCTGGCCTCCCGATAGCTGGCGGGGCAGCCGGTCGAGCTTATCGGAAAGGCCGACCCGTTCGAGAATCGCCCGCGCGCGCTCCCGCGCCTCGGCCGCCTTGGCCCCCCGCACGATTCGCGGCGCCAGGGACACGTTTTCCAAGATCGTCATATGGGCGAAAAGGTTAAAATTCTGAAAGACCATGCCCGCGTCCTCGCGAATTCTCCGCAAGTCGGCCCTTCGCGCGGTTACGCAGTCGTCGCCGATCCATATCGACCCGGAATCGAGCTCCTCGAGCCGGTTGATCGACCGGAGCAGGGTGCTCTTTCCCGAACCGGAGGGCCCGATGACCAGGACCACCTCTCCCCGGGCAATCTCGAGGCTCACGCCGTCCAGGGCGACCACGCCGTCCCGTTCCGGGTCCCCGAAGGTTTTGACGGCGTCGGTTACGCGGATGAAGGCGCCGCTCATCGTTCGCCCCCCCGCTTTATGCGCCGCTCGAGGGCGCGCACGAGGAGGGAAAGGCTCACCGTGAGGCAGAGGTAGAAAAACGCCACGACGTTGTAGGTCTCGAAAAATTTGAAGGTATTGGCGGCATAGACCTTGCCCAGCTGGGTAATGTCCTGTACCCCGAGGACCGAGACCAGGGCCGAATCCTTAATCATGGCCACGAACTCGTTCGCCAGGGCGGGAAGCACGTTGCGGATTCCCTGGGGGAGCACGATCCGGAACATAACCTGTAACCCGTTCATGCCCAGTGCGTGGGCGGCCTCTATCTGTCCCCGGTCCACGCTCTCGATCCCGGCCCTGAATATCTCGGCGATGAACGCCGCGTACCCCAAGGTAAGGGCCAGGACCGCCCGGACGGTAAAGTCGAAGTTCCGGGATTGGAAGGCCTCGATCAGTCCCGCCTTGATAAGGGGGGCGAAAAGCCCGTTCAGGATACCCGCCAGGGCCGGGGCGCCGACGAAGGCGATATAATAGAGGATAACGAGCATGGGGAGCCCGCGGACCAGTTCGATGTAGAAGGTAGCCGCTTCCCGCAGGGGACGGAACCGGCATACGCGCGCGAGGCCGAGTAAAAGCCCGAAGGCGGTGGCGAGTAGATAGGAGACGGCGGCAACCGCCAGGGTTACCGAGAGGCCCTTGCCCACGGCGGAAAATATCACGCGGTACGAGGCGTCGGCGAGGGCGGTACCCACGGAAATCGCGCCGAGGCCCGCCAATAGCACGAACCACCAGGGCACGCCGGAGAGAAAGCGATTGCGTGAGGCGGAACGCTTCGGGCCTTGCGCTTTATTCATCGCGGTCCGTTAGGGCTGATACTCGAAGAACCACTTGTCGTTCAGCCTGTCGAGGGTTCCGTCGGCCTTCATGGCCGCGATAGCCGCGTTGAAAGGAGCGACCAGGTCGGAACCGGTCTTGAAGATAAAGCCGAATTCCTCGGTACCGAGGGGGCCGCCGACGGTCTTGAGCTTGCCGGGATTGGCCCCGATGAAGCCCTTGCTCGAGGCCGCGTCCATGAGCACCATGTCAACGTCGCCCGAAAGGAGGGCCTGAACGGTGGCGCCAAAGGTCTCGAAGAGCTTGATCCGCTTGTTCTGCTCGTCGCCGTCCAGCACGTTATAGACCGCGACGTAGAAGTTCGTGGTTCCCGCCTGGGCGCCCACGAGGAGCTTCGGGTCGGCGGCGAAGGCCGTTTCGTCCGCGAAGCGGTTTTCGTCGGCGCGGACAAGCATGAATTGCTGGGAAACCATGTAGGGATCGGAGAAGTCGACCTGGGCCTTGCGCTCGTCGTTGATGGTGATGCCGTCCATGCCCACGTCGAACTGGCCGTCCCGCACGGACTGGACCATCGTGTCCCAGCTGCAGAGCTTCCATTCGATTTTGGCGTTGAGCCGTTTCCCGATCTCGTTCACGGCGTCGTATTCCCAGCCCATTGCCTGACCGGTTTTGGCGTCGACGAAATTGAGGGGCATGTAGGCATTCTCGGTCACCGCCACGACGGTCCGGCCCTTCAGGTCCGGAAGCCCGTCGGCGCTCTTGCCGGCGGGGGCGGGGGCCGCGGCGTCCGCCTTTTTCGCGCAGGACGTTACGGACGCGACGAGGCCCAGGCACAGGGCGACGGAAAGGCACGTTACGATTAGTTTCTTCATTTTTTTCCTCCGCGCGGCCTCTGCGTCGAACGCGGGCCACGTGCTTTATTTGTACGATTGAATGCCGGTTATTTCAAGGGCGGGCGGCCAATCGGCTAAACGGACCGCCTTTCAGTTGCCTTCCGGCTTCATCGTCGGGAAGAGGATAACGTCGCGGATGGAATAGGAGTCGGTCAGGAACATGACCAGCCGGTCTATGCCGATGCCGAGACCGCCGGTGGGCGGCATGCCGACCTCGAGGCTCGAGACGAAATCCTCGTCGAGGGCGTAGGCTTCGTCGTCGCCGAGGGTCCGTTCCCTGGCCTGCTGGGTAAAGCGGTCCATCTGCACGATGGGATCGTTCAGCTCGGAGTAGGCGTTCCCGAGTTCCCGGCCGTACACGAAGCACTCAAAGCGCTCGGTCATCGTGGGATCCCCGGGCTTCTGCTTGGTCAGCGGGGAGATATCCGTGGGATAGTCCATCACGAAGGTCGGCTGAATCAGGTTTTTCTCGGCGTATTTCTCGAAGGCCGCGTTGAGGATATCGCCCTTCGTGCAGTCCTTCAGCTTTTTCTTGAGCTCTCCCTCGAGTCCCAGTTCCTTCGCGAGATTCCGGGCCGCCTCGTCGTCCTTTACGGAGGAGAAATCCGGGCCGCCGTTTTCCCTGACCGCGTCGATCATGGTGACTCTCTTCCAGGGGGCCGCGAATTCGAGCTCGGTTCCCTGGTAGGTAACCTTGGTCGAGCCCGTGGCCCTCACGGCGGCGTGTGAGACGAGCCCCTCGCAGAGTTCCATCATCCCCTTGTAGTCCGTATAGGCCTGATAGAGCTCGATCATGGTAAACTCGGGGTTGTGGCGGATATCGATGCCCTCGTTACGGAAATTCTTGCCCATGTCGTAAACCCGCTCCATGCCGCCTACGATGCAGCGCTTCAGGTAGAGCTCCGTAGCGATGCGGAGGTGGAGCTGCATGTTTAAGGCGTTGGATTTCGTCACGAAGGGCCGCGCGGCCGCGCCCGAGGCGATCGCGGAAAGAACCGGCGTCTCCACCTCGAGGAAGTCCCGCCCGTCGAGGTACTCGCGGATCGCTCGGATTATTATCGTGCGCTTCTTGAAGGTCTCCATCACCTCGGGGTTCATGATCATGTCCACGTAGCGGCGGCGGTACCGCAACTCGGGGTCCTTAAGCCCGTGGAATTTCTCGGGCAGGGGCTCGAGCGCCTTGGTCAGAAGCGTGACCCCCTTCGCGTGGACGGAGATCTCGCCGCGCCGGGTACGGAACACGAAGCCCGTCACGCCGATAATATCGCCCATGTCGTAGGTCTTGATCCGGGCCCAATCGGCGCCCTCGAATTCCTCGACGTTCAGGTACACCTGGATTCTCCCGTCCCTGTCCTGCAGGTCCACGAATGCCGCCTTCCCGATATCGCGGAACGACATGACGCGGCCGGCGACGGAAACGTCGGCGTTTTCAAGCGCCTCGAAACCGGCCTTTATTTCGGCGGAATGGCGGGTTTGGCCAAAGCTGACTTCGGCGAAGGGATCGAGGCCCGCGGCCTGCAGGGAGGCCAATTTCTCGCGGCGAACCCGCTGCTGCTCGCTCAGGGAAAGGGACGGGCCCTCGCCCGCGGCGCGCGTCGGAAGGGCGGTATTTGAATCGGGGGTGCTGTTAGCCATAACTACTCCAAGGATACAATGAAGGATCTTTGCCGCGATTATAGCAAAAAAGGAATTTGAATTCTCGCTTTTTTTGGGCGAGGCAGCCGAAAAAAGGCCTCAGTCGGCGCGGTTTTTCCTCGCCAGGGCGTAGAGCGCGAGAAGGTCTTGCCTGAGCTCGCCGATCGTCTTTCTCGCCGCGGCGAGTTTACCGTCCCCGTCGGTTCCGGGCGGATCGCCGGTCGGCGGCGCGTCCGGTTCGGCCGGAAAGGAGGCCTCTCCCGTCAGCTCGCGCATCAGGCGCTCACCCGCGCCCTCGAGGGTAAATTTATGCCCGTGAACGAGCGCTTTCAGGCGGAGGATAAGCTCTACGTCCCGGGAGGAATACACGCGCCTGCCGCGGTCGTCCTTGCGGGGACGCAGGAAGGTGACCGTCTCTTCCCAGTAGCGGAGTACGTGGGCCTTGAGCCCGGTCAGGCGCTCCACCTCGCCGATGGAATACTCAGCCATGGCGGCGCGGGCTCACCGTTCCCGGTCTTCCCACTTTTTGCGGCTTCCCTTCACTTCCACGACCACCGGGATCTTGTCGAAGCCGAGATCCTTGCGGATTCGGTTGCGGATATAGGCGACGTAGGAATCGGTCACCGCGTCGGGACGGGTGGCGAAGGCGAGGAATTTCACGGGATTCGCCTGTGTCTGCACCAGGTAGCGGATCTTGAACTTGTTCGCCCGCCCCTGGGGAGGCGGCGCCGCGGCGACCCAGTCGGCCAGGGCCAGGTTGAGGGCGCTGGTTTCGACCTTTCGCGAGAGCTGGGCGTAGAGTTCGAGGGCGGTATTCAAAAGCTCGTTCACGCCGGTTCCCTGGAGGGCAGAGAGGGCGAGCACCGGGGCGAATTCCATCTGGCCGAACATAACCTTCATATCCTTCACCGCTTTCTTGAAGGTCTTCGCGTCCTGGTCCATGGTGTCCCACTTGTTGAGCACGAAGATAACCCCAAGCCCCTCGGCGCTCGCGTGGGCGATGATTTTCTTGTCCTGTTCCGCGAGCCCTTCCTTCGCGTCGATCATGTGCACCACGATGTCGGCGTGCTTGAGGGTCTTGATGGCGCGGTTTACCGAGTAGTACTCGATATCCTCGTGGACCCGGCTCTTTCGCCTGATTCCCGCCGTGTCCAGCACCTGGAATTTGCGCTTCTTGTACGTGAACTCGCCTTCCACCACGTCGCGGGTGGTGCCGGCGATATCGGAGACGATCGAGGCGTCGGTACCCGTGAGCCGGTTCGAAAGTGTGGACTTGCCGGTGTTCGGCTTTCCCACGATGGCGAGGCGGATATGGGTTTCGCGCTCGCCCTCTTCCACCTTCGAGAAGTCGAGACGCTTGGTAATCGCCTCGCCGAGCTCGATGATATTGTCCCCGTGCTCGGCGCTGATGAAGACAACCTCGTCGAAGCCGTATTGAAGGAAGTTCCACGCGTCGGACTCCCGGCGGCCGCCCTCGGTCTTGTTCACCGCCACCAAAAGCCGGTTCCGGTAGGGCCTGAGGAGCTCGATAAACTCCTCGTCTTCCGCGGTTGCGGGGCCCGCCTCGAGCATGAGGAGGATGAGGTCTGCCTTCTTGAGGGACGCGACGGTCTTCTCGACGACGAGCTCGTCCATTTCCGCTTCCCAGGTTCCCGCGACGCGCTCAAGCTTGAAGCCGCCGGTATCCATGACGCGCACGGGCATCCCGTTGATGAAGGCGTCTTCCTCGATGGGGTCGCGGGTCACGCCCGGCGTGGGGTCGGTAATGGCGCGGCGTTTCCGCAGGAACCGGTTGAAGAGGGTGGATTTTCCCACGTTGGGGCGCCCCACGATCACCACGAGGGGCGTATTCCTGTATACCTTGTCGGTATCGAACTCGGGAGCGGAATCCGCGCCGCCGTCGATCAGGGTATCGTCGTTCATGTCGTCATCGCCGAATTCGGCGTCGTATTTATTCTTCTTACTCATAAGTCTTCAGTCTTTCCTGTACAAGTTTCCGTATTTCTCTCGGCGCCGTCAGGCCCATGGCCGATTCGGCTACCTCTATCGCGTCGCGGAGCGACACCTTTCGGATCAGTTCTTTCACGGCCGTAATGTGCGCGGCGGACATGCTGAAATTGCGGAGCCCCATGCCCATCAGCAGAAAGACGGACGCCGGGTCGCCCGCCATTTCGCCGCACATGGAAACGTCCACTCCCGCGTCGATCCCCGCCTCGATGGTCATTCGTATCAGGCGGAGCACCGCCGGGTTGAGGCAGTCGTACAGGTGCGCGACCTTCGCGTTCTCGCGGTCCACCGCCATCGTATACTGGATCAGGTCGTTGGTGCCGATGGACATGAAGTCCACCCGCTTGGCGAGCTGGTCCGCGCAGACGGCGGCCGCGGGAATCTCGATCATGATGCCCACCTTCATCCGCCTATTGAACGGGAGCTTCTCCCGGGCAAGCTCGGCCTTTGCCTCGTCCAGGACCATGAGCGCCGATTCCAGCTCGCCGAGGTTGGCGATCATGGGAAACATGACCCGAAGGTCGCCGTGGGCGCTCGCCCGGAGGAGGGCGCGCAGCTGGGCCCGGAAGAGGTCTTTCCGGTCCAGGCAGTAGCGGATCGCCCGCCAGCCCAGGAGCGGGTTCTTTTCCACGTAGTCCTTTTGGTCCGCGATCATCTTGTCGGCCCCGGCGTCCAGGGTACGGATGATAACGGGACAGTCCTTCATGCATTCCACGGCCCGGCGGTATTCGGCGTATTGCGCTTCCTCGTCCGGAAGGGTTTCCGAGGCGAGAAAGAGGAATTCCGAGCGAAAGAGCCCGATGCCCTCGGCGCCCTCGAGCTTGGCGTCGGGAGCCTCGTCGGAAAGGGCGATGTTCGCGCGCAAGGTCATGCGCGCGCCGTCGCGGGTTTCGGCCGGGGCGCCCAGCAACGCGGCGCGAACCGCGGCCTCGGCGGATTTTAGGCGCACCTCGCTCGTCGCGCGGGTTCGGTAGAGGGACGCCGCGTCGGCGGCGGGCTCCACGATTACGAGGCCGTCCACGCCGTCCAGGACCACCTCGTCGCCGTCGGAAACCAGCTCCAAAAGGCCGCGAACCCCCATGACGGCGGGGATTTTCCACGACCGGGCGAGGATCGCCACGTGACTGGTCGCGCCGCCTTCCTCCAGCGCGATGCCGGATATTCCGGAATCGCGCAGGGACAGGGCTTCCGAGGGTTTTATGTTCCGGGCCACCAGTATCGTGCCCGGGGGAACGAAGCGCGTTCCGGCCTTGGCCGCCGAAGGCCCGCCCGGCGATGCCCTGTCCGGTCCCGGGTCGGCCTGGATCATATTGTTCATTACGCGGCCGAAAGCGTCCTCTATGTCTACCGCGCGCTCGGAAAGGTAGGCGTCGCCCGTGGAGCGGAGCATGGCCACGGCGGCGCCGACCTTGGCATGGAGTACCGACTCGATATTGAAAAGGGTGCGCTCAAGTTCGGCGCGTACCTGGGGTATGAACTCCGGGTCGGACAGCATGAGCAGCTGCGCTTCGAGAATATCGTTCTGTTCCTTATTGCGGCCGTCCATCAACAGTGAGAGCTCGTTCCGCGACTTTACGAGGGCGGCGTCAAATCGGCGCCAGTGGGCCTCCGCCTCGTCGCGGGAAATTCCGTATTTCGGTATCGAGACGGCGCCTTCGTCGGCGTAACGGAATACGGGGCCGACCACGATCCCCGGGGACGCCGACAGTCCTTCGAGTTTTCTCACGCCTTAGACTATATCCCAAAAAATGCGCCTTGCATACCGCGATGTTTCGGCGTATCATGGGCCAATGGCCGAAAGGAAAAAAAAGACCGCTTCGCTCGGATGCCTGTTCTGGATCGCGATAATACTCCTGTTCATCGTGCTGTTCTTCCTGAAGCGAAACACCATAGCCACCGTCCTCGAGAATACCGGAGCGCTGGATCTCCTTTTCGGCTCGAAAACCACCCTCGTTTCCCAGAACGACGGCAAGCCGGCGGCGGATACCCCGGTCAACCGGGTAACCGAGCCGGAGGGCACGGGAACGAAGCCCCCGGTGAACACCGAGCCCGCGGCGACCGTCGGGGACGGAAGCGCCGGAGACGGGCAGAAAACCGACGCGGCGAAGCCTTCCGCGCCGGATACCGCGAAACCCGCGACGACGGAGGGCGCCCCCCAGCAAACCGCGCCGGCGGATACGGCCAAGACTCCCGCAGCGACGACCGCCGCCGAAAAACCGGCGGCCCAAACCGCGACGCCCGCCACCGCGGCCGCCGAAAAGCCCGCGCCGACCAGGCAGGCTACCCTCTTTTTCGTCCAGATCGATTCGGACGGCAACGTAGTGCGCAAGCAGGTAACCCGCGACGTGCCGAAAACGGATTCCCCCATGACCGAGGCCCTCAAGACCCTTTTTGCCGGCCCTTCGGCGGCGGAAGCCAAAAAAGGGCTGCGGACGCTGGTGCCCGAGGGGACCAAGCTCCTTTCCGCCACGGTGAAAGACGGCGTTGCCTCGTTGAACCTGAGCGGCGAATTCCAGTTCAACCAGTTCGGCATAGAGGGCTACATCGGCCAGCTCGCGCAGGTCGTTTTCACCGCCACGGCCTTCCCCACGGTCAATTCCGTCCAATTCCTCATCGAGGGACAGCGTCGGGAATACCTGGGCGCCGAGGGGGTGTGGATCGGCACGCCCCTTTCCCGGGACAAGTTCTAGAACGCGCGCCGGGCCGACCGTTCGGCCGCGCTCGTCGCCCTGCCGGAGGGACCGTCCCGCCGCGGGAAAAAAAACCGACTTTTTTTTGCCAATCCCCCGAATTTTCCCCGCTCGCGGCATTCCCGTGCTAAATTTAAAAACACTATGGGAAAGTCGACGGCGGCAGCTCTTGCCGCGAACATTGAATCAGAGGCGGCGGCGGTCTTCGTCGGCTCGAGAGAGGCGGTACGCCTCGCGGTAATCGGATTGCTCGGGGGCATGCACGTACTCGTGGAAGATATCCCCGGCGTGGGGAAAACGACGCTGGCGACCGCCCTGGCACGCGCGGCGGGCCTAAGCTTCTCGCGCATCCAGTTCACCCCGGACATGCTCCCCGGAGACGTGCTCGGCATGAACGTGTGGGATTCCGCTGCGCGCGAGTTCGTTTTTCGCGAGGGACCGATCCACGCGCAGTGTATCCTCGCGGACGAACTGAACCGCACCTCGCCCCGCACCCAGTCTGCCTTTTTGGAGGCCATGCAGGACGGCCGGGTCACCGTGGACGGGAAAACCCGGGACTTGCCCGAGCCCTTCTTCCTCATCGGCACGCAAAACCCCTCAAATTTCGCGGGAACCTTCCCGCTTCCCGAGGCGGAGCTAGACCGGTTCGGCCTGGCCTTTTCCCTCGGATACCCCTCCGCGGAAGACGAAACCGAGATACTGCGGCGCAGAACGCTGCCCGGGGAAAACCCGGCGCTGGAAAACCTGAAAGCCGTGACCGACCCCGAGGGAATTCGCGCCGCGCGGCGCGAAATAGCGGGAATCGCCGTGAGCGAGCCGGTGCGGGAATATCTGGTCGCGGTGGTGCGCGCCACCCGGCAAAGCGAAAACGTCCGGCTCGGCGCGAGCCCCCGCTCGGCCATCTTCCTCCAGCAGGCGGCCCGCGCCAGGGCGGCGCTGGAGGGCAGGTCCTTCGTAATGCCCGAAGACGTAGAGGCCATCGCGCCGGCGGTGCTCGCGCACCGCATTCAGCTCTCTTCCCAGGCGCGGCTCGAGAAGATGGAGAGCGCCAAGTGCGTCCGTTCCATCGCCGCGGACGTCCCGAAACCGACGGGGCTGTAACCCATGACCGTCAGGGTCAAGGCGCCCGCCCTCGCGGCCTACGTCACCATCGCCCTCATTCTCGGCACCTTCTCCGATCTCGCCGGGCCCCTGTCCGCCTTCGTCGCGGCATTCCCCCCGGCGCTCGGGGCGGCGTCGCTGCTCCACCTCATTCTATCCTGGCGTTTTTTCTCGTTCCATCAAAGCTTTTCCACCGATCATCCGCAAAAGGGCGAGACCGTGCGCTACGGCCTTCATATGGTCAACGAGGGCCCGATCCCCCTTGCCCCCGGCCGTTGCGCCTTCTCCAAACCCGGCCCCCAAGACGTTATCGCCGCTTCGGCGTTAACCCCCACGGGGATAGGGGAAAGCGTAACCCAAGAGGAAAACATTCACTGCCCCTGGCGCGGAACCTACGAAATCGGCCTCCAAGCCGTCATATTCCGGGATTCCCTGGGAATCGTGGAAATCGCCGAATACGCCGAGCCCCGCGTTTTTTACGTATACCCGGAACTGGTACGCCTTGACCCCTCGGTGGCGGCCCTGACCCGCGCCTCGGGCTCCGACCGGGCCGGCGGCGGCGCGGTGGAACGGGACGCCTCCATTTACGAGTTTCTCGCGCCCCTGCGCGACGGGGAGGCGCCGGAACGGGTCGCCTGGAAACGCTGGGCGGCCACGGGCTCTCCCGCGCGCATACAGACCGGCCAGTCCCGATCCTCTGCCTTGCGCCTGGTATTGGACCTTCGGCCCTGTTCGGGGCGGCGGGACGAACGGCTGCAGGCGGAGGATCTCGCGACCAGCGCCGTTTTTTCCGTGCTGGAAGAACTGGTCCGGCAGGAAATTCCCGTGGAGTTGATCCTCGGCGGCGAGGACCGGGGAATTCTGGTGGACTGCCGGGAAACCTTCGAGCGGCTTTTCGACGCTTCCACGAACCTGATATTCGACGATCGCCGAATGCCGGCGGCCGCCTTTTCAACAGTCTCCGCCGGGGGGACGGTGGCGTTACTCGTAACGACCCGCGCGATCATCGAGACCGGGAAAGACGACCTGTTTACCCTGTACGAGGAATGCCTCGCCAAGGGAACGGAACCCCATGTATTGGCGTGCCCGCCCCGCTCCCTGGAAGCGGGGGTCCGCCGTTCCGTGGAAACCCTCGCGGAACGGCAGCTCGCCTGCGGAAGCAGGTCGCTCTTGCGCCTCGCGGACTGCGGGGGAGGAACAAAGGAGCTCGCCGGTGCCCTCCGTATCTAAGCCCGCGCGGCAGGCGGCGAAATCCCTCGCGGGCTCGCTCGCCTGCCTCGTTCTCACCGTCGGCCCCGTCGCCGCGTTCGCCCGTCTCATGCGGGCGGAAGGCCCCCTGCCCCTCCTTTTCGGGTGGGCCGCCGTTTCGGCGCTGCTCCTGCGGGGGGCCCTCAGGATTCCGGAACGCCGACGCCTGGTATCCGCGGCGGTCAGGGCCCTCGCGCTTATCGTGGTAGCCTCGGGCATGGCCATCGTTCTCGTGCAGGTCAACGTGGCGCGGCGGTCACTGGCGGAAGCCTGGCTCGACCTTGCGCGGAAGGGGGAGGCCTTCGGTTTCTTCTCCTTTTTCGCCACCGAGGTATACGCCCTTTTTGCCCTGGGCCAAACCGCCTTCCTCTCCGCCCGAAAGCCGCTTTCCTGGATCGTTTCCGCGGCGGCCTCCAACGCCCTGTGTTTCGGCATCGTCTTCGGGAGCGGCCCCGCCCTCGCGCTGGCCGTGGCGGCGACGGTCGCGCTGGCGCTCAGCCTGAACGAGGGGCCGCTCCGCTACCGGCTGGTGAGCCTCTCTGCGCCCTTCGTCCTCGCCGCCGCGATATCCCTGCTTTATTCCTGGTACCGCGATCCCTCGGGCGCCCGGTTGCGGCTCCCCGCGCCCCCCGACCTCACGGGACTCATCACCCTCGTGGCCCCGGGCTTTCCCCTCTTGGTAGACGTGCCCGGCTACGGCTTTTCCGCGGGCTCGGGTTCGATGCCCTCCAGCGTATTCCTTACCACCCGCCCGCTGTGGTCGGTTCAGGGACGGAGCGGGACCACCCATTACCTGGCCGACGGGCGCTACGACGAATGGCTCCGAACCGCTTGGGCGCCGGACCCCGATCCCGGCCCGCCCGTCGCCGCGCTCGCCGAGGCCCCGGTCGCGGCGCGGAGGGACCTGCTGCTTACCCTGGCGGAAGATTTCTTCCCGTCAGCCCCGATCGAGCCCGAAACCGAGGCACTCGCCTTCCCGGACGGCATTCCGCGGCAAATAGCGGCGAACAAAAACGCGGGCGCCCGATTCGAGCCGAGCCTCCGGCGGGGACAGCGCGTAATCCTCCTTTCCCGCGTGCCGGCGGAAGCCGTCGGGGACCAGACGCCCGCGAAAGCGCCAGCGGCGGAACCCGGCTTTGACGACGCGCGCTACCTCGACGCTTCCCGCAATTCGCCGCGGTTACGGGCCCTCGCCGCCGACCTTTTACGGAAAGCGGGCGAAGGGGTCCCCGGCGACGAGGACGACGAGGACGCCGCGGACGACGCGGCGCAAACCCTCAGGCGGCGCTACGTGGCGCTGCTCTTGGACCATTTCGCCTCGGGATACGAGTACTCCCTCGACGCGGGGAAACCGCCCGAGGGGAAAGACACGGTAGATTGGTTCGTTTTCGATCAGCGGAAGGGATTTTGCGTGTACTACGCCAGCGCCTTCGTCCTGCTCGCACGGGAAGCGGGCATACCAGCCCGGATGGCGGAGGGATGGAGGGTAACCTTGGGGGAGAACGGAACGGGAACGATCACGGGAAGCAACGCCCATGCCTGGCCGGAGCTCTATCTCGACGGAGACTGGAGAATCTTCGAGCCTACCCCGCCCTATGCCCAAGCCGATCCCTTCGCCTATACCAGGGAAGGGGACCGTGCCACGCGCAGGCAACTCGAGGACCTGTACGGGCAAACGGCGACGGCGGTCGCCCGGGAAACGCCCGGCACTTCCCCGGTAATTCCGCCCTACGCGGCCCTGGGCGCCTTGGTAGCGGGTATCCTGCTTTTCGCCTTGCGAATGGGACTGACGCTTGCCGCCGGAGAACGCGGGCGCACGGTCAGGAAGGCCCGGAAGGCGGTAAAAAAGGCGGCGCGTCGGGGAATCCCGCGTCCCGAGCAGTCGGGCTGGCTCGCCTGGAAGGCCGCCCTTCCCTCGGCGTTACCGGAATCGAGCGCCGCGAAGGCCGCGCTCCTTGCCGACCGGATGATCGCGTACGTATACGGGGAAAGCGAGGGAACGGACTAGAACTTCTCGGGAATCTCGACGCGCTCCGCCGCCACGGCAAGGCGGGTATTCGGGTCTATGTCCACCAGGAGGCCCCGGAGCGCCCCGCGAACGTCAGGCAGGTCCATTCGGTAGAGAACCTGGGTAACGTTGCGCTTGATCGCCGTTTCCGGATCGGAGCCGATCACCGAGCGAAGGGGACCGGTCATGCCCAGGTCGGTTATGTAGGCCGTGCCCTTGGGCAGGAGCCGGGAGTCGGCCGTCTGAACGTGGGTATGCGTTCCGCCCACCGCCGCGACGCGTCCGTCGAGATAGAAACCTAAGGCTTCCTTTTCCTCGTTGGATTCGGCGTGAAAATCCACGATGATCACGGAATCGGACACGCCCTCCGCGCCCAGGAGCGCAAGGATGGAATCCGCCCCCGCGAAGGGACAATCGAGGGGGACCATGTCTTCCCTGCCCTGCAGGTTCACCACCGTCAGCCGCGCGCCGCGCTTCTCGAAAGTACCGAAACCACTGCCGGGAACCCCCGCGGGAAAATTGGCCGGCCGCAACACCGCGGGATTCGCGTCCAAAAGCGGCCAAAAATCCCTTTTTTCGAAACTGTGATTGCCGCCGGTTATCGCGTCCACCCCGGCGGCAAAAAGGCAATCGGCGTCTTCCGGGGATATGCCTATCCCGGCGGTGGCGTTTTCGCCGTTCACGACGCAAAAATCGACTGATTCCCGCTCTAGGAAGGCGGGCAATAGGGTACGGGCGCACCGCATCCCGACGGGACCGAAAACGTCGCCGCCGAGAAACACGCGCAGCATTTCATTCTTCATCGGTGTATATCGCTGTTCTCAGGCTATTGATGATGCCGCCGCGCCAGGGAACTTCGCGTTCGTCCAGGGCGCGCACGGCTCGTTCTATATCATAGGGAATGCGGACCACGGTCAGGTCGGCCCGGTCCCCCTCGATGTCCACGACGGCGAAAGCGGCGCGATTGTCCCGGTCAAGGGGCTTTCCGAGGCTTCCGGGGTTGAAAATGCGGCATTCCTTAACCGTTTGGTTTCGCGGCACGTGGGTATGCCCGCATATATAGAGGATCTTGCGATCCGTCTCGATCTTGGTTTCGTCCAGGGTTTCCTCGTCCGAGCCGTGACGCCCGTGAATCATGTCCACCGTCCACTTTCCCGCCTCGAACCGATGGCGGACCGTGAGGGCGCGCAGCCATGCGAGATTGTCCGCGGACAGCTGGTTTCGGGTCCATCGGCAGTGAATGACCCCTTCCGGGCTTCCGAAGTAGGGGTTATGGTCCAGGGCGCGCTCGTTAATGATGTACCGGTCGTGGTTCCCCGCGAGAAATACCTTGCCGGGGTAGGAACGCAGGAGGGTTACCGTTTCTTCGGGAAAGGGGCCCAAATTGACGTAATCGCCGAGGAAATACACGGGAAGTCCCGCAAGATCGCCGGAGTCGATCCGTTCAAAGAAGGCCTCCAGGGCTGGCAGATTCGCGTGGATATCCGAGGCGAGTATGAATCTCATTTGTTTTTCAGTATATGCCAGAAACCGCTCATTATCAATCAAGACCTTCTCGCCCTTGCGACCGCGCCCCTGCCTCGCTATAGTGGGTTTATGTACCGAAACGAGACCTTTACAACCCCTTCGACCCGCGTCGCGCCGCTACCAGGGCGCGTATTGGCCGGGACCATCGCCATTACCGCGGTTTTCGGCTTCCTGACCGCCTGCGCGCCCAAAAAAGCCGCGACGGAGAATACGTCCGCACCGGCTGCCGGAAAAACGCTCCGCATCGCCTCCATGGCCCCTTCATATACCGCCGTCTTGGCCGATTTGGGCCTTGCCGATTGGATCGTCGCCTGCGATACCTGGTCGGAGACCGGGGGAGGCCTCAGCGACGCCGTCGTCCGTTTCGATATGATGAATCCCGACGCCGAGCGTTTGGCGGCCATCGCCCCGGACTTGATCCTCGTATCCGAGATGACCAAGCAGGGAACCAGTACCGACCCCTTCAAGCCGCTTTCCGATTCCGGCATACGGGTGGAATACCTGCCCACCAGCGCGAGCCTGGCGGAAATTCGCTCCGACACAGCCCGCATCGCCGCCTTGGTCGGAAGGGAAGCCGAAGGACAAAGGCTGATCGCTACCATGGACGATGCCATCGCCGCAATTCGTAGCATTGGCGAAAAAATTCCCGCGAACGAGCGGCGCACCGTGTTTTTCGAGCTTTCGCCGGCGCCCTACCTCTATAGTTTCGGAAGCGGGGTGTACCTGGACGAGCTTATCGCCGTCATAGGCGCGGATAACGCCCTGGGCGCCTCGACGGGATGGCTTTCCGTAGGCGCCGAAACCGTGGTGGCCGCCGACCCGGACGTTATACTCACCAACGTTATATACGCCGGAGACCCGGTACCCGAAATTCTCGGCAGGCCCGGCTGGGAAGGCGTGAAGGCGGTCAGAAACCGCCGGGTGTACTACATCGACAACGATTCCAGTTCCCAACCCTGCCCGCGTATCGCGAAAGCCCTGGGCGAAATGGCCCGCGCCGTCTATCCGGAACGGTACCGCTAAGCCATGGCCGCATCGGGACCGGGCCCTTCCGGGGCCCCTCGCCAACCGAATACCCCAAAAAAGGCCACGCTGGCGGCCGCCTTCGGGGCCGCTATCGCCTTGAGCTTCCTCGCGCTCGGCCTGGGTACCGCCGTGGGCTCGGTCTACGTTCCCTTGGGCGCGGTAACCCGAATAATCGGCGCGCGTTTCGCGGAAACCCTGGCCGGAAACGGTTACGGCCCGCCGGACGCCATGGCGGGCATTTCCCCGGCCTGGGCGGGAATCGTATGGAACCTGCGCCTTCCCCGCGCCCTGCTCGCCTGGATCGCCGGAGCCTCCCTCTCGATAAGCGGCGCGGTGATGCAATCCACCCTGCGAAACCCCCTCGCCTCCTCGTTTACCCTCGGGGTCTCCTCGGGAGCGAGCCTGGGCGCGGGCCTCGTCATCGTCGGCGCGGCCGCCCTCCCCGCCCTCGCCTCTATCGCGGGCTTCTCCGTGCCGGCCGCGGGTTTCCTTTTCGCGATGCTCTCCATACTGGCGGTCATGCGCTTCGCGCGCGCGATAGACCCCCGACTGGACAATAACACGATAATCCTTACGGGGATGGTGTTTTCCCTCTTTATCAGCGCCTGCCTTACCTTGCTTTCGGCCCTGGCGGGGAAAGAAATCAACCGGCTCATTTTTTGGCAGATGGGAAGCTTCGCCTTAAAGGGCTGGGAACCGGTACCCATAACGGCCTGCGCCCTCGCGCTCGCCCTGGCCGTCGTGCTGTTCCATTCCCGCGAGCTGGATATCCTGACCTTCGGCGAGGAAGAAGCCCGGGCGATCGGGGTCGCTTCCGAAACGACGAAACGTATCCTGATCGGCACGGTTTCGGCCCTTACCGGCTGCGTCATCGCCTTCGTCGGGGTGGTCGGCTTTATCGACCTCGCGGTTCCGCACGCCGTCCGCCGCGCATTCGGGCCCAGGCATCGATCGCTTATTCCCCTTTCGGCCCTCTTCGGCGGCTCCTTCATGGTCCTCGCGGACCTGGCCGCCCGAACCGCCCTGCCGCCCCTCGACCTTCCGGTGGGCGCCGTTACCGCGCTTTTCGGCGCGCCCTTTTTTGCCTGGGTATTTTTTTCGTCCCGAAGGGAAATGGCATGAACGATACCGCGAAACTCCTTCTGGAAGCGAAAGGCCTCTCGGCCCGTTACCCCGCCTCGAAGGCCGACGTGATAGCGGATATCTCCTTCCGGCTTCACGAAGGGGAACGCCTGTGCGTGATAGGGCCGAACGGCTGCGGCAAAACAACCCTTCTTCGGGTTTTGGCAGGCTCCCTTCCCTATACGGGAATCCTCGTGGGCAGGGGCGCCGGGGAAGGCGAGGAACGGATGGTCGAGCGTAAAACCCTTACGCCCCGTCAGGGCGCGCGGGAAACAGGGTATCTGGCCCAGCTTTCGTCGGCGTATTTTTCCTACACCGTCCGGGAAACCGTCTCGTTGGGGCGTTATGCCCGCCAAAAGGCGACCTTGTTCCCCGGAATCTCCCGGGAAGACGCCGAGGCCGTTGATTCTTCGATGCGGGCCGCGGGAGTCGAGGGCCTGGCGGAAACCGGGATCGGCTTCCTTTCCGGCGGTCAGCTCCAGCGGGTTTTTTACGCCCGCGCCCTCGCACAAGACCCCGCCGTACTCCTTCTCGACGAGCCCACCAACCACCTTGATCTCTTTCACCAGCTCGACCTTATCGCCCGACTCCGGGAATGGGTCGAATCCCCGCGCCGCGCCTCCGTCGGGGTCTTCCACGACCTAAACCTCGCGTTTGCCTTCGCGACCCGCGTCATTCTTATGGACGCAGGCCGGATCGCCGAAGAAGGCCCGCCGGAAACGGTCCTTCGGGGAGAAACGATCAACCGCGTCTACCGCATGGACGTCGCGGGCTCCATGCGCGCCCTTTTACAAAGGTGGTAAATTCATTATATTCAAGCCATGAGCAAGCGTATCGAAGCCGGTTTCGTCAGCCGGGAGCCAAATTCCCACCCCAGCGGGGCGCGCGCGCCGTGACGGTCAGGGATATCGTGGAAAACCTGCCCGCACACGTGGTGTACGGGCCGCCCGGATTTATCGACCGCGCCGTGCATCAGGTGATCGCCGGCGACCTCATGAGCGACATGCTGCTCTCCGTGGAGGGCGAAGCCCTCATGGTCACGAGCCTCGCCACCGAGCAGACCGTGCGGAGCGCCGACCTGATCGGCGCGAGCGCCATACTGCTCGTAAACGATAAATTGCCCACCATTGAAATGAAACGGCTCGCCGAGGAGTGCGAAATCACCCTCTTGGCCACGCCCATGCCCATGTTCGAGTCCTGCACGACACTCGGCTTCCTACAGAATTCCCGCCATGAAACGTAATCCAGAAAACGGGGCGGAACTCGCCGCGGAACTCGCCGTTCCCGCCCTCCGTTCCGCGACCCTTTCAGCGCCCCGGGACAGGGCGTCCGGCCTGGTCCGCGCCCGTATCAGGCGCCTTTCCGTCAATCCCGCCGCCTGGCAAATCGAGGAATTCCGGGGGCAAAAGGCCTTCCACGAAAACGCCGACGCGGCCGCGCTCAAGGCCCGCCTCGAGGCGACCCTGGGCCCCGTGTGGACGAAGGGGGAATTCGCCCTGGACGGGGCTACGGTCTCCGTACTCGCCAACCGGCGCGGGGAACTTTCCGCCATCCGAAGGGCCGGGTCAGCCGAAACCGCCCCCCAACAAGACGGAACGGGGATGGCCGAGGCCGCCTTTACGCCCGTAGCCTCCCACGACCGACGAAAGCGCCGAATCCTGGAAGAGGGCAATCCCGTTCCCTTCTTGGTCGATCTGGGCGTCATGACGGCCTCGGGCGCCGTCATAAAGGGTAAATACGACAAATTCCGCCAGATAAACCGATACCTCGAATTCGTGGAAGACGCCTTACCGGCCCTGCTACAGCGGTCCCAAACGCTCCCCGATTCCGAGCGCGAATTGACCGTCGTCGATTTCGGGTGCGGTAAATCCTATCTGACCTTCGCCGTCTACCACTATCTCGCGAACCTCAAGGGCCTCCGGGTCAAAATCGTGGGCCTTGACCTCAAGGAAGACGTCATCGGCGCCTGTTCGGCCCTGGCGCTCAAGTACGGCTACGGCGGGCTTTCCTTCTCCGTGGGCGACATAGCCGGTTTTCGCGGCCTTGACCGCGCCGACATGGTCATGACCCTCCACGCCTGCGATACCGCCACCGACGCGGCGCTCGATCAGGCGGTCCGCTGGGGCGCCGCGGTTATCCTGTCGGTTCCCTGCTGCCAGCACGAACTCAATGCCCAACTGGCGCGCAAGGCCGGGGACGGGGGGGAGGAAGGCGTCCCGAGCGGACGCTCCCTTCTCGAGCCCGCCTTCCGGCACGGGATAGTCCGGGAACGCATGGCCGCCCTCCTCACCGATTCCTTTCGGGCGGAACTCCTTGAGGCCGCGGGTTACCGGGTACAGCTCCTCGAGTTCATCGACATGGCCCATACCCCGAAAAACCTGCTCATTCGGGCGATACGCCGGGAAACCCCGCGGGAAGCGGGAGACCCGGGCCGCGCCGTTCCCAAGCTCGATCTATCGCCTCGCTACTCGGCCCTGAAAGAAGCCCTCGGCGCCGACCCGGCATTGGAACGATACCTTACCTCGGAGGCCCGCTGATGGCTCGCGTTTTAGTCGCCATGTCCGGCGGCGTGGACAGTTCCGTCGCCGCAAAGCTCCTCGTGGACGAGGGGCACGAGGTGGCGGGGGTTACCCTCAAGCTCTTTTCCGGCGACGACATAGACGCGGAAAACGCGACCCGTACCTGCTGCGCCCTTTCCGACGTCGAAGACGCCCGCCGCGTTGCCTACAAATTGGGCATCGACCATTTCGTATACAACTTCCGCGACCTCTTCGCCGAGAAGGTGATGAACCGGTTCGTCGCCTCCTACCTCGCCGGGGAGACTCCCAACCCCTGCATCGACTGCAACCGCTTCATCAAGTTCGATAAACTCATAGAGCGGGCCGTGCTCCTGGGCTACGAATACGTGGCGACCGGCCATTACGCCCAGATCGACAAAGACCCGGAAACCGGTCGCTACCTCCTGAAGCGGGGCACGGACCGTACCAAGGACCAAAGCTACGTGCTCTACTCCCTGACGCAGGAGCAGCTGGCCCACACCCTCTTCCCGTTGGGCGCCATGGATAAGGTGGAAGTGCGCCGCATCGCCGAGGAGGCCGGACTGATAAACGCCCGTAAGCCGGACAGCCAGGATATTTGCTTCGTGCCCGACGGCGACTATCCGGCCTTCATCGATCGGGCGGTTCCCGGCCGGGTGAAGGGGGGCGATTTCGTGGACGTTGAAGGAAAGCCCATCGGCGAGCATAAGGGCATAACGAGGTATACCATCGGGCAAAGGCGGGGAATCGCCGTCGCCTTCGGAAAGCCCATGTACGTGGTGGCAAAGGACGCCGAACGGAACACCGTGACCCTGGGAGACGACGACGACCTTCGCGCGTCCTCGCTCGAGGCCGACGATTTCAACCTCATTTCCCGGGAAATCCTTACTGAACCGATACAAATTCGGGCGAAGATACGTTACAATCAGACAGAACAGGACGCTACCCTCGTTCCGGAAGGGAACGGCGCGTTCAGGGTAGATTTCGCGCGGCCGCAGCGGGCTATAGCCCCGGGCCAGGCCGTCGTATGCTATAGCGGCGACACGGTCATCGGCGGCGGCACGATCCGCGCGCAACGGGACGACAGGAGGAAGACCTAATGATCAGCGATCAGGATATCATCGGAAAGGTGCTCTACGAGGACGCGGACCACAAGTTCATTTGGCTGGGAACGGAACAGCGGTACCGCAAGGGGCTCATCCAGACCATGCAGTACCTGATAATCGACCGGGGCAGGGGCATTTTGCTCGATCCGGGCGGGGTACACCTTTTTTCCCGCGTCGTCGCCGCGCTTAGCCGCTACATTTCCATCGACAAGATCGATTCCATCTTTTTCTCCCACCAAGACCCGGACGTTTCCTCGGGAATCGCCCTGTGGCTCGGCGTGACCAAGGCGAAAGTCTACGTGTCCAAGCTGTGGACCCGCTTTCTTCCCCACTTCGGCATCGTCGATCCCGAGCGGGTTCTCGGCATCGAGGACAAGGGCGGCTCCCTGTCGCTCCCGTCCGGCGCGGAACTCAAGTTCATACCGGCCCATTTCATGCATTCCTGCGGCCAATTCAACCTGTGGGACTCCCGGGCAAAAATACTGTTCACCGGCGATATCGGGGCGGCGGTATTCGGCGAGGGAGACGAAACCGTATTCGCGGACGATTTTGACCGGCACATGAAACTGGTCGAGGGCTTTCACGCGCGCTACATCGCGAATAACGCGGTGGCGCGCAAATGGTGCGGCATGGTGGAGCGGCTCAATCCCGACATGATCGCCCCCCAGCACGGCGCCATTTACCGGGGGAAAAGCGTGAAACAGTTCCTCGCCTGGCTCTCGAACCTCCGCTGCGGCACCGACCTGGTCGACCAGATCTACGGTTCCTGAGGAGGCCCGTCCCATGAGCGATGAACTGAATACGGAAATATCCTGCGCGGACTGCTCGGGCAATTACTCTGACGCCATCGCGCGGTTCTCCACGGGATACAACAAGAGCGTCATCCTCGATTCGGTAACCGTACACTCCCTCGAAATTCTCGACGAGGCGATGAATCAGGTAACGAACGGCCTCGCGAGCATCGTAAGCGCCTTCGAGGAAATGCGGGCAACCAGCGGCAGCACCTCCGAGAATACCCGCAGGATCGACGGCATGATGGCGGGAATCCTCGCGAAAAACGACGCGATGAACTCGGGGATAGCCGCCCGCATGAACGAGATCGAGAGCGCGGCGAGCAACGCCCGCTCCATCGCCTCGCTCTTCGAGGACCTCAAGAGGAAATCGGACCAGGTGGCGGGAATAACCGGCTCCATCCAGGACGTATCGGACCGCACGGGCATCCTCGCGATCAACGCCTCCATCGAGGCGGCGCGCGCCGGCGCGGTGGGACGGGGCTTCCGAATCATCGCGAACGAGGTCCGGAACCTGGCGATCCAGACCGGCGATTTCGCCAAGCAAATCGAGACCAATATCGGCGAATTCCAAACGTCCGTGGATTCGATTAACCAGCAGATGGGCGACTTCCTGAACCTCTTTTCCCGGTTCAAGGCTTCCTTTTCGGACATTCTCGAAACCTTCCAGGATAACGCGCAAAGCGTGGACGACGCGGGAAAGTCCCTGACCCAGATCACCGGCGCGGTGCGCGAGGAATCGCAGGCCCTCAACGAAGGGCTGATTTCCCTGGAAAAGGTAAACGATTCCATGAGGGACACCCACGCGATCCTCAACGTGATCCGCACGAGCCACGAGGAATTGGATAAGCTCCTCTCGCGGGAAGACTGAGCCTGAAGCGGAATTTCCGCCGCGGGACACGCACTAAAGCCCCCCGATGCGCCTCGGCGCCGGAGGGCTTTTTTTATGTCATACCGTCAGAGAGGCGCCCTCAGCCGGGAGCCGCGCCCGCAGCGCCTTAAGCTCGCGGGAAAGGGCGTTTACCTGCGTAACGTCGCGGGTAACCGCCATTACGTGCGCGATACCGCCCCTCGCGGCGTCTCCCATGCGGTGGAAGGAAACGTCGAGCACCTTGTCTTCCCAGGCGTCGTAGCCCTTGTGAACGCGGAAATAACTGCCCACCAGGGGGTTCAGCGCCCTGATCGCCCGCTCGTTATGGGCGCCGTCGAACATCATCGATATGAATTCCTCGAACCGGGAAGCCTTGTCGGGTGAAAGCATCGCGCGGAAGAGGGCGCGCACGTCCTTGCCCGCCAGCTCACGCGAGCCGAATATACGTTCCGTGGCGGCGGAGTAATTCGGGCACACCCGGAAGGAGGAATCGATCAGGAACAGGCCGTCGCTCACGTTTCGGAAAATATCCTGGTACTCGTCCTTCGCGACGGTGTTCCGCTCCAGGGCCGCCATGACGGCGTTGTATCGCTCGGCGATCTGCCCGATTTCAGTGAAGGGCTCCACCGGGAGCCTTCCGGAAAGGTCGCCGCTTTTCGCCTGCTCCTCCATGGTGGAATAGAGCTCGAATATTTCCGTAGAAGCCCCGTGCTCGGCCACGTTGAGCCCGTAGCGCTCTTCCTCCGGGGTTACCCGAAGCGGCGCGAACAGGTCGAGAACCTTGAAAAACGCCAGGGAAAGGGAGAAGGACCACAGGGCGCACGCCGCCACGCCGATTGCCTGGGCCGCGAGCTGGCTTCCGAAAATCGGCGAGGCGCCCAGCAGGTCCGCGTCGCCGAAGATACCGACGGCAAGGGTGCCCCAAACGCCCGCCGCGAGATGCACCGGGATCGCGCCCACCGCGTCGTCAATTTTCAGCGATTCCAGAAGCCGGTCCGCGCCCAGCATGACGATGCCGGCCACCGCCCCGATAATCACGGCCTCGGGAGAGCTTACCGCGTGACAGTTGGCGGTAATGGCAACGAGGCCAGCGAGGCTACCGTTCATCACGAAGTTCACGTCGGGAACCCCGGTGGCGGCCCAACCAACGAAAAGGGCCGTAAGCATGCCCGCGCCGCCGGCGAGGCAGGTATGGAGAATGATCGAAGGCACCCGCTCGTTCATGGCCAGGGTGCTTCCCCCGTTAAAGCCGATCCAGCCGAACCAGAGGATAATCACCCCCGCGACCGAAAGCGGCACGTTGGAGCCGGGAATTTTCACGGCCTTGCCGCCCTTGGGAAAGCGGCCTTCGCGGGCGCCGATCACGAGGAGGGCGGCCAGGGCGACATAACCGCCCACCGAGTGGACCACCGTCGAGCCGGCGAAGTCCACGAAGCCGATAGAGGCGAGCCAACCGGCGCCTGAGCCGATCGAGGGACCGCCTATACCGCCCCAGGCCCAATGGCCGAATACCGGATAGATCAGGCCCGAAAGAAAGACGGTCCCGACGATATAGCCCGCGTAGCGCATCCGTTCCGCGACGGCACCCGACACAATGGTGGCCGAAGTGCTGCAAAACATTGCCTGAAAGAGGAAAAAGGAGGAAGCGCCCATGAGACCGGCGCCCGAAAAGTCTACGAGGAAACCGGATACGCCGATAGCGCCGAAACGGGAGTTGCCGAACATAAAGGCAAAACCGAAAAGCCAGAACACGATCATCGAAACGCCGAGGTCGGTCAGGTTCTTGATGGCGACGTTTACGCTGTTCTTGGTCCTCGTGAGGCCGGATTCCACCATTGAAAAACCGGCTTGCATAAAGAAGACGAGGGCCGCCGCCACGACTACCCAAAGGTAGTCCACCAATTGTCTCAATTCCATGCATTTCTCCCCGCGCGAGCCGTTGGTTCGGCGGGAAACCGTCGGCTCGGCGGTCAGATTACCGCCAACTCGGCCGACTGAGGCCGCCGACTCGGCGGGAAACCGCCGACTCGGCGGTACCCCGCCGAGCACTCTCTTACCCAGCGGCTTTGCTGTATAATTATGCAGTTACAATAGGATATTTTGCAATTAAATGCAATACCACCCATGCGTAAAACGCTAAAACGAACGCCGCTACGGTTTTACCAGTCCTCTATCTTTCGCCGTACGGGGAAATAAGCTATATTGTTTCCATGAAACTCGACGTAGGCATCATCGCGATGGATCTCGATGACACCCTTCTGCGCCACGATCTGACCATATCAGACCGCACCGTCGCCACCCTGAAGCGCGCCGCGGACGCGGGGATCAAGATCATGCTCGCCTCGGGCCGTTCGCCCAACGCCATGTATCCCTATGCCGAAAGGATCGGAATAGACCAATCGCCCAGTTTTATCATATCAAACAACGGCTCGCAAATTATCGCCTCGGACACGCGCCGGATCGTGAAAGAAACCTTCCTGCCCACGGATATCGCCCTCGAGGCGTTCGCGCTCACCGAGGCGGCGGGGCTCTCCTGCCACGTGTACGAGGATTCCATAATCCACGTGTCCCGGGAAACCGAGTTTTCGGACCGGGACTGGAAGCTCTCGGGACTCAAGCCCATCGTGCCCGCCGATTACGGGGCCCTCCTCCGCCGGGGCGTGTACAAGCTGGTCATACCAGGCGATCCCGAGTTTATCGTGCCGGTGGAAGCCGAATTTAAGGTGGAGTTCGCGGGCCGCGCCACGGTTTTCGTAAGCAAGCCCTATTTCCTCGAGGTTTTGCCCTTCGAAAGCGGGAAGGGAGAGGCGCTCCGCGAGATAGCGGAGGATATGCTCGGCATTCCCCGGGACCGCGTCATGGCCTTCGGCGACAGCATGAACGACGAATCCATGATCCGGTACGCGGGGCAGAGCGTGGCCATGAAAAACAGCCGGCAGGAGATCCTTGACCTGGGCCGGCACGTGACCGACCTGACAAACGACGAGGACGGCCTGGCGGACTTTATCGAAAAATACGTGCTCTAAGCCCGACGGGGCCCGACCGCGCCCGCCTTATTCCACGCCCAAAACGTCCTTAATCGCGCTTTTAAGCTGGGCCTTGGGCAGGGCGCCGCGGGCCATCTGGGGTTGCCCACGCATCGGAACGAACAGAAGGCTCGGAATGCTTTGAATGCCGAAAGCCCCGGCGAGCTCCTGCTCCTTTTCCGTGTCTATCTTGTATACGTGGATCTTTCCCTCGTATTCCGCGCTGAGTTCGTCCAAAATCGGCGCTACCATCTTGCAGGGGCCGCACCAGTCGGCGTAAAAATCGATAAGGCACGGCAGGTCGCCCTCGTATTTCCATTCCTTGTTCGCGTCGTAATCGAATACCTTGGCCTTGAAATCCTCGGCGGTTAGCTTGATGCTCATGGCGCACCCTCCCTAAAAGTACTAGCGGGTATCGCGCCCGGCCGGTTCCGCCGCGCGCCCCGGGGCCCAATACGGACCCGGTATGGCTTAAGGGTAATGCCATGCCGGCCCGGATACAAGTGACGAAGTCACCGAACGGATACCTTGCGCAGAAAGCGGCCTTTCGCGGTATAATAAGCCCATGCTCGCCATACCCATTAACCAGGACAATTCGCCCGAGGCGGTACTGGATATCCTGTGCACCCTTAAGGTGCGGGACGTGATGACCCACCCGATTCTCACCGCGCGCCCGTCGGATACCATGCGCCAGATACAGCAAACCATGAAGAAGAACCGCATAACCGGGATTCCCGTCACCGATACGGCAAGCAACCTTTTGGGAATCGTGTCCATGGACGACATTATATCCGCCCTGGATTCGGGATGGATCGACGATCCCGCGGGATTGCACATGACGACGAAGGTCATCGTCCTGCAGGAAACCATGTCCCTCTCGTTTTGCGTGTCGTACTTCAACCGCTTCAGTTACGGGCGCTTTCCGGTGCTCGATTCGGACTCGAAGCTCGTCGGAATCGTAACCGCCAGCGACGTGGTTTCCACCCTCCTGGTGGCGCTGAACCGAGAAATGGAGAAGATCGAGCAGACATCCGCCTCGGAAAGCCAGGCCGCCGCCGAGAAGGGGCCCACGGGAGAGCGGGTTATCGAGTTTCCCACGGAGCCCTTTAATTTCGAGATCGCGGGACAGGCTTCCACGGAGATAAAAAAGCTATTGAAGGCCGCGGGAATCGACCAATCCGTCTCCCGGCGCGTGGGCATCGCGAGCTACGAGCTGGAGATCAACCAGGTAATCCATTCCGCCGGCGGCGTCATGCGCTACGTGATCACCGGCGATACGCTGACCATCGAGGCCCGGGACCGGGGGCCGGGAATTCCGGACCTCGAAAGGGCAATGACCGAGGGCTTTTCCACGGCCACCGACCGCGTGCGGGCCCTCGGCTTCGGCGCGGGCATGGGACTGCCCAATACCAAACGCGTTTCCGATACCTTTACCATAGAGTCGAGCCCCGGCGGCGGCACCGTCGTCCGCGCCGGCTTCACCCTTAAATCCGCACCAGAAGGACGTACCCCGTGAAAAACACCGAACTCGCGCAACTGCTCTCCGCCTCCTGCGTTCACGACCGATGGGACGAAAAGGAGATCGCCGGAGCCTATACGACCGATCTCCTGAGCGACGCCATGGCGAACGCCCCGGACGAGGGAATTCTCGTCACCATTCAGGCGCACAAAAACACCGTTGCCGTGGGGACGCTGAAAGACCTGGCGGGAATCGTGATATGCAACGGCAGGCCCATTCCCGACGACATGGTCGAGGCGGCGAAATCCGAGCGGATCCCGATTTTCGTGACCGCCGAGGACCAATTTACCGTTTCGGGCAAACTCTACCCGATCCTGGGCGCGGCCAACGGGCGCTGAGAAGGCCGGATGGTTATCCGCGCGGACTTTCACCTTCATTCCTGCCTGTCCCCCTGCGGCGACCTGTCCATGTCGCCCCGAACCGTCGCCTCGCTGCTTTCCGCCCGGGGCGTCGCGTTGGCGGCCCTGACCGACCATAACTCCGCCCTGAACGTACCCGCCTTTTTCGCGGCCTGCCGGGCGGAAGGTATCGCTCCCCTCGCCGGCATCGAGGCGCAAACGGCCGAGGAATGCCACGCCCTGTGCCTCTTCGCGGAGTGCGAAACCGCCTTGCTCTTGGGCGAGGAACTGTACGCTCTTATGCCTCCGGTCATGAACATTCCCGAAAAGACCGGCGATCAGGTTTACGTGGACGAGAACGACGACATACTGGGCGAGGTGGATAAATATCTCGTAACCAGCGCCGATATCGCCCTCGAAAGCCTCGCCGAGCGGGTACGCGAGCTGGGCGGGCTATTCATACCGGCCCATGTCGACCGGCCCGCGTTTTCCATGACCAGCCAACTCGGGTTTATCGTGGCGGGCCCCTGGGACGCCCTCGAAATCGTGCGCATGAAGGGAACCGACGGCGAATCGGGCCCGGGAATCGACACCATGGGCTATCCGCTTATAACGTCCAGCGACGCCCACTACCCGGAACACGTCGCGCGCCGCCCCTTCGATCTGGATATACAAAAAGACCCGCTCCTCCTTCCGGACGGGCGGGTCAATATCGAAACGGTCAGGGCAGCCCTGCTCAGGCGGCCCCGCTAAGGCTTATTTCGCGAAATTACGCTTCACCGTCCGCTTGGTGGTCATTTCCAGGGGCTCCTGGAGCACCGTCACCTTGGAAATGCGCTGATAGGGCTGGAGTCCCCGGTTCACGCGTTCCACGATGGACTCAAGCTCCTCCCGGGCGTCGTCGTCGGCGCCGGGCGCCCCGCGCATGAGGCCCAGGCGGGCAAACAAACCGTCCGCCGGATAGATAAGGGCCTCGATGCCCTCGGTCTTAAGGCTTTTGTCTACTATATAGCCTTTCACCGTTATCTGCTCTATATCGTCGTAATGCAGCTGAAAGGCGTTCTCTATCTCCTCGGGATACACGTTCTTTCCGCCGTCGGTGACGATCATGTTCTTGGCCCTGCCCGCGAGGTAGAGATACCCCTCTGAATCGAGCCGCCCCAGGTCTCCCGTCTTGAACCAACCGTCGGCGTCGAGTACGGCCTTCGTCTCCTCGTCCATTTTATAATAGCCCTGCATGACCATGGGCCCGCGAATGGCCACCTCGCCGACGCCGTCCTCGTTGGGCTCAAGAATCTTCATTTCCATATGTCCCACGAAATATTGGCCGACGCTCTCGATCTTGAAACGGTCTTTCGGGTTAAGCGCCACGATCGGCGAGGTTTCGGTCAGGCCGTATCCCTGCACGAAGTCTATGCCCAGCTCGTTGAACTGCCGGAAAACGCTGGCCGCAAGGGGCCCCCCGCCGGAAATCGCGATGCGAATATGCGCGAGCCCGGCCTTTTCGAGGACCGCCCCGAAAAGCTTCTTGCCGGGGTTCACCTTACACAGTTTCTTGGTCAGGTAGGAAACGCCCATCATGAGCCGGATCAAGCCGAAGACAACGGGCCCCTTTTCCCGGATACCCTTCATGATGCCCGCGAGCAGCTTATTGAACAGAAGGGGAACCCCGAGGAGCATCGTGATTTGCCCGTCCTTGAGTTCCTTGAGCATGCGGGAAACCGCCATGGACTTGCCGAACACCACCTCGGCGCCCACGGAAAGCGCCTCGATAAAGACGGCAAGCATGGTATAGGCATGGTGGATGGGTAAAAGCGCGTAAAACACGTCCGTATGGTAGATGCTCAGGTTTATCTGGGCGATATAGCAATCCGCCACGAAATTCCGATGGGTAAGCATGACGCCCTTGGGAACGCCCATGGTTCCCGAGGTAAACATGATCGCCGCGAGATCGTTTTCCTTTGCGGGGACGATGGCCGGGACCCCCGCTGGCTTGAGGGCGTATACGTACGTTTCCGGGACCGCCGGGCTCAGGGAAAGGACCTTCCCCGCCTCCGCGACCTTGAGGAAATGCCCGTGCTTTTCCTGATCCACGCAAAACATTTTGGGAAGGGAGGCCCGTAAAAGGTTTTCGATCTCGTTATTGTGGAGATTATAGTCGATGGGAATGACGGTGGCCCCGGCGAAAAGCACCGCGAGGTAGCTGACCGCCCATTCGGGAGAGTTCTTGCCGGATACGGCGATATGGTCACCCGAGCGGATGCCGTTTTCCGCAAACCAGGCGGCAAGGGTTTCAATGCGTTCCAACGCCTCGCGATAGGTAAGAGATATCCGGTTCGGCTCGAATACGGTAAAACAGGGCCTATCCGGATAGCGGTTGGCGGAAATTCGGAACATTTCGGGCAAAGTCGGCCACTCGCCGGAAAAATCTTTCCCGCGATAGGACTCAAGAAAGTCCCAAGGTTTCCTCTCAGCCTGCTTCATTGCATACCCCCTTGTGGTATATCGGAAATTTTAATGGTATATTCGTTATTATGACACAGCCCGACGGTATTATGTTGCAAACAACGCCCAATAATCCGACGCTTATCGGAAAAGAATCGAAGCGAAACGCCTTTGCGGCCCGTACGCCGCCGCGCGTACTTCCCGCGCTGGCCGTTTTCGCGCTGGCAGCCGTTCTTTCCTCCGCCGCGCACGCCCAAGTGGTGGGGCCCAAGGGCCGCGAAAGCGCAAAAACGGACCGGGAAGTCTTCATTGAAGCGGCCCGCGCCTATATGGGAACCCCCTATGCCTTGGGCGGCAGCACCGGGCGCGGAATCGACTGCTCGGGTCTGATCTACCGAGCGGGGCTGGACGGACCGGATATCCAGCTTCCGAGAACGGTAGAAGCCCTTTCCTCTTATGTCGAGCATATCAACGACCAGTCCCGGGACCGGGGCGACCTCGTTTTCTTCAATACCACGGGCAAGCTCTCCCACGTGGGCATCTATCTCGGCGACGGACAGTTTATCCATTCCGCCTCCGACGGGCCCAAGACGGGCGTGATAATCTCCAAGCTGAACGAAAGCTACTGGAGCAAGTCCTACCGGTTCACCGGAAGGCTCTTTAACCCCTCCGCGCCCTCAGGGCCGTCCGTGACGGACAACCGGCCGGGCTCAGGCGCGGGCGGCGTGACCGACTCGACGCTCTCGCTCAATATGTTTCCCTTTAGCGGCGAGATCGGCCTCCGGACGAACGTAACGGGCGCGGCGCTCTGGGATTTCATGCCCGGGGAATTCCCCCTTCGGGGCGCGACCCTGGGAGGCGAAATAACCTGGGCGAAAAACACCCAACTCCTGCCCGGGCTCGGCGCGGGGATTACCTGGGACTCGAGGACGGAATCCTTGAGCGTGCCCCTGTACGCCTCGCTCGCGGGGGTTCAGGGCATCAGGCTCTTCATGGGCACGCAATTGCACCTGCTCGCGGAGTCCGGCCTTTCCAAAAAGCCCCAATTCCCGGGCATAATCGGCCTTTCCTGGACCTCGCCCCCCGTTCGTGCCCTGGGCCAAAACGTCCGCTTTTACCAAAGCATGGAATATTCTTGGTTCCCCGATGAAACCTCCAACGCGGGTTTCAGGTTATCTACGGGAGTCACGCTCAGTTATGACCTGTAATACGATTCCGCGGGGAGAGTAAAACCAATGATTCAAGGGCATTCGGGAACGGCGGCCCATACGCCGAAAATTACCGGTCGCGTCGGCGCCCTCGCGGGATTCGTTCTCGCCGCGGCGGCCTTCCTCTCTTCCTGCGCGCCCCGGGCCACCGTATCGGTTCCGGTAAGCGCGGCCGATCCCGCGGGAATCCTTTTCGGCGCTACCCTGTCTCCCGCGTCGGAAAGCCTGATTCGGAAGCTCTCCGGCGCCGGGGGCGCGGGCGGCTCCGCGGCAGGGACCGCCGTTTCCGTTTTCGACGCGCCCGGTATCTCCGCGAGCCTTAAGGCGGCGGGAATCGGCGCGCAATCGGTTACGGCCGAAGGAGCCTCCCTGGCGGTAAGCGCGCTCGTTCCCAAGGCCGACGGCTTCTTAAACGGCGCGGTATCGGTAAACCCCGGCCAACGGCTCTTCAGGATTTCGGTAAACCGGCAGACCGTGGCGGCCGCGATCGGCCTCATGCCCGTTTCCACCCGCGACTACCTTGATTTACTGATGGCCCCGGTATTCACGGGAGAAACCATGTCGGCGGGCGAATACCGCGACCTGATCGGCGCCGCATACGGTAAGACTATCGCGACCGAACTGAGCGCGGCCCGTTTCACGTTGACCGTTAAGGCCCCCTCGCCCGTCAAGGCGGCCACGATCGCCGCGGCGGACGGAAACGCCGGGGCCGCGGGAACGGCGGCCGACTCCGGCAGCGTAAAAACGGCCGGGAACGAGGCGATTTTCAATATACCCCTCATAACCCTCCTGACGCTGGAATCCCCGCTGACGGTAGAGGTGGGCTGGTAAGGGCTAATCGAACGACCGACCGTCAGACAACCGCCCGCCCCCGCTTAGGCGTTCTGGCCGCCGCTACGGCCTTTACGCCCTCGCCCGCCCTTTCGCCTTCTGCGTCATCCTTGCCCGCATTAATTGTTTCCCGAGTAATACATTTATTATCGATAAAAGATCATTGAATAAAACCGTTATTATTAGTACAATAGCGCAAGCATTTATCGATATAATTTTATCGTTTTAGTTGGGGGTTACAACAAATGACGACGGCCTGCGAGTTCACGACGGAACTCAACACATTCATCGACGAATGGAAGGGAAAGCCCGGAAACCTGATCATGATCCTGCATAGGGTTCAGGAAGAGCAGGGCTTTATCTCCCGCGAAGCCGCCACCGAGGTGGCGAATCGGACCGGCACGCCGCTGGCCCGGGTATACGGCACCATGTCGTTCTATTCTTTCTTTAAAACCGTGAAGCCGGGAAAGAACAAGATCTCCGTGTGTCTCGGCACCGCCTGTTACCTGAAGGGCGGCCAGGACCTGATCGACGAGTCCCGGAGCCTTCTGGGCTTAAGCGAGGGCGAGATCACCACCTCTGACGGGCTTTTCTCAGTCGAGCCCGTGCGCTGTATCGGCTGCTGCGGCTTGGCGCCGGTGTTGTCCGTCAACGGCGACGTGTACGGCAAGCTGACCCGGGACCAGATGGACGGGATTATCGCGAAATACAAGAACGCCTGATAAGGCAACGACGCCGTGCACTACACCCTTTGCGATCTGTTCAGCGATTTGACCCAAAACGCGGTCGAGGCGGGCGCGGATTTCGTGAAGGTACGCATGGAAGCGGGAACTTCCGCGATTTCCCTCGCCATTGAAGACAACGGCAAGGGGATGTCGGAGGAAGAGCTCGCGCGGGCGACCGATCCGTTCTATACCGACGGGATAAAGCATCCCGGGCGCAAGATCGGCCTCGGTATCCCGTTCTTGATCCAGACCGCCGAAAGTACCGGCGGCTTCTGGAAGATCGAATCGCGCAAGGCGGGAACGTCCGGCGCCGGGGAAACGGAACATCCGGGAACCCGCGTGGAATGCCGGTTCGACCTGACGAATATCGATACGCCGCCGGTGGGCGACGTGTCAGGGTTTTTTCGGCACGTTTTGACCTTCGACGGCCGGTACGAGATGGAAATCGCGTACCGGAAAGAGGGGCAAGGCGGAAGCGGGACGGTCGAATTTACCGTGTTGCGGTCGGAATTGCTCGAAGCCTTGGGGCTCGCGGAGGAAGGCGGCTTTTACGACGCCAACGCGATAGTGCTCCTGGGCCAATTTATCGAAAGCTTAATGGAGGAATGATATGGCCAAGATGTCCCTCGAAGACCTGCGAAAGCTTAGGGAAAGCACCCAGGCGCAGATCAAGAAACGCGATACGGAAGGCAAGCAAGCCCAGGTTATCGTCGGAATGGGTACCTGCGGTATCGCCGCGGGCGCCAAGGATACCCTCTCCGCCTTCGCGAAGGCGCTGGACGAGAAGGGAATGGGCGGGGACGTTTCGATCCGCCAGACAGGATGCATGGGCCTGTGCCACAACGAGCCCACCGTCGAGGTCGTGATGGCCGGCATGCCCACCATCATTTACGGCCGGGTGGACGCCGCCGCGGCCAAGGAAATCGTGGAGAAGCACATTCTCAAGAAAGAGCTGCTCAATGACAGGATTCTCGACCGCCCCGCGGCGGATATCCTGAAAAAGTAAGGAGAGGCGGATACATGGCATACAATCACTACATCCTGGTGTGCGGCGGTACGGGCTGCGAGTCGAGCAACGCCGACGGGATATACAACAACCTGATGACCGAGGCGAAGGCCGCGGGTATGATCGACCAGGTCCAGATCGTCAAGACCGGCTGTTTCGGCTTCTGCGAAAAAGGCCCCATCGTAAAAGTCCTCCCCGAGGATTCCTTCTACGTAGAAGTGAAGCCCGAAGACGCCAAGGACATTATCGCCGAGCAGATCGTGAAGGGCCGCGAGGTTACCCGCCTCCTTTACAACAAGGAAAAGAAGGATATTTCCGACTCCGGCGAGATCCAGTTTTACCAGAAGCAGCTTCGCGTGGTCTTGCGCAACTGCGGCGTGATCAACCCCGAGGACCTGAACGAATACATCGCCCGCGACGGCTACCTGGCCCTCGAAAAGGCGCTCTTCCAGCTTACCCCCCAGCAGATCGTTGACGAGGTGAAGGCTTCCGGCCTCCGCGGCCGCGGCGGCGCCGGGTTCCCCACCGGTCTCAAGTGGGAAGCGGGCCTAAGGGCCTCAGGCGACCAGAAGTTCGTGGTCTGCAACGCCGACGAGGGCGACCCGGGCGCCTACATGGACCGCTCCACCATCGAGGGCGACCCCCACTCGGTGATCGAGTCCATGGCGATCTGCGGAAAGGCCATCGGGGCCAACCAGGGCTTCGTGTACATCCGCGCCGAGTATCCCCTCGCCGTGGACCGCCTCAAGATCGCCCTGAACCAGGCCCGCGAGGCCGGCCTCCTGGGCAAGAACATCCTCGGCTCGGGCTTCGATTTCGACATCGAGATCCGCCTCGGCGCGGGCGCCTTCGTCTGCGGCGAAGAGACCGCCCTCCTCCGTTCCATTGAGGGAAAGCGCGGCATGCCCACCCCGAAGCCCCCGTTCCCGGCCCAGTCCGGCCTTTGGGGCAAGCCCACGATCATCAACAACGTGGAAACCTGGGCGAATATCCCCGTGATCCTCAATAAGGGAGCGGCTTGGTTCGCCAAGATCGGTACCGAGGACTCCAAGGGAACCAAGGTTTTCGCGCTCACCGGTAAGGTGAAGAACTCCGGCCTCGTGGAAGTTCCCATGGGAACCACCCTCCGCGAGATCATTTTCGACATCGGCGGCGGCATAAAGGGCGGCAAGAAGTTCAAGGGCGTACAGACCGGCGGTCCCTCTGGCGGAATCATCACCGAGGAAGCCCTGGACACCCCGATCGACTTCAAGGGACTTCAGATGCTCGGCTCCATGATGGGCTCCGGCGGCATGATCGTCATGGACGAGGACGACTGCGTGATCGACGTGTCCAAGTTCTACATGGAGTTCTGCGTGGAAGAATCCTGCGGCAAGTGCTCGCCCTGCCGCATCGGAACCCGGCAGATCCACGCCATCCTCGAGAAGATTTCCCGCGGAAACGGCACCATGGAAGACCTGAACAAGATGAAGGAAATCGGCTTCGCCATGCAGAAGAGCTCCCTGTGCGCCCTCGGACAGTCCGCGCCGAACCCGACCCTTTCGACCATCCGCAAGTTCGAGGCCGAGTATATCGCCCATATCCAGGACAAGAAGTGCGCTTCCGGCAAGTGCAAGCACCTGGTGACCTTCTCGATCAACGACAAGTGCATCGGCTGCGGCGCCTGCGCCAGGAAGTGCCCGGCGGACTGCATTACCGGCGAGAAGAAAGCCAAACACGTCATTGACCAGTCCAAGTGTCTCAAGTGCGGCGAGTGCTTCAACACCTGTAAGTTCCACGCCATCGACAAGATGTGAGCTAAGGAGTAACGAATTACCATGATCAACGTTAAAATAAACGGAAAACCGGTCCAGGTGGCCGAAGGAACCACGATTCTCGCGGCCGCGAAGCTCGCGAACGTGAAGATCCCCTCGCTCTGCTTTAACGCGGACCTTCCCGCGTGGGCTTCCTGCGGCATCTGCATCGTGCGCATGGAAGGCACGCCGCGCATGATCCGCGCGTGCTGCACCGCCTGCACCGAGGGCATGAGCGTGATCACCCACGACCCCGAGATCGTCAAGGCGCGCCGCACGGTGCTCGAGCTGATCCTTTCGAACCATCCCCAGGAATGCCTCACCTGTACCCGCAACAACCAGTGCGAGCTACAGTCGCTCGCGGCCGAGTTCGGCCTGCGCCAGATCCGGTTCGACCACTTTATTATCGACCGCCCCCTGGACCGCACCAATTCCGCGATCGTGTTCGACCGCAACAAGTGCATTAACTGCGGCCGCTGCGTGCAGGTATGCCAGGAAGTGCAGAAGGTTAACGCGATCGAGTACCAGGCCCGCGGCGGAAAGACCGTGATCGGCCCCGCCGCCATGGCGAACCTCGAGGATTCCCCCTGCGTGCGCTGCGGCCAGTGCGCGGCGCATTGCCCGGTCGGCGCGATCTACGAGGACCACGCGACCCGCAAGGTGTGGGACGCCCTCGACGCGAAGGACACCGTGACCGTCGCCCAGATCGCCCCCGCCGTGCGCGTGGCCCTCGGCGAGGAATTCGGCCTGGCGCCCGGATCGATCTCCACCAAGAAGATCTACACCGCGCTCCGCCAGATCGGCTTCGACTACGTGTTCGACACCAACTTCTCCGCCGATCTCACCATCATGGAAGAGGGCACCGAGCTGATCGGCCGCCTTTCGGACGGCAAGGCCGCGATCCCGCTGTTTACCTCCTGCTGCCCGGCCTGGGTCGACTACGCGGAAAAGAACTACCACGACCTGCTCCCGAACGTTTCCAGCGCCAAGAGCCCCCAGCAGATGATGGGCGCCATGATCAAGACCTACTGGGCACAGAAGGCCAATATCGACCCCGCAAAGGTTTTCTCCGTGTCCATCATGCCCTGTACCGCCAAGAAGTACGAGTGCAAGCGCAACGACGACATGAAGAGCTCGGGCTTCCAGGACGTGGACTCCGTGCTCACGACCCGCGAGCTCGCGCGCCTGATCAAGCAGGCCGGAATCGACTTCAATAACTGCGAGGAGTCCGAGGCCGACAATCCCTTAGGGCCGTACACCGGCGCGGGCACCATATTCGGCGCCACCGGCGGCGTTATGGAAGCGGCGCTCCGCACCGCCTACGCGGTACTCACCGGCCAGGAACTGGCGGACATAAACTACGTGCCCGCCCGCGGCCTCAAGGACGTGAAGGAAGCGGCGGTAGACGTGAACGGCAAGGAAATCCGCATCGCAGTCGTGCACCAGCTCGGCAACGTGGATCCCGTGGTCCAGAGCATTCGCTCCGCGATCGCCGAGGGCAAAGAGCCCCCGTACCACTTCGTCGAGGTGATGGCCTGCCGCGGCGGCTGCATCGCCGGCGGCGGTCAGCCCTACGGCGCCACCGACGAGGTTCGCGAGAAGCGCATCGCCGGCCTCTATACCGACGACGCGAAGAGCGAGATCAGGGTTTCCCACAAGAACCCCTACGTACAGCAGGTGTACACCGAGTTCCTTACCAAGCCGAACTCCGAGAAGGCCCACCACCTCCTCCACACCCACTACGTGAAGCGCGAACTGTACAAGTAAGAGGTTAAAACCGCGCTGAAGGCCGACCGACCCATCCAGGGAGGGTCGGCCTTTTTTTTCGGTAGATTGACGGGGGCCCGGACTCCCCCTACACTCAGGGAGAACACTGAAAGGAGTCGCTGACATGACCGGTGAAATTCTCGATTTTTTCATAAGCGGCCTTCTCTCCATCGGATGGAAGGAAGTCACCATGTATGCCATAGGGGCATTCCTCATCTGGCTCGCCATCGCGAAGGACTATGAGCCCATGCTCCTGCTGCCCATCGGGTTCGGGGCCATTCTGATCAACCTTCCCCTGGCCACGGTCTGGGAAATGTACGGCGAACCGGGCATTTTGCAGACACTCTTCAACGCCGGCATTCTTTCGGAAGTGTTTCCGTTATTGATTTTCGTCGGAGTGGGCGCCATGATCGACTTCGGGCCCCTTTTTCAACGGCCCTGGCTCATGCTTTTCGGCGCCGCGGCGCATTTGGGGATCTTCGTCACGGTAATCATCGCCCTGGCCCTGGGGTATGACCTGAGGGAAGCCGCCTGCATCGGCGTGATCGGCGCCGCGGACGGACCGACCACCATCATCGTGACCAAACAATTCGCCGAGGAGCTCCTGGGCCCGATCATGGTGGTCGCCTACTCCTATATGTCCCTGGTTCCCATCATTCAGCCCCCGGTGGTGCGCGCCCTCACCTCGAAAAAAGAGCGGCTTATAAGAATGACAGCGGAAGACCACGACATTCCCAAAGCGGTCACCATCAGCTTTCCCGTAATCGTGACCGTCGTGTCCTGCGTTCTGGTTCCCATGGGCGCGCCCCTCATCGGCTTTTTGATGTTCGGCAACCTGATCCGAGAATGCGGAGTGCTGGCGAAGCTTTCCTCGACGGCCCAAAACGAGATGGCGAATATCGTCACGCTCCTTCTCGGCATAAGCGTGGCGGCCTCCATGCGCGCCGAGGCCTTCCTTCGCCTTCAAACCCTGAGCATTCTTGCCCTGGGCCTCGTGGCTTTCATAATCAATACCGCCGGCGGCGTGCTCTTCGCCAAGCTCGTGAACCTTTTCCTTCCAAAGGCCAAAAAGATCAATCCGATGATCGGGGCGTGCGGCATTTCCGCCTTTCCCATGTCCAGCCGGGTAATCCAGAAGATGGCGCTGAGGGACGATCCCTCGAATATCATACTGATGCACGCCGTGAGCGCCAACGTATCCGGGCAGCTCGGCTCGGTCATCGCGGGAGGACTCCTCCTCGCCCTGGTGCCCCTGTTAGCCCATTGATCAGCTAAACTAAGGAGATTTCGATTATGGATTCGGAAGCATTAAAACAGGGATTGGCCCTATTGGCCGCGGGAATGGCCGTTCTCTTCGTTTTCATGGGAGTGATGATCGTCATCGTGCGTTATTTCCAAATCGTCGCCAGAAAGTTAGGCGGAAAAAAAGGCTGATACCGACGCCCCTGCCGAGTCACGGCGGCCCCAAAACGCGCGGGCCGCCCTTATTGCCTTTTTCCGGGCCATCCTTTAGACTTAAGGACAATTCATCCCGATTCGAATATGGAGGAACCCGTGAAAAAAGCGTTATTCATTCTGGCCGCGCTTCTCGCCGCCGCCGTCGCCTTCGCCCAATCGCCCGACCTAAGCAAGTTGCCTAAGGGGAAATGGGTCGATTCAAACTGGGCCGCCACCTGGGAAATCGGCGCCGACTCGATTCGCGTTCTCGACGCCCAAGGCGCCGTGGTTTTCGATTTTAAGGACAAGATCAAGGATTTCGCGGTAGACGCGAAACTGACCGGCGTGACGTTCTCGTTCCGCTGCGACGAGGCCGAACGAAGCTACGTCTTTACCAAGGGCACCGCGGACCTTGACCTGACCATGGAAATAAAACGCGACTGGACCGCCGAACCGTATTCCGTGAAGTTGAAACTGCAGATGTAAGCGGGCGACTTGCGCCGCGCGCATTCCTTAGGGGTACATTTCTCCCAGGATTTCGCAGGCGAAGGCCACCAGGGGCTCGCATACCTTGGTGAATATGCCGTTCCCGGCGGCGTACTTCGCCAAATCGGGGTCGGAAAGGCTCACCCCCAAGAGGCGCAGGCATTCGCTTGAACCATGCCTGGCTTCGAAGGCCGCAGTGAATTCGCTCACCTTCGCGTAGCCCCGCTCCTTGGAGCCTTTGGGATCGGCGGGATCCCATTCGGCCTGCCCGATGGCCATGATCGCCCCGGTGACGGCGCCGCACGTCTTTTGCAGCCTGCCCATGCCCGCGCCGAATCCGTTGGCGGCGCCCTCGGCAACCGCCGGATCGACCCCGGCGAGCCCATGGTTCGCCGCGTACACCGCCTGGGCGCAATTCCGCCCGCTTCGAAAAATTTCCACTGCCTTCTCGGCCATACTTTCCATACGCAGCTCCTTATAGTTCGCGGCGGGCAGTCACAACGCCTCGCCGATGGCTCGGTATACGTCTTCCCAATGCTCAATGCCCACGGAGACCCGTACGTAATCCTCCCCGATCCCGGCGAGGCGGCGTGCATCCGCGTCCATATTACGGTGGGTCGTGGAGGCCGGATGGATGACGAGGGTTTTCGTATCGCCGATGTTGGTCGTGTGCGACACGAGGCGAACCCGGTCGATAAAGGCGCGGCAGGCATCGTAGCCGCCCTTGAGGGAGAAGCCGAGCATGGCGCCGTAATGTCCCCCGAGGTAGCGGTTCGCGTTTGCGTGGGAAGGATGGCCGGGAAAGGAAGGATGGTTTACCCGCGCCACGGCGGGATGCCGCGCCAGCGCCTCGGCGAGGCGGAGGGCGTTTTCCAGGTGACGCGGATACCGGACGTGCAGGCTTTCAAGGCCCCGTAAGAGTAACCAGGCGTGGAAGGGCGCCATGCAGCCGCCGAGATTCATCAGCACCTTGCCCCGCAGCCGCGTCAGGAAGGCCCTGGAACCGAACGATTCCGCGAAGGGTTTTCCCGTCGGGGAAGGATCGAACAAAAGCGGGTACCGCTCGGGATCGAAGGAGAACGTGCCTATGTCCACGAGCATGCCGCCGATGGCGTCGCCGTGGCCCATCATGTACTTGGTGCAGGAATGGAGGACATAGTCGGCGCCGAATTCCGCGGGCCGGGACGTGATGGGCGTGGCCAGGGTATTGTCGACCAAATAGGGAACCCGGTACCGCTTGGCCACGGCGGATATTCCCGCGTGGTCCGGTACCGAAAGGGCGGGATTCGCCAGGTTCTCCGCGAGCACGAGCCGGACCCGATCGTCCATGACCGACTCAAGGCTTTCTGCGCTCAGGGGATCGAAAAAGCGGGCGGTAATGCCGAGCCGTGGCAGGGAATCGGTAAGCAATCCCATGCTCCCGCCATAAAGGCTGTTGGAAGCCGCGATAACGTCGCCCGACCGGAGCAGGTTCAAAACGAAGCCCGAGAGGGCCGCCATACCGGAGGCGAATGAGACGGCGCCGATGCCGCCCTCGAGGAGGGCCACGCGTTTTTCCGCCTCGTCGGTGGTCGGCGTTCCAAGGCGGGAGTAAATGCTCCCCTCCTCGGCGAAAGAGAAGAGGGCCGCGGCCGAATCGGCCGAATCGTAGCAGTACGCCGCGCTCTGATAGATGGGCATTGCGCGAGCGCCCTTATGCGCGTACGGATCGTAGGCGCCGTGGACGCAAACGGTATCGGGATGCAGGGCCGGTTCCCCGCTTTTTTCATAATTCATGGTACGTCGATCGTACAACGGCCGGAGGGTAGCCTGTCAATGAGCGAATCCGCCCGGGAGCGGCTAAAAGCGTTATATTCTGACGAGGAGGGTCACATGCGTTTGTGGAGTCTTTCGCCCGGCTATCTCGACGCCAAGGGCCTGCTCGCGGCTTGGCGGGAAGGCCTACTCGCCTTGGCCGTTTTGGAAGGCAGGACCAGGGGTTACCGCAATCACCCCCAACTGATCCGCTTTCGCGCCTCGAGCGCCCCCGCGGAGTGCGCGGTACGGTACCTGGAAGCCGTGGCGAACGAGGCGGACCGGCGGGGCTATCGCTTCGACCGGGAAAGAATCGCCGCGAATAGGGCCGCCGCGGTGCCGCCGAAACCGGCCGAACGACCGCCCGTCCCGCCCCGAATCCCCGTCGCCGAGGGGCAAATCGCCTACGAGGCGGCCCTGCTCCTCCATAAGTTACGGGAACGCGATAACGCCAGAGCGGACGCCTTGGAAAGGGAGATGCGGACCGGTATCGAGCTCAATCCCGCCTTTGCCCCCGTTTCGGGCGACGCGGCCGAGTGGGAGCGAATGCGGAGCGATATAGCCGTGCGGCCAATCAAGCTGCTTTAGGAGTCCGTCCGCTCGCCCTTACGATCGGCCAAGGGGCAACTCCGACAGGTCGGGTCGGACGAAATACTTTGAGTCGAGCCGGATGACGGGCGTGGCGAGAAGGGCCGGGTCCTTTTCCAATTCCTCGGCGGGGTCATACTCCATAAAGCCCAGCCCGCGCGCGATAAACCGCTTGGAGCCCTCGTCGATCAGGGAAAGCGCGCCCCTGCCGGCCGCCATGGCCTTAATCTCGTTGGCCGTCAGCGGTTTATCCTGAACGTCGCGAAACTGGAAGGGTATTCGCCTCTCCTTGAGCCAACGCTCCGCGCGCCGGGTTTCGGCGCATTTTTTCGTGCCGTACACGATCACGTTCACGCCAATCCTCCCTTCGAGGGGTCACGGGAACCGAGGGCGTCGCCGATCCTGGAGGCCTCGGTAACGATCACGTCGACCGCGGCGACCACGCCCGGATCGGAATACTCCCGCTGCAGGGTTCCGACGGCGGCGAAGATGCCCACCAGCGGGGCCTGGCAATCCGCCGCGAGACGCGAGCGGTATTTCACGCGTTCTTCCCGAATTTTCCCCTCGTTCGCCCCCTGATTGCGCCGCGCCTCGGCGAGCTCCGCCTCGAGCCGGAGAATCCTTTCGCCCGCCTCCCGCTCGCGGGTCCGAATGCTCGTGACGGTCACCAGGATAAGGGAGAAGAGCATGCCGAACGCCTGCCGGTAATCCGCGAGGAATATTTGCCTCGGCTTAATATAAATGATGACGATCTCGACCGCCATCGTTAAAATCCACGGGGCGAAGGCGAGCATGATCTGCAATACCGCGGCGTCCCTGCGGCGCGCGGCGTTCAGGACACCGATCAAAACGATGAGCAGGGTAATCATCGCAAACACGTTCAGCACGTCGGCGACGGTATACGCCGCGCCGAAGAAGGAGGTCGCCGTCAGAAAGACCGTGAGAGCGGAAAGAATCCGGTACGCCCAGCGCTGCCAGGGCCTGAAGTTTTCGCCCATGAGGTACCCGAAGAATATATGGGCCGAAACGAGCTCGAAGGCAATGCTGAGGGGGTAGAGCCACAGCGCGTAGGGAAGCGAACTGAAAATAACGAGAAGCAGCCGGGACTGGCGGGCGAAGAAGAACAGGAGCGAAAACGTCAGGAAGGACATACGGACCAATTCGGGCCGATAAAGAGCGAGCCCGGCGATAAGGTTTATGAGGGTCAGGCAAAGGACGGACGCGGAAATGAAGATCACGATATCGCGCTCGATTCCCGCCTCGGTAAACCATTGCGTGGCCTCGCGAACCCCGGGATCCATCACGATATCCCGCTCGTTCATGTATTCCAGCACGAACTGCGTAGAGGCACCCGGCGGCAGGGAAACCGGGAACGCGGCCCTGATATGACGCAGGGGACTTTCCCCGGAAGGCACCGGGTCGCCTTGACGAAACCGGGTGGCATAGACGCGACCGTCAAATGATAGAAAGGAGGTGTAGTAATTTCGCGTGTCGTTCTGGACGATCAGGGCCAAATCGGAATCCCCGGAGTTGGTCAGCAAAAAGCGCGCGTACGCATATTGCGCATGCACGGTCAGGGGCGCCCCGTCGAGGGAACGCCATACCAGGGCGCTATCGGTCAGTTCGGAGGATGAAAGTCGGTGATCGGAAACCGAATAGGCGACGGAAACGCCGAGGCCCGGTATCGGTTTTGAGGGAACCGGCGTCGGTATAAGCGTAACGGCAAGGATGACGGCTATACCGAGTATCGCGGTCCCGATAAGCGCGGCCGTAAAACTGAGGCTTTTACGCATAAGCGACACACCTTTTTCACTTGTTTTTTTATACGGACGGCCGCCCGACGCGGCTGGGCCCGTCAATTTAAAGCATTCGAAGCAGCTCGACGATCCGCGAATCCGAAGACTCGCAGGGGTACAGGGCGCACTCCACCCGACGGGATTCACCCCCCTCCGACATTACCGATTCTACGCGTTCGCCCATAGCGGGCAGCTCGGCCTCGGTGAGGCCCGGAAAAAGGACGGCAAAGAGGCCCGGTTCCACGATTCCCGCGAAATCATGGATGCCGATGCAGCTTTTCAGCCTTCGCGCGAAAGAACGGACGGAAAACGGATCGGGATCGTTCTGCTTCCACTTCACCAGTATAACCGAGAAAACCTCGTTGCGAGTCCGGAAATTTTCCGATAGGCCGAGAATCTTGCTTTTGATGAAACCGCGGTTGAGCAGCCCGCTCACCGGGTCCACGATGCTCTGTTCCACGAGTTGCGCGTTCTTCTCGGCCAGTTCCCGGGTAATTTTCTTGACCCGGGATTCCAGCTCCTGCTGGCGGCTCGAATCCTCGAGGAGGATGGCCTTTCCCACGGGATCGCCGAGCATGGTCGCGATTTCCAGGGGTTTTCTGCGGACCGTTTTTTTCCGCTCCGGATCGTTGTATATCCGGTACAGCTGGTTTTCGCCGGAACGGGTTCGGTCCAGGCTTTCCCAGCGCAAGCCGAAGGGTAAACTGCCCAATACCAGCTCCAGGAATTTCACGTCTTCCTTAGACCGTTCGGACTGCCGCGAAAAGCCGTAAACGGCCGTAAAATACCAGATAAGCCCGATGAGGAAGGCCAGCAAGATGCTCGCCATGATCCAGAAAAAGGGCGTTATCGAGGTGACGTACTCGAATGACTCATGCGGCGAGGGAATTTTAGCCTTTTTAATGAGCCGCTGCGTTTCGCCGGAACGCTGCATGATCGCGATCCCCTCATTGAGAAAGGCAAGCAGGTCGGCGTCGCCTTTGCGCACGGCGAATCGGAATTCCGCGGGGAAAAGCGGGCGTTCCGTGTAGGCCACGTTTTTCAGGCCCTTTCGATCGATCATCGCCGCGCCCATGGCGTAGGGCGCCAAGGTATAATCGGCCAGCCCGTCGTTGACCCGGTCGAACGCCTCTTCTAAGGACGCGGCGGCGATACAGTCGCTTTCCAAGCCCGCCGGACGGACCCACAGGTCAAGGACGGCATCGTTCTCGAGAACGGCGAGCCTTTTCCCCGCGAGATCTCCCGCGTCGGTAATGGAGGCCTTTTTATTGGCGAAAATATAGTATTGATCGATAAAGTAGGGGATCGTGAAATCGAAGCGTTCGTCCCGGGACTCGGTTTGGATACAGCCGGCAATAAAATCCGACCTGCCGTCGGCGATGGTTTCCAGGGTCTCGCTCCACTGATACAGGCGGATGTCCACGGGCAGCCGCAGCAATTCACCCAACCGGTCAAGGAAAGCGCGGTCAAAACCAGTCGCCAGGCCGTTTTGAACGTAGCTCAACGGGGGGTAATTCGAGTCCGCGCCGGCGTACAGGCGACGGGGAACGCTTTTTTCGGCAAAAGCGCCGGCGCTTGAACACCAGAAAAAGGCACAGGAGAAAAGTATCAATGGCCGGAACCGTACCAGGAAGCCCCGCGGTTTAACGTTATTCATATACCTACTATCGGGCTTCGGCGCGATTTTTCTTACGAAATTGCGGGAAAAAGGCGTTTCAGCCCGGTTTTACCGGACATGCCCCAGCCGTTCTCCCGTATTTCAGGCTCGGTTACCAGCACGTAATCGCCCCGCTCGAGCCGGTCGAACGCGGGGAACCCCGTCTCCTCGGTTTTCCCGTCCGCCGTCGGGGCCGAAAGCGGAAAACGGCCAGTAGCCCCGCAGAGCAATTTGCGAACGCGGCCCGATTTATTTCGCAGGGGATCGGAGACTATCCGATAGAGGGGGCGTTCATCCCCGTTCGGCGCGCCTTCGGGACGCGGCGGCCGTAAGGCAAACCAGGTCATCTTGAGCCATTCCCTGTCCAAGCCCAGGGATCGAGCCAGTCGGGAAGTCTCTTCCGGAATGTCCCAACGGACCGACTCATGGCACGTGTGGGTAAGGCCCGCTTCCAGGGCGGGACAGGGAAGCCGTTCGCGGCCCGGGCAGGGGGCGAGAACCTCCCAGCCCTTCGCGACGAGAAGGTTCCGCACGGCGATAAGGTCCCGGCTCGTGCCCAGCAGCGCCGGCTCAAGTACCAGAATGAAGCCCGCGGGCGCGAGCGCCGCCGCGTAGCGTTCAACGAGCCGCGCGCGAAGCGATACCCGGTCCTCCGCCTGCGCCCATAACTCGTTGAGGGAATGGCCGAAGGCCACGCAATCGGCCTCGCCCCACCGGGCGATACGGGCGGGATCGGGGTTTCGGATATCGCAAGCAAGGGTTGAAACGCCTTCGAGGGCGACTTTTTTCCGGGCTAAGTTCAGGGCGTCGGGGCTTTGGTCCAGAAGGGAAACCTGCGTGGCCCCCCGGGAGGCGAAGGCGGCGGCGATGGGCCCGGGACCCGAACCTACGTCGATCAGGGTTTTGACCGGCAGGGGAAGGGACGCTCCGGGTCGACGTCTTTCGAGAAAGGCGATCCGGTCAAGGATGGCGAGGCACTGGGCCCGGGAAGCGGGCCAGTAGTATCCAAGGTAAGCGGTAAGCATGCCGGAATCGTCCATATAGGACTTTCCGACCAAGCCGCGGTCGCCGGTCAGTCCGCGCTGCAAGTTCTTAAATCCTTCGGTAACGGCCTTTCCGTCGGGACGCGGCGGGGCCCTTCGCCCCCGTGCCTTGCCTTTCACCGCGCGAATTCCAGGACGCGTCGGGCCACGGACGCCGAATCGGACAAACCCGACCGATACAGTCCGTCCAGCCTCTTCGGGTCCCGTTCCAGGCGGTCGAGCCCCGGTTGGGGACGGGGGGCGATGACCAGCGCCCTCCCCTCTGCCTCCAGCGCGTCGAGGCGGTCAAGGGCAGCGTTATAGCGTTCGTTTCGGGTAGAAAGGGTTTCGACGAAGCGCGGATACGAACGGTACATCGCCCGATAGAGGGCCTTACCCCCGGTCGCGCCCTTTCGGTAGCCTTTCGGCTGGGTTCGCACCACCACCATCCGCTCAAACCCGTCGGCCGCGACCCGGTCGATCGGTAGGGAATCGGCGATCCCGCCGTCTAAGTAGGGAACGCCGTCGAGAAAGACGGGCTTTGACACGAGGGGAAGGGAACAGGAGGCGATGACCGGGGCGAAAAGCCCTTCTCCGGTCAGGGGTTCCCGATATTCCGGCAGTCCGGTGATCATGTTGGTAACCACGACGACGTACCGCCCCACGTTCCGCTCGAAAGACGAGAAATCGTAGGGGTCATACCGTTCGGGAATGGCGCGGAACATAAAATCCAAGCCGAAATAGGAACCGGTGCGAACGAGGTTGCGAAAGCCCATATATTCGCCGCGGGTACAATATTCCACGTTTACCCGGCGGGCCCTGCCCCGCTGGCGCGAAATATAGGAAAGTGCATGGCTCGCGCCGGCGGACACGCCGATTACGTAATCGAAATGATAGCCCAGGTCCAAAAAGGTATCGAGTACGCCGGTGGTATAAATGCCGCGCATTCCGCCGCCCTCGAGAACGAGGGCGGCGCCGCGGAGGGGTTCCCGTGTTTTCATGCGGGCATTGTACCGGCGCGCCGGGAATGAGTCCAGATCGTAAGCGATTCGGGACGATCAGACGATCTTTACCAGGGTAAAACCCGCTTTTTTGATCGCCCGATCGACTAAAACCGAACTGAATTCCTCGGCTTCCACCAAGGCGGTTCCCCGGAAGGCGTCTACCTCGACGCTCTTGATGCCGCGAAGCGCCTCAAGATCCGCCTTAACCCGCATGCCGCAGGAACCGCAGGCCATCCCGGAAATCGTTAATAGCTTTTTCACGCCTTTTCCAACGCCCGGCCGAGGTCTTCCAGGATATCGTCCACGTGCTCGATCCCGACGGACAGCCTGATCAGTTCGGGGGGAATTCCCGCCGCGACCTGCTCGGCCGGGGTGAGCTGCGAATGGGTGGTCGTGCCCGGATGGATGGCCAGGCTCTTCGTGTCGCCCACGTTCGCCAGGTGCGATATGAGGGAAAGGGAATCGATAAAGGACCGCCCGGAAGCCAGTTTCGCCTCGCCGTCCGCGCCGGCGAGCCCGAAGACCACCATGCCCCCAAAGCCTTTCGTGAATTGCCGCGAGGCCACCGCGTGGGAAGGATCGCCCTCGAGGCCCGGATACCGTACCCAGGCGACCTTTGGATGCCTTTTCAGCCACTTTGCCACGGCGAAGGCGTTTTCGTTATGCCGTTCCATGCGGAGCGCCAGGGTTTCGGCGCCCTGAAGGAATATCCACGAGTTATCGGGGGCGAGGCAGGCGCCGAGGTTGCGCAGGGGAACGGTCCTGAACCGGAGGGCGAAGGCGATGGGCGCGAGGGGCCCGGGAAGGTCGAGCGCCCACCGCAGGCCGTGGTAGTTCGCGTCGGGCTCGGTAAAGAAGGGCACGTTGGAATTCTTCCAGTCGAAGCGGCCCGAATCGATTACCGCGCCGCCGATGGCCGAACCGTGACCGCCGATCCACTTGCTCAGGGAGTGGATAACGATGTCGGCGCCGTCCTCGATGGGTCGGTAATTGGTCGGCGGGGTGAAGGTGGAATCGACGACCAGGGGAATGCGGTGCTCATGGGCGATCTTCGCCAGGGCGGCGATGTCCGCCACGTCCAGCGAGGGATTCCCGATGGTTTCGGCATAGAGGAACCGGGTCCGCTCGGTTATTGCGGCGCGGAAGGTTTCAGGCCGGGTAACGTCGGCGAATTTCACGGTAATGCCCTGATCCTTCAGCAGGACCGAGAACATGGTATAGGTGCCGCCGTAAAGGTTCGAGGCCGACACGATTTCGTCGCCGGCCTTGGCGAGAGTCAGTGCCGTATAATGGATCGCGGCGGTTCCCGACGCGGTGACGACCGCCGCCGCGCCCCCTTCCATCAGGGCGAGACGTTTTTCCAGAATGTCGCCGGTCGGGTCGCCGAGCCGGGAATAGATAAAGCCGAGCTCCTTCAGGGCAAAGAGGTCGGCCCCATGCCGGGCCGAGTCGAAATTGTACGCCGAGGTTCTCCAAACGGGGACGCCCCGGGCCTTCGTGACGGGATCGGGTTTTTGCCCCCCGTGAACCGCGATGGTTTCAATGCGCTGAGCCATGTTTTCCTCCGAATTCAATTATCGAAAAGCCAGGTAGAAAGGTACCGCTCTCCCGTATCGGGCAGCAGCACCACGATCGTCTTCCCCGCGTTTTCGCTCCTGCGGGACAGGGCAAGCGCAGCTTCCAGGGCCGAGCCCGCGGAAATGCCGACGAAAATCGCCTCTTCGCGGGCCGCCCGGCGCGCGGTAGTCCCGGCCTTATCGTCGTCGGTCAGGTATATTTCGTCGATCACCGAACGGTCAAGGATTCCCGGCACGAATCCCGCGCCGATACCCTGGATCTTGTGCGGGCCGGGGCCCTTGCCGGAAAGGACGGGCGAGCCCGCGGGCTCCACGGCGACCACCTTCACCGAAGGCTTTTTTTCCTTGAGGTAGCGGCCAACCCCCGTAAGGGTACCGCCGGTCCCGACTCCGGCGACGAAAATGTCCACCGAGCCGTTCGTATCGTTCCAAATTTCGGGTCCGGTATGGGAGTAATGCGCCGCGGGGTTTGCCTGATTCTCGAACTGCTGGGGCATAAAGGCGCCGGGAATCGAGGCGACCAACTCGTTCGCCTTTTCTATCGCGCCCTTCATCCCCTTCGCGCCATCGGTCAAAATAAGCTCCGCGCCGAATATTTGGAGAAGCTTTCTGCGTTCCACGCTCATGGTGTCCGGCATGGTCAGGATGACCCGGTATCCCTTCACCGCGGCCACCGCCGCCAGGGCTATACCGGTATTGCCGCTGGTGGGTTCCACGATGGTAGAGCCGGGCTTGAGGCGACCCGCGGCCTCGGCGGTCTCGATCATGGATATGGCCGCCCGGTCCTTCACGCTGGAAAAGGGATTAAAATATTCCAGCTTGGCGTACACCGTCGCACCACCGTCGTTCATCCGGTTAATTTTTACCATCGGCGTATTGCCGATCGTATCGGTAATTTTTTCCACTAAAGCCATACCATCCCCCTGTTTCCTAGTATTATGGTAATATTTATAGTATAACCTTCGGCAAGGCTCGTCAAGAACTTTATTATTATTCCAAGCATTTTAATAGGTTATCGAACAAAAAAAGCCGTTTCCGGCTTTAAATATAGTACATAAGGGTTTCCGTGCCGTTCCCCGCCCCGACAAGGCTGGCCAGGGTTTGGCTGTTTATAACCGCGAGAATGCGCTGATCCAGTTTGTCATACACGTTGATCCGAACGCACCGCTGCAGTTTCGTTTCGGGTTTATCGAGGCGCGGCGGTTCCACCACGGACATATCCCCCTCCAGGGCGCGAAGCACGTCCCCTACCACGATATCGGAGGGAGGCATCGCGAGAATATAGCCGCCGGAGGCCCCTTTGATCGAGCGGATAAACCCGGCCCGCTTGAGAATAACCGCGACCTGTTCCAGGTACCGCGCGGAAATTCGCTGGCGATCCGCCACGCTGGAAAGCGAAACGTGGATTTCGTCGGTGTTAAAGGCCAAGTCGATGAGCAAACGGAGGCCATACCGCCCCCTGGTGGATATCTTCACGACGCGCTCTCCTCGGGGTTACGGGTTCGATAGCAGGTGACCAAATCGGAAAGATGCATGGAATCGATGCAGTCGTTTATTTCGTCGGACAGGACGCCCCACACTTTACGCGCCAGGCAATCGTCCTGGGCCTCGCACGGGAGCTTTCCCAGGCAGGCCACGGGCTCGAGGGGTCCTTCGACGGTTCGAATCACGTCGCCCACGGTTATGGCGTCGGCGGGACGGGCGATCATGTAGCCCCCTGAAGAGCCGCGGATACCCCTGATCAATCCCGCTTTTTTCAGGGGGATGAACAATTGCTCCAAATACCCGTCCGATATGCCGGTGGCCCCGGATATGACGCGGGTGCTCGCGTATTCGCCGTCGGGCAAGAGGGCCAGATACAGCATGGATTCAAGGGAATAACGGCCCCGGGAAGATATTTTCATGGCAACTCCTGGGAATACTTCAATCCGTAATTCCCCTATGGGAACTAGGATATACCTAAGTCAAAAAAAAGACAAGACGACTGAACAAGAGGACGGTTTATGCTACACTGTAACGATGAACGCTACCGAGGATCGCATAACGGCGATCGAGATGAAACTTGCCTATTTGGAAGATTTTTTGAACAAGCTTCAGGCGGTTGCCGTTGAACACACGGCGGTAATTGACCGGATTCAAGGCGAAACCCGCGCCATCAAAGACAAGATCAACGATCTGGCGGGCTCGGCCCAGGACATTCCGAACGTTCGGCCGCCCCATTATTGAGTTCGCGTTAAGACCGAAGGATCGCCCTTGACCGCATGGGGGAATGGGAGTATCCTTCACACATCAGAAATAATTGGAGATTTTTACCATATGACCAAGATTCTCGTAGTTGAAGATGACGAATCGGTATCCGAACTGGTAAAAAGCGTGCTGGAACTCGAGGGCTATTCCGTTTCCACCGCCCCGAATGCCGAGACGGCAAAAAAACTCATTCAAGAAAACGCTCCTGACCTCGCGCTTATCGATATTATACTGCCCGGACAGGGCGGAATGGATCTCATTCTCGAGCTTCACGCCTACTGCCCCGACCTGGCCATCGTGCTTACCTCGGGCAAGATCGACATGACCAAGGCGACCTTCAAGGTATTGGCCCATCAATTCGGCGTCGTTTCCATCCTTCCGAAACCCTTCACCGTCGAGGAATTAATCACCACCGTTACCGAATCGCTCGCCGGCTCAGTTCACGCATAAGGATCGAGCCCGCCACGGCCACGTTCAGGGAATCCACGTCGGTCGAAACGGGAATCATGACCGCCCGGGAACACCGTTCGCGCCAGGCGGCGGGTATGCCGTCATGCTCGTTTCCCAGGACTAAGCACGTGCCGGCGCCGCCGCGACGTTCCCATTCGTCCACCGAAACGGCCCCGCTTTCCAGGGTAGCCGCAACGCTCTCCACGCCACCTTTTTCCCACGCAGCGAGGGACTCAGGCTCCCCCCATACCGTTCGCAGGCGGTAGGCGGCGCCCATTGAGGCGCGCAGGGCCTTTCGGTTAAAGGGATCCAGGCACTCTCCCCCTAAAAGGACCGCGGTACAGCCGAACGCCAAGGCGGAACGCAGGAGGGTACCCAGGTTTCCCGGATCGGTGATTTTCGGGAGCGCGAGGGACAGGCCGCGGGGAACGGCATGGCCTAAGTCGGAAAGGCTTTCGATTCGGGGGCGGCGAACGTGGGCGAGCATGCCCCGGTGAAAGGGGTAACCCGCCTCCCGGGAAAGGCCCGGGGCGTCCAATACGGTAACCCCGGGAAAAAGCGCCCGGGCTTCCTCTGCCGCTGCCGCGTCGGCGAAAAGCCGCACGACCTCAAAACCGGAGTCGAAGGCGCGCGAGACCAGGAGCCGCCCCTCGGCGGCGAAAAGGCCATGGGCGCGGAGCTCGGCGTCTTTCGCGGCGTGGTCAGCCATGCGCTTCGGCGTCGGCGTTCGCGGAAGGAGCCGCTGATGCGAATGCGGCGGAATCGAACATATGAACGTCCAATTGGGGGAAGGGAATGGAAATTCCCTCGGCCCGGAACCGCTCGGACAAGTCGATCATCAGCGTGTTCTTCAGGTCCAGGTAGTTTTCCTTGGAACCCCACACCCCCAGCAGAATGTCCACGCTGGACGAGGAAAAGGAATCGAATACGACGATCGGGGCGGGATCCGCAACGGCGAAGGCGTTTTTCGCGGCGATATCCAAAAGGATTTCCCTGATTCGGCGCAGGTTTGCCTCGTAGGAAACGCCGACGCGCAGGTCGCACCTTCTCACGTCGAAATGGGTAATATTGACCAGATTGGTCTTGATGATCGTTTCGTTGGGGATTCGGACCAGCTTGTTATCGAAGGTTTTCAGGCGTACCGACAAAAGATCGAAGGATTCCACCACCCCGGTCACCGAGTCGACGGTGAGCACGTCGCCGATCTTAAACGCCCGCTCGGTCATCACGAAAAGGCCTGAGATCACGTTGGAAACCGAGGTCTGCGCGGCAAAGCCCACCGCGACGCCCGCGATGCCCGCCGCCCCGAGAATGGCGGAGAAATTGATGCCCAGGCGGTTGAAAATCGTCATCACGATTACCACGACCGCCGTATAGTCTATTGCCTTTTGAATCAGGTACCGGACCTGTTCCGAAAGCCGGCTTCCGATAAAGCGGAGGACGAGCGAACGCACTATGCGAAAAGTGAGCCAGACCGTCGCGACTATAGCCACGCCCCAGGCGATATCCATGACTCGTTCCTTTGACAAGACCGTAAAAAAAGAATCGAAAAAACGGTTTACTGCTTCAATCATGAGAAGAAGTATACAATAAAAAAGGGGAAAACGGCCAATGCCGATTTCCCCTTCGCCGTTTACCGGAAAAGCCGCCGTATGCGGCTCGGGTACAGGTCTTCCAGTTTATAGCGCATGATCTCCTGTTTCGCGGAAAGCTCAACGCCGACCTCAAAGGGCTTGGACAGGAGCTCCACGCGATTGATTCTCTCGAACATCTTGAAGCCCGTCTTGGCGTTAACCAATTCCGCGACCTCTACCTCGTACAGGCGTTTCACCTGCTCGTTCTCCAAGAGCACGTCGATATCCGACGGATCGAGCCCGTTTTCGCGGGCCCAGGAAAGAAGCTCGTCGCGATTCACCACGATCAGGGCGCCGAGGTAGCGTTGGTCCTGGCCGAGCACCACCGATTGGGCGACGAAACGGGATTCGTTGATCTTCATTTCGATGGGCGCGGGCTCGATGTTTTCTCCGCCGCGAAGCACGATCGTGTCCTTTTTGCGGCCCCGGAGGATCAGCTCGCCCCGGTAGGTTTTCAGCCCGAGATCGCCCGTATCGAGCCAGCCGTCGGGAGAAAGCACCTTGGCGGTAAGATCGGGTTTTTTATAATACCCCTGCATGACGTTGCCGCCGCGGACCAGCACCATGCCCTTTTTCCCGGGAGGCAGTTCGTTGCCCTCTTCATCCACGATTTTTACCTGATTGCAGCCGAGCGGCGCGCCGATGGTCCCGAATACGGGGCGCGGACCGGGCCGGACCGCCACCACCGGGGCGGTTTCGGTAAGGCCGTATCCCTCCACGACCCTGACGCCGACGGCCCAAAAGAACTCGTCCACGTTGGGGGGGAGCGCCCCGCCGCCGGAAACCCCCACGACGAAGCCGGTTCCCAGCTTCGCCCGAATTTTCCGGAATACCAGAAGGCCGCCCAAGGCGCGGAGGGGTAAAAGGAGAAGCGCCGGGATTAGGCCGATCAAGAAGCCCGAAACCCGGTCTGTCAGGCTGAAATACGGATAACGGCCCGTGACGGCGCGGACCGAACGCGCGTGAACCTTGGCTAATTCCACGAAGAAATTGAAAAGCAGCCAGGTCGCGCCCCCGGTTTTCCGCATGGTTCGGTAAATTCCGTCGTACACCGATTCCCATATGCGGGGGACCGAGGGGAAAAGCTGGGGATTCGTCTTTGCGAAATCGGCAAGGAGCACGCTGCCTATGGGCTTCGAGTACACGATAGACGTGGCGCCGCCCAGCATGACGTACTCGCACAGCCGCTCAAAGGAGTGCCATACCGGCAGGACGGACAGGGCCTTGCGCCCGGGTTTCACCGGTATGCGCCAGGACAGCTCGGGCAGCTGGCAAAGGAAGTTCGAATGGCTGAGCATGACGCCCTTGGGCTCCCCGGTGGTACCGGAGGTGAAAATCAGCGTGGCGAGCTCGGAATCGATTCCCTTATCGAGCTCAGCCTGGGCGGCCCCGGGATTCGCCGCGGCCCACACGCGGCCGGCGGCGACGAAATCGGCGAAGGAATGGGCCGTAAGGCCCGCGTCGGAGAGGGCCTTGACCGTATCCGCCGAGACCGCGTCGTAAAAAATGGCGTTTTTCAGGAGCGGAAGGCTCGATCGGTACTCGAGGATCTTCTTCCCCTGGGCCTCGTTTTCGAGGAACACCGTTCCGCAGTCGGCGAAGGAAAGAATATAGGCGATTTCCTTGGCGTTGGCGTCGCAGCCCCGGGGCACGTCCGCCGCCCCGATGGACATGATGGCCATACTCGTCTGGAACCATTCCGGCCGATTGTCGGAAATGATGCCGATATGGTCGCCCCGCTTATGGGAGGACGAAAGAAGGGCAGACGAGAGATCCAGCACGGAGGCATAAAAATCACGATAGAGCACCGGGGTGAACTCGCCGTTCGGTGAACGATAATACTGGGCCGGCAGGTCCGGGTATTCGTTGGCAATTCGCTTTAAAAGCTGGGGAATCGATTGTTCCATAAATTACAAAATATCACGCGATGTCATTTTGCGCAAGTTTTTAGAAGGCTCGCCGCGAGCCGTTCCTCCGGGAATTCGCTATACTGTAACCATGAGCGAACAACGGAACAGGCCGAGAATCGGCATAACAGCGGGCGATCCGGCGGGCATAGGCCCGGAGATCGTCGCCAAAACGGTACGAGAGGGCGAAATTCTCGATCTCTGCGAGCCCGTAGTCTTCGGGCCGATCGATCCGGCGGAAATCGCGGCTCTGGGCATACGGACCGGCGAGGTTTCCGCCCAAGGAGGGCGCATCGCCTTCGATTCGATCGAGCGCGCGGTAGCCGCGGCGAGACGGGGCGAAATCGACGCCCTTGCGACGGCCCCCATCAACAAGGAAAGCCTCCGCGCCGCCGGGGTTCCCTATATCGGGCATACGGAAATTCTCGCGGGCCTTACGGGAAGCGACGATCCCCTTACCCTCTTCGAGACCCTGGGGCTCAGGACCTTCTTCCTTTCCCGCCACGTCTCCCTTCGCCAAGCCTGCGACCTGGTGACCGAGGAGCGGGTGTATCGGTACCTCGTTCGCTCCTGCCTGGCGCTGAAAAGCGACCTGGGAATCGACGATCCCCTGGTGGCGGTGGCGGGACTCAATCCCCACTGCGGCGAGCACGGGCTATTCGGGAACGAGGAAGAGGGAATCGAGCGGGCGATCGAGCGGGCGAAGGCAGACGGGCTTCGGATCGCGGGGCCCGTCGGGGCGGACTCGGTCTTTCACCAGGCCAAGATCGGGCGGTACGACGCGGTGCTTTCCCTCTACCACGATCAGGGACACATCGCCTGCAAGACGCTGGACTTCGAGCGTACCATCTCCCTCACCCTCGGGCTGCCCTTTCTCAGGACCAGCGTGGACCACGGCACGGCCTTCGACATCGCGGGAAAGGGAACGGCGAGCGCGGTGAGCATGATCGAGGCGGTAAAGACGGCGGCGCGGTACGCGCGGACCTAGGCCGGGAGGGGCCCGGTCGGCACGGTTAAAACTGCTTCCGGTATTCGCCGGGGGAAACCCCGGTGTTTTCCTTGAAGGTTTTCATGAAGTATTTCACGTCGCCGAAGCCCGCGTTCTCGGCCACCTCGTATACCTTGTAGCACCCCTTCTCCAATAGGCGCTTCGCCTCGGCGATCCTCATGTTCTTGAGGTAGTCGTTAAAGTTGATCCCGGTATGTTCCTTGAATTTTTCCGAAAAGTACGTGTAGTTAACCGAAACGTGATTTGCCACCACGGTCATGTTGATATCCTCGGTGAAATGCGCGCGGATATAGTCGATGGCCTCGCTTACGAACGGATACTCCCCGTGACCCTTTCGGAGGATGGTGTCCAGATAGACGGCGAAATCGCCCACGGCAGCCCGATAGGCGCCGAGGGTCTCGAACCGGAACACGTTTTCCAGCATGATCCCCTTCAGCGTGAGATAGGCGTCGGACTCGACCTGCTCCCGGTACTTTCGCAGGAATACCGCGTCCAATTGCTCGCGAAGGGCGTACAGTTCCCGGGCACCCTCGGCGGGTCCCGGGTTCCCGAAATCGAAAAGCGCGTCGAGGGCCTCGGTCAGCCCCGCCGCGTTTCCGGTTCCGACGAACAGCGACAGCTTTTGCGCCGCCGACTCCAAGCCGGGGCGCCCCGCACGCGGTTCCGTTTCGGCGTGGAAGAAAACGCGGGTTTCCCCGTCGAAAAAGCGCCCCAACAGGGCGATCTCCGCCTGCCGCCGCGCGGCGCGCAGGTTGGCCGCGCTGGAGCAGGGGGCGCTCACGCCGGCCCTGGCCCCTGCGGCCGCGAGGGCGCGCTCGAACTCCTCCACCCGGTCATCGCGCAGTACCAGGCCGAACGACTCGCTTTTCCGCTCCACCACGTACCACGGGGAGCCGAACTCCAGGGCTCCCATGGCGGCGGCACCGCCCGGCGCGGCGGCGATCGCGTAGCGGAAGGGATGCCGAAACGAGAACCCACCGGGCAAGGCGACCCGGCCCGCCCTTCCGTCCTCTATGGTTTTCCGTACCACCGCCTCGACGGTCCGCTTCCGGTCCGCCTCGATCCGCGCCATGGCCTTGGTCACGGTGGCTATGAGCTCGTTTCGGTCAACGGGCTTCAGGATGTACGAGACGGCGCCGTAGCGGATGGCGTTCTGCGCGTAGGTGAAGTCGTCGAAGCCGCTGAGGACGACGATCACCGGCTTGCGATTTTCGCCGGAAAGTTCCTTCATCAGGGCTACCCCGTCCATCTTCGGCATCCGGATGTCCGTGATAACCAGGTCGGGCGAGGATTCCCGCGCGATTTCGAGCGCCTCGAGCCCGTTTTTCGCCTCGAGAAAGCTCACGGGATAGCGGATCGATTCCGAGAGGATTTTATGAATGCCGGCGCGGATGTTCTTCTCGTCGTCCACGATCAGTATCGATATCATCGTCCGTCCTCCAGGGGAACCGGGATGGTCACCTCCGTGCCCGCTCCCGGGGTACTCACGATTTTCAGGTTGTATTCGCGGCCGTAAAAGGCGCGCAGCCTGTCCTGTATGTTCCGCAGCCCTATTCCGCCCACGGGACACGAGGACTCGTCGCTCCCCGCGAGCGCCTGGCCCAAACGGTCGACCTCGTCGGAGTCGAGGCCGGGCCCGTAGTCGCGGACGCGAAGCGCCAAGACGCCGGCTCCCGCGTCGGGACGGACCGAAACCTCGATCACCGCGTCCTCCCCCAGGGGCTCTATCGCGTGGAGCACCGCGTTTTCCACCACCGGCTGGATAATCATCTTGGGGATCCTGAATTCCCAATAGCCCGGGTCCACGTCCAACGACAGTTCGATGCGGTAGTCGTTGCGTATGTTCATCAGGTCGATATAGCCCCGCGCGTATTCGAGTTCCTCCCGCACCATGACCTGATGGTTGCGCCAGCGCAGGCAAAAGCGCATCATGCGCCCGAGCAGGGTCACGCTCTCGACTATGTCCGCCTGGTCGGCGAGCTCGGCCTGCATCTTGATCGTCTCCAGAACGTTGTACAGGAAGTGGGCGTTTATCTGGTTTTGCATGGCCTTGATCTCGGTTTGCGTCACCAGCTCCTGCTCGGACTTTATCTCGCCGATCAGCTCCCGGATGCGCGCGGCCATCGCCGTGAAGGCAGCGGCCATTTCCGCCACCTCGTCGTCGCCGGATACGCTCACCGACACGTCCAGATTGCCGGCACGCAGCTCGCTCATCGCGCCCATTACCTGGTAAAGGCGGGAAAAGAGGCGGCGGGTGGTAAATTTTATCAGGACGAACATAAGCCCCACCGAGAGGAGAAGGATGATGCAGGCGCCCAGCCGAATAAAGCTCACGCTCTCGTTGATCACCGAGGGCGAGGCGGCCCGCGCTACGGTGAGCCCCAGGCGCGCTATCCGTTCGTAGGCGACGATGAGGTTTTCGTTTCCCGCCCTCGTCACGAAACTGCCGCCCGACTCCTCGCCGTTCCCGATCCTCGCAAGGACGGTTTCCGCCTCGGCGCTCCGCGAGCCCAGTATTTCCCCGTCCCGGGCGAGGATATCCACGCGGAGGTCGCCGTCTTCCCGGAACGCGAAGGGGGCGAAATCTTCCATGCGCATGCCCAGCTGGAGATAACCCACGTGCCGCTTGTTCAGCAGTATTTCCTCGGTCAGGTAGAACGCGTCGCCGCTTTTCGCGGAAAGGTTTCCCATCAGGTCGTCGCGGTAATTATAGGACCAGCGGGGAAGGGAGGCGAGGTCGAGCCGGTCCTCGCGAAACACGATGGGCCAGCGTTCCGGCACGTTGGGATTCTCTATGAAAAGGCGGATGGAATATACCTGGGGCATGGCGAACTGAAGGCGCTCGATGTTCTTAATGTCGTAGCGGAGCGTCTCGATCAGGCTGTCCTCGTCTTTCGGCTCGGCAAAGAAAAAGGTCCGCAAGAGGTCGTAGTCGCTCGTTATAATGCTTTCGAGCCGCTCCATTTGGTCCACCGCGAGCGCGATTGAGCGCGCGTCGTCGGCGGCCGACTTTCTCGCGTCGTCCAGGACCGACTCGTACATGGAAACGCGGAAGTATTCCGAGGCGAGAAAAACGAAAATCATGATCGGCACCGCGACGATCAGGGTATACACGATGGCGATCTGCGAGGAAAAGGAAAGCCGTTTCATGCGGTAAAACCTCACGCCATTATACGCCGGGAAGGGAGATCGCGAAGCGGGTAAAATGCCAAAAAGGTGTCTTTTTTTCGGTTTTTTCCCGGAGGGGCCCGTCACGCGCGGAAAGGAGCCCCGCGCCCGAAGGGCGCGGGGCAAAGAGGGGAGGAATTATTCGAAGCTTACCGCGGAAACGTAGAGGCTACCGTTCAATTTCGCCGGAGCCGTTTCCGGAAGATAGGGATTGTTGAGCTGGTCGGCGAAGGCGACCACGTACACCTTGGTCATGTCGACTCCGGTAAAGGCGGAGAGCGGTACCGTTATGGTCTTCCAGCCGTTCGCGTCGGCCGCGGACACGGTACCGGGGAAATCCCCGGCCGCGATCTGCAGGGCCTTCTCTGTACCCCCGACGGAGTTCATCTTCACGACCGCGGTATTGACCGCCGCGTCGAGGTCGGAATCGTTGAAGGTAATCACGAGATTCTCGTATCCGCTCACGTCAACGCTGCCGCCGCCGTCACGCTGCCAGAAGCAACCGTACCACGGCATGGTCGAGGCGAGGGTGTAACGGATCGCGTTGGCCGCCCCGTATACGTTCTCCGCAAGGGAAGGGTCGGTGTTTCCGCCGCCCCACACGGCGCAATTGACCACGGGCAGCTCGTCAAGCGAAAGGTCGGTGAAATCAAGCCCCAGCGGAGGAAGGGTCGAGGTTACCTCAACGGCTATCCCGACGCTCTTGCCGCCGTAGGACGCGGTGATTACGGTAGTTCCGTCCGCCACGCCGGTTATTACGCCGTCGGCGACGGTAGCGACGCCCTCGTCACCGCTCGCCCAGGAAACCTCCGCGGCGTCGACGGCGAGCGCGCCCGGATCGGAGGTAATGGCGACGGGCTTGGAGGCGCCGGCCATCAGGATTACCGAGGCCGGGGAGGCGGTGAGGGACTCGACGGGGGCGGCGTAGTTCGCGGCGTAATAGACGTTGTCGAGCAGGTAATAGGAATCGTACAGGGTCGTTCCGTCGGCCTTTTTCGGATGCCAGAAACCGGCGAACACCGTAAGGTTCTCCAGGTCGACGCTGGCGTTCTTCGCCTTGAAAGAGGCCATGGGAATGGCGTAGGTCTTCCAGCCGTCGGCCGTTTCCGGGGTAAAGTTTTTCAGGAATACGCTCGCGCCCTGGCCGGCCGACTCGATCTTGATTTCCATGTCCGCCACGTCGCCCTTCAGGGAGAACACGAGGGCGCCGTCTTTATACGCGGCGGTATTGCCCGCGGCGGGCGCTTCGGGCTTGAAGAACATGCCGCCCCAGACCGTGGTCGCGCTGTAGTCGATTTTCGCGCACGTCGCGCCGTCGGCGGAATCGGAATCCTCGTTGGTAATGGCAAGGGGTAGGCTTCCGTTGTCGCCGTTCTCCGCGTGGTCCCAGGTCATGTCGGCGGCGATAATGGCGTAGGTTTCGGAATAGATTCCCCCCGCGGAGGTATCGACGCCTCCCGCGCCGATCGTGAGGGTATCGTCCGGCTCGGCGATAATTGCCGACTGAAAGGCCAGTATCGAAAGGCCGAGCGCGGCGAGGGCGCCGTCAACCTCGGCTTGGGTGGCCGCGGCGTCGGCGTTTACGGTTTCGGCGGCGTCGATGGCGGCGCCGAAGGAGTCCTTGGCGGGCTGCGGCGCCTGGCCCGCGGCGGTCCCGGCCTCGGTGGCGTCGTACAACGCGTTCGCGACGGTTATCGCCTGCGCGAGCTCGGTCTTGTCGGCCGAGGCGGGGTTAGCGTCGGCCTTTGGTTTGTCGGTCGTTGGCGTGGAGCACGCCATGAAGGCGACGGCCGCCAGGGCGGCGACTATCGCGGAAAACGCTGCGCTTCTTCTCTTCATTACTGATTCTCCTCTCGTCTTGGTCAGTCCCCGCGGTACGGGACCTTTTTTTCTTCAACGCCATTGTGGCAGGCGTTTCCGCGATCGGAACAGACGGGGAAATTTCAAAAAGGTGTCGAATCTTCGGTACCGAAATGAATCTACCTACCCGAAAAAAAGACGCCCGCGCGTCGTGGGAGACGCGCGGGCGCCAAGAGGGGAATAAACGCGAAAACCGTTACCAGCCGATGCCGATTACGAGGCCGCGGGGCGCGTGGCTCTCGATGAGCGTGCTCTGGTCGGCAACGTCGTCGTAGCAGAAGCCGTATGCCTTCCCGCCGATGTTGTGGTCATGCCAGAACTTCGCGAAGTAATTCGCGGGGCCGGCCTGGTAGTAGGCGGAGGCGTTCGCCCAGTTCGCGGGGTCCTGCACGATATGGCGGTTAAGCGCCGCGCACATTTGGGCCTGGAGCGCGAGTTCCACCGCGTTGCCGGTCGCGAGCACGCCGGAGCCCTCGAAGAGCTCGTCGTTGTTCGGCTTACCGGCGATGTAGAACTTCGCGCCGTCGCCGGTCCTGGTGAACTCGAACCGGTTGTCGGAAAGGACCTTTCCGTTGAAGCGGCCCAGAGGATGGTCGAAGGAGAGCGCGTTCGTCTTGTAGTAGTCCCACACCTGGTCCACGTAGGAGTTCATGTAGGTGCCGTACTTCCTGCCGACGCGGAAGTCGCCCTTGCAGGGCGCCACGATGCGGTAGGGCCGCTGGACGAGGCCCCGGAATTCGGCTTGGGCCATGTTCTCGAACGCGCTGAAGATCGCCTCGCGGGTTTCCTCGATACCGACCTTCTTGAACGTCGCGTACGACGAGCCGGAGTCGTTGTACATTTCCATGGTAATGGGGAAGCCGAACTGGTCAACCTGGGTCGTGTTGCCCCAGAAAGCGCCGGGGGCCACCGTATACTCGATCCAGTCGAAGATCGTCCCCGCGTTCGCGTCGGCGGGGTTATTGAGGTCGGGCTGCACGACGCCGATATTGCCGGCCCCGTCCACGATGCCGCGCATTACCATCTTCTTGTCGAGGGAAATATAGAGCCGGGTCGCGGGCATGGACTTGGGCACCTGGAAGCCGGAGATGTCGCTCAAGCGGTACGACCAGGCGTCGCTCGTCTGGTTCGCGACGATGGGCACGAGTGTTCCGTCGGGCTTTAGGTAGCAAAACTGGCCCGAGGCGTTTTGGCCGACCACGCATATCCAGATGCGGTCGTTGGAGTAATTGCCGCGGGTGTTGTTCGCGAACTGGAGGGTCATCTCCATGTTCGCGGAAAGCGGGATGAGGGTAGCGCCGCCGGTATCGTCGCCGGTATCGCCGCCGGATCCGGCGTCGAGGCGGGTGAAGGTCCAGCGCTGGGCGTTGGACGAGTTTGAGGTCCACAGCTGGATATTGCCGCCGTTTTCGGCGGAAGAGGAAGACACGTCGAGAGCCCTGTTCGCGTGAACGTTGGTGATCTTGTACGAGCCGTCGCCGTAGGGCTCGATCTTCCACTTCTGGTTCGCCTGGTTATCGCCGAGGTTCCACTGCACGACGTTCGTGCCGTCTGTCGTTCCCCAGCCGGCGCCGTCAAGGGCGAGGCCGCTCCAAACGGAGACGATGTAGAAGGCGCCGTCGGGGGCGGAAACGAGTTTCCATTTCTGGTTCTCGCCGCCTACGTATTCCCACTGGTGAACGTTCGCGCCCGGTTCCTTGGAAACGTCGGCGACGTCCATCGCCTTGCCGGAGCATGCGGCGACGATCTTGTAGGTCGCCCCGGCCACGAGCCCGCCCGTGTCGCCGGCGGAACCGCCGTCAGTTCCCGCGGAGGAGTCGCCGTAGGTCACGGTCGCCCAGCTCGAGGCGTCGGAAAGCGTTCCCTGGGGAACGCATGCCTCGGCGCCGTTCTGGTTTTTCAGTACCGCCACGCGGATTTTCGCCCCGGCGGTAAAGGTCGGGTGCGTGAGGGTATAGCTGTACTTCCCGCCCGAATAATTCATGTCCTTGGAGGCGAGCACGAGGCCAAGCCCGTTCCCCTCGCTGACGTAGAGCCTGGCGTAGCTTACCTGGGAACCGGCGTTCCAGGTCACGGTCATGGACGTACCGCTCATGCCGGTCACCTCGATCGTTCCGTTCGTTCCGCTCACCGAACGGTCTCCCCCCGCCGACGCTGCCGCGTCCTTCGGGTCAAAGGAAGCCATGCCGCATCCGGCGAGCAAGACCGCGGCGCCGAGCGCGAGCCCGAAAAATTTATTCATGTAATATCTCCTTTTCCGCGTTACCGTCACTGCGTGATATCGACGCTGGCCCCGTTAGAGTCGACCCAATCGATGTCGCGGACGGATATCCACTCGCCTTGCTTGATCCCGTCGCCCGCGTCGTCCGACATAACGAAGGAGAAGGCGGAGGTGACGGTTTTCCCCGATTTCGCCGCGCTCAGGTCGATCTCAATCGGCGTCCACCGCGCGTCGCTCAGCGCGGCGTACCCCAAATCCGAAAGCGTCTTGTTGTATTCCCCCGCCGAAAACCCGAGGATATAGTGAATCTGGCTCGGGGGAATATTCGCCTTGATCTTGAATTTGATTTTCGCGACGCTTGAGAAATTGAAGGACGGCGTGGTGTCGCCCGATACGTTGGCGAAACTACCGCCCGCCCAATTAGAAGTCCCGGCGACGCATTTAAGGCCCCCGTCGGCGTCGTTGGCCGTAGTGAAGGTGCCCGACCAAACGAAGAGCTTGAAGTCGGTATCGTGTTCGTAGCCGAGCACGAACAGGCCGGTAGCGCCGCCGTTCCCGGGATCGTTCGCGTCGTCGCCGTCCACCACGGCGTCGGGAGCGGGATCGGTTATTTTCGCGTTGGTGGGCGAGGCCGGCTGGCTGCATCCGATAAAAAGGCTTGCCGCCGCGAGGGCGGATAAGAGCGACAGTCTGATCTTCATAGGGTTACTTACTCCTCCATGAAGCCATTCTCTTCCCGTTTCGGGAAACCTAAAAGCGGCGATTATTTCGCGTTGGTGTCTTCTTTTCGGAGTCGGCCGGGAACGGCCGCGGGGCGGGTCGGCGTTCCCCCGAAGGTTCGCGCGCGACGGGCCCCGCCCGTTCCCTTTGGGGCCTTACCGGAAAACCCGCACGTAATCGACTTCCATCGCCGCCGCCGTGAGGGTCGGGGAAATATCGCCACCCAGGTTGCCTCCCATGGCGACGTTGAGGATAAAGTGGAAATTCCTATCGAAGGGCCAGGTTGTCCAGTCGCCCCCGCTCTTGAAATAGGTATTGCCGATTTTTTTGCCGTCAAAGTACCAGGAGACGGAATCGGGCTTCCATTCCAGGCCATAGCGGTGAAAGCCGGTGGTGATCGCCCGGTCCGTGACGGCGCCCAGGGGCTTGAAAACGTGGAGATCGACGCTCGTGCCGTAGTGGACCGTGGAAAAGGCCTTATAGAGCCCGGCGACCTGCGGCGCGTATTCCATGATATCGAGCTCCCCGCTCCGGGGCCACTCGCCGTAAGCGGAATCGGTGGGCATCATCCAAAAGGCGGGCCACGGGCCCTTCGCGTCGGGCACCCGGATTCGCGCCTCGAAATAGCCGTAGGTCCAGTCTCCCTTCCCCGCGCTCCTGATCCTGGCGCTGGTCCAGTTTCCCGCTTCGTCCTTTACGGCCCGAATCTTCAGGTAACCGCCGTCAACGTACGAATTCGCCCTACCGTCCGTATAGGTCTGTTTCTCGTTGTTTCCCCATCCGCCCGCGCCGGTTTGATAGGACCATTTGTCGGGATTCGGCGCGTTTCCCGTTCCCCCTTCGGAGAACTCGTCTGACCATACCAGTTTTTGGTAGAGATCCGACGGCGATTCGCCTTCGGCCGCGGGCGCCTTTTCCTCCGGGGGGACGAACGCGCATCCCGCGAGGAGGAAGGCCGCCGCAAGCGCTCCCGCGAGGGCGACGGCGCCGCGGCCCGGTACTATATCCAGTCTTCCTTTCATATGTGCCTCAGTACGCGATATTGAAGTAGAGGGTCAGCTCGGAATATTCCTTGCCGTCCAGATCGGTCCCGTCGGGGAACGCCTTCCAGGGGTCCTTCGAATACTCGCCGAAACGCCAGCCCTGCCATTTCGCGCCGACCCGGTTGGTAGCCTTCGCGAAAAGGGGGGTCTCGAAGCCGTACGACGCGTCCACGTTCCACTGGGCGGGCCACGTAAAGTTGAAGCCGCGTACCCACTCCGGTTCCAGCCATTTGTCGGCGATCCAGGAACCGTCCAGGAGCCAAGTGCGGTACCGCAGCTTCGCGCCCGCCTGCCAATAGTCCACGACGCGGGGATCCTGCCCGGTGCTGCCCTGATGGCCGGCCTCGGCGGTAACTATGGCGCGGAAATCCGGCGCGGGATTGGTCACGATCCGGGCGCCCGCCTGCCACAGGCCGCGCTGTTCGGGAAGGCCGTAATCGTTGGGGTGCCAGGTCCCGTCCTTGTAAACGCCCCGGTCCGTCTCGCCGGCGCAGAGGGTATAAAGACCAGTCAGGCTCGCCGCGAATTTCGCGCCCTCCCTGTCGTCGCCGTTCCATTCGTGAAACCACGTCGCCCCCTCCGGGTCCCAGGTAAGCACGCCCTCGAATTCGACGGCTTGCCGGTTAGCCTGAACCGAAAAGGGCGAGGCGTATCCGTCGTGCTCGATGGCGACGCAGCGGCCGGCCGGCCCGGCGAGGGGAACCCTGGCGCGCGCGACCGGCTTGAAATTAAGGTAGCCGTAGTTAACGTCGGCGCCGACCTCTAGCTCCTGGCGATTGCCGGAACCGGAATCGCCGGTGAAGAAACCGCCGCGGACCACCGCCGGGTTCGTGTCGGCCACGAGGCCCCGGTACGTGTATTTACCGTACACGTACGCCTTGCTGAGGACGTTGGTGCCCAGCTCCGCGGAACCGCCGAGGGTGTCCAGGTCGGTGACCGCGGCGTAGGAGCCGTCGGCTTGGAGGTAGGGCGCGCCGACCTTCTCGTTGCCCGCGTACAGGAACGCGAGCTTGGCCGTCAGATAGGGATACAATGCGGCCTCGCCGTATACCGACGCCTTTCGGCCCGGCCCGTAAGCGTTGAAGGGATCGGCCGCGACGGAGTCCGCCGCGCCGAATTCCTCGGCATAGGTGATCCCGAACCCGAGGGACGGGGACCAAACGGAAGACGACGGGAAGTCCTTCCACCAATTCGCCGCTATCTGCGGTTTCGCGTTCCCGTAAATTTCCGGGCCGCCGATTACCCGCAGTCCCGACAGAAGGCCCTTGCCTACCCATTCAACGGCCAGCGGGGCCAGGGAACCGTAAGTATCGTAGCCGATAATGTCGTAGGCCTCTCGGTTGATATTGAAAACGTCGCCGGTCGTCTCGAAACTCCCGTGCTCGCTGTGATAGTAGCCGTTCAGCGCGAACGACGGGTCGTCGAGCCTGAAAGAGGCGGAGTAAAGGGAAACGTTCTGCTCGGAAATGCCCACGCCGTCGTACTTCGCCTCGCCGTAACGGTAGATCGGGTACAGTTCCTCCATGCGGGTCAGCCGCGGCACGGTCCACACCCGCAGGTGCGTTTCCGCCGTGAGGTTTTCCGCGGGGGCGGCGGTTATTCCGATATCCGCCTCCGCGTAGGGGGTGAAGTTGAGCGCCTGCTTCGCCGTTTTGCCCGCGGCCTCAAGCCCGTCCAGGGTATCCTTGTATATCGGGGATATCGCCCCGCCCGTCACGCTTATTCCCGACACCCGTATCGCGTCCCGCTCGTTGAGCGATTCCCTGATCCCGGGCTCGGCGCCGCGCTGCAGTTCCAGCGCGAAGTCGAGGTTCGAGAACGCGGCGGCGACGTCTTCCGGCGTCGAGTCGTAGAGCGATAGCCCCCAAATGTCCCGCATGAGGTAATAGGCGGCGCGCGGCATGCGCTTGGCGATCCCGTTTTCCTTCAGGGTGCTTTGGGCGACGATACCGAACCACTCCTCGTTCATGTTGTTCACGCCGATCCGGTAGTCCAGTTCGTAGCCCGCGTTTGACCAGGAACCGAGGACGTTGTGCACGTCGAGTTCCTTGTTCTGGTACTGCTTCCACCATTCGTCCACCCACTCGAACACGTATCCGCCGAGCATGTTGGCGGATTTTCCCTTACCGTAGCCCTGGGAGTAGAGCTCTTCCCACTGGCTCTTGAGGTAGGTCGCCTGCATGAACTGGTCTTCCTGCCGGGTCAGGGCGTTGTACGCGTCGGCCCCGGCCTCGGTGAGCACCACCGGCCGGTCGAGGGTATCCGCGATGCCCTGATAAAAGGAATCGTAAAACCGGTACCCGCGGTAGGCGTTCACGCCCAGGATATCCAGGGAGGGGCACAGCTCGGCGATCAGGTCGACGTACTGCGTGTCGCCGTTGATTAATCCGACGGGCCGCAGGGGGTCCGTTTCCTTGAGGGCGGCCATCGCCTCCTCGAAGAGGCTGTAGAGGTAGCCCGCGCGCACGGCGTTTTGCTCGCCCGTGGGGAGGTTCTCGATTTCCGACCCGGACCACACGAGGCCGTAGTTGCTTTCGTTGCCGAGCATGTACATGAGCACGCCCTTGGTACCGCGGTAGGTTTCCGCGGTCTTCTTCGCCTGGGCAATAAGGACCTGCCGGGTATAGAGGTCGGAGTAATCGGTGACGGCGTGCCATTTGCCGTTCACGGTCGTACCGTACCGGCCGAGAAGGTCGTTGATCATGGTGTAAATGCCGTACTTCGTGTAGATATACTCGACCCAGCGCGGGGGAATGGTCGAGAACGCGCGGATCGTGTTGACGCCCATGGCCTTGAGAAGGGGCATGTCCGCGTCCAGCATCCTCATGATGAAATCGTCGGACTGCGCCCAAAGGTCGTACGTGTGCGTTTCGCCGATGGGCGTGCACGACCACACGACGCCCTTTACCTCGAAGGGCTTGTTGTCCACCAGGAGCCGCCAGCCGTCGGCGTCCTTTTTCGTCTGCACGTATTGGGCGCTCGCGGGGAAGGCCGACGCGAGGGCGACGGCCGCCGCGAGCAGGGCCTTTAAAATCGGGCGTTTCATCGTTCTCCTCCCATTTTGGCGTCGGCGAGGGGAACCACCCTTCCGTCGCCCCAGGTGCTCGCGTCCATGTACGACGCGTCCTTCTCGCTCATCCAGTGAATGAGCCGCGTCCGCTCCTTCCCTCCGTCGGCGTCGTTGATCTGGAATTCCAGCCGGACCTTCTGCCTGTTCTTGAGCTGCTTCGCGTTCAGGAGGCTTAAGGGAATCGCCGCCTCGATCCGATAGCCCGTATCGCCGTATACGATCGCCGCCTTGACGGAATCGTTGGGTACGGTCGAATCGTTCACGCATACTTCATAGGCGCCCTTCACGGTTTTGCTTTTCGGAACGATGCGCACCCGCTTATCGGTATTCTTGTAGAAGGTGTGGTAGAGCGTGTCCGTGCCGAAAAAGAACTCGATGGAGTCGCCGCGCCAGCCCTGCGGGGCGGGAAGGGCGTTCACGCCGGGATCGTCGTCGGTAATGTCGGCATAAAGATAGATAGCGGTTCCGTCGGTACGGGTCACGAATAGGCCGTCCGAGTTTTTCGGGTCGAAAAGGCCGCCGTACACCATCACCCGGGCGTTCACCCCGGGAAGGCCTTCCCAGTCGGAAAAGTCGCCGTCTATAACGGGCGCCTCGTCCTTGGAAAAATAAACGGGGGCAACCTGCCCCACCGGGGGCTTGTTCGAGGCCGCCGCCGCGTTCGGGTCCACGGAAGGCCGCCATGGGGGATCGATGACCTTCTTTTCCATGGTCGTCAGGCACGAGGAAAACGCGAGCGCCGCAAGGGCAAGCGCGCATACCTTTAGCGTGCCCTGAATTGTAGCTTTCATTCGGGGTCTCCAGTCCGCTTCGGGAGCGGGGGGGTATGGTATCTGACAATAATCGACTGAAAAAAAAGCCGTCAGGAATCTGACGGCTGCTCGTCGGTTCGGGACCGGCTCTGCCTCTTACTTGAGGCCGAGCTTGCCCTTGTTCACCTTCATCATTTCGGTCTGCTTGGCGAGCACCCTATCGGCGCCCTTGGCCTTGCGGAACGCCTGCCAATCGGACCATATCTTGTTGAAATCGGCCTCCGTCTTCGCGCGGAGCAAGAGGGGCAGGTCCTTGCCCCAGCGGCGGGCAAGCTCTTCGGAGATCAGGGCCTCGTCCGTTCCGGGCGCCAGTTGGGTAAGCCCGTCGTAGGCGGCGAAAGAGGTTACGTAGGGGCGGGTCCAAAGCTGGGGCTGCTCGAGGGCGGGGGAATACTTCGCGCCGAACTGTCCCTGCCAGGCGGTATCCATGAGCATCCAGTAGGTGTACATGACGCCGTATTGCGTTTCCTGGGCGTTCTTGTCCGTAGAGTCCAGCTTCTCGACCGCGGGAAGGAGCTGGGGCTTTCCGTCCACGGTCTCGTAGGTTACGCCGGGCACGCCGAAGCAGGTGTCCATCTGGCCTTCCTCGCTGATAAGGTAGGTGAGGAACTGGATGGCGCGGGCCTTGTCCTTGCAGTTTTTTGAAATCATGGTAACGGTCCAGCCGGCGATACCGCCGCCGCCGAGGGTCGGGTTCGCGCCCTTGGAATTGCGGGGGCCCTCGACCGCGACGTACACCGTGTTCGGGTCCTTATTGTACAGGGCCATCTGGGCGGCCTGCATGTCCCAGTTCTGGTAGAGCATGGCGAAGTAGCGGCCCTGGGCGATCTTTTCCTCCATCTGGGAACGCTTGTCCACGAACACGTCGGTGGCGAGGAGCCCTTCCTGATTGGCCTGGCGGAACACTTTCAGCCAACGCACGTACTCGGGATCGCTTCCACGGTCGTAGAATTTGCCGTCCTTTTCGTTGGGAATGGCGAGGAAATTCTGGATGTACTTTTCGAGGGAAACGTTGCCGGTATCGGTAAACTCCTGGAACCCGATGGGGATCAGGGGCTGGCCGTTCACGGTGCCGAACTTGGCCTTGGCGGCCCGAAGGGCGCCGAGAAAGCCCTCGGGGGTGGTCATATCGGGCTTGCCGAGGGCCTCGTACATATCCTTGCGGACCAGGAAGGTCTCGTTGGAGGTGAGCTTTCCCTTGTACGTTACGTAGTCCTGCGGGGTGTATGAGGCGTTGGGATACCCGTAGACCTTTCCGTCGGGCTGACGATACCAGCCGAGTTTTTCGGGGTTCGCGACCTTAAAGAAGATCGGGTCGTAGTTCTGGGCAAGCTCGTCCAGGGGAAGCACGAGGCCCGCGTCGATCATCATTCCCACCTGGCTTTCCCACCAGCCCAGGGTGATTAGGTCGGGAAGTGTATCGCCGGCGATCATTGAATTGAGTTTTTCGGCCTCGTTGCCCGCGGGCACCACGAAACGCACGTTCACGCCGGTCTTTTCGGTGACGTACTTGGACACCGCCGAGTCTCCCCATTGCCGCGCGAACCAGCTAAAGTTCACGTACCAATCGAAGGTTATCGGCTTGTCCTTGTTGAGTTTCCAACCCGGGGTCGAACCGGTTCCGCTCACGGTTGCCGCGGATTGACCCTTGGCGTCCTGTTTTCCCGCCGCGAACGTCAGCGGGGCCACCAGGCCCAGCGCGAGCGCGACCGCGATCAGTTTCTTCATAGTGCTCCTCCTTACTATGCCGGCCTCCCCGCGGGGCGGCCCAAAACGGTATCTATGCTACGGATCAGCCCTTTACCGAGCCGATCATGACTCCCTTCACGAAATACTTTTGCAGGAACGGGTACACGCAGATTATGGGCGCGGTGGTTACCACCATGGTGGCGAGCTTCACCGACTGCGAGTTAACCTGGGCGCCCGAAATGCCCACCGGCAGGCTCACGACGGTCTTGGACGCGGACGCGCTGGCGATGATCCGGTACAGGAAGGTCTGGATCGGCTGCAGGTCCGGGTTGTTCACGAAAATGACGCCCGAGAAATAGTCGTTCCAGTGCCCGACCCCGTTAAAGAGGGCGATGGTCGCGAGCACCGGCCCGGAAAGGGGCAACACGATGCGCGCGAATATCCTGAACTCGTTCGCGCCGTCTATCTTCGCCGATTCCTCGAGGGCCGGCGGCATCTCCCGGAAAAAGGACATAAAAATGATCAGGTTCCAAAAGTTGAAAAGCGAGGGGACTATGTACACCCAGAAGGTATCGTAGAGCCCGACGTTCTTTAATAGGATGAAATAGGGAATGAGGCCGCCGCCGAAGAACATGGTGACGGTTCCCATGAGAAGGTACCAGCGATGGCCCATGATGTGCCGCTTCGAGAAGGCGAACGCCACCATGGAGGTAAAGAACACGCTCGTGACCGTGCCGAGCAGGGTACGCCATATGGTAACGTTGAAGGCCTGCAGTATCGCCTTGTCCTGGAATACCGTGCGGTAGCTGGCGACGCTGAATTTCCTCGGCCACCAGTACACGCCGCCCATGAGGGTATCGCTGGACTCGTTGAACGAGAGCACCACGGTATACCACACGGGGTACAGCGTAACGAAGCACAGGACCGCCATGAACGCGACCAGGACCTTGTCGAATAGCCGCATGTCGTTGAGCTTTCCGCCCGTCTTGCCCTTTCGGAGCATCCTCGCCCCGGCCGAACCCTTCCGGTCCGCGATCTGTATATCAGCCATGGTAGATTCTCCCGTCATCGTTAGAACAGCGATACGTCGTTGATCCGACGCGTCAGTTGGTTGGTGGTATACAGCAAGACGAACGCGAAGATCGACTTGAAGAAACCGATGGCGGTGGCGTAGGAGAACCGCATGCTCCGCATGGCCACGTTGAATACGTAAATGTCCAAAACATTGCTCCTCGGGGCGTTGAGGGGGTTCCACAGCACGAATATCTGGTCGAAATTCGAGTTGAGGAGCCCGCCCACCGCGAGTATCAAAAGGATGGTCACCGTACCCTTGATGCTGGGGAGGGTAATCGAGACTATCTGGCGGAACCGGCCCGCCCCGTCCACCCGGGCCGCCTCGTAAAGCTCCTGGTCTATTCCCGCGATCGCGGCAAGGTAAATAATCGCCGACCAGCCGAGTTCCTTCCATATATCGGAGACTATAACGATGCCCCAAAAATACTCGGGATAGGCGAGAAAGGTGATGCCTTCCTTGAGTACGCCCATACCCACCAAAAGGTCGTTGATGAAGCCCGTATCGGAGAGCCAGGTGGTCAGGATTCCCCCGAGGATTACCCAGGAAAGGAAATGGGGCAAATACGAGATGGTCTGAACGTACCGCTTGAACTTCGCGTTCCGCACTTCGTTGAGCAGAAGGGCGAAGACGATCGGCAGGGGAAAGCCGATGGCAAGTTTTAGCACGCTCAATCCCAGGGTATTCATGAGGATATTCGCGAATTCCGGATCGCGCAAAAAGGCGATAAAGTGCTGGAATCCGTGATTGTCCGCCCAGGGAGAAGCGAGGAATTTCAGGCTAAAAAGCTTCTCGGTGATTTTGTAGTTTTTCTTGAAACCGGTGATGATTCCGTACATCGGGGCATAGTTGAAGACCAGCATCCAGATAACGCCGCACCATGCCATGAATTGGAGGTATCGTTCCTCTTTCAGGCGCTGCATAAACGTTTTGGAGCTCGGCGGTTTCTGTCTCATAACGAACCTCTCATGGTTTTGAGTATAGCCGCGTCCGTTTTAATCCGGCCATCGGGAGAGATTTCAAAATGGTGTCTTTTTTTCTGATTTACGCAACCGGTTGCCATTTTTTATTGACAACGTAAACATATCCATACATACTCAGCCTGAAAGGGTTTGAGCCGCCTCGGACCCTGGAAATATCATTGAGAAAGGGCCAAATGCCCCATATCGCGTTTTTTTGGGCCCATGCCCCGCGAGGAGGAATACCATGAATGGATTAACGATACAAGCCGTGAGAGAACGGCGCAGCAAGGCCCCGACCGGCGAGTTTACCGATTTCATGGGGGAGCCTTTCTATAAAATCTCGAACCATGACGGCATGAGCGCCTTTTTCATGACCATAGCGAGCGCCTCCGACGTTTGGAACTACGTCTGGTCCAACGGCGGCCTCACCGCGGGAAGGATCAATGCCGATCACGCGATTTTCCCCTATTACACCGCCGATAAGGTGTCCGACGGCCGCACGACCACCGGTCCCGCCGTCGCGATTCGGGGCAAGGGAGAAAGCGGCGACTGGCTCTGGGAACCCTTCGCCGAGCGGGGGCGCGACTCCTGGAAGCTGGAACGTAATTTATACAAAAACGGCAACGGGTCCAAGCTCTACTTCGAGGAGCGGAACCTGGACCTGGGCCTCGCCTACCGGTACGGGTGGACTTCCAGCGACCGCTTCGGCCTGGTCCGACCCGTTACGGTCGTCAACGAGGGCGCCCGCGAAACGGATATCGAGATACTGGACGGTTGCCGGAACATACTGCCCGCCTGCGTCAGCGCCGCCTTGCAGAACGACAACAGCGTCCTTCTCGACGCCTACAAGAAAACGGACATAGACCCCGCCTCTTCCCTGGCGATCTTCTCGGTGTCTTCCATCGTCACGGACAAGGCGGAACCCAGCGAGGGACTCCTCGCGAACGTGGGCTGGTTTTCCTGCGAGGGAGACGTGTACCTGGACCCCCTTGCCCTGGAAGCGTTCCGCCTAGGCGACCCGCTCCCCGCCACGGCCGTATTGAAAGGGCTTAGGCCGTCCCTCTTCGTCCGGCGCGACCTTTCCCTCGCCCCGGGCGCCGCGGAAACGTGGTACCAGGTTCTCGACACGGATTACGACGCGGCGCGCATGGTCTCCCTGGCGAACCGGCTCGCGGACCGAAAAGCCCTGACGAAGGAAATAATCGCCGACGTGGAGGGGGGGAACCGCCTCCTCGACTCGTACATCGCCGCCGCCGACGGCATTCAGGACACCGCGGATATCGCGACCTGCGTGCACCACAAGGCCAACGTGATGTTCAATATCATGCGCGGCGGCTTGCCGGCGGACGGCGACCGGATTAGCCTGGACGACTTCGCCGCCTTTTGCGAAAACCGAAACCGCAAACACGCGCCCCAGGCGATTCGGGCCGCGGAGGGCCTTCGCCGAAACGATTCCGGCAATCCTTCCTACCGGGAAGTGCTCGCCAGGGTACGCGCCACGGGCGACGCCCAGGCGGTAAGGCTCTGCCTGGAATACCTGCCCTTCACCTTCTCTCGCCGCCACGGCGACCCCAGCCGTCCCTGGAACCGTTTCTCCATCGAGCTCAAGGACTCCCGGGGCAACCGTAAGCTCAATTACCAAGGAAACTGGCGCGACATATTCCAGAACTGGGAAGCCCTTGCCCTTTCCTGGCCGGTTTTCCTGGAAGGCATGATCGCGAAATTCCTCAACGCCTCCACCGCCGACGGCTTTAACCCGTACCGCGTTACCCGCGACGGAATCGATTGGGAGGTGGTGGAACCCGACAATCCCTGGTCGAATATCGGCTACTGGGGCGACCATCAGGTGATCTACCTCGCGAAGCTTTTGGAATTACGCAATCGCTTTGAGCGAAAGGAACTGCTCGAAGGGCTTTCCTCCGCGCGCTTCTCCAGCGGAAACGTGCCCTATCGGCTTAAGGGCCACGCCGAGATCGTCGCGAACCCCCGCTCCACCATCGAGTTCGACTTTGACGCGCACCGCAGGATAGAACGGGAGCAGGAGGAATACGGCACCGACGCGAAACTCCTTCGCGGAGCCGACGGGGAAGTAGCCCTCGTCTCCATGACCGCGAAATTCCTCTCGATTATCTGCGCGAAAATGGCGAGCTACGTGCCGGGAGGCGGAATCTGGCTCAATACCCAGCGGCCCGAATGGAACGACGCGAACAACGCCCTGGCCGGTTACGGCCTTTCCATGGTCACCCTTTCCTACCTTCGGCGCTTCCTCGTATTCCTTACCGACCTGTACCGGTCCGCCCCCGCCGACGCCTTCGACGTACCCGCTGAGACCGCCGAGTTCTTCCGCGGCCTCGCCGCGACGTACGCCGGCGCCGACCCCGCGGCGCTTGGCGCGCCCCAAGCCCGCCGCGCCTTCGTTGATTCCTGCGGAACCCTTTTCGAGACGGCCCGCGCATCCCTTTACCGAAACGGGTACGCCGCCGAAACGGTCAACCTTTCGCGGAACGAGATCGTCGCGGGATTTTCCGCCTTCCTCGCCCACGCGGAAGCCACCATCGCCGCGAACCGGCGGAGCGACGGGCTGTACCACGCCTATAACACCCTGGCCATCGAGGGCGACGGGGGCATGAGCGTCGGTACCCTCAACGAAATGCTGGAAGGGCAGGTCGCCGTGCTCTCTTCCGGACAGCTCGATTCCGCGGAAGCCCTATCCCTGCTGAGGGCGATGAAGAAAAGCGCCCTATGGCGGGAAGACCAGTACTCCTACATCCTGTACCCGAACCGGGAACTCCCCCACTTTCTCGCCAAGAACGCCGTCTCCGAGGCGGAGGCGCGGCGCGTTCCCCTGCTCGCGGCCATGCTCGACGCGAAAGACGCCTCGATCATCGTCAAGGACGAGAACGGACGCTGCCACTTTAACAGCGCCTTCAGGAACGCCGCGCACATGGACCCGGTCTTCGCACGCCTCGCCGCCCGCGGCGGCGCCGAAGCGGCGCTCGCGGCCGGGTCACGCGACGCGGCGTACGCGCTCTACGAAAAAACCTTCGACCACCGGAGCTTCACCGGCCGTTCGGGCACCTTTTACGCCTACGAGGGGCTCGGGAGCATCTACTGGCACATGGTCGCGAAGCTCATGCTGGCGGTACAGGAATACGCCCTCGCCGAAAGCGATCCCGCCGTCCGAAAGGAGCTCGCGGAAGCGTACTACGATATCCGAAAGGGAATAGGCTTCAACAAGACGCCGACCGAATACGGCGCCTTCCCGACCGACCCCTACTCCCATACGCCCGCCGGACAGGGCGCGAAACAGCCGGGCATGACCGGGCAGGTTAAAGAGGAAATCATAACCCGCTGGGGCGAATTGGGCCTGCGCGTCAGCGACGGCGCGCTGGAAATTCGGCCAAGCCTTCTCAAGCGATCGGAATTCGGCCCCTCGGGGCGGCTTTCCTTTACGTGGTGCGGCGTTCCCTTCGTGTATCGGCTCGCGAACGCCGGCGAGGAGCCTTCGGTCTCCGTGTACGGCCCTGCGAAACCGGGAAAGCCGAACGAACCGACTATCCGCGCCGGGGGTTCGCTCACGGCCGACGAATCGCGGTCGCTCTTCCTGCACGACGGCGCCATTTCTCGAATAGAGGCGGTCGTGGCTCCCTGCGGCCTGTAAACGAAACGGGCAAATCGGGTATACTTGGCCCATGATCCGCCATCTTTTGCTTGATTTGGACAACACCCTCTATCCCGCCTCCGGCGGGATGGACGAGGGAATAACCCGGCGCATGATCGGTTACGTGGCTTCCTGGCTGGGAGTGCCGGCGGACGAGGCGGTCAGGCGCCGGATAGAGGGTCTTCCGGGCTACGGAACCACCCTGGAATGGCTGAAGGCCGAGCACGGACTGCGGGACGAGCAGGATTATTTCGACAAGGTGCATCCCGAGTCCGAGATCGACGAACTGCAAAAAGACCCCGCGCTTCGGGACTACCTTCTCGGGCTCGGCCTTCCCATGACCCTTCTCACGAACGCCCCCATGAGCCACGCCCAGCGCCTTCTCCGCTTTTTCAATATCGAAGACGTATTCCTGGGGGTTTTCGACGTAACTTACCACAAGGGCAAGGGTAAACCGCACCCGTCGAGCTTCCTCGATACCCTCGCCGCGGTCGGCCATTCGGTGGAAGACACCCTTTTCGTGGACGATCACCCCAAATACGTTCGCGGCTACCGGGCCATCGGCGGGCAGGCCGCGTTGGTAGACGAAAGGGAACGCTTCGCCGATTTGGCCCGGGACGAGGGCTTTTATCGCATCAAATCAATCTACGGCCTTCGCTCGCTGCTGGTCGAACGGGGAATTCTCGATTCTTGACACCCCCGGTCCAACGGGGTAAAACTGTTTATCGCTTCCCCTCGGGGAAAGTTGCGACTTACGGAGACCTCAATGAACCCGAATTCCCTGGCCGGCAAGTACGGCTACCTGTTTCCAGAGCTCGAGCGCCTTTCCCGCGCCCAAAACGTCATAACCGAAGAAAACGTCCTTCAGCCCGCGAACGAGGGCATCAGAAAGCACATGGACGCCATGTGCGGCGAGCATATGCTCCCGGGCTCGGAATTCCGGGGACTCGAGCACGCCGCCCAATTCCTCGAGGCGATACGATCGGGGAAACGCGGCATTATCCTCATGGAGCACTACAGCAACTTTGACCTTCCCGGGCTCATGTGGCTCCTGGACCGGAGCGGGCCGGTGGGCAAGGAACTAGCTTCCCGGATAATCGCCATGTCGGGCATGAAACTCAACGAGGAAAACCCCTACGTATCGGCCTTCGCCGAGGCCTATTCCCGCATTATCATCTATCCGAGCCGCTCCCTCGCCGCCATTACGGATCCCGAGCAGTATAAAATCGAGGAGAGGCGAAGCCGGGTTATCAACCTCGCGTCCATGCGCGCCCTGGACCGCGTCCGCAAGGAAGGGCAAGCCGTGCTGGTATTCCCCTCGGGAACGCGCTACCGCCCGGGAAAGCCGGAAACCAAGAAAGGCGTCCGCGAGATCGACTCCTATATCCGCCTCTCGGACGTGATGATGCTCGTATCAATCAACGGCAATTGCCTCCGCTTTTCCGAAGACCCGAAAGACATGCTCAACGACGTGCTTTTCCACGACAAGGTACTCATGACCGCAAGTCCGGTATACCAGTGCGACGCGTTCCGCGCGGAGGCGCGCGCCTGGGCGGGAGAGGAGGCTGAGGATAAAAAGCAAATCGTGGTGGATTACGTCATGGACCGACTCGAGAAGATGCACGAGGAAAACGAGAAAGGGCGCCTCGACTAACGGCTTTCCGAGCCGGGCGGAGGGTCTTCCCAAAAGACGACCCGGTCCCGGCCTGACCGCTTCGCCCGGTACATGGCCTCGTCGCTTTTCGCGAGCAGGTCCATGAACGCCTCTTCATTGGCGGCGACCGGACGGCCATAGGCGACTCCGGCGCTGACGGTGTAGGAGAAATCGAGGCGTTCCGGAAACTTAGAGGCCCGAACCGCCTCGAGCATGCGTTCCGCCACGGTTAAGGCCCCTTCGCGACCGGTTCTCGGCAGGAAGATCACGAATTCCTCGCCGCCGTACCGGCAGCAGAGGTCCAAGGGCCGAATTCCCAGGCGCAAAAGGGCGGAAAAGTCGCGGAGAACCGCGTCGCCGAACCGGTGCCCCCATTTATCGTTGATTTTCTTGAATCCGTCTAAATCCAAAAACACGAACGCGACCTCATCGCCGTTCCGCGCGCAGTCGGCGAATTCCTCCCGTCCCCGCTCAAAAAAATGCCTGCGGTTATAAAGCTCGGTCAGCGGGTCCCGTACGGCCATTTCCGCTATTCGGCGGTCCGTCTCTTCCTTGGAAAGGATCAGTATCCCGGCGCCTCCGGACAGGGTAAAAATGACCAGGGCGATCCGGAAAATATCCTGGGCGATGGACTCCCGAAAGAGGCTCACCGGAAACGGGTCGGCCCCGCCGATAGCCCAGCCGACCGCGGCCGCATACATGCAAAATGCCGAAATTCCCACGAACTTACGGATGGGGGCGGAAGAAAAACCGGCAAGGCACACGGGGCCGATTACGCAGCCGGCGATGAGTATGGGCAGGGATACGAGCGCGAGGGTCACGGACGGAATCGTGCCCGCGAGAATCCGGGAGACGGAGAAAAGGACGGCGCCGACAAGCATAAGGTCGGTCGAGGCCATTCTCAGCCTTTTTTTCCTTTCGGCAGGCATATCCGTGATAAAAAGAAGGGCGTCCGATTCGGCGAAGAGGCCGGCGATGGCCATCAGGCCGCCGACAATTAAAAACGCGCGGTTCCGCTCAGCCCGAAATACGAGCAGGAAGCACCAGCCCAGGGCTTGGATACCCCTGGCAACGGCGAATTTCCGTAAGAAAAGCCCGTTCGCTCCCATGCTTGCCGGTTTATCCATGCTCACATACGACAAAACCAGGACGAATAGGGCCGCGTTTCCCCAAAAGAGCATTATCAGGGCCGCATGATCTTCCATAGTCACGAGAGACCGAAGAATTTCTACCATGGACATGCTCCCATTATACGCGCATTACGTGGCATTCGCATTCTCGAAAACGACAAATCGGTCCCGACCCGCGCCCTTCGCCGCATACAGGGCCGTATCCGCGCAATCGATAACGCGTAAAAGCTCATCCACTGAGTCTCGTCCCGGAATTCCCACGTATATCCCGGCGCTCACGGTATAGGAAAAATCCGGATGAGAAGTAAAGCGAGAGCGCCGCGCAAGATCCAGAATCCTGGCCACGGTGGCGGCCGCCGCTTCCCTGCCCGCGCCGGGGAGCAAAAGAAGGAATTCCTCGCCGCCGTACCGGCAGGAGCGATCGAGGGGCCGGAGATTCAGGCGCAGGACCGAGGCGAAATCGCGAAGCACGGTATCGCCGAAATGATGGCCAAACGAATCGTTAATAGCCTTGAAGTGATCGATATCGAGAAAGGCCATTCCGATTTCACGTTTTTCCCGGAGGGCGTCCCGAAACGAATTCCGCGCCTCTTCCATGAAATACCGACGGTTATGAAGCCCGGTCAGGGTGTCGCGAAAGGCGAGCTCCACGATACGCCGGTCCGCGTCCTGTTTCGTGAGGAGTAGGATGCCCATGCCGCCGATCATGGTCACTTCCATGAAGAGGATCTTCACCAGGTCGGTGACAAGCCACGGCGAAATAAAGCGGGGAAGGCCCGGAAAAACCATCTGCGCCGCCCCCAGAATCATGAAGAGTATCAGCACGCCATAGCCCAAGCCGATGGCGGTCTGGAGGGGCGAGAGTCGCACGCGAAGCATGGAGATGGGGCCGGGCAGAAGTATGACCAAGAACGCAAGCAGCCCGATGAGCAGTATCCGTTCCTCGTTCTTGCAGAATAAAACGTACGAGAAAAGCAAGCCGATAACGCCAACCGCCGCCAGGGTATCCACGAACCGCCGGACGAAACGCCGCGGGGTTACCGAAAGGAAGAACAAGGTTCTCGTTTCTATATAGAGTCCGCCAAAGAGGGCTGCCAACCCGAGCAGCATGGACTTCACGCCCGGTTTCGGGCTTATGACGATAAAAAGGCACCAGGCGACGGTTTGGGCGATCCTGGCAAGGGTAAACTGTCGGAGCGCCTTCCGGTTTCTTTCGTCCTTGAGGTGGAATAGGTAGGAAACCAGAAGGCACAACACCGTTAGGTTCGCCCAAAAAAGGAGAACCAGCACGGTTTTTACGTCTGAGACAAGGAATTGACTCAACGGGAAAGGGCCTTCCATACCTCCAGTATAGGCGAAACCCTTCCGGTCTCGCCAATTTTAGGCTTCCGCGGCGCTCCTGCACCGGGCCGCGGCGGCATGCGCTACCAGGCCTTCCGCCTCGGCCATAATCTCGGCTGCCTTTAGGGAGGCGTTCACGCCCTTGCCGTCGGCGGTACGGAGCGTCGTGACGGTTTTCAGGAAATTCCGGACCGAAAGCCCGCCGGTAAAGCGCGCCGTGCCCACGGTCGGCAGGGTATGATTGAGCCCGGCGGCGTAGTCGCCCAGCACCTCGGCGGCCCCGTGCCCGACGAAGAGGGAACCGAAGTTATGGACGGCACTCGCGATCCTGTCCCGGTCCGGTCCCGGATCAAGGGCCAACTCAAGGTGCTCCGGCGCCTTCCGGTTCGCGATCTCGACGGCGGCGTCCAAATCCGGCACGATGACGGCGAAGCTCTTGGCGAGGCTCTCGCGGGCCGCGGCGTTCGGGGGAAGCGGTTCGATAAGCCGTTCCAGCTCGGCGCGAACCGAGCGCGCGAGGGCGGTATCGACGGTCACGAGGATCGCCTGGGCGTCCGCGTCGTGCTCGGCCTGGGCCAGAAGGTCGGCGGCCACCCATTCGGCATGGGCGGACGAATCGGCAATAACCATCACCTCGGAGGGGCCCGCCACCAGATCGATCCCGACCTCGCCGAAGGCCAGACGCTTCGCCTCGGTCACGTACCGGTTTCCCGGCCCGACGATTACGTCGGCCTTCGGCACCGTTTCCGTGCCGTAGGCGAGGGCGGCGATAGCCTGGGGGCCGCCCAGGGCAAACACGCGGTTCACCCCGCAGAGCTGGGCCGCGGCGAGAATTCTCCATTCCACGGCGGGGAGAGCGGGCGAATCGGGGTGGGGAACGGGGGGGCTTACGAGCGCGATTTCCCCTACCCCGGCGGCCTTGGCCGGGCATACGGTCATGATAACGCTCGAAATGAGGGGAAACCGCCCGGCCGGAACGTAGGCGCCCGAGCGCGACACCGGGACGGTTCGCTGCCCCGTGAAAAGGCCGGGGGAAAGTTCGGTCTCGAAATCGCTGAACGAGTCGCGCTGGAGGGAGGCGAAACGAAGCGCCAAGTCGCGGGAAAGGCACAGGGACTCATAAAGTTCGGGAGCTTCCCGGACAAGCCGGGCAACCGCCGCGACCCGATCCGCCTCGGGGACCTCAAAGGTAAGGGGATTGGCCCGGTCGTATTTCGCGGCCGCCTCGCGCGCCGCGGCGTCGCCCCGTTTCCGAACCGAATCCATTATAACCGGCACGCCCTCCAGTCCGTCGGCGTGCCGCTGAACGGACCAATAGGAATCGGGAATAGAATCGGCGGCGAGTATCGGAAAGGTCTTGTCATCCATGGCTGTCTCCAGTATAGTAAATTTACTAAATCAGTAATTCACTGATTTAGTAAATTACTGATGCACTTAATAACGAAACAACGGGCTCACGAGGCATCAGATAAGGAGCGTCTATGAATATACCCGTCAATCTAAAGCACAAACCCGTGATCGCCTGCGAAAACTACGCGGAAATCGACGGGCGAGAGGCCCCGGAAACCGAAACCGCCGGCCTGTCCCTGGGCCTGGCCCAATGGAACGACCGGGGCAAGGTGGATATCTCGGCGAAGGTCTGGCGCCATACGGGCGAAAAATGGTCCAGGCAATCCGAGGAAATGCCCCTGCACCGCGTGCTCGACCTGGCCATCCTCATCGCGCGAACCGAACTCTACTTCCGCGACGCGTACCGCTTCCCGAAGCTCTACGACGAGGCGGCGAGCCAGATAGACCGGGTCGGCTTGCAGGGCGGCGCCATGACCGTATCCGTCTGCGCCCAAAACCCCATGATCGACGAGGACATCCAGCTCTTTCGCGACGCCCTCGCCCGCGACGACGAGCTCCTCTCGGAGCGGCTTCACGTGCTTGCCCGCATCCTCAACGAGGCGGAGTACGGCGGGAACGCGCAATGAGCGCCGGTAAGGCAGACCGCAAGGCCCTGCTCCGGGCGTTCAAGGAAACCCCGGAAACCGGCGGCGTGTACGCCATCGTGAATACCGTTACCGGCAAAAGGCTCATTCTTTCCACCGTAACCCTCTCCAAGGCCCAAAACGCCCTGGACTTCGCGAAGGCTACCGGTTCCTGCGTGAACCCGACCGTCGCCGACGACTGGGAACGGCACGGGCCCGGGGCGTTCGAATGCGAAATTCTCGAAAGGCTGGACCGGAAAGCCGAGCAAACCGTCGCCGAGTTCGCCGACGACGTTAAGGCCCTAGCCGAACTCTGGAAAGAACGCATTCCCCCCGAGAACCGTTATTGAACGGGGGCGTGGAGCTCCGCCCCGGAAACGGAGCGAAGCTTCCCGCGCGCGGCCGGCTTAGCTTACCGGGCGGGGTGTTTCCTTCCCGCGCGGCCGGCTTATCTTACCGGGCGGGCAGCAACCCTAATCGCGCGCCGCAGGGGTTATTTCTTGTGCCGCCGGTCCAGTTCGTCCAGTACGTCTTTCCATTCCACGCCTTCGCGGTGCATAAGCACGTTCACGAAGTACAGAAGGTCGGCGACCTCCCATATCACCTCGTCCCGATCCTCGGCCTCTATCAGTTCTTCCGCCTCTTCCTCGATCTTTTCCCTCACCCGCTCAGGGGTTAAGGTCGCCGTGTAGGAACCGGGCTTGGGGTTCGCGAAGCGGTCGGCGATCACCGAAGAAAGGTAGGGCAGCGTGTATTGCCTGTCGCTGACGCTCTTGAAGCAGGTCCAGGCCCCGGTGTGGCAGGTCGGGCCGTTGGGGCGCACCGTGGCGAGCACCGTATCCCGGTCGCAGTCCGCGCGGAGGCGCACCACGTCGAGGGTGTTGCCCGAGGTTTCGCCCTTGGTCCACAGCACGTTTCGGCTTCGGCTCCAGAAGGTGAGCTTGCCGGACGTAAAGGTCTTGGCGAAAGCCTCGCGGTTGGCGTAGCCCACCATGAGCACCTCGCCGTCCTCGGCCTGGGCTACCACGGTTATCAGGTCGACCTTTTTCCAGTCGAGGCATTCGATAAAGGATTCGGCGAGGCTCACCTTGCCGGTATACAGCGCCATGCCGAGCTGTACGTCGCAGCCGAGCCGCTCGAGGGCAACCGCTTCCTCGAGGGTCGAAACGCCCCCCGCCACCACGAGGCGGCACTTCACCGCGCCGCGGAGGGCTTTCACGAGATCCATGTCGATCCCGGTCATCGTGCCCTCGCGCTCCACGCAGGTGAAAAGGAGTTCCGAGCAATAGGGCTCCACGGCCTTCGCCCCTTCAAGTAGGTCGATGCCGGAACTCTCGGTCCACCCTTTCACGGCGATCTTGCCGTCCCGGGCGTCAACGGAGATTATGAGCCGGTCCTTGCCGACGGCGGTCGCCATGGCCTCGAGGAACGCTGTATTGATTCCCGCCGAGCCGTCCGGCATCGTAAAGGCCGCGGACCCGACGATGACCTTCTCGGCCCCGAGGGATATGAGTTCCTTCGCCTTCTTCGCGTCGCGGATGCCGCCGCCGACCCGCACGTTGCCGCCCCGAAGGAGCCGCTTAAGGATGGCGGTATTCGCCGTCGTGCCGTCGGGCTTGACGTTGCGGAGCGCCGCGTCCAGGTCAATGACCGCGACCTCGCCGAAGCGGTCGAATTCCGCGATAAGAGAATCGGGATCGTCCCGCTCGAGCACGAGATCCTTGCCCTGCCGGAGCTGGACAACCTTGCCGTCTTTCAGGTCGATGCTGGAGATAATCATTTCTTTTCCTTAAGGGCCGCCCATTCGGAACGGAGCAGGCCCATCTGCACCTCGTCGTGATAGCGCCCGCCCCGGAAAACCTGCTGCCGGAGCGTGCCTTCCACGGCGAAGCCGCATTTTTTATAGCTCTTGATCGCGCGCTCGTTGAAGGAGAACACGTTCAGTCGAATCTTGTTCAGGTTGGTCTCGTTAAAGACAAAGTCCACGAGCACGCGCATGGCGTCGGTACCGTACCCCCGGCCGAGATAGGCTTCCTGGCCGATGAAAATGCCCACCGTGCCGTGGCCGTTCTTCCAGTCCACGGCGTTCAGCCCGCAGCCCCCGAGATAAAGGCCCGTTTCCAGGTCCTCAATGGCGAAGTCATAGGTGTCCTTCGTGGCGGAGATGGTCGAATACCACTTCTCCTCGTCTTCCAGGGTGTAGGGAAAGGGAATCGCGGGAGACAGGTTCAGCCTGATATCAGGCTCGTTGATGAGTTCCTGCACGAGCGCGATATCTTCTTTTCTATAGGCCCGAAGTCGGACCTTTTCTCCGGTCAGCATATCGATCCTCCAAAAAACTACGCGTTAAGCGTCCCCTTCGTGCTCGGGATCGCGCCCTTTGCCCGCTCGTCTACCGCGACCGCGCCGCGGAGGGCACGGGCGGCAGCCTTGAAAACCGCCTCGATCTTGTGGTGGTCGCTCCGGCCCCGGATTACGTCCAGGTGCAGGTTGCACCGGGCGCCCGCGGCGAAGCCCTGCCAAAAATCCTCAACCGTACCGGTCTGGAAACTCGCCACCGGCTCCCCGGCGGAGGGATTGCCCCCGGCGACCAACGGCACGCCGGTCAGGCCAAGCTCGGCGACCAAAAAGGGACGCCCGCCGAAGTCCACGGCCGCGCGGGCGAGGGTCTCGTCCATGGGGTAAATGAAAAAGCCGGCGCGCATGATTCCCGCCCGGTTGGCGAGGGCCTTGTCGAAGGCCTGGCCCAAGGCAATCCCCGTGTCTTCGACCAGGTGGTGCTGGTCCACGTACAGGTCCCCGACGAGGGAGCCGGAAAGGTCAAAGAGCCCGTGCTTGCAGAAGGACGCGAGCATGTGCCCAAGAAAGCCGATCGGGCAAGCGACGTCGCACTTCCCGCTGCCGTCGAGATTCAGCGAAAGGGAGATCTGAGTCTCCCCGGTAATCCGTTCCACCGTCGCGATCCGCTCTTTCATGCGTTCCTCCGTTAACCTTTACTGCATCACCTTGCGAAGCTCGTACTCGAGGATGTCCGTCGCGCCCAGGGCCTTGAGCTTGGGCATCAGGGTCGGCACCTCGTCCTTTTTCACCACGATCTTCACCGCGTAGCCGTCGTCGCCGTACAGGGGGGCCACGGTCGGGCTCTTCATGGCCGGTATCCCGGACACCAGGTCGGAGAACCGCGCGCGGGACACGTTCATTTCGAGCATGACCCGGTTCCTAGCGGCGAGCACCGCCTCGAAGAGCATCTTGAGCTCCTCGATCTTGCGCTTCTTCTCCGGGTCGGCCATGGCCTCTTTCGAGGCGAACATGCGGGTGGAGCTTTCCATGATGGTGTCCACGATCCGGAGCCCGTTTTCCTGCAGGGTACGGCCCGTGGCGGTGTTGTCGATGATCATGTCAGCGTCGTCCGGGGGGAATACCTCGGTGGCGCCGTGGGTGCGAACGATCAGGTAGTTCAAGCCCTCTTTCTTGAGCCAGCGCTCCGCGTTGTTCACGTATTCGGTGGCCACGATCATGCGCTTCGAGCGCAGGGCCTTGTCGTCTATCTCGTTGGGAACCGCGGCCACGATTCGTACCCGGTCAAAGCCCAGGTCCAAGATTTCCACCACGTCGGCGTCGGTTTCCCGGATCCAGTCCACCCCGGTAAAGCCCACGTCGTGGGCGTGAAGCTCGAGGAGCTTGCCGATGTTCTGGGGCTTCATCACCTTCGCCTCAAGGTCGTCCTGATTGACCGTCGGGCGGTAGGCCCTCTCGGGCAGGTAAATGCCGATTCCCGCCTCGGCGAAGAGTTTCGTCACGTTCTCGTAAATGCGCCCCTTGGGGAGCAGAATCTTCAGCTTTTCCATGTAAGATGCCTCCGCGTTCAGTTCAAATATCGGCGCGCCCAGCGGGCGCCGGAATAAAAAAAAACCGCCGGCTCCCGGGAACCGACGGCTGTTCAGTGTTTGGATACAACACCACCTGCGGCTCAACCGGCGCGGTCGAGATCGTGAGAATGGGTATGATGATGGTGGAGCTTCGCTTCATTCATTGCAGTTTGAGTAAAACATAAGCTGAATGGCAGTGTCAAGCGCATAAATATACGGATTTGTGAAAAATTATGCAAAAAAACGATCGCCTAAAGCCCAGCCCGCTCTATGAGCCAATCGGGCTTCAAGGCGCGCAATACCGACTCGTTGCCGATTCCGCCGGTCAGGGCGCACACGGGAATGCCCGCGTTCCGGCCGGTAAGGAGGTCCACGTCGGAATCGCCGATCATCACCGCCGAGGGCGCCGCCGCAGGCGCCGCCGCAGGCGCCGCCGCGCACGGGGGAAACGCCAGGCCCGCGGCCTTCATGAGGCCGAAAACGCCCGCGGGATCGGGTTTCACGGCGCCGTAGGTTTCGGGCCCCGCGATCATGAAAAAAGGGCCCGCCAGGCCGAGTGCTTCAAGGATTTCCCGCGACTCCCGCTCCGGCTTGTTCGTCAGCACCGCGAGCTTTTTGCCCCGGGCGGCGAGGGCCTCGACCCACTCCCGCATTCCCGGGTACACGTAGGTATGGACGACCCCGTTGCCCCGGTAAATATCCCGATACTCAGGCAATACCGAATCCGCGAAGGCGTCGCTCACCGGATCGCCGGTCGAAAACTCGAAAGCCCGCTTCACCAGGTTCCGCGCCCCGTGTCCGATACATTCCCGCACGGTATCCCTGCCTATCGGCGCGCAGCCCTTTCGCTCGAGAATCCCGTTCACCGCCGCGGCGAGATCGTCCAGCGAATCGATCAGGGTGCCGTCCAGGTCAAAGATATAGAGGGAAACCGAATCGGGAATGGGGTCGGCGAAAGGTACGGACACGAAGCGGCTCCTTGGGGGCGGTTTGCGGTATAACCCTACCCGCGGGAATGGGTCGGGTCAAGTACAGGGCCTTTTTTTTGAGGAGAGGCAGAACGAGGGAACAGGGCAGAAAGGGCCATCCGCGGAGCCCCCGCGAAGCAAGCCAAACGCGGTAGAAGACTCGTTACCAGACGGATGGGCCCGCGACGGCCTTCGCTTAGGGCATGCACGCTCAACCCTCCCGGTACAAGCCGAGCTTCACGCTCTCGTCGATTATCCTCAGGGCGAACTCCCAAAGCCCTTCGGAATATTCGGCGATGAATCGCTTCTTCTCTACGATTTGGGAGCGGAGCAGCCGTTTCCCGACGATATTCCGGTTGTTCGTGGCGTAATGGTTGAGTATGGGCTGCAGGTTGTCCAACACGGCGGCATAGCGGGATTCCTTCGTCTGCCTCGCTTCGAATTCTTCCCAGAGGGCGCGGAATTCCCCTTTCTGGCCGTCCGGCAATAGGCCGAATACCCGGTCAGCGGCCGCGGCCTCGGCGATCTTCGCGTCTTCCCGCCCTTTCTGGTCGTAGAGGAAGGTATCCCCCGCGTAAATTTCGACCACGTCGTGGAGAAGGAGCATCTTGAGAACCCGGCCGATATCCACGGGTTCCGGGCAGTACTCGGCGAGGACGAAGGCCATGACCGAGATATGCCAGGAATGCTCGGCGCTGTTTTCCTGCCTGGCGCCCCCGAGTATCCCGTTTTGGCGGTAAACGACTTTCAGCTTTTCCAGCTCCATGACGAAGCGCATCTGCCCTTCGAGCCGTTCGCCGATCATGACAGCCCCACGGGGTTCCGCGCGATCAGGTCGCACAGCTCGTCGTACGTAATTCCGGCGGCGGCCGCTTCCTGGGGCAGGAGGCTCGTCGGCGTCATGCCCGGCAGGGTGTTCGTTTCCAGGAACATAACCTCGCCCGTCGGCTTGAGGATGAAGTCGGACCGGGAATAGTAGCCGAGGCGAAGCGCGTTATGCATCCGCAGCGCGTAATCGCGGATTCTGTCGCTCAACGCCCCGTCGATCGGGGCGGGGCAAATCTCGTCCGTCAGGCCCTTTTGGTATTTGTTCTGGTAGTCGTAAAAACCGGCCTTCGGCTTGATCTCGATCGCCGGAAGCGCCTTCCCCGCGAGAACGCCGCAGGAAAACTCCCGACCTTCGATCTTTTCCTCGATCAGCACCGTCGCCTCGTATTTCTCCGCCGCCTTGAGGGCCACGATGAGGGCCTCCCGGCTTTCGGGAATCGAGATGCCCACGCTCGAGCCGCAGCTGAGGGGCTTCACCACGCAAGGGGTATCGGCGCGCTCCGCTATCGATTCGGCGCCGGTATCCTGCAGGGAATACACCTTCCATTTCGCCGTGGGAATCTTTTCGAGGAGGGCAAGCTTTTTCGATATGTCCTTGTCCATGGCGAGGGCGCACCCGAGGTAGCCCGATCCCGTGTACCGTATGCCGTGCAGGTCTAAGAGGCCCTGCAGCTGGCCGTTTTCTCCCGCCGCGCCGCACAGGGCGACGAAAACGACGTCGGCCTTTTTGCATATCCCGATCACGTTTTTCCCCAGCGGTTCGGGATACTTCCGACGAAGCGCGGCGAGATCGGGTTCCTCCCGGGGAACCGCGAATGAATACCGTTCCCGGGAGTCCCGCGACAGAAAGGCAAGCCCGTCATAACCGGTATCCGAACCGGCCAAGGGATCGAGGAGGAATACGCGATGACCCTTTTGGATCAAGGCGTTCGCGATCAGGGACCCCGAAGAAAGGGATACGTCCCGTTCGGGGCTCAACCCCCCGGCCAATACGATGATGTTCATGATGTAAGGATTATAGCCCATTGACGATTCCATGGAAACCAAAGAAGCTATATGCGTATATGCAAAGTTTATTAATTTTAAATATGTATTGACACATCGCGTTATTAGGGTTACGTTTGTTTTATGAGAACAACCCTCGTGCTAGAAGACGACATAATGGTAAACCTCAAGGAAACGGCGGCCAAGGAATCCCGAACGCTCACGGAAGTGATGACGGAAACCCTGCTCCGGGGCCTCGGCTGGAAAACGGCAAGGACGGAAACCTGGAAATGCCGGTCCTTTGATATGGGGAACTCATTCGATTATTCGAGCGCATGGGAAAAAATCAACGAGCTCGAGGCAGACGCGGTCGCGGAAAAGCTGGAACTGAGAAAATGACCATCCCGGACCTGAATGTTTTACTCTATGCCGCCGATTCTTCATCTCCCCGGAACCGCGAAGCGGTTACCTGGCTTGAGGAAACCCTCAATGGCGAAAAAGATACGGTGGGCGTTCCCTGGGCCGTTCATCTTGGCTTCGTGCGGCTAACCACCAACCCCAAGGTTTTCCCCCGGCCGCTCACGGTAGACGCGGCTACGGCCTGGCTTGACCACCTGGAAAGCCACCCCTCGGTACGCATGGTTAACCCCGGCGAGGCCCACCGCGGGATACTCAGGCACCTGCTGCTTCTCCTCGGCACCGGCGCAAACCTCACCGCCGACGCGCATTTGGCCGCCCTTGCCCTGGAGCACGACGCGACCTTCGTCACCGGGGACCGGGACTTCCAGCGCTTTCAGGGGCTCAAGGTAAAGTTGCTTTTTTAAAACCGGGGCTTACGGTCGGACCGCGATGACCAACTTTCCCCAGGCATGCCCGCCGGCGGCGCGCGTGACCGCCTCCGGTATTTCTTCGAACGGATACACCCTTTCTATGAGCGGCGAAACGGCGCCGTCGGCGATAAGGCTCAAGACGAATTTCAAATCGTCGGCCGCGGGCCGCGCCGCGAGGGAAAGAAGCTTCTTATTCCCGAATGAGTAAAGCGGCCCCAGGAGCAGGGAGCGAAACACCTGGGGCAGCGCGCCGCCGACCATGACGTATTTCCCGGCGGGCGCGAGGAGCTTTCGGTACGTGCCCAAGCCGTAATTGCCGTGCACGCCCAGTATCAGGTCGTAGCGCGAGGGGATATCCTTCCGGGACGCGAGCTCCGTGAGGGGCGTTTCCGTATAGTCGATCACCCGGTCGGCGCCCAAGGCTTTCACCCGCTCGACGTTGGCTGAACCGCACGCGCCGGTAACGTCCGCGCCGAAGAACTTCGCCAACTGAACCGCGAAACTGCCCACGCCGCCCGCGGCGCCGTTGATCAACACGGCCTTGCCGCGCAAGTCCCCGCCGTATTTCCGCAAGCCCTGCAGCGCGGTGACCGAGGCCAAGGGTACGGCGGCGCAGGTTTCATGGGAGAGGCCCGCGGGCATACGGGCCAAAACGCTTTCCTTTACCGCCGCGTATTCCGCGAAACCGCCGAAATTATGCCCGGAATTGTCGCATACCACGTTCTCCCCGACCTGAAAGGAACTAACCCCGGGGCCCACGGCCGCGACCCGCCCGGCGATATCCGCCCCGAAAACGCCGCCTTGCGGGATAATCCCCATCTTCATGGAACGGTAATCCGCCGCGTTGACCGAGACGGCGCGCACCTCGACGAGGACCTCTCCCGCTCTCGGCAGGGGAGTATCCAGATCACGTCGGTGCAATTTCCCTCCAGGAGACTTATTATTATAGACAAAGGCTTTCATATCGCGAAAATCCCCCTTTCTTTTATCCCGGCAAGAACAGGAGTATAGTCCCCGCCGGGGCCGCATTCAGGGTTTTGTCGCGGAAAAAAGCCGGTCGAGTTTCCAAAGAAGGACGGCAAGTCTATGCGTCGAGTCGCGCTCATGGCGTTTGTCATAACCCTAACCTCTAGTACGTGCTTCGGGGAAACGAGGCCGTTCACGCTCGCCGTCGGCGACGACCCGTGGCCGGCGATACTGACGTGGAACGAAGAAGGGACGTACGAAGGACTGTATCGATCCTTCCTAGAGGCCCTATCGTTCCGCATGGGCTGGGAAACGGCGATCGTCCGTTATCCCTGGCAGCGCGCTCAATCGGCGGTAGAAAACGGAGAAGCCGACGCCTTTATCGCGCTCGCCTCGCCCGAGCGGCTGGAGTACGCCAAAGCCTGCGACACGCCCGTTTTCAGCCTCTATTTCACCGTTTACACCTACCGGGACAACCCGCGATTGAAAGAAATCGCGAAAGCCGATTCGGTAGAAGCCATTCTCAAGCTGGGCCTGACCGCGGTCTCTAACCGGGGAAACGGGTGGCACGAGGCAAACGTGGCGGCCAAGGGCGTACCGACCACGTACGTGAACGACGACACCGCGATGGTTCAGTTTCTCGCCGCCCGCAGGGCCGATATCATTCTCGATACGCCCCTGAGCATGGCGCCGAGAATCCGCGAACTCGGCTTATCCGGCCGAATCGTATGCACGAACGTCAAGATAGACGAAACGTCGCTCCGCCTGCTGATCGGCAAAAAATCGCCCTACGCCGCGGAGTTCGCCGCGATCGACCGGGCCGTCCGCGACGCGGTATGCGGCACGGCGTATCAGGAGCTCCTGAAAGGCCTCTACGGCCAATAGCCGCACGCCCCGTTTTCGGCGCGCTCGGCGGCGGCTCCGCCCTTTTCGCCCGCGCCGGAGACGTAGGCTCCGGCCCGCCCCCCGTTGCCCGTTCTGCCTCGATCTTTCCCTATTCCCCGGACACGACCTTGATCGTAACGCTCGAGGACCGGCCCCGTTCGTCCACGGCGGTAATGAGATGCATTCCCGGGGACGGGTTCCAGAACGCTTTCGCGCCGGGTTTGGCGCGGCCCACGAAGATCGAGTCGGCGAACCAAAAGAGCTCGGCGGTATCGGCGTCGGCGGAAGCGTGAAAGACGAGGGTATTCCGCTCCTGGCCGGCGGCGCGGATCACGTAGGTGGCGTTGGAGAGGGGAGAAACGATGTCCGGGGGGAAGCCCCGAAGGCGCGCGTCTTGCGAAAGGTTCCCCGGTTCGTAGGGAGGGGGGAGGAGGCGCGGAAGACCGGCTTCCGCGAAGAGGGCGAGGATATCCGAAGGCCAGAACTCACGGACTTGGCGGACGATATTCGGTCCCTGCGCCCTATCGGTGCGGTAACCCGTGCGCGTATCGATATAGACGGCGCGGTGGATTTTACAGGTATCTATGGGCGATACGCCGGGTATGTACCAGACTGACTCCGTTTTCGGGCAGTCCGGCCCGGGTAACGCGCCGGAGACGGGGCAAACGGCAACCCGGGAAACGCCCTCGGGAACCGTTTCGGGAAAGGAGCGCTCTTCTGCCGGGAGGGTAGCAAGCGACGCGTCGACTATGTCGAAAAGGAGGGGCGCCGCCATTGATCGGCCGAGAAAGGCGGTGTTCCCCTGGCCGTCAAAGTTGCCGATCCAGACCACGACCACGAAAGGCCCCGCGACGGCGGCGCTCCAGGCGTCCTTAAAGCCGACGGAGGTGCCGGTCTTATAAGCGATCGGAACGTCCGAAGAGGTTCGGGACCGGCTTGAGGGCGGCAGCTCGTTGCTTTCGAGCATTTTCAGGGCAATGAAGGCGGCGCGGTCTGAGAACAGCGTCGTCGAGAACGGGGAATCCGTGCCGTTACGCCCGGGAAAGACGGTCGGGTTCCGGAATCGGCCCCCGTTTCCGAGGGCGCCGTAGAGCCCGGCCAATTCGTCCATGGTAACTTCCGCGCTGCCCAGTACCAGGGAGAGCCCGTAATGGTCCCGATCCTTCAGGCCGCCGATTTTTGCCCGCGCGAGAAGGCCGTAAAGGTCATCGGTTCGTACGGCCCCCTTCCCCGAAATCAGGTCGCGTTCAAGGGCGATGGCGGGGATATTGCGGCTATCGGTCAGGGCTTTCTGGGCGCTCACGGGACCGGAGAAATCGCTTCTGAAATTGTCTGGCGTGTATTCGTTGAAGCCGGTGGGCGTATCCTTAAGCACGGTCGCGCTATGGATCAGCCCGGCGTCGAGGGCCAGGGCGTAAATAAAGGGCTTCAGGGCGGAGCCGGGCGAGCGTTTCGCCAGCGTTCCGTCAACCTGCCCGGATATGGACGCGTCGAACCAGGACGCGGAGCCGACGGAGGCGCGTATCTCCATGCTTTCCCGGTCAACGACGAGCGCGGCGCCGTTGGTAACGCCCAGGCTTCGGTTGCGTTCCAGCCAGCGCCGAAGGGCGTTTTCCGCGATACCCTGCAGTTGCCCGTCCAGGGTCGTCCGGAGCTCGCCCCGCGCCTTTGAACCCGTGGTAGGCGAAGCGTCGGCGGAGCGGGCGCGCTCGGAAAAATGGGGCGCGACGAAGGGGAAAGAACACCGGACGGGCACGGCTAAGGCGAGGTCGGCCCGTTTGTCCCGATCTTCGGGATGATCGGCGAGCCACGATTCAAAGAGGACGGCGCGGGCCGCGAGGGTTTCGTCCGGCACGACGCCCGCGCGGGGAGAGCGGGCTACCGGGTCTTGCGGGAGGACGGCAAGGAGTAGGCTTTGGCTCAACTCGAGGCGGGCGGCGTTCTTCCCGAAATAATACCGGGCCCCGGTTTGGAACCCCTCAAGGTTACCGCCCACGGGAGCAAGGTTCAGGTAGGCTTCAAGAATGCGGTTTTTCGGGTTGCATAATTCCAAAATCAGGGCTGACCCGATTTGCCTCAGCTTTCCCGGTACCGTATCGGTGCGGATCCCGTAGGCCAGGCGGGCCACCTGCATCGTAATGGTGGAGGCGCCCATGCGCCGGCTTTTCCTGATCCAGGTTTCGTAGGCGGCACGCCCAAGGGCGGCGGGGTTAACCCCGGGATGGGCATAGAAGTAACGGTCCTCCTGCAGGAGCAGGGCTTCGATGAATTCCGGCGGAAAATCGGCGAGCCGGGCCCGTATTCTATACTGACCGTCCGAGGCGAGAAATACCCTGAGTAAATTTCCGTCCCGATCGGTGTAGGCACGGGAAAAGGGAACGTTCGAAAGAATATCGCCGTATATCCGCCCATGGATAACCGCGGCGGCGCAAAAGGCCGCCGCGGCGCCCAGGAGGACGAACAATATTCGGCGATAGGGTTTCCGCTCAGCGCTCACCGATTTTTATCGCCGGTTGGGGCTTGTACGCGGTTATGGCCGGATCGTACATGGCCTCGGCGAATAGGGGCGGCACCGCGAAACTGCCGGAATTAACCGCCCGGGCAACGTAGGTAAAGCTTTGAAGGCTCTTGGAAACCGTACCGTACAGCACGATGCGGTCTTCCCGGATATCCACGTAATCGGGCCGCCACGCGGAGTCGTTTCCGGCGGTTCGTACGGAACCGATATCCGGCTCGAGTCCCGCGGGCAAAAGATCCACGAAGGCGACGTCGTTTACCGTATCGCCCTTGGTGGCGCGGAAACTGAGCTTGACCCGAACCTCGTCGCCGATCTTGATGCTTTGCAGCTTCTCGCCCCGCGCGTCGGTAAACTCCCTCAGAATCTCGATTCCGTTCTTGACCTCAGCCGCGGGAAGCTTCGCGTCAAAACCAGCCGTGGTCACCTGATAAAAGAGCGTGGCCTTATCCCCGTTCTCGAGCTCGATATCGGCCGTCCCCGCGGGATAGTCGGCGCTCCTGAGAATGCCGCCGGCGAAGGCAAGCGCGGCCTTGGCCTTGTCCGCGCCGATGGAGCGGGCGGCAATATCGGCCGTCTCGGACGAGGGCATGCGGGAAAGGTAGCTTTCGATGCCCATCAAGGCATGGTTGGCGGAGAGGGACGTACACTGTTTTTCCGCGAGATCGGCGGCGATCGCGTCAAGGAGCGCGGGAGAAAGGTCCTTTAGCTTCGAGGGGAAATGCCTCGACACGATATCGAGATAGAGGGACCGGTAGCACAGCGAGTCGGCGTACCAGAGCCCATCCGGCTTTTTCAGGTCCTTTCTCACTTCGGAAAGCAGCTTTGCCGCTTCCAAATCCTGACGGAGAATGGCGGAGGTTCCCGCGAGGAAGAGGCCGGCGTAGCCCTCGGCCGCTTCGGGGTTTGTCTTCATGTCCTTGCGGAGTTTTTCGATATACTGCGTGGCGATGGTACCGCTCCTTGCCAGAAGATAGCAGGCAAATGAGCGGTTCGCGAGCCCGTAGGAATCGGTCCCGTTACCGTCGGCGGTGAGCGCCACCCCGCGAAGGGCCGCATTGTAGAGCGTATCGCTTATATAGTAGCCGTGGTCCCTCGCGTCGATCAGGAACAGGGTACAATAGTTATTCAGGTAGGCCTCAGACTTCGACTCCGCGGTCCAGATACCGATGGTACCGTCGCTCCGCAGCCGAGACTGAAGGACCGAGGCGGCATAGTCGATCTTGTCCCGGGCCTCCTCGGCGTCCAGGTCCAGCTCCTTAACCAGGTTAGGGTATAGATACGGCCAGGATACGCTTACCAGCTGTTCCGAGCACATATACGGGTATTTCTCCAGGTAAAACCACAGGCCCTTGGCGAGTCCGACGGGGAGATAGGAAACGCTTACGTCCCGAACGGCGAAGTCGTCGCGGATACTTCTCGGTACGGGGATTTTCGCCGTCGAGTCCCGCGTCGTGCCGCTGGTCACTGTCGTACGGTAGGGAACGGCCGGCCGTACGCTGAGCGAGGCGGACGCGGCGGAGCTTTCGCCCGAGCCCGACGCGGTGAAACGGAGCCCCGCGTTTCCGCAGGCATCAAGCGCCTTAACCTTGAAGACGACCGTCTTGTCTCCCCCCTCGGGAACGGCGAGGGTATAAGAGGTATCCCCAACGAGGGTAAGGCCCGCGTCGGAGGCGGCCTTAAGGACAACCGTCGCCGTATCGCCGGAAGCGGCGACGGTATTCGTGACCGTTACGGAAACGTCGAATTCGTCGCCCGGAGAGGCCATGGCCGGAAGGTTCGGGACGATCACGTAGGGGGCCCGGACCGTAACCTTCGCGTCGGTCGCGCCGATGGTATCGGGGGAAACGGCCACCGCCATGACCCGGACCGTTCCGTTAAACCAGTCCGGGACGCGGTACGTAAGGGAGCGCTTGTCGGGACCGGAATCTACGATGCCCGACCAGTAGGCCACCGGCACGTTCCTTTTCCGCTTGAAGGGATTCAGGTTCCGCGCCAGTTCCTCTCCCATATCGTCGCCGCCGATCGCCCCGACGGTACGAAGCACGTTGAACTCGGGCAGCACCAGGTCCATGATCTGTTCGGTACCGACTTCCAGCGCGCGTTTTTTGAAGAAGAACGCGAGCGGATCGGGGGTCGCGTGACGGCCAACCTGGAGAATTCCCTCGTCGACGGCCATTATCGCGATTTTACCCGCCGAGGAAGTGGAATACTCGATGGTTAGGTCCTCGCCGGGCCTCATGGTTTCGGGTAAGCCCAACTCGATCCGGTTCGTCCGCTTGTCCCTGCTCACGGAGAAGGGAACGCTGGCGTAGCACAGCGGGCTCATGAATATTTCCTCGGAAGAGGAAGCGCGCGCCCAGGTAACGGTTACGTAGGCGTTTCCCTCCAGCTCCTTGGGCACGAGAACGGTTTGTACCGTGGACGTGCCGGAGGAGGTAAACCAGGCATGGGTGTACACCTTGTCGCGCTCGACGGTAATGAGCCCCGAACCCGCGTAGGGGGCCTTGATGAAGACCGTGGCGTACTCGCCCCCGCGATAGTCCGCTTTCTCGAGCTTAACTTCAAGCTGCGCGACGCGGTCAAGGCTTCGCTGAACGTTTCCGCCGCCGACCACGGACCAGGACACCTTCGCGTAGGAGAGCCCCTCCCCGCCGGTAACTTCCATTTCATAATCGCCCTGCCTGCCCGTGGGCACGGACCAGACGAATCCGGATTCGGGAATGGAAAGGGGGAAGGATTCAACGGGCTCGTTTTTCCTGACGGACTGATACTTGTAGGTCCCGTTCGGCTGCTTAACGAGCATGGAGACGTATTTCGTTTCGGTTATAGAGGCGGTCAATCCGCTTACGGCACGGGCCTTCCCGTCGGGGCCCACCGCGATGAATGACAGGTTCCGCTCCCCGCTGGAACTTATATACCCCAGGTCACCGTCGGCCTTATAGCCGACCAGATAATCCAACGGAGACACCCAAAGGCTTTCTTCCGCCTTGACCGAACGGCCCGAGGCCTTTTCGAAACCCTCGACCTCGAAGGTAAGCCGGTACGTGGCTTTCTCGAACTTCGAAAGGTCGATGGGGAATCGCGCGATTCCCTCGCCGTCGGTTTCCGCCGAGCCAAGCGTCTCGGCGTAGGGTTTCGCCTCGTCGTAGGGATCGATAAAGCGGTAGTCCTTCCACGCCGGGAAGGTAACGGCGCCGGGGCGCAGCCGTATGGAAGAGCGAACCTCGTTGCCGGCGGCGGCGTTTCCGAACAGGTTCCTGAGGTACACCTTGCCTTCCAGGGCGCCGGGCTTTATCCAGCCCGACTGGACGGAAGGGGATAACGCTGCGCGGATGTTGAGGGTGTCGGGGAGGAATTCCTCGACCTTTACCGTTTCGGAGCCTAGGAAGGCTAGTGTTCGCCTCGATTCGTCCACCAAATGATACAGGGAAACCGTATATTCGCCGGTCGGGGACCAGTCCTCGGTCTTCCACTCGATTTCCTCGAACCCCGCGGGGCCCGCCGTTATATTTCGGGTGTAGACCTCGGTGCCGTTGGGGTTAACGACGGCGCAGACGAGGGGCGTGCGCTCCAGGCTAATGCCCCAATCGCCCGATTTCAGGATCATCCCGATATGCATGGTATCGCCGGGCCGATATATGCTCCGATCGGAAAAAAGGAAGGCATTGATCTTTTTGGGGTCCGTGGCGCCCACGACGCCGCCGGTATCGAAGTTCGACCAGTCTAGTCTCCTACCCGTCGCCTCATAGGGCATGAAGGATAGGTCTTCGCCCTTTTTCACGATCCAGGCGACGGGCTTCTTTTCACGCTGATACCCGGAAAGGTCGGGAAAGGAAATTCGTCCCGAAGAACCGGTCGTCCCGGAGTAAAGCGGGTTGCCGTTCAATCCCACGACCGAGACCTCGGCCCCGGCTACCGGCGATCCGCCGCCGATGGATTGAACGAAAAGGTCGCTGGATCCGTCATAATTCCGCTTCACGTAGAACCCGAGGTCGGTAACCATGATCAGTCGCCTGTCCCGGTAATTTCGCGTGGCGTTCGTATTACCGGTAACGGTGAACACGAATAGCCCGTACTTCAGGTTTTGAACGGGCTTCGTGTCCAGGTATTTCGAAAAATCGAAGGAGAACCAGGAAGGCGAGCCCGCGTCGGCGAGGGCGATTTTTGCCTGCTCCGCGTACTGTTCGGTGACGTTATACTCGTTGAAATTCCATGATTCGAAATTGAACCTGCTAAGGTCCCCGTTGGATTGCGAAACCAGGTGGTTGATATCGTCGGGCCTGACGCGCCCGATATTGAACCGCACGTCCCCGATCCCCCGGGAATACAGGGCAAGCTTTTTGCTGCCGGTCATGGGCACGATAGAGCCGTCGGACACTATTTTCACTTCCCGCGGGAAATCCTCCACGCGAAACAGGGATTTCCGCTCGCCTTTTTGCCGGTAACCGCCGAAGAATTCCAGGCCGTCGTCGACCCGGACGAACACGGAGCGGCCGGGAGGGGCCTCAAAGGTGAAACTGTTTACCTCGTTATTCTCGAGGGCGTTGGGAACCGGTTTCAGGGCGAGGGGTTCGGCAAGGTCAAGAACCTCTTTCGTGACCAAATCGATCATTTCCCAAGAGGTATTCTTTTCCCCCTTGATTCCCGGAAGGTCGGGGCGATCGACGGGAAGGAGCCAGGCATGGGTCATCTTGGCTATCTCCTTTACCGAGACCGCGCCGTTACCCGTGAGAATGATCGCCCGCTCGTACCGCTCGTCGGGCGTTTTGACGAGGGTATTGTCGATGAGGGAAATTTGCATGTATCCCGTAATGCCGGGCACGGTAACGCGCGCGACCGAATCCTCCGCCGTGGCCTTTCCCCCCATGGAGGAAGCGATGCCCTTCCTGACGGTTACCAGCATATCCACGCTATCGATGGGAATGCCCACGGATTCCGATACGATGTACGCGTTCAGGCGGTATTTATCGTAACTCACGCTGGCGCGGTACTCGCGGTTTTTCATGGTGCCGGAATCGGCCTTTAAATCGGGTTTTACGGCGACGTTCTTTTCAAGCGTTCCCGGCTCGATGGGCCAGTTGGCCCGAACGGTCGCCACGACCCGCTTAACGTCGGCATTCTCCGGGTCGATCTGGAATTCGCAGTCAACCAAATCGAGCGTAAACTGCGGCGTCGAAAATTTTACGGATTGGGGGGCCTTCAGGTGCGAGGGGAAATAGCCCTTCGCGAAGGAGACCCGGTATTCCTGGCCGACCGGCCAGTCCGCGTCGGGGGTAAAGGAGAGAAGGCTGTCGCTTTCCCACTTCCAGGAGCCGCCGATTTCGGGAGAAATGGAAATGCCCTCGGTTACGGCCTTACCCTCCGAATCCGCGGGAGACGCGGACCCCGAAAAGGAAAGGTACGCTGCGGGTACCGGGGACTCCCAGTCGTATCGGGCCGACGGACCGTCTACGGAACAGGTAAGGGTCAAGACCTTCGGCTGCCGCGCCTGCCAGAAGGAAAAGGCCAGGGCGGCGACAATGACTGCCGCGATACCCGAAAGAACCGCGAAGCCAACCTTTCGGTACCGCCGAAGAAAAGCCCCCGCGGACCGCGCGGCGGAGACGGACGCCGCGCCCATTTTTTTGAGGTAGGGAGGGGGCGTCCAGGTACCGAAAATGAGGGAAGGATCGAATTTTCGTTTTGTTTGATTTTCCTGTTCTGACATATTTTTTTTCCTCGCGTAGATTGATAATGCGGAACGGGGGTTAGTATACACCCAATCGCGGGGCCGTTCCAAAAAATGAATTTTCTCTTTCCCCCCCCCTCGACCCGCAAGGCCCGGCCCGTTCTGCCTCGATCTTTTTTCCCCTTTGACAAGGGCTTCCCAGGTGCCGTACCATTGAGCCCATGATACAAACCGAGCGGATCAGGGACGTGATCCGGTACATCAAGAAATTCAAGGGCTCCACCCTGGTGGTGCGGATCGACGACGACGTGGTGGATTCGGCCCTGTTCGCGAGCCACATGCACGATCTCGCCCTGGTGCACGAGACGGGAATCCGCTTGGTTATCGTGCCCGGCGCGGCGAACCATATTTCGCGGGTACTCGATTCGTGGCAGGTCGAATGGAAGAAGGTGAACGGGGTTCGCGTGACCGACGAGGACGGGATGAACCTGATCAATATGGCGGCCTTCGACGTTTCTAACCGGATCATGACGCGATTGGCGGCAGAGCGGCTCACCGCGGTGATCGGTAACTGGGTGCGGGCGCGGGGCCGCGGGGTGATCGACGGGGTTGATTACGGGAGCGCGGGCGTGGTGGAGAAGGTGTTCCTTACCTCGCTGGTCGCGACGCTGGAAGACGGCTTTATCCCGATCGTGCCCTGCGTCGGCTGGACGGCGACGGGGCGGCCCTACAATATTTCCTCCACGGAGCTCGCCGTGGAGATCGCGGTGGCCCTGAAGGCGGACAAGCTTTTCTTCGTCGGCTCGGGCGCGACCATTTCGGTGGACGACTATGCGGTGCCCAAGGGGGCGGCCCTTTCTCCCGAGGGGCGCATGGCGGCCGTATCGGTCGCGGAGATTCCCGCCTTTATCGCGCTTAACCGGGAAGTGAACAATCCCCTGTGCCCGACAGACGAGCTTGCGGACCTTTTGGAGCGGGGCGGCGACGCCTGCAAGCGCGGGGTCACGCGCACCCATATCCTGGACGGCGACGTGGACGGGGTGATCCCGGCGGAGATATTCTCGGACCTCGGTTCCGGCACCATGATCTATCTCGACAATTACGGCTCGTATCGGCCCATGACCCGTCACGACATTCCCGCCGTGCTTTCGCTGATGAACCCCTTCGTTGAGCGGGGCATTTTGCTGCCCCGAACCGAGGAGCAATTGGAAGAGACGGTGACGGACTACCTGATTTACGAGATTGACGGGGGCATTCGGGCCTGCGCCGCCCTGCACGGATATCCCGAGGGTTTGGCGGAAATCGCGGGACTCGCGGTGGACGAAGCCTACAATCATATGGGCATCGGGCCCGAACTGATGGAGCGGCTGATCGCGAAGGCGAAAGAAGCCGGGTATCGCGGGGTTTTCGTGCTGACGACGCAGGCGGCGGACTGGTTCGAGCGCTTCGGATTTAAAACCGCGGAAATCGAGCTACTTCCCGCGAAAAGAAAAGAAAAATGGACTAAAAATCGCGGATCGCGCCTGTTAATCCGGAATTTCTGATCATTTTTATTGTTTTATGGGCTTCCCGGGGGTATGATTTTACTATATTCATACATCCAGATCAGGAGGCCCTGCCATGCAGGAATCCCCGCATACCGCCCGCATCATCCTTGAGGACGGTACCGAATTTGAAGGACTGTCCTACGGGCACGAAAGTTCCGTTTCGGGCGAAATCGTTTTTTATACGGGTCAGGCCGGGCTTCCCGAACTGCTGACCGATCCGGCGCTCAAGGGCTGCGTGCTCGTGCTCGCCCAGCCCCTCGCGGGCGCCACCGGCGTCGCCGAGGACGCCACCGATCCCTTCGGCTTTCCCGAGGGCTTCGAGGCCTTTTCCGCCCAGGTCGCCGGCCTGGTCACGGCGGATTACGCGGACCTCGTTACCCACCACTCCGCTTCGCGAACCCTGGCGAAATGGCTGCGAAAACAGCAAGTGCCCGCCATTTCGGGAATCGATACCCGGGCCTTGATCCAGCGGCTGCGGCTGCGGGGAACCATGCGGGCGAAAATCCTGGTCGCCGGAACCCGTGAGGTTTCGTTCGGCACGGCCGCCCAGCATAACCTTCCCGCCCACGCCTCGGTCAAGAAACCCATTTCCTACGGCAAAGGCCCCAAGAAAATCGTGCTCGTGGACTGCGGCGCGCGGTTCTCCGCGATCCGCAGCCTCGTACGGGAAGACACCACGGTGGTCCGCGTTCCCTGGTCCTACGATTTCACCGGCGAGGACTGGGACGCGCTGGCGGTGGCCGGCGGGCCCGGCGACCCGACCTCCTGCGACAAAACCTTCCACGTGCTGAAAGCCGCTTTGGAATCGGATAAGCCCGTGTTCGCCACGGGTCAGGGGGCGGTGATTCTCGCCGTGGCCGCGGGCGCCTCGGCCTTCCGCATGCCAAACGGGCACCGAAGCCCGGCGGTACCCTGCGTGCACCTGGAAAACGGCCGCTGCTACGTTACCGCGCAAAACCACGGCTACGGCATTCGGGAAGATTCCCTGCCGCCGGACTGGGTCCCCCTCTTCCTGAACGATAACGACCGATCCATCGAGGGGTACTCCGCGCGCAAGGGACGCGTCACCGGCGTGCTTTTCTACCCCGAGGGGAATCCCGGTTCCCGGGATACGGCCTTCCTGTACGAGAATTTCCTGAACTTAGTCCGCGACGGAGGAAAAACCGAATGAGCAATTACCGCATCGTTACGCCCAGAACCGTACTGGTCCTCGGTTCCGGCGGCCAGAAGATAGGACAGTCGGGAGAATCGGACCAGGCGGGCTTTCAGGCCATCCGCGCCCTGAAGGCGGAGGGCATCAGGACCGTCCTGGTAAACCCGAACATGACCGCCGTGCAGACCAGCGAGGGCGTCGCCGACGCGACGTATTTTTTGCCCGTAACGGCCGAGTTCGTGACCAAGGTTATCGAAAAGGAAAAGCCCGACTCGATTATCCCCCATTTCGGCGGGCGTACCGCCATGGCCTGCGCCATGGAACTGACCGAGCGCGGGATTCTCGAGCGGTATAACGTGCAGGTGCTCGGAACCGCCCTCGCGGACGCCGAAAAGGCGGCGCGCCGCGGCGATTTTATCCGGGCGATGGAGGCGGCGGGGGTTCCCGTGCCCCGTTCCCAGGCCTGCGAAACGGCGGCGGCGACCCTCAAGGCAGCCGAACTCGCCGGGTACCCCGTCATGGTCCGCTCGGAAACCCCTACCGCCGAGGACCGCGGCGCGGTGTGCGCCGATCGGGACGAACTGGAACGGTACTGCGAGCGTAAGGCCGACTCCGCCGGGGGGTTCCGCGTGGAAGAATGGCTGGGCGGCTGGAAGGAGATCGAGCTGGAAATCCTCCGCGACGCCATGGACAATTGCGTGGCGGCCTGCGCCCTGGAAAACGTGGACCCCCTGGGAATCCATACCGGGGAGTCCATCGTGGTTTCGCCCCCGCAGACCCTTACGGACGGGGAATTCCAAAACCTTCGAGATGCGGCCTTCCGGGTAGCGCGGGCCCTGAACGTGATAGGCGGCGCGAACGTGCGCTTCGCCGTGGATCCGGACGGCTCCGGGTTTCGGGTATTTGAGGCGAGCCCCAAGGCGTCCCGGAGCACGGCCCTCGCCTCGAAGGCGACCGGCATTCCCGTTTCGTGGGTCGCGGCCCGCATCGCCCTCGGCTTTTCCCTTTCCGAGACCGAGAATCCCCTGACGGGCACGACCCGGCTCGCCGCGGAGCCAGCGATGGACTACGTGGCGGTCAAGGTGCCCCGCTGGGACATGGGAAGGTTCGCCAACGTGGACCGGCATATCGGGGGCGAGATGAAGTCCGTCGGCGAGGCCCTCGCGTTCGGGCGAACCTTCGAGGAAGCGCTGCAAAAGGCGCTGCGCATGGCCGACCCGGCCTCTCCGGGACTCGCCTGCCATTCCCATTCCTTCCGGGACGTGAAGGAAGCGCTGAGGAACCCCACGGACCTTCGCGTGTACGCCGTCTACTCCGCCCTGCGGGAGGGCTGGACCGCCGACCGCATCCGTAAGTACGCCAAAATAGACCGGGCCTTTATCGCTTCCATGGACCGCCTACGGGGCATCGAGGAAGAACTGAGGAAAACCGCCGAGGCCGCCCCGGAACAGGCGGGGAGCGCGCGAAACCCCGCGAGGGACCGCCTTCCCGGGAAGGAGCTCATCCTGCGCGCCAAGCAGGCCGGATTTTCCGACGACCAGATCGGGCTGTGCCTTAAGACCCGCGGCGACAAGATACGCCTGCTCAGAAAGGAACTGGCGCTGAGGCCCGCGGTCAAGCAGATCGATTCGGTCGCCGGGGAATACCCCTCGAGGAGCGGGGTGTTCTACATGACCTATAACGGGGTTACCGACGACGCGAAGCCCACGGAACGGGGCTCCCTCGTAATCGGATCGGGCCCGTACCATATAGGCAGCAGCATCGAGTACGACTGGTCGCTCTGCGGGGCCCTGCGCACCATGCGCGAGATCGGCTCGCCTTCCATCCTCGTCAACTGCAACCCCGAGGCGGTCTCCACCGATTCAGGCCTCGCGGACCGGCTCTATTTCGAGGAGCTTTCACTGGAACGGGTCTTGGACGTGTGGGAGGCCGAGCGGCCCGAGGGCGTGCTCCTTTCCTACGGTGGCAGCCTCGCGAACGAGCTCGCGATTCCCCTGGACCGTCTCAAAATTCCCGTACTGGGCACCGCTCCCGTGGATATCGACCGGGCGGAAGACCGGAACAAGTTCGGGGCGCTCATGGACCAGCTGGGGATCAAGCAGCCGGAGTGGGCCGAGGTCTCGAGCATCCAGGCCGCCCACGAGTTCGCCGAATCGGTGGGCTACCCCGTGCTCATGAAGAGCGCGGTAGTCGACTCGGGCGCGACCATGAGCGTCGCCTGGGACGAGCAGAGCCTGAAGGCCTTCCTCTCCAAGAACGCCCAGATCGGCCTTGAGCGCCCGGCGGTCATCTCCCGGTACGTGGAGAATTCCAAGGAAATCGAGATCGACGCCGTGGCGAACGCAGGCGAGATTCTCGTGTACGCGATCAGCGAGCACCTGGAAAACGCGGGCGTGCATTCCGGCGACGCGACGGTGGTGCTTCCCGCCCAGCGGATTTACCTTTCCACCGCCCAGGCGATCAAGAAGGCGGCCCGAAAGATCGCGAAGGAGCTGGAAATCACCGGCCCCTTCAATATCCAGTTCCTCGCGAAGAACGCGGGCATTCAGGCCATCGAGTGCACGCTGCGGGCGAGCCGTTCCCTGCCCTTTTGCTCCAAGGTATTCCGGATAGACATGGCCGCAATGGCGGTCCGCGCCCAGCTGGGCGCGCCGGTGGAACGGGTGGACGGCTCGCGGCTTGACTTTGACTACGTGGGGGTCAGGGCCGCGCAGTTCAGCTATTCCCGGCTCAAGGGCGCCGACCCCGTCGCCGGGGTGCAAATGACCAGTACGGGAGAGGTGGGTTGCCTGGGACGGGGCGTTCGCGACGCGTTCATGAAGGCGATGCTCTCTACGGGGTACCGTATCCCGAAGGGGAAAATCCTCCTTTCCACCGGCCCCATAGAGGACAAGGTAGACTTTATCGACAGCGCGAAAAAGCTCCGCGCCATGGGCTACGAGATCGTCGCCTCGAGCGGCACCGCCCGCTTCCTCCAAAACAACGGCGTGGAGGCCGCGGCCCTCGCCTGGCCCCTGGAGGAAAAGTCGCCCAATATCGCCGAGGCGATCCGCGACCGCGAGGTGGACCTGGTCATCAACATTCCCAAAAACAACCGCGAGACCGAACTGAAGAACGACTTCCTGATCCGGCGAATGAGCGTGGACTACGGCATTCCGCTCATCACGAACATAAAGATCGCGAAGCAGTTTACCGACGCGCTCGAATGGTACAAGACCCGCGGGCTCGAGGTGAAAAGCAGGGAAGAATATCTTTGAGAAACGGCTGGTAAAGGACAAGCGTTTTCCCGTATAGTCGGATTATGCAATTCCGTAAACACGTGGGAACCGCCCGGTTCTACCGCGGGGCGCTCGCCCTCGCGGTGCCGGTCATGCTCCAGTCCCTCCTGCAGAACCTTGTTTCCCTGATTGACAACTTCATGGTCGCCGGGCTCGGCGACATTAAGATGAGCGGCGTAAACGTGCTCAATCAGGTGCTTTTCGTCTTCTTCGTGGCCCTTATGACCCTCGCCGGCGCGGGCGGAATGTTCATGTCCCAGTTCAACGGGGCCAAGGATTCCGCGGGAATGAAGCAGGTTTTCCGCTTCAAGATCCTCGGAGGGCTTGCCTTGACCGCCGTGGTCACGGCCTTAAGCCTCACGGTTCCCGACGCGATAATCGGGCTCCTGCTCAACTCGAACACCGAGCGCGCCGCCATCAGCGCCCAAGCGAAAGACTACCTCTCGATCATCGTGTGGACCTTCGTTCCGATGGTTTTCTCGATGATGATCGGCTCTTCCTTCCGCGAGATCGGCAAGGTACGGCCGCCCCTTATCATTTCTGTGGCCTCCACGGTGGTCAACACCTTTTTCAACTGGGTACTCATCTACGGCAACCTGGGCGCGCCCCGGCTCGAGGTGCGCGGCGCGGCCATCGCCACGGTGATCGCGCGGCTCGTGGAAATGACCGCCTTCATCGTTTACGCGAAGCGCGCCAACCCCGAGTTCTGGGTTCCCCTGCGGGATTTTTTCAAGGTAAACCTCCGCATTTTCGTGACAATGCTCCGAAAATCCGCCGCCCTATTCGCCGGGGAAATGTCCTGGGTCCTCACCGAGACGGTCATGACCGCGGTATACAACGGCCGCGGCGGCTCGGAGATCGTTTCCGGCATGGCGGCGGGCTGGGCCATCGCGAACCTCTTTTTCCTGGTCTTCAACGGGATCCATACCTCCGTGGGCGTGACCGTCGGCGGCACCCTGGGCCGGAACGAGCTGGAAAAGGCGCAGGAAGAGGCTCGCTGGCTCCGCTCCGGCTCCATCGTCGCCGGCGTGGCCGTGGCCCTGCTCGAGGTAGGCTCGGTCCTGCTCATTCCGGTGGTCTTCGGCAACCTTTCGGCGGGCTCGAGGGCCGTCACGCGGGATATGCTCCTCGTGATCTCCTGCTACATGCCGGCTTGGACCTACCTCAATTCCCAGTTCGCCACCGCGCGTGCCGGGGGCGACGCGAAGTTCGGGCTGTGGGTAGACGTAAGCGTGAACCTCGCGCTGTTTTTGCCGGGAATATTCCTGCTCGCGGCCCTGACCGACTACGGGCCGATCAGGATGTACGCCATCGTGAAGCTTACCGATATCGTCAAAATCGCCATCGCCGCCTGGCAACTCAAGACCGGGCGGTGGATCAGGAACATAGCCCATGAACACGCCCAGGAGGTAACGCCGGCATGAAAGTACAGATCATCGAGATTCCGCTGGATTACGGGGCTTCGCGACGCGGGGCCGACATGGGGCCCTCGGCCATCAGGCTCGCGGGGCTTCGCGAAAAGCTCGGTTCCCTCGGGATCGAGTCGGACGATATGTATCCGCCCATCTCGATCCCGCCCCAGGAATACATAGACCCGGCCTCGGAACTCGCGGTGGACAACGCGAAACACCTGGGGCCCATTCTCGACGCGTGCAGCCAGCTGGCCACCCACGTGGAGCAAGTAATCAGGGCGGGCGATTTTCCCCTCATTCTCGGGGGGGACCATTCCATCGCCCTGGGCTCCCTCGCGGGGGTATCGGCGGCCCACTCCTCGGGCGACCGCAAGCTCGGCGTTTTGTGGGTAGACGCCCACGGCGACTTCAACACCACCGAAACGACCCCGTCGGGAAACATCCACGGCATGATCCTCGCCGCCTCGTGCGGCCTCGGCATTCCCGAGCTTACCGGCTTTTACAGCAAGGCCCGCAAGGTTGACCCGTCGAACGTGTGCTATATCGGGGTGCGCGACCTGGACCCGAAGGAACGGAAGCTCATGAAGGATTCGGGCGTGCGGGTATTCACCATGAGCGATATCGAGCGGCACGGAATCGCCGGCTGCATGGACGCCATAGAGGCCTTTTTCCGGGAACGGGTGGACTGCGTGCACGTGAGCTTTGACGTAGACGTGATCGATCCCCGGTTCGCCCCGGGCGTGGGCATTGAGGTGCCGGGGGGCATTACGAGCAGGGAAGCCCTCTTTATCATGGAATCCATGGCGCGCACCGGCTTGGTGCACTCCGCCGACATGGTAGAGGTAAACCCGGTGCGCGACGTGCAAAACGCCACGGCGCGCATGGCGGTGGACCTTATCGGGCGCCTTCTCGGGGAAACGGTGTATTAAGGGCGGCTTTCGTCGCCGATTATCTTGCTGAAACAGCCCGGGGAATCCTCGGTGAAGCCGATCTTCCTGAGGTACTTCCAGTGCCCCTCGCCCACGTTAAGGTAGCGGAACGAAACGTAGCCCTTTTCGCGGAACAGGGGCAGGTTGTCCTCGAAGAAATAGCGGCCCACGCGCGTGTCGCGGTAGCGGGCGGTCACGTAGTCGATGAGTATCCGGCATTCCGAGGGAGTGGCGTCGCGCCAGGCGAAGAGACCCGCGATCTCGTCGTCCACCACGAACCAGGCGAAATTGGTCGCCTTGGCGAACGCGTCCTCGCCGAATATGGCGTCTATCTCCGCCCGGTGCCGCTCGTAAAAGAAAGACAGGAAGGCGCCGTTCCGCTCCGCGTGGACCATGCGGTATTCCGAGCCGATGCGCGCCATGCGAAACGCGTAAAAGAGGTCTATGGCGATGATGCCGACGTTCATCACCACCGTGGGGACCGAACGGGTCAGGACCGCGAAGACCACGAAAAGAAGGGATCCCGCCGCGTTGATCCAGCGGAGGCGCACGATGGACTTCATCGTCAGCGATACGAGGATGATGAAGGACGCGACGTAACCGAGGGTCTCGACGAGGGCGGGATTCATGGAACCTCCCTTACTTTACGTAGGAGCAGCAATAGTCCGCGACCTCGCGGACAATGAGCCTGAACTTTGAATTGGCGGGCACTTCGTAGGAGAAGCCCTCGCCGTACGTCTTGTAGGCGGTCTCGCCGGCAAGCATTACGTCCATCGACCCGCCGAGCACTTCCATGATTTCCTTGTCGCCCGTGCCGAATTCGTACTCGCCGGGCATCATGATTCCCAGGGTCTTCCTCGTTCCGTCGGCAAAAAGCACGGTGCGGCTGGTTACCTTTCCGTCAAAATACACGTTGGCTTTTTTGACGACGGTCACGTTCTCGAACTGTTTCATGGGATCCTCCAGGGGGCATAGTAAGTATAGGCGGATGAGCGAGCGCATTTTCACCGCCTGGGGATGTTACTACGAAAAGAAACCGTTACGGAAGCCCCGAGGATCCGTCTTCCCGCGCCGTAAATCCCGCGCAGCCGGAACAGCCGCCGCAGCTTCCGCCGCAGCCCGATGCCGAGGACTCTTTACCCTTCTTGTATCGCCGAACTATCACGAGGCCCGCCGCGAGAAAAACGGCAAGACCGGTAAGTACCGTAGCCATAAACGCCTCCAATTGTAAGTCCCATCTTACATCTTAAGCATACGCCAGAGAGCGGCCGAGGTCAAGATACTCACCGGGGGTATGCGACGCAGCGCGCGCATTCCATGGCAAGGAGGCGGAGTATCGGGTATAATCGCCCCTGTCATGCAGGAAGACCCGGAGTACTTGACCACGCAACTCATAACCTATATCGGAAACAAGCGCGCCCTCCTTCCGTTCATCGGGAGCGCGGTGGAACGGGTCCGCGCCCGGCTCGGCGGGAGAAAGATCGCGGCCTTCGACGCCTTTTCGGGCTCCGGGGCGGTTTCCCGCTATCTCAAGGGGCATGCCTCCTTCCTCGCCGCCAACGACCTCGAGACCTACGCCGCGTCCATCAACCGCTGCTACCTCGCGAACCGCTCCGAAATTGACCTGGACGGGCTCACGGCGATTCACCGCGACCTCGTTCGGCGCCTTACCGACGGCCCCCTGCGGGAGGGGCTCATCGCGCGGGATTACGCGCCGGAAGACGACGGCGATATCAAGCCGGGGGAGCGGGTTTTCTACACCAAGCGAAACGCCCGCTATCTGGACACGGCCCGCGCCCTCATCGGCGGGCTGCAGGAACGGGAGCGGGATTTTTTCCTCGCCCCCCTCCTCGCCGAAGCCTCGGTCCACGCGAACACCTCGGGCGTTTTCAAGGGCTTTCACAAGAACCGCCGAACGGGCATTGGCCAATTCGGCGGCTCCGGGCGCGACGCCCTTTCCCGCATCACCGGGGACATTACCCTGCCCTTTCCGGTCCTGAGCCGCCACGAGTGCGAAACCCTGGTGCTGCAATCCGACGCGACGGAGGCCGCCGCCTCGCTCCCCCCGGTGGACTTGGCCTACCTGGACCCGCCCTACAATCAGCACCCCTACGGTTCCAATTATTTCATGCTGAACCTGCTGGCGGAATACCGCGAGCCCGGGGCGGTTTCGCGGGTGTCGGGCATACCCGAAAACTGGAACCGCTCCGCCTATAACCGCCGCGCCGAGGCCGCGATCCGGCTCGAATCGCTCATCGAGGCGCTCGACGCGCCCTTCGTCCTGGTGTCGTTCAACTCGGAGGGCTTTATCGATCGGGACTCCATGACCGCCCTCCTGGGCCGGCACGGGAAGGTCGAGGCCTTCGAAACCCGCTACAACGCGTTTCGGGGAAGCAGAAACCTCTCCGATCGGGCACGGCACGTTAGCGAATACCTTTTTTTGGTGGAGCGCCGGGGCTAAGCCGGTTTATCGGCAGGCCGACGCCCCCCTAAAAAATCACGCGCGGAGCCAACCGGCGATATCCTTGAAATTGAAGTTTTTCCCCGACATTAAAAGGCCGGTCCGGAATATCTTCGCGGCGAGAAAACCGCTGCCGATAACGGACGCCGCGAGGACGGCGAGCGACGCGAGCCCCTCCGCGACGCTTGCCGCCCCCACGGATAGCCTGATCATCATCACCATCGGCGAGGTGAACGGCACGTACGAAAGAACGACGGCTACGGGCGAATCGGGCCGCTGGATAAAGGCCTGCATCATGACCATGGGAATGACGAGCACGAAAATAACGGGCATGGAGAGCTGCGCCATGTGCTGGTCGTCTTCCGAGGCGGCGCCGAAGGAGGCGTAGAACGAGGCGAAGAGGAGATACCCCGCCACGAAAAAGGCCGCGAGCCAGGCGAAGGAACCGATCCCTACCGTAACGGGCAGGGTTACGCCAAAGACCGGCCCGAGGAGGGCAAGCGCCGCGGCGGAGATACAACCCCAAGCCGCGTACTGCACGAGGCCCGCGAGCCCTATACCGAGGATCTTCCCGAAGAGGATATCCTCGGCGCGGGCGGAGGAAAGGAGTATGTCCACGATCTTTGAGGATTTCTCGGCGACCACCGAGCGCCCCGTCTGCTGTCCGTACAGAAGTACGGTCATGTAAATGATCATGCAAAAAAACACGCCGGTCAAAAGCGTCGTTAAAAAGGCGTCTTCCGTGTTTTCGGCCGCGCCCCCGTCCGCGGAGCCCTCGTTTAGGCGGTATACCGGAAGGTCGACCGGCGCCAGGAGGGAGCGGGCCCAGGATTCCTCCACCCCCGCGCCCGCCAGGCGCTCCGAGACCACGGCGGAGGAAACGAGGCCCTTGACCGCGTCGAACACGAAGAGGTCGGCGCCGTTCTTGGAAAACCAGCCGAACGGCCGTTCCCCTTCCGGGTTCGAGAAGGCGGCGTCCGACGGGAATCCCTCGGGCAGCTTCAAATACCCGTCCAAGTCGCCCGAGAGCGTATCCGCGCGCAAGGCCGCCTCGTCCGCCGAAACGCGGTAGTTCCAGCCCTTGGCGGTTATCGCGGGGGCGAGTATATCGGCCATAACCCGCGCTTCGGCCTCGCCACGGGACAGGAGGCCGATCTGCAGCACGTCATGGGAGCGGTCCATGGTTTTCATCGCGATAATCGAGGGAAGCACGGCGACGGCCACGATGAGAAAGGGGCCGAGCAGGGTCGTCACGAGGAAGGTCTTCGTTTTCGCCATCTTCAGAAATTCGTAGCGGAATACCACCGCCAATTTGCCTGAGTTCATCGGTCTTCTCCTTTCGCGACGGACACGAAAATGGAATGGAGCGAGGGCTCGCGTACCGTAAAGGTCCGGATTCCGCCCCGCTTGGCAAGCGCGGAAAGGATCGCGTCGCGGTCCGCGCCTGGCTCGAGCGAGAGGATAAACCCGTCTCCGTCAGGCGCGACGGAGGCGACGCCGGCGACGCCGGCGAGGAAGTCCGCCGGGACGGGATCGCCGCCCGCGTCAAGGCTCACGAAAAGCGCGTCGCCCCCGGCGTTCCGCTTTATCTCTTTCAGGGACCCGTCCAGGATTTTCTTGCCGTGGCTGAGCATGACGATCCGGTCGCAGGCGCGCTCGGCCTGCTCCATTACGTGGGTGGAAAAGAGCACGAGCTTGCCCCGCTCGCGGAATTCCCGGATATAGCCGAGCAGTTCGTCGGCCGAGACGGGATCGAGGCCCGAAAAGGGCTCGTCCAGAAAGACAACCTCGGGATCGTGCAGGACGGAACCGATGAATTGAACCTTCTGGGACATGCCCTTCGAGAGGGAATCGAGGCGCTTGTCCTTCCATTCGGAAAGCTCGAACCGCTCGAGCCAATCGTTCAGCCGGGGGCGGGCGACCCGGGCGGGACAGCCCTTTAGGGCCGCGAGGTATAAAAGCACGTCGGAAAGCTTCTGTTTGCGATAGAGGCCCCGTTCCTCGGGCAAATACCCCACCCGGTTTCGGTCCTTCTCGGCGAAGGGCCTTCCGTCAAGGAGCACGGTTCCCGCGTCGGGCGCCAGAATATTCATGATCATGCGGATCGTGGTCGACTTTCCCGCGCCGTTCGGCCCGATCAGCCCGTAAATCTCGCCGGGCTTGGCCTCGAAGTAGAGGGAATCCACGGCGACGAAGTCGCCGTACCGTTTTGTCACGTTTTCTATTTTCAGCATGCCTAGAACCATACCACCCGAAACGGGCGGAAACAAGCCGGCGCCCCGCCCGTGAAACCGGGAAACGGGTCCCGCCGCGGGAGGGCTACGCCGCGGGCGGCTCCACCCCGTTTTTCGGGCACAGGCTTTCCACCGGGCATTCGGCGCATTTGGGCTTCCGGGCCACGCACACGTAGCGTCCGTGCAGGAGGAGCCAGTGGTGGGCATGGAGGAGGAATTCGGCGGGTATTTTCGCCATGAGATCGTCTTCCACGCCCCGGGGCGTGGTTTCGGCAGAAAGGCCCAGCCGCGGCGCCACGCGCAAGAGGTGGGTATCCACGGGCATGGTCGGCTTTCCGAAGGCGGCGTTCAGCATCACGTTGGCGGTTTTCCGGCCTACGCCGGGAAGGCTTTCCAGCGCTTCCCGCGTATCGGGCACCGCGCCGCCGAACCGGTCTACCAGGGCCTGGCTCGTCTCGATGATATGGCGCGCCTTGGTGGGCCAATAATTCACGCTTTTTACGTATTCGCCGAGCCGTTCGAGGCCGAGGGCGAGCATTTTTTCGGGACTGTCCGCCACGGCGAAAAGGGCCGCGGTGGCCTTATTCACGCCCTTGTCGGTCATCTGGGCGGAAAGCATGACCGCCACCAGGAGCGTGTACGCGTTCACGCTCACCAACTCGGTTTTCGGCTCGGGGTTCGAGCGGGCGAGAATCGCCATGACCTCGCGGATTTCGGCGTCGTTCAGCATCTTCATATCGATACAGGATAGCCGGAAACCCCCGCGGGGGACAATGCTTCACGCCCGGCCGCACGCTCAGCGCCGGGGACAACGCGGCCCGCTTTTGCTATACTCCATTCCATGAACCTTCTTTCAGTGAACGGCCTTACCCGCATGGGCCGCGAAGCCCCGCTCTTTACCGGCGTTTCCTTCGGCCTCGACGAGGGGGACAAAGCCGCCCTCATCGGCAAAAACGGCTCCGGCAAGAGTACCCTCCTCCGCTGCGTCGCGGGGGAGCTTCAGGGCGATTCCGGTACCATCATCGCGAACCAGGCCGCCGGGATTTCCTACCTGCCGCAAAACCCGGCTTTCGATCCCTCGGACCGCATCATCGACCATATATTCAAATCCAGGAGCCCCAAGCTCGACACGATCAGGGAATACGAATCGGTATGCGAGGAGCTCGCCCGCGAAGGGAGCCAACCGGAAGGCACCGGTACCAAAACCGCCGACCGGCTCACCAAACGCCTCGAGGAACTCACCCACGAGATGGACGAAAAGGACCTGTGGAACCTGGAAGCCCAAATCCGCTCGGTCCTGACCACCCTCGGCATCGACAACCTGGAACTCGTCATGGGCACCCTCTCGGGCGGCATGGTCAAAAAGGTCGCCCTCGCCCAGGTCCTCGTGGAAGATACCCGCCTCATCCTCCTCGACGAGCCGACAAACCACCTCGATATCCGCACCATCGCCTGGCTCGAGGAATTCCTCGCCGCCACGGACCGCTCGGTCCTCATGGTCACCCACGACCGCTACTTCCTCGACTCGGTGTGCAACCGCATCTACGAGCTCGACAACCGCCGCCTCACCATGTACGAGGGGAACTTTTCCCGGTACCTCGAAAAAAAGGAACTGGAGCGGGAAATCGCCGCAAACGCCGAGGAACGGATCGAATCGGTCCTCCGCACCGAGCGGGAATGGCTCCTTCGGGGCCCGAAGGCCCGGGGCACCAAGGCCCGCGCCCGGGTGGACAACATTCACCGCATGATCAACCGCGAAAAGCTCGCCACTGACAAGGAATTCGCCTTCGAGATCACGGGCCGAAGGCTCGGCGGGAAGATACTCGAGGTCACCGGAATCTCCAAAAGCTGGCCCCAACCGGCGCCCGCGGGCAGCAAACCAGCCGGCGCGCAATCAAAGCCCGAAGGCGGCGAGCCGATAAACCCCGCGGCCGCCAAACCTTCCGGCGCGAGGCAAAACCACATCATCTCCGACTTTTCCTACTCCTTCAAAAGGGGCGAGCGCATCGGCGTATTCGGGAACAACGGCTCTGGCAAAACCACCCTCCTCAACCTGCTCACCGGCAAGCTCGAGCCCGACTCGGGAACCGTCGTTCGGGGCGACAACACCCTCTTCGCCTACTACGAGCAAAACCCCTCATTCCCGAACGTCGACATGACCGTCCTCGCCTACGTGCGCGAGGCGGCGGAAGTAGTCGCCATGGCGAACGGCAAAACGGTGAGCGCGGGCCAACTCCTCGAGCGCTTCGGCTTCGAGGGCAAAATCCAGCACTCCCCCGTCGGCACCCTTTCCGGCGGCGAGCGCAAGCGGCTCTACCTCGTGCGCCTCCTCGTGTCCAACCCGAACTTCCTCGTGCTCGACGAGCCCACCAACGACTTCGACATCTACACCATGGGCGTCCTCGAGCAATTCCTCGAGGGCTTCGCGGGCTGCCTCCTCGTGGTCTCCCACGACCGCTTCTTCATGGACCGCGTCGCCGACACCCTCTTCGTCCTCACGGGCGACGGCTCGGTGGACGGCTTCGTGGGCAGCTGCACGGAGCTCCTCGAACTGCAAAGGGAAGAGGCGAAGGCCGAGGCGGCGACGAAGGGCGAACGGGGGAGAAAGGGCGACGGGGCCGGATCGGGAAGGCAAAACGCCGTATCGCCCGCCGGGAGCCAGGCTCCCGAATCGGCGGGCCAAAAGGCGGAGCGAAACAGGCCCAAGAAGCGGACCTTCGCCGAGGAAAAAGAGTACGCCGGCATCGAGGCGGAAATCGAAAAATTGGAAAACCGGAAGGCGGAGCTCGAAGGCCTCCTGTCAGGCGGGGAAACCGACCACCTCAAGCTCGCCGCCTGGGGCAGGGAGTTCGACGCAGCCGCCGCGGAACTTGAAGAAAAGATCGCGCGCTGGGAGTACCTCGCCTCATTCGGCTGAGCCGTACAGCCGGCCCGTTCCCTCCTCGAAGCGCCTTCGATCGTAGCGCGCCTCCCGGAATTCCACGGCCATGGTTTCGCTGTCCCAGAGCGCGTATTCCGCGGGATAGTCCGCGGCGTCGACTTCTTCTGGCCGCGAACGGGGAAACCCCACGCTGCCGGGGTTGATAATCCCGGGGAACGGAAGGCCGCCGGCCGGCGAAAAACGAATCTCCGTGCCCGGGGCGGCGCGAAAGCCCGCATCACCGGAACCCTTAACGAACCAGGCCGGCGTATGGGTGTGCCCCACGAGGCACAGGCGTACGCCCCGCGCCTCCAGGCGCTTTAGGGCCTTCTCCGTTTCGTCTCCGCCGAAAAGATAGCCCGTAACCGGCTCCAGGGGAGAGCCGTGCACGGCGAGAACCCCGCTTTCGAACTCCGCGTCGGTCGGTCGGGCCGCCAGCCAGGCGAGGCTTTCGGGGGTCAGGCGGGCCCGGGTAAATTCCAGGGCGAACCGGGCGTTCGCGTTGAACCACCGGGAGGAAACCGCGCCGAGAACGCCCGCGTCGTGGTTGCCGGTCACGCACGCCTTCAGGAGCCCGGCGGCCTCCAGTTCCCGCAGCCGGGACACGCAGGCGGAAGGCTCGAAGCCGTACCCCACTACGTCGCCGAGGCAGACGATTCCGTCCGTCCCGTCCAGGGCGGCGGCCAGGACCGCGTTCAGCGCGTCGAGATTCCCGTGTATGTCCGAAATCGCGAGATATTTCATCCAATCCGCATTATACTCAAAACATCCATGGCGCGCAAAACCGAAGGCGCGATCGGGCGGTTTTTAGCCGACCGGTTCGCCCCAGAATGGAAACTCCTTTCGGAAACCGAAACCCTCCTCTCCCATACCCCGGAATTCGCCTCCTACGAGAACCAATTCCGCCAATGGCGCAAGCGATTGCAGGCGGCCACGATCAGGGAAGACGGCCTCAATACGGTACGGCAGGAAATCGTGGCCCTGCGCAAGGAACTGCGCCTGCGGGGCTACGACCTTTCCCTCGGCTCCCTCCGACTCGTCCTGGACGGTTTCCGAAACGACGACTCGATAGCGGAAGGCTTCAGGCGGGTCGTGATCTGCATATGCGGCAGCCGCGTATACTACCAATGCGGGCAGGCCAATCACGTGGAAATCGCCGCCGAACTCCTGGATAGCCTATCCAGGCGGCGGCTTCTCGAGCGTCCCGAGGTCCATTACCTGTGGTACCGAAGAACGTCCGGGGAATTGGTCCTCTCCGGGTCCGCCACCGAAACCCGGGACGATTTCGTCCGGTTGGAGAACAGGGCCAACGCGAATCCCCTGCTTTTGCTCTCCTCCCTGAAAAACCTCTCCTGAGCGCGCTTTTTTTCGCGAAACTCGCGGATCGGGAGAACCGATTCATATACTGAAGGTGTTATACGTAGTTAAAGGGGTATTCACTATGAAACGAGACATAACGACAGTGGTTATCGGCGTTCTTTTCCTGGCAGCCGGGGTCTTCATCGGCGGAAACATGCTCGGGTATTTTGATTTTGACTTTAACCTGGCGGGATGGTGGACCCTCTTCCTGATCATTCCCGCCCTCCTGTCCATGACGCAGGTCGGGCCAAACGCCGGAAACGTCATATTGTTCGGAATCGGTACCCTGCTCTTTCTGGACCGGCAGGGGATCGTTCCCCACGGCTACGGGTGGAAACTGATATTCCCGGTGGTATTGCTGGCGGTGGGCCTCCAGATTCTCTTCGGAAACGGCAATCGGGGGGGAGACCGCCCGTTCCGGCCGTACGATAGCGGAGAGGAGGGAAATTCCGGCGACCCCGGTCCCGGTCCCGAACGGCGAAACGGATCGGCGACGCGCTCGGGCGGCGGCGTTTTTACCTCGTCCTCGAAACCCGGAGAGGGGCACAAGAAGGCTTCGGTCACCTTCGGCGGCGAGCACGTTTACTACGGCGAAGAGGAATTCCTCGGCGGCGTCTATACGGCCATCTTCGGCGGCCTTACCGTCAACCTCGTGAACGCGCGGATAAGCGGCAACGTGTCCATAGACGTGAGCGCGGTATTCGGCGGGGTGGAAATAATCCTCCCCCAGGGCGTCCGGGTCGTCACCCACGTAATCCCCGTACTCGGCGGGTCGGAGTGCAAGTATCCGTCCTCGACCGACCCCGCGGCCCCGACGGTCACGATCAACGGCACCGTAACCTTCGGCGGCGTAGAGATCAAATGAGCATTTCGGCGAGGTTCGCGATATAAAGATCGGCCCCGGGAAGGTTTTCCGGCCTTCCCACGGCCACCGCCGCCATTCCGGCGGCCTTCGCGGCCTCGATCCCCGCCAATGAGTCCTCGAAAACGGCGCATTCCGCCGCCGGGAGGGAGAGGGCTTCCGCTCCCTTCAGGAACGCCTCGGGGTCGGGCTTTGCCCTCGAAACGGCGTTTCCGTCGACGATCGCGTCGAAGAGGCCGGCGATTCCGCACCGATCCAGAATGAGCCGCGCGTTCTTGCTCGCGGAGGCGAGGGCGACGCGCGCGCCGCGGGACCGGAGCGCTTCCAGGTATTCGCGGGACCCCGGCAGCAGCGCGCCCGAGTCGAGCTTTAATAGGTATTCCACGTACCAGGCGTTCTTTCGCTCCGTCAGCTCGAGCATCTCGCGCTCGGAAAAGGAAAGGCCGCCGATCTCCAGGAGTATCTCCAGGGAGCGCCTGCGGCTCACGCCCTTCAGCCGCTCGTTGCGTTCCGCGGAAAACTCGAAGCCCAGGCTCTCCGCCAGGCGTTTCCACGCGAGATAATGGTACTTCGCCGTGTCGACTATCACGCCGTCCAGATCGAACAAGGCGCCCTTAAACTCCACCATTCGCCGTATCCTTCCCTCGCTTAAACCGATCGCACGGAATCCCGTTCGACGATGGAAACCGGCATAACCACGGTGCGGGACGCCGCGGTTTTGCCTTCCAGGTAATCGACCATCATGTTGGCGGCCACCGTTCCCTTCTCGCGGGCGTCCTGATGCACCGTGGTGAGCTGGGGGGTGGTAATGCGGCTGATGTACACGTCGTCGAAACCCATGACGGAAACGTCTTCGGGCACGCGCGCGCCCCGCTCGTTCAGCCCGCCGATGATTCCCGCGGCGAGGAGGTCGGCGGTGGCGAAGACCGCGGTAACGTCCTTGCGGGAAGAAAGCGTACGGCCAAGGTCGCGGCCGCCGTCGACGGTCATGGGGCATTCGAACGCCAACCGCCCGTCAAAGGGTATTCCCGCGGCCTCGAGGGCGTCCCGATAGCCCCGAAACCGCTCTTCCAGAACGCCCGCCCGCTCGATTCGGGGCGAGGCGAACGCGATATTCCGGTGTCCCTTGCCGATCAGGTATTCCGTTGCGAGATACCCGCCCCGATAATCCTCGAGGCCCACGTTGAATACCGTGCCGTTCTCTATATAGCTGTCCAGAAGCGCGACGGGCTTATCGGAAGATATGAGACCGCCGAAAAAGCTGCCCTCGAAAATCCCGGCAAGGATAACGCCGTCAAGGTTCCAATTCCGGAAAAGCGAGAAAAGCTCGCTCTCGTCCCTGACGGTACGGACCATCATGTAATACCCGCGCTCGCGCAGCGCGCATTCAATACCGCCGATAAACGCGCCGTGGAAGGGGTCTTGGAGGAAGCTGCAGTCGGTGGAATCGGCGAGCAGGTGGTTAATAACGCCGATAATGCGGGAGCTCTTGCTTACCAGGGCCCGGGCCGAAAGGTTCGGCGCGTAATCGTACCGCTCGATTATCCGGTTGATCCGTTCCACCGTATCCTTGGCGACGTGGGAAAGCTTCCCGTGAATCACGTTCGATACGGTGGTAACGCTTACGCCGGCGTCGCGGGCTATGTCCTTAATCGTCGCCATACCGCAAATACCCTCGGGCCCTAGAATCGTTCGGGAACGGATCCCGCGACGGCCCGCGCTCCCGCGCGAGCGACGAGCGCCGCCAAGGCCCGGGCGATTCCCTCCCGTCCGTGCCGCAAGAGGGCCGTGACGAAGGGCCGCCCGACCATCACCTCGCTCACCCCGAAGAAGGCGGCGGTCTCGAGGTCGCTCCTGCGCCGTACGCCGCCGTCGACCCACAGCTCGCCGCAATGGTTCCGCAATTCTCGCCCGTAGGCCGCGAGAAAGGCCGCGGTGCTTCCCCGGTCCGTTTCCACGCGGCCGCCGTGGTTGGAAATAACCGCGACGTCGGGCCGAACCTCGCGCACCAGCTCCAGGTCCGATTCCCGGAAGATGCCCTTGATCGCGAAGGGAAGGGCGGCGTGCCGCTTGATTTCGTTAAGGTCAGCGGCGGTTTTCCGTTGCAGGTTTACCTGGTTTCGCATGGTCACGATGGCGTAGGAATCGATATCCACCCCGACGATTTCGGCCACGGGCCGGGCCCATTCCACGCGCTCGAGCACGCGTTCGTTGGGATAGGGCTTAATGAAGACGGCGCCCCGGACGCTTCTGGCGGCCAAGGCCTCGATCCCGAACCTCAATTTCTCGTCGGGCGCGCCGTCGCCGATGGAGAGCCGGACCCCGGCGGCCAGGGCGGAGTCGGCGAGGTCGTGGTAGAACGCCCGCTCTTCCCGATACCCGACGTTTTGCATGGCCCCGGTCAGGGGCGCAAGCCGTACCGCGGGTAGCTCTGAATCGTCCCGCGGGGCGCGGGCAAACTCGGCCCAATCGGCGCAGTTTCGTATAAAATTATCGTTGCCGTACACGCCGCCCATTCCGGGCAGTTCGCCGACACAGCCGTGCCCGTCGCATTCATCGCAAAAATGGCACTTATAGGACCCATCGTCTCGCATTGAGTCACTATACGCCACATTCCGGCGTCTCGCAACATGCGAAACCCGCGCCATACGAGCCCCGAAGGAATCGCTAAACCGGTTTGACAACGGCAATGAAAAGGCGCATGCTCAAACCGGATACTGAATCGGGAGGAAAGAAATGACGAAGGCATGGTGGAAAGAAGCGGTAGTGTACCAGATTTATCCCCGAAGCTTCATGGACTCGAACGGGGACGGCGTGGGCGATCTCGCGGGAATCGCGTCAAAGGCGGACTATTTGGCCGAGCTGGGCGTGAGCGCGGTATGGCTTTCCCCGGTCTACGCCTCGCCGAACGCCGATAACGGGTACGATATCAGCGATTACCGGGCCATCATGAAGGAATTCGGGACCCTCGACGACTGGAAGCGGCTGCTCGCCGCCCTCCACGCGCGCGGCATCCGGCTCGTCATGGACCTCGTGGTGAACCATACGTCCGACGAGCACGCCTGGTTCGTCGAGTCCCGAAAGTCGCGGGAAGGCCCCTACGCCGACTACTATATCTGGCGGGAAGGACGGGGCGGCTCGTGCGAGGAACTGCCCCCGAACGATTGGCAGTCGATTTTCTCCGGCCCCGCGTGGAAATACGCCGCCGAGCGGGACCAATGGTACCTCCACCTTTTCGCGGAAAAACAGCCCGACCTGAACTGGGAAAACCCCCGCGTACGCGAGGAAGTGTACGCCATGATGAAATACTGGCTCGACCTGGGCGTGGACGGGTTCCGCATGGACGTGATCAATATGATATCCAAGGATTCGCGGTTTACTACCTTCATGAACGGGCCCCGCATACACGAATTCCTTCGGGAAATGCACGGGCGGGTGCTCGCCGGCCGCGACCTTTTAACCGTCGGGGAAACCCCCGGCGTGGACCCGCAGCTGGCCGCGCTGTACGTGGGCGAGTCGCGGAACGAGCTTGGCATGGTGTTCCAGTTCGAGCATATGGGCGTAGACCACGGCACGGGCGGCAAATGGGACCCGGTTCCCTGGAAACTCACGGAGCTGAAGCGTATACTCGGCAAATGGCAACGGGAATTGGACGAAAAGGGCTGGAACAGTCTCTATCTCAATAACCATGACCAACCGCGCATGGTTTCCCGCTTCGGGAACGACGCGCCCCGATGGCGGGAGACGAGCGCGAAGATGCTCGCCACCATGATCCACACCCAACAGGGAACGCCTTACGTGTACCAGGGCGAGGAACTCGGCATGACCAACGTTGCCTTCCCGCGCCTCGAGGACTACGACGACGTGGAAATCAAGAACTGGGCCCGCGAGCAAATGGCGCTCCACGGCAAGAAAGAGGCGGACCTGTTGCCGGCGATCCACTACATGGGCCGCGACAACGCCCGAACGCCCATGCAATGGACGGGGGGAGCGAACGCCGGATTCACCGCGGGAAAGCCCTGGATCGGCGTTAATCCCAATTACCGGGAAATTAACGCCGAGGCCGCGCTCGCCGACGAAAACTCGGTATTCCACTATTATAAACGGCTCATTGCCCTCAGGAAGAAATACCCCATCCTCGCCTACGGCGGCGCTTTCACGGAGTTTATGGCCGACAGCGAGGCGGTATACGCCTACGAGCGGTCCTATGCGGGCTCGAAACTTCTGACGGCGCTCAATTTTACCGATACGGACCAAAGCCTCGCGCCCATGGCGGAGGCCCTGAAGAAGGCGGGAACGCTATTGATCGGGAATTACGCAAAGGCCGGATCGGAAAGCGCGGCGGGGAAAGAAACCGCGATTCCCGACCCCCCGCTACTGCGCCCCTACGAGGCGCGGGTATACCTCGCCGAGTGAACCTCGGAGCCGCCGAGGGCGCTTACAGCGAGGTAAGGGGGCTTTCCAACCGGTCCAGCTGTTCGCTGCCCTCAAGATTCCAGTTGTCCGCGGCATAGTCCCGGGCGGACATGCCCGTTTCGTCTATCGGCAAGATATCGGCGCCGGCGTCAAGCAAGGCCGCGATAAGGGAGTCGTCCCCGTTATTCTCGCACGCGTAGATCAGGGCGGTTTTGCCGAGGTCGTCCACCGCGTTGACCTTCGCCCCGTCGGCTATAAGGGCCTTCGCTATTTCGAGCCGCCCGTATTGGGCCGCGAGCATGAGCGGGGTTACGGCGTCGTTCCCCCGAACGGAGGGATCGGCGCCGGCCTTTCGCAGAACGGGGTAGAGCGCGTCCGGGTTTTCATTGTAGAACACGAACATCAGCGCCGAGTAACCGTAATCGTCGAGGTCGTTGACCTTCGCCCCGGAGGCCAGCAAAAGCTTCGTTACCTCGGGGTCCCCGTTGCTCGAGGCGGCGTACATGAGCGGGGTGGTTCCGTATTCGTCGCGGACGGTGGCCTTCGCGCCGGAGGAAAGGAGGGCCTGTATCGCCGCCAGCGGAAGGTCGGACGAAACCGCGAAAGCGAGGGGAGAGGTTCCGTCGGAATCCGCCGCGTTCACGTCGGAGCCCAAGGCGATGAGCCGCTTGATGAGGGCGGGATCCGCCGAAGCGTTGCCGCACAGATAGGAAAGAACGGTCCGCCGGTATTCATCGACCGTCCCGATCGACCCCTTCACGTCGTTCAGGCGTTCCTTGAGGAGCCACGAAAGCACGCTCAGGTCCTCGTTCCCGGCGGCGTACATAAGGACCGTGCGGCCGTCTTCGTCCCGGGAGGCAAGGCTCGCTCCCCGCTGCAGCAAAAACGCCACGGTTTCCGCCGACGTACCGTTTTGACAGGCGAACATAAGGGCCGTTTCCCCCGCGAAATTCTTGGCCTCGATAGAGGATCCCACGGAAAGCAGGTATTCAAGCACCGCCTTTTCCCTATCGCTCGCGCATGCCGTCATGAGCAACGTATTCCCGGAAGAATCCACCTTCTCGCCCATCGCCGCGCGAATTTCATCCAGTGAACCGGAGCGGATTATCTCAAAAACGGGGTCTTCCTCGTAATCGTCGTAGTCGCCATTATCATAATCGCCATAATCCCAATCGTCGTATTCCTCGCCGTCATACTCGTCATACTCGCCGGAATCGTCATAATCGTATTCGTATTCGTCGTCGGCCTGATATTCTTCGGCCGCGCCTTCGGCGATCAAGGCGACCGGTGACAGAAAAAGGGCAAATCCCAAGGCAAAAATGATTTTGTGCATAGTGACTCCTGGGACAACTATACCCTGACCCGGTTTTTTTTTCATGTTTTTCGGATAATCCGGCTTAGAAAGCTTGACGGACCACACAATGTGTATTAATACCGTATTATTACCATGGATATGTCTGATATTTCGATAAAAAATGCCGATCAATTCCTTCCCCTCTACGCGCAAATCGCGAAGGAAATCAGGACGGCCATTTCCTCGGGAGAGCTTTCCCCGGGAACCCGGCTGCCCGCGGTAACCGAGCTTGCCGCAACCAAGGGCGTAACCGCCGCCACCGTCCGGCGGGCCCTCAAAGACTTAACCGACGAAGGCCTTATCTACTCCCACGTCGGGAGGGGAACCTTCATAACCGAGCCGGCGACTCGCGCACCGGAACCCAGGCCAGAAGACAGGCCGCGCTCTGGCCGCGCGGAATCCGAACGGGATATCAGGGAATTGATGGCGCTGGCGAATCGTGAGGGGGTGATCGCCTTTACCCGGGGAATCGGCGACCCGGAAACCGTCCCAAAAGGGACCCTGACCCGGCTCGCCCACGAGGCCCTGGAAGGGGGCGAGGAAATGTTCCTGGATTACGGCGACCCCCGGGGACTTTTACCGCTGCGGGAGTCCATAGCAAACCTATACCGCGAGCGCTCCCTGGCGATCGGGCCGGAAAACGTGCTCGTGACCAGCGGCTCCCAGCAGGCCCTCGCCCTCATCGCCCGCGAGGCCGCGGAAAAAGGCACGCCCGTGGCCTGCGAAACGCCCTGCTACTCCGGCGTACTCAACGCCTTCGAGGCCTTCGCCGTACGCCCCGTCTTCGTGGAGCGCGACTCCCGGGGCCCCCGGCCCGAACGATTGCCGGAAGGCGGCGCCAGCGGTTTCGCGGGCGGCCTCCTTTACCTGTGCCCCATCCTCCACAATCCCATGGGAACGGACATCGCGCCGGACCGTCAGGCGCTCGCGGTCGAATGGGCGCGACGGACGGGGAGCGTTATCCTGGCCGACGAAATTTTCCGGGATCTCCATTTCGGACCCGAGGCGCCGGCTTCCTTTCTCGGGAGTCTCGGCACGGAACGCTCCATCGTTCTCGGTTCCCTCTCCAAGTCCTTTATCTCCGGCCTGCGGGTCGGCTGGCTCATCGCCTCGGAAGAGCGGATCCGCAGCCTCACGGCGGTAAAGAAGGCCATGGACCTGGGCTGCCCGCCCCTCATGCAGGGAATCGCCCGGGTTTTTTTGGAAGACGAATCGGGCTATCGCGCCCACGGCGCGCTGGTCCGCGAGCACTACCGGATCAGACGGGACGCCGCGCTTTCGGCCCTCGACCGCAATATGCCCGAGGGCGTTGAATGGACCCGGCCGGCGGGGGGCTTCCAGCTCTGGCTCAGCCTTCCGGCTGGCTATTCCGCGGTGGAACTTTTGGTCCGCGCAGTGGAAGCCGGGGCATCCTTTCTTCCCGGCGCGCTCCAGTGGACGGGCAACCCCTCGGGAGAGGACTATTCGGCCTCCCTCAGGCTCTGCTACGGCTCCCTGAAGCCCGAAGAGATCGAGGAAGGGATCGCGCGGCTCGCGCGCGCGACGAGGTCATATTTAGCGGAATCGTCCGCCCGTCCCGACTATTCGGGATTGGGCGATTTTTAAGGAATATGCGCGAGGAAACAAGACGCGCGAGGGAGAACGACATGAACGATAAAGAACGATTCGCCGTGAAAATCGGCTTGGCGGAAATGCTCAAGGGCGGGGTCATTATGGACGTAACCAACGCCGAGCAGGCGAAGATCGCGGAGCAGGCCGGCGCAGCCGCGGTAATGGCCCTGGAGCGCATTCCCTCGGATATCCGGCGCGACGGCGGCGTATCCCGCATGAGCGACCCGAAAATGATCGCGGATATACAAAAGGCGGTGTCCATCCCCGTCATGGCGAAATGCCGGATCGGCCACTTTGTGGAGGCCCAGATTCTCGAGGCCCTCGAGATCGACTTCATCGACGAAAGCGAGGTCCTCACCCCGGCCGACGAGGAATACCACATCAACAAGCACGGCTTCACGGTGCCCTTCGTCTGCGGTTGCCGCAATCTTGGCGAGGCGCTGCGCCGCATCGGCGAGGGCGCGGCAATGATCCGAACCAAGGGCGAGGCGGGCACGGGCAACGTGGTCGAGGCGGTTCGCCACATGCGGCAGCTCATGGCCGACATCCGCCGAATCAAGGGCATGGACGAGGCGGAGCTCATGACCGCCGCCAAGGAGCTCCAGGCGCCCTACGAGCTGGTCCTCGAAACCCGCCGCCTCGGGAAGCTCCCGGTCCCCAACTTCGCCGCCGGAGGGGTCGCCACCCCCGCCGACGCCGCCCTCATGATGCACCTGGGCGCCGAAACGGTCTTCGTCGGCTCCGGCATCTTCAAGAGCCAAGACCCCGAAACCCGCGCCCGGGCCATCGTCAAGGCGGTGACCCATTACCGCGACCCCGCCGTGCTCTTGGAGGTATCCACCGGCCTGGCGCCGGCCATGGAGGGGATAGACATAACCAAGCTGAGCGAGGGCGAAAAACTCGCGGGCCGCGGCTGGTAAGGTCGAAAAGCGATGCTTTTCGACTTGGAGTTTTACCCCGATGGGTAAAAACTCTGCCGGGATATACCCATAGCAAGCCGGGGCCGGTATGGGCGAACGGCAGATAGCAACGTCAGGAGTTCAGCATTTTGAAACCAATCGTCGGCGTGCTAGCCCTGCAGGGCGGTTTCGCGAAACACGGAGCGGTACTGGAAAGCATCGGCGCCCGCGCCGTTGAGGTGAGGACCGTCACCGATCTCGGGCGCTGCGACGCCCTGGTCATTCCCGGAGGGGAATCCACGGTACTCACGAAGCACCTTATGAGACCCGATAGCGGCCCGGCCTTCGGAACGCCCTGGGAGCCGTTGCCGCTGTGGCGCGCGATCCGCGACTTCGCCGATCCGGCTCGCGGCGCGGGAAAACCGGTACTCGGCACCTGCGCCGGGCTCATTATGCTCTCCCGGGATTGCGGCGACGTACGGGTGCGCCCCTTTGACCTCCTTCCCCTCTCCGTTGAGCGGAACGCTTTCGGAAGGCAGACGGAATCCTTTATCGCGCCCGTAACCCTTACCCTGGAAGGCGAAGACGCTCCTTCCGAGCCGTACCGCGCCGTCTTTATCCGCGCGCCGAGAATCCGCGCGCCCGGCGAGGGGGTGAACGTCCTCGCCACGCTCGGCGGCCCCAATAGGGAAACGGAACCGGTCATGGTTCGCCGCGGGAACGTTATAGGGCTTACCTTCCATCCGGAACTCACGCCCGAAGACACCAGAATTCACCGATATTTCTTGGGCCTGATACGAAATTAAGGAAGGCATACGCCATACCGGGAGGTTTTTGCCGTATATTTAAGGTATGTACACCGCAACCATGAGATATACCTTTACGGAACGGGGTTTCGAGGGCGGCTGCGCCCTTTGGAAGTCCCTGATCTTGGAACGGGCGAGATCCGCCCCCGGCATGGTGAGGATGCAATTTCTCACCGCGAAACCCGTCGCCTTGGCCATCGGCACGTGGCGCGAAAAAGCCGACGCCGAGGCGTTCATGAGAACGGGGGTTTTCAAGGAATTAACGGCAACGCTCGGCCCCATTCTCGAAGGCCAACCCAAACCGGAACTGTGGGAATTGTCGGCCTTCGCCGAAGGCGAGCGGACATAACGGGATAACCCTTTTCCGGACGCGCGGCCTCGGCGTATTTGACAGGGGCCAATCGCCAATCTATCCTTAAGCTATGCTTAAAACGGGGGTCCTTTCGTGAAACCGTCGGTTATTCTTGGGGCTTTGGCGATCGGCGCCCTATTCGCGTTCGCGGCGCACGCCCATGCAGACAGCGTCGTGATGGTCACCATGGAGTGGCCTCCCTTCCGCGTTGCCGGCGAACGAGGGGGCGAATGGTCGGGGATCGATATCGACCTGATGCGCGAGGTATCGCGGCGCGCCGGTATCGAGCCGGTCATTACCGAGGCCTCCTGGAGCCGATGCCTCGAAATGGTACGGCTCGGCCATGCCGACCTCATGACCGGCGTGGCGTGGACGGCCGAACGGGCCGCCGGGATGACCTACGTACCCACGAGTTACGCTTCCGTCCAACCCGTTTTTTACGCCCGTTCCGGCGGCGGGGGGACGGTAACGTCCTATGAGAGCCTCTATGGGAAGGCTATAGGGCATTCGGTCAATACCGCCTATTTCGATCGATTCAACGGCGACGGGGCCCTGACCAAAATACCCCTCAAGGACGAGATGACCAAGCTGAAAATGCTCACCCTCGGCAGGATTGACCTGGCGATCGGGACCGACCCCAATCTCAGTTGGTATATCGAGCGGTTCGGCATGAAGGGACTCGTGGAGCCCACGGCCTGGCAGCCCGCCGAAAAAATACCCCTCTACGTCGTCGTATCCCCGGCGAGCAAAATACCGAACCTGGCGGCTCGCCTGGACGGTGCCCTTCGGTCCATGATCGAGGACGGTACCCTGGCCGGAATCCAAAACGGTAACCGAAAATGACCGCGGCCCCATCCCCCGTTTCGGGGTCCCGGATAGGTCTGCTCGGCGAAATAGGGTTTCTCATGGTCTCCCTCACCGCCGTCTTCGTCATTCTCGTGGAAAGCCTCTCCCTGCTCGCCATAACCCGCGCCGCGACCGAAGACCTAAAGCGGGAAGCGGCGCGCACCACCGAGGAAACCGTGGCCATCCTCGAGGTTCCCCTTTTCATACTGGACCTGGACCAGTGCAGGCGGATCGGCATGACCTTGCTCGCGTCAGGAAGGATATCCGGGATCAGAATCGAGTCTTCCTATTCCGAGGTGATTCTGGACGTTCCCGACGCTGACCCCGACGCGTCCATTCAGAGCACCGCGGGAGAGATCGTTCGCGACGGTTACGTGCTGGGGACCTATCGGCTTGACTTTAGCGACAACCAATTGCGCGACCTGACCGCGAAGATCATGAACGTCATCTTCTGGGTAATCCTGACCGTGATCGTTTCGATCGTGCTGGCCATCCGGTTTATCCTCATTAAGGGCTTCAACCGGGCCTTTTCGCCCATAAACGCGGCTCTGAGCCGAATCGAAAGGGGCGATTACGCCGCCCGCATCCCCCGGAGCAGATACGGCGACATAGACCGGATAATCGGCAACATCAACAGCATGGCCAACGAAATAGAGCGCCACAGCAACGCCCTCAACCTCGCGAACCAAAACCTCGAGCTCAAGGTGGAAGAACGGACCAAGGCCTTGCGCGAATCCCTCGACGAATTGGAAAAAACCCAAAAACGCCTGGTCCATTCGGAAAAGATGTCGGCCCTGGGCGGCCTTTCCGCGGGCATAGCGCACGAGTTGAACACGCCCTTGGGGGCGATTCTCTCGTCGAACCGCCAAATCCTGGACTTCTTCGACCGCTCTTTGCAAGAGACATTGAACCTCTACGCCGACCTGGATCCGCAGGGCAAGGAACGGTTTATCGCCCTCCTTCGCCTGAGCAGGGATACCGCGTCGCGGCAGGATCTTTCCATGTCGACGCGCAAGCAGCGAAAACTCGTGGAAGACGAGCTGAGGGACAACGGAGTGGCGGAACCGGGGGAACTCGCCGAGCTGATCGTGGAACTGGGACTCCGCGAGGCCCTGGGCCAATTCAGCGGCTGGCTCGGCCAAGACGGCGCGCCGGAGGCGCTTCGGGCCGTGGGACCAGTTACCGCGACGAGGCGCATGGCGGAAATTATCGAGCTGGCGGGCAACAAGGCCGCGAACGTGGTAGCGGCGCTCCGTTCCTATCTCGCCCCGGACGATTCCAAGATGCCGGATTACCTTGACGTTGAGGACGGCATCGAAAAGGTGCTCGTGCTTATGCAAAACATGATGAAGCACGGGATAGTCCTTACTCGCGAATACGCGGGGGTCGAGGTCAAGGGATCGCCGGAGAAGCTGGGGCAGGTCTGGCTCAACCTGATCCGAAACGCGGTACAGGCCATGGACTACAAGGGAAGCCTTACCATCGCCACGGCCTGCGACGAGTCGGGCCTGGTATCCGTGAGCGTAACCGATACCGGAACGGGTATCGCGCCCGATATCGCGGACAGGATATTCGAGCCCTTCTTTTCCACGAAAAAAAGCGGCGAGGGAATGGGTATCGGGCTGGACGTATGCAAGAGGATCGTGGAAGGCCACGGCGGAACGATCGCGTTCGAGAGCGTCCCGGGCCGCACCGTATTCACGGTCACCTTGCCGGAAGGAAGAAAGAAGGGGAACCGGCCATGAGCGAATGCGGGAAGAGGGCTATCCTCTGCGTCGACGACGAGCCGTTAATCCTGATATCCCTGATCCAGGAGCTGAAAAACGCCTTTAAGGACGATTTCGTTTACGAGCAGGCCCTCAACGCCGAAATGGCGCTGGAAACCGTCGCGGAACTGGAACAGGAGGGGATCCGGCTGGTATTGGTCCTCTCGGACTGGCTTATGCCCGGCATGAGGGGCGACGAATTTTTGGACCGGATTTCGCGCGAGCACCCGACGATTAAAACCGTCATGATAACCGGGCACGCCGACGTGAATGCCGTCGCGCGTATCGGACATATCGATTCGGTCCAGGCGATTCTCACAAAGCCCTGGGACCCCGACGAACTCATCGCCATTATCCGCGCGGCACTGCCCGACTAGGAACGGGCGGGGCGCGACGGATCAGCGCAGGGCGTGCGAGAAAATAACGGCGGCCCGATAGAACGCGCGTCGGTAGGGATTTCCGTCCACCAGGCGCCGGTAGCGGTAAAAGTCGGCCTCTGACGTATTTACGGTAAAGGTTCGCATTTCGCGCCATTGCGCCAGCAAGGTCAGCGAGGTGAGCGCGTTTCCGCGGGAGTCCCTGCGGAATCCGAAGTTCAAGATAGGGCCCCAGGTCCAAATCGGTACCGACTCGCCCCAGTAATCGCCCCCGGACGTACCGTACAGCCTGGTCCGGTTTTCGACGAGCAGGCCGACCAGGTCCGGGCCTACGGGCATCCGGTAACCGGCGAAGTAATTGCCGGTATACGACCACCCGTTCAGGTTCTCCCCTTCGTCCGCCTCCCAAAGCCAGGACTCCCCCGCGGACGCGCCGGTGAAGGCGCTGTACGTAAAGCCTTGATAGGTTTGCACCACCGCATGATTCCATTCCCCCGGCACGATCGCCGCGAAATCGAACTGGAACGTGCCGCCGCCCTTCCAATACCAGACCGCGCCGCCGAAGGATTCGTCTTCCAGGTCGCGCTCGCCGGTATAGGTCCCGTCAGGGGCGGTTTTGCCCGCGTTCATCCGCAAGCCGTCGGCTATCGGAACGTTCCAGCCGGTACCCACTCCCGCGCCCGACGAGAGGCTCAAAAATGCCACGGGAGTCAGGGTGGCCAAAAAGGTTCCGTTTACGGAAACGGGGGACAATTCCCCGGCGATATCCAGGCGAAGATTATTGCCCTCGGTCAGCGGCCCGTCGCCCGCGAGCAACGGGAAGGAGACCGATTCCGTAAGGGTCAGTTTCGTTTCCAAGGTGCTGGCGAACACGAAGGAAACGGAGGTAGTGTCGGTTACGCCCTCCGTCAGGGCGGCGGCGGGCAGGGCCGCCAGTGAGCAAAGCGCGGCGCAAAGCGCGGCGCGGGACGCAAGCGATTTGTATATCGGCATCAATGTACCTCCAGGGTGATTTTTTCGACGATTTCCAAAGCGGTGGTAAAGCCCTCGAGCGACGGAACGACCTCCCCGGATGAACCGTCCGGCGACCCGTGACCGACCGGCTTCAGGGTCAGGGTCTCCGGGTTTCCGAAGACAAAGCAAGCTTCGTATACCAGGGAGGGTTGGCCATTCACCCCGGTATCCGCCTTTTTCCAGCGCCCGTTGTAGTCGTAGCTATGGTTTATCTCGAAGCGAGCCACGTATTCCCGCCCCGTTTTCAGCGAACCGCCGGGAACGGCTACCGCGGCGCCCGCGGCGGACGACGCCGAGGAAATCGCGTCGAGGGACGAAAGCGCGGCCGCGGCATGGTACCAAACCGGCACCGATTCCGGGCGGCCTTCAGCGGGAGCGCCGAGCCAACCGCCCTTACCTGCCTTCCCGCTCACGAGGAGGGTCCCGACGTACTCCCCGTCGGCGGTTTCTATCCAACCGGCGTAGGAAGGCGGCACCGCGGCGAACAGCATCATGCGGTGGGTCCAGCGCGGGCCCGGTTCCACCGACAGCACGAGGGTTCCCGGAGCTACGGCGGATTCGCCCGAGCCGACGCGCGCGACTCCCTCGGACCGCGTCGGCTCAGGCGACGCGCAGGCCGAAAGAAAGAAAACGGCGAGGGCAACCGAGAGGGCTGGAAGCCCCCGATAAGACGTAAACACTGCCATGTCATTCGCTCCAATTATCGTCATTATACTCCCGAAAACCGGTTCCCCGGTACGGGTTTCCCGCGTCAAAAATCGAAATTATCCGGGTCGGAGCCGGCGCGCTGGTTCCGGTTCATGTCCCCGATGGCAAGCATGTCGGCATGGCTAAGCTCGAAGTCGAACACGCCCGCATTCTCCGCGATCCGCTCCCGCCGCACCGATTTCGGTATGGTCACGAGGCCTCGCTGCAATTCCCAACGGATAATGACCTGCGCCGCGGTCTTCCCGTACTTCGCGCCGATCCCGGCGAGCGCCGGATCGGCGGTCAGGTTAAGCCGCACTCCCCCGAGCGGGCTCCAGCAGGTAACCGCTATTCCCAAACCCTCGCAATAGTCGACCAGGGGCTTTTGGCTCAACAGCGGATGGCACTCCACCTGATCCACCGCCGGCGCCACGTCCGTGACATTCGCCAGGGCCTCTAGGTGATGCCGGTGGAAATTGCTCGCCCCCAACGCCTTGATATGGCCGGCGCGGTACAGGGGCTCAAGGGCAACGTACGATTTCTCGAAGCGGCCGGGTACGGGCCAGTGCACCAGATACAGGTCCACGTAATCGGTCCCCAACAGATCCAGGCTCCGGTTAAAGGCCTCGACCTCGGTGCCCCTGCGGGAATCCTCGTTCCACAGTTTGGTGGTAAGGAAAATCTCGCTTCGGGGGATACCCGATTCCCTGATCGCCCTGCCGACGCTTTCCTCGTTTCCGTACGCGGCGGCCGTATCGATGTGCCGATAGCCCGCTTCCAGCGCCCACAGAACCGCCCGTTCGGTTTCGCGCCCGTTTTCCGCCCGAAAGACCCCCAGCCCGAGCAGGGGAATCGCGACGCCGTTATTCAGAGTTCTGGTTGAATCGATTCGTAACTCGCCCATCTATTGTTCCCTCCCGATCCTTTTGGTACATTGTCTACATGTTTACCGTAACCCAAACGGAGGGCACCGTCAAAGAGCGCTATACGACCGCTCTGGAACAGCTGCGGGCCCTCGTCTCCGACGAGCGCGACGCAATCGCCAACTTATCAAACACGTCGGCCCTCCTGAAAGTGTCCCTCGACCGCGTGAATTGGGCGGGATTTTACCGCTACGACGGCGCGGAATTGGTCCTTGGCCCCTTCCAGGGCCTTCCCGCCTGCATCCGCATCCCCTTGGGATCCGGCGTGTGCGGTACCGCCGCCGAGCGTCGCGAAACCCTGGTAGTTTCCGACGTACACGCCTTTCCCGGCCATATCGCCTGCGATTCCGCCTCGAATAGCGAGATAGTCGTTCCCCTCACGGTGAACGGCAGGCTCTATGGCGTGCTCGACGTCGACAGTCCGGAAGAAAACCGGTTCGGGGCCGACGAACGGGAATTCCTGGAGGCGGTCGCCCGCCTACTCGAGCGACGGCTCTCATGAACGCGACCCTGGCCTCGGCGATAACCTCCTACGCGTTTTTCTTCCTAACCGGTTTTTTCATCAATATCGGCGGGCCCGTTTCCAACGCCGCCGCCGCGGCTTTCGGTACCGACACCGCGGCGCTTGGCTTTTGCTTTTCCCTTTTTATGGCCGGCCGCCTTATCGGCATTTTGGGAAACGGGGCATTGGTGCGGAAACGGGGCGTGAACCGGAACGTTCACGTTCGGGCCTTGGGCCTCGCGGCTTTTTTCGCCGCGGCGGGAATCATACTCCTGGCGCGGGGAGTGAACGGCTTCGCCGCCTGGATTTTTCTCGCGGGCATCGCCATCGGCGGCATGTATTCCGCCTCGAACATGATCCTCGTGGACATTTTCGAGGGGTCGCGCCGCGCCTTCCACGTATCCATGATCAATTTCTTTTACAGCGTGGGCGCGGTGCTCTCCCCCGCCCTATCGGGCGCCCTGCTCAAGCTCGGCGCGCCCTGGTACGCGCCCTACGTCGCCTTCGCGGCAATCCTTCTCGCGTGGGCGGCCGTTACCGCGGGCGCAAGCTTCGCGCGGCTCTTCGGCGGTACCGGCGCGGAACCCCAGTCCCCGTCCCCGTCTGCCGCCCAGAGCCCCGAACGGATTACACCGCCCCTCCTATTGATTTGCGCGGCTATCGTACTCGTCATCTTCGCTGAATACATGACGACCTTCTGGACCCCGGTGTATTTACGGGAATTCCGGGGCGAGGACGCCCTCTTTTCCGGGCTTGCCGTATCGGCCTTTTGGGTCGCGGTGCTAATCGGGCGCTTCGCCGAAAGCATGCTTATCGCCCGGATCAGGCCGCGGTTTTATATACTCGCCTCGGGAGCCGCGGCCATAATCGCCCTCTTGGCCCTTCCGTTCCAAGCGTCCCGGCCCGCGATCCTCGTTTCGGCCTTCGCCTCGGGAGCGCTGTGCGCGGGCCTGTTTCCCGCGCTTTTCACCTTCGGCGCGTCCCGGGCCGAGCGGCTCAAGCATACCTTCCCCACGCTCATGATGGTTTCCGCCGCAATCGGCAGCTTCTTGGCCATGACGGCGGGCAGCCTGATAAAAAGGGCCGCGGGCGTTCAGGGCGTCATGTTCGCCGCGCCGGTGGCGGTTGCCCTTACGGTCGTTACCGTGTTCGCCGTCGCCCTGGCGGACGCCAAAGAGCAAAAATAGTCGGGTACCGATTTTCGATCCGGCATATACTCCGAATACAGGGAGAAAAAAAACGATGATGGACTGGCAGGAACGGATGACGAACGCGATCGCCTACCTCGAGGCAAACCTCGCCGCCCAGATCGATCTGGAACGGGCCGCCGAGGCCGCCAACTGCTCGCCCTTCCACTTTTTCAGGATGTTCGACGTGATAACCGGCCTCGGCCCCGGGGAATACGTGAGGCGGCGCCGCCTTACCCTCGCCGCGGCGGAACTCGCCACCGGGGCTTCCGCGCAGGCGGGCTCCCGCGTTATCGACGTCGCGCTGAAATACGGGTGGGAGTCGCCGGACGCCTTCAGCCGCGCGTTCAAGAAAGAATTCGGCCTGCCGCCCGGAAGCCTCAGGGAGGGAACCGCCACCCTGCACGCCTATCCCCCCATCGCGTTTTCTATCGCCCTGAAAGGAGACAAAGCCATGGAATACCGAATCGAACAGGGGCCGGAATACCGGCTCACGGGCGTCTCGCTCGAGTGCAAGAGCGACGACGGCAGCAACTTCAGGGATATCCCCGCGTTTTGGGAAGCGGTGATGAAGGACGGCCGGTTCAATCAGCTCTTGAACCGCATGGGGAAAAACCTGTGCGTGTGCGGGGTCTGCCACTCGGCCGACATGAAAACGGGCGCATTCACCTACACCATCGCGATCGAGACGCCGGCATCCATGAACGGCATGCCCGAAGGCTGCGGCGAGGTTATCGTCCCCGCGTCCACCTGGGCCAAGTTTACGTCCCGGGGCCCGCTGTTCCCGAACTACCAGGACATGATCAAGCGGATTTATTCAGAGTGGTTCCCGGCCTCCGGCAAGGAGCACGCGGGAACGGCCGAAATCGAGTTCTACCCCTGCGATAAGGACGCCAACGACCCGGACTATTACGCCGAGTACTGGGTTCCCCTGAAATGACCGCGCGTCCGGGCAGGGCAACCCGCCCGGACCTTATTCGATCCGCGTAACCCCGTCGCCGCCTTTGCAGGCGAAGAAATCGGCCTCAAGCCCGGTTTTCGCCCGGTAGGCCTCGCCCACGCGGCGTATGAAGCCCTTCACCGCGTCCGCGCGAACCAGGGCGATTGCGCACCCGCCGAAGCCGGCGCCGGTCATGCGCGCGCCGATACAGCCCTCGGCGGCGTTCGCCTCCTCGAAAAGCGTATCCAATTCAAGGCCCGTCACCTCGTAATCGTCCCGCAAGGATACGTGTGAGGCGACGAGCAACTCGCCAAGCCGTTTCAGGTTTCCCGCCTCCAGGGCGGCCACGGCCTCGTTTACCCGCGCGTTCTCGGTCACGCAATGCCGTACCCGCCGGCGAATCGTCGCGTCGGCCAGATGCGATTCGAGGGGGGCGAAGGTTTCCGGGGTCAGCTCGCAAAGCGACTCGATCTTCGCGTATTTTTTAAGCTCGGCCAGGCCCGCCATGCACTCCCCCAGCCGTTCGTTGTATTTCGAATCGGCGAGCTCGCGCTTCTTGTTCGTGTTCATCACGACTATCCGGTATTCTCCCACCGCGAGCGGCACGTATCGGTACCAGAGGTTGGACGTATCAAGGAGGATGGCGTGGTCTTTTTTGCCCATGGCGACGCTGAACTGGTCCATAATGCCGCACTTCACGTTCATGAATTCGTGCTCGCTCCGCTGGCCCAGTTTGGCAACCGTAACGCGGTCCAGGGCAAACCCGAAGAGGTCGGACAGGGCCCAGGCGAACCCGACTTCCAGGGCGGCCGACGAGGAAACGCCCCCTCCCGCCGGAATATTCGAGAACATCAGGAGCTCGAAGCCCGAATCGAAGGAATGCCCCCCGTCCCGCAGCAGCTTCACGATGCCGTTCAGGTAATTCGCGTACCCGTTTTCCCGCGAGAAGGCAAAGGATTCCCCTACGTCGAATTCCATCCTGCCGGGGAACCGGAGATCGTCGTAGGCGATTTTCGAGTCCGGCCGCCGGCGGATCGCGATGTAGAGGAAGCGGTCTATGGCCGCCGGAAAGACCTTGCCTCCGTTATAGTCGATATGCTCGCCGATCACGTTGATCCGGGCGGGCGACGCGAACAGGGCGATCGGCCCCTCCCCGTAACGCTTCGCGAACTCGCCCTTAAACTCCGTCAGGAAACGGGGGCGGTCCGCGTCGGCGAGGTAGTCGAGCTTCGCGTTCCGCACCTCGGCGGCCTTGGCCTCCACCGCCGCCACGTTCGCCGCCGCCCAGGCGCCGGTCTCGCTCGTCGCGTAGTACTTGATGAGCCGCTTTGCCCGCAGGGGCGTATAAAACTCGATATGGAAATGGTAGTACCCCTCGGCTTCCTTCCACTCCGGGGAATTCACCGGGTTTTGGTGTATGGCCATCATATAGGGAAAGGGCCGGTTGAAAATCCTGTCGAAAGAGCCGGTCACGACCTTCAGGATATCCGCGAGATCGGTTCGCTCCGCGTCGGTCAGGTCGGTAATCCGCGGGCGATGGGCCTTTGCCGTCACGAACACGCCGTAGGGATAATCGGTGAAGAAGGGTATGTACGCGAAGAAGGAACCGTTTTCGAGCACCATCCGCTCGCCGAAGGAGGCTTCCTCGCGGTTCATCCGGCAGACGAGGCATTCGCCGCTGGCGGCGTGGTGCCTTTTCGCGTTTTGGAGCTCAACCTCGATTTTCTGCGGGATCCAGGAGTAGGCGTAAATTTGGCCGTGGGGATGCGGCATCGTCACGCCGATTTCCTCGCCCCGGTTCTCGAAGGGCATGACGTATTTGCTCGTGGGCCTTTCGGAAAGAGACGCGACGCGATCGATCCACAGGTCAACGAGCTTTCGGATATGGGGAACCGGCAACTCGTGCAGCGTTTTTTCGTGGTCGCTCGAATAGAGAATCACCTCGCAAGCACCCGCGGCGGGCGCGGTCCGGTAAAAATCGGAGCCTACGGGATCGGGCTCGCTCGGATTGGCGCTCAGCGCCGGAAAGTCGTTGTCGTATTTGTGAACGTCGTAGGAATCGGGAACCTTCCCCGAACCGGGACAAAACGGGCACCAGTCTTTCGGCATCTGGGGGCGGTTCTGCCGGTGCGAGGCCACCATGGTCCACGTTCCGAGCATGGGGTTGAAACGAAGCTCACTCATCGAGATTCTCCTTGAAAAAAACGTCTATGGGCATGGATATGCCCGCGTCCGGCGCCTCGCGCAGCACGAAATGCCGGTAGAGCTGGTGCACCGCGAGGCGGCCCTGTTCCTCGGGGCGCTGGGAGATTATGCAGTCTATCGAGCCGTCCCGCAGGCAGCGCACGTTCTCTTCCACCAGGTCGTAGCTTATCAGGGCCGGCCGGCCGGCGGGAAAATCGGAACGCGAGTCGAGGTAGGAAGCGATCTTGTGGCCGAACGCGGTGACCGCGAATATCCCCCGAAGGTCGGGATACTCCGCGAAGGCCTTCGAGAAGGTCTTTGCCGGTTCCTCGGGATCCGTTTCCGGGCAAACGAGATCGGCCACGCGGATATCCTTTCGGGAGGAAAGGCGGTCGATAAAGCCCCTCACGCGCTCGTTCAGGTTATAGGCGCCCAGATAGGGGCGAACGACCGCGTAGGTACCGGCCCCGGGGGCGAGCAGTTCCATGAGCCGACCGGCTACCCTGCCGCCCCTTCGCGGCTCTTGGGCCACCGTGGTCATGGCTTCCAGGCCGGGCATGGCGGTATCGATAAAGCAAACGGGCGGCTTGGGGCTTGTGCGGTCCAGCAAGGAGGCGATCTCCGCCTGCATGACGGGCGCTATCACCCAAGCGTTGCAATCCGCGGCGGCCATGGTCGAAAAGGCGGCTTCCAGGGAACGTTGGTTGGTTCTTTCGTAGGTAAACAGTTCGGGATTGAACGAAAACGCGGAGAGCCCGTCGAAGGCACGGCGGATAGCAGTCCAGATAAGGTCCCAGTATCGGCTTTCCTTTTCCAGTTCAGGCAATAAAACGCCGATTCGAAACGTTTCGCCGCGCTTCAGGTGCCGGGCCAAGGGATTGGCCTGATAGCCGGCCGCCTCGATAATCTCGCGTATCCGCCGTTCCTTCTCCTCCGAAACGTGGCCGCGGCCGTGAACGACCCTATCGACGGTACCGATGGAGACGCCCGCGCGTTTTGCAATCTCTACGATGGTCACCTTTTCCCCCTAATGTGTGTACGTACACAATACTGCCAGAAACGCGTTTCGGTCAAGCAGGAAAAGCGTAAATTCGTTATACTCCGTGACGATGCAGTATGAAACGACGATCCGGCTTCTGCCGGGGCAAGAGAACGACGAAAAACTCATTCGCGCGCGAATCGAACGGGAGATTCAAGACGCGGGATATAATCCCGCCGAGATCGATTCTTGGGTTCTAAAAAAGAAATCAATAGACGCGAGAAAGGGCAAGATAGCCGTGGTGCTTCGCCATACGGTCTATATCGGCGAAAAACCCGGCGCGCCAACCGTTCCCGAATGGCTGCCCGCCAATCCGGCCAAACGGGCGATAATCGTCGGTTCCGGCCCGGCCGGGCTTTTTGCCGCGCTTCGGCTCCTGGAAGACGGCATCACTCCCATCGTGATCGAGCGGGGCGAACCGACGGGGCAACGCAAGCGCGATATCGCCGAAATCACCCGAACCGGCAGGGTTAACGGCGATTCAAACTACTGTTTCGGCGAGGGCGGCGCGGGAACCTTTTCCGACGGAAAGCTCTATACCCGCTCGAATAAGCGGGGCGACATCGGCCGTATCCTGGCCATTCTGGGCGCCCACGGCGCCGACCCCCGCATATTGACGGACTCGCACCCCCACGTGGGCAGCGACCGGCTTCCCCGCATTATTAACGCCATCCGGGAAACCATCGTTTCCCGCGGCGGCGAATTCCGCTTCAACGCCCGCTTTACCGGATTGATCCTCGAAGGAGGCACGGTACGGGGCATTACGGTCAAGCCTTCCTCTCACACGGAAGGGGCGGAGTCCGAGATACGCGGCGACGCGGTAATCCTCGCGACGGGGCATTCCGCCGACGACGTATACGAGTACCTGGAGGCCGGCCTCGCCCGGGATGCCGAGGGAAGGGAAGAGCGCTTCGGCACGCCCCTGGAGGCAAAAACCTTCGCGGTCGGGGTTCGCGTCGAGCACCCGCGCGCCCTGATCGACGCGATTCAGTATCACGGCGAGCGGGGGGCAAAAAACATGCCGGCTGCGGAATACCGCCTCGTGGCGCAGGAAGACGGGCGAGGGGTCTATTCCTTTTGCATGTGCCCCGGCGGCCTCATCGTGCCCTCCGCCAGCGACGACGGCGGGATCGTCGTGAACGGCATGTCCAGTTCCGGGAGGAACGGACGATGGTCCAACGCCGCCTTCGTGGTGGAAACGAGGCCGGAAGACCTGCCGAGCGAATACGGGCGCTACGGCCGACTCGCCGGCCTTCGCTGGCGGAAAAGCCTCGAAAGCGAGGCCAAAAGCCACGGCTCGGGCCAACGGGCGCCGGCCCAGCGCATGACCGACTTTCTCGCGCGACGGGCCTCGGAATCGCTCCCGGAATGCTCGTACAGCCCCGGCGTCGTGCCCTCTCGGCTGGACGAATGGCTCCCCGCCAGGATCGCGGGGCGGCTCGCGGAAGCCTTCCGCGATTTTGACCGGTCCATGCGCGGCTTCGTCTGTCCGGAAGCGATCCTGGTCGCGGCGGAAACGAGAACCTCCTCGCCGGTACGGATCCTTCGCGACGGCGACAGCCTCGAGTGCGCGACCCTTCCCGGCCTCTATCCCGCGGGAGAGGGCGCGGGCTACGCGGGAGGCATCGTGTCCTCCGCCATGGACGGGGAAAAATGCGCCGCCGCCTGCGCGCGGGCCCTTCTCGGAAAATAACGGCCGCGGAAACCGCCGGCGACTGACACGCGGCGCGTTCTTTTATATACTCGTCCTATGGATAAAGTTTTGGAAATCTGCGCGCGGATCGACGCCATGGCCGAGACGATATACGCGGCGTACGCCCGAAAGCCGGAATCGGGCGACCTTGCCGGGTTTTGGCTTCAGCTGGCCGAAGAGGAACGGGAGCACGCCGCCGCGTGGCGGTGGCTGGGCCGATTCGTCGACAGGCCAACCATGGAATCCTATATCGAGGATTACGACGAGGCGCTCAAAAGGCTTGAGGAGCTCTCAAGCCAGGCCGAGGCTCTCCTCGCCCGTTCCCGCGAAGGGATCGCCCTCCGAGAGATGTTCGCCGACACCTGCACCCTCGAATTGGGAATGCTCGACACGGCCTTTATCCACCTGTTTTCCCTTTTCGGCCTTTTAAAACCGGATGACGCGCGTAAGATAAACTACGAGGCCCATATCCGCCATTTCTCGGACCGGATCCGCGAGAGCGGCATAGCCTCCGAACTGTCCCCGATGATCGATCGTATCTTCCAGTTTTGGAAGCAGAATTCCCTCCTGACGGAACAAGCGCAGCGCGATTACCTGACCGGACTCCTGAACCGCCGGGGCTTTATCGGGAGAACCGTCCCGCTCGCGGCGCTGATCGGCAGAAGCGGCGGAGAATCGGGCTTTCTTATGATCGATATTGACCGTTTCAAGGCAGTGAACGATACGCACGGGCACATGGTAGGGGATGCGGTCTTGTCCCGGCTGGGCGCGATCGTTTCGGGTCACCTGCGGATATCCGACGCCGCGGGGCGGTTTGGGGGGGAAGAGTTCACGGTATTCCTACCCGAGACGGGCGCGCAAGGCGCTCGGGAGGCGGCCGAAAAACTCCGTAAGGCCGTGGAATCGGACGGCGAAATACCCGTTCCGATCACCGTCAGCGTGGGCTTCGCCTGGATTACCCACGCGGGAAACGCCGCCGGGGAAATGGACAGGCTCATGAAAACCGCCGACGAGAACCTCTACGCGGCGAAGAGAAACGGGAGAAACCGGACGGAAGGCTCGCCTGCCGGTTAAGGCGTTCCGGCCCTAGGCGTCGCCCACCTCGGAGGGGCCTGACAGGGGCTTGGGCCGGGAAAAGTAGTAGCCCTGGAAATAGTCGATATTGAGGTTTTGCAGCGAATCGTATACCTCGTCGTCCTCGACGAATTCGGCCACGGTCTGCTTGTTGGTCTTCTTGCAAAAGTGGACTATCCCCTCCACCAGGGTTTTCGCGTTCTCGTCGGACCGTATTCGGCGGATCAGCGATCCGTCTATCTTGACGATATCGATGGGCAGGTTCAGCAGATTGATATAGTTCGAGTAGCCCGAACCGAAATCGTCAATCGCGATGCGAAACCCGAAGCGGGAAACGTAGTCGATAAACCAAACGCATTTATCCAGTTCCACCAACTCGTCGCTCTCGAGAATCTCGAAGATGATGCGCCCCGCCCGATCGCGGATCATGTGGTGAATTTCTTCCACCAAGGCGATAAAGTCGCTGCGAACGATATCGGCGATGGAAATGTTCACCGAAACGTTTATATCGAATTCGAGAATCGCCTCGGCGGACTTTCTCAGGATAAACTCGGTAAGGTAATGGTAAAAGCCGGTCGAACGGGCTACCTCAAGGTAGGGATAGATCGAGGAGAAGGTTCCGTCCGGCTTCTTTATCCGGAGCAAGGCCTCGTACCAGGATATGCCGGAACCGTCGGCCTTGTAGATCGGCTGGAACACCGCGCGGAAGGTGCCGTTCTCGCGGTTGGTAACCAAGTCCGAGAACCGCATCACGTAATTATAGGAAGTTTCCCGCTCATGGGTGTCGTCGGTGAAGACGGTTATGACCGACTGGCTGTGCTCGGCGCGTTTCAGGGCGATATCCGCCATGGAAAGGGGGCTTCGCGTGTCTCCCGGCGAAATGGACGTTCCGCCAACCCGGTATACCAGGCGAATGCGGTCTTGTTCCCAGGGAAGGGCCTCCAAGTCCAGGGCACGCACGATTTCGTCCAGGAGCTGGATCGCGTTTACCGTGGAAGTCGGCCCGTCGCGCAGGATCAAAACGCCGTATTCGTTGTACTTGAGCTGATAGGTCCGGTACCCGTACCGAATTTCGTGCTTGGAAAGCTGTTGGGATGCGAATTGGGAAATGGTATCCGAAAATTCGTACCCGAAGAGCGCCACGAGATCGCTGAAGTTCTCGATTTTAATAATGGCGAACACGTAGTGGAGCGTCGGGTCGAGGCTGAAGGTAAGCACCTCGCGATTCGGCAATCCCGTGGACGGGGAGAACACCATCAGGTCGGTGAGCTTTCCCACCAGGTTTTCCTGCCTCCGTTCGGCAAACAGGGAAAAAAAATACAGAAGCGCGCTGCCGACCGCGAGGGCAACGAAGGAAACGGGGCCCAGGTAGGTTTTCCAGGGCGGCAAGAGCCCCAGCGAGGCAAAACCCCACGTCAGGACGAAGGCGAGCGATAACCCGCCGTAGAAGAATGACCCCCGCCTTGAACCGTGCAGTTGCAGGCAGAAAACGGGCAGAAAGACCATCACCAGGGCCACGACCGACAAGCCGCGATCGACGTACGCGGACAAGACGAAGGCCACCGCAAGGAAGGCCATCGAAAGCCACGAAAAGAACTCCACCTTCCCGATAAGCCGAATCGCCGCGACCTGGATAAGGGAAACAAGGAGCGGCGCGAGGCAATACAGGGGAAACGCGTGGCCGTAGACCAGGGAAATCACCGCCTCAAGAAGGGGCGGAATGGCGGCGACGGCGGGAAAAACGAAATAAAGAAGCGTTTTTTTGTAGTCCCTCGCCTCGCTCAGAATCGTCTGAAACCAGGGGGTACGCTTATAATCAAAGGCCCCAAGGCCGACTTTGCGAAAGCGAAGATCCAACATATATAAATACTATCGGTTTGCCCGTAAAAAAGTCAATCAAATATTGTGAGCCGTCGGCCCGCCAAATCCAAGATTCCCTCGTCGCGCATCCTTCCCAATTCCCGGGAAAGCGCGCTCCGGTCCACGCACAGGTAGTCCGCCAACTCGCCGCGCGAGAAGGGCACGTCCACGGTCATCGAGCGCCGAGGCGCCTGTCCCTCCCCGCCCGGCGCCTCGGCGCGGGAAAGGCCCCGCTCCCGCGCGAGGGCCGCCACGTAACCCCGCACCTTATCGCGGATGGAGCGCATGCCGGCGATCTCGATGCGGGAATTAAGCGTGAGGTTTTTGCGCGCCAGCATGCGTACCATGTTTTCGATCAACCGCGCGTGAAAGCCGCAGGAAGATTCGCAGGGCCGCAACAGGCGGGCGAAGGGGAGAAAGACCGCCACGACGTCCGTTTCGGCGACCACCGAGACCGGGGCCCGGGGAACGCCGGCGCAGGCGAAGCTTTCCCCGAACAGGGAGCCCGCGCCGAAAGTCGCGATAATCATTCGGTTGCCGTCCAGGTCGGTCCGCGTTACGCGAACGCTTCCCGCGGCGACTATGCCGATTGACTCCACGCGGTCGCCCTCGGCGATTACGGTCTCGCCCCGGGAAAAGCGCCGCTCCCGCGCGCTTACGCACTCGAGCAATACGGCGCTCTCCTCCGGGGTAATTCCCTCGAAAAGGCTTATGTTTCCGGGAAGTATCATGCCGCTATCCTAGGATATGGGGCCGGACCTGTCAAATCAAAACCGGTCGGCCCCGGGCGCGAAAGGGCTTCCCGGAACCCCTCCGCGCCCGGTACGGCCTTACCGGTTCTTAGCCTTGGAATAGAGGTCGAAGGCGACCGCCCCGAGGAGAACGAAGCCCTTGATCGCCTGTTGCCAGTCTATGCCCACGCCCATGATGGACATGCCGTTATTGAGCACGCCCATGAATAGGCCGCCGACGATGGCGCCGATTACCGTGCCGATACCGCCGGTGGTGGAGGCGCCGCCCACGTAACAGGCCGCGATGGCGTCGAGCTCGAAGTTCTGGCCGGCCTTCGGCGTGGCAACGTTAAGCCTGGCCGCGAACACCATGCCCGCCAGGGCCGAGATCACGCCCATATTCACGTAAATCCAGAACATCACCCGCTCGGTCTTGATACCCGAAAGCTTCGCCGCCTTGGCGTTTCCGCCCAAGGCGTAAATATGCCTTCCGGGAACCGTGCGTACGGTCACGAAATGGTACACCGCGATCAACGCCGCCAGGAGCACGAGAATGTTCGGAATGCCCTTGTAGGAGGCGAACACCAGGGTAAAGGCGTTCACCGCCACGACGAGAAAGGCGAGCTTGACGAGAAAGGCCCACAGGGGCAAGAGCTCGAAATCGAACATCTTCTGCTTGCGTCGCTTATGGATCTCGTTTATCGCGATTCCCACGGAAATTACCAAGCCGATCAGGATCGTGAGGAGGTGCTTATCGCCGCCGAAGGGATCGGGAATGAACCCCGAGGACAGGGATTGGAACATCTGGGGAAACGGGCCCTTCGACTGCCCCTGAAGGACGACGAGGGCGAGGCCGCGGAAAATCAGCATGCCCGCCAGCGTCACGATAAACGCCGGAATCTTCACGTAGGCGATCCAATACCCCTGCCAGGCGCCGATAACGCCGCCGATCAGGAGCGCGATGGCCATCGCGTACACCGAGGGTATGCCGTGGTCGACCATGAGCGTGGCCGAAATCGCGCCGACGAAGGCCACGACGGAGCCCACCGACAAGTCGATATTTCCCGTCAGGATCGCGAGCAGCATGCCGATCGCCAGGATCAGTATGTAGCTGTTCTGCAGGATCAGGTTGGTCAGGTTGACGGGCCTGAGGAGCACGCCGTCGGTGGTGATCTGGAACAGGATCATCGCGGCCGCGAGGGCGAGCAGCATCCCGTACTGCCTGAAATTCTTCTTCATTATCTGAAAAACGTTGTTCATCTTCTTTCCCTCACGACTGGATTATGTTTCGCATGATTTCTTCCTGGGTGGCGGTTTTGCCGTCCAGCTCCGCGGTGATCCTGCCCTCGCTCATGACGTACAGGCGATCGCTCATGCCGATTACCTCGGGCATCTCCGAGGATATGAAAACGCAGGCCATGCCCTGGGCGGCCAGCTGATTGATGATCGTGTAAATCTCGTACTTCGCGCCCACGTCGATTCCGCGGGTTGGCTCGTCGAGGATCAAGATCTTCGGCTCGGTGAACAGCCACTTCGAAAGCACGACCTTTTGCTGGTTGCCGCCCGAAAGGTTGTTCGTGAGCTGGAGGATGGACGGGGTCTTGATGTTGAGGGCCTTCCGGTATTCCTCGGCCTCACGCACCTCCTCGTGCTCGTCGATCACGAGATTCTTCGCGACCTTGCCGAGTTTCGCGAGGGTCGTGTTGTGCCGCACGTCGTCGATCAGCACGAGCCCGTATTGCTTGCGGTCCTCGGTCACGTAGGCGATTCCCCTGGCGATTGCCTTGGGGATGGTGCCCAGGTCCGCCTTCTTGCCGTCTATATAGGCCTCTCCCGAGATATTCCGCCCGTAGGAACGGCCGAAAACGCTCATCGCCAGCTCCGTTCGGCCGGCGCCCATGAGCCCCACGAGGCCGATCACCTCGCCGGCGCGCACCTTGAAATTCGCGTTGTCTATCATCTTGCGGCCCGGATCGTCAGGGTGGAATACGTTCCAGTCCTTCACCTCGAACACCACGTCGCCCACGGCGCTGGTCCGCTTGGGGAACATATCGGTTATCTCGCGGCCGACCATGCCCCGGATAATCCGCTCTTCGGAAATGGGCCCGTCGCCCACCTTCAGGGTCTCTATGGTCTTGCCGTCCCGGAGAATCGTGATGGAATCGGCGACCTTCGCCACTTCGTTCAGTTTATGGGAAATGAGAACCGAGGAAATGCCTCGGTCCTTGAGCTCAAGCAACAGCTTGAGCAGGTTCTCGCTGTCCTTTTCGTTCAGGGCCGCCGTCGGCTCGTCCAAAATGAGGAGCCGCACGTCCTTGGAAAGCGCCTTGGCGATCTCTATGATCTGCTGTTTGCCCACGCCGAGCTTTCCGACGGGGGTATTGGGGTTCTCTTTCAGGCCCAGCATTGCCATGAGCCGTACCGCCTCTTCCCGGGTTGCGTCCCAGTCGATAACCTGAAGGCGGGCTTTTTCGTTGCCGATGAAAATATTCTCGGCGATGGAGAGATAGGGGCTCAGCGCGAGTTCCTGGTGGATAATGACTATCCCCGCCCGCTCGCTGTGCTTGATATCGCTGAACGCGCATTCGCGCCCGTCCATCAAAATTTGGCCTTCGTAGGTCCCGTGCGGATAGGTACCGCTCAAGATATTCATGAGCGTCGACTTTCCCGCGCCGTTTTCGCCGACGAGGGCGTGTATCTCCGCCTTTTCCACGCGAAGACTCACGTCGTCGAGCGCCTTTACGCCCGGAAAAACCTTGGTGATGTCCTTCATCTCCAAAAGGGTCTCAGACATTCGCAATCCTTCCTCTTTGTAAAAAAAATAGGAGTTCAAGCCCAGGGGCAAAACCCTTGGACCCAAACTCCCGGTAAGACTGTGGGGCCTCGCGAAACCGCCCTAAGCCCTCAGGCTCGGGACGGTCCCTTCAGGACCGGTTACTTCAGCTGGTCGGCGGTGTAGTAGCCGGAATCGACCAGTGCGGAAGTGATATTGTCCTTGGTCACGATCGTGGACTGCAGGAGGTAGGAGGGAACGACCTTCACGCCGTTGTCGTAGGTCTTGGTGTCGTTAACCTCGGCGGCCTTGCCCTGAAGGAGCGCGGTAGCCATGGCGACGGCCTGCTTCGCGAGGGAGCGGGTATCCTTGAAGATCGTGGAGTACTGCTCGCCGGCGAGGATCGACTTCACCGAGGGAATCTCCGCGTCCTGTCCGGACACGAACGGCATGGGAGTGCCGCCCTTTCCGTATCCTACGCCCTTGAGGGAGGAGAGGATACCGATGGAGATTCCGTCATAGGGGGAAAGCACGGCGTTGATCTTCTTGTCGGTGTAGAACGCCGAGAGGAGGTTGTCCATGCGGGCCTGGGCGGTGGCGCCGTCCCAGCGGAGGGTGGAAACCTTGTCCATGCCCATCTGGCCGGAACCGATGATCACCTTGCCGCTCTTGATATAGGGATCGAGCACGCTCATGGCGCCGTTATAGAAGAAGTAGGCGTTGTTGTCGTCGGGGGAGCCGCCGAACAGTTCCATGTAGAAGGGTCCCTTCGCGGTCTTCAGGTTGAGCGCGGTTTCCAGGGTGGAAGCCTGCTGAACGCCGACCTTGAAGTTGTCGAAGGTAACGTAATAGCTCACGTAGGGGGAATTGCGGATCAGGCGGTCGTAGGCGATAACGGGAATCTTCGACTCGTTGGCCTTCTCGAGCACCTTGGTCACCGACTCGCCGTCGATAGCCGCGATAACGAGCACGTCAACGCCCTTGGTGATCATGTTTTCGAGCTGGGCGATCTGGTTCTCGACCACGTCTTCGGCGTACTGAAGGTCAACCTTGAAACCGAGCTTCTCGAATTCAGCCTTCATGTTGTTGCCGTCGGCGATCCAGCGCGCGGACGATTTGGTGGGCATCGCGATACCGATGGTCCCCATTTTTCCGGATGAGCCGGAGTCTTTCGAACCGCCCGCAAAGGCCGACGCCACGAGGGCGAGACCGGCGATAACTGCGATCAATTTCTTCATTTCTTTCCTCCTCGGATTTTTCGTTACCCGCCAGGGTAAACCGTTAACGTACACGCATTGATACGTTATCGAAACACGGTAACGTTAACGCTTGTCCGGGATACTCACGTTAACGTACACGTACTTTCTCAGATTAGGGCATTTTCCCGATGCTGTCAAATAATATGATAAGGAATTTTTTTACCGCAAGAATCGCCAGATTGAGGCAGAACGTCTTCGCAGGGGAGAACGCATCGCGCGCGCAGCCGCGCGGGCGAAGGTCCTTGCCGGGACGGAAGGGAGCGGCGTCGCGAGGACTGAACCCAACCGGGCTCAGGCTTCGCGCCGCCGGTATTACAGTCGGTAATCGGGATCGTCGATTACGGCTGTTTCCCGGTTGAGTTCCAGTATCCGCGCGAGGTAAGCCGCGCTTACGTATTGGGCCCGGTATTCCCCGCCCTGGCGCTCGATCTGGCCGTAAAAGGAACGCATATGGTTGCGGCTTCCCTTCATGAGGTTCTGATAGACGATTTTCAGGTCGTCGTTATCCGTCGCCGCGACGGCCGCCTGCAGGTCGGCTATGTCCAAGTCCTCTATCGTCGCGCCGACGGTCAGGGCCGCGCCGAGGCTGCCGGAGCCGGAAGCGACCAGGCGGTCATACAGGGCCTTCGTTTCGGCGCTCGCGAACTGCCCCGGGGGAAGCGCGGATACGGGGTCCTTGATCCCGTATCGGGCAAGCAGGGATACGAGGGAGTCGAGGTGCTGCTGCTCGCTCGCGCTGATATTGTTGAACACCGGAAGGTTCCACACGGCGTACAGCGTGGCGTACGCGTCCCGGGCGAGCTTTTCCTCGTCGGCCATGGCGAGGAGGGTATCGCGCTCTGCGGCGGTCAGGTCCGAGACGGGAACGCCCGCGAGGATCGCGTCGAGCTGGGCCTGAAACTGCGCGTCGGTTTCCGCGCCGCCGCCGGGTCCAAGCCCGTTTCCCGCGCCGCGACCGGCGCCGTTACCGCGGCCGCCGCCCCGAGTCGCGGGCGTTCCGCTTTCCTGATTTCCCTCCGCGCACGCGGCGGTGAGGGCGAAGGCCAAAAGCACACCGGTCAATGCGCCAGTAATTCTATTCATGGTAGGACTCCTAAAAAAATGCGTTCCCGATCCGCCGGGGGGCGAACCGTTTATGAATATGAATGTAGCGTCAGATTGTGAAGTTCCCGTGAAGGGCGCGCGAAGTGTTCGTGGACGGCGAAATGGGCGCGGTCTTCACGAAATCTTCACGAAATACGCACCCCATCTTCCCGGAGCCTTCCTATAATCAAGCCATACGAGGCTATTCATCCAGGAGGATTCCATGGCAGGCAAAAATTTGAAATCGCGGCGCGCGGCCCTGATCAGGCCGTTCGTGCAGGTCTTCTTCTTCGTGTTGATCGGGGCGATCTCCGTCAACCACTATTTGGAAGAATCGGGCGCGGCGCTGCCCTGGCTTTCGAGCGCGTCGCTCCATTCGGTATGCCCCTTCGGGGGCGTGGTGTCCATCTACCAGCTTTTCGTGACCGGAACGTTCGTAAAAAAGGTCCATGAGTCTTCAATGGTGCTTATGGGCATCGTATTCGTTCTCGCCCTGCTTTTCGGGCCGGTTTTCTGCGGCTGGATCTGTCCCTTCGGCGCCTTCCAGGAATGGCTGGCAAAAATCGGCAGGAAAATCTTCAAAAGAAGGTACAACCGCTTTATGCCCCGCCGGCTCGATTCCGTTCTTCGCTACGCGCGGTATCTCCTCTTGGCCCAGGTGATATACATGACCGCGAAATCCGGCGTGCTCGTGTTCGCCGAAGCCGACCCCTACTATGCGCTCTTTAATTTTTGGACCGGCGAGGTAGCCCTCGCGGGATACGTTTTCCTCGGGGCCACCGCGCTCCTTTCCCTCTTCGTGGAGCGGCCCTTTTGCAAATACGCTTGCCCCTACGGGGCCGTGCTGGGCATAACCAATCTTTTCCGGGTTTTCGCCGTCAAGCGGAACAAGGCGACCTGTATCGATTGCAAGGCCTGCGACCGGGCCTGCCCCATGAATATCGAAGTATCGGCTTCAGGGACCGTGAGAAACCATCAGTGCGTCTCCTGCCTTAAATGCACCAGCGAACAAGAATGCCCGATCGCCGATACCGTGGTGTTTGGCGCGGGTAAATAAGGGGGAACGGCATGAAAAAGATAAGCAGTTTTATTCTGGCTCCCGTCATCGCGACGGTTTTTTTCGGCGGCATTATCGTTTCGATGGCCTTCAACCTATGGATCACCGAATCCACTAAGACGGCGGTAAAATACTCCAGCGGCGAGTTCGCGGGCCTCGCGAACCCGGGCGATATTCGCGGGTCCTATTCGCTTTCCGATATCGAGAAGAACTTTGGCGTACCCGTCGCGGTGACCGCGCGGGCCTTCGGCGCGGAATCCTGGCCCGACCCCGCCGCCTTCAAGGCGAAAGACCTTGAGGCCCTGTACGGGGGAGTACCTGAGGGCGTCGAGATCGGTACCGATTCGGTGCGGCTTTTCGTCGCGACCTACCTCGGAAGGCCCTATACCCCGGAAGAAACTACGCGCCTTCCCCGCGCCGCCCTCACGGAGCTGGCGGCGAAACTCTCCCCGGCAGACCTGAAAGCCTTGGAAAAATACGCCTTTGAGGGCGAAGCGCGAAACGACGACGGCATTGCGGCGACCGAGCCGACGGCCGCGCCCGCATCTACCGAAACGCCCGCGCCGGCGGTTACCGCCCCGCCCGCGTCCCCCGTTGCTCCCTCGACCGCCGCCGAGGACCGCGCCGTCAAGGGAAAAACCACCTTTAACGATCTCTTGTCCTGGGGCGTGAGCAGGTCTACAATCAATGGTATCATGGGCATGGAAATCGGGCCCGCCTCGGTGACCGTTCGGGATTTCTGCCTGGAGAGAGGCTTGGAATTCTCGGAGTACCGGGCTGCGCTTCAGGCGGCCGTTCCCGCGCGATAAGCGCCGCGCGGCGCAAGAACCAGAACCAAAACGTCGGAGGCCCTGAGTAACCGTGGCGAGCATATACGTGGTGGAAGACAGCGAAAACATCCGCGAGGCGGTGCGCGGCTACCTCGAGCTCGACGGGCACGGGGTTGCCGAGTTCGAGAAACTCTCGGACGCGAGAAAAGCCCTCGAAACCGCCGCGCCCGACCTGCTCCTCCTGGACGTAATGCTCCCCGACGGGGACGGTTTTCTCTTCGCCAAAAAGCTGAGGCAAACCAAGGCCATTCCCGTCATCTTCCTGACCGCGCGGGCGGAAGAATCGGACCGGATCACCGGGCTGGAGCTCGGCGCCGACGACTACGTGGTGAAACCCTTTTCGCCCAAGGAGCTGGTATTGCGGGTAAACGCCGTATTGCGCAGAATCCAGGGACGGAACGGGCCCCCCGCGGCGCGTCCGGCGCGCTACCTGCTGAACGGCGCGGCCTTGGAGCTCGATCGCGCGAACCACCGCCTTACCCTCGACGGGGCGGCGGTAAGCCTTACCGCGGCCGAGTGGACGATCCTTTCCTACCTCGCGGAAAAGGGCCCGCAGGTTTTCAGCCGGGCGCAAATCCTCCAGGCCTGCCTCGATTCCGTCGCCGACGGCTCGGAACGCACCATCGACACCCACGTCAAAAACTTACGTGCCAAGCTCCGCAACCCCGACTGGATCGAAACGGTACGGGGCTTCGGCTACCGTTTTTCGGGGCGACCGGAATGAGAAACGCGTTCTCCTGGCTTTTCAGGTCCATAGCGGGAAGCCTTGCCGCCCTCGTTCTGGTGCAGGTTCTCCTCGTCGGCCTGGGCCTTCCGCTCATACTCGGGGCCTATTCGCGATACCGTCAATCCGAGTTCGAGAGCCTCGCCGGGGAAATCCTGAAAGGGAGCCAAGAGGCGCGGGACCGGGTTCAAGGCCTGGAAAACGCCTTTTTCGTGTTCGCGGCGGACCGCAGCCTCATCTATTCCAATCGGGGAAAGGGAAAGAGCCTCAGCGAGGCGGAATTACTGCCCATAACGCTCGACGGCTCAGTGGTCGGCTATTACCGCGCCCTCGAACTGCAGTTTCTCGATACCAAGGCCAACCGGGCCTTCTTCGTTTCCCTCATTACGCTACTCGTCGGTTCGGTACTCCTTTCGTCCGCCATCGGCCTCGTTTTCGCCTTCCGGGCCGCGGGCACCATTTCCAGAGCGGTGGAAACCCTGCTCGACGACCTGGGCGACCTGGAGCGGCTTTCGCCCGTAACGGCCCGGCGCTTCGAAATCAGCGAGCTCACCGGCGTCTCGGAACGCCTGGCGCGGGTAAGCGATATCCTTTCCCGGCAAGATACCTACAAGCGGCAATGGATGCAGGATATCTCACACGATTTGCGAACTCCCATCGCCGGATTGCGCGGCCAGCTCGAAGCCCTGCGCGACGGCGTCTTTACCCCTTCCGCCGAACGGTACGGCAGGCTCCTTTCGGAGATCGAGCGGCTGGAGTCCATGGCCGCGGGGGTGTCGGAATTATACGCCCTGGAAAGCGGCGCGGCCCTCGCCGTCGGCGATATGGAAAGCGCCGCCTTTTTGGACGAAATCCTCGGGCCCTTTGAGCGCGCCCTGGAGGAAAAACGAGTCAGGGTCGAAATAAAGGCAGAGCTTCCCGTCTTGCGCGGCGACCGATCCCTTTTGGTCAGGGCGGCGGGCAACATCGTTTCCAACGCCCTCCGCTTCCTCCCCTACGAAGGCTTATTAAAAATCGATATCGACCTGGATTCAGGCCCGGACGGGTGGAAAATCTCGATCTTCAACGAAGGGCCTCCCATCCCGGAAGATCAGCTTGGCCGTATCTTTGACCGCTTCTTTCGGGGGGAAAATTCCCGCACCACGGCGGGCAGCGGTCTTGGCCTGAACATCGCGCGCGAAATCGCCAGAAGGCACGGGGGGAGAATCAGCGCGGAGAACCGCGACGAAGGGGGCGTCCTCTTTACGCTGAGCGTTCCCTGGCTCGTTGGCGCGGCGATATAGCGGGGATAGGCCCCGAAACGGGCCGGGGCGCTCGGGTATTCCGCCGAAGAGGGGACGGTGTCAGCCGACCTTACCGAAGAGCACGACGTAGTTTTTTCCGTAGGCCTTCGCGCACTTCGGGCAGGTGGTGTAAAACGCGAGAAGCTCGGCTTTCGGCGCGCCCCGCTCCGAGGCGAGTTCCGCCATTTCGCGGTACCAGGAACCGGTCTGGCTGAAAGGCCCCTCAAACACCTTGGAGAACCAACGGCCCCGCAGGGCGGCGTTGTCCATTCCCGGCACGTCCTTCGTCACCAGCATAAGATGCGTCGCCTTCCAGGGGGATTCTTCCTTGGAAAGCATAAAATAGCGGTCCTTCGGCGTCGCCCCCGCGGCCTCGATAGCCGCTTGCGCCTTTCGCATCACGGAACCCATATTCAGGGGAATGAACAGAAAGCTTCTCGTCTTCGCGCGCACGAAGCGCAAATCGCCAAAATCGAATTCCTTACCGTCCCAATCTTCGGGATGAAACCGCGGACAGCATCCCGTCGGATTGTCGCCCATGTCCATCGTCGGCAACGATTCGCTCATACGTCAGCCTCCTCACGTTTCGGATATACCTCCAAGTATAGTTCGAATCGGGGGCGAAAGCGAAACGGAGGCCACGCGACCTTCCGGCATCCCGGAGAAATTCCTGCCTTTTGCCGCGTTTTATAGCCAGGAAAACAATCGAAGAAAATACGTTTCGCCTAGTCTTTCCGCTTTCCGCAGCCCGATCCCTTTGCCGTTCCGCCGAACGCGATCATTACGCCCAGGATGAAGCCCAGGTTATACGTCGCTCCGGTATTGTGCACCTCGTACACGTTCACGTTCTTGTTGAAAAGCGAAACGATAAACGCGATGAATGCGATTATCCCGTGCCATAACCCGAGAAGGAAGCCCGCTGGGGCCTTCTCGCCCGCGCGAACCGTGGCGACGAGCTCGTTTTGCCCCGCCGCGCAGGAGGCGAGAACAAAAGCGGCCGACAGCGCGAGGAAAAGCATGCCGGCGCGGCGAACGGCCCGGTCGCCGCGGGATTGAATAGAAACCCTTATCTTTTTCATGACCCCACTCTATACCCAGCGGCACGGAATTTCAAAGGCCCGTCGCGACCTGAGGCGCGTTCACGGGCGCAGTACATAAAAAAATGGCGCGCACCGGGAGGAGTCGGTACGCGCCGGAGAGAGGGATAATTACTGGTGCATTGACCGCGTTTTATGTCCGGCCGGTCAATGCGCGCCGCCCTGGCCGTAGTATGCGTTCGGGCCGTGCTTGCGCAGGTAATGCTTGTCCACGATGTACTGCGGAAGGCTCGCCGCGCCTGGATTCGCCTGCAGGGTAAGCAGGGCCATGCGCGCCATTTCCTCGAGCACCGCGCCGTTATACACCGATTTGGCGGCGTTAGCTCCCCAGGCGAAGGGTCCGTGGCCTCCCACGAGCACCATTGTCACCTCGGAAGGCTTCATGGGGCCGCATTGGCCGGGAATGCCCTCGAGAAAGGCCTTCACGATCAATTTGCCCGTTTCCAGCTCGTAATCGCGTTCCACCGCCTCCTTCGAAAGGTAGGGCGTGCAGGGAACGGGAAGCTGGATATGGTCGGCATGGGTGGTTCCGAACAGCGGAATCGCCCTGCAGGCTTGGGCCCAGGCCGTGGCGTGCGTGGAGTGGGTATGGATAATGCCCCCCACCGCCGGCTTCCCGGAACCCGGCCCCGCGTTGAAATCGCGATAGAGGACCCGGTGGGTCGGCGTGTCCGAAGAAGGGTTTAATTTCCCCTCAACGATCGCACCCTCGAGGTCCACCACGACCATATCTTCGGGTTTCAGCTCGGGATACGGCACGCCGGAAGGCTTTATCGCGAAGACGGCGCGCGAGGCGTCGTAGGCGGAGACGTTTCCCCAGGTGTACAGGGCAAGGCCGCGGGCGGGAATCTCTACGTTCGCCGCCCACGCCTCTTCCTTGAGAGAGGCGTAGACCGACACGGTATCTTACCTCCAGGCGGCGGCGTTCCACCGCAGTTCGTTCCGGAACGAGGGAACGGTGGTTCCCTTTCCGATGGAAACGAACTCGATCCCGACCATCTCCGCCCAGTCGCGGATCATGTCGGCGGTAAGGATATTCGAGAAGGCGGTGTGGTGCCCGCCCCCCGCGAGGATCCAGCTTTCGGCGGAGGTCGTCATGTCCGGAAGGGGCTTCCACAGCACGCGGGCCACGGGAAGCTTCGGGAAGGGCTTTGCGGGCTTAACCACTTCCACCTCGTTGAGAACGCAGCGGAAGCGGTTGCCGAAGTCGACCACCGAGGCGCAAATCGCGGCGCCGGGGTTCGAGTCGAACACGAGGCGGGCGGGGTCTTCCTTGTCGCCGATCCCGAGCTGATGCACCTCGAGTTTGGGCTTTCCCGCGGCGATGGAGGGGCAAACCTCGAGCATGTGGGCGCCGAGGATAAGCCCGTCTTCCTTTTTCGTGCCGAAGTGATAGGTATAGTCTTCCATGAAGGAATCGCCGAAACCGGCCCCCTTGGCGGCGCCCAGCCCGGCGGACATGACCTTGAAGGTACGGACCATGGCGGAAACCTTCCAGTCGCCCTCGCCGGCGAAGCCGAACCCGTCGGCCATCAGCCGCTGGACGGCGAGGCCGGGAAGCTGCTTCATGCCGTGCAGGTCCTGGAAGTTCGTCGTGAAGGCGTTGGCGCCCTTGTCGGCGAAAAAGGCGCGGAAGGCGATTTCGATCCGGGCCTGCTCGCGGATATGGGCGAGGGCGAAGGCCTTGTCGGCGCCCCACGCGATCTCGTACTCGCCCTCGTACGTCTTCACCAGGGCATCGATCTCGGCGTCGGATACCTTTGCCATATAGGCCACCAGGTCGCCGATCCCGTAATAGGGCACGGACCAGCCGAGCTTGATCATGGCCTCGACCTTGTCGCCGTCGGTAACCGACACCTCGCGCATATTGTCGCCGAAGCGGACGATCCGCAGCGCCTTCCCGTCGGCCACCGCGATTCCCGCGCGCATCCACTTGGCGATCCGCGTCCTCGTCTCGCTATCGCTCCAGTGCCCGGCGATTACCTTGCGGGGCACGTCCATGCGGGCGGTAATAAAGCCGAATTCCCGGTCGCCGTGGGCCGACTGGTTCAGGTTCATGAAGTCCATATCGATGGTATCGTAGGGCAAGTCCCGATTAAACTGCGTATTGAACTGCAGAAGCGGTTTCTTGTAGGAGGAAAGCCCGGCGATCCACATCTTGGCGGGGCTGAAGGTGTGCATCCAGGCGATAACGCCCGCGCAATCGCGCTCGGCGTTTGCCTTCTCCAGCTCGGTCCGGATCGCGTCCGGGGTGAGCAGGGTGGGCTTCCACACGATTTTGCAGGGCATCGAGGGGTCGGCGTTCAGGGCCTCTACCACCTTCTTGGAGTCCTCCGCCACCTGGCGAAGGGTCTCGTCGCCGTATAGGTCCTGGCTTCCGGTTATGAACCAAAACTCGTATTTCTTCAGGTCAATCATTTCGTTTCTCCTTTAACCTCAGATTCGATGAACGCGCCAAGGCGCTTGAATTTTCCGTAGAGCCCGTTATAGACCGCCACGGCGGCGGGATTGGGCTTATGGACCCGTTCGGTGCCGGCGGAAAGGGCTTTCTGCGCGGTGAACAGGTCCGGGTAAAGCCCCGCGGCCGTCGCGGCGAAAACGGCCGCCCCGATCGCGCAGGACTGGTCGCCCGCGGTAACCTGAATCTCGCGATTGGTCACGTCCGCGAGGATCTGCATGCCGAGCTTGCTCTTTCTGGCCACGCCGCCTATGGCCATAATCCGCTCGATCTTCACGCCGCCCGCCTCGAAGGCCTCGATAATCGCGCGGGCGCCGAACGCGGTGGACTCAAGAAGGGCGCGCATGACCATGGGGGCGTCGGTTCCGAGCTTGATCCCGGTAATCGCGGCGGCTAGCTTTTGGTTCGCGAAGGGGGTACGCCGACCGTTAACCCAGTCCAGGGCCACCGGCGAGGACTCGCTCGGGGGAATGGACTCCGCGGCCTCTTCCAATCGCCTGACCAGGTTCTTTTCGATGGCTTCCACGTCCAAGCCCTTGGCGGCGGGATCGGCGGCCACGAGGTTTTTTACGGGCCACATGAGCAGGTTCCTGAACCAGGCGTAGTAATCGCCGTACGCGGACTGTCCGGCCTCATAGCCGATCCAGTCGGCGACCACGGAACCGTCCACCTGGCCGCAAATGCCGGGGACCAGGGTCTCGCTCTCGCCCGCCTTCGGCTTTTCAGCGATGATAATGTCGCAGGTCGAGGTACCGATACTCTTCACGAGGGTCCCGGGGGCCGCGTCGCCGCCCACCGCCCCGATATGCGCGTCGTAGGCGCCCACGCACACGATGGTCGACTCGCTCAGGCCCAGGCTCTTGGCCCACGCGGGGGTAAGCTTTCCCGCCACGGTTTCGGTGGTCCAGGTCTCGCTTCCCAGCGTATCCCGAAGCGCGCCGAGCCGCGGGTCCAGCCGGTCAAAGAACGCCTTGGGCGGATAGCCGCCCCATTCCTTGTGCCACATGATCTTATGGCCCGCGGCGCAGCGGCTTCTCTTGATAACCTCGGGTTTTTCGGTTCCCGTCAGCGTCGCGGTAATCCAGTCGCAGTGCTCGACCGCCGTATAGGCCGCCTTGGCGACCCGGTCGTTGCCCCGAAGGGTATGCAGGGTTTTCGCCCAAAACCATTCGGACGAATATACGCCGCCCATATACTTGGTAAAGTCCGTCCCGCCCCAGGAGCGGCACAGCGCGTTTATCTCGTCGGCTTCCTTTATCGCGGTATGGTCCTTCCAGAGAATGAACATCGCGTCGGGATCCTCGGCGAACTCAGGCAAGAGGGAAAGCGGCGTGCCGTTTTTGTCCGCGAAACAGGGCGTTGAACCCGTGGTGTCGATGGAGATGGCGCGAACCTTCCCGGTTACGGAAGCGTTAACGTTAACGCTCGCCTGCGCAAGGGCGCCCTTCACGGCCAGGGTAAGGCTCTCCGTGTAGTCTTTCGGATGTTGCCTGAACCTGTCCGCCTTGGGATCGCAGTATGCCCCGGATTTCCAGCGGGGATAGTACGCGACATGCTGGCCCGCGACGTGGCCGTCGGCGGCGTCCAGAATCACGACCCGTACCGAGTCCGACCCGAAGTCCGCCCCCAGTACGTAATGCTCGTCTTTGTTCATCATACGAGATTCTCCTTGAAAAATATGTCCAGCGGCATCGCTATCTCGGGATCGGTCCGTTCCTCAAGCACGATGTTTCTGTACAGTTGCGTTACGGCGATACGGCCCTGCTCCTCGGGACGCTGCGATATAAGGCAATCGATCCGCCCGTCCCGCAGGCATTCCACGTTTTCGGGAACCAGGTCGTACCCGATAATCTTGCGGCCGTCCTTCATTCCCCGGCGATACACCCGCTCGGCGACAACGTGGCCCACCGAGGACACCGCGAAAAAGCCCTGAATCGCCGGCCGCTCGTTTAGGGTTCGGTCCAATATGGCAAGCATGCCGGATTCATGGTTTTCCGGGCACACCAGGTCGATAATCTCGACCTTCGGATTCCCGGAAAACCAGGCGGTAAAGCCCCGGGCCCGCTCGTTCAGGTTGAAGGCTTCCGTGTACGGGCGAACCACGGCGAAGGGCCCTTCCGACGCGGACAGGAATTCCATGACCCGCCCGGCGAGAAAACCGCCCCGGAACGGGTCCTGGGCGATCGTGGTTACCCCGTGCGCCCCCGGCAACGGGGAGTCGATAATGCAATAGGGAACCGCCGGGGGCCTTTCTGACAAAAGCACCAGGGTTTCTTCCTGCATGACCGGCGCGATAATATACCCGTCGCATCCGGAGTCCAGCATGGCCTGATACGCGGCGTCTAGCGAAAAACGGTCAGGCCGTTCGAAGGGGTACAGTTTCGTTTCGATCGAGAAAACCGAGAACGACGCCGCGGCCCGCACGATCGCGTCGTACATCAGGCGCCAATACCGGCTTTCGCCTTCCAGTCCGGGAATGAGTATTCCCAGCTGATAGCCCCGGTTTCTCTTCAAGTGGCGCGCCAGGGGATTGGGCTGATACCCCTCTTCCTCGATAATCGCGCGTATGCGGTTACGAGTCGCCTCGGAAACGCGGCCGCGGTCATGCAGTACGCGATCTACCGTACCGATCGACACTCCGGCGCGCTTTGCGATCTCGGTTACCGTCATTTCCCTCCCCCGCTTATCCTTTGCGTGTACCTACACCCACATAATACCCCGGTTGCTTGACCGTGTCAATCGCGGTTTATAGCGAGAATGCTTGTAATGGTACGAAAAAGATAGATATAATATTCAACTATGAATCAGGATGAACGGCTACTGGTAGTAGACCCCCTCACGAACATGGATAAATTAAAAGCCATGGCCTCGGAACCCCGCATACAAATTCTGCAGCTGATCCGGCAGCGGGTGCGGAACGTCAACGAGATAGCGGACGACATGCATTTGCCCCAGTCCACCGTAGCCACCCACATATCCATCCTCGAAAACGCCGGCCTCATCCGAACGGAATCCGTGAAGGCGAAAAAGGGAAACCAAAAGCTCTGTCGGCCCGCCTTCGAGGAAATGCTCATCCAATTCCCCGAGGAGCAAACCGAGGAAAATTGCCTGGAAGTGGAAATGCCCATCGGGCTGTATACTAATTACCGCGTCTCAGCCCCTTGCGGCCTCTGTTCCACCGAGGGCATTATCGGCTTTTTGGACATTCCGGACTCTTTCTTGAACCCGAACCGCATGAAGGCGGGCCTTATTTGGTGCGAGTCCGGCTTCGTGGAGTACAAATTCCCCAATAACGCCATGTATGACAAGCGAAAGGTCAAACGACTCGAGTTGAGCATGGAGCTTTCCTCCGAAACCCCGGGCACGAACAAGAACTGGCTGTCCGATATAACCGTGTGGCTCAACAACGTTGAAACGGGGTCCTGGATTTCCCCGGGCGACTTTGGGGACAAGCGGGGAAAATACACGCCGGACTGGTGGAAACTCGAGGGCTCCCAATACGGGTTGCTCAAGCATTGGACCGTCAGCGACGAGGGCACCTACGTGGACGGCGTGAAGATTTCCTCGATCACCCTCGACGATCTCTGCCTCATGGATCACCACTCCATCAAGGTCAAAATCGGCGTACAGGATAACGCGGAACACCTGGGCGGCATGAATATCTTCGGCAAGGGCTTCGGTAATTACGACCAAGGCATCGTGCTTCGGCTCTATTTTTAACGAAAAAAGCGCGTAATTTTTTCGATATACAACGCATTTTCCCGATAAAGTAGTTGAACCGCCGGAAAAACGGGGGTATGATTCGTTTAAACGCAAATTCTACTTTATCGAGGCATATATGGACCACGCGATCATCGTTTACGCGCAGCAAAAAGGCCCCGTCATCGAACGGGATATCTACGGCCATTTCTCCGAGCACCTGGGAAGGTGCATCTACGGCGGCATTTGGGTGGGTCCCGATTCCCCGATCCCGAACATCAAGGGATACCGGAAAGACGTCGTCGAGGCGCTGAAAAAAATCCGCATTCCGAACCTTCGCTGGCCGGGCGGCTGCTTTGCCGACGAATACCACTGGAAAGACGGCATCGGGCCCAAGGAAGAGCGCAAGCGGATGGTGAACACCCATTGGGGCGGCGTGGTCGAGGATAACTCCTTCGGTACCCACGAATTCCTTGACCTGTGCGAGCTATTGGAGTGCAAAGCCTACATTAACGGCAACGTCGGCTCGGGCACGGTGCAGGAAATGCAGGAATGGGTCGAATACATAACGTTCGACGGCGACTCCCCCATGGCCCGGCTGCGCGCGAAAAACGGCCGCGAAAAACCGTGGAAACTCCCCTACTTTTGCGTCGGCAACGAGAACTGGGGCTGCGGCGGCAACATGACCGCGGAACATTACGCGAACCTCTACCGCAATTTCCAAACATACGTCCGCAATTACGGGAAGGATAAGATTTACAAGATCGCCGGCGGCCCCAGCGTGGCTGACTACCACTGGACCGAGGTGCTCATGCGCGAGGCGACCAGCATGATGAACGGGTTAAGCCTGCACCATTACACCTTCGAGAACGGCTGGAACGGAAAGAAACCCGCGACGGAATTCGACGAGCTCGGCTGGTTCAGGACCATGAAAAGCGCCTGGTATATGGACGAATTGCTCGTGAACCACTCGAAAATCATGGACAAGTACGATCCGGAAAAGAAGGTCGGCCTGATCGTCGACGAATGGGGCTGCTGGCACGACGTCGAGCCCGGCACCAATCCCGGCTTCCTGTACCAGCAAAACACCCTGCGCGACGCGCTCGTGGCTGGCATAACCCTCAACTGCTTCAATAACCGCGCAGACCGGGTCAAAATGGCGAATCTCGCCCAGCTCGCCAACGTGCTGCAGTCGCCCATCCTCACCGAGGGCCCCGACATGGTTCTCACGCCCACCTATCACGTTTTGGACATGTATAAAAACCACCAGGGCGCGACCCTCCTCGCCACCGGCCTCGCCACCCCTGAATACCGGCACGAAGCGGAAGCGAAGGGCATTCCAGCGCTGAGCGTTTCCGCGTCCCGGTCCGCGTCGGGGGAAATTACGGTGACGATAACCAACGCCGACCCGGACAAGCCCGCCAAGGTTCCCGTATCGGTCGCCGGCGCCGAAACGCCCGTCACGAAGGCCCGCGCGGAAATTCTCGCGTCCGACAGGATGAACGCCTTCAACGATTTCCAGAATCCGAGCGCCCTAACGGCCAAACCCTTCGCGGTCGCGGCCCCGAAAAACGGCGTGATAGAGCTGGACATGCCTCCCATGTCGGTCATAACGGTCACCCTTTCCTAGGAAGCGGCAGACCATGGCATGCAGGGGGTGCGGTTCCGCGGAACTACCGACGAAAGGCGAGATTGACCGTATCGTGGAAGAAATCGCCGCGAGCCGGGAAACCGCGGTCGGGATTCGGCCCATAGACGAGGAAACCCGGTCCAGAAGGATATTGACCTGCGCCGCCTGCGAGGCCTTGGCCATGGAGATCCTCTGCGCGCACTGCGGCTGCTTCATCGCCGCGCGCGCCCTGGACCCCTTGCGTAAATGCCCGCACCCGGCCGGAAACCGGTGGGCCTTCGGCGACGAAACGCCCGCCGGGGAATCTGCCGCCGGTTAAGCCCTTCCCGTATAGAATTCTTCCGTGAGCTCCCGGGCCGCCCGCTCCAGCAACCCGCCGGAGTCGGCCAACCGGAGCGCGGTAAACCGCTCGCGAATCTCCATCGCGTGCAGTACCCCTTCGTAAAACACGTCCCGGGGAATGCCCAACCCGGCCGGCCCCAGGGCGTCCCCAGTCGGCGCGGATTCCGCCCCCTCGGCGGCGCCACGACCTGCGCCAATGCCCGTGCCACGGCCTGCGCCACGGCCGCCGCCCGCGTATTCTCCGCCGTAACCCGCGCCGCGCAGCAAATCGCGAATGACTGCCGGGTCGGGAGGATTCACCCCCGCCGGCACCAGGGAGCCGAGCCTTCGGTACAATTCAGCGATTACCCGCGTCGCCACCCCTACGGAGTTGCCGTGCAGGGGGTGCTCCCGGCCGGCCGCGAGCGCGGCGGTTTCCCAATAATGGGCCATATGGTGTTCCGCCCCCGAAGCGGGCCGTGAATTGCCCGTCATTCCCATCACGAGTCCCGAAAGAACGAGCGCCTCGGTGGTCGCCACGGGATCAATGCCCCTGCCCTCCCGGACCGGGGCCACGCACCGCTCGATCGCCCGTTCCACGAGCGCTTCCATCCGCGGGCAGTGGTACTCGCCGGTAAGTTCCCTAGCCAGGCGCCAGTCGGCCAACGCGGTGTACTTTCCCAGAATGTCCCCGAACCCCGCCCGGAGCATCAACGCCGGGGCGGCCGCCAGAATCCGCGGGTCGGCGAAAATTCCCCGCGGATACGCCGCCTCGAAGGTAATTTTCTTCCCGTCCACGATAAGGGGGGAAACGGTGGAAGCGTAGCCGTCCATGGAGGGAGCGGTCGCGAAAACGGAATAGGGAATGCCGGTTCTCGCGGAAACGAACCGGCAGGTATCGTTGACGGAACCCGAACCCGCGGCGACGATACAGGCCGCGTCGCCGCACTCGATCAAGACCCTTCCGACGGCGGCCTCGTCCGGCACCAGTTCCGCGCGCCCTCGGGCGGGCAGCTCAAGCGACCGCACGGAAAGCGAACGGTTCCCCAACCGAGCGGACCCGATCTCCCGCGAAATGAGGCTCGCCAATTCGCGTCCGGCAACGGCGAGGGTATTCGCGTCGCCCACGACCAGTATATTCGTTCCCCTTCGGCCCGCGCTTGCCATGGATACCGCCTGGGTTGCGGCCGATAATCCGGCGCCGATCGATATGTCGATCCGGTCTATCCCGACGGCATGCCGCCGCCCGCAATCGCACTCAAATTCCAGGTTTGCCCATTCCGATAGGGCCAGGCTCGAGAAATCCGGTATGCCCATACGCAATCCCTCCTTCGGCCGAAAGCGGCCAGCCGCGCCCGTGAATAGTATCCCGCGAAGCTCCATGGTGCATAGCAAAAAAAAGAGCGATACTGTTGCAATTGCAACGGAATTGACCCGATCTTTCGATTATCTTACCATCAACACCTTTCAAACGGAGTAACCAATGACCAGACAGATCATCAAGATAGACGCGGAAAAATGCAACGGCTGCGGATTGTGCGTAAGCGCCTGCCACGAAGGGGCCATCGGCCTCAAGGAAGGCAAGGCGACCCTCCTTCGCGACGACTACTGCGACGGGCTCGGGAACTGCCTCCCGGTCTGCCCCACCGGCGCGATCACCTTCGAGCAACGCGAGGCGGCTGCCTACGACGAGGCCGCGGTCATGGAAAACATGAAGAACAAGGCTGAAGGCGCATCGAAAGAAGGTACAGACGAGAAAATGGCCGCGAACGCGCCCCGGCCCGCCTTTACCCAGCCGGCCGGGGGTTGTCCCGGCTCCGCGGCGAGAACCTTCGACAGGCCGGCCGGCGCTCCCGCGCGCACCGTCGCCTACGCCGGCGGCGGCTGCCCCGGATCGGCGGCCCGAAGCCTCGCGCCCTCTGGCGCGCCGGCAACGGCGAACCCCGCGCAAAACCGCGTCTCTGAGCTTCGCCAGTGGCCGGTCCAGCTCAAGCTCGTTCCCGTTCGCGCCCCTTACTTCGACGGCGCCCACCTCCTGATCGCCGCCGACTGTACCGCCTACGCCTACGCGGGCTTTCACGAAGACTTCATCCGCAACAAAATAACCGTCATCGGCTGCCCCAAGCTCGACACGGGCGATTACGCGGAAAAACTAACCGCCATCATCGCGGAAAACGACATTCAGAGCGTGACCATCGTTCGCATGGAAGTGCCCTGCTGCGGCGGCCTCGCCCACGCGGCGACCGAGGCCCTCAAGGCAAGCGGAAAGTTCATACCCTGGCACGTCGTGACCGTTTCCACCGACGGCCAAATACTGTAAGCGCGGGCGGGGCGGCTCGGTTGACCGCGCCCCGCCTAATTTTGATGGAAACGCCCCCGATCCGGCCGTATACTGTACGTACAGAATCAGGAGGCGTCCCATGTCCGAATCGCGTACCGAACCCAATAAAAGCCCGCCGGCCGGCCGCTTGGCAAAAGGAGCCCTGGTCGCCTTCCTCGCGAACCTCGCGGCGGGAACGGCGGCCTGGGCCGTCATCGCGCTAAGCCCGGGAACGCGCGGCCTCATGGCGTGGGTACCCGCGTACGCCCTTTATTTCGCGATGCTCCCCGCGACCGCGCTCGTCCCCGCCCTGGCCTTCGCGAGCGCGCTCATCCTCAGGAATCTCCGCCGCGCCCGGGTACCGCCGGAATCGCGGCGGCCTGCGCAAGCCGGCAAAGCGTTTCGCCGCCTGGAGGGAGCGTTCAACGGCATCGCCCTCGCAGCGGGCGCTCTCCTTACGGCGGCGATTCTGGCTTTTCTCGCCTGGTTCCTTATCGGTACCCAACGCGTCTCTCCCCGCCCCGCGCCCCCCTTTCTCGCCGAAGGCGCCGCGGACCGCCCCCTTCAGCGGCTGGCATTCTCCTCGGATCCCCACTTTGGGGCCGAAACCCGGAATCCCGAAGCCACGAACGGCATTCTTTCCGCGATCGATCGGGGTAATTACGACGGGTTTTTCGTCCTCGGAGACCTGTCCGAAACGGGCTTTCCCGGTACCGGGCTGGAGGAGGCCGCCGAGGCCCTTGCGCGATACCTCCCCGACACCCCCGTCGCGACCCTGGAAGGCAATCACGATTACCTGATCGGCGGATCGGCGCGATACCGGAAAATATTCAAGCGGCCCCCGTATTGGCGTATGGATTCAGGTTCCGTGCATATCATCGCGCTCGACCTCCCCTGGGGAACCGAACGCTTTACCCGGGAGCAGCGGGCCTTCCTGGAACGAACGCTCGCCTCCGTCAAGCGGGAAGACTTCACGGTCGTAGTATCCCATTGCTTCTTCTGGTCGTCGGGCTATGTGGACCCGGGAACCGGCAAACCCTGGTACGATCAGGCCGACACGATCGCCGAGGTATCCCCGATTCTCGCGGCGGGAGGCGTCGACCTCGTCATCTCCGGCCATAATCATTACATGGAATACCTTGAGGCGGACGGTATGGCCTTTGCGGTAATCGGCGCCATGGGCGGGGCGCCCGACCCGATCCCGACCCATGTCTCCCCGGCTTCCCGCTGGTTCAATCAGGGTACCTTCGGCTACCTTGACCTGGACCTCTCCGCTACGGTCCCGACGCTCACGTTCCGGGACCGAACGGGCGAGGCCCTGTATCGCGCGGAACTCGCTCCGTCGCCTCGGTAGGGCCGCTGCGCGGAGGCGAAAAAAAAGGGCAACCCGAACGATCTCGTCGGGTTGCCCAAAGGGTGCGCGACTTTATCGCCACCGCACACGGAAATCAAACCGCTTGGCGCGGTTTTTCTTATTTTTCCGGCTTGAGATACGCCTTTACGTAATTGCCCTCATTGAAGTACCTATTGGCCAAAACGCTCAGGTTTTCCCCGGTCAAGCCAGCAAGAACCGCGTCTACGTCCTCGATATCGCCGTACGGGCGGCCCGACATTCCGAAGCCGAGAAGCTTTCTCAGCCAATATCCGTTATTGTGAAGCCCTTCTTCCTGGGTCCTCCTCCAGGTTTCCCTCAGCTTGGTCACGTACGTTTCCGGAACGGGCGCAGCTTTCATCCAGCGTATCTGCTCCAGCGCCGCCGCGGAAAGCTCGTCTTCCCTCCCGGGCTCGCATCCGAATTCGATGTCGGTCTCGTAGAAGCTTTCCGGATAATCGACCATGGTACCGCGGACGGAAACGCCGTACGATCCGCTCATGTCTTCGCGGATGATCTCCCGAAGCCGAATCTCGAGCAGTGAACATACGTACCCGTAGAGCTCCCGGTCCGCGCCCGACACCGTCGTCTGACCCCCAAACGCCATGAAAACGCGGCTTTTCGGGTCAATTCCCAGCTTCAGGGCCTCCGACGAGATACCCGTCGGAAAGGGAACCGGATGCGCGACGGCACTCTCGGCGCTCCCCGTCGAAGGCAGCGCGGAAAGATACGTTGCGGCCAGAGTTTTCAGCTCGTCGAGCCGAAAACTCCCCACGAATACGAAGGTAAAGTCGCCGGCGTCCGCGAAACGTTGGGCATAGGCCATTTCTGAGGTTTCGGGGTCCATTTTGGCAACGAGCGCGGGCGACAGGTTCGCGTGCCTCACGTCGTCGCCGTATAATAGCCGCGCTTTCAGGTCGGCGAAGGCCTCGGCCGGGTCCTTGCCGCGGGATGCCGCCACCGTTTCCAGCTGGGCCCGAAGCGCGCCCCAGGCTTCCGCGGAGAAGTATGGCCGGTTAAACCATAGGTTCATGAGCTGTAGGGCGGTTTCCAGGTCCTTCGTCGAGGAAGAGCCGGAAAGTCCCTCATAGGAGGTATCGATCCAGGGCGCGGCGCCCACGGTCATACCCGAAAGTTTTTTCTGTAAGTCGGTGGCGGAAAAGCCGTTGAGGCCCGACATTCGCGCGTAGGAGGTCGATATCGCCGCGGAGGGGAAGTCCTCGTCGGAGACGGTCGAGTTACCGCCCCTACTCCACGCGCCGAACAGAATCTCGTTGTCCTTAAAATCCGTCGGCATGGCGAGAACCGTCGCCCCGTTCCGGAGCTTCCATTCCGTCAGGCCGCGCTCGGTAAGCTTTTTCTCGGACACGATAGCCTGGAGAACGTCCGTATCCGCGGCGGCGAGGGAAGAATCGAAAAGGGGGCGGTCCAACCCGTTCTCGACGTATGCCGCCAGGGCCTTCTCGGGCGTCCATTCCTGCCAAAGGGCGAGAAGACCTTCCTCGTCCGGAATATCCTCGGCGGTATCCGGCGCGGTAATGACCAGGGAGGTACCGCGATCGGCAAACCACTCGCCTATCGCCGCGTTAACGTCGGCCTCCGAAATGCCCGGCACCAAGGCCGAAAGCATGCCGTATTCGTCGTCCGCAGAAATTTTCACGTCGCCGTAAAGCCGTTCGTTCACGAGTTCGGCGGCCAGGGTCGCGGAATGGATTTTCTCCCGATCAAGCCACTTTTGTTTCGCTGAGTCGAGAATATCGTTTTTTGCGCGGTTCAGTTCCGCGGCGGTTATGCCGAATTCCCGGTAGCGAAGCCATTCCTCGAGCAATTCCCTGAATCCGTCCTCAAAGCGGCCGGGTTGCGGGACCGCCGCCAGGTACGCGAAGTCGGACGGTCGGGCGAGCCGCTGCGAACCGGCGCCGGCTCCTAAAATCAAGGGTTCGGCAACGAGGGTCTTCTCCTGGAGCCTGGTATTGAACGCCGCCTCGGCGATGGAGCGTACCAATGCCCTTCGGTAGTCTCCGACGGTCTTAAGCGGCCGCGCGGGGGAGGCCTCGAGGATCTCCGCCGTGATATACTGAATTTCCGGGTCCCTGAATACCAAGACTCCGGGCTTCGCCGCCTTGGGCCCATCGATTACGGGGCGCGACGCTTTGCCTTTCGCCTTCGGAATCGTCCCCACGCTGCTTTCCAGGGCAAGGAGAATCGCGTCGGGGTCCGCGTCGCCGACTACCGTTACGGACATGAGGTCGGGCCGGTACCACCGCTCGTAAAAATCGACGACGCGCTCCCTCGAAACCGACTTCACGATCTCGGGGCTTCCTATCGGAAGGCGCTCCGCGTATTTCGAGCCCTTGAGGATAAAGGGAAATTCCGCGTCGCTGGCCCTTCCCTGGGCACCGCGGCCCAGGCGCCATTCTTCCACCACGACGCCGCGTTCCTTATCCAACTCGGCCTGGTCGAAGGAGAGCCCGCTTGCCCAATCCCGAAGGACCAAAAGGGACCTTTCCAGTATTGCCGGGTCGTCCGCCGGAATCTCGAGCATATACACCGTCTCGTCAAAGGACGTATACGCGTTGACCTCGGGGCCGAACTTCATGCCGATGCTCTCGAAATAGTCGATCAACTCGTTTTTCTCGAAATGTTCGCTCCCGTTGAACGCCATATGCTCGACCAGGTGCGCCACTCCGCGCTGTTCGTCATCCTCGAGCACGGAGCCCGCGTTAACCGCGAGGCGGAGCATAATGCGGTCCCGCGGCTCGCCGTTCCTGAGGATCGACCACGAAAGCCCGTTCTCGAACGCTCCGGTTTTAACCGACGCGTCGCTTACGAGCCGCGCTTTCAGCGAGGGCTCTCCTCCCGCAATCCCCGAAGGGCCGCCCGAACTGGCGCACCCAATCGCGATAACGCACGAAGCGACCGCAAGGGCCAATGCAACGCCGGCGCGTCTCGCGTTCCCCGGTTTAAGGGCCAACGATCCGATCTGCCTTTCCCCGCGCGCACCGGAATGTATCAATCCCCATCCAAGCGTTTTTGCTTTCAATAACCGGCCGGTAGTCCCCGAACAGGTTTCATTACTCTTTGCGTTAACCATCAAATCACTCCGTTTCATTTAGTAATACGCATACACCATATAGCACTTACCGTTACGGCACAACTGACTTGACGTTCGGCCAACCATGGGATAGTCTGTGGCGAACCGAAAGGGGAGTAGTAACACGCGTGCGATCAACACACGGCGGTCTCTTATCAGAAGACGCCTGGTCCCACGGCTTCGGGCAGTCAATCCCGAAGATACCAGACCTTTCGCGCAGACAGACCGGTCCCGGTCATTCGGCGCGAAAGGTTTTTTTTTACACAAACCCGAATGCTTCGCGTAAAGACCGGTTAAATAGGCCGAATTCCGATAGGCTCCCGGCAATAACCGGGTAACACATCAAAGAGGTATTTTTTATGGAAATGAAATGGGTCGTCCTTGCCATCGCGGCAGCCATGTACGCGATAGTAATCGCCTTCCCCGATCGAAAGGCGTGGGCCAGTTTAGGGGCGGCCCTCTTAACCATCGTGATCGGCGTCATCTCACCCGCGCATGCGATATTTGACCTCGTCAATTGGAACGTCCTCATGATCTACGTGGGCAGCCTGGCAATCGCGGAACTCTTCATTTATTCGAGGGTTCCCGCGCGTATCGCCGATACGATCGTCGACCGCTCCCCCAACGTGGGACTTGCCATCGTCGCCATACTCATGATGACCGGAATAATCTCCGCCTTCGTGGAGAACGTCGCGACCGTACTGGTTATGGCGCCCATCGCGTTGGCCCTTTCCAGAAAGATGAAAATGGACCCCACCTACTTCATGGTCGGCCTTGCCGTCATGGCTAACCTACAGGGTACCGCCACCCTCGTCGGCGACCCGCCCTCGATGATCTTCGCGAGTTTCGCCAACTACAGCTTCAACGATTTCTTTATCTTTGATTCCCGGGCTTCCATTTTCTTCGTAGTGCAAGTGGGCATGGTCGCGGGCGCGGTTTTCTTCTACGCTTACTTCGCGAAACACGGTAGCGGCAAGGTTGAGATTGAAAGGGAACCGATACTCTCCTATGTCCCTTCGGCCCTTCTCGTGATAATGATAATCGGCCTCGCGATAAGCTCCTTCTTCTTCTCGGGGGTATCGCTCACTGCCGGCGTACTCGTGCTCGCGTTGGGCATCCTTGGATTGCTCTGGTATAGATTCGTCAGGAAAGAAAGCACGGCGAGCGCGCTGAAGATGATAAAGGGCCTTGATTGGGAAACCATCCTTTTCCTTATCGGTATCTTCATCGTCATCGGGGCCATCGATAAGGTTGGGCTCCTTACCGCTTTTGCCTCCCTTCTGTCGGGGATCATCGGCAACAACGTCCTTCTGGGGTTCGTGGTCATTCTCGCGGTATCCATCGTAATCTCCGGCTTCGTGGATAACGTTCCCTATATCATCGCCATGCTCCCCGTAGCGGCCTCCCTGGGTCAGCAGCTCGGTCTCCGCCCTGAGCTGTATATGTTCGCGCTTCTGATAGGTTCATGCCTCGGCGGGAACCTAACGCCCTTCGGCGCGTCCGCTAATATCGTCGCCATGGGGATACTAAAAAAGGAAGGGCACCCCATGGGCTTCCCAGGCTGGCTTAAGATAGGCCTTCCCTTCACGGTTATAACCACGACCGCCGCAGCCGCGTTCCTGTGGTTCGTTTGGCGATAAAACGCGCCGACGATTTCTGAACCGATTTCGCCGCGTTTCGCCACGAAAGCCTGAACCGCAATGAAAAAAAAGGCTTATCCGGGCGCTACTCCGCCCAGATAAGCCCGTTCCCCGATTTCGCCACGTTTCTTCCTTTACCTTCGGTCATAACGCCGCCCTGGTCCGTAGCCTACTAGAATGAGCGCGTACAAAACACGGAATAACCGCTAACCCGCTATAGCGACGCAAGCTATGCGTCAGAATCAACGCATCGGAAACTACGCGTCGAAAGCCCAACCTTCTGTCGCCTACCCTTATATGAAAAAATTCGGAATCGTCATTTTAACCCCAGGGAATGTTGCGGGGATTCTCCCATACTGGGCACCATGCGTAATACCGATACTCATTAAAGAACAAGACGGATGTTGCCTATTGAATCCGACTCCGCCACATCCAGGGCACTTTGATACATAGGCGCATGTGTCGCGTCCGGCGGTATATTTCCTAAAATATCCGGTTTGATTTTTCCGGTTTTAGCTCGTAAAGAGGGGTTCCAAATCGCTAAAATGGTGTTCACCATAAACCCATTAAGGCAACAAAGGAACCC
>JAEZST010000002.1 GCA_023443865.1 Spirochaetota bacterium | reverse complement strand
CGTTCGGATGTGGCCGAACAGGATGGGCCGGGGATGGCGAGCGACGACTACGAGCGCGGCGGCGCGCCCTGGCGGGACGACGTCTGCGCCCTGTGCGAGGAATACCGCTTCCTGCTCCAGGTGCTGGGCAGCGAGGCCGAAGTGTGGAAGAGCCTGCAACAGCAGTTCGGCATCGTCACCCAACGCACCCAGATGGTCTTCGGCGTGGGGGCGCTGGCCATTTCCGTGGCGGGTTTTTCCGGGCACCGCCTGGCTGCGGCCGGGCCGTTCAGCGGGCTGACCCTGATGGCCGGGCTGGTGTGCATCCTCGTTGGGCTGTTCGTGGCCCTGTATGGTGTGGTGCGGGTGCGCTGGATGTCCAGCCTGCGCGGCGACACGGTGGAGGCCAGCTTTTTGCGGCTGCTGGCGGTGCGCAACCGCAAGACGCGCTACTTCCTGTGGTCGCTCAAGCTGGTCATCGTGGGGCTGGTGCTGTACGTGGCCGCGCTGGGCTGGTTCCTGTTCCGGGCGTCGCTGGGGTTGGTGCCGCTGGTGTAACCGTTGACGGAAGAAATGCGGGCCGGGGCCGCGACATGAAGGAAGCGGTCCGCCGAAATGGCGGCACCGGGATGTGCCGGGCCGCGTCGTGTTTTCGACGCGGCGCGGCGTCTGTTTTGTGAATAGCCTGAAAATACAGCGGGGTATGCGTTCGGCAAGGCTCTTGCATCGAGTGGCGGCATGGCGGCATTCCGCCAGATCCACTGCAAGGAGGCTTCCCCATGCTGTTTCTGCTTGGCGGCAACGACAAAAAGGCGCGCAAGGCCGAGGCCGCGCAAACCGAAAACCTCGAGCGGGTGCGTGAGCTGTTCGTATCCGGGCGTTTTCCCGTGGTCACCACCGACGGCGTCGAAGACCGCAGGATAGGCCGCGTGCTGGGCCTGGTGGCCTGCCGGGGTTACGATTCCGACGAAACCTTCTTCGGCATGGCGGCCCGCGCCGTGAACAAGGGCGCCCAGGCCATCGTGGGCTATCAGGAAAACGTGGCCTTCCACCCCGACGGATCGAAGTATTTCTCCTGCTACGGCACGGCCGTGCAGTTCAGCCGCGAGGACAAGGACGGCGGCAACGGCAACGGCCCGCTGCGGTTGCAGGCGTAAGAGAAGGCGCGCGGTTGGCAGGCCGCCCATCCGTCGTGTTGGCGCACGGCAAGGGCGGCTACAGGGGCGGGAAAGTTTTGGGTAATACCTAAAAACCGGACCGGTGATAGGCAGGTCTGGGCATGAGAGAATGCCCGAAATGCACAGATACCCGGGCTTGGCGTCTTGCAGATGGCCGTTTCAAATGCCGTCGGTGCGGTAGCAAGTACGCATGGAAAACCGCCTGGGAATTTAGCCGCCTTCCCGAAGCAGAAAAGCTCAACACGATGGATTTCTTTATCTATGGCGTGCCTGTGTTTCGGCAACGCTTCTGGTGCATGGCGAGTGCCCCGGTGCTGGAGCGCTTGTGCCGCATCTTCCGCACCTGCTGCGCCTATCTGAGAGAATGCCGAGAGCCTTTTGAGGGCAGCCTTGAATGCGACAAAAGCTCATTCGGTGGCGACCGCAAGGGCAAGCGGGGCTGGGGTGCTGCGTGCAAGGTCATAGTTTTCGGAATCATAAAGCGGAACGGACAGGTCAAGGCCTTCCCGCTGCATAAGCGAACCCGGCATGAAGTGTTCGAATTAATGTGTGAGCATACTCTTCCCGGAAGCCTTTACTACACGGATGAATGGTAGGCTTACGTGAGTTTGAAGGTTTCTGGCACTACGCCAAGTGCTGGCTTTACCCATTTCGAGGTGTCCCCAGGATAACTTTCCACCTTTTTCTGGGTGAAGTACGTTTTTGGTTTAACCATCGGCGCGAGAGCTTGTTTCCCATGCTTATAAAAGCATTAACGGCAAGTCCCGCAAGAGATTTTACAACGGACTAGTCCGGATTAGGTGTTGCCTTGCTTTTTACGTCTGCTGGTGTCGGTCGTTTTTTGTGCAACAATTTGATATGTAAAAGAAGGCTTCCGCACAATTTAGATAGGTCTTTGAAGTGGCATTTGTTTGTGTTATGTATATTTTTATAATGAAGTTTGTTAAAGATTGATTTGTGCTCGTGCTTGGTAACTTTGGCTTTATCGTGTGCGTGGTGGTTTTTAAAATCAAAGGATGGAAAGAGATGCATTATTTTGTTTCAATTTCAAATGTGTGCAACTTGAATTGTCCTATGTGCCTCAGCCAGAACTACCCACAGGAAAAAACCTTTATGTCGCTTGATATGTTTAAATATATTGCTTTTGCAATTAAGAAAAGTGATGAAAGTCCGAACATTGCTTTTCATACGATAAATGAGCCCATTTTGCATCCAAATATTGTCGAGATGTTGTGCTTTTGCGAAATGCTTGGGATCAGCACGACACTATCGTCAAATGCGCAAGCGATTGATTCTTTCATTGAAAAGCTCAAGGCATCCACCTGTAAGCCTCGGAAATTAAATTTAAGATATTCAATTGATGGTGGAACGAAAGAGACCTATGAAATAATGCGAAATAAGGGTAAGTTCGAAAAAGTTTATAAAAATGTAAAAGAGCTGATTGAATTTTGCAGAGATAATAATATTCAGTACAGCCATAGGGTGAATTATATTCTTACGAAGAGAACCGCGAAAGAAATATATACGTATATGGAAAAATTCTCCGGAATAGACTTCACGCATGAAAATTTGAATTTATCGTTCCTGTCAGCGCATCCTTTCACAAGCATTAATGAGTTCATAAAAAATAATGCATTGATGGACCTGGTGAGTAGAATAAAAAATTACACGTGTGTCTCAGTCTTGAACAGTCTTACGATATTTGAAAACGGAGACGTTGGGTGTTGTTTTGAGCAGAGAGGCAATTCGCAGCATCTTTATGGGAATATATTTGAAACAGATTTGAAGGTAATTGCATCATCCCCTTTGCGGCAGCAGCATATAGATGCCGTATTGCAGTCTGATCTTGAAAAGCTGCCGGAAACATGTAGGGAGTGCTATGTTGGCGAGCGAATGATTAATCATGAGCGTTTTCGCGAAACGTGCAGAAGTGCGCTGCAGGACATAAAAGATCGGAAGTTGAGCAGGGATGAAGCAAATGATGTTATTTTTGCGTGCGTTATAGAGTCGGCAGAGCCAGTTGGGAATTTTCGTTAGGGTGTGCAGAGGCGGTATTCCCCTGACTGTACAGAGACAGTATTCACCTGACACTGCCGTGCCCGGCGGGGTGCTGATCTGTAGTAGTTCAGACTTGATCAGACTGCCTGCTGCCCTTCGCTGCCATCTTCCGGTAGGCCTTCGGGAAGGCCATCAGGGAGGGCTTGGTAGGGTGTCCGACCGTTCATGTCTCTGCCTTGGTGCGCCCGCTCATGGTTGTAGTGGTGCAGGTAAGCGTCCAGGTCTGTCTGCATTTCGTCCAAGGACTCGTGCCAGTTCCTGCGCCCCTGAGGCCTGAAATGCTCGTCGAGCAATGTCCTGTGCAGCCGCTCCACAAAGCCGTTGCTTTGCGGGCTTCTGACGCGGGTTGTCCGGTGTTCGATGCCTTCCAGTTGCAAAAACAATTCGTAGGGTTGTCTGTCGGGGCATCCGCAGAATTCCCCGCCATTGTAAGAAAGCACCGTGATGGCTGGCGTGTCGTGTTCCTCGAAAAGGGCAGCACAGACTCGTTGAGCATGTGTGCCGCCGTAACCGGCAGCTTGCTGGTGTACAACCTGCTGAAGGCGTAGCGACCGTGGCAGTCGATGGCAGATTGTAGATAGATTTCCCCACCCCCCTTCATCGTGCCTACGAAAACGTATCCACGGCCACCAGATCGCCGCTGTACCGGGTTTCGATATGGCGCTCCCGAAGTTCCGGGCTGAATCGCTCTGGGGTGCGAACTTGGTCGTCATTCAGGGCGATTCCGGTATCCCGCACATGCCGCTCATGCCGGGTCAGCATCCCGTTGCGGCTCCAGACGCCCTGCACGCCTCGGAACTGACTTGCACGCCCTGCAACATCAGTTGCTGGGCCACGCGTACCGGGCCGTGCGTCGGGAATTCAAGGCTGTACGCCAGAATCCTTTCCGGCGTCGCCTCGTCTACCCGGTTCGGGTGCGGTTCTCGTGGCCCCGGCAGGGGGTCCTCGAGTTCTTCATCCCAGAATATCTTGTAATTACGTCAGATTCTATAGGGCTGCTGCCGCGAATACCCCATGATGCGGCACGCCTTATTCACGTTGTCGAGTTCGCTTGCAAGCTCTAGCAGGCTCAACTTCCTACGTGGTACCTTCTTGCCAGTGGTCATGTCGGTCTCCTTGCTGGTGGTTGATGAAGCTTGCAACCTCATTGCTACCCCAGTCGGGCACGGCATGGCCACTTCCTTTCGGATGGCCGACTGTCAGGTAATAACTAGCTCAGCACATATGATTACAATCAGATAGAGATCTTCTCAATCTTGATGAAGCGAAGTCGGGATAGTGTCTCTTCATCCTTTTTGAGAATTCTTCCGAATTCATCTGTATTGGAGCCATCGTAGTGAAACGGTGAATCCATGCGCATATTATAGCCACAGTTCATAAGGTATTGTTTGGTTACGGTAGGGGCATGCTCCATGAAATGGAAGCTGTTCCCAACCGCCATAGCCTCGGCCCCGGCGAGAATCGCTTCTTCCAGATGCGCTGGTTTCGCCGCCCCGCCAGCGATGATCACTGGTATGTTCGAGGTGGCGGAAATTTCTTTCAACAGCGCCAAATCGTAGCCGGATTTGCTGCCATCCCGGTCAATCGAAGTGATCATCAATTCGCCCGCACCGAGATCCTGCGCTCTGCGAGCCATCTCGCTTGGCGTAAACCCCGTTTGCGTTCTGCCGCCGTTGATCCAAACCCGGTAGACGTTCCCGTCCCGCCTGCAATCTATCGAAGCAATGATGCTTTGCGAACCATATCGTCTGGCGGCTTTTTCAACCGTGTCGGGAGCATTGATGAGGGCGGAGTTGATGACCACCTTGTCCGCGCCGTTGCTGATGATGTGCGCCGCATCATCAACGGAGGCAATACCGCCGCCGATGGCCAGGGGGACCTGGCAGCGTGTGGCGTATCGCTCTATCTCCCTGAAATAGTCAGCCTTGCCGCCAGCCTTGTCGATGTTGAGACATATGATCTCGTCGATTCCCCAAGAGTCGAGAAATTCGACCGCTATCTCCGGCCGTCCGACCGGCAGGTAGCGCCTGAACCCGATACTTTGGACACAAATGCCCTCACGGATAAGCAGAAGAGCTATCAGACGGATTTTTAACATGGTGTCGTGGCCTCAACCGTGTTGAGGAAGTTTCTCAGCAGCATCAGCCCGTAGATTTGGCTCTTTTCGGGGTGGAACTGGGTGCCCCAAATGTTGTCCCTGCGCACCGCAGCCGTGATTGCTGCGCCGTAGGAGCAGCTCCCGGCCACATCTTCCGCCTGGCATTCCATGCGGTACGAATGGTCGAAATAGAAGTGGGCGTCTGCCGGGACGCGTGAAAACATGCCGGGGTCCGCGCCGTCGATGGTGTTCCAGCCTACATGCGGCAACCTCACTCCGTTTTCGGGAATCCGCGTCACCTTCGCGTTGAGCCAGCCGAGGCCTTGGTGCATGCCGAATTCTTCCGAGCTTTCAGCGAGCAGTTGCATGCCGAGGCAGATGCCGAGGAACGGCTTCTTCTTGCCCAGGACCTCGTCGGTGAGGGGCTTGGCGATGTTCAGCCGTTGCAGGTTTGCCATCGCTTCGGGAAACGCCCCTACCCCCGGCAGGATGATGGCCTGGCCTTCCGCCAGTTCCTGGCGGGTGGCCGCCTCAAACGGGCTCGCCCCCAGACGCTTCAGCGCGCTGTGGACGCAGAGAAGGTTGCCGACGCCGCAGTTGACTACGGCGATGCGGGGCTTTCTTCCAGGCTTTTTGTCCATGCTGTCCTGCCGGTTGATGCGATTGAGAGCGCTGGCGTCTTGCGTGGGCGGCGGTGGCGAGGCTGCCGCGTTCGCCGTGATCAGGAATCGAAGTCCGCGGACAGTTCCCAGTTTCCATCCGGTCCTCGCCGCCAGATTTCCTGATTCCGGTACCGGTCAAGCACCGCCTGGAACTCATGTTGCGACAACGCCATGTAATTCCTGAATCTGTCCAGGTATTTCTGGGCGCATTTGCCGTCGTACAGGCGCACCAGCCGTTTGCCTTCCTCTCGGGTCATGCGGCCCAGGCGGATTTCCTCGCACACCTGGTCCGTAACCTTGCCGAAGCCCAGCTTCAGGTGCTTCATCATTTGTCCGGGAATCACGAAATCTTCGTCCAGGGCCTCATGGCCGGTGATGTCCCCGATGTCTTCCGGTGGGTCGGAGCGTACCTCCATGCCGTGGGCCATGGAGAATTCCGCGTTCTCGCGCTTGCGGAAGTCCTCGATGTAGTAGCCGAGGTAGACGATGCGGAGTTCGGCCATCTCCATGTCTTCATCCGGGGGGTAGTTGTACCAGAAGAGGCGTTCGGCCTCCTCGGGGGTCAGGCCGAGGCTTTCGGGGCCGCCGGCGATGGTGTTGGCGTGTTTCATCCTGTTCGCGTCTCCGGTGACGGAGCCGGTGGCCAGTTCGCCGACGGTTATGGCCGGATTCTCGCCCAGGAAGATCAAGGGAATCTGGTAGGCGATGGCCAGCCTGGGGGCGCTCGCATACAGGGCCATCTCGGTGGACCGGGTCCAGTTGCCGAACCGGATGAAGCCGTAACGCAGCAGCTTTTTCCATAGCTGGGGCGCGGGGGAGACCGTGGCAAGGTCGAAGCCGAGGGAGACCAGGTTGGAGATGTTTCTGGCTCCACGGTCGCTCAACTGCTCGGGCGGATAGGAGCAGCACACGAGCAGGGGGTTCAGTCCAAGCTCGTCGCGGACGAACATGGCCTGCCGGGTGCTGTCTTTTCCGCCGCTGACGCCCACGATGCAGTCGTATCCAGAGGTGTTGCGCGCCCGTCCGAAGGCGGCGATTTTTTCCAGTTCCCGGTGGCGCAGTGCCCAGTCGATGTCCCCGGCTGCTTCGGCGAACCGGCACGCGGGGCAGACGCCATGCGCGTCGAAGACAATACTCGGTCTGGTGTCCGGCTGCAGGCATTTGGAGCAGTATCGCATGGGCCTCATCCCCTGTTTTCTGAAAGCTGTTCCGGTTCGCCCCGGCCGCGCTCTTCACCGCCGGAGAGAGTGGGGGCGGCGTGGCCTGCCAGCCAGTCGTCCCGGTAGAGGGCGAAGAAAACGAGGTCCACTTCACGCCCGCGCCAGACGTAATGCCGGATCCGGCGACCGTCCTCCACCATGCCGACGGAGCGGGCCAGCGCCACCATTGGGGCGTTGACGGCCATGGTCCCTGCCTGGATCTTGCGGACGCCCCGGCTGCGGAAAAGATGGTCGCAGACGCCTTCCCAGGCCTCCTTGCCGAACCCTTTGCCGCGGGCTGTGGCGTTGCCGACGAGAATGGAGATGTTCGCGAGGCTGTTGTGCGTGTCGAGGGCCACGCTGATGTTTCCGATGTGCGCGCCGTCCTTCCTGGCGACGATGGCCCAGAAAGAATCCTGGTTTCCCTTGAAGCTCATGCGGTACGCCCGGCAACTCTCCAGGGTATGGCGGCGGTGCCGCTGCTCGCTGAAGGCCATGAGGTCGGGATCGTTGAGCCAGGCGAGGTAATGCTCGCCGCAGTGCTCTTCGCCGAAGGGCACGATGCGAAGCCTGGGAGTGATGATGGTCGTGTGCTCGTCGTCAGCCATTGCCTTCTCCACGGCCTGGGCCAGGGATGTCCTGGCGGTCGTCCACCCATCCGCGCCCGATGAGGACATAGTTGTCCTCGACAGCTTCCGGATCCCTGCCGTCCGTGATCCGGAAACGGCAGTCGCCGGTTGCATCAAGGCGTGCCTGCCGTGTCCCCGGATCATCTGTGTGCCCGTCAACGCTGTCCAGCAGTCTCCATGAACCATCCTCCCGCGTCCAGATGCGCGGGTCGCGGAATCTGTCGACGGTTTCGAGAAATTCGTCCTCGGGCATGCCGAGCCAGTCCAGCAGGAGCCTGAGGTCGGCGGGTGGGGCCATGTCGCGGTACATGCGCACAAGCTCTATCCCCTGCTCGCGGGTCAGTCTGCCGAAGCGCAGCTCCCGTACGGCGTGGTCGGTGACCCTGCCGTATCCGTGCTTGATGTATTTGATGAAGTCGTGGACGCCGCTGTAGTGGAACGAATCGACATCGTTGTAGGTGTCGAACGTGCGCGCTTGGGCGGCGGTTTCGTAGCCGTAGGCGTCTATCATGGCTTCATGCTGGGCTTTCGAGTCCCAGCGGATGTAGTTGCCCAGATATATGCCCCGTACGCCAACCGAGGCGAGCTGCCGTTCATGGGGGTACACGAAGTGGAGCATGTCCCGTTCGGCGATCTCCGGGGCCGCGGCGAGCACGTCTTCGGCCTCGAAGCCCATCAGGTCGTGCTCCTTGCGGTATTTCCGGGTCATCTCCACCTCGTCGAGATGGGAGAACATGCCGACCTGGTCAAGGCCCTGGTGCGCCCCCCAGATGATCAGCGGAATCTTGAGCCGCACGGCGATCTGCACCGGATAGGCCGTCTCGCCGGCCAGGCAGTGCCAGTACATGCTGCCCATGAGGCGCAGGGTCGCCCTGGTGATGCGCTTGACGGTTTCCGGAGACACCGTCTGCATCAGGAAATCGCAATCAAAGAGCGTGCGGAGGTAGGCGAGATTTCGGATGCCGCGCTTGGTGTTGTAATGCTTGTTGTAGGAGACCAGCAGGGGGTTCAGCCCCAGTTTGTTCTTCACCACGTGGACGATGAAATGGGAATCACGCGCGCCGCTTACGGGGACGATGCAGTCGTGCCTGCGCCCGCCGGGTGAGCGGAAGCCGTCCACGATGTTCCGAAGGCGTTCGAAGCGCTCCTCCCAATCCAGGGCGTCCTTTTCCTCGTGGATGCGGCATCCGCTGCAAACGCCCGCATCGTCAAAGGTCAGATGCAGCGGGTGGTTGGCGGGGTAGAGGCAGCGGGAGCAGTATCGCATGGCGTCGCCCGGTCAGTTGCTCGGCGCGACGGACCGCGCCTTGCGACCCAGCCGGTTGATGACCATGCGCACTTCTCCTTCCGGTCCGAGGAGGGCGCTGGCCAGGGGGGACCCGGCCGTGCGTGACGGGTTGTCGTAAACGGACGGACCGTCGGCCTCGCGCCAGGACAGCGTGTGCTCTCTGCCCAGCAGTTCGACCACTTCGGAGATGGTGTGGTACGTTCTCGGCGCCAGCACGTTGTCGAGGAACGTGTAAACGAACCCCGGCCGCAGCCCGAGGCCGAAGAGCCTGGCCTTGATCTCCGACGCTTCCATGGATGGCCCGATGGCGCCGCGCAGGGCGTCGAAAACCGGCCAGTACAATCCGCCCTGCGCATAGAGATATATCCACAGTTGCCCGCCGTCCCTGGTGACGCGCATGTGCTCGAGCAGGCCTTTGCGGCAGTCCGGCGTATGATGGAGCACGCCGTTGGTCGCGACAAAATCAAAGGATTGATCGGGCCAGGCGCCCAGGTCCGTCGCGTCGCCCCGCACGGGGGTGACGTTGGCGACGCCCGTGTCCTTGAGAACCTTGCGGAAATAGTCGAGGCATTCCTCGCTGTGGTCCAGGGCCACCACCTCCGCTGCGCCCATCCTGGCCAGGGCGACAGACAGACGCCCGACACCGCAGCCGCCGTCGAAGCAGCGTTTGCCGCGGATGGTTTCGGATGTGATGCCGCTTGCCTCGAGGCGCCTGGTCACCAAGGATACCGAGTGGTCGTAGGCCTTGGGGTCAAATGCGGTCCAGGCGCTGCCGAAAATGGCGTCCGTGTCGTCGGGCGGGGTGCCGCAGGACGGAGCATCCGCATCCTTGAACGCGGCCTTGGCGTCCAGGATGTCTCTCAGGTAGGCGGTATGGCGGGTGAAGAGGCCGCAAAGCAGTGCTGACGGGTCTTCCCGGGCGTCGGCCATCAGGAGCGTGTCCATGAGGTTCGCCACGGCGGTAGCGGATTGCAGGGCGGCGGTCTTGAAGAACGGGTGCCCCTGAAGCCGTGAGAGGGTTGTGGCGTAGGCGTCCAACTGCGTCTGGAAATGAGAGTCCATGTAGCGTCTCCATCTTCCGCCCCGGCGGTTCGGCAGCAGCCGAGAGCGGCGAAGTGTTCAGCCTGAAGCCGCGGGGGTGTGCGGCAGTCATCCCCGATGTGGCACCTGCGCCGTTCGGGGGCGGGAATTCGGCGCGACCTTCTCGCGAAATGCAAGTCCTATGCCGGAATGAGGGGCCTTTTCGCTTGTGAAGGGTGGTACGCCGCCGCTCGGGCGGAATCAAGCCCCGGGCGCCCGAAACCACCTCCTGGCGGTTGCGGACGCCGCCGGACACGGGGTATGTGGCAGACATGGAATACAGCTACACCCGGCGTGACCTGCTGAACGAACCTGCGACGTACATGTACCCGCCGTTCGAAGGGTGGGATTTTCTCGAAGCCTACCGAGCCTCGCGCCTGCACGTGCTCGGAGGACTGCTGGGCCAGCTCGAGCCCCTTCACGGCGGCACAAGGGCATCCCGGGCAGCCCTGGCATCCTTGAATTCGGGTGGCGTCCTCGACGCCGCGTCGGCCTTCGCGGTGCATGCGGAACTCATCGGGGACGGCTGGTCGGGAGACGAGGCCGCCGGGAACGGCGGGCAGGAGACGGCCGGGGTGCTGCGGGGCATGCTGGCCTGCCCGGCGGAGCATGGGCCGCTTGAGGTGAATGCGGTGTTGCGTGGGCTGGTCCGGCGATTCGAGGTGAGCAAGAAGCTGCCGTGCGTGATGAGCCCCCCGCAGTACGGCCTGAAAGGCGCCCCCCTGTCGCAGGTGGAACCCTACGCGCAGTTCGCCTGCCTCGTTGGGCTGGCGGGCATGTCCGCGCGAGATCTCCGGCTGGTCAACTGCCTCCTCAAGGCGTGCGACCTCCTGTGTTCCCAGGGGATGGAGGCTCTTGCCGCTCCCTTGACGGCTCCGGCCGTCGCCTTGGCCATCATGTGCGAGATGTCCCTGGTCGGAGCCCTGTGGCCGGAGAAGCCATGCTGATGCGGGCGGTCACCCTGCTGGCGGGGGACACGGCCCGGTCTCGCTGTTACATGCAGGCGCTGGCGGGCATCGGCATCCTGCCGGAACAATGCGTGCTCCTGCCCAGCCCGGACGGCAAGCGACCCGGCCAATGCGCGGCGGGGGAACAGACGTCGGCCTTGGGATCGTGGGGCGCGTTCTTCCCGGGTGTCCCTCTGGAGCAAACCTGCCGTGATGCCGGCGTGCCCGTAACGTTCGCACCCACGGGGGACATCAACGATGCCGAGGTCGTGTCGCTCCTGAACGGGATCAAGGCGGAAACGTTCCTGTATTCAGGTTTCGGGGGGGCGATCCTGCGCGGGCCGGTGCTGGCCTGCGGCAAGAGGTTCCTGCATGTCCACGGGGGGTGGCTGCCGGACTACAAAGGCAGCACGACGAATCATTACAGCATCCTGGAAGGCAACTTCTGCGGGGCGAGCGCCATTTTTCTGACCGACGTGATTGATTCGGGGCGCATTCTCCACCGTGCCCGTTTCCCCGCCCCGGAAGACGTGACAGAACTGGATCTCGTGCTCGACTCGATTTACCGGGCCGAGGTCCTGTGCGCCGTGGCGCGGCATTACGCCGCATACGGGGAGTGGCCGGATTCCGGGGTCGAGAATGTCCACTCTGAGCCCTATTACATCATGCATCCCGTGCTGCGGCACATTCTGCTGCTCGGGGGGCGGCGGGGGGGCGGCTAGTCTTCCGATGGGCCTTTGGCGCGCCTCGCCAGGGCCACATAAATGTTGCAGTACTGGGAGGGCGCAAACTTCAGGAGGAAGCCCTGGAGCAGTGCCCCCAAC
>JAEZST010000013.1 GCA_023443865.1 Spirochaetota bacterium | reverse complement strand
TCGGGGAACAGCCAGTCAATGCTCTCAATACCATATTCCTGCGCATGGGCAAGGAAACTTTCCTTAAGAGAACCATAACGCTTACCATCAGCAATAATGGTGTTCATAGCATCGTGAGTAAGAGTGTTCTCCTGATTCTCATTTTCGTTGTCAAATACGTTGTGCTTCATTTCTTTATTTCCTCCTTCATCATTTTCGGTTTCAGAATCGCCCATAACCTGAGCGATTATTGCATACACAGCGGTCTTCTGCTCATCGGTGAGAGTATCAAATACATCGCCGATAGTCTTATCATCATTGTTTTCAGTCATGGGCTTCTTTTCCTCCTTTGACTCTTCATTATTCTTGCTAGTTTTATCACTAGTCTTATCACCACAATCAGCATGATAAATTTCAATATCTTCGCCAGTGTAGATAATAGCTTCATCTTCAGAATCTTCGCCATGCATCATGATGGTATCGATATATGCACCAGGATTTGCCCCAGCAAGAACTAAACTAACCTCTCGAATGTTACCATGGATTACATTAGACATGTTCTGCTTAAGCTGATTAGCATAAATAGAAAGTGCGTTTACATCTCCATGCTGCACCAGAAGCTTTGCTGTCTGAGCGGTTTCGGTATCATTGAAAGTACCGTATCCGTACACACCTTCATCCTGATTATGAAGCAGGACATAGCCAAGAACTTCATTAGGATCATTGTGCTGATGATTCCAAACAAGAGGAACCTTCTTGCCATCATTATGCTTAAATGCATCCTTCATGATTGTTCTTCCATCGGCACACTTAAGATTGTTCTTTGTAACCCAACCACTAAAATCATAATTATCCATTTTGATTTTCTTCTCCTTTCTCATCATTTTCATTAGAATTAGTATACTTTTCAACCACTTCATTAGGTTGACTAATATTACTGTTTATAAGCTGATCTGCCTTTGGATCATTAGACGGCTTCATACCAATAATCTGTCTAATTTCATTAGATGTCAGAATCTCATTTCTAGTAAACTTATCCGCTACTTCGGCAATCTGACTAATAGGAACAAGTTTAAATGGATTATTAAAGAATAAAATTGACTGTAATTGAGATCTTGCCGTTTTACTTAAAAACGTTCTTTTCATACCGTCAACAATAGCTGAAATTATAGGCTCAACGGTTCGATTATTGTAATTTAACATTGTCTTTTCATCAGCTGTTCCATCTAATATAGTTTGGGTGATTCCCAATTGACTATATGCCATTTCGGTTAAATACTCGATCTGTTTCATTAGATTATTTTCAACTGAACGGTTTAACTGAGTTATATGCTCAGTAGCATCAGCATAAGCAATGCCATACTTGGAATTCGCTAATTGCATTTCGATGTCCTTACGTCTCTTTTCAGCCTCTTTACGTCTAGCTTCAGATCTAATAGTATAAGGAAGCTGAATTATCAAATCCAACTTTCCAGAACCACTTTGCTCATCTATAGCATCCAGAAGATTCAGTTTTCTTATCAGACGTTGCATTATCGAGTTCGGCTCGTTCATAACTGCATATAATGGATTTTCTATAATAGCAACTGTATTTTTAGGAAGCTTTATATCTTCTTTCTTTCCAGTTCTATCATTATACACACGAACCTTTACTTGATCGGGATACCATTCTAGAATCTTACCAGTTCTCATTGAATAAATATCATAAGAATCGGTTATCGATGGATTAGCAGTAGTTTCAATTGGTACTATTGCTACACATCCTTCGTCGAACATGGACATTACAACATCCTGAATAAAAGCTCGCGATGTCTGATCTTTATTAGCTTCAAGAGTTAAGCAATTGTTAAGTTTAGAATTAATGGGTGATATGTATCTGCCATTTTTATCTAATTTACAATGCTGAATATTTATCGATGATACATCTAGAGCTATTCGATTAAATATCGATGTAGCAATTGACCGTTCATTACCCTTAGTAAGTCTTAGTCTATCTGGCCTATAAGAATAGCTTATGGTGACGTCTTTGAAATCATCAGTGGGATCTCTGTTAAAGAAAGTATTCCAGGCATGTTTAAACCTAGTACTTAATGGCTTATCCATTTTGATTTCTCACCTCCTATTCAAATGCTTCTTTGTTTAGTTTGTAAGCGACATAAGCATCCATCATTGCTGCAACAGCATCTATTTTCTGGTCATATCGCTTCTTAAGTAATTTTCTATTGCCGTTTGTATCTTCTAAAGTTATACAATTACCCATAGTAAAGGTCATAAGATCTTCATCGAATAAAAGTAATCTTTCTTCTGAAAGTTTCTTCAATTCTCCCAATGGAACTGATTCAGTCTTAGAACCTTGCTGAACTTTTTCTATTCCAAATGGACCGTTTTCTCGTTCCCATCTTTCTACGAATTCTCTAGCATTATATGGGTCATAACCGAAAGATCTAACGTCATAATTACAGTTAATTATGTGATTATCGATATCATCATACACTTGCATCATGTCCAATACAGTTCCAGGCATGACAATTAAACTGCCTTCTTTTACGAATTCGTCGTACTTAAAACGCATAGCGGAAGGAAGTTTCTTCATAGTTAATTCAGTTATGTAGTTTCTTGTCTTAACTCCAAATGCACCATTTCGTAAAGGGAATAAGAATGTAAATGCACAGAAGTCGTCGCCTTGAGAAAGGTCTGCTCCGAGCGAACATGGCATATTCCAATAATCTCGTCTTCTATGAGGAAGAGTTTCTTCATAAGTGAAGTAGTATGTATAACCTTCCAGGGGAATTCCGAATCTCTTAGCTAAAATATCATTTCTAGTAGCAGGAGCTTTTTCAGCTCTTTCTACATCTAACTGATAAGTTTCATAGCTAACAGTCTTGCCCAAATTAGGATTAGCTTTAAGCCACATACTAGGATCTGAAACTTCGTCTATTGAATCTAGCTTATACCACCAAATGGAAACATGAGGATTTATGTATTCTCCTTTAAGAATGTCCATTAACTCCATTTTGATTGTATCGCCTGGTCCATTTCGGACTGTACCTTCTGAACTAATTGCTATAATAAGATAATCATCATTCTTAGAGGCACCTTGTTCTGCAGCACCAACTACATCTTCTCTAACATCGCCGGAAAGCCATTCGTCGATTGTCCAGATTTTTGCTCTTGAACCCTGAATCTTATCTATACTCATCGGTCTTACTTCTAATAGCGAACCTGTTAAGAAATTCTCGATTCCTTTTTTTGTAGATGCTAGTTTCATACGATTGGCTTTAGATCCGGTGGTGTTTTGCAGCGAACCTTCAGTCAAAAACTTAAAGAGAGGACCTCTAGCTCTAGTTATAGAAGTTTTAATAGGCGACATAACTTCTTCGGCTTGTACCATGGTTGGAGCAGTAGTTATCTGATGAGTTGTAGAACAATCAACATTCAGATAATAACTTTGCATACATGATGCGTACATGGATTTAGCCGCTCCTCGACCAACTATAAGATATTGCTTATTAATCAGTCTCTTCTTGATTGACTTTTTAACATAATGTCCGCCATGACCATCTGGATACGGCACGTACACACTTCTCTCTACAAAGTAATACCATCCAAATACTTGTTCAGCCCATAACTTAAACGAATCTAATAACGTAAGATCTTCGCCATCGGTAAGAGTTAATTCGTTTTCGCAATATTCGATGAATCCATCAATAGCTTGATCATCATACCAGATTCCAGGATTCGCTATGAGATCATCTATTCGATTCATCTCCATTGAAATCTCTCGATTTACTGGTATTTCGCCCCTAATCACGGCATCACGAAACATGCCGTAATACTTAGGAACGGCAGTGTTTGATAACGCCATAATTTAATTAGTTGCCTCCTTTATGCTTACGCTTCTGTTTACGTATCTGTTTAAGTATAGCTTTTTTATAATTCGCATCTTTTACCCGTTGTGAATCGGATACATCGGATACGGAGATCTGATCTACTAGAGGGTATCTTTCTCTAAATAATTTTTCTAGCTGATTTTCGTTCTTTACTCGTTGTAAAACAGATGCAATTTCGGAATTGGATAAAGTACTTCGTTTTTCAAATATTGCTTTCAAATCAAATGGTTCATTTGGCATGTATTTATCTTTAAGCTTTTTCATTAAAGACTGAAATATAGGAGAACTATTTACCGTGGTTGATAAATCGTTGATTTTCTTTCCCCATTGTATAGCTCTATCCATATAATCCATCGTGGTCTTTTTCTTATTTTCTGTTAACGAACGTAGTGTAGCTTCTTTATTGATACGATCTATACGCTCGTTAATTTCAGCAGTAGTTAAAAGATCTCGATATTCGTATAATTCTGAAGCATCTGTAGATTTAAGTAATTGAGCTCTAGTTGTTTCTATTTGTTTCGCGACTTTAGCTTCTTCTTCTTTCCTTTTTGCTTCAGCCTTGGCTTCTTTTGCTTCTATCTTTGCTTGCCGTTTCTTTCCGAGTTCAGTCAAGGTTCCATCTTTATTCTGGTATCTTCGGATGCCCCATTTCATGCCAAGAATTCCATGATGATAAAGTTCTCGACTATCCATTTTGAATTTCCTCCTATCATAAAGTTTATATAGATTCAGCTGCTACATTAAGACGCCATTCAAACTCACTTATAGATCGATTGAAGGAATCTATCACAGCAGAACTAGAAGGAGGATCAAAATTTAGCTTAACCTTTTGATACACATACGTTGGAACAGCTTCGAAGCGCTTATCATCTTCAGGAATGAAGTCACTCCAAACCGAAGAATCATCATTAATTCTGAAACCTTCGGGAGGACCAACTCCGAGCTGTGTTAATACCATGAATGCAGAATTAATGTGCATCACTATGTCAGGATCGAAATGAGTGTATTCTTCAGCGATCCCGAGCATCTTCTTTATCGATGTCAGTATGCTGTCCATATCGATCCTCCTTTACTCTGTTATAGCAATGTAATCCTTTACACAGAATCCTTCAATACCAGAAGCAGTACAGATCTTATAGAAGTATCGAGTGCTTCCACTTTCATCGATCATAACTTCAGTATTCTTGTTTATTGCACATACGATAAGAGCATCTCTTCGAGGATCTCTACGTACATTAAGTCTTTCGCAATTAACAACAATACCAATCTTCATCTTCTTAAGCTTAGGTGCTTCTTCCCTGGCAACTTCAGGTTCGATAGTCATTACATCCTCGTGGATTTCATCACTAATACCAATATCATTAGAATCTTCAGAAACATAATTCATCGGAGTCTGCTGAACCTTACCACGTTCATCATTGGTCTTTGTAAACTTTGTATAATCCTTCTTAGACATTTTTATTTTCTCCTTTTATTATCGCCGCCAAGGACAAGTGTCATTTACATTTCGTTCCATCGGTAGCGTGATTAATAAATTTTCGTCACCGTAATGAATTGCATCATGAGTATTTTTAACGGTGCATATTAAATACTCCGGATTTAAAAGAAATTCGCTTCTATCCAAAATATCAGCCTTAGTTATCGGATTCATATGATGAACTATTATTCTAGAATAAATCTCTCTTCCTTCAATCCCTAAGTCACAACCATTATCTCTAATAATTACTTCATCTCGAATTTTCAACCATTCGGGATCTTTATAAAACATTTGATTTATCCATCTATCGAAACCAAATGTCTCTTCACCAACACGACCTCCCAAACGTAAATATCGATATCGTTCCTCAAAAGTTGTGAGCTTTGATAATTCCGAATAGGTTTTAATATTCATCGTTTTCATTATCATCACCTTGGCCTGAATATTTTCGCATAGCTTTGATAGCTTCAGCATAAAGTTCTTCAACTCTCTTCTGAGACTGAAGAGCCTCAGTCCTAGCGGTTATCAAATCTTTCTGTCTCTCTAAAATTTCTTTTTCGATTCTAGCTTTGCTACTAGCCAGCTTTAAAAAATGCGTAGTTTCTTGAGACGAGGCAGTACCCTCGATCAATCGCTTCTCAACCAAGTCGACGGCTAAAGCTATCAACTGATTTTCTCTAGCTTCTGGTGTTAAAGCTGGTCTTCGCTTTTTAGTAGAGCTGTCATTAGTACCACTTGCTTTGACTTTTGCCATCTTTACCGCCTCCTTTCTTGCAGTTTTGTATATGTTTTGCAGCAGTTTTAGATAGCACTAAAAGGAGCTTACAAGGTAAATATAACTATTTGAAAGGAGATAAACGCATGAATCGACGACAATGTTTTTTGGACCTTGTAAGCTCGTCTTAATGCTATCTACAACCTCAGGTTTAAAAGCATTTTCAAATATAAACCCCCGGAGAATTTTC
>JAEZST010000023.1 GCA_023443865.1 Spirochaetota bacterium | reverse complement strand
CCTGAATGAGTACACATACAAACTTAATCGGCGCTACTTCGGAGAAAAACTCTTCGAGAGACTTCTAATTGCCTGTATTTCTTTTAATTGGATCATTTAGGTTATTAAAAACGGATAATCATTTTATAAAATGTTATTAATGATAGCATTTTAAGTCTTATTATTGATTAAAAAATCTTTAATCTGGTTATCCATGCAAGCTCTGATATCTCCATTTTCAATCCAACACTTACTCCACTCTACTACCTTTTCCATTGCTTTATCAAGGTTCCAGAAAGGTTGCCAACCAAAAGTTGTCTTCATTTTTGAACAGTCCAATTTAAGGAAATTTGCTTCATGCGGCCCTCCATCATAACGGTTGATCCATTTCATATCTTCACCCCAACGTTTTACAAACAATTCAACCAAGTCACCGGTTTGAAAACAATCCTCGTCATCAGGACCAACATTATACGAGTCAGCGTAGGAGCTATCTTCATACTGTTTAGCTGCAATCATCAGATAAGCATATAGCGGTTCTAACACATGCTGATAAGGACGTGTTGAAAAGGGATTTCTCACAATGATGTCTTCCTTTACTTGTGCAGCCCTTACACAATCTGGAATGATACGATCATTGGCGAAATCTCCACCACCTATCACATTTCCAGCTCTTGCAGTCGAAATAGGAACGGTAATCTTACCTTGTTTATCAGTAAAAAAACTTCTTTTATAGCTTTTAGTTACTAACTCAGAACAAGATTTTGAATTTGAATAAGGATCAAATCCATCCAGCTCCTCATTTTCACGATAACTCCACACCCATTCTTTGTTTAGGTAGACTTTGTCAGTAGTAACATTCAGAAATGATTTAACACTTCTGCTATTTCTAACACATTCAAGGATATTAACAGTACCCATTACGTTTGTTTCGTATGTGTATGACGGATTTTTATAGCTATCACGGACAATTGGTTGAGCTGCCAAATGAAATACAATCTCAGGTTGAGCCTCTTCAAAGGCTGCCTTGAGAACTTCGTAATCGCGGATATCACCAATTATTGATTGAACATCCCTGTATATTTCAGCAATTTCAAAAAGTGATGGTGTCGTTGGGGGATTTAACGAAAAACCGGTTACATTTGCTCCTGCATTTGAAAGCATTTTACAGAACCATGAACCTTTAAAACCGGTATGACCTGTTACAAATACCCTTTTCCCCTTATAAAAATCCAAATTAAAATGACTCATATTACCAAATTTTCCAGGGAGCATTATCATCTGCCCAAAGTTTTTCTAATTTCTCCTTTTCTCTAAGCGTATCCATGCATTGCCAAAACCCTTTGTGCGTATAGGCCATGAGTTGTTGCTTGTCAAGCAATTTTTTCATGGGGTCTTTTTCGAGTATCGTATCATCACCATCAATATAATCAAAGAATTCTGGTTCAAATACCATGAAACCAATATTAATCACATCACCGTCCATATCTGACTTTTCTCGAAATGCCTGAACCTGTCCATTTTCAATCTCTAAAACACCTTTATTTTGACCAAAATTATACACTGATACTGTACCAATCTTTCCATGAGAGTTGTGATAAGCTAACAATGATATAATATTAATATCTCCTACGGCATCGCCATATGTAAGTAAAAAGGTCTCATCTCCTACATATTCCTGGATCCTTTTTATACGCCCCCCGGTTTGTGTGTTTAAACCTGTATCGACTACTGTTACTTTCCATGGTTCTACACTTTTTTGATGTACAATAATTTCATTTCCATTGGTAAAGTCGAAAGTCACATCAGAAGTATGCAAAAAATAGTCTGAGAACCATTCCTTTATAACATGTTGTTTATATCCTGCACAAATAACAAATTCGTTGATTCCATAAAATGAATACTCTTTCATTATGTGCCAAAGGATAGGCATTCCACCTATCTCAATCATTGGTTTAGGTTTAAATAGAGATTCTTCTGAAATACGTGTGCCGAAACCACCAGCTAAAATGACTAATTTCATATTTAATGATTTTTATGTCAATATCGACATTCTTGTCTTTATATAATAATTCGCAACTAAAAAGGAAGGCAACCATAGAATTATTAATAATAATCTGTTTGTTAAGCCCTTTATCTTCTCATTTATCCAATCATGATCTGGATATGCATTTTTGATTTTCAAAATATGATAAAATAAGTTATAGTGGAAAACTCGTTTAATCCTTTCAGTTCTGCTATAATCATATTCATCCCAATGGTTCAGGGTATACTTGTCGGCCCATAACATATTGATACAATGTTGTACTGTAACGTTCTTTATGTCGACGTTAGTAATAGAATCTGAAGAGTTCATATAATATATTTTGAGGCAGTCATTCACGAAATAAGATTTGTATTGATGACTTAGCTTACTCCATATTGCTGTACTGTCAACCACAAAAGTAACCCCATCTGGTTCAGGGAATAGATTATTTTTAAGCAGTTTAGTCACATGCATATTGGTGTGTTCTACATGTAAACCTTTTCTATCCCAAATCCTTCGAGCCTCATTTTTTGAACAATTATTTAATTTTTCGGGAAAAGGTTCACCAACACGTTTCCCATTTTCATCTATACATTGGGCAACAACTTCGCGATACTCATTTCGATTTTCAACAGGCAGTTTCTCCCAATAATTAACAAAAACCTGCATAGCATTTGGCAAGAACTCATCGTCTGAATCCAGCATAGATAAATACTTACCTCTTGCACGACGAATTGCGCTATTCTTCCCAGTATGAGGACCTGAGCCACTCGACCTTTTGATATACATAACCGGAATTGTTGCCTGCTTTATAAAATCTTCAACCACGTCATCAATATTGACAGATGAACCATTATTCACGACAATGTATTCAATATTCTTGAAAGATTGGTTGTCTACAGATTGCATAGCCCTCAACAACAACTCTCTTCGATTGTATACGCTGGTAATAACTGTTACAAAAGGAGTTATATTTATTGACCAAAGATCATTTGTTTTGATTGATATGATTGGCTCATCCATTTTTAATACCTATTTAGCAGAAAATAAACTTTTGACAAGATTTTGTCATTATCATAATGAAAAGTAGCTAATTTCCCTCGTAATGAATTATATTTTTCGGGATTATCAATTAAATATTTGATCCGCTCGCTTATTTTTTCCAAAGGTTCATAGTATCCGTTTACACCATAATCAATTAACTCTTTTGCGGAACCGAAATTGGTGCATACAACAGGTATATGAAGAATTTTGGCTTCATTAATTACATAAGGATTTGCTTCTGACAATGATGTGTTAACTAAAAGGTTTGCTTTAATCATATAGTTATAGGGATTATTAATCTCTCCTAAAATCTTTACCTTGTCGATCACTTGATACTTACTTAAATTATGTTTTAAAAGATTATACTCGGTATGTGTTCCCACAGGACCGATTATATACCAGCATATGTTACTTCCGCTGTCAATTAATTCACGAGCTAATGCAGGTATTGCTGATAATTGCTTGATTGGATCTATGCGACCAATCGAAATAATATTAAATTTTTTTTCATCAAACGAGATGTTGCATTTGTATTTTGATTTATCTAAAATAATATTATCATTGATAATATTATAAATTGAAAAAACCTTGTCAGACAATTTTGGATAGAATTTCAAAAAGGACGTTTTTGTATATTCTGATACACATACAATTGAATGATAATTTTCATATATTTTTTTTTCATTTACAACAGTACTATTTTCTTGATAACTGGCATAATCGCAATGTATCCAAGCAATTTTATTAGGGTGATTCATATAATGAACTAAGTGTGTTGGTACACCTTCGCTATATGCAATGACCGCATCATAATGCTTCTTATTTATAATTTTTCGGGAAACTCTTTTAAATAGAAAATCCTGAAATCTGTATTTAGTAAGTTTGGCTGTAAACTTTACGACTAAACTCAAAATTTTATCAAATCCGTTACGCTTTTCCAGGCTAGATATCAGCGCATCAATGTTTCTTTCCTTGGGCAACAATGTACAATTGTCAAATTCACTGGCATAAGGCCCCTGATGAGCCATTACAAATATATCCGCATCATAAAGTGATCTGTCCAATTTGGATAATAGATTTTGGAGTGAACGATTTGTACCCCCATTTCCTAAATTTGTAATGACAAATAAAATATTTTTCTTCATCGTTTATTTAACCGAATTAAATGCAACTCTTTTAATATCCTTTTAATAATTGATTTTACAATTGTTCCAGCCTGAAGCTTAAGTAACGCGAAAAAAGGTGCTTTATCTTCCTTAAAATATGTAGCAAAAGAATTTGCCTTCCGCATATTATTTTTCCATTCAGAAAAAGAAATTTCTCCATTAATCATTTCTAGAAAGTAAGAGTCTTCAGGGACAAAAAATACCTCTTTAAATTTTGAGTTTTCTATTTCTTTTTTATAATCTCCACCAGCATTGAAAAGATACCAGATGTAGGGTAAATTCATCCCAGAATCAGTAACACTTATAGAATTCCCATCATTCCTGAAATTTATTTCCAAGAAATAATCTATATTATCTTTCCCTCTCAGGAATTCAATACTAAACAGACCAGAATAACCAATATGTCTTAAAAGGTTATGACATTTATTAATTAACTCATTAAGTGAAGATTCTATACGATTATACTTTAAAAAAACTATATTGTTAAAGTTGTTTGCATTAATAATATGAGTCCTTCCTGGAATAATTATCTCTTGTCCACCATTTAAAGAACAACCTAGAAATTGAAATTCAAAATCTTTATCAATATATTTTTGAACTTGTAAAACTCGACTATTATGATTTCCGTTTATGAATACCTTTAATTCTTCTAGATTATTGCATAATTTAAAATCAGCTTTGCCATTCTTTACGCTGGTAATTGACTTAGTTATACATGGGTACTCAACTTCGTTAATATTGTCTCCAATATTAATCAACCATGACTTCGGAGTTGCAATGCCAAATGACTCTGCAATCTTAGTCATTATGTCTTTGTTCATCCAGGACGAAACGGCGCCTTGTTTTCCGGCATTTGGTAAATAAAAATAATCATTTAGTAAATTGAGATTGTTATCGATCAAACTAGCAGCATCATCACTACAGGTATACAAAACAACTTTCTCCTCGGTATCTTTGAAGTTTTGGAGCAAGCAACTTAAAACTTCGTCATCCATTGCACAAATCCAACCTCTTTCAATATATTTACTTTTCAGTACAAAACTTTTCTTTATCTTAGACTGAATAATAACACACGGTTTGATACCTTTTCTACCTAAACTCTCTATTAATCCAAGAGCGTTCTGGTGGTTTGAACCTATTATTACAACTTTGTTGTTCATATATCATTAAAAAAAGGATATAAACTAAAAAATAATTGAACGATATGTGTCGAAGCTAAAATATGGGCCTTCTATCCATATCTTTAATGCATACAACAAGTATAAAGAAATTGAAGTTAAATATGCATATTTAAGGAGATTATTACTTCTTGTATATGCAACAATAATTGACCCAGCCATGAAAAATGACGCAAAGTACTGTGTCATCCTCATATTGAGTGGACCTAACAAATTGGCCATTAAAAACAATAAAGACAACTTTACCAACATAGTTTCTTTTTCAGATAAGTGCTTGTTTTTCATTATTAGTAATAATAATGTACTGGTTGTAATAGCGAATAAAGATGCTAAGAGGCCAGCTTTATTTCTAAGAGCTAATGCATTGTCAAGTGTTTGAGTGTAATGAGTAAAGTAGCGATTCACAAAAATATTTGCAAAATCAAGCAAAAAAGTACTAAGAGTTAAAGCGATAATAATCAATATTATAAGCCATGTTAGTATGTTTTTCTTTGTAAAATTTTTGGGGTTTGCAATAATATATGCAATTGGGGCGTAGATAATTATACTTTTATGAAACCAAAATGCAATAAATATTAATAATAAATACGGAATGATTTTCCTTTGATAGATAAAATATGTTGAAAGGATGAAAATAGAGACCGATATTCCATTACGGATTGCTGTTAACATAAAGAATATTGTAAACTGCCCATTGAGGAATAAAAGCAAAAATCCAAACCATGCCCATTTGGAAGGTATGTACCATTTGAACAAATAAAAATAGGCACTACACAACAATGATGTTTGAATGATTAATAAACTCCTATATGAAGGTAATAGTTTGTTTAAAAAATAATAACCAACTTCTAACCTTTCATTTGCTTCTAGTCCGTATAATTTTACTTCATTAAAAAAAATTTCATATGCTGTATAGTCAAGACCATAATCAATACGAAATGCCCCGTATATGAAAAGTATGAAAAGTGAGAATACAAGTCTTATTGAATATTCCCGATTGTTCCTTACAGGAAGTAAATTAATTAGAACTATGAATATAGATAAAACAAAATATATGTCCATTCTTTTTTATCTTAAATGCAAGATTAGTTTGAGTATCTTCTTTATTTTAGTCGTAAAAGCAGAATAATAGATTCGACCAATAAGTGGATATAAATATCCGTAACCATCCACAACACATTGTCCTTCTGAAAAATTGATGGTATGAATGCCCAGGTTGTATTTATATGACTGTGGCTTTATTTCGAATGTAAACTCTTCATGTAACTTTTGTGAGAAATCAACTTTCATAATTGTCAGTGCAGATCCATATCTAATTAAACAATTTTGAGCAGGACGATATATTTGACCGTATGCTGTAAAAAAATTACCTCCAGGACGCGAATAACGTCTATTTGAAATGAATGGTTGTCTATCAACTTGAATATATGGGCCAAATATACTTTCAGAACAATATAAATATACCTGCTCTTGAGTGTTCGGATACTTAGTTGCAGTCATCCAATATTTCCCTCCTTTCATGAAAATTGTAGCATCAGCGACCGCTTCATTTAAAATAACAACGGAATTGATTAACTTATGATTATCTTCATCCAATTCATATATTCTTAAAGCTCCAGACATCCCGTTTTCCGGATATACAAACACCTTACCATTCTCTCGAATATATGCAGGATAGGATAAGTGTGAATCGGTTTCCAATAATAAAAATCTGTCACATAGGCTGTATGTATTTTTATCAACAATCAGTTCCACTATTCGCCCCTTTGCTTCATCAAAAAGCATTTCTTCGGCCAAAAGAATAATATATTTGTCTGAGATCTTTAAAATGAATGGATCAGCAAAAAAACGGTCCTTATAATTATGTTTCATCCACTGGATTTCACCTAATTTGGATTCATCGATCAAATGTTCGGGTGAAATAGCAACAAACCCGATGTTCCAATTGGACCGGTTTATATATTTTGAAAGTCTTATGCTCATAAACTCTTTTAAAGAAATTAATCCATTCTATCAAACTTCTCTTTTTTCAAAGTTGCAAAGTTCATCCATAGAATCTTTCCGCAATAAAATGAGCCAAGCTCTTTAAAACCGCTCTTTAGCTGCACTTTAAATGCAGGTGTATTCCCATTCAGGACTAACACAAGGACTTTAGTTTTTCCAAATTCTTTCAGTTTTTGAATACGGAAATTGTTCATTTTAGAATGCAATCCCCGACCTCTGGCGATTGGGTCACAATAGGAGTCTTCTAGTAAACCCTCCTGTGGCAAAAGGTAGATAGGATTTTTTAACTGTACGGGCAATCCAAGTCTTTCGGTTGATATCCATGTAGAATATATTAGCCGTCCGTTTTCAATAATTCCATAGGCTTTATAGTTTGGTTCACTCAGTCTCTCTTTAATCAGATCCAGTTTTTTTGTGTGAAATTCAGATCTATTGCCCAAAAGAAAGTCTTCATATCTTAACTCTTTAACTATCAAATCAAAATTTGCAAGACTGGTTTTCACATTCTCAACGTTAATATCCAGACGCAAATAGTGAATCCTGCCAAATTGCGTTCCTAAATATTTTCTAAGTATCGCTTGTCCAATCTGTTTAAAAGTATATTTCATAAATAGATTGTCTTTTACTTATTTAATTTTATACTTGAATGATTTGAGTTTAATATTAACCATAAAACGTTCATTGGAATTAAGTCCCAACAAATAAGTAGTTCCCAGGACAGAGACAACACTTACCAAACATACAAAAATGAAAGAACTAAAATTATGAGGTAATTTGATATGCATCATTAAGGGAACAAAGGAAGACACGACTGTTACGATAAAAGTCCTCAATACAACTTCTTTGAAATATCTATTAAGAGATAGTTTTATTAAAGGACGTATCATCAGTAACTGAACATATAAAGACACCATAGTGACTATCAGTTGAATATAAAAAACACTCTCCGGTGCATATCCTAACTTTAAGGCAATAAATGAAACAGGGATCATCAGCATCAAGATCAACCCTTTAGCAGTTTGAAACTTCTTTAATTTCCCGGTAGCCAAGTTGGCAGTGTGCAATGGTTGCTCTAATGATTCAAAAAACATGATAACCAATATCAACCTCATAAAAGCCACTGTATGATCAGGTACCTCAACTAACCAAATTCCCAATACGAATTTGGCCTCCAACATAATTGGAAGTGCCAATACAAAAAACAAAAAAAAAGAAAATTTTGAGGAGGAGATTATCAACATATGCATACGATTCAAATTATCGGTAGCATAGGTTTTTGTGATTTGAGGAATAACAGCATACTGAAAATTTAAAATAAAACCTTTGACTGCTCCCTGAACCTGATTTGCAACTCCACGTGCTGCATTGACAACAGGTCCAAAAAACATATTTAAGAATATATTTAGCACCTGAGAAGATCCAATTGCAGCCATATTACCTATTAAATTCCAGCTAGCAAAAGAGAACATTTCTTTCATTAGACTTTTATCAATGATTAAAGAGAACCTGGATTCAGGAAAATGTCGGTTGCAATAAACGCCATAAATAATTCTATTAATAACCTGAATCCCGAAAAGAAAAAAAGAATATAGAATCAGTTTGTCAAATGAAATGTATGTCAATAAATAGACCATAATAAGTTTAAGAGTAACATCCAATATTGAAATATATGCAAATGCACTCATTCTCTCGTGTGCAATTATATCCGCATCGTAAGGAACACTCATCACGCCTACAGCTGTAGTTAGAATTGAAAACTGATAGGCCCAAAATGCGGCATTCATTCGTTCAGGAGGAATAGAAAGATGCTTATAAAAAACCCATAATCCCAATGTCTCTGCTAATACCACTATTAATAAAGCCAATGCAATATGAATTATCAGGCTAGTGGAAAATACTATTTTCAATTCTTGATCATCACCCTTTCCCAGCGTAAAAGAAATATACCGATTTGTTGCATTTCCCATTGCTGAACGGAGAAACACAAACATGGTAACAACGCTCCCAACTATATTATAAAGACCGTAATCGACGACACCTAAAGTGGCAAGAACAATTCGGCTGGTATATAATGACACACCCAATACCAAAATCATTCTTGCATAAAGCAACAATGTATTTTTAGCTATAAGCTTATTATCGGATGAAACGCTCATGAAATCTTGATTGAATAAATGGAGAGATTTGTGGATTTGACTAAATCGCAACAAGAAAACCTATTTTGTGATTAAATAACATATTATTTTCCTGGATATTTGCGGCAACTCTTAATAGTCACAACCACTGCAGCACAACTTTACATATTGTTGAACAAGTCTGTTTTTAAGAATAGTGTTTAAACATCCCTCTATTTCTACCTATTAATATAAGGATGTTCATTATCTAAATCTACAAATTAAAACAATCACAACTTCCCATCAATCACCTCTTCACTCAATATACCCTTCACATCATATACAACGCTCACACCGTTGGTAATCTTCTTCAAATCAAGACTCTTAAACTCGTTGTGCGCCACGGCTAAAATTACCGCATCAAACACTTCATCTGGAAGCTCGTTGTGCAATTCAACACCATATTCATGTTTTGCTATGGCTGGATTTGCCCAGGGATCATAAATGGTGACATTGGCATTGTATTCTTCCAGCGTCTTGATGATGTCGATCACCTTGGTGTTGCGCACGTCGGGACAGTTTTCCTTGAAGGTAAAGCCTAAAACCAGCACATTTGAGCCAAGTACCTGAATCCCTTTCTTGAGCATTAGCTTCACCACCTGATCGGCCACATACTCGCCCATGCCATCATTGATGCGACGTCCGGAAAGAATGATCTCCGGATTGTAACCC
>JAEZST010000021.1 GCA_023443865.1 Spirochaetota bacterium | reverse complement strand
AACCTTCCTGTTCCTTCGGCTGCTCAAGAAGAAGCCTTACGGCCCTTCTCGACGCTTATAAACAGCGTCCTTCTTTCCCTTCCCTTATTTTTTCAAAGACCGGCGATCGGTTCGCCTTTCTAAGGCGATTAAAAAACCCTTTCGGATTCCCGATCTCGCTCCCTCGCGGTTTCCGCGTCAGGAGCGTTTTATATGAGCCGGTTAAAACCGGAACCATAATTCGAGATGTTTAATTCTTTGGGGTAATACCAGAGAATGATAAGCCGTAAGGTTATTCATTCATTAGTAAGCACTATCAAAGAACCGCGTTATTTTCATCGTCATGCTGACGTTCATTAGCGCGACGTCGATATGTATATCACCTTTCCTTATTTTTGGTCAAGCTATTTCACATCTTTTTTTCGTTTTATTTTCAATTCCCTAAAAGACGTTCACCGTATCCTTCCGAACGGCGATTTCTTCCCGTAACCGAGAGATTTTCGATACCAGTTCAGCGGTTTCCTGATCGACGTTCATATCCGGGGTCAACTTTTGTTGATCGGTATCTTTTTTCAATAATGCCGGCTCGCCGCTTATGCGATGGTACATAATGGCACCAAGCTTGGCGTACAGGCCCTGTAAGTTTTGCTCAAGACGCCATGTTTCGAATTTATCGATTGCCGCGGCCCCCGCCTTCCGCATTGCGGATTTCGCTTCGTTCGCGACGCGCGAAAGGTCGTCCATTAATCCGTTTTGGCCTTCCATTTTCTCTTCTCCTTGCGGCGATTCGCCTACTTCTTTCGCACGCCCAGAATCGTAAGATCATCGTATTGGTCATCTTCCTTGAGATGGGTGTAATACATGTATTCGGGATAATCCGAATGATCCTTGCGTCTGCCGCAGTACGTGCCATATTGCATGAAATATTTGTTGAGGAAAAGGTCCACCTTGCGGTCAACCTGGACGCGGTTAAACTCCGTGGCCTTTGGGTCGCGGTACATACGGAAGACCTTTTCAACCGAAACGAGGGCGAGAATCGCTTCCTCGATCGTTCCCTCGCATTTCGTAAAATCGAATTCATAGACCGAATCAGGATCGCTATCGTGCCATTTATCCAGGCGATAGGGCGAGCGCGAAAGAACGGCCTCGATTATCCCGTTAACCCGCTCGGGGCCGAGCTCCTCGTTATCCTGTCCCACCGAATGGCTTCCGTGGGGCGCTTCCGCGGCCAAGCCGGGTTCCGCGCAGGCGTGCACCTCGAGTTTTTTCGTGCGGAAAAGGCGTTTTGCCTCTTCGATACCGTCAGTATACATAAAGAGGACGTCGCCCGGATCAAGGTGGATTTTCTGAACCCGGAATCCGCCTTTCATGTCTACCATGAACGTGGGGAAAACGCCGGCGGCCGAACTTTCGGGAAGCTGAATGACCTTCATGCGTTTTTCCGAATTGTCGTAAATATGCACGAGATTGTCGCCGGCGTTGCAGAAGTGGGCATCGCCGGAAACCGCGTCGAATATGCAAAGGGTAAAGGCGGCGAATCGGCCCTTAAAGCCCCGGGATTCGATAAGGTCGTTGATGCGGGATACGATATAATCGAGTTTGTAGCCGTTCTTCGCGAATTTCCAATCCTTGAAATAATCGAGGAAGAGCGTCGCCACCTCGACCATGATAAGCGCCGCCGGTACCCCCTTGCCCGCAACGTCGCACTTGATCAGGGCGTAGTGCCGCTCGTCGAGCTTTATGTAATCGAAGTAGTCGCCCGATACGCCCTTGGCTCCTTCATAATAGCCGAAGAAGTCGACGTGATCGTCGGAACTGCTGCCGCAGGTAAGCTTTCGACCATGATCGTCGGTCTCGAGCGGGATAAACATTTTCTGCACTTCCTTACCGACGGTCAGGTCTTTGGAGGCTGCTGCGGCCTTGACGAGTCCATGGGTCATTTCGTTAATCGTCTCGCCCAGGAGGCCGATTTCGTCGCGGGAGCGAAGGCGAAGGTCCTGGCCTTCCAGGGTTTCTTTGTCTTCCGTGTCGCGAATCATGGCGACGTGCGCGGCGAGGCGGCGCACGGGCGAAATGATGATGGAAGCGAGAAGCAAGGCGCCCAGGACTCCCATGGCGACGGCGAAGAGCGCTATGGTAAGGGTGGTTGAAATCAGCGCGTTGCGCTCCGCGTCCACCGCGGCGAGAAGGGATTGCGTCGAGATGGATACCCGTACCGTTCCGTGAACGTAACTCGGATCGCCGCTACGCCGGTAGAGTACCGGCTTGTAGAATACGTAGTCGGTAACGCTCCGGGAGAGTGACTCGGGATCGTAGGTCGGCCAGGATCCGGAGCCTTCCTTTGATAGCCTGTTCAGCTCATTATTGAGTTTTTCCTCGAGTTGTCGCGTTATGGTCTGAATTTCGTCGCGGCGCTGAACGGAAGCGGCGTCGGTATTGAGGGCAAGCTTGATACCTTCCTGGGTTAGGGAGCTTATGCCCTGCGAGAGCTCGTCCACGGCCAGGGCGGCCCGCTCTTCAAGGGCCGAAACCCGGGTAATGATCGCGTCGTTCTCCTCGCCCTGCATTTCCGACTTGCCCGGCTCCAGACTGGGCGTATCGATTTTCGACGCGATTTCGGCGTCGTTGGTCGCCCAGACGAAGGAGATGCCCGTAGCCGAGCCGGAACTGTTTCCGGTGACGGTCGCGCTGGTCGCCTCCGCCAACGCGGTCATTTGATCGGGGAGAAACCCGAGCTCGAGCACGTTTTGACTGGGAAGATAGGCTTTGGCGCTGGTGGAAAGACTGTCCAATAAGACGTTCACGCGGGAAGCGAGACCCGCGGCGAGGGTGCGTTCCTGATTGCTTGAGAAGCGCAATCCCAGCGGTATCGATATCAACAAGGTTACCGAAACGACGAGGACCGTCGTAAAAAGCGTGAGCTTGAAGCGGAGGCTTATGCCTCTGCTGCGAAGGGCTACCGATTTTTTGCGTTTTTCAGAGGGCATAACGTCTCCTGTGAGCAGGGCTGCGACTTCCTGCTGAATGCGGATAGAGTCCGCGGCGGTGTTCGCGATTCCGAAAACGGAGAACGCGAGAGCCATGAGCGCGAAGAGCATCAGGGCATAAAGGACTATGCGGCCAGGATTAAGGGCGGGTTTCGCCTCGGTCGCCGAAATTTCCCAAGAAGGCTTGTACTCATACCGGAAGTCGCCAAATTTTACGGTTCCGAAGGCGTCGACATGGAGTATCGGCTTCGAGAAATACAGCCCGCGGACGGGATGGAGCAAACCGATGCGGTAATCGCCTTCTTCGAGGTCCGCGAGGGCGATGTTCTGGATCACGCGATCCGAGCTCACCGTGAAACGGCGGGATTCCCTCGTCAGATCGACGTCCCACGGTGCGATTCCGTCCCGATCGATATACAGCGAGCTGACCGTACCGTTCTGCGTGAAACCGCGACCTATGATCGAAAGGGAAACCACGCCGGTCTCGTCTACCTTGGAATCGATATAGGTAATGTAGGTATAGGGTACGTATTTATTCAGGGCAATATATCGCACCGCCGCGGGGCCTACGTTTCCGACTGAGTCGATCGCGGCGACGGAAATCGCGTAAATTCCGTTGTCCACGTTGCGTATCGAAGTCGAGGCGCCGCGAGTGCGTACCGTCCGCGAAAGGGGAGAGACCCTGAAACGATTCGCGGCGGCCGACTCAAAGTCAAAGGAAGAGGGAACCGCGACGGGCGCGGTTTGCCCCCGGCTCGAATTATGAGCGGCGAGAACCGAGAGATAGGTCTCGGGCGCGAGGTATTCGAAATTCCAAGAATATCCGGCGATATCGTCAGGCTCCGCGGGTTCCCATCGCAGGGTAAGGCTATTGGAAATGCCAAAGCCTTTCTCGTCCGTATCCGGAGCGTCGATTATCGGCGCAACCGGCGCAGTCGTGTCCCGGGTATAGGCGATATAAACCGGTTCCGACCAGTTTCCCGCGTAATCCGCGGCTCGGACGCCCAGATACCAGGTTCCGTCCTGATCCGCGTTTACCGAAAGCGAGGTTTGGTTTTGTAGGAGCTTAATCTGGGTCCCGACCGGCGGTTCGGAGCCGAGCGCCCACGCCCAATCGTAACCGGCTATGCCGGAAGAATCTTCCGGCAGTCGCACCGTCGCCCGGACTGCCTCGCCCCTCCCCTTTCCTGAGGCAATGAAATTAGCCGGGGCGATAGAGGGTTTTCTTACCGTTTCGTCGGGAACGAGCCGCATGAGCCGTTGATCGCCCTTCCGTTGCGCCTGTTGCCAATATATTTCCAGTCCGTCGGCCGTGGGGAGCAAGCGCCCGAACACCGCATCGTAGGACGTTTGAACGAGATTCGTTTGCGCAAGGTCCGTCTCGTTCCAAAAGAGGCCCTGCCTTTGCGAGAAATAAATCCTATTGGCCCCCCTGCGATTGTCGAACCAGAGAATCGCCGGGGCCCCGTCGAGCTCAACTATATCGGGATCAAAGCAGTTTCCGTCGGCGGGAGAAACGCGTTCGGGATTTCCGATTAGGGCGCCGAACTCGTTAAGGGTGGCGAGATAGATCCCGTATTTCAGATTCGTGGTGCGAGAGCGTTCCCATACGAGCGATACGGAGTTACCGATGGACAATAATTTCGCCCGCTGGTTAATCCAGTTCTCGCTCCGACCCGCGGCCGAGGCGGGCGATTCTCCGGGTTCGGTAAACCCCGTTATTACCGTCGGTTCGCTCCAGGACGCCCCGGAGTCGCGCGAGACGGTGGAATACAGTTGGTACGGCGATTTATCCTGTCCCAAGGCCTGAAAGACTATTATATCGGAATTGCCGTGCGTTACGTGATCGGGAAGGAAGGCCTGAGACAAACCCGCGGCGGGAGCGAACGGCTCGAAGGCAGACCAGGAAACGCCATCGTCCGAATGGGACCACACGAGATTGAAATTTTCCTCGCTTCCCCTCGTACCGAAAAGAAGGTATCCGTCGTTGCGGGTCGTAAAAACCTTCGGCGCCAAGACGGCAGGCGTCGAGACGGGTAAATCGACCCGGGAAAAATTCTCGCCCCAATCCTCGGAAACGAATACCGATACGGTTGAGGCGGCGGTTGCCGCGGTAACCAAGATCTTGTTTCGGGAATCGATGGTGACCGACGCTATCGAAGGTATTTCTCCGGCGTATCGGAAGGGACCCGCGAAGCGATCTTTTTGGCGCCACTCCAAGCCGGTGTATATCCGCATGGAAAGCCAGATTGAGCCGCCGTCGGACCCGCTTGATTCAATCTCTTCCCAGATAATCGCGCTGGCGGCTCCGTTTGAGGAAGAATCGGGAAAGCGAGAATCGTAAGGGCCCACCGGCGTAGGGTGTTCCCAGTAAAAGTCCCGGGAAACCGCGGGGAAGGCGGCTAAAAGGAGAAGCAGAAACGGGATAAGGGCGAGTCGGGCGGAACGGATCATAAGAGGGAATCGATCCTCTTCTTGAGATCAAGAATTTTTGACGAGTTGCGATTCTTCACGTTCTGAAGGAGCTGTTCGACGAGGGCTGCCGCGTTTATCGTGTTTCCCTTCTGCAATTCCTGCACCGCCTGCTGGTATTTTTGCTCGTCCGCGCCCGAAAGCACCGCCGTTCCGCTGCCGCCCAAAGACGTTGCTATGCGGTCAATGAGCAAGATTGCCGCCTGGTTGTCCGGATTAAGCTTGAGCGCTTCCTCGAGCTGCAATCTGGCCTGATCGAACTGAGAACGGGCATTGCTATCATATATCTTTTTCGCGGAGGCCGTAAGCTGGTCCGAACGCCGAATGGCGGCCGGGTCCGGCGGGGGAATGCGGATGCCAAGATAGACCTCCACGTCGTATAGCAGGGTTTTAATGCCGGGATACGAGGGATTCATCTGATAAAGGTCCAGAAGCTCCGTGTAAGATTCCTGTTTCCGGGTCTTATAGCTCGATCGAATATCGTTCAGCCGCAGTTTAAAATTCTCGCGGAAGGCGTCGGGATCGATGAGCTGATCTATCATCAAGATCAATTGGCTCGCGTCCTGATTGAGCGGGTACACTAATTTCAACTGCTGGAGCTTCATTTTCGCGTCGGTAAGCACCGCGAGGGCGGCCGTACGGTTGCCCGCCTTCATGAGCGCCGCGCCGTTCGCGTATTGCAGGTTTACCCCGTTGAGAAGCTGGCTCATCTGGGGGTAAAGGGGATCGGAAACCGGAATGGTACGGCCCGTCTTCATGGAAAGCGCGGTTTTGATAATGTCCAGCCAATTGGTGATTTCCGCGTTCGGATCCACGTTGGTAACGCTCCATCGAGTCTTCGCCTGGTTGAATACTTGCTCGGCCTGATCGATATTGCCCTGGTAATAGAAGTTCTTGCCGCTGGATATGAGCGCGCGGACCTCGCGGACAACGGTCTCGTTTTCGATTCGCGTAATGTCGTTTCCGAGCTTTTCCAGTTTCCGGTCCGTATCGCCCCGGAGAGCCGCCGATTCCTGCCACGAGAGCGATTGATTGTATTTGTCGCGGGAACGCTGCAGATTATCGCGGGCTAACTGAAAATTATTTTGGTTCAAGGCCGCCAGGGCCTGCGAATAGCGTAAATCCGCTTCCTGCTTCGCGAGATTGGCCTGAAGTATGCGGGTATTGGCCTTGGCGATTCCGTCCGCCGCCAAAACGGATAAACCGTCAAGTTTCGCGACGTTACCGCTTATGCCCGAAGAGGCAAACCCATAGGTTTGGTCGCCCCGGACCGTTTCGGGCGCCGCGGCGAGGAGCTCAAGCGCGGCGAGAAAGGCGCGACGGTCAGCGGCTATGCCGGAACGAACGCCGGTAAAGGCCGTAACGCTCTCAGAGGGGTAATAGACCAGCGGGTTTCCCCCCTCGAACGTGCCTTCAAGCAACGAAAGGGCTTTATCATACTCGTTTTTCCTCGCCTCATAGACGAGTCGGGAGGAGGCTTCGAGATACGCGCCCTTCTTTCGCCACCAATCCAGGGTATCCGCCGTTATGCCCTCGAGGAGGGAACGTTCCAATCCGGAATAGCTTTGGGCATACCCGTCGAAGGGAGTCAAGAGCGCGGTACCGGTTCGTATATCGATAGCCTGTCCGGTAATTCCCGCGAGGCCAGTAAGAACAGAGTCGCAACCCGCGATAAACGTATCCCTGCCGGCGCGGATCGATTCCGCCCGCGGCGTTTCCCCTACCCACGTTCCCGCCGGATTCCGGAGCGTTTGCCAGGAAGCGTATACTTCGCCCAGACGGGAAAACGATACGGCGTAGGTACCGGTATCCCGGTAGGCGTACGCGAGTGACCCGTAGTCGGGAACGCCCCAGGTATCGGGGCGAATAGGTATTTCGGAGAGCGCGGCGAAAAGCCCTTCCATTACCGCCGTTAAACGGACCGCATCGGACAGAGAAGAACGGGCGGCCAGGGGCGTTACGCCCGCCGAAAGGGGGTTACCGGCGTTCCAGTAGGAGAGCAGCCGCTCTCGCGCCAGGCTATCGAGACGTTGGGCGATTCCCACCCATTGGGCATCCATGGCCCCGAGTACGCCTTCGTACCGAAGCGCTGTCTTTCGCCCGAGGGTGAAGCGTTGGGCGAAGGGGAGGAAGGAATTCTCGGTAAGGGTTGTATCGTCGATTTGCATTTGGGCGAAGGTATCCTCGAAGAACCAACCCGCGTCGGCCACGGCGTTTCTGACTTGCGCGAGGGACGCGAAGGCGGTCAGCATCCTGGGAAAGGAGGTATCGACCAACGCGAGATCGGCGGAGGATAAGGCCTGCGCGCAGGTATCCGCGGCGGCGGTGAGTTCCGCCTGAAGCGCCGCATAGGCAAGCAGGGAAGAAGCGACGGAGGAAAGGCTTCGGTTCACCCCGTTTACCAATTCGGGACTACTTACCTCGTCGAATTCCTGCTTATAGAAGACGTAGCCTTCAACGAATTTATTCACGGCGCCGACATAGTTTCCCGCGTCGATAAGGGAATCGCCTACCGTCAGGATTTCGTCGAATTTCGCCCGGTAATAGGTGAACTGGGCGGCGGCCTTCGTGTCGGCGATAAAGGCTTGGGTAGCCGCGTTGGGATTCTTCTCGAGGGACTCGAGATACGCGATCATCTCCAGCTTTTTTTGGTCGTTGGTGGGATCGTTAACCAGAACGCCCAACAGTTCATCGGCCTTTTCGTTGTAATTCTCCCGGAGCTTGATGATTCGGCGAATACGCTGTTGGGCCCCGTCAAAATCCTCGGGGTTTTCCTGGATATAGGCGGCAAGTTCGAGAATGGCGGCATTATAGTTGCGTTCCTTGATTAACCGATCGACCTTCGGGAGCCCCTTTTCGGGATTGCCGCCGGCGACTGCGCATAAAGGCAGGAAGAGTAATACTACTATTGTCAATATCAGCGTTTTATGCGCGCGCACGTTTTTCCTGGTTAAAAATGTATCTCCATCCTCGAATTTCGGCATGTATTTTGATGAAATGGAGCATTAAAAGTGCGGAATAATGGCCGAAAATAACATATACTGGTATTGCCTATGAAGCATAGTTCACGGCTGACCCTGACATTTTGCCTATTCACCGCAGCTCATGGCCTTTTCGGCCTCGATTTATCGGATCCCTATATCACCCTCTCAGGGATATTAGATCCCTTAATTGACCAGAACGAAGGCATTACGTCGTTTCGCTCCCTGCTTATCCCCGGCGGAGGGCGCGCGGAAGCCATGGGATCCGCGTTCAGCGCGTTGGCAAACGATATCGGGTTCTTTGAAACGAATCCCTCGGGCAGTTCAACCATGAGAAATACGGAACTCGCCGTTTTTCACAACAGCTGGATCGCCGACTCCCGCCTGGAAACCCTTTCATTTACCTCGAGAAACGACGATTTCGGATATGGCGCCTCAATTCGCTGTTTTTATGTCCCTTTTACCGAATATAATACCTTCGGCGAGCGGGCATCCCGCGGCTATTATACCGAAACCCTCGGAATACTGAACGTTTCGTACAATTTTCTTTCCGGCTACTATTTCAAGGGAATCGCCACCGGCGCGAGCCTGAAAGCGGGATTCAGAAGCATGCCGGACTACTCCGACAACTACGGTACCCTGAAAGTCGGCTCTGGGTCTACTCAGTCGGCGGTCACGATTATGGCCGACGCAGGCATGCAGACACGCTTTAATTTCCTAAAACTGTATAACTCGCGGGACCCGAACTTCTTTCTCGGGGCTACCGTACGAAACCTCGGCCCGCCGGTATTGGGCGAGGCCCTGCCAACGGTGGTTACCGCGGGAACGGCATATAAGCCGGCAAACCCCCTCACCATCTCCGCTGAAGTTCAAAAGCCCATTAACCTGGTTTCCCCAGGACAATCCGGCATTGCCTCGTATAGCGCCGGCTTTTCCCTCGAATTTACGAGCTTTCTGACGATTCTCGGAGGCTTGCAGCTGAAAGGCGCGAATCCCCGAATGAGCGCCGGCGCGGAAATTAACGTCAATGATTTGCAGTTTAACGTGAACTATACCCTGGACATGACGACGCAGGCGGTTTTATTCAACAGGATAAGCCTTGCGGCAAAACTGAATCTTGGGGATCGAGGGCGGGCCGAACGGCAAAAGAAGGTAGAAAACCTTTACGTGAAGGGGCTGACGAGCTATGCCAGCGGCGATCTTGAGGGGGCCATTCAAATTTGGACCGAGGCGCTCGACATTGACCGGCACTTTGATCCCGCCGAAGAGGGCATCAGGACCGCCTCCATCACCCTGGAGCTGCAGAAGCGGATCAGGGAACTCCAACAGCTGGAGTAGACCGCCGCTTTCGCCTTATTTTTTCCTGCTGAATACCCGGTAGTTAATATCCGGAAAGAGATTATCCCGTTTTTCGGTCGTGGTCAGCCATTCGGTGCTGATGAAGTTCGATCCAAGGGATTCGTATACCATCGTAAAGGCACGAACGCTTTCCTCAAACCTTTTTTTCGCGTACTCGCAACGGTCGGTCTCGTTCATCATGAGCGCCCAATGCATGGACTGGGCAAGGAGCAACTCCCTGGCCGCCATGTTCAGGGCCCGTTCCTTCAACCCCGTATCGTCGGGGAACCGTTCGGCGAGATCTATCATGCGAAGGGTCGCCTTTCGGACGAACCGATAGATCCAATCATTGGAACTATTGAGGACTTCCTCCGCGTATCCCCCGGGGAGCCAGGAAGAAAATCGGGGTTCGGCGCGAACGAGCGAATGGCGGTCGCCCACGCAGGAAACGGGCAATTCGAGGCTTACGCGCGGATCGGCGCATACCTTCCGAAGGGTAGTATCCAGCCAGGAAACGCCTTCCTGCCACGATTGGCCGAGGAAATGCAACGGCAAGGCGCATACCATTGATACCGGCTCGCCCTCGCGAATGTCCGAGGCTCGGGATAAAACGGCCGCCGCGTGTTCGACGAAATCTGCCGAGTCGGATTCCACCTGCGCGAAGGCCCGGTCAATCCGGTAAACCAACGCGCCCTCTGACTCAGAAAGGGTTCTGCCCCAGTAGCGGAAACCGGTTTGTCGCCGCCCCAAATGAACGTCAAAGAGGGTCGATAAGGTGCCCTCGTCCAACTCGAAACCGATATCCCGATCCATATCAAGGTAATTGACCGAGTGGGGATATCCCGGTGCATCCCCTCCCCCGGTTATTTTCCTGCAGGAAACGGTATCCCGCGCGAATACGGCAAACCCGTTTTCGCACGACACCGGCGAATAGACTCCGGTTCCGGGTATGGGGTCCGCGAAAAGGAGCGCGTGGGCGTCCACGAAGGTATACTGGAAGCCATATGAGCGCAATAAGTGCTCGCATCCGGGAAACCAAGCCATGGCGGGGAGCCAAAAACCGGAAGGCGTTGACGAAAAGTGCCTGCGGTACGTGGTTAAGCCGGTCTCGATTTGGGCGTTAAGCGCTTCGGGAATATCCGCGTACAAGGGCATGAAGCACGAAGTCGCCGTGGTAGCGAGAATTTCTATGTGTCCCCGAAGGGCGAAATAATCGATCTTGGCCAGAATATTCCGCTCGTACGTTTCGGTGAAGTCCCTGCGGTCGGCCTGGAAGCGGTCAAGATGATGCTTGATAGCCTCGCGCTCTTCCGGGGATCCGGCGTGGCGTTCCAATTCGGAAATGCCGAACTCGATTGACTTATCGAGATGCTCCACGTACCGGGACTGCAGGAGCGGGTCGTCGAGCATCTCGCAAAGCGTCGGCGAGATGGAAAGGGCGAAGCGAAAGGGTATCCCCTCGGTTTCCAAACTGGTACACGAACGAAGAAGCGGTAGCCACGTATCGGAGAGTACCGTAAATAGCTGCGCCTCTTCCGCGCTTCCCGGCATATCGGGGTGGCGCACAAAGGGCATCTGGGCGTCAAGTACGAATAGCAGGGATTTTTCGCTCATGCGCTTCTCTCCGTAAGTCAGCCGAAGGACTGACGGTGGTTGTTAAAATGCTGTTTCCGCAACTCCGCTATCCCGGACAACTCCACGAGGGGAGAAAGCCTTCGGCGATCGCCGACGGGAGAAAGGGCATTTACGGAAACAGGTATGGTTAAAACGGCCGATTTGGCGAGCAATTGTTCCTTTTCCTGGGTATTGCGGCTGTAAAGATCGACGCGAACGGCCCGTTCGTTGGCGGGCAAGTGGACGTACCATTGCCGGTCGGCCGTGCCCACGTTCACGTCGAACCAATCCTTAACGACGACCGGAGAGACGGACGAAAGCGCGCTTACCCGGAGGAAAAAGGATTCAAAGCGGTAGTTGCTCGTGATGGCCGAAAAAAGATTGGCGTGAAAGTCCCAGTATACGAACAGCCAGCCGGGATCGCGAAGCAGCATGGATACCGCGGTTTCATTGTAGGTATCGGGTAACCCGTCGGCAGGGGTCGTATATGTCGCGTCTATCAGCACGCCGGGGTCGGATAGCTCTCGGGAATCATACTCGGCCAGCTCAAGAAGCTCTCCAAGGATGAAACGTCGATTGAGCCCTTCCGGAATGTCGATCCCGAAGTCTTCCGCCAGGGCAACAAGGTCAGCCGTGGAAAGAGATTCGAGATAGGCCAAGGTCAACGGTGTCTGTTCCATAGGTTCGCCGTATAATGGAGAATATAAACGGCTCTGTCAAGACTCCGAAACGCCGAGGGAAAAATCCAACGCCCGAAGGCATGCGCGCATGTGCTCAGGAAGTCCCGCGCGAAAGCTCCGTTTCGTCCCGCCGACGGGCAACTCAAGCTCGCAGGCAGCCAATTGCAGTTTGCGAATTCCGAAAAGGGAGCGAACCTCGCGGTTTTTCTTGAAATCGCCGTATTTGTCGTCCGCCAGGATGGGACAACCGATGGAGGCAAGGTGAATGCGAATTTGGTGCATGCGGCCGGTACCGAGTTCCAGGCGCAAGAGCGAGTAGGCGCCGGATTCGGCGGCTACGCTGTACGAGGTCGACGCGGGCTTCCGGTCCTCGGCACGGCCCGCCGGCGTATCGATGGTTCCGCTCCGGGAGGCGGGCACCCCGGAGCAAACGGCGCTGTATACTTTTTTTACCCCGTTTCCCGATATATACTGGGTATAGGCGGCGGCGGTTTTCGAGTTTAAGGCAACCACTATAAGCCCCGCGGTATCGCGGTCCAGGCGATGCACGGGAAAGACCTTCTGACCGAGCTGCCGTTCCAGGATATCCAACAGGCAGACCGTTATGCCCGCGCCCCCCTGCACGGCTAAGCCCGCGGGTTTATTCACGACGAGAAGATCGTCGTCCTGATATACTAACGGTAACTCTTTCATGGAGGCTAAGGTAGCATGTCTTATAAAAAAAATCTGCTCGTCGCTTTCTTGGTTGCGGCTATCTTGGCGCTTCCCGCCCCGGCGGATGAAATGGTCTCCCCTAGTTGGGGGTACGCCCTCGACCTTCCGGAGGGATACGCATTGCAGGATTCCCGAGGAAACGATCGCTTTCATTTTTCCCACGAATTGTACCCCGTCGAGCTGCAAATAGCGGTTTACCCCGTGACGCAATTTAACGCCGTCGGCGAGGCCCTGTCGTGGGTGACTGATCAACTCGCCCCCGGCGCAAAAAAGGTCGCTTTTGAGTGGAGAAGGCGGCCCGCGGGCATTGCCCAAATGGAGGGAGCCCAAATCGGGGGCTGGGCCCTTGCCTTGGCTCTGGCCGATTCCAAAGGCTGGCTGGTCATGGCGGTATACGGTCCGGCGGACCGGGCGGTAGAGCTTGAGCCCCTGATGATCTCTACCTTGGACGGGGTTTTTACCGACGACGGTTCTTATTACGAGACCGGACCGATGACCGCTTTCGCCTGGCCGGCCGGATCGCCCGTGGAAGCCCGCTACCGGAACGGCAATACCGCTGTCGACGTGTCCTTCGACGATACCGACAGCGACGCAAGTCAATCGGTGGTGGATCGGGAGTTTTCCCTCCTGACCGCTTTCCTCGGAACGCCCTACGTAATCCCCGCATGGAAACGGTACTATCGCGCCATCTGGAGGGATTCCTGGGGCCGATTCGCGAAGGCGACGTTTAAACTCGGCGCTTTTCTTCCGGAACGAAGCGACGCCTTGCTGAAAGAGCTATTGACCTGGACCCAAGGCTTTACCTACGAACGCGATTTTTCCGGCAGCGACTTTACGAACCTTCCCAAAGCCTTCGCGAGCGAAACCGGCGACTGCGACAGCCGTTCCCTCCTCTTGGTCCTCATGCTCAACCAGCTTGGGGTAGACGCCATTCTCCTCGTTTCGCCGGATTACGGCCATGCGATCGCCGCGGCGGACTGCCCGGGGGAGGGCGCACGATACGAATTGGCCGGGAAAAAATACCTGGTCGCCGATACCACTTCCCGGGAAGCGCCGGGGAGAATTGCCGCGGACATGGCCGATTCAAGCAAGTGGTTTTCGGTAACCTTCCACGCCTTTCCGCCCCAAACGAACGAGTAAAGAAAAAGCCCGGTCGCGTGGGGGCTTCCGGGCTTTTTCGAAGTCGCGTCGTTCGCGGTTAGGAGCGGTCAATCCTTGGCGATCAAAAGGTTGTACGCGTCGAGGGGGGTCTGGGCCGCGAGAAGCCCATCCTTCAAGGCGGGATTTTTCAGTTTAGTGCTGAAGAAGGATAGGGTTTGCAGGTAATAGGCGTGTTGGTTATACGCCGCGGCGATCATGAATAGGAGACGAACCGGAACGTCGTCGATGGTCTGAAAATCGATGATATCGCTCCTGCATATCCCCACGGCCATGACGAGATCGGTAACCGACGAGAGGCGGACATGGGGGATCGCGATACCCCTGCCGATGGCGGTGGACATGAGTTCTTCCCGTTTCAGGATTTCCACCGTCAACTCGTTTCTGTTCTTGATTTGCGGCGCGGTCCCGAGCACCTCGGCCAACGCGACGAGGGCGTCATGCTTCGTGGAATGGTTCAAAAGCACGATGCGATCGGGAGAAAGGATATTTTTCACCTGAACCAGATTGGTTACGGGGGGATTCTTGAGGGAGCTGGTCAAGCGCTCGTTTACCCATTTTTCGATTTCATCTTTCTTAAACCGCCATACGGTGCCGATCTTTCCGGCAGGAATTTCACCCTTTTGGGCCCAATCGTATACGGTTCTTTCCGATACGCGCAAGTATTTTGCAACTTCTTCAATAGTAAGGATATCGTCCGACAAAATGGTTACTCCTACTCTCTAGGTTGCATCATTTTGCAACATACTACACCATATGTCAAGCATTATCACTATTACGGGATAAAAAACATCGTTTGAGGGCGTCTATCACTCAATGTTCCGATAACTCATGAAGAGCGTCGAAAGGGAATAATTTCGATACAGACGTTTGGATGAGCGTTTTTTCCGAATTGCCAAATACGACCGGAACGGTATCGCCCATAAATTCCGAGATTACCTGACGGCATGCGCCGCACGGACTTACGGGATATTCGGCGTCCGGAGTGGCGATGGCCAGTGCCTTAAACTCCTTGACGCCCGAGGAAACTGCCGCGTAAATGGCGGATCGCTCGGCGCAATTGGTTAGCCCGAAGGAACGGTTCTCGACGTTCACCCCGGTCACCACTGAACCGTCCGCAAGGAGAAGCGCGGCGCCGACCCTGAATTTTGAATAGGGCGCGTAAGCCAATTCGGCGGATTTCAGGGCCGTTCGGTACAGGTTCAGATATTCTATTGCAATTTCCATACTCCTATTATACCATTGAGGCCCATGAACATCAAAGGAAATTTGAAGTATCTACTCACCGGGGCCTTCGTCTCCCTCACCATATACATGTTTCTGGCGGCCTTTCCGACTGGCCCTTCCATGTATTTTGCCCCCGTTTGGACCACCGATATCGGCACGGACATAGGCTCGGAGACCGGGGCAAACCTCGCCGCTCCGGGCCAATCGCCGCAACCCTTCAAACTCAATAAAAGGTTTGGGTATTTTACCCCGACGGGGTCCGTGACCTTCTCTCGGGAGACGGAATCCAGATCGTCAATTTCCTCGGTGGGCTGGGCCGTTTATCCGGATGACGCGGAACGGACTACCGTTTTGAACCCGGACGGAAGCGAAAAATTCACGGTTGAGGCCCCCGGTTTCGTTCACCTTGATAATGACCGCACCTTTCTTTTTCTTCCCGGCGGGGACGGCATAAGCCAATACGCCGAGGACGGCACGCGCTTATGGACGAGGGAACACACCGCCCCAATTACGGCGTTCAATTCATCCCCCGCGGCAACGATCATTGGATATGCGGACGGATATCTGACCGCCGTGAGACGGGATGGCAGCGAACTCTTTTCCTTCTATCCGGGCGGAAGCGATATGCAAGTCATTCTCGGCGCCGCCATTTCCGAAGACGGTAGCCTCGCGGCATGCGTATCCGGGATTGACCGGCAGCGTTTTTTGCTGATTAAGATTAAAGACGGCCAGTTTAAGATTATCCACCATCGCTGGCTTGAGGGAAACCTGAGGCGCCAGGTCTACGTCGATTTCGAAGAGACGGGCACTCACGCTTTTTTTGAATGCGTCGAGGGGCTGGGAATCGTCGATACCGCGGCTCCTGCCGTTTCTATCGTTCCGGTAAGGGGCAAGGTTATAGCCGTCGGCACCGACGCGGGGACCGGGTTATTTACCGCCCTTACCCAAGACGGTCAGGACTGCGAGTTGGTCGCCATCGAACGGCCCCGGTATCTCGTTGCCAGGACGCGCTTCAAGGCCACGGACGCGTTTCTGACCCAACGGGGCTGGACCGTTTACCTCGGGACGGACTCGAAGCTTTCGCGGATAGACATAAGGGGAATAGAATGAACGGTATCGGCAGGGCTCTATCGCGCGCCGCGGGCTTAGCGGCCGGCGTTATCATGGCGGTTCCGCTCGCGGCCTTTGAATGGCCCGTCTCGCCCGTCTCCCCGACCGTGCTGTTCGGGCAACGGGACGGGGGCGTAATGTCGCGGGGGTTGGCGTTCTCCGACGCCGATACGGTCAGGGCGGCGGGAAACGGAAAGATTCTCATTACCCTTGATAAAAATAAAAACCTTTCGGGTTTCCCGAGCACCCTCGGTAACGCGGTAATCATGGTCCATGACGAGGGGCTCGCGACGGTCTATGGGAATTTGGCCACCACGGACCGAACGGCGATCGGGGGCGACATCGAATCCCAAACGATTCTGGCGCCCGCGGGGAGCGGCGCTTGGGGAAAAGAGAGCGAGGTACGCTTCGAGGTACTGGACCTCGCGAATAAAACCGTTTTGAACCCCTTGCTCCTGTTGCCCGCGATGAAGGACACGAAGGGGCCGCGGATCCGCAATGCGGTGGCGATATCCGAGTCGGGACAGACCTTTACCCTCGGAGTCACGAAGTACGTGAAACAGGGACAATACCGCCTTTACGCCGACGTAAGCGATACCCTTGAGACCGGTACCCGGGAATACGCTCCCTTCCGCATAACGGTATTGGTGAACGGCAAGGAACAGCTTGCCATGCCCTTCGAAATCATGAAAAGCGAATCCGGCGCGGTGTTCCTTTCGAGACCCGACTTTACCTTTAACCGGCTCTACGCCGACCCGGAACGGATTTTCTTGGGCTCAATCGCGTTCATTCGGGGAAAAACCGACATTTCGTTCCTTGCCAGAGACTTCGCGGGGAACGAACGAAGCGCCCAGTTTAGCCTTATTATTGAATAAAAAAAGGAGGACCGGCCTTGACCGCTCCCCCTTTCCCATCGTGGCCTGCCGTTTCTCGGCGAGCCTCAGCCTGCTTCATTCCCCGTACAGGTGCTCAAATTCGTGCAGGAGATCCATTGCCCTTCCCTTGCACTGTCCGCACGCCGTACCGATCTTCGTCCTGGCCTGAAAGTCTTCCCAACTGCGGTCTCCCGCCTTGTAGGCCTCTTCAAGGTCGCGATCGGTCACGTTGAGGCAGTTGCACACGACCTCGACTTTCTCAAGCCCCTTGAGCGGAGGCAGCCCGTTTTTGTCCAGGTAATCGTCGATGGCCGCGCGAAGCGCCTTATCGCCCAGAACGGAGCAGTGTATCTTATTGGCCGGAAGGCCGCCCAGTTTCGCCACGATATCCTCGGGTTTTAGGATATAGGCGTCCTCGAGGCTCATGCCCTTAATACCCTCGGACAGTATCGAGGTAGACGCCAGGGCGCTGGCGCACCCGTAGGTTTTCCAACGGACGTCCGCGATTTTACCGTCCGCGATGCGAAGGAGAATCAACATCTGGTCCCCGCACTTTATATTACCCACCATGCCGCGCCCGTCACAGGGCCACGACGACTCATCGGCCTCCAAAACGTTACGCGGGTTCATGAAATGGTCTTTTACGACGTCGGAATATAGCCATTCGCTCATACGTGCTCCTCTCTATCAATGGGCTGCGACGGTGGACATACCTCGGAGCTTTTTTATCACCGGCGGTACGTGCTCAATAACATAATCGATTTCTTCTTCAGTGGTAAACTTACCCAGACTGAACCGAATTGAACCGTGGGCCAGTTCCGGGCCAACGCCGGTGGCGAGGAGCACGTGAGACGGCTCAAGGCTGCCCGACGCGCACGCCGATCCGGTGGACACGGATATGCCCAGGATATCCAGCATGAGGAGGATGGCCTCCCCTTCCGCCCCGGGAAAGGATACGTTCAAGGTATTGGGCAGTACCCGCTCCGGATGACCGTTAATCCTGATGTCGGGAATGGCGGCCAAAAAACCGTCGCGGAGCCGGTTTCTGAGGCGCCGTGTCTTTTCCTCGTATTCCCCCAATTCCCTTTCGGCCACTACCGCGGCCTCGCCGAAGGCGACGATGGACGGCGCGTTGTAGGTACCCGCCCGGTGCCCATGTTCCTGGTGCCCGCCCCTTATAAAGGCCTCGATGGGCATTCCCTTGCGGACGTAGAGCGCGCCGACGCCTTTGGGCCCGTATATCTTATGGGCGGACATGGTCAGATAATCCACGTCGAGGTCTCGCACGTCTACCGGCATTTTGCCGACGGCCTGTACGGCGTCGGTATGGAAAAGCGCTCCCGCCTCATGGGCAAGACGGGCGTGTTCCTTAATGGACTGCACCGTGCCGATTTCGTTGTTGGCGAGCATAATCGAAACCAACAGCACTTTTTTTGCGCTGTCGCCGCTTGCGGCCCCTTCGGACAGAATGGCCCGATACCGCTCTACGTCCACGACTCCCCGGGAATCCACGGGAAGCCGATGCACGGTATAGCCAAGGCCCTCCAACCGCGCGGCGGACTCAAGGACGCAGGGATGCTCGATCGAGCTAATAATCACGGTTTTTCTGCCTCCCCACGCCTCTTTGCGCAAGGTAGTCTGGGTGAGGGCCGGGGATACCATGGTATTGAACACCGTATTGTTCGATTCGGAACCCCCCGAGGTAAAAATCACCTCGTCCGGATTCGCGTTGATCAGGGACGCGACCCGTTCTCGGGCCTCGTGGATATGCTTTGCCACCGTACGCCCTTCTTCGTGCATGCTTGAGCCGTTTGCGTACGTGTCAAGCTCGCTCACGAAAAGATCCCTCACCGAGGGATCGATCGGGGTAGTCGCGTTATAGTCAAGATAGATTCGTTTCGTCATGCTGTGCCGGGCCTCCCGTGCTCCATGTATGTTTCAGCCGTGGTATTAAAAATATACCGAAAAAATACATCCGTGCCAATTAAAACAAATCCCATAGGTTTAATAAAATACCTTTTTTTACCACATCTTAGTTTGTACATCGCTTGTACATAAATTGATCAAAATTTAAAATGTGTGGTATCATCACTTGTTATCAGGAGGCCTTAGTGATGAGCACATATAATGATATAGCGACCGGTTATCCTTTGGGGGACCCCGATACGGTCCCCTTTTTACACAGCGCGCCAAATCGCGACGAAATCGACGCGGCGCTCGAACCGTTAATCCTTTCAGCCTCGGGGTGGCGTAAGGTTTTTGCGCAATCGGGCGAAGAGGAAGACAGGCAAGCGGATATCGGGAGCGCGAACACGATACTGGCGGCCCATATGGCCTCGGTATTCGCCGATTGGCTCATCTCGCTTGGTTCGGGCGTCGCCGAAGTGGTGGTGGGATACGACACGCGCCCGACCGGGCCCGCAATCGCGGACGCGATGTGCAGGGTATTCATCGCAAAGGGCCTTTCGGTTACCTTTCTCGGTACGGCTGCCGCGCCGGAGATAATGGCTTACGCGAAGGCCCACGGCTCCTTCGCCTACATTTCGGCCAGCCATAATCCCATTGGCCATAACGGCGTTAAATTCGGCCTTTCCGACGGCGGGGTACTGGGAGGAAAGGACGCGGCGGTTTTAATCGAGAATTTCCGCAGAACAATGGCGAGCCCGGACGCGGTCGATTCAGCGTTTGCCTTACTTTCGGCCTGTCCCGCGGCACGGCTTTCCGCGGTTTTGGAAAACCGGTCCGCCCGAAAGGCGGAAGCGATGGAAGCCTATGCGGATTTTACCGGTACCGTTATTTCGGACGAGACGGACCGGCGAAAGAAAGACCTCTTTTTCAAGAAACTCGCGAAGGCGGCGGAAACGCTCGCCGCGAAGGGCACGCCCCTTTCGGTAATCGCCGACTTTAACGGAAGCGCCCGCGCGGCCAGCATTGACCGAAGCTTCCTCGCCTCTTGCGGCATCGCCCTTTCGTCCATAAACGACGCTCCCGGCGCCATCGCCCACAGAATCGTTCCCGAGGGAGCAAGCCTCGATTATTGCGCTCGGGAAATGGCGCGGCTTCGAACCGAGGGAAAGACGCCCCAGGAACGGAACGCGGCGATCGGCTACGTTCCGGATTGCGACGGGGACCGGGGCAACATCGTGTATTGGGACGAGAAAACGGGAAAGGCGTTGCCCCTGGAGGCCCAGGAAGTATTTGCCCTCTCGGTCGTCGCGGAATTAGCCCATCTTGGCTACCGTGACCCGAAATCGCTCGCTCACGCGGCCGTTGCGGTAAATGACCCTACGTCCCTGCGCATTGAGGAGATCGCCAACGCATTCGGCGCGGCTGTGTATCGAGCCGAGGTGGGCGAGGCCAACGTGGTCAATCTTGCCCGCGAACTGAGGGAGCGCGGAAACACGGTGCGTATATTGGGCGAGGGCTCCAACGGGGGGAACATAACCCATCCCGCGGCCGTCCGGGACCCGCTCAATACGGTCTTTGCCCTGATTAAGCTGCTGGTCCTCCGCGACGAAGAAGGCTCGCTCGGCCTTTTTCATTCATGGTGCGTCCGTTCCGGCCAGGAGTCGGCGTATCGGGACGACTTCACCCTATCCGATATTCTCGCTACCCTCCCGGCTTTCGTTACCACCTCCGTGTACGAGAACGACGCCATGTTGGGCATTCGAACCAAGGATCACGGCGAACTCAAGCGTAAATTCCAACGGGTATTCGCCGCTCAATGGGAGACGGAACGGAATCGGCTCTTCAAGGAGCGGCAAATCGCGTCATGGACCGCCATCGCGTATAATGGCACAAAACAGACCGAGGGACTCGAAGATTTCGGAATTTCCGGCAAGGGCGGCTTGAAGGTGCAGTTTTACGATTCCCGGAAAAGGCCGGTCGCGTATATTTGGATGCGCGGTTCAGGGACTGAGCCGGTATTCCGCATTCTGGCGGACGCCCGCGGCTCGGATAGTACCTTTGAGCGGGAAATGCTCGCTTGGCTTACCCGGATGGTACTTGAGGCGGACTCCAAAATATTGTAGTATCCGATACGTTAAGGAAGGTACAAATGGGTATACGCGGAGAGCTTTTCACCACCAAGATATCGCTCGATAACCGGACATATTTTTTTAACGTGAAGGAAAACCGGACCGGTGACGTGTTTTTACAGGTTGTGGAAAGCAAAAACACCGAAGGAGCCGATTTTGACCGTCATGCCATCGTCGTCTTTGAGGATGACATGCAAAAATTTCTTCAAGGTCTTGAAGGAAGTCTCGGCTTTATCGAGAAAAACCGGAAGGCCCGGGTGAAAGAGGCCGCGGAGCGCGGCGATCAGGGAAAGAAAAAAGTGGTGCGTAAAAAAGCAGCCGACAAACCGGTTCGGCAAGACGCCCCTCCGGCAAAAAAACCGCGAAAGGTTACGGTCATATCGAAGAAAGACCAAAAAACCGTATAAGCAATCGGAATGCAGATTACTCAGAAAAGAGTGAGCTGGCCTTCGCCTTTCAGCCGGAACGTTTTCCGCTGGATGGGCGAAGGCCCGTTTTCTTTTAAAGCCCGTATATGCGCGGCGGTTGGATACCCCTTGTGACGTTCGTAGCCATACTCGGGATAGAGCCAGGAATACCGCTCCATCATGCGGTCACGGGCGGTTTTCGCGAGGATGGAAGCGGCCATCACTTCGGCATAGGTCCCGTCGGCCCGAGGCTCCGCCTGAACCGTGCGCGCCGCTATATCGGGTTTATGGAGACCGTCAACGATCACGTCGATACTAGAGGGATCGAGTTCTTCGGCGGAAAGGGTGCCCAGGGCCCGAAAAAGGCCCTCATAGGCCCGTTTCATGGCCAAGAGGCTGGCCGCGAGGATATTTATGGCATCGATTTCCTCGGGCGAGGCCCAACCGACGCACCAGGCGAGTGACTGGGCGTAGATGGCCCGCATCGCCTCTTCGCGCCGCCGCGCGTTCAGCTTCTTTGAATCGTCCAGGAGGGAAAGGTCAAACCGCTCCGGTAAAATCACTGCGGCGGCGCATACCGGTCCTGCCATAGGGCCCCTACCCGCCTCGTCCAGCCCGCAGCGGAGTACGCGCCGCGACGTAATGTTTTCATTAATCGTCATCGGGGGGCGATCTCCCGGGCGGTTTGAAAACCCGGATACGCGGACTTTCCCGAAAAACGGACCTTCGTGCCAGCGTCGGTCCACAACGCCGTATCGCCTAAGGCTTTCGATTCCGTTATCCGCTCGAAACGAACCGAATCCAAAACAAGGTCCGATGACCACGCTTCCAGGGCCCGGCTCGCGGTGGAGGGAAAGACCGAAACCGAAGTGTTCCGAAGGTCGGCCGTGGCGCCTACCAGGGACAGGGCCGAAACTGAACGGGCGGTCACCCGAACCTCGCTCGATTCCATGGAAAGCCGTGAAGACCTCACGTCTACCGCCGAGGCATACGCGCCGCCGGTTAACGCGAGGATGGCGCCATTCGCGCGGATATCGGCGCCGGTTCCCCGAAGGAGTATCGCCGAATCGGGACCGGTCACGGACAGGCGAACGCCGTTCAGCGCGAGGGTTCCGTTTTGCACGCTGATCAGGGGCTCCATGGCGGCGGACGAGCTGAAATCCGCGCTGATAGAGCACGCTTCAAGCCGAAGGGCGCCCGAGGAAACCGTCAGGAAGGCGCCGGGGGGTACATCAACGGAATGGCCCAAGCCGATCAGGCGTACGTCAGCGAGCACGGTGTGCGGCTTCATTAATTTCGCGTTTCCCTGGAGGTAGATACGCCAGGAACCCCGGTCGCGAATGGTTTCCAGGGCCATATCCAATGATGCGTACGGCGCCTCGGGCGAGCCGTCGGGCGCGTCGCCCCGCGTACCGGTCCAGGAAGGATCGACGTACATCGCGTTTCGGTCGACGGTTACCGTCGTTTCGGCCACGCCGCCGCGATTGCCGGCCTCATCGACCGCGCTGGAGCGGATGGTGTAGGCAACGGAACGATCGATGGCGCCCTCCAAAAGGTATTCGCCGTCGCCCGTCCGGCGAGCTTCCGGCTCGATTACCGTATCGATGCGGTCCTCTCCGGAAACGCGTAAGCGAACGGCCGAGCGGGTCCATCGGGAATCGGTATCCAGTGCAAGGGTGGGGATTCTGGGAGCCTTTCGGTCGATCGTGAATTCCGCTTCCAAATTTCCGTTGGCAATTCCGTCGCATACGGCGAGGAAGGAAAGCTTGAACCGCGATTCGGAGCCGGAAGGCGTCTCTACCAAAAGGCCGCTGGATAGCGCTGAGTCGCGCATCGAGGCGGGAGAAGACAGCGGGAAGGGAGCCGACCGATAACGGAGGTCCCATGCGGAATTTGGCGCGGAAAGGAAGACGGGTTCGCCGGTTATGCCTTTATTTGGCAGCCCGGTCAATACCGGCTTTGCCGGGAGTCGAACGGTCTCCACGGTTCCCGTTTTCCAGGACGGGGAATACCACTCAAGCGTATGGTCCGCGTCGCGATCGACGAACAGCGGGGCGGCGTACGCCCGCCAGGGCGCGCCGTCGACTGACGTGAATATTTCCGACAAGCCCTCAATGGCGACGAAGTACCAATCGAGAATCCGAACGGGCGCCGAAGAAGGCTCAAGGGGTTCCGGGGAAGACGAAGCGGCGGCGGACGGACCGGCCGTCCCGCAGCCGATAATGTGACGCCACGTATTCTTTCCGTCCGAAACGGTCAAGGGGTACCACGCATGGATACCCCGCACGCCGGTGAACAGGACCGCTTTACCGCCCGGTTCCCGGGGCATCCCGTCGCCGATTCCCCACGAGGTACCCTCATTCACGAATAGCTCGGCAAATTCGCCCGTCTCCGTGACGGCGTCTCGTTCGTTAATGGCGGTTACGGGAGTAGGCCCCGAACCCGATACGGAATACAGCGTTTTCGTGGACCAGGAGCGGCCCTCCCCGTCGGATATCAGCACCCGAAGAAGGACGACGCCTTCGGCCTCGAGAAGGACGGGACCTTGGTATTCAAGCCCGTTAACGGCGGGATCGGATCCGTCGATCGAATAGCGGACGGTTAGGTCCTCGCGCCGCTCCACCACGAGGGCCTGGCGGTTTGACCACGAGCCGGGAACGGGGTTTACGATCTTGAAGGGAAGCACGGAAAGGGAAGCGGGATCGCTCACGCCGGAAAAGGATGCGGCAGGCCCCCTATTTCCGGCCAAGTCAACGCCCCAGGCGCATAAAACCGCGCCGTAGGGCACGACGATCGGTTGGCCAGAATCGGTTGACCCGCTCGACCATGCCGCGTAGCGGGGAAACCACATCATCCATTTGACGCGGCCGATCTCGTTCAAACGGGGAATCACCGATTGCCCCGAAGCCCCTTGCGCGACGGAAAAGGACGGGGTATCAGGGCCCTTCCGGTCAATTTTCCAAACCAACGCCCCGCTTTCGCTCCCGTTTCCGCCGCCGTTCGGGGCGGCGCTCCGGGCGATTACGGAAACAGTCCATTCCCGTTCGGAGCCGACAGGGGTATCCAAATAGAGGGGGCCCTGGGACCGGTCATAGGGAATCCCGTCAACGAGAATCTCGAGCCGATAGCCGGGAGGCGCGGAAAACGAAAGCAGTTGCGGTTCTGAATAAAGGCCCGGCGGCGGCGTTACGGTATAGGCGGAGAGCGGTTCGGCGCCCCAAAAGGCGGCGGGCAGGATGAGCGCCTGCGCGAGAGTAACCGCTATCCGGCGAAGGACCGTACCGCCAGGGAGATTCATGGCTTCCGGTTTAACACCGACAGGATGGGTTTGAGTTCCGGATCGTACTTGTAGTAATGTTCTTCAAGTTCCTCCTCGCTCAATCCTATAAGCTCGTGGCTCATATAGTGGATCCATCGGTCGTCCTCGGGGCGCTCGATCTCGTGCTTGCGGCACCAATAATCCGGCTGTATGGGAAGCTGCTCCTCGTGGAAGGAGAAATATTTATAGTCGTGGACGGCTACCTTGATGTCCTTTCGGGGAATTCCCTTCTCCAAAAGTATCTCGACGAGATGGTTCACCGTGCGGCCGGTATCGAAAATATCGTCGATCAATAGTATGCGGTCGCCGTGACGGAGGTGTTCGGGAGAATAGGTCCAACCGTCCACCATTACGCGGTCCCGCTGGCGTATATCGGAATAGGAACGGGCCACGACCGCGGCGTACAGCACCGGCCTGACTTCCTTTCGCACTATCTTGAAGTACTCGCTTATTACGTTCGCGAGATACGCCCCGCCCCGGAGGGACACGTAGATTATATCGGGAATAAATCCGTCCTGATGAATGCGATACGCCATCTTAAGCGCGTTGTTCCGAACTTTCTCGTAGGGCAGAAATTCCTTATTCATGCTGAAAAACCTCTCATTTCACCAATGTAACCCTTTTTTCGCGATTGCTCAAGGGAAACGGGCCCGCCCGTAACGGGCGCGGAGGCCGTATGGACCGTAAGCGCAAAAAAGGGGACGGCTCAGGTAGAGCCGTCCCCTTTCGCGGCGTCCCTCGACGGGATACGCCGAACGTTACTTCTTGTACCTCATGGTGGATACGGTTTGCCCCTCGCGAATCACGTCGAACCAGACGTCGCCCTTGGCGGAGGCGAGAAGGGAATAGAAGCCCGGAAGGTCGCTGACCGTCTTGTCGTTGACCTTCACGATAACGTCGCCGGCTACCAAGCCCATAACCGCCGCAGGACTCTTTGCCCATACGTTCGCGACGACCACGCCTTTCTGTTTCGCGTCCAATTTCAATCTGGTCCGAACTTCGTCGGTAAGCGAATACGGTATGAACCCGGGCCAAAGCTTACTGTAATCGGCGACCACGCTTTCGTCTCGAGACTCGATCTTGACCTTCAAATCCGTTTCCTTCCCGTTCCGTATCACCCGAAAGTCCGCGCCCTTGCCCGCGGGAAGGTCGCCCACGTCACGGACCAGCTGGTCCACGGTTTTAACGTCGTGTCCGTTGAGGGCAATCACGAAGTCGCCGGGAAGGATGCCGCCTTTCGCCGCGGGGGAATTGGCGAATACCTGGCTCGCCAAGGCGCCCTTTCGGCCCGTTAGCGAAAGCTCGGTCAGGGTTGAGGCGTCGGCCTCGACCAGCGAGACGCCGAGCCAGCCGTACTTTATTTTGCCGTCGTCTATGAAGTCGTCGATGGCCTTTTTCACGTTGTTTATGGGGATAGAGAAGCCCAATCCCTGGGAACCGCCGGACTGCGAGGCGATCCAGGAATTAATTCCCACCACCTCGCCGTAAATGTTTACCAGCGGCCCGCCCGAATTGCCCTGGTTAATGGCGGCGTCTGTTTGGATAAAATCGTTGATGTTATTGTTTGGCCCGCCGTCGCGGCCCACCGCGCTCACGATGCCCTGGGTGACCGAGGACATATAGCCGAGCGGGGAGCCTATCGCGAAGACGATGTCGCCGGTTTTAACGCTATCCGAATCGCCGAGCGCGGCGACGGGAATATCGGTCGCGTCCGACTCGAACGAGACTAGGGCGATATCCTTGCGCTCGTCGGCGCCCACGAGCTTTCCGTCGAATTCGCGCCCGTCGTCGAGTCTCACGGTAATTTTCGTGGCGGAGCCGGCTACGTGATGATTGGTTAACAGGTACCACGTCTTGCCGACGCGGCGGACGATTACGCCCGAGCCGAGGCCCTCCGATTTAAATTCGCGTTGGGGCGTTTGGCCGTCCTGTCCGTTATCGTCGGGATTCCCGAAGAAAAACCAGGGATTGGTATCCATCGGGGTATTTTCGACGGTCTTGGTTTCCGTGACGTCAAGGGTAACGACCGAGGGAAGCAGGCCGGCGGAAACCGCGCGGTTGGCCTTTTGCATTCCTTCGAGGAAGGAAAGCGTATCGGCGGACATAGAAATCCGCGAGGGAGATTCGGCGTATACCGTCTGGGCCGAACCGGGAGACCGGGTCGAAAAAACGGCAACGAGGGCGAAACTCGCGAGCGCCGCGGCGACGACGAGTATCTGTTTGCCTGCCTTATTGGTGAGTGCTTTCATGGTAACCTCCAAATACGCACTTTGTAGAACGTTTACGTAACATAAAGGTAATAAATCGGGGCGCCGGTGGTTACATTCCGGCTCAGTCCTCGCCGGGATTTAACATTGTTAAGACCTCGGTATGGTCGGGAAACACGGCGACCGTATGCTCCATATGGCACGAGTTGCGGCCGTCGGCGGTTACCACGGTCCAGCCGTCGTCCAGGAGGTCCACGTCGCCGGTGCCGGCGTTGATCATGGGCTCAATGGCGAGGACCATGCCGCCGACGATGCGGGGATTGGGGCCCCGCTCGGGAACGTTCGGAATTTGCGGGTCCTCGTGGACGCTCAAGCCAACCCCATGGCCGCAATACTCGTACACGACCCCGAACCCCTTGGACACGGCCACGTCGTACACGGCGCGCGAAATATCGCCGATGCGGTTTCCCTTCACGCACGCGGAAATGCCCGCGTCGAGACAGCGCTTGGCGGTTTCCAGGAGCTCGGCGTCCCTTGGGGTAATATCGCCCACGGGAACGGTTACGGCGGAATCGCTTATATAGCCGCCCAGGTCAATGCCGATATCCAGGGAAACGAGATCGCCTTTTTTAATTACGCGGGAACGGGAGGGTATGCCGTGAATTACCTCGTTATTGACGGAAATGCACGCGGCGCCGGGAAATTTTTGGGAATACCAGGCCGGTACGCCCCCGATTTTCTTGATGAAGGCGACGCAAAGGTCATCGATCTCTCCGGTCGTGACGCCCTCTTTGACGGCGGGAACGATTTCCCGGTACAGGCGCGCCAAGGCCTTGCAGGACTTCCTGATTCCCTCTATCTGCTTTTCGTTCTTAATACGTATCATCCGTCGCCTCCTTCATGCTCCCAGTCTCTTTTTCAAATCGCGGATTCCCGTCAGTTTGGGGTCCAACCGGAGCGCCTCCCCGAGGCAGGCCCGGGCCGTTTCGGAATCGCCGATCCGCTCGTAGCATCCCGCCATCAGCTTGAGGAAGAACGCGTCGTCCTTCTTGCCGAACCGCAGCTCCACCGCGGTTTCCAAGGCGTCCAGGGCAAGCTCGTCGGACACGGCGCCCACGATCCTGTTGCGCGCGATGTCGCGCGCGAAGGCGATTACCTCCGGGAAAAAATGCTTGAAATACGGCTTGCGGCGCTCCAGGTTGATGACCTCTACCAGAAGATTGAAGGCCTCGTACCAATCGTCCCGGAAGGATAGCTCCTCGGCGAGAATAAAGCCGCAATCCATGAAATCTTCCCGGTCGAAGTAGCGCGAAAGGTCGAAACCGGCGGGATCTTCCCGGCGCGCCCGAAATTCCCGAACGGCCTCTTCCTCCAGCCCGTGTAGCAAATCGAAAAATATCAGCTTTGCCCGGCTTTCAGCGTCGGCCCGCTCCATGAGCCACATGCGGTAGTCAAACCGGGATTCCTTCGGCGCTCCCTCGGTAAACTTTCTGTACGCGGAATAGACCGAGTCGAATTCGGCCCTTCGTTCCGGATCGGAAAGGGTCTGGTACGCGTCGATCAACTCCCGCATCCGCGCGGCCGCATAATCGCCGGAACCGACGTGCTCGTAAAGGTCGGGATGAAGCTCTTTCGCCTTGCGCCGATAAGCGCGCTTTATTTCGGCCGCGGAGGCGGAAGACGAAACGCCGAGAATTTGGTAACAGTCTATCACGGAGGGAATCAGCCTATTTTTTTCCCGACCCACGCGGCATGGTCAGCGTCGCGAATGACCTCGAAATAATCCAGCTTGACCCCCTCGGCCTCCATGGCGCGCATGAGGTTCTGGCAGGCCTTATTGGACGCAAAGCCCGATTTCACCACCAGTGCGCAGCCCTTCTTACCGGAAATCGTACCGGAGGTCGCGAGATATTCCGCGATCCTGGGGGGAATCTTCCCGCCGAATAGGCCTGCGGGTTTCATTACCACAGCGATATAATCGTACATGGTAAGACGGGTATTCGAAAGATCCTCGTGACCGTTGAATACCTCAACCTGATTTCCCCGCTCGGCGGAACCGCCCTGCAGCTTTTTGAGAATCGAGGAAAGGGAATCGTCCTTCCTCGGAAAAAACGTGATAAGCGCGACGCGCATTTAGTACCTCCGACGTTGTTTGATGGTCAGGCCAGCTTAAAGAGCTGCTCGACCGTTTTTTCCTTTACCACCAGCACGGAACAGCGCGCGTTCACGAGTATCGACTTGTGGGTTGACGAAAGAACGTCCTTGTCCGATTGGGTGCTTTCCGTCCCGCCAAGTAGGATCAGATCGGTTTTTCGCTCCTCGGCGACGGTCACTATTTCGGACCAGATCGCCCCCCTTCTCAGTTCGGTTTCGATCTTCACGCCCTTTTCGTTACCGAGCTGCTCCACGAACGCGAGATACCGCTGCCCGTTTTGCTCCAGGCTCCGCTCGTAATCGCGGCTTTCGTCGTCCACGAAGATCCGGTTCAGGCTCAGCTGGCGGATGGTAGCCGTGTCGACGACGTAGGCCGCGCGCACGTCGCTTTGATACAGTTTGGCCATGAGTATAGCGTATCTGACCGCGTTGATCGAGGCCTCGGTGCCGTTTACCATAACGAGCACGTTTTTGAAAAGGGGCTTGATCATCGTTGTTCGCCTCCGTTTCGAGCCTTGAGCGCCTTAAGGACGAAGATGCTTTCCCGCTCCCTCTCCTCCAGCACGCTCTCGATATATACCCGGGTTTCCCGCGTTTGGGGAATTACCTGCTTATCCAGCGCGTTCACGCGCCTTTGGGTCTTTTTGACCTCGCGGGCGAGACGCCATACGATGGTCCTGATGGAAGCCATCTCGGTCAATAGCTTTAGGAGCGCGAAAAACTCGATGGTTACCTTGTCGCAATCCGCGAAGGAATTGAGATAGGACCACGCGAGCCGCCGTTTCGGCAGGTCCACCGAGATGGACGTAAAGTTCATCCCTGCAAGTATAACACTTTTTTCCGTCAGGGAGAAATCGTATGAGACCGAACGGGCGACGCGCTCGGTTCGATCCCGCCCGACGGACATGAACATGCGTTTGAGAGAGGGATATGCGCGCTCCACCTGCTTTTCTATGTCCGCTTCAAGGAGCTTCACCCGCTCGACCATTTGCATCAATTCCATGACGAGGATTTCCCGTTTCTGCTCCAATAGCTCGTATCCGTCCTTCGCGATACTGAGCTGCTCCTTGACGGCGAGAAGGTTCGATTTCGTGGGGGCGACGGGTAGGCGGGCCATGTATTAACCCCGACCGGCTTCGGAAGCGGCGGCCGATTCGGACGGAACCGGGCCCGATTCATTCGCGGAGTCAAGGGCCGCCTGCATGTACTTCTCGATTAGTTCGCTCTTAATGCGGTAAAGGTCGGCACGGGGAAGCAAGGAGAGGAGGCGCCAGCCCAGATCCAGGGTTTCCTGTATGGAACGGTTCTCGAACTCGCCCTGGGTGAGGAACCGGCCCTCGAATTGCTCGCCGAACTTGAGATAGAGCTTGTCCGCGTCTGAAAGCTCCTCCTCGCCGATAATCGCCGCCAGGTTCCGGATTCCCTTCACCTTGGAGTAGGCCGCGAACAGCTGGCTCGACACGTCCTTGTGGTCCTCCCGGGTCATGCCCGGACCGATACCGTCTTTCATGAGCCGAGAAAGGCTCGGCAGGCCCGCGACGGGGGGGTACACCCCTTTTTGGGAGAGCTCCCGGTCCAACACGATCTGGCCCTCGGTTATGTAGCCGGTAAGGTCGGGTATGGGATGGGATATATCGTCGTTGGGCATGGACAGGATGGGGATCTGCGTAATAGACCCGTCGGATCCCTTGATCTTCCCCGCGCGCTCGTAAATTTCGGCGAGATCGGAGTAGAGGTATCCCGGGTAGCCTTTCCGGCCGGGAACCTCTCCCCTCGTGGTGGAGATTTCCCGAAGCGCCTCGCAGTAGTTCGTCATGTCCGTCAGAACGACGAGGACGTGCTTATTCTTCTCGAAGGCGAGGTACTCGGCGGCGGTAAGGGCGCAGCGGGGCGTAACGATGCGTTCGATCGAGGGCGCGTCCGCCAGGGAGAGGAACATGACGACCCGGGAGAGTACCCCCGATTCCTCGAAGGTATCGATGAAAAAACGGGCCACGTCGTACTTGATGCCCATGCCCGCGAAGACCATCACGAAACTCTCGTCCGCCGAGAGGATTTTCGCCTGCCGGATTATCTGCGCCGTGAGCTTGTTATGGGGCAATCCGTTCCCCGAAAACACGGGCAGCTTTTGCCCGCGGATAAGGGTATTCATGCCGTCGATGGCGGATACGCCGGTCTGGATAAAGTCTCGCGGGTATACGCGGGCGTAGGGATTGATCGGGAACCCGTTCACGTTCACCATCTTGGAGGAATACATCTCGGGGTAGCCGTCTATGGGCTTTCCGAGCCCGTTGAAGATTCGCCCCATTATGCCCTCGGAAACCCGCAGCTCCATCGGCGATTCAAGGAATTCCACGGTCGTTTCATCGAGACTCAGGCCCGAGGTGGATCCGAAAATCTGCACTACGCAATATTCCTCGGAAACGTCGATTATCCTACCCGTCCGCACGGCCCCGGAGGAATCGCGTACGGCGGTGATTTCGCCAAAAGACACGTTTTCGCGGCGTTTCACGATTACGATGGGCCCGTCTACCGACGTTACGCCCCGATACTCGACACCTTTCATTCCCGGACCTCCGCCTTTCGGTACATTCGCTCCAGTTCGTCAAGCTGCTGGTTCATCCGGAGTTCCACCGCCGCGATGCCGGCGGTATCCTCGTTTTTATAGGTGGTCTTCACGCGGATAATTTCCTCTCGGCATGCAAGGTTTACCACCTTCATCAGGGGCGCGCCGCTTTTAATGATGCGGGAGGCGCGCTCGTGGAAGCTCATGATCATGGCGAGGATCATGATTTGCTTTGCCGGCTCGGAGAACATATCGATGTCGTCGAAGGCGCTTTGCTGGAGAAAACCGTTTTTGATCATCTCCGCGGTAACGAGTATGATCCGTTCCGTATCGGGCAGCGCGTCGGGACCGATGAGCCGCACGATTTGCTGAAGCCGCTGCTCGCGTTTCAGGAGCTCCAGGGCCTGGACGCGGACGGTATTCCACTGGGGATCGAGACGGTCCCACCAGGGGCGAATTTCGTCGGCGTATTCCGAGTAGGATTCGATCCAGCCGATGGCCGGATAATGCCGGGCGTTGGCGAGGTCGCGGTCCAGGGCCCAGAAACAGCGTATGAACCGTTTCGTGTGCTGGGTTACCGGCTCGGAAAAGTCGCCGCCGGGGGGAGAAACCGCGCCGATTACCGATATGGAGCCCTCTTTTCCGCACAGGGCGGTGACCCGCCCGGCGCGCTCGTAAAACTCGGCGAGTCGGGTGGGCAGGTAGGCCGGAAAGCCTTCCTCCGCGGGCATTTCTTCCATGCGTCCGGAAAGTTCCCGCAGGGCCTCGGCCCAACGGCTGGTCGAATCGGCCATGATGGCCACGGCAAGGCCCATGTCCCGGTAGTATTCGGCAAGGGTGATGCCGGAATAGAGGGAAACCTCGCGGGCGGCCACGGGCATGTTCGAGGTATTGGCGATCAGGATGGTCCGTTCCATAAGGGAGCGGCCCGATCGCGGATCGATCAACTCGGGGAATTCAGACAAAACGTCGGTCATCTCGTTGCCCCGTTCCCCGCAGCCGATGTATACGATAATGTCCGCGTCGCACCATTTGGCGATGGCGTGCTGGGTCATGGTTTTTCCGGTGCCGAAGCCGCCGGGTATCGCCGCGGTCCCTCCCTTGGACAGGGGGAAAAACACGTCGATAACCCGCTGTCCCGTAATGAGGGGCTCGGAGACGGTCATTTTCTCCCGGAACGGCCGCGCGCGGCGCACCGGCCACCAGTGGGAAAGCCTTATTTCCTCGCCGAGATCGGTCTTGGCCACGATCCCGTCAACGGTATAATCGCCCTCGGCCGCGAGCCACGCAATGGTCTCGCCGCGAACGTCCGGGGATACCATGATGCGGTGCGCGACCGAGGCGGTTTCCTGGACGGTGCCGATCACCGTGCCGCCCGAGACGGGAAAGGGCTGCCCGGCGGATACGCTCTCCGCGGCGGCCGCGTCGGGCACGAAACGCCATTTCTTTTCCGCGTTGATCGGGACGCTCCGCTCGCCGGGGAGCAAAAAGGCGCCCGACGACTCATAGAGCGTTTCCAGGGGCCGCTGTATGCCGTCGTAAATGGTGCCGATCAGGCCGGGGCCCAAACGCACCGAAAGGGGGCGGCGGTGACAGACGACCTTCTCCCCCACCCGCATGCCGGTATCGTCCTCATACACCTGTATGGTGGCGATTCCGTTCTTCAGCCGGATAATCTCCCCGATCAGGGCGGAATCGCCCACGTCGACCACGTCGTAGAGACCGCACGCGCCGAGCCCCTCGGCGAATACTATGGGACCGGATATTCGGGTAACCCTGCCGATGACGCTTTCGTTTTCGATCATTCGCTCAGCCTCCCGCCGAAGAGCGCTTCGGCCAACTCCTGCCGCTTGTCGGACAGAAGCTCGGCGAACAGTTCCGATCGGGTCACCCGACACAGGACTGACCGGTCCTCGGTTTCCACGAGAAGGCCGTCGACCAGGCCTTCAACCCGGGACTGCGCATCCGAGATGAGGGTCACGCCCGTTAAACGCCCCTTGCCTACGGTTTTTTCGATGAGATCTGCGATCTCAGATTCCGCGTATCCTATCTCCCGAACCCGGACCCTCGCGGTTCCGAGATTCGGGACATAGCGTTCGAGTTTCGAACGATAAAGCGCGAGGCGGCGTTCCTTTCCGATTCCCTCAAACCACTCGATTAGGGCCTTTCGGACCGAGGAGTCGATGAGGGAAACGAGCCGGCGCTGTTTTTCCAGGGGAATGGAAGATTCCGCGTCTTGTCGGTACGCTTCCAGTTTTTTCTCGTAATCCTTCTTTTTATCTTGAGCGGCAGCCGCGATTCGGGCTTCCGTCTCCGATCGGATGCGTTCGCATTCCCGTTCGGCTGCCTTCAGGACCTTCTCGGCTTTCTTTCGCGCGTCTTCGTGTATTTCGCGGTCTAAAATGTCCGTAGAGCGTAGTTCTTCCATTTATCTCTCCATTCGGTCACACATGGATGCCGATTGCCTCGCGAATCGATTCGGTAAGGGTTTTTCGCCCGGCCAGATGCCCGCGCAACCCCGGAATCTCCACGATCAGCGGCAAACGGTCTCCCATCTGCCACTCCCTTACCTCATCTTCGAGATAAGAGGCGATTTCCTCGGTCAAAATGAGGACCATGGGTGATTCGTTTTCCACGGGGGTTCCGCCCGCGAGCTGATTGCCCCTGCCGGTCATCCGGTAGAACGCGTCCAGGGCTTCATCACGGGAACTCGCCACGGTACCGCCCACGCCCACGAGGGCAAAACCCAATACGAGTTCCCGTTCGCCGATTATCCAGTATTGCACCGCGATCGGTCTTTCCGAATTACAGGAGGATGATCAGGAGGGCGACGAGGAAGCCCCAAAGACAGATACCCTCGGCGAGGCCCACGAAGGGAAGCGCCTTACCGGATAGCTCCGCGTTTTCGCTCATGGCGCCCATGGCCGCGGCTCCGATCCTTCCGACCGCCATTCCGCCCGCAATACAGGCGATTCCGACCGCCAGGGCCGCGGCAAAGTACTTAAGCCCGGAAATAGCGGACGCAGCCTCTGGCGCGCTCTGGGCAAAAACGGCGCCGGCCATGCCGACGAGGAGAAATGCCGCGGTTCCGATCACTTTACGATTCATATTTTGCTCCTTGAAATTACGCCGATTCGCATCGGCTTATTGGACGATTCCTTGAAATTACGCCGATTCGCATCGGCTTATTGGACTATTCCTTATACTTAAACCTGAAGGGCTTGAACTCCTTTCCGGTCTCGGTGAAAAATTTCGAAAAGAACTCGTAATATTGTAAACGAACTACCTGAATGGCCACGATAAGGCCTTCCAAGACGATGATTACCGCGTTACCGAAGACTTCCACCACGATTCCCCCGGCGCTCATGTCACCGCCGACCAATTCGGTCATGGTAAAAACGATAAAGCTTAACACGGCGTGAGAGAGGGCGAAGGCGCCCACGCGAAGGAAACTGACGGAATTTGAAAAGAACGAGGAAAAGACTTCCAGAAGCTCGACGATCCCCTCGATTATTCCCGCTAATACCCCGTTTTCGTACGCTTTCCCGCGGCCTTCCAATAGGCGGACGATGGGCTCGGCGAAAAAGAGGCCAAGAAGAGGGAAGCCTAAAAGGCACCATTCGAGAATTGCCGGCGCGATTCCGGTTACCGCGAAACGGATGGCCAAGAACACGCCGAACCAGAAGAAGGCCGCGCCGCAAAGCCCGGTTTTGCTGAAAATAGCCCGTGCCGGCCGCCTTAGGGAAAACTGGTTTATGATATTGATGATAAGCCCAAGCGAATTGATCACGAATCCCACCGAAAGCGTGAAGCCGAAGAATACCATCAGCTTTCCGAGGGAATCCTTGGTCGGCATCATCTCGAGAATATGGTCCCTGCTTTCGCCGAAGTAGCCCGTGATAGCGCGGGAAAGCGGGGCGAGTATTTCCCCGTTGGCGAAAAACTCGCCGGTTAGAATTCCCATGACCATGCTCGATACGCCGATGGCCACGAAAATGGGGCCGAAATGGGCCCATTTGCGAAGGGCCCCCACCCTGTCCGAGGCGAGCACGAAGCCAAAGAGGGCGAAGACGAGGCCCTGGCCCACGTCGCCGAACATGATGCCGAATAAGAGGGTGAAAAAGAAGGCGACTACGGGAGTGGGGTCGATCGTTCCGTATAGGGGGGCGCCGTAACTGAAAATCATGCGCTCAAAACTTTTGACGATTTTCCCATGCCGATAGCGTACCGGCACCTTCTCCGTTCCTGACTTCACTTCCGGAACCTCATCGGGGGACCAGACGCGTATCGCTACCCGCCCCTCGGTAAGATTGTCCAATTCGTTCATGAGCGCGCTCGACTCTGAGGCGGGTATCCAGCCGGAGACCCTGAATACCATTTCGGTTGACTCAAGGGCGGAGCGTACCTGGCGGACCCGCGTCGCGAGCGTGATTCTTTGGAGGGCGGCTACGAACTGATGGGCCACGGCGGCGGTAAAGTGCATTCGGGCGTTCACCGCCTCGGACAGGGCGATTTCCGCCTGATCGACTTCACGCTCCAGTCCCGCGAGAATTTCGTCGGGCACGCCCGAAAAGGACTCCGGTATTTCCAGGGCAATGAAGCCGAATTTCTTCAGCTCGGAGTCGAGGGCGAAGCGGCCCTTTCGCGAGGAAGCGGCGAGCACACGGGTCTTGTCCTCTCCCAGGGGCACGATAACCGCGCGGTCTCCCAATGCCTTCCGCGCGTTCTCCTGTTCCGCCGGTTCCATCCGCCCGATCCGAAGGCTTAAAAAGGTGAGATTATCCAGCTCCGAAAAGGAAACTTTCAGGTTCGCGAAGGCGCGTGCCTCGTCCCGCGCGTCGGTAACCCGGTCACGGTAGTCACGGGCGGACTGCTCCTCTCGCCTGATTTCCTCGACGCGATCCGCGAGGGACTCGGCTTCCTCTATCTGACCGGCCTCGGGGAGGGTTACCCCGCTTTCCCAGCCGGCCGGATCGGGAATTCCCAGAAAGGCCCGGCCGGTTTGAAGCCGCGCCAGAAGGGCGACGAGACGCTCGTCCTGATCGTTCTTTCTTTCGCTCGCGCCTTCCCGCAACTCGAAATCGGCCCGCGTCCCGAGATACTCAAGGACCTTGTCCACGTCCTGGCGGAGTATCATGAGCTCGATCAGTTTCATCTTCGTGGTTCTGAACATACTCCTAGTCCCCCGTTATCTCGGCTATTTGATCCGCCGTAGCGCCAAGCCGTAAGCCTTCCGCGGCGACGCGCACCATCTGTTCTTCCATCTGCTTTAGCTTGAAAAAGGCCACGGGAACGCCCGCGGTAAAGGGATTGCGGTGGAACCGGTTTTGCGCCATCCGGAAAAGCTTCCGGTCCGCCTGGAGCTGCGCGTAGCGGGGATCGAGATTCCAGGGAATCCCCTCCTCGCCCGGATTGAGTAACCAACGGTACTCCCAGTCCGCCCATTCGCTCCAGACATCGGGCGAACGGGTGAGGGCGGCGGAGGCGGGACGGCGCAACTCGGCTCCATCGGCCTCGTCGGAAAGCGCGAGCATGGTCGCTATGGAGGCAGCGTCCATTTCGTAATAAACCCGAAGCCGTAGGGCCCACACGATATTCTGAAGGATAATCTCCTCTTTAACCAACGGTTCCACCGCTGCGCGGTCCTGCGACCCGAGGGATTTCACGGCCGTCCACAGATTCCGGTAATACTCGTGGTCAAGCCTCGTTTCCCAGTCGATATGCGCTTCCGGCGCGGGAACGGCGTTATACCAAGCGCAGTTCGTGCCCCGCGTTATCGCCGCCAAATCGGGCCAGGCGTCGTGGTTGAATAGGCCGTATTCGCCGATATCGACTATGAACGGCCGTTCCGTTTTCCCCTGGGCGAGGGCCGCGGATTCCGCTTTCAGGTTGTTGTACTCGTAAAGGGAGAGGAAGGCGACGGATACGGGATCGGGCCTTTCGTAAACGGAGATGAGGTTGAGGAACTGGTCGACTACCCGCTGCTCAAACTGACGTTCGAGGAGCAAGGCGAGTAAGCCCTCGGGAACCATGGGCGGCGGCTCGTCGTAAATGAGGGTCCACAGGTCCTGCAGCCTTCGCGATTCGAGTAGTCGCTTCGCGCGCGGCCCGATCCAGGACTTGGACCTGAGCGCGCAGGCGCGGGCGTATACGTATGCGTCGGCACCAACCCTGTCCATCGGTCACGTTTCCGAAAAAACCGAATCGAGATAGGAATTAAAAGACGATGAAGAGAGGGGAATGGTTTCGATGGTGGCTTGATAGGCGGAAAGCGCTTGGGCGCGCCGTTCGTCGATGGCCTTTTTGTCCCGGGCGAACCCTGCCTCGCCCGACGCGACGATCTGCTCGTATGCGTCCTTGAACTTTTTTGAGGCTTCCTCGGTAGCGGCGGCCTTTCGCCGGTCCGCCTCGGCCTGGGCATTAGTGAGCAGCGAAGCGGCTTCGCGCTCTACGTTCATTAGGTGCCCAATTACGTCTTGCCCGTCCATAGTATCCCCTCGATGTATCGCGAAAGACGAAGGGCGCGACGCCGCGCGAAACCGGTATGACGTCGGTCAGGTTCGTCTTCCGCGGGATTCGGTCCCCGCTTTCACGGGGATACGCCCATTTACACGGAAGTCGTCAGTAAGTCTTCAAACTTGCAGATTGTTTTATAGACGCCCTCGGGATCTTTTTGTTCCATGAGGGATAGATAAAATTCGGGATTCTCCAGAAGGAACGCGAGGCGCTTGAGAATCCGCAAGTGCATGGAATAATCCTCGCTGGACGTGAGGATCATGAACACGGCGTGAACGGGCTTTCCGTCCAGGGCATCGTAGTCAATGCCCTCCTTGGATATGCCGATGACCCCGTATTCGCCCTGGGGAACCGGTACGTTTTGGGCATGCGGCAGGGCAATGCCGGTCTTAATGCCCGTGGAAAGCTTCGACTCCCGGTCCCGAATAACCGAAAGGATTCCCTCGCGCTCGGCGTCGGGATATCGGGAGACGAACAGGTCGACCATTTCTTCGAAGGTTTCATCCTTGTCTTCGCTTTCGAGCCCGATCTTGATCAGGCTCGGCGAGAAGATACGGCCGAGTACCATATGAGCCTCTTACTGCGCCGCGGGCGCTTCGACAGGGGCGGTTTCGACAGGCGCCGTTTCTGCGGGCGCGGCCTGGTCTCCCGACCACCACTCGGAAGAGGAACCGGCGGACTCGATGCGGGCCGCGTTCTCGATTCCCTTGTCGGAGGGGCTCTTATTCACGAAGGCGAGAAAGAAAGCGGTCACGAAGAAAAGGGTCACGACCACGTAGGTTGCTTTGGTGAGCACGGAGGCGGAACGGGAACCGAAGGCGGAATTGCTGCCGCCGGCGAAGATACCGCCGAGGGTGTCGCCTTCCTCGTTCTGAATGAGGACGAGGGACACGATAAGGATGCAAACGAGCACGAAAACGACCAATAAAGCGATGCTGATGATAGCCATAAAGTTCTCCAGGTAATGATTCAGAAAACACTATATCCCAAACGGCCCTGTTGTGCAAGACAAAAAGGAGCCCGCCCGCCGAGGGGCCGGGCGGGCGGGTTGCCTGAACGCTCAGGCTTAACGGCGCCGGCTCGCGCGGCGGCGAGGCCGGTCGCCCCGAAAAAGGGGCTTACTTACAGAGGGCGATGGGCTTGAAGGTGTCGGCCTTGAGGGCCGCGCCGCCGATGAGTCCGCCGTCGATGTTCTCCTTGGCGAGGAGGGCTTCGGCGTTGTCGGCCTTCATGGAACCGCCGTACTGGATCACCATCGCGTCGGCAGCGGCCTGACCGTACATGTCGGCGATAATACCGCGGGTAAACTCGTGGATCGCGTCGGCGTCTTCGGGGGTAGCGGTCTTGCCGGTACCGATGGCCCAGACGGGCTCGTAGGCTATGGTCACCTTCTTGAGGTCTTCGGCGGAAACGCCCGCGAGGCCCTTGCGGGTCTGCTCTTCGCACACCTTTTCGGCCTTGCCGGCCTCGCGCTCCTCGAGGAGCTCGCCGACGCAGAGGATTACCTCGAGGCCGTGGGAGAGGGCGAGCTTGACCTTCTTGTTGATCATGGCGTCGTCTTCCTTGTAGGTATGGCGCCGCTCGGAGTGGCCGAGGATCACGACCTGCACGCCGAGGTCCTTGAGCTGGAGAACCGATACCTCGCCGGTGTGGGCGCCCTGCTCGTCGGTGCTCATGTTCTGGGCGCCGAGGAGGATATTGGTGCCCTTTACGACCTTCGAGACCGCGTCGAGGGCGGTGAAGGAGGGGGCGATCATATACTTGTGGGGCCCGCCTTTGAGCTCCTTCACGAGTTCGGTGGCGAGGGCGACCGCTTCGGACGCGGTCTTGTGCATCTTCCAGTTACCGGCGATGAAATATTTGCGCATTGGTTTCTCCTCAAAAAAAAAGCGTTGATGACGTAAATAGTACCAAAATTATCGAGAGGTTTCAATCAGGGCCGGGGGCGGAGACTAATAGCAGAAGAAGGGGTGGCGGAAAAGAGCGCGGAGGAATGCGCACCTGGGGGTTACCGACCGGTAGGTAGGATTATGCCATAAACGCTGCGAATAATGCCCTGAAGCGCGCTGCAAGAGCGCGCAGGCTTCCGCGCGCTTTGGAGACAGGGGAAGGCCTTCCCCTCCCCTCCCACTGCATTTTTCTTATTCCGAACCAGAGGGGCCCTCGTCCCGCGTTTCCGTTGCGTCGACAGAATTCGAGCCTGCGGAAAGCCTGACCACCAACCGGCCCGTTTCAAGGGCGCGGAAGAAGCGGTACCGCCAGGCCTGGGTCAAAAGCAGGGACAGCGCGGAAGCGACGAAGAGGCCTACCATGGCGGCGTTGAGGTTCTTGCCGACGACGTAGACGCCGATGGCGCAAGCCGGGACGCTCAACGCATAGATCCTGATGGACGTGAGGATGAGGCTCTGGTTGGCGAAGCCCGCGACGGACATGACCGTCATGAACATGAAAATCGGGATGGAAACGACCGATGCGAGGGCCATCCAGGGAACGATCGACGAAGCGAGGTCGAGGACCCGGGGATCGGACTGGAAGGCCGCGAAGAGCGGGCGGCTGGCGAGAACATAGCCGAGATAGAGGGTGCCGGTGACGGCGAAGCCGATCCAGGCGGCGGTGCGGGAAGCGGCGCGCATGCGCGGGATGTCGTTGGCGCCCGCAGCCTGCCCCGCGATACTGGAGAGGGCGCTCGACAGGGACCACACCGGGATGAGGGCGATCTGCTCGAGCCTGGAATACAGGGTGAAGGCCGTGAGGATGAGAGGGTTCATGCCGACCATCATGCGGTTGTAAAAGATGAAGCTGATGGAGGCGAGGAAGTTCATGAGGCTGTGCGGCACGCCGACCCGGAGAATCTCGCCCGCCACGGGGAAGGAAATGCGGGAGACCTGCCAGTGAACACGCACGGAGGAGCGCTGGGCAATGAAGACCGAGACAAGATAGACCGTACTGACCAGATTGCCTATGGCGGTGGCAAGTCCGGCGCCGCCGATTCCCATTCCCGCCGCGAATATGAGGACGGGGTCGAGGACGATGTTCGCGACGGTGCCGAGTATCATGGAAACCATCATGTGTTTCGTGCGCCCTTCACCCTGGAGGATTCCCGTGAAGACGGCGTTCACGAACATGAAAGGTATTACGGGAAGGAGCCACACGAGGTAGGAAAAGCCGTATTCCAGGATTTGGCCCGTGCCGCCGAAAAGAGCGAGCAAGGGACGGGCGAAGGCGTAAAGGAGGATGAGGAAGGCGGCGCTTGCGGCGAGGGCCAGGAACATGCCGCTTTCGGCGGTGCTGTCCAGCTGTGGATTGCGGTCCGTGCCGAGGGCCCGGGCCGATCCTATGGATCGGGCGACGAGGGAAGACACGCCGCCGGTGATGCCAAAGCTCGCGGCCAAAATAATGAAGAACAGGGGAAAGACGAGGCCCGTGGCGCCGACGAGCCAGGGGTCCGCAGGGTCGATCCGGGCGATGAACCAGGTGTCGACCAGATTGTACAGGAGACCGAAAGCCTGACCCGCAAGGATGGGAAGCGAGAGGGCGGCCATTTTTTTCGCCAAAGGACTGAATGCGTTTTCGTTATTACTCATGATGGGATGACTATAGCGAGAGAAAGAGCCGATAACAACGCGAAAACCGCAAAATTACGCGATCTTTCGTAAATCGACTGAACGGGTTATGATGGCCCCATGTCGGAAATTACGAAACGGGCCCTCGCCGCGTCTCTGAAAAAGTTGCTCGCGGACCGCGCGCTTTCGGCGGTGACGGTCGTCGATATCGCTGAGGACTGCGGGGTGAACCGCCAAACCTTTTATTACCATTTTCGGGACGTTACCGCCCTGATCGAGTGGATTTACACCGACGGGGGCACGGCGGCCATCGGGGGGATGAAGCACGCCGATTCCTGGCAGAAGGGCTTTTTGCGGGTTTTCGAGTACGTCCTGGAAAACCGGACCTTCGTCCACCGGACCTTCCACTCCCCCTTCCTCGAATCCCTGACCCGGTTTCTGATGAGGGAAACCGAAATTCTCCTGGCGGGGGTGCTTTCCGAAAAAGCCGCGGGGCTTCGCGTGCGGGAAACGGACAGGCATTTTGTCGCCCGCTTTTATACCCATGCCTTCGTGGGGCTCATGCTCGACTGGATTGAAAAGGGCATGGAAGACAGACCCGTCGACCTGATAGAGCGGCTTTCTATCGCGATCGAAGGGGACTTTGACGCGGCCCTCGCCCGGTTCGCGGGTAATGAACGGAACCTCCCCGAGAAAAAACGCTAGACATTTCGCGCAGTCTGTCCAAAAACACGACACCCCGGCTTTCTTGTCGATTGAGAGCCCGCCGGGGCACGCGTACATTGACCGTATTAACACCTTTTTCAAGGAGCGTACGATCATGTACTACAGCAACGGAAATTATGAAGCCTTCGCGCGGCCGGTAAAGCCCGAGGGCGTCGACAAGAAGTCGGCCTATCTCGTGGGCGCGGGACTCGCCTCCCTCTCAGCGGCGTGCTTTTTGGTGCGCGACGGACAAATGAAGGGCGAGAGAATCCATATACTCGAGGAGCTCGACATCGCCGGCGGAGCCTGCGACGGGATCAAGACCGCTGACCGGGGCTTCGTGATCCGCGGGGGCCGCGAGATGGAAGACCATTTCGAGTGCCTGTGGGACCTCTTCCGCTCGATACCCTCCCTGGAAACCGAGGGAGCGTCGGTGCTGGACGAGTTTTACTGGCTCAACAAAAAAGACCCCAACCGCTCATTGCAGCGCGTGACGATCCGGCGCGGCGAGGACGCGAAGACCGAGAACAAATTCGGCCTTTCCGACGCAGCCTCGAAGGACATGGTAAAGCTGTTCATGACCCGGGACCGGGACCTCTACGACAAGAAGATCACCGACGTATTCGGGAAGGAATTCCTCGAGTCGAACTTTTGGCTCTATTGGCGCACCATGTTCGCCTTCGAAAACTGGCACAGCGCCCTGGAGATGAAGCTCTACCTGCAGCGGTTCATCCACCACATCGGCGGGCTACCGGACCTTTCGGCGCTGAAGTTCACCAAGTACAACCAGTACGAGTCCCTCATCCTTCCCATGATGAAATACCTGGAGGCCCATGACGTGCATTTCCAATACGGCACCAAGGTGACGAACGTGGAGGTCGCGACCAAGGGGGGACGCCGAGTCGCGAAGCGCATCGTGTGCGAGCGGAATGGCAAGACCGAGAACATCGACCTGATAGAGGACGACCTCGTGTTCGTGACCAACGGAAGCTGTACGGAAAACTCCAGCATGGGCGACCAGGACACCCCCGCGACGATCAACCGCGGTCCCGGCGGCGCCTGGGAGCTGTGGCGGAACCTCGCGCGACAGGACGGAGCCTTCGGCAACCCCGAAAAGTTCTGCTCGAACATCGAGGCCACCAAATGGGAGTCCGCGACGGTCACCACGCTGGACGACCGTATCCCGCCCTATATCGAGAAAATCTGCAAGCGCGACCCTTTCTCCGGCAAGGTAGTTACCGGGGGCATCGTTTCGGCGAAGGACTCGGCCTGGCTCCTGAGCTGGACGCTGAACCGGCAGCCCCATTTCAAGGCGCAAAAGCCGGACCAGCTCGTGGTGTGGGTGTACGGGCTCTTTTCCGACGTGAGCGGCGATTACGTGAAAAAGGCGATGAAGGACTGTACGGGGAAGGAAATCACCATGGAGTGGCTCTACCATATGGGAGTACCCGTGGAGTTGATTCCGGACTTGGCAGAGAACTCCGCGCGCTGCGTGCCGGTCATGATGCCCTACATCACGGCGTTTTTCATGCCCCGCGCGGCGGGAGACCGGCCCAAAGTCGTGCCCGAGGGTTCAGTGAACCTCGCGTTCCTGGGCCAGTTCGCCGACACGGGCCGGGACACGGTGTTCACCACCGAGTATTCCGTGCGCACCGCCATGGAAGCGGTGTACACGCTCCTCGACGTTGACCGGGGCGTGCCGGAACCCTTCGCGTCGGTCTACGACGTGCGCACTCTGCTTTCTTCCACTGTCCGCATGATGGACGGCGCGAAACCCGCGGACAAAAAGCTCCCCTTCCCCGCGAACCTCGCGAAAAAGGTGGCGCTGAAGAAGGTGAAGGGAACGGTGATCGAGGAAGTGCTCGAGCGCTACGGGATTATGTAACCGGCTCGGCAACGGTCTCAAACGCGCGCGAATCGACGCCGAACGAGTCTGCCGCATCGGCGGTATCGCCCGGCTCGCGTCCTGATCCGAGCGCCACGAGACCTTCCGCCCAATCGCGCCGGTTCCAGAGGGCGCAGCCCCCGGCGGTTTCCGCAAGCTCGTCGTGGTGTTCGCGGATCGCCGCCAAAAGGGGCGACCGGAGCGCCTCCGCGAGAGGCATGTCCCGGGCGGACGAGTCGCCGAAGGGCGCGAAGGGGCAAGCCTCAAGCCGACCGTCGGGCGCGACGTGGACGAAGCCCCGGGAAGCGGAGAGGCAGCCGCCGTACTTGTCTTCGTCGCCGGGAAAGGCGAGAAAGATCGCGGGGAACTCATGCCGGAGAACCTCCAGGTCCGCGAGCAGGGCTGAGCGTTCTTCGGCGCTTATGCAAAAGCCTTCGGTACCCTCGGCGACGGGGGTGTACTCATTATAAAAAAACACCCCTGCCCCGGATTCAAAAAGTTCCGTAAGAAAGTCGCGGGAAACAAGTTCCGCCGCGTTGGCCTTCATGACCGTAAAGGATACGCCGAAAAAAACGCCCGCCCGGCGAAGGGCTTCCATACGGCGCAGGGCCGCTTCATACACGCCCCCGCCGCGGCGGCCATCGGTGGAATCGCGGCGGCCTTCCACGCTCAGAATGGGAACCAGGTTGCGGGTACGGGAGAGCAGCCGCACGGCCTCGTCGTCCATCAGGGTACCGTTGGTGAAAACGGGAAAAACGACTGAGAGATTGGCGCGGGCCAGGGCTATAAGTTCACGGACGCGGACGAAGGGCTCGCCGCCCGCAAGCAGCATGAAGGAGACGCCCAGGGAAGACCCCTCGCCGATCACCGAAGAAAGACGCTCAAAATCCAGTTCGGCAGGGCGGCCCTCGCTCCGTTCCCGCGCCTCCGTTGCCCGGGAATAGCAGCCAGCGCAGTGTAGGTTGCATTTTCTGGTTACGCTGACAATCATGAAGGCGGGAACCGGTATGCCCTGAGCGCGATTCAAAGAGCGGGAACGGGCTGCGCGCCCCTGATGGAGCGCGATGCGAGCAAAGGCTGGTAGGGACCGGGGCCAGCGGCGGGCGACGGAAAAAGCCCGCCGGGCAAGACGGGAAATGCCGGAATCCATACGGGCGATAAAGGGGTCGGTGTTGGCCGGAGCTTTTTTATCCATATGAATACTGTAACACGCCCTCCCGGAATAAATGCCACCGAAGGCCTCAAGGTGGCGGAATAAAAAACGGTCCGGTTCGATCTGTCAAGCTCGAACCGGACCGTTATTTTTAAACATCGTAGAGTACATCCTCCGCGGGCCAGCAAACCCCGGAGATGCAGTAATTACTTCGTTTCGAGAACCGCGATACCCGGAAGGGTCTTGCCTTCGAGGAACTCGAGGGAGGCGCCGCCGCCGGTGGAAACGTGGCTCATCTTGTCGGCGAGCTTGAACTTGTTCACCGCCGCGACGGAGTCGCCGCCGCCCACGACGCTGACCGCGCCCTTGCCGGTGGCCTCGGCGACAAGGCGGGCGACCTGCTCGGTGCCCTTGGCGAAGGAGTCGAACTCGAACACGCCAACCGGGCCGTTCCATACGATGGACTTCGAGGCGAGGATCGTCTCCTTGTAGATAGCGACCGTCTTCGGGCCCACGTCCATGCCCATGTAGCCGTCGGGGATATCCAGGGCGTCCACGGCGACGGGCTTGGCGTCGGGGGAGAAGGAATCGGCGGTCACGTGGTCCACGGGAAGGATGATCTTCACGCCCTTGGCGGAGGCCGACGCGAGGAGTTTCTTGGCGGTATCGATGAAGTCGTCTTCCACGAGCGACTTTCCGATGGTGTGTCCCTGGGCCTTGAGGAAGGTATAGGCCATGCCGCCGCCGATGATGAGGGCGGAAGCGTTCTTGAGAAGGCTTTCGAGCACGGCGATTTTCGAGGATACCTTGGCGCCGCCGATGATGGCGACCATGGGTTTCGGGGGAGTGGTGACCATGGGCTCAAGGTACTTAACCTCTTTTTCCATGAGGAAGCCGCCGACCTTGACCTTCACGAATTTCGCGATGGTGGCGGTGGAGGCGTGGGCGCGGTGCGCGGTTCCGAACGCGTCGTTCACGTAGATCTCGCCGTACGTGGCCAATTCCTTGGCGAGAATTTCCTGGGTCGCCTCGTCCTTGGCGGTCTCTTCCTTGTGGAAGCGGGTATTCTCGAGCATGAGCACGCCGCCTGCGGGAAGCGCCTCGACGGCGGCCTTCGCGCCGAAACAGGAATCGGCGAAGGCGACGGTCTTGCCCAGTTTCGCGGCGAGGTAATCGGCGACGGGCTTCATGCGGTGCTTGCCGGCGATGTATTTATCGAGATCAAATGGCTTTCCGTCCTTCTCGGCCTTTTCCTGGGCTTTCTTGGCGTCCTTGGAGGGATCGCCGAGGTGGCTCATGAGCACGAGCGAAGCCGCGCCCGATTCGAGCACGTACTTGATGGTGGGGAGCGCCGCCATGATGCGGGTGTCGTCCTGGACAACCCCGTCCTTCATCGGCACGTTGAAATCGACGCGCATAACGATGCGCTTGCCCTTAAGGTCTACGTCTTTAACGGTCTTGATCATGGATTCCTCCTGAATTCTTGCAATTATCGAGCGGAATATGGTTTTTCCACGGATATTCAATCTATAAAAAATATACCAATTAGCTATCCCCTTTGTAAATACCGGCTCGACGCGATATCCGGCCGACCGGTTCCGCTTGACAGAGCCATACGGCGCGCCTATGATCCCCGCGTGGAAAGCGTACGCCCGAAAGAGGCAGCCGTATCGATAATCGGCGCCGGAGCCGCCGGCTTATTCGCCGCGGCGGAACTCGTCCGAGCCGGAAGGCGCGTCGAAATTTACGATCAACGCGGCGAGGCGGCCCTCAAGCTGCGTCTCGCGGGCTCAAGCGGCCTGAATATCGCCAATGCCTTACCCCTGGCTGAATTCGCCCAACGCTACGGCGACGAGTCCCGCCGCTTTCGCTCCCTGCTCGAAGACTATCCGCCCGACCGGGTTATCGAATGGGCCGAGGCCCTCGGAGCGCGAACATTCAGGGGATCGGGAGGAAAAATCCTCACGAAGGACGGCGATGGCTCGACGCTTATCGAGGGTTTGTTGCGTTTTCTGCGCGACTCCGGCCTCGTCTCCTTCCGCTTCGGGTACCGGTTTTCCGGATTCACGCCAGAGGGGCCAATACTCACCGGTCAGGCCGATTCGGAAACAGTCGTCGCCGGCCTTCCCGCCCTCCTTGCCCTGGGCGGCGCCAGTTGGCCGCTCACCGGCTCGAACGGCCTGTGGGCGAAGGCCTTTCGCGAGGCAGGGATACGGCTCGCCCCGTTCAGGCCCGCCAATTGCGGTTTTGAGACCGCCCTTGGCGAAGGCGAAACGGGAGGGCGCGTTCCGGTAAAAAACCTCGCGCTCGCCTACGCGGGCAAAACGGTTCGGGGCGATATCATGCTCACCCCGTGGGGCATTGAGGGCGCTCCCGTTTACGCCCACGCGTCGGCCCTGGTCCGCTCCCTGGAAGGCCGAAGCGGCGGCGAGGGCGGCGCCGACCTCATTATTGATCTCTACCCGGACCTGGAAGCAAAGGATATCCTTCGACGGCTCAGCGGCGATCGGGGAAAGGCGAGCGCGTCTACCTATTTGAAAAAGAGGCTTCGCCTTTCGCCGGCCCGGGGAATCCTGCTTCGCCGGGCGCTTGGCGGTGAAGCGTACAAAATAATCATGGATAACCCGACGCTACTTAAGGCCCTCCCCCTCCCCTGCCGGAAACCCCGCCCCCTGGAAGAGGCCATATCGGTTTCGGGCGGCGTGGAATTCGGGGAATTGAACGAATACTTCATGCTCAATAAGTATCCTCGGGTATACTGCGCCGGGGAAATGCTCGATTGGGACGCGCCCACCGGGGGCTTCCTCCTGACGGGGTGTTTCGTCACCGCCCACCGCGCGGTCTCGCGGATTCTGGAGACGGAATGAACGGGGGGCGGCGCGAAACGAAGGTTCCCCACCAGTGGGCCGGCGGGAGCCTGCTCGAATACCTGCGCTCGCGGTTCACCTACCAAAGCGGGGACGAATGGGAAAACCACCTTAAAGACGGGCGCATAGCGCTGAATGGGAAGCCCTGCGCACGCGATACGCCATTGTCCGCGGGGGATACCCTATCCTTTTTACCTCCAGAGATTCGCGAACCCGAGGTTCCCGACTCATGGCGGGGCCTTTACGAGGACGAGCGGTATCTGTTCGTCGATAAACCGGCGGGGCTCCCCTGCCATCCCTCGGGAATATACCGGACCAAAACGCTGTGGAACTTTCTTCAACCCGCGTACGGGACCCTGCATCTGGTGAACCGGCTCGACCGCGAAACCTCGGGAATCGTGGTCGCCGCGAAAAACGGCGAAGCGGCCGCGCGGGCGGCGCGGTCGATGGCCGATGGCGGATGGCAAAAGGAATACCGGGTCGTGGTGGAAGGCGCCGTTCGGGAGCCCTTCGAGGCGAGGGGATATCTCGTCAGCGACGAGCGCTCGCCGGTCAGGAAGAAGCTCGCCTTTATCCCCGAACGCCTCCTTCCCGCCCCGCCGGAAGGCTCCCGTTACGCGCATACCCTTTTCCGACCCGTGGCCGAAAAAAACGGGATGACCGAGCTTATCGCCGAGCTTCTCACGGGAAAGACGCATCAGATTAGGGCGACCTTGCACGGACTCGGTTTTCCGGTTACCGGGGATAAGCTATACGGAAGGGACCCCACCGCCTTTTTGCGCTTTATCGAGGGCACCCTCACTGCCGAAGACCTATCACTGTTGCGGATGGAACGGCAGGCCCTTCATTGCCGAAGAATCGCCTTTACGATTGAGCCGGAGTTTCGGTACGACATTCTCTCTCCCCTGCCGCCGGATTGGCCCTTTACGGTATAAAAAGCGAATATCCTTGACATATTCTCGATTTATGTCACAATTATGACCATCAAATCGCAAGGAGTTCGTTGTATGGAACCCATCAGCGGCAAAACGCCCTCGGCTTATGAATTTCCCCTCCTGATCAAGCATATTCTCAAGGCGCCGATCGACTATCGGCGGGATCAAGAAATCGTGTATCGGGACTCAAAGCGTTTCACCTACCGTGAATTTCACGAACGGGTAGCCCGGCTCGCCACGGCATTAACCGAGCTCGGCATTAAAAAAGGCGATACCGTGGCGGTGATGGATTGGGATTCCAACCGCTATCTCGAATGCTATTTCGCCATCCCGATGATCGGCGCGGTCATGCACATGATCAATATGCGGCTCGCTCCAGAACAGCTCATCTATACCATTGACCATGCGGAAGACCAGCTCATTCTGGTACACCGGGACTTCGTTCCGCTGATCCAGTCGATAAAGGGACGTATCGCCGGAGTAAAGCGATTCGTGCTCATGAACGACTGGGAGGCGAACCGCCCCCCCGCCCAGGGCATCGAATTTTCCGGAGAGTACGAGGAGCTCCTCGCGAAAGCCGCGCCCATGGAAGAGTATCCCGACTTTGACGAGAATACCCGCGCAACCACGTTCTATACCACGGGAACCACCGGTTTGCCCAAGGCCGTGTTTTACACCCACCGTCAACTGGTACTGCACACCATGGGCGCTACCGCGACACTCGCCTCGATCCGCTCCGGCCCCGGCTTCCACGGCGAGGACGTGTACATGCCCATTACCCCGATGTTTCACGTGCACGCCTGGGGCATTCCCTACGTCGCGACCTTCTTGGGGGTAAAGCAAGTCTACCCCGGGAAATACGTTCCCGATATGCTCAACTCGCTTATAGAAAAGGAAAAAGTAACCTTCTCCCACTGCGTTCCGACCATACTGGCCATGCTGCTCAAGGATCCCAGCGCGAAGGGAATGGATTGGTCAAAATGGAAGGTGGTGATCGGCGGCGCAGCGCTTCCGAAAGCCCTGGCCGCAATGGCCCTTGGAATGGGGATCGATATTTTCGCCGGTTACGGCATGTCCGAGACCTGTCCCTTCGTTTCGATAGACCGGCTCACCCGAGAAGACCTCGCCCGGGCCCATGAAGAGCAGCTGGAGAAACGGACCCGTACGGGAACCGCTATCGGCCTGATGTATCTGCGGGTAATCGACCCCAAGGGCAATGACGTAAAACGGGATAACAAATCCGCGGGAGAGATCGTGCTCAGGGCGCCCTGGCTTACCATGGGCTACTACAAGGACGCGAAAAACTCAGAGAAACTGTGGGAAGGCGGATGGATGCACACCCAGGACGTGGCGGTCATGAACGACGACCGCTCGGTCAGGATCACCGATCGCCTGAAAGACGTGGTGAAAGTGGGCGGCGAATGGCTTTCTTCGCTTGAAATGGAGGATATCCTCGCGAGCCAGGGCGAAATAGAGGAAGTGGCGGTTATCGGTTTACCGGACGAGAAATGGGGCGAAATTCCCCTCGCATGCGTGGTCCAGCGCGCCGAGGCGGAACTCACGGCGCACAAGGTCATGGAACACGTGAAGGGATACGTGGACCGGGGGGTCTTGCCCCGGGAAGCGATCCTCTTGCGCGTGCAATTCGTGGACGCAATCGATAAAACGTCTGTCGGGAAAACGGACAAACTGGCGCTGAAGGCAAAATACGCCTCGGCCAAGGCTTAATAGAAACGCTGCCCGCCCGATTCCGCCCGGAATCGGGCTGCGCGCCTTACGGATTGGCCTTCAGCCAGGCGATCATGGATTTTGCCGCCAGGGCCCCGTCGGAAACCGCCTTGGCGATTTGCAAGAAGCCGCCCACGCAATCGCCTGCCGCCCAAAGCCCGCTCATGTTCGTCCGGAATTCCCCGTCTACCGCGATATCCTGACCCCGCGTCTCAAAGCCGATCTTCGCGGCGAAATCCGCCGCCCCGGCCGTGCCCACCGCTACGAAGCAACCGTCTACCGGAACCCGCTCGCCGGATTCGGTCTCGATGCCCGTCAGCCGCCCGTCACCGGTAAAACGGGTAATACGAGAGATAACCACCGGAACGCCCGCAGGAAAGCGACCGGGATCGGGCTCTTCCCCGTTGGTGAATACGGTGATCTTGTCGGTGAACTGACGGAGTTCTTGAAGCTCGTTCGCCGCGTACTCGCCCGAGCCCACCAAGGCAAGGCTCTTTCCCCGAAAGAAAAAACCGTCGCAAACGGCGCAAAAACTGATGCCCTTACCCCGGAGCTCGTCGAAACCAGAGGCCTTCACCCTGGTCCGGGCTTTACCCGTGGCGAGAAGGACCGCGCGCGACCGAAAAATTTGGCCGGCGGTTTTTACCTCGTAGCCGTCGCCGATACCGATTCCCACGACCTCGTCGGCGAGCACCGATACGCCGAGCCGTTCTGCCTGGGACACGCCACGGTCTATTAGCTCGAAACCGGCAACCGGTTCCGGAAACCCGAAATAGTTCTCGATCTTATCGGCGCGTTCCAATGCGCCCCGATCCTTTCCGATCACCAGTACCGACTGCCCGGCCCGCGCCAGGTAAACCGCTGCCTGAATGCCCGCCGGTCCCTTACCGATCACGATTGCGTCATACTTCATTCGTTAAATGTGCCGAATCCAGCCGGAAAAGTAAAGTGACATCCTCACTCACAGTGAGGGCCTCACCAAAGGTGAGGGCCTCAGAACCGAGACGCGGCTGAATGGGGCGCGGGACGATCACTCCACGCGAATTTTAATCTGCTTGGTTTTTTGCTCCTCCCGCTTGGGTAAGGTCAACGTCAGCGTACCGTTCCGGTAGTCGGCGATTATGCCCTCGCCGTTGACCGATTCGCCCAGCTCGAAACTGCGCTTAAAGCCCGAAAAAACCATTTCGTTGCGTATGCATTCGAATTCGGCGCCGGGCAGCTTCGTGCATTCGGCCGTAAGGGTTAAAACGCCCTTTTCTACCTTCAACTGAATATCGTCCTTCTCGACGCCGGGAATATCGAAATACATTAGGTATTCGGAATCGGATTCAACTATATCGACGGCGGGCAGACGGTACTCATTGCCCTTTTTTGACTCAACCTTCGTATCGTTGGCTTCGTTCTTGATAAGGTTCATGGCGTGCCTCCTTACTTGATCTCGATCTTACGGGGTTTGCTCTCGGGCGATTTCGGCAGTTTTATGATCAGAAGCCCGTCGTTGGCCTCGGCGGCGATGCGCCCGGAATCGATTTTATCGTTCAAAATAAAGCTGCGCTCGAAGCTTCCGGAGAACCGTTCGTCCAGGAGCACTTTCGTTCCTTTGGGAAAAGCCCTCTTTCGCTCGCCGCGGATCGTCAGGGTATTGTCCTTGAGGTTTACCTCGATCGAAGATTTTTCGACGTCAGGAACCTTGGAGACGAGGATGTAGCCGTCCTTATCTTCGTAGAGGTTTGTCTCCGGCCAGCGTCCCCGGAACGAGTTCGCAGGGGAGTCGAAGATTCTGTTCAGTTGCCTGTTAATTTCGAACAGGTCATCCAAAACCGATGTGTACATACCGTACCTCCTTAATCTTTATTTACCATAAATAAGCAAAAACCATGCCAACTTGATGCATTTTTACGGTACGGAAACTCGTTACAATTCTTTATATTATAATTATTTAGAACGATTGGCATGGGTTCGTGCCGCAGGGTGGTCTCTGATGCAAAAACAACCTGCTTTCGTGTGTTTTTTATTGAAACACTTCGGGAGAGATCAAGAGTTCGGTTGTGTCACTTTGACACGATTGCCAAAGAAATGAACCTGCCTTTGTTTCGCCTTTAAATGAAAAAAACCGAACCCTGATGACGGCGTTCGGTTCGATTCGTAAAAAACTTACTTCATACAAGGGCTTATTCGTTACGTATTCGTCTTTCGCCAGACGGTCATGGATTTTTGGGCAAGGTTCCGTCGGAGACCGGCTTTCCGACTACGATAGCGTCGTATTTTACAGTTAACTGCGCAGAAGTTACCGCGAATCAGTATCGTTACAAGCGGTACGTAATTTGGAAGATATACTTTCCCATACTCGAATATGAGAAATCCGCCCGAAGCTTTTTAAAATCGATATATGGCCCAAATTTATAGATATTCATCCTATAAAAATCGCCTTTGCCGTAAACGACCAATTCATCGATGTTTTGATCGCGATCTTCGAAGGCGATCGATTGCGTTATATTAAAAAGCGAACCTACTTCACAGGAGAAGCCCACGTCGTATTCGTCAACGATACCCATTTGGTATTCGCCGCCAAGACCGAAGCCATACGTAAATCGCTCGCCTGCCATATTATAAATATTACCGATCCCGTCGACTTTCTCGCGAAAATCGTAGAACTCACCCCATTCATACTGACCGATTCCCAATAGGTACAATACGGCAAGCCGATCATCGGTCTTCACGACGAATCCGGGCTTAATTAAGGTCTCGATCTTGTAGTCGTTATAATCCCTGTCTACGTATATATAGTTTTCCCGCAACGACGTTTGAGTGGCGTTCGTTAGGCTGATGGTCGAGGAAATAAGGCATCCTCCCAGGTTAAAACCGACGAAGGGCTTGACTAACTCGTTTTGGCCAAGGTCGGGTTGGCACACCATTCCCGCGTTTATATTGACGACCCTTGTCCGTTCTATATCGTCAAAGGACGAATCGTTTTGCTTATCCGAATAAGCGATTCCGATATACGGGTGGATTCCCTTGCCGGAAACGCTCATCGCGGGATTCGGGGAATTATTCCAACCCAATAATGATTCATTTGTCACCGGCATCGCGTATTGGTACCCGGATACGCAGCTTATAAAAGCCATCGTTACCGCCAATACACCCGCTAAAGCAAACTTGCTTACATTCATAGACGTTCCCTTTATACCCCGACCGTTTAGCCGGTTTAGCGCCGGCATCGGGAATTCAATAGATTATAACCGTTTAGAGGGATTGAACCCGGTGGAAAAGCAAAAAGAACCGGGGTTCTCGGGAAAAAGAACCGGGGTTCCGCTTAAAAAAAAAGCCCGCGTCCCTTTAAGGGAACGCGGGCCTTTTCGCGGAGCGGCCGATCCGGAAAAATCCGGAAGGCAAGCACCGCTCGGGCGATTACTTGCCGATAACGCGGCACATCTCGCATACCTTGTTCGAGTAACCCCACTCGTTGTCGTACCAGGACACGACCTTCACGAAGGTCTTGTCGAGGGCGATACCGGCCTTGGAGTCGAACACGGAGGTGCGGGCTTCGTCGCGGAAGTCGGTGGAAACCACGTCTTCGTTGGTGTAGCCGAGAACGCCCTTGAGCTCGCCTTCGGAGGCTTTCTTCATGGCGGCGCAGATGTCGTCATAGGAAGCTTCCTTCTCGAGTTCCACGGTCAGGTCGACCACGGAAACGTCGGAGGTGGGCACGCGGAACGCCATGCCGGTGAGCTTGCCGTTCAGGACGGGGAGCACCTTGCCAACGGCCTTAGCGGCGCCGGTGGAGCTGGGGATGATGTTCTCGAGGATACCGCGACCGCCGCGCCAATCCTTGGCGGAGGGACCGTCAACGGTCTTCTGGGTGGCGGTGGCGGCGTGCACGGTGGTCATGAGGCCGCGCTTGATGCCGAAGGAGTCGTTGAGGACCTTGGCGACGGGCGCGAGGCAGTTGGTGGTGCAGGACGCGTTGGAGATGATGGTCTGACCGGCGTAGGTCTTGTCGTTAACGCCGTAGACGAACATGGGGGTGTCGTCCTTGGAGGGCGCGGACATGATGACCTTCTTGGCTCCGGCGGTGATGTGCTTTCCGGCGGATTCCTTGTCAAGGAAGAAACCGGTGGACTCGACGACGACGTCGGCGCCGACTTCGTTCCACTTGAGGTTCAGGGGATCCTTCTCGGCGGTGAGGCGGATCTTCTTGCCGTTCACGACGAGGTTATTGCCCTCGACGGACACGTCACCCTTGAACTGGCCATGAACGGAGTCGAACTTGAGCATATACGCGAGATACGCGGGCTCGAGGAGATCGTTGATTCCGACGATCTCAATGTCCTTGCTGAAATTTTCGATAGCGGCGCGGAACACCATGCGGCCGATGCGGCCAAAACCGTTGATACCTACTTTCATGTGGGTTCTCCCTAATCAATAAAAATATATTGTAATTGTACGAAAACTACGTTTTCGTGTCAATTAGACGCCAAAGCGGGATTTTGTCAAGGAAAAAATTAATTTTCCCTGATATCGATCCGCCTGCATAAAAATCCCGAATCTTCGAGGTATTGCCTGCGGGATATGACCAACTGTATCAGTTCCTGATACATCTCGAAGTTGACCTCAAGCGCAATCGGAAAGATGTAGAGCTCCGTTTCCTCGCAATACCGCTCAATGAACTCGGGATTCGTGACGAAACCGAGGCTGATCATGTTGCTGATTCGGTCGGCGCACTTAAGCACCTTCGCCTTATGCGACCCCTTTTCGATAATGCCTTTGAGGTACTCGGACTTGCTCATGCCCTCAAGCTTTGTCACTTCCATCACGAGGTCGTAGACCTGGCCCGATTCGGAATCGATCTCGAGAATCTCGTTCCGGTTGAACTCGGGTATGTCCTCGATCACGTCGTGTATGACCGAGGCTTTCAGGAGCACGCTGTCGATGTAGCCGTAATCCAAGAGGATGCCCATCGTGTCGATCTGGTGGCGAAACATGTTGCCCCCCGCGTGCCGCTGCTTGCCGATTAAGGCGGTAGCAAGCTGCATGTAGGGGGCGAGGTATATGCCTTTCAGAACGAGCATGTCCTGATTGTTCATGTCGTTACTGCAGATCCTTTACGTAGGAGCCGAGCTTCGCGATTCGCCGAGTCGTTTCGGCTACCTTTTCGCGCTCCGATTCGATGACTTCCGCGGGCGCGTTGGATATGAAATTCGCGTTCGCGAGCTTTCCCTCGACGCGCTCAAGGTTCTTCTTTTCCTTCTCGATTTCCTTGAGGAATCGCGCGACCAATTGCGAGGGGTCAACGCCTTCGCCGGCGATGACGAAGGCCTCAAAGCCCTTGCCGACGGTTCCGATGGCGCCTTTCGGTTTGTCTTGCGCCGTCGGTATAAAGGTAATGTCCGAAATGCCCGCGAGCAACTGAATAATGTCCGTTTTTTCCCGGGCGGCCTCCGCGTCGCTGCCCTTTTCAAGCGCGAGGGCAAGGCGGATCTTCAGGGCAGGATCGATACCGCACTCGGCGCGAAGGGCGCGAACGGAGCGAACCAGTTCCTGAAGCGCGGTAAACCGGGCTTCCGCCTGGTCGTCGCGGCGCTCGCTGTCGCTCTCGGGATAGGCGGCGCCGATGAGCATCTCGGCTTTCGGCGCGGCCCCTTCGGCGCAGTTTTCCGGAAGGAAACGGTATATCTCTTCGGTAACGAAGGGGAGATACGGGTGAAGGAGGCGCAGCGAGGCTTCCAGCACCGAAAGGAGCACCGAAACCGCCCTATCCTTCTCCGCGTCGTCGCCCGAACGGAACGAGAGTTTCGTGGCCTCTACGTACCAATCGCAAAAGTCGTTCCAGAAAAACTCATAGAGGGTTTGGGCGCCGTCATTATAGCGGTACCCTTCCAGGGCGGAACGCACGTTCGCCGCGGCCGCGTCGAACCGGTGCCAGATCCAGCGGTCGAGTTCCGTGAGCTTTTCCCGGGGAACGCATACGATCTCGCGTCCCTCCAGGTTGCCCAGGATATAGCGGGAAGCGTTCCATATTTTATTGGCGAAGCGGGAACCGAGCTTGAAGGACTCCGAGTCCACGAGCACGTCCTGGCCCTGGGCGCACATGAAGGCCAGGGTGAACTTGAGGGCGTCGGCCCCGTACTCCGAGACGATATCCAAAGGATCGATGCCGTTTCCCAGGGACTTCGACATTTTCCGCCCCTGCTTATCCCGCACGAGGCCGTGCATGTAGATATCGCGGAACGGCACCTCGCCCGTGAACTCGAGCCCCGCCATGATCATTCGGGCGACCCAGAAGAAGATGATGTCGTAGGCGGTAACCAGGGTGGTGGTCGGGTAGAAGGCGGCGAGATCCGGGGTCTTTTCTGGCCAGCCGAGGGTCGAGAAAGGCCACAGCCAACTCGAGAACCAGGTGTCCAAAACGTCAGGGTCCTGCCGGAGCCGGGTGGAAGCGCACTTGGAACAAACGGTCGCGTCGGTGCGGCTGACCATCATCTCGCCGCAGTCGAGGCAGTACCACACCGGAATGCGGTGACCCCACCATAACTGGCGGGAGATGCACCAGTCCCGGATGTTTTCCATCCAGTGCCGGTAGGTATTTTCCCATTTCTGGGGATAAAAGACGATCTCGCCCTTCTTCCAGGCGTTCAGGGCCTTGTCGGCCAAGGGTTTCATTTTCACGAACCACTGGTCGGAGAGGTAGGGTTCCACCACGGTGGCGCAGCGGTAGCACTTGCCCACGGCGTGGACGATTTTCTTCTCGTCCTTGAACAGGCCAAGCTCCGTCAGGTCGGCGATAACGGCCTTTCGGGCTTCCTTTACCGGCATGCCGCGGTATTTCTCGGGCACTTCGATGTTCAGCGTGCCGTCGGGGTTGAGGATATTGAGGACCGGAAGGCCGTGCCGCTTGGCCACTTCCCAGTCGTTGGGGTCATGGGCGGGGGTAATCTTGACGACCCCGGTGCCGAATTCTCGGTCTACGTACTCGTCGGCGACGACGGGAATGAGGCGGTTCGCGAGGGGAAGCTTCACGCGCATCCCCACCAGGCCCGCGTACCGCGGATCCTCGGGATGCACCGCCACGGCGGTATCGCCCAAAAGGGTCTCGGGCCGGGTGGTCGCGATCTCTATCCTGGTCGAGCCGTCGCCCATGGCGAGGCCGTCTTCAAGCTCGTACCAGATATGGTACATGGCGCCGTTGGTATCCTCGTGCTCCACCTCGTCGTCCGCCAGGGCGGTTCCGCAGGAGGGACACCAGTTCACCAGGTAGTTGCCCCGGTACACGAGGCCCCGTTCGTACAGCGTCACGAAAACCTCGCGAACCGCGTCGGAAAGGCCTTCGTCCAGGGTAAAGCGTTCCCGGGACCAATCGACGCTCGCGCCGATTTTTTTCAGCTGGTTCGTGATGATGGCGTGATGCTCATTTTTCACTTCCCAGGTTTTTTCGATAAACCGCTCGCGTCCCAGGTCGTGTTTGCTCTTGCCCTCTTTCTTGAGGCGCCGTTCCACCACGTTCTGGGTGGCAATGCCCGCATGGTCGGTGCCGGGCAGCCAAAGGGTCGGGTCTCCCGCCATGCGGTGATACCGCACGACGATATCCTGGAGGGAATTGTTCAGTCCGTGGCCCATGTGAAGGACGCCGGTCACGTTCGGGGGAGGTATTACGACGACGAAGGGCTTTCGGCCGTTTGTCGGTTTCTTGGGCTTGAAAAAATTCCCCGATTCCCATGCCCCGTAGACACGGTCCTCGAAGTCTTTGGGATTGTACGCCTTCTCGAGTTCTATCGCCTTCATGTCGCGTGCGTTCCTTGTGTATCAGCTTTGATTGGGTTTGCCGGTATAGTATACCTTTTGAAGTGCTTGTTCAACCGCGTCGATAACCTCGTCGGGGGTGGAGGCCCCCGCGGTAATTCCCACGGAGGAATAACGCGCGATGTCGGGAGGAATTTCGTCTGGCGTTTCGATATGCCAGCAAGCCGGTTTCAAGCGGCGGGCAGTCTGAAAGAGGCGCACCGTATTGGCCGAATGCATGCCCCCCACCACGATAATGGCCTCTACCCGCTGGGCCAGCGCTTCCAGCGCCTTTTGCCGCTCCAGGGTGGCCGGACAGATGGTGGCAAGCACCACGAGCTCGCTAATGCGGGCAGAAAGGGCCTCCGCGATAGCGTCGTACTCGCTTTGCTTGATGGTGGTTTGGCTTATCAGCACGGCCCGTTTTGGCCATTCGGCTATACGCTCAACGTCGTCGCGGTTCTCGAGCACGGTGCAGCCGGGTGCATAGCCCGCGATACCGGCGATTTCCCCGTGATTTCTGTCCCCGGCTAAAAATATCGCGTACCCTTTTTCATGGTACGCCCGGGCCCTCTTTTGGCTGGAAAGGACGCGGGGACAGGTAGCGTCCACGACGCGGGCATGCCGCGCTTCCAGGATTCTCCGCTCCGCCGGGGGCACGCCATGGGCGCGTATCACCACCGAGGCGCCGGCGAAGTCTTCGGGAATGCCGTCGGGTTCTCCTCCCAGGGTAACCACGCCCACCGAGGAAAGACGCTCAAGGGCCTGGGGATTGTGTATCAAGGGTCCGTAGGTGTACACCGGACGGATGGGGCTTTCTAGCAAGGCCCGCTCGGCCGCCTCTACGGCGCGGCGAACGCCCATGCAGTAGCCGAGTATGTCTGCCCGCACGATTTTCAATGTATCGCTCATGCCCCTACTGTATCCGAGCCTGAAAATAAAAAAAACCCCCGGCGTAAATTCCGGGGGTTTTCCAGGCAGGATACGTTTCCCGCGAACGGGGCATTTCCCGTTCGCGGACGGCACCGGGCCGACGTTACACGAGTTCGCCGGACGAGGCGAGTTTCGCGGGTTTTTCCCGGAGCAAGCCCTTATCCTTGCGGAACTTGGAAACGAAGTTGATGAACGCGCTCGCGATGTAAATCGTGGAGTACGCGCCGCTGACCATTCCCACGATAAGGGAAAGGGCAAAATCCTTCATGTCGCCGGAGGTGAACACGAAAAGGGAAATGACGGCAAGCATGGTGGTCGCCGTGGTGATGATCGTGCGTCCGAGAATCTCCGACTGGGCGGTATTCAGAACCTCGGTCATGTTCAAGTCCGGGCGGATCTTCATGATCTCGCGGATTCGGTCGTACACGACGATGGTGTCGTTGATCGAGTAACCGATGATCGTGAGAATCGCCGCGATCGTAATGGAATTGAACTGCATCTGGGTCCATACGATGAAGGTCACCATGATCAGCGCGTCGTGCATGACCGCGAGTACCGCGCCGAGTGCGAAGTCCCAGCGGAAACGGACGGTGGCGTACACCCAAATCAGGGCGAGGGTCGCGAGAACGAGCCATACGGTGTTGCCCGCGAGGGACTGCGAGAGACGGGCGCCGACGAAGTCGGTTCCGATTACCGCGTAGTTCGCGGGACCGTAGGCCGCGTCGAAGGCCTTCTTGAGGTTCGCGCGGATCGTAACGCTGGCGTTGTCGTCAGTGCCGTCATCCTTGATGCGAATCTGGAAGGCCCGGTCCTGGGGCTTTCCGAGCACCTGCACCGACGCGTTGGGATAGGCGGCGATCACGCCGCGAATCTCGTCGGAGGAGATAATGGGGGCATCGGCGCTCACGTAGTGGAACGCGTAGGGATCGGCGTCGAGCCGCGACGAGGTCTCGGAATCGGGGAAGGTTCCCTTCAGGGCGGTCCCCACGGGAGCCAGGAGGTTCACTCCCACGCCGGGAATCTGCGAGGCCGCGGCGGAGAAGGAGCCTAGATCCGGATAATCGGCGTAGGAGAAGGTCACGGTCTGGTTATCCGAACCGCCGACGCCGGTCATGACGAACGAGAGTCCGTTGTTCCCCTGATCGACGCTGACCGACTGGGTTCCCTGATACGTAAGGGAGAAAGCGGTGGGCGCTATGCGCACCTTTTCGACAAAGCCGGCCTGAAAGTCAATGCCGAGATTGATGCCCCGTACAAAAAGGCCCACGAGCCCGGAAACGATGATTACCGAACTCATGATCGCGAAGGGAAGGAACAAGGAGCTGAATTTAATGACCTTTTTCATTATTTGATCCTCCAGCTGATGCTCACGTTCTTGCGCTTCATGACATCAGTATCGAAATCGAAGATAAGCCGCGAAACGAAGAGCGCGGTGAACACCGAGGACACGACGCCGATCGCGAGGCTGTACGCGAAGCCCCGGATGGAACCGGTACCGAGCTGGGAAAGGAACACCGCCGCGATAAAGGTGGTAATGTTCGAGTCCATGATCGCCCAGAACGCGTGGTCAAACCCGGCGGTGATAGAGGCGGAGCGGCCCTTGTTGAGGCGAAGTTCGTCCTTGATGCGCTCGAACACCACGACGTTGGCGTCAACGGCCATACCGATGGTCAGGATCATACCGGCGATGGACGGAAGGGTCAGGGTAAGATTGAGGGCGGAAAGCACGCTGAACAGGATGAAGAGGTTGATAATCTGCGCCACGCAGGCGTTGAATCCGGCGCCCCGGTAATAGAGCAGCATGAAAATCAACACCGCGGTGAGTCCGAACACCAGGGCCCACAAGCCCTGCTTGATCGCTTCGGCTCCCATGCTCGCGCCGATAACCTGTTGGTTTTCGAGGCTGAGGGGAACGCTGAGCCAAGCAGTCCGAAGCACTGCCTTGATATTCTCCGCTTCGCTGACGTCAAAGCCGGAAATCCGGACCTGACCGCCGGGAATGGGCTCTTCGATATTGGGATAGCTCTTGATCTTGTCGTCCGAAACGATCGCCATGCGCTGATTGACGTTTTTGGCGGTCAGGTCGGCGAATATCTTGGTCCCTTCGGAATCGAGCTCGAAATTGACCTCGGGCTGGCCGGAAATGCTGTTCCGGGTGGTGGTAGCGGCCTGAATATGCTTGCCTTCGAGGCCCACTTCCTTTTTAACGACCAAAAAGCCCGTGCGCTCGTCCAGGCCGTAGGAGTCCTTGACGTAGGTGCCCAGGAGCATGCCGTCGGCGGGAACGATGGAGGGATCGAGCAGATTGTATTCCGCGTCGAAGGTGCTCGTCGGGTGCTGTTGGTAATACTCGTTGAAGGCGGCGGAGGCCTCGGAATCGACGATGTGGAACGAAAGCATGCCCTTGCCCATAATGAGGGAATTGATGCGGTCCGAATCGGCGGCGCCGGGGATTTCAATGTAAATGCGGTCTTCGCCCTGTTGGCGGATGACCGGTTCGGAAAGGCCGAACTTATCGATGCGGCTGTTGAGGATATCCATGGCCTGCGCCATGGCGTCCTTCTTGAAGGTAGCCATATCGGTAATGGCCTCTTTCTGGCTTGCCGCGGCCGCGTCGAGATCGGCCTTGATAATGATGCTCATACCGCCGGAAAGGTCCAGACCGAGCTTAACCGCGCTCGACTGGGTTTTCTTGATGGAGAGAATGCGGTTTCGGTAATTATCCTCAAGCACGTTCTGCACGTCGGATTCCGACGAGAAGGCATGAAGGAGCGCGGCGGCGGTCCAGGCTTGGGGAACCGGTTCCTTGATTGCCTTATAGGTCTTGACGGCTTCCTTAATCAGCGCGTCGTACCGGGGATCGACCGGATCGGTCTTTTCGGCGCGGGCGTCGGCCATCAGGGCTTTCAGATCGGCCACGGCCATATTGCGGGCATAATCCTTTATCTTTTCGCGGGAACCGAGGGCGAGGGCCTGATCTTCCTTCGGCGTGACGAAATACCATTTTACTGAGGGCCACAAGAACGCAAAGCACGTCGCAAGAACCACCAGAATGAGTACCAACCGGCTTCGTTTGCTCATAATCTAACTCCAGATTTCCAATGAAAGCGCGATCCCCCGGAAATTCGAATCCGGAGGGCCTTTCAAATAGTACGGTTTATTTCGCCTCTTCGGCGGAGGTTTCGGTTTTTGCCGCGTCTTTTTTCGACGCTTTCGCGGACTTAGCGGGTTTTTCCGCTTTTTCGTCTACGACCACCGAAGCGATTGCGGAACGGCTGAATTCGATCTTGCAGTCTTCGTCTACCTTCACGATCACGCTTTTTTCCTTGGTAGAGGTAACCTCGCCGTGAATCCCGCCGATAGTCACGATCTTATCGCCCTTCTTCACGGCGGAGATCATCTTTTCGGTTTCTTTTTGCTTCTTGTTTTGGGGCCGAATAATGAAAAGGTAGAAGATGACGAACACGAGACCGAAGGTCACGATCGGCATAAAAATGGAGTTCTGGGATGAACTCACCTGCGCTAAGGGCATGAAATTCATAAAAACACTTCCTTGGGACATTGAAAAAAATAGTCTTGAAACAAGGTATCATACTCACGGAAAACCAGTCAAGGTAAAAAAAAGCCGTGCCTCGGGAGGCACGGCCGTCGCGAAAACGACGATAATCAGAGCGCGAGGGTCCGGCTCAGCGTGGGTTTCGTAACGCCGAAAAGCTTCGACATGGCTTCCACCGGATAGGTAGTTCCCGCGGCCTTATTGTAAATAGCCGCTACCAGCGCCAATTCCTCGGCAGAATCGGCAAATAGCGCCGAGGCCGCCGCCGCCCGGTACAGGCCGGCTTCGGCCAACTGCGCGGTGGTCATGCCCGCGCACCGTTTTTTTACGGCCCGGTCCACCAAGGCCGCGTTGCCGTCGTAACCGATGGTGGCGATGGCGTCGTCTCTCGATATCATGGTCCTACCTCAGACTTCTGAAAAGCTTTCCTTACCCGCGCCGCACACCGGGCAAACCCAGTCTTCGGGAAGGTCCTCGAAGGCAGTGCCCGGGGCAATGCCGTTATCGGGATCGCCGACCGCGGGGTCGTATTCATATCCGCAAAGGTCGCATACGTACTTCTTCATGTTTCTCACTCCTTTAACGAAAAGTCGATGCTAAAAGTATACGGTCAAACCCGTCACTGGGCAAGCAAATCGTCCAATTGCGCGAGAAGTTTCGCGTACTGCTCATTGCCCGGCGAAATGGCAATCACTTGCTTGAGATAGTACTGCGCCTTCCTCCAATCCTTTCGCCCATAATACCAGCGATACGTGGCGTAGAGGGAATCCACGTTCCGGGGATCGGCGAGCAGGCTTGAGCGAAGGGCCGCCAGCTGCGCGTCGGGATCGGTCTCGAGGGCGCTTTTATAGAAATAAAGCCTGCTTTTCAGGGCCGCGGGCGCGTCGCCGAGCCGGGTTGCGATAAGTGCGGAAGCGGCGTTGCGGTCTCCGGAACCGATGAGGGCCTCAAGGCGCCAGGACACGGCGGACTCGGAATCGGGCGACTGGTCATAGAGACGTTTCGATAGGGTGAGCGCCTCGTCGAAGCGGGCGGCGCCTATGAGGGCGCGAAGGCGGAGGGAAAGGCTGTCGGCGCCCTGATCCAGTGCTATGAGCGCCGCGGTGGTCCCCAGGGCGTCGGTCCAGGCTTGCTTACCGATATAGTCGTTCGCCAGCAACGCGAGGGCCTTCGGATTGTTCGGTTCCGTCGCCAGAACGCGACGCACGAAATCGCGCCCTCCGGCGCCGTTTACCGTTTTCCCGGTTTGGTAGGAGAGCTCCGCCGAGGCAAGCATTATATCGCGGTCGTCGGGATATCTGCGGTCGGCGTCTTCCAGAATGCCAATGGCGGAAACGAGGTTTTTGTTCCACTCACGCAACACCCTCGCCTTGAGAATAAGATAGGACCGGCCGGTTTTGTCGACGGTAGCGTAGGCGTCGAGGAGGGAATTTGCCTTCAGGTAGTCTTTCCGCTCCACCAGGATACGGGCGCGCATGAGCAGGTACTCGGTATTGGCGGGTTCGGCTTTGAGCACCTGAAGGATATAGGGATCGGCTGTATCCCAATTTTCCGCGGAAAACGCCGATTCAGCGCACAGCTTTAGCATTTCCGGAACCTCCGGATAGCGGTCGTACAGCGACTTTGCCACGGGGAACGCGTTTTTCCCGTCTCCCGATGCGATCAAGGCGCGAACGAGGCCCTCGCCGGCCGGGTAACAGCCATTGTCCGTTTCCCAGGCCTTTCGGTACCAGGACGCGGAGGCCGCGAGGCCTTCTGAGCGTTCGGCGATGATTCCCAAAAAAAGCGGGGGCATGACCGAGGAGGGGTTCGCGGCCGCGGCCGACGCGAGGGCCTTTTTCGCCTCGGGATAAAAATCGGTACTCGTCGGCGAAATGAAGAGGACGAGCGAGGGCAATACGCGGGAAAGGAAATCGGCGTTGCCCGTGTTGTAATCGTACACTCCCAATCGCGAAGAGCGGATAGCTTGGGTCCACGGATCGTTGTCCGGAATGGAGGGCATTTGCCAGTCCGCGGATTCCAGGGGATACAGGATCTTCATGAGTTCCCCCGCCACGGCGAGGAATATGCGGTTACGGTCGGTCATGCCCTTGGGATCGCGGCGAACGAGGTCAACCGCCTCGCGAATGGCGGTCGGCGTGGCCCGCTCGAGCAGGGTCACGATCCCGGCGTCGGCGTCGTTTTTCTTGAGCTCTTCACGTGTCGGAACCGTGAGGGGCGTCCCTGTCCCGTTACCCGCGGATACCGGGGAAACCTCCGCGCCTTGGCCCTGCTCCTTCTTTCCCGACAAGGCGGCGGGCCCGGCGGCGGCGGAAGGACGCGGAGCCGTGGAGCAGGAAGCCCAGAGTAGGAGAGAGCCCGCCAAAAACAGGAAGGCGCGGGAGACGGATGGGCTCCTCATGGTTTCGGCGGGGTTTTCCTGCGAAAGAGCCAAATGGCGACGGACAGAATCGCGGGAAGGAATATGATCGGAGACCACCACAGGACGACCGACCCCAGCGAAAAGGGAATGATATCGGTAGTGAAAAGAAGGAAGAGAAAGCCAAGGCCGGCGAACGCCACCGCGAGCACGAAATAGGCGGGATGAAAACCGTCAAGGCGGGCATGGCCCGCCACGAGAAAGGCGATACCGAGGAAGAGCATCAGGAAGGGCCACACGGCCCGGTGCGGCAGGGTAATAATGCCCGCTTTCATGAAGAAGAGAAATATGCCCGTAAGGACCAGAAAGGTAGCGGAAAAGTAAAAGCGGCGGCGATGCCCCAACGCTACGCCGGCGTTCCAGAGGAGAAAACCGAGGACAAGGGAACACAGGCTCAGCGCGTAAATCGGAAACCGGCCGCTACCGAGCAGGGAAAGGGTCAGTCCTACCGAGAAGACCCCGATTCCCAGGGGAAGGAGAATCCAGGAGAGCCGAAGGGCAAGCTTGCGTATCGTTTCGGATTTCGGCATTTTTCCTCCTTCTAAGCATATTCTACCCTAGGACCGTCCGGCTTGCCAATAGATTCCGCCCATGTTAGTATCGGCTCGTGTTGAAATTCAGGGTTATCGGAACGATCGCCGCGGCCGCAATTATCCTCGCATCCTGTTCTTCCGGTCGGGAAAACTACCTGCTGGACGGCTTACGGGAAAACCGTGAAGAGCAGCAAGAGTTACTCAATCTCCTGGACCGCAACCCGGAAGACCCGGAAACGCGGTTCGCCCTCGTCAACCGCATCTCGTCAAACCTCATAGCCGAAAAGCGAAACGGCGAGCTTATTCTCTTCCTTACCTCGACCGTGGACGGGAATCCGGCCGACCCGTACGCGGCCTACTGGCTGCTCCTCGTCGCCCGGGCCTATCTCGATCAGGGCGCGAACGAGATGGCCGGGTACTACTTCGCCCGCATTCTCGAAAATTGCCCCGACCTGGACGTTCGGGGCTCCTCCATTCACCTCGCGAGCCTGCAAAACCTCATTCGCATTACCGATTCCGCGGAACTGCTCATCCGGTACTATACGGAAATGATCACTCGCTTCGGCGGCGAGATAGATCAGGGACACGCCTACTTCATGCTCGCCCGGGCGTACGAACGGCTCGGCGAATGGGACCTCGCCATCCAAACCTATAAGCAGTTTCTCGAGTACGGGCAGTTCGGAATCCAAATTCCCGGCGTACCCGACGCGTATGAATACGCGAAGAAAATCATAGACTACGACGCCTCGTCGAAGGACTGGACCTTCGATTCGCTCGACGACCTGGTGAACGTAATCCGGAAGGCGATCAACGGCTACGATTACCGGGCCCTGGACCGCTACCGCGCAAAGGTCAATTTCTTCGCCATGTCCTGGAAGCAGGATTCATCGGGTTCCAACGCCGAGGCCGACTTCGCCATGCGCGATTTCATGCTCGGGAACAGGATCCGGTACAACGACACGCTGGACGCCTCCTCGAACCCGAACGAGGCCTATCTGCGCACCTGGGGATGGAGCCAGTATATCAGCGTATGGTATCTCTATTTCAGAAAGGTAAACTTTCCCGCGGACCCGGACATTCACGGGCGCTGGGAGTGGGCGGGAATCTACTATGGCGAAAAAATGTAAAGGACCGGTTCCGGCCGGGTCGTTTCAGAAAGCGGCCGTGCTTGCCGCGTTAGTCCTTTTTCCTTACGGCGTACAGGACGCGCTCGCCTCCGCGGCGGACGGAGACGGCGAGAGCGCCGTGGTAACCCTCGCGGAAGAATCGCCCATTCCCGGACTCGAGGTACCGGACCATCCCCTGATCCGAAAATTTCGCGCCCAGTACGAGACGAGCGAAGGGCTCCAGTATTTGGCGAAGGTCATGCAGCGTTCCGCCCCGTACCGCGCGTTCATCCGCGCGGAGCTCGCGCGGCTGGAACTGCCCGAATTCCTGATCTACCTTCCGGTAATCGAATCGGCGTATTCCCCCACCGCCATCTCGAAGTCGGGCGCGACCGGCGTTTGGCAATTCATGAGAAACAGCGTGGGCGGCTTCGGCATCCGCATGAACGAATGGATGGACGAGCGGCGGGACCCCTGGATCGCCACTACCGCCGCCCTGCGCAAGCTGAGCGACAACTACCGCGAAACCGGCGATTGGTACCTCGCCCTCGCCGCATACAACTGCGGGCTCGGCGCGACGAAGACGGCGGTGAAAAAAGCCGGTAAGGCCGACTACTGGTATCTGTGCGAAAAGGGGTTCCTGAAGCGCGAAACCGTGCTCTACGTGCCGAAACTATTGGCCATAGCCGAAATCCTCAACGATTCGGAGGAATACGGCATAGACTGGGGCGAAGAGCCTTCCGTGGATGCCTTCGCGACCGTAGAGGTAAAACGCCCGATCGACCTTGCCATGCTCGCCAAGGAATGCGAGATCGAGCCCGCCCTTTTAAAGTCCGTCAATCCCGCCCTTTTCTATAATATCACGCCGCCCGACTCGACCTATGCCCTCAGGATTCCCGCGGAAAGCGCGGAACGGGTGAACGGTTTGCTGGCGGACAAGACGCGAATGCTCCTCGAGTTTTACATGTACACCATTAAGTCCGGGGATACGCTGTACGCGCTCTCCCTCCATTACGGCGTTTCGGTGGACATGCTCCTCCAGTACAATCCCGGCACCAAGGCGAATACGCTTAAAATCGGAAAGAAGATGGTCATTCCGGCGCTCAAGGAAGTGGCGGCCTATCAGGGCAAAAAAGACCCCGACACCCTCAGCTTCTCCGGGACCTACCTCGTGAAACAGGGCGACACCCTGTGGTCAATCGCCTTGGCCTATGACATTCAGGTGGAAACCCTCGCCGAGAAGAATAATCTCGACGTAAATGCCGTTCTAAAGTTGGGAAAAGAACTCCGCGTGCCGATAATGTAACGTAATGCCGGAGGTTCCATGCCCAAACACGCCCGACTAGCCCCCCCGCTCGCCGTCGCAGCGACTCTCATCGCCACGGCCGCCCTCGCAAGCGCGCAACCTGCCATGAGCGCGAGTTCTTTCATGGATTGGGGCACCGAGCAAATCCATTCGGTCATTACCCTGGATACCGTGAAGGCCAATATTTCCCTGCCCACGGGAAGAAACGCCGCGATCCGGCAATTGGACATGGAAATACCGAATCTCCTGAAAGACACCTTCTTTTCGATCGTCGTGGATTCGTCGAACCGGCTGGGCGATATCGTCGAAACCGGCACCGTCTCCCTGCAGGAACTGGACGAAATACTGGAGCAGGGCACCAAAACGCCGCCGAGCTTTTCCCGCGACCTCGCGACATTGTCACTCAACCATACCGTTTCCTTCGCGCGGGTAGGAAGCCTTTTTATCCGCCACGCGAAACCCTACGCGCCCGATATCCCGCTGGAAACCGCCGCCACGCGCGCCTGGACCGGCATCCTGATCGACGCCCGGGGAGCACTGCCCGTCCACGGGGAATACGTGAGCGACCGGCTGACGCCTTCGCTTTTCCCGAAGGTGTGGGACGTTTCGATGAACCTGGTTTACGAAAAAAACATGGTCAATCCCGATACGGCGCGACGGCGGGGCATAGTCCATTACGCCTCAAGCCTCGAGGAAGGCGAGCTTTCGGACCGCATCGGCGACGACCCGTTACGGATCGTGGCGAGGCGGGTATTCGGGAAGAATAGGACCGATCCCGTTATATCGCGGGACGACGCGCTGAAAATACTGACTGATCCGGCCAACAGGAAACTCCTCCTGGACGGAAAGGTCGTGATCGTCTGCGATCCCGACGCGCTTGAGACCCGGGCGCTCGGTCCCGCGAGGGATAACCGCTACTATTTCGTTTGGAACGAGATACAGCGAGATATCGCCGCCTCGCCGGTAACGGGAATGGACTTTACCGACGCGTGGAAGGGCATGAAGCTTACGATTTACGACGTACGTTTCGTGGCGGATACGGCGACGATCATTCCCCAGGAGCGGGACCGACTCGACGCCATCGCGGGAGCCCTGAAGCTCGCGGGAAAAGCCGCGCGGTTTCTCGTGGAGGGGCACACGGCGAGCGTCGGAAAGCCGGCGGGGGAAGCGGAACTGTCCGTGCTCCGCGCCAAAACCATCGCGGAGGAGCTTTCAAAACGCGGGATTCCCCCGGAAAGCATAACCGTAAACGGATACGGCGGCACGCGGCCCGTGGCGGACAACGCCACCGAGGAAGGGCGCGCCATGAATAGACGGGTAGAGATAACCATCGGTTTCGAGGACGAGACCGTACGTTGACGCCCTCGGGGGCGCGTGATACTATCAAAGGGATAAAAAAAGGGGGTACGTTTCATGGAATCGAAAACAGAATTTCTTTCAGAAACGGAAACCGATGCCGACGCGGAGTTTGACGCGGGCAAAATTTACTGCGCGAATTGCATCCATTGCAAACTCGTTCCCGCTCCCGCCGACTCAAGCGGGCAGTTCTACCTGCGGGTACGCTGCGACGCGGGAAAATGGAAGAAAAAACTGGGCGGTGAAAAGCAATACAAGTATTTCACCGTTACCAGACGCAGCATAGATTGTTGTGATTCATACGAAGCCATGGGCGACGCGTCGGATTTCATCTGCGACCTGAAAAAAACGCTGCCCATTCGCGACGAACTATACGACAAGGACCTTTAATCGCATGAACCGGAAAGCTTTCCCGCATCTCGGCGCCGCGTTGGCGGCGCTTATCGTATCGGTCACGGGCTGCATGTCCGTACCCGATCCCGCATCCATTCCGGCCGACGCCAGCGTGGCGGAACTGAGCCAAAAGGGGCAATCGTCCCTGGACGACAATAATTACAAGGCCGCCGAGGTATATTACCAGACGATCATAGACCGTTACGGCGAGGACATGGGCGCGCGCACCGCGGCTGAGTTCGAAATCGCACACATGAGAATGAAGAAAAAGGACTGGGCCGACGCGAAAGCTCGCCTTGAGGCGATTATCGCGCGCTACGAGACCGCCGGCGGGGCGGCGCTCCCCCCCGAATACCTGGTTCTCGCGCGAAACGACCTCGCCCGCATTCCGGTTAAGCCCGTAAAAGGGCCCGAAACGCCCGCCGCCGAATAACCCTACCCTCTCGCCCCGGCAACGCCCCAATAAGCGCCTCGCCGGGGAGCCTTTTCCAACGTAATTCCCGCGCAATCAATACGTCTCGCCATGGGGAAGAATGATGACGTCCATCGTTACCTCCCGTTCCGCTGCCTTGGCGAATACCGTTTCCCGCGTTACCTTGCCGCGGGGTTTCGGATGGGGCGGGGCGTCGCCGATTAGTATGATTTTCCGCTCGGCGCCGGCCTGCCACGGCAGGGCAAGGGCCCCGTTGAGCGCCTCGTAGACCGCCTCGGGAATGTCGCGCCCGCCCTGCACGTGGTAGGAGCCCAGCGCCTTCCTGAACGTCGCGAGGTCGGTCGTGAACGGACAGGCGGCCTTCACGAGAAAGTCCTCGAAGTAATCCTTGTAAAGCACCAGGGAGACCCGCCACGAGGGATACCCGGGCAGGAGTTCGGCCAAGAGGGGCTCGAGCAATTCCCGAACCCGCTCGGTATCGTCTTTCATGCTTTCCGTCGCGTCGATCACGAAGGCAAGATCGAGGGGTCGGTCCCCGGCAGGCGAGAGCAAATCCTTGATGAGGGGCACGATATCGTCGGGGCCGCGGGCGTACTTGATCTCTCCGTTCGAGGCGTTCGCGAGGCCCGAGAAGGATTCGACGGTATCCTTCATGTACACCGTTTCGTCGGGGGGCGTTTCCGGCGCCTCGGGGGCGGCAACCGGTTTGGGCACCGGCTTTTGGGTTACCCGAAGCCGATAAGGATTGTCCTGAAACGCCCCCGAGTAATCGGCGTAGGGCTTGGCGAAGGCGCGAATGTTGAGGAAGGTACCGTCCAACACCTGAATCTCGCCGTGACGGCTCCAGTCGTAGCCGAAGGCTATTACCCAGGGAATCCAGACGTGGAAGGCCTCGCCGAGGGGAGTATCCTTCTCGGGGGTTGAATCTATGAGGCTCCAGAGTTTTTTTTCGGGCGGAATGAAGGCGCCGTCCAGGAGCCGCTTTTCGTCCCCGTTGACGGCGTTCCATTCCAGGGCGCGATAGGCGTAATTGTCGGCCTTCAGCGCCGGGTCGCGCGTGGTTTCGGTCAGCAGGACCGAGCCGATATCGGCCTTTTTGCGGATATAGAGATGGTAACCCCCTTCCGGGCTTTGGATGATCTTCACGTCGGACGGGCCGACGGTAAGGTCGGCGGCGGCGGCGGGAATCCGCATGGCGAGCGCAAGGGCGGCAAGGACGCCGATCATCGACTTTTTCATGCCTTGATTATCGGCGAAAAGGTTCCTCCCTTGAAGCTCCGCGTCGTTCGGTGCTATTCTGGCGTTACTATGGAAAATAACGGCAAAAAACGCATTCTTACCGGGGACCGGCCGACGGGACTCCTTCACCTTGGACACTACGTGGGCTCCATCAAGAACCGCGTCCGGCTGCAGGACGAGTACGAGTGTTTCTTCATCATCGCCGACCTTCATACCCTCACGACGAAGCCGGAAAAGCAGTATATCGAGGAGCTGGCGACCAACGTGCGCTCCATGGTCCTCGACTATCTCGCGTGCGGCATCGACCCGAAAAAATCGACCATTTACCTTCAGTCCGCGGTGCCCGAGGTTACCGAACTGAACCTCTTCTTCCAGGACCTGGTCACGGTGCCGCGCATGCAGCGCATTCCCTCGATCAAGGACATGGCGAACAACGCGGGGCTCTCAGAGCTTCCCCTGGGCCTTCTCGGCTATCCGGTGCTCCAGGCGGCGGACATTCTCATGCCCCGCTCCCACCTCGTCCCCGTCGGGAAGGATAACGAGAGCCACGTGGAGCTGACCCGGGAAATCGCCAAGCGCTTCAATTATATGTACGGCGAGACCTTCCCGATCCCGGACGTGATGGTCAGCGATTTCGGCTCGCTGGTGGGAACGGACGGACAGGCCAAAATGTCCAAGAGCCTCAACAACGCCATCTTCCTGTGCGACGACGAAAAGACGGTGAACAAAAAGGTGAACGGCATGTACACCGATCCCAACCGGACCAGCGCGGACGTGCCGGGCACGGTGGAAGGAAACCCCGTATTCATTTACCACGAGGCGTTCAACCCCGATAAGGCGGAAATCGAAGACCTTAAAACGCGTTACCGGGCCGGAAAGGTGGGCGACGTGGAAGTCAAGCAGAAACTGTCCAAGGCCCTCAACGAATTTCTGGACCCGATCCGGGAACGGCGGGCCGCGTACGAAGCCCAGTCGGGCCTCGTTGACGAGATCATTTACGAGGGCACGCTGCGCATGAGGGAAGAGGCACGGGCCACGCTGAACGCGGCAAAGAAGGCCATGGGCCTTTCTTCGGTCTGGAACCGGATCAGCCGGAAAGCCGAGGAAACCCGCAAGAAGCGCGAGAAGGAATCGTAAGAAGCATGGGCGGGAATACCTTCGGCACCCTATTCAGGATCACTACCTTCGGCGAAAGCCACGGGCGCGCGTTGGGCGTAACCATCGACGGATGCCCCGCGGGAATCCCCTTGAGCGAATTCACGGTTCAGCGCGAGTTGGACCGCCGACGACCGGGGGCACACCCCGTCCACGGGGTAGACGCAAAGCTCAATCCGGCGGTCACCGCCCGGAAGGAAGCGGACGAGGTGGAGATCCTTTCGGGGGTGTTCGAGGGCAAGACCACCGGTACCGCGATCTCCATGATCGTAAGGAATACCAACCAGCAAAGCGCGGACTACGGCGACATAGCGAAAAAGTTCCGGCCGGGCCACGCGGATTATCCGTTCTACCAAAAATACGGCATTCGCGATTACCGGGGCGGCGGACGCTCCTCGGGCAGGGAAACCATCGGGCGCGTGGCCGCAGGGGCCGTCGCGAAGGCCTTCCTCGCCGCCAAGGGCATTTCGGTGCTCGCCTGGACCAGCGAGGCCGTGGGCATACCGTGCGCCCGCTTCGACGAGTCCCATATCGAGCTGAACCCCATGCGCGCCTGCGATCCCGAGGCGGCGGAGGCGATGCAGCGGAGGATCGTGGAGCTCAAGGGCGAGGGCGATTCCGGCGGCGGCATCATTTCCTGCCGCGTTACCGGCGACATTCCCGCGGGATTGGGAGAGCCGGTGTTCGATAAGCTCGACGCGGAGCTCGCCTACGCCATCCTTTCGATCGGGGCGATCAAGGGCATCGAATTCGGAGCCGGCTTCGGCGCGGCCAAAATGACGGGCAGCGAGAACAACGACCCCATGCGGCGCGACGGGGAGACGGGAAAGGCCCGGTTTCTCTCGAACAACGCGGGGGGAATTCTCGGCGGCCTTTCCACCGGCGCGGAGATACGCTTCCGTGCGGCGGTTAAGCCCGTTTCCTCCATTTCGAAAGCGCAGCTCACGGTAGACCTTGCGGGCGACGACTGCGAGATTTCCGTTCACGGACGGCACGACGTATGCCTCTGCCCCCGGATCGTGCCGGTGGTGGAATCCATGACGGCCCTGGTGCTTACCGACCTCTACCTCAGGAATCTCGCCTCGAAGGCATAGCGGCGCGGCTGCGGTTCCCGCCGCCGCTTTCCCTTTACTGCCCCGGCGAGCCGTGGTATCCTTAATGGCATGACCATAGATAAGATCGGCGCTGCCCTTGAGGCCGAAATAATCGGGGAAACCGCCCGCGAGGGCATCGAAATAACGTCAGCCTGCGGGGCGGACCTCATGAGCGACGTAATGGCCTTCGTGAAGGACCAGGTACTCCTCATGACCGGGCTGATCAACGTGCAGGTTATCCGCACCGCCATGCTGATGGATATTCAGGCGGTCTGCTTCGTGCGCGGCAAGGCGCCCAACGCCGAAATGGTCTCCCTCGCAAAGGAAAACGGAATCGTCCTCCTGAAAACGAGGCTCCCCCTCTATATCGCCTGCGGCAAGCTCTACGAGGCCGGAATCCGGCAGGGCGGCGTGCGGGCCATAGACTGACGGCGGGGGTGGACGAGGGTGCATTACCACTACGACATACAGGGCGGCGACTTTAGCCGCGCGGGCGACGCCTCGGCGGAAATGAAAAAAACGCTCCAACGGCTCGGCATTCCCCACGAAGTGATCAAGCGCACCGCCGTCGCCATGTACGAGGCGGAAATCAACATGGTGGTCCACGCCGGCGGCGGCGAGGCGGACATCGACATCGATCCCCACGCCATAACCATCGTCATGAAGGACCGCGGGCCGGGCATCGCCAACCTTGACCTCGCCATGCAGGACGGCTGGTCCACCGCCCCCGACATCGTTCGCGAGCTCGGCTTCGGCGCGGGAATGGGGCTGCCCAATATGAAACACAACGCCGACGACCTTTCCATCGTGTCGGTTCCCGGCGAGGGAACCACGGTTACGATGACGATAAAAATCGGGGAAGCGCCATGAACCGGTTCCATTCGGTTATCCTGGACGAAGAGTCCTGCAAGGGGTGCACGGTCTGCGTAACGACCTGCCCCACCGAGGCGATACGGGTGCGGAACGGGAAGGCGCGGATCACCAGCGAGCGGTGCATCGATTGCGGGGAATGCATCAGGAGGTGCCCCCACCACGCCAAAAAGCCCATGGCGGATTCCTTTTCCGCCTTCCCCGCCGCCTGGCGCGACCGCTTCGACCTCTTGGTGGCCCTCCCCGCCCCCTCCCTTTACGGCCAGTTTCCCGCGAAATTTTCCCTCGACCACATTCACCGCGGGCTTCTGGCCTTAGGCTTCGACGCGGTCTTTCCCGTCGCCGCCGCGACGCCCGACATATCCTTGGCCACGCGGCGGCTCATAGCCGAGCGGAAGGCCGACGGCGCGGCCGGTCCACTTATCTCGTCTTCGTGCCCCACGATCGTCAAATACGCGCAGATTCGCTTTCCCACCCTGATCGATAACCTCGCGACGGTGATCGCCCCCATGGAACGGGCCGGGAGGATGGTTAAGGAAGCCGCGCCCCGCAGCGTCGGCTGCTTTTTCATCAGCCCTTGCGCCGGAAAGATCACCGAGGCCATTGCCCCCATTGCCCAAGAGCGCTCCTCGGTAGACGCGGTTTTTCCGATGAGCGACGTGTATCTTCCCCTGCTTCAGGCCATGATACGGAACGCGAAGGCGTCGGGAGACGACGCGGCCGAAGCCTCGCTGCCGCCCTTCGCCGCCCGCGATCAGGGCGCGGCGGAGATTTCGTGGGGCCGCTCGGGCGGCGAGGCGGACACGGCCCTCGGGGCCGACTCGGGCCGCGCCCTGTCGGTGGACGGCATGGACCAATGCGTCAAAATACTCGAGGCCGCCGAGGACGGAAAGCTCGTCGGGATCGATTTTCTCGAACTCATGGCCTGTCCGGGGGGCTGTACCGGCGGCCCGCTGACGGCCTGCAATACCGCCCTGGCCCGGCACCATCTCCGCGAGCGGGAACGGACCCTCGCCGCGGCGGCGCGGCCGGAAATCCCGCCGCCTTCGATCGCCGAACGCCCGGACGTCGATTGCCTTCGGGCAAAGCCCTTCCCCGCCCGGCCCGCCCTCAGGCTCAATCCCGATTTTTCGGCCGCCATGGCCATGATGCAGCGCATGGACGAAATTCGCGCCGCCTTACCCGGACTGGACTGCGGCTGCTGCGGCGCGCCGAACTGCCAGGCCCTCGCCGAGGACATCGTGCGGGGAACCGGCTCCAAAAGCGACTGCGTGATCATCATGAAAGAAGAGTACCGCGAACTGCTCGAACAGCGGTGGCAGTCCCTGGAATGAAAGAGCGGAAGCGCGCGCTGAGAACGCGGATCAAGGCCCTGCGCGCCGGAGACCCCGCGCCCGCGGGAGCCCCGTCTGGCGGGGAAACCTGGAACGCGTCCGTTTTCGCGAGGGCGCCCTTGGCCCGCTACAAAACCCTCTTTTCGTTTTTATCGTTCCCGTCGGAACCGGATACGGAGGCGCTCCACGCGCTTGCCCTGGAATTGGGATTGACCGTAGGGGTACCGAAGGTTCACGGCGGGGACATGGGCTTTTACCGGCTCGACTCCGCGCGGGGCCCCTTTACGAGCGGCGCCTACGGCATACGCGAGCCCGCCGCAGACGCCCCGGCGCTCTGGCTCCCCCCGCCCCGGAAGGCGCTCGGCTTCGCGTATCCCCTCCTCGTCGCGGTGCCCGGCCTCGCCTTTACCGCCGACGGCCGCAGGCTCGGGAGAGGCGGCGGCTATTACGACCGGTTCATCGAGGCGCTGTTCTCCGTTGCCGAGGACCAAGGCGGAGACGTCACCCTCATGGGCGTATGCCCGCGCGCGGCGATACTGCCCGATATTCCCATGGAAAGCCATGACGCCCCGGTTGATTGCCTCCTCACGGAAATGGATTATATTATATGTAAACCGCTTACGCGCGCGTAACATTTTCGGAGGAAAAAAACATGGGTGAAATACGATCTGCCCTAGATATCGCACTGGAAAAAACCGCCCACATCGAGGGAGACCCGTCTACCGCCGAGCATCGGGAACTGAAAAACGACGGTAAAAGGGCCGCCAACGAGTTTCTCGAAAAGGGCGATCCCGACTCGTTCATGCGTATCCTGGAAGGCAAAAATACCGAACAGGCGACATTGATCCGGGAAGGGGCCATCGGCATTATGCTCGCGGCCCTTCGCCTTCCCGAGACCGAGGCTGACCTCGATAAAACCGCCCTCATCGGCAAGGGCCTCGACGCCTTCCTGCCCGCCAGCGGGGTTGCCGCCCTCTTCGGCCAGGTAGCCCAAATTCTCAAGCAATACATCGGCGAAAAGGACCGCCTGAAGCAGGCCCTGGAACAGCAATTCATGCCCAAGCTCCGCCAAAAGCAGCAGGAACTCGCGCGCCGCTACGGCCAGACCGTCCCCATGGAACTCCATCAGGACCCGGAATACATGGCCGCCCTTTCCAAAAACAAGCGCGCGCTGGAAGAGCGGTACGACGCGGTATTGGAAGAGGTTCGCGCGAGAATCCACGAAATCGCGGGCATCGAATAAAAGAATTTTGCCGGCCCTTGCTTGACTTTTTTTCGCGTTTCAGGTAATTTAACTCTCGCCTGATGCTGAGTCGAACGACAAGGCATGGAGCATTCCCCTGTAGCTCAGCCGGCAGAGCAAGTGGCTGTTAACCACTGGGTCAGGTGTTCGAATCACCTCGGGGGAGCGAACGGTCGCAAGGCCTTCAGGAAACCCGGATCGGAAGGTCCGGGTTTTTTTGTTTTTAAAGCGCAAGACCGAGGCAGAAGGCGCGACGAACGGCGAACGATCCGCGGGCGGAGCCCCCGCCGAGCGCGCCATGGCAGGGGCGACTCCTTCTGCCCCGGTCCCTCCCGTCCCGGCATACTCCCGCGATAAATGAACGAAAGTACAATGGCGCGCGTACCGTCCGCGAATACCATGGAAGCAGCGACGTTTATCTAACGGGAGGCTTATTATGGTACGTTTCAGGCGCTCGGCGGCGGGATTAACCGCGTTAATCGCCGTATTGATCGCGCTTGCGTCTTGCGAGAACGCGAGCGACCCGGCGGCAGAAATCCCGGGCGATTCAGGCGGAACCCCGTCGAATCCCGGCGGCTCCGGCGATCCGGTAACGCCGGGCGGCTCCCCGGTCGACGGGTACGCGCTTACGCTCTCCGAGGGCGATTACTGGACGTTCTGGTGGGATTGGTCCGATAAGGCAACGTGGGTTAGCGCCTACGACTCGGGCAGCGATAACGAAACAGGAAGCGGCTACGTGACGATTACGTTGGGCGCCGAATCGACGATCGGCGGTAAACCGGCGCGAAGCGTAACCCTCACGGGCGATATTCCCCCGCGGTGGGTATCCAATCCCTATTGGAAGTGGATCGGGAGCGACTCCTCGGGAATCTACGGCAGTCAGGACGGGTATACGGTCGCGCAGATAGTCGACGCGTCCACGGGAAGGGTCAAGAACGGGTTCTTCAGAAGATGGCTGAACCTGTCCGACGCGCAGTCCCCGGCCGTCGCGGCGGGAACCTATACGGCGACGGGGCCGACGGCCTGGTCTACCTCGGTCCATGCCGCCGATTGGGGATCGGCTTACGACGACACCATAATCGTTCCCGGCTTCGATCCCATTGCCGGCGACGAATACACGAGAAGCGCGAGCGAATACTTCAAGGCGGGCGTGGGCCCGATTGCCTGCGCCGATTACGAATACCTGTACGACCGGGAATCCTCTTCGGACTCGACTACCTACATAACGAACTGGAAATTCTGCCTCGTGGGAACCAGTCTCGCCGCCGACGACGGATTCGTTGTCCCGAAACCCGCGTGGGAGGCCCGGCCGATGCCCGACGCGAGGGAAGACCCCGCCGCGGTGTCGCTCCTGGGATCGACGTACGTCCTTTTGGGCGGCACGCTTTACGAAGGCAACCGGACGATGTGGCGGCAAAACGCAGACGGGTCCTGGCAACGCATGGCAGACCTTCCCACGGATTTTACCGGCCTTTACGGGTACGGGACTGCATGCGCCTTCGGCACGAAAATCTACGCCTTCGTCGAGGCGAAACCCTCGTACAAGACCGCGATCTATTGCTATTCCCCGCTGGGAAATTCCTGGACGCTGGCCTCGACTCCGGGAAGCGACATCAGCCCGAGCGCGTGCGTGGTGAACGGTGACGAAATTCTCGTCGCGGGGAAATCGGGCGCGATCTGTTCCTATAATCCGGCGACGAACGCGGAAGAGTACCTGGGAAGCCTGAGCGCGAAGTTTTCGTACGTAGCGATGACGCGCGACCAATTCGGCATTTACCTGGTCGGTCAATACAACTCCTACGGAGACGCGTACACGACCGGTTTTTGGACCCTCACGGCGGCCGAGGGATGGGCGCAAAAGACCTGGATCGCCGACGGCCTCAGGCGATGGAAACCGGCGCTCGCCGTTTACGGGGGAAGGCTCTGGGTATTCGGCGGGAACGGTAAATCGGTTTTAAGCGCCGCCCTGAACGAGGGCGTCGCGAGCGGCTGGACCGCGCACGAGGACATGCTCTACGGCGGCCCGAAGATCTCGGCCCTGGCCGACGGCGACGAAATTAGGGTATACGGCACGAACGGCGGGAAAACCATAGAAGTATACGCGCCCGACTCGGATTAACGCGGATTAACGCGGGGAGCGAATATTGTTTTCGGTCCCGCGGGGGGATATACTCCGTGAATAATGGGATACCTTCCGTGGGACCAAATCAACGACTTCCTCCTGAGGGCCGGCGCCGCCGGAAGCCGCGACGCGTTTTTGGAGTTCGTTCTCGCGGAGCTCGGCACCGTCATCCCGTGGGACGTGGGAGTGGGCGTCTTTACGCGCGACATTCGGTGCGCGGCCGGCAAGGGATGGAGCGCGCGCGCGTACCGGGAATACAACTCCCGGTATTGCGAAATGGTCCCGTTCATACTGTACGACGATCGCGGCGCCGCGCTCGGCGGCAAGGACGTTGTCCGCTGGGATGCCGTACCCGACTGCGAGTTCACGGCGGACTTTTCGAAGCCCCTTCGGCTCGCCTACGGGCTCAGCCCGTTCAGGCCGCGATTGGCGCGAAACCTATCCGTTCAGCGTTCCCGCGATTATCCCGAATTCACGCCCCGCGACTGCCGAGTCCTGGACGTAATCAACGCGCATATGAATAATTTCATGGTGCTTTACGACAGGATCGGGGGGCGGGACGAATCGCGTTGGGAAGAATCCCTTTCGCGCTGCTTCTGCCTCACGGAACGGGAGCTGACCGTGGTGGAACGGTTACGCGCCGGGCTGTCGAACCGCGCGATCGCGGCCGACCTTTTCGTGAGCGAACGGACGGTCAAGGCCCACCTCGCCTCGATCTTCCAAAAGACGGGCACGGCCTCCCGCGTGCAGGTTCTAGCCCTGGTCGCGCGCCTGTAAGCCGGCCGGTCCGCGACCCGCGGCGCTTCGCGCGACCCGGCTCATCTGCCGATTTCGCGGCGCCCCCTCCCCGTTCTGGACGCCTCTGCGATTCTTCCCCTATACTGTCCCGGTAATCGAGGAGGCAATTTATGGCTATTACCGGGATCGCGCACGTGTGCGTCAAGGCGAGGAACCTGAGCGAGACGGTCGGTTTTTACGAAAAGCTCGGCTTTAAGCCGATATTCAAATTCGTGAGGGGCGGGAAAGACTACGGCATGTACGTGGAAATCGCCGAAGGACAGTACCTGGAATTTTTCGAGGAGCCGGATTCTTCCGCTTACCCGAACGCGGCGTTGGCCCATTTCTGCCTCGAGACCGACGATATCGAGGCGGCGGCGAGGGACATGGACGCGAAGGGCATCGCCCATACGCCGGTTAAGCTCGGCCCGGACAAAACGTACCAGCTGTGGCTCACCGACCCGAACGGGCTCTCCTTCGAGCTTCACCAATACACGAAGGAAAGCGCGCAAACGGCGGGGCCGGGCGTAATCGAGGCCGACTGGTAACCGCCCCGGCGAGAACCGGCTTCCAAGACGACGCGCGGCGGAGCCCCCGCCAAGCGCGCGACGACAGGGGCAACTCTTTAGTTCCAGCCTTTATCAAGCATCGAGCGAAAGAGCCAGAGGGCTGCCGCCTGGCCGTGCAGGTCGCCGGTTATTCTCGGCCGCGCTAGGTAGTACCCCTCGTTTTCGCTTTGCCCGGTTCCCCCGCAAATCTCCGACACGTTACCGTCCCCGTCGATATAATCCCGGAAGGAGGCCCATGCCCGGTCGACCCGTTCGGAATACGACGAGGAGGGCAAGAGACCAAGGGTAACGCCGATCCTGAACGCGTAGGCGAACATCGCGGTGCAGGAGGCTTCTTTCCAGGCATGGTCCCGGTCGATCAGCTGGCGCCACATGCCGTCTTCGCACTGGTAGCGCGCCAGGGACTCCGCCATACGGAGAAAGCCGTCGCGTATCGCGCCGTACCGTTCGTGGCACGGATCGAGGGCCGAGAGCAGGAGGGCCAAACCGGCGGCTACCCAGCCGTTGCCCCGCCCCCAGTAAAACCGCGCGTTTTCGCCGTGGTAAAAAAGGCCGTTCGCGGTTTGTAGCCTTTTCAGGTAAGCCTCGGTTTGGAGGGCGGCCCAGTCGAGGTAGGTTCGATTCCCCGTCGCGCGAAACGCCTGAACCTGCAGGCTCGCGACCATGTACACGTCGTCGATCCAGTAACGGGTTTGGCGAGTCATGCCGTTTTCGAGAGGGGATTCCCACTGCCCGTCCGCGAGGCTCAGGCCGCGTTCGAGGAAGGCGGGATCGGAAGTCTGAAGGTAGATTTCGAGGGGGAGTATGCCGCATACGTTGGCGTCCACGTGGTTCGCGGTATTCTCGAGCTCGACGGAATACCGCGCCTTAAGGGCCGCCACGCGATCCGGGTCGCCAAGATCCCCCGCGAGGGCGAGGGCGGCGCTCCCGGCGCAGGCTTCGGCGTAATGGAGGGCGCGTACGTCGCCCACGCTATAGCGCATGAAATCGGGCCTCGCCAACAAGTTGTCGATCAGTCGCAACGCGAGCGCGCGGTTTGCCGCGTTCTGATCGCCCGTAACGCTCTCAACCTCCCGATCCCGGCCAGTCATCGGTCGTCCAGGGCGAGCTTGATCGCGAGGCCCGCGAATATAACCGCGAAGCCCCGTTCAAGGCGTTCGGCAAGCTTCCCGCGCTTAAGGAACGCGTCGCGCGCTTTCGCCGCGGCGAGGCCATAGAGGAGGAACGCGACCAGGGTAAGAAGCATGAAAACCAGGCTCAGGGCCAGCATGGGCGCCGTTTGGCCAGCAGTCGTACCCGTCAGGCTATCTGGTATGAACTGTGGCAGGAAGGAAAGGAAAAAGAGGGTGAGTTTCGGATTAAGGAGATTGACCGCGATGCCCTTCAGCGTTATGCCTTTCAGATCGACGCTCCGGGCGCCGGATCCGTCTTTTGACTCGCCGTATGTGGCGGAACCCGCGCCAGCCCAGGTTTTCCACGCGAGGAAGAGCAAATACGCGACGCCGAAGTACCTGATGGCCGAGAAAACGCCGGCTCCCAGGTTCATCAGGGCGGACAACCCCAGGACGCTCGCCGCAACGTGTGGGACTATGCCCAACGTACAGCCGATGGCGGCGAATGCAGAAGCCTTGGCTCCGCCCGCAATTCCCGCGTTGACCGTGTAGATCACGCCCGTTCCCGGGATCAGCACTACCGCCAAGGCGGTAATCAGGAAATTAACGCTTATCATCGTTCCCCCTTTGGTTCGCTCCTCTCGGGATCGCGGCTTACGTCAGGTCCAGGTCGAATACGTCGAGACCCTTGCCGTCGGGCTTTGCCCCAGCCTCGGTACCGAGAGTACCCTTGCACTGATGGCACCAGTACACGGTTTTCAGGTATTTCTTTTCGAGTAACGGGGGAACGCAATCGGAGAAGGGCTTCGCGTCGGGATGAAGCTCCTTCATGAAGCAGTACAGCCCCTTCGTTCCCTTTTTCGCGTTGCAGGCGCGGCACGCCCACACCTGATTGTGGATTCCCTGCACGCGGTCGCAGGAGGCGCAACGCTCGTTGATCGATACCGATCTCGGGACGATATGCTCCCATTGCAGGTTTTCGGTCGAGCCGCAGTAGGCGCACGCCTTTTCCGATTCGGCGAATTCCTTGTCTTCCCGCAGGATATCGGACCATTTTTTCTTGTCGTCCCGCAGCTCACGGAAGGTAGTCTTGACGAAGCCGTAGGCTTTCTTCTTGTACTCGGCGTCGAAGGCCGCGCGGGCGATTATTTTCGCGTATTGATAATAGATCAGGTCCAGTACCGTTTTCACTTCCCTATCGGGCATGTCGAATTCCCCCTGGGAACCATTATGGGGCCCTTCGCGCGACTTCGCAAGCGCCGCCCTAAGGTTGCGCGGTACTAGCCCGGGCTCGAGCGGGGACCGCGGGGGAAGCATGGAAATATCCGGGCCGGCATAAAAAACTCGCTTTTTTGCACTGATTTTCACCGTTGACCCGCGCGCTAATCCGGTCGGATGATTACCCATTTAAGGGGGGTCTACATGTCAAAAACCATACAGGCGCGGCTTGGGATGACCGGGTTCTCGCGAAAAGCCTTCGCCGGTTCCGCGCGTGCCGCGGGCGCGTTCATCGCGGCGGCGCTATCCATTGGCGCCATGCTCGGCGCGACGGGCTGCGCCACGAACGGGTCGGCGGTAAAAAGGGATTTTCGGGATATCGACGCGGCTTCGATCGCCGGTGAACTGTCGCCGGGATGGAATCTCGGCAACCAGCTTGAGGGCGTGAAGCTCGTCACCGACGCGGCGACCGGCACGGTTAAGACCGTTCCGAGCGAAACGGGCTATATGGCGACCCGTGTTTCCAGGGAACTTATACAGGCGGTCGCGGCGGCTGGTTTCAAGACCGTCCGGGTGCCCGTATCCTACTTTTCGTATATCGACGACGCTGACGGCTATCGCGTGAGGGCCGATTGGCTCGCTCGAATCGGAGAAATCGTTGACTGGTGCCTTGAGGCGAATCTCTACTGCATCGTCAACATGCACGGCGACGGCTACGTGACGATCCGGAATTCCTGGCTCCTGTGCGACGCGGAAGACCAGGGGCCCATCCTCGAGAAATACGGGGCCGTATGGAAGCAGATCGCGGAAAAGTTCAGGGACTACGACGAACGGCTGATCTTCGAATCGATGAACGAGGAATTCAACGGGCTTTACAACGGCCCGAACGAGCGGGCTTACGAGAACATCAACGCCTACAACGAACTGTTCGTCGGCGTAGTGCGCTCCACCGGGGGGAACAACGCGCGCCGATGGCTCCTCATTCCCGGATGGAACACGAATATCGACGAGACGATCGCGGGCTTCGGAACGAGCGGCCATTTCCGCATGCCTCCCGACGACCGTCTTATGGTATCGGTCCACTATTACGAACCCTGGGGCTTTTGCGGGGGCGAAAACGGCACGGCGACCCAATGGGGTTCCTTCGCGGCCAAACCCGACCGGGCCAACGGGACCGAGACTTCCATGGCGTTGCAGTTCAACGCCCTGCGCGACGCGTTTACCTCCAAGGGCATTCCGGTCATCCTCGGCGAGTGGGGCGCCATCGACAAATCGAAGGACGACCCGGACAGCGCGACGTATCGCGCGTACTACGCGCGGAAGCTCTGCGAGAACGCGAAGCGGACCGGCGTGGTGCCCGTCGTTTGGGATAACGGCTGGAACGGGGATTACGGCTTTGCCCTCTTCGACCGGGGCACGAAGGCAGACGACGCGGGAAACGTCAAGGCGGGCACCGTACGGGTAACGCAGAAGGAAGTGCTCGCCGCGATCATGGAAACCTACGGAAGCCCCGCAGCCTCGGAATCGAAGGCCCGCATCGGGCTCGAAGGCGAAACGCTCACGATGAAGGCCGGCGCGACCGCGATCCTTTCGGCCGTCCTCACCGACGACGAGGGGCCTGAACCGATCCGGTGGGAATCCTCCGACGAGACCGTCGCCGTCTGTTGGGACGGGATCGTGAAGGCCGCGGGCGCGGGGGAATGCGCGATTACTGCGACGCTCCGAAACGGGCAAAAAGCCGAGTGCGCGGTAACCGTCGAGAAGACAGCGGGGGTACTGGCGAAGCTCTACTGCTTCGAGGGGCTCGGCTGGAGCAACGTGCAGTCGAAACCCTTCCTCGTCACCTCTGAAACCGCCGGTTCCTACGAAGCGACCCTCAAGGCATCGAAACTCGTGCTCTCCAACGTGGCCGCGCTGTACCTCAAGGATATCGAGGCGGAAGAAAACCACGCCGCGGCATCCGCGGTGGAATCCTGCGTCATCACGGTGGATTCGGTCACGGTGAACGGAACGCGCATACCGCTGGTGAACAACGAGGGGATCGAGGCCGTGAACGCCAAGGGACAGTTCGACCTTCCGATCCTCAACGAGTGGAACGGCGGCATCGAGATGATCGACGGATTCCCGTCCGCGGGCCACCGCAACCTGTCCTCTGCGTTTCCGGATCTTGGGCTGAAAGAAACCGGCAACGAGGTAGTCGTAAAATTCAGGACCCTCGGGCCCGGCGCGAAAGCCGCCCTCGCGGCGGCGAAAAAGGCGAAGCCCGCGCTCGATCCCGCGAAGGCCTATCACGCCTTTTTCGGCATACAGGCGGCGGATAGCTGGGTATTCCGCAACGCGTGGTCGAACCCGAGTTACGGCGGCGATTCGAAAGAATTCAAGAACGGGCTCTACGATACGGAAAACGGCTTCACGGCGGACGGTCGGGTACAGGGGACGATCGCCGACGCGACGTTCACGAAGGGGGATATTGAGGCGAGAAAGACCTTCGCCGTAACCTGCGAGGATTTCAGCCTCGCCGACAAAGCCGCCGACCCGAAAGCCCTCAACGTGGCCCTCGTTTCCACGGACCTTCCCTTCGAGACCGTCTCGGTAACCGACGCCCGGTTATTCCTCGACGGGAAGGAAGCGAACCTGCGGGGCGGAAAGCCCGTGTTCGCGGCGGAAAACGATAACGGCTATCTCGTGGTGTACTTCATCAATATCTGGAACTCTGGCCTTAAAACCTTCGGCTACCAAATACCGAAGGCAAGCGTGCGAATGGAACTGACCCTCGCCCCGCGTTAGACCAAAAATGAGGGGCTCCGAAGGGGGACGTTCTCCCCCCTTCGAGCCCTCTGCCTCATCCTTGTTTTCTTTTTTTCTTAGCCATGCCGAACGCGATCCCGAGGGCGACTCCCAGGCTCGCGAGAACGAGACCAGCAGCCACCAATACGCTCGCGATTCCGTCGGGGAGCGAGGCGCCCTTCCCGACGCGCTTGATTCCCGAGGCCGGGTTGTTTTTTTCGTCGAGATAGGAGGCGACCCAGACGAGGGGCGCGTTCCAGTTGATCGCCACTTCGTTGGTGGAGTAGGAGCGGCTGTCGTCGGCATAGCGCTTGGACCGGGCGTTTTTTTGCGCCATGAAGGCGGTCGCCTCGTCGGTCGGCTTTTCGTTCGGCCCGCCGGAAAGTGCGCCCGGGGGCGGCGGCGGGTAACCGCCTTCCTCGTCGTCGGCCCAGTAGCGGTGATGCGGGTAGTGGATCGGGTTTTCCCCGTATCCCGCGACGAAGCTCTTGCAGAGCGCGTTCCGGCCGAGGAGGTAGTCCACCGATTTGGTTATCGCGTCCAGGTAGCCCTTTTGGCCCGTCGCGTCGTAGGCGTAGGCCATGAGGATGAGCTTGTTCAATACGGCGGAAGACGAGCCCCATTCGTATTCGAACATCGGCATGAGGTAGCCTTCGTCCTTGAGCTGCGCGACGTAACGGTCGGCGCCGGTGACCACGAGGGACGTAATCTTCGAGAGCGCGGCCTTTCCGTCGGCGTCGGCGGCCAGGGCCTTCCCGTTCAGCATGAGGGAAAGGTGGGCGAGGCTCGCCACGCCGCCCCAGTACATCGGGCCGTTCGTCCCGCTCGAGGCGTTGAGTATTTTCTTGTCCTCCAGGGCTTGCGCGATCCCCTCCCGGTATTCGGATTTTCCCGTCGTGATAAAGAGTTCCGAGGCGGCCCAGTAATACTCGTCCTCGAGGTAGAAGTCGTCGTAGTTGCCGCCGCCGTTCCCCGGGATGTTCCCGTACTTGAACTCGGGATTCTCCTTCGCCGCCTTCCAGGCCCGCTCCGCCGCTGCGAGGCAGCGCTCCGCGTAAGCTGAATCGAAGGGCTTGACGAGGCGGGCCATCTGGGCCGCGCTCGCGGCGAGATTCAAGGTCGCCGCGGTGGAGGGAGCGAAGGCGAAGCGGTCTCTCACCCGCTCGGAGGGCTTGAAGGGCATGGGCGACCAGATCGGCTCGTGGAGCTTGTGGTGAACCATGCCCGCCTGGACCTGCCCCTCGGGAACCTGCATGCCGAGCATGAAGTCCATCTCCCAGCGCGCCTCGTCGAGCACGTCGGGAATTCCGTTGCCCGCTTCCGGAACGGAAAGGGAACCGTCGGGGAACTGGGTCGGGTTCCGCTCGTACAGGTTGAGGAGGGTCCAGGTCGCGATGCCGCCGTTCACCACGTACTTGCCGTAGTCGCCCGCGTCGAACCAGCCCTTGCCCGCGTTGAGAACGTAGTCGCGCTTCGGCCATACCACGCCGAAGGAATCGGGACCGGAGAAGGGAGCCACCGAATCGTCGGAGGCGTACCACGCGCCGTGGGCCCACTGGCCCGCGAGTTCGTCGGTCAGGGCGATACCCGCGCGGCTCAGGTAGAAATAGCGCATCGCGTCTTTCGAGAGGCCGTGATACAGGTCCTTCTTGATATCGAAGGGAAAGCTTTCCGCCTCGCCCACCTTGAGGACGAAACCCTCGCCCTCGCCCTTGAACGCGGAGAAATCGATCTGGTGCAGGGGATCGCGGGAACTCAGGTCGGTTCCGAGGGGAATCGTCTTTCCCGTCGCGACGGTCTTGCCCGAGGCGTCCGCGAGCCGCCAATCGAGCGGTTCCGCCGAATCGTTCACCGCGGCCGCCCACTTCGCCCCCTTGGGCAGGTAACCCATCTGGTTGACCCGCACGCGGGGGAGCTTGTCGAGGGGAAGGTTCTTCCGCGCGATCACCTTCGGCAGGTTTTTGCGCGAGGGTTCCGGAACGTCCGCGCTGCCGAGCTTGAAGAAAACGCCGGTGCCGAAGAGCTTCGGGTTTTTCCAGGAATTGTCGCCCGTGTCGTATACCGACCAGATGAGCTTAGAGTCGCGGTCTTTTACGGTCGCCCCGTTCGCCTGAAATTGCATGCCGATCGTGAAGCCGTGATACGGCACGATGTTGTTGTCGAGCTTCACCGCGAGCTCCGCGCCCCAGCCGTTACCGGTCTTGAAGGCGTAGCCCGAAACGTCGTACCCCTCTTCCATGAAGCGCACGCCGGTAAGGGACAGGCCCGTCGGGTCGTCCTTGCCGATATTCGTCGCGTTCACGTTCGCCTGCACGATGCCCGGCCCGTAAGAAGCCGCGTCGAGATCGCCCGAAAGGTTAAAGTAAAACTCGAAGGAATCCTCGTTCCAGAAATTCTGGCCGTGACGGCCCGCGATGATCTTCTTGTCGGGCATCTCCATGCGGATATAGATATTCTTCATGTCCGCGCAGATCGCCCAGGTAAACGACCCGTTGTCGGCCGCGTCGCCCGAAGTGTACGGGCCCGCCGTCACCTCATATTGGGGCAAAGCGGCCCAATCGTCGGTTTTCCCGTCGACGGTAATCTTCACCGGATACGGGATATACGCGAGCTCGCCTGGTTTCCCCTCGGGTATACCCGCTAGGCCCGATTCCGCGCCGACTATCGACTGGCTCAACGCGAGCGCTAACAGGAGCGAAAGCAGGGCTGAGCGAAAAATCCTTTTTGTCATACGCCTCTCCTCAAAACGGAATTAGTTTCCGAGTTCAATCAATCGATTGTATGACGGTTTTCCGGATTTGAAAAGGAGAAAATGAGGCAGAGGGCGCAACGAAGGGAGAATTTCCCCGCGCGGAGCCCCCGCGGAGCGAGGGCCATGTAGGGGCGAAGTTCCGGCCGTAATGCGCCGAGCGGATCGGTTCGGAACGTACGGCTTACCCTTCCACCTCGACCTGGAAGCCGCCGTATGCCATCTGCGTCATGTCGAAGGGCATGACCCAGTCTTTGTATTCCTCGGCCTTTTCGCCCATCTCTTCCATGACCTTGGCGTTCACCTCGTCGCGATGCGCCTTGGACTTGAAAACGATGAAGGAAAACCACACGGTTTGTCCCTCTCGGGCCCCGACCGCTTCGGGAAAGGTCCTGGCCTTATCGCCGCCCATGTCCAGGGCGGCCATATCGTCGCCCCGGCATTCAAAGTATTGCAGGGCCCCGTGTTTCATCCAGGAATCCCGCCCGTCCTGGGCCATCTTCTTGTAAGCTTCTTGCTGGTCGTTCGGAATGATAAGCACGAAGCCATCCACGTATTTTGCCATACCGCACTCCTTCTATTCCTATAGTTTTAGTAAGTATAGTATGCGCCTTCGTCAAAAACAACGAGCTTGGGGAGAGATTTCTATTTCTTGGATAAAGGATGATTAGTTACCGCTGCTTGGAACACCGTAGAAAAAGGGCCGTAAGCCCATTTTTATCCATCTTACCGGAGGCAACGGCCATCATTGCCCCGTAAATCTCATCGTTGTCACAATCGAAGTCCCACCCATTGAGGTCGAGAAATACCAGGGCCGAAGCGAGCGCAACACGTTTATTGCCGTCAAGGAAAGGATGATTCTTGCAGATATGATACCCATACGCGGCTGCCATTGCGGGGATACTCTCATGCAAATAAACGCCTTCGAAAGTCGATTGACTCTGGTAAAGCGCCGAATTGAGGAGGCCCAAATCCCTCACTCCGTAAATACCCCCGTAGCGACGCAGTTGGTCCTCGCAAATGAGTAGCGCTTCCGCCAGGGTCAAAAAGCGGATCATTTCACTCCCCGAGCCGTCGTAAAGCTGGACCGAAACGCCCGTTTATCTTTTCTAGGCTATGTAATATATCCCCATCGGTAGCTTGCGGAGAGGTAGGGGAAAGAATGAGGTTCGTACCGTCCGTGGTGACCTCAAATTCCGTATCGCCCGAGAGCTTCAGCAATTCCAGAATCGGTTTGTCAATAACGAGCGCAAGGCTGTTCCCGTGCTGTATGAGTTTCTTTACCATACCATAATCTCCCTCTTAAATTGTATACATATTGTGTATACAAAACAAGGAGTATGCACCTGTAGCATTTACGCCCATGAGAACCGCTCTACCTCTTATCACGCTACAGGGCGAGCTCCATATTTCTTACCGAATCGGTAAAGCCGCATTTCTCGTATAACCCGTACCCGTCCTCGGTCGCGGTCAAATCCAATTTATGGAACGAATTGCGTTTCGCGTAGTCTTTGATAAACTCCATCATCTTGTTACCGAAGCCGTTGCGGCGAAATTTCTTGATCGTGAAGAAATTCAACACGTGGCCGATCTTACGGAAGTCCTTCGAATACAGGGGCGGGTAATCGTATATCAACAAACCCGCGGTACAGGCGACTTCGCCGCCAACCTCGCCGACGAAACCGACGTAGGCATCCCGGGCGAAAAGCCCTTCAAGGTACGCTTTCGTCGCGACGGTCAGTTCGCGTACCTTGTTTTGGTCGTATTCGGGATGCAGGTCCGTGACGAAACGGATGCGCAAATCGACCAGCAGATCGATTTCCTCTTTGGTAGCTATTCTTATCCGGCATTCCATTGCCTAACCTTACCTTTATCCGATTGAGCCCGTTACGTTCATGAATTCCCCTTTCCGTATCGAGCGATAGAGGCATTGTACGGCAGCGAAAAACGAACGGTCAATCGGATAAACGGCGAGATTGTGCGATCCATTCCCGAATGCCGTTCGAGAAGCCCTCCGCGGAGGCTTTTTTTGAGGCCGAGGAGACGACGTCAATCCCCGCGGTGTTTTGCCTGGCGAGTTCCGGCAGGGGCATGTCGAAGAACAGCGTCAACCCGACGAGCACTTTTTCCTTGTCTTCGATTTTGCCGTAAAAGGCGACCGCCGCGGGATCTACCTTGCCGCCGATAAGCCTGCACAGGCAAACGCACAAATCGTACTCGCCAGGATCCGTTTTTTCGGCGACCCGGAACGGAACAACCCGGTAAGCACGCCGTCGATACTATGTAACACGCCGCGACGCGAAAATGGGGACCGCGAACGCATAATAACCCTGAGAACCAGAAAATTTTTCCCGCTTTCAAGGCGTTGCCGGCGACGAGGGGATAGGGCGGGACCCCGCAAGGGGAGGCCGCGCGCGGACTCTCCCCGAGGAGGCCCGACCGCAAGGGGAGACTTCCCCTTCCTTCCCTTTTCCCGTGATATACTGTTTCGAGCGATCGGCAAAGGAGAGGCGATGGGCGGCATACGGATCGACGGAGTGACGAAACATTACCGCGTTCTAAAACGGCGGGAAGGGCTTGGCGGCGCGGTGCGGGACCTGTTTTCCCGGAATTACGATACCGTGAAGGCGGTGGACGGGATCGGCCTTTCGATCGAGCCGGGGGAGCTCGTCGGCTTTATCGGGCCGAACGGCGCGGGCAAGTCCACGACGATCAAGATGCTTTCGGGCGTGCTCGAGCCGAGCTCCGGGACCATCGAGGTGGACGGTTTCGTTCCGTACCGCCAGCGGCGGCGCTACGTGGAGCGGATCGGGATCGTGTTCGGCCAGCGCACGCAGCTGTGGTGGGACCTCGCGGTGATAGAGAGCTTCAAGCTCCTGAAGGAAGTATACGGGATAGGCGACGACGCGTTCGCGCGGAATCTCGGGCTTTTCGACGAGATCGCGGGCCTTAAGGAGCTGTACGGGAAAACGGTACGCAGCCTCTCCCTCGGCCAGCGAATGCTCTGCGACATCGCCGCGAGCTTTATACACGACCCGAGCACCATCTTTCTCGACGAGCCGACGATCGGGCTCGACGTGGAGATCCGCGCCAAGGTTCGCGCGATCATCAAGGAACTGAACCGCGTGAAGGGCGCGACCGTACTCCTTTCGAGCCACGACGTTGGGGATATCGAAAGCCTCGCGCGGCGCATCGTGCTTATCGACAAGGGGAAGATCCTGTACGACGGGCCCACCGAGAAATTCAACGGCATATTCGGCAAGTACCGGACGCTCCGGCTGGACGTGCACGGCCTTTCCGAGGCCGAGATCGCGCGGCTCAAGTCGGAAACCGCCTCGCGGGCCCGGGGCGAGAAAGAGATAGTCTTCGGGGAGGTTTCGAGCGGCTGGCTCGGCGTGAGCTTCGATCAGGACCGCGTTCCGCTCCTCGAGCTCCTCAACCCGATCCTCGCTTCCTTCGCGGTGAAGGATATCAAGGTTCAGGAGATCGAGATGGAAGAGGTGATCAGGCGGGTGTACGCGGGAGCCCTCGGATGACGGGCGCCAGGGCGGGACGAGCCGCCTCGTACGCCGCGATCGCCCGGAACGAGATACAGGCGTCGCTCGCGTACCGGGGGCATTTCCTTTTCAGCCTCGCCGGCACGGTTATATACCTGGTTATCGCCCGCTTTCTCTGGAAGGCCGTGTACGCGGGTTCCGGCGCGGGCGCGATCGGCGGCGTGGGCTTCGAGCGGGCCTACCTCTACGTAGGCGTTTCGATGAGCATATCCGCGATCATACAGACCTTCGTGGACTGGAGCCTGAACAGGATGGTCACGAGCGGCGACATTTTCCGCTTTCTCTGCAGGCCCCAGAACTTCATGGGGCAGCTGTTCGCCGAATCGGCGGGCGACGGGTTCGTTAACCTGGCGGCGGTTGGGCTTCCCGCCCTCGTGCTTTCCTTCGCCCTCTCGGGCGCGGGGCTGCCGGGCATCCTCAACGTGCTCCTTTTTATACCGGCGGTCGCGATCGCCTTCTTCCTCAACTTCCTCATTGACTTCGTTACCGGGCTTTCGGTCTTCGCGCTCAATTCGAGCAGGGGCGTGATCAACGCGAAGGACGCGGCGATCCTAGTGCTCTCGGGAGCGCTGGTTCCCCTGCCCTTTTACCCCGCTCGCGTGCGCGCCGTGCTCGAGTGGCTGCCCTTTCAGGCGTTGTACAACGCGCCCGCCCGCATTTTGGCCGACGGCGGCGCGGGCATCGCCGAGGCCCTGCCCTTCCTCGCCCGGCAGGCGGCCTGGACCGTTCTCTTTTTCGTTTTGGCACGCGCGCTTTTCGCGGCGGCGCAGCGCAAGCTCACGGTGAACGGAGGCTGACGATGACGACCATACGGCGATACGCGAGGCTCTACCGCCTCCTCGCGGCCCAGTACCTGAAGGCGCGAATGAGCTACCGCGCCGATTTCCTCGTTTCCTTCGTTTTCATGCTCCTCTGGTTTTTGCCGAGCTTTTTCAGCGTCGTGGTGCTCTTCGCGAACATACGCTCCCTCGCCGGGTGGTCGCTGGAGGAGCTGGTGTTCGTGTTCGGGTTCTACATGGTCGCGATGGTACCGAACGGCGTGTTCTTCCAGAACGTGTGGCAGCTTCCCTGGAAGGTCCGGAACGGCGACTTTATCAAGTATTACTTCCGGCCCCTCAACATGATGTTCTATTACATGTCGGAGACCATCGATATCATGTCGCTGAACGGCGTACCGATCGGCCTCGCGCTCATGGCCTGGGCCTCGGTAAAGCTCGGCCTTGTCTGGACCGCGGCGCGCGTCGGACTAACCCTCGTCCTCCTCGCGTCGGCCAGCCTCGTCGTGTGCGCGATCATGGTCGCCTCGGCGAGCACGGCCTTCTGGCTTACCAACGCGCACTCGTTCCTTAACCTCGCGAGCCGATTCCGGGAAAACGCGCGGTACCCCATGACGATCTTCAACGGGGCGCTCCGCTTCGCGTTTTCCGTGGCGATGCCCATCGGCTTTATGGCCTTTTACCCCTCGCAGCTAATCCTTCGCCCGGCGGAAGCCGGCCTCGTTCCCTGGCTCACGCCGGTAGCGGGCTTCGCGAGCTTCGGCGTCGCCTGCCTCGTTTGGTCGAGGGGCGCGCGCAAGTGGAGCGGGACGGGGACCTGAAGCGGAGCGGGTTTACGACGCGCCGGGGCGCGAAGATCCCCGCAGGGGTTTACTTTTTGAAGACAAGCGGAATGAAATGCTTGAAGCCCCGATACCAAACCGGGAAGTCGTGGGTGCCGCCCTCGAAGCGCTCGTAAGAGAAGTTCTCGCCGAGCTCAACCTTGTCGAAACCGGCGCTCAGGTCTTTCATGCCCTGCTCGTACGCGTCCCATTTCGCCACGAAGTCGTTGTCGCCGCAAATCGCGTAGAGGTACTTAACGTCGTAGCCCTGAAAGCCGTTCGCTTCCATCTTTGCGTTGAGTTCGGCGGCCGTCGGCGCGGGAAAGGAGAAGGCGCCGAACCAGCCGATCAGGTCGAGGGCGTCGCCGATACCGATGGTCAGGGTCTGCATGCCGCCCATCGAAAGCCCGGCCATGGCCACGTTCTCTCGCCCTTCCGCAATGTTGTAATTTTTCCGCATGAACGGGATAAGGTCGTTCCTGAGCTCGCCGCCAAAAGCCCTGAAGCCCGCGATGTCCGTCCCTTTGCCGTCGCCGTAGTTGCCGCTCGCGACGCCGTTCGCCACGACGAGCACGAACTTTTCTACCTCGCCGGAGAACATACCCCGATCCATGTATCCCTTGATCTTGCCGCCCGTTCCTGAGTCCCTCAGTCCCCAGGTATCCTGGTTTTGCTGGTACCCGTGCATGAGCACGAGCAGGGGATACTTCTTCGTTTTATCCGCGGCGTCGTAGCCCGCCGGGAGATATACCCAGGCCGGCTTTCGGTATTCCGCCGCGTTACCCGTCACGTAGTCATGGGAAGGATAGGCGATCGCCGATACCGTGCCCCGGTCCGCGTCGGTAAGGCCGTCTGAGGTGGGAGAGTCGGCGGGCGTTCCGGGCTTTTTGTTGAAGGTAACGCTTTTGAGGGTAACCGTAAGCTCGTCCGAATCGGCGTTGCCCCGCTGATAGGCGTTGAACTTCAACGTGAAGCCAAGTATGTCGTCGTTATCGCAGCTTTCCACGTACTTACTCACCCACGCGTCGGAAATCTTCACGTTCTTCACGATCGTGCCGGAATTGCCCTCGCCGTCGTAATCGAAATACGCGACGTCCTCGAAGCCGCTCCAAAAACCGGTCGCCTCGGGGGTGTAGAGCCTGAATCCGAAACTCGGTTTCAGCGCGCCGGGAGCCCACTTGCCCTCGACGGGAGCGCATTCCAATTCTATATCCACGGAATCGTAATTCGAGATATTGATGACGGACGCGTCGGGCTTTACGTAAAACACCACGCCGCCGCCCGAGGCGAAAGCGGACGCGACCCAGGTCGCCGAACCGTCGGCATTGAGCGTGAGGCCCTTCGCCTGCGAGGGATCGAACACGGATTTTTCGTTGAACACGACGCGCAACGCGGCGCTTTCCGGACTTCCTTTCACCGGGGCCTCCTTTTTACCGGACGCGAAGACGAAAGAACAGGCGAGCGCGGTCAGGAGCGCGCACGCGGCGAGACGATTATTCATACCCATTTTAACTCCCTTTTGAACGAGTCTAAGGCCGCATCGGCGCGTCGGCAATCGAGGGTTTTCCCTAGGAAAGGGAGCCGTAATTTTTTTCGGGTCAGAGAGCCTCGCCCACGCGATTTAACGCATACGCTCCCTGCACGCGAAGGTAAGGGCCGCGGACTCGTACAAGGAAGCGATGTCGAATTCTTCCGTTCTTTTGGACGCGATTCCCTTGACGATACGTTCCAATTCAAAGACATAGGGGTCGTAATCGTCCTTAGTAAGTTCCGATTCCCCGTCCTTATCGGCGTATAGGAAACGCGACTTCGGGCGGTCGACGAATGACCAATCCAAAACGAGCGAACCGGTCGTTCCGGCCGCGAAATGCCGCGTGGTAAACGGGTATCCGTCGTGCATGTCGGTACTGCCCTCGATCGTTACGATAGCCGAATCGTACGCGAAAACAAGAACGCAGTGTTCCTCTCCCCTATTCGCGCAGGAAAGGGAGTTTGGCGTTCCGAGCAAGCGTACGGCAAAATCGATATCCTGGGCCATGAGGTCGTTGACGATATCCCCGCTCGAGAATACGGGCGCGCTCCTTCGGGAAACGTTCAGGGTTCGTATCGACCCGATTTTGCCGGTTTTGGATAATTCAAAGAAGTATTTGTACTGGCTCTGAAAACGGGAATAATAGGCTCCCGCGCACACCCTGCCGGTTTCCTTACTGACCCTGAGCAATCTATCCAATTCCTCCCGGGTTTCGCACAACGGGTATTCGACGATGACGTGCTTTCCCGCTTCCATGCATTCGCAGGCGAGACGGGCATGGGCGCTCGTCGGCGCGCAAATATCGATAATGTCTATATCGCTTTCGCGGATTAAATCCCCGACAGAGTCAAAGCATTCCGTATGCAATTCGGCGGCGAGAGAAGCCGCCCTCGTCGACGTTTTCGCCGCGATGCCGGCAAGCGAGCCAGCGAAAAGACCGTTGATCGCGCGCGCGTGCACGGACCCCATAAAGCCCGCGCCGATGATACCGATATTCATGGCCTATCTCCCATAATGAGGGCAGTATACGGCATAATATACGCCACCCTGTGTCATGTTTTTTTTAAGATGAGGCAGAAAATCCCGCGCGGCGCGAACTATGCGCGGCGGAGCCGCCGCCAAGTACGCGTCACGCGGGGCGAGGCCTATCGCCCGGCCGCGGCCCCTCCTCGCGGTTTCCCAAAAGCGGGCATGGCCGGCGGGACGGTCGCCGTCAGGAACGTTTTTCCAGCAGGGTATCCAGCTCGGAAAGCGCGTTCTTGAATTCCCCCGTGGCCCGGGCCTGGGCCGCGACGGCATCCTTAATCTCGGTCGTTTCCTCAACGAGCTCGGCGATCGCCCTGAGAAGCTCCTCCGCGCCGGAACTCTGTTCCCGCATCGCGTCCTTCAGGGCCGCCACGCCGTTCGCGTTGGTTTGCAGCCCCTTCACGATCCCGTCTAGGTCGCCCCCGATTCCGGAAGAAAGGGTTCCGGCCCGCGCTATCTCGCCGTTAAGGGTCTCGATTACCGTCGAGATCCTGGTTACGCTCGATTCAGCGCTTTCCGCGAGCGCGCGGATTTCCTTCGCCACCACGCCGAAACCCTTCCCGCTCGCCCCCGCCCGGGCCGCCTCTATGGCCGCGTTCAGGGAGAGAAGCTTGGTCCGGTCCGAAACGTCGTGGATCAGGAGAAGGAGGTCCTTCACGTCGCCCGATTTCTCCTGGACGATCTTTATAGACTTCAGCAAGGCCTTGATCGAGGCGATGGACTTTTCCGCTATCTCGTCCAGGTCGCGGGAAACGGTCGCCGCGTGCTCGGAAACGCCGGCAACGCTTTGAATATTGCCCGTCATTTGCTGGATGGAGCTCGCGCTCTCTTCCACGGCCGCGCTCTGTTTCCCGACGCTCTCGGAAATGGTCTCGATATGGCTGGTCATGTCGCCCATGGATCGGCCAAGGGAAATGACCCCCTTACCGAGCGCGTCGTACTGGCGGTTAACCTGCCCGAGCAGGAGGGCGCCCTGGAGCGCGCTTGAAATTTGGGCGGAAAGCGAATCCATGAACGCGCCGGACGTTTTTCCCACGTCGAATACGCCGAAACCGATTTGCCGGTCGCGGTAGCGAAGGCATTGGACGGTCAGCACGTTGTGGCCTTCCCAAGAACCGAGCTCGTCCGGAACCAGGAGCCGCGACGGGAACCGCAAGCCGTCCGCGGGCAGCGGGACGCGAACGCCCGCTTCCATGGCGAAGACGAGGCGCGAATACTCGGGCGCGGGATCGGGATACCGGTAGGGACGGGGGTCCTCGTACAGGGAGACGTATGCCCGGTCCACGCTTAAACCCGGCAAGCCCGAGGCGAGGGTCGCGGCGATGCTCTCAAGGTCGAAATTGGAAATGAGCTCAAGGCCGAAGGCCATTTCCCCATTCTTCCGTTCATGTATTCTCGAGCGGATGATTTCCTGTTTTTGCATGGCCAACGTTTCGACCAGTAGCCGCGCGCGGGAGCAGCGTCGCGCGGCGGCGTCGCGCCGGGCACGGAGCGGAAACGCGGTCCGCGAGGCGCGCTCAAGCGCGGATATGGCGTTTTGCCACGCAAGGTGATCGTCGTCGCCGTCGAAGCATTCGCGGAGGGATAGGTCCAGGGTTCGCTCGAAGGAATCGCCGAAGAACGCGCGCACGAGGGAATCGCCGAGCCGCTTTCCCTTCCGCTCTCCCAGATACGAGTCTATCTCGGCCGCGAGAGCCGTCCTATTCGCGGTTCCGGACCGGGAACCGGCCTGAACGAGGCTCGAATTCACGCAGCCGCACGACTCGGCAATCGCCAGGCGGGGGGAAACCATGACGAGCTCCGGGATGGAACCGCGCGTAATCAGGCGGACCATTTCCCCTACGGCGCGCCTGCCGAGCTCGCCCCAATCGGGGTCAACGGTCGTGAGCGGGGGGGAGCTGAGCCTGCTGTCCCTGAAGCCGTCGAAGCCGATAACCGACATGTCGTAGGGAACGTTCGCGCCGATCGCCGCCAGCCGCTCGATAGCCCACGTCGCGTTCGGGTCGCAGGAACCGATTATGGCCCGTACGCCCCTTCCGCGGATATCCTTAAGCCAGGCGTCCAACTCCCGATTGAACTGCTCGCCGGAGGGAGTGCGGTTCCACATGTTTTGCCGCTGCACGAAGGCGTCGTCGAGGGGCAGAGCGTGAGCGGCGAGGGCTTCCCTGTAACCCCGGAAGCGCGACTCGAATCCCGCGTGGTTATCGGTCAGCCCGAGGTAGGCGATCCGCTTAATGCCGTGAACGTTGACGAGGTGATCCACGATAAGCTTCACGCCCTCGCTGTTTCCGTAGGTAACGCAGGGTACGCCGGGATGGCTACCCTCGACCGTCACGACCGGTACGCCGTACCGTTTGTAGAACGCGGAAGTCCCATCCTCCCCGAGCGACTCCGTAAGGTGCCCCTTCCAGGCGATAAGTCCGTCAAGACGCCCGTTCAAGGCGAGTTCGTAGATGATATTATCCTGTTGACGCAGGGGATTATTCGTCCCGGCAGGCTGCCCGTGAAAGGCGACGAGATTGACGTTCAAATCGCGGGCAGCCTGTATGGCGCCTCTGAGGGGTCTGAGCGCCCATTCACCGGTGACGTCTGAATTGAAATACCCGATCGTGAGGCGCTTGGCATTAGAGTGCGTATCTGTCATACCGCCCATTGTATCATCGATTCGGGGAAAAATGGCGCGTAAGACGCCGCGATTTTCGCGTCGGATTAATAGAAGTCGTCTTTTTTTTGCGTTGCCAAATCGTCCGCTACGTCATCGATATCGTACTTCGGCTGCGTTACTTCAATGCTAGTCGCGAATACCTGATCGGCGCCTATCGGTTTCGCGGTTTTAGGATTAATCGCGTTCCGGGGGCATACGGAAACGCAATTGCCTAACGCGAAATTCCTTTGAACCCTCAGTATCGATTACGCTAATTATTTGATTCTCAATATCCGTCGTATCATCTATATTTACGTAGATTTCGAATCCCTCGGTTTCGTCGCCCGCGCTATCGCCGCTCATTCCCGATAAAGACACATTCCATAACGACCCGATTTCCCAGGTATAATCGCCTTTCGTAAGCCGCTCATAGGCGATTTTTTGAGGCTCTTCGGTATCTTCCCCATTACCGGAAAGCCGCCAGTCAATACGCATGGAAACGCTTTCATCGCCGAGGAATACCTCATGAAAATCGTAATTATAGACGACTTTGGCCGTATTCCGCGAATCGCTTTCGATTGGCTTTATTTCGATAGAGTAATCGTATAGCGCGATATTCACGCCCTTCAACATATCGTCGCCATTAACTATTTCGGAATCCAACTCAAGGTCAAACGCGATGTGATACTCGATTTCGCAATCGATACTCGCCGAAAGCTTCAGGTCACCGTTGACCGTATCGAAATACAGCGGGAGGATCGAGTTCTCGGTACATTGAACGTCAAAAGAGATAGTAATGACATTGCCATCGGCGAAAGCGTTTACCAAAACATGGCCATAGGCGCCTATATCTAAAAGGTTGCCCATTATCTCGTCGGAAAGCACGTTTGAAAACCGTTCATAATAGACGTCGTCGTCGCCTGACAGGTACGCGTTGCCCGCCCCGTCGCAGTCGAATATCGCATCAAAGTTCCGCGCGACCAATTCCTCCGGATCGAGATAATACGATCCCAAGGAAATAGAGGCCTTTGGCCTTGCGCCGAATAATGCCGGAATCGTTCCGGTAAGCCCGTTGAACTCGATTTTTGGGGACTCACCCCGAACCGGCTCCCCAGAAAACGCGGACGTACACCCGAGCGATATCAATAGGAGCGTCGTTAATAGATTCTTCATATTCATATCCTTTGTATCGCGCCGCGTACGCGCCTTCAACCTGAGGGTATAATTGCGTATACATTTTCGCCGGAATCCGCACGGATCGCGTTACTCGACTGGGAGCAGGATCCTGAATTCGCCGTAATCTTCCGCGGCGGCGGAAAGGTCCACGTATTCGAGGTGCCAAAGCGCTCGGGCGCATTCATTATGCCGCGGAAGCCAATCGCCGAAGACCGCGCCGTACAGGGCCTCCACGTCTTTCCATCCGAGGCGGGAGGGATGGACGCGCGAGACGAGAAGGAATTCGCGGAAGGTGCCCCGATCGATTCCGATGTGGCGCATACCGTCAGGCGGCGGGAGACGGGGAGCCTTCTTAAGTTCGGCGCACGCGTGGTAACGATTGCCGGAGGGGTCGGGGCAATGCTCGACGTACCCGACGTACCGATCGGCGAACGCGGGTTCGGCGATGCGGGGAAAGCCTTCGGAAAGAAAGCGGTTCGCCGCTCGCGCGACGGTATCTTCGGCCGCGTTTTCCGCGTCGGTGACGAGATACGGTACGCCGCAGAGGCTCATCGGCGGCCGAACGACGAGGCGGGACGCGAGGAGGGCGCTTTCCTCGCCGATGGAAGAGAGCCCCTCCGCCGCGATTCGCTCGGTGACTTCGAGGAGGGGCTTTATCGTCCGCCAGGAGCCGGGGGTAAGGCCCCAACGCGCCTTGAACGCGCGGATATAGCTTTGCTCGTGCTAGAATCCGTTTTCGAGGGCGACTTCCAGTACCGATCGAGAGGGGTTAGCGAGCGTTTTTAGGCTTTCGCCGCGGCGGCGGCGGCGAACGTATTCTGCGAGCGGAATCCCGGCGAGCGCGCGAAATACGCGGTGAAGGTGGAATTTCGAGAGCGCAGCCTCTTCGGAAAGCTCGTCGAGGCTGAGGGGTTCGGCGAGCGAGCGTTCCACGCGGGCAATGACCCGCTCGAGTATCGAAAGGTAGTGGTCCCTCATGGCGTCGTTGTAACGTTCCGGGCGCAAATTGCGCAAGAACGGTTCATTCAGGACCGGCCGAAAGGTATACGGTAAGGGCATGAAGAAGCTCCTGTCGTCCGCCCTCGCGATCGCGGCCCTTATCGTCGCTTCCTCGTGCGGCCCGGCTGGCCCGCGCGTAATCGAGAAAGAGAAACGCACGGATACCCTTTGGAAATTCACGATCGAGTCCCGCGCGATCGCCGCGGGGAAACTCGAGAAAAAGGCCGAGACCGAGATATTCGTCTCGCTTCCCGCGAGCTATGAAACGTCGGGCAACCGGCGGTATCCGGTCGTCTACGCCCTTCACGGTTTCGGAGACGGCGCGATGTCGATGGTCCTTACCCTGCGCGCGAAGGCCACGGAAGCGCCCGGCGTTCCCGAGGTCATTCTCGTCTCGGTCGAGGGCGGTAACAGTCTCGGAGGCTCCTTTTACGCGAATTCAATCGCGACCGGGAACTGGGAAGACCTGGTCACCGAGGAGACCGTTGCCCTCGTCGACGCTCGATTCAGGACGATCGCGACCCTAGAGGGCCGCGCGCTCGCGGGTTACTCGATGGGCGGTTTCGGCGCGTGGGGCATCGCGCTTAACAGGAGCGATCTCTTTTCGGGCGCGTGGGTTTGTTGTCCCGGCGCCTGGGACGAAAACGGCGTTTCGGATACCATCCCCGGATGGAACTCGACCTACCGGAACGCGTACGGCGCGGCCTTCGCCCCCGACCTAACGCTCTCGCCGCCGTATGCCCGAATCCCGAAGCTTGACGGCTCGGCCGAAGACGAAGCGATCGTGGACGAATGGCAGAAGGGGTTCGGAAGCGTAGACGCGCGGCTCGCCGCGTACGCCGCGCGGCCGGCAAAGCTAAAACTCGTTTCGCTCGCGTACGGCAATCGGGACGGGTATGGCTGGATAATCCGCGGGACCCGCTTTATCGCCGACCGGATGGAAAAGGCGGGAATCCCCGTGGAGATTCGCGAATACAAGGCGGGACACCTCGTCACCGACGCCATGATCGCGGAAAGCTACGTTCCCTTTCTCGGGGCCCTCTTTCGATAACGGGGGACTATTTACAATGTATCGGGATCATACACGATCGTAACCGATTCATGGGTTACTTCTAGGCCTTTTCCGGGCCGATAGGTATAAGGCACGCCCTTTTCCCCGGCAAGAATTTTCCTTGCGCACTCAACGCAGTCTTCCAGAAGCTTTTTCCCCGCCTCTTCGTTATGGCCGGGACAGATTACGAGATCGTCATCGATATACTTTCTCAAGCGCAATAACGATTGATAATACGCGGGGAAACCGACGCACACGTCCAGAAAGAGCCAGGTCATCCTATTGCAGGTATCGGCGGTGAATAGGAATTTATGCGCCTTGTCGTACAGGCAGATACTGCCCGCCGTGTGTCCCGGCGCGTGGACGATTTCTATCTCCCTATTTCCCAGGTCGACGCTATCGTTATCGTTCAAGGCTTCGAGAGAAAAACCATGGCGGCTGCTATAATGCCTGATTCCCTCAAAATCGCCTTTATGGGCATGGATCGCGCCGAACGCATCGTTGCCGCCTGAATGGTCCGGATGGGCATGGGTATTCACGACGATAAGCGGTAATGTGGTAATATTCGAAACGATACCCAGTAAATCAATCTTACCGTAACCAGTATCGATGAGCATTGCCTTTGCCGAACCGACGACGAGATAGATATTCACCGTGTTCTTTTCCACGATGCGCCACACGTTATTTCCCAGGTCAAAAATCTCGGCTGATGCCTTATTATTCGTAGCCATTCAGGAATCTCCCCTTAGCATATGAAGTATAACGATATGAAGCAGGCCCTTCCGTATCCGGCTATGCCCTAGTCACTCTATTCGCTTCGAAAGAACGTTATCGAAATATATCTCGCCGTATGTCATGATATCATTTGATCTGTATAACCCGATTTTCACGTAATTGGACGCCTTGTTAAAGCAATTCCGCCCGTAATAGATTTGCTTATTATCCGCTTTCATAACCGCGACGCCGTTGAGAAAGGCCCTCACGTAACCGTCGTTTTTCAATGACCACTTGATTTCCAGCTTCAGGTTATACCATGTATCTTTCTCGATCGGTACAGAAACCAAATCCATTATTTGATTTGTTTCCCATGAGTAAACAGCGATCACTATTCCCCCATTCTTGTATTTAACCGAGACGGGAGGAGAATGGCTCGGGTAATTCGCCCACGTTTCGCCCGCGCTTGCGTCTGGCTGATCATGAAACTGGCATATAATCTGCCAATCGCCTGATTCTACGTAGCTATTGGGAATTTGAAAATCAAAGGAATAGCTCATTTTTGTATCGATTTTACAGGTATTAAACAGTTGAATTTCGCTGCGCGCGGTCTTTAGGCCCGTGTTGGGAGAAGTCCAGTAGTCTCCGTTTTCATACAGCCGGAACGCGCCGAATTTATCGTTGGAATCGCCCATGATACTGAAATTCCCCTCATTATATTGGCCTTCCCAGGGATAATGAGTCGAATCCTCAAAATCAAGGTTTATTTCAACAAGATCATCGTCAACCGATTTTTGGTCATGTAAGCTTTTACATGCCAGAAATAACGTAATTAGCAAACACAGTATTGCAGCTTTCTTCATATTCCTCCGCGGGACGGGATAAAGCTTGAGTATTAAGCACTGCTTTTCCTTACCGTTGATATTCACCCCAAGCGACCGCTCAGGTTTTTACTTCTTTACCCGTCCGATAAGAATTTCCAACCGCCAGGAGAACGTGTTCTGGTTTCGGCTTAGAAAGTATTCCTTTGCCTTTGGTCCGTATAAACGCCCGGCTATGGCGGCGACTTCTTCGGGTGATTCATATACGGATTTATAGGTAAATAAATGAACGCTTACCGAATCAACCAACGGAACGCCGGAGAAAACCGTGTTTTCCCTTTTGAGAACTTCCTCGGGATAGCCTTCAAGGAAAATTTTGGGGTCGTTATTGCTTGTGCCGTTCAAGTAATCGGTTATTTCCCCGCATAAGGCCTCCGGAATCGAACCCATCTGGATTAAATAACCGTTGTTTTTCAGCACGCGATAGGCTTCTTTATGGTTTACCTCGGCCCACGAAAAGGTTACGGCGTCAAACGTTCCGTCAGGGAAGGGAAGATTGTCCCGATCTCCATATTCGTAGCGAATGTTTTTTATTCCCCGTTTAGCAATTTCTTCTTTCGCGAAATTCATTACGGAATCATAAACGTCCGTACCGGTAACCTGCTTTGCCTTCTTTGCCAATTCCATTGACGACCTACCGGTACCGGCCCCGATATCCAATACGTTCATACCCGAAAAATCGACGATCGTATGAAGCTTCGAGATGAGTCCTACCGAGGAAAGCGCGAAGTCGTGATACAAATCGGGAAAGCGACCGCTGAGCCAATCGAATTCAAAGTACCCAGGAACGGGATTTTCTTCGTTATATACTTTCCACGAGCCCTTATCAGCGGCTTGCAGCTTGTACCCGGCGCTTTTTATTTCTTCCAGCGTTAAATCCATTTTAATCTCCGTATTTTTTGTGCCGCATAAGCGGCGTTAACCCAACATTCAATTAACCGGTACTTATTACCCGAAGGGATGGGCGAAAAGCATAAGAAGAGCGGTCTCCATCGAGTGATGGTCGACGGTTAACGATTTTCATGACGACAGGAATTACCGGTTTGAGGGAGTTATTCGCATGTTCCCTTAATTATACGTTACCTTTGCGGGCCCTCTTGGGGGAATGCGATACCATTTAGTATTTGAGTAGCCGACCGCGAGGATACCGTTTATTCTTTCATTCTTCCCCACAAAATACTTCTCGCGCAACGCCTTGCTTCTATTAATCATAATTTCAGCCAAACCAAGCCTACAGCTTGATAAACCAAGGGAATGGGCGATTATCGTTCCGTACGTCAACGCGATTTCCACGTCCGACTTATAAAAATCCTTATGCATTCCCTTTTTGCTTATGTCGGATTTGGCAAAAATCAATACGGGGGCTTTTTTCAGAAAGAAATCGTCCCTTTTCAACGTTAATTCCCTTATCGTGTCTTCGACCTTTCGTTCAATCTCGCCTGTACTCGGTATTCGGTTATATTTTTCATAGGCAACCCTGCAATTTTTCTCCAAGGCATTCTTTAAGCCCATTTTGATTAATGGGTTATTCACAATTTTCTTGGTTTTCTCATTCTCCTTATCGAGATCCGTTTCCATGGCGCGAATCGTACCCGCGTCGGAAAAAACGTGATATGACCTGTTTTGCTCATTTCCCGCCGACGGGGATAAAACCATTGCGTCGATAATTTTTCGTATTTTGAATTCTTCTACCTCTTTCGCTTCATAAAACCTGTCTGACCGGATACCGCAAATCGCCTGAAACAGAGCTTCCGATTCTATTTCAACGGGGCTTAACGGCATTCCTTTCGCCATATAGCCTTCTTGATCGCTGGTATCGACATTGATGACGGAAAGGGCGTTATTCGGGCATATCGCGATGCAATGGCCGCATGAAATACATTTGTGAATGTTTTCGTATTTCGGATAACCCTCGGTATCTTGTACCAATACGTTACTATTCGCGCAAATAGAAATACAGCTATAACACTTTGAACACGCACTTTTGTTGACCTGCATAACAAACATAATCGCTCCTTACGCGGCTATGGCTTCGTGTTAAAATCGTATAACCTGGTTTCAGAGACTATACTTTTTAAGCCATTTTAACCCCGTTTTTAGGAGATCGCTATATTTTTTTTCAATGAATTCTGAAATCAAGAAGGTTTGGATGACGACATCTGAATCGCTTTCGCTAATTTCTCAAATGTGGAAACCCAACCGAGTCGATAATCGTGACTGGTCTCGGGATCAATATCCTTGTGTTTGAACACCATCGTAACGCAATCTCCAAACTGTTCAAATCCGACTGACACTACTTCAACGTTCTCTTCCCTTCCACTCCAGTACCAAGTGAAAACAAGCATCTTGAAAGGTTCAACCACAGTATATATACCTGAGCACGTGTGCTCGGTTCCATTGGAATTCCTGAAAGTCACGGAGAAGCTTCCGTTGACCTCAGGATTCGATGAGGCAACCAAAACGATCCCATTGGGATCCGACCCGAACCAAAGGCGCATCAGATCAGGGTTCGTCCAGAAACTCCAGATTCTCTCTGCGCTGCAATCAAACGTTTTTTCCAAAACTAACATAGATTGCGAGTTACCTTCTCTCACGCTCAAGTCCTCCTCTTATTGTTCTTCATTTAATGTAAAAAATTAATTCTTATGCCGCCAGGGGTAGTTTAGCCTACAAACGCCACATTTCCGCCCGGCATGTACACATTGATATTCGTACTAAACTTGGTCATTGGGAAGGAGACACAGTTAGGACCGGGGTACCGATGAAATTACAAAAGGATTAATACGCCAATTCATTCCGAAAGGTTCTTTCATGAAACATATTAGTCAGAAGGATTGCATGCGAATTGCTCTAATACTTAAACTCGATCTAGAAAACCTTATTGTTATAAAAACAATTGCCGAGCCAAATTACGGCAAGAATACATAGTTACGCTTGATGAATTAACTCAAGCTGTACAATCATCATATTCTATTCAATCGATATGGCCCAATATATGTCGCGTCCGGCGGTATATTTCCTAAAATATCCGGTTTGATTTTTCCGGTTTTAGCTCGTAAAGAGGGGTTCCAAATCGCTAAAATGGTGTTCACCATAAACCCATTAAGGCAACAAAGGAACCCC